>OW818639.1:0-2611769 GCA_942492795.1 uncultured Christensenellaceae bacterium
CGGATGAACCACGATGGTTTTTGCGCCAAGGATGGAGGCAATTTCCATGGAACGGACGATGCACGGAAAAATAAAACTGTCGAATGCCTGTTTGTCCTCGTAACAGAATGTAAACGGAGCATGTGCCTGGTTGATGGCAATGCCGGCCTTGTCCGCAGCGACGCGGACATTTTCCGCATGGTCCCGATACGCGTCGGTACACAGGATGTGGTTCGGGTCGTTCATCCGCAGCATGGAAAAATCAAGCGCGTCAAACCCCGCTTGCGCCAACATTTGAACTGCCGCAGCATCCCCGAAATATCCCGAGAACCGATGCGTCTGTGTCGATAAAAGCATACGATGCACCCACTTTGCTGCAATATGGGTCAATTGTAACACGGAAGGATTTGTGAATGCAATTTCCAAACGCCGCGTTCCAAGCAGAAAAGCCACCCTTCTTCGGGTGGCTTTCTATGCAAAGCGGCTGCATTCGCCGCGGTCAGGGCTTAGTATTGGATGAACATTTTCCCGAATACGCCGCAGATCGGGCATTTTTCGGGGACGGCCTTTTCGATGTTGCCGCAGACCGGGCAAAGGTAGTAGAAAACCTCCGCTTCAGAGTCGAGATTCTCGAACGCTTCCTGATACAACCGCGCATGTACCTCTTCGGCCCTCTTGGCGTTGTTGAAGCTCATATAAGCCGCTTTGTTGCCTTCCGCTTCGGCATCGGCCAAAAATCCCGGATACATTTCGCTGTACTCGTGCGTTTCTCCGTCAACGGCGTCCTTGAGGTTATCCGCCGTGGATCCTGTCTTTCCCGCTACCTCAAAGTGTTTGAGCGCATGGATGGTTTCTGCGTCGGCAGCGGCGCGAAACAGTTTGGCGGCGTTCTTCTTCCCTTCCGCCTCCGCCTTTTTGGCATACGCGGTATACTTGCGGTTTGCCTGCGATTCCCCGGCAAACGCTTCCATCAAATCCCGATATGTTTTGCTTTCCATGATGATCTCCTCCGTAAATTTGGTATTTATTTGAAAGCCGTTTCGGCTTGCATCGCCTGTTTTTGTGCGCATCTGTCGCATCTGCCGGTGAAATATACGCCCTTGCGCCGGACGATATAGCTTTGGGGCAGGTCGGTCTGATATGCTTCTGGCGAGAGGGAAAAATCCCGCACGCTCCCGCACTGCTCGCACAGGAAGTGCCCGTGCGCATCGGTGGACGCGTCATAGCGGTGTTCGTTCTCTCCGACGCTCAACACATGAAGCAATCCGTTTTTCTCAAACAGGGCAAGCGTGTTGTATACGGTCGCTCTGGAGATGGATTTTTCGCTGTTGTGGAGCGCTTGATATATCTGCTCCGCTGTCGGATGGTTGCGTTCGCTCTGCAAATAATTCAGGATCATCACCCTTGCAAGCGAGGGCCGAATATGAAGCTCCGCCAATAGCATTGAAAGGCGGTTCATCGGGGACATTGCGAAACTCCTTTTAGACTATTTATAATTATTAGAATCTATCTAATTACTATTATAGTTTTTAAAAAGACGTTGTCAACCCATTTTTTGTAAAAATTGAAAGCTACAGCTGATAAACGTAAGCAACAAAACTGCTCTCTTTCCCTTCTGCGACCTTAAATGCTATAATAATCACAGTTTTTGCGAATATCCACTGCCAAACTTTTATTCAAAGAGGAGAACGCATGAAACGCACCGCCATCATTGTTTCCCTGCTCACAGTTCTCATTCTGATGAGCTGCAAGACTTTTAAAAAACTGCCGGCGCAGCCCGTCCCCGCCGCCGAGCCGTTGTCCTCTATTGAATATCTCTCAGGCGGGGATCGAACCGCCCTGCTTTCCCAATACCCGATCAAGATTCTTCCGCTGTATCGGTGCATTACCGTAACCGGCTGTGAGTTTGAAACAACAAAATCGGATCAGAAATTTTTGTTGGGCACCGATGTATACACGCTAACTTATACGACAAAGGCCGACCAAGACGAGGTCATGGCCTTTTACAACAAGCTTGTCATCCCGAATGAGGAGATCTCTTTTGAAGGCGCACTGTCCGGCAACGTGAACGATAACCCGGTGGACATCACCCTGAACCGCGAAAATGATACCGCGCCGTTTGAAGTCATGATCCAGATTGGACTGACGCCGCAGCAGAAGACGGATACCAATCCCTATTTTGGGGATTACACCGGCAACGTTACCGCTTTGGGCGACAAGAACATATTGTATTCGCAGCGGTTCCGGCTCTTCTATCAAAACGGCAAGCTTAACCGCGAATACAGCATAAACTACATCAGCAAGCTCAGCCTGCGCGAGTTCAACGACCTGTATAAAAACGCGCTTGGCACGGAAAAGAACTTCGTGAAACTGACAAACGGGTACGAAAACGCTTTCAGCTTTACAAAGGACAACGCAATCTATAAAGTATCGCTATCCAGGCGCAGCGATTCCGACACGGAAGTATACCTTACCATCGTCTGCAATCCGATCTAAAGAGGATCCTAAAGCCGCAGCGCGTCAAGCCTGCGGTTTTTTTACCGGCATGCGGCAATTTTTCATATCGTATTATTTGATTTGATTTAACATGAATGGTTTTCATGTTACACTGTATATGCATGGATCTTTCCGGCATCCAAGTGGTGTCGTCTGTTAAATTTGCAGACTTTTATGCAATGGTATGGAATAGAATGAAAAGTATAAACACCCGGTAGACGGGTCGTTGCCGGTAGGGAGGTTTGCCATGAACAAACGCATTGTTGCCGCAACATGCCTTGTGTTTCTGTGCGCCTGCGCGAAGCCCGGCGCGAACGCCGTCCCTCCGACTCCGTCACCAAAAGCCACGCTTTTGTATGTCGAACCTACCGTTCAGGCCCCTTACGGATCGTATCTCGAATACTACATCGTACAGAAAGACGGCTTGTTTGGGGTCGTTGACGGCAGCGGCAATGTGACGCTGCCCATCCAATACGGCACGATTCGTGAGATTTACCGCAGCGAGGCGGATGCGGTGTATTTCGCGGCGCTCGGGAACGATGCAAGCGGCAGGCTTTACCATGCCAACGGGAAGCTGCTGTATGACAATGTCCCGGCGGAAGCGTTCGCGCTTGCGGACGGCTTTGTATCATTCTGTGTTCCTTCCGGCCTGTACGGCGTTATCAATGCCGAAGGAGCCGTCGTCGTCCCGTTTGTTTATGACCAGATCGATGCGCTGGGTAGCGGTTTTGCAGGCATCAAAGGGGACACGGACGCCGTTATAAAGACCGTCGAAGTTTATGATCGGGCGGGTTCGCTGCTCCGAAGCAAAAAAATCAATTATGCCTATTCCTTCAAAGACTTCATGGTGGTAACCGACAAATCCGGCAAGAAATACGGGCTGATGAACGATTTGTTTCAAACAGTCGTCAAGCCGGCTTATGACTCCATCTCGGATGCCGGGGACGGACAGCTGTACGTCGGCGTAAACGGCAAAGGCGGAATCGTTGACCAAAAAGGCCGTGTCATCCTGCCCGCTTCCTATTTGCTCTGGGGCGACAACGACCAGAAATTGATCTATCCCCAGTTGGATAAAGACGGTCATATCGCGCATTTTATCGCGACTTCGGCGGATGGAAAGACGAGTTACGTCTTTGACAGAAACGGAAAGTCGCTTTTCCGTTCCAAAGAATATGAATTTTTGAGCTATCAGGACGGCATTTTAAGAAGGCTGGATAAGGAATCCGGTGACGAGCAGGCTATAGGCGCAAACGGCAAAGTTCTCTATACTGCAGGTTTGGTCATGTATCAGCGGGATGCGCAGCTCTTTCTCTGTGTCGGCATTGGGCAGGAAGGCTCCGACGAAACTTATAGCGCCGTTTTTAAGAGTGACGGAAGCCGCCTTTTTAAAACCGATGCCACGTTTGTCTATTGCCTTTCCCCGGATCGGTTTATTTTGGAATTAACAGGCATGGACGGATTCGTGAACAGGAGTGTGCTATGCGACGGCAGCGGCCGCATCCTCGGGCCGGAATCCGGGTACACTCTCGAGCTGGGTGACGGCAAAACGCTCCTCTACAACACGGACGAAGGGACGAATACCAAGGCCGGTCTGTTGGATTATGACGGCAAAGTCCTTGCTCCCGCCATCTATACCGACCTGTCCCAATTCCCCGGCCAAAAGCTGTTCTATGTGCAGACCAAAGATGTGCACGGCCTGATAGACCGCAACGGCAAATGGGTATGGTCCGCTCCCGGTGTGGTCGATTGGTGGGGGTATTACGGTTCCCCGGATGAGTGAACGGGATTGCCCGGGTTAAATACATGGATTTGGGATACATAATAATATGTTGATTATAGTGTTTATTATTTTGTATTCTTTTTGTAAACAATATCAGAATGTATTACAATACTTTCTGACAAGAATGTTGATGAGGTGTCACGATGAAAATCAACCATTCACCGAAACTGATCCGATCCATGAACGACGCTTCCTCCATACTTTTGCACAAAAAAGGCGGCAACGAGGAAACGGCGTACCGCGATTTCTACAACGCCTTATGCGACACCAGCCCTCATGGCGGTCTGATCAAAGAACGCGGATTCACACCGGAGGAAATGATCGAAATATCCCGAAACCTTATCCATTTCGGATACAGCGTGGAAAAGTATTATTACCTTCCGATATATGCGTTTTATCGTCTGAAGTCCTTTCGATACATTCTGGAGCATAAGGAGGATTTTCTAGGGCTCCATGGGCATGAGGCCTTTGTGCATGTGGCATTGGGTTTGAAGAAATATTTTAACAGAATCGTAGACGTCATGTTTTCCAAAGGTTATTTTGCCTATTTTCCTTCGGGAAAAGGGAGCCGATAGGTCGGATCGTGACGATCAAAAAGGCTTTGGACGCAGTCCAAAGCCTTTTGCTTTTTCAATTGTGGAATCAGGTCAGCTTTGCGTGGGCTTCCTTGAGTTTCTCCATGACCGGGATGTGCTGCGGGCAAGCGGCTTCGCACAGACCGCACTCCACGCAGGCGTCGGCGGTTTTCCCTGTAACGCTGACGCGCCTGTCGGTAATGCGCGAATACCCGTGCTTGGCGCGCGAGAAGTCGCCTTTAATGGAGGCATCGTTGTAGATCGAGAAGATGCGCGGGATGTCGACATCCTGCGGGCACGGCATGCAATAGCGGCAGGCCGTACAGGGCACCGCGATCATCGAGTCAAACGTTGCCTTCACGTTGTAGATCAGGTCCTTTTCCTGTTGGCTGAGCATGTTCGGTTCAAGGATGTCGAATATGCGAAGGTTGTCCTCCAACTGCTCCATGGTTGAAACGCCTGAGAGAATGCAGGCCACTTCGGGGAAATCCGCCACAAAGCGGAAGCCCCATTCGACCGGCGTGTGTTTGATTGGGTAAGAATCGTAAATATCCTGAATCCTTTGGGGAACATTGGCAAGACTGCCGCCCTTGAGCGGCTCCATGACCACCACAGGAATGCCCCGTTGACCCGCGTAGCGGATACCATCCACGGTGGCCTGGCGGTTGATGTCCAAGATGTTGAATTGCGGCTGGCACATATCCCAGTCATAGTAATCCAGGCACCTCTTGAACCCCTCGGCGTTGCCGTGGTAGGAAAAGCCGATGCCACCGATGCGCCCCTGCTCCTTGAGCTTAATCATGGTGGGAAGCATGTTGTGGTTGATGAAGCGTTCAAACCGGTCGCTGTCGTTGAGCTGATGCACCAGGTAGCAATCGATGTGATCGGTCTGAAGCCTTCTGCATTCGCGTTCAAAGGTCTCCAGCAGCACATCTTCGTTGGGAGCGACGTGCGGATGGATCTTGGTGGTGATGTGCACCTTGTCCCGGCGGCCTCCGATGGCAAGCGCCTCGCCTAAAACTTCCTCGCACTCGCCGTCGCCGTAAGAGTTGGCAGCGTCAAAATAATTGACGCCTCCCTCGATGGCGCGGTGGATCATGCGGATGGATTCGGCGTGGTCAAAGCCGCGCGTTCCGTCCGCCCTTGTTTCCATCGGCATCCGCATGCAGCCCATGCCGAATGCGGAAACCATAAAGTCCGATTTGCCAAACTTGCGATATTTCATGTGAAATCCTCCTTGCGTAAAATCGTTTCCAATATGCAAAAAGCAACAATTCCTGTGCATATCAATCCGTCAAAACCGCAAAATATACTTAGAATTGAAACTATACTAGCATAAAGCGCAGGGGGGTGCAACGCCGTATGCAGATACCTTTTTCACAATCTCGCGGCGCCAAACAGCAGATAACGCCATGACGCAAGCGAATGATATGCCCTGCTTCTTTTCGGTTCATGCGGCAGGAAACTACCGAGGTCCCCATGCTGCTGTCCTCTTCGCCTAAAATGCCGTTGAACCCGTCGTTTCTTGACACATGACAAGTTGTCATGTATAATCACCCATGCCATATGACATGTTGTCATGTATAGCCACCCACGCAATATGACACGTTGTCACTAAAGGAGTGTACCGGATGCCCACCGCAACATTTTTCAAACTTCCCGAAGAAAAGCGGAACAAACTGGTATCGGCGATCAAGGCCGAATTGTCGCGCGCGTCGTTTGACAAGATATCCATCAACAAAATCATTCAACAAGCCAATATCCCGCGGGGCAGTTTCTACCAGTATTTTTCCGACAAGCGCGATATGTTTGGCTACATCGCGGACGACTATCAGCAACGGATGATCAAGGATGTGCTGACAAGCCTGCAAAGAAGCGGCGGCAACCTGTTTGTGATGTTTGAGGATATGCTGGATTTCATCATACGTTTTGGAGCCGATCAGGATTCCCGCGCCTACTGCAAAAACCTGTTTGCCGACATCCTGATCAACAACGGTTCGTATTTCAATTTGATGGACCGGGACAAGGGGGAGGCGCTCCTGCCGGGTCTCATTCCCCATATCAACACGGCAATGCTGGATCTGCGCTCGACAAGCGATTTTCTGCGCATTTTCGAGATACTCATGTCCGTCACGCTGGACAGCGCGTTGAACAGTTTCTGTCATCCCGAACGGATCGAAGATATTCGCCTTGAGCATCATCAGAAAATTGCGCTCCTTCGGCGCGGGATCGCAAAGGAAAAGGATTGAAACAGGACACACTGCCACGCGCTCTTATTGGCGCGGCATATCGATAACAAAAGAATCCAAAGGAGCATTTGTATGAACAAGAAGAAAAAGAACCGTGTCTGGCGTCTGGCGTTTGTCGCACTGGCAATTCTGGTTGTCCTTGCGTATTTCCTGTTTCCAAGATCGGAACTCGCGAACTATGATGCCACAACGGTCAAAACGGGGAACATAGCCACCTACTACAGCTTCAGCGGCAATGTAAGCGCCGATATACGGGAGACATACATTGCGCAGATGCCTATGGAGGTCAACAAGGTATACTTCCAAAAGGGCGACGCCGTTGAGGAAGATGATACGATCCTCAGTCTGACGGGCGGACGCAAGATCAAAACCTCTATCGACGGGACGCTGATCATGATCGACGCCCAAAAGGGTGAAAACATCCCCGCGGGGCGGACGCTGTACGATATCGTCGATCTGAACAGCCTTCAGATCCTCATCAAAGTGGATGAGGGCGATTTGAGCGCCGTAAGTGTCGGCAACAAGGTCGATGTGCATTTCAGCTCACTGGACGGCAAGATCGTTGCCGGCACCGTAACGGACATTGCGAGCGCAGCGACGGTTGAAAAGAATATCTCGTATTTCATCGCGACCGTCTCGATCCTCAACGACAAGGATATCCGTATCGGGATGTCCGCCGAAGTGCAGATTCAAAAGGCGTCGGTGCGCAACGTGCTGACGCTGCCTATTGCGGTGCTGCTCTTTGACATCGAAAATAAGGCGTATGTCTTCTCCCTCAACAGCAACAAAAAGCTGGAGCGCAGGTATCTCGATCTTGGCATCAACGACGGAAGCGTCGTTGAGATAACGGGCGGACTGAAAGACGGCGAAACGGTGTATACGCCGTTTGAAAAGACGAAGATGCTCTCGCCGATGGATGTGCTAAGAGGTGACGAATAGGATGGAAACGATCGTATCCATGAGGGATATCGTCAAGACCTACCGGATGGGCGAAGAGGATCAGACCGTGCTGTACAATGTCAATTTCGAGGTGCAGCGCAACGAGTTTGTGTCCATTCTGGGGCCTTCTGGATCCGGAAAAAGCACGATGATGAACATCATCGGGTGCCTGGACACGCCAACCTCCGGCGAATATTTTCTTTCCGGAAAGAATGTCTCAGAGATGGACGAGATCGACCTTTCCGGCTTCCGCAACAAACAGATCGGATTCGTGTTTCAATCGTTCTATCTGCTGCCGAGACTGACGGCTGTGGAAAACGTGGAGTTGCCGCTGATCTATGCGAATCTTCCGGCCAGGAAGCGCCGTGAAAAGGCGCTGGAAATGCTCAAGAGGGTAGGACTCTCCGACAAGACGAACCATTACCCCAACCAGCTATCAGGAGGCCAGCAGCAGCGCGTCGCGATTGCGCGCAGCGTTGCGACCGACCCGTCGCTGATTTTGGCCGACGAGCCGACAGGCATGCTGGACCAAAAGACCGGCGAGCAGGTCATAGACCTGTTTCGGGAGCTGCACGCGGAAGGCAGAACGGTCATCATGATCACGCACAACGAAGAGATAGCCAGGGCTGCCGGACGCATCGTGCATATACTCGACGGCAGGCTGTATGAAGGGAGGATGGGCTGATGTTCTGGGAATCCATAAAAATGTCCTGGCGCAACATCCAGAAGAACAGAATGCGCTCCTTTCTCACCATGCTTGGCATCATCATCGGCGTGGCGGCGATCATATCGCTGATGACCATCGTGCAGGGCATGATCACCGAAATCAACAACCAGTTCTACGCGCTGGGCGTCAACAGGGTGATCGTACAGGTGGCGGGTACCCCGCTTAAGGACGGGCTGTCGAATTCCGATGTTGCATCCATCGCAAATGTACAAAACGTCTCCGGCGTTTCGCCGACCGTCAACGCCACGATGGATGTGTATGTAGACGGCATTTTGCAGGAAGACATTTCCATTGAAGGAAAGAACGAGGTCTATTTCCTGCATGAATCTGGGTCCATCAAACGGGGCCGCGGCATCACCATTCTGGATACGCAAAACAAAAACAGGGTTTGTCTTTTGAGCAACACGCTGGAAGAAAAGCTGTTTCCGGGGCGGAACTCCATCGGCCTGAACGTGACCATAGACGGGATCAGTTACAAGATCGTCGGCATCTCGGGCAACGCAAGCTCCGTACAGACCATGATGCTGGGCGAGAGCGACAGCATCGTCATCCCCTATACCAGCGCTCTGGAGCTTGAGGGCATCGGGAGCATCCGCGCCGTGGACGTCTATCTTGCGGATTCCGATCTGACCGACAGCACCATCGGCGACATCAAGGGCGTGCTGACGAGGGCGTTTAATTACAAAGAGGATACCTATTCGGTGATTGACATGGGCAGCATGCTGGACACCATGAAGACCATGCAGAACATGATGCAGGTCATGCTGGTCGGCATCGCGTCCATTGCGCTGCTTGTGGGCGGGATCGGCATTATGAACATGATGCTGGTGACCGTGACCGAACGGACGACGGAGATTGGCCTGCGCAAGGCGCTGGGCGCCAAGCCTTCGCAGATCAAGATGCAATTCCTGCTGGAGGCAGTGTTCCTCTCGCTGTTCGGGGGGACGATCGGCGTGGGCATCGGAATCGGGATATCCTTTGCGGCAGCGCTTATGATCGGCACCGATTTTGCCCTATCCATGGGTGCCATCGTCATCGGATTCGTCTTCTCCGCCATCGTGGGCATCGCGTTCGGGATCGCGCCTGCGAGCAAGGCAAGCGAGCTCAACCCGATCGATGCGCTGCGCAGTGCGTAATAACACAGCGTAAAGAGGCGGTCAAATGACCGCCTCTTTTGTATAGCCAGAAAACCGTTTGATATATTCCTGTCTGGCTTCCCTTTTCGCCTGTTGTTTGCTATAATTTTGCACAATTGAGATTTATAGAATTATCGGGAGATGACAATGCAAACAATACAGCGCATACCGCTTGAAGGCGCGAAAAACACGCGGGACCTGGGCGGATTCACAACCATGGACGGGCGCAGCATAATCCCGAAACGCCTGATCCGAAGCGGCAGGCTGGGTGCCCTGACGGAGGAAGACAAGCAAGTACTTCTTGATGAATTTGGCCTTAAAACCATCGTTGATTTCCGTATGGAAACGGAACGGCAGGCGATTCCCGATCCCTCATTACAGAATGTAGCGTACCTGCTCCATGAAATTCGGGATGCGAGGGCTATGTGCGTCATGCACCATGAATCCATCAGAGATCCACAAGAAGCGTCCCGGTTTTTGGATCAACTGCAAAACCCAAGGATCCTTTCATCGGATTTTTTCGTCGTTTTTTACCGTTGCATGATCACCGCGCCCCATGCCATCGGGCAATTCCGTGCCTTCTTCGACGTGCTGCTCCAACAGGAAAGCGGCGCCGTGCTGTGGCACTGCAGCATGGGCAAGGACAGAACGGGCATCGCTACGGCTCTGCTGTTGTATGCGCTTGGTATTGCGCAGCAGGATATTTTGGAAGATTACCTGTTGACCAATACCTTTTTGCAAAGCATCGATCCGCAGCAAGCGGTTCGCGACGGCGTGCGGACGGAGTATTGGATGGCCGCAATGGAGACTATCCGCGATAATTTCGGTTCCGTCGATGAATATTTGGAAAACCAGATGGGTCTTTCGCCGCGCAAGGTGCAGCGGCTTCGGGAACTATATTTGCGCTAAACCAGCGCACCCTGCGCCCATCCGCACATCCTGGAAAGGCCGCCTGTCAGGCGGTCTTTTTTATCCGCAGGCAGGCATTTCTGGCGGCCTTTGCCGTCAACCGGGCGTTTTCGTTGCAAAACAGGCAAATATTGATAGAATACGTCAAGATTATGAACCTTTTCATTTCCAATATGTCGCAGTTTTTGTATAATGAACGCAGAATCAACACTCTATGTGAGGTGCCACCCATGATGAGGACAAAAACCAAGAAGTATCTGTCCGTTGCAACATCGCTGCTGTTGGCTGTTCTGCTCATCGCGTGCGGCACAGCTCCGGGCGTTTTGCCCAAGCAACAGGCAACGGCTTTTTTGGCTGCCAACCAAAAGGACATCGATACGATAAACGGCGTCATAACCGACACCAGCACGCTGTTGAGCAGCGTTACGATCGAAGATGACGCGCAGATCCAATCCGCCAAGGCGTCGCTTGCGGCTCTTAGGGAACGGCTTGCTCCCGTGGTGAAGGCGGATACGACAGACTACAACAAAAACGAAGCCGTCAAACAGTATCTGCAGGTCAAGCAGCGCTGCGCCGGAGATTTGGACAATGTGCTCGCGGAGCTCTCGGATATCCTAACCTATGAATCGTCTCTGCTTGGCGCGTTTGATCCGCTCGTCAATTTGAAAACCACGGGCGAGGAGAGCATCGAACAGATTTACGACATTCTGGGCAATGCGTTCACCGATGTCAACACAAAGCTTAAGGCAATCAAGGCACCGTCCTTTTTGCAATACATGCACGAGGGTCTTACACAGGGGCTCAACGACTATCTTGGCGCCTTGCAGTTCGTGCTTGTAAGTTCTTCGATTGAAGATCCGCTGCGGCTGAATTCCGGCCAATACTACATGGGCGTCATAGAACGCAAGATTAACACGCTTACCGCGGAAGCCGACAGCGGCTTTACCCGCCGCCAGCAAAAAATCGAAAACGATATCACCAACATCAAGTCGCTCCTTACCGGCATGCAGACCTGGGTCAACGACAACAAGGATGCGCTTTCCCGTAACACGGTGCCCAAGACCGGCCTTGTGGAACTGCCCGCAACATTGATGGAAGGTCTTGCCAAAAAACAGGTGAATGTCACTTGCGACTCCGTTTCCGAAATCATTCCCGCCAACTACCGGTCCCTTGACAACATCGCGTTTGTCAGCGCGTGGAGCGACAACGGCAGCACGGATGTCATCATAAGCTGTGATATTCCGGGGTTCACGCAGAAGTACGAGAAGAAAGTCAGCCTCACACGGGCTGAAACACAGATAAAAATCCATCCTCCCATCCTCGAAGGTGTCGCCGGTACGCTCAACTCCAGCAAGGATGCGCAGCTGCATATCAAGGTTACCAACGCGGATACCGGCAAGGTGGAATTGGAGGAATCGCGCCCCGTAAAGATTTATTCGCGCTTTGACATGCAGTGGGAGGACGAACAGGACACGCCGAATTTCGAGAACGTGCTTGCCTGGGTAACGCCCGAAGCGCCCGAGATAAAGGATCTGATGCGTGCAGCAGCCGATTCAATCGAAAGCATTACTGACGGTAAAATAACGTTTATCGGCGGATATCAAAGTGTGACCGGTTACAGCAATGAGGAGGTTACCGTGCTCCAGGCTGCAGCCGTAATGAACGCACTGGCTTCACAGATGGGCGTTAAGTATGTCGCGACCTCATTCTCCTCCTCCAGCAACCGGATGCAGCGCATCGGGACGCCGGCGGAGGTTATCGAACACCGCAGCGGATTGTGCATCGAAACTGCTGTAACAGTTGCGGCGGGATTACAATCACAGAGCATGCATGTAGCGCTGCTCATATTGCCTACACATGCCCAAGTGGCGCTTGAGACCTGGAAGGGATCCGGCGACTACTTCCTTATTGAGACCACGGCGCTTGACGCCGCCAAATCCGGCAACTTCAACAGCGTGCTTGGATTCTACACCAAAGCCGAATGGACGCAATACATCGAGGAGAACCAGATCGTCATCATCGATTGCGATTTGGCGCAGACGCTTGGCATCCGCTCCATCGACTGACATACGCTTTGTATCTACCATCCAACCGTTTCAAACCGCAGCTTTAAAGCTGCGGTTTTTTCTGTCCTCCAGCAAGCCTGAAAATGCGGGCTGTCCGCAGAGGAACCGCCGCGCGGCGAAAAAGAATTCGCAGTGCGGCAGTCATGGTATAATACTACCTGTCACCCTTCTTTGATGGAGGCAAGACGTACAGAACAATGATCTGCCCTGCCTTGGAATCTAGGATGCGGATATGTTTGAAAAGGAGACGCTGCGATGAAAACAAAAATAGCCCTGCTTTGGCTTTTGGCGTCGCTGTACCTCCTATCCGGCTGCAAGGGGATATTTTCAAGGTCCAACCAAACCGGCAACGTACGATACGCGCTGTTGAGCAGCTACCCCGAAGATGTGATGCCGTTGTATGAGAACCAGAGGGTACTGTATTGCGCCTTCGAGCTAAAGGAGCAGCCCAATCCCATCTACGGGCGCGGCATCTATATCGTGCGCTTTTCTTCCAACGCAAAAAAGAGCGACGCGCTGCAATTCTACAAGAGCAGATTCACCAGAATGGACGATTCGAACGCTACGGATTTCATTTCGGGAAATGTCGGGATGAATCCGGTGTCAATTTCGGTCATCGACAACGCCGGGTCGTCGGATATCACCATCACCGTCGGTCTGACAAACGCGCAGCTGCCTTCCACCAATCCATATTTTCGCACTTACCCCGATACCGTAAAGGCGCTGGGCGACAATACCCTGAGCGCAAGAATGTTTGAACGTTATGACCAGGCGACGCGCAGCGACCGATACACCGTCACCTACACGACGTCCCTGTCCGAAGCTCAGTTTTCCTCCCTCTATGAAAAAGCATACCGAGGCAGTCCGGCGTTTTCAATCTCTGTTTATGAATCAACGCGCACCTACAGTTTTCGCGACGGCAAGGCTACATGGTCGATCAGCTATGAAACCAAAACCTCTTTGGTTCTGTTGCGCTATCTGATCGAAGCCGAATAGCGAAAGTGCCGCCCCATGCGTTCGCGCATCCGATACACAGGCTTTTTTTTGATGCGACAATTTCCGCAGTTCGGGTATTGTAAACCGGCGCCTTTTTTGATACGATAAAGAAAAGTGTTTATAGCGTATTATTATGTAATACATTTCAATTTTCAGGAGATGGGTATATGCCAATAGTAAGCCGGATTCAATCCCTTGCGAAGGCACATAACAAAACGTTGTCGGGGATCGAACGTATTTTAGGATTTGGGAACGGAAGCATCCGAAAATGGAATGTAAACCATCCTTCTTCAGACAAACTGGAGAAGGTAGCCGATTATTTTGGTATCTCGGTTGATTATCTGCTGGGGCGTACGGAAAACCCCGCCCCTTTGCAACCGTCCCATGCAAATGCAACGCAGAGCGCATTCGACGATTTAAGCGAGGATGAGCACGAAGCTCTGCTTAAATACCTGATAAACTACCGCGCACAAAGGTCGGAGCGGATCATCGAATCCCCGTCCGAGCAATAAAAGCCAAATATCGCTGACCCTGCGATGCGCGCAGCATCTGCGCACATCCTATCCGTTCGCTTTAAGCCTGTCCGTTCAATAAGAGCGTCTGCCAGGCTTTTTTCATGCCGTCATTCCCTGCGGCGGTTGCAGCACGACACGGTTCGTCGGGGTTGGGAAATTATATCAACCCCTTTTTGCTCGTTGCCATTTCCCATGAAATAAGGATATTCGACAGCAAACACGACAAAATAATTGTCTACCGACCTCTATGTATGCTATGCTATCCTAGGATGCATGGATATGCAAGGCGTAGCGAAGCCGCGCATTCGGCTGCCGCGTCTTTTCCCTCTACTGCTTTTGGGAGGTTCCGATGAAGCGAAAAACCGCGTTGTGCGTTGTGCTATCCGCCTTGATCTTGCTTTGCGGCTGCATTTCGCAACCGCAGGTCATATTGAAGACGCCTTCCCCGTCGGCGGCTTTGGCATTTACCATCACGCAAAAGCAGCGCGCCGAGCTTCAAGTCCTGCTGCAAAAAAGGCAGGACGGCGTAAACAACGACGATGCCGCAGCGTTTCTGTCCACAGTACTGCCCACCGATGCGGTTTTGTACAAAGAAGAAGACACGCTTATCCGAACGGCCAAAAGTTTGAAAATATCCGCGTTCACCGTTTTTGCAATTTCCGCCGTACCAAAAGACGATGGATTTCTATCAACGATCGAACAGAGCTATACGCTTGATGGCAGAAGACACCGCTGTACCTTTGAGGCAGAATTTAAAACCGTTGACACAAAGCTGTATTATTGCGGCCCCGCCTTTGAAAGCATCGAAAACGCCGGTGTTAAGGTTTTTTTCTCCAGTGATCAGAAGCCGCTTGCGCAAAAGCTGCTGAACCTGGAAACAACCGTCCTGCGCGACATGCAAAACCGGTACGGTTATGCTCCCGGCGAACCCGTGACAATCAAGATCTATGACGATCAGCAGGTGTTCCTCCAGTCCGTGAAGTTCAATTTGCCCGAATGGACGGGCGGTTGGCATGAATATAAGGAATCCATTAAAATCTACAATCCTGCCGACACCATGTTTGTCATGTCGGACAGCGATTATTTGGAGATGCTCCGCCATGAAACCGCCCATTTGATGGTCTCGGAATGGAGCAACGACAACGCCGCATATTGGCTGCAGGAGGGAATGGCCGGCATCAACGAATCAGCCGGCGCGAACGCGGTGCCGCGTCTTTTAAAAAGCGAGCTTGCGTTGGCATTTACCGCGTTTGCAAAGCATAAGGAAATCGACCTTGAAAGTCTGGATATCGACGAAATACAGGAAGTCACACTTTATTACGCAACTTCCAAAGCCTATTCCATCTTTTTGCTGGAAACTTTCGGCTGGCAGAAAATGAAAGCGGCGCTCAAAACGATGCAAAAGCACCCTTATCTACCGTTGACGGGAGAGGAGAAACTCAAAGAAGGCGTGCGGTATACCGACGAAGCAATCAAAACCGTTTTCGGATTTAAATCGGATGCAGCGCTTCAGGACGCCTTTGACAAGTGGCTTTCACTAAAGCGCAAGGAGCAAGCGTCGCTGCCGCTTTTGGCTTCATAGCACAGGGCGCGCTGCGCCGAAGATGCGTATATACATATCGAAAAGGCGTTTAAAACGGAGACCTTTGATAAGGTCTTCTTCTTTGTCATCGGGCAGCAGTGCTGCTAAAATCATTGCACAAGCGTGCCTGTTTGTGTAATTCACCGGATTATGGGTATAGTTACTGCGGAAAGTTCCAGAATTTTACGCTTCTTACGGCAGAAGGGACCGGATTGGAATGAAAAAGCGGTTCACGATACTTTTACAACTCCTGGCGCTTATATGGACCCTCGGCGGCTGTGAAATGCTCAACGTGAAGAAGAGCAATTCCCCGGTACCCACGCTGCCCGCCATGGCTGTTGTCACGCCGACGCCCGACACTTCGGCGACCCCTTCGCCATCAGCTACGCCTGACCCAACGCCTTCAATCAACCTGTCGCCTACGCATTCCCCGACGCCTTCGATGTCGCCGTCCCCAACGTCCCAAAAGACGCCGTCGCCTTCGTCTGCAAAGACCCCGTCCCCGTCGCCTACCGCAAGCGCACCTGTCAATCCGCTCAAGCTTTCCGCCAATTCCCCGTTGCTTTTGGATTTCAACAAAGACGGCAAAAAGGAGACGGTAACAATTGTGACCAAAAACGGTCTGGTTACCATCCTTCTAAAAAACAGCAGCGGCAAGGAAGCCACCCTATCGCTGGACAATGCGTTTATCGCAGCATATCTATACCAGACGTCAGGCGGCAAGGCTTGTGTTGTTCTGAGTACCGATCGCGCAAGCGACGATTATGTCACTGCGGTGTACCAGCTCGACAGCGTGGCTATGACGTTTAAAAAAACAGGCAGCATTTCGGGGTATGTGCTTTCCATGACAAGCGCAAAAGCTTCCGTGTTCCGTTACGTCCGTGTGCTTGGCTTCTGGGACGCCAAATGCGAGTATACCCTCACCAGCGCCTTTGTGCTCACCGTATCCGGCGACAAGCTCTGTCATATCACGGGGCCGAACAGACAGCTGACCGTTAAAAAAGCTTTGCCTGTGAAAATTTTAAAAAGCGGTTCGTATATCTCCGCTACTTTGCCCAAAGGCACGCGGCTTCGCATCACGGCTACCGATGAAAAAACCTATTTGCTCTTTACCCTATCCGACGGGCGTGAGGGCAAACTTTCCTTTACCGTCAAGGATTCTGCCATTCTGATCGGCGGCAAGGCAGAGAGCGAATGGTTTGACGGCATCCTGCATATCGACTGACATGATTGAACCACCATTGCTTATAAGGCCGCTATTATTTTTCCTGTTCACACAACCTTCTTTGGCTTTGTGCTTTTTATGCGTATGCGTCATGCTTTTTCATCAAAGCATCGATGCATATGTTTCCATGTATAAGTTTTTTTTAAAATCAAATCATAGAGCGACAAATTTAAAACGAAAGGAACATCTTTGATGGCGAATTGGTTCTCAAGGCTGCTTTTCGGAAAGCATCAATCGCAAGACCGCTATGATCGTGATTATCAGGATCTTCTGTACAGCGCAGATTACGACGAAAAGGACGAGGACAAAGACAGCGATGAATTTGATGCGTTTTAAGGAAGATTCTTCCTGTAATTATTTTGGATATTTCCAACCCAACATCAAATACTAAAGAAGCAAGCGACAAGGAATGGCAAGACAAGCTTTGGAGGCTTTTTTCGCAGGACAAGCAAAAAGGTAAATGCCGATTGCGTTTTGCGTTCCGGCTTGTACAAGCGGTGGACGCCACCGTTATGCTCTAAGGCACCCGCGTCCCATTTTACATGCCGAAGAGCAAAAGACCGCAAACCAAATCGACACAAGAGAGGAAATGCACCGTGGACAACAATAACAACCGAATGAACAAATCCAACAACAACAACAACAACAATCAGGCAAACAAATCCAACAATGCGCGCATGGAAACCGGCAATGCTAACCGCAACCAGACAAACAAGAATGCACGCATGGAGACGGGCTCCGATTCGGATCGATCCGGTACGTCGTCCAATCAGGCAGGCGGCTCGAAAATCGACGACCCGAATGAATCCATCTATAATTTGCGCACCGCTTCCGACGATAAGAAGGGCTCCGGATCGCAAAGCGGATCCGATCCATCCGGACAAAAGAAAAGTCGCTGAATTCCGTTTCCCCAAGCTTTGAAGCAAACGCGAAAGGCTGCCATGTGGCAGCCTTTTTGTGCGTCTTTCTCGTTGGTCCGTAGGTTACATTGTTTTTGTATCACATGAATAAATAATACCATTATTTGTAACTTTATTGTAACTCCAGGCGTGTACAATTACCCTAACATACCATCATTCGACAAATATCGCTATTTCCTGCCCCAAAAAAAGAATCGAATGATATCCGAAAAGCTTGAACGATCGAGGAGTGCCATCGACATGGAGACGCATTACTATTACATCTTGGATCTTAAACAGTTGGCTAAAATCGAGAACTGTATTGCATATCTGTTTTCACCGGGAAAGGGATGGATACCCGACGGCCGCAACGTGTTGATGGACCGCATTTTGGAAAACCCGAACGACAGCGCGATGGGCGCGTCGATGCTGTTGTTGGTGGAGGAGATCTCCGAAGCGAAAGCCAGAAGCCTGATGGCTCCGAGCGCATCTGTCTGTTAGCCATTCTGCCATCGATACAAAAGATTGGTTAATGCCGTTATCAAAAATGCACTCTCGGGTACTCCGACGAGTGCATTTTGCGCAAATACGCTAAGGACAAACTAACAACAAAAGCGCGTCCGGTCACGGGCAACTTTTTACCCGGTTGTTCGGGATGCGGCGCGCGGCACGACAAACCAAAACACCGTCTTTTTGTTTTCGCTCCTAACGCCGTATTCGCTTCGATGCATCAAAAGGATGCTCTTTACGATGGCTAGCCCAAGCCCAATGCCAAGGCGCCGGTTTTCATTCGATTTATCCGCACGGTAGAACCTGTCCCATATGTTTTCGATCTCTTCCTCTGGGATCTCCCTGCCGGTGTTTTGCACGCTTATAAGATAGCCGTCCGCCTGCTCGCCGATTTTGATCTCTATGGATGATCCCTCATCGCCGTAGTTGACGGCATTGCTGATGAGGTTGTCCATGACCTGCTGGAACATACGCAAGTCAAAACGGCCGTTTCCGTCGCCGGATATTTGGATGGATACGCCCTTTTGGGAGGCGGGGAGCGTATGCCTCTGTGCCGCCTTTTCCACTTCGGCCTTGAGCGCGAACGGTACGAGCTCAACCTTCACCACATCCGATTGCAGCCGTGAATAATCCAGAATATCCGTCACGATGGTGCCCAGGCGCTGCGCTTCGTCGGCGATGAGCGTGAGCTGCTCCGTCCGCTTTTGTTCATACGGCCAGGTCACGTCGCGCACCGTTTCCGCATAGCCGCGTATGATGGACAGCGGCGTACGAAGTTCGTGCGAGACGTTCGCGATCAATTCCTTTTGCAGGTTCTCCGTCTTTTGCAGCTGCAATGCCAAATCGTTGAGCGCTTGCCTCATCTGGCCTATTTCGTCGTCGGTCTGAACCGGCAATTGTATGGCTAGCTGCCCTGCAGCCAGATCGCGCGCGGCCGCGGTCACCTCCCGAATGGGCCGGGAGAATCTTTTGGACAGGACGACCGCCAGTACAACGGAAAACGCGATCAGCGCCAGCGTGACCACCCAAAGCTGCTTTTTGAGGATAACGGACGCTTCCTCGACGTTGGTAAGCGAAAAGACGGCAAACAGTGTGTTTGAGCCTATGCGGCGAGCCAGCATTGCATAGCGTACGTTTCCCATCATGTCAAGGGTATGCAGTGCGGACGTATTCCCGCTCTGCGCAATGGACGCGCCCGTTTTGACAATCATGCCCCGCATCGGCATTCCCGTTGAGATGTACAGGATATTCCCGCTTTGATCCAGCGTTAATAGGTTGATATCCAGAGCATCTTCCAGCTGCTGATAATCAATATCGCCGCCGCGTGCAGCCTGATCCATCGTTTGACCGATCCTGTTGACGCGTTCGTTCAGGTAGCTGTTTCGCATGAACCCCGCCTGTACGATCCACAGGATGCCAACCGTCAAGCCCGTCATGCACAAAAACCCCAAAAATAGTTTCATGCCTATCTTCATTCACTTGCACCCCATTCGAACCTATACCCGGTTCCCCAGACGGTCACGACCGCTGCGGCGAATTTGCCGAGCTTGTCCCGAAGCGAGCGGATATGCGTATCCACCGTGCGGGCATCCCCGTAATAGTCATAGCCCCATACATGGTTTAAAATCTGGTCGCGTGTGAACGCGTTGCCCGGGTGAGATGCCAGAAACGACAGCAGATCATATTCCTTTGGCGTGAGCGCAAGCGGTTTCCCTTCCGACGTTACGGCGTGGGCATTGGTATCTATTTTCAAATCGCCGAATTCCAGCAGTTTGCCTATCGGGCTTGCCGCATTGGAGCGCTTGAGCAGGGCTTTGATGCGCGCGATGAGCTCGCGCGGGCTGAAGGGCTTAGAGATATAATCGTCCGCGCCGAGTTCAAACCCCAGCAGCTTGTCATATTCCTCCGCGCGCGCAGTCAGCATGATGACGGGCGTATCGCCCGTTGACCGGAGTTTTTTGAGCACCGCCCATCCGTCCGTTTTGGGCATCATCACGTCCAGTATCACCAGTGAGTATTCCTTTTGGGCCAGAAGCCGCAGCGCATCTTCGCCGTTGCCGGCCTCTTCAAACTGCCAGTCCTCGGCTTGCGCATATTCTTTGATCATGGTGCGCAATCTCACATCGTCATCCGCCAGCAAAAGGCGTATCATGCGCTTCCCTCCCCTTCGATTCGGATAACCGGATGATTCAACGATCCCATTATAGCATGGCGCATGAAGCGCCAACGGCATTCTCACAAAGTTTCGAAATACCCTGACAATTTCAATACATGTTTGTTCTACGATGTCCTTAAAGCAACGAAAGTTGCAAAAAGGAGGGATCGTTTTGAAGAAGACATTTGCACTGCTGCTCATCGTCGCGGTATTGTTCATAGGCGGCACCGCTGTGGCATACGGCGCAGGCTTGTTTCAGACCCCGGCAGAGATCGTCGCGGACTTAACGGGCAAAGACATCAATTCTGTCGAACAGGCGCGGCAAGGCGGCACAACCTACGGTGCACAGGCGGCACAGGCCGGGAAGCTGGATGAATTCCAGCAACAGCGTCTGGCTCAATACAAACTGCAGTTGGATGACGCCGTCCGACAAAACCGCATGACACAGGCACAGGCGGATACGCTGTACAACAACATGAAGCTTCGTATGGAAACCTGCACCGGCACGGGAACCGGCACAGGCACCGGTCAATGCAAAGGCGGCGGTGTGGGCGGACAGGGTCTTCGCAACGGCACCGGCGGCCAGGCAAACGGACGCAGCGGCGGGTTCTGCGGCATGCGGACCGCCCAATAAACTATATTTCTTCCCAGAAGCCCTCCGATTCGCGTCGGAGGGCTTTAGTCATCGACAAAGTCGATGACTTCAAGGGGGAATCCTGTCCCGGTCGCTGCCGCTTCCCGCTCTGGCTGAAAACGTTCCACCGGAACGTTTTTTATACGCTTCGCGCCCCCTTGAGTAACCCCCAGGAACGCCATTTTTTTGAGAAAAAACGGCGGGAAAAGGTGTTTTCCGACGCGCATGTCGCCGGAAAACAAAAATACTCAATATTGTATTGGTTTGTCGATGCTCTGAGCCTTCCGATATACGTCGGAGGGCTTTTACAATTTCAGACTGTTGCCTAAGGCCTTTGCCCCGGAACATGATGTTTGGTGCATGATATCGGTTTGGATATCAACGAATAATTTTCAACTTCTGTTCTCTGTGGTAGCAAATCCGTGGGTTTGCCTGTTATACTGAAGGGGCGTACGCTCGCAATTGCGGAAGCCGGCTGTTTTTCAGCAAAAGGAGAGTTCCTATGGATCGCATCAATGAAAAGTTTGCCCGACTGGGCGTGGATAGCGCCCCCGGCCAGGAGGTTCGCCAGAAAACCGGTTCACTTGACCTGCGCGGGGACAAAATTGAAGGCCCCTCTGTCGATTTCTCGCACGGCGATGTGGATGCCTTCGAGCCCTCTGCGCAATCCTTGGAACGGTTCGTGGAGGGCGTGCATGCGGGCGGCAAACAGGCTTATACGGAATACCGCGGGAAAGCCGTCATACGGGAAGACGTGGCAAAGAAACTTTCGGCGTTTACGAAGAGCACCATCGACAGCGATGCCGTCATCATCACACCCGGAACGCAGGGCGCGCTGTTTCTTGCGATGGGTTCCACCTTTACCCGCAACGACCGCGTGGCGATTGTGGAGCCCGATTATTTTGCCAATCGGAAGCTTGTAGAGTTTTTTGACGGCGAACTTGTTCCGATACCGATGCACTATGATGCGGCGGAAACCGGCGCAGGCTTGGATTTGAACCGCCTTGAGGACGCTTTTAAATCCGGCGTCAAACTTTTCCTGTTTTCCAACCCGAACAATCCGACCGGGGTCATCTATTCACCGGACGAAATCCGCGCCATCGCAGCGCTTGCCCAGAAGTTCGGCGTATATGTCATCGCGGACGAATTATACTCGCGCCAGGTGTTTGACAACCGGGAATATACGCACCTGTGCGCACAGGATCTTTTGGAGCGCGAAAAACTCGTCACCATCATCGGCCCTTCCAAAACGGAATCGCTCAGCGGCTACCGCTTGGGCGTTGCATTCGGTTCAAAGCACGTCATCGACCGCATGGAAAAGCTGCAAGCCATCGTATCGCTTCGCGCCCCCGGTTACAGCCAGGCTGTGCTGGAGACATGGTTTGATGAGCCGCAAGGCTGGCTTCGCGACCGCGTAGAAGCGCACCAGGCCATCCGGGACGATCTGTTGGCAATGCTGCGTGCCGTGGACGGCATTACGGTCAGAACGCCCGAAGCGGGCAGTTACCTGTTTGTCAAGATGCCGCCGATGGATATTACGGTTTCGGATTTCACAAAAGCACTGCGGATCCTGGCGGACGTTACCCTGACGCCGGGAACGGAGTTCGGACCGCAGTTTACGAATCATTTCCGCATCAATTTTTCACAGGATCGCCAGAAAGCGCTAAGCGCCATCGGACGGACCATCGAAATCATTAAGCGGTACCGCAGGTAGGTTTCGGATCCGCTTTAAGCAGCTATCGGATTTTGGTTTGCATACAAAAACCCCGGGCGTATGCCCGGGGTTTTACTCTTGTTGTTTCCTTTACGCTTAGTAGAGCCGGAATCCGCGAACGAAGTTCCGTTTCCAATAGGACGATTTTAGGATACTGTTCGTTCGGATGACAACTTTGCGGTTGCTGCTGGACGCATCGATCATCTGCCCGTTGCCAAGATAGATCGCAACGTGCCCTTTGAAGCTGATGACGTCGCCGCGCAACAGCTCTGTTATTTTTTTGACCCTCGTGTACGTCTTGCATTTCTGCCATGCGCGCGAATTCATATACCCCTGTTTGATGCCCGCCTGGTTCATCGTCCAATAGACAAACCCGGAACAATCAAATTTTATCGGGCCTTTTCCGCCGCGAACATACCGAATCCCCAGTTTCGATTGCGCGATCGCCAGGAAGTTTTCCACGTTCGCAAGGCGCTCGAAAGTTTTCGTATCCGTAATGCCGGTGACTTCGTATCCAACGGCAGCCTGGTATAGTTTGACGGCAGCTTCCGTAGCCGTGTCGTATTCTCCGCTTACGGTGAGTGTATAGCCGTTCGCGATGAGATACGTCTGCAATGTCTTGACAATTTCGCCCTTTACACCCAGTTGCAGCGGTAACGTCGGTTCCACCGGCGCCGTGCTGCTTGGGGTTGGAGTCGGTTCCGGCGTCTCTGTTTTCGCGGCAAACGCGGTCGTTAAGAAGACGGACAGAACCATTGTCAGGATTAACAGTGCCGATAGTATCTTTTTCTTCATCGTTTCTCCCCTCGGTTTTGACGATTTCGCAAATCAGCAGACTCTTAAAAATGCCTTATTGTGTTAATCGCTTCCCTATAATATATTCCTTTGCTAATTATTGCAATACTTATATTATCTCTTAACATTTTGGAAACATATTTGTCGCACGAAAAACACAATAACTTTCCGGAACATGAAGGACGATAATAAATTTGTAAGTTTTTAAACGAAACTGTCGTAATGTTGGATATGATTATTGTAATTTTTTGAAAAAATATTTTCCACAGTCTCCGTTTTTGAGCATTTTGCCATAAAAAGAGCGGCAATTTCGCCTTTTTGACTCAAATTGCCGCTGCATTGTACTTGCGGATCATCCGCATTTTGCCGTTGTTTTCGTAGGGACAGCTTTTGCATAATACCGCTTATCCGTTTGCCCGATTGATATTCCTTGTCTCAAACTCCTGCTTGACGCGAAGCCCGGTCGGCGTGCCCGCAGCCCCCGCACAACCCGCCCTGTTGCACGCACGGACGGCGTTGACGCAAAGCGTGCCAAATTCATGCATCGCATCGATGGATTCGTCAAACGTCAACACCGGATCCACGCCGCCCATCGCCATATTGGCACATACGACGGCATTCGCGCTGCCCATGGCGTTGCGATGGATGCACGGCACTTCAACGCCCGATGCCAAATGGTCGCAGGCAAGGCCCGTCAGATTGCCAAGCGCGAGCCCCGCTGCCTTAAGGCAAGTGAGGGTATCCGCTCCCGCCATATATGCCGCAGCAGCCGCCGCCATAGCGCTTGCGGATCCGATCTCAACGGCGCATCCCGCTTCGGATGCGGTGAAGGTCGACCGGTTGTAGATAAACGCACCGATAAGCGCCGCGACCATCAGTCCTTGTGCCGTACGCAATCGTTTATGCCCTTCTTTTTCCAACGCGAACAGAACCCCCGGCAAAACGCCCGCGCTGCCGCCGGTCGGTGCCGCGACCACGGTGTTCATGGACATGTTGGATTCCATCACCGCAGTTGCCATCACCGTCGCATGAGAGAGCAGCCCGGTATCCAGAAATTGGCCGTTTTGCCTTCTTGTCTCAAGATTTTTCGATACGGGCCTTGTGCTGAAAAACCCGCGTCCGGAACAATCGATGCCCGTCCTGATGGACTGCTCCATTTTTTCCAGCAAAAACAAGCTCCACGAAAGAATGCTCTTCCTGTCCCAAGCGCTCATGCCCTGTTGGTAAGCGACCGCGGCGTCAAACAGGCTCATCGGATCATGCTTGAGCCATTGCAGCATTTCGGCTGCCGATAAAAACGGAGCTTTTGCCGAACTTATATTCACGCAGGGTACGACTGGGCGGATCACAGCGGCGTATTGGACGCCGTTTGCTTGCCGAATCGCCTCTACATCCGTCATCGTTTCCGTGCTGAACACACAAAGCCGCGCATCAGAGCTCACAGGAGGTATGCCCAACAGCTCTTCGACCGCTTGCTGCGCCGGTTTTTCGCCGTATACCACCGTTTCAAACCGGCCTCCGTACAAGGAGAGCGCAAGGCCGTCGATGCTCTCTATTTTTACGCTTCCGCCGCCCATGGAGATCATCTTTGCGAGTATGATGCGGTTTTCGGATACGGTAAGCCGCAACAGAATGGTGTTGATATGATCGATCTCATCGTCCGTCAGACAAAACGATATAGCAAGCCCCTGCTTTTTTGCAATCTCGGCGGCGTCATACATACGCACATCATCCGGTTCCCCGCCCATTAATCCTATGATGAGTGCCTTATCCGATCCGTCGCCGAGATAGCTGTAGGAATAGGAACCTTTTCGGGAAAACTCTATTACCGCTTTTTCAAATGAACCGCCGCACAGATCGTGCGCCAGATGGCCGATCCTGCAGGGTCCGGCGGTGTGGGAAGAGGACGGCCCGCACATCACAGGCCCCAAAACGTCATTGAAGAGATCCGCCGCTTTTTTGGTTTCCATACGCGTCCTCCTTATTATCCGATGGTTCCATTGTATCACGACGGCTTCAACCAACGACGGACAAAAAAACAAAAAGACCCCGATTAGGGGTCAAATTGTCAATGGTATTACTTCTCTACGGTATATCCCTCGGCTTCGATAGCGGCGATGAATCCGCCTACCGACGCGGGCGAATCGTACTCGATCTCAACGGTTCCCGTTGCCAGATCGATCTTCGAATCCTCATACCCTTCAAAGATGTTGATGGCACGCCTGACGGCCTTCACGCAATTCTCGCAACTCATTCCTTTTACTTTCAAAACGACGGTTTCCATCTGGTTAATCCTCCCTGTATTTTCGCCCGGCTCAAAGGCTCGGACAATCCTTTTTTGCTATTGTACGCAATTGCCGCTTCAAATGCAAGCGCATTGCAAAAGCGTCCTTTCCTGTAATACAATGATGCTTATAAGGGGTGGTGAGATGTCCCGTAAACGGGTCTTTATATGGATACTGGCAATTTGTCTTTGTCTTTGCACAGTCGGGTGCAGCGTGGTTGCGGCTTATCGGGCAACCGATCTTTGCATCACCATCGTTGACGTTGCGGACGGCGATTGCATTCTGATCACCGCCCCCAACGGACAGGCGATGATGATTGACACAGGTCTTCCCGACCACCGCAATGACGTCGCGGACGCGTTGGCACAAGCGGGCGTCCAAAAGCTGGATGCTCTGATATTGACGCATCCGCACAACGACCATATCGGAAACGCCGTATGGGTCATGCAAAACTACCAAGTCTCGATGGTGTATCAGATCGATGTAAAGCGGGATACCGCGGTTTACCGCGAGCTTGAGGATTATCTGCAAAATTCGGGCATACCAAAGAAATTCATCCGTATGGGCGATACGTTTGCGTTTTCGGACGCTGCATGCAGGTTTTTGGGCCCCGTCAGCGTAAACACGCAGGAACTCAACGATGCGAGCGCCGTTTTGCGCATGGATTATCGGGGCAAATCCTTTCTGTTCATGGGTGATGCACAGTGGGATGCCGAGGCGTTGTTGATGACGACATCCAAACAATACCTGGATGCGGATTTCCTAAAAGTCGGGCACCACGCGCTGCACTCCACCTCAACGGCATTTTTGAAAGCCGTGACGCCAAGCATAGCATGTATCAGCATGGCTAACCCGAACATTTCCGACGACCCGCAGGAACACCGCGACAACATCGCAAACATCGCGAAATATGCGCAGGAGCTCTACCGGACCGATCAGAACGGCGATGTCCTGATACGATACGACGGGAAGAATATCATGGTTCAAACGCAAAAATAAAAAAGAATCAGACCGCTTTTGCTGCGAACAGTAAAACAGCAGCATGTCAGCGCAATACGCCCGTGCCGTCAAAAGCGGGGATAGCGTCCGCTGTCGCAGCGCTTTTATCCTGCATATAGCCGTTGTGAAAGCCCGACTCAAAAAGCGCATTCTGCGCTTTTTTCATTTCATAAGTTGTGACGGTACGGTTGAGCTCCGGCATATCGGGATGCAAAGAACACGGCGTATACTGGCTCATCAGCGAAACCCAGATCTCGTCCTTTTTGAAATTCCCGTTGAGCATATCGATCACCGCAAGCGTGTTGTCGAGGTGCCCCGGCAGTATCAGGTGCCGCACCATCACGCCACGGAGCATGTGCCCGTTATCGTCCAGGCATACGCTGCCCACCTGCAACACCATGGCACGGATGGCCGAAAGTGCTGTTTGCGCGTAATCGCCAACACCGCTGATGCGCTTTGCCAAAGCATTGTCGGCATATTTGAAGTCGGGCAGATACACCTGTACCGCATCTTTGAGCATTTCAACCGAAGATTTGCTCTCGTAGCCGCCGCTGTTCCACACGACCGGAACGGAGGGTTTTGCGATGCGCAGCGCTTGAAGGATTGCGGGGATAAACTGCGTGCCGCTGACGAGGTTGATGTTGTGCGCGCCCTTCTGCTCCAGCTCCTGAAAGATTTCCGACAAGCGTTGGGCGTCAATCTCGATCCCCCAGCGCTGGCGGCTTATTGTATCATTTTGACAGATGCTGCATTGCAGCGTGCAGCCGCTGAAAAAAACCGTTCCGCTCCCGCAGGGTTGGCAAAGACAGGGCTCCTCCCCAAAATGCAGCGCAGCGCGCGCCACCACGGGATTTTGCGGCATGCCGCAGAAACCCAGAGAGCCTGATCCGCTCAAAAGGCTTTGCTTTCGCACAGCGCCGCAGGCGTGCGGGCATAGCGTGCATCCGGTTTGCAGTTCCATGCGAAGATCTCCTTTTGTACCATTGTGCACGACAGCCGCTTCGTTGTAAATCCCAAGACTTTCAAATCAGCCGCACGAATACACTATGGCAGCACGGTTAAAAGGGGTGTCCGAAAACGAAAAAACATGCTTTGACAGGATTGTGTTTGCTTCTGCTGCTGGAGATTTTGCTTATAAGGGGATGCATCGGACAAAGTACGCTCAGCGTTTTGAAGCCAAACGGCCATGCGGTCTTGGGCGCTGAATTCTCCTATGATGAGTTGACCAAACGGGATCTGCTCGCGTTGATGACGGCGTATCCGGGGTACATCACGGGGTTTAAAAAGGGCGGCGACGGGTGCATTTATGTTGTCATGCGCTCCGGCAAAAGCATCCTCTATGACGATAAAAAAACCAAAACCACGGAGCAGAATCTTGCCGCGCCGGACTTGCAGGATATGATGGCACAACCCTACCCGTTAAGCGACATCCGTGAACTTGCATCGGGTGATGCCGACCCGGGGAGGATCCGGGTATACACCTTTTTCCACGCGGTGTACGGGGCGAAGAAATCCGACATTGCGTCCAACCTTTTGCCTGTCCGTACGGGTACGAAAAAATGTCTGTTTAACCGCAACAACGACGCAGCGACCGCCCTTATGGGCGCGTTTACGGATGTATCCGCTCTTCTTTTGAGCGATCCGTCCCTGTACGCTTTCGTGTATCCGTTGGGCGGCACGTTCAATTACCGGGTGGTCGCGGGCACCAACAGGCTGAGCATGCATTCCTTCGGCATAGCCGTCGACCTGAATCTGGATAAATTCGATTATTGGCAATTCGCAACCCGTCCGCAGGGACAGAAGAGGCTTGAGATTTATCCGGCAAAGCTTGTGCGCATTTTTGAAAGCCATGGATTTATCTGGGGAGGAAAATGGGCGCACTTTGATATCGTGCATTACGAATACAGGCCGGAGCTCATCGTAAAAGCTAAATACAATGTCCAACGAAACGATCCGCGCCAGCCATGGTACTTGGGATTCCCGGACACGCCGTCGGTGCGAAACGATATCGGCATGATCGAGAAAGGGATGAATTAAGCGCCTGTGCAAGCTCTTTGGCAAAGGAAAACGCCGGATGTGCAATCCGGCGTTCGTTTTGTATTGAAAGGCTTTTTGCAGCGAACGGCAGCCATGCCTGTTCTTGATACATTTTTGCAATTAAATTGTCAGGTCGTCCAGTTCCTGTTCAACGCCCGCAAGGTTGCAGGCATGATCGGAAAGCCGTTCGAGATTCAATGTCATGTCGTTGTATATCAGCGCCGCGCGCGGATCGCATGTCCCGCTTTGCAGACGAACGATGTGATCTTCGTGCATTTTTTTGACCATGGTGTCCACCGCTTGCTCCATACAGGCACATGCCAGCGCATTCGCCTCATCGTTCGGATTGCCGTTCATCACGATGATGCTGTGATCCAACGCCTTCATGGTGAAATCGGATAACTCCTTTATTTCGTCCAATGCTTCTTGAGAAAACGGCGTTCCGTTCTGTATGCGTTCCTGCGCGTATTCCGCGATGTTTTCCGCATGATCGGAAATGCGCTCTATGTTGCTGACGAATTCATGCAGGCTGAAGATCCGGGTACGGTCCTCTTCCGGGACTTCCTCCACGCTTTGGATACGCACCAGATAAGTTAATATCTCCGTGCTCAGCTTATTGACGACACGTTCGTTGTGGACTACCGTTTGCGCGAAGCTTTCGTTCTTTTCAAAAAAACTGCGCAACGCAAGCCTGACGTTTTCCACGGCTTTGTCGGCCAAACGGCTGACTTCTTTTTGCATCTGGGTCAACGCGACGGCAGGCGTGAACAGGACATGCTCGTCGACATACAGCAGATTTTCTTCCGACATAATCTTCTTGTTTTCCTTGACAAGCCTGTTTACGGCTTTGACGATTTGGCTTCCAAACGGGAACAGCAACAGCATGTTCAGGATGTTGAAAATCGTATGGAAGTTGGCGATCTGCCTGGAAGGATTGCCCGGCGACCATTGGGCGACAATGTCCGCCACGGGAAACAGTATCAAAATGGCGGTGAAAATCACAGCGCCGATGGTCTTGTTGATCAGGTGCATCACGGCTGCGCGCTTTGCCATGGTGTTGGTGCCGATGCTGGCAAGCAAAGCGGTGGCGCATGTGCCGATATTACAACCGAGGATAAGATACAGTCCGGCATCGAGCCCAACCAGACCCTGCATCGCCAACACCTGCACAATACCGACCGAAGCCGAGCTGCTTTGTATGATACCTGTAAAAATCGTTCCCATTAAAACGCCGAGCACCGGGTTTTTGAACTTTGTCATCACGTCGATGAACCACGCGCTGTTGCGAAGCGGCACCATCGAATGGGCCATCATGTTCATTCCCAGGAACAGAATGCCGAATCCTGCCACGATCGTTCCGATGCTGCGCACACTGCGCTTTTTGGTAAAAAGAAGCGGCAGAACGCCCAGCATAATGAACAATGGCGCCCAATCGGTAAGTTTGAAAGCAATGATCTGCGCGGTAATGGTGGTGCCGATGTTCGCGCCCAGCTCTACGCCGAATACCTGGAGCAAGTTCATCAAACCCGCATTGACGAATCCAACCAGCATGACGGTGGTCGCCGAGCTGCTTTGGATGATCATTGTAACTCCCAAGCCCACCATCATGCCCGATAGCCGGTTGGTGGTCAGCCTTTCAAGGATGCGCTTCAATTTGGAACCCGCTGCGGTTTCCAGACCTTTCCCCATCAGATCCATGCCATAGAGAAAAAGCCCCAGTCCGCCCATCAGTTCAAAAACATCATACAGAGTCATATCTTAGCCTCCTAAAGGTTCGGTAAGCTGTTCCGCTTCGCGACAGGATCATCGCGCAGGATCATGCGCACATTTCGCGATTGCATTGACCGCAGAAACAATCAAAGGGTGTCCGTTTTTTACGCGGTGCCAATGAATCAGTATACACCCCGATATTCTTCTCTTTATAAAGCGATTGTAAGGTTCTTGTAAATTCCGAAACCGTCAAACAAATTATATCAATTACCATGTGTGATAATCCATCTTAAGCGATATCGTTGCTATTTCAGGCCGGAAAAGTCATGCTGTCGCAGCGCTTCGTACAATACGATGGCCGCGGCGTTGCTCAAATTAAGACTTCGGATGTTATCCCGCATCGGCAATCGCACGAGGTTGTCCGGAAACTTTGAGAGGATGGACGCAGGCAGCCCTTTTGTTTCCTGCCCGAAGACGAAGAACGACCCTTCCGGATAGCGGACAGCATCATAACGCTTGCTTCCGATTGTCTCCACCGGGAAGAATTCGGCATCGGGATATTGGGCTACAAGATCGTTAAAACTTTCATGGACAGATACGTCCACCTTGTCCCAATAATCAAGGCCTGCCCGGCGGACATGCTTTTCGTCGATAGAGAATCCGAGCGGCTTGATCAGGTGCAGCGATGTACCCGTCACAGCGCAAGTGCGCGCGATGTTGCCTGTATTTTGGGGAATCTCAGGGGCATATAGCACGATGTGAAACATATCTATTTCAACCTTTGCAGGATGCGCGAACGCTTGATTTTAATGGCATGGCGGGGACAGAGCTCCTGGCAGCAGAAGCAGCGGATACACTTTTTCAAATCCGCTTTCGCCAGCCTGTTCTCAATGGTGATGGCCTTGGGCGGGCAGCTGCGCATGCAGTCGCCGCAGCCGATGCAGCTTTCTTTGAGAAATATCGGTTTGGGTTTGAGCATGCGCTCCACGAAGTTCATCATGATCTCCGGGGCCATGCGCGGTCGCAGGCGTACGATACGCGCGGAAGGTACGTTGAAGTCCTTTACGATAAGCGTTTGAATATCGTCGCCCACAAGCTCCAACCCCGACAGATCCTTTGGCAAAAGGCCGCGCTTGTTTGCTTGTTCGATGGTTGCGATGGACATCGGATCCTGATTCATCAGCGAGATGCCCGCCATATCAGCCGCATACGGGCTTTGGGACGCGATCAGGCAGCCCACAAACCGCGGCGTTCCGGAGCCTGGGCCTTCCCCTTCCATGCCCATGACAGCGTCGATTAAATTAAACGCGGGCTTGACACATTCGGTGATATCGATCAGCATATTGCAGAATCTGTCCAGTTCGGGCATGCGGAAATGGTATTCCACCTTGGCCGTGCCGGGTATCGCGCCGAACATGTTTTTGACGGCCCCGGTGTAGACGGTCAACCCGTGCGTTTTGAGTTTCGCGACATTGATGATAACATCCGCTTGAAGAAGATAATCGCATACGTCAAGCGCCTTGACGGACACGCCTTCGGGAAATTTAACTTCGCTGTAGGATGTATTGGCATTGAGCTGTGCGCCGCTTTGCTGTGCCGCCTGCTCCATGCCGCTCTCACGATAGATGCCGCGCAAAAACCCCTCGGTAAACGGTCCGCCCGGGCTGTCGCCGATGACAGCGAACGCGCCAAGCTCGCTTATCTGTTTCGCCACCGCGCAGACGAGGGCCGGATGCGTGCAGACGCAATCCTCCGGTTTGGCCTTTTTTAAAAGATTCGCCTTGATCGCAACGCGCATCCCGGGCTTGACGATGCTGCCAAGTCCGCCCAGCAAATCAAAAGAGCGCCTGACGGCGGCGTCTACCTCCGCCTGCGCATAGTCGCCGCATTTTACAACGGCTGTCCGTATTTCCATGGTTTCTCCTTACAGTACAAACTTATAGATCGCGTGCGCGACGCCGCCCTTGTCATGATCCAGGCTGATGAAGTCAGCCACCGCTTTTGTCTGCGGCTGCGCGTTTCCCATCGCGACGCCGATGCCCGCCCAGCGAAGCATTCCAATATCGTTGTTGTGGTCGCCGCAAGCCATCACTTCTTCCGGCTTAAGTCCCATCAAATCGGCCAGGCGCTGCGCGCCCTCCGTCTTGCTCACGCCGTTTGCCATGATATCCAGCCCCCCGGGGTGAGAACTCGTCAGGGTTAGTTCACCCGATTCGATGATGGAGCGGTAAAACGCACCGTCAAACGTACTATGTTCATCGCGGGCGTGAATGCAGACAAGCTCCGCGTCATCCTGAATCTGATCGACCATTTCGTCCAGCGTTTTCACCTGTATGCGATTTGGTCTGTGTTCTTTGGGCCATTGCGAGATATCGATGGGTTTGTTGTTCGCAACGACAGGACGCCGCAGCTCGTCACAGATGACGGTGCCGCCGCGCGCTATGACAAACACCCCTGCCTGCTCGCGCAAACACACTTCAAGGATTCGCTTTATCCTGTCCTGCGGAATGGTTTTCTTATACAGCACCGAGCCTTCACCGTCATAGAGCGACGCACCGTTGCTCGTCACGCAATAGCCGCGGAATCCGCCCAAATGGAGGACCCTGAGCGACGACGAATAGCCTCTGGCCGTGATGGCGCAGACCGGAATGCCCGCTTCCCTGCACGCTTTGAGCGCATCCACATTGCTTTGATTCGGCTCCAGATTGCTATCCAAAAAGGTTCCGTCAAGATCCGTGATGACCAGTTTGATCTTCCCCATAAACGCACTGTTTCCCCTTTTATAATACTTTCTGCCGTCGCTTTGGCACAATGCAATCATTATAGCATGAAACCTGTGCTTCTCCCATCCCCCGTGGCTGTGATGCTTTTGTCTCCTTGCCGACCTGCCACCGGCTTTCTTTTGTTTTTTGGTATACGGTGCCAATATGCTACTTGCGGTTTGCCGTGCAAAATACTATCATCAGGGGGAAAGGGTGTGTTTGAATGGTAGCTTTTACAAAAGTAGACGGCGGCAGAAATGTCGGCAATATCCAGATATTTGCGTTGAGCACGTGCGGATGGTGCAAGAAGACCAAGGAGTTTTTTACCAGCCACGGAATCGAATACTCCTATGTCGACGTGGATACGCTTGTCGGCGACGAACTTAATCAGGCGAAAGAGCAACAGCGCAAATTCAACCCGAGAGGGTCTTTTCCCACCATCGTCATCGATCAAGCAGACAGCATTGCGGGGTATGACGAACAGAAACTGCGGGAACTGATAGGAGAGAGATAGGATGGAAGACCGCGTCAACAAGCGGCTGCAAAAGCTGCGCGACGATGCCGCAACCGGCGGCTATAAGCTGAACCCGGACGAATCGTTTGTGCGGGATCTGACTAAGGGACTTCTTGTGAATCAGGACCGTTACGGCATCGAAAGCTGCCCGTGCCGCTTGCTCGAGGGTGAAGCGAATGAAAACCTCGATATCGTCTGCCCGTGCGTGTACCGCGACGACGATCTGGCCGAGTACGGGGCTTGCTTTTGTGCGTTGTACGTTACCGGCAGCGAGCAGACCAAACAGGTGCCCGAGCGGCGCGACCTAAAAGAAAAAAGCGCCCGCCCAAAGGCGAGCACGTCTGTGCTGGGGGCAGCCATCACGCTGTCTTTCCCGGTATACCGCTGCACGGTCTGCGGTTATCTGTGCGCGAACAACCATCCGCCGCAGGTATGCCCGATCTGCAAAGCGACCAAGGAACGGTTCGAGCGTTTCCTGTAACAATTGACCATAGTCCTCTTTTACGAATCCGCGCGTCTTGCGGAGGCGCTGTGTTAATTTTGTGCTTGCAGCTCCCCGGATTCCTTCAATATTTCCCGTATCTCCCCGATCCGCTCCGCGTGGTTTACACCCAATAGTTCCTGTTCCGCTTCGAGCATATACAGCTCCTGCGTCAGGTCAAAGAGCTCCTGGCTTGATTTGTATTTTTCAAAGGTCGGCATGTTCATCATCCTTTTTTATTGATTGACACCCTGTCTTGCTTTTTGCGTTTGCGGTATCACGAACCGTAAAGCGCCGCGCGGTGCTATGTTATGGCATGTCGCCGTTGCCCGTTTTCTCCTCCTGTTTCGGATCAAGGATCTGCTTGATCGCTTTATTTTTAAAGATCAACCCGGCAATGAACAGTCCGATGAAAACGTTGATGTAAACATCTTTTAAATCGAACGTAAAAAAGCCGCTCAGCATGATATAGTCCAGGCTTCCGCCCCAGAAAAGCTTATCGATGAGCGAGCATACCGCTCCCGCGATGACAAAAGCGAACATGACGTTGATGTATTTGCTGTCCGCTCTTTTTAGAGCATAGAGATATACCAACAGGATAAACACGAGCATTCCAATGACCAGCGCAATGTGTACCCATTTGCCGACGCCGAGCTGAAACATCGAGTTTATCCAGGAATAGTCCCGGTTGAACATAGGCTTGAAATACAAAACGGGAGGAACGATCGGAAAAAAAGCGTCCAAATTGCGGTTGACGACCAGTTTGATGCCTTGCTCCAAAAGGATCAGCAGCGTCGCTGCAAAAATAGTATATCGGATGTGTTTTTTCATCGTGTACCTCAACCTTGCTTGACCCTATCCTCATGGGTTTACAACGGCAAAAGCGTACCACGTTTGCGTCCGTGCGGCAAGAAAAAATGCGGCACGCTTATTCCGTCAAAAAACTCCGTTATTTGACGGAGTTTGATGGCTTTGCATGTATTTAATGCAAATCCGCCGCACATGTCGCCGGATTTGTCCAACCTAAACTAAGATGCTTTATAATATATCTATAAGCTTTGCAGTCTGGTATAAGAATATTCTGACCGGTCCATTCGACACCAAGCATAGATAGTTTGATTGCAAGGACGATGTGTGCCTTGTGCAACACGTTCTTTACAGCGGGAAGAGGGAAAAATACTCCGTATCGTCTATGACAAACCGGTCATCCTCAAACAACGCGATGCAGGCATCTGCGACATCCTCGGAATAACGTGTTCCCTTGTTCGCCCTAAGCTCTTCAATAGCAGCGCTTATTCCCAATGCGGGGCGATACGGTCGGTGTGAGGTCATCGATTCCACCACATCCGCCACCATCAGAATTTTCGCTTCAAGCGAAATATCCTCCTGCATCAGCGATCTGGGATACCCGCTGCCGTCGCAGCGCTCATGGTGCTGATAGATGGTTTCGGCAAACTTCACAGGCAATTCGACCTTGCCGAGCATCTCAAAGCCCTTGCCGGGATGATGCTGGATCATCTGCAGTTCAAGGTCGCTGAGCTTGCCGGTTTTGGATAGTATTTCCGTTGGTATCATGATTTTTCCGATGTCATGTATGTAGCCGATGATACGAAGGTATTCAGCCGTTTTGGAATCAAGCCCCATTTTTTTCGCAATCATCGCCGCAAGGTTTCCCACCCGCCGCTGATGACCGGCCGTATAGCTGTCACGGGCTTCAACGACCGTTGAGAGCAGCGATATGATGCTCTGCATGGCGCTTTGCAGCTCGTTTGTACGCTTATCGACCAGGTTTTCCAGATTCTTTTGGTAAAGCATGTTTTGCTTTTCAAGCTCATTCTTTTTGTCAATCAGGTTTTTCATCTGCGCGGCATGCCGTACCGTTTTCAACAGATCCTCTCTGCCGATTGGCTTGGTCAAATAATCGTTGGCTCCGTTTTGAACAGCCTTGATGGCCGTCTCCACGGTCGGCTCCCCGGTCATCACGATGATCTGCACCGAGTTGTTGAACATGCGGATCTTCTGTGTCATGTCGATGCCTGAAACCTTTGGCATGATGATGTCGGTGACGACCACATCATAACCCGGGCCATTTGCGATCAGCTGCAAAGCCTCAAAAGCATCCGCGGCAGATTCGGTCTCAAATCCGTCTCGTTTGAGAAATTCGGTCAACGTCGTCCGTATGCTCTTTTCATCGTCTACAACCAAAACTCTGCTCATTCGTGCTGCCCTCTCCATTTATTAAAGTGTCCAGCCATTATCAACCGGGAGTTCCAAAATGCACTTCGTGAAAAGCCCTTCTTGCGATTCGACGAGTATTTGTCCGTGATGATCCCGCACGATGCCAAAACTGATGGCCAGCCCCAACCCTGTTCCTGCTTCCTTTGGTTTGGTGGAAAAAAACGGTTCGAATATTTTTTCCTGCAGTTCTTCGGGAATGCCGTTCCCGTGATCTTCCACAACGATGCGAATCCAGCGCCGCTGCTGCTTTTCGAATTGATGGCACCGGATCTGAATCGTTTTATCCTCATGGTATCCCGGATATTTCTCGTTCAGTGCATCCCGTGCATTGGTAAGAAAATTCATCAGCACCTGCTGAATTTGCTGGCTTCTGCATTTGATTTCGGGCAAATTCTCATCCATCTGCACCTGCAATGTTATCTGATCCCGTCTGATGATCGTATTGATCAGCGATACCGTCTGATTGACGATGTCGTATACGCCGGCATAGCTGTGGCTTTGCTTCTCCTGCCGCGAGAACTGCAAAAGGCTTCGAACGATCACTGCGATCCTGTCCGATTCATGCAGGATCTCTTTGGCATACTCCGCTTCGGGCGCACTTTTATCCAAATGATCCAAAATGAGTTCCGCATAGTTCATGATGCCGTTGATCGGGTTGTTTATCTCGTGCGCAACGCCGCCTGCGAGCGTGCCGATGGCCTCGAGCTTCTGTTGCTGTCGAAGCTGCAACTCGAATCGCGCTCTTTGTTTCTCCGCTTCCCTGCGCTTGGATATATCCCTGCAGAAGACAATAATGCCATTTTTGTCGCCATATTGGATTGCAATTGTTTTGACTTCGACATCCACAGGCGTACCATCCAGCCTGATAAACACCTCTTCTTTGGGTGGATTGGGTGTTCGTCCGTTGTATAGCTCCTGGATTCTCTGCAGGATAAGCTCGTGATTCTCCTCCGGGTGCAGTTCCAAAGTCGGAAAGCCGAGTAACTGATCCGCAGATGTTGCCCCAAAGAGTTCGACTGCTGCTTTGTTGACATAGACAAACTTTAAATCGGACTGAATGTAAATGGCATCAGGGGCCCCTTCCACCAACGATCTAAAGCGGTTCTCGCTTTCGCGCAACTGGGTTTCAAACGCGATGCGCTTTGAGATATCGTGGATGATGGCATACAGCAGCACTTCATTGTCAATGGTTATGGGACCGCTGAACACCTCCATATGGACCAGTTCCCCTGAAGCAATCCGGTGTTTGGTGATGAATTGAATCCCTCCGCTTTGAACGATATTCGCCATATGTACGACGATCTCCTCGACGGGATATATGCTTATGTCCTCGACGTTCATTTTCCGGAATGTTGTGTTGTCCCACCCGTAGAATTGACAAGCCGCCGGGTTAGCGTCCACGATTTGCCCGTCCGAAGGCCGGAGCATAAGCATCGGAACGTTGTTTTCGTTAAACAGGCTCTTATACTGACCCTCGGCTTCGTTGAGTTTTTGGATTAAATTGATGCGGTTCCGTTGCAGTCTAAGCAGATGATGCAGCAGGGATGTAAAAACCGGAAAGATCGCAAGCAACGGGAACGCTACTTGACGGACGATTTGGATGGATGTCGGCCACGGCAATAGAAACAGGCAACCGATCTGCGCTGCCTGTACACAAACGCCGAACAGGTATGCGTTAAGCCAACGCTTCCTCGTTATCTTGCCCCTAAGATATTGATGCCAGACAAGCCCGATGAGCAACGACGCAACGATGATCGCAACGCCGGCAGGCATGCCCACCCCGCCCCGGATTATGCGAAACACGATGGTCATGCCCGATGCGATGAAAGCGGGAACGGAGCCAAACGTCAGCGCCGTAACGGAAATCAATATGGATCGCGAATCAAATAAAATGCCCGGTGCCAACTGCACAGGCATGAGCATTACAAGTATCCCGATAAACCCGATGATCAGTCCGTTGTTGATAGGTCGGAATGCTTTCCATTCGCCGGGGATCGTATTGCTGATCTCATAAACCACGGCAAGAGAAAGAAGCATTGCTGCGTTTTGGAGCAATCCCCATAGGGTTGTCTGCATAAATGCCCGTCCCCTTTCAAGGTAAGAAAAGATGCGAAAACCAAAGGCTATAACGATGTTAAGCAGAGCAAGGAAGACACCCAAAGCCCGACACCATTAAAATAACAAGATGGAAAATTTTAGTTAATAACATTGTAACATGAGTATGCGAAATTTGTCGATAGTTGTTAAAAGAAGAACAATGATGGATATCTATTTTTCATTTTATCGCTGTTTATTTTATATATCATCCTTTTTATATCCGTAATCGCTGCTTTTTGCATAATAAAACATGTATTGCTGTAAAATACCTGCAAAACCCCGGTAGTTCTGAGCCTCAAAGGCGCCGTTGTATTCGCGCGACAGGATACGCCCGATCCATACGTCCACCGGGAACGCGTCACTTCTTTTGTAACCGAACAGCAAAATACAGTCCGCCACTTTGGAGCCGATGCCAAACAAGCCCGTCAACTGCTTCTTAGCCATAGCGTCGTCGAGCTCGCCGATGGCGTCAAGCGAGACCTCGCCCAAAGCCACACGCTGTGCCAATGCCGCCAAATACTTATCCCTGTACCCCACCGAACAACCTCGCAGATCGCACAAAGGCATCGCCGCCATTTGCTGCGGCGTCGGGAATGCATACACCGTGCCGTATGGGGTTTCAATCGGTTCACCGCAGCAACGGCACAGCGCCTCGACAGCGGTGCGGATGGCCTGAAGGTTCTTGCGCTGCGAGATGATAAAGCTAACCGTAACTTCCCAGGGATCCTGGCGCAAAATGCGCAGGCCTCTGCCGTATGCCATCGCCTTTTGCAGAAACACGTCACCCTTGTCCACGGCGTTGAAAAACACTTCGTAATCGGTCTTGAGATCAAAATAGCGCTCCCAGAACGGAAATTCCTCATCGGCGCACGAAAATTCGAATTCATCGCCGCCAAGGCCGGTTATCGTTACATACCTTTGTCCCGCGATCACAAAAAACGCATGCCCATGAAGTTGGCGCATGCGAAAACACTGGCCGCTGTCCGCTATTTTTTGCAGATCAAAATCAGGTATTTTAACTTTCATGCATCCTCCGCTTTTCAGATTAGTATAACAGAAACCGGCGCGCGGTCAACGCGGCAGTGGTTGACTTTGGCAGACCATGCATTCAGCAAAATCAGTCAAGGATTTTACAGCCGGGTTGTTGTATAATCAAATGGCAACAATTTAAAACAACCGGAGTGTATATGAAAGCAAACTGGAAAAGGGACGCTGTTTTGTTTCTCTCAAGTGAAGCCATATCACTCTTCGGCTCCATGCTTGTGCAATATGCGATCATGTGGCATATCACGCTGTCCACCAAGTCCGGCATGATGATGACACTGTCCATCCTGTGCGGCTTTTTGCCGATGTTCTTTCTTTCCCCGTTCGCAGGCGTTTGGGCGGACAGGTATCCCCGCAAAACGCTGATCATCCTTGCCGACGCGTCCATAGCTTTGACAACGCTCTTGTTGGCCACCCTGTTTTTGCTCGGTTTTGAATCCATATGGCTGCTGCTGTTGGCATCCGCCATCCGTTCCTTAGGCACGGCGGTGCAGACGCCCGCGGTAAGCGCGCTGCTGCCGCAGATCGTGCCGGAAGACAAACTGATGAAGGTCAACGGGTTGAACTCGAGCATCCAATCCGTCATCGCTCTTTTGTCCCCGCTTCTAGGCGGAGCGCTGTTGGCGTTTTCATCCATCGAGGCTGTATTTTTCATCGACATTGCGACAGCGATCATAGCGATTCTGGTGTTATTATTCTTTTTGCGCGTACCCGCCCATCAACGGGCGCAACAAATGCTGACGGGCGGCCATTTCGCCGATATGCGAGAGGGATTTTCGTATATCAAATCCCACCGTTTCGTACTCCTTTTATTTTTATTCAGCGCGTTCTATTTCGTCCTCGTATCGCCGCTGGCGTTTTTAACGCCGCTGCAGGTGACGCGCAGCTTTGGCGACGATGTCTGGCGCCTCAGTGCAATCGAGGTCGTCTATTCTGCGGGCATGGTGCTGGGCGGGGTATTGGTCGCGTTCTGGGGCGGCTTTACAAACAAGATTCATTCCATCGGCGTTGCCATCCTCGCCAGTGCGGCGCTGACCATCGCGCTGGGGCTGGTGCCGAATTTTGTGCTGTACCTGTTGTTCATGGGGCTTATCGGATTGCTGATGCCGGCATTCCAGACGCCGTTTACGGTTCTGATCCAAACCAAGGTGAGCGAGCGGTTCATGGGCCGCGTATTCAGCGTGCTTTCGATGATCCCGAACCTTGTGATGCCGCTTTCGATGCTGATTTACGGGCCGATCGCCGATGTGCTGCGCATCGAATGGCTGCTTTTGATCACGGGGTCGCTCATGCTGATCCTGGGCTTCAGCATACTTGCCAACAGGACGCTGTTGAAAGAAGGTGTCGCGTCAAAGCAAGCGAATGTGTTACCGGTTCCTGAGCCGGATTTATCCGAGCGCAACGGCACAGGCTGATTTGCTTTTTCGGCTCTGCGGTTACACAAAGAAAATAGAACGTTAAAACAATTGGGACAAGGAAATTCCTTGTCCCAATTCAATTTGTACAAAGCTCAACGGAACGAATTATGCATTCCGTCCGGGCAATATTGGTTCAGCGAATGTTTTCGCAAAGGCCAAAGAATTCCAGAGCGCGCTTGATGGCGACGTCCCAGTATTCAAGTTCATGGCCGTAGCCGTCTGTGTTTTCAAAAGTGATGTCCGCGCCAAGCTGCTTTGCATACTCCTGCCATTTGACATAGTTGCCATACAGCGAATCGTCTTTTCCGCAACCGGCGAATGTCTTGGGCAGCTTTCCCGCCTTGACAACTTCACTGAAGCGATCCCAGGTGTTTTCACAGGAATCGAGATAAGCGCCAACCGTTGGGAACTTGGAAACCCTGCGGATATCGCTTTCCGACATATCGGGCATTTTCTCTTTGGCCCAATCTTCATACTCCCTCGATGTGAGGTCCCTAAGCGGGTGAAGGTATTGGACGTCCCGGGGCGCGTTGGAGAGTATAATCAATCCGCCAAACAGCTCGGGGCGGGTGAAGCCGAGCATCATTGTGCCGCTTGCGCCCATGGAAAAGCCGCCGATGTAATTGTCTTTCGGATCGGTGGATGCCGGGAACCACCCTTGGATCATGGGGATAAGTTCCTCGTTGAGATAGCTCCAATATTTGTATCCCGGGTATGTGTAGTCTGAATAACTTGAATTGATCGCCGTGGGCATGACAACCATGACGTCATGGTAACGGACGTACCTGCCGATATTCGTTTTGAGAAGCCAGTCATTCGGCTCGCTGTTCGCTCCGTGGAGAAGCCATAGAACTTTGAACTTTTTGGCATAGTGGGCTTTTGGCGGTGTGCCCGAGGGTGCATCGGGCAGAAGGACTTTAACCTGCGTGGGCGCGTACAGTTGACGGCTCTTAAATTCCAACGTGAACAGTGCCATAATCTGTGCTCCTTAACGAGTATTTGTAAAGCCAGCGATCAGCCTCTGCTATCATTATAGGGACAGAATCCTATTCTTTCAATCTCGGCAGGGAGAAGATGCTGGACTATGGTTTTTAGCAAGAATGATGCTGAAAATAAATTTTAGTGCCTCCTTTAACATAGCAATGGATTCCGTGATGATGCCAACCCGACTGACTTTCCCAAAGAATAAAATATTGTTTTGAAAAACGCTTGACATTGACGTAACGTTAAGGTTTATGATGCCCTTGTAAGGAGGCACTCATGGAATACACGATTTTAAAGCTGAGCAGGCTTGCCAACGTAAGCACCCGCACGCTGCGGTATTACGACGAGATCGGGTTGTTAAAGCCCGTCCGCGTCAGTTCCTCGGGGTATCGCATCTATGGAAAGGCGGAGGTCGACAAGCTGCAGCAGATTTTGTTTTACCGTGAACTGGGCGTCCAACTTGAGAACATCCAAAAGATCGTCAACGCCGGATCATTCGATCCGAAAGCGGCGCTTCGGGAGCATTATCAGCAGTTGCTGCAAAAGCGGGAGCAGCTTGACTTGCTCATCAAAACCGTGGAAAAGACAATCCAATCCAAGGAAGGGAGAACGGAAATGAGTGATACGGAAAAGTTTGAAGGGTTCAAACAAAAAATGATCGACGAGAACGAGGCGAAATACGGAAAAGAGATCCGTGAGAAATACGGAGCCGACACCGTAAACAAGTCCAACGACAAGGTCAAAAACATGACGCAGGAACAGCACCAAAAGGTCACGGAGCTTTCCGAAACGCTTATGCTTAAGCTCGCGCAGGCAAAGGCACAGGGCGATCCCGCAAGCCCGCTCGCGCAGGAAGTGGCGGAATTGCACAAAGAGTGGCTGTGCTACTATTGGCCGAGCTATTCAAAGGAAGCCCACGCGGGCGTGGCGCAGATGTATGTCGACGATGAGCGATTCACCGCCTACTACGACAAAACGGTTCCCGGCACCGCTGAATTTTTGCGCGACGCGGTGTGGATCTATACCGGCATGAACAAGTAGGGCAAAGAAATGCAAAAGCGGCTATAAAGCCGTTTTTGTATTGTATTTTTTCGATTTTACCCGCTTATCCGGCTGTTATTCCTGTGCGGCCAGCATATGCTTTTCCAAACTTGAGCTTCCGCATTTGCTGCAGTAGCTGGATTGGCTGATGTTTTCCGCTCCGCATTTTGTACATTCGAGCATATACTGTTCGATACCGCAATAGTTGCAAAACACCGCGTCTTTGGCCAAGGATTTTCCGCAATCAACACATTTCATTTTATATCCTCCTTTGGTTTCCCGTTATTATAACACCTGATCCCGGTAATTCCAAAGCGATATATCGCCAATAAATTCGATGAGAACTTCCTCACTTGTTTCTGCTTTGCCAAGATATTGTGAAACAATCTACGCATTAAGCAGCGGCTTTTACAAGGAGCAGCGTCCTTGCAAACAAAAAAGCGGCCTTGTAGCCGCCTTTTTTATGTCAGTCCCTACAGCAGCTTCCTCACATCATACATCGAATTCAATATGAGCCAGTTTTGCGGGAAGTAGCTTCCGATGGTCCAATAGCTCACGCCGCCGAGATCGTACTGGTTGACCAACCGCAAGCGCGCGCGTGTGCTTCTCGCATCGTCGAACCACACGACGTGCTGCTTGCGCGCGTCGTCGGCATACCGGAACAAAGGCGCTTGCGACGTATTGTCAAAATCGATGGCGGCCTGTTCCCGTCTTGCCAGATCCAAAGCGCCGGTGTTGGTCAGCGTTTTCGCCCGGGAGCCCTGAACGAACGGCAGCGTCCAGTCGTAGCCATAGTTGGGCATACCCATCAATATCTTCTCGCTGGGGATGGCGGTGACGGCATAATCCAGCACGCGTCGCACCTGGTGGATCGGCGCGACAGCCTGCGCCTCGCCGAAGGTATACCCCCACTCGTAGGTCATGATGATGACATGGTCGACATACTGTCCGTGCACGGGATAACGATGCGCCTCGTAGAGAAGACCTTTTTCGTCGGCCCTGTTTTTGGGTGCGATGGCGGTGGTCAGGGTGTACCCCAACGGTTTGAGCCTGGCGGCGATGGTGCGCAGAAACTGATCGTAAGCGTTGCCGTCCGCCGGGTATATGTATTCAAAATCGATGTCCAGCCCGTAATAGTTTTTGGTGCGCAGCGTGTTGATGATGTTGTTGATCAAATTCTGCTGCACCTGTGCGCTTGACAGGATCGTGTGCGCCAGGTCGCTTGAAAATCCCTGGCCTTGGGCAATGTTGGTGATGACCATCATCGGCGCGACATGCGCATTGCGCGCGGCGGCAATAAGCGGATCGTCGGGGATGGTGTTCAAACTGCCGTTTTCCTGCACTTCATAGGCAAAAATGCTCAAATACGTCAGGTTGGGAAGCGTCTTGTTCAGAACCGTCCTGTCGATGTTGGGGAATGCGTAACCGTTGACATAGATGGTGCCCAGTTTTTGTTCCCGATTCGGTATGTTGATGACCTGCCCTACATGCAGGCTTTGCGGGTTTGGTATCTGCGGATTGGCCTTCATCAGCTGTGCCAGCGTGATGTTATTCGCCCGCGCGATGCTGTAAAGCGATTCGCCGCGCGCCACCGTGTGCGGCCGGTTATCCGTCATCAATACCAGTGACTGTCCCACCACGAGCTGGCCTGGGTTTTCCAGTTCGTTGTCGTTTATGATCTTCTGTACCGTCAAGCCATGCCGCCTTGCGATGGAATAGAGGCTGTCGCCGGGTCGTACCACATAGATGATCAAGGGAATCACATCCTAACTTTACCTTACGGATTCGTATACCCTAGCATATGTGTGAAATTTTCAATTGGTTCCGGCGGGCTTTTTCTGCGCTTCGGCGTACGCCCGATCGGATAAAGCGCTGATTTGCGGATATCCTAGACCAAAGCGGCTGACCAAATACCAAGCGGATATGCCGCACCGTTGAGGTGTGCGATGAAAACGCTGTTCTTTGTATTGCTCATCGTCCAGGCTGCCCTTGAAGCTGTTATGGCGGTTTCGTTTTCACGCTTGAAGAACACCTGGCTTGTAAAGAAATGCGTTGCTCCGTTTGTCGGTTTCGTGCTTTTATTGGCCGCATGCGTTGTCTGGCGTTTTGCCGTACCCTACAGCGTTCTTGTTCTTTCGCTTGCGACCATCTTTTTGCACACTTTCGTCGGGTTCTATCTGGATTATTACGAAAAGTCCCAAACGTTTGACCGCTTCCTGCACGCGTTCGGCACGTTTTCAAGTGCCCTTCTGCTTTTCCATCTTTTGAAAAACCTGGTCGTTTTCAGCGGATCGGACGTGTTTGTTGCGGTGCTGGTGTTGCTGCTTGGCCTATCCTCCGGCACCGTTTTTGAGCTTTTTGAATTCGTGTCGGACAAGATCAGCAAGACCCACAATCAGAAGGGATTGCAGGACACAAATTTTGATCAGCTCTTTAATCTTATCGGCGCATTGTTGGCTTCCCTTCTCGTATTTAAAATTATTTAGACGACATACGGGAACAGCGCTGCGGCTGTGGTCTCTTTCATTTTCGGCTGCTAAACTTGACAAATACGCACCGCTATGTTGTGATAATCGTATGGAACTGTTCTTTTCAAAAGGAACGGTATCTATATTGAATTGCGAGACTGCTTATTCCTTTAATTTTCGAACTTGTCTGTCGGTACGCACCGGTTATCAGAGGGGGATAAAAATGGAAAAGTATTTCAATCGCAATGTTGCACTCGTCAGTCTGCTCTGCGGTGTTGGTTGCTATGTGCTTGCCGCCTTGTTTGTGGAAAGTATCCTTGCGGCATACTTTGCGCTTTTCTTCATGTTGATGATACTGTTGATCCTTCCTGTTGTGCTCTTCTTTCAGGAAAAGAAATACCGGTCTTTTGAATCAAGTTTCAAAGCACTGATCCAAATGCGCATCAACGCCAACTGCTATTTAAACACGGGCGGGCGCAACGGCTATCTGTATTCGTTGCAGGACACGTTCTGCTTTGCCTGCTTCGATAAAAAGCCTTATCTCATTATCCGGATGCCCCTTTCGCAAATCGAGTCCGTTCTGATGATACAAAAAAACAAAATACGCTTTTGCCTGCGCGACGGACGGTCTTTGGACTTTCTTTCGTGGGAAACGGAAAAGATGTTCCTGCACATCAAATCCCATGCCATAGGCAACATATTTACGCAGGTGATGTAGCGCATAGAATTGAATCATCGGGACGCTGTCCCTTTTTTTATTTTTCTCCGCCTCTTGCGCTGCATTTTGCGGCGCTTTATGATAAAGGTAAGTTTTGGGTTGTCTATTTTGCGGTTTCGGAGGGTACGCTTTTGATTCTGTCGGGAAAAGAGATTCAGAAAAGGCTTGGGAAGGATATTTTAATCGAGCCTTTTTGCCAATCGCAGTTGAATCCAAACAGCTATAATCTGCGCCTGCACAATGAACTGTTGGTGTATGACGAAGAGATTCTGGATATGAAGAAGCAACATGCCACCTCGATGGTTGTCATTGGGCCGGATGGGCTGCTGTTGCAACCGAACCGGCTCTATCTTGGCAGGACGCTGGAATATACGAAGACGGATGCGCTTGTGCCGATGATCGAAGGGCGGTCTTCCGTGGGCAGGCTGGGATTGTTCATCCATGTAACGGCGGGCTTCGGCGACGTTGGTTTTGCCGGTTACTGGACGCTTGAGATCTTCTGCATACAGCCCGTACGCATCTATGCGGGGGTCGAGATCTGCCAGATCTATTATCATGCGATCCAAGGCGAATACGAAACATACAGCGGCGGAAAGTACCAGAACAATGCGGGCATCCAGCCGAGCATGCTGTATAAAGATTTCACATAAGCCGCTATCCTGTGGCAAAACTACACCATGGTTGTGCCGATTGATGCGCAACTTCACTCTTTAAGGAGGAAACCGTATGAAACTCTGTTGGGTAACCATCCGCGTCGGCGATGTGGACACGTCGCTGCATTTCTACCGCGACATTTTGGGGTTGGTTGTCGATTCGCGCCATAAGAGGCCCGGACATGACATGGTCATGCTCGGAGAATCGGGCGAGCCCAAAGTGGAACTTCTGTATGCCGAAAACGCAAAAGCCGAGCCCGGGGCGGGGATAAGCATCGGGTTGAGCGTGGATTCGGTGCAGGAAACACTGGAATTGATGAAGGCCAACGGCATCGTGATCGAAGCCGGCCCGATAACGCCCAATCCGCATATCTCCTTTTTCTTTGTCAAGGATCCCGACGGGTACACCGTCCAGTTCGTGGAACAGAAGTAATCTGCCACCCACATCAAGGCAACGCAAACAACCTAAAAAAGCGGAGAGCGCAAGCCTTCCGCTTTTTTGTGTCGGCTGAAATTTTTAAACTTTGCATGCCTTCATTTCCGATTTGTGCATACACAACAAGGCGGCGTTTCCCATATCATACAACGGGTGATCGCCGTGCATCAAAACGAGAACGCACAAATCCCGCCGGATGCGGATGCCGCGCAAGAAAAATGCCGCTGTCCATGCCATACGGATTTGCCTGAAGAAGACGCGCTGCTGCGCTTTAACCATACCGATGAAGAACTGCAATTCCTGCTCACTTCTCAGGAAACCGGTTACGGCTTTGGCAACGCAGCCGCCATACGTTCCATCCAAAAGAACGAAGCCGTGCTGGACTTGGGAAGCGGTGCCGGGTTCGATTGCTTTTTGGCCCGCATCATGGCGGGCAAAGACGGATTGGTGGTAGGCGTAGACATGGCACCTGCAATGATCCGCCTGTCCAGAAGCAATTTGAAAAAAAGCGGCTATACGAACGTTGAATTCCGTCTGGGGGAGATCGAACACCTGCCCGTTGCGGACAATACGATGGACATCGTGTTGAGCAACTGTGTTGTCAACCTGTGCGCCGACAAAAAGCAGGTGTTTGACGAGGCGTTCCGCGTGCTCAAAGCCGGGGGGCGCATCTGCTTCTGCGATTTTTTGCTGCTGTCCCCGCTGCCGCAACATCTTATGTCAAAGCTGAGCGCCTATTTCTTATGCATCGAAGGCGCGGTATCAGCACAGCAGATGCGTGCATTGCTGCACTTATCAGGATTTACAAGCGTCGGGATGCGCCAAACGCAAAGCTGCCTGCGCAATTGCATCCCGTATGAGGACATAGAGACCTATATCGCGCCGTTTTGCATCGAGGCCATAAAGCCTGTCCCTGTTGTGCAAAATCCCAATCACCGTATCAGTCTTGCCTGAATCAAAAGCCTGCCGTTCTTGTATTCTTCGCTGCAAGTTATGAGTGTGAGCATGATGTCGTCTTTTTTGAGTTCCACAGGGATCGGATAGATGCTTTGATTTTGACAGTCCAACAAAAAACGGTACCAATCATCCCAATCGGCAAATTCCGTTTGAATGACGGAACCACCCACCTGGTCGATATCGACGATGCGCACGGAGAATATCTGCCAATTGTAACAGCCGTAGAGTGTATCGAAATGGATCACAGGGTTTTGCATGCAAAAGCGCTGCTTTTTGTATTGATCCAGGAAACTGAACATCGAGAAGTTGTAAAGGTTATGCCCGTAGAGGATCATGTGGCGCGACAGGGGTTGGATGGTGCAGCGGTGATCCAGAAAGATTTCACCGCTTGGGGATTTTCTGCTGTCCCTGTTGTGATCCACGTAATAGGCGTTGTCAGAGTGTTGGAACACGTAATACTGCACGCCGGTGTTGCTGATTCGAACCGAACCCGCGACATCCTTATACGATTTGCGGATGGCACTGAATTTTCCCAAAACTACGGGGCCGCTCTGGTCCTGCGCATTTTCAAATGCCACAAGCGCGCCATCGTCCAAATCGGCCGCAACGCCAATATCCTGCCAGTGGTAATCACAGAACAGCAGAATGACAACGGCTGTGATCAACGCGATCGCTAAAAGAACGAAGACCGCACGTTTTAAAAAGGCGATGCCCTTGTCCTCCTTTGTTTTTCATCCTAAGGGATCGCTACAATATATCCGTGCCGGTGCGGCATTATGCGCTTTGGAAATCAAGCAAACCGATAAAAGCGAAACGCCGTGAAGGACAGTTTTTGCGCACTGTAAAAACAGGAGTATGAGATGGTATAATGGGTGTACTCCTACAGGATTGGAAGAAGAATATGCAGGCGAACAAGCAACGGCGGAGGCAGGACATCCTCCAGTTCATCAAATTCACGCTCTTTTCCGCGTCGGCGGGCATCATACAGGCGCTGAGTTTCACGCTTTTAAACGAGCTGACGAAATTCCCCTATTGGCCCAGCTACCTTATCGCCCTGACGCTGTCCGTGCTGTACAACTTCACGCTGAACCGCAAGTTCACGTTCAAGTCGGCCAACAATATCCCCGTAGCGATGCTTAAGGTGCTGGGATACTATGCCGTGTTCACGCCGTTGTCCACATGGTGGGGCGACGCGCTGACGGATGCTATGGTCAACGAATACGTCGTGCTCATCGGCACGATGCTGGTAAACTTCATTACGGAATACTTGTTCCAGCGTTTTGTGGTATTTCGCGGTTCCATCAACACCAATGATCTGGGGCTTCGGGAAAACGAACGCCTGAGCAACCAAACGGACAACTGAGTTCCGTTTTCTGAACTTTTACGGAGGGTCGCGATGATCGACGTGTGCCTGCCGGGCACAGGCGGAATGATGCCGATTCCGAACCGTTATCTGAGCTGCTGCCATATCACATCGCAGGGGCTTAACTTTCTGATCGATTGCGGCGAAGGCACGCAGGTGGCGATGCGGCAGGCGGGCATTAAGCTGAGCCGGCTGGACGTGCTTCTGCTCACACATTTCCATGCCGACCATGTCATGGGGGTTCCGGGGCTTTTGCTGTCGCTGTACAACAACGCAAAAACCTCGCCGCTTTGTATCATCGGCCCCAAAGGGCTGTGCGACGTGCTGTCAAAGCTGTTGGTCGTCTGCCCGACGCTTCCGTTTCCGGTCTATTTATACGAGTGGGAAAAAGATGATCCGAATACATTTGAACTCGGCGATTTTTCCGTTTCATCGTTCCCGCTATCCCACAGCGCCTTGTGTTTCGGATACAGGATCACCTACAGGCGAAAACCGGTGTTCAATCCGCAGAAGGCGGCGGCGTTGCATGTTCCGGTGAAACTCTATAAATCGCTGCACGCAGGAGAAGCTGTTCAAATCGACACAAGGACAATCACGCCCGATATGGTAACCGACGGACAGCGGCCGCCGATTGTGATCTGTTATATGACGGATACCAGTCCGGCAGAGAGCCTTTTATGAACATGTGAAAGACGCCGATCTATTGATCTGCGACGCGATGCACGCACAGGACGAACTGAAAGAACAGGTGCATGCACGCGGGCATATGGTCTTTTCCGACGACGCACATTTGGCAAAACAGGCTTGTGCGAAGCGCCTGTTGCTAACGCATTTCAGCCCCGCGCTTAAGGATCCGCAAGCCTACGAAGCCCAGGCGCAGGCGATTTTTCCCGATACCACGGTTGCCTATGACGGCATCCGCATCACGCTCTAAACGGAGGATCAATATGGCAAAAAAGACGTATAACGAAAAACTCAACGACAACAAGGAATTCCCGATCATTGAGGAAATCGAAGATGCAAGGCTCGTGGCACGCCACAAGGGGACAAGGATGCTCATCGCTCCCCCGCTTTTCTTTGACGCCGTGATGCGCCGCATTCCCGCGGGACAACTGACGACCGCCGAGGCGATACGCGATCATCTCGCAAAACAAAACGGCGCGGATTTCACCTGCCCTCTCACGGGCGGCATCTTTATCAACGTCGTCGCCCACGCATCGGAGGAACGCAAAACCGATGAAACGCCGTATTGGCGCACGCTGTCCAAGGACGGAACGCTGAATGAAAAATTCCCGGGCGGGATCGAGCAGCAGAAGTTTCTTCTGGAAGCCGAAGGGCATACGGTCGTGCGGCGCGGTCGGCGGGTGTTTGTGAAAGACTATGAGCAAAAGCTGTTTGCGTTGTAAAGCCCTGCCGTATCCCCGGGCCTGATTGTTGCGGCGTAAGAGCACCATCACAGGTTGTTCAATATTCCGTTTCAAACGCAGTTTACGGTGCAAACAGATGCCGTATTCTTTGACGGAAATGTTTCAATACTAAGGGCAACAGAAGAATCGGAGGAACCCCTTTGAAAAGAACCTATGTTGCTTTGTCGATACTCCTGATGCTCGCGCTATTGAGCTCGTGTACATTGCGCAATCCGACAGATCCGTCCCCAAAGCCATCGCAGAGTACACTGATCACACCCGGTTCTGTTGCCACAGCGCCTCCTTTATACAGCGGCAGCAAGGCGTTTGGCAGATATGCCGTCAGGCAAGCGGATACGCTTATCTATGCGAACGGCAACGTTCTGTATAAACGCGAGAAGGATCAGGCTATGAAAACAATCTGCCAGATACCCTCCGACAGGATCATAGAGGATCTGTTCGTTTCGGACGATATGCTGTATTTCACAACACAGCTGCTCTCGCCCGCAAAGGACGCAAACCGCATTCTGTACCGGGTTACTTCGAATCAAAGCGAGTCCGTTCCTTTTGAAATCGCGCGCATCAGCGGCCCCATTGCCGCAAAAGGCAAGACGGTATATTTTGTTAAATCCGGCAAGCTCCATGGCTATGACACCATCAACGGCCAATCCAAACAGCTTTCTGAGGTCGGCAATATGGCGCAGCTGGTACAGGGGGGCTACGCTGACAATCACTTGTATTACGGCGTATACGCAAAAAAGGATGCTGACGGTACGCTTTTTGGTGAAAGCAAACTTTACCGCTATGTGCTGGATACCCAAAAGAGCACTTTGATCGGCAGCATGAACAAGCCGCTTTCCACCGAGATCATCCGGGTGACCGATGCTTTGATCTATCAGATCAAGCCGGGTGAAGACGGCAAAACCTATTCCCTGCGCGTGATCGATTCCAAAAACGGCGCTTTGAATCAATCTGTCAGCATCGCTAAAGCACTGCTGGACAACAAACTTGGCAGCGAAACCCTTTATTGGGTAGGTCCGGAACTTCATATGCTGGTGATGAGCGCAAACAATGATCCGTCCAAGCTTACGCTTTCCTGTTATAAGCTCACATCGGGCAAGCCGGAACCGGTATGGTCGCAAAGCATACCGACCGGAGTGGTACAATTGATGGCCGATGAAACAGCGGGTCAGATCGTAGCCTTGTTGGAAGGCTATGAGGGTGTTACCTTTCGTCTGTTGGCCTACAATGCAGCCTCGGGAACGCAGGCACAGGACTATTCGTATCCGAAGGGTTCGATGCAAACCATGAAGCGCTTGGAAAACGTGGCGGGGATGCTGTTGGTATACGAACTCATTGGCGAGGATTTCCCGAAGGCTACATTGCTCTATGGCGCCGATTCGAAGGCACTCGGTTCCAAGCTTGTTCCTTGACCTTGATGAACGAGGATTTGCATAAAAGGCAAAAGCTGTCGATTTTATCGACAGCTTTCTTGTTGTGCCAAATGAACTTTCTGGCTTTCCGCTTTCAGCGCGGCTGACCATACGGCAGCATGACCGGGTACATTTTTTTGCACTCCAAAAAATCGGATACGATCTCCAGCGCTTCCCCGAAGCGCTGGAAGTGCACCACTTCGCGTTCGCGCAGGAATTTCAGAGGTTCGATAACGTCGGGATCGTCTGCAAGGTTGATCAGCCATTCATAGGTTGAGCGTGCCTTCTGCTCCGCTGCCATGTCCTCCGTCAGATCGGTCACCGGATCGCCTTTGCTCTGCATCGCGTCAGCGGTATACGCCATACCGGACGCGCCGAGCGGGAATACGGCTTTATCGTGATCCGCATAGTATCCGTCCATGCCCGCAGCCTTGATCTGATCGATGCTCGCGTTGTTCATCAACTGTTTGACCATGGTGCCTACCATCTCAAGATGCGCCAGCTCCTCTGTGCCTATGTCGTTCAATACCGCGCGCGCCTGCGGCGTCACCATGGAAAACCGCTGGCTTAAGTATCGCAATGCCGCTCCGATTTCGCCGTCCGGGCCGCCGTACTGCGTGATGATGACCTTCGCCATCCTTGGATCGGGTTTTTTTATTTTCACGGGATATTCAAGCTTTTTTTCATAGATCCACATATCAAATCACTCCTCGCACGGCAGATTGAAATTGAAGCTGTATTGCCACGGCCACGGGTCATCCATCCACTGCCACGGATAGTCGCTCATGGAGCGGAAGGAATACAACGGACCGTAGCATTCCTCGTATTCGCTGCGAAGGGTGTTGGCTTCCGTCAGCGTTTCGTTGTACATGGCAAGCGCTTCGCGGTCGTCGGGATGCGTATCCAGAAACAACGCAAGATCGACGGCCACAAAGTCCAGCGCGGTCAGTTTTTTCAAAAGATCGTCATGGTTCATGTCAATACCTCCTCCCTTCGCAGTAACACCTGCGCGGTATTTCCGGTTCGAGGTTCACAAATTCCCGTTTGCGGTACGGGCTGTACAATTCCATAAACGCCGTCCCCTTGCACAGCGCTTCCAGCGGCGGGCAAACACCGCAATACTTTTGAAACGGCACATACGCCGCGGCAAGCTGCACGTTTTCGATGGCGGTTTGTTGCGGAATGCACGAATTTTTGGGCATATACACGCTTATTTCCTTCCTTTCCTGTTGAATACCGATCGGTATATCTCATAGTATGCGAAGGCTTAAAATGAGTTATCGTTTTGGCGGCAATAAAACAGACAGGCGTTCTGACGTGCCAGCAGGATACATACGTATCGGATGCACGGTTTGATACGGTGTTTGTCGAATTCATTTTTTGGCTGTTCAGCGGCGAAGAATTGTTTTATGATAAAGGCGCGTATCATGATGAAACACGCAAGACAAATTGGTCAAACAGGGGGAAGCGGATTTGAGGAACCGGAAAGCGAGGCTGGGCATGGTCTGCGTCGCATTGGCAATAGGGCTTTTGATGACAGGCTGTAAATCGGCTGGTGTGCTGCAAACGCCGACACCAGCGGCAACCTTGGAGCCTTCGCCGACGCCGGAACCTACGCCGACACCCACTCCCGTCTATGCCCAATACGGCTTCGTATCGGTGGACGATGTGATGCAGCATGTAATTATACAAGTGCGCTACGCTACGGACTATAATTTTATCGGGCAACCGATCGACGGATACAACGCCTCCAAAATCCTTTTAACATCGCAGGCGGCACAGGCGCTTCAAAAGGCTGCCGATGCGCTGTATGCGAAGGGTTATATACTGAAAATCTACGACGGTTACCGTCCGCAGCGGGCAGTGGATCAATTCATCCGCTGGGCTAGAGATTTGAAGGATCAGCGCATGAAAGCGGTGTTCTATCCCAACATTGACAAGAGCAATCTGTTTAAACTGGGTTACATCGCCGAGCATTCCGGACACGCCCGGGGCAGCACGGTGGATTTGACCATCGTATACGCCGATACGCTCTTTGAGGCGGACATGGGAAGCCCCTACGATTTTATGGATAGGATATCCTGGTTTCGCAGCACAAAGATAACAGCGAAACAGAAAAAAAACCGCACCATCCTGCGCCAAGCGATGGAAGAGAGCGGTTTTGAAGCGTACAGCCGGGAGTGGTGGCACTTTACACTGATCAAAGAGCCGTATCCCGGTACCTATTTTGATTTTTTAATCGAGTGAGCGTGGGTTTTATCTAAACCCGCCGCCCGATATTGACGGGGTCCGATCCACTCGCGGGCAAGCCGCTCCCGCTCCACTAAAAACGTTCCATCGGAACGTTTTCTAAACGCTACGCGCCCCGTCCTTCTATAGGGGCATAGCCCCTATGACCCCGCTGATGCAAAATGTAATCTTTATAGAAAAGTATTGTTCCTTATACGCCAACAGGCAGGAACGGGTGACCGTACCTGCAAACGACCGCTCCACGCAGTGGCCGTTTTAAGAGGGGGAGGGGATCGCCAAGGGGCCTGGGGAGAAAATCGGAAGTCGCCCCGGCCCCTTGGCAAGGAGAAAGCGAGGCTGTTTCCCTTCCGGGGAATTTTATCTTTTGCCTCTGAAAAGCATGGGCTCAGCTTGCGCTGTCGCTTAGCTTCACCTCATGTTTTCAGAACCTCCAACTCGCTTTATCTGCCACTGGCAGCACTCGTTTACGGTTCCACCCGCCACCCAATATTGACGGGGCGCTGCCCCCTATCCCCCGTCGGGGCTTTGCCCCGAACCCCAAAGAGGATCTTTCGGAATATTCTTGTAAAGCATAGTGCTCATATTCCAACAGGCAGAAACGGTCACCCGTCCTGCCTGTTGTGGAAAGTCAACTATCTGGAAAGCTGAATCTGGGTTTCGCTTGTTCCCTACAACAAATATATAGATCCGACGAGGAAAAGGCAGGGATCAATACTTGCCTTTTTTCTTGTCCTTTGCGCGCTGCGTGTTTTCCGCCGCGCGGTATTGGGTGATGCGCGTAATCAAATCATACCGTATGGGTTTGTCCAAACGGAATTGGATCGTCCCTTTGGAAGTCTTGTAATCCGACAATTCCCCCGAAAACGCCTCCACGCCGCTGGGCGCCGGAAAGAACCCGATGTGATCCCGAAACGCCGCGAAATGCACCAGATTCCCGAACAGGTAGAACGTGGGCATCTGATAGCTGATCTTTTCCGTGGCTTCGGGAGCAGCCTCATGGATGGTGTGCCGTATCGTTTGCAGTATGTCCGCGATTTCTTCCGGAAATTGCGCGATGTATTCGTCGATGGATGCAGGCGTTTTTCCGTTCATGGCTCCTCCGCAGTACTTTTTCTTCAGTATACCATTTCCCTTCGTGTCCTTTATGCAAAGGTTGCATCCGCCGTAAAAAAAGAAAGGGCTTTCGCCCTTTCAAAGTCGGTCTAATCCTTTGAGTGTCATGCGGCTTGCGTTATTTTTTCGCCATTGCCAAAAAGCTGCCGATAAACGTCGCAACGATGCCGGCGCAAGTCAGATAGAAACCGATGGCCGCGTATTGCAGCGCATCGACGAAGCTGGTACCGCCCACCGAGGAAGCGACAAACAGATATACCATAGCCGCCGCGCTCAGTATTCCGGCAAGCAAGCCCATCTTCGGCTTGATAAGCGCGAACAATACGGACAACACGCCGCCCGCTAAGAACAACACCATCGGGAGCAACGAAATGTCAAAAGTCCCCACCACCCCGGTACCAAAGCTCATATCCATCAGGCTGAAACCAATGGAGTAGCCGTAGGAATTAACAGCTATCAGCGGCAGAAAAAATCCGGCGACGGACAGTCCGCCTCCGATGAACAACAGCAACCTCGCGATCGGAGATTTGGAGGAACGGGGAGCCGCATATGTCGGCGCATAGGGCTGCTGCGCTTGTGCGTTGTAGGATTGCTGAGCCGGTTGTGCGCTGTACCCCTGCTGATTGACGGGCGGCGCCTGATACGTCCCGGCTGTCGGCTGAGCAGCCTGACCGACTGCGCTTTGCGTCGGGGCAGGCTCCGCCGCCGAAGCGTTCGAAGATGCCTGTGACACTACGTTTCCGCAATTTCCGCAGAACTTCGCGTTGTCAGGCATTTGAAAACCGCATTTTTGACAAAACATTGGCAACACCTCTCAATATTTCCCAATTTTCTTAAACGTATCATACCGAAACAGGCGCGTCAAGATATTTGGCCCCGCCTAAACCACACTATGCAAAAGAGCTTGCAATCGTTTGCGCGAGCCTATTTTCTCGGGTGTCCGCATGCCCGGATTACGGTTTTGCTTCGCAATCATTCGTTTTGAGAAACTGATATATGCCTTTTACGGACCGCTCACCGTGCCGTACGTCCAGTCGATGATGCCGCCCAGATCAAAGACATTTTTATATCCCATCGATACCAGCTGCGCCGATGCGGTGGCGCTTCGGTTGCCGGTTCGGCAATAGACAAAATAGGTCGCATTCTTGTCCGGTATGACCGAAGCGGCTTTGGTCCCGATATCGTCTATGGGCAACAGAATGGCATTGGGGATGTGCTGCGCCTGATACTCCTCTTTCGTCCGGACATCCAAAAGAATGATGCCCGCTTCGCGATCCAGCCTTTCTTTTGCTTGCTTTGCGGTAATTGTCACAGCTTTCGCCTCCTTCACCGTTTGTCCGCTTGCACAGCCTGCCGCCAGCACAACCATGACCACGCACAATAGAGCAATTCCTTTTTTCACCTGATGACCTCCGTCTGCGTTTTATTTGGGGCGGAATTTGTCGCGGCGTCTTTTCCCTTCCATTCTATCAGATACTTGCGTTTCCACAATTGGCTGGTTGGAAGTTGACGCAGCATTTGCGCATTGTGCTTTATTGTAAATATTTGTCGAATCTATTATAATACATATGACACAAACTGTAAGGAGGCATGGTACATGGGTAAATTTGTTGTAAAGAAGACCGCGACCGGATTTAAGTTTGACCTCAAAGCCGGCAATGGAGAAACCATTGCAACTTCCGAAGTATATGCCACAGAGGATTCCTGTCTCAACGGCGTGGAAAGTGTCAGGAAAAACGCTGCCATCGCGAATCTGGAGGATCAAACCGTAGACCCGGTGAAAACCGCTGTCAATCCGAAGTTCGAAGTGTATACAGATAAGGCCGGGGAATTCCGTTTCCGCCTGAAAGCGCGCAACGGCGAGATCATTGCAGTGTCCGAGGGATATAAGGGCAAAGCAAGTTGTCTGAACGGGATCGAAAGCGTACAGAAAAACGCGCCGGATGCCAAGGTTGAAAACGAGGAATAAGGTGTTTTCATCACGATGACATTGGGTTGTCGATACTCTGAGGGATCGCATTCCTTCATTAACAACGTTAGCATTCACCGAAAGGTGAACACGGAAAACCGGCCCCTTTACGCATTGCGATCGGGACCGGTTTTTTATGGAACAAGGCTTCCGATTGTCAGAGAGAATGCTTTTTGCTTAAGGATCAAAACCACGTCCTTTTCAACCGTCAGCAGGCCGTCCTGCCGCATCCGTTTGAGTTCGCGCGAGAGCGAAGGTCGGGCGATGCCCAAAAGTTCCGCTATTTCTGTTTTGGATTGCTCCAGCGAAAAGCAAAGGCATCGTTTGTTTTCCGCCTGATGCGCAAGATACAGGATGATCCTGCTGCGAACGCTGTTTTGCGAAAGAACGCGTATCTTCATCTGATACATCGAAATCCGCTCCGAGAGGCATTCCATCACGTTGCGGCGGAAATCGGGGATTTTTTGCATCAGTTCTTCGATCTTGGCAAACGGTATATACAAAATGCCTGCGGCGGTGTTCGCCACAAGCGTATAGGGATAGGTTTGATTTTTGGAATGCATCAGCGCCAGACCGAAGAAGTCCCCCTGCGGCAGTGACTGGATCTTGACCGTTTCGCCGGATGGCGATAATTGGAAAACCGACAGCGTTCCGTTTAGGATGATCCCGACGCAATGCAGCGGCTCCCCTTCCTGGAGCAATACCGCATGCTTATTAAACCGCGACGCGATTAAGCTTTCGGGTTCCAGTATCCTTGCCAGGTCGTCTTGCCCGATCCCCGCAAAAAGACGGCTTTGCGCGACCCCTTCCACCAAAGCGTTCAAATCCTTACCTCGTAATGTGTAACCGTTGTTACAGATATTCGTCTTCGTTTATCATACACTCAAAGCAAAGACCATTCAAGGGAGGGTTCGGGATGATAGAACAGATTTTCATGTTCACAAGAGGCGATGCCAGAGTGACGGAACCGGTGGTTCGGGATGAAAACCTGCATTACATGCATGTCATCTTAAGCAGGAATGACAGGCTTCCCGTACATGAAAGCAATGCCGTCACTTACATGACCGTTCTGCGCGGCATGATTTCCATCGGCCTTGCGGATCAGCCGATGCACAACTATTGCGTGGGAACTGTTTTGAAGATACCGTTCGGAACGAAGATGGACATTCAAAACACGTCGGAGGATACGCTTGAATTCACCATTGTGAAAGCTCCGGCACCAAAAGACTGATTTTTTTAGGAGGATACTATATGAGCATGTTTTGTTACCAGTGTCAGGAAACAGCAAGAGGAACGGGCTGCGATGTGCGCGGCGTGTGCGGCAAAAGCGAAGAAGTGGCCAAGCTGCAGGATTTGCTGCTGTATACGATCAAGGGCATGGCGGACGCCATGATAAAGGGCAACGCGCCCGTGCCGGAACTTAAGGAAGCCAACCGGCAGATCCTCAACAGCCTGTTTACCACCATCACCAACGCCAATTTCGACGATGCCTCCATCGAAGCGCAGATCAACGCGATGATTGTGATGCGCGACGGAATAATAAAGGCCTATCCCGCCAACAACCTGCACGACGCTGCCACGTTTACGGTGGACTCAAAGCAATCGATGCTTGAAAAAGCGGCGCAAATAGGCGTACTCTCAACAACCGATCCCGACATACGTTCGTTGCGCCAGACGATACTAAACGGCCTTAAGGGTATCTCGGCGTATGCCGAACATGCGCTGCACCTGCATCAGGAAGATCCCGCAATCTACCAATTTATGGCGGAAACGCTGTCCAAACTTTTGGACGACAACCTTGGCGTTGCAGAACTGCTGGCATTGGCGCTTGCGACGGGCACGGCGGGCGTTTCTTCCATGGCGTTGCTGGACAAAGCCAATACCACGGCGTACGGCAATCCCGAGATCACAACGGTCAACATCGGCGTTCGCAAGAATCCCGCCATTTTGATCTCCGGCCACGACCTTATCGATCTTCAACAGCTTTTGGAGCAGACAAAGGGTACTGGTGTGGACGTGTACACGCACAGCGAAATGCTGCCCGCGCATTATTATCCGGCGTTTAAAAAGTATGACAATTTTGCGGGCAACTACGGCAACGCATGGTGGAAACAGGTGGGTGAATTTGAGACATTCCACGGACCGGTGCTGTTCACATCCAACTGCATCGTTCCGCCGCGTAGTGAAGAAGTCAAATCCCGCATCTTCACCACAAACAGCACGGGCTATCCCGGCTGCGTTCACATCGTGGCGGATGAAAACGGCCACAAGGATTTCAGCCAAATCATTGAACTGGCAAAAACCCTGCCGGCGCCGCAGGAGATTGAGACCGGCACCATCGTCGGCGGATTTGCGCACAATCAGGTTTTAAAACTCGCGGACAAGATCGTGGACGCCGTCAAATCCGGCGCGATCAAGCGGTTTTTCGTGATGGCGGGCTGCGACGGGCGTATGCGCTCGCGCGAATACTACAGTGAATTTGCGCAGAAACTGCCGAAGGATACCGTAATTTTAACGGCGGGCTGCGCCAAGTACCGCTACAACAAGCTCGATTTGGGCGATATCGGCGGCATCCCACGGGTGCTGGACGCAGGACAGTGCAACGATTCGTATTCGCTGGTACTCATCGCCAACGCGCTGAAGGACGCTTTCGGACTTTCAAGCATCAACGAGCTTCCGATAACGTTCAACATCGCGTGGTACGAACAGAAGGCGGTACTGGTTCTTTTGGCGCTGCTGTCGCTTGGCATCACAAACATACACCTCGGCCCGACGCTGCCGGGGTTTGCCAGTGAAAACGTGTTGAAGGTGCTGGTCGAACAGTTCGGCATGGCCGGTATCGGAACCGCAGACGAAGACGTAGCGATGTTTATGTCGTAACGAATCATTGCACGGCTAAGAACACATCCTGCATCGGATGTGTTCTTTTTTTGCATGCAAGGTGCAGAACACGCATCGATTCCGGAGGAAATCGCAACCAAATCCAAATATTTTCTTTGATTATATTGACATTCTTCGATGTGAAGAATACTATAGAGATAAAAATAATCGAAATATTTCGATATGAGGTGAAACAGATGCGAGATCATACCGATGATGCAAGGGTATTCCGGGCCTTTTGCGACGAAAACAGGCTTCAGATACTCGAGATGCTGCGTTCCGGCGAAAAATGCGCCTGCAAGCTGTTGGAGGACCTGCACATCAGCCAATCGACCCTTTCTCATCATATGAAGCTTTTGTGCGAATCAGGCGTTGTTCAAAGCCGCCGCGAGGGCAAGTGGACATACTATGCCATCAGCGCCGAGGGACGGCGGTATGCGGCTGTGCTGCTGATGATGCTGACCAACACGAGCGAAACCATCGCCGGTTCGCAGGAACTCTGCGCCAATCTTTAACACCATTTCCCGGGAGGAAACAGTATGCAAGCCTTATGGCTCTTCTTTCAAAATCAAATATTGGGCATGAAGTGGCTCAACGCGCTTTTCGGAGCCTTGTTAAGCGCGCTTGGATTTGACGCAAACAGCCGCCTGTACGGCGGCATCCAGTTTTTTCTGTATGACACGGTCAAGATATTCATCCTGCTCTCGACGCTGATCTTTGTGATCTCTTACATCCAAAGCCACTTTCCGCCGGAACGCACGAAGAAGATCATCGGGCGGTTCCACGGCATCACAGCCAACATTCTTGCTGCACTGCTGGGCACGGTTACGCCGTTTTGCTCCTGCTCCTCCATTCCGCTGTTTATCGGCTTTACGGGCGCGGGGTTGCCTCTGGGCGTTACGTTTTCGTTTTTGATCTCCTCGCCGCTGGTCGATCTCGGTTCGCTGATTCTTCTGATGAGCATCTTCGGTTGGAAAGTTGCAATCGCCTATGTGCTTGTCGGCCTCGTACTGGCGGTGAGCGGCGGCACGCTGATACAGAAATTCGGCATGGAAAAACACGTGGAGGAATTCATCCTCAAAGCGGGCAGCGTGGATCTGGATACACCCGAATTGACCCGGCATGACCGCATCGAATATGCGTTTGAACAGGTGAAGGCAACGGTCAAAAAGGTCGCGCCGTATATTGTCATCGGTGTGGCGATCGGCGCCATCATCCACAATGTGATCCCGGAACGTTGGATCATCTCTGTTCTGGGCAGCAACAATCCCTTCTCCGTCCCGTTGGCAACGCTTATCGGCGTGCCGATGTACGCAGACATCTTCGGAACAATACCCGTGGCGGAAAGCCTGTTTTTAAAGGGCGCGGGACTGGGCACCGTCCTGTCGTTCATGATGGCGGTCACGGCGCTTTCGCTGCCGTCGATGATCATGCTGCGCAAGGCTGTGAAGCCTAAATTGCTTGGCGTTTTTGTAGGCATCGTAACGTTCGGCATCATGCTGATCGGATTTCTGTTCAACGCGCTTCAATACCTGTTCATTTAAGGGAGGAAAGAACAATGGCAAAAACCTGGTATCCTGTCATCGATTATATGCTGTGCGAGGAATGCGGCATATGCAACGACTTTTGCCGGCACGATGTGTATGACAGAGCAAAAGCCCCGTCTCCTGTGGTGACAAACCCGGACGGGTGCATCGAGAATTGCCACGGCTGCGGCAACCTTTGTCCCGCGGGTGCGATCACCTATGTCGGCGAGAACACAAACTGGACGCCGCCTTTCGGCGAAGCCTCCGATGATGCGATCTGCGGTTGCGGCGAGGGCTGCGCTTGCGGCAGCGGATGCGGCTGTTCGGACGGCACGGATTGTACTGACGTCAACGTCGAATTTCTGTACCTCGATCTTGAAACCTGCGAGCGGTGCATGGCAACGGACAGCACGGTCGATTTTGCGGTGGATGCGCTTAGGGATGTCCTTTTGGAATTGGGCTATCGGATGAATGTGAACAAGGTGAACATTCAATCCGCCGAAATGGCGGAGCAATACCGCTTTTTAAGCTCCCCCACCATCCGGGTGAACGGCACGGACATCTGCACGGATGTGCAGGAGAATGCCTGCTCCGACTGCGGGGACATCTGCGGAAGCGACATGGAATGCCGCGTGTTCGTCTACAAAGGAGAAGCCTATGACCAGCCGCCCAAAGCCATGATCATGGACGGCATCCTGCGCGCGATCTTCGCCCCAAAGGTAAATCCGCAGGAAACGCCCTACGTGCTGAGCGAAAACCTGAAAACGTTTTTCTCCGGTTCGGCTTCGCACTGCAGCGATGCATGCGGCTCATGCGAATGCGAGTGCGAGTGCAAGTAGAATAGATTTTACCGATTTTTTACCGGAAGCAAACGCCGAATTGGCGCTTGCGCTTTACATTAAAAGGAGACAATCAAATGGCATTGTTTGGAAAAAAAGCTGACGCAACGAACACACAGCCCGGCAGCGCGCAAAGCGAGGCGCCGAAGTTGTTGGCGACGGATTTGAACGTGAAGATCCTCGGCTCCGGCTGCGACAAATGCAACGAACTGGAAGCCAACACATATGCGGCGCTTAGAGAACTTGGCATCGATGCCTCAATGGATCATGTCACCGATTTTGGCGAAATCGCGAAATACGGCGTGATGTCAACACCCGCGCTTGTGGTAAACGGCAAGGTGGTATCCTACGGCAAGGTGCTGAAAACCGCCGACGTCGTAAAGCTTTTGCAAAAGATTCTCGGCTGAGTTTCCGAAAAAGCCGACGGGAGGTACCGATGGATAAACTGAAGGTCGCATTCGTCTGCGTGCACAATTCCTGCCGCAGCCAGATCGCAGAGGCGTTGGGCAAACTCCGATACGCCGATGTGTTTGAAAGCTATTCCGCGGGGACGGAAACGAAGCCGCATATCAATGCCGACGCCGTTAGGCTGATGAAAGAGATTTACGGCATCGACATGGAACAGACGCAGCGCAGCAAGCTTATCGATGCGTTGCCAAAGGTGGATATCGTCGTGACGATGGGCTGCAACGTCGAATGCCCGTACTTGCCGAGCAAGCACCGCGAGGACTGGGGGCTTGAAGACCCGAGCGGCCACGATGACGCGTTCTTTTTGCAGACCATCGGACTGGTCGAACAAAAGCTGCAATCGCTGGCACAGCGGATACAGGACAAGACCATCGCGCTGTAAACTTCCGTATACAAACAGAGGCTGCCTTCGGGCAGCTTTAGGTCATCGACAAAGTCGATGACCTTCAAGTGGGAATCCTGTCCGGGTCGCTACCGCAAATTTTGACCCCTCTGAAAAAGCATGGGCTCAGCCTTCGTTGCTGCTTGGCTTCACCTCATGTTTTCAGAACCTCCGCTTCACTTTATCCTCCACCGGAGGCGTTCAGCTTCGGTTCCCGCTCTGGCTAAAAACGTTCCACTGGAACGTTTTCTATACGCTTCGCGCCCCCTTGAGCAACCCCCAGGAACGCCGTTTTTTTGAGAAAAAACGGCGGGTAAAGGTGTTTTCCGACGCGCATGTCGCCGGAAAACGGATTTCATCACGATGATATTGGTTTGTTGACACTCTGGGGCTGCCTTCGGGCAGCCTTTTCTGTTGCCGGATGCCTTTTTTTCCCTCAAAAAGGCGGTTTGCGTGACAATGCGGGATATGTCGCATAGTGTATTGCAGGAGGGGATATTCATGCAACCCATACGACCCAACCAAAAGGCCGGCATAGCCATGCGTGAAATCAAGCGGTCGTTTACCTATAGAGATGTGAGCGTGCTTACCCTGAGCATCCAATATCCGCAGGTGAGCCTGGCCAACAATGCGATGGCGCAGATGCGCATCAACAACCGAATCCGTACACAGGTTTCCGGCTATATCAAAACCGTTTCAACATCGCTTTACCGCGATGCGATCAACAATTACCAAAGCGCACAGCAGAACGGGTATCCGTTCCATGCGTTTGAAGCCGTATTGAACTATACGGTCGCCTACAATATGAACTGCCATCTGAGCATGTACCGCGATCAATACGAATTCACAGGCGGCGCGCACGGCAACACAATCCGCTCCTCCGATACATACAATCTGCGCACGGGAGCGACGCTGCCTCTATCCTCTTATTTTCAGCCGTACCAGAACTACCGCCGCATCCTGATGTGTGCAATCCTGCGGCAGGCGGATGAGAACATGCGTCAGGACCCCGTGTATTTTGACAACTACGCGGTGCTGATCATGCAGAACTTCAACGAGGAAAGCTACTTTCTGACGCCGAACGGCATCGCATTGTATTTCCAGCAATACGACATTGCGCCTTACGCGGCGGGCATCGTGGTTTTTATCGTGCCTTACAGCCTGTTGCATTGGTATCCTGTTTGCGTGCAGCGGGTTTAAACGAAAAACTTTGCAGCGCGATGCGTTTGTTAAAAAAAGCGGCGGATCGTCTGAAACGGTATACGCTGCTTTTAAGGCGCGCCGCGTATTTTTTTTGCAAACGGGCAATATACGCAAAGGAACCTTGAAAGGAGTCTGCAAATGGGCATCATAAGCTGGATCATCATAGGCGCGCTCGCCGGTTGGATCGGCAGTATGTTTACCGGGAACGACGCCAGGATGGGAGCGGGATCGAATATTTTGGTCGGCATCATCGGCGGCGTTGTCGGCGGTTTTCTGTTCAACCTGTTTGGCGGCGTTGGCATCACCGGCTTCAACATTTGGAGCCTGATGGTGGCAACCCTCGGATCCATCGTATTTTTGATGATCGTCAATATGTTTTCAAGAAAACCCGCCGAAAGGGAGTGATCCTCCCGGCGGAGAAACGCCGAATAGTTTCCGCAACACTTTTTTTGCGGAAGTCTCCGGACTTTTAATCCGTTGAAAAAGTCGCCTGGCATATGCCCGGCGACTTTTCTCTCGTATTATGCGCTTTATTGCTGCGGCAATGATTCTGTTCCGTACGATTGCTCCATCTGAGCAATCCTTTTATAGATCCCGTCGTTGGCCGGCGTTGCGACACCGCATTCGCGGCCCATGCGCGTCACCGTGCCCGCGAAAAGTTCCACTTCGGTTTTGCGCTTTGCCTCCACATCCTGCAGCATGGACGGTTTCCCGCTCGGGTCGAGCTTTCCCAATATGTCCAGCCAATATTGCAAATCCTCTTCACCAAGCGCAACGCCTCTTTTTTGTGCCAGCGCTAGGACCTCGCGCATCGCCTTAATCATCGTTTCGCGTGCTTCCCCGTCCTTTTGAATATCCGAAAAGGTGCCGCCATACACCGCCAGCGTCTGGTTGACGCCGACGTTTGTCATCCATTTGCCCCACATGCGCTTTTTCATATCCGTGCATACCTCATAGGGTAGCCCGGTCCTTTCAAAGAACCGCGCGACGCGCAAAACCTTTTGCATTGACGGGCTTTTTTCATGTACGCCGATGCACAGTTTGCCGATGTTGGCATACCGCAGCCGGTTGTTGACCTTGAGCGCGTCCATCTCCTGCGCAACGCATAGGATGACTCTGTCCCATCCGTATGCGTTGGCTATGATCTCTTCGCTGGATATGCCGTTGAGCATCGAGAGCAGAATGGTGTTTGGCCCTATCCTGTTTTCGACCATTTTGATCGCATCGTTCAAGTCGTTGAACTTCACGGCAAACATGACCAGATCGTCCGTCTGACCGGTTTGTTCGGGCGATGCAAATTCGAAATCGTGCCGGATGCCGTTGACAAAAACGCCGTCGCGCTTATACCGCCCGATGCGCTGCGCGTCTGCGATGAATTTCAGATTGGCTTTGTCCATCCGCTGTGCAATTCGCTCTGCGAACAGTACGCCCAGCGCACCGAAGCCGATGATAGATACTTTTTGGATTTCCATCCCGATCCCCGCTTTCCATGCTTTGCATAAATTGTATCACCGATCGCATGTTCGCTCAATGCAACGGGTAAATTCGGCCACAGTTGCCGTCTGTTTTTTTGTGTTAAAAACATCACCATCATAAACAATATCCGTTCTTTTTTAACGTTACAAAGTTCTGAAATTTGTATTATTAAAAAAACTGTGATATCCTATATTCAATCAATGCTTTAGAATATCGCACATAGGAAAGGTGATGAACGTGTTCGATCAACAGGTGCAAAAAATCGGAATCGGCTTTGCCACGGGCAGAAGAAGCTTTCAGCAGGTGCTCAAAACGTATGCATACAACTGGATGGAGAGCGGGGTCACAGACCAGAGCATCAAGGTCGACGTCTTTGTCGCCTATGATCTGAGCTACAACAATACCACCGTTTCAGACTACACGGATATACCCCCCGATGTGCTGAATCTGTTTGACCGCGTCCATTTCATCGGTAACCACTATATCAAACGGGAGGTCGCTCAACTCATCGAACAGGGCGTGCTGAGTGAGGAATCAGCACGCCTTTTGTTTTGTGCCGGTTATGGCGGCAAGCGCAATGCGCTGCTTTTTGCGGCGATCAAACATGGCATCCGCTCCCTTTTGTTTCTCGACGACGACGAATACCCGCTGGCGGTGACCAGGACCCGCGCCTATGCCATCTGGAGCGGCCAGCATGTGCTCAACACCCACCTGGAGCATATCCGCTACGCAGACATCACGCACGGACACCATTGCGGATACATTTCTCCCATACCGCAGATCGAGTTCAACGATACGCTCAAGGAGGATGATTTCCGCATCTTCATCGAAGCCATCAGCAACGATATCCTGAACTGGGACAACATCCGCAATGTCATCCGAAACGGCGGCGTCACCTATGCGGATACCAATGTTCTGATCAGCGAAGAAGCGCTCAGCGTGCGCGAGCACAACAAAGCCAAATTTATTTCCGGCGCGAACCTTTGCATCAACCTCACGCAGCCACAGCGCGTTTTCCCGTTTTACAACCCGCCGGGCGCACGGGGTGAAGATACGTTTCTAAGTACGCTTTTGCACGAACGCACCGTGCTGCGCGTGCCGTGCTACACCTTCCACGACGGCTTTTCCACCTACCAGCACATCATGAACGGCGTGTTGCCCACCAAACTCAAGACCGTCCGCTCCGATGAAGAGGCCGTCGCAGAACGGTTCTATCGCGCGTGCCTCGGCTGGGTGCGCTACAAACCGCTTTTGCTGTACATCACACAGCACAGCCGCTACGAATCGCTTATTCGGGACATGAAGCAGAAGCTCGCTTCAACGCTGCCCAAGATCAGCGCGTATTTCGGCAAGGAGGAGTTTATGGGCATCGAACAGGAACTGGCGCGGTATCACAGAAACGTCCGCGCACACTATGCGCAGTTTATCAAGACGCAGGCCGCCTGGGCGGATATCATGCGGTATATGAACGAATCCAATCGTGATGATATTGTGAGTGAAGCGATTGTTTGACCTTGCGAAATTTCGCCAGGAGGAGTTTTCAAGGCGGGAAGCCAACCTAGATAAGGCGCACCGCCAGCGTTTGCACGAGTCGGACGCCACTTTGGGGGCGCTGCACATCGTGTATGTTCTCACGCATACCGGTGTATGCGGCGGCACCAAGATCATTTTGGAGCACGCCAGCCATCTGGTTGCGCACGGGCAGAACGTGACGCTGGTAAGCCATTTTGAAAAGCCCGATTGGTTTCCCATCGACGGACGTGTCGGCTATATTCGGGTTCCCTTTGAAGAGGAGCTAACCTTTGGCATCCCCGCTTGCGATGTTATCGTCGCGACCTATTGGCGGGAGATCTTCGAATGTATTTTGCGAAACATCGCCCCCGTCGTCTATTTCGAACAGGGGGATTACCATCTGTTCGACTATGAGCATGTAAGCGAGCGCGAACGCAACTATATCCAAACGCAATACCGGACTGTGCCGTTTATTTTCACCGTGTCGCCGGGCGCTGCAGCGACGATCAGGCACATCTATCACCGGAATGCAACGGTGATCCCAAACGCGATCGACCATCGTATTTTTCACCCCGGACAAAAAGAGCCTGCGCCGCCCGATGTGCTCCGCATTGCGATGATCGGCAGCGAAAGCAACGATTTCAAGCGCACAAGCGATATTCTAAAGGCGCTTGGGGATTTGCAAAGCAGGGGGCATGCAGTAGAATTGTATTGGGTATCGCCAGATATGCCGCAAAACCCGCAAGGGCGCCTCGCAGTCAATCCGACGCAGAGCATCATCGGCGATTTTTTGCGCAGTGCCGATTATCTGATATCCGCCTCCACGTACGAGTCTTTCTCTTTGCCGCCGCTTGAAGCGATGGCCTGCGGCTGCGCGGTCGTAACCACGAAGAACAAGGGTGTACTTTCCTATGCGCGGGAGGGGGAAAACTGCGTCTTTGTCCCGATGCAAAACCCCTGCGCTATAGCGCACGCAATCGAAGCGCTGCATGCCGACAAAGCCTTGCGGGAGAACATCATGCACGGCGGTTACGAAACAGCCAAACGGTTCAGCTGGGAGACTGTGACGCCGCAGCTAATCGCATATTACCGCGAAGTTGCGCGCTTCAGACCCGTACCATAGCGCGCGTTTGTCTCCAACGATCCGAATCGCGCAACGGCGGTCAAGAATTATGTGCATTTTAACGCTATCCTTGTAAAAGGAGGTGAGGCATTGCAGCAAAACGAACAGGTATTGGCGGTACGCAACATGCAATCGTACATCGACGCGCACGTCCGTGAACCCATCACACTTTACCAGCTTGCGCGGTGTGCGAACTATTCGCCGACCCACAGCGCGCATCTTTTTAAACAGTACACCGGCCGTGCGCCGTTTGAGTACATCCGCGCCATCCGGTTATCCAAGGCGGCACTTACATTGCGCGACGGGGGCGGCCGTGTCGTGGACGTCGCGTTCGATTTTGTGTTCGACTCGCACGAGGGGTTTACGCGCGCTTTTTCCAGAGAATTTGGCATATCCCCAAAACGGTACCGCAAACAAACGCCGCCGATTCCGCTGTTTATTCCGTTTGCCGCACATGGCTCCGTCCATACGTTTAAAGGAGGCACCGACATGTCGGAAAAAATTCAAACCGTATTCGTTCAGGTCGTAGAGCGGAGCGAGCGCAAGCTTCTGCTCAAACGAGCAAAGCAGGCATCGGAGTATTTTGCCTATTGCGAAGAAGTCGGCTGCGACATCTATGCTCTTTTGTCCAGCGTCAAGGAAGCACTGTATGAACCCGTAGGGCTGTGGCTGCCGGATAAGCTGATCGCGCCGGGTACATCCAGATATGTACAGGGTGTGGAACTGCCGATGGATTATGACAACGCCGTGCCGGACGGGTATGACCTGATCACATTGCCGCCGTGCAAGATGATGGTGTTTCAGGGGGAACCGTTTGACGACGACGATTTTGAAAATGCGATAGCGGTCGTTGAGAAGGTGATCGACACATACGATCCGCAACCGTACGGCTTCGCCTGGGCGGACGACGAGGCGCCGCGTTTTCAGCTTGAACCGATGGGTTACCGCGGCTACATGGAAGCGCGCCCCGTAAGACCGCTATAATATAAAAACGATCGGGGCATTTGGTCATCACTCTGTTGATAAACAAAACGGCGGTGCGCCTGCACCGCCGTTTTTCATGCCATGTCCTCGCTTTTGACCCAGCAAAGCGCATCCGTTATCGTCTGTTCAAACGGCCTTGCCTTATATCCGAGTTCTCGTTTGGCCTTATCGCAGCAAAACTGCGAATTGCTTTTGAGCGTATACAGCGAATACTTCGTAAAGATCGGGGGCCTCTTTTTGGATTTGTAATACCACCTGAACAGAGGCACCAGCATCGACAGAAGCCACATCGGAGCCATGTATTTCACGAGTTTCGCGCCCGTCTTCTCGTGAACGAGATGGAGAATCTCCTCTACCGGCACATAACGGTTGCTAAGGATGTAGCCCTCGCCCTTCCTTCCAAACATGCAACATTCCACGATGCCCTTTGCCACATCGCGGACGTCCACAAAATCGTAGCCGCCGTGCACGCCCATCGGGAGCCTGTTGTGGCTGCCGTCGATCAAGAGCTGCGTCACATGCCCTTTGGCATAGTCGTACGGTCCGCAGAGCCCGCTTGGGAATATGATGGAGGCATTGAGGTTGTATTCGCACACCGCATCCATCACAATCTGCGATGCTTCCGCCTTGGTCTTGCCGTAGAACCCTACAATCTTTTTCGGATCAAAAGCGTTTACTTCGGTGATGACCTGCCCGTGGGGGAGTTCCGGAATGGCGTGGACGGAACTGACATACACCAGTTTCTTCACCTTGGACGCGATGCATTGCTCCACGACGTTGCGTGTTCCGTTGACATTCACATCGTAGACCTTTTGAACGAATTCCCAATAGGTTGTGACGATCCCCGCGGTGTGGATGACGTATATGTCCAGGCCTTCTTCCACGTCAAAGAACCGCATCAGATCGGATTTGTTTAAAACGTCGCCCTCGATTAGCTCAATGCCTTGCACAAGGCGCTGTGCCGATTTGTCGTTTGGCAACACAAGCGCCCGGATGCGGCAATGCCGCGACGCCAGTTCCCTCGCGACGCTGCTGCCAAGGTTTCCTGCCGCGCCTGTGATCAGATAGATGCTTCCCATAATGACCTCCGATACGTCAACGGCATGTTTGTTGAGGCGCTGTCAACGCCCTATTTATCACACACCGTGTTGTTTATATTTCACAATTCCATTATAATAAATTTGCGCGTAACTTCCACAAACGCTGGTGCCAAAAGTGAAAGTTACCCGTCAAAATGCCGTATTCTGTCGGACATCCGCAAAATTATCCTATCGCTGCCTACTATATCGGGTCATTTGCCCCGCAAGGCGACTGCAGTCAGCAATAAAAGGACGGAACCCATGAAAAAAGATACCGACCGCAGGGTAAAGTATACCAAATCGGTTTTAAAACAAAGCCTTCTTCAACTGATGCTCGACCGCGACATCGGCAAGATCACGGTGAAGGACATCTGTGAACGGGCTGATATCAACCGCAGCACTTTCTACACCCATTTTACAAACCCGTCGGATCTTCTGCTGAGCATCGAAGACGATCTTTTGCACGAGATACAAAAATCGTTCGACCGTTTCGTGGATGTGCAGAACATCCCCGATCTGATCATCGCGTTGATCCGCGCCATCGTCTCAAACGACGAACTGTGCAAGAATATCCTGTCCTCCCACGGCGACAAGGAGTTTTTAAAGCGCGCAATGGACCTTCCGCGCCAAAAATTCATCGCCGCTTGGAAGCAGCAGTTTCCCAACGCGACGCAGAGCGAGCTTGAAACCGCTTTTTTATTCAACGTCAACGGCAGCATCGCCGTCATACAGGATTGGATCGAAGGAGGCATGAAGGAATCCCCGGACAACATCGCGCGCTTTTTGCAGCGGATCAGTTTTTACGGGCTCTGGAGCTTTACCGCGAAGAAAAAAGCGTAGGTCTTGCTGCGAAAGATAGCATGATTTTACTTCGGTCTTGTGTATGCCGCCCAATACAAGAAAATCCTGGTGATCTGCAATATCCTGTATTATGTTTCCAAAATCGTGTTTCTCAAAGCCGCAAACTTCGCAGGCTTCCTGACGGAGCATCTGATGCTTTCGGTGGTACAAGCAGGTCTGTCCGGATGCGACTCGGCTTTTTTGTATATCTCCACCGGGGAATTGGATTTTCACCGATGCGATGGCACTAAGCGCCGCGCTGTTTTTAGCGGGGCTTTTCATGGCGAACGCCGGAATCGGGAAACCCGCGGACGATCGATTGGATTTATAATGCTAGATCCCCGTTGCATGCGCATATAGTCAAAGAAGAAAACCAAAGGAGGCAAGGCCATGCAACGCCCGATCAAAATCCCTGTTTTGGGACAAATGACACAGCAGGAGTTCCGCGAAGCGCTGTACAAATCCATTGTGGACGAAGCCACGGCGGCTGATTTTTATACAAGGCTCCTGCATTACGCACCGGACGATTTGAGCCATGATTTTATCACGCATGCAAGGGATGACGAACTGTTCCATCTGGAGTATTTTGAAAACCTCTTTATGCAGCTCTTCGCAAGCAAGCCGCAATACAGAATCACGCCCGTGCAGTTCGCCGATTTCTGGCAGGGGCTGCTGAGCGCCTTAAAAGGCGAATTGGAAGCCGCCGGTTTTTACCGTGACGTGCAACTCTCCACCAGAGAACCGTTGATTCGCGATACGTTCTATCTTGCGATGGTGGACGAACTGGAGCACGCGACCATGTTCACCACGCTGTACAACAGGCATTAATATCCGATTGGCATCCCAGCATAGGACACGGGAGCCGCTCGGTCTCAATCGCCATTCTTGGGAAATCTTTTCTTTTGTACAGCAAAAAGCACCGTTCCGGATGGAACGGTGCTTTTTGTGTATTCCATGAAGAGCCGACTGGCTGTCTACTCCATATGGATCAAATTTGCCGACACATTCTCCATTGCGTTAAGCGCCGTCTCAAGTTTGCTCATCTCTTGCCTGTCACCGCAGAGCTGCAAAATAAGAAGGCCTTCGTCAGAGCAGACGTTCTCCGCCTCATGAAGCCCCAGGCGAACTTTGATGGAACAACCGAACTTGGAGAGCACTTCCTGCACCTTTGGGGAGTTTTCTCTTCTATACCCGATTTTGACGATCATGATATCCCACGACATCCTACCATCTCCCTTCCATTATTTGTTATTAGTATACCATGCGTTGCCGGTTTGCCGAAAGTATGTTTGATTCCATCGGGCGATTCCGTTATGCAAAATGTACAAGCGATATCTTTTACAGATTTGGCGTCTTCCATACCGAAGAAGTCCGAAACGATGAATTGTCGAATTTTGTATTTTCGTCAATATGGCATATTTGCCCGCGGTACAGTACAATAATGGTATAATCGGGATGTTTGGAGGTTACGGTATGGCGCATACGAACAGGGTTCTCGTTGTTGACGATGACAAAAATATTTGCGAGCTGCTGCAGATCTACCTGCAAAACGCCGGCTTTGAAACCGACGCGTGCTACAGTGCAAAGACTGCCCTTGATCAATATGATTCGCAAGCGTATGACCTCGTGCTGCTGGATATTATGCTGCCGGACGTTGCGGGCTTTGACCTGTGCCGCGCCATGAAGCAAAAAAAGGACATCCCCATCATCATGCTGACAGCGCGGGACATGCTCGTTGACAAGATACAGGGATTCTCCTGCGGCGCGGACGATTATATCGTCAAGCCATTCGAACCCGCCGAGGTTATCGTGCGCATTCACGCGCGGCTTAAAAAGCCAAAACCGCAGGATGTTTTGCCGGATATCATAACCATCGGCAATATCAGCATGAACATCAGTGCCTATGAAGTAAAAAAAGACGGTCAAACAGTGGACCTGAAGCCGCGGGAGTTTCAGCTGCTGCATTTTTTCCTGACCAACAGAAACATCGTGTTCACCAGGGATACACTTTTGCAAAAGGTATGGAACTACGATATCGCGGGCGACACAAGGACGGTGGATGTGCACATCAAGACCCTTCGCAAAAAGCTTCTCGACGAGAACTCCACCTTTGATATCAAAACGGTATGGGGCGTCGGCTATAAACTCGAGGGCGAATAGATGTTTAAGAGCGTTTTTCAAAAAATATTCTTCACCTATCTTTTCATTCTTGTTGCGATCATGCTGACGCTGACCTTCTTCCTCACAACGATCGCCAACAATTATGTGTATAACCAAAAGCATAACCTGCTCAACAACGTGGGGGTGAAAGCCAACGCGCTCGCGAATGCGTATGAGCTCGGAACCATCGACCATGCGCAGCTCATCGAAGCTCTCAACGCCATGGGATATACCGTGGACACCAAAATATATATCATCAAAGCGGACATCGCAGCGCTGAGCACCATCGATTTGGGCGAGGAGCTGGACGATCCTTATCTCGATGAAGCGCTCACCCGCGTTCTAAACGGGGAGAGCGTTTTTTCACAGCGCCAGTATTCCAAGGAATTTGAAGCACAGGTAGTTTTTGCCGCTTATCCGTGGCGGGATGCCTCCGGCATCAGGGGCGCTATACTTATGTTCTCCCCGGAACATACCGTATCCACCATCGTGGGCAACATTCGCCTGATCATAGCCCTTCTGGCTGCGGCGTTTATGTTTATGGGCGGCATTGTCATCTTTGTGTATTCAAGGCGTCTTGTCCGCCCCATCCGTGAGATCGACGAGGCGTCGCGGCTGATGGCGCAGGGAGAGGACGCGCCCGATATAAAGATACGAACGCGTGATGAGCTTGGCGCTTTGGCCAACTCCTTCAACACCATGAAGCAGAAAATACTGAAAAACGAAAGGCTTCGTTCGGAGCTTTTATCCAATATCTCGCACGACCTTCGCACACCCATCACCACCATCTCAGGTTTCGCCGGGGGCATGGCGGACGGCGTTATCAAGGAATCCGACTATAAAAAATATATCGGAATCATCCGTTCGGAAGCAAAACGGCTGGGTTCTTTAACGGAAGGTATCTTGGAATCCGCCAAGATCCAAGCCGGCAATCTGGAATTGAACATTGCCAGCTTCCCGCTTCAAAGGGCGGTACGGGATGCCATCGAAGCCAACGCCAACGCGGCTGCCGAAAAGAGAATAAAGCTGAAAACGGAAATCCCGCCAAATCTTACCATTAATGCGGATGAGCGCAAGCTTCAGCAGGTGTTGTATAATTTGATCAACAACGCCGTCAAATACTCCCAGACAGGCGGTACCGTCACCATATCCGCGACAGGCGGGGATGATCATGTCGAGGTAAGCGTGCTGGATTATGGCGAAGGCATCGCTTTGAGCGATCTTCCGCACGTGTTTAACCGGTATTACCGATCGGACAACGCAAAGATAGGCGGGTACGGACTGGGGCTGAGCATTGTAAAAACCTATGTGGAAGCCCACGGCGGCACCGTTTGTGCAAGCTCCAATAAGCAGGATGGCACGAGATTTGTCTTTACCATCCCAAATGTACTATAATATTTACGTATTATTTACATTTTATCCGATTTTGCTTTACACCTGGAACCTACAATGCACTCAGTGCGGAGTGCGGATAAGGAGATGCCATGAGAAAGTTCCTGTCCATTTGCGCCGTTGCACTCTGCGTGGCACTCTTAATTGCGTGTACAAAGAAAAATCCCGCTCCAAGTGCTGTCCCGACGGGCAATCCCGATATCACGGCACAACCGACGCCGATATCAGGCAGCGTGATCATAGCGGAATCCAGCAACGCCGTCTCGGATAAGGAAAAGCAAGCAGTTCTGGACAGTCTTGCCAAGCAGATCGATGACGCGTTCGACGCTGCCGAACACCTGGAGGATCTGGATAATTCCGATCTTGACCCCGGAAAAATTGAGTGAAGGAGCGAATGATATGAAAAAAAGTTTCTTTGTCATCCTAGCGTTCGTGTTCGCTTTTTCGCTGTTGTTTGGCTCCTTGACCGCGCTTGCCGAGCCTCTTTCGGTGCCTCCCGTGAGCACGCCGAAACCGACCAAAACCCCGAAAGCAACCAGCAATCCGGATATAATTGCACAACGCCTAGCGTTTTTAAAAGAGGTTCAGCCGCTGCTCGACGAGATCGCTTCCAACCGGCGGCAGATAAAGACACTGCAAGCCGATCTTGTGACGGCAAGGCAATTGGCGCTTGCGCATATCGATGCGCTTAAGGCGGATGTCGCCAAAGTAAGCGCCGACCGGCTGACAAAAATAAGCGATTTTGTGGCGCAAGTCAACCAAATACGCATCGATTTTGGCAATTCCAACATCAAGATGCTCAAGGAGAAACAGATTCTGCGCGGCAACCTCAAATCCAAAAACTACGCTGCCCTCAAAGCGGCATACCAGAACATCATCCGTGTACAGGAAAACCGGATTGACAACCTTGAAAAGCTCATCGATCTTTTCAACAAAATATCGGTTGTATAAGACTTTGCGTAAGCCCGGTATACGGGCTTTTTTTATTTCTTTGGTTCATTCTTTGAACTGCTGCCTGCGCTGCTCCGGTTTTTTGAACAACTCAAAAACAACATCCCAAAACCTATCTATATTCCTCTGTAAATTCATTTTTAATATTCAAAGTATGGCATTGTGCGCTCCATAGAACGGACGTTCGTTTGCGCCGTTTTCAGACAGCTTGCGATGGCTGCATATATGGCATGTATTATTTGCCACATTGCCTTGTAAAGCCGACATCGCAACGCCAATCTATTGACATTACTTCATCGTATTGCTATATTAAATTGCAAGAGAAGCGGAGAATACTATACGAAGGCGTGCGGGCATATTACTGGATGTCCTTTTGTTTTTCCCCTTTTCATAACAAATGCCAAGGACTCCCTTTCATACCGTCCTGGCATGAAATCATCCGAATTTTTGAAGGAGGAACGCCCCATGAAGAGAAGTCTCAAACTCATCGGCCTGGTTTTGGCTGTGGCTATGCTGTTCTCGCTGACCGCTTGCGGCACCGCGAAAGACACAAGCAACATCAAAATCGGCAGCATCGGACCCCTCACAGGCAGTCTGGCCGTATACGGCACTGCGGTTGCCAATGCAGAGAAGCTTGCAGTTGAGGAAATCAACGCGGCAGGCGGTGTACTGGGCGGACGCAAACTCGAAGTTATCCAATACATGGATGACAAAAAGGATTCGACAGAAGCCGCCAACGCCTACAACAAGCTCGTAGGTCAGGGCGTTGTCGCGATTCTTGGCTCCGTTACGTCCGGCGTTACACAAGGTCTTGCAACGCTTGCCGACAAGGACAAGATGCTGCTTTTAACCCCCACCGCCACCAATGATGATGTGACCAAGGGCAAAACAACCGTATTCCGCGCTTGCTATGCCGACTCCTACCAGAGCTCCATTGCCGCAAAGTTCATTGCGCAACAGGGCAAAACGAAGGTAGCCATTCTGTATGCTTCCGGCGACGCATATTCCAGCGGAATGCGTGACGGCTTCAAGAAAGCTGCCGCGACGCTCGGGCTCACCATCGTCAAAGAAGAGAGCTCTTCCTCCACCTCCGATACCGATTTCTCCACCCAGTTGACCAACATCAAGGCTTCGGGTGCGGAAGCGATCTTCGTTCCCTATTACTATGACGCAGTCGGTCCGTATATCGTACCGCAAGCGCGTGAAGCAGGCTTTACCGGCATGATGGTCGGAGCGGACGGCTGGGATGGCACCGAAGGCACCATGAAAGCCGACAAGAGCCTGTACAACAATACGTTCTTCACCAACCACTATGCAGCCGATGATCCCGCAGCAAAAGTGCAGAAGTTCGTAACCGCCTACAAGGCAAAGTACAACGGCGAGACCCCGAACGCATTGGCAGCGTTGGGATATGACTCCGTGTATATGCTCAAGCAAGCCATTGAAAAAGCGGGTTCCGCCAAGACCGCGGACATCGTTGCCGCCATGAAAGCCGGCACCTTTGATGTTGTAACGGGCAAATTCACCTTTGACGCCAACAACACCCCGACCAAACCCTGCGCCATAATCGAGTACAAAGATGGCAAACTGGTCTGGAAGGCCACCGTACAATAACACAGCAGAATTAAGACGTCGATTGCGACACGGGGTACCATTTGACCCCGTGTCGCTCCATGATTCGGCTGATTCGCAGCAATACTCAATGAAAAGGGAGGGCACAGCTTTGGGTGGCCTTATGCTATTTATCCAGCAAGTGATCAACGGACTCAAAGTGGGCAGCATTTATGCGCTGATCGCGTTGGGATACACCATGGTATACGGCATCATCAGGCTCATCAACTTTGCACACGGGGACTTCATCATGGTTGGTGGGTACACGCTTGTGTTCACGATACCGCTCATGGTAAGTCTTGGCATGCCGGCTTGGATGTCCGTGATCATCGCAACGGCAGTCTGTTCCGCAACCGGCGTGCTGGTGGAAAAATTGGCGTACAGTCCCGTTCGAAAACGCGGCAACAAGATGTCTACGCTTATTACCGCCATCGCCATGAGCCTTTTATTGGAAAACCTCGCGCAGACGATCTTTGGAGCGAATCCAAAGAATGTCGGCACGATTTTCTCTATGCCGAATATCCTCGGATTTTCCGGCAATACCATCATCACCATCGTCATCGGCATCATCGTGATGATCGGACTGACAATGTTTGTCAACCATACGGCGATGGGCAGATCCATGCGCGCCGTATCGGAGGACAAGGACGCTTCGCTGATGATGGGCATCAACATCAACCGGACCATCTCCATCACGTTTGCGATCGGCTCCGGATTGGCTGCGATCGCGGCGCTGATGTACTGCTCGCAGTATCCGTCCGTCACGACCACCATGGGATATATGCTTGGCTTAAAGGCGTTTATCGCAGCGGTGTTGGGCGGCATCGGCAGCATCCCCGGCGCAATGCTGGGCGGCATCACCATCGGCCTTGTGGAAAGCCTAAGCAAGGCATACAGCGCGACGCTGACCGGCGGCATCATCACGTCGGCATTCTCCGACGCCATCGTGTTCGCCATTTTGATCATCGTTCTTTTGGTCAAGCCTGCCGGCATCTTAGGCAAAAACGTGGGAGAGAAGGTGTAAGTGATGATAGATCGCACAACCAACCGCAAAAAAACACTTACCGCTCTTATCGGCCTGCTTGCCGTGTTGGGCATACTCGTCCTTCTAAAAGAAAGCGGCGTTATCAACAACTATTACGGCGGCATCATCAACCAATGCTTTTATGCGATTTTGATGGTTACGTCGCTGAATATCGCGACGGGGTTTCTGGGACAGATCGCATTGGGACATGCGGGATTCATGGCGATCGGCGCCTATTCCTCGGCCCTTTTGTCCAAAGCGCTGATCCAGGCGGGCATCTTTGCTGAAGCCGGTATCTCGGGCATACTGCTCTATTTGATTGTCATTGTCTTTGGCGCCGCCATGGCGGGGCTCTTTGGCATGATCGTGGGCATTCCGGCGCTGCGCCTTCGCGGTGACTATCTGGCCATCATCACGCTTGGATTCGGTGAAATCATCCGGGTCATCATACAGAACATCAAGTTCATGGGCGGTCAGGGCCTTTCCAACGGATCGGCCGGACAGGCGTTGATCGGGATTGCGCGCTTCAACGACACCTATATCATCTATGGCATAACCGTCATCAGCGTCGCTGTGTTGTTCACGTTCGTGCGCAGCAAATACGGACGGGCGATCACAGCCATCCGGGACGACGATATCGCAGCCTCCTCCGTGGGACTTAACACGACCTATTACAAGGTGCTGGCATTCACCATATCGGCCATCTTCGCAGGCGTCGCGGGCGCGGTCTACGCCCATCGCGGGCTTGGCACCATACAACCGGACGATTTCAATTTTCTGAAATCCACGGAATACGTCATCATGGTCATCGTCGGCGGCATGGGGTCGTTGTCGGGCTCGGTCATAGCCGCCATCGTACTGTCAATTTTACCGGAATTTCTGCGTGCGTTCGACCAGTACCGCATGCTTATCTATTCTGTGGTGCTCATTTTGATGATGATCTTCCGCCCCACCGGCATTTTCGGGCGCTACGAGTTCTCGCTGTATAATTTCCTCCAGTGGCTGAAGCACCCGAAGTTTAAGAAGAAGCAAATTGAAAGCGAGGAGGGCGAAACCAATGGCTGAAGCCTTATTGTCCATCCGCGGGCTTGGCATCTCCTTCGGCGGCCTGAAAGCCGTTTCGGGCTTTGATCTTGACATCGAAGAAGGAACGCTCATCGGGCTTATCGGCCCCAACGGTGCCGGCAAGACGACGGTATTTAATTTGTTGACCGGCGTATACCAGCCAACCGAAGGCGAGATCGTCTTTGACGGCAAAAAGCTAAACGGCAAAAAGACGCACCAGATCGTGGCTTCGGGCATCGCGCGCACGTTCCAGAACATCCGTCTATTTAAGCAGATGACGGTGTTGGAAAACGTGATCACCGCATGCACCAAGGACATTAAATACGGGCTGCCAGCGACAGTTTTTCGCACCGGGTCGTTCTTCAAAACCGAGGCGGATCTGTACAACAACGCGATGGAACTTTTGGCCTTGTTCGGATTGGAAGGCAAAGCGGATTATATCGCCTCCAACCTTCCCTACGGGCAGCAGCGCAAGCTTGAGATAGCGCGCGCGCTTGCGACCAACATGAAGCTTCTGCTGTTGGACGAACCGGCGGCGGGCATGAACCCGACCGAAACGGCGGAACTGCTGGAGAGCATCAAGCTGATACGGGAGAAATTCGGCATCACGATCCTTTTGATCGAGCACGATATGAGCCTTGTGATGAACATCTGCGAGAAAATCATGGTGATCGACTACGGCATCCCCATCGCGTATGGGACGCCGTCCGAGATCGCCTGCGACCCCAAGGTCATTGCGGCCTATCTTGGCGATTAGGAGAGGATAGCATGCTTACAATTAAAAACCTTCATGTCTCCTATGGCGCCATCCATGCCATCAAGGGCATTTCCCTGCATGTTGACCAAGGAGAGATCGTATCGCTCATCGGCGCCAACGGAGCGGGTAAAACCACCGTCCTGCGCGCCATCTCTGGGCTTAACCCCGTGACTTCGGGCGAGATCGAATACGACGGCATCAACCTTTTAAAGACCGACCCGAACAAGATCCTGTCGCTTGGCATGGCGCATGTTCTGGAAGGACGGCATGTATTCGCGCGTATGACGGTGCTTGAAAACCTTGAAATGGGCGCGATGGTGCTGAAAAACAAAGCCCGGGAGCAGGAGAACCTTCAGAAAGTGTTCACTTATTTCCCGAGACTGAAGGAGCGCAGCAAACAGCTTGCCGGCACCCTCTCCGGCGGCGAACAGCAGATGCTTGCGACCGGCAGAGCTTTGATGTGCAACCCCAAAATGATGCTGATGGACGAACCGTCCATGGGGCTTTCCCCGATCCTTGTCAAATCCATCTTTCACATCATCGGGACTTTGCACGAAGCGGGCATCACGCTTTTACTGGTGGAACAGAACGCCAAGATGGCGCTGTCCGTCGCTGACAGGGCGTATGTGCTCGAGACCGGGCATATCGCGATGGAGGGCAAGGCCTCCGCCCTTTTGGAGGATGACCGGATACGGAAGGCATATCTTGGCGCATAGCGCTTCGACGAAAAACTGATGTTTTTCGTCGATTTGGGAAGTATGTAAGTTGGGCGATCATTGCATCCAAATCCACCGCGCATGTCGCTGGATTTGTTCAAGTTGGATGAGATGCAAGAGAAAACGACCTCAATTTTAACATGAAGGCTCTGCTTTGAAAGAAGCGGGGCTTTTATTTCTCATAAAATAAATATATTTTTGTAATCTATTTGAAATATTTGTCCGAATGGTGTATGATCTCTTCATCCACGAATTTGGCATCCGTCCGTTATCCAGGTTCATAAAAGAGACCGGCCCGGCTTTGAGCAAGAGAAGCGAAGGAGAATGCAAATGAAAAAGAAAATAGGAATCCTACTGCTCTGTTTCGCGTTGCTGGTATGCGGCTCGGTTCTCCTTTGTGCGCCCAAATCCACCGCTGCCGCAGGCATAGACCGTGGTACGATCGTCGGATCCAATGTCGCTTTGCGCCGGGAAGCGAAGTCCAACGGCGCCGTCATTTGCAAACTGGGCAACGGTACCGTCGTCAATATTCTGCAACTCAACGTAAACGCACAGTGGCACAAAGTGGAATACAACGGCAAAACAGGCTATGTCAACAGACTGTATCTTTCGTTTGACTGTTCGCTGGATCAATACAACCTGAGCTATAGCGGCACTGTCGTCAACGTCAAAGACTATGTCACGCTTCGCAGCACGCCATCCTCCAAAGCCGCTTCGCTGGGCACCGCCAAAAAGGGTGCGACGCTTACAGTGTTGAAGCAGAACGCGAGTTCCGGCTGGCATCAGGTCAGCTACGACGGACAGACCGCCTACGTTCAGACCAAATACCTAAGCGTGTTGCCGAAGGTGGACGATACGCAGCTATCCTCCCTTAGCGTAAGCGGCGGAACGCTGTCCCCCTCTTTCTCGCCGGGCGAATACGGCTATGCCGTCGCCGCGACAAAATCTTCCGTTACGATCAAGGTCAAGGCGAATAGCGGGGTCAAAGTCGACATCAACGGTTCGGGCAAAAGCAGCTATACCCTCACCATTGCTTCCGGCGGCATGAAGACGGTCAGGATCAAAATCAACGGAGCAATCCGCTATTCGCTTTATATCTCGCGCAATGTACTGACCCTGGGCACATGGAACATCAAGCGCGGCTATGACAACCTTCCGATGCAGGGCAGGCTTGTAAACAACCAGCAGCCCGATATCCTTGCCATTCAGGAAGCGTATCAGGATTATACCTCAAAGAGCATCGTGGACAATCTGGCAAGCCTGAAGACCCAGAAGATGCCCTATTCGAAGTTTGCCAGCACAATCGATTTTTCAGGCGGTGCAAAATACGGCATCGGCATCCTTTCGCGTTACCGCATAAGCGGCGACAAAATCTATAAACTTCAAAGTGGAGGCTTCGAACCGCGCGTCCTTTTAAAGACAGTGGTCACCATCAACGGCAAACGGGTGTCGATATACAATACACACTTTACCTATCAAACAGCGGAAATCCGTGCGCAGCAGTTTGCCGAGGTCGCGCAGATCATGAAAAAGGACACGAACAAGTACAAGATACTCTTTGGGGACTTCAACGCCCAGGCAGAGGAGTTTGCGCCGCTTGGCAGCAGCTATACCATCATCAACAAGCGCGATACCGCCTATGTGGATTGCTTCGGCAACGGCATCCAAAACAATGTGATCGACAATATCATCGTGACCAAGAACATTAAGGTGGTCAATACGCGCATCGTTCCGACGTCGCTTTCCGACCACGACCCGGTGTTTGCATACCTGGTTCTCAAATAGACCCTTTAACGATTTATTGCAGCATATGAGAAAGCTATGCGCCCGATTAAGAATTCGGGCGCTTTTTTTTACAACTTTTATCTTTACCGGATTGTATTGTTCAGAAAGGGATTATGCAGCGGAATCGTTGGCTGCAGCTTGCGTATCGGATGCTTCCGGGACGTACCCGAACGTCAGAATCCGTTTATTAACGTAGCTCCAAAATAGTATTGCTATTCCAGGCTTATAGTCGCCAATCAATGAACCAATAATACATCCGGCAATAAATGCACAGATTCCGTAGATGATTACTACCTTATTGGCTTTTGTTTTTGGCATCGGTTTTTTAAGTATAAGAAAACGGTATACGATAATAGGGAGCGTATAGACAGACACCGTAAACAGAAGACTTATAGCAAACCACGATCCAACCGGATCATCGTATGTCCTTACGGAATTGTAAGTCTCAACCGGGGCTGCTGTTGCAAGGTTGTTGAAACGAACGGACTGTAAAAGTGCCTTATAATCTTTATATCCGGATGAGCTTTCGTCCCCGCCGTAGAAAAACATATACAGAATGCCTTTGTTGCAATATATGTAATATTCCATAAATTTCGATATCTTTTTCCCGCCAAGTGTCGCGGATATGGTTCCATTGATCTTGTAATACTCAGTGCTGTTTACCATTTCTTTAACCACATCAGACGTAGTGGTTTTAACATTGTACCCTTTAAATTGACTAGAGATATTCTGGCTCATTTGCGTAAAAATCTCTTTTATGTCGTCTTTGGTAAGCACGCTGATGTTAAAGTCGTTTCGAGTATACCCCTGACGCTCATTCTCCGGTACTGCTGCCCAGACATCTATATATCCGAAGATAAGCATATCATTTTTGTTGTTACCAAATTCATATTGTGTAATGTCGTCGGTACTTTCGAAACTTTCCTTTTTCCATCCCTCTGGCAAAACAAAATTCATGTCCGTATAGTCATCCTTGATTTTCACTTCTTCGCCCTGTACTGCTGCGGATGCTGTTTGAAATGAACCTGTAAGGCTTAGAAGAATGACAAAAAACATAAAGAGCTTTTTCATACTAACACCACCTTTATATTGATTGAATGGTTTCACATTTGACATGAATTCCTATAAATTGATGTTTTCAAACAAATACAATCACACTATAACATATCATTCCTCCATATTCTACTATAAATTTATTATACCAATTTCTACTCAATAATACATTTCAGCGATATGCTTCTGCTGTGCATACTCATGTTGACAGTATGTTTTTTATCGACATCCAGCTGTTCACAGCAGGTTCCGGCAAAAAAAGGACGGCAGACACATAAGCTATCTGCCGCTTTCTTGCTAAACGGAACGACGGATCTAAACACGCCCTCCAAGAAGTCAGGAAATAGGGTCTTCACCCGTTTTTGACGAAGCCGGTGCTAAACAAGACATTTGGATAGACGATGTCGGATGCATGATGTCGGGACTTTTCTTACTCCCGGATCGCCTGCTCTTTTTGAAGCACGTTGATAGTATCCGTCTGCTTTTTAAGTGCAATGCCCAAGAAGACCGCAATGGTTAACAGCCCAATGGCACAGACGAAATTTATCATCTGGATACGGTTGACCGACGCTATTGCCAATACGAGGTTGGATATGCCGATGCTGAACTCACACACAAACAGCGACAGAAAAAATGCGCGCATGCGCTTGAAATAGGCGAGGCGCGAATCCACGCCGGAATAGAGCTCAAAAGGCCCCTGCTCTGTCCGCTTGCGCAAGTATACCCAGCGGAAAAGGCTTCCGACTGTTTGGATGTTCAGGTCTCGCAGAAAATGAAGGTATTCGATGCTCTTTGCATCCGCCGCATGATTGGCAAGCAATTCGATGCGGTATGTATATTCACCCGGTTGGCACGCCTCGAACACATAGCGAAAAATCCCCACCGAGACCAACGCCCATCCGTCACAAGACATGCTGTTTATCCATGCCTCTTCCTTGTCTGCCTGCCAGGCGAACATCACTTTCCATACTACGCGTCTCATCATCCATTCCCTCCAACCACGCTCAGACCGTTGAGCAACAACTCCTGAAGCCGTATGATTTCTCTCTTCACGGCGTCTTTTCCGCTCTGTGTTATAACATACTCCTTCTTCCGCTCACCTTGCCCTTCCGGCAGCGCCATGATCCAGCCGCGCTCCGATAAGGTGTTCAGTGCACCGTAGAGTGTGCCGGCAGCAAGGTTCACGCGTCCGTTGCTCAAAACCGACACATTTTGCATAATGCCGTACCCGTGCAGCGGTGTATAGAGCGAAAGCAGGATGTAGAATACCGCTTCAGTCAATGCAAAGGTGTCCATGCGAGCCTCTCTTTCAATCGTCTGACGTTATACCGTTTGTCGTTATATCGCCTTCCGATATATAGAATAGCAGTGCAGACTGCCTACGTCAAGTAACTTTTAAAAATATCTCAATCCTTTGCAGCCCAAATCCTACGGATAGGCATTCAAGTATAATCATATCAGAAAGTATTGTCATTTATAATATTGTATTGTTTTATATATTTCGACAAATTCATCGCTGTTTCGCAGCCGATGTGCCATTTTTGAAAGGATGCCGTGGGGTTGTGTTTCCGGTTTGGTTTTCCAAGACGGACGGGCGGCGTGCCGCAGCAGCGAAGACGGTTTCCCGTTTTTGGCTAAAACGCAACGCCGCAAAACCTTTGTATTGCAAAACCCCCAACCGAGTATTAGAATGATGGAAATTCAACAGGAGAATCTCCGGGGGTTTACCGATGGCTTTGATCCAATGCCCCATATGCAACGCAGTCTTGGACGCACAAAAGTCAGTGCAATGTCCTCATTGCGGGGCTTTAACACAACAAACAACACCGGCTGACGAACCATCCGAAGAGACGGAGATTATAACGATCTGTGAACGCTGCTGCCATTTCGCCATTATGAATCAATTGGACAAACTCTGTTCGATGTGCAAAGGCAAAATCATTCCGATCATGACGCGCGACAAGTGGTTCAACATGACGGATATGGAAAAGGATCATTCGACGCAGCAATATATCGATCTCGTGAAGGCCAGTTATCTTTACAACGTCGCCCTCAACACGCTCTATGGCAGCAAGGTCTGCGTGGATAAAAACGTCCTGGTATATTGCCCCAGATGCGGTGCCTATACCAGCGCCCATTTCGCGCAAGCCCACAACAACGCCTGCACCTATTGCGGCGTTGAATACCAACATACCAAAGAGCTTTTCCATGATGTCTACCAGACCATCGCAAAGGGCCTGGATACCCTAAAGACAGATTCAAACGCGCAACAGAGTGCGCAATTGGACAGGGCCATCAACGAGTATCTGAATGATCACTATTTTTGCATGGAACCGTATTTCGATGCGGAAGCGATGGCGCACAGACTGAACAAACACGTGTAGCGCATCGACCGATTCGACGCGTACAATTTCGCTTTCTGCTATAAATGCCACAATTCGTTGTTTTGTATTGTGGTTTTTTCATATGTCTCTATTTCGGTTTACCCTACCCGTCTCGTTTCTTTTCCGTTTGATTTCCCATGCTTGACAAAATGGAAAATATCTCCAAAATCCTTGTCGAAATTTGTAAAAAACAGTTTATTGCACAGATCAATCATGATATAATGCACTATACCGTTTATTGGAATAATAGTTGGAACGATTGGCTTAAAATGGCGCTTTTCGCGGCGCTTTATTTTGTGTTTGGACAAGCGGTTCGGGAGGGTTATCATGAGTGCACAGGATATGACCAAAGCGCAATTGTCGGATCGCGTTGAAGCGCTCAACGCCAGGATCGACGAGCTGTTGCAGGCGAAGGAATTACCGCACGCATCGGAACCGTTCCGATTCCTCTTTGACAATGCGCCTATAGGGCTTGCCATCACAAATATGCAGGGGAATATTTTGCACACGAACAAAACCATTTGCGAGGAGCTTTGTTATTCCGAAGAGGAACTGGCGAAGATGAACAGCGGTTCTTTGTATGCCAACAAGGACGACCGATCACGCCTTATTGCCGAGCTTTTAAAGACCGGCGCCGTTCGGGATTTTGAAGCGCCCATCCTTAGAAAAGACGGTACGATCGCCATCGTCCTTTTAAACGCCGACAGCATCGAATTGGAAAGCGAACAGGTCCTGCTCATATCGATGTACGATTTTACCCGATACAAACAGATACAGGAAGATTTAAGCAAGTCGGCGGAACAGTACGACCTGCTTTTCAACAACGTCCCAATCGGTATTACCGTAACGGATTCTGTCGGAAACATTCTTGCTTACAACCATGCCATTGCGGAATTGTTGGGCTATACGGAAGAAGAAATAAAAAGCAATGCCGCCGTCAGTTTTTATGTTGACCCGCAGGAAAGGCAGCGGCTTTTGGATTTTGCCGGTAAAATCGGCTATGTCCGTGACTATGAGACAAAATTTATGCATAAAAGCGGGTATGAGATATCGGTGCTGATCAATACCGACATCATCCAATACAAAGGCAAACAGGAAATTTTGCTGAACTCGATTCGCGAAATATCCCATATCAAACGGATCGAAGAAGCGCTGATTAAGGAGCGCGACTTTTCCAACGCGATTCTCGACACGACCGCTTCGCTGGTGATGATTCTCAACCGCAACGGACAGATCAGCAGGTTTAACAGGGCTTGTGAAGTCAATACAGGTTACACCGCCGAGCAGATCATTGGAAAATATATCTGGGATACGCTTACCGAAGACGCTGACGGTGCCAAAACAAGGCTGTCGGAGCTGTTTTCCGGCATCTATCCGATCACGCACGAAAGCGTATGGCGAACGAAGGACGGCTCAAGGCATCTTATCTCCTGGACGAGCACGGTTTTACTGGACAATGAAAACAAAGAGGAATACGTCATCGCCACCGGCATCGATATCACAGAACGCAAGAGGGCGGAGATCGAGCTTAAGGAAGCGAATCATAAGCTTAACAGATGGATCAGCGATCTTGAGGAAAGAACCTGGGAGATGAAGCAAATAAGCGGCATGGGAGAGCACCTGCAAAGCTGCCAAACCCTAAGCGAAATCTGCGCCATCGGTGCCCAGTACGTCAGGGTACTGTATCCGCAAAGCCGCGGCGCGATCTGTTTGTTTAATTCGTCCAGGGATCTGGTTGAAGCCGCCCAAATATGGGGCGACCCGCCGTATACCAACGATGTCTTTGTGCCGTCCGACTGCTGGGGCATTCGCCGGAACCGGCCGCACCTTGTCGACATGGAACACCCGGGGCTGCTTTGCGGCCATATGAACGGCCCGGAGGACATCGATACGCTCTGTACGCCGATGATGGCCAACGGCGAGTTTATGGGAATCCTGCATTTGAACAGCGTGTCCGTCAACGACGATTATCACGGATTGGCACAGCTGCAAAGCAGCGAGCGAAGGATACAGATTATTCTGGAGATGGCGGAGCATATCGCGATGGCTTTGTCCAACCTGAAACTGCGCGATGCCCTGCGCCAGCAATCCATCCGGGATTCCCTGACGGGGCTGTTCAACCGCCGCTATATGGAAGAAACGCTGGACCGGGAACTGAGCCGGGCCGGGCGGGAGAAAAAGCCCGTGGGCATCATGATGTTCGACATCGACCACTTCAAAGACTTCAACGACATTTCCGGCCACGACGCCGGAGACACGCTGCTGCGGGAGCTTGGCGCATACCTAGTTAAAAGCACACGGGGGGCGGACATCGTGTGCCGCTATGGCGGAGAAGAGTTCGTAGCCGTTTTGCCGGGCGCTTCCCTTGCGGAGACCGGGGACAGGGCACAGAGCCTGCGGCAGGGCGTAAAGGATCTTTTGGTGTACCATCTTGGCAGACCGCTTGGGAAATGCACGATCTCCATCGGCGTTTCCGCGTATCCCGATGACGGCACAACCAGCGAAGAAATCCTTAAAAGAGCCGACACCGCGCTATACCGCGCCAAAAACGAAGGCAGGGACAGGGTGGTTGTGCTGTAGAGCATCCGGCTGATTTTCTTAAAAACCCATCCGGGATAGCCTATAACTATCCCCGATGGGTTTTTTTGTATCCGTCCAGAGCCGCATGCCATGCATCCGGTTCGCAAAGAGCGCAATCCGTCTTCTCCCCCAAGAGCAGATCCAACAGGTATCGCGGCGCTTTGCCGCCTATATGCATTGCCTTGATGCAGGAAATGCAATAGACAACCACGTCTTCACACGGCATCTGCGCTGCACGTTCCGCCATCTTCGCTTTAAGCTCTTTGACGGGCAGTTGCCCGTAATAGCTGTCGCCGCAGCAAACAGCGTTTGATCCGGTGTTTTCGGGCTCGATGACCTCTATGTTCATTTTCGATAAAAGGCTTCGCACCGCGCGGAGCACCCTGAACTGTGATTTGGTCGGGCACGCGTCATGGATGGACATCTTTACGGCACGATAATCGGGAAACGGAAAATCCGGACATCCGTCCAGCACTTCCCACAGCGAAATGGTTTCAATGCCCCGATACAGCGTACGGAACCGCCGTTCGCAGCCCGAACAGACGGTGATGATTTGAGTATCGCAAATTCGCGGATCAAAATGGCAGCAGATATCATGTTCAGCAAGTAAGCCGAACCGGCTGTTTAAAAACTCCGATGTCCTTTGCGCCAGCTGCGGCTTGTACAATTGCAGCGCGCATCCGGGTGCGAAAACCTGTTTCATCCCATCATCCCTTTCGGTTTGCCTTTATTGTATCAGAGCACACTGCTTCTTGACAGAGCTATCATTTTCCCAAGGTTTGGGCATTCTATGGTATGATAGCGGTACGGCATCGGGAGGATTATGCAGTGGCGGAAACGATTTGCGTGTTTCTTCGGGGAATAAACATCGGAAGCATCCGCATCAAGATGGAAGATTTGCGGCAGGCTTTTTTGGACATGGGGTTTACCTCTGTTCAGACCAAGCTTGCGACGGGCAATGTCATAGCGACTGCTCCCGATATGCAACAAGACAAAGATGAGCTCAAGGACGCGATAGAGCGTGAGCTTAGCCGACGTTTCGGCTATGAGGCGTATGTGCTGCTGCGCGACGAGGAAGATCTTGCACAGATCTGCGCCTCCGCCGAAGCCATGAGCGTGCCCGAAGGCTGCCATCAATACTTCCTGTTCTGCGACGACAAGCAAACCATCCAGGACCTGACGGGACGTTTTGAGGCGATGCAGCATGAGAAAAACGAGCAATGGATGCCGCACACACAGGGCGCGTTCTGGATCGTGCCCAAAGGCGCGACACTGACATCCGAATTCGGCTATCACGTGCTGGGCGACGCACGATATAAAAGCGTTTTGACATCAAGAAACATGAACACCGTGTTTAAGGTATATCAACGCATGATATCGCTTCATCCATAATTTAACAACCGTCTGTTGCGCTTTGGCGCGATGGACTTTTTTACCGCCATGCTTTACACTTGAACCGATCCTTCCCGTTTTGGGGGCTTTCGCATGAAAAACATTGTGGATTATGCACTCAGTGAGCAAAGGCCGTTTACGGACAAACAGTTTTGTACCGTGGATAGCCTTATTCTCTCGACAGCTGCGTATTTTCGCTTTGACGGACTGGTACCGGGCATTGATACGGACGAGTCCGTACCTTTGGGGCGCGTGCTGGAATCCAACGCCGAAAGCCTGCTGTTGAACCTGCGCGACGCGAAAGTAAAACAGGATCTGTTGGACGCGCTTTTGGTCAATCCGCGCTACCGCGATTTGTTGGTGGGCGGGCATGTCGATCAGTTTGACGAAGCCATACAGAAACAGTTTTCGGCGACAACTTTTTTTCTGCCCGACGGCACCGCGTATGTCGCTTTTCGCGGTACGGACAATTCGGTCGTGGGCTGGAAAGAAGATTTCAACATGACCTATCTTTGCCCGATTCCCGCGCAGACGGAAAGCGTGCAATACCTAAACCGTATGGCCCAGCGCCTGCCAAATACGCTGCGCTTGGGCGGGCATTCCAAGGGCGGCAATTTGGCGGTGTACGCCTCGATGGAATGCGCAGAAGCGCACCACGCAAAAATATCGGAGATATACAGCCACGACGGCCCCGGCTTCCCGGAATCGGTGATCCAGAGCGAGCGTTACAAGGCAATCCGCGAGCTGATACACCTGACCGTACCGCAATCGTCCGTCATCGGGATGATGCTGTACCACAAGGGCGAATACGCCATTGTGGAGAGCAACAAGTTCTGGTTTTTCCAGCATGACCCGTTTTCATGGGAGATCGAAGGGGACGATTTCCGCTATGCGCAAAGGCTTTCCAGCAGCGCCACATACCTCAACGCGAAGCTGGACAAATGGATCGGCGCTTTTAGCAACGAACAGCGGGCGCTGTTCGTAGACTCCATCTATCAGATCGTTCGGGCGACCAACGCCAATACGTTGATGGATTTGACGGAGGACTGGTTTAAAAAAGCCGTGGCGGTGCTGAATGCCACAAAGGACATCGATCCGAAAACCAAGCGGTTTTTGCGCCAGACCATCGGCGCACTGATCTTCACAAAGCCAAAATGGCTGACAAGCAGCGCTGCGAATCAGAGCAGCAACGAAGGCGAAAGCGAAAACGAAGACCGTTGAAAAACGCCTTCCGACAGATCGCATTGTTGCAAGCCAAAAACAGGGCAATCGTGATAATGAAAAGGCCATATCGTGTTCGTCATCAACGCGCAATAAAAACGGGGCATACCAACGCGGTATGCCCCCAGTCTTTTCTTTGCCGCCAGGAGCGGTTCATAAACCCATCATTTTTGTGTGATGTCCGGCACGATCATTACGATGCATTTGGCATGCTTGACAATATGGGTCGTTACAGAGCCAACAAAAATGGACCAATGCTGTCTGGTTGACTTCGTCATGGCGATTATGTCCACGTCATGTTCTTCGGCGAAGTGTAGTATTTCTTCTCCGGCCCGGCCAAACAGAACTCTTGTTTTTACGGAATATTCATTAAGGCGATCCGCCGCGGCGTTCAAACATGGGACGAGTTCCTGCCTCGCTTCCTCAAGCTCTTCTTTGGAGCGCATGGCGTCGATGTCTTCACGCACCATGATCACAAAGATTTCAACGGCGTCCGCCGCCGCCATGCTTTTAACCAGATCGACCGCCCGAAGGCTCTGCTGTGATCCGTCAATCGGAATAAGAATTTTCTGCATGTTATTCGTCCGCCTCCTGTTGATGCAATAGGCGTTTATGGGTAATGTCTATGCCAAACGCGCCCAACGGTGCCGTAATCAGAATGGACAGCACCGCAACTGTCAGTACAATATTACCACACCGCAATCCTAAAAGCAGCGGGATGCCGCCGATCGCCGCTTGAACTGTTGCTTTTGGGATGAAAGCGATCATGCAGAAAAGGCGTTCTTTCATTGACAGTTTTGTTTTGAGGAGACTGCAATAGACGCCGAGCATGCGAAATGCCAATACAATAAGAATCAGAGCGATGGCGCCAAGTCCGGCAGACAGCGCATACCGGATATCCACCGAAGCGCCCACCAATACGAAAAGCATCACTTCTGCCGCCACCCACAGTTTGGAAAACTTGGCCGACAATCGATTTGCAACGAGCTCGCGAAACCGCAGAAGACCCGCGCCCATGCTCATCACCGCCAACAGGCCGGAAAACGGAACGACTCCCTGCAGGTTTTTTTCCAAAGCCACAAGAATAAACGCAACGCTCATTAGGATAATAACTTTGGCGGTATCGCGAATATGAAATTTCTTGAAAAAAAACGCCGACATGATTCCCAACAGAGCCCCAAAGCAAAGGCCTGTAAGCAGTGAAACCGGCACGTCCAACAATCGAAGCGCAGTAATGATCTCACCCTGAGCCAAACCGGTAAACGCGGTAAAGAGTACGATGACGTATACATCGTCCACCGATGCTCCCGCCATGATCATTTGAGGGATTCCTTTATCCGTTCCAAAGCGATTTTCCATCAAATAAAGCATTTTCGGCACAACGACGGCGGGGGATACCGCAGCCACAACGGAGCCCATAATGGCGGCTTCAAGCACCGATACGCCCAGAAGGATCGGTGCGAAAAGCACCATGCCCAATATTTCAAACGTCGCCGGGACAAAGCACATAAGAAGAGCGGGACGGCCAATGCGCTTAAGATCCTGTATATCCAGCGACAAACCTGCACGAAGCAGGATAATGATCAGTGCCAATTGCCGCAGATCCGCCGATATGGACAACAGCTTGTCGCTCAACAGATTAAGAGAATAGGAGCCAAGCAGCATGCCGGTGACGATCATGCCAAGAAGGCGGGGCAAATGCACTTGCTGGCATAGCCAGCCGAGCAGCATGCCCAGCAGGAACAGAAACGCCAATCCGGTCAGCATGATCATTCCTCCGAAACTTGATTCTGCAAACGATAGAACAAAAAAACCGATGACCAAGCTTGGCAGCAGAAGTCATCAGCATCGAAGCGGTTCAGGCAAAGCCAAGGGAGTACTTCATTCCCAGTTGAGTATAGGGACAGGGCAATTTCCTGTCAAGCCGTGCACTTTTATGTTTTGAAATATTTTTAATAATGCCCTTGACTTTCCAGTTGCTGGAAGCCCTATACTTGCATTAGAACATGTTCAAAACCCCAAAAGGAGCCAACCAATGCTTACCATCGGAGAATTCTCCAAGATCAGCAGAGTGTCCGCAAAGACGCTTCGCTACTATGACCAGATCGGCCTGTTCAAGCCCGAGGCCATAAGCTCTGACACAGGATACCGCTACTACGGCGTATCCCAGCTTCGGGATATGCTGTTGATCACGAAGCTGAAGCAGTATCAGTTTTCCCTGCCGGAGATCGCCGCCGTTTTGGCTAAAAGGGACAATGCCTTTTTGCGCAATGCGATCCGGGCCAAAAAAGAGGCGTTCTTGCAGCAGATCCAGGATCAAAACCACATCCTGTTTCAAATGGAGCAGGATATTCTTAAAATCGAAAGGAACGAAAATATCATGCAGGCTAACTATATGATCAAAACGATTCAGACGCAGCCGAAGAACATATGCTCCGTACGCAAGAGAATGGGCGTTGCCGATTTCGGCCCGGCATTCGGCGAACTGTTCGCGATCCTCGGCAGAAGCGGTTTGAGCCCGATGGGTCCGAGCTTTGCGATCTATCATGAGGAGGAATCCTTCAACCCCGAGAACACCGATATCGAGGTCGGCGTGGAGGTAAACGCGTCAGGCGGCGACCATGTGCGCACGCTTGACAACGGACTCTGCTGCTATGCGACGCACATCGGATCGTATGACAGCGTCGGCGCGTGCTATGCGGCGCTGATGGAATGGATCGAAAGCGAAGGCTACAAGGTGAACGGCCCGCCGCTGGAGTTGTATATCAAGGGATTTGAAAGCAAGGTTGACCCATCCGAATTTGTGACCGAGGTCTACTTTCCGATCGGCAAGTAAGAAATGCAAAAGCAGGGGACGGTTCATGCCGTTCCCTGCTTTTTAGTACGTTTGGCGCTATAGCAAAGAAATAAAACGCTTTGAATTACAGTAAAAAGGCTTCTATATTCAATATTTTCGATATGACATGACGTGCGTGGCTGACTGCCACTGCATTATGGGTTCTGCCTGTCTGCCAGTCGAAGCAGCGTTTCGCCCGCAATGCGGTAGGTTGTCCACTCACTCATTGGTTCCCCGCCCATGGCCGTGTAAAATTCGATACTGGGTGTGTTCCAATCCAGGCAGTTCCATTCGAGCCGGGAGCAGCCGCGCTCGACACAGATTTGTGCCAGACGGACGAACAGCGCTTTCCCCAAGCCCTTTTTGCGCATGTCCGGCTTGACGTACAGATCCTCGATGAAAATACCCGCCTTGCCCAAAAAGGTGGAGAAGTTGTAAAAATACAACGCGAACCCCGCAGGCTGCCCGCCGCATTCGCAGATGATGGCTTCCGCCGTCTTTTTGACAAACATCCATTCGCGCATATCCTGCTGCGTCGCTACGACCTGATCAGCCATATGTTCGTATTCCGCCAGCTCGCGGATAAACCCCAACATCAGCGGTACGTCCGCTTCCGTTGCCTGCCGAATGATACACTCCAAACACAAGACCCCTTTGCCGTTTTTCCTATCCTATCACAAATCCTTCGAATGGTACAAGAGAGGCTACTTGTGCCCTTATTCCGTTGCGCCGCGCTCAATGTGTTCCCACCATGTTCTCTTTTTATGGTATAATCAAGCCAAACCGGACAATAATTTCAGGCATAGCAAACGGGCTTATGCCCGCTTTTGTCTGATCCAACGCTGGGAGAAGGCTGTGTGGCAGTCACTGTCTGATTTTATCGCGCAATCCCCCATGGAGTTTTTGCTGTGCTTTGACCAAATCGCATCGGCATTTGTTTTGCGCGCCCAAAAAGCGGGTTTGCCCTACGACGTCTCGGACGCGCTTTTTCAATTTAAAGAAATCCCTTTCCCGTTGCTGCTTTCAGGGCGCCATGATGTTCTGCCCGTGACAAAGGCGGAGTATTTCGCGGTGCGTTCTTGGCTGCTGCGCGTGTCCCGACTTTCGGGCAGGCAGCGGGCATCTGTGCATTTCGATCCGTACCCGGATTCGATGCGGCCGGAAGGCTGGAGCCGGGAACAAACGCTGCAGGAAGACATCGGAGACGTTTCGGGGCGGATCGTGGGAGCGCTAAACCGCCCTGTCTTTGCCGAAATCGATCTCAGCATGGATGCGCTGCCTTCACGCGTGTATGCCATCCCCGAACGCAGTGCGGACATGCCGCCGTATGTGCCCAAGACCCGTGCACTGTTCAACTTTCAGACAACGGAAAAGTTGTTTTTGCAGCAGGCGCACAAATTTGCAAAAAGAACGATAAGTCTTGCGCGATTCGTACCGTTTATGGCTTATTGGCCAACGTATTCGAGCATGAGCGCGGCGCAATCGGCGTGGTATTTCCACTGGCGCGGTCTGGTTCGTATTCGCGAATACCCGCAGACCGACCTATCCTATATATTTCTTTACGTCTATGAGTTGATCAACCTCGTGGGTGTGGATTCGCCGATGGACGCCTATACCCAACTCAAGGATGTGTGGCGCGCATACCGCGACACATACCCCCGTTTGGACCGCTACCTCTACCCGTGGGCGTGCGATTTGAAATTGCTGCATCAGCTGGATGTTCCCAAGGACGATCTGGACAGCTTTTGCGACCCCACCGTCAACTCCTTTGACATTGACCGCCAGATCGGCGCAAAACTGGCCGAGTCGCCGCTGTCCCTCGATGTTTCACTTTTGTCGCGCGCATCCAACTATGATATAACCAAGAGCAAATTTTACCGAAGTACCATGGAATTGTGCGACGAGTATATCTCCAAGGTCATGGCGCTTGTGGACGCGTATCTTTTAAAACAACAGGGCGGGCGCATCGCCCATCTGTTCAATCCCGGAGTGCAAAAACGGGAGCGCTACCTGTTCCAAAGCGGGCTGTACGCGGGCGAACCGCGCATTATCACCGTGGATGCCGAACCGTTTTCCACACACCCGCCGCTACGGGATTTTCTGGCAAACATCACACGCTATACGGAAAACAAACTGCGGTTGATTCGCGGTTATAAAGGCCGGCTCCGCGGCATCGAACTATCCGACGCATATATGCGGCTGATAGACGGCTATCTCGAACGCGAACTGACCGAAAGACCGGTTCCGCAGACGATTATAATCGACGCAGACAAGCTGAAAAAGGCCGCGTCCGACGCAGAGCATATACAGGCGTTGCTGCACGGAGAGGATGAGGCGCAAGAGCCAAAGGCCGGGGCAGCATGTGCAAACGGATATCTGACGGTGCTGGATCTTATGGCGCAATTGGATGCGTCGCAGCGCGGCGTGATCCAACTGTTCGTCCAAAACGGTTTTGAAATGGACAATGCCTCGTTGCGATCCAATCTACCCGACCTGTTTGTGCAGCTCGCGATCGATGACATAAACGTCAAAGCGCTGCATATGCTGGGCAGCCTTTTGATCGTTTCGGAACAGGACATGAGCTTAATCGACGAGGACTACCGCGAAGATCTTATCAGCTGGGCGCGCGATGCAAAAACCAAAGCATTGGCACCTGTGTATACGGGTTTGGGTGACGACTGGAACGCGCTGATCGGCGCGCTGTCCAAACAGGAGACTTCGCTTTTACAGGCACTATCAAAGGGGGCGCAATATCCCGCTTTGCAGGCGATTGCATCGGGAGCGGGGACGATGGTGGAGTTGATGGAGGATCATATCAACGAACTGGCTATCGAAAGCATCGGGGATATTTTGATACAAAACGGTGCGATCACAGAAGAATATACGGATACGGTAAGACTTTTCGCTACGGAGGAGACCTGATTTGCAAGATATGAAAATCCCAAAGCGCATTTCAACGGCGCTTGTCAACTCGCTGACGTCCGGCGTTGTGCCGCGCGTAGGCTTGGGCTATATCACCGTCGGCCGCAAGGCCGAAATCGAAGCTTTGCTTCGCGATCTGGACAACACGGCCGAAGGCGGTGCCGCGTTTCGGCTGATCACCGGCCGCTACGGCAGCGGAAAGAGCTTTATGCTCCAGACCATCCGCAATTACGCGATGGACCGGCAGTTCGTCGTGTCGGACGCGGATCTGTCGCCCGAACGGCGGCTGGTCGGGACAAGCGGGCAGGGGCTTGCGACCTACCGGGAACTGATGACGCGCCTCGCGGTACGCACCAGTCCGGACGGCGGCGCGCTTGAAGTCATCCTTCAAAAGTGGATCACTTCCCTTTCACAGCAGACGATGCAGGAAGCGGGTTGCATCGATGAAGAAGCGCTGGTGCAATCTGTTGAAGATCGCATGCTTCAAGCGGTAGGCTCCTTGGAGCATATGGTGCACGGGTTTGATTTCTCCGCCGTTCTTACGGCATACTGGCGCGGATACAAACTCGGCGACGACGAAAAGAAACAGGCGGCGCTGAAATGGCTGCGCGGCGAGTTCCCGACCAAGACAGAAGCGCGTGCGGCGCTAGGCGTCGGCGTTATCATCGACGACAGCAGCTGGTACGACTACATGAAGCTGTGGGCGGAATTCGTGGCATCCATCGGTTACAGCGGGCTTGTTCTGTTCATCGACGAGGGCGTCAACCTCTACAAGATCACCAATTCGGCATCGCGCCTTTCCAACTATGAAAAACTTCTGACGATGTTCAACGATACCATGCAGGGCAAAGCATCGCATCTTGCCATCTTCATGGGCGGCACCCCGCAGTTTGTGGAGGATGAGCGGCGCGGCTTATACAGTTATGAGGCGCTGCGCTCGCGGCTGATGGAGGGGCGGTTTTCAAAGGACGGCTTGCGCAACCTGACCTCGCCGACGCTTCGGCTTGAAATGCTTTCCCATGAAGAGATACTGCTTCTGTTGCAAAAGCTTCGCGCACTGCACGGCGCGCATTACGCATACGAGAGCAAGATCACCGACGAACAGCTTGTTGCGTTCATGCAAAGCGCCGTAGGAAGGATGGGGGCGGATACGCTGTTGACCCCGCGCGAAGTCATCCGGGACTTTATGGACATGCAGGACATTTTGTACCAAAATCCGGATAAGACATTCGACCAGCTGATGGAAGGCCATACGGTAAAACCGGCCACTGCCGACCCCGACGACGTCGGTGATTTCTTGACGGAGTTTACGCTATGAGCAATCCCTTCTACCGCCTTGCCCCGTTTATACAGGAATACATTTACCGCAAAAACTGGACCGAACTGCGCGACGTGCAGGTGGACGCCTGCGGTGTGCTATTGGATACCGACGATCATCTGCTGTTGGCGTCCGGCACCGCGAGCGGCAAGACCGAAGCGGCTTTCTTCCCTGTTTTGACGGCGCTTTGTGAAAATCCGAGTCGATCCGTCGGCGTATTGTACATCGGGCCGCTCAAGGCGCTGATCAACGACCAGTTTGAGCGGTTGAACGATCTGTTGCAGGATGCGAACATCCCCGTTTGGCACTGGCACGGCGATGTGCCGCAGAGCGAGAAAACCAAGTTGATGCGTAACCCGTCCGGGGTGTTGCAGATAACGCCCGAATCGCTCGAAGGCCTTTTGATGAACCGCCCCAACGCGATCCCGATGCTGTTTCGCGATCTTCGGTTTGTCATCGTCGACGAGGTGCACGCGTTTATGGGGCAGGACAGGGGCGCACAGCTTCTGTGCCAGCTCTCGCGGATAGAGAACATGGCAAACTGCAACCCGAGGCGCATCGGGCTTTCCGCGACACTGTCCGATTACGACGCCGCGATGGCCTGGCTTGGTGCGGGCACGGAGCGCCATGTATCGATGGTAAGCTCTGCCGATACCCGAAAGCTGCGCCTTGCGGTTGAGCATTTCACCCTGCCCGACGCGCATAAGACCGAGGAAGCGGAGCAGCTGGCGCAGGCGAAAACGGCTTTGTATGATTTTATCTACGATGCGACGCACACAAAAAAGGCGCTGATCTTTACGAACTCGCGCACCGACGCCGAAGAGGTAACACGGGAGATGCGCACCGTTGCCGCACGGCGCGGCGAGCGGGACGTGTATTATGTCCACCACGGCAGCATATCCGCGATGCTTCGCGAGGAGGCGGAAGCCGCTCTGCGAGAGGGCATAGGCCCAGCGGTCGCCGCCGCTACGCTGACGCTGGAACTTGGCATTGATCTTGGCAGCCTGGAGCGCGTGCTTCAGCTGGGCGCGCCGTACCGCTGTTCGAGTTTCGTTCAACGGCTGGGAAGGTCGGGCAGAAGGGGCAACCCCGCGGAAATGCTGTTTGTCTGCCCCGAACAGGAGGACGAAAACGCGCCGCTTCCCTCCCGCATCCCGTGGACGCTGCTGCGCGCGATAGCGGTTATCGAGCTGTATACGAAGGAGCATTGGATTGAGGCGCTGACGCTTAGGGATCAGCCGATGGGCCTTTTGTATCATCAGACCATGAGCAATTTAAAATCGATGGGCGAAGCGACACCTATACTTCTTGCCAAAACGGTGCTATCGCTCCCGGCGTTTTGCAAGATCGACCCCGAGGATTACAAGACCTTTTTGCAGTATCTGCTGCAGACCGACCAGATTCAGCGCGTGGAGACGGGCGGATTGATCGTAGGGCTAACGGGTGAGAAGACCGTGAACAATTTCCGGTTTCTGGCCGTGTTTCAGGATGACGAAGAATACAAAGTTTATGCTGGCACAGAGGAGATCGGCAGCATCACCACCGTTCCGCCCGCGGGCTATTCGATGACGCTTGCCGGGCGAAGCTGGCGCGTGCTTGAAGTGGACGATAAGCACAAGGCGCTGTATGTCGAACCGATACGCGGCTATTCCGACACGCTGTGGCTGGGTGCGGGCGGCGACATGCACTCCAAAATCGTGCAAAAAATGCGCGCGGTGCTGCAAAGCGACGAAATTTACCCCTATCTGCGTCCCAACGCCGTGAGACGGTTGGAGCGCGCGCGCCGGCTGGCGCATGAAACGGGGTTGTTTGATAGCATGGTGGTCAGCGCGGGCGGCGACGCGATGTTCGTGTTCCCCTGGATCGGGAGCCGTCAGTTCCGAACGCTGAGCCGCATATTGAAAATACTGTTGAAAGAGCCGCTGCATCTGCGTTCCATCCTGCCCACCGAGCCATACTATTTTACGCTTGCGGGGCAATGCCTGCCCGAACAGCTTCAGCAGGCCATCGTTATAGCGCAACAGGAAATCACCGATCCACAGGTTTTGCTGGAACCGGACGAAGCCCCGTATCTGGGCAAATACGACGAGTTCGTACCGCCGGCATTATTGCGAAAAGCCTTTGTTGTGGACGGACTGGACGTATCGTTTGAACTTCCAATGCAAAAGTAGTTTTCCTATTCATACCCGCTGCTACCCGAATAAGGATGTGGCGGGTTTTGCATATCCGTTTGATTGCCCGCGGATTGCTTTGTATGATACAATCAATGCATTGTTTCTTTGGATTAACCGAATGTTTAAGGAGAGATACCATGATCGGCGAGCGCGTGGACGACACTTCGTATGCATACTATGTGGGGCTAATGAACGCCTGCGGATACCGGGAAGCGGATCTGCGCAAACCTTTGATCGGCATCGTGAATTCCTATACCGACGTCAACCCGGGGCATAAGCCGTTTCGGGAACTTGCCCAATACGTCCGCGAAGGCGTTTGGGCGGCTGGCGGCACGCCGGGCGAATTTTCCGTTCCCGCCCCGTGCGACGGCATGGCGCAGGGCGAAGGCATGCACGCCGTTTTGCCTCAGCGCGACCTGATCGCGGGCTCGATAGAGGCGATGGTACTGGCACAGGATTTTGACGGCCTTGTCTTTCTGTGCTCGTGCGACAAGATCATTCCCGGCATGCTGATGGCTGCGGCGGCGCTGAACAAGCCCTGTTTGTTTTTAACGGCGGGCGGCATGGTGCCGTTTGAGGACGGCGAGCAGACCTATGTGACGCCCGATTTGAAGGAGTCCATCGGCGCGCACCAGATAGGCAAGATAGACGATCAGACCTTTGCGATGTATAAGGAAAATATCTGTTTTTCATGCGGCACCTGTTCGATGTACGGCACCGCGAACACCATGGGCGTGTTTGCCGAAGCCATCGGCATCTGCCCGTTTGATTCCACAACCATGCTGTTTTCCAGTGCCGCCAAAGTACGTCAGGCGCGCGACGTGGGTGAACGCGTCGTGGCATTGACGAAATCGGGCATCCGCTTTTCCGATGTTGTGACGGAAAACGCCCTTGTAAACGGCCTTCGTCATGTGTCCGCCACAGGCGGATCCACCAACGCGCAGTTGCATGTCTGCGCGCTGGCAACGGTGATGGGCATCGATCTGAGTCTGAAAAAGTTTGACGAGCTTCAAAAGGACATCCCCGTCATCGCGACGTTCAAGCCGTCCAGCAAATACAACATCTACGATTACCACAAGGCGGGCGGTGTCGGCGCATCGCTTTTGAGCATCAAGCGCTATCTGCATTTGGACGAAAAGCTTGCGATGGGTGGGACGCTGGGCGAATATTTGGATGGGTTTCATAAAAAGGTCAACCACGCCGTCATCCGCACGGAGGATGACCCGCTGTTTTCAGACGGCTGTTTCGCGGTGCTGTACGGCAACATAGCGCCCAAGGGATGCGTCGTAAAAAAAAGCGGCGTCGACCCGAAAATGTTCTATCACAAAGGCCCTGCGGTCGTGTTCGATTCCGAAGAGGATCTGAGGGATTACATGATCAACAAGACCGTTCTGCCCGGCTGTGTGCTGGTCATCCGCTATGAAGGTCCAAAGGGCGGCCCCGGCATGCGGGAACTTTCGATACCGGCGGCGATGCTCGTCGGGATGGGGTTGCACACGTCGGTTGCGATGATCACAGACGGGCGATTCTCGGGCGCATCCAGAGGCCCGTGCGTCGGGCATATCGTGCCGGAAGCATGGGAAGGCGGCCCGATTGCCGCCATCTGCGACGGGGATATCATCACCATAGACCTGAACAACAATTCGATCAACGTCGATTTGACAGAGGAACAGATACAGCTACGCCTGAAAACAGCTCAAAAGCCGGATCATCCCGCTAAAGGCGTTTTGGCGGCTTATCGAAAGACTGTATCGGGAGCGGATTTAGGCGCGGTTTGGCTGTACGGGCAGGAAGAATAAACGCGTGAGAGCGTTATGGAGACGGTTACAATGAAAGATTCAAAGAAGAATATGTTACGCGGCGTCATGCTTGTGTTGGCGTTGCTTATGTGCCTGACGTTCATTCTTCCCTATTTGCGGGGGATGTAGGACTTAGAGGATGCGTTGTCATAGGCTATATGCCTGTCGTCAACGCTGCATCTAGCACGATATGCTTATCTTGGTATCGATTCCTGTCGATACGTTTTTGTATAAGACATCCAAAATGTATGTTTGGATCATTGGCAAAGTATCTTTTGCGGCGGTTCTGCGCTGAATGGCCAATTTGGCGGATTCAGGTTTACACGCAGACAAGCGGGAAGCTAAAAATCGATTTTTTCGTTCTATTGATGCTTGTTAAACCAAAAGGGTTTCTTGCCTGTTTCTTCAGAGGCGCTGGATTTGCTGTAAACCTCCCATGCAAATGCGTTAACATCCTGTTTTAACTCTTGTAAGAAAGCACAGCAGCATGTACATATCGAATTATATCGTTCTATGAATCTCGTTTAAAATAAGCGAACCATGCTGGCAATTGCCTGTAATAAGCCGTTCTTACGGAAAGAAGCCGATGATACCGTTGGATATGGCTTTGCCTTCCCGTATTGAAAGGAATAGTTAATCCCCGCATCCGTTTCCCCGTTGTTCGCACCATGCTTTTTCTTTGTACCGATGCGTTCGTCAATTTTTTATGTAACGGCAGAACACCGGTGCTGTTTTGGGGACAAAGCAGACAACTTGTACCCTGCCCTTGCCACTTTCTCATTTCGGGTTGCTCCCGATGACATTAACGTAAACCAAAGAACAAATGAGGTTTCCAGTCCATGTTGCGTTGTAATGCCAAATTTCGTGCGATCGCGCGGATGATGACGAATCATAGCATAAATTATCTTATTGTGTAATAATTTGTTATATTATATATGATTATATTTTGTGATATGTTTATAACTGGATGGATCATCGTCAAAAGGCGCCACTTATACCATAAAACCGCCATTTCATATAGAATAATATCGATATGTTTTTGCTTTTACGATACTTTCTCTTTTCTCTTGCCGCTTTGCGGCTAAAATCCATCCTTCGGACGATGAAAAGTGTGTTATTGCATTTATTGTTTTCGATATGATTCTCTGATTGCATACCATCCTTTTTATTTCGGCGCTTTTCCCGGAAATAGCGTTTCTCTCCACAATGCAAATTTTGTTGCTTTATCCCGAACCTGTTGTATGGTATGGTTATCGCAGATACATTGTTTTTGTGACTTTCAGCAGGAGTGTTTAACCATGGATTTTAACACCATTATTTTTGACCTTGACGGCACCGTCATCGATTCCTCCGTTGGCATCACCAGTTCTGTCGCATATGCCCTGCGGCATTACGGCATTGAAGCGGACAGAGATATGCTGCTTCGTTTCATCGGTCCTCCGCTGGTCCAGTCCTTTGAGAAGATATACGGATTTTCCAACGAGCAGGCAATGCAGGCACAGCGCATCTATCAGGAATACTACGCGCAACAGGGCATTTGGGATTGCCATCTCTATGAAGGCATGGAGCAACTGCTGACAGCGCTGCAATCAAAGGGAAAGAATATGCTGTTGGCAACCTCCAAACCCGAGATATATACGCTGCGCATCATGGATTATTTGAACATCCGCCGGTTTTTCCACTGCGTGACGGGAAGCGATCTTGAAGGTTTTCACGCCGATAAGGCAGGCATCATTGCCAAAGTTCTTGAAAACTGCCGCATCACGGACCTTTCCAAGGTTCTTATGATCGGAGACCGGGAGTTCGATATCCTTGCCGCTAAAAAGATTGGCATCCGTTCCTTGGGTGTTCTTTACGGTTTCGGAAGCAAGGATGAGCTTGAAAAAGCGGGCGCGGATTATATCGTGCGGACGGTTGAAGAGATTGAACAAATAGCAAATGGCTCTGCTGGTGTATGACATTGTGTGTAAATCCTGCACCGCACGGCGCTATGCAGACGGATAAATTTGTTCCCCTATACTTTTATCCCAAATCGCCCGAGAACGGCTTTATCCGTTCTTTTTCAATTTATTTGACCCAATTCGGGGTTTATGAAAAGGGGAACGCGATGTAATTATTTTATGAACACCGCCGTTTTGATTTGCATTATTATTTTATCGTACTATTATAGAATCAATGGCATTACTATATAGAAACATCGGTTGTTTCAGATTCGGGGTGTTGCAGGTTGAAAAAGACGATTCGGAGTTTGCTGTTTCTTGCATTTGTGTTGATCCTAAACACGGCCTTTTCGATGCATGCGCTGGCGGTTCAGGATTATTCGACGATTCGGGTAAAGCTCTCTGCCGGTACTAATTCCGGCGGCGAATTTTCCGGTGAGTTTACGCCAAACGGCAATTACTATCTTTTGGAGAATCCGATCGTATTGCTCAGCGGCCAAAAATATACCGTGAAGAAGGAGAATGACACGCTGAGTCTCTATCTGGGGCAGGAGAGGCTGGTATCCTCCCTTTCTGTTCTGAGCGTCCGGCAGAACCCTGCGGATGCGGGAAACACCAACACCGTAACGGTTTACAACAACCTCTACAAGCAGAATATCCATTATCTCGGGGATATGATATTCAAGCTTGTCGACGGCACGGGGTATGTGATCAATTCCCTGTATCTTGAAAAATATCTCTACGGCGTACTGCCCTATGAGATGAACGACAATTTTCCGCTGGAGGCTTTAAAAGCGCAGGCCATAGCGGCAAGGAGCTATGCGGTTGACCACATGGGCAGCGGATCGTACGATCTGGACGATACGTCCAACCGCCAGGTGTACCGGGGATACAATGCATCAAACGACCGGTGCATTCTGGCTGTCAACGAGACGGAAAAACAGGTGCTGCAATACAACGGGGAGGTCATCGAGGCGTATTTCTGCGCGAGCAACGGCGGGATGACCGAGCTTCCGACACACGTCTGGCCCAACAATCCCGTGAGCATCAACGGACCTTATCAGAACGCGGCGGATGAATTCGACAAGAAAAATCCCTACAGCGAATGGGAGCGCATTTATTTCCCCTTGGCTATTACAGCATCCGACGGCATTGCCTATACCAAACGCTCGGGCGGCGGCTCCACGGCACCTGTTGCTGCAACCGCTGCGCAAAGCTATTTGAAGCTGCTGGCATTCAACAGCTTTTCGGATGCCGACAAAGCAACATACGGCCTTGCGTCCCCCGACGCCATCGTGCTAAAAGGCGTGACTGCGATGACGGCCAATACGCCGGTATCCGGCCATACGGATGCGTGTGCGGATTATACCTTAGCATCGGCAACGGTGCTGGTGCAGCTGAGCGATACGCTGGATGTATCCAAGGACATCGTCATCGATATGCGGGAGCTAAACGGCACACCCAGCATATACGGCTCGATCTATGAAACTTTTACCACCTCCCGCAGGCTTTTGTCGGTGGAACCGGTATCGCAAAGCGGCAGCGTCGTTGGCTTTGCCATGTACAACAGGGGCTTCGGCGGCGGATTGGGTCTAAGCCAACGGGGCGCAGAGCAGCGCGCCAACAAAGGGCAAGGCTTTGCGGCCATCCTCGGATTCTATTATCCGAACTGCCCGCAGGTGGACGGCCACTATCCGCAACTGGCCATTGCCGAGCCGGTCGTAACGCTGCAAACGATACCGCAATACACTGTTTCAACGGTGCCCAACAACGCGGCTTACGGCACGACGAACGGGCAATCCGCCGTCGGCGGCAACATCGTCACGGTGACGGCGACGCCGAAACCGTTCTACGCGTTCTTGCAATGGAAAGACGGAAGTACCGTCGTTTCAACGGATCCTAGCTATTCGTTCCACATCAGCGGCAACCGCACGCTGACAGCCGAGTTCGCGTCAACATTCCGTGCGGTCACGTCCTCGTTCAACAGCATCCAGCTCGGCTGGGACAGCGTTGCCAATGTTTCGGGGTATGAGATCTACCGCGCAACCGCACAAGCCGGGCCTTATACGCTGCTTGGGGCGACGGCATCGACAAGCTATCTGAATTCCGGCCTTACGGCTGGCAAAACATATTATTATAAAGCAAGAGCTTACAAGTCTTCTGGAAGCGCCAAGACCTATACCGAGTATTCGTCCGTGATCTCTGCCGTACCGGTTCCGTCTTCGCCGGCTTCTTTGAGCGCGGCGCCGGTTTCCTACAACAGCATCAGGCTTAGCTGGGCAAGCGTAGCCGGAAAGTCGGGCTACAGAGTATACCGCGCCACAACGCCAAACGGGACGTATACGCTTGTAGCCACGACGTCCTCCAACCGCTATACCAACACAAGGCTCAACGTAGGCACGACATATTATTACAAAGTGCAGGCCTACCGCAAAGTGGGACGCACAAAGGTATACGGCGGCTTCTCTGACGTCGTATCGGCTGTGACGTCGATGGGAACGCCGGTTTCGGTAAAGGCGTCATCTTCCGCTTACAACAGCATTAAAATAAGCTGGAAGAGCGTCACCGGGCGATCCGGCTATGAAGTGTACCGTGCGGAATCACAGGCCGGGCCGTATGCGCGCGTCGGGTCAACCTCATCGACAAGCTACACAAATTCCGGCCTCAACGTGGGCACAACGTATTATTATCAGGTCCGCGCATACCGTCTGGTCGGGGGCACAAGGGTGTATGGCAGCTTCAGTGTCAGCGTATCGGCCACGCCGAAGCTCTTAACGCCAACGTCGGTAAGGGCGTCCAGGGCAAATGCCACGAGCATCAAGCTAAAATGGGGAAGCGTGAGCGGTGCGAACGGATATGATCTTTACCGCAGTGTTTCCAAGACCGGTACATACGAGCTTGTCACATCGACATCGTCGCGAAGCTACACCGATACTGGTCTTCTCACAGGCACGCGGTATTACTATAAGGTGGTGGCCTACCGGATGGTGGGCACAGCGAAGGTCTTCGGCGGCTTTTCCGTGATCGTGAACGCAAGGCCGTAGGGATTTCCAGGGATGATTTGGGAAGGGGATTGCCCCTTCCCTTTTTTTATCATTCGAAAATTTGTTGCCGGAACATGGAGAAATGTGTTGTATTGCTTTTGTTTCGACATATTTCGACGATATTCATTTGTATTTACACTTCTGATTCACGCATGTTATACTTTATCAAGTTGTAGTATGAATTCCATCATTCACCGAATTCATTGTTAAGCGCAGCTTCATGCCTTAGATCATGTTTTTTTACTATGGAAGATCGGATATCAGCAATAAAATACTCTATTAGGAGCTATGTATGATGGGTAAAAGAATCGCAACCGTTCTGCTGTCCCTTCTGCTGTTGGCAGGCTTTGCCTTTCCGAGTGCAGCAAGTTCTTTATCAAACATAAGGGACAATACCCCCACCCCCGGTGTTTCAGTGGAGGGTGTCGCAACACCCAACTTAGTAAAACCTGTTACGCCTGCGTCAACACCGGATTTCAGTCATACACCCCCCAAGGCGCAAACCGATAAGAAAGAAAGCATTGTCGGTTCCCTCAAAGATAAGACTCTTCTGAGCAAGGCGGAAAAGAAGCTGGACAGCCAACTGCTGCCGCTTGTCAATGAGGCGTTTATCCCTCAAGGCAAGACCAAAAGCGATCTTATAAGCGAGATGAAAAGCGGGCGGCAAATCTCATCGCAGATCATCAAAAACGGTGTCGACAAAGGCAAAACAGCCTTGGGCGTCAACGTTTACGTGCAGCTTAAAAATGGATTCAGCATCGACGAAATCAAACCATATGTGCTTTTAATCCAAAACAGGGACAATAAAAATCATCTCGCGGCTTGCGTTGTGGACGTGAACAGACTGGATGAACTTGCAATGCTTGAAGCCGTTATGAATATAAACACTGTCTGGGAGCCTGTATTCAATCAGGGCTCCGCGCTGAGTACAGGGGATTCGTTGCTTAGGGCTGCCGCTTTGCGTTCGCAATACGGGTTAACCGGTAACGGTATAAAAATCGGCGTCATCTCTGACGGTGTCATGCATCTGGGGGATTCCGTCGCATCGGGCGATCTCCCAAATTCCGTCAATGTATTGAGCAACACACTGGGCGGAGACGAAGGCACCGCGATGCTGGAGATCGTCCACGATCTGGCTCCCGGCGCAACATTGTATTTCCATGATGCGGGAACAAACTGGATTGCTTTCAACGAAGCGATTGACGAGCTTATAGCATCCGGCTGCAACATCATCGTGGATGACGTTGCATGGCTCACCGTACCATATTTTGAAGACGGTATTATTGCAAGCCATGTCGCTGAGAAAATCGCAAGCAACAATATCCTCTATGTCACTGCGGCTGGAAACGCCGCCGAGACGCACTATCAGGGCGTCTTCCGCAATAACGGCGACGGCTGGAACGATTTTTCCCAAGGAGCAGGTCTGGATGACTGTCTGATTATCGCGATCCCGGCATATTCAAGAGTCAAGGTATGTTTGCAGTGGAACGAGCACATGTTAAGCGCCACGAGCGATTATGACCTGTATTTGTTTGATTATTATACTCTTACCAAGTTGACCTCCAGCGTAATTACCCAGAGTGGGGCTGAAAATCCGATTGAGCTGATATCGTATTATAACGCATCTTCCTCCACCGTTTATGCATACGTCGATGTCGATGCATACAACGCGCCAACACCCAAAACAATCGAACTTTTCATAACAGGCCCGATTACGATTATGACAGACAACGCGACACCGGGCGATACAATCTTTGGCCATGCCGCCGTTGCTTCCGTCGTAACATGCGGAGCGGCAAACGCTGCGACTTACGACTTGATCGCGGATTATTCATCGCAAGGCCCCGTTACCATGCTCAGCGATACAAGACAAAAACCTGACGTCATTGGCATTGATGATGTCGATATCACAGGCGCCGGTGGTTTCAGTGATCCCTTCGGTGGCACAAGCGCCGCTGCGCCGCATGTTGCTGCGGTTGCAGCGTTGCTGATGCAGCGGTTCCCGTTAAAGACAGCGTCTGAAATACGCGCAGTTCTTGTCGGCAACACTGTCGATCTGGGCGCTGTTGGCTACGATACCGTTTATGGATATGGCCGGGTGGATGCGCTAAAAGCCGCGCAAAGCTATATGTGCGTCCATTTTGACTCACAAGGCGGAACATCCGTTGTCGATTTCTACGCAACAAAAGATGGTCTGGCAACGTTACCCGCTTGGCCGTCAAAGAGCGGCATGGCTTGTGTCGGATGGTATAAAGAAGTCTCCTGCACAAACGCTTGGAACTTCACCACCGACACAGTGGCAAACGATACGACGCTGTACGCAAGATGGGTCGATGCCGTTCCGGTTGGCATCAGTTGCACGAAGTCGGATGCGACGACATACGGCGGAAACAACGGCTCCATTACGATAACAGCATCTGGCGGCAACAGCGGAGCATACCAGTATTCGATCAACGGGGGCGCCAGCTGGCAGGATATAGGTGCTTTTAGTGGGCTGTACGCGACCACTTACAGTGCCGTGGTGCGGGATGCCCACAATTCCATAAACACAGCATCAGCATCGGTAACCATCGCACAACCGCCGTTGTCCGGCACCTATTCCGCCAAAAAGATACCGACAAAAGGCTTTGCGGGATCGGCCATCGTCATCACGCCGCCTGCCCCGCCGCGGAATTATACGATGATATCCACATCGTACAGTTCCAGCAACCCGTCTGTCGCAAGTGTGGATGCCAACGGCAACGTCACGTACCTTGCGGGCGGAAAGGCCAAGATCACCATCATTCAAGTCTGTCAGACCATAAGCCGTGGACGGACGATCACCAAGACGATCCGATTCACCAAATCGATCACGGTGAAACAGCCCGTCGCATCCATCACGCTCAACGCCACGGAAACTTCCATCATGCGCACCAAGTCCGTCAAGCTGGCTCCAATCATTGCGCCTTCCACCGCAAGCAACAAGAAGGTAAAGTGGACATCGAGCAATAAGAAAGTTGCTGCTGTATCAAGCTCCGGTGTTGTCTCGGGCAAGGTCGTGGGAACGGCGGTCATCACCTGCACGGCAGCGGACGGCAGCAGGGTATTTGCCACATGCACCATCACCGTGACACCGATTTATCCTACGGGCGTAAAGGTTTCCAAAGCCGCACTGAGTGTCGTTGCGGGAAAGACATCAACCTTGAGGGCGACCGTACTGCCCAGAAACACCGACTTTAAAACGGTGACATGGGAGAGCGCCGAGACGGCCATCGCCGTTGTGGATGCAAAAGGCAAGGTCACGGGCATAGCGCCCGGAATTGTTGCCATTACCTGCACCACGAGCAACGGCTTGAAAGCCGTTTGCACGGTGACGGTAAAGTAAAAACATCCTCTATAAATCGCATTTAAAAGGGCACATGGGAGAAGGCTTCCATGTGCCCTTTTTTTGTGAATCGGGAAAACATTGGCTGTGTTCCCGTCGCCTCTTCCCTCTATGCTTCTGCACAACAAAGCGAGCGGCAGGATCCGCCGTATTGCACGATCCATACCGCTCGCTGTTTTTATTGATTCCTTTATGTTTCCATGCCTGCGCAGCAGATCAATTGTCGTGCTGATGCACCCTACTTTTCAAAAACTGCCGCGACGTCCTGCAAGCGGCGGATGATCTCGATATGCTGCGGGCACGCGCTTTCGCATTGTCCGCAGGCGATGCAGTCCGACGCTTTTGCTGACTTTGCACCGTCTTGCGGGCCTTGGAGCGTTTCCGGATCCTGCATCTGTGCGTTGTACCGCGCAAAAAGCCCCGGAATATCGATGTTTTGCGGGCAACCCTCCACGCAGTATTGGCAGGCGGTACACGGTATCGCGTTGTCGTTGTTGATAATGCCGACGACCTGTTTGAGGATATCGCGTTCCTGTTGGTTAAGCTGCTTGAAATCCAGCATGGTGTTCGTGTTGTCCTGCATCTGTGCCATATCGGACATTCCCGAGAGCACCGTCAGGACATTGTCGAGGCTTGCGGCAAACCGGATCGCCCAGGAGGCGGCGGACATTGCGGGATGTATCGCACGCAGCAGCCGGTCTGCCTGCGTCGGAAGTTTTGCAAGCGTGCCGCCTTTGACGGGCTCCATGACCACCACCGGTTTACCGTGTTTTGTCGCCACTTCGTAGCATTTGCGGGATTGGACGTCCTCGTCGTCCCAATCCAGAAAGTTGATCTGCAGCTGAACAAAATCCACTTCGGGATGGGCGCTCAATACCTCATCCAACAGATCGGCGTTGTCATGATAGGAAAAGCCGATGTTTTTGATCTTGCCCTCTGCCTTTTTCTTCTGAATGAAGGCAAAGCTGTCGAACTTTTTCGCCTTTTTATAATGGTCCTCACAAATGTTGTGCAGCAGGTAATAATCGAAGAATTCAACGCCGCATTTTTTCAGCTGTTCCCTGAAGATCGATTCCTGTTCGTCCTTGGAATTCAAAAAGCGCATCGGCATTTTTGTGGCAATGGTAAAAGCGCTGCGCGGATACCGCTTGACAAGCGACTCGCGCAAGGCAATTTCGCTTTGCTTGCCGTGGTATACGTAAGCCGTGTCGAAATAGGTAAAACCCTTTTCCATAAAAACGTCGACCATTTTGCATACGGTATCCATATCGATGTTTGTCTGATCGTTGCTGTCCAGAAGGGGCAGACGCATAAACCCAAATCCCAGTTTTTTCATATTTCCTCCCGTGATACGGTACAAAATTTTATCCCCCTGACGATTCGTTTCCGGATAGCGAGAGGGATGCTTTGCCTATATTATACCTTTATAGGTCGGTTCCAAGTCAAGAGGAAATGCTATTTATTGGAGTTGGCAGCACTATACTATATACTTTAGCATTATATGACTGTTTTGAAATTTTGGTTGTAACCACTGCTATGCGGCGGTGGGGACGTTGTCCTGTCTGGCCGATCAAAAAAGGAAGGGTCAAGACCCTTCCCTACACCTGTATCCGAAGTTTGTTACAGGAATCGGTCTTGACCGGTCCTGTCGCTTGGTTTGGGACATGTATGAGTGACAACGCCTAAATGTTCCCGCTTTGCATGCGCTTACGAAAAGCGTAGACCGCTATACCCATGACGACTGCTGCATAGCCGATGACCCACAGAAGATGCGGCAGGATCAACGCGAAATTCCCCGAAAGGGCTGCCTTGCCCGCTTCGACGGCATGCACAAACGGCAGAGCATAGGCTACTGCCCGAAATGCGCCGCCGATCATGTTTAAATCAAACCATGTACCGCTGAGCCACGCGGAGAGGTTCGTCAGCAGCGCGCCGCAGATGCCGCCAACCTGCTTGTCGTTCAACACGCTCCCCGCCAAAAGGCCTATGGCGATATAGAGAATGGCTGCGGGCATCAGCACGATCATCGTGAGCAAAACATTGATGCTAACGGGCAATCCGAAGAAGAAGGCCGCGATAAAACATACGGCGGTTTGCGCCATCGCCATCGGCAGCATCGGCAGCACATATCCGAGAATGAAATCCAAGGATGTGAGCGGTGACGCGAACAGCCGCAGTAAAAACGACGTGGTGCGGTCTTTGGAGATCAAGGTCGCGGAGAACAGCGCGATGAACGAATAACCGAAGACGGCGATTCCAGGAACGATGTTGTCGATTCGGTACAGATCAAACGGCAGGCGCGACTGTATGACCGAGAAAAGCGTCATGATGGCCAGCGGGAACCCCAAGCCGAATGCGAGGTTCACCGGGTCGCGCAATATCTCCTTGAGATTCCGCGAAGCGAATGCGCGCATCTTCATGACGCCACCCCTTCTGTTGCCAGCGCAACGAACGCGTCTTCCAGCGACGCGGTGCCCGTCTGCGATTTTAATTCCAAAGCCGTTCCTATGGCTGTCAGTTTTCCGCGGGAGAGTATGCCGATGCGATCGGAAAGCGCTTCCGCTTCTTCCATATAATGCGTTGTCAGGATGATGGTAATCTTCCCCTTGAGAGCCAGTATGGCGTTCCAAAGCTCACGCCGCGCCAGAACGTCCAGGCCGAGCGTCGGCTCATCCAAAAACAGGATCGAGGGCTCGGAAATCAGCGCCATCGCGATGCTCAACCTGCGCTGCATGCCTCCCGAGAGCACTTTGGTCTTCTGTTTGGCGACTTGTTCAAGCGCGAACAGCGAAATCATCTCGTTCGATTTTGCTTTCGCTTTGCCGTTTGGGAAGCCGTATATGCCCGCGATCAGCTCCAGATTTTCACGGACGGTCAGATTGCGTGCCACCGCCGTTTCCTGCGGTGAAACGTTGATCTTCGCTTTGACCTTAAACGGTTCCTGTACGATGCTGTCGCCCAAAAGGACGGCGTCGCCGGATGTAGGGGCCAGCAGACAGGACAACATTTTAATCGCCGTCGTCTTGCCCGCGCCGTTGACGCCCAGAAGCGCAAAAAGCTCTCCATCCTCAATGGAAAGATTCAGCGAATCGACGGCAGTTTTTCCGCCAAACTGTTTTGTCAAATCAAATGTCTGAATGGCTGTCATTCTGTACCCTCCGGATTTCCCGAGCGTTGTATCCCGGCAAAGAACTGGATCAGCTTATCGTTGGTGATGATCGCGAGGCCCGATGCCTCGTCGCCGACGAGCATCAGCGAATCCCCGGGCTTGATGTTGAACGTCTCCCGCGCTTCTTTGGGGATCACGATCTGTCCCTTTTCCCCGACCTTTACCATGCCAAAAATATGTTTCCCTTCCGGACCTTGCATGTTATCACATCCTGTTGGTATTATCAGTCATACTAGTTATACTGGTAATACTAGTTATACCTCATTTGCCGGGGGTTGTCAACATTGATTTTGATTGATCCAATTGTTGCTCCATATGCCATGCTATGTCAACATTATCCGAAAGTATCCGACAGGTGCGGACGATTTGCGGACAATACCAGATGTGGCCGAACATGTCTGTTTTCGGTTCAAGCAGACGCGAAACGAAACGTTCTCTAAAAAGAACAAGGGGTCATCCTTTCGGATGACCCCTTAATCCTCTAAGAAAGAATCGTTCGTTCAGACGTTTACCGCATGATACCCAGATAGATATAGGCACCGCCGGCGTCTTTGTTCAGATCGGCTGCGGAATTGGAGTCGTTGTACTTCAGCGACGTATAGCCCGTGGGCATATCTGCATTCTCGCCGAAAAACACGTCTATCGCCTTGATAGGCTTGCCGTTGGCAGCATTTGTCGTCGTCCAAAGATAGATGTATTTTCCGCCGGCGTTTTTATTCAGATCGTGCGGATTCTTCGTGTACGAACCGGGCAAAGAGAAATTGTCGAAGGTGATGCGGATATCTTTGAGCGCTTTATCGGGATCGTTGGTGGTGTTGTAGGAGATATAGATATAATCACCGCCCGCGTCCTTGTTCAGATCCTTGCCCAGCAGCGTATAGCCGGCGTATGTTTTAATGGCGGTCTTGTAATCCTTATCGGAAGTGATCACGATGGACTGGATATACACTTCAGGTTTGGGCGCAGGCGTCGGGATGATCGACATATCGTTGATCACCTTCTGGATATCTCCGCCGCGCTGGTTAAAATAAGTCTCCAACTGCGTTGCCCGTTCGGGTTTATCGGCATACTTCCAGATCGGGATCAGCGAATTGATGTTGCTGATGCCATAGATGGTGGGCGTGGCAGAGGCAAGCGACGCGACCCAGTCCGGGAAGTTCTTCAAAAGGTTGTCCAGCGTGGAGGCGTCCACATCTTTACCGCCGCTTAAAACGGACTGAAAGGACGTATTGGACAGGAATTCCTCCGCCGTTTTCTTGTCGTCAGCGGACGCGGAACCCGAGATAAACCGGTAGGTCGCATCGACCTTGGCTTTGATCTGTGTTGTTGTCTGCGTGGTCGTTGAGGAATAGGTATAGTTATAGGTGCAGCGCGCGCCCATCAGCGCCTCGACGACGAGGTGTGTGCCGTAGGTGCCGAACAGATCTTCCGGACTCATATCCGAATTCAAATCCTCTTTGAAGGTCGCATCCAATATATCTTTGAAATCGTTGGTGATGTTGATGTATTCGCTGTATTTGGGATAGCCGCTCAAGGACTTGATGAAAAATACATTGGACTTTTTGGTTTGTGACTTGTCGAATTCACTTTCCACGCTGCCGGAAAACAGCGGATATTTCGCTTTTAAACTCAGCTTGGCAGACAAATCTTCACAGTAGGTTTTCATTGTCTGTCCCATGATGGTATAGGAGCTCTGCGAAGGGGCGTTTGCCGTCTTGAGCCGCTTTTTCACTTCGCTCTCCTGGAGAATTTGCCTGCCCAGGGTGAATCCCTGCGGGTTGATATAGGTGCTTTCCAAAATATTGTAGCCAAGGCCCACATAGGTCGTAGCTTCGCTTCCCTGCAGCGCGTGCTTTTGAGGCACATTGGTGTAGGACTTAGCCGCATATTTTTCCGTGGCGCCCAATCCCGCGCCCGGCATCTGTTCGCCGGGTGTTGAAACCGTGCCGCTTGGCGATGGGGATACGGTGGACTGCGGTGCTGCGGTGCTGCAGCCGGACAAAAGGAGCAGGAATGACAGGACAAACGTCAGTGGTGCCTTTTTTCTCATAATTACCCTCGCTTTTTGCTTCTGTTTTTTGTTATACCATCCATGTTACTCTATCGGCATTTGGGGATGTTTTGCGTACTGTTCGGAGAAATAAATCGAATGAATGTCTTCATGTCTGTATTTTTGCTTTCACTCTATTGATATTTCGAGATTTGTATAATGTTTTATTTTATTTAACACGATATGATACTATAGGGCAATAATGGATCATCGCGCAGGATACAGCCGGTCGGATCAGCTTAGTGCGGATTCTGTGTTGCTGCAACGATACGATATAGTATATATCTATTATTTTCGATTTAAAAGGCGGTTGCAGCATCGGCACGGAGCGGTGCTGATCCGATGAAACGTTGAAAAGTTTGGGACGGGAAGTGGAGAGAATGGGAGTTGTGTGTGCTATGCGCGGCCATCGTTGGGACGGATGCATGTGTGAGCGCTGCGGTTTGGTGCGTGACATTCAGCATTGCTTTGAACCGATGAGCGCAGCCAAGCAATACGATGAACACGGCAACGAGACCGATCACGGGGTAAAACCTTGGGACGATCTGCACGGCGCATCCGTTTCGTTTCGGCACTTCAACACCGTCGCCTGCATCAAATGCGGCAAGGTCAGAGAAATAATCGAGTAGACGGGGACATGGCAGGAAGAAGCGGAAAAAAAGAAGTGTGTGAAACAAATATGCGTGCGCCGATTTGATGGGCGCAGAAGCCGTATAATACCGTGCGGAAGCGGATAAAAAAAACACCCGTCATGCTGACATAGACTGCCGGGTGTTATGAATTAGGAGAATGTAAAGTGTTCCAAAATTTCTGAAACAACAGAACCGTCACTGTACTTAGAAATTAAAAAACTACACATCAATTAATACTTTGTCATATACTTTCCAAATATCGAAGAAAACCTTCAAAGCTTGTTGCTACTGTTTTCACAGTTTTGGGATCCATACCAATAAATGGTACTTCTATATAGTTACCGTTTTCCGAGATGCCATATGCAGTATCAGCCCCATCTGATCCTATTATGACAATGCCGGGTATAAATTCATTTACTGCATAAGCTTCATTCAATTCCTGGATTTCCTCTAGAGACCAAAACTGAACATATAAATTATCTCCAATAAAACCACAACCGCCATTATATTCGGCTAAAAACTCTTCATATTCTTGCGTTATAGTGTCTGATAATTTAGCTCTATTTTTTTCGTGTTTCAAAGCAATTGATTGATTAGACTTTATTCCTGATAACATTCTTACTATCTCATTTTTCATTTATTTCTCCTCTGCTCTTGTAATACTCTATTCCAAAATACTGTATATTTTGCATGCTCTTTTGGCGTAACAACAATTTTATTACCAATGTCAGACGGATTACCTCCAAATTTAACCGGATGCAATTCATGAATTTGTAATCCTTCTATGCTATTATACTTTTTGTGGAGATTGCTATTTGTCTGATTTGCAATTTTTCGAGCAAATTCGTATTCGTCTCCTTCAATAATTATAAATGGTCCTTTTGGTTTTTGTGCATCCGGATATCCTGTCCAATCATCAATTTCAAATGCACCAGGAGTATTTATGCTAATTGCATTGCGTTGGTCGCCTTCTGAATTTCTTTTTATAATTGATAATTGTTTTTGCGATTTTTCTGTTCTTTTTACCTTTGAAACATTTTCTGTGTTTTCTATTATACCGTTTTCCTCACCGGTCGTAAATGAACTTGCGGAATCTGTCCCCGTTGCAGCCAAGGAATCGACGTCAACGGACGGGGTGCCTCCTTGTTCCAATTCCAGCAGCGCGTCCGCAAGAGGGTTATGACCTCGGCCTTCGGATCGGAAAGACAAAGAAAGTGCGCCCTGTTGGGGCGCGACGTCCGGCAGTATTTTGCTGTTTTTGGACAATAGAGGTTTTTTTGACTTATAAGCTTCCGTGATCCGTTGCGCAAGATCGGTTTTGGTCGGGATGAGGCTGCTCCGCCCCGGCATGTTGCCGGGTATAGGCGAAGTCATGTTCTGCGCGATCTGCGGGACGCCGAAGGCGGCGTCTCCTACAACGCGTTGGTTTTGAATTGCTAAAGGCAAAGGCACGTTTTGCATAGCGGCTACCACAGGCATGTTTATAGATTCCGCTTGTTGTGCTTTTGCCTGCGCTGCTTGCGTTAGTTCCGCCCTTGTCGGAATAATGCTGCCTTGACTTGTCCTTTTCGCGTTCGCTGTCCGGCCGTTCTGCCCATTTTCCTGGACAATTCCCAATACAGGCGCGTTCGTAGACCCTGTCTGTTGAGCTTTTGCCTGCACTCTCGCCTGCTCTATTTGCGCCAGTTTTGTTCTTGTCGGAATGATGCTGCCTTAACTTGTCCCTTCGGTGTAGACGGTCTGTGCGTTCTGCACTGCTTGCTGCACGGCACTTATGGTATTTGGGGTTTGTGTGCTTTGCGTTTTTTGCTGCGTTACCATGGTTGCAGGCACATTCATAGATCCAATCTGCTGTGCCTTTGCCTTCTTTGAACTTTAGGATTTCTATTTACGGAAATAACAAGCACCCGGCAGACCGTTGTAGTCTACCGGGTGTCGTATCATGCGAATCGGTTTTGGCTACACGTTATGAATCATTTGAGCAAGTAGAAGGCCTGAGAGGCTTCCAATATTACCGAGACACACGGATCGTTGCGAGGTTTCGCGGCGTTCCTATTTGTTATATCTTATGCTTCCTATATACTCCATATAATTACCGTTTTTACTATATGTATTATTATCATTATAAGTATAATTATATAATAATATTACACAATTATACTTTTTGATATCATAAGCTTTGAGCATTTCTTTAAATTCTGAAATTATTGAGGAACCATAACTAAAGCCATTGAGTATATCGCTAATATCTTCATGTATTGTAGAAATCCAATCAACTTCCGAAGTATCCATATCATAATTTCCTGTATTAAATATGCTTTGAAATTTCGATGGTATAAGATCACCATCATCGGTATATTTAACTTCTATAAAACTCCTAAAGTCAGTCTCATTTTTAAAGTTTCCTAGCCATAGTGACACATAATCGTTTTTTATCACAGCTTTTATCTCCTTTATATCATCTTTGTAATTTTATTGGTAGAGCTTTTGAACCACCCTCTAACCTATGATTCGCCCATTCGTTCAACCTTCTGACGAATGCTTCATAATCCGATGATGAATCTATAATCTCAAGAAGCTCATTATGCGCTAAAGTTGACCCTCTTCCTCCATGTTTTCCATCCGGGTTAATAAAATTAATCTCACCGATGGGAGTTCTCATCTCCTTTATTTGTTCAACAGTTATACCCCATTTTTTAAATATAGGTGTCCTTGATACCAAATGCCACTCATGCAAGTTACCAGGGCTTCTTAACCTTGCTTCTATGACTTCTCTAATACTTAGATTTTGCCATAAAACATCAAGATCGTTACTTGATAATTGATTATAGAATCTACTAAATCCACCATTTTTTATAGATGGTATATCGCTTGAAATAAAATCTTTTATTTGGATTCTGGTAGCCCCAACACCATTTTCGGCAAGTTCAACACTATCAGTTTCCCGTTTGCTTCTGCCTTTAGACATCTCGTGCCGGGCTGCTTCGTTTTGCGCCGTATTCGGGGAAAGGTCTGTACCTCTGTTCCCTATTATACCGTTTTCTGCGTCATTCGTAAATGGACTAACAGAATCTGTACCCGTGGCAGCCAATTCGTTAGAGACATTGACGGGCATTGTGTTTTGTTCCAACGCGGAAAGCGCATTGGCCAATGGGTTCAAAACGAATACTGTAGATTGTGTGTTTTGAGCAAGGGTGTTTTGTATGGTAGGTTGCACGACAGAACCCAAAACAGAAGTGTTTGCATATTCCTGCTGCGCCTTTGCCCGCGCTCTTTGCTGTGCTACTTGCGCCAGTTCAGCTTTGGATGGGATGATGCTGCCTTGACTTGTCCCCTTCGCTTTCGCTTTTGCTATCTGGCTTTTCTGCGCATTTGTCTGCACAATTCCCAATACAGGCGCGTTCGTAGACCCTGTCTGTTGAGCTTTTGCCTGCACTCTCGCCTGCTCTATTTGCGCCAGTTCTGTTCTTGTCGGAATGATGCTGCCTCGGCTTGTTCCTTTGGTGTTTGCAGCCCTTTTGTCCTGCTCGTTTCGCTGCGCCTCAATCGATACAGGCGCAGGCGTATTCAATGCATTCGCCTGTTGAGTGCTCGCCTGCCTTTGCTGGGCAATTTGCGCCAGTTCGGCTTTGGACGGAAGAATGCCCCGTGCAATTTGCGAAACTCCGGGGGCGACGTCCCCTATAACGCGTTGGCTTTGAACTATAGAGGACAAAGACATGTTTTGCGCAACGTCGACGACAAAGCACAAACAAAAAGCTCGGCAGACTGAGATTGATCTGCCGAGTTTTGAAGTATATGAGATTTAACTGTCCGCCTTGAATTGCTTTTTAACAAGAATGTCTTATAGGTGTTCCTAAATAACTGAAACAGCAGATCCGTTCCTGGGTTTCTGAACCGTCCCTGTGTTTCTTCTACTCTAGATGTGCCAGCGAAGAACTCCAGGGCTGCCGAAACAACAGAATCGTGCCCGTATTTCCCGATGTTTCTGTGTTTCTCCCGTGTTTCCCATCAATCTGCTGTTTATCGGGACGGTTTTCTTGCGTATCCTTGTTCATTGAATGATGCTAATTACAGGGAGAAGAATGGTTCAAGAGAATCGTCTCCATAATCCCACCCGCGTTCCCTTTTTTAAACGATATCCTTTATCAGCTGATAATACTTTTCATCTTCTTCAGAAAATACGTCAATCCCTTCAAGCATATAAGCCTGTAACAAATATTCCTTTGCTCTTTCAGTATTTCCGAGTTCGTAAAAGCATTCTCCTATTCTGAAGAGTATAAAAGGATTGCCAATGCCATTGGGACATTTTAAAGTTTCAAAGAAATAATTTAGAGCTTCTTGAAAATCATTTGATATATAATAAGTGTCTCCCAACGCTGTATATACCCAAGTACTTGCTTCCCAATTGAATTTTGGCTCTGGGATCAAATTTAAAGCATTTATATAATTATTGATTGCGCCTTCATATTTACCATCATTGACGAGCATATTTCCAGATTCACATAGTTCTACAATTTGGCGATATACTTTTTCTTCCATTTCCACAGGTTCTCCTTTATTTTGGTGGTAGATATTTAATCTTAATCCGAGCTCCATTTGATCTATTAATACTTGAGTGTTCCAGATAATAGTTTAGCGGATCAAGCATGAATTGTCTAACTTCATATGATCTTGGCCCAAATGCTCTACCAATTTCATTCCACCAGTGGACAGCATCTAGTTTATGAGCCATATCTGACTCTATGAGCGGATACCATTTTCCGTCACTTGCTTGAAATTTGACACCTTCATTATTTGTCAGTATTTTTCCTTCGATCTTCTCATTCTCTATTACAATACTACCTGTCCTTGATGTTTTGTTTGGAGTTTTGCCCATATATTGTAACCTTTTGCTTATTGTAGTCTTTTTCTTGTCTTCAACAATTGATTCATCCACTTTAGTGATTGTTTCTGTGTCATTTGTAAACGAACTAACCGAATCTTCCCCCGTTGCAGCCAAGGTATTGGCGTCAACGGTTGGCGTGCTGCTCTGTTCCAAATCCCGCAGTGCGTCTCCAAGCGGATTCTGCGCATGTATTTTAGATCGAGAAGAGAAAGGGAGCGCGCCCTGTTGGAGCGCGACGTCCGGCAGTATTTTGCCGTTTTTGGACAATAGAGGTTTTTTTAACTTGTACGCTTCCGTGATCCGTTGCGCAAGATCGGTTTTGGTCGGGATCAGGCTGCCAGATTCCCGCATGTTGCCGGAAATAGACAAAGGCATGTTCTGCGCGGTCTGCGGTACGCCGAGGACGGCGTCCCCTACAATGGATGGACTTTGAGCGGTTGAGGCTAAAGTCTCGTTCTGTACGGCAGCAACAAAAGGCGTAGATCCAACCTGCTGTGCTTTCGCCTGTGTTCTCGCCTGCTCTATTTGTACCAGTTCTGTTCTTGTCGTAATGATGCTGCCTCGGCTTGTTCCTTTGTTGTTTGCATTTTGCTGCGCCTTTGCCTGCGCTATTTGCGCCAGCAGAGCTTGTGCCGGAGACAAATCCTCGGCTTGCCGTGATGACCAACAAAAAAGGCCGGGAGGATGTCCCGGCTACCAGTATTCTATCGGTATAATCTGCTCTATTTCTTGTATGGCAGTAACATTTCCGCAATTTCCTTCTGTCCGCGTTCAATCGCGAAGTCATAGGCGTCCATATCTTTCATATAATCACCTGTATATCTGACGGATGCGTCGATGCCGCTATGCAAGAGAAATTTTACAATGTCTTTATGCCCGCCATAGATGGCTGAAAATAGCGGGTTTCTTTCTGGTTCACTAATATCAAATTCAGCTCCATAAATTTTTAGATATTTAACTATATCAATATGACCTTCTCCAGCAGCTTCATTTAATGAATTTCCATTAAAAGTACCCGCGCATTTGTTAACATCAAAACCTGTGCTTACGAGATATTTAACGATTTCAAAAGCATCTTCTGCTGATGCAATATGTAGCCAAGTACCAAAAGGTGTTGTCTCATTTAATAAATCAGGCTGATGCTTTAGTAATCCAACCACTTTTCCATAATCGTGATTTCTAATAGCTGATACCATGTCTCTTACCGCTTGTTTTCTTTCCATAGATACAACTACCTCCTTGTCGCGGCTATTTTGCCTAATCTTTTTAACTGAATTGTTAGTTCACCTTTAATAAAGTCAAAATTCCCGCCCATTTCTTCCACCATCTTCAGCTGATTCACCACATTCTTGAGCCCTGCATAATCATGCTGCCCTGTTATTCTGTTCGGCGCCCAGACAAGATTCTCCAACCCGTAAATGGGATCAATACCGAACCTCCTCAGCAGCGCCTGACCTTCCTGAACCAACGTTTTCTGCGCCTGACCATTCCCTTCTTTGAAAAGGATGTGATGCGCATGTGGATCAACCATATCGGCTGGCGGGTTGCCCATTTCATCTCTCAGATATTTATTAAAGTTAAACCTGCCTGCATTTTCACTTGTATTATACCCACTATCTCCCTATCCGTCTATAGAGCCAAATACACCCGCCGCCAGCTCCGCACGTGTCTTTGCATCCAGCCCGCCTGCCTCCAGCGACGGTGTGACGTTAAATGAATACGCGGGTCTTTTCCTTGAATATGGCTGCAAAGTCGCATACAACATTGACGGCGGTGGATCCGCAACGATGTTCATGCACAACAAGCTCGTCAATCGTCCAAGCAAGGGCGACGAGAGGAATATCAGCGACATCATCTATATTGGCCTAGAGTAGAACAACACGAAGAGTCTGCAACGCACGATATTTTTCCTTTATCGCGTAAACGAAGATACCATGCTGACCGTATTAATCCGCATGGTATCTTTTGCATTCCACTCTTTTTATAAATGCCTCATTATAACTTTTCCTTTTCAAGTCGTATTTCCGCTTCGTCTTTATCGATCCACTTCCCGTATACCCCTTTATCCACAGCTTTCATCCCAAGTGAATCACATACTCTGTAATCCATATTATAAAACGCAACAATCCAAATTTGGTTATCCCTTTCGTCATGAACCCAAAAGTCGAAACCCCTATATCTGGCAATATAATTCTTATCATAAAGTTCATCAACTTCATTTCTTCTTACATTCTTAATATACCTTAGTCCTTTATATAGCGAGAATCCATTATTTTTATCGTTTTTATCGTCAGATATTAATGTAATTGTACCATCTTCCTTAAGACTTGCATCATATTCCTTGCCCCTATAAACTGCAGTTGTTGTATCTCGCAATTTTATTACCTCCTATTTTGAGATAGAAATAAATCTTTTTAGCTCTTCATCGTAAATTGCCTTCAGTGACCAACTAGCATCTATACCGATCTCGTAGAGTTTAGCACCATCCAAAATTCTGATATACTCGTTTAACTTATATTCCGGTACTGTTTGTCCATTTGTAGATTGTGTAAATCCATTGCCTGTGAATGGTTGCGGTTCAAAAGTATTTCCTCCCACTTCTTTACTATAGGGTATAGTTACTTTATCTGTTTCAGTTGTCCTGAACCTGATTACTCCCATTCTATTTTTATTTAAATCAAAGGCCGAACCATCATAGTCCAGTCTAAGACTGTTATAAAAGTCTTCATACCTCCGCAAACTGTCTACGTCAACTTCACGTGTAACATATCCACCTATTTGATTGTATCTGCCGTTGAGATACTTTTCAATATCACCTGCTGGTATTACTTTTTGCATCATTGTTGTGGAATCCGGTGCCGGTATGCTATTACGGATTTCTAGCATAATCTCTTTTTCACTTTCGGATAATGTCGAGCAGTCTTTTAATCTTAGTTCATTAAACTGATCATCCGTTAATCCATGCTTCGACAGAACCTTATCAATATTATTTCCGAAGCTCGTATTGGGATCCCACTGCTGATTTTGATTTGCTCTACCAACAGCGTCCCCATCAACGCCTATCTGTTTTAGTTTTCGAACTGCTTGATTTTGCGCCGTATTCGGGGAAAGGCCTGTACCTCTGTTCCCTATTATACCGTTTTCTGCGCCATTCGCAAATGGACTAACAGAATCTGTACCCGTGGCAGCCAATTCGTTAGAGACGTTGACGGGCATTCTGTTCTGCTCCAACGCGGAAAGTGCATTGGCCAACGGGTTCACAGCGGATACTATAGATTGTGCATTTGGGTGAAGTGTGTTTTGGGTTATTGCGCTATCTGTTGATGTCTTGCCGTTTTTAGCATTTTGCCGCGCCTTCGTCTGCTCGATCTGTGCCAGCAGGGCTTGTGCCGGAGTCATTGCATTGCTTCCTTGTTGAGCAGTATTTTGGGCGTTTGCGGTCTGTGTGTTCTGTACGGCTGCAACAAAAGGCGTATTTATAAATTCAAACTGCAGCGTTTTCGCCTGCGCTCTTTGCTGTGCTACTTGCGCCAGTTCAGCTTTGGATGGGATGATGCTGCCTTGGCTTGTCCCTTTCGCTTTCGCTTTTGCTATCTGGCTTTTCTGCGCATTTGTCTGCACAATTCCCAATACAGGCGCGTTTGTAGACCCGGTCTGTTGTGATTTCGCCTGTGTTCTCGCCTGCGCTGTTTGCGTTAGTTCCGCCCTTGTCGGAATAATGCTGCTTTGGCTTGTCCTTTTCGCGTTCGCTGTCCGGCCGTTCTGCCCATTTTCCTGGACAATTCCCAATACAAGCTCGTTCTTAGACCCTGTCTGCTGTGCCTGTACCTGCGCTCTCGTTTGCCCTATTTGCGCCAGTTCGGCTTTGGACGTAAGAATGCCCCGTGCAATTTGCGAAACTCCGGGGGCGACGTCCTCTACAACGGGCGGCGCTTTATGCACCGATTTAGGCGAACCAGGCTGCGATGGCGCTGCGGATCGCGGTGCTGCGGGAGAGAATGTCGGATTTGGACTCTTAGCGCTTATGTCCGGCAACGTGCGCGATGCGATTGCGAACGGAGTCGGACTTAAGGATGATGCACTAAGAGCGTAGAGCGACGATGCGCTTCGCAGTTTGTCTGCGGCGTTTCCTGCATAACGGGCAGCTTTGGAAGCCGTTGCATTGGACAGGCTGCCATTTATCGGCGCAAGCGCGGTTCCCGCCGCTTTTGCAGCCGTGCCGGTTGTTGTGCCTGCCGCGCTGCGCGCAGTGTTTGCGCCAAATATCCCGTCGGCACCGCCGTTTTGTATCCATTGCTCTTTCACATAATTCCTGATGTTATACCGGAGCCGATACAAATCCGATTTGGTATAGGGAAAATATCCGTCATCAAAACGTGCCTTGCGCATGGCAGGGCTATCCATGTAATCGGCCATATCATCCGAAAGTTGCTTTGCTACGTAATCGGCTTGCGAATCGAGTGCCGCAAGAGCATCGTCTTGTGACATAACCACTTTGCCATATAGCGCTTTATAATCATCGCTCTTTTCCCAAAGTTGCATGCCTTTTCGCGCGGACGCCATGGCGTCGTCTACGCTATAGCCGGCACGTTTTGTTACAGAGAGGTTAAGCGCCTTCATGACAGGTTGAAGCACGGTGGTTAATCCGTGGGTTACGGCAGCATCCGTCAGCGCCGATCCCGCTATTTGGGATACGGTTTTGAGCGTTTTTGCAAATTCGGATGCGTGTTGGGTCGCGGCATTTTCCAGATCATTGGAGACCAGATTATAAATGTCCTTCTGCGCGAAAACAGGCGCATACTTCTTTTCATTTTCAAAGCCTGCTTGTGTTGCCCAGTCCTGTGTTATCGAAAGCAATTTTTCCGAATCTTCCGAATAAAATGGTGACTGGCGCATCAGTTCCCGTGCGCCCGCAAGCTCGTCCTTGTAGGGGGTTGGATTGTAGCCGGCTGTTTGGATATTCTGCCAGTATCCGTCAATCGTTTGCTTGACGCCCTGCACCATGCCGCGCAGCGCCGTATTTGCCGTACTGTTTGTGGAAAACTCCGCATATCCCAACTTCCCCGCTTCATCGGCAAATTTATTCGCGTCGTATTTGCTTTTGCGCGCCAGTTCCACAAGCTTGCTTATGTCCTGTTTGGTATAGGTTCGTCCGGAAATCACGGGGCCTTTTCCCGCTATTTGAATGATTTGTCTGTTAAATTCATCCTTGTACGCCTGCGAACCCTTAAAGGGTGCCACGATGCTCTCAGGGCGGGAAAAATACTTCACCATAAAGTTATCCGCATTATTGTAATCGGTGTCGCTGAAGTTTGTATAACCCTTTTCCGCCGCCATCGACGCAAATTTCTCCGGGTCATACTCGGCTTGATCTGCAAGATCAAGCAATACATAAGTATCTTCCTCCCCCTTAGTATAGATTGGGTTTCCGGCCTCCGCCTGTGTGCGGGCCGTTTGTTGTATCAGGTTTTGCAGATTGGCTTTGTTGATCTCACGCGCATGCGCTATGGCATCTTCAAACGCTTTTTTCGCATTTTTTTGCCTGTTTTGCTCCGCAGCCACAGCTACGAGATAATCATTTAAACCAACGATATTGTTTAAATCATAGTTGGGCGCAAGTCTTTTCTGTATGATATCCAACGGCTCGGGTTCCCCGACGGGCTTGCCCACAAGGTTTTCGTAAAAATCAACCGGCAAGTTCGTTTTGCTTACGGATATGCCGGGAGTCGCTTTTGCGGGACGTTTCGGCTGCCAGAAGAGCGGGCGCACAACAGGCGGATTTTGAACTGCTGGCTTCACATTTTGAGGTTGCTTGGGGTAATTACTCATTGGTTTTGAATCATTGTTGAGCGTGCTCTTCTTCAAAATATCGATAAGGGGTGGCGGTGTTTTTGGATTGAGGGAAGCGTCATTCGTTGGCTCTGCTTGCTTTGATGGCGGCGGCAATGCGGCGGATAGGATGGAACGGGCAGGGTTGTCCCCCGTCATCTTTAAAAGCGCGTGCTTATAGTCGGTCAGTCTGTGCCTTTTCATATATTCAAAGACCTGTTGTGTGGTAATCGGCATATTCGCGCCCCCAATTCTCACTTGCTACCGCCTATCTGCAACCGCCACAGCGTTTTACTGGATGAGCGGAAGATCAAATAAAGGCCTGCTGATTAAGCCGGCCCTGTAGACTCTCAACAACACAGTGTTATCGCCCGTGCTGTTTATGTGTAAATGAAATGTCTTTGGTTGTTATGAACTGAACCCCATTCATAGGACAGAGAAAAAGAGCCCTATCGTAGAATACCAAGTAATTACTCGAACTGGCGTCGTTTCTCAAGCGGCGTCAGTTTAGTATTAGACTGAATCCGCTCATGGTTGTAAAAGTGAATGTAGTCGTGGATGAGCAAGCGAGCCTGCTCAGGCGACTTCGGTTTCTGTCGACGGAGACACTCTGTTTTGAGGATACTAAAGAAATTCTCAGCCATAGCATTGTCATAACAGTTTCCCCTCCTTGACATAGAAGGTGTTATGCCGTACGTTTGGATTAGGTCAAAATACCCGTGAGAGGTGTATTGAAACCCTTGGTCACTGTGGAGTTGCACCTCTGCAGTGACCGCTTCTTTTTTCATGGCTTGTTGGACGGTGCGTAGAACTAGGTTAATAGACTGTTCTGTCCCCATTTTGTAAGCAACGATGCTGTTGTCAAAGAGATCCCGGATGATGGACAGGTATAAGGTTCCCTGCGGTGTGGGGATGTAGGAGATATCCGTGACCCATTTCTCATTTGGTCGGGTGGATGAGAAGTTCCGATTGAGGAGATTGGGATAACGGTGCAGTTGTCCGCCCATCTGTCGGTACTTCCGTCTGCGTCGGATTTGACTGAGCAGACCATACTTGTTCATGATTCGTAAGACTGCCTTGTGATTGGCATGAACTCCTTTACGCCGCAACCAAATCTGCACACGCCGATACCCGTATGTCCCACGGGATTCCTGTTGACACTCTGCTATCTTTTGGATCAGTGCCTGTTCCTCCCGACTTTCCCCCTGTTTATTACGGAATGCATAGTAGCCACTCCGGGATACCTTGAAAAACGCACACATACCTTTTATGGTGTACTTGTCCGCATATTTATGGATCGCTGTATACTTCACCTTTGCTTTCACCTCCTTCCAACAGCTTGAAGAAAAGAACGGTACAGGTCTATCTCCCGTTCCAGTTCACGTATCCGTGCAGCCATAGCTTCTGGTTTACTCATTGGCTGCTTTCTAGGTCGTCCTTTCTTTCGCACGATGGGTATCTTTTCTTGGCGGTGGTTGTAGCGTGTAACCCAATTCGTTATCTGCTTCTTTTCAAGTCCCAGTGTATCCGCTATCTCTTGTCGCGTTCGGCCTTCCTCTCGCATCTGAAGTATAACTGGCTCAAGTGCTTGTATGTCTGTCCATTTCCGTTTCATAAACAAACCTCCTGTTGCAGTTATCCTACAACAGGAGGCTCTTTTTTCTCAATGTCCGTTTTATGGGGTGCAGATCAGTCTTTTCCTGATCGATAGTTTTATCTTTATTTCTAGAAATTCTTAATCACTGACCATTTTGCATGATCGAACATGCCGAGGATCTCGCTGTTGCCCTGTTTGTATATGAAGAACCGGTCATCGTGTTTATACACACAGCAACCGTCCGATGCGAGCATCAGCGTAATTTTCATGCCGTCATTGCGCGTGAGCGTGAGCAGTGCTTCCTGAAATGGGCACTTAGTGCCGCCGCCAAAATACTTTGCGTCGGACAAAATGTCTTCGATCGTGCGCAGTTTTTGCGGATCGTCTATCTCCTGTACGCCATGCATCCTGTTTATGGTAAAGTCCATCTGCGCCTTGACGAGGCTGTGGATGTACTTCGGAACCATGACCTTGTCATATTCGGCAAGGACAAACACCGTCAGCAGCATCAGCATCGCGGATGTCACAAGCATCCCGATGCGCGATTTTTTTGTCATGGCGTTACCTCCATCTTCAAACGACGCGTTTTGTATTTATTCAACGTTGAACGCGGCCCATTTTATTTTGTCGAACATAAACAGTATGTCGGTGCTCGCGTCCGGATAATCAAAATACTGCCCGTCGTGGAAATAATCGGAACAGCCGTCCGACGCCAGGCGTACCATGATCGTTTCGCCGTCTTTGCTGGTGAGTACCAGCAGCCCCTCGTTATACGGGCACTTGCCCCCCTCGGTCACGACAGCAGCAGACAGCCTTTGTTCTATGAGCATTAGTTGTTTGGGGTCTGTGATCGTCTGCGTGGTCTTGAAATTGTTGCGGGTGTAATACAGCTGCGCTTTGACGATGTCATTGATATCCTTCGGATCCATCAAAGAAATGCCGCAATTCTTGTGCACCAGCGAGTACGCATAGTCGAACAGCTCGCTGCCGCGGCTTATGTACGTATCGTTGATCATCAGGATATAACGTTCGCCTTTCCCGTTGTTTTTGCCCATCAACGCCTGCAGGTTCTTTTGCTCCTCATCGGTGGGCACATAGTAATAGCGCGGCCAGGGGTTGTAGCAAGTGGGGAGAATGCCGATGCACAGCTTGCCCTCCACCGGCTTAAGCGTCAGCTTTGCCCCTTTGTAGGCGACCTCGGCAAACGGGAACGGCGTTTGGCTGGGGATCGGAGCATGGGTGCGCAATGTCTGGGTAGGTACGGGGGTGGAAGCGGCGGTTGCCAAAGGGGTGGTTTGCGGTGTTGCGGTGCTAGAATTTGTGTTCATCGCGCTGCACGAGGCAAGCGATAAGGAGGCCAGCATCAGCAGTGCTGCAAAAGCGGATGCCAATCTGCGGAACTTTCGTTTCATGGCGCTACCTCCCGGACGTATAAAGCTGTTTCAGCAACAGTATACTGCTTTTCTTTAGAATATCAAACCGTTTTGCTCTGAAAAATTCTCTTGACGCAACGTGATAAACCGCGCATTACGCTCATACTGGTATTTGGACTCTTATCTAAACCCGCCCACCACCCAATATGGATAGGGCTCCGCCCTGACCTCTGATAGGGGCACAGCCCCTATCACCTCAAAAGAAACTACGAAGTCAACTTTGCAAAAATACGGTAACCAGACAACAGGCAGGAACGGTGACTGTTCCTGCAAACTTCCGCACCACGCAGTGGCCGTTTTAAGGGGGTATGGGGATCGCTAAAGGAACCGGAAATGAGCGCTGCCAGTGGCAGATAAAGCGAATTGGAGGTTCTGAAAGCACGAGATAAGCGCAAGCGGTAGCGAAGCGCGAATCCGTGTCTTTCAGAGGAGGGCTTGCCCCTAGGGGGGAAATCGGAAGCCCACCCTGGCCCCTTAGCAAAAGAAAACGTAAAGCCTCTATATGCACTTAAGTTTCGAACCAACATTCAGTAACAAAATTACTCCGAAACAAAAGAACCTATGCAGGCAGAATTAAATATCCTTGGGCAGGTTCATCTAGAACGAAGTTCCTCCACTGCCCGTAAAGCTCATCGCAAACGGCCTCCAGTCGTTGAACCCCGCCATATACCGCGCGCGGCCTTTGAAAATGTTGTTGTCGTTGTCCGCGATCTCACTTCGTACCGTCAGATTGACCCGGTCCAGCCACACCGCGCCGTAGTACGCGCTGTTGTACTCGCTGTCCATCAGAATCCACGGCGTGCTTGTGGCCGCAGACGGCTTGTGCGCGTTTAAATACGGCCAGATGATCACGTTCCACAGCCCGTACTGGAAGTTCATGCTGTGCTTGTCGCTTTCCGGCTCGCCCTCGGCGCCGATCGCGTTCATCACAGCCTTTTTGAGCATCGCGTCGTTGGGGATGACGATGGTGTCCGGTGACAGCCCCAGCAAGTTGCCGTCGTCGTCCGTCATGTTCTGCATCTTTTCCTGCAAATAGCACAGGTTGTCATAGGAAAACGCCCCGGCGAACAAATTGCTCTGCATGGTTGCCGCTCCGGTGACAGAGGGATGCGAAGTCGCAAACAGGTTTGCGCCGTCCGCCGACTTGCAGGAAAACGTCTTGCCGAGCGCCGTGTAGCTGCCCGCGTATCCGCCCATCAGAAGCCCCGCGCCGAAGGTCTCTCGCGTACGGTTGTAGGAAAGCGTGAACGCGCCGACGCGCTGCTTCACCTTTCCAAGATGCGCGTCTTCGGCCATCTCCATGGTCACTTCGAACTGGTTCTTCCACGTATCCGGCTCGATGACCTGCGAATACCCTTCGCGGAAACCGGCTATCGGGTACGCCCCGCCCTCGCCGACTGCCATGAAGTTCGGCAGCGCCGTTTCATAGGTAAATTTTTCGGCGAACTTGTCTGTCTTCTCCATCACGAAGATCTCTTTGAGCACGCTGCGCTGTTTTTCAAACGCCTCAACCCTGCTTTCGATCAGGGCGCGGATGGGTTCCTGCGAGCGTCCGTAGATGGATTCGTTCAAGCCGGATGCTTTGCTAAATACAATGCCTGCCATATTTTTCTCTCCTTATGCTGCCGGGAACCGGCCACAGACGACGGAACCCGAACTATTGCCGCCCTTATAGGTGATCTCAAACACGCCGCCCGTTTCGGTTATGGTAACCTGCGCGCCGTCGGTGTGCAGCGTTACCTTATTCCCCAACAGGACGTCGGTTGCGTCGCCGACGATGGTCGTTTCATACTCGCGGTTTGGCACGACCGGCTCCACCGGCAATGTGGGCGCCACGGTTGCCGAAGCGGCGGTCTTCTGGCAAATATACTCGGGCGTTGCTAAAGCCCCGCATTTTGTCAGCCCGCCGTCGGTTAAAACCAGCGCTTCTCCGATGGCATAGGCCTCGTTGGCCGTCCCCGGGAGATAGACAAAGGCGGTATGCTGTTGGGCCTGGTCTTTGTTTGGTCTGAACAATTAGCTCACTCCTTCTGATTGTAGCGATTTTTGGTAGTGCTCGCGGATCTGTTTGTCTGTCCATTCCGGCATCATCGATCGGTAGGAACGGTAGGTGTCGCGCGGCACCACGATCTCGTTGGTGTTGGCGTTGTTCCCCGCTACGGTGTTGCGCAGGTGCGATTTGCCCGCGACGTTGTTGAACGCCGCCTGCGCCGCGGCTTTCGCCTTCGCGTTCACGATGGTTTCTCGGTTCGCGACGACATGCGCCTCGACATATGTCATGCCCCGGTTTGTCACGAGATCGAAAAACGCAGGGTAGTTCGGTATCTTATCCGGGAACTCTTCTATGGATCCAACGCCAAGTTCCGGAAACTGCTCTTTTAAGTCGTTCACGGCGCAGTCGACTTCGGCCTGCTCTGTCATCCGCTGCGCCTGCAGCACGGCGGGATGGTTGACGACCGCGTTTTCGGCAATGCTTGCTATATAGGCTTCGAGGTTGCCCGGGATCTCGCCGTTTCGTATGGCTTCGCGGGCCAGCGCGGCGTTCATGTCCTCAAACGATTCGAACCCCTTGGATTTAGCCAGTGCGTCAGCCTGCGCGGCTTTTTTGGCCTGCGCTTCCAACTGCCGTATCCGCTCTTCGTATTGCGGCTTAAGCCTCTGCTCTGTTGTCCGCCGTATGCGCGCTGCCATTGCGTCCTCGGACCCGATCTCCTGCGCAGCGACTTCGGTTTTAACTCCCGTGTCGGATCGGTTTATCTGCGCAGGCGCGGCGACGTCCTGCTCTTCTTCGCCTCTATCGCCAAGCTGATCAGCGTTGTCAGCTTCCGTGTCGGTTTCGCTGCCGAAGGCGATGTCGAATTCTTCCATCGTTTACTCCTTTCTACTTGGAGCGGAGATCGCCGCTCTTTTTGGTGCCTGCGGACTTAGTTTCGGATTTGCCGGCAGGCGCTTTGATCACCTGCTGGCCCGAGAGCTTGATGCGTCCCTGGTAAGCGTTGTTGTCCGGTTTCGCAGCCATATGCGATTCCTCCTTTTTGGTATTGAAAAAGGGCGTTCAGGTGAGCGCCCCTGTTTCCCGGATTTGTTGTGCCTTGCTATCCTTAATTGCGGCTTCGATCTTCGCGAAAAGCCATGCGTCGACGTTCTCGGTCGCTTGCGACAATGCCTGCAGCGCGGCTTCGCCCATCACTCTTTTAGCGATCTCCTTGGCCATTGCAAGGGCTTTTATCTGTTCTTCGCGGGTAAACGCGCCATCGGATTTGAGCGCGTCCACGACCGTCTGGGATACCATCGAAACCGCGGTTTTCACCGTGTCCACCGCGATGCATAGGTAGGTGTCCAGCTTTTCGTTTTTGGTTTTTAAGGCAAAATAGCGGACGAACGCGCCTGTGATGACGGGTATCGCCGCCACCAAAACCGCGTTGAGTACGCTTAATAAAAACTGTTGAAATGTCATTTGTATTCTCCTTTTTGCGCCATAGGCGCTGTATTTAAGTGTGTGTTCTAAAAACATAAATAGGGAACGGTCTTGACCGTTGCGATTGACAAATTCTTATGTAGGAGATGCTGCCTTCAATCCGACGTCGTATCATTCGCGCCTTATGTTTAGTGACGCCGAAGACGGCGTTCTCTACGATACAAAAGAGGAAGGGTCAAGACCCTTCCCTACGCTCCAAACCTATCACCTGTTAGTGACAAACCTCCCTGATCCCCCCCTAAAGCCAACAAGATCAACTTTGCAGAATACATTGCAGCTATCCAACAGGCAGGAACGTGTGCACGTTCCTGCAAACAACCGCACCACGCAGTGGCCGTTTTAAGGGGGTAATGGGATCGCCAAGGGACCTTAGGGGGGAAATCGGAAGCCCCCCTGGTCCCTTGGCAAAGAAAAATAAAATGCTGTTCCCTGCGGGGTATATCTTTTACCTCTGAAAAGCATGGCTCAGCCTGCACTACCGCTTAGTTTCGTCTCACGTTTTAGAACCTCCATTTTGCTTTATTCTCCACAGGAGGCGCTCGTTTCGGTTCCACCCACCACCCAAGAGGGATGGTCAGACATCTTTTCTTAGCGATAAGCCTTGGCCTTTCGCCAATCACTGCAGCCCCATCCTGCTCGCAATCAGCGCGAGCAAAAACAGCGTGACCGCCTGCAACACCGTGTTGACGATAATCTCCGCGCGGCGTTTGGGCTTGTCCTCAATTTTGTCGACCCGTGCTTGAAGATCAACAATCTGCTTTTTCAACAGATCGTTGATCTGTGCCTGCGACACGCTGCCCATCTCAAGCTCGGTCAAGCCCTTTTCACTGTCCGAAATGCGCCGATCCAGCACGATTAAGCATTCATCGACACGCTTGTGCTTCTCGTCACACAGCTTTGAACTGATTGTCGTATCCATCACGCACTCACCCTTTCCACTATCCTTGTAACGACATCCAAGTGTCCCGCATTGTTGTATTTCATGCACTCGTCCCCCCGATTCCGATGACCGCGAACAACGGCGTATGATCCGACAACCCCGTTGTTCCCGTTATGGTGTTTATCACATTGATGTTATTCGATACGATAATGTTGTCTATCACGCCGGAAAATGCCATCGTATAATTGCCAAACGCTGCATAGTCCGTAGCATTGAAGTCCCCGAACAGTATCTTATAGGCGTTGGCGTCCGCGTCCATGATACCTGCGATTTGCAGCATCTGCCCGGCAGGAATCCCTGTGTGATAGTCGCAGTGCGTGTTGTAAACCGACACGCGCAGACTGCTTATCTCCATGACCGCTTTTTGCAGTATCCGCTTTTCATACCCGAAACTATTAAGAGGAAAAACCTCCTGCGCACTCCCTTCGAAACGGGACAAAAGACCGATGCCGTATTGCCCTTGCGGAACATTGATCGACTTGGCGAACTGAACAAGCGGCATATTGGGCGTTTTCAAGTCTTGAAGGTTGTCGGCGGACGGGGTTACAATCGCCTCCTGAATGCCCATGATATCGGGCTTGTAGGACACGATCAGATCTCGCTGCGCGCCGATGTTGCCAAAGCCGCGCTTGATGTTCCAAGTGCCTACGCTCAGTGTCGTGGGATTGTTTCCGCCCGACGCCGCGCCGCTTGTGCGTGTGTCGATTACCGTCCAAGTCTGCGGTCCTGCGATGCCGTCCACCGGGATGCCTTGCTCTTTTTGAAACTTTTTCACGGCGGCCTCCGTTTTTGGGCCGAAATCTCCGTCGATTGTAAGGTTGTACCCAAGCGTGTTTAACAAGCGCTGCAGCAGCCGTACGGTCGGGTTGTTCCTATCTCCGAGGCAAACCGCAGGCGGCAGTGCCCGGCTTTCATACTCGAACTTGGTTTTCATCCGCCCCCAAGCGTTCCACTCGGACGGCACAAACGGTGTCAGCACGACACCCTCTTTGAGCCCCTTTGCCTGTACGACCTGCCATTTGTTTTTTACAAAGCACAGCCATCCGACGTGGTGCGCACGGTTTGTGACGGGATACAGTTTAAACAACGCGACACCTTCCTCATAGGGGCAGCAGGCCATTACCCTGGATGATTCACCGAAACACCAAACCGCAAAGTTCGTGTTGGAGGATATCTCTGTCTTCTCGCCGCCAAACTTCGTCATCCAATAATCCATCAGCCCCTGGCAGTCGTATACCGGTTTTCCAACCCAGCGCAGCGCGTATTTGAGATAGGATTTAAGGCTCCAAAGCTTGTAGTTCTTTTTGAGAATCCGAGCACGCGCCACTGTGAGCACCTCGCCGGAAGTGCCTAGAACCGCGCCGTTTCCCACCTGCGTGAGCGCCCACCGAACAAATTCATGAACTTTCCGTTTTGCCATTCGAATACCCCCGATGTTTGCATATGCGCATCCTGCGCATAAAAAATAGCGCGCCTGCGCTTTATAATACTGGCCGCATTGACGATTTGTTCCTTGTTGTGTGCATGCATCACCCTGCATAGCTGCACCGGACCTCGTAAACTGTACGGCATAATTTGCGTCCTACCGGCAACCGTTTTTGATGCCGACACAGTGCTATTGGAAATTTTGTCTGATCTGTGCTATTCTCCTATGGAAAGGATGTGTTTTTATGGGCCGAACCGCCGAGATCGACCGCTTTCTCGCCGTATCCGATAAAGGAACCGAGTATACCGTCGTCGTGAGCCAATACTTTATTTCCACAAGGAATGCCGATAAGTCGCCGGGTGAGATCCCGGGCGTGCGCGATATGATCACAACCACCGGACAGATCGTCAATCCGCTTGACGACAATACATACCGCATCGCTTCGACCAAGGAGATTCTTCGCAAGGTCTGACATCAACGCAAAACCCGACGAGCCGCAATTCTGCGGCTCTTTTGTTTTGTTTTTAAGCCGCGATCACAGCAATCCCTGCACCGATTTGACCGATACGATCATCAGTCCCTGCGCCGTTTTGACCGACGCTTTCGCAAGACCCTGGATGGTTTTGACATAGGACGACGGCACCGCAGTGCCCCGAACCTGAAACGGCGTATCGCGGGCAGCTATCGCCTCCCACCCGTCCCCTTCGCCGTAATCGCCAAACGTATTGCCTGCATGGGTCGGGGAGGTGTTGTCAAAATTGAGTACATAAGTGCCTGTTGCGTCCGCATCCAGCTCGATCGCGATGCAGTACTTCGTATTGGCGCTCAGCGTATAGGGGGTTGAAAAGTTAAAATCCACCCATTCGTTGGCCGTTGGTAAATTGCTCCACAAAATCGTATCGGAACTTGCAAGCGGAGCGTTCATCGCCGATGCGGGAATGCCGGTGGAACCCCACGTCCCCGAATGGGCGTACAGCCTTGCGCGTATGACAGGCGTTCCGGTCGGCGTATCCCCTTGATGAATATAGAATCTGGCCTTGGTCAGCTGGTATGCCGTGGCTCCGCACGCAAATGTCTGCCCGAAGGATTGCAAAAAAAGTCCCGGCCAGTCATCGTAACTTGAATTTTCCGCGCTGTAGCTGTCAATGACGGTTGTCCCATCATTAGCCGGAGCAACGGCGAAGAGGATATAAGCGGAATAATTGGCTGCATTGTCGGTGGTCGCCGTCGTTGACCCCACAGTTCCCGCGTCCAGTTTGATCCCGTACGAAAACGCAATACCGCCTCCCAAACCGGCGGAAGTTGCCGCATCATGCCCTTCGGTGATGCTCGCAAGCGAGGCGTTTGCCCACGACGAGTAATTGGACGTGTCGTTCGCGTCCGCATCATAAAATCCGATGGCGGTGATGACGAGACATTCGTCCACTGTCGTCGTCACGCCGCCTGCCGAAAAAGCCGTTGTGCCGGAGGTGCCCTTTGTGGAAACGTTGATCGGGTTTTGGGTATCAGCGCCGCGCAGGCAGAGCATCAATCCGCGCGTACTGTCGCCGCTGTCCGCAACGGATACGGCGGATTCGGAGGAACCCGCGATCTTGTAACATACGCGCAGGTAGGCGTTGGTGGCGGATTGCGTGTCAAGCGATGTCCAACCGGATGGCGTTTGTACTGCCGCGTCATACCCTTCAAGCAACAACAGCAGCAGGTCGTTTGCCGCGTATCCCGTTGGTACGGCAACGGATATCCCCACCGTATCGGAAGCCATTGCTGAGGATTTTCCAATATATCTTACCGGCATCGTCTTTTCCTCCTTCCGGTGCTTGTCATGTGTGCGTGATGTACAAAAGATTCGGCTGCACAAGCATCCGGTTTGCGTGCGTAGCGATGCCGACGACCTGTATCACCCCGTCTGTGCCGGATGGCTGTGTTTGCGTCAGTCCGCCCAATGTTCCCGACGCGTAGACAAACCCGCCCACCGTCCATGCCCAACTGTCGTCGCGGAATATACCGTGCAGCAGGATGTTGCCCGAAGCATTGGCTGAGATTGCCGCCATCACGATGCCAATGACGGGCATGGTTGAAATCGCGTCGGCGTCCGCTTTCCATACCTTGCCGTCGGATTTCATATACACGGCTTCGCATGTTGCCAACGCCTCTCCCGCGGTCAACGAAATATACACGCCGTTGCCGCTGTGGTCATTGGCAGGTACCGCCGAAAGCGCGATGTCCGTTCCCGTTGGCCCCGTGTCGCCGGTGTCGCCGCGGCTCGCGGCAAGGCCCCAATATGCTGTATCCGTCGGTAAATTTCCGGTCGTCTGCTGCTTGGCATAATACAGCGAGCCGTCGTAGGTCGCCATGTCGATGTGCGCCGTGTTGTTGTGATAGGTCGCACCTGCGTCATACGCCCCGGCCATCACAATCGACACGCCTGTGTCGCCTTTGTCGCCGGCAGCATGAAACACGACATAGATGTCATCACCAACTGTGAGATTGTTCGTAGCACCCCACATAAACTGCACCGGAAACGTTCGGTAAGCGCCGCTATCCACGGGCGTTCCCGTGCATTTGTATAGTCTGGGTAAAACATTGCTGTTGGGTGCATGAATCTCAAAATATCCTTTGGCGGTGCTTGTAATGCTTCCGATATAATCCAGCCACGGTGTCAGCGTACCCGACTGCGCTGTTTCATGGATAAGAATTTCCGTCGCATTGCTTGGATTGCCGGTGTTGAAACTAAGGCACGACTCGTCCGGGGGAATGCCCACGTTTGCGTCATAGGTCATATGTATACCGACAACCCCGTCTTCCCCATCCTGCCCGTCCGCTCCGTTCTGGGCAAAGAAGACAAAAGATACAAAGCATTTGATGTTCTCTGCAAGGGTAGGAGCCGTGAAATTCCAAACCTGCCCGGTCAATGCCACACTCGTATCCAGCCACGAAACATCCATAACATAAAAAGTCACGATATCTCCGTCCGTCGTTTCCAATGTCACTATAGACGGCATGATACTCAACATATCAAACCAGTTTCCCGCTTCCCCAACCAGGGATGTGTTGCTAAAAACAAGGGTTGTCCATTGTTGAATATCGGTTGAATTCGCGTAAAATGTCGCGGAATCCGCATCGTTGGGATATACGCCTCAGCTGTCGTACAAAAAGGCGTGGCCGAACAAGTCGCCCTTTTCGCCCTTTTCGCCTTTTTCGTCCGCAACGCCCTGATCCCCCGGGTCGCCCTTGTCACCTTTGTCCCCCTTATCGCCCTTGTCTCCTTTATCGCCGCGGTCGCCCTTTGAGCCCGTGCCGATAGGTCCGCGCGCGCCGCGGATGGAGCGCAGAGAAAAAAGGGATTGCCATTCATCCTGCTCACACACGCGCCATTGGATGACGCCGCAATCCACGCGGAACTCGGCCTTTTTGCCAGCCTGTTCGAGCGCCTCCCGCACATCGGCTGAGAGGTTTTCAAACGCCTGCAGCGCTTGTCTGGACAGCTTGTCGGAGGTTGCCAGCTGCTGCGTTGTCGCGTTTGCGCGCAGCCTTTGGTCGATCAATTCCAACGCCTTGCGTAGTTGTTGGGTATCGTCTTTCGCCTGCTGCGAAAGTTGTTGCGCATGTCCAATGGCTTTGATGATGCGCGCTTTCTGCTGCGCGTCTTTTCCCTGCTGCGCCTTTAAAGCCAATGCCGTGGTCTTCAGGCGCTTTGCCGTGCGCTGTTCTGCTGCCTGTATGAAAAGTTCGGCGTCCACCGTCATACCCCCAGTTCGCTCAATAAGCTGTCGATATCCGTATCAGCCGCAACAGGCGGCTGTACTTGTTGTGTCTGTTGCTGTATCGGTTGGGCTTGCGTCGGTTGTGCCTGCATCGGTTGCGGCTGCTGCGGCGGCATCTGCGGTGCCTGTGATTGCTCTTTCACTTGCGCAGAGCGTATTTTCTGCTCAATCTGCGCTTTGATGACCGATGCCATCGGGTAGTTCAGCGATTCCAGCAATGTCCAGAACATGATCAGCGTCTGCGGCTCCTGCGGGTTGCCGAACGCGCCCTGTGCGAAGTTCTTGCGCGTTTCCTCCCACATCGCCTGCCGGTTCTGTCCCAACGAGCCTGCCGGATCGGTGGAAAACAAAAACTGGTCGTTGTAATAGATAACACCGGCGGCGTCTTCGCACAGAAAATCGTAGCGGGAGAACGTCCCGTAATCCTTTTGCCCGTTGACGCCGTCGGCGGTATAGGGCCGTGGCTCGTCGGTATACGCGAGCTTGAAGAGGAACATCAGCCTGTACAGTTCGCTGTAGGCTGCGTTTTTCATGCGCCGCTTGCTCTCGAGCCTGCCTGTCGCCTGCTGTATCTGCGCCTGTTTCGCGACGCCGGAAACCGCGGTCGGATCGGGCTTTCCCTGATACGTGTCGGTGATGCCCAGGGTGGATTTGGCTTCCTGATACGCTTTTTCCCGCTCCATCGAATCGACGGATATATCCGGCTGCAGCGTCACAGCCCGGATCTTGTCCACCATACCCGGGTCGTCGAATTCGAGCATCTGCATCTCCTCGTCGGTCTTTTTGTAATTCGCGCCGCGCGGCACGGCCAGAATCGATCCGCCCTTGACGAGCTTTTCCTGTATCTTGGTGCCCAGGATGTTGGATATGTTTTGCTGGTCGCGGATGTAGTCGATGTCCGACGTTCCCAACAGCTGCCCGAACATCGAAACGTTTTTGCGCAGCACGAGCGGGAACGTATCGGGTTTGTAATACGGTATCGCGGTACCCGCAGTCACAATCTTCGGCTGACCGTTGTCCGATATGCTTATGTCACCAGCCAGCTTCTCTTCGCTGGACGCCGAGCGCAAAAAGGACTTGGAGCCGCACTCGCACTTGTTTGCATTGATGTTCTTTTCCGTTCCGCATTTGACGCATTTGTCCAGCTGCCGCGCCTGATAATCCTTCAGATCCTCCACGATGATGTCGTTGACCCACGAAAAAAGGCCGATGCCGCCGTCGCCGTTTTTGTAATAGCACAGCACCTGCGTCACCTTGTCCTCCGACACAGGCGGCTCCATGGTCGTATCGATGCCCTTTTCGGATTCCGCCTCCGAACTGACATCCACGCCGTAGCGGTTTTGGATGTAATCTTTGGTGCGTTCCAGCCGGACGAAGACATGATCGCATGCGTTTATGCTGTACAGCCCCGCCTGCGGAATCACGTTTTTGGGGTGGATGACGGACACCGTCAGATCGCCCACCGTCGAATGCGTCACAATCGAGTTGTCCCACTCCACCAAAAAATAAGAACCACCCTGTATCGGGGTGGTCCGTTCCTGCTCGTCGTTGAGCGCTTCAAACTGCATTCGTTCGATGTCTGTTTTCAACGAATTCTCGATCTTATTGGCGTGCGCGGCAAATTCCTGCATCTTGGTTGTTACTTTCGGCCACGGTATCGTCGAATCGATCTGGCTTTCGATCAGCTCGAACACGATATTGCGTATGTGCGAAGCATCCTTGACCTTGTTCACAAGCGAGCTGCTGCCACGTGCTATCTTGCGTGTGCCGCGGTAGTATTCCTCCCGCTCATCCATCTGGCGCAGCACGTCGCCGTAGGACGACTTTGCCTTCTCGTATCTTGTCTGCCATTTTAATAACCGGTCATTGTCCATCGTTACACCGCCTATATGTAATAGTCAAAGGGGATTGCTTCCCCTTTGATAAACTCCTGCCTATGTTTCATAAAAACCATCCTCTGATTTCGGTTTGACGCGCATGTCGCCAATCCGTTCCAAGCAGCCGAATCGGGGTTGTTGGAGTTAGAGAAAACATTTTGTTATTATAATATCGACATTTATCGATTGATAATCATTTGCTGCAGGTCTTCAAAGAGAAACCTATTCATCCTGTTGTAGGGAACGGTCTTGACCGTTCCTGCCCCTTGGGCTTTGGAGCATAACCCTTTCATTATCGGGCGAGGGCGGAATTAGTTAATCTTTATCATATCGATATATTTCGATTTATAATCATTTGCCGGGTCTTCAAAGAAAAACCTATTCATCCCGTTGTAGGGAACGGTCTTGACCATTCCTGCCTGTGACATGTAAAAACAATAATTTCTACAAGGATATGCCGCGCAAATCTCTTCGGGGGTTATTAGGGGACTTCGCCACTTAATTGGGGCGCGGGGCGAAGCCCCATCCATATGGGGTGGTGGGTGGGTTTCGATAAATCCCTGCCACAGCGGATAGAGTGGGATCATCTTGGGGAGATGCTCTACCCTAGAACAAATCCGTTTTCCGCGAGCACAGGTTCATGCGAAGCGGAAAACTCCACTACCCGCCGGATTATTTCAATAATTCGGTGTCCCTGGGGGGTTTTCGAGGTGGCGCGAAGCGTATTAAAAACGTTCCAGTGGAACGTTTTTAGCAGAGCGGCGAGCGGCAGCGACCGGGAAAGGCCCCTTCCTTAAAGGGTGGTGAGCCAGTTGAGATATGCTCCACCCACTTCACCATGACCAGTATACATCGGGTAAACCTATCATTTACTATCCTCTTTTGGCCTTTTGAAGGTATTGCACTGCACGTTCCCTAATGTGTTTGCCATTATATATCGATATATTACGATATGTAATCATCCTATTATCATGATGTTTTATCTGCCAAAAGTCATTATGTACCGTTGTAGGGGACGCCACCCTCGTCGTCCCATGTTTGATCATTTGCACATTATATCTTGGGACACCGAAGGTGGCGGACCCTACTTAAGGGCTGAAGCGCAGAACTTTCTATATATGCCGTAGACAGGTCTAGATAAAACCTTCCGGGAACCTCGCGAAAAATAGACTCTTCCCCAATACCAATATATCAAAAGGGCATGAACAATGATCTGCACCCCATAAAACGGACATTGAGAAAAAAGAGCCTCCTGTTGTAGGATAACTGCAACAGGAGGTTTGTTTATGAAACGGAAATGGACAGACATACAAGCACTTGAGCCAGTTATACTTCAGATGCGAGAGGAAGGCCGAACGCGACAAGAGATAGCAGATACACTGGGACTTGAAAAGAAGCAGATAACGAATTGGGTTACACGCTACAACCACCGCCAAGAAAAGATACCCATCGTGCGAAAGAAAGGACGACCTAGAAAGCAGCCAATGAGTAAACCAGAAGCTATGGCTGCACGGATACGTGAACTGGAACGGGAGATAGACCTGTACCGTTCTTTTCTTCAAGCTGTTGGAAGGATGTGAAAGCAAAGGTGAAGTATACAGCGATCCATAAATATGCGGACAAGTACACCATAAAAGGTATGTGTGCGTTTTTCAAGGTATCCCGGAGTGGCTACTATGCATTCCGTAATAAACAGGGGGAAAGTCGGGAGGAACAGGCACTGATCCAAAAGATAGCAGAGTGTCAACAGGAATGCCGTGGGACATACGGGTATCGGCGTGTGCAGATTTGGTTGCGGCGTAAAGGAGTTCATGCCAATCACAAGGCAGTCTTACGAATCATGAACAAGTATGGTCTGCTCAGTCAAATCCGACGCAGACGGAAGTACCGACAGATGGGCGGACAACTGCACCGTTATCCCAATCTCCTCAATCGGAACTTCTCATCCACCCGACCAAATGAGAAATGGGTCACGGATATCTCCTACATCCCCACACCGCAGGGAACCTTATACCTGTCCATCATCCGGGATCTCTTTGACAACAGCATCGTTGCTTACAAAATGGGGACAGAACAGTCTATTAACCTAGTTCTACGCACCGTCCAACAAGCCATGAAAAAAGAAGCGGTCACTGCAGAGGTGCAACTCCACAGTGACCAAGGGTTTCAATACACCTCTCACGGGTATTTTGACCTAATCCAAACGTACGGCATAACACCTTCTATGTCAAGGAGGGGAAACTGTTATGATAATGCTATGGCTGAGAATTTCTTTAGTATCCTCAAAACAGAGTGTCTCCGTCGACAGAAACCGAAGTCGCCTGAGCAGGCTCGCTTGCTCATCCACGACTACATTCACTTTTACAACCATGAGCGGATTCAGTCTAATACTAAACTGACGCCGCTTGAGAAACGACGCCAGTTCGAGTAATTACTTGGTATTCTACGATAGGGCTCTTTTTCTCTGTCCTATGAATAGGGTTCAGTTCACAAGCTCATGACCTTTGTTGATTTGCAAAGGTTTGATTTAGCTCGATATTTCACCTTGTTCAGTATAAAAGGAGTAAATCTGGCATTAACTATCCATTTATTCACTATGGGAGTCTATCTATTTAATAACCTCTACTTTATAGTAATGCTTTAATTATTGGCCAAATAACTGGACTGCTACTCAAGTATTCTACAACGATTAATGATATAATTATGAATACAATCCAGATAGTTCCGTATATAATAGTACCACTTTTCACCGACTTAGATGCATCTATAATCAACATATCATCTTTAAACACTTCTTTAAGATCAATCTCTGATAAAATTGATTTATAGTTTTCTTTTAATGAATAGTAACTACCTTTTGTCATTTTTAATTTGTAACTTGTCTCCATTATGGAAATCACCAAATATGCTACTGATCCAAACAATACCAATTCTATTATCGCTGTTATATCTCGTGTAAAGATGTTTTGCAATGGTTGTTCCGATACAATATTAGCCAAAACGACTGTGAAAAGGAAACCTAATATAGCAATTAAATTCGATTTAAAATTTCCAAGAAGCTTCGTTGCGTGATCGCCAGTCTTTGCGATAACATTGCAGATAAACTCGGCAAGTTTATTCTTTAGCTCAATATATTGATTTACATTGTTTTTGATATACAGATTATAATTTGACTGTATAGATGAAAACGTTTTCTCATCTGTATCTATTAAGTCAGTATAGCGGCAATGCATACTAATTATATTACGTGCGATAATTGATTTATCAATAGAATTACCATCTGTATATATCCATTTATAAACTTTAAAGAATTCTCGATTAATTTTTATATCCTCAATTTTATAACAAAAATCCACATTCCGTTGTCCACTAATCTGAACTTTTAGATCAGTATTTTCTATTGATGAACTTGAGGACACGTATACCATTGAAAGAATCGTAGTAATTTTATCAAATAATTCTGTAAATGGGTTATTTTCGAAGTTTATTTCAATCGAAAAATCATCAGGTAGTAATTCATAATTGTTTACGTTAAAAAAGTATGATGTTTCTTTACAACTGTTAAGGCGGCTACTACGTAATAGATGATTTCGGTTAATACTTTTATCGGTTGGAACAAATGTCATTGTCCCAGTTGTAAATATACATTGCTCTTCAAACAAATCAAATATTAAATACTCTTTACGCTTTAGCAAATCTGAAAATATAGCCATTACTTGTGAAATGCTCTTATTCAAAAGGTCGTTTGCGAAAGATGAAAAAGTGTAAATAGAAAAAATGTTTTCTACTATTTCTTTTTCGATAGTAATATTAATATGTATTATATCGTCATTGTCTAGTCCAGAAAGATATTTATTATAATTAGCTTGGGAAGATAAATTATTCTTTGAAATTAATAAAACATCTTCACTATGTGATATTAAGCTAATCTTCAAAGTGTCTCTTTCGGGCATTATATTAAGAATTGATATAATATCATTATATAAAGGTATGTTTATAATTTCCACATCGAAAGATGATTCAACTATTTTTACTCTTTCGTTAAAAATTATATTATCGTTGTGAAATATACTATTTATCTCATTAAGCAAATTCATCTTTTCATTTGCCTCCAAATATAAAAGATTCTAAGGTTTAAATCGTGTATACGTTTCTTCATTGTTAGTTTTTATACTAATATATCTTGCTCCATCATTATCTTCATATGCGGATATAGTATTTTCTATATCATCAATTCCATCTGTAATCTTAAGCTCAATACCTATATTAACTTGGTATACTTTCTTTATCCGCGCAGTAATTGCACTTTTGACAGAATTAAACTGTTGATCAAAGTGCTTTTTAGCAGGCAATTCTAAGATTTTTTCTCTTAACGATGTAAATTTCTCTACCGGCATATCAATAGGGTCATAATCTCCTAATACAGTGTGTACCATGATTGGATAATCAATATGCTCGTTATTTTTGAAATATATAATAAAACCATTTCGAATTATAGTATGATCACGCAAATATTCACTTCTCATGCTGTGGCTTAATGCTGTTTCGATAGCTCTAAAAGCATTTGAGGTATTTACTTCATCTGTATTTAATTTGTCCAATTCCAAAAAATCATCGCCCCAGTAATTTGCTACGGTATTTGTATAAACTTTTGCTTGAAACTCTAACAAGTCGGTATCGGGCAATTCAAATAAACAAGATTTCCACAAAGTTTTTTTATCCTTTGAAAACCCTGTTTTAAAGCTAAAATCCGAATCATCAACAAAATCACTATGTTCGACTTTCGCGAGCAAATATACATATCCATTATTTACTTCATCAAATAGTAAAGCCTGAATCAAACTCCCCTTTTGAACATTAGTATACATACGTGCAACTCTATTTTGTGCTTCAACTTCTTTAATCAATAGTCGATTGGCTATACTCTCTTCTCTTGATAAGGCAAAACCTATATCTTCTTTATTTTCTATAATTTGCAGGATACTACCAATTACTTCTGTAGCACTAGATCGAGTCTTGTATTCTCGCACTGTAGTGTTTGTATTAATATGATTAATTAGCTCCTCAACGTATTCATCAAAAGAATGTGGAGTATCTCTACTGTAAATACGATGATTTTCATAATCAATAATATGAATAGATCTATTAACAATAATCATTTCTAATCCTCCAGCAAAATTTTAGCTTATTATAACACATTTTAGTTATTATGTATAATTTTGTTGGATATTTTACTTTTTCGCCTTTAATTGGTTGTAATGATATACAGACACTTGTAATTGTTTATTTTTAAAACGAGCAAGCCATTTTCAATGGGGCTCAACAACTGGCTTTTCTTTTCCGCCTTCCCAAAAAAAATGAACTGGTCTAAACATGGTTTTAAAATGTTTTATAAACAAAAAGGGTAACCTCTTTCAAAGATCTCCTTATTCAAAACAGTGCAGGCAGGAAATGATTCTTCTTTATCTCCTAATAAGGGGCAACCTAGTTTCAGCTTTTACGGGGTATATAGTACGAAGCAAACGTATCATATCCCTAACGGTTCCCCCCAAATCCCGATCAGCCGCTTGCGCCCGTCCTCCGATGCGTTGTAATAGTCCTCCCACTGGTCTTTTTCCCATTTGACCATCTTCGTTTCGCCCGGCACTTGTGAAAACTGGAAATACATTCTGTTGAGCGCCTGCGTCATTGCGTCGACGTCGTCGTCGTGCAGGGCGTTGGGGAACGCGGCAGCTTCTTCTATGACCTCGTCCCCCGCCAACCCGGATGGTATAAAAATATTCCCGGCTTCAGCCATGCCCGAAATCGAGTTTGCTCGAGCGACTTTACCGCCCCTGGGTTCGACAGGTATGATGCCGGGAATTTCTGACCGTAGTATCGAAATGACTGCCGTTCCGTTCGCCTTGTCCTCGATATAGATCGAGTTGGGCGACAGCCGCCGTGCCATCTCTTGAATCGCCTTGACCGTTTCCGGAAAGTTCAGCTTCGCGTGCACACGATCAAGCAGATAGGCGTCGGGGCCGCGCTTACCCCAGCAATGGATCGCGACGTAATCCGAATCCTCATAGTTTTTAAACGCGCAGTCAACCGACATGGAAATTGCGACGCATACAGGCGGGTGCATCGGATCGAACCGCCGAAACCAGTGTTTCTGAAATATACCGCCGCCCGAAGGCGACGGACGCTGCTGGTACAACGACGCGAAAACGTACGATCCAACATCCCTTTTGGTCTTAATTGCCCATGCTTCATCCCTTCCCGATTCCGGCCACAGCGCTTCCCCTTCGCGCCTTGCCAAAACATCGTTCTGTTCCGCCAAAAGCGGGATGGACAGCACCGTCCATTCGCCGCCGCCCTCCTGCGACAATATCCTGCCGGACAGGTCGTCTTCGTGCCAGCGCGTCTGGATGATGATGATCGGCGCGCTTGCGGACAACCTCGTCAGCGCGGTCGACTGGTATTCTGCAAAAACCTTATCGCGCATGGTTTTGCTTTCCGCTTCCTCTCGGTTTTTCACCGGATCGTCAATGATCAACAGATCAGCGCCCTGCCCGGTGACCGAACCGCCGAACGACGCTGATACAAGCCCGCCGCGGTGATTCGCAATTTCCCAGTTGGTTGCGGATGCGTTGGATTTGGACAGGCTTACGCCGAAATTCGAACCGTACTCCTGTATCTTCTGCCGGTTTGCGCGACCAAACCTGGTTGCGAACTCCTCGCTGTAGGACAGCACCATCGCGCGCTTCTCGGGGTTTTTCCCGATAAAATACGACGGCAGTGTCTCTGTTACCTGCATCGATTTGCCGTGCTGCGGCGGCAGCCACAGCATCAACCGCTTGAGTTCACCGCGCAGCACCCGCTCCATCATTGAGCCTATCGCCTTATGATGCCGCGCTTCCTTCCACGCTCCGCGGTAGACATATTCCACATAACGGTTGTACTCACGCTTTGCCAATTCCAACCGCAAACACGCGACGGCTTCCTGCCGCTGTTTTTCGCTCCATGTTTCCAATACAACCACATCCTCGGAAGTCCTCTGATCCTTTGGCAAAAGAAAATGCCACGGGGTATAAACATTTTCAATTTTTGTGATACGCTTGCGTTGAAAGGATGTGTGTTCCATGCTACGGATCGTTGAAGTAGACCGCTTTAACGCCAAATCGGATTCCGGCAAGGTCTACACCCTTATAACGTATCAGGATTTTTTGCCCGCGCAGTCTAAGGAAGATCCGGGCGGGCAGGCAGCGGGGCCCAAAAGCCTGCTGACATCCACGGGCTTTCGCGTCAAGATCATCAATCCGCAAACCTTTGAGATCATCGCGACCGGAGAAACCCTTCATAGGATCTAACGTATCTGCTTCAAATGAATAGTCAATATTTTAAGGCGCCTCGGTCATCGTACCGGACGCTGTTGTGCTGATTCTTGTCTTGTGTCCGATGTTTGTATGTTCAACACATATAAATACAGATCGATATTCTTCGATATTTAATTATCTTGGCGTAACCGTCAAGACTCTTCCCCACACCAATACTTTGCTTCCCAACGGCCACTGCGTGGTGCTGTCGTTTGCAGGAACGGTCCCCGTTCCTGCCTGTTGGTGTTTGAGATAGAAATCTACAATGCGATCTTTTGCTTCTTGGGGTTTCAAAAGGGCCGCAGCCCCTTGCGGGGCGTGGGGCGGAGCCCCTTCAATATTGGGAGGCGGGCGGGTTTAGATAATTCACGCCGCAGCGATATGGAAGCCCAATACTCTGATCAGCGTATATGAAACCGAGTTAGCAAAGATTCTGCTGTATACAACAAATCGTATTATATCGATTTGTTGAATTGCCGCGAAAACGTTAAAACTTTTTTATCCAAGCTGTTTTATTCATCTTCCTTACAATTCTGCTTCTCCAACTCCTGTAGCATCGCCTTGATCTGTTGCGTCCCGATATCCCGCAGCCAATTATCGTGCATGGCAATTGCCGGTTCCCCCTTGACCAGCGCGCGCTTTTCAAAAACCGTGCTGATAACGGAGCTTATCTCGCGTATGTCCGGCAGCACCAGATTGGCAATGGCTTTCGTCGCAGCGGTCTTTTCTTTTATCGAAATATCATCGTCTGCCATGATAGCCTCCACCGCTTTATCGAGCGTTTGCTGTCCCACAAGCGCGGCCTGCATTCGCCGCTCCAACAGCTCCGCGCCAAGCATCACAATGCGTCCCGCCTGATCGGCAAACTCCGATATGTTCATGGGCTGCACACGCTGCAGCCCATCACCCGTACCACGATTGCGCAGTTTCGCTTTTTCCGCTTCAAACGGTATGCTTTGAGATGCCCCTGCGCTGTCATTCGCACCTTCTTGATGTGCACCCGAATCCGCATCACCGGCAATGCCGGGCAAGCTTTTTAAGCGACCTACGCCTTTGCCATTATTGATCAATCGGCACTCCTCCTCGCCGTTTGTTTTATGCGCGGCACGGGTTCTGTCCGCCCGTTTTCGTGCTTTGCCGTTTGGTGTGCAAAATGCCCGTTATCACTATGCTATCCTGATTTATGCAACAAAAAAGACCATGTTTTTCATGGCCTTGATGACAATTCTTTACAAATCGGGGTGATACGCTTTTGCGGACTTCACCGTGACCAGTATACAACGGGAGAACCTATCATTTGCTATCCTTTTTTACACATTAGGACGCGACCGACGTAAGATGTTCTATACGACAAATATGGCTTTAAGATCCAACGTTTCCGTTTTGCCGTCCAGATCGATGGTTACACGAACAACGGCGTCCTGCATTACAAGCGCACAATTTCCTCCTCCACCCGCTATCCTGAAGGTCTTTTCAAAAAGGGGTGGGTCGCCTTCCTCAATGCACTGTTGCAGCGAGCTGATGCCCGTCCCCCTGTCACAGACGATCTGAACCTGTTTGACCGATGCCAGATCCGAAAGTTCTCCCTTGTAGGTGATGGTAAGCAGTGTCGATTCCTTGTTCTGATAGTGCAGCGTACCGTCTATTCGAAAGAATCTTTCCGTGCTATCCGCCAAAAATTCGCCTGTGAAATTTGGCGATTGCCCCCTGAATATCGTGCGGTGTACCTTAAAATCATTGTTCGAGCACCCGACGATCAGAAACACCAGTATGGCAATCAATCCGGCCATTCGTTTTTTCAAGCACACCACTCCTTTGATCCTGCGGATATAGTGATCGCATCACCGCGTTATCGTTCCGCTGCCCGGAACGGATTGCGCTGCGCAAACGCCGTGCCTTTCTCCAAAATAGCTCTTAGGAACCAGTTGTTTAAGACCTCCGGATCGTCGATGCGCGCGATTGTATTCATCGGCAGGTTTGCCGACAGCGACAGCGACTCCGTTGTGTCGTTGTACTGCACCTGGATGCAAAGCGTGCGCATTTGCTCGTCAAACGCTTGCTCGGATATGTTCGCGGCTTTCTGTGCCTCGTCCCCGTAATTGCTCCAGGCAAACTGGTATTCAATGGGCCACAGCTTCGCCACGCTGTCCATCGGCGATACGCGTTCAGATCCGCACGGAGCCCTTCATCATCTCATTGGACGCGTTGGGATGATCGACAAGAAAATACTTAAAAAGTCCGGACGGCGGCATAAAGAACACGTTGAACGAATAGAGAGACATCTCCGTTTTGGGTGCTACGATGACCCAATAATGGTAATAGGTGCGTTCATGCGCTTTGATCTTTACACATTGCAGCAGTTTTGCTTCGAAAAACTTGCCTTGTGCGACCGCGATTGATTTCACCCTGTAATAATCCTTCATGTTTTGACTGATCGCCGGATGGGACAGGGATAATTCCCGGTATTGGGCCCGACAGGATATCGGAACAACACACAGCAGTACCGTCAACAACAACGCGAGCAGGACAGGATATTTATGGAGCGCCGTATTGTTTGTTGTCATAACTTTCTCTCTTTATAAAATTATCTCTCATTATATAAACGGCACAACATCGCGTTTGGTTACAGGAATCGACGAATTTTTTTATTTATTTTATCGATCATCGTTTGCGATGTGTGTATTGCGTTGTTATGCTACAATTTGAATACAATATAAATCGAATTCTTTCAATGTGTATTGGCTTTTGATTGAAGAATCGCTACGTGCCGGATGTTCCTAAGCCTTGAGTGTCCTTGTCGTATCGGTATTTGGGTTTGCGGGTATAGACGCTTTGCAGATCATTGCTGTCGGATAGAAAAGAAGAAGCCCTTTCGGGTTTCTTCTTGCCGTTATGATTCCAAACTCTCCTGAAAGGATAATGGCTGTGCCTCTTGTACGACATTGTTTGCCCAATAATCGACCGTATAGTGCGCCACAAAATCGAAATTTCTACTTTCTTCGATGGATCGTGATCTTCCATATAATTTTTACATGAAAGTGATAATAACTTCTTAGTCTATCCATTGGAGCGATTGGCGCATATAGATAACTCCCACTTAAACCTTCCACCTCTTTATGGTATGATTGTTCCATCATCAACCTTTATCAAACCGTACCTATACGAAAGGATCGTTTACCATGAACGCGGAACAAACAGCATTGCACAACGAACAAAAACTGTCACAGAACAGCTATCCCGGCAGGGGCATCATCATCGGCATGACCCCAAACCGGCAGCACTATGTTCAGATCTACTGGATCATGGGCAGAAGCGCTAACAGCCAGAACCGGATATTTGAGGCGGAAGGCGCCAATGTCAGGACAAAAGCTTTCGATGAAGCGAAAATGGAAGACCCGAGCCTGATTATCTACTATCCGGTCCGAGTCTTTGATAATTACCATATTGTGAGCAACGGCGACCAGACAGATACGATCTATGAACACAAGCGCAACGGCCAATCGTTTGAAACCGCTTTGAACACACGGGAGTTCGAACCCGATCCGCCGAATTATACGCCGCGCATCTCGGGATTTATCGATGCGCGTGCGGATGCGGCAAGCTATGGACTGTCCATTCTCAAATCGGTAAACCATGATTCGCAGTTGTGTCAGCGAAACCACTTTACCTACAGCGGCTTTACCGGCGGCTTTGGGCATTGCATCCATACCTACAACGAGGACGGCAACCCGCTTCCCTCGTTTGATTCAGAACCCTATCTTGTCACATTGAAGGATCGTATACGCGACAACGCGGAACACTTCTGGGATCTTTTAAACGAAACGAATCGGGTCTCCCTGCTGGTCAAGTATATCGATGCGCAGGATCATACGACAACCCTTACGATCATCAACAAAAACGTATAAACCTATGCAGTCGGGCACATTGTTATCGTTATAAAAAAACAGCCAAGGAATACCCCGGCTGTTTTTTGTATGTCCCCTGTTTCGCTCAGGCTCCGGCTCTGCCGCTGTTCATCGGGGTTTTTTTTGGCCTTCGAGCAAACCCTTACGGGATAAGACGATAACAGCAGAGCGCCAGAGTATTTTAGCGTCCAGAATGATGCCGATTCTGTTAAAATACAGCTCGTCATATTTGACTTTTTGGAGATTTGTCAATAAATTCCTTCCTCTTATCTGAGCAAGTCCCGTAATGCCGGGTTTTAAAGAGTAGACGCCTTTTTGCATGCGAATGGCATGAATGTCCTGCTCATTCGGGATAAGCGGCCGCGGGCCGACAAGGCTCATGTTGCCCTTGAGCACATTGTAGAATTGTGGGATTTCGTCAATGCTTGTCCTTCGCAAGAACTCGCCAAGCTTTGTAATGAATTGATCGGAGTTTTCAAACTCTGCAGTCGGCATGTTGGCCGGAGCTTTGGAACTCATGGTGCGAAATTTATACACCTTGATGAGCCTGCCGTTTTTGCCAACCCTTTGCTGGCAGAAAAAAACCGGGCCATCGTTGCCCAGCAATATCAGAACACTCACGATCAAAAAAACCGGGGACAATACAACGAGCAATATCGATGAAAACAAAATATCATAGAGTCTCTTGATCGGCAAGAACAGAAGCTGCCCGACAGAAAACAGGCCTTTCCATTGAGAAAAAGACATAGTTGCATGCCGGTTGTACTTTACAATGGTATCCAGTTCTATTTCCGCCAACGGCTCTCACCACACTTGTCCCGTTTTCAACGATGTTTACGCCAACATTGAAAGCCGGAATGATTTTTCATTGGAAGTTGCAATTTGATTATCGGTATCATTATACACTATATCCGCATATTTTCAATGGCATATAGTTCCTTCGTTTTCGATATTATTCGACGTTTTTCGACATTTTCCTGACGGTGTATACAATTGTCGAAATATGTAAATAAAGGTATACTTTTTACAATGGTCTTCAGGGTTTCTAGGGAGGAGTTTAACCTATGCCGCACTCGATTAAACCACCCAATCAAGGCTCCGAGCAATCTGACGATTCAATCACGAATATTGGAACCGATTTCACCAATATCCTTGAAAATTTCCATGCCGCCATCTCGATTACACGACTTGGCATCCATTACTATGGAAACAAAGCATACCTTGCCCTGTTTGGCTATACGTCCAACCATGAGCTGTTCGGAAAACCGGACGCAGAGCAGATCGCGCCCGCCGCACGCAAAGCATATCAGAAACGGATTGCCAGCCGACCCAACAAGCATGTTGATGATCATTACGAGACCATAGGGTTACGGGCGGACGGCTCCGAGTTCCCGATGGAGGTCTTCGCCAGCACGACACTGCTCTTTGGCAAGCTGTATTCGGTAGCGTTCGCATCCGACATTTCCACAGAGAAAAAGAATATCGCGACCATTCGTGAATCGCAGGCGTTGCTCAATGCCATCGTCAACAGCACATCCGACTACATCTGGGTTGTTGATTCAAAATCGTTCGCGCTGACGTTTTTCAATGAAAGGCTAAATGAAAAGTTTCTGAACGATCGGGGTATTCACCTTCAAACAGGCATGGTTCCCACCGAACTGTACGCCAACGAGGAATTGCTCCAAGCAGGGATGCAAAACTACAAAAGGGCGCTCGCACAAGGACCGTTTATCACCGAATTCCGCAGTGCTAGTAAATCAACCGTTCTTAAGCTTCACTATACCCAATTGATACAAGACAATGAAATAACTGGCATCGCCGTTTTTGGCGAAGATATGACAAAAGATATCGAAGCGGACAGAATCCTTCGGGAGCGCGAAGAGCTTCTTAGTGTGCTTGTTGAAAACGATCTCGTCGGGATCTATTTCGTCCAGGACGGGAACTTTGCATACGCAAACAAAACAGTCGCATCCTTGTTCGGGTATACGCCGGAGGAGCTTCTGGGCAAGGACACGCTGATGCTGTTCCATCCCGACGACAGGCATTTCGTCGTGGAAAGGAGGCGGCAGCGTGCCGAAGGACACGTCGGAACGAGCGAATATGAACTGCGCGGCGTGCGCAAAGACGGCACGATCCTGCAGCTGTCTTTGCAGTCTTCCAGCGCTATTTACAACAATAAACCTGCCGTTATCGTCATCATGCGGGACATCACCCAAAGCAAACAGGCCATCGAAAGCCTGCGTCAAAGCGAGCTTATGTTCCGTACGCTTTCCGAAAATGCTCAGATCGGCGTCTATTTCGTGCAGGACGGCCTGTTTACCTATGCCAACAAAACGCTCGCGCATATGTTCGGCTATGAACCGGACGAGTTGATCGGATGCGAAACTTCGATGCTCGCACATCCCGATGATTGGCCTATCATCCTTGAAAACAGGCGTCAACGCGCTGCGGGAATAGATCAACTGGAATATGAGATACGCAATATTAAAAAGGACGGAACAATCTGCACTGTCGCAGTCTCGGCATCAAACATCGTCTATAACGGTGAACCGGCCGTCATCGTTGTTAAGCGGGATATTACGAACAGCAAGCTTGCGGATCAAGCCATACGGGACAGCGAGGAGCGCTTCCGCGTACTTAGTGAAAACTCGCTGATCGGGGTATACATAGCGGAAGGCCGGTCGTTCACTTATGTCAACGATACGCTGGCAGCCATGTTCGGCTATAGAAGAGAAGCGTTGATCGGGCGTTGTCTTCTTGAACTTATCCATCCCGACGATCGGGACAGGATTTGGGCGCTTAGAGAGAGTTTCTCGGCGGATCTTTTGGATAAGGCGGCATGTGAGGCAAGAGGGTTGCGCCTTGATGGTTCGGTCATCTACCTCGATATCTCTTTCTCCGCCGCAACGATCGGCAACACCAACGCGGTCATAGGCGCGATTCAGGATATAACCGACAAACACAAGGCGTACGAATACGTGCGTGAAAGCGAAGAGTTTTTCCGTACGGCGTTTGAAAACGCCAACATGGGCGTCATCTTTGTAAACCTTCATGGGAAGCTCATGCGCGTCAACAGCCGGTTTTGCGAAATAACGGGGTATTCCGAAGCGGAATTGATCACGATGACTTTCAACGACATCACGCACGAGGATGACATGCAGATCGGGTTGGATGTGCTCCACGGACTGACAGTCGGATCCATTCAACGGGCATCGTATGAAAAACGCTACATCCATAAAGACGGCCATACCTTATGGTGCCAATTCTCCGTCGGCATGGTATATGACCGCGAAAACAACCCGCTGTATACCGTAGCCTATGTCCAGGATATCACGGATCAGAAGCGCAACGAGCAAATGATAAACGAAAGCTACCGGCAATTGCAGACTGCGGCCATCGAAGCCATCGAATGCCTGGGCTTTGTCGTTGAGACACGCGATCCTTATACCAGCGGTCATCAGCGGCGTGTCGCGGATCTTGCGATGGAGATAGCCAAGGAAATGAACCTTGAACGTGAACAGATCGATGCGGTGCGAATCGCAGGAATGGTTCACGACATCGGAAAGATGAGCATCCCCGCCGAGATTTTAAGCAAACCCACTTCTTTGAACAAGTATGAGCGCGCCTTCATCGAGCAGCACGCAGAAAGCGGTTTTCAGATTCTCAGCCGCATCCATTTCCCCTGGCCGGTTGCAGAGATCGTCTATCAGCACCACGAGCGCATTGACGGCTCGGGTTACCCTCTGAGGCTTCAGGGCGAAAACATGAGAATCGAGGCGAAGATCCTCGCCGTAGCCGACGTCATCGAGGCGATGTCAACGCACCGGCCCTACCGCGCCGCACTGGGTACAAAGGCCGCTCTCAACGAGATCATTCGCTATCGCGGCGTACAATACGACGAAGCTGTCGTCGACGCCTGTGTACGTGTGTTCCGAGAAAAGGACTATCGGTTTAGTCCATAAGGCTGATCCAACCCGATGGACTGCTCCTTTCGCTTCCGACGACAGCGCGGTTGCGATGATTCCCGTTCTTAAAAGTCAGCGTTTCTGCCATGCAACAGTATGCGGTTCAAATCTGGCCTCAGCGATGAGCGCTTTTATTTGTCGGCAAATTCAACCGTGTGCCGATATGATTGTACTACACTGTAATCTAAGTTAATGCGTTGTAACATACCTTTTCCCACTGTTTCTTGCCGCATCGTGTGCCCGTGAATTAATTATCGTTCGTTAAAACACCCGATTTCATTGACAGATAACACGGATTGTCATATATTTATATTAAATTTAGTATGATTATCTAACAGTTATGTTTTCATAAGTATTTCATTATACCGTCTGTTGCCGCGGCCGAAGGAGGGAAGTTTGTCTGGTAACATCTATTTTCTCCACATTTATAATCAAAAGGTTATTAGAAGGAGTAAATAAGATATGATAGCTCTTACACCGTTAAAAATTTTTCTTCTTGCGTTTGTTTATTGGTTTACCAACCTTAGCTGGGGCTACCAATTTGCATGGATGCGTCCGGTCACCATCGGCGTACTGTGCGGCGTCATCCTTGGCGACGTTGCGACCGGCACGAAGATCGGCGCCGTCATTCAACCCATGTTTCTGGCGTTCACAGGTGCAGGCGGCACCAGAGTGTGGGATCCGCAAGCGGGCACCATTATGGCGTGCGCCGTCGTTATGTCATCCGGCCTGCCAATCGAGCAGGGGCTGACGATCGCGGTTCCTATATCACTGTTGTTGGTGCAGCTGTCAACCTTACGCCGCATTCTGTTTGCATGGAATGCCAGTATGGCCGATAAGGCCGCTGAAAAAGGCAATGACAAAGCCATCATATTCTGGGGCAGCTATGCTACCTGGCTGATGAAAATCCCGCTATTCTTTATCCCGATGTATCTTGCTATCTCTCTTGGCGCCGGGTTCATCGGCAACCTGATCAACAGTTTGCCGGTGTGGGCAATGAATGCCCTTACCGCCGTTGGCGGCATGCTTCCCGCACTTGGAATGGCGATGACCATCCGCGTCATCAGCCGTCCGCAATTCTGGCCGTTCTTCCTTGGCGGCTTCTTCCTGGTACAGTACACGAAGGTAAGCGGCCTTTTCCTGGCGTTTATCGGCGCGTTCTTCGCGTTTTTGTATTATTTGATCATGCAGGCGAACCAACAGGAAGACACCACCGATATGAGCGCGACCGGCTCCGCTTCGCTCAATGAGGACACCAAACGCGTACTGGTTAAGAGCGATGTGACCAAGCACATGGTTCGCTGGCTGTTCTGGATCGAGCAGAGCAACAGCTTCGCGCGCTTACAGTCCATCCCGTATTGCATGGCGTTCGTTCCGATCTTAAAGAAACTCTACGGCAACGATCCCGAAGAGTACAAGAACGCTTTGACCCGCCATTTGATGTTCTTCAACACGCAGGGCATCTTCGGCTGCCTCATCGTCGGCATCACCATAGCGATGGAAGAGCAAAGGGCAATGGGCGCACCGATCGACGTCGCGGCCATCACGGGCGTAAAAGCCGGTCTGATGGGTCCGTTTGCCGGCATCGGCGACACCATCTTCGGCTCGACGCTCAACCCGTTGCTGATCATCATGATCGCACTGCCAATGGCTGCCCAGGGCAACCCGCTTGGCCCGATCCTGACCTTCATCATCACGCCGGCCATCGCCTGGGGCGCCGGATACTACTTCATTCATGCCGGCTACAGCATGGGAACGCGCGCTGCGCTGACCGTGCTGCAGGGTTCAAGGATCAACACGTTTATCTCCATCGCGTCCGTGCTCGGCTTGTTCATGATCGGCGGCATGTCCGCACAGATGGTCAAGCTCTCCACACCTATCTATATCCCGACGACCGGTTCGCCGATGATGGTGCAAACCGGCATACTCGACAAGGTCGCCCCGGGACTTCTGCCCCTGGGATTGGTCCTGGCGGTCTATGCATACCTGCAAAAGGGCGGCACCATGATGAAAGCCGCGTTGATATTGACCGTTCTGGGCATCACGCTCGGCGCGATCGGTATCTTCGGCGAGGGCGGTCTGGTCTTCGCGAAATATGTAGCGCCTGCCGTAAAGAAGTAAGCATCCTTTAAACGAAACAAACCGTTAAAACAAAAACAGCCCCTCCGTTTACGCGGCGGGGCTGCTCTTGTTATCCATGTTGTATGGGCGTAATGGGTACTGCGGGTCCTTAGTCTTTGGCAACCTCGTTCCCGCGTCCATTGCAGCTGAGAGCGGCTTTTTGTTGCACCATGCTCTTGCATAGATCAATAAAGCGTAGGATGACCGGTGAAAGCGTTTTGTTCCTGTGATACATAATGGATATCTTACGCTTTAATTCCATACCTTCCAGGTGCAAACGCGTCAGCTGATCCCCTTTGCTGAATTCCCCTATCAGATTTACCGGCAGCACCGTAACGCCCAAGCCCAATGCCGCTGCATTGACCAGATCGTTGGTGCCGATGCTCTCCCAAACCGGTGTAATGTTGATCCCCTCAAGCCGGAACAGGCTTTCAATGTATCCTCTTGTTCCGCTGTTTTTTCTGCGAAGAAGCAGCGGCATCTCGCTCAATTCCTGCAAGGTGACGTTTCCCTTTTGGGCGATAGGGTCGATGCTGCCGCAGAATATTCCCAACTCTTCTTCGACCATCGGTTCGCTGTTGATCATTTCCGAATGCACAATGCCCTCGGACAGCGCCAGATCGATCTCATTGTCCAGGATCTTCTGTTCGATCAGATCCGTACTGCTCGTGGTCACATACATTTTTGTATGCGGGGATATTTCCCGGTATTGGTTGACCAACTGCGGCATATACAGTGTTCCCGCCGTGATTGTTGCGCCCAGCTTCAGGACGCCTGTTTTATCCCAGTCCTTTAAAATGCTTCCCACTTCGTCAAATCCGGAAATGATCTGCGTAGCGTATTGGTACAGCAATTCCCCTGCCGGTGTAATGGACAGGCTTCGTCCGTAACGCTCGAACAGACTGACACCGTAATGGGTCTCCAGCTCCTTGATCGCCACGCTGACCGCGGGTTGGGAAATATGAAACTTGTTGGCTGCCGCTGTAATGCTGTTCTCTCTGTAAACGCATAGGAATATCTTCAAATGCCGAGCAGTCATGATTTCTCCCCTTTTGCATAACGCTTTGCTTATCTGTTTTAAGTTAGTATAACGGGTTTTCTGCCATGAAACAAGAAATATCCTATTTGGCCTTATATCGGATGCCGTTATATACCCAATTCGTATCGATTTCTGTCAATATATATATTTATTTAGCGTGCGGCTTCAAGCATTTGTATATCATCCTCCTGTTAACTTTCCATGATATCGTTCGCTGATAAATCCCATTCACATACTAGGAATGGCTAGGGAACCGCGAAGCGCCGCACCACGCAGTAATCGTATTAAGAAGGGGCTTCAACATAAAAACAGGAACGGTCAAGACCGTTCCCGCCCCATCAGACAAAACTTCCCTTATGTGCTCTCCCCGCCGATACAATACCGGTTTCTCCCCGCCGCTTTGGCGCGGTACATTGCCTGATCCGCCCGGTCGATGCACATGCTGATATCGCCCCTGTGCCGTATCTGCGTCGTCGCGCCGCCAATGCTGACAGAGACCCTATCGCTTGCCTTGGAATCGTCATGCGGGATACCCAGAGCCTTCACCGCGGTATGAATCCTCTTTGCCAGCATCTCAATATCCTCTCCCTGCCAATGACACAGGGCGCATAAAAACTCTTCCCCGCCCCAGCGCACCACATGCCGCATTTCGCCAATCGAGCTGCGGTCAATAGCATCGGCAACGGCCTTTAACACCTCGTCGCCCTGCGCATGCCCGTAACGGTCGTTGTAGTGCTTAAAGAAATCGATGTCGATCATCAGCATCGACAAACGCATCCCCTGCACAGGCGGTTCGCTCATCAGGCGATCGATGAAAATGCGGAAGCTCCGTCGGTTCGGGATGCCTGTCAGATCGTCCAGCAGCGAAGCTTCTCGAAGCTGTCCGTTCGCCTGGGTAAGCCTTTCGTTCAGCCGGTCGTATTCCTTCACCGTATTGTTAAGCTGTTCGTTGGTCTGCTCCAGCATGGCTTTATGCATAAAATCATTGCAATAATACCGGTACAGCATGCGTGAAGCGATCCAGCAAACAACGATGAAGAACCCGATGTTGACATAATGCCCGATGAGCACGTCGGGGGAATGCTGCACCAGCGGCAGCCCGATCAACAACACCGCACAGCTTGCCGCATACGGGATCAAAAAGCTGCGGGAACTCATCGCATAAAAAACCGAACACGTCAGCGCGTTGATGATAAAAACGTTCAAATGTCCGTAGAGCGCCTGATCCATCAGCGTGACCACGCTGCCCCAACCCATGATAAAGGTAATATACGCCACCATCACGACGTGGAACCGCCGTATCCGCCCAATCGGTTGGTCCGCCGGGTTTCCAAAGCGCCTGATTGCAACGACGTAAATACCGCAAACGGATAGCATTAAAAGGTACATGAAAAGATAGGCGTTGTACTGGAACGCGCCGTGCACCTTCATGTAATTCGCTGTGATATCGGCTACTGCAAAAATTGCCTCCGTGAACATCGCAACAATGGCAAGCAACTTGCCGCGGCGGAGGTTTTCCGTCATAAGGCCTCGAACCAATGCCTCGTCCTGCTGCGGCGCTGTTTTGATGAAAAGCTTATCTGATATAGTGATGAAACAATACCCCTTTACGCTTTGATCGTTCAAGCGGATTATATCACACATCCGTCGTAATACATATTGCTTTCACCTTACGGCTCTATGATGAAAGTATTTATTTGTTTGTACCGTTATTATTCTGTTTCGATGACTTCGAATGTTCTGACCCTTTTCTTGAAAAATGAAAAACTGCACGGTGTAAACCGTGCAGCTTTTTGAACCCTATGGAGTTTAGAGTTTGGCGCCGCAAACCGGGCAATAGGTCAGTTCATTCGGAAATTTCGCTTTGAGATCCTGGATCGCATTGAACAAATTCGAGGCAAGGTCTTTTCCCATCTCGTGGTAAACCTTGTGTTCGTGATCGTGCGCCCCGCATGCCGGGCATTCAAACACTTCTGCCATGTTTTCCAGCTCCTTTGAAATATTTTGATGACCATTTGTCACTTATATAGTACAATTTTTCAATATACCTTGCAATACATTTCATGCATATTTTTTTATAACCACAAAGCGGTTAAACCAGACACATATTGCAGGGAACAGCCTTGTTTACATGCCTATATTTGTTCAACGTGCATCGGATTCAAAAGGGCAATGTCCCTTGTGGACAATGCAGCGTTCAAACGGCTGCGTATCGGCAGCCGTTATTGAATCGCGCATTAAAAGATCAGAAGTTTATCCTTGTTGCATCCCCCGAGCGCCTCTACGATGCTCTGGTCGTTTCCGAACACATACGTCGAACCTTCATTGCCCGTCTTTGCAACCGCATACAAATCAAAATTGCCTTTTTGGAAATTCGGCACGCCAAAATACCGGATGGTGTGCGGTTCTTCCTGTTCCTGCTTTAATATGATGTTGCGTATCTGGATCGCCGAGCGTTTGAGTTCTTCGGCAAGCTCGGCAGCGAAATCCTCCGGCGTCTTGTCCAAACGCTGCGTGTTCTCCAAAATATATGTCCTCGACTTTTCGATGACCTCTTGTTCGGTCAGCGCATATTGGAACCAATCGATTGCGCCGCCGTGTATCGCGCATGAATACGCCATTTGCATAACCTCCTTCAACGGTATATATACAGTATACCAAATTGCGGCATTCGCAACCTGCCAAAATCGTGATTATTCCTCCTTCTCTGTCGCTCGCGTTTCTCTATAGCTTCCAATTAAAAAAGCCATGACTTCTTTTAGAAGCCATGGCTATATACGCCTATAATCCGTTCGCTCACGTCGCCGGTGACGGTGACGGTGACGGCGAGGGTACTGTCGCCGGATCGGGGCCGTTGACATACGTCGTTCCGTTGATCGGCCTCCACGCGAAATATGTGAACTTCTCGTTTTTAAGCTCCGTCCCGTCCAGTGCAAGCGTGCGCTTGTAGGTCTGTGCTTTTCTGCCCGGCCGCGCATCGGCGTATACTTTGGATTTTCCGGGCTCAATCGGCGTTCCGTCGTACGATGTCGTCGCGTTGTAAATATAGTTCATCACGGGCGTGCCGCCGTATGTCCCGAGATCCTGCGCGGTGAAGGTCAGGATGATCTCGCCGTACTGCGAATCCTTGACGGTCTGTCCGTATATCTCCACCGTGATGTTCTTGTCCTTTGGATTGGTATACGACACGACGTACACGGGGGTCGTCTGGTTGTTTTTGAATTTAAGCTCAGGCCCGCCGGAACTTATCGTCGCATCCAGGCCGATGGGTATATAACTCGAAACGATAGAGTGGTGCGCCGCCGCGGTGATGTTCAGATTGGAGCGGATCGCAGCGTTGTACACGGTGCTCGACACCTGGCAAACGCCGCCGCCCGGCTGGTCAATGAACCCGCCGCTGTTGATCCCGGGCGCGTCCTTCCAACCTTTGGCCTTTGTCCGCATGCCCGTGAGCGCGTTGATGGACCATTCCTCGTTTGGCAGCACAACCGATCCGTTGACAAAACCCGCGAGCTTCGCTACGTTCCAGTTCCGGTTCGCGTTGTTGTGGGAGGCATAGCTCGACGTCCACGACGCGATCAACTGCGTATTCTTCTTGATCTGCTCGAGTGTGACGGCCGGTTGTATGACTGTTCCGGTCGCCGCGACGGGAGCCGCATAATCGCCGCTTTTCAGTGTGTTGAGAATGTTTTGCGCCAAAGCGTCGATATCCACCGTCATGCCGGCCATCTCCTGCTGATACATAAAATGGGCGACGTCGGCCTGAAACGGAATGTATCCGCTTGCATACTTATCGTCCTTATAGAACTCATACCGCAGCTTATTGGGCATTTGATCCGCAGGAAGGCGCACAAGCGTCGCCGGCAGCTCGACGGCGGTGCCTTTGGAACAGGCCAAAATCAGCGCCTGCTCGTCGGGTTGGTATTGAGTGCCGTCGGTATGGAAGCCCCTTGGCATAAAGGTATAACGCGCATCGACAGGCTGCTTGTCCAAATTCGCCTTTTGCGATTGCAGCACCGTCTTTAGGCTGTTTACGTCGCCTTTTAATCTGATGGCGAGATTGACGCCCTTGGCTACCGCCTCATCCGCCACCGCCTTGCGTTCCTGCGCCGTTCCGTTGTCTCCGTATTCGAGCGCCAGATCGATGCTGGCGTCATAATCTATAGTCAAGCCCAGCGCTTTAGCCGTAAATGGAACTATCTGTCCGTTCACGCTGACGGATAGTTGGGTTTTGGACAGCAGCTCGTCGCTTCTTGCCAAAAGCGCTTCCTGCGCGTCCCTTTTCGTCATGTTCGATACGTCAACACCGCCCAAAGAAACACCTTGGAGTATTTTCCCGGACAGTCCGCCGTTGAGCATGACGAACACGACCGCAATAAGCGCGATTGCAAGCACGGATACGACGGTCGATACGATCATGATCCGTTTGCGGCCTTTGCTCTTTCTCTTGGAATTCTGTTGGGAACCTGCCATCGTTTGCTCCTTTTTTTATTGCCCTTTGTTATGCGCGAAAATCGCATGGCACCCTGCCGCGGGCTCAATGGTTTCGAATGCATCCGCATCCGGACATACTGCATATTGATATGGTAACTTGAGCATCGATTTAATGTCAAGCAAAATCGACCCCTTGCATGACCGACCGGAGCATTTTCAGGCGAATCCTGACGATTGCCGTAAAGATGCTCCTTTAAAACAGCGGCATGAGCCCCCAAAAAGGAACCATTGTTCCATGCGTTGGAATTTGGGCGGCAGTGCAGATGTTTATCGGTGAAACCACAAAAAAAGGATACCCTCAAACGAAGCTATCCCTTTTTGCACCTCTATTATAGCATGGTTCGGTTTATAACAACAAGACTGCATATTTGGCCGCAAACATGCTAGACTACACAAACAACGTTTTTCTCATTGTCATCAGACGAAAGGGGATGCGAGGTTGAACAAGGCGCAACAGAATGATGAGCTGCAGCTTGAAAACCGGTATCTGGAACAAGTGACCGCATTCGCGCAGAAGCGATTATCGGAAGTTGTTGCGGAAAATCAAGAATACAAATCGGCTACATCGTTGGCATATCAGGAGATGCAGGAGTACGCACAAAACAATCCGCAGAACCTGCGTTTCGGGGACGATTTCGAGGATTTGGCGGAGCTGACCCAATATGCGCAACTCGTTGCGGAGCAAGGTGACGCCCAGAAGAATACGGAGCATACAATCCGGGAGCTCGAGGATCTGATGAACTCCCCTTATTTCGCACGCATTGATTTTTTGTTCGACGGGGACAAGACCGCGGAAAAAATTTATATCGGCCGCGCGATGCTGATGGATAAGGATACGCTTGACGTGCTTGTTTACGACTGGCGCACACCTGTTTGCAGCGTGTTTTACCGCTTTGGCGTAGGCCCGGCGTCGTATGAAGCGCCACAAGGTACCATCACGGGCAACATGGAGCTCAAGCGGCAATATGAAATAAGGCGCGGCAAACTGCTTTACTTTTTTGATTCGGACGTGCAGATCGTCGATAAGTTTTTGCGGAATCTGCTGTCCCAAAACGCGTCCCCCGTGATGAAAACCATCGTGGAGACCATCCAGAAGGATCAGGACATTGTCATACGCGATATACAGAGCGATGTGATGATGGTGCAGGGCACGGCAGGAAGCGGCAAAACCTCCATCGCCCTGCACAGGATCGCCTATCTGATGTATCAGGGGCTCGAGGGCAGGCTCTCTGCCAACGACATCTTAATCCTCTCGCCCAACGCGGTGTTTGAGGAGTATATCGCGCACGTTCTGCCCGATCTCGGGGAGAGCAACGTAAAAACCATGCTGTTGGAGGATATATTCCGCGGTATTTTGCATTTACAAATGCAATCCAGAGGCCAATATCTCGAACAGCTGCTTTCCTGCCAAGACGAGCATGTCGCGTCGGTCTTAAAAAGCAGCGCGGCGTTTAAGGGATCGATGGCGTTTGCCAAAATGCTGGATCGGCTGGTTCTGGATCTGCCGAAAAACTGGATCGATTTTGTTGACATCGACTACGACGGGCAATGCATCGCTGAACGCGAAGTATCAAAATCCGTTTTGTGCAATCCGAAAAAAATAGCGCCCTTGGGCATACGGCTCCAATATCTTGAGCACGAGATATTGGAGAAAGTACACAAGCAGAGATTTCTTCGCATCAAAAAGCTGGAGGAATTTGTCTCGGGGTATCCGCAGCATGTGGTGGACGCGGAGGCGTTTGTTCGCATGCTGTCGATCCGGGAAAGCGCCGTGCTTCTGCGCCAGATTCGCGCGTTCACCGAGATCGACTGCAAGGCCGTATATCAACGGTTGTTTTATGATAAAAGCCGCTTCTATCGTCTGGCACAGGGAATCGATTTGCCGGATGATATTGAGGAGATACGCCGCTTTACTTTGGAGCACCTGCAAGAGGATCGGCTGTGGTATGAGGATGCCGCCGCGCTGGCGTACCTTCATATTCAAATCCACAGCTATGAGAGCTTTGCGCATATCCGGCAGCTTGTGCTCGACGAGGCGCAGGATGAACACCCTTTGCATTTTGCGATCATGCGCGCGTTGTTCCCCAAAGCCCGCTATACCATTTTGGGGGATGTCAACCAGGCCATCGGCAAACAGGCGGATGCATCGCTGTTTGAAACTTTCAGCGGCATTTTGGACAGGAAAAAGACGTTGTTTGCGACGCTTGAAAAGAGCTTTCGCTGCACGATGGAGATTTGGCAATTCAGCGCACGTTTTTTGAATCCGGACACGCTGGGCGAGTGCTTCAGCCGCAATGGGGAGGAGCCGCAAATTCACATTGCCCCCGATACACAGGCGATGGATGAAATGTTGATAAGCGAAGTCGCTGCCTGCGTCGAATTGGGCTATCAATCCATCGGGCTTATCTGCAAGACCGAACGCGATGCGATTGCATTGCATGAACAGCTCAAAGAACGGCTCGATGTACGGCTGATCAAAAACGGCAGCATGACTTCCCTTCGGGGCACGATGATCATGCCTGTATATCTGGCAAAGGGATTGGAATTTGATGCTGTGCTCGTATGCGATGTCGACGGCATACACTACCACACGGAGGATGACAAAAAGCTTCTGTATATCGCAAGCACAAGGGCGCTGCATCGGCTGAACCTGTTCGGTGTCAATGAGGCAAGCCCGCTATTGTCTGCCGTTACGGAAAAGGGAGGGTTCTAAATGGTCGTTGGGAAGGTAAGACGCATGCTTTCGGATCTTCTGGGCGTTGAGGCGGATACGATTTTTGCAATGACGGCTTTAAATAAAGAGAACGACGTTGATGCCATCGATGTTGCAAAGCTCGTGATCGCGTGCGAGAAACAATACAAGATAACCATTCATGACGAAGACGTCCTGACGTTTCGCACAGTCGGAGAACTCTCGGCGCATATCGACCAGATGCTCCTGGACGGTCTGGATGCACCCGAGCTTACCGACGAGGAACGCACCGCGTGGTATTACGAATAGATGAATGCAGGCAACGATTAGGAGCAATCGACGGCAGAGCACAGATTTTCGCCTGCAATCAATCCGATACGGCACAATCGCTTGTGCCATCCCCACATGAAACAAAAAAGGAAGGCGCGAGGCCTTCTTTTTTTACCATTTGCGCCGCGAACGGCGAAACCCTTGTCGTTGATAATTTCTTTTGCATTGAAAAAAGCCGTCCATTGGCAAAAACCCAAGGACGGCTCGCTTTCATTATTCTGATATCCTGCCGTTGACTTACCCGAACCTTCCAGTGATGTAATCGCTGGTTCTCTTGTCACGGGGATTCGCGAAAACCTCCGTGGTCAAACCTTCTTCGATCAGGTTCCCCATCAGCAAAAACGCGACGCGGTCGGCGATGCGGCCAGCTTGCTGGATATTGTGCGGCGCGATGACGATGGTGTAATGCTCCTTGAGCTGCCGGATGGATTCCTCGATCTTGGATGTGGATATCGGGTCAAGCGCCGAGCACGGCCGGTCCAATAAAATGACTTCCGGCTCCAGCGCCAGCACCCGGGCGATGCACAGCCGCTGCTGCTGTCCGCCGGAAAGCCTCGTTGCGGGCGTGTTCAGTCTGTCCTTAACGTCGTCCCACAGCGCAGCAAGACACAGCGCCTTTTTTACTTCCTCTTCCACGTCCGATTTGTTCTTCTTGCCAACAAGTCGCGGTCCATACGCGACGTTGTCAAAGATCGACATCGGCAGCGTCGTCGGCACGTCAAAGACCATCCCCACCCGGCGGCGTAGCTCCGTTACGTTCACATCCGGGTCATTGATGTTTTTCCCGTCTACAAGGATCTCGCCTTCCACGCGGGCACCCGGGGTAAGATCGCATAGGCGGTTTATCGAGCGCAGCAGCGTTGTGATGCCGCTGTTGGCCGGACCGAAGACACCCAAAATCTCATGTTCCGCTATCTCAAGATTCAGATCCCGAATGGCCTGTTTGCTATGATAGTAGAAGTTCAGCCCTTTTATCACTATCTTGGATCGTTCGTTCATATTCCACCCCTTAACGGCCTTTCGCTACGAATCGGTTGACCAGCATATTGAAAACGACGTTGATGATGAAGATCAGAATGATCAAAAGAGCTGCCGTGCCATAGGCGTTTTCCATCGATATCCCTTCACGCGCGAGTATGTAGAAGTGCACGGCCATCGTACGCGTGGGCGCGAACAGCGACATCGGCATGCGAAGCGCCGAACCCGCCGTCAGGATAACCGCTGCCGTCTCGGCAACGCACCGCCCGATGCTCAGTATGATGCCGTTTGCAATGCCCGGCAGTGCAGAGGGGAAAACCGCCCGTGTAATGGTCTGCCATTTGGTACCGCCCAGCGAGAAGCTAACCTCGCGGTACAGGCGCGGCACGGTACGGATCGCCTCTTCGGATGTGCGGATGATGGTGGGCAATATCATGATGGCCATGGTCAGCCCGCCGGAAAGGACCGACCATCCCAGCTGCAGGTAGATGACGAAGAAGATAAAACCAAACAATCCGTATACGATGGAGGGTATCCCCGCCAGCGACTCCGCGCTGAAGCGGATGATGCGGGTGATACGGCTCTCGCGCGTGTACTCTGTCAGATAGAACGCCGTGCCGATGCCAAACGGCGTCGCCACAACGACCGCTACCGCTGTGACCAACAGCGTGCCTATAATCGCGGAGGATATGCCGCCCGAGCGGCCCATGTTCCGCGGGATCTCTGTGAGAAACGACCAGCTGATCTCCGGGATGCCCTTGACCAATATATACAACACGATGGCTAAGAGGATTACCATGACAAGGATCGCAGCCGCCCAAATCACTGTCTTGGCTATTTTCTGGGTTGTCTTCGGATCGGTTTTCATTGCGGCTTCACATCCTTCCTGCGAGTGATGTACTGGGCGGCGGCGTTTAGCAGCATGATGATGATAAACAACACGATGCCCGTGGCGAACAGCGCCTGCTGGTGCTCTCCCGACGCGTAGCCCATCTCGATGCCGATGTTGGTTGTCAGCGTCCGAACCGGGTCGAGGATGGAAGTCGGGATGGCGACCGCGTTGCCCAGCACCATGATGACCGCCATCGTCTCGCCGATCGCGCGTCCGATGCCCAAAATGATCGCGGCGACTATGCCCGATTTGGCCGCCGGCAGCAGCAAGGAACGGATCGTCTGCCAGTGCGTCAGGCCCAGTGCCAGCGCTCCGTCCTTATAGTACCGGGGCAGCGCCAGGATGGAGACTTCGGAAATGCTGATGACCGTCGGCAATATCATGATGCCAAGAATGACGGAGCCTGCCAATATGCTCAACCCCGGACCGCCCAGGTATGTACGAATGAACGGCACGATGAACAACACGCCCCAGAATCCGTATACCACCGACGGGATGCCCGCTAAAAGCTGGATGGCGGGCCTGAATATGTTGCGCAGCGCCGCGGGGGCGAACTCCGTCAAAAAGATACTGCAGGCGATCGCGATCGGTACGCCGATAATCGCCGCGCCCAACGTTACCGACACGGTGCCTATGATCATCGGAAAAATGCCGAATGCGCCCTGGCTCGGCGCCCATTTCATGCCGAATACGAAGTTGAATACCCCGACCTTGCTGATGATGGGCACGCCCTTGATGAATATGAATACCGTGATCAGCGCAAGCACCGACAGCGCCGAAAGCGCGATGACAAGAAAAATGCGCTCCGATAATTTTTCCTTCAAACTCTTTTTCATTTCGCACCTTCAGATATGGGGATCAGTCCCTCGTTGGCCAGCATTTGCTGCCCCTGCGAGGAAAGGACAAAATCGATGAAATCCTTGGCAGCCCCTGTGGGTTCGCTGCGGGTTATGAACAGAAACGGCCGGGTAAGCTTGTAGGTGCCGTTTTCCACGTTTTCATGTGTTGCGGCAATGCCGCCGAGTTTAAGGGCTTTGATCCGCTCGTTTACCAGTCCCAGCGAAACATAGCCGATGGCGTTCGGATCGTCCGCGACCAGCTGACGCACCGCGCCGTTGCTGTCCTGCACGATGGCTTTGGATGTTATCTCCGTTTTCCCCATCACTAAGCTTACAAACGCGTCCCGCGTGCCCGAGCCCTCTTCGCGGGTTATGACATGAATCTTTGCATTCGTGCCGCCGAGCTGGCTCCAGTCGGTCAGTGTGTTTGCATAGATGTCGCGGACCTGGTTGAGGGTAAGGTTTGCGATCGGATTCTTGGGATTCACGATAACCGCTAAGCCGTCCTTGGCAATGACCACATACCACAGGCTTGCTTCCTCCGCCTTGAGCGCACGGGAGGACATGCCGATATCAGCGGTGCCGGACTGGGCGGCTGTGATGCCCGCCGAGGAACCGCCGCCCTGGATATCGATCTCTGTGCCCGGATGTAAAAGCATGTATTCTTCCGCGAGCACCTCGGCATACGGCTGTACGGAGGTTGATCCCGCGACGATGGTGCCCGCCTCCGGCTTTTTGCTGCAGCCGGACAGAAGGCTCACGGATAGGATAAGCGTCGATGCAAGCATCATTGCGCCTATCTTCTGTATCGGATTTTTATGGATTCCGGATCGTTTCATATCTTGCGTTCAAAGAAAGCGCCCCATCTTTATCAATATTGCGCCGCTTCGATTTCCTCCATTTTCCCAGTAATGACAAAGACCACCCGTTCGGCGATGTTGGTCGCCCGGTCTGCGCTGCGTTCCAGGTTTTGAGCCACCCAGATAAGGCGCGTCGCTCTGGTGATGGTCTTCGGATCCTCCATCATAAACACCAAAAGTTCGCGGTTGATCTGGTTAAGCAGCTGATCGACCATCACGTCCTCCTGGCATACTTCCCTTGCGGCTTCGGCGTCCAGGATGATAAACGCGTCCAGACTGCGCTGAAGCATGTCAACGGCCATATGTGCCATCCGCGGGATATCGATCAACGGCTTAAGCGGCGGCTCGTCGCCCATGAGTATCGCGATCTGCGATATCCCCGCGGCATAGTCGCCGATGCGTTCAAGCTCGGAGATGATGTTCAGCACGGCAACCATGATGCGCAGATCGCTTGCCAGCGGCTGCTGCGTCGCCATAAGCCCGATGCAATGATCCTCAATTTCAAAGCGCTTATCGTTGATCTTTTGGTCGTCCTCAACGATCTGTCTGGCCAGATCAAGATCCCTGCACTTGAGCGCCTCGACGGAAAGCTGGATTGCGTTGCACACCATGCGGCCCATAATCACGACCTCGGCCTGCAGATCCCTGAGTTTTTTGTGAAAGACGGTTCTTGTTTGCATCCGTTTCATCCTCCTGCTGTCATCCGAATCGGCCGGTGATATAATCCTCTGTGCGTTTATCGCGAGGCTTGATAAATATCTGACCGGTCGGCGCATATTCGACCAATATTCCCGATCTGTCGTCGTCCATCCACATAAAGGCGGACATGTCGGATACCCGCGCCGCCTGTTCCATGTTGTGCGTGACGATGATAATGGTGTAATTACGGGCAAGCTCCCGCATCAATTCTTCGATTTTCAGAGTGGATTCCGGATCAAGAGCGCTGCAGGATTCGTCCATTAAAATAACATCAGGCTGCACCGCCAGCGCGCGGGCGATGCACAGGCGCTGCTGCTCCCCGGGGGAAAGATTGAAAGCGGATTGTTTGAGCTTGTCCTTCACCTCGTCCCACAGGGCGACTTGACGCAAGCTCTGCTCCACGATGCACGCCACTTCGACCTTGTTCTTTTGCCCGTGATGCTTCGGGCCGAACGCGATGTTGTCGTATACGGACATCGGGAACGGGTTGGGCTTTTGAAACACCATGCCCACTTTCTTTCGCAGGGAAACCACGTCCGTATCCTTGTGGTAGATGGACGCGCCGTCCAAAAGCACGTCGCCTTCCACCCGAACCCCGGGGATCAGGTCGTTCATCCGGTTGAAAATGCGCAACAGCGTCGATTTGCCGCAGCCCGACGGGCCGATGATGGCCGTGATGGAGCGTTCCTTAATCGCCATCGAAACGCTGTTGAGCGCCCGGAAATTGCCGTAATACAGGCTTACCGCTTGCGTTTGCAGCTTTGTCCCGGGCACTGCCTGTACATTTACATCATCCATTCGTCACACTCATCCCGTCGTCCGCTTATCAAAAGTTGATAAACAGGCCGTTTTTGATATGGTACACACATTGTAACAAAACATTCCGGTCGTATGGTTACGGAAAAATCAACACTCTGTCAACATCGTGTAAAGATGCACATACAACATATGTTTATATGCGTCAATATCTGTATTCTTTGGCATTATGCTGCGCCGTATGCCATTTTCGCCACTTGGGGAGTATGCATCCGGAAAACGAATGACAAAAGGGCGGCGCGGACTCTTGGCTTTGATCTTCTGCTGCCGGCTTGTGCCGACTGTGCCATGGATACGCCTTTATTTCACAGCACCATTATATCATCCGGTATCGGCGCATACAATAAACCCTCTGCGCAAGCCTTCCCGGCTCATAAAAAACCCCGCTGTTTCGGGGTTCGAAGTTGGAGGGTTTTTGATGAGGTTGCAACCCCTTGCGGGGGTTAGGGGGCGGAGCCCCGTCCATATTGGGTGGTGGGTGGGTTTAGATAAATCTCGCCGCAGCAGTTTTATTGCCGAATTTCATAAACCAATCAGGCTGACCCCATGTTTTTCAGATCTGGAGAAATTCCCAATCCCATCTGCCTCTACGTCCCGGATACCTGCAACCGGTACACCTTCCCCGCAAGATCGACGATGCGAATATCCCCTTGTGCATCTATGCCGAACGAGGAGATATTCAATCCTGTATCCAGCAGTTCTGAATTGTGCACTTTTTTGTCCTGATCGATCCACAACGCCCAAATCCGTCCCGAGACATAATCGCCGTAAATATATCTCCCCTTCAAATCCGGTATCCGGTCGCTGTCATAGACATATCCGCCGGTAATACACGTTCCCTGGTCGCGTTTGTATTCAAAGACAGGCGGCATCAGCGCGTTTTTATCTACGCCGGGAATACTTTTATACTCGATTGTACCCTCCATCGCGCTCCAGCCGTAGTTCCGTCCCTTTTGGATCAGATCGATTTCCTCGCGGCTACCCTGCCCGACATCCCCGGCCCACAGCGTGCCTTGCGCATCGAAACTGAACCGCCACGGGTTGCGCAACCCGAGCGCGTAGATCTCTTCTTTGTACCCTTTGGAATTGCCGGCATACGGGTTGTCCGCGGGTATGCCGTATGCTTTGCCGGAAGCCGGATGATTGACATCGATGCGCAGAATCTTACCCAACAGCGATGTGAGGTTCTGTGCGTTGTTTTGCGGATCGCCGCCCGACCCGCCGTCGCCCGTCGCGATATACAATAAGCCGTCGGGGCCGAAAGCCAACTGCCCGCCATTGTGATTGTCATACGGTTGGGCAAACGTCAGCAATACTTGTTCACTCGCAGGATCCGCTTCCCTGGGGTTGTCCTTCCGTCTTGTGAAGCGCGAAATGACGGTATTTTTCTGGTTTGTATAGTTGACATAAAGGATACCGTTGTTCTTATAGCCGGGATCAAAAGCCAATCCCAAAAGCCCTTTCTCACCCGCTGTGCTGTCGATACGGTCCCGGATATCAAGAAATACAGCACTATTCGCCGCGTCGGAACGATCTGTGAAAATCCGTATCCGTCCGGATTGCTCCACGACAAAGCAGTCCTGCGTGCCGTCCCCCGCAACGATAAAATAGAGCGGTTTTTCAAAGGTCAGCGCCGGGTACGCCTGCACGATGCCAAGCTTAACGGATACGGGCGCCATGGTATGGACGCCGGTTGGCGCCAAGGTGGCGGACGGTTCGATGCCGGTGACCGACGGGCTTGGCGGCGGGCTTGCGCACGAGGCAATCCCACCTGTTATTAGCAAGACCAGCGATAGAACAAATGCCTTTTTCATGATATCCACCCTTTCCCTCTCATAGCCTTGGGTTGCATGAACTTCCTCTGTTGCCGTTATTTTTATCTTAACGGTTCATTGAAACATTTGTCAAAATATGGCTTCAATCCGCGTTTATCCATTCCCTTTTATAGGGTGCCCAATGCCCCTTTTATCCTCTTAGCCTCGGTGTAAAAGCATGATGATCGGGTTCTCTGACGCTGTTTAAAAAATAATTGCTTCCATATGGATTCCTCACAAGATCAACACATTTATTTGGTACAACGTATATGGACAGACAGATGGAAAGGATGTGACTGACCGGGATGTTTATTGGCTTCCTAGCGATCGCGTTGGTGATCTATCTATTATTCAAAGACAACGGTTCGGGGGCGTCCGTCAAGGACGACGCAGCTTTGCAAGCGCTCAAACAGCGCTTTGTCAACGGCGAGATCGACGAACAAACATACATTCGGATGAGATCCGTCATCAGCAAATAGGGGGTATACATACATGATGTTCAGAAGTGGTTTTACACGGGCAGGCGCTTATCTCTCCTGTCTTCGCAATCCGTGGGGCATGGCGATCATGGCGGCTGTGGCAATCTTGGTCATAGCACTCATCGTGATTTTGATCGTGAAAGCGGCGAAAAAGCACAAGGCTTCCGCTTCCAACGAAAGCCTCGATTTGCTCAAGGCCAAGTTCGTGCAGGGCGAGCTGACCGAGGAAGAGTATCTGCGCAAAAAGAAGATCCTCAGCGACTAAATGCGCAGCGCAAAGCGGCTGATCCAGTCGGTTTGCCGCGTCCAAAGACCGCGATCCCAACGGATGGCGGTCTTTTCGTTGATTTGGTTTTTTACATCGTGCGGAACGCCGCGCACTGTAACAAAGTCACATGTTTGCAAGCATCTGTGGTATACACTATAGTAAAAGCAGTAAAGTGATTCGGAGGCAGGCATGCAGTACGCGATCGTGTTTCTCGAAGGCATCATAACCTTTGTTTCGCCTTGCCTTTTGCCAATGCTCCCGATCTATCTTTCCTATCTGGCGGGCAGCAAACAGGCGGGCTCACGGCGGACGCTTCAAAACGCGTTCGGCTTCGTGCTGGGGTTCACCATCGTTTTCATGCTGCTTGGGCTGTTCGCAGGCTTTTTCGGCAGCCTGCTCGTTCGGTATGGGAATGTACTCAACGTCGTTATGGGCATTGTGGTGATAACGATGGGGCTGAGTTTTTTAAACGTGATCAAACTGCCGAATCTTTCGTTCGTTGGTGTCCGGAAACTGAAATTCGACGCCGGTTTTATCACCGCGGTGCTGTTCGGCATGGTCTTCTCGCTAAGCTTCTCGCCGTGCGTCGGCGCGTTTTTGGGATCGGCGCTGGCGTTGGCATCACAACAAGGCTCCGCCGCACAGGGTGCGCTGATGCTTCTTGCCTACTCTGTGGGCTTAGGCATACCGTTTATGCTAAGCGCAGCGCTGATGGAAAGCTTGAAGTCAACACTTCTGTGGTTCCAAAAGCATGATCGCACACTCCGCATGGTTTCGGGCGTGCTGCTCGTTCTGATGGGCATTGCGATGATGACGGGATGGTATGGCAAACTGCTCGCGCTGCTCGCATAGAGGCGGCGCGCTATGGGAAGGGGAGAACGCATGGAACAGACCAAGAGCATTCGAAAAGTAATTGTGCTGATTGTCCTTATCGCGGCTGTGCTGGCGATCGGTTCTTTTGGCTACGGCTGGTTATCTAAAAGCAGCGGCGTAAATACGGCGACACCAAGCCCCGCCCAGTCCGCGACGGGCGGCAACAGAAAAAAGGCTCCCAATTTCACCGTTTGGGATGTCAACAACAAAAAGGTGCAGCTCAGCGATTTTATCGGCAAACCCGTGGTGCTCAATTTTTGGGCGAGCTGGTGCGGACCATGTCAAAGCGAGATGCCGGGATTTCAGGCACAGTATGACTCCGCGAGCGGCAATATAGCGTTTCTGATGGTCAATCTGACCGACGGAGACCGCGAGACTATCAATACGGCGGGCAGCTTCCTCAAAAAGAAAGGATACACGTTCCCGGTGTATTACGATACCGATTCGCAGGCTGCTGTTGCCTATGGAATCCGTTCGATCCCGACGACGTACTTCATCGATAAGGACGGGTATATCGTTAAAAGTGCGGTGGGGGCTATGTCCGAGAGCGATCTTAAAAAGGGAATAGAGAGCATTGTCAAATAAGGGCGCAGCGTTGCTCCATACGCTGCGTCGGATTCATCCGTGCCACCTGTTTACACAAGCCCGCGCGCAGCGTACAAACTAAAATTCTTTGCATGATGCAAGCCTATAAAATTATTTTCAAATATGTGTTGACAAGGATAATTCTCTGTGCTATATTAATTGAGCTAAAAGTCTTCCCAGATGGGGCGGGCTCTGCCCAGATGGGGCGGGCACTGTAGTGGAGAACCATGAGTTCCCACTATTTTTATTTACAGGCTCGATTCTATCGACCGAACAGGAGGCGTTTGGCAATGATTCTGACGGACGGACAGCGCAGCGCACTCGCAGCATTTTTGCACGCGCATCTGCGCGGCTACAGCGAGACGGGAAACCCCCACCAATTCCGGCTTTTCGGCATGTATATGGATCTGTTGCTCCAAAACGGCCGCATCGTGTTGCGATCCGATCAAACCATATCCGGCACCGAAGAATCGTTCACCCTATCATAAAGGACCAAAGGCGGCTGACAGCCGCTTTTTTCATTTCCGATGACGGATGATGCCGCTTTCCGGCAAAACCCGTCGACATCCTTCGCCTCTTTTTTTGCCCGTCACTCTGCGCCCGTTTATTTCCGTTTGTCCGCTTCCCTGCGCTTACGCCTGCCGCGGGATTTGTGCCGCCGATGCCGTTCTGGCGGCTTCTCAACCGTGGGTGTTTGTTCGCTCAACTCTTTTTGCGCGGCACGGGCCATAAGCAGTATCATCAGCGGCAGCACATCTGCGCAGCCGCCGCTTGTCGCACAAGAGCTCTGGCTATCGCATCGTATTTCACCGGAATCTGTGCAGCATGCGGCTTCATCGCAGCAGCGCCCAATATCCGCTTCACAACAGGCGATACCTGCTTTTGCTTCAACAGCAGCTTGGATGCACAACGGGAACCGGACGCACACCAGCTGGCTCACCATGTAAGCACATCCGTCCGTATCCGGGCAACATTCCTGCATGACCGGCTCGCCTACGCAGCAGGTCTCGATTTCGCCGATGCTCACCTGCGGCGCTATTTTGATTTCCGCCGCTATGCGCGCCTTTTGCGATATGATAATCGGGATATCCATAATTTTGCCCCGCTTTTGCATGTATTTTTTGTATATCATATGTCTATACAACCCGGGCGTTACAGGCATACACGTTCCGATATCTTTGAAACACGGGAGCCGGAACGCATATCCCCTTCCGCCGTATGTAGCCGCCCTGCTATGCATGGGCGGAGTGGTTCAGTCTTCCGGACAGTGAAACGGGCAGCCCGGCGCGTTGCCGCTGTTGAATTGCTCAAGCGGCGTCTGGAACCCGGGCGCACCTGTGGTTCCGCCGGCAGGCGAGCTGGTGATAAACGCATTGGCGTTGGAGATCGCACTTTGTGCAAACGGGCAAGTTGCACCGTTTAGCACGTTCAGGTTAGCCGCAAGCAGCTGGGCATACAAGCTCTGATACTGCCCCATAAGCGGCGGCGAACCGGGCGTGGGCGGGGACGGGGCGTTGCCCAAAAGGATGGCATTGGCGTTGGATGTCGTAGCCGAAAGGCTCAACCCGCCGCCGTTGCCAAGCAGAACGGAGCCGCCCGCGGCGGTGATCAACGCGTTTGTGACATCCTGATGGTTCGCGAAGAAACCGATCGTGTACGTGCACCCGGGGATCGCACACGCACCTGTATCGGGCGAACCGCACGAGATGCCTACCGGCTCCGCGACGGCGTTGGCGGAAAAGGTCAGCGGCACCTGCACACAAATGCTCTGGCTTACCCGAAAAATGCACTCGGTGACAAGTTCTCCCGGGCATCCGCCAAACGACGGATTGCCGAGGCAGAATGTCTCGATGGAACCTACAATCACCGACGGGGTTATGGTTATTTCAGCTTCCACACATACCGGATCATTGATGGTAACTGGACAATTGGCCATGGTTCTCATTCCTTTGTATAGATTCAATATATACTATGAGAATGATTTCTGGGTTGTTACAAGGTTAGAGAGCGCTGCGCTTGGGCTTTTCATCAGATCATGTTCCGAACCATAATCCAATATGTGCGTGTCAACGCACAGAATGAGCCCAAAGCAATATTCCACCGCCGCAGTGTGATTCCGGTGTATGGATGAGGAAGGGTCAGTCAAGTCCCTTCCCTACCTCTGCCCTCCATTGGGTCGTAAGGAACGGTCTTAACCGTTGCTGTCGTCGGTGTTGAGGCACAATGCTTTCTGTACTTTCTGTGCTTTCTGTGATAATTTTCTTCCTATCTTTTGGGTTCAAAGGGTCTCAGGCTCTTGCGGGGTTTGGGGCAACGCCCCAATGGGGGTAAGGGGCGAAGCCCCATCATTATCGGGCGGTGGGCGGGTTTAGATATCCCCCGGAGGGAAAAGCCTTTCTTTTTCTTTTGCCAAGGGACCAGGGGAGGATTCCGATTTCCCCCCTAAGGTCCCGATCCCTCCTCTGAAAGACACGGATTCGCGCTTCACTGTCGTTCGCACTTATCTCGTGCTTTCAGAACCTCCAGTTCGCTTCATCGTTCCGCTGTTCACAATGGTCGTCTGCTTTCGCTGCCGCTTAGCACACTCCCTTGTTCACAGAATGTCACCCTCCTTTTATCTGCCACCGGCAGCAGTCGTGCTCCATTCCACTGGCAGCGCTCACTTCCGGTTCCCCTTGAAACGGCCACTGCGTGGAGCGGTGGCATTGCAGGAACGATCAAGACCGTTCCTGCCTGTGACGTATGAAAACAATACCTTCTACAAAGATATTCAACGCAGACTTCTTCGGAGTTCAAAGGGGCCTTAGCCTCTTGCGGGGGTTTGCGCATTTCGAGTGGGGTCATCAAGGGGCGATACATTTCCTCTGTTCGCAATGGTCGTCTGCCTTCGCTGCCGCTCGGCATACTCTCTTTCTCACAGAACTTCGCCTCGCTTCATCCTCCACCGGAGGCGCTTCGGCTACGTTCCTCTTGAAGAAATCAGTTTTCCGCGAGCGAAGCTTCATGCGAAGCGGAAAACACCATTGCCCGCAGATTTATATCAATGAATCTGTGACTCAGGGGATTACTCAAGGGGGAATAGGATCCCCCTTGAAAAGCGAACGCTTGGGCGGCGGGCGGGTTTAGATCATCCTCCCCCGCGATTGCCAACCCATCACAAACCCCCTATAATAAGGATATCCAGCATGGGGGGATTCGGGAATGAAAAAACGCCTGTTTGCCACTTTGATCTTTGCCGCTGCCTGCCTGTCCCTTTTACTGCTGTTCTCATGCAAGAGCAGCGCTGTCAACCCAACGCCGACTGCCACGATAACAGCGACGCCCAAGCCCACCGCCGTCCCCACAGCCACGCAAAGTGCACTGTCAACGCCTGTGCCGACGGCCACCATGGTCATAAGCGGCAATTTAAGCGTTTGGTTCATCGACGTCGGCAACGCGGATTGTTTTCTGATCATCGCACCCGGCGGCAAGACCATGCTCATCGATGCGGGCGATGCGGCCACGCAAACGGCCGTCGCTGCGTTCTTAACGAATAAAGGCATCCAAAAGATCGACGCGCTGATCGCCACCAACCCCGACGCTGACCATACCGGCGGCATGGCGTACATCGTCGAGCATTTCCAGATCGGCGCCGCCTATATGCCCAAAGCGTCCCGGTCGTACGGGAGCGTCTCTGCGGCTCTGAAGGCCAAAAACATCGCCACGACCAATATCAAAGCCGGAAGCTCGATCACGCTTGAAGATTCGGTATCCGTCAACGTGATCGCACCCATCGGCACGGGATATGTGAGTAGCGACGATTATTCCGCGGTGATCAGACTAACCTATAAAAGCACTTCTTTTCTGTTCGCGGGGGACATCCGCTCCGTCTCGGAGCAGGAGATTCTAACCGCGGGCACCAACATCAAATCGACCGTTCTTAAGGTTTCATCCCATGGCTCGGCAAACGCCAGCTCGGCCGAGTTCCTAAAAGCGGTAGCCCCGAAATATGCCGTCATCAGCGTCGGCGTACCCAACGACTATGATTATCCGGGAAGGACGACGTTGCTGAGGCTAAAATCCGTGGGCGCCGAGGTATATCGAACCGATACAAACGGCACGATCACGATCACCAGTGACGGCACCAAAATCACCGTAACAACGGTGCGCTAGACATTCTCTTTTCAAAAAGATCAAGGCGGCTTGAAGGCCGCCTTTGCTTTGTGCGCTATTTTATCTCGTCCGCTTGTTTGATCAGATCACGAAACAATCTTGCATGCGCTTTCAAGCTGATTAATTCCCAGCAACCGCACGAATAAGTCGGAATGCCCCCAACCCTATTCGTTCCAACCGTGCAGCGCCTTGTGCGCCACTTTCAGTTGCTCGGGGATATCGATGTCCTGCGGGCAATGGGTCACACAAAGTCCGCACTCGACGCATTTTTCCGCATCGTTGCCGGATCTGGTCAGCCGCATATACCTGCGTTTGTTGCTGTCAAACTGTTCAAACCGCACGCCTTCGTTGTACATCGAAAATACCCTGGGTATCGACACACCTGCCGGGCAGGGCATGCAGTATTCGCAGCCTGTGCAGGGGATTGCGTTTCTGGACAGATAAGCCAGCCGGACTTTTTCAATCAGTTCCTTTTCGTCCTTATTCATCGAGTTGGCCGTGGCGTCCGCCGCGCTGAAAATCTCGATGTTCTGCTTAAGCTGCTCCAGCGTGGACATGCCGGAGAGGATGCAGCTGACTTCGGGATAATCGTACAGATGCCTGAATGCCCATTCCGCTGGCGTACGCTCAGTCGGGAACGCCTTATACAGCGCGTCCACTTCCTTGGGGGCAACGGCCAGCCCGCCGCCGCGCAATGGCTCCATGATCACCAGTGCCGTGCCCTTTTTGCCGACCATCGGAATGGCCCTTTCCGTGACTTCGTTGTCGATGTCGATCAGGTTCTGCTGCACCTGGCACATATCCCAATCAAAGACGTTGAAAAATTGCTCGAAGTTGTCAAAGTCCCCGTGATACGAAAACGCGATGCCGCGGATCAATCCTTCCTGCTTCAGCTTCACGTATTCTTCGATGACGCCCGCCTCGACGATGGTTTTCCATTCATTGTTCCTGACCCCGTGGATCAGGTACAGATCCAGGTAATCCGTGCGCAGCTTTTTGAGCTGATTCTCCAGATTCTTGCGCAGCGTCGCCTTATCCGTCATCCGCCGGAAGGGCTGTTTGGTCGCTACATGGACGCTTTCGCGAATGCCTTCAAGCGCTTCGCCCAACACAAGTTCGCTGGTCTCGCTGTGATAGGACAGTGCGGTATCAAAATAGTTGATGCCGTGAGACGCCGCGTAGCGGATCATCTCATAAGACTTCTCGCGGTCCACAGCCATGTTTCCCTGTGCATCGGGCCCAAGCGGCAATCTCATGCACCCCATGCCCAAAAGCGATACCTCGTAGCCCATTTTCCCGAATTTTCTTTTCTGCATTCTGTTCATCTCCTGTAAAATGTTTTTGTTTATATATTTATCATGACGCTCTCCCCTGTATCGGCCGGAAGCGTCCTGATTAGAAAACAAAAGGCCCTACTGCACGCAGGGGCTGCCATCGCATTGCACACAGCACGGAAGCCCTGTCGAGCCATCCATGATTTGTACAGCATACGAAGCCCATCCTGCGTGTGATCCCTTTCCAAATGGGAGGTCCGGACGTTTCCATCGGGGCCCGTCGGCCAAAACCGCATAGGCGCTGCCGTTAGCGGGATCGGCTCGGGTTCACAGATAAGGGACTATGGAAAAATGGTAGCATCGATATAAGGAATAGTCAATAAATCGTTCAATAATAGTCAATGCCGCTAAATGCCTATGTACACCGGACACAGCCCCTTGCAGAGTCTGGAGAAGCCCAGCCTTATTGGGCGATGGGAGGGTTTTTATAATCTCCCGTTTGCCACAAATGCCAAATCAGGCGCAAATCCCTCCTATCCTCCGTCCCCACACTGGTGTATAATTGCCGTGTTACCGGCTTTTAGCAAGCCCCGTGCAGCGGCACCCATGCAAATCAAACACTTGAGGCATTCATGAAAAATTACGGCAAGCAGATCTTACTGGTGTTCATGTTGCTGATGATCCTTGTCATCGGCGTGATCGGCTATACAACACTGCTGCACGTTTCGGTGCTCGACGCGCTGTACATGACCGTCATCACGATATCGACGGTCGGCTACAAAGAGATTGCGTTCATGTCGCCCGCTGCCAAGATATTCACCATCGTCATCATATTCCTCAGTTTGAGCTTCGTGGGTTATTTGTTTACGAACCTCGTTTCCTTCTTCGTCAAGGTAAACCTAAAGGATACCATTCGCTTCAGGAGGATGAAAAATAAAATGCAATCCCTATCGGACCATTATATTCTTTGCGGTGCCGGCGACACAGGAAGGCACGCGATCACGCAGCTTGAGAGCAACGATGTCGATTATATCGTCATCGACAAGGACAAGGAGCGCGTCGATGAGTTGATCCGGCGCGGCATCATGGCAATCCACGGGGATGCTACGGATCAGGATATACTCATCGAAGCCGGCATTCTGCGTGCGCGCGGGCTATTGAGCTGCCTGCCCTCCGACGCGGACAACGTGTTCACAGTGCTGACATCACGCTACCTCAACCGCGACATCTACATCATTTCGCAGTCCATCGACAGCACGGCGCACGAAAAGCTGCTGCGCGCGGGGGCAAACCGCACCATATCGCCCGCGGAGATCGGCGGGCGGCGCATGGCGGCGCTGATGCTTCGGCCTGCGGTCGTCTCGTTTTTGGATCTGATCAACAACGTCGGCGGCCAGATCCTCGACATCGAGGACGTCATGATCAAAGCGGGTTCGGAGCTGACGAACAAACCGATCAAGGACGCGCAGATCAGGGACAGGACAGGACTTATCCTGATGGCGATCCAGAAGCAGGATTCCAAGCGCATGATCTTCAACCCCGGCCCGGAGGAACTGCTTAAATCGGGCGATTCGATGATCGTGCTGGGCACCATCGAGCAGGTGAAGGCGTTGCGCACCATGGCGCGGGACAACGGAGAGCGCGTCCGCGCGTGAAAAACGCTGCTCTTTGATTTGTGTGTATTGCAAAGCAAATGCCCTCGCAAGAGGGCATTTTTTATTGTGGCTTTATGCTCCTTCTGTATTGGGAAGTGGCGTGTTTAGAGGATATCTCCAAAGCGTTGCGTTCTCATAAATTCAAGCCGGAGGAAGGGTCAAGACCCTTCCCTACCCCTAAACGCTTATTTCCATCGTAGGGAACGGTCTTGACCGTTCCGCCTTCGGGGTTCAAAGGGGCCACGGCCCCTTGCGGGGGGCAGGGGGCGGAGCCCCGTCAATATCGGGTGGCGGGTGGGTATAGATACTCCGCACAGGGTATAGCTTTTTCTTTCTCTTTGCCAAGGGACCAGGGGAGGATTCCGATTTCCCCCCTAAGGTCCCTTGGCGATCCCATTACCCCCTTGAAACGGCCACTGCGTGGAGCGGTGGAGTTGCAGGAACGGTCAAGACCGTTTCTGCCTGTGACGTGTGGGGACATTTTTCCTGCAAAGATATTCCGCTCAGGTCTCTTCCGGGGGTTCAAAGGGAACCGCAGCTCCTTGCGGCAGGTTTGGGCATCTCGAGTGGGATCATCAAGGGGCGATGCTCGCCCTCTTGAAGCAATCCGTTTTCCGCAAGCGCAGCTTCATGCGAAGCGGAAAACACCATTGCCCACATATTCATATCAATGAATCTGTGACTCAGGGGATTACTCAAGGGGGAATAGGATCCCCCTTGAAGGGCGAACGCCCGGCGGAGCCCCGTCAATATCGGGTGGCGGGCGGGTTTAGATAAATCCCCCTTGAAAGGCAAAAGCCTACACCTTCGCGCTTAGCGACTCATAAACCCGGGCATATTTTTCATGGATCATCTTTCTGTCAAATTCCCAAAAATCCAGCAGCATCCGGTCCAGTTCGGCGGCGCTGAAATACTTCTCCGTATCGGGGAAAAATACGTCGTCCTCTTTTTGAATATGCACCGGGTAAAAACCGATCAGAAACAGCAGCTTTTCATGTATATCCGCTGCCGCGGATGCGTCGCCGTTCTTATAGCGCAGGTTGGCCGCGTACAAATCCCCGACGCCTTGCCGTGCCTGTTTATGCTCGCTTATAAGCTCTTCCATCCTGATTTTGTCCGCATCATTCAATTCCCTGTCCGCCAAAACTTTAAACAGGATATCCTCTTCCTTGCCGTGATGCGTCCGATCGGCATATACCCTGAAAAAATCGACGAACGCATCGATCAGCACGGCGTCTGCCTTGCCGCTCTTGATGTTGTCGGCTTCCTTTTCCGCCAAAACCAGCATTTTTTCGATCAGCCTGTGTTCGACCATCAAAGGCCCTCTCGGTTTCATGGCAAACCTCCCTGTTTTTCACTGAATTGCGGTATCCGTATCGTGCTTATCTTTCGTGCGGCAACACGGACCGATTCTATTTTTTAGGATGCACTGATTTCTCTCGGTACAGCGATATCTGTTAATTGCAATAATTAGGAAGGGTCAAGACCCTTCCCTACACCTAAACGCTTATTTCCATCGTAGGGAACGGTCTTGACCGTTCCTGCCTGTCGGCATGCGATATACAATCTATCTGCAATGACATCCCACACAGGGATTATAGGTGCGTTCCCTTATTTGGGGTTTGGGGCAACGCCCCAATGGGGGTAAGGGGCGAAGCCCCATCATTATCGGGCGGTGGGCGGGTTTAGATAATCCCCGCGCTTTATCCTCCTCAGGAGGCGCTTCGGCTACGTTCCTCTTGAAGCAATCCGTTTTCCGCAAGCGAAGCTTCATGTGAAGCGGAAAACACCATTGCCCGCAGATTCATATCAATGAATCTGTGACTCAGGGGATTACTCAAGGGGGAATTGGATCCCCCTTGAAGGGCGAACGCCCGGCGGAGCCCAGTCAATAACGGGCGGTGGGCGGGTTAAGATAATCTCTTATTCGGAATCAACAACACCGACGCCGTCGCATACCGCACGATATTGTGGCTCACGCCGCCTAAGAAAAGCTCTTCCACAAACCCTTTCCCCTGGCTGCCCATCACCACCAACTGGATGTTGTTGTCCCGTATATGCTTGAGTATCTCAACCGACGGATGCCCGAAGCCCAGCACCGCGTCAACCTCGACATCCCCTTGAGCTTTGAGCTGCGCCTGCATCTGCCGCAGCCGCTCCCTGTCGATCCTGTTGAATTCCTCCAGCCGTTCCTGCAAATATGGCACGATCCTGTACTGATCCTGAATATGGATCAGCGTCACTTTCTTTGCCCCTTCGCTCACCAGCGCTTTGAGATATTCAAACGCCTGTGCCGCGTTATCGGAAAAGTCCGTCGGGAACAATATACTTTCGGTCAGTGCTGCGGCACACGCTCCACTGGGTTCCGTTCCCGGGCCCTGTTTTCCGCCGATCCTGACAACCAGAACAGGCACTTGCGCCTGATGGATGACCTTGTTGGTCAACCCGCCGAAGAACAGCTCGCCCAGCATCGAATTTTCGCGCGCGCCGACCACGATGACCTCATAGTTCTCTTCCTTTGCGATCTTGTCGATCGCGCTTTTGGTCAACCCCGGAATCATTCTTGTCGTTACCCTATACCCATGCTTTTCAAACATCGCCTTCTGATTCATAAGGCTGTTTTCGACGATCGCCGTCATATACGACGGATCGACGGCCGGATCGATTGATACGAGAAAATGTTGCAGCAGCAGGCATTCTTCTGCGCCAAGCACCTTGAGCCTTTCCATGCAATCTGCAAATTCATAGGTGGCATCGGACAATTCCGTCACAACAAGAAAACGTTTAAACATCCCAATCACTCCTTCGCTATCAGGCATGCCATCATTTTGTTGTCCGGATGATTCCAAATCCGGCCTTCTCCGGACGTCGCGCTTGTGAATTTTCCGATTCTTCGGCTCCATATCGCCGTCGTGTTTTCTATCCTGATTATATCACAACAGGCGCGGGGCAATCATTTTTCAAGTGATATGATCCCTGCGCCTTGACCGTTGCTGCTTGGAGGATCATAAGTCTTGCCCCCTGGGGAGAAAATCGGAAGTCGCCCCGGCCCCTTGGCAAGAGGAATACTTTACACTGGTTCATGTGTTTGGAAGATATTTTCCCACAGCAGGGTTTTCCTTTAATATGCATCACAATGAATCAATGTTTCCCACCGGTGATAACCATATATAGGAGAGCCACAATAATGAGAAACCAGGCCCAGCCAGGAGTTTTTCCCCTGCCCGAAGACCCTCCGCCCCCTCCTCCTCCGCCACTGGTGCGATTGTAAGCGTAGTAATTGTCTGCGTTGTCGCGCATCGATCCGCCGCCGCCTCCGCCATACCCGCCCTGCATCGGACAGACATTTATAAAAAACGGCAAACTTGCCAGTTCGGCGCTGGAGCGGAAAAGCTCAAATATACGTCCGGACGTTCCTTTGGTTTGGTTCATTGTCTGCATCTCCTTTACGGTCAAAGGATAGCAGATCGGGTGCGCTGAAAAGGGTGCGGGGGAGAAGGGATACGATGGAGATGGTTTCCTAAGCACAATTATTGAAGGACTTTCCATACAAGTCATGATTTATATATAGAATTTATGACTTAACTATTTGATAATTAACTCATATAGTAATATACTTAGAATAAATGTAAGTAAAAGATGCAATGCAAGACATGATACATGTGAATGTGTCCCTCCAAGTGTCATATATAATTATAGTAAGGGAGATAGAAGATGATCTGGATAAGCATATTACAAGTAATTGGAACATTTCTCCTTGCGTATATTGCGATATTTGGAGAAGATATACGCAAATCAAAAAGGAAAACCTTGATAAAGATAGCAGTTCAAAGCGAAGAGTTAAATTATATTAATAATGCCATACCAACGTGGTTCTACTTCTTGCATATATCCAACACAGAGGGTCGTTTACCTGCCCACAGTGCTCGTGTATTTCTCGTTTATCTCGAGAATAAGAAAACCCATTTAATTTTTAAAGACTCTAATGGCCTTCCATTAAAATGGAAACATTCAGAATATTATATAGGAGGGCAAACCATTGGCTGCGATATAGATTGCGATGTATGTAGTATAAATAAAGAATCAGGGTTTTATATGCCATTCGAGTTAAGCTCATATAATCTATTAAGAGTTCTAAATAACCCAAACGATTGTTGTGACCTAATCGCCGACTATATAGTTAAATATGAAGAAGGCGTAACTACTAAATATCGATTTAGTTTTAAATGGGACGGCGAATTTGATGTGAATTCCAAAATGATGCAGCAGCACTTTTCTATAAAGCAGATAGTTATAACACATGATAATAAATAAATGGAGACATAGAGGGTACACGGGATTGAATGATAGCTTTTTATAATACAACGAACATGAGAGGCACGAGAGACCTACCGCAGGAATTAATGTGAGGAAAAAATGGAACCAGCAAAATATATTAGAACAAATACGGCTATAGAAGCAATAAAATGCTTAGAAAAGTTAAACCAGACACTTTTTCTCATAAAGGAAGATATTTACCAGTGGAAATGGTCCATAATAGTATTACATAATTGTATTCAGAATTATATGGTTTTAGCTTTAATGGGTACTAATCAAGCTGATGTTATCCTTGATAACACCAAAAGCAAAAAGCATATAACGGATTATTTAAACCCAAATTATAAGTTTTTATGTGCTGACTTTGAGGATTTCAAGAGGCTTTATAAGAAGAATGGATTAGGTGAGATCGAAGAATGTGATTTTATTAATATCTATACGAAAAGTGGATTAGACGACCAAGAACTGCTAGAAAGATTTAAACATCTATATATGATGAGTAAGGTAGGCAGCGCAACATTAGAAGATTACTTTAACTTGTATGTTGAACTCGAAAGATTGATTGAACGCAAGCTAAATGCAACAAACCCGAAATTAGATAAATTCTTATCACTATATGAAAAAATAAAATCGCAAGGCAATATGCAACGATATGTTGATAGCATTACTTTTAAATCATCAAAACAACAAGATGAAGCTATGGTTGATTTAAATAGATTTAGAAATGATTTTATACATTTCTTCCCAAAAGGATGGTCTATTCAAGTCGACGGTTTGTCAGAAATATTTAATCATGTAATCGAAATAGTTGAATTTTTAGTCTTCCAATCAAGAAACTGCTATTATCAGTTCGATGACAATCAGATTTTGGATACTACAAGACTTATTGCAAGTATTCGAATGACTTTAGAAGCATTATGTTCTTAAATTATAAAACTTAAGAAATAAGCGGATAATAGAGGAAGACCGCCTATTCGACGATTTCGAAGTTTTCTACGCCATATGCCAAAAACATATTGATCAGTTCGTTTCTTGAGCGGTTGCTCATGGTTGCGATCTTATCGAGCTTGACAACGGTATCCTCTTTGACGCGGATGGAGAAGGTCTTATAGCCGTCGTCTCCCTTGATGCGCTCTTTTTTTGATATCTGGATTCTTCCGTCCATTTTAATCACCTCGGCAACAGTGTAATTTGACAAGCAATCAAATGATATGTTATATTATATGTTATAGAACATGTGACATACTGAATAATGTAATGTGATTACAAAACAGGTCGAGTAAGAGATTACGCATGATTAATGTCGAGTACTGGAAGGGAGAAATTGAATTGCCGGATTATAAAATTATGTATTATGAACTTGCGGCGAAAGTCGCGGATGCGGTGGAACTGCTTGTTTCTGCGCAGCAGCAGGTTGAAAGGCAGTTTATTGAAAATGCGGATCAGGATGCGTTGGTTCTTTTAAGTAAGGTGGAGAAGGAAGAAAATGAGGAGTAAGATTTATCTATACACGCCTTCCACTCGATATTGAAGAGGCTACCGCCCCTTTGAACCCCGAATGAAGTTAGCGGATAGTAGCACGATAGAGCACCGCGAAGCGAGCACCACGCAGTGGCCGTTTCAAGGGGGTAATGGGATCGCCAAGGGACCTTAGGGGGGAAATCGGAATCCTCCCCTGGTCCCTTGGCAAAGGAAAACACAAGGTTTATCAATACACAATTTTTGACTACATGCACAGAAGCGGTCAAGATATATAAGTAATGGCACTGCGCGGAATTCATCTATACCCTCCCTCCACCCGATATTGACGGGGCTCCGCCCCCTGACCCCCCAAAGGGCACCTCTTTGAACCTCGAATGGAGCGTCAGTCGCTATAAAGAAACACAAAAAAAGGAACGGTCAAGACCGTTCCCTACAGAAGATTATTATATCCGCTCACCACAAGAACTTAAATACGATTAAGCAATCACGACACGAAGCCCGGTACAACCTCGTGATATGGGAACGGCACAACGGTATGCAACTCGCTAAGCTGCTTCGCCTTCTCATACAGATCATAGACATAGGCGATGTCGTCCCAATTCAGATTGAGCGTGCGGAACTCCACCAATTCATCCTTGAGGAAATTGACGCCCGCATACTTGGCGCTGACCCTGTTTTGAAAGCTGATATATTCGTCATATGTCATCAGTTCGCCTTTGGCCTTGCGGGCAATGTTCATGAAATCCATCTTATACTTGCTGTGGATGAAGCGCGAAGAATCATATCCCCCGTTTACCAGTACGCTGTAGAACGCGCGTTTGAGCTTATCGTTTGCGCGAAAATTGGCGTGGATGCCGCAATTGCTGTCAAACACGAAGTTTTCATAGAAATCCAGAACGCTCTTGATCTCAAGGAACAGTTTTTTAAGCGGCTCCTTCATCAGCGGAACCAGCACGATCTCTACATTCAAATCGTTGCCGATGGTCATGTCGGGCACGAATTTGCCGTTGTTCCCGACGATCGCTTTGATCTTGCGCATGCCGGTCGCGATATAATAGCGGCAACGGCGCTCGTATTGCATGCCGAATTCGATCTCAAGGCCGCATCCGTCGCTCTGGAAGAATTCCTTGTCGTCGTCGCTCACCATTTGAAGGATTTTTTTGTATTTTTTTACATCCAGTTTTTGTAAAAACCAGTGTTTGCGCATATAGAACACTCCCGTTTCTTGTGTAAATAGTAGGATTATCAAAATTGAAACCGACAGGAAAAGCAGCCGGACAGAAGTGACAAATAAGGATACTATTTCATTGTGATCCTATTGTACCACAAAAATGATTGTATTAGTATAACTTTATATATACATATTTTACTATAATAATTATAATAACTTAATAAAACTATTAATAACAGATAATATTATAATATTTTAATTGATATAACTGTTTAAAAGTTTAGATTCGTCTGCTGCCCAGGCATTCGATTTGAAAAGTTGTTTTCCACTTCGCATGAAGCTTCGCTCGCGGATAACGGATTCATCTAGGGTAGAGTATCTCCCTAGGTGACCCAAATCAATGTATAAAGCTCCCTCCAATCCCCTCACAAGGGATCGCGACCCTTTTGAACCCAAAAAAGTCTACGTTGAATATCTTTGTAGAAGGTATTGTCTCATACGTCAAAGGCAGGAACGGTCTTGACCGTTTCTGCAATGCCACCGCACCACGCAGTGGCCGTTTCAAGGGAACCGGAAGTGAGCGCTGCCAGTGGCAGATGAAGAGAACCGGAGGTTCTGAAAGCACGAGATAAGTGCGAACGACAGTGAAGCGCGAATCCGTGTCTTTCAGAGGAGGGATCGGGACCTTAGGGGGGAAATCGGAATCCTCCCCTGGCCTTGGCAAAAGAAAACACAAGGCTTATTAATACTCAAGTTATGGCTCTAAAAGCAGAAGCGGTCAAGGTATAAGTAATGACACTGCGCGGAATTTATCTATACCCTCCCTCCACCCAATTAATGAAGGGTTGAGTTCCCTTTTAACCCCGTTGCGGAACAAGACCGTTCCCTGCGATGGGGACAGGTTTTGGCGGACTGTTCGAAAAGGTTCAGAATCCGAGGGCTGCGCTCACAGGCAAATCGACTCATGCAGTGGTTTACAATATTTCCCGCGAGAGGTAAGGATGTGCGGTTATGTCGGCACAAGCGCACAGCAGCATTGTTGAAGGATATGGTTCCCAAGTAGACAGAGGAATAACGCATATTGTAATTATTTGAAAATTGGGCTATAATACTTATAAAATCTAATATATTATTTAATAAAATTAAATATCGAAAAATATATCGGATTGAAATTCAGGAGGTAATAAGATTGGCAGACAAGACTTTAACATGCAGGGATTGCAACGCACCCTTCACTTTTTCCGAGAGCGAACAGGCTTTTTACAAGGAAAAGGGATTCGAAAACGAACCGCAGAGATGCCCGGAGTGCCGTGCTATCAAAAAGCAACAACAGGGCGGCGGCAACAGGGGATACGGTAACAGCTACGGCGGCGGCGGCAATAGCGGCGGATACGGAAGAAACGACCGCGAAATGTTCTCAGCCGTTTGCGCAGAGTGCGGCAAGGATACGCAAGTTCCTTTCAGGCCGAGCGGCGACAGACCGGTCTATTGCAGTGCGTGCTTTCAATCGCGCAGATAAAGGATAGAAAGTATCCTTGGTAAGATGATCATTTGGAGACCTCTTAACGCTTATGCTTAAGAGGTCTTTTAAAACCAAAGGAAAAGCGTTCGCTTTTCAAGGGGATGCAGCTGTGGCGGGATGATCTATACCCACCCACCGCCCTATAATGATGGATCATTGCCCCTACAACCCCGGAAAGACGACAAACACAGGAGGATACCATGCCTATATTCAGCACAAAGGACGCGCAGGGAAATATGACCCTCAACGTCATCATGGGAGCCGGCATATCGACCATTTCGCAGGGGATGCCCGTGGTCCTAACATTGCTGGACGGCTTTTTTGGGATCCGGGAACGTTTCTCGCAAAAGGCTAACATCACGCTGATGTGCTCGCAGATCACAAGCATCCAGGAGATCCACGATATGGAGCTCATTTCCAAAAACCGGGTTGGATCGAGGATTGAGAAAAATCCTAAACCGCCTGGCCGTATCCCCGGATTGGTGGAGGGCATACGGACGAAAAAGGGTATGAAGTTCAAAGAATTCATCGTGATCAATTATGGATCGACAAACAAGAAGGTTATGGTTTTTGAGAAAGTCACCGGCACGACGATAGGCTCCGATGAATTTATCAAAGAAGTTCAGGAAAGAGCCAACATTACGGCATAGAGGAATTTATCTTAACCCACCCGCCACCCAGGCATTCGCCTTTCGAAGGAGGATCCTGTCCCGGTCGCTGCCGCAAATTTTGACCCCTCTGAAAAAACATGGGCTCAGCCTTCGTTGCCGCTTGGCTTCACCTCATGTTTTCAGAACCTCCGCTTGACTTTATCCTCCACCGGAGGCGTTGTGCTTCGGTTCCCGCTCTGGCTAAAAACGTTCCACTGGAACGTTTTTTTTATACGCTTCGCGCCCCCTTGAGTAATCCCCTGAGTCGCAGATTCATTGATATAAATCTGCGGGCAACGGTGTTTTCCGCTTCGCATGAAGCTGCGCTCGCGGAAAACAGATTTCTTCAAAAAGGCGAGCATCGCCCCTTGATGACCCACTCGAAATTCCCAAACCCACGCAAGGGATTGCGGCCCCTTTGAACCCCTCTTTGTAGAATGTAGTGTCATAATACGTCACAGGCAGGAACGGTCTTGACCGTTCCTGCAACGCCACCGCTCCACGCAGTGGCCGTTTCAAGGGAACCAGAAGTAAGCGCGCCCTGTGGGCGATGAAGCGAACTGGAGGTTCTGAAAGCACGAGATAAGCGCGAACGGCAGTGAAGCGCGAATCCGTGTCTTTCAGAGGAGGGATCGGGACCTTAGGGGGGAAATCGGAATCCTCCCCTGGTCCCTTGGCAAAGGGAAAGAAAGGCTGTTCCCTTATGGTGTTTTGCGCTTCGCATGAAGCTGCGCTCGCGGAAAACAGATTTCTTCAAAAAGGCGAGCATCGCCCCTTGATGACCCCACTCGAAATGCCCAAGCCCCCGCAAGGGGTTGCAACCCCTTTGAATCCAAAGGATAGGAAGATAATTTTCGCAGAAAGCATTGTGCTTCAACACCAACAAACAGGAACGACCAACCGTTTCCGCAAACGACCGCATCAGCGGCCTTTTTTTAATATGCCAAAAGCAAAGAAACAATACATATGATAATATTTTGTATTTTGCCGATTATTATTATATGTAAAATAATTGTAAATATATATTGAATTTTAAGCTTTTGTGCTGTATCATAATCACACAGGGGTGTCGAACAAACACGGAAATATCGAATAAAAGGGGGAAATTTAAGATGTTATACACAATAGCGATTATATTGCTGGCTCTTTGGGTGTTAGGCGTGGTCAGTTCCTATACCATCGGCGGCTTTATCCATTTTCTGCTTGTCCTTGCAATCATCATGGTCCTGATCAGGATCATCCGCGGAAAACGGATCGTCTGAAAAAGCGCCGGACACGGCTGTTAAAACAGGAACACCATACGAATGAATTTCACCGATGAATGGCATCGAAAAGGAGGATCACAATGTCCAAGGCTGTAAACACGCTGCTCGGATTGATACTGGTGGGACTTGGCGCGTTGGGATTGACGCGGTCACTGTCGCTTGTCACGCTGAATTGGGTTTATTATGTGGCGGCGGTACTCATCGGATTGCTGGGGGTCTTGGTCGGGGTATATTCGAATCCGCACAGAAACAACGCCGCGCAGCGAAACGAGCAGGAGCTCAAATATGAGAACGACCAGCTAAAATCGGACAATGACCGGCTCAAACGCGAGGTCGAGCAGTTTAAACAACAGGGCATCGAACAGACCAAAAGAGAAAACGATCTGTTGAAAAAAGAGATCGATCAGCTCAAAAAGCAGACAGTATAGAAGAAAAGGCAATTTACAACGGGCTTTACATCGAAAAGCCGCGGGATCAGATGATCCTGCGGCTTTTTTTGTCTTGCGAAGCAAATCGTCGCGGCGTCTAAATCGCTCAGACGATACCGCGCTTTTTCTCCGATCGTTGCAGCAGCATATACAGCGGGATGCCGATAAGCACGAATCCGGCGAAGCAATAGAACATGTTGCCATAGCCGATGCTGGTGGCCAGAACACCGCCTGCCATCGGAGCCAGAGTGCTCAGCAGGTCCTGTCCGATAAAGATGGTCGCCGACGCGACACCCGCTTTTTCACGCCCCAGGCGCTTGATGGCCATGCCTTGGATACTCGGGATTGCAACGCCAAGGCTCATGGCTCTGAACACGCCCGCTACGACGATAAGCATCAGTGACTGTGCCGCGCCGAGCAGAACGAAGGTCAGCGAAGCGAAGACAAACGACGGATACAATAAAACGGGCAAACCGAACCTGTCGAGGATCTTGCCAGCGATCGGACGCATCACCAGGGAGATCAAAGAATAGATCGTAAAGAAGATAGCGACGCCGGCGATGCCTCTTTCATCTGCCAGCAGAGCCAAAAAGGAATTTGCAAGCTGGATGGAGATGGAGAACAGACCCGCCAAAAAAGCGTACGGAAGTACTTCGACGGAGAGCAGGTTGCTGAATTTGAACCTGTTCTTCTTGACCTCGCGCTTGACATGCTTATAAGGCAAAAGAGCAAGTACTACGGCACCCGCAAGGCTGAGAATGAGGGATACGAAGAAACAGATATTGTAGCCGTACTTATCCGACAGCCACAATCCGATGCCAGGCCCTATAGCCTGCGAAAGCACAACGCCAAAGGAGGTGAAAGCCACGCCTTCGCCCATGCGATCCTTCGGGATGTATTCCGTTGCAAAGGCGGTTCGGGCGACGCTCATAAACGCAAAGGCAAAACCTTGCAGCAGACGGCATACGATCATGGCTGACACGGTATTGAACAGCATGTAACCCGTGAAAGCCACACAAGCCACCATGATGCTGCCGATCATAACATGTTTGCGGTTTATGACATCGTTCGCCGCGCCGGAAAAAGGCCGCAGGAACATCGCCATGCCGGATTGCAACCCCACAATCGTTCCTGCGAGAGAAAGCGACGCACCCAGACTCATGGCATATTTTGATAATTGCGGGTTTATCATCTGATTCGCCGAACCTGTTAGAAAACCGATGACAAGGATCGTGATGAAGGAAACATTCCAGAGCGTTGTCGGCTCCTGCGCTTCCTGGACGGGACTGGTCTTCTTGAATAACATCAGGATTATACCTCGCTAAATAGTTTCACAATGCATCTATTGTATAGGTATTGTTAAAGAGCGTCAAGGAGAGGATTGAAGGAAAATTAGAGCCCGGGGATGCTGCGGCAAAAAGCCGCGGCTTAGTAAAAGCTGCGGCTTTGTGTTATCCGTATTGGACATATCTACAGTGTAATCAACCTGACCAACGCCGGCAAAGCGATCCGTTGGATCAACTCGCTCTGTTGCGGCTGAGGATGAACCGCTTTTTGCAATCGGCGACGACTCGGGTTCGCCCGGTTTCATCTTCCTCATAATCCGTATAGCACAGGTAATGATCCGATTCCTGCAGGTCAATCGGGTTGAGCGTCAGCGGCAGCGCATTTCGCATCGGGCAGTTGGCGGCATCACTGCACGGCCTGCCCTCTTCAAGTTCGCACCGAAGACCCAGGAGCATAAAGGTATCATCGCTCATCCACTGGTATTCGGCAACCGCATGCAACGAGTCATTCAAGAGCTTTTTGTCCGGGCACTTCAAGTTGAATGAGACGAGCACGAGCGTATCAATCATCCGTCATTCCTCCTGTATCGATTTAGAGTCACAAACCTATTGTAACGTCCTTAACAATACTGTGCGGCAAATGCGTATATAAGTCAATAATTGATATAAGATGATCAAGTCGCATGTTTGCAGAATACGACGCTGAAGCAAATTAGTTCGAAGTACTAACGAATAAGTAATATTTTATCAAGCAAAAAAAGGCCTTGCTGTGTGCCTAAACAGGACGATCGAGGGATAAGTAAAACAAGCGATGCAATTTCTTTTGCCAAGGGGCCGGGACGACTTCCGATTTTCTCCCTAAAGGGCAAGCCCTCCTCTGAAGGACATGGGCTTAGCCTGCACTGCCGTTTTGCTGCGCCTCATGCCTTCAGAACCTCCAATTCGCTTTATCTGCCACTGGCAGCGCTCATTTCCGGTTCCCATAGCGATCCCCTCCCCCTCTTGAAACGGCCACTGCGTGGAGCGGTGGTGTTGCAGGAACGGTCAAAACCATTCCAGCCTGTGACGTGTGGGGTCAATCCTCGTTTGGATTTTATCTATACCCGCCCACCGCCCATTAATGAGGGGGCTCCGCCAGGCGTTTGCCTTTCAAGAGGGAATCCATTCCCCCTTGAGTAACCCCCAGGGACACCGAATTATTAAAAATAATCCGGCGGGTTGTTGTGTTTTCCGCTGCGCATAAAGCTGTGCTCGCGGAAAACGGATTTGTTCTGCGGGAGAGCATCTCCCCTAGATGACCCCACTCGAAATACCCAAACCTCCGCAAGGGGCTCCGCCCCTTTGAACCCCGATAGTCAAGAGAACCCTTTACAGCTCCTTTGAATGCCAAGGGCAGTAACGGTCAAGACCATTCCCTACCATGCTGATTCGTCAAAAGCGTAGAGAAGGGTCTTGACCGTTTCTCGGTGTTTGTATCGCCAAGAATGTCGCCCCTAGAACAGCACCAATATCTTGACGACGGCGATGACCGCGACGGCAGCGATGACCGCCCAGAACCGCCAGTCGGCATAGAGCGGCTTTTTGATCTTGGCACCGCAGGCCGGACAGGATTTGCTGACGGCGTCTATTTGCTTTCCGCAGCCCTTGCATTCGATCGTATTGTTTGACATTTAAAAGCCTCCTCCGATTGATTCTTTCGAGTTTGCAACGTCCGTTATCATACTATTGACCACACTGGTCAATTATCACTATAGCACTATTGACCAGTGCGGTCAATAGTGCTATAGTGGGGGCAGCATCAGACGCAGAATAAACGAAAGGGGTGGCGCGGTGTTCTCGAAGTTTGAAAACCTGAGCGAAGAAAAGCAGCAGCGTATCTTCAACGCCGCCATCCGGGAATTTGCCGCCAAGGGATACAACCATGCCTCGACCAACGCTATCGTCAAGAATGCCGAAATATCAAAGGGCTTGCTGTTCCATTATTTCAAGAACAAGAAGCAGCTGTTTTTATACGTCTACGATTCCTGCCTGGAGCTTGTCATCCAAGAGATCGCTGCAAAAATCGATTTTCTGGACAAGGATTTCTTTTCCCGGCTGATCAAAGCGCAAAAGGCGAAATTCGAGCTGGTTAGGCAATATCCCGATATTATGAATTTCCTTATGATCGCGTCGATGGAGGATTCTGAAACCGTCAAGTCCGATATGCAGCAGCGAAACGGGGGATTATCCCTCAACAGCTTCCATACAATGTTTGAAGACGTCGATACGGCACCGTTTCGACACGGGCTTGATATAAAAAGAGTCATTCAGACCGTCGCGTGGGCGTTTGAAGGGTTTGCCAATACGTATTTGAATACGCTAAAGACGCAAGCGAGCGGCGAACCGGACTATGACACGCTGTTCGCAGCCGCCGAAGACTATGTCGCGTTTCTGAAACTGTGTTTCTATCAATAAGGAGGACAGCTACATGGGCATTATCGAAGTTAAAAACCTGAAGAAGTATTACGGGAAGTCGCGCGGGGTCGAGGACGTCAGCTTTGAGGTGGAAGAGGGCGAAATATTCGGCTTCATCGGTCCCAACGGTGCCGGCAAGTCCACGACCATCCGCACGCTGCTGGCGCTGATCTATCCGACATCGGGAAGTGCTGCCATCTTCGGGAAGGATTGTATCCAAAAGGCGGATGAGATCGCGATGGACGTAGGCTACCTGCCCTCGGAAGTTTTCTATTACGACGGCATGCGCGTGCTCGATCTGTTGAAATACTCCGCGAGCTTCTACAAAAAGGATTGCACCAAGCGGATCAACGAGCTGGCGGAAGCGCTCGATCTCGATTTGAAAAAGAAGATCGACGATCTGTCGTTTGGCAACAAGAAGAAGGTCGGCATTGTGCAGGGGCTGATCCACGAGCCTAAGCTGATCATTCTGGATGAACCCAGCATCGGGCTGGACCCGCTGATGCAGCAGACGTTCTTCGAGCTTCTGCGCGAGGAAAACAAGAAGGGCGCCACCATTTTATTCTCCTCGCATATCCTCAGTGAAGTGCAAAAGCTGTGCAACCGCGTCGCGATCATCAAGGACGGCAGGATCATCAACATCGACACCATCGGCGCGCTTAAGGAAAATAACTACAAAAAGATATTGGTTGAGACAAGGGCCGCCTTGGCTCCGGATTACTTCAAAGCCGACGGCGTGACCAGCATTGAGGTAAACGGAAACGTCGTGAGTTTCATCTACCGTGGAAGCGTGAACGACATGCTCCAAAAGCTGTCCGCGCTTGACCTTGTCAACGTATCCATCAGCGAACCCGACCTTGAAGAGATCTTCATGCACTATTACCGATAGGGGGCGGCACGATGAACATTTATTTGCATGAGCTTCGCTCCTACAGGAAGAACACGATCATATGGATCATCAGCATGTGCGTCGTTACGTTCTTCTTCTTCTCGCTGTATCCCGCGTTTGCGGGCGGCGCCGCCGAACTCGTGAAAATATTGCAGGCGTATCCAGAGGCTGTGATGGCAGCGCTTGGCATTGACGTCACCGATATCGCGACTGTCACGGGTTTCTATTCGGTCATATTGACGTTTATCACGCTAAGCGGCGCGGTGCAGGCGATTTATCTTGGCATCAGCATTGTCGCGAAGGAAACGACTGGCAAGACCGCGGACTTTCTTTTGACAAAACCGGTCAAACGCACGACGGTCATCACTGCCAAACTGATGGCCGTATTCACCTGTATTGCGATCACGAGCGCATTGTATATAGTCGTGTCCGGCGTGTGCGCGGCGATGTTTAGGCGGGGAGATTTCAACCAATCGCTGTTTTTGTTGATGTCGCTGTCGTTCTTTTTCATCCAGATCATCTTTCTGGCGATGGGATTCATCATGGCTGTCGTCGTCCGCAAGATCAAATCGGTGCTGCCGGTAGCTTTGAGCACCGTGTTCGCGCTGTTTTCCATCGGAGCCATCGGCGCGGCGCTGCAGCGGGAAGAGTTCTATTACCTCTCGCCGTTTAAGTATTTCGATCCTCTGTATATCATCCAGCACAGCGCGTACCACGGGCAGTTTGTCATCGTGGGCGTGGTGTTTGTCGTGCTGGCTGTCGTTTTAAGCTATGTGCTGTATGTCAAAAAAGACATTCACGCCGTTTGAGGAGGGTATCCATGAACATCTATAAAAGGGAGCTTCGCTCCAACCTCCGCTCGATCATCATGTGGAGTATCGGCATGTTTTTGATGATAGCGGCGAGTATGGTCAAATATGGGGCGGGTGCCGCCTCGGGACAGAACTTCACCGATATCATGAAACAACTTCCTGCAGCAGTAAAGGCCGTTCTAGACGCGGGAAACATGCTGGATTACGGAAATGCGCTGGATTTCTATTCGATGATCTATCCGTATCTGCTGCTGATAGCGGCGATACATGCCTGCATGCTGGGCGCGGTCATCATTTCAAAGGAAGAACGGGACAGGACGTCGGAATTCCTGTTCGTCAAGCCGGTCACGAGGAGCAGTGTCATCACGTCCAAGTTCTTGGCGGCGCTGACCTATGTGATCGCACTAAACGTGGTGACATGGGTGTCGTCGGTGGCGATGATTGCACCCTACGTCAAAGGCGAGCCGTACATGGCGGGCATCGGGCTTTCGATGATCGGATTGTTGCTCATCCAGCTGTTGTTTTTGGTGATCGGCACCGCGGCTGCGTCGGTGATGAAGCGCTCGAAGGGATCGACAGGGATAGCGACCGGCGTCGTGTTATCAACGTACTTTTTGTCCATCGCCATCGACATCAATGGCAACATCAACTGGGCAAAGGCGCTTTCGCCGTTTAAGTATTTCAACGCGAAAGTTCTTTTGGGCGGCGGGAGCTACAACATTGAATACGTTGTGATCACGGTTGTGCTCACAGCCGCGCTGTTTTGGGCGACGTATTATTTCTATAAGCGCAGGGATTTGAGGGTGTAGGCGGTGTAGAGGAGGGCTTACCCTTCCCTTCGTTTCTCCGTGGTTGCGTTTTCGGGGAACGGCGCGATTTCTTTTGCCAAGGGGCCGGGGCGACTTCCGATTTTCTCCCCTAAAGGGCAAGCCCTCCTCTGAAAGGCACGGATTCGCGCTTCACTGTCGTTCGCACTTATCTCGTGCTTTCAGAACCTTCAATTCGCTTTATCTGCCACAGGCAGCGCTCATTTCCGGTTCCCATAGCGATCCCCTCCTCTGAAGGATATGGGCTCAGCCTGCACTGCCGTTTGGCTTCACCTCATACCTTCAGAACCTCGATTCGCTTTATCCTCCACAGGAGGCGCTCATTCCGGTTCCCCTCTTGAAACGGCCACTGCGTGGTGCTGCGCTTCGCGGTTCTCTATCATGCTTTTCCGTGAAACATAAATCGGGGTTCAAAGGGGTCGAGACCCCTTGCAGGGGTCAGGGGGCGGAGCCCCGTCATTATCGGGCAGCGGGCGGGTTTAGATATCCCCGCCACAGTGGATAGAGTGGGGTCATCTAGGGGAGATGCTCTCCCCTAGAACAAATCCGTTTTCCGCGAGCGTAGCTTCATGCGAAGCGGAAAACTCCATTGCCCACCGGGTTATTTCAATAACGCGGTGCCCCTGGGGGTTACTCAAGGGGGCGCGAAGCGTATAAAAAACGTTCCAGTGGAACGTTTTTAGCCAGAGCGGGGAGCGGCAGCGACCGGGACAGGATTCCCACTTGAAAGGCAAACGCCTGGGCGGCGGGCGGGTTTAGATAAATTCCGCGCAATACCATTACTTATATACCTTGACTGCTTCTGTTCATGCAGTCAAAATTTTGTGTATTAATAAACCTTGTGTTTTCCTTTGCCAAGGGACCAGGGGAGGATTCCGATTTCCCCCCTAAGGTCCCCTGGCGACCCCATTACCCCCTTGAAACGGCCACTGCGTGGTGCTGCGCTTCGCGGTTCTCTATCAACCCTTTATTTGTACAACGAGCATCGAGTGGGGTCATCAAGGCTTCCCCTTGAGGGGAAGCTGTCGCCAAGGCGACTGATGAGGTGTCTTTGCTATCGGGGTTCAAAGTGGTCGAAGCTCCTTGCGGAGGTTTGGGTATTTCGAGTGGGGTCATCTAGGGGAGATGCTCTCCCCTAGAACAAATCCGTTTTCCGCGAGCGTAGCTTCATGCGAAACGGAAAACTCCATTGCCCGCCGGGTTATTTCAATAACGCGGTGTCCCTGGGGGTTACTCAAGGGGGAATGGATTCCCACTTGAAAGGCAAACGCCTGGGCGGCGGGCGGGTTTAGATAAATTCCGCGCAATACCATTACTTATATACCTTGACTGCTTCTGTTCATGCAGTCAAAATTTTGTGTATTAATAAACCTTGTGTTTTCCTTTGCCAAGGGACCAGGGGAGGATTCCGATTTCCCCCCTAAGGTCCCCTGGCGATCCCATTACCCCCTTGAAACGGCCACTGCGTGGAGCGATGGAGTTGCGGGAACGATCAAGACCGTTCCTGACTGTGACGTATCTCTATCTATGGATTTCACTCCATGCGTTTTTCTCTGAGATAAACTTATTACTATCCACTTCGCGTGGGCATATATGAGCAATGTTTGTATTTTCATGTGTGGAAAAAATATATCTAAATGCATGCTTTGAAATAACTTCTTGTAACAACTCACTTAATTGTAAATTAAATTTCGATCTTTTCCCTTGACTATGGCTTACTTGTGTATATAAAGCATGGTGAGGATCAAGAGGCATAATAATATCAGTATTTTTTGATCTCCAACCACCTTTGAAATCGTAATGTGTCCGATCAATAAAGTTTAAAAAAACTACTGGATCGTCACTTGTAACAAGACTAACACTTGGATCTATTTCAAGAATAGTCCATCTATGTTTTAATAGTACATCTATCCTTTTGTTAAGCAGACGACGCAATGTTGCAATCCAAGCTCCTTTGTGATCAACAGATACAGCGACTTTAATATGATCACTATTATCATTTTCAGCAAGTGCATCTGTTTTAAAATTTCCAATAAAATCATCCAAATCATTTTTTGACGTGTTTTTATGCAATTGCTGATATCTAATAAAACCTAAACGTTCTATTTCTTTTGTTATTCTATGATCAATAGTAAATGGCTTTTTTTCATACTCCTTCAATTTACTTTCCAAGAATTGTTGATGCATCATTAAATTAGCGGGAGTTCTCATAGCTTGTGCAGCTAGATATCTGACAAGTTTTATCCAATCATCTCTTGATAATACTTTGTTTGAAATTGCTCGATTATATGCTTCTTGGACTGGAGTTTCAAATTCTTCATTAAACCAGTTTTCAACCTCATCGGATTCTTTACCCGCAGCAAATAGAGTATAGAGATGGCTAAGTTTGCCTACACTTCGAATATATTGTGGCGACCACAGTGGCACACATTTATGTGATACTAATTTCCTATAGACATAGACTTTCTGACCGTCTAAGCTCCAATGTTTTAAATAGAATTGAGGAACGTAATGATGCTCAATTTTAAAATTTGACTCCATTTATTAACATCCTTCAATTACGTGGGAAACACAGGGACGGTTCTCCTGCACCACTTTTTCTGCTCAACTAGGCCCCGGCGATGTGTCGGGTGAAACGGATGGTTTCACGGTAGGGGTAGTCGATGGTGTTGGTAATACATCCGGTGAAGCCGATGGACTCATGCTGGGTGATGTGGAAGGGCTTGGTGAAATGTCGGGGCTTGGCGTGTTACTGCTCTGCGGTGTTATGTAAGGCAAGGGATACAGCGTCGGGGTCGGTGACGGTGGCGTTTTCCGCTGGATCCAAAGGAAAATACTGGCGTCTGTATTCCAACTTACGCCGGCCGTAGCATCCTGTAAGAAGCATATGCCTTCCGCAAATTTCTCATTTTTGGAATCCTCATAGATAGCCCGTGGAACCAAGCCCAAACTGTGCATCTTCGCAAATGCTTCGCTTTGGGACAGGCCAACGACGTTGGGCATTGTAACCCACTTTCTTGGCTTAAAAAGCATTGTAAGTTCTTCATCTGTATAGATGTCTTTATAAGATTTCTGAATTTCGGGGGATATATCTTGCCAATTGTCTGACCCGACATAGTCCGGGTCTGTACTGTGCTTTGTGTTTGACTTTGAGACCTGCATGGGCACACCGTTGCTATTTGCTATGGTTTCCAGATCTCCTATGGTGCAATCCTTCAGTTGTTCAACCGTAAGGCTTGGATTGCTATTCATGATATCCCTCAGTAACTTCATCTTTCCGAACGTAATGCCGTATTTGTTCGCTTCCGCCACCAAATCGCTGTCTTTATCGATCTGTTGAGTCACCACGCTGGAACTTATGTTGTTGGATTCCAATTGCGCTACAACGGCAGCCGATATTTCGCTTGCTATCTTATCCGCCTTATCCTTATCACCCAAAACCGATATAAGAACCGCGTTGTTATAGGAAGAGTAGATATAGTTGGCTTCAACCAGCTTTGAAATGACCAATGAGGTCGCCTTCTCTTTTGCCATCCCTTTTAAATCCAAATCGGCAAGGATCTGAGCGCCTTCGTAATTTACGGCGCGGAAGGATACGACATTGCCCTGGTCATCGAAAACAAACTCGATGCCCGGATTGACATCGATTGACAGGCAATTCAACGAAGGCTGGGAAAGACGTATAATACAAAAAGCAACCGCCGCTACCGACAATGCCGAAAGGACATAGAGGATATTCCTTTTAGAAAACCATGCTTTCATGATCATCGCTCTTTCCTGTTGATTTTGCGTATTCGGATAAATGTTTACCACACATAACACTATAATTTTACGTTGATGTATTCCGCTCAATACGTTTTTAGGGGAATAAAGTTCCCTCATCCAATGCCACATCACACACACATAATTAATCATCAGTTTAATACACATTGAGCAATTTATCAATAAGACAAAAGCCGCAATTCCCCTTTGGAAACTGCGGCTCTTGGATAGTAATTTTTAGCCTAGCTAACTCTCATACGGCGTCGTCAGCGTCCATTTCCACCTTGTCCCATGCCGATACGTCGTCCTGAACCGGTTGACGCCGTTCTCCCCGTCGAAGAACAGATAATCCTTGGGCAAAACGCGCCCGACGTCCGGATAGCCCAGTTTTTCAAGCTGCCAGCGGGTAAAAACATCCACCGCCAGCGCTTTGAATTCCGCCTTCAGCGGCGTTCTCGCCCGATAGGCGAACTGGTACCGCTGTGTGATGACCAAACCGATGTTGTCCTTGTAATCCTCCGAGTCCACCCTGTTGAACACGCACCAGATGACCGCCGCCTGCTGCGTTGTAGATCCTACGCCCCGCGCCTCGCGGTATACGAGCTTGGCAAGCATGTTAAGCTCTGCGTCATGCTGTTCGACCAGCGATTGAATATATTGCAGGTCGAGCGTCATTTGATCGACCTGTTCGGGCTGTGCACTTTCGACGATCACAGTCCCCTGCGCTGCCGTAGGGTTTGCCGCGGAGCTCAATGCGAGCGCCACAGCGACGACCTGGCCGACGAAGAATGCCAGTACTCTTCTGTCCACTTTACACCTCCACAATTTTTGGTCCAAACCGTTCAAAGACGGCTTCATTTTGAATTTGCGTTCCCGTATGCGGAAGGCATATGCCGTATCGGCCATGCATCCGCCGTAAGCGCGGACGGTGTCCGCATCAAACTTTCGAACCATTTCCGGATGTCGGTCCCGGCGTTTCCGCCGCATCCGGTTTTGCCATAAATCCCTACTTTTATGGTCTTTTTACCCCGTTTTTTCTGGTAAAATCACCCATTTTTCGGAGTATCGGGTATTTTACCGTACATTTTTCCATTTGTCCAATTTTTCGACAATATTCCCAAAGCGCCACTGAGGTCTTATTTGTATATGTTTATATTAGTATATTCACCTATCGCCGCAGGCATTCGCCTTTCAAGGGAAATAATCTACAACCGCCCGCCACCAGATAATGACGGGGCTCCGCCCCCTGTCCCCCGATAGGAGTGCCCCTCTATAACCCGGAAATGATCTGTGGAATATCTTTGCAAAAAGCATTGTTCTCACACGTCACAGGCAGGAATGGGCTTGACCGTTCCTGCTACTCCACTGCACCACGCAGTGGCCGTTTCAAAGGGGGTAATGGGATCGCCAAGGGACCTTAGGGGGGAAATCGGAATCCTCCCCTGGTCCCTTGGCAAAGGGAAAGAGCTCGTTTCCTTTGAAACTTATCTAAGCCCTCTCGCTATCCAATGTTGTAGGGACTTTTCGAAAAGCGGACACTTGTCACCTTTCTATCAACCCTTTATTCACCAGTTTTTGTATGATCTTATACGGCTGGCTCTCCCCGTAATGCATCACGCGGCGCACCTGCGTCCACGACTTCCCTTCCTTGAACTTCAAGCGGATGACATCCTGCTCCTTTGGCGTGAGCGCATCCATCAGATTGTCGTATTCCGCCATCGCCGCGCGCATGGTCTCTATATCCACGTTGAGCTTTTCGATCAACTCAAAGATCTCTATCGTCTTTCTCTCCAGCCTGTTTTTTTCCACGCCCGATGATTTGGGCATACAGGATAATACCGGCGTGATGCGCTCGCGCTCCGATTGCATGGCAAGCACAAGCTCGCTCTTTTCTTCGATCCGCCGTTGAAGCCCCGCAAGGCCCTTTAAAATCTGCAGTTTCATGTTATGACCCCCTTGATTCAGGTATTTTTTATCTGCAAACATTTTCCGTCAACGATGCAGAACATCTCTTTTGGCTTGTCGTCTTGTCCCTTGTGCCTGCCGGATAAGGTGGCAGGCAGGTCTGAATCCTTTTGCAGCGTTCAATATCCCCGCAAGAACTGTAAAATGGAAGTGAGATCGTTTCCGCAGCAGCTCCACGCAGTGGCCGTTTTCAGGGAACCGGAAGTGAGCGCTGCCAGTGGCAGAGGAAGCGAATTGAAGGTTCTGAAAGTACGAGATAAGTGCGAACGACAGTGAAGCGCGAATCCGTGCCTTTCAGAGGAGGGCTTGCCCTTTAGGGGGGAAATCGGAAGCCCCCCTGGTCCCTTGGCAAAAGGATAGTAAGACTGTCTTTTGCAGAGGGACCATAAAGACGAATACTACAGATTGTTTACGACTAAGCAATACAGCTGCGACGGAGTGATATAAACCCTCCCTCCGCCCAATATTGAGGGGGCTTCGCCCCGTACCCCAATTAGGGGATTTGATCCCCTAATAACCCTTGTTGAATTCTGTGCCCTGCTCACGGATATCGTAAGCCCCTCGGTCCCGATCCCTCCTCTGAAGGACATGGGCTCAGCCTGCACTGCCGTTTGGCTTCACCTCATACCTTCAGACACCCGTTCCTGCCTGTTGGTATAGAGGCATAATGCTTTCTGCGATAACGTGCCTCTCAACCTTCGGGCATCAAAGGGGTCGCAGCCCCTTGCGGGGGTCAGGGGGCGGAGCCCCGTCAATATTGGGTGGCGGGCGGGTTTCGATGACTTTCACACAAACAAATCCCCGTCCCATTCCCACGATATCGCGTTGAGCACTTTTTTCTGATTGGCGTCAAGCGTCGCGCAGAAATCAAAAAACGTTTTGGCAATCCGTTGCGCGCACTTTTTGCAATGCCCCGCATGTTCCGCAAGGATTAAAGCGTCCGCGTATTCGCCGCATCCCTCGCACAGCTGCGCCTTGGCATAATCCTGCGATCCGCAATGCGGACATATGGATACGTGCAAGCGGCAGGGATACCCGAAATGCTCCAGCGGCTCGCTGTCGTATCCCGCACGGGGTTCGTCGAAGATTTGATCACAGTTACCGCAATAGAACATGTTCAATCCTCCCAATGCTGTACCTGCTCAAGCGCAATGGTAGCCAGACGCACACCGCAGCGCAGCGTCGCGTTTTGTCGCCGCAAAAAGACGATCTCGCTTTGCAACTGCTTGTCCTGTTCGCCGAGAAAAAACGCATACGATACGCCGAAATAGTTCGCAATACACTTAAATGTCCCGATGTCAGGCTTTGCTTTGCCGTTGCAATACCGCCCCACTGTCCGGCGTGTTATTTTGAGCGCAGCGCCGAGCTCCGCATACGGAACACTGCGCCCCAACGGGCTGATGCCGTCTCGGTTCTTGCACAGTGCCTTGAGCTTCTGATCAAAATATGCCATTGCTTGTCCCTCCCAAGACTTTGCGTTTGATTGGCCTTAACCGCTCCTTTTCCTCTGTCTGGGGCACATCTGAATCCATAATGGGCAGCAAGCGGATTTAGCGCTCCATCGTTTCATATAAACTCCCCCTACAAAGGTTGCGATATGGCAGACAGACCGTTTCCGCAGCAGCACCACGCAGTGGCCGTTTCAAAGGGGGTAATGGGATCGGCTGGGAACCGGAGCCAAGCGCCTCCAGTGGAGGATAAAGCGAGGCGGAGGTTCTGAAGGTATGAGGTGAAGCCAAACGTCAGTGCAGACCGAATCCATATCTTTCAGAGGAGGGGGGAAATCGGAAGCCCCCCTGGTCCCTTGGCAAAAAGAAGACACAAGCCTGTTTCTCCTCTGTGGATATTTTTGCCACTCAATGCTTATCTTCCCCTTCAAAATACCACATTCCGTTGTTTTCATCCCCATTATAATCGCCTATTTGTTGTATGTCAACAACAATTACAACATTATGTATATGTTCTTGAAAATCAACTATTTGTTGTTTATACTGTGCGCAAAGGAGGCGATACCATTGGAAGTATTAAAGCATTTAATAGCACAGTCCGGACGTACACAAAAGGATATTGCCGCAGAGTTGGGAATATCGCAGCAACGGTTCAACTCCTATGTCACAGGGATACGCGAGCCAGATTTGGATTTATTGATAAAAATTGCAGACTTTTTCGGCGTTTCTCTTGACTATCTGCTTGGCCGCACGTCCACACCTCTTTACAAGCATACCTATATGCAAAACGGTCAGAGCGTTACGGTTTACACGACAAAAAAAGAAGCTCCCACGCCCGAAGAACAGGAGAGCTTTCTTGAAATGACGGATCCTCACAATGCCGTTGATGTTAAGGACTTCGCTTTTCCACCGAATTTCGAAAAATACATTGAAGGCCTTGTGCGCAAATTTCTCGCTGAAGCGGCGGACAGCACGAGCAAAGATTAATGTATGTCATATTTTGTCGAAAAATGACAATTCTCAACCTAGGGCAACACACATACTGAATTACATCCAAAGACACTGAATTCATATGATAACCCCCTTTAGCTGAACTTGCCTTTACCCTCATCATACTGAATAGTTACTCCCTTGTAAAGATGTAATATTAAACTGTAATACAACTTTTTAAGATCAGAAACACGAACTTGTGTTCGTGTTTCTGATTATAGATTGATCCTTTTTTATTGTCAATGCTTCGTTGCACCAATTTAGATGCAACGTAATAGCATATTTTGTCGGAGGCTAATACGTACAAAAGACAGTAATGCCGGCAGTGCTAACGCGCCACCATGCATGGCTCTGTTGCCCTGTTGGTTTCAACAAATTCAAGTTGTAAAATGACGTTTCCCTTTATTGCCATGTGAAGGCGGTTGTACTAAACTGGATGTACAGACACAAACGCAATTCACCTGTCCGACGACCTTTCCCCTGCCCCTTCGGGCGCGGCGACACGGAGGATAGAGTCATGAAAAAGATCGTTTTGTTGTTGGCGCTGGTTCTTTGTCTTGGCGTGTCGGGGTGCGCCCAAACGGCCAATCCGTACGCTGCATTTGATCCCGAGGGCGCGATTGCGGGAAAATACATCGGCATGAACGTCTCCCAGCTTCAAAAGGCGGACAACACCCTGAGATACGAAGGGGATAAAAGCTACGTCGCCTACAGCAAATCCATCGGGCGAAACGCGACGTTCAGCTGCCAGATCACCAACGGTGCCGTCGACGGCGCGGCTTATATCTATGTTTTTGACACGGTGGACAGACAGGTAGCCGACTATATCAAATGGTATAACATCATCCGCCCGATCCTGGGCGCTGTGCAAACCGAGCCCGAGGAACTGCGCGGGCATGTCGATGCCACGACGATCACCGCGTCCCTAGGTTCCAAAAAAGCGGTATATGCCGTTTGGGGGACGCAGGAAGGATTCAGGGTGCAGCTGTTTCTGACAACGGAGCGCGAAACGCGCATCTACATCGTGCAGAACAAGACATAATGGATGCACAGCAAAAAAAGGAGCGGCACATTGGTCGCTCCCTTTTGATATTGCTATTGCCCCTTGTGCTAATACCTGAAGAACATGCCGACAAACGTCAGCAGAAACATCTCTTTGATCTCCAAAGCTTCATTGGTAAACGCTTCGTGCCCCTTTAACCCGCGCAATTCCGCGATATGGGAAAGAATATGTTTCAGCGGCTTTTTGGCACAAAACGCCTGCAGCGGGATATAGACGCCCTTGTCCCAGCCCAGTCCGAATTCGCGAAAACGGCGCACAATGTCGACAAGCTCCTCCTCGGAGATAGCCGCTCCCTGTGCCGTTTTGGCAAAGAATGTCGACGCGCAAAGCGCTTCGTGGAATCGGGCGAGCAGCGTGTTCTCGTCGCCCTCTACTTTTTTGCTGACCACCAGCGTGGCCTTCTCCAAGGCCTTTGCCAACGCCGCTTTTGTCTTGTCCGCCATGTCATACACTCCTTTTTAAAGCGGGATGCTTTTCAAGGGGGATCCTGTCCACTCGCTACCGCTCCCGCTCAGCTAAAAACGTTCCACTGGAACGTTTTAGATACGCTCCCGCGCCCCCTTGAGCAACCCCCTGAGTCACAGATTCATTGATATGAATCTGCGGGTTGTAGAGTTTTCCGCTTCGCATAAAGCTGCGCTTGCGGAAAACGTATTTGTTACCAAGGGAGAGCTTCTTTGACCACTCGCAGTATAGCTGCTCCCGCTCCGCTAAAAATGTTCCACCGGAACATTTTCCAAACGCTCCGCGCCTGGACGATCCCTCTCAGTCAGTTGAAATCCAATTCCCCCTTGATTATACCACTCTAAACGCTTTACCCTCGAAATGATCTGTTGGATGTCTTTGCAAAAAGTATTGTTCTCACACGTCGCAGGCAGGATCGGGGACCGTTCCTGCAACTCCACCGCTCCACGAAGTGGCCGTTTCAAAAGGGGAACCGGAGATGAGCGCCTGTTGTGGAGGATAAAGCGAGGCGGAGGTTCTGAAGGTATGAGGTGAAGCCAAACGGCAGTGCAGGTTGAACCCATGTCCTTCAGAGGAGGGGGGAAATCGGAAGCCCCCCCTGGTCTCTTGGCAAAGAAATAGAAGTGGTCTGCTCTCTGCGGGCGATATATAGCTTATCCAAAAAGCAGCAATCCGGCGCAGCGTTATCCCTTATCTCCTACACTCCTTCCCTAAGGCGTCATGCAATAGATAGTTAGCAGAGGGATATCGTATTCACTATACCTCTTCTGAATGCACACCTCGTAAATGTACCCGCCTTCGATAAAGCGGTATTGAACGTCCGAAGCCATATCGCTTGAAATTTTTTCAAATCCTTCCTTGTTTCCATATTCATCAATATAGAGAGTGGTTAACTCTTCTAACGTCAATTCCGTTATGACGGCGGTCTCATAGGTCACTTTTATGGGATCGCCCCAGCGCTGCAGGTATGTCGTATACGCGGGCTTGTTCTTATCGCCGCCCAAAATTTTGATGGTATCCGGCGCATTTGCAAAATACGGGTTGGTATCCGAATGAAGCGAAACGATCAGAGTCACGCGTGTTTGCGATTGCGTGTTTCTCGAAATGATGCTCACCTGATAGTTGCCGATGGTGCCCGACAACGATATTTCGTTTGCGTACGACCTTGACGTCAGAAGCTTGTTGTAATAGGTCAGCACATCCTGCGGGAACGTGTCCGTCAGATAAGTAACAAAATATTCATCCGCGCCAACGCCTTCCCATGTGTTGTGCGTAAAGCTGCTGCCCTCCACCCGCGCACACTTGTACAGCGGTAGCACCTCCAACGGATATCCCGAAAGCAGCACAGATCTGTCCCCGCTCTCGAGGTTGACGTCGGGCAGGTAGAGCAGGTCGGTATTGGCGATCAGCTCGTCGACGGATTTTTTCAGGCTATCGATCAAATCCTGCTCGGTCGCATTCTTTACGGATTTTACATAGCGCTCCGCCAGCAGCAACTTTCCCGGCGTCACGCCGTAGCGCTGCGCCCGCGCTTTTAGTTCACCGTCGACGCTCTCGCCCTTGAAGTTGGCCAACACCTGATGGTTTGCCGCTTCGCGCTGCATCGTCTGGATCATCTCCTCCACCAGCGACACCGCGTACGCCGTGTTCGGGGAATAGGCGGTGACCATCATGGTTGCGGCCTCGTCCGCCGTGAGGTATTTCCCCTCGACCAGTGCCGCAAACAGCGACGTCAGCCCCGCCTGCAATTTTTGCCCCTTCAGATTCGCATGGCTTATGACCCGCTGCGCGTCCTCGTTCATCGCCGACACTTCGATGATGGTATTGAACATGTTTGTTGTGATCTCAATGCCGGGATTCACGTCCAGACTCACTTCGGCATAGGGCATATGAAGCGCAAACTGCGTGCCTCCAAACAGCAGCACCACTGCTGCCGCGGCCGTCACCGCCCACTTTACAAGCGCGTTGGTCCGCCCGAGCGCGTTTTGCACGCGCTGCCCCACGGTATAGTCCCTGTTTTTCACGCGCACAACGTCGCCGGCTTCGCTCAAGAGCACGGCGTATTTTCCACTGATTTCCAATACAACGTTGTTCATCACGCTATGCCTCTCTTACAGATTTGACGTATTCGGACAGATATGCGTATTCGCCCAGCAGTATTTCCGTCAAACACACTATATAGATACGATGACGCTCGATAAGTTTTAAGGGTATGCCGGTCAGCTTTTGTATGCCGCTTGCCGGAAGCTGCCGTGATTTTATCATCTGCTCCTGAAATTCCGGATGATCCAATATGCACCGGACGGCCCTGGCACAGTCCTTCTTTGTACTCTTATGCTTCGGAGAGCATTTGGCGACGTCCGCAAAGCCGAATCCGTAGGTTTTTAGCGTTGCCGAGAGCGATTCGATCTCCAGTTTGACGGGATCGTCGAAGCGGCTGTCCAGCGATGTGGCGCGTTGGCTTTCCACGCTCTTTCCATCATCGGACAGTTCATACGGCACGGATTTGACCTCGCGGCTGTTGCTCCTCGCCTCGTCCACAAGCCTGCTGTGGATGACCTGTTTCGCGAACGGCAAAAACCGCCCGCTCTCGGGGCGGAACCGCTGCACCGCTTCGGAAAAAGCGATCAGTGCGATGCTCATCTCGTCGTCGTGCTCGCTCACATACTTGCATGCACCCCGGCTGGCGGCGGCTGCGATAAAGGGGCGGTAGTCCTTCAAAAGAGCCTCGAACTCCTTTTCGTCCCCTTTGGCCCTTTGCACCCTTTGCTCTGTTTCCACAAACAATCCTCCGCATCAAGCGATAAGCAAATCAATCCTTACTATATTATACGTCAGATTAAGAACATTTTCGGGGGGGAACACAAAACATTTCAGGATTCAACAGGAAATGTTATAAAAGCAGCAAACAGGATATGTGATCATAAAGCGAACCGGGAACAGGATCTCCCCGCGCCACGTTGTTTGTAGGAAATGCCCCCTACAACACAAAATCCGCGGAAGGGTCAAGACCCTTCCCTACGCCCAAAAGCCAATTTCCATCGTAGGGAACGGTCTTGACCGTTCCGCTTCGGGGTCATAGGGGCTATGCCCTCCATTCAAAGCGATCATGGTCTCCTTTACATATTTATATCTGCACTTCCATCTCCGCCGGAAGATATTTTATCTCCCCTACGTAATATTTACGAACCGCAGCCAGCGTTTCTTTTGTCAGCTCCAATTTCATCAAATCCTTGCTCTGCCAGCGGAACAACAAACTTTCCGTGTTGTATCCGGGCAACGATCTTGAGGAGAAATAGATCCAGCGCTGCTGCAGAAACAAAGACGAGGATGTTCCTATCCCCACTTCCGCCACATCGGACAGGTTCATGTAAATGCAGCGCTGCATAAAGGTGTCCGTTCTGTATTCGATGTTCTTATCGGTAAATGTGATAGATCCGTAGACGCTTCTGGCCAACAGTCCCATCATCAGCAAAACAGCCATATACAACAGAAACCAAAGCGGTGAAATCTCCGCATCCGTATAGCGCAAAAATGGTATCACCAACATTGCGCATACGATCAAAGAAAAAACTGTGATGCCGAGGTTCGTGAAAAACCTCGATACTCTGAATTCCATTGGGTACCACCTGCCTTTGTTCAGAATAGAACCTATCATCTATAATGCCTAAATATATTCACATTGTATATTACGACTTCATATTAGTCTATACGATAGGGTCGTATTGTTTTTTTATAGCAATATTCAGAATGCGTTTTATCCCTTTGATATCCCTCAGCCGCGGCTCTTTGCCACGCCCTTTCTCCATCCCTGAAAACCAAAAGAGGGACGCAACGCGTCCCCCCAAACCCCTTTTTGGTCTTCAGGCGCTTCTTCTTTGCGCCCATATCGAATTGCTCATTCGCTGTGCATGCACAACACTTCGTGGATCTTCAGCTCAAAGAACGAAGAACTGGGCACCGGCGTCATCACGACCGCGGTATCCACGCCCGCTCCGTGTCCGCCCATGGTCACGACCTTCTGCGGGTATTCAAGATACCCCGCTTCCATCGCCATGATGGCACACTCGAGCGCTACCTTCATGCCGGGTCCGAACAGCCGCAGCGTGTCGGATACGACGATGCCGGTCTCGGCGCCCTTGTATTTCATCATCGAAGCACGAGACATGCCGTCGAACAGATGGCTGCCGGTCACGATCTTAACACCTGCGGCCAAGAGCTCCTCTTCGGCTTCTTTGGACATCAGCTGCACCACGCCGGAGCGGTCCCCCTTCAAATGCGGATGATGCCGCACGGCGATCAACTGGTTCTTGCAATCCATTTCTTTGGCGATCTTGACCAGCGTCAACGCGGAAACGCCGTAGGTGGATGCGCAGACGATGGGCAGGTTATCCTGCATCGAGCGCAAAACGGCGGTACGCAATGTCGCTTCCGTTTCAGCGGCGTGCGCGGCATGCCTTTCGGCGGAATACCCGTATGATGAATTGACAAATTGCATGGCATAAGCCTCCTTTTAAAACTCTTGTCTGCATTATACCATGAATACGCAGCGATTGAAGACAGCGTCTTTGAAGATTGGAAAAATCTCTCCGGCTGCCCTTTTGCCCCTATCAGCAGTTGTCCCGGCTCATTTTGCCGTGGTATCATAATGCATATCCATCTACCGCTCTCAAACCGGAACAGCATGCAGCGGCGTACTGCGGCACAACCTTTTGTTGAAAGAGAGGAACCCATGGAAGTGTTTGCAGACTATCTGGCGGGTATCGACGACCCCGATCATCGGGCTCGCACACGGGAGATTTTGGGTTGGGTAACGGCGAATTTCCCAAACCTGTCGCAGAGGATCGCGTGGAATCAGCCGATGTTTACCGATCACGGCACGTTTATCATCGGCTTGAGCGTTTCCAAACATCATTTGGCTGTCGCGCCCGAAAGAGCGAGCATCCTTCGCTTTTCCGACGAGATCAGACAGGCAGGCTACGACCACACCAAGGAACTGATACGCATCTCTTGGGACAAACCGGTTGATTATTCGCTTCTTGGGCGAATCATCGCATTCAACATTCTGGATAAGACGGATGTTTCGACGTTTTGGAGAAAATAGAAAGCGGATCTGCCCGACACTTTTTCATTTCCGCTTTGTTGCAGTGTCGTTTCCCTTTGCCCGTAAAAGGCCGCGGTTCTATACGAATTCCGCGGCTTTGTCATACTGATTGTATCGTTTCCGGACCAATCCTTTGCATGATGCCCGTTTTCGCCTTTACGCCTTATGCATGAAGTTACATGTTTGCCAAAATTGCTGGATTATGCTGTGATGCTGTGCTATGATATTGTATGATAATCCATCGACAATAATCGACAACTTTGCAGGGGGTGACATTTGCGTGGATGATCGTTTTGTCTCTTCACGAAAAATCAAAAGCATCGACTATCTGCCGGAAGGAAATATCCTGAAAATTGTTTTTGATAACAGCATGACATACCGTTACAGCAATGTTCCCGAAAACATTTATCATGAGATGATAAGATCCAAGGATCAAAACACATTTTTTGACAAAAAGATTTACGCACACTTCACCTTGCTTGACCAGAAATACGCCCGTTCCCCCCGTAAGAAATAGGCATCATTGTTCCGTTTGACCGCATGCCATTCATTAGGAGGCGTTCACATGTTGGAGTTTGATGTTGATCCGCCCGCAGCGTCCATCAAGGTGATCGGCGTCGGCGGAGCCGGCAACAATGCCGTCAATCGCATGGTCCAATACGGACTGCGCGGTGTTGAATTCATCGCGATCAACACAGACAAACAAGCGCTGGATCTGTCGCGGGCAAAGCAGCGCATTCAAATAGGAGAAAAGCTCACCAAGGGCCTTGGAGCTGGTGCCGATCCGCAAATCGGGTCGCGTGCCGCAAAGGAGAATGCAGATGCTATTTCTGCCGCGCTCAAAGGTTCGGATATGGTCTTCGTGACAGCCGGCATGGGCGGGGGTACGGGTACCGGTGCTGCGCCCATCATCGCCGGTATTTCCCGGAGTCTCGGCATATTGACCGTTGGCGTCATCACAAGACCGTTCTCCTTTGAAGGCAGGCAAAGAGCCAGAAATGCCGACATGGGCATTGCCGATTTTCAGGGCAACGTGGATACGCTCATCGTTATTCCAAACGACCGGTTGTTGGCGGTCGCAGGAAAAAGCACAAGCATGCTGGATGCCTTTCGCATGTCGGACGATGTTCTTCGTCAGGGCATCCAAGGCATCAGCGATTTGATTTCAATGCCGAGCCTTATCAATCTGGATTTCGCAGATGTAAGAGCCGTGATGGCAAACAGCGGCATGGCACATATGGGCATCGGGGTCGGCACGGGCGAAAACCGCGCGGTGGATGCGGCCAGACAGGCAGTGAACAGCCCGATGCTTGAAACGTCCATCCAGGGCGCTACTGCGATACTCTTCAACATAACAGGCGGATCCGAGATGAGCCTGATGGAAGTGACCGAAGCAGCCGAACTTATCCACAACGCCGCAGATCCGAATATGAATCTGATCTTCGGTGCGGGAATCAACGAATCGCTGGGCGATTCCATTCGGGTGACAATTATCGCAACAGGTTTTAAGCCGTTACGGAATTCATCCGAACAACCCCAGTCGTTAACGGACGAACTTCCTCCCAAAACGCAGAACTCAACGCAAGCAAGAAACCCGTCCTCCCCGGCAAAGCCGGGCACGCGCCCGCTCCCCTCGATTTTGGAAACGGACAGCGACGACCTTTTTGTCCCATCCTGGATCAGCAAAAACCAATAAGTTTTGCGTCGGCGCAAATACACTTGCTCATATGAAAACATGACAATAACAAAACACAAAACCCCGTAAGGGGTTTTGTGTTTTTTACGATCGCATGCCTGGCAGACGCAGTTCCCATTCCGCTTCGTTGAAACCGACCAGGACAAAATCGTCGCCGATGAAAATCGGCCGCTTCACCAGCATCCCGTCCGTTGCCATCAAATCATATTGTTCCTGGTCCGTCATGCCCATGTTGGGCATGCGTTCGTTCAGCCTGCCCTTGATGTTCAGCGTCCTGTATTGCAAACCGCTGGTGTTCCACAACCGTTTGATCGGCAACCCGCTGCGTTCACGCCAGCGCCGCAATTCTTCCGCTGTCGGATTGCTTGTTTTGATATCCCGGATTTCCACCTGTATGCCGTGCTCATCCAGCCATTTCTTTGCCCTTTGGCAAGTCGTGCATCTGGTATAGCAAATAAACTGCATGTTGTTCCCGCCTTTTTTGTTTCTTTCCGGGGTGTTACCAACCGCCGGATTTGGTGTTGCCGTCCGCCGTTGACGCCGGATCTGCGGGATTTCCGCAATTCGGGCAAGTCGTCGGCTGTACTTGCTTATGGATATCCGTTTGTTCCAATCCGGTCAAATTCTGCATGTTTTCCCAAAATGTCGATTGAACTTCCCAGACATGTCCGCATTTCGGGCACTTGAAAGCGACGTTGGAAGCCATATGAAATTCCCCCTCCCGCATCGGAATACTTGCTTTAATGGTAGCACAAAATCGTTCAAAGAGGAACGGACCGGTTTATGGATGCGCGATGCCGCGGCCTATGATATATTGAGTTTGAAAAAGGAGGCTGTGCGGATGGACAAGCGGTTGCGCATACGGGGGAGATTTCTTGGCGCCTTGTTGCGTTTCACAAACAAGCGGTCTTTTGAACGAACAAATTCCTTTTTGCGCTTTTACCGCCGTATTCCCCCAAAGAGCATCAACCGACAGCAGTCCTTTATCAAAAATCCTCATGACGGTTCTTCGATCCGTCTTTTGATCTATAAACAAAAAAATGCGCAAGCCAAGGCTGCCGGGCTTCTCTGGTTTCACGGCGGCGGCTATGCGTTGGGAAAACCGGAGATGGACGAAGCGCTCTTCGGACGGTTCTTAGCTGCGGTAAACTGTGTGATCGTTTCTCCCGATTATCGGCTTTCGGTTCATAAGCCGTACCCTTGTGCTTTTGAGGATTGCTATGCCGCTCTTTTATGGATGAGGGATCATGCCGAAGAGTTGGGCATACGCGACGACCAACTGTTCGTAGGGGGAAACAGCGCAGGCGGAGGACTTGCGGCAGCCGTAGCCTTGTGCGCGAGAGACAAAGGCGAAGTCAACCTCGCCTTCCAAATGCCGCTGTATCCGATGATCGACGATCGGATGAACACACCCTCCGCAACGAACAACTTGTCTCCCGTCTGGAACTCCCGCAGCAATGCGGCAGCTTGGAAGTTGTATCTCGGGCAACTCTTCGGCACGGATAGGGTTCCTAAATATGCGGCGCCTGCCAGAGAGACGGATTATTCCCATCTGCCGCCTGCATTCACGTTGATCGGCAGCATTGACCCGTTTTACGATGAAACGCTTGCCTATGTCAACAACCTGCGCAAAGCGGGAATCCGCGCAGACCTTGCCGAATTTGAAGGTTGCTTTCATGCGTTCGACAGGCTTTGCCCAGGTTCTGTCGCAGGCAAAAAAGCCAACGCAGAACTGATCGATGCCTTGCGTTATGCTGGCGAGCATCACCATGCGTCGCAGCCTTCTTCTGCCGACGATTAAGGGGTGTTTTCAACGGCAGTTTGCAAAACCAAGATCGTCGGCGATTGCACCTTCAGTTCATGTCGAATCCTGTTGAAGGCAGGAAAACGCTTGTGGTATGATGCTATCAATATAACCGCTGTACCGCAAAAAAATCGAAGTCACATATGCATGATCGGGGGGCTTCTATTGGTGTATGACGCAATCATCGTCGGCGCGGGGGCTGCAGGGCTCACCGCCGCAGCGTATCTTTGCAAGCAAGGCTTGAAGGTACTCGTCTTGGAGAAAGAGGATCATGTCGGCGGCTTGGTGAATTCTTTTAAACACAACGGATTTACGTTTGACGGCGGCATACGCGCCATTGAAAATTCAGGGATCGTATTGCCGATGCTCCGGCAATTGGGCCTGCAAATCGATTTTGTCAAAAGCCGTGTGTCCATCGGCATCGAAGATGACATCGTCCGCCTTGAATCGCGCGAGAGCCTGCAGGCGTATAAGGATCTTCTCTTAAGACAGTTTCCCGACAATGCAAGCGACGTAAACAGCATCATCGCGGATATCCGCCGGATCATGGGGTATATGGATGTGCTCTATGGCGTGGACAATCCGCTTTTTCTGGACATGCAAAGGGATAAGGACTACCTCGTCAAAACGATACTGCCCTGGATGTTCAAATTCATCGTGACGATCCAAAAGATCGAAAAGCTAAACACGCCGATCTATCCGTATCTTCGCCAAACCCTCGGCAGCGAAGTCCTGATCGACATCATCGCCCAGCATTTTTTTCAATCAACGCCCGCCTTTTTCGCGCTGAGCTATTTCAGCCTGTATCTGGATTACATGTACCCCAAAGGGGGCACGGGGGTACTGACCGATTCGATCAGGCACTATGTTCTGGATCTCGCGGGCGAGATCAAAACCGGCACACATGTCTGTGCGGTCGATCCTGTCGGACACCGTGTTTTAGACGACGCGGGCAACGCATACAACTACAGAAAACTGATTTGGGCATCGGATCTCAAGAAGTTCTATGCGATGATCGACATGGACAAACTGCCCGATCCGAAAATTCGGCAAAACACGCTCGCCCAGAAGAACCTTATCTCGGACAAGACCGGCGGGGATTCCGTCTATACGCTGTATCTTGAAACAGATTTGGACAGAAGCTTTTTTGAAGATGTTTGCAGCCCTCATCTTTTCTATACGCCCAACAAGGAGGGATTGCACGCGCTGTGCCCGAAATCCCCGTTGGACGAAACGTTGCCGCGCACGGGCTCGGATGAAGAAAAAGACCGGATCTTCCGATGGCTCCGTGACTATTTCCGGCTTACGACCTACGAAATAGCATGTCCCGTCATGCGGGACGAGACCCTTGCACCCAAAGGCAAAACAGGCTTGATCGTCAGCGTATTGATGGACTACTCGCTCGTGAATCACATCAACGCCATGGGATGGTATGACGAATTCAAACAAGCGAGCAACGAAAGCATCATCAATATTCTTGATGCGACGATATTCAAAGGGATAAAGGGCAAAATAACAGAGCAATTTTCCAGCACGCCGCTGACGCTGGAACGAATCACCGGCAATTCGCAAGGCGCCATCACAGGATGGGCTTTTACAAACAACCGCATACCCGTTGTGAACAAGATGACCCGTGTGGCTCAATCGGTGCGTACGCCGATCCCGGATATCCTGCAGGCGGGACAATGGACTTTCAGTCCCTCCGGACTGCCAATCGCCATCATGACCGGAAAACTGGCCGCAAACAGGGCCATCAAAGAATTGAAAAACGCTGAAGCATCCTTCAGCGTTCCGTAAAATCGGTCATAGCCATGCTTTTCTCCCAAATGCGTTTGCCGGTCGTCCGGTCAAGCGCATGTTTGGCGGGTTTCTCCTCCACGGTCAAATGAAAAAAGCGGGCGCTGACGTCGCGCAGCTCGGGGGAGGCCGCCAAATAATAGATGGCGTTTGCCGAGATGGAAACTTCTTTGAGCATATGCCAGGTAAAATGCCGCAGAAAAAACCTGTACAGCCACCCGTTGTTGCTGCCGATGTTGGTCCGTACGTCTCCGGGGTGCAGCGCGTTGACGGTAACACCCGTACCGTATAGTTTCTCCGCCAGTTCCCAAACGCACAGAAGCTGGGCGGATTTGGATGCGCCGTAGCCCCGAAGCCCTGTATAATGGCGCTTCTTCCAGTTGAGATCGTCCGGATCAAGCCCGTTGAACCGGTGCCCCTCGGAATTCACGAAAAGGATGCGCGAGGGAGCGCTTTGTTTCATTGTTTCTTGCAACAGATTTGTAAACAGGAACGGCGCGAGATGATTTACGCAGAACACCATCTCGTAGCCTTGCTCCGTATAGAGCTTTTTGGTGGAATGCATGCCCGCGCTGTTGATCAGAACGTCGATTTTGGCATACTTTTGTGCGATCGCCAACGCAGCCGTTCGCACCGTGTCCAGCCGGCTGAAGTCCGCCGTCACGATATCGACCAAAACGTTGTATCGGCTTTCTATATCCCGGCGGATCCCCTGCGCTTTTTCCGGGTTGCGGCATACCATCACAAGCTGCGCGCCGCCCTGTGCAAGGCGCTGCAATGCCGCCAATCCGACGCCGGATGTGGCGCCCGTGACAACACAAACCTTGCCGGCCATGGATTCCGATGTGCTTTTTTGGATCTCTTTTCTGTTTTTCAGAAACATCAGTTCATCAGGGAGCGAACGCATCGCATTTTCCTCCGTCAGCCAAAGAATTTCCGCATAAAACCGCGGTACAGCCTGCGGAACCCGGGTATCCCGTTGTATATATCGCCCCATAAATCGTAATAATCCCGTTGCTCCAGGATCCTGCCGTCCTCGTGCAGTGTCAGCTTGGTGCAGCCGAAGATCGGTGTGCTCGGCGACTTTCGAAAGGACATGGTCATTTTCCAATCCATCATGATGACGTTGGAATCCCCAACGATGCTTTGGATATCCATTTGCAGCTGCTTGCACCGTTTGGTCAGACGCGCGCACATCGCGGTAAAATTACCGATCCCCTCCAACCGCTGGATGGAGTCCATAAATACAATATCCGGATGATAGTAGGGAAAGATGTGCGACCAGTCCGGCTTGCCGATGCTGTTGTACGTCTTTGACCACAGTTCCCGTACCACATCCGTCGTAAGCTCCCGAAGCGCGTTTTGTTGCTTGTTTTCGCCCGGTGTGTTTTCCAACGCAGACATACCTCCCATACAAACGAGTATTCCATGTCAATCCATTCCATCATACCAGAGACCGCGCGGTTTGCTTGCTTTAATATATATCTCCGCCCTATTTTTACAATCAGTTTACAATGCTCTCTGTTTTTGCCGGTAAAAGCGGGATCCTCTGTGCGAGATTATGATAAACTATACATATGGTTCGCTTCAAGAACAATTCTTTCAGAAGGAGGTTCACCATGTCCGAAGACAACAAGAATTTCTTCAACACCGTATCAGAAAAGGTCACAGACGTCCTTGACGGAGAAGACAATCAGATGGGGACGGAAGATGATCTTGCCGCCAAGGCAAAGGCCAAAACCAAAGAAGTAGCCGGCGGCATCGCTGCCAAGGTCAAGGATGTTCTGGACGGGCCGGACAACATAGCGGGAACCGGTGATGACCCGCTTGAAAAAGCAAAAGAATCGGCAAAAGGCGCCTTCGAAAAAGTGAAGGATATGTTTGATGATAAACAGGGCTGACAAGCATAACAAGAGCGACAGATTGTAGCGTGTCTCATGCAAAACAAGGGCCTTTGGACTCCGCAGGAGTGCTAAGGGCTCTTGCCTTTTATGCGCCATATTTTTCACCGCAGCAACCGGACTTTTCTCCATTCACGCCAAAAGCACTGGCCTTGCTGAGATGCGATTGGGTTGCATGCTTCCTTTTTCTTTCCCCCAAACCCCACACCGCGGCACAAGTGACAGCCGCGTCGTTTTGATGCTATACTTATCCATAGTTTAACCGCTTTAAAAAAGGAGATACCGATGAGAAAGGCGCAATGGCTTGCGGTCCTATTTTGTGTTCTGACGCTCGCATCCTGCATTTCGCCTGCCGTTAAATCCGGCACGACCGCTTCCGTCGCGCCAACGCCAATTGCAGCGCCTTCCCCCACCGCGGTATTCGCGGATGCGCTGATGCAGACTGTCCAAAAGCTCAGCGACCGCGAACTGATCGGCCAGATGGTGATGATAGGCTTCGAAGGCACCGAAGCACCGTCTGAGGATCTGATCCGCCTGATGCGGGACTATAAGGTCGGCAATGTCATCCTGTTCGGATGGAACCTGATAAGCTTTGCACAGACGAAGGAACTCACCGCCAAAATCACGGCCTATAACCCGCTGCCTTCTTTTCCGATGTTGATATCCACCGATGCCGAAGGCGGATCGGTTTACAGGCTGCCCTTTCGCCCGATCACAAAATCCGCCTATCAGCTTGGCAAAGCAGGGGACGCGCTGGCTGTCTATGCGCAGTACAAAAGCATCGGTGAGCAGCTTTTATCGTGCGGCATCACGGTAAACCTTGCGCCCGTACTGGATATTGCCAAATCGCTTGACGGTAAATTTTTAGCGGCAAAGCAACGGATGTTCGGCACCGATGCCGAATCGGTATCGATGCTTATCACATCTGCCGTGCGCGGGCTGCACGACGCGGGCGTTTTGTCTTTCGGCAAGCACTTTCCGGGCCATGGCAACACGGCCACAGATTCCCATTTGGAACTTCCGGTGATCGAGACCACGCTGACAGACTGGCGGTCGTATGACAGCAAACCCTTTGCCGCGGCGATCAACCAGGGCATCGACGGCATGCTCGTCGGGCATTTATCCTACCCGCTGATCGATCAAGGCAATATCGCGTCGCTGTCCCCGATTCTCATCTCCGACCTTTTGCGCCGGGAATTGGGATTCACCGGCATCGTGATGTCCGACGACATGCGCATGCAAGCGCTTTCGGATACCGTCAAGATCGACGAGGCGGCGGTGCGCTTTATCGAAGCAGGAGGAGATTTCGTATTGATCGGGCGGTATACCACCAAGCAGATAGCCACCCTTGACGGGCTTTACAATGCGCTCCAATCCGGGCGGCTTACCCGGGCACGTCTCGAGCAAAGCGTTTACCGCATCCTAATTGCAAAGCAGAAGCTGATACAGCATTAACTCCTGCTTACAAGCAGCCATTAAAACAGTTCCTTAAAAATTGGGTGGTGGGTGGGTTTAGATCAATCCCGTCGCAGCGATATAAAAACCTCTTGTTTACATCGGAGTTTGCAATTTCCTTTGCTAAGGGGCCAGGGTGGGCTTCCGATTTCCCCCCTAGGCCCCTTAGCAATCCCCATACCCCCTTAAAACGGCCACTGCGTGGTGCGGTTGTTTGCAGGAATGGCCACCCATTCCTGCCTGTTGATCTATAAGCACAATCCTTTCTGCGATAACGTGCTTTTCGATCTTCGGGGTTCAAAGGGGCTGCAGCCCCTTGCGGGGTGCGGGGCGGAGCCCCATCCATACCGGGCGGTGGGTAGAACCGAAAACGAGCGCTGCCAGTGGAATGGAGCCCGACTGCTGCCGGTGGCAGATAAAAGGAGGGTGACATTCTGTGAACAAGGGAGTGTGCTGAGCGACAGCGAAAGCAGACGACCATTGTAAACAGCGGAACGATGAAGCGAGTTGGAGGTTCTGAAAATATGCGGTGAAGCCAAACGCCAGTGCAGGCTGAACCCATGCTTTTCAGAGGCAAAAGATCATCCCGCCGCAGCGCAAACAAATCACCATCCAATTATACAAAAAGGCGCCCAAAGGGCGCCTTTTGCACTTATGATAAACTCAATACCCTGCTTCGATCAGCTCCGTGATGCGCGTGCGCAGCCTCTCTATGTTCTTATGCCACTCGGCGGGATCGATAAACGGATTGGGTCCCAATGGATCGGCAAGGGTTTTCTTGCGCTTGGGGAAGGTGCTCGCGGGATGATTTTCCAACACGATATCGACCTTCTCGTCGATGACCTTGTTGACAGAATGCAAAAAGTCCTGCTGGGTGGTCTCGGGGTAGCCGGATTTCCTGTACGCTTCCTTGTACAGCGTGTTGAATCCCGCGCCGCCGAACGTCCCCGCGCGATAAGTCTTGCCGTCTTCCACCGTATCGAAGAAAAAGGAGAATACGCCCGGCGAATGCCCCGGCGTCGCTATGCATGTGATGGTCGTGTTGCCAAGCTTGACCACGTCGCCGTCTTTGAGTTCGACATCGGGCACGAACATACGAACCGGCGTTTCGTGGAAGTGCGAGAACCGCTCGGGACGTTCCCGAAACAGCTTCGCATCCGCCTCGCCGACATAGGTTTTACACCCGAACATCGAAACCAACGGTTCCGTCGCACCGTAATGGTCGCCATGGCCGTGTGAATGCAGGATGATCTTGATGTCCTTCGGATCAAAACCCGCTTCCCAGATCGACTGGAAGATCAGAAACTCGGTTCGCGGGAAGCCCGTATCGATGACGATCAGCCCGTCGCCGGTATCGATCAGGTGCGAGCATACGCGCTTGTCTCCGATATACCATATGTTGCCTGCCATACGGAACGGGGCAACATAGGGATCGCTCAGGCTCTTGTTCGGATCGCCGTCGACGTTGGAATTGCGCCGGTTCTCCAAATACTGTTCGTACGTCATTGCCAAGCTGACCATCTCCTTGAAAATTCGTTTTGTATAGGATACCAAAATCATAGCATCAATCGTTGGCGTTGAACAGTGAACAAACTGCTGTTTTTGTCCGGCGTTGAACCGCCAAGCAAAAAAGTCCCGGGAAACCGGGACTTTTCGTTGTGATGTAGATCGATCTTTTCCCCGCATTAATGCTACTTCTGTTCGATCTGCTCCGCATCTTTTTCGGGGAACCAATGCTTGGTCCTGTTGATGAATTTGACGAGCATCAGCATAACGGGCACTTCGGTCAGAACGCCGACCGTGCACGCCAGCACCACCGGCGAATCCGGCCCGAACAGCGAGATTGCGACCGCTACGGACAGTTCAAAAAAGTCGGAAGCGGCGATAAGCGAAGCGGGCGCGGCGATGTTGTGTGCCAGTTTAGCCCATTTGCACGTCTGATAGGCAAGGTTTGCCGATATGACGTTCTGCAGGACCAGCGGCACCGCGATCAACAGCACGTGGAAGGGATTCTTTACAATGACATCGCCCTGGAAGGTGAAAATGATGACCAGCGTCATAAGCAGGCCGCCGGTGGTGATTCCGTCAAATTTGGGAACGAACTTCTTTAAGAAATACTCTTCCCCCCTCTTTTTGACGATCGATATTCTTGTGAAAAACCCTGCGACCAACGGGATCACTACAAACAGCGCGATGGAAAAGAACAGCGTGCTCCACGGTATCTGTACGTTGTTAATGCCAAGCAGCAGCGATACCAACGGCACAAAAAGGACGAGGATGATCAGATCGTTGACAGAAACCTGGACAAGCGTGTGCGCCGGATCGCCCTTTGTCAGGTTGCTCCACACAAACACCATCGCCGTACAAGGGGCTACGCCCAACAGCACCGCTCCCGTTACGTATTGCCGCGCTAATTCCGTTGGAATGAAAGCCTTAAACACAACGTAGAAAAAAAACGATGCAAGCCCGAACATCAGAAACGGCTTGATCAACCAGCTGTTGCCGCTGGAGATAAGAATGCCGATCGGACGCTTGCGCACGTCCTTGATGGACTGGAAATCGATCTTCATCATCATCGGATAGATCATGATCCAGATCAAAATCGCAATCGGAATATTCTGCCCCGCATACTGGATCTTTTCAAGGGTATTGGGTACCCCCGGCAAAAACCTGCCGATCAGGATTCCCGCCGCCATGCACAGAAGCACCCAGACAGTAAGGTATTTCTCAAAAAATCCTATGCCCTGTGTTTTTTCATTTTCCATTTTCATTGCTCCTTTGAAATAGTATTGCAAAGCCCTTTGCCAAGGCTGTCAAGGTTTTCGGCATCCTGTTTGAACGTGTCCAGCATGCTTAGCTGTGCCTGAAGATACGCGCACAGCGCGGCATGATCGCGGCAAAAGCTCTCGTTCTTTTTGTAATGCATCCATTGGGCGCGCTTGGTCCCCGTGATCAGGCCGGCGTTTTTCAACACCGTCAGATGCCGGGACGCATTGGATTGCGTAAGATTGAGGATCTGCTCCAGCTCACAAACGCATATTTCGCTCTGCCAAACGACGGATAATATCCGAAGCCTTGTTTCATCCGCCAACGCCTTGAAAATTTGAAGCATACTTCTGTCCCCTCCCATGCATCATTGCGCATACGCTCATATACTATGCGAACATGAAACCCGTTGACTCGATTCATCGATGCGCGGATACATGCGTTGCGGAGACCCTTTTCGGCATGCCTGTATGCGCATTTACTCATATAATAAGGCATAGCAAAGGCGTTGTCAACCCAATCAAATGGTTTATTACACTTTTTTCTTGTAAGGAGCAAGGTTCCTTTTCTTTGCAAAGGCCGGGTGGGCTTACGATTCCCCCTTAAGCCTCGGATCCCTCTTCTGAAAGACTTAGGTTTTTAATTTCGCTCACGCTCATTCTCGAGGTAAAGATATCCCCTCGCAGAGAGCGGTTTTTTCTTTCTTTTTGCTAAGGGGCCGGGGAGACTTCCGATTTTCTCCCCAGGCCCCTTAGCAATCCCCTACCCCTCTTGAAAACGGCCACTGCGTGGAGCGGTGGCGTTGCAGGAACGGTCAAAGACCATACCTGCCTGTGACGTGTGAGAACAGCTTCTACAAAAATATCCCACATACTTCTTCGGTATTAAAAGGGGCGGCGCAGCTTCCCACAGATTCATATCAATAAATCTGTGATTCGGGAGGTTGCGCAAGGAGATGTTATATCCCTTTTGAAAGGCAAACACTTGGTGAGCATATCGGCATTACAACAGATATCCAAACATGAAAACCTTCTGATGGTGTATAATTGATTCAATCCGTTTGATAAGGAGTGAACCGCAAACCATGGACATCCCCGGCAACATCAACATCGTAACGGTGGCGATCGCCTGTATCTTTGCCGCGCCCATCGTGTTTGGTCTGTTGTTCCCCAAAATTAACCGGCCGTTCGAGTCGTTGCTGTACAATCTGATCTTTCTCGGCTCCGTCCTGCTGTCGTTCTATTTGACGCGGCTGCTTCTTTTGGATCCCGATAACGCCATTTTGTCGTTTGTTTACGGAATCCTTCCGCAATTCCGCGCCGTCATCACAAGCGGCAGCGTCTGGGTTTACGCCTATTTCATCGCAATCATCCAGCTTCTGCTCAACGGCGCTTTTTATCTGCTGCTTCTCCCGCTTCACAAGCCCGCCGTCCGTCTGTCGGAAAGTGTCTCCTCCGCGTTTGACTCGATGCACAACGTTCCCCGGCGTATCGTCGGCGGATTGTGGCAGATTCCCAAATCCGTGTGGCTCGTGCTGCTGTTCTCGATTCTTTTAAATTTTTTTACCGGGCATTTCGGCAGCTCCGCGATAACAGCCTTTGCCAACAACTCCGTTCCCTACCAGATGATCCAATCCAGCGTCATACAGCCGCTTTTAAACAGCAGCGTCATAAAGGACATTCAGGTAATCGTCAAGGATTCGTTTAAAACTGCGGACAGCGAAACACCCGACGCGGCTGAAAAGGAACAGCTGATCATCTATTTCAACGGCGTCACCTTAAGCGAGGCCGTGAAATCCAATGCGGCGATCGACGCTATGGCAAAGCAGATCGTGGGCACGGAAACGGACGGCATGAAGAAAGCGTTGCTGCTCTATCGGTGGGTCAGTTCGAACATCAAATACGATTACAACAAAGCGGAAGCGTTGGCCAAAAAGCCGACGGGCATATCTTCAGGCGCGATCGTGGCATTTACAACAAAGAAAGGCATCTGCTTTGACTATTCCTGCCTGTACGTAGCCATGTGCCGGGCAACCGGCCTTCGGGTTAGGTTTATAACCGGGTTGGGCTATACCGGCACGGTATGGGGCGACCACGCCTGGAACCAGGTGTATAACGTTGCAAATGAAACCTGGATCAACGTCGATACGACCTTCGGCAGCTCGGGCATCAACTACTTCAACCGTGCCAATTTCAATGCCGACCACTCCAAAGGAACCATTCACGGCGAATGGAAATGATTAAGGGATCACAACAGAAATCCACAAGAACCACATACTATACGGAAAGCGACGGTACAAACATGAAAATTGCAGCGACCTATGAAAACACAGAGATATTCCAGCACTTCGGACAATCCAAACGGTTCAAAGTTTACGAGATTGCAGACGGCAAGATCGTGAAGACATCGATCATCGACACTCTGGGCAGCGGCCACGGGACGCTGGCAGGGTTTCTCAAACAGCTTAACGTCGACACGCTCCTCTGCGGCGGCATCGGCGACGGAGCGAAACAGACGCTGGCGGAGGCGGGCATCAGGCTTTGCGCCGGTGCGTCCGGCGACGCGGACAAGGCTGTTTTGGCCTTGCTCTCGGGCGAATTGATCTTTAGCCCCGACGCGACCTGCGACCATCACGGCGAAAATCATGCCGATCACGACTGCGCGAATCACGAATAATCCCACAGATACGGCAAATGCCACCTTTGGTGGCATTTGTTTTTGTGTATGGACAGAACGTTATGGATGCTGCCTTGTGCATACCCTGTAATGCAAAACGAGCAACGATTAAAAACCTTTCACTGCGCCTATACCCCGATGCCCGTTGCAGGCAGCGGTCCTGATCGTTCCTGCCTTTAAGGTTGGGCTCACCATCGTTGGCGGCTACTTGCTCACAAACGTGGAACAGCATGTGCCTTCGCGGGATCTTGCCTTCCCGTCGCCCGACGCATTCACCTGCAGCGCGTTTGCGTGACACATCCTGTTCTTGTTGTATAGACAATTGTCCACGCCGCATTTGATCTTAATGCTGGGAGCTTCCATTTTTTCACCTTCTTCCCCATCGCTTTTCTGTTAGTCTTTCGGAATCCGGATTTTTTATTCCGAGGCTCTCCAACAAAAAACGATTCGGGCGCTTTACAGATCTGCCGTCCGATGGCGGTATCGTTGCGGTTCCCCTGAAATACCGCATTGCAACGCTCAGCATTGCACGTCGGGATCGGAGCATACAATCTCTGTCTCATCGTTCAAACAAAGCTGACCGAATTCGGCCTTTTCCATCGTTTTTAACGTCAACAAATGAATGCTGACCCCGATGCCGACAATCATCAGCAGTGCTTTGACATGCCAATTCTCTATCAGGACCGCCGAGACGATCAGGCTCCCCCATAGAAATATCAAGGAGAAAACCTTTGTGCTCCTTCTGACCGCTCTATAGGTGACGTAATTGTACAGATAAGCGCCGATGGTTTTTTGCCGGATCAGCCACCGGTACAACCGCTTTGAACTGCGCACATAAAAAAAGGACGCCAAAAGCAGAAACGGCGTCGTTGGCAACACAGGCAGGAACACCCCGATCACCCCCAATAACAGGCAGATCGTTCCGAGCATCACCATAACGTATTTTTTAGCGGACTTCAACATTGCTGTTTTCCTTTTCGGTTTTTGAAGAAAGGGGCAGTTTTCGCTGCCCCTTTACGCGTCGGGTTTAACGCTGTGCTTATGCCGCGTTTATGGCATTAAAAACGATCCGCATTCATCACCTTGTTCCAGGCCGCCACGAAATCCTGTACAAACTTGCCCTTGGCGTCGAATGACGCATAGACTTCGGCGATGGCTCTCAATTGGGAATTGGACCCGAAAACAAGATCAACACGGGTACCGGTCCACTTGAGCTCGCCCGTTTTGCGGTCCCGTCCTTCGAACACATCCTTGTCCTTTTCGCTCGGCGTCCACGCCGTGTTCATGTCGAGCAGATTCACAAAGAAATCGTTCGAGAGCGCCTGCGGCTTTTGGGTGAAGACACCGTGCGGTGATTGTTTGTAATTGGCGTTGAGCACACGCATGCCGCCGATCAGAACCGTCATTTCCGGGGCGGTCAACGTCAGCAACTGCGCACGATCGATCAACAGTTCCTCTGCCGATACGGCATATTGGGCTTTCATGTAGTTGCGGAACCCGTCCGCCTTCGGTTCAAGCACCGAGAACGACTGCACGTCCGTCTGCTCTTGCGAAGCATCCGTGCGGCCCGGTTTAAACGAAACGGTCACATCGAAACCGGCATTTTTCGCGGCTTGCTCAATGCCAGCGCATCCGCCCAGGACGATAAGGTCGGCAAGGGATACCCTCTTGTTGCCTGTCTGCGCCCGGTCAAACTCCGTTTGGATCTTTTCCAGACCCTGCAGCACGGTGTTTAGCTGTTGCGGCTCATTGGCTTCCCAGTCCTTCTGCGGTGCAAGGCGGATTCGCGCTCCGTTCGCCCCGCCGCGCTTGTCGGATCCGCGGAACGTGGACGCCGATGCCCAGGCCACCGAGACAAGCTGGGGAACGGACAGTCCCGAGGCAAGAATTTTGCCCTTAAGCTCCGCTATATCCTGCTCGTTTATCAATGCATAATCGGCTGCGGGCACCGGATCCTGCCAGATCAGTTCCTCCGCGGGAACCTGTGCACCGAGGTAGCGTGCGCGCGGGCCCATGTCGCGGTGGGTCAGCTTGAACCATGCGCGGGCAAAAGCGTCCGCGAATTCCGCCGGGTTTGCAAGGTAGCGCCGCGCGATCGGTTCGTAAACCGGATCAAAGCGCAGGGATAGGTCCGCCGTGGTCATCATCGGCCGGTGTTTTCTTTTCGGATCGTGTGCGTCAACGACCATATCCTCTTCGGCCACGTCCTTGGCATGCCACTGAAGAGCACCTGACGGGCTTTTTAGCATCTCCCACTCGTATTTGAACAGCACTTTCAAATAGCCCATATCCCAACGGATCGGGTCCGGTTTCCACGCGCCTTCAAAGCCGCTGCTGATGGTGTCGCCGCCCTTGCCGCTTTTAAAGCCGCTCTTCCAGCCGAGGCCCTGCTCCTCGATACCGGCCGCTTCAGGTTCAGGCCCCACATGGGTCGCAGGGGCAGCGCCGTGGCATTTTCCAAAGGTGTGCCCGCCTGCTACAAGCGCGACTGTCTCTTCATCGTTCATCGCCATCCGCGCGAAAGTCTCCCGAACGTCATGGCCCGACGCGACCGGGTCGGGGTTTCCGTTTGGCCCTTGCGGGTTCACATAGATCAAACCCATCTGCACCGCCGCGAGCGGATTCTCCAGATCCCGCTCTCCCGAATAGCGCTTATCGCCGAGCCATTCGGATTCAGAGCCCCAATAAATATCCTCCTGCGGTTCCCAGACATCCTCGCGCCCTCCGCCAAAACCAAAGGTTTTAAAGCCCATTGACTCAAGCGCGCAGTTTCCGGCGAGTATCATCAGGTCAGCCCAAGATATTTTTCTGCCGTACTTTTGCTTGATCGGCCAGAGCAGACGGCGCGCCTTGTCGAGGTTCACGTTGTCGGGCCAGCTGTTGAGCGGCGCAAACCGCTGCGTGCCGTATCCCGCGCCGCCGCGGCCGTCGCCCATGCGGTAGGTACCGGCGCTGTGCCAGGCCATCCGGATAAACAGCGGCCCATAGTGCCCGTAATCGGCGGGCCACCAATCCTGAGAGTCGCTCATCAACGCATACAGATCCCTTTTCAGACCGTCCAAATCGAGTTTCTTAAATTCTTCGGCATAGTTGAAATCCTTGTCCATCGGATCGCTCAAATCGGCGTTTTGATGGAGTATATGGAGATTCAGTTGGTTCGGCCACCAGTCACGGTTAGAAGTGCCGCTGCCCGCAATGGCTTGTCTTTTCATTCCCGTAACCGGGCATTTGCTTTGATCATCCATGTTCGTTTCCTCCTTTTCGTCCTTTTTTTTATATAGGCACGCTTGATAGGTGCCACGAGTAAACACAGCCTTTACTTCGATGAAGCAGTGATAGCTGATCGGCATTTGTAGGATCAGCGTCCCATTAAAATCCTGAGCTTCCGCATGATTCACACAGGGAGTTCCCCTGATCACAGTCGCTGTATCGCATAAGCCTCAGCGTTTAAATAGCTTGATTTAGATAGATTACAATTCGAGTGTATAGTGTATGTGTTTGCATGTCAATCGCGCGATACCCAATGCCGACCCGCTGTTATACTGCTATAATGGATACAGGAAACCGGTGACGACGACACATACGCATATGAGGTGATTCCGATGAAATGCAGAGCTTCAACGCTGTTTTTTATGCTGATAATGATCCTTGGGATGCTTTGTGGCTGCGGATACAACACGGATTATGGTCAAAAGCTGCCGCCGGAGCTGCCGCCGAGTGTTCCGATCGTACAAGGCGACATCGTGGAAAGCCGCCGGACGACCTTTGAAGTCGATAAGGGATATGTGGTCGGCATCCGCTCCAAGCTGGGCTTTGAGGAAACGATCCGGTTTTATCAGGACGCTCTTGCACGCAACGGCTATACTGCGGAATTTAAAGAAGCAATCCCCGCGCCCGGCTCCTCCGAAAAGATGATGACGTTTGAGGCCAGGCTGGGAACGCTTGTTATTCTTGGCGAAATCGTTTCCAAACCGGATTCGGCCTATGTCAATCTGGCGGTGCACCTGGGCAAGTGAGGCAGTGTATAAAAGAGGGAATGAAGGATAAAACCTTCGATCCCCTCTTATGTTATGCGCAGCTCATCATACCTGCTGGATTCGGCTTGGCGGAAAAGGTGAATGTCAAAAACGGCATGTGTATTCAGATGACTTTGGCAATCAACGCAATAAGATTAAAATACTTTCCGCCCTCAGCTTCCATCATTTTAATGTCATCCGCGACGACGGGATGGTTGCCGGTCAGCCACTCTTTCCACGCTTGTGCGCAACAGGCCATTTCACGACTGTCCACCATTTCAATACCCTCCGTGCTCTTCCACAAATCCTTCCACCAATCAAGCGAGTGCAGGGTTCTTTCCATCTCAGCGTTCCAAAACGGCTGCATATCATCGGTAACATTCTTTCCAAATTCGTATTTTAATCCGGGAATGGCCACGGCGATATAGCCGCCTTTTTTTACAAAAGGAATGAGCGACGGGAGCATTTCCAAAGTATCGCCGAAATAGTGATAAGCGTCCACGGTGAATAACACGTCAAAATATCCGTTTGCGAAAGGAATTCCTTTGGTTGCGTCTACGAAAATCGGAACGGCCTTATCATCCATCCCTACAGATCGGAAACGTTCATAGTTTTCGGTCGGCGAAATCCAAAGATCGGCGGCGAAAACGGTCACATCGTATTTTTTCGTCAACAAAAGCGTGGAAAGACCGCACCCGCAACCGAGATCCAGTATTCGCATATTCTTATGGATGTTTAGGTATGACGCTAATTCCTCCGCAACGCGCATGGCGTTTGGCCCCATCATAGCAGCTTTTAGGAACTTCATGCTTTTATCATCAGACATAAACCGGTCTGTAAACGTATACATGATACCCCTTCCTTTCCAACCATATTATACAGAAAAAAACAAATAAGCACAGTATTCTGCCGCGCTATAAACCCCACCATTCTGAAGGTGGCAGGGATTCCCGTCGCTCCGCGACTGTTTCGCAGTTCGGTCTGGGCTCAGCCTTCACTGCCGTTTTATCTTCTGTTTTTTTCCGGGGTTCAAGGGGAACCGAAGTTCCCCTGCGGGGGGTCAGGGGGCGGAGCCCCGTCAATATTGGGCGGCGGGCGGGTTTAGATCATCTCCAATTGGTTCGAATCCCTCCCGAGATGCGGAGGAGGGATTCCCGTCGTTTAGCGTCTGTTTCGCGGTTCGTTCTGGACTCAGCCTTCACTGCCGTTTTATCTTCTGTTTTTTATCCGGGGTTCAAGGGGAACCGAAGTTCCGCCTGCGGGGGTCAGGGGGCGGAGCCCCGTCAATATTGGGCGGTGGGCGGGTTTAGATCATCTCCAATTGGTTCGAATCCCTCCCGAAGATGTGTAGAGGGGATTCCCTACTCTAAAAGATATGGACTTGTGCTTCACTGCCGTTCGCACGCGCCTCATACTTTCAGAACCTTCGCCACGCTTTATCCTCCACAGGAGGCGCTTGGCTTCGGTTCTTCTTGGCTGTTTCGCGGTTCACAATGGTCGCCTGCCTGCACTGCCGTTTGGCACGCTTCCTTGTTCACCGAACCTCCGACTCGCTTGCTCTGCCACTGGCAGCGCTCGTCTTTGGTTCCTTTCGGGTTCGAATCCCTCCTCATAAAAACAAAGGACACCGTTTGGTGTCCTTTGTTTTTATGGCGGAGGAGGAGGGATTCGAACCCTCGAACCACTTTTGGCGGTTACACGATTTCCAATCGTGCGCCCTCGACCGAGCTAGGCGACTCCTCCGTAACGACTATTCTGATAGATGCTTTTCCACACCCATGGGCATTATGGCGGGTTATGCAACATTCGCAGTATACGCAAATTGCGCTTTGTTGTCAAGACTGCAATCCAACCGTCGGATACAGGCAAGAGCATCAAAAAGGCGGCTAAAGCTCAGCCGCCTTATGCGTATATGTATGCTTTACAGGTTGCTCAGCTTGTCGATCTGCTCGTGGGAGCCTATGACGAAGATCGCGTCATCCGCCTTTAAAATCTCGTCGGAAGAAGGCGTGACCATCATCTGTCCGTCACGGTAAAGCGCGACGATATTGATGCTGTATTTCGCACGCGCGTCGGTTTCCCGAATGGACTTGCCGATCCAGGATTTCGGCGGCGTCATCTCCATCATGCCGTGAGAATTGGAGAGCATGATATAGTCCAGAATATCGGCGTTGGCGATACTGCGCGCCAACCGGATGCCCATATCGCGCTCGGGGAAGATGACCTTGTCTGCGCCGACGCGGGAGAGTATTTTTGCGTTGAGCTCCGACGTTGCTTTGCAGACCACCTTCGGCACGCCCAACTCCTTTAAGATCATGGTCGCGAAGATACACGGCTGCAAATCGCCGATACTCAACACCACTGTGTCGAAATTCCGAAGACCGAGTGCGCGCAAAGCGCGCTCATCCCCGACGTCCGCCTGCACGCAGTTGGTCAAAAGCGGCGCCATCTCTTCGACGATCTCCTCACTATGATCCACACCCAGCACGTCGTGCCCCAGATTCATCAGCGTGATGGCCAGCGACTGCCCAAACCTTCCCAATCCCAATACTGCAATTTGTTTCATATTCAAACCTCCTAATTATCCAATTATGACATGGCCTTCCGGATACCGGATGCTGTCCTCATCCTCTGATCTGCGCCTGTTTGCCAGCGCAGCGGAAAGCGTCAGCGGTCCTACCCTGCCTGCAAACATCAACAGCATCAATATGATCTTGGGTACGGCATACAGGCTTCGTGTGATGCCGTAGCTAAGTCCTACCGTTCCGAACGCGGATACCGCGTCATACGCCACCGCATCCACCGCGAATTGCGGCTGGATCATACAGATGATCTGCGTTGCCGCAAACACGAGCAGCAAGCCCAGAGTAGCGATGGTGAATACCTTCCGCCTCGCTTCCTGCGAAAGCCGCCTATTGCCGATGTTCGTATCCCTATGTCCGCGGATGATGCTGTAGGTGATGGCCATGATCAGGAAAAACGTCGTCGTTTTGATACCGCCGCCTGTAGAGGCGGGCGAAGCGCCGATGAACATCAATATCATCGACAAGAATTTGCTGCCGCTGTTCATGGATGCCTGGTCTATGGTGTTAAACCCCGCCGTACGCGGTGTCACCGATTGGAACGCACCCGCCAATACTTTGTTGGGCGCGCTCAGGTTGCCCATGGTCGCAGGGTTGTTCCATTCCATCGCCGTGAACAAAATCGCGCCGCCAATCACCAGCGCAGCCGTCATGCCCACCACGATCTTGGCATGCAATGAAAGCTTTTCGTGTTTTTTGCGGGTCACCATTTCATGGATGACCGCAAAACCCATGCCGCCCAAGATGATCAGCCCCATGATGGTGCCGCTCACCAACGGATCGCTGACATAGGGCATCAGATTCGCATAGTCGTTCGCCAGGTTGTCAAACCCGGCGTTGCAAAATGCCGACACGGCATGGAATACGCTTCTGAAAATTCCGGTGGCTATGCCGAACTGCGGGATGAAGCGGAACATTAAAAGGACGGCGCCGATGCCTTCGATGGTAAAGGCCACGCTTGCCGCCATTTTGACCAGTCTTACAAGCCCCGACATATTGTCTGCGCCCAGCGATTCGGCGATGACCAGGCGTTCGCGCAAGTTGATGCGCTTGCGGATGGCCATAAAAAACAGCGTTGCGATGCTCATAAAACCCAATCCGCCGGTCTGGATCAGCAGCATGATGACCACCTGTCCGAAGGTCGAAAACGTCGAACCCGTATCCACCACCACAAGGCCGGTGACGCAGACGGATGAGGTAGACGTAAAAAGCGCGTTGAGAAAGCTCACGCTTTTGCCGGCCTGTGCCGATATGGGCAGCGTGAGCAGTATGCCGCCTAGGAGAATGACTGTCGCAAACCCCAGAACGACTTTCTGAATAGGCAAAAGATTTGCCAGATAGCGTCTAATACTCATGGATAACCCTCAATCCCAAGAATGCCCTGCACTTTTAAAAATGTGCAATCGCGCACCGTATACGCACAGATATGCCCGCGCATGTCACATTCGCATGACATTGTTCGCTTCGGCGATATCGAAGGTTCCCACTGTGCGCAACGCGGCGCAGATATTTTCCACAGGCTCCGGCAGAACGGCACGGCATTGTCTGACCGGCTGCCTGATGAGCGAAAGCCGCATCCCCGATGTGCCGGTGCGTACTTTTATACCCGTCATTATGATGGCGAGCGGATTGTCGTCGTCTTGCTGCAAAGCAAAAGGCAAGGTGAAAAGCACCCCGCCCAACAAAAGAATAGCAATGAACCCAAAAACGGTTTTTTGTAGTGTCCGCCAGCGAAACTGCCGGCATTTTCCGTTCATCGGTCTCCCTCGATTTGATAAAAAATATGCCGCGCACCCTTCTTTGATAAGGTATGCCTGATGCCATACATACAGGTGGCTCCGGCCCGGACTTCCCGCGGCACATGGCGATCCCGCTTAATGCTGCTCCCGTCAAGGTCTGACATGGTTCACAGGCGACCATTGCACGGGGCCAAGCCATCAACGCTCCTTGTATGCACGCGTTTCAAACACGCCGAACCGAGGAAGGGCTTCCTGCCCTGCTTAAGCGGATTTCAGGATAAGGGCACCGCTAGCTCCCCGCTTGGCGCGGCAAACTCGAACGCTTGCATCATATCAAATCCCGCCTTGTTCGTCAATGGTGCGCGAACGCGCCCAATCGTAATAAACATTGCTCAACAAAGCTTGCTCTAAGCCCTGCAAAAGCACACCATATTCCCGTAACTCTTTGGCGCCTATGACCAAAAGTGTTTGCGAAACCATGGGCTTGCGCCGTGCCAGGTTGCTGCCAATCATTGCCTTTGCGGCATCTAGCGATCCGTGCAACAGCGTATTCGGGTCCAGCGCCTCCCGCTGCTGTTTTTGAATTGCCACGGGAGCCACGGAGGCATTGCGCGGGCAGGCGCGTTGACAGCGTTCACAGCCCAACAGCTGCGTGACGAAGGGCCGGAATGCTTCGGGCATATCGTTTGTGTACAGATGGTTTCTGATGCAATGCCGCATCGTTTGTCCGGATATGCTTATAGCCCCCGTCGGACAGGCTTGGACGCACCGGCCGCAATGCGCGCATTCCGATACGCCGCCATCAGGCATCGGCTCAAACGTGTCGTTGATGATAAGCTCGATGTGCACATAGCTGCCCAGCTCGTCGTGGTAGTACAATCCGTTGCAGCCGATGACGCCGCCGCTTCGCAACGCCGCCGCCCGGTGCGGCAGTGACGGAGCGCGCACCGCGTTGACGCCGTTTTCGATTAAAAACTGTACCAATTCGCGGGATGCCAGATATGCCTTTTGACTCGCGATATAATAATGCGGATACGGCGCGTCCGATTCGAAAAACGGAGGTGCGGGAAAAAACAGCACCGCAACGCTTTTAGCGTCTTTGATAAGCGCTTTGGGATCGGCGCACAGCAACGACTGGTGTACGCCCAAAAGACGCTCTGATGCTTCCTTTTGCCAGTACAAAAACGCGTCCGCTCGGACGAAACGCACGTCCGCCGCCCCATGTTCTTTTGCCTGTTTGACAAACATATCGGCGCTGATCGCCATTGGTACACCCCGCGCAGGATGCGGATAAAACGCATCCCTTTTTTACCCATGATACCACAGACAACCCATGATCGCACTCCATGGTCACATGCTATTCTTAACAGTTTTTATATAACATTAACAATTATGTAATGGTACGATGAAATTTCATATGGTATAATAAGCGTTGTTGTTTACCAAAAAGCAATGCCGCCGCAAGCGGCAAACGCGGCAATCTTGCCGTTTTGGCGCAGGGGTTTGCCATATGCGTATTGAACAATCGACTTCGATTTGTTCATCAAACCCCATCCAACTCCGAGCATAAAGGGGACAAAGCTATGAGAAAACGTCTACTCGTCCTGACCGCATTGGTACTTGTAGCGGCGATCGCACTTGCCGGCTGCAAGGCGGGGGTAAGCCTCGAAACAGATCTGGGCACATTCCGGGTCATCCATGCGACCACGATGGATACGTACAGTACGCTCAACGCGGCAACGGGAGAAACACTGCTGATCCTTCGCATGACGATGGACGACGGGTTTGATGAGACGCGCTTCAAGAGCTACTTCGCTGCGGCGGACGGTTCGAGCGCTGCAAAGGTCAACATCAACGGCGGAGAGTATACCTGCAAAGCCGTCGCGTATCAGGGTGTTGCGGGCAAGACCACGGTGGAATATGTTCTGATATTTTCGGTTCCCAAATCGGCAGTGGCAAATCTGACGTCCTTTAAGCTGACAGCCCCGAACAGGCAACCTGTCACCGTCAGCATGTCGAAATAGGTAGAAAGTCGCTTATTGCGCATTGATATTTTAAAGCAGCCTCCGGGCTGCTTTTTTCATTGCCCAGCGAATCTATTTTTAAAACGGCACGTCCTTTGAGTCAATACAGCAACGATGTCTTCAATTTTTGTCTTCACCCTGTGAATGTTGACGAAATCATCCCAATCATAGCCATTTTTCAATCACGGACGCCTGTTACGATGGCGTAGGGTGATAACAATGAACCAACTAAGAAAAAAATTGGCGCTCGATGTCCTGCTGTTCGCATTGTGGGCAGTTTTGATGGTATACTCGCTGACCGGCGGATTTTTACACGAACTGTTCGGCTTGGCGATGCTCTTTTTCATCGCGCTGCATCTGTACCTAAACCGCAAATGGATAGCTTCCGTCTCAAGGCGCCTGTTTACAACGTCCTCGAGCAAAGCATCATGGAGCTTTGTATTAAACGCCGTCATCGGTATATTGATGCTGTTGACCTGCATCAGCGGCATATTCATCTCAAAAGACCTGCTTCCCGCATTGTCTTCATCGAACTTTGCGCTTTGGAGTATCCTGCACGGGTGGTTCGCATATCTTGACATGGCGCTCATCGCGGTGCACATCGGATTGCACGGCAAATTGATCGGTTCCGCCCTCGGATTGAACCGTCTTGTAAAGCCGGTCAAAGCCGTCTATAACTTGTTCGCTGCGGCGGTCATCCTCTACGGCATTCTGGCTTCGCTTCGCTACCCGTATCCCGTATACGAAGCGCCCGCCGAAGCGAACGCAGAACCATCAGGCACAACATCGAAAACCGCTTCCAACAAGGCCTTCATCACCGTCACCTCCTCCGATTTTCCGCAGCCCGGCGAGACTCTGGACGACTTTCTGGGACGGCTGATCTGCACTGCGTGCGGCAAACGCTGTCCGTTGTCCGCGCCGCGGTGCGGCAGAGGAGAAACGCAAGCGACGAAAGCGGAACAGGTGTATGAGCAATACCAGGATCAATCCGACGGCAGCTCTGTCGGGATCGATGATTCCACAGAGCAAAAAATAGCTGACGACACCGATATTTCTTCCGCGGACATCGCGCCCTACGAGGCTAACTTCGTCGACGTTTTCACCATCATGGGTATGTACACCGGCGGCACCTACTATGTCGGACGATTCGCAACCAAAAAGCGCCGTCAGGATTGATGCCAATGCATATCAGGCGCAATAGATATCACTCGTGCTGGAAAATCTTTTCTTCTTTTTGCTGAGGAGTTAGGATGAGCTTCCTGTTTCTCCCTAGACTCGATCCCTCCTCTAAAGGATATAGGCTCAACCTGCACTGCCGTTAGGCTTCACCTCACACCTTCAGAACCTCCGACTCGCTTTATCCTCCACCGGAGGCGCTCTACTCCGGTTCCCCTCTTGGAACAGCCTCTGCGTAATGCGGTGCTTCGTGGTGTTCGTCCGTTCTTTAGTACTCGAAATTATATCCGCGTCAATACTGCTCCTAGGGGTTTGGGGCATAGCCCCAACGGGGGATAGGGGCGGAGCCCCAACGGGGGATAGGGGCGGAGCCCCATCCATGTTGGGCGGTGGGTGGGTTTCGATAAATTTTCCAGAAGGGAAACAGCTTCGCTTTTTCTTTGCCAAGGGGCCGGGGCGACTTCCGATTTTCTCCCCAGGCCCCTTGGCGATCCCCTGCCCCTCTTAAAACGGCCACTGCGTGGTGCGGTTGTTTGCAGGAACGGTCGTGTTCGTTCCTGCCTGTCGTCTAGGTGCCGTATTTTCCAAAAAGTTGATCTTCGGAACGGAGGATAAGGAGTGGGATCATCAAGGGGCGATACTCGCCCTCTTGAATAAATCCGTTTTCCGCGAGCGCAGTTTCATGCGATGCGGAAAACTCCGCTACCCGCCGGTTCATCTCTATGAACCGGTGACTCAGGGGAATACTCAAGGGGGAATAGGATCCCCCTTGAAGGGCGAACGCCCGGCGGAGCCCCATCCATGTTGGGCGGTGGGTGGGTTTAGATAAATTCCCCAGAAGCGAAACAGCTTCGCTTTTCCTTTGCCAAGGGGCCGGGGCGGCTTCCGATTTTCTCCGCATCTTGGCAAAAGAAAAGTGAATCCTTGTTCCCTGCGGAGTATATGCCTAAATAAAAACAGAAAACGCCCGGCAAGCGACCCTGCCGGGCGTTTTATCTTTCGTTCCGCTATAATCTATGCGTTCCTTGCCGCGATCATATCCTTGGTTTTCATCAATCGTATCAAATTGCCGCGCTCGTTTTCATCGAGTTTCATCTTGATGGTGCGTATCTGCTCATCCATCTGCGGAATCAGCACATATTCCAGCGCGTTGACGCGGCGCCGCGTCTTTTCGATCTCGTTGGCGAGCATACCGCATGCTTTTTCCGTTTCCGCAAGCTTGATCAGTTCCGGGAATATCTCGGCAAGCGTCGATATCGCGCCGTCAAGTTCCCCTGATGTGAATGCGAAACCATACGGTGCGCCTCCCGGCGGCGTCGTGATGGACGCGATCTCTATAGATGGGACATTTACGCTCATGATGTTGCGGCATCCAAGACTCAGCCGAACTTCCCTTGCGGGCACCATCAGCGCTTGGTCCATGCTGGATTCGCTCATGACGGCGCGGGCCAGCATAAATTCATGCAGCGATCGCGCCAGCTTTTCCTCCACCTGTTCGCGCAAATCCTTGTTCGCACGCGCGAGCAATACGAAGCGGCGGATCATCTCGTCTCGCTTGTCCTTGAGTAGCTTATGTCCCCGTACCGCCGTCGTGCGCCGCTTTTTCAAGCGGGTCAGCTCCATGCGCGTCGGGTTGACTCTGCTCAATGCCATTGTTTACTCACCCTCTGCGTTGTGGAATCCCGGGTAGTATTTATCGATATATGCCTTTCGGACACGGCGCAGTTCGCCTGCGGGCAGCATGGCTAAAAGCTTCCAGCCCAAGTTAAGCGTTTCTTCGATACTGCGGTTGGTCTCAAAGCCCTGTGAGACATATTGCTCTTCAAATGCGTCGGCAAACTTTGCATACAGCTTGTCCATCGGCGAAAGCGCCGCGTCGCCCAAAATGACGGCCAGTTCCAGCGCTTCCTTGCCGCGGGCGTATGCCGCGAACAGCTGGTTCATGGTATCCGCGTGATCCTCGCGCGTCTTGCCCGCGCCTATGCCCTTGTCCTTCAACCGGGACAGCGATGGCAGCACGTCAATGGGCGGCGTGATGCCCTTTCTGCCAAGTTCGCGGGAAAGGATAAGCTGTCCTTCAGTGATATACCCCGTAAGGTCGGGGATCGGGTGCGTCTTGTCGTCCTCGGGCATGGAGAGGATCGGGATCATCGTGATGCTCCCCTTCTTCCCCTTGATGCGTCCCGCGCGCTCATACATGGTCGCAAGGTCGGTGTACAGATAGCCCGGGTAACCGCGCCGTCCGGGGACTTCCTTGCGCGCAGCGGATACTTCCCGAAGCGCCTCGGCATAGTTTGTGATATCCGTCAGGATGACCAGAACATGCATATCAAGATCAAACGCCAGATATTCCGCCGCCGTTAAAGCCAGCCGCGGCGTGTTGATGCGCTCGATGGCCGGGTCGTTGGCAAGGTTGACAAACAGCACGGTACGGTCGATCGCACCCGTCCTGTTGAAATCCGAAATGAAGAAATCCGCTTCTTCAAACGTGATGCCGATGGCGGCGAACACGACGGCGAACTTCGCGTCGGTGCCAAGTACCTTGGATTGGCGTGCGATCTGTGCCGCCAATTCGGCGTGCGGCATGCCCGAGCCGGAAAATACCGGCAGTTTCTGTCCCCGAACCAGCGTGTTCAGCCCGTCGATGGCAGAAATGCCCGTCTGGATGAACTCGTTGGGGTAGTCGCGCGCGGTCGGGTTGATGGGCTGTCCGCTGATGGGAAGCCGCTTTTCGGCGATGATCTCGGGGCCGCCGTCTTTGGGCCGTCCGAAACCGTCGAACACGCGTCCGAGGATATCGGGCGAAACGCCCAGCTCGATGCTGTGCCCCAAAAAGCGCGCTTTGCTCGTCTGTATCTGCAAGCCCTGCGATCCCTCAAACAGCTGCACCAGCGCGCGGTCGCCGTTGATCTCCAGCACGCGTCCGTTCCTGAGTTCGCCGTTTGACTGTTCGATCTCCACCAGTTCGTCATATTTGACGCCCTCGACGCCCGTTACAGTCATCAGGGGCCCTACTATTTCGCGGATGGTTCTATATTCCTTACGCATCGGCAAGCTCTCCTTCAACGCACATGGATGACATCTGCTCATTGAGTTCGCGTTCAATATCCATAAGCGCCTGATCGATCTCATCCTCCGGCACATATTTGGCGCGTCCTATCTGTTCGCGCACCGGCAGCGCCGAAATATCGTCGATCTCGGCACCCCGATCCAGCGCCTGCTGCCCGAGTTCGCCAAAGCGCAGAATCAGCTTTAACATGCCGAACTGCTTGCGCGGGGAGGAGTAGGTATCCACCGCGTCAAACGCGTTCTGATGCAGATAGTCTTCACGGATGGAACGCGCGACCTCAAGCGTCAGGCGGTCCTTGTAGCTTAACGCATCGACACCGACCAGCCGCACGATCTCCTCCAGTTCGCTCTCCTCGTGCAGTTTGCGCATTGTTTCGGCTCGAAGCGCCGTCCACTGCGGCTGCACGTTCGAATTGAACCATGGACCCATCTTCGTTGCGTACAGCGAATAGCTCACAAGCCAGTCGATGGCGGGGAAGTGCCTTCTGTATGCCAGAGAGCTTGAAAGCCCCCAGAACACCTTGACGATGCGAAGCGTGCCCTGCGACACAGGCTCCGACGTATCGCCGCCTGGAGGGGACACAGCGCCTATGGCGGTGATGGCGCCCTGCCGCTTGTCCGACCCAAGGCATGTGACAACGCCCGCCCGCTCGTAGAACTCGGCAAGGCGGCTTGACAGGTACGCGGGGTATCCTTCTTCGCCCGGCATCTCTTCCAGACGCCCGGACATCTCCCGGAGCGCTTCCGCCCAGCGGGAAGTGGAGTCCGCCATGATCGCGACCTTGTATCCCATATCCCTGAAATATTCCGCGATGGTGATGCCGGTATAGATCGACGCCTCACGCGCCGCCACCGGCATATCCGACGTGTTTGCGATCAGAACCGTGCGTTTCATCAGCGGCTCTCCCGAACGCGGATCCTTCAATTCCGGAAACTCCATCAGAACGTCCGTCATCTCGTTGCCGCGTTCGCCGCAGCCGACGTATACGATGATCTCGGCGTCCGCCCATTTGGCCAGCTGGTGCTGCACGACGGTTTTGCCGCTTCCAAACGGACCCGGCACCGCAGCGACGCCGCCCTTGGCAATCGGGAACAACGTATCGATGACGCGCTGTCCGGTGATCATGGGCTCCGTCGGCGTTTGTTTTTCAAAATACGGGCGTCCGCGCCGCACCGGCCAGACCTGCATCATCGGCAGCTCGAGTGTGCTCCCGTCGTCCTTCTTCAGTTTGGCGATCGTGTCCGTGATCAGCGCATCGCCGGAAAATAGCCATTCGACGGTACCCGAAACACCGGGTGGCACCATGATGCGGTGCTCGACGATGGCAGATTCCTGTACCTTTCCCAAAAAGTCCCCTGTCGAGACCTTATCGCCCACGCTGGCTATCGGCTCGAACAGCCATTTCCTTTCGCGATCCAACGATGCCATCTCCACGCCGCGTTGGATTCGATCGCCCGTTGCGGCATAGATCTTGTCCAGCGGACGCTGGATGCCGTCGAAAATGGATTCTATCAATCCGGGACCGAGCTCGACCGACAGCGGCAATCCTGTCGTCACGACCGGTTCACCTGGGCCGATGCCCGACGTTTCTTCATATACCTGAATGGATGCCATATCGCCGCGAAGCTCGATGACCTCACCGATGAGCCTCTGTTCGCCGATACGCACCACGTCATACATTTTGCATTCCGCCATCCCGCTTGCCACGATCAGCGGGCCGGAAACCTTGACGATTGTACCCTGCATCAATTTCAACTCTCTTTCCCGAACAAAATATCTGCACCCAGCGCCCGTTCCACGTTCGCTTTGAGCTGGCGTAATCCCAACCCACTGCTCCCCGAACTGGACGGAATGGGAATGATTGCCGGATAGGCCTGCGCAGCGTAACGGCTGAGCATGTGCGGCACTTGCGATGCCGTCTGTTCCGCGATGAAAATCACCGCCGTGCCGTCGCGTGCGAGTTCAAAAATGGCGCGCTCCGCGTCCTGCGCATCCGCAACCGCGATGACCCGGATGCCCAGCGCCGCAAAACCCATGATGCTGTCCGCATCGCCGATGGCCGCTATTTGTTTAGGCATACAGTTCACGCAACCTTTCCTGCGTCATGGACTGTGGCACGTTGTTGTTCTTGCACATATACACAAGGCGCACAGCCTGTGCCTCGCGCTCCTTTGCCAGTAAATATCCCATAAGCGGCGCGATGCCGTCCCTGTCGTAGCGTTTGTCGCGCAGCAGCTTTAAAAGAACGTCGTCGCACTGCTTTTCCAACAGACCGAACGCACCGTTTTTCTGCACCGATTCGATACCCACGGACAGCGCTTTGCTGTATCGCTGCAAACCGAGAACTTTTATCACCTGCTCGTCGGTTTTCTCAAGCGCCTGCACATATTTTTCAAGCGCCACCGATCCGCCGGGCAACAGAGCCTGCTGAAGCGTATGTTCACCGCTTTGCGATTTCTTCACGCGAAACAGCGTTACGAGGTTCAAAAGATCAGCCTGCGTTTTGACATATTCCGCGGCTGCGCTTTCCTTGCTCCTGATCGCGTAATCGTTCATATCCGCAAAACACGCATTGTCCATCGCGCATTCCATCCATTGCACTTCGACTTGCTCCGATGCCATGCTTTTTATGATCAAAGCCGCGGTCTGTTGCATATACTCGCTCAATAGCGATACATCATCCTTGGCAACGGCGTCCAGCAGCTTCTTTGGCTCTATTGTGCCGCTGTCGCTCAGATGGGGCTGCGCGTCGAATTGGAGCAATCTTGCTTTTAGCATACACTTGACATTGTGGCAGTCGCCCTTGAGCATCAACACGCCCGTGGCGTAAACGTTGGGCGTTACGCGCCGGACATATTCGTATGCTTCGCCAAGTTCATGATGGATAAGCGCCTGCACATCGCCCTGCTGCGTTCCGCCGTACCCGTACTCGCCCAAAGCGCGCAACACCTCCGCGGCATTTGATGCCTCGAGGATGCGCTGGAGCTTTTCACGCGTCAGCAGGCGGTTTTCCAGCACCCTTGTCCTGGAAACGGCATATGGCAAACTGTTCTGCGGCATCTCTAGCCCTCCAGATGGGCGAACAGCAATGACGCCACTTCGCCTTCGCAGCGTTCACGGGTTTGCCGCAATACGCTCTCTACGGACAGATCCACTTCCATGCCGCCGCTTACGACCACGCATCCGAAGGCTATCTGCGAACGCGCCGGCAGCAACTTCACGTCGCCCGGCAGCCCTTTTTGCATCAGGGCGTTGTTGACGGAAGCAACAAAGCCTTCCCCCAGCCGCTTTTCGTCCGCCATGGCCGGGGCTATCCCCTCGCTGCCCTTTTGTACGATTTCAAGCACCAGCTTGGCGTAGAGTTCGGCGTACTGTTTATCCTCCATGGCGCTTAGCTGATGCGCGGCTTTTTGGAATGCCTCGCCCAGCACCGCACGCTTTTGTGTGAGCATCTGCTTGCGAAGCGTCAGGTCTGCAACTGCCATGGTACGCACGGCGCTATCCTGTGCTTCAAGCGCCGCTTGTTTGATCACCGCTTCGGCCTTTTGTTCGGCGTCATGCACGGCGCGCGCAATCGCTGCAGCCGCCTGGGCGTCCGCCTGATCCAAGATGCCCTGCGCCTGTTGCTGTGCCTGCTGCACAATGCGTTCGGTTATTTTTTCGCTACCTGCCATCATCAATCCCACCTTAAATCATCAGGATGATCAGAAGGCTGGCAAGCAAGCTCAATACCGCGTAAGTTTCGACCATAATGGTCATGACGATGGCCTTTCCGCCTTCTTCCGGACGGCGCGCCACCAATTGGATGCCCGCGACGGCTGTTTTGCCCTGCGCGATGGCGGATAACCAGCCACCAAAGCCCATGATGCAGGCAGCTGCAAAATACATCAATCCGTGTCCGACGCTCAGCGCTTCGGGCGTTCCGCCCAATATGCCGACATTGACCAAGATCAAAAATGCCACCAGCAATCCATAGATGCCCTGTGTTCCGGGAAGCGCCTGCAAAACAAGGCAGCGACCGAACGCATCCGGGTTTTCCGAAACAACGCCGGCTGCCGCTTCACCGGCGAAGCCAACGCCTTTTGCGGAACCATAGCAAGCCAATGTTACCGACAGCGCCGCACCTACAAGTGCAATTACCAATCCCCAAGTCATATTGTTTCCTCCTTCATTAGGTAACAAGAATTTCTAGCCCAGTATCAGTTGTGTGTATTTGGTCTTAAAGGTGTAGGGCGCAAAGACTCGCCCTCCGCCTTCATAGAATTTATTGTAGAACTCAATGTACTGCAATCGGCTTGCGTGCACAAAGGCACCGAGCGCATTGATCGCGATATTGAACGTATGACCGATGACAAGCACAACCACGCCTAATATGGTCCCAAGGATGCCCCCCATCAGCATGCCCGCGATTGTATTGAAGACCATGGCGATAACGCCCGTCGCGATGCCCATGCCGAACAGCCTGGAATAGGAAAGGACATCGGATAAGTAGCTTGAAAGGCCGTATACGGCGCTGAAACCGCCAATAAACTTCTTGGCGATTCCCTTCCTGTCACGTCCCGCTGTTAAGAGCATGCCTATAACGCCCACCAATACGATATTAAGCCCGAAGCTTACGCCCACAAAGGCTGCCACGGCACCCCACAGAACGCACAATACAAAGCCGCAATCAAAGATCACCGCAAGGAATTTGCGCTGCTTGATCAAAGCCCAAGCCTTCATAAAAACGCCAAAGCTGATGTGGATGAGCCCCAGCCCCAAACACAGCAACAACATCTTGATCGGTTCTTTGAGCGGATTGAACCAAAGGGACGGCAACAGTGCTTCGCCAAACCATGAACCCAAAATCACGCCCCAGATCAACGTCGCTATGCCGCCTATCGCCACTACCGAAAGGATCTGTCCCATCATGCCCTTGGCTTTTGTTTTTTTCAGTATCAGCAGCGATACAACGGTCAATATGATCCCGTAAGCCGCATCGGATACCATCATGCCGAAAAAGCACAGAAAAAACGGCGCCATCATAAACGTGGGATCCGCCTCGTAAGGGGATGGCGCAGAATACATTTCCGTTATGGATTCAAACGGTTTCAACAGCTTGCTGTTTTGCATTGCCGTAGGAGGGATCTCCCCTTCATTTGGCTGCGGAAACTCAACGGCGATCGCGTCGGAAAGCGAATGCAGCTGCAATGCAAGCTTGTCCGCCTGCCGTTCGCGCACCCAGCCGGTCAGATAAAACGTTCTGCCTGTTCTGCCCGATTCAAGAGCCAGCGCCGCACGCTGCTTTGCCACGGAACAGCAATCATACAGCGTCTGCAGCTCCGGCACCTTTTGCGAAAGCTCTTTGAGCGATGATTCTATGTGTTGGGTTTGCTCGTCCGTTTGCTTAATCTCCCGGCGAAGCCTCTCCTGTTCCAGCCTGATTGTTCCCGATACGGATAAATTCGCGTCAACAAAACCGGCTGCGCGAAGAACTGTCAGCACTTCTTCGGTCTGTTCCTTGTGCGCCGCCACAAAAACCGTACGCAGATCCTTTTTCGTCCCGATGGATTCCACCACCGCATCGACCGTTAGGCTTTCGGACAACAGCAGTTGGTATTGCGTTTCCGGAACGGTCCCGATGGTCATGAATGTATGCTGCGTAGCGTGGATATCCGAAATGTCGATCGCAAGCTTTTCGTACGGCATCAGCGCCTCCAGCGCGTTGTGAAGCTGAAGCCGTTGGGATTTAAACGCCGGTAATTTCTGGGAAAGAGCAAGAGTTTGTTCGACGGTTTGCCAGTTTTGGCCGCTGTCCACAACGCAAAGCTGGCTCTCTGTCAATTGGGGTTTTGCTGACAGAGCGCCGCGTTTGTTCTGGTTATAGGGTTTGAGCGCTTCGAGTGCCGCTTCGACCTTAAGCAGATTGTTTTCGGCGGTGGTCAACGCCTCCCCGCCGTCGTCATGTTCCACATTGTCCAGCGTTTCGATGTTGGATATATGCAGCATGGACAAGCGTTGCAACCCGTGCGCGATGTTTGGAAACTCATCCGAAAGCCCAAACACAGCGACCTTTTTCATGCTCTCTATCGCCATGTTATACGACCTTCTCAAGGATGAGCCTGACCGCCGCGTCGAGGTTCTGCCTTGCTTTTTGCGCATCGTTTTCTATTTGCAGGGTCATCTTTTCCATGTGGCGCTTCGCTTCTTCATTCGCAATCTGCCGGGCGTCGGATACAAGCTTCTGCGCCTTTATCCTGGCCTCGTTTTCGATTTGCTCCGCTTTCGCTATCGCCTTTTGCGCCGCGTCCTGTACGACGCCGCGAGACTTTTCACGCGCTTCTCGGACTATTTCTTCCGATCGTTGTTCCGCGTTCTGGATTTCCTTTACGATTTCTTCAACCAACCCTGGTCCTCCTCGTTTGCAGCCGTATGCCATCGTCCGGCGTATTGGTTATGGAAACAAAATATTTCTGTCTTAGTCATGCTAGCATTCGATGGCTGTTATCTTGCCGATGCGCCTCTGGTGACGATCCCCCTCGAAGCTGCCTCCCAAAAACGCGTCCACGATATCAAGTGCCAAGCCCGGGCCCAAAACACGTCCACCCATGCAGAGTATCTGTGCATCGTTGTGCGCGCGCGTCATGCGGGCAGAAAACGTATCGTTGCACAGCGCAGCGCGAATGCCGTGTATTTTGTTCGCAGCGATGGACATCCCGATGCCGGTGCCGCAGATCAATATGCCAAGAGACCCCGGATTTTGCAGCACTGCCTGTCCCACAGGCACGGCGTAATCCGGATAGTCCACGCTTTGCACGGAGTCGGTGCCGAAATCCCTTACTTCGATGCCCTTTTGGATCAGGTGCGCCTTCACTTCTTCCTTGAGCGCATACCCGCCATGATCGCTTCCGAGATAGATCATGTTCATCCCTCCGATTGCTTTTCGCCTTGCCGGTTGTTTAAAAAACCAGCTTATATTTTTGAGTATAAGTGATTTTTCTCTATGAATCAAGAAGACTATTTGTCCGTGATTCTTATACAGGTGTATCGTGATTTTGACTCTGCGCCTTTATACCGTCGCTTATCAGGCTCTCAAGCTGTTCGGCGCATCGAAGGTAACAATCCGGTGTGCCGCCGAAAGGATCCGCGATGTCCTGCTCATCCCCCGCCCATCCGCCCAGCGTTTGGGTCTTGTTGTTCGGGAACATGGACCGTATCGCCCGTTTATGCGAATTTGTCATGCATAGAATCAAATCGGCGCCGTCGACAAGCTGTTTGGTCAGCGGTTTGCTGCGGTGCTTTGACAGGTCGATATCATAGCGTTGCTGCATCACGCGCCGCGCGTTATCCGACGCTTGCATGCCTGTCTGCGCATACAATCCCGCCGAGTCTGCGTCGACGTCAATACCGCTTTTTGCAGCGGCAGCCGCAGCCATCGCCGCAGCCATCGGCGATCTGCATGTGTTGCCGGAACAAACGAACACTATGCGCATCCTATCTCCCCCCAGACGTCAAAGCCCGCGGCTCGAAGCGCCCTGTTCATGTACGCCGTGCCAAGGCCGTCCATTTCAACGCCTTCAATAAACAACCGGTCGTAACCCATCGAATCCGCCCGCCGCAGCGCATCGAACAATCCGTGTGCCATGGTTCCCTGCTCATCGCAACGGATGTAAGCGCGTTTTTCCAGTTTTTGGGCAGTCTGTTCGCCGCACAGGATCACCGGGTTGAATCCCTGCTTTTGCGCCGCGTCGTATTGCGTCGATAGGATATACGCCATTTCTTCATGCGGGGCGATCAGCGTTGCCCGCCCCGTGGGCGCGTAGTGCGTGTGCAGCATACCGGGCGATGCCGCCTGACCCAAAACGGGGGCGAACACGCCGGATGCCATCACAACCTCGCCGCATACCGATGCAATCATTTCTTTGGTCACGCCGCCCGGGCGCAATACGACAGGAACCTCAAAGCGTGCGTCCACGACGGTGGATTCCACGCCTATCTCACATGTCCCGTCGTCGAGGATAAGCGGTATTCTGCCGTTTAAGTCTTCGTATACATGCGCCGCGTTTACCGGGCTCGGCCTGCCTGAAGCATTCGCGCTGGGCGCTGCCAGCGGTCCCGCAAGCGCGATCAGTTTGAGTGCCGCGCCGTGACAGGGCATGCGCAGTGCCACCGTTTTAAGGTTCGCAGTGACCTCTATAGGGATCGTGTCGCAGGCGTTTACGATGATGCTCAACGGCCCCGGCCAGAACGCACAGGACAGCTTGTGCGCCAGAGGTGTCCAATCGGTCGTCAGCGATTTTGCCATGTCGATATCCGAGACATGCACGATCAACGGATTGTCTGCAGGCCGGCCTTTCGCCAAAAAAATACGGCGCACTGCCTGCGCGTTTTTTGCATCCGCACCCAAGCCGTACACCGTTTCCGTCGGGAACGCCACCACTTCACCGGCGCGCAAAAGTGCAGCCGCTTCAGATAACGCCGCTGCCTCATCGCACAAGAGCGAAACGATTCGTGTTTTCATTTCATCTTCAGCCATAGATCAACCGTGCCTTAAGCAGTATTCTTCAACCCCGGCACCTTTTGTACCACAATAATTGTCTTCACATCTTGTAGGGAACGGTCTAGACCGTTCCGCAGCGATATGCGTGCCTATTACGATCGATGAGGTCTGCATATCCTCTTGCCAAGGGGCCAGGGTGGGCTTCCGAGTTCCCCCCTAGGCCCCTTGGCGATCCCCTCCTCTGAAGGATATGGGCTCGATTTTCGCTACCGCTCACTCTCACCTCATGCCTTCAGAACCTCCAGTTCGCTTCATCGCCCACAGGGCGCGCTCACTTCTGGTTCCCTTAAAACGGCCACTGCGTGGAGCGGTGGCATTGCAGGAACGGTCAAAACCATTCCTGCCTGTGACGTCTTCCTACAACGAAATTCGCGTAAACTTCTTGGGGGGGTAATCGGGGGTTTCTCCGTATCGGGGGACGGGGCGGAGCCCCGTCAATATTGGGCGATGGGTGGGTTTAGATAAAATCCCCGCCGCATCGATAACCACTATTGCTTTTACAGCTTCTCCCCTGACAAAAGCTCCGTGCGTTCCTTCATGATCAGCGCGTCGATGATCTCATCCATATCCCCATCCAAAAAAGCCTCCAGCTGGTACAGCGTCACGTTCACCCGGTGATCCGTCACGCGCCCCTGCGGAAAGTTATAGGTTCGGATGCGCTCGCTTCGATCCCCGCTTCCGACCTGGGATTTTCGGCTTTGGCTCATCGAATCGTTCTGTTGCTGCTGCATCAGCTCAAACAAGCGGCTTTTCAGCACGCGAAGCGCCTTGTCCTTGTTCTTGAGCTGCGATTTTTCATCTTGGCATATGACGACAAGCCCCGTCGGCAAATGCGTTATGCGCACGGCACTGTCCGTCGTATTCACGCTTTGCCCGCCGTGTCCGCCGCTTCGATATACGTCGATGCGCAGATCATTGGGCCCTATCTCAACTTCGATATCCTCCGCCTCGGGCAGCACCGCCACGGTGGCCGCGCTGGTGTGGATGCGTCCGCCGGATTCGGTCTCCGGTACGCGCTGCACGCGGTGCACGCCGCTTTCAAAGCGAAGTCTGCCATATGCACCCTTTCCCGACACCACAAAAACGACTTCCTTGACACCGCCAAGCTCCGTCAGGTTTTCGTTCATCGGCTCAACGGAAAACCCGTGCCGCTCGGCATACCGGGCATACATGCGGTACAAATTGGCGCCGAACAATGCCGCCTCGTCGCCGCCGGTTCCGGCGCGGATCTCCATCACGACATTGCGGTCTTCGTTCGGGTCTTTGGGCAGCAGCAGGATGCGGATCTCTGCATCCAGTTTTTCCAGCGTGTTTTCCAAGGTCTCCCGTTCCGCCTGTGCCATTTCCCGGATGTCGTCGTCCTCGTCCCGGGCCATCAGCTCACATTCCTGTATCTGCTTTTGGACGGCAAAAAACTGCTCGCTCTTTTGGGCAAGCGGTTCAATCTGCGAGTGTTCTTTGACCAGTGCGCGCCATGCAGTCATATCCGACATGGCTGCGGGGCTAGAAAGCTGTTCCCCAATCGCATGATATCTCTGCAGAATGGCCATAAGCCGTTCGTTCATCGTTGTTCCTCCCCTTCGCCCGCGACGACGCGAGGGCGATGATCCATATCCAATAATACCTGAACATCCGCAAATCCATGCTGTAAAAAAAGTTTCGTTACGGCATCCGCCTGTTGATATCCGATCTCTACGCCCAGAGCTCCGGACGGATTCAAATGCTCTGCCGCCTGCGCGATAAGGCGCCTGTATACATCAAGCCCGTCTTCGCCGCCAAAGAGCGCCAAACGCGGTTCATGATCCTTCACCAGTGCCGGCAAAGAAGCGTAGTCCGCGACGCTTATATAAGGAGGATTGGATACGATGACGTCGAATGCTTCGTTTTTATACGGTGCCAAAAGATCGCCCAAGGCAAATTGCACATCAGAGCGCAGATTCTTTGCGTTTTGTTGCGCGACGAGAATCGCCGCTTCGCTGATATCGCACCCAAACATTTCGATGTAGGGGCGAAGGGTCTTCAGCGAAATTGCCACACAGCCGCTGCCGGTGCACACGTCAAGCACACGGGCACCCACCGGGGCTCTTGCGACGGCCCACTGCACCAGCGTTTCGGTGTCCAACCGCGGGATCAGCACGTCTTTTGTCAGCGTGAAGCGAAGCCCGATGAAATCCGCGTATCCCACGACATATTGGACCGGTTCGCCGTTGAAAACGCGGCTGGTCAGCTTTGCCAGCTGCTCCACTTGCGCCTTTTTGAGCGGCTTTTCCGCCATTAGCACATCGTGCACGCTGCCATTTAAAACATGGCAAACCAGTATCTGCGCAATGCTTCTCGCATCCCCGATACCGGCATCCGATAATAGCTTATGGCACTGCGCGAGAGCTGTTGTCGGCATCAAGACCCTAGACATCCCGTATCGCTTCCCTGTACGCCGCTGCAGCAACCTCTATCATATCGTCGCTCGGGATGCGGGTGGTCAGCCGCTGGAGCAGCAACCCCGGCGCTTTGAGCACTTTGGTAACGATGTTGTCATGTTTGGCGGCATAACGCAGCAGTTCATACGCCAATCCTGCCACAAGCGGCATCGAAACAATGCGTATGACGATGCCCGCCCAAAGCGTGGCACCCCGCCCCAGTATAGAAAACACCAGGATGCTCACGATCACCACCAAAAACAGGAAGCTGGTGCCGCACCTAGGGTGCACCACGCTGAATTGCGTGCAAGCTTGTGACGTTGGCTCCAGATCATGTTCATAGCAATGCAGGACGCGGTGTTCCGCGCCATGATACATATACACGCGCTTCATGTCGCTCATTAGCCCGACGCTCGCCATGTACAGCGCCAATACCGCCATGCGCACAAGGCCTTCGAGCAGGTTGCGCGCGACGCCGGAAGCGGGTACAAGCGCTCGCGTCAAAACGTTCGGAAGTACCACAAACAGGCCTAAGCCCAAGGCTGCCGCCACGAATGTGACGATCGTCCCCATAAAGCCCAAACCCTGTTCCGCTTCTCCCGTTTCGTCGACCGCGATAAAATCTGCGCTTTTCATCAGCATGCGGTAGCCAGCCTTGAGCTGTACGACCAAGTTGACCATGCCGCGTAACACAGGCCATTTCGCCCACGCATGGCGTTTTGAAAAGCTGGATGCCGGTTCTTTGACTATGCTGATGCTGCCGTCCTTGCGCCGTACCGCCATGCAGATATGTTCCGGCGACTGAATCATCACGCCTTCCATTACCGCCTGGCCGCCCAGATTAACAGGTTTCATCTTTTCTCCCATGGTTCACCATATACGAAAAACAGGCCGCAAGGTGCCGGCCTGTGAGTTCGCACATTGCATTACATACTGTAACGCTTTTTGAAACGGTCAACGCGTCCGCCCGTATCGACGAGCTTCTGCTTGCCGGTATAAAACGGGTGGCACTTCGAGCAGATTTCTACCCTCAGTTCCTTTTTAACCGAACCGGTGGTGAATGTCTCTCCGCACGCACACCGCACGGTGCACTCTTCATACTGCGGGTGAATTTTCTCCTTCAATGGTTCCACCTTCTTCCTCGTCCATTTGGCCAATCCTGGCGGCTGAATATCTATCTTTAAAAATCCATTCGATGTGGTCAATACCCGCATCGAATAAACCGCGTTCGATTTATTCAGCGAGGCATATTATATCAGCAACCATGGGTAAAAGCAAGCATGCTTTTGCCTATTGCGGAAGCTGCGGCGTGTCGTTTTGCATGTGCTTTGCAATGTCGGTGATGCTCTTGCGAAAAGAAAGATATCCGGCGCCCGCGCCCATCAACAGCGAAGACAAACTTGCCACAAGCGTAAACGGGCTGTACCCGAGCTGCATAAAGATCATCATGCCGAGACTTTCACACAAGATCCAATAACCCGCGAACTTGACGATGTGCAGAAAGCTCGGCACACCGGCGTTTTTGCACCTGCGAAAAAGCATGATGGAAAAAGTGATAATCAATGCGATATCCACGCTTCATCCCCCTTTTGCTCCCATTATACCACAAGGGAACGCGTTTTTAGTCGACAACAAGATTTCAGGAACGGTCAAGACCGTTCCCTACAGTGATGGCTGCAACAATTCTGCATCATCCACCCTGCCATAAAACTCATCCAACGCCCACTTTAGAGGGTTCTCTTCGATGTAGCGCAAACTTTCCGTATAAGCAATGTCATCTCGCAGGATGCGGTCATAAAACGATTTCTGCCAAACAATCTTTTGGGGATAGGAAAGGCGTATCTGTTTTGATACGCCCGATTTATACAACCCAATGACGTTTGACAGTGTAGGGAACGGTCTTGACCGTTCCTTCTCCTGTGAGACTGCAAGGATGCAATGGATATGGTTTGGCATTATGATATGCGCATCAACAAGCACATGGTCGAAATGTTCTGGTATCCTAAGCAACTCGCTTTGCGCTATCATGCCGCAATCATTGAGCTTCATGCCTAAAGCGCAAATGCTGCCAAAAAGGTACTGTTTGTCATGTGTGCAAAGCGTTACAAAATAGTATCCGCTTTGCGCATCGTCATATCCGGATAAACGCGGCAATTTCCTTGTCCAGAAAGACATTGTGGTTCCCTCTATGGTCTGCCGACTCTCTATTGGTCCAAAAACAATCCAGACTCTCTCTTGGACGATCGTGCGTCCGGCTACCGCCCGACGGTATATCCATCCTTTTCCATGATGTTTAAATAATCCTTCAGGCTGCGCAGGAATTCCGCGTTGCTTCTTGTTCTTCCCATCATGTTCAGCAGCGTTTCCGTCACTTCGATCGGAGAGCCGTTGGCCATCACCCGGCGTATCAGCCGCGCCCCTTCAAGCTCCGCTTTGGTCAGGAGCAATTCCTCGCGGCGCGTCGCCGATTTGTACATATCGATGGCGGGGAAAATACGCCGTTCGCTCATCCGCCTGTCAAGGTGCACTTCCATGTTGCCGGTGCCCTTGAATTCTTCAAAGATGATGTCGTCCATCCGGGAGCCGGTCTCCACCAACGCCGTGGCGATGACTGTCAGGCTTCCGCCCTCTTCGATGTTGCGGGCAGAACCGAAAAAGCGTTTTGGCTTATACAGCGCGCCCGGATCAAGGCCTCCGGAAAGCGACCGCCCCGTGGGCGTGATGACAAGGTTATACGCGCGCGACATGCGCGTGATGCTGTCCAAGAGGATGACGACATCCTTTTTATGCTCTACCATCCGCTGTGCGCGTTCCAGAACCGCTTCGGTCACCTTGATATGATGTTCGGGCTGTTCGTCGAAGGTGGAATAAACGACTTCCGCCTTGGTGGTGCGCTGCATTTCCGTGACTTCCTCGGGGCGCTCATCGATGAGCAATATGATCAGTTCCACATCGGGATGGTTGTCGGAGATCGCGTTGGCAATTTCCTTGAGAAACATCGTTTTACCGGAGCGGGGCGGAGCGACGATCAATCCGCGCTGCCCTTTGCCGATGGGAGCCAACAGGTCGATGATGCGCGTGGATAGCTCCTTGGGATGATCCTCCCGTTCCAGCGTCAAACGCACGTCGGGATGGATCGGCGTCAGATCCTCAAAGGGGATGCGCGTCGCCGCCGTATCGGGGTCCATATCGTTGATGCTGTCGATATACAAAAGCGCCAGCCTGCTGTCACCTTCCACTTTGGGTCTTATGCGTCCGCGGATATAGTCGCCCGTGCGAAGCCCGAATTTGCGGATCTGCGCATTGGAAACATAAACGTCCCTACCGTCGGGATTCTTGTCGCTGCGCATAAAGCCGTATCCGTCGTTGAGTACCTCCAGCACGCCTTCGCAGTTGCCGCATTCGCCGCTTTGCAGAAGTTCGGCTACGGCATCGTTGAGCTCCCCGTCGGAACTCGATCGCGCTTCGACATTCGGTCGCCGTTGGGTTGTGCGTACAGGTCTGTTCTTTTCGGCGCCTGTTGCAAAGCGCGCATTGGATTGCCCCGCTCCGCGCTGCGCAGAAAAAGGCATGGCGGCATCCTTGTCGATGGTCCTGTAATAGGGTGTCGTACGCGGTGTGCGCGCGACGAGATGCTCACGCACGATGCGCGGCGCTTCTTCGGCTTTCACTTGTGGCTTTGTATCGGCGACATCGCCTTCATCCGGCGTCAATTCCGAATACGGTACGATATCATAATCCCCTGCGGGATCCGCTTCGTCGATGTTTTGAGGCGATACTTCTTGCGCGTCCGGCGTAAACACCACTTCCTGGACCGGAATGATCTCCTTGGCACGCATTGCGTTTTGCGCCGCCTGTATTTCGGTCTTCTTCGGCCTGCCGGGGCGTTTTTTGGCAGCCGGATCTTCGTTCTTGGTCTGCACAGGTTTTGCTTCTGCCGCTTCGCTTTTCTTGGGTCGGCCCCGGCCCCGTTTGTGCGGTTCTTCGCTGTGCGGTACTTCCTCCACGGGATTGGGATGCAGCAATATCGCATCCACCAGTTCGGCCTTGCGCATTTCGGCAACATCCTCTATATGCAAATATTCCGCAATGCGGCGTAATTCAACAAGACCTTTTTTCATATATTCTTCGCGAGTCATGTTAGGCTCCTTTCAAAAGCTAGACAAAAATAGACTGTGCGGTTTTTTCCAAATGATGGATTATAACAAATGTATGCTTTTCAGTATAAACGCCCTTTTTTCGTTATAAACGGGGGAAATACAAAGAAATAAGCTAGTATCAGTATAAGCGTCCCCGTCACTTTTCGTCAATAAAATAAAATGTCGAAAAATTAGATATAATGTAAACAATTGCGGCTAAATCCGTCCTTTTGCGGTGCACGACCCTCTTTTGCGCATCCGTGCCGCCCTGCGTCCACTTGCGTTTTACACCGCGAATTAATATCGGTATTTTTCTTCCTATTCTTTATGCCATGCTATGGTTTTATATGCCTTGCCTGTATATGTCAAAACTGCTACACTTTATACAAACGCAGGAGGTCATGCTTTGAATATCGCTTGTATTCTTGCAGGTGGACTCGGTTTGCGGCTGACGCAAGAGGGCTTGCCCAAACAATATCGGATGCTTTGTCAGAAGCCTGTGCTGTTGTATTCGATGCAGGCTTTCGACCAATGCGATCAGATCGACCTGATTTGCATCGTCGCCGCGAGGGCATACCACCATGAAATAAGGCGCATGGCAGACGATGCGCGGATACAAACGCCGATCGTCTTGGCACTTCCTGGCACAGAACGATTTGCCAGCGCTTACGCGGCGCTTTTGGCTGTAAGCCACCTGTGCGATACAAGTGATATCCTGCTCTTTCACGACGCCGCACGGCCGCTTGTTAATGATCGGATCATATCGGACAATATCCGTTTGGCAAAACAGCACGACGGCGTGTATACCGCTATACCCAGCACGGACAGCGTGTTTGTAAGCGATAACGGCAAAACCCTTGCCGGCTTGTTAGACCGCCGCACGCTGTGGCAGGGCCAGACGCCGCAGTCCTTCCGGTATGGGATCATCAAAAGGGCGCATGAGCAATACCGTGACATGAAGGACCCGCCGGCTGTTACCGACGATTGTTCGCTCGTTCACCTGTTTGGCGGAAAAATCGCCGTTTGCATGGGAGACCGGCGCAACATGAAGCTTACGACCCCCGAAGATCTTCTGCTGTTGGAGGCTCTGGTACTTGCGGAGCCAAACCAAAAGGAGTAACCGTGCGCTTATCCAAACGGATCGATACGCTTTTTGAACTGGAGTCCCTCATCGATGAGACAGGCTTCCTGCCGCTTTTTAAAAACCCGATCGCCGGTTTTTCCGTGGAGGACATGACGGAACCGTCCCGGTGGTTTGACGGGCAGGAACACGATCCGTGGCAATGGAGCAGGCTTATCGCAGGCAAGCACAGCATTGCCTACGGCAAGTTCTTCCAAAAGCGTGCGGGTTTTATTTCCCTAAAATGGCTGCCGTATTTTGTCAATGCGCGCAGGGACGGCTATGACTTTGACGCGCTCTACGACGACGGCAAAGCGCCGTTTGAGCACAAGCGCATCATGGATCTGTTTTCAGCGCAGCCGGATGCCGTCATCCCCTCGAATATGATGAAAATACGGGCGGGTTTTTCACAAAAAGGCGGCGGTTCTTTTGACGCCGCAGTCATGACTTTACAAATGCAAACGTACCTTTGCATATGCGGGTTTGAACGCAAACGCAACAAACGGGGCGAAGCCTACGGCTGGCCTGTCGCTGAATTCGCAATGCCCGAGTCCGTCTTTACCGAAGAGCTTGTAAAAAGCCGCTATGATCAGAATCCGGAAGATTCCTCTTGCGCCATTGCGCAGCATGCACAAAGAATCCTGCCGGAGCTGGATCCGGCTGTATTGAAGCGATACCTTCGATGACATAAGGTAACGGAGGGTTCATGGAACATAAACCCCATCATACGATCCCGTCCTTTTTCCGTACCACGGGGCTGCTGTGCATCATCATAGCGGTCATATTGCTGCTGCCTCCTGCGCTTCAATATCAGCTTTTCCGTACGGGTGCTCCCGTGTCCATCCAGAGCCCCGAACCCGCCGATACGCCGGGTCCGTCCCAGGGTGTCTTGGCTGTGAAGCGCTCCGTCACCATCACCGCCGTTGGCGATCTGATGGTGCACCAGCGCCAGCTCATGGCCGCCAGGCAAAAAAACGGCAGCTATGATTTTTCCAATTGCTTTGCCGAAGTAGCTCCCTATCTGGACAAGGCGGATCTGACCTTTGCCAATCTCGAAACGACTTTGTTGGGCAAAAACTACAGCGGCTATCCGCAGTTCAGCACACCCGACAGCTATCTGGACGCAATCAAAGCCGCCGGGTTCGATGTGCTGACCACCGCCAACAACCATTGCCTGGATACCAGGCTTGCGGGACTTTTGCGTACCATCGACACGGTACGCTCCTACGGTTTTCACCAGACCGGCACCTTCAAGAGCCCCGAAGAATACAAAAAGCCGCTGATCATCGACGTTCGCGGCATCAAGGTAGGCGTTATCGCCTATACACACGGCGTGGGCATGGAAAAATCGGTCAGCAGCGAGCAGTTCAGCTATTGCGTTCGCGTCTGGAAACGATCGGATTACAAGGCTGACGTCAAAGCATGCCGCGACGCCGGTGCCGACATCGTCGTGATATCCGTGCATTGGGGGCATGAGTACGAGCGCCTTCCCAACAGCCAGATACAAGCCGAATCGCTCAACATGCTCAAAGCCGGTGCGGATCTGATCCTCGGCAGCCACCCGCACGTCGTTGAACCCATCGAAATTCTCGAGGTCACCAGAAACGACGGCACAACGGCACGCTGCGCCGTCGCCTATTCGATGGGGAATTTCATCTCCAACCAGCGCACACGGTATTCCGATTGCGGCATCATCTTCAACATCACGCTGCAGGAGGACGAACAGGGGCGCTTTCAGATCGCAAGCCTCGGCTATGTGCCGACCTACGTCAACCGTGATTCCAACTACACGGACTACCGCGTCCTGCCCATCTCTGAATACATATCCGATCCTATAAAGCTAAAGACGCTTGACAGCGGCAATCAGGCCGCCATCAAGCGCGCGTGGAGCGACCTGACGACACATTTGCTGGACGGGCCCGCGGTGCTCACAACGCGCTAGAGATCACGGCGTTTTTGCGAACACCAACAGACCGCTGTGCGACCGGTGCGGCATAAAGACATAGCCGTCCCAGTCAAACGCCGGCAAGTATTCCTGTCTGTCTATCTTGTTTTCAACGATAAAGCGCGCCATCTTTCCGCGCGCAACTTTTACCTGCGTCGGTTTCATCATCAGTTTGCCGTTGTACGGAATCAGAAATTCGCAGCGCACGATTTTCTGGCTTGGCTTGACATGCGGCAGCACTGCCTTTTCGTTTTCACGGGAGCAAAGCGAGACCACACAGTCCGTTTCCCCAAACAGCGCCTCGCATATCCTGCCGCCCCAGAAATCGTATAGATCGGGTATGTCCGGCACACCTTTTGTTTTAAATTCAAGCCGGTACGGCTGCATGTTGTCAAACGGGCGCAGCAGCCCGTAGAACGGGCTTACTATGCGAAGGTGCTGTTGCATGTATTGCCTTTGCTCATCCGAAAAGGATGCCGGGTCAAGCGCACTGTAACACAGCCCGTAAAACCCGAAAACCGCCGCGACACCTTTTGCATTCCCGTCGAATCGCTGCATGGCGGCATGGGCATGAAAAGCCAATTCAGCGTTGACGGACAGGGCGGTCTCCAACCGGTGCGGGGGCAGCGTGCGCAGCTTTTGACACAACAATGCAGCTTCGCGGATAAACACGGGTTCGCTTTCGGGCGGTTCCCCGATAGCGTGCATGCGCATGGCGGGCGACAATATGGCGATCATGCGTATCCCTCCCGCGCTCATTGTATCACAGGGAACATTGCGATGGTTATCGGATGGTTTTCTCACAAGCGTATCCGAAGGAATGGATAGGAAAGGATGAAACGGCATGGATATCGTGCTTCGTACCGAAGAACCACGGGATTATTACAAGGTGGAGATCCTTACGCGCGAAGCGTTCTGGGACGTGTACAAACCGGGCTGCGATGAGCATTATCTGGTGCACATCTTGCGCAAAAGCGACGCTTTTATCAGGGAATTGAGCATCGTGGCGGATATTGGCGATCAAATCGCAGGGCATGTGCTGCTGTCCCGCGCAATTGTACTGGATAATTTTGAAAGCCGACATGAAGTGCTGTGCCTTGGCCCCATCAGCGTGCACCCGGACAAACAGCATGCGGGGTTCGGCACCATCCTGATGCGCTACGCCATACAGGCTGCAACCGCGCTGGGGTATAGAGGCATCCTGCTGTTTGGCGATCCGCGCTTTTACGCGCGGTTCGGCTTTGTAAACGCCCAAAAGTTCGGCATCACCACATCCGACGGGAAGAACTTTGACGCGTTCATGGCGCTGGAACTTGCTCCGGGCAGTTTGAATGGCATATCGGGCAAATTCTTTTATGATGAACTGTTCGATATCCTCCCCGACGATGCGGACCGCTTCGATACCCGTTTCCCTCGGCGCGAAAGGCATGTCACGGATACGCAGCTGAACCTGTAGATGACGGTGCGCAACCGTTAAACGCTACCCTGAAACGGCTGCTGCATGGCGCTCACTTCGTGGTTATCTATTCAAGTCTTTTCTGTGGAACGCGAATCGGGGTTCAAAGGGGCAGAGCCCCTTGCGGGAGGCGGGGCAGAGCCCCTTCAATAATGGGCGGTGGGTGGGTTTAGATATCCCCCGCAGGGAAAAGCTTTTTCCTTAATGGGCGGTGGGTGGGTATAGATATCCCCCCGCAGGGAAAAGCCTTTTCCTTTTCTTTTGCCAAGGGACCAGGGGAGGATTCCGATTTCCCCTTCCTCTGAAGGATATGGGCTCAGCCTATACTGCCGTTTGGCTTCACCTCATACCTTCAGAACCTCCGATTCGCTTTATCCTCCACTGGAGGCGCTCATCTCCGGTTCCCCTCTTGAAACGGCCACTGCGTGGTGCAGTTGTTTGCAGGAACGGTCACTCGTTCCTGCCTGTCGGCATATGAAGAACAATGCTTTCGACAAAGCCATAACTTTACTTCTTTAGGGTTCACAGTGGCGCATAGCGTTTTAAAAACGTTCCAGTAGAACGTTTTTAGTGAAGCGCAAGCAGTTGCCACGGGAAAAGACACTTCACTATTGGGCGGTGGGTGGAACCGGAAACAACCGCGTCCGGCTGACTATAAAGCGAGTTGAAGGTTTTGAAAACATGCGGTGAAGACAAGTGGTAGCGCCGGCTGAACCCATGCTTTTCAGAGGCAAAAAATATTCTCGCCTTCGCATCAGGCCAGTGCCTTATCATCCGGACGATTCGTCTCGTGGTCGGTTCTCTTTTGACCGCTCCTGTCATCATCTTAGACTATTGGGGCATTTGTGGATAGAAAGGGACACGAGGGTTATCAACTCTATCATCATTACCTTTTAGTTTTCTTTCTGACTGTACTCGCTTGCTTAAACGGATGCCTGTTTATCTCATCAAAAAACTCCTCAATTCCAATTGCATAAGGATCGATCACTAATCTCTTCGCCTTGGTATAAATATAGATAGCATTATTGCTACGTTTGATATTTTCTATATCCTGATATCCGAACGTATAAACTTTCCCTAAAAACGTCTTATACTCGAAACCGGTTCCGCTATACACGATATGCCAATTGACACATGCAGATATTAAGCTTAATCCCATTATCACAAACATTAATAGTCCAAACACCGCCCAAGTTGCTCCCGTAAAAAAACTCGGGGAAATGTACATACAAAGAATAGCGCCTGCAAAAATCATTGTGCCTATCACACCAACCCAAAAAAACAATTTGGGCAGATGCACTTTATTCGCCGTTGGCTTCTCTTCTTTTACAAAGAGCAATACTCCACGTACTACCAATGCAATGGCAAACATCACAAGCCCTTTTACAATGATACCAGTCATTATCTCGATCCTACTCCTATCCCAGTGCTCAATGTGAACTGGTAAGCTGAACCTAATACGAATCTTGACGCGGTCTTTGCAACATCTTTTACAACTTGAACTTTTTTCGCAGTATACATCGCTATCTTTTTAGGAGAAACCGCTGTTTTTAATGCTTGGGTGGATGCTTTATAAATTCCAATTTTTTTAGCACCATTTAGCCCTGCTCCTCCTATACGGCCACTTAACGCGCCAATACCAGCACTAAGCAATAACCCACTGCCGGTTATTCCTTTTCCGGTTACTTTTTGCTCAGCCGCATATTCTCCTGCACTAATAGCTGCATTGCCTACCATTTGACCAACCAATCCGACGCCGGTTGCTGCAAGTGCACCGGCTACCGCTCCCGCTGCGCCATTAACAAGAGCCACATTTACATTAACGTGCCCCGTCGTCAAAGCTTGCGTGATAACAGAGCCTAAAAACCCTACTGCGCCGCCAATGAAAGCTCCGATGAGGACATTCCAGAATTGCCCGCTATCATCTGCACGAACAACCGGATTGTTATCACAGTATGTGAATAGATTTCTATCAGTTAAATCCATCGGACTAGCGCCAATTGTTGACGTATCATCCGCATTAATAAACCTTCCCCACCCCGAATTGTAGTACCTGCTCTGCAGATAATACAGCCCCGTTTCGTTGTCATACCGGTATCCACGATAGCGGTAGGGGTTTGCCTGACCGAGGGTAGCTGCCAAATTCCCGGTGACGGACTGGATGTAGCCCCACGCATCGTAGTTGTATTGCACTTGCGTGTCGCCATTGACATCCATAATTTTGATTATATCACCCTGCACGTTGCGCACATAGAAGTAATCCGTTCCGTTGTACTTCAATCCGAACAGTTTTCCGTTTGCGTCGTAGTAGTAGATGATTGGGGTGAAGGAATTGCTGCTCCAAACGAAAAAGGAAGGGGTGCTCCCTTCCTTTTTTCGTTTTATCTGTGTCGCTCTATTCCGTATCAAGGGGGACAAGGGGACAGGTCCCTTGGGCGGGTTTAGATATTCCCCCACAGGGTTCAGCTTTTCTCTTTCTCTTTGCCAGGGGGCCGGGGAGGATTCTGATTTCCCCCCTCCTCTGAAGGATATGGGTTCGGCCTGCACTGACGTTTGGCTTCACCTCATACCTTCAGAACCTTCGCCTCGCTTTATCCTCCACTGGAGGCGCTTGGCTCCGGTTCCCAGTCGATCCCTTCCTCTGAAGGATATGGGCTCAGCCTATACTGCCGTTTGGCTTCACCTCATACCTTCAGAACCTCCGATTCGCTTTATCCTCCACTGGTGGCGCTCATCTCCGGTTCCCCTCTTGAAACGGCCACTGCGTGGTGCTGCGCTTCGCGATGCTCTGTCCGATCTTTTCTGTGGAACGCGAATCGGGGTTCAACTGAAAAGCTCTTTATATCATTTTTAGGCTACTTTCCAATGTGAGTAGGTTTTCGTACCATTCCTCATCTTTACTTGAGAGTGATTTGCTCATGGCACCGGAAAGATGTGGCATAATTATATCTATTGGCATCATATTTAACCTCCGAAAGATAGTTGAAGCACCAGGCCAATTTGCATCTTGCAACCATTCTAATAATGAAGGAATATATTGATTAATAACTTCATCACTTAACATATAAAATACTAATGCACAGTTCTCCCAGCAATCCTTTCTACCAAAGGGTTGGAGAAGCAATTCGTACCTAAATTTGTTATTGTTTATTATTTCTTGAATCGTTTTCTCTTGAATTACCTTAGTCGAATTCCAGCTTAAATTTTCAATTATTTTCTCCATTAATTAACACCACCCCAACATAAACTTCTTAAAATAATTGTATATAGGTGCGGCGAAGTATCCGCATTTTCTCTAGAATCTATCCAGTTCTGCATCGTTCCAGGCTCTACTGGCATAATAATAACGTGATTATCGTGGTCGCTAACAGCTATTAATACTCCGGTAGCATTTACTGCTTCCATTGTAGTAGCTACCCACTTCCCTTGAGGAGGTATCAGTGAGAAAGATAAGCCATTTATGTCTACTGGTCTTGGTGTTAAGCTCTTTAAAGTCCCAGTAGCGCTACGATAAATAACTGACTTTTTGGGTGGTTTCACTACTTTTGCCATAGTATCTACAAGTAGACCAACTGCAGTTATTTTTGCTATATCAGACTCAGAAGGTGCTTCCGAATGCGTTCTATTTAGCGTCTGTGTTAATTCAAAAGCTACTGTCAAAACCGCAACACTTGCTAATGCAACCACATATACTACAGCAAGAGCAGCTGTCAGAAAATGCCCTGTCTCATCCAAATACATGATTGGGTTGTTTTGGCAATAGATAAACAGGTTGTGTGAAAGCAATTCTCCTGTTTTTCCGCCAAAACTATCCGCATTAATGAATCTTCCCCACACCGGATTATAGTACCTGCTTTGCAGATAATACAGCCCCGTTTCATTGTCATACCGGTATCCACGATAGCGGTAGGGGTTGGCCTGGCCGAGAGTAGATGCCAGATTCCCGGTGACGGATTGGATGTAGCCCCACGCATCGTAGTTGTACTGCACCTGCGTGTCGCCGTTGACATCCACAATCTTGATTATATCACCCTGTACGTTGCGCACATAGAAGTAATCCGTTCCGTTGTACTTCAACCCGAACAGTTTTCCGTTTGCGTCGTAGTAGTAGATGATTGGGGTGGAGGAATTGCTGCTCCAAACGAAAAAGGAAGGGGTGCTCCCTTCCTTTTTCGTTTTATCTATATTGCTCTATTCCGTATCAATGCTCCGCTGTGTTGTGGCGCGAAGCCGTGCCATCGCGCGGGCAAGCGATATCTGCGTATGATGGTATTCCATCAGGCTGCGCTGTTCCCTTAGACGCCGTTCTGCCCGTTCCTTCGCGGCTTTCGCGCGGTTGATATCGATTTCCTCCGGCCATTCGCATGCCTGAACATAGATGGTCACACCCTCGTGTTCCACCTCGATAAAACCCTGGCTGTTGACAGCCGTGCGCCATGTGCCGTCCTTGAGCTTAAAGCGCACCTTGCCGATTGCCAGCACAGCGACTATCGGCTCGTGGTTTTTTAAGATGGTCATTTCCCCGTCGATGCCGTTTACCGTCACCGCTTCCACCTGATCGGAGAAAAAGCGGCGTTCGGGCGTCAGCACATCCAGTTGAAACGTGCTCATGATGCCTCCATTGCCTTGGCCTTTTGCCTGGCTTCTTCCAGATCACCTACCATGGAAAACGCCAGTTCGGGCAGGTCGTCCGCCTCGCCGTCCACGATCGCCCTGAAATCTTCGATCGTCGTTTCCAGCTTTACAAACCGACCGGGCTGGCCCGTAAACGCTTCCGCAACATGCAGAGGCTGGGAGAGAAACTGCTGTATCTTCCTGGCGCGGTAAACCGTTTGCCGGTCTTCCAGCGACAGTTCGTCCATGCCCAAAATCGCGATGATATCCTGCAGCTCGCGGTAGCGCTGCAGCATTTCCTGCACGCGTTTGGCTACCGTATAATGCTCTTCGCCCACGATGTCTGGATCGAGGATACGGCTCATAGAATCCAGCGGGCTTACCGCCGGATAGATGCCCTGCTCCGCGATGGCGCGGGACAGCACCGTCGTCGCGTCAAGATGCGTGAAGATGGTAGCGGGCGCGGGATCGGTTAAATCGTCCGCCGGCACGTATACCGCCTGCACCGATGTAATGGATCCGTTTTTGGTCGAAGCGATGCGCTCCTCCAGAGCACCCAGCTCGTTGGCCAGCGTCGGCTGATATCCGACGGCGGAGGGCACGCGCCCAAGCATAGCAGACACTTCATTGCCCGCCTGCACGAAGCGGTAAATATTGTCGATAAACAGCAGGACGTCCTGGTTTTTGACATCCCGCAAGTATTCGGCCATGGTAAGACCTGTCAGCGCGATGCGCATGCGGCTTCCCGGCGGCTCGTTCATCTGCCCGAATGCCAGGATCGCCTTGTCTATGACGCCGCTTTCGGCCATTTCGACCATCAGTTCGTTGCCTTCACGGCTGCGCTCTCCGACGCCGGTAAATACCGAAAACCCGCCGTGGTTGATGGCGACATTGTGGATCATCTCCATGATCAGCACCGTCTTGCCAACGCCCGCGCCGCCGAACAGCCCGATCTTTCCGCCCTTGGGGTAGGGTGTGAGCAGATCGATGACCTTGATCCCGGTCACAAGTATCTCGGTAGCCGGGTTCTGATCCGCGAATGCCGGTGCCAGCCGGTGAATCGGCCAGCGAAGATCGGTCTTGATGGGTCCTTTCCCGTCGATCGGCCTTCCCAAAACGTCCACAACGCGGCCTATCACGGCATCGCCAACGGGAACGGTGATGCCATCGCCCGTATCATCCACAATCAGCCCGCATTTGAGGCCTTCGGTGGCTACAAGCGCAACGGCACGGACCACACCCTGCTCTATGTGCGCTTCCACTTCGAGATACACGGTGGTGCCGCGTACATGCAGCAGGTTGTGGATCGCGGGTTCTTCCCCTTTTTCGAACCTTACATCCAATACCGGTCCTGCGATGCGGATGATTTCGCCGTTGTTTCTAAGTTGCATCACATATTTCCTTCCATGGCATTGGCAGCTCCCACGATCTCAACGATCTCCTGTGTTACCGCAAACTGCCGTGCCGTGTTGTATTCCTTGTTAAGGCGCTTGATCATATCGTCCGCATTCTTGGTCGCCTGCTGCATAGCATTCATGCGGGCGCTATGCTCGGAGGCGATCGCCTGCACCAGCGATCCGTACAACAGGCCTATCGCGTATTGCGGTACCAGCATATCAAATGCCGCCTGGTCGGAGGGCAAAAACAGAAGGTCTCCGTGCTCTTCCACTTCGGTCTCGATGTCGATATAATCGGCCATCTCCAACGGCAGCAGGCGCGCACAGTGCGGCTTTTGCACCATGGAGTTGATAAAGCGCGTGCTGACGATGAACACCTGATCCATCGTGCCGGCGTCGTAGATATCAAAAACCTGCTCCACGATGCGGCGCGCGTCGGTCAGTGTCGGATTCTGGGCAACGCCCAGATACTCCATATCGGGCGTAATGCCCTTTTTAATAAAAAACTGTGTAGCGACGATACCAATGGTCGCAAGATAACATTTCTGATATTGCTGCATGCGCTCATATGCCAGGTTCAGCACGTTTTCGTTGTACGATCCGCACAGCCCTTTGTCTCCGGCTATGACGATAAATGCCGCCCGTTCCTCTTTGGGATGTTCTACAAGGTACGGATGGCTGACGCTTTCCGAACGCGCCAGGATACCGCGCATGCTGGTGCGCACCCGTATGAAATACTCGTGGTTGTAATCCGCGTGCAGGATCGCCCGCCGCATACGCGAGGTAGAGAGCAGGTACATCGCATTGGTTATTTTCCTGGTCTGCGATACGGCGCCGATGTGTTGGCGGACCTCATTGAGATTGCTCATGCAACGCGGCCTCCGCAAACGCTTTGATAGACTCACTCAGCGCTTCCCTGTCTTCATTTCTCAATTCCCCGTAGGAGTCAATGCGCGACATCGACATATGATTGTTCGCATGAAGATACAGGAGCATTTGCTTGGCAAATGCCTTTAAGTTCGGAACTTCGACTTGTTCATACGCACCCAGCGTAAACGCCAGCAACAACGCTGTCTGGTTTGAAAGCGACATCGGGCTCTTTTGGCTCTGTTTCAATATTTCCGTCAGCCGCGTGCCGCGTTCCAGCATTCTTTTGGTGGCGGTGTCGACGTCCGAACCAAACTGCGCGAAGACGGCCATCTCCCGGTATTGCGCCAATTCGATGCGCAGCGAGCCCGACACTTTTTTCATCGCGTCAAATTGCGCGCTTCGCCCGACACGGGAAACCGAAAGCCCGACATTGATGGCAGGCCTAAAACCGCCGTGGAACAGTTCGCTCTCCAAATATATCTGTCCGTCCGTGATGGAGATGACATTGGTAGGAATATAAGCGGAAATATCTCCGCCCATCGTTTCCACGATCGGCAGTGCCGTGATGGAGCCGCCGCCCAGCTCATCGCACAGATGCGCGGAACGCTCCAGCAGCCTGCTGTGCAGGTAGAACACGTCGCCCGGGTACGCTTCGCGGCCCGGCGGACGACGCAGCAAAAGCGACATCGTCCTGTAGGCCACCGCGTGTTTGCTCAAATCATCGTAGATGACAAGCACGTCGCGTCCCTGATACATAAAGCCTTCCGCGATGGAACAAGCCGCATACGGCGCGATGTATTGCATCGCAGCGCCATCGCTTGCCGTTGAAGCCACCACGATGCTGTATTCCATGGCTCCCGCGTCCTGCAGCGTCCGAACGATCTGTGCGACCGAAGAAGCCTTCTGCGCGATTGCGCAGTAGATGCAGATGACGTTTTTGCCCTTCTGATTGAGCATTGTATCCAATGCGATGGCCGTTTTGCCTGTCTGCCTGTCGCCGATGATCAATTCACGCTGCCCCTTGCCGATGGGGATCATCGAGTCGATGCTCAACAATCCTGTCATCAGCGGGCCGTTTACCTTTTGCCGCTGAATGATGGCGGGAGCGGGCTGCTCGATCGGGCGGTATTTTTTGACAGACAATTTCCGCGCGTCCAGCGGGCGGCCGATCGGGTCGATGACGCGGCCTAAAAGCTCTTCACCAATCGGAATCTCCACGACTCTGTCGGTACCCTTGACCTCAGATCCGACGTTTACATTATCGCCAACCGCCAGAAGCACAGCGCCCACGCCTTCAAGGCGAAGGTCCAGCGCAATGCCAAACACTCCGTCCTCAAATTCAAGAAGTTCTCCATACCGTCTGCCGGGAAGTCCTTCGACATGCACGACGCCATCGGCGGAAGATGTAACTGTTCCAGCTGCATATATTTGCGGCTTTGCTTCATAGGAATCGATGCGCGCTTTGAGGATCGCATTGATATCCATGTCAGCATGAATTTGCATCTGCGTACCTCCGATTATTTGTCCGACGTCAAAGCCGTGCGAAGCCCTTCCAGCTTACTCTTGAGGCTGTTGTCCAGCACCTTGCCATCCACCTTCGCGATGAACCCGCCAATGAGCGTTTCATCCGGGATGACTTTAAACGATGCCGCTTTGTCATATTTATTGGCCAAGCGGCTGCATAAAGCATCGACCTGCTCCTGTGTCCAGGGGCCGGCAATGCGCAGTTCCACCTTGCTCATCTTAGCTCACCTTCTCGAAGAATTCATTGACCAATTCTTCATTGTCCTTCTGCTGCAGTTCACGCGCAAGCAGCTTTTCCGCGATGTCCACAGACAGCTTCGCCACTTCGACCTTCATGTTGACAAGGGCGTCGCGGTGCGCCTCATTGGCCTGTTCGCGTGCGGCGTGCAGTATGCTGACGGCTTCTCTTTTCGCGCTTTGCACGATCGAGTCCGCTTCCTGCATCGCCAGCGTCTGCTTTTCCTTCAAAGCGGCAGTTGTTGACTGCTCCATTTTGGACAGCATCTGCGACATATTCTTCTGCTCTTCTTCCGCCTGGTCGTGCTTTTCTTTCGCTTCTTGCAATTCCTGTGCTATGCGCTCGCTGCGCTTGTCCATGAACTTCTTCACAGGTTTATAGACCAGCATCCGAAGTATGACGAACAGGATAACGATATTCGCTATGTTGATGACCAGTTCCATCGGAATGGTCTTAAAATCCAGTTCCATTTTATGTGCCTCTCTACTTCTCTATCATTTAAAGACCATGATAAGTGCCGTGATAAAGCCGTATATGGCTGTAGACTCTGTAAGCCCCAAACCAAGCAGCAAAATCGTTGTGATCTTGCCCGATGCTTCAGGCTGGCGAGCCATTGCCTCTACTGCTTTTGCGGTGGCATAGCCCATTCCCAATCCAGCGCCCAATGCCGGCAAAAGCGCCAATGCCGCTCCAATAAAGTTCATAATACTCCTCCTTAAAACTAGTTAAATTTATTCCACTGCTTCGTTGATGAAGGTAAGGGATAACGTAATGAAAATATATGTTTGAATCAGCGGATGGAAGATGTTGAAATATAGACCCGCTATGGATGGTACGCCGATGCCGTTTGCTCCCAGCGCCATCTTCAGCAAGTCCATAACAACCATTCCGCCCAACATATTGCCAAACAGACGGCAACCAAGGGATACCGGAACTGCCAAGTCGGTCAACAAACGAATGGGAAGAATGAATGCTTTGGGCTGTGCCATGCTTTTTATCCGCCCAATCAAACCCTTCTCTTTGATGCCGTAGTAGTTGATCATTATAAACGTAATCAACGCCATGGACAGCGTCAGCTTCAAATCAGCCGTCGGTGGCCTTAGCCCAATGAGTTCAATCAGTGCGCTGCCGATCATCAGAAGCGCTATGGTAAACATATAGCAGGCCAATGCATCGGTCGCTACATGAAGTTTTCCGTGCGTATATTGTCCGATGGCTTCAATGCTCGTTTCGACCAGGTTTTGCAGTTTTCCTGGCTTGTCGGTGAACCTGGGAACCACGAACACCCGAAACAGGATGGCCAAAACTGTCATCACCGCGATGATTCCCCAGACATCGACGATGCTGCGGCTTAAAGAAAGACCAAACACCTTTACGGTTTCCGGAAAGAGCTCAACGTTGAGTTGTCCCTCAGCGGTTCCATAAACGGCTGTCATGATACGGCCAAATGCAAACCATAACGAACCCAAAAACAACGCCTTTTGCAAAAACCGCAAACGTTTGGCGCTTTTGGGGTTTTCGGGTTTCCTTTGAACCGGCATCGCTTCTGCTACACCGGCCTCGATGAGACTTTGAATTCCATTGGGTTTTTCCTTCAGACGGGGTACAACGAGAATCCGGTATAACACAGCCAGTACAGCGATGACGGCTGTAAATTCCCACACATATGCCAGCCCCAGGTAAAGTGAAAACCCGACGGCGCCCATTACGCAAACCAGAAAAAGCGCAATCGGCATCCACGCGATGCGCGTCCCTTCCCGCTTTGGTTGTCTTTTTTGTGTTGCGTGCAACCAAATATAAGAGAGTCCCGCTACTATAACGGCAATTCCCGACTGTATCCAAGCGCTCATATTTCAGTTCTCTTCTTTCTTTTTCGCATCAGCTTAATGCTTGGCAATGCGGAGAAAACAATCAGCGAACCTGCCAACGACAATCCGCAGGCCATCAGTTGATCTTTGAAAAATACCGCGACAATCGCTACCGTGATCGCAAGGCAACCAACGTTCAAAAGCAGCATAACAGCCATTGTGCCTATCTGCCCCGCCGCAAGCGCTGTGGTAGCCTTCTTCAGAAAGGTGTATCCGGCGAATCCGCCCACGAAACCAACAATCCACCCCATCAACGCCTGTCTCCTCAACTTTGCTTTCATTCATGTGGGATTATCATGACATAATAGCACTATTGAAAATTCTTTACAATATTCTGAGTCGTCTTTTTTTTACAACAGCTTAAGCCTGCGTTTTTTGCGTTAACATTATTCGACAATTCTCGCATAAAAAACCCTTGCACCAAAGAGGAGCCATTGTATACCTTGTTTTTTAATTGTATTTACAATTGGCCTCAACCCTGCTATCCTGTCATCGGAGGTGGATGCTGTGAAACGCCTATCTGCGCGGGAAATGGCCTATTGCGCCCTGTTTGCGGTGCTGATCATGGTGGGCGCCATGATACGCATCCCGCTGCCCTATGTACCGTTTACGATGCAGACGATGTTCGTCTTTCTAAGCGGCCTGATACTTGGACCCAGGCTGGGTTTGCTTTCGGCGCTGCTGTATATGGCAGCCGGATTGATCGGCTTGCCGGTCTTTAGCGGCGGCGGAGGATTCATGTACGTGCTGCAGCCGTCCTTCGGATATATACTGGCCTTCGGTCCCGCTGCGTATCTGATCGGTACTTTATCCAAAAAGCGGCCTGACGGATCCGTGCGCTATCACGCGCTATGCTGTGTCGCGGGGTTCCTGCTCATCTATTGCATCGGCGTTGCATACCTTGTTGCGATCCGGACCCTGTATCTCGGGAAAAGCGTATCGCTTTGGGGCATTCTCTATTCGGGCGCGATTGTGTTTGTCCCGACGGATGTGTTCAAGTGTTTTCTGGCCGCCTGGCTTTACAAAAAACTACCCAAATCGCTTTTGCCATCGCAATGATAATGCTTACGGGGGATTGCCTTTGTTTTGACAATCCCCTTTCTTTGTTTCGCTTGTTTTTATTCATTTTGTTTTGATGATTGATTATCCCTTGGTTAAGAACCATCTTTCGCTTTCTTTTTACCAAGGAGCCGAAGTTCTGAAAACATGTGATGAAGCTAAGACAGCGCAAGCTGAGCCCATTCTTTTCAGAGGCAAAGGATAAATTCTCTCGCAGGGAACAGCCTCTGTTTTTCTTTGCCAAGGGGCCGGGGAGACTTCCGATTTTCTCCCCAGGCCCCTTGGCGATCCCCTCCCCCTCTTAAAACGGCCACTGCGTGGAGCAGTTGTTTGCAGGAACTGTCACCCGTTCCTGCCTGTCGTCTATGTGCCGTATTTTCCAAAATGTTGATCTTGTAGTCCCTTCGGGATCTTCGAACGGCGGAAATGAGTGGGGTCATCAAGGGGCGATACTCGCCCTCTTGAATAAATCCGTTTTCCGCGAGCGGAGCTTCATGCGATGCGGAAAACTTCGCTACCCGCCGGTTCATCTCTATGAACCGGTGACTCAGGGGGAATACTCAAGGGGGAATAGGATCCCCCTTGAAGGGCGAACGCCCGGCGAAGCCCCGTCAATATTGGGTGGTGGGTGGGATTAGATATCCCCCGGCATCCTTTTTTAGCCATCCACATTCTCTGCCAATTCGTCTATAAGCCCATTTCCATATATTGTTCGTTTCTTATATGTTACAAATATGTTACGCTAAGAGCAACAAATCCCAAAGGAGGAAGACCATGAAAAGACTCCTGACGACTTTGATGGCGCTAGTGTGCCTGTTCATATTGATTTCCCCCCATGGATTGGCACAGGCATCCGCGCAAGCGCCGACAGCGGGAAAGGTAACCACACAGAGCACCGTACTGATGGTGCGCAGCGCGCCCTCTTCAACCTCTGCAGGCATTGCGACGCTTCCCCGCGACAGCTACGTGACGCTCTATGAAAAGAGTGGCGACTGGTGGCGCGTCGGCATCGGCAGCGGCAAATACGGCTACTGCTACGCCCCTTTCATCACACCGGTTTTTGGCAGCACAGCCATGCGTGTCAACGCAACGTCGCTCAACATCCGAAGCGGTCCGTCCACCACATACGGGATACAGGCTGCCTTGGCCAACGGAACGATTGTTGTTAAGCTGTCCGTTTCAGGCAGTTTTGCATACGTCGTATACGATGGCAACAAAACAGGCTATGCAAGCCGTTCCTACCTGGGAACGATAAGCGGCAGTACTTCGCCCGCGACCCAGGCCTATCCGGCACTATCGCTAGCCGTGCCGAGCTATAAGCAGACGGACAGCCGTTGGGCAAACGTCGAGGTGGGCGATTCGGGCAGAACAATTTCGGATATCGGCTGCGCTACGACCGCGCTGGCGATGATGGAATCGTACCATTCCGCAAGTACTGTGACGCCGAGTGTCATGGAAAGCAGGCTGCAATACACCGCTGGCGGAGCCCTGTATTGGCCGAGCAACTATTTGTTGGACGGCGCTGTGGGTTACAGCGAAATCTATACGCTGCTCAAAAACGGAAAGCCCGTGATCGTGGGCGCCAAGACATCCTCCGGGAGCACGCACTTTGTTGTGATAAAGGGCTTTACGGGCGGCGATACCTTGACTGCCTCCGGCTTTCTCATCAACGATCCGGGTTCCAGCACCCGTACTACGCTGTCACAGTTCCTCTCGGTCTACCCGACCATCTTCCGAACAGTGTACTATCGATAAAATAGTATAGCGTATTTCTCCACAAAAAAAGTCCCGATCGCTCGGGACTTTTTGCTGTTCATTCAGGTTTACTTCGCGTCGACCTTGCTCATGTGGATGATCAGATCGCACAGCTTGTTGGAGAAGCCCCACTCGTTGTCATACCAGGAAACGAGCTTCACGAAGTTCTTGTTCAACGCGATGCCCGCGCCCGCATCAAACACGGAGGTACGCGGATCGTGGATGAAATCACTGGATACGACCGCATCTTCGGTGTAGCCAAGAATGCCCTTCATCGCGCCTTCGGAAGCAGCTTTCACTGCGGCGCAGATCTCGGCATAGGTGGCTTCTTTCGCAAGACGGCAGGTCAAATCAACAACGGACACATCCAGCGTGGGAACGCGCAGGGACATACCGGTGAGTTTGCCGTTGAGTTCCGGAATAACCACACCAACGGCCTTCGCAGCGCCGGTGGAGGAGGGGATGATGTTGTGCGCCGCCGCGCGGCCGCCGCGCCAATCCTTCTTGGAAGGACCGTCAACGGTTTTCTGTGTCGCGGTGATGGAATGAACGGTGGTCATCAGGCCTTCGACGATGCCGAAGTTATCGTTGATGACTTTCGCCAAAGGTGCCAGACAGTTGGTCGTGCAGCTGGCGTTGGATACGACGTCCATGTCCTTCGTATACGTATCCTGGTTGACGCCCATGACAAACATCGGCGCATCGCCACTGGGAGCGGAGATAACAACCTTCTTCGCGCCGCCGGTGAAGTGGGCCGCAGCTTTCGCTTTGTCCGTGAACACGCCGGTGGATTCGATGATGTACTCGGCGCCGCAGCTGTTCCACGGGATATCCTTGGGATCCATCGCCTGGAAAATCGTGATCGCTTTGCCGTTGACGACGAGCTTGCCGTCTTTTTCGGAAACTTCACCCTCGAATCTGCCATGCACGGAATCATACTTAAGCATGTAAACCATGTATGCGGGATCGATGAACGGGTCATTGATTCCTACGACTTCGATTTCGGGTTTTTCCAGCGCCACGCGGAATGCTAAACGCCCGATCCGGCCGAAACCATTGATGCCTACTTTAATTGCCATAATGTTAACCTCCTTAGGATTTTTGTCAATCAAATTCTTTTGGTTTTCCTGCGACTACCATATTACCAAAACTTTCACAAAATCGCAAGCATTGCGCAGGGAAAATACGCTGATAGCCTTCGGGTCAGTTTATCCGCCGCCTTTGTGTTTCATGCATCCATGCAGCTTCCTGCAACCGGCCATAAGTTACATCCTGGTTACACGTTTAATCCCATCAGCTCTTTTAAGACGAATTGCCCGTCCTTTCGTATCAGAACATCGTCAAAATAGATTTCGCCGCCGCTGTTTTGTAAACAAACCATATCCCAATGCATGGCGCTCTGGTTGCCGTTGGGCGCCTCGTCATAGCACGCGCCGAGCGCCATATGGAACGATCCGCCAATCTTCTCGTCGAACAGCGTATCGCACATCGGCTTTTGAATGTGCGCGTTTACCCCAAGAGCAAACTCCCCGACATACCTTGCGCCTTCGTCGGTATCCAAAAGCTCGTTGAGCCTTTGCGTGTTGTTCGCCGAAGCCTCGACGCATTTCCCGTTTTCAAAACGCAGCCGAATATTCTCAAAGCGGTATCCGCCCTCAACGCTCGGCGCGTTGAATAGCACGGTACCGTTGATGCTCTCACGGATCGGCGACGTGAATATCTCCCCGTCCGGGATGTTGTATTGCCCCGCGCAGGGGATGGCGATCTGTCCCTTTATAGACAGCGTCAGATCCGTCCCCGGTCCTGTGATATGCACCTTGTCGGTCTTTTCCATCCATGCTTTGAGCGGATCGAGATCCTTTTGCATCTTGTCGTAATCGACGCAGCACACGTCGAAGAAGAAATCCTCAAACGCCTCCGTCGACATCTGCGCCTTCTGTGCTGCTTCGCTGGTCGGCCACTGCACCACCACCCAGCGCGTTTTCTTTTTGCGCATCACGACATCCAGCGGCTGTCTATAGAGGCGGCTTACCATCGTTTGCGTCTGTGTCGGTACATCGCTTGTCTCCAGGTCATTGTGTTCGCCGTAGAAATGCATCGAGCAGTCGATATGTTCAAACTGGGCACAGGCGAACTGTGCGCGAAGTTTGGTCATTTCCTCGTCGGTATGGAGCATAACCAGACGCGCCACGCGCGACGATGCCATGTCCACAAACGGCTTGCCCCCGGCTTGCTGCACCTTTTTGACCATCAATTCCAAAAAATCCAGGTTCGGATCACGGGCTATCAATGCCACGTTGTTCCCTTTTTCAACGCGCATCGCATGGTGCACGAGCACATCCGCAAGCTTTTCCATCCTACTGTCCCGCATGTGAATCTCCTTAGCGCAAATTTTCGGGGTTCAGCCCGAACAGTTCGGGGATCACGAACATCCCGTCGCGACGAATCAGAACATCGTCAAAATAGATTTCGCCGCCGCCGAATTCCGGCGTCTGGATCAGGATTAGATCCCAGTGGACGGAGGATTTGTTGCCGTTGTCCGCCTCATCGTATGCGTTGCCCGGTGTGAAGTGGATGGATCCGGCAATCTTCTCGTCAAAGAGCGTGTCGAGCATCGGCAAATGGATGTTGGGGTTGACGCCGATGGCGAACTCGCCGATGAACCGAGCGCCGTCGTCGGTGTCCAGATATTTGTTGATCCGGAGGTTATCGTTGCTGCTCGCTTCCTCGATTTTCCCGTCGCGGAAAGCAAAACGGATATTTTCAAACTTGAAGCCGGAAACCATCGACGGCGTGTTGTAGGTGATGACGCCGTTCACGCTGTCGATCACGGGAGCCGTGTAGATTTCCCCGTCCGGTATGTTGCGTTCGCCGTCGCACTTGATCGTCGGTATGCCTTTGATGGAAAACGACAAATCGGTGCCGGGACTTATGATGCGCACGCGGTCGGTACGCCCCATAAGATCGATCAGCGGATCCATGGCCTTTGACATCCTGGCATAATCCAGATTGCACACGGAGAAATAAAACTCCTCAAACGCGTCGGTAGACATCTGCGCCAGCTGCGCCATGGACGGGTTCGGGTAGCGAAGCACCACCCATTTCTTTTTCAGTCTCGTTTCCATATGCACCGGCTTGTTGTACACAATGCTGTGCATCCGCTGGATATCCTCGTCCACGTCCACCGATTCAAATACGTTGTGCGAGCCGCGAACGCCTATAAACGCATCCATCGCCTGCATTTTTGGCAAGTCGAACTGCGTGCGGAGCTCTGCGTGTTCCTTTGTCATGCCGCGCATGACCTGCCGCTCCACACGGCCGTTTTGCATCACCACAAACGGGTATCCGCCCGCCTTATACGTTTCCTCCACCAGCGCACAGGCCATGCCGTCGTCGACATCCGACAGGTTCAGCCATACCTTCTCGCCTTTTTGAAGCTTCAGCGAATAGTTGATCAGGTTGCGCGCCAATTCGCGCTGTCTTGGATCGATCATAAAAAAGCCCTCCGTTTCTGTTTGTTGTCCGGTCTGCTGCAGGCGGTATAAACCCGCCTGCCGTTGCGATTCTTTTATGCCAATCTATTCCTCGGTTTCTTTGAGCGCTTTTGTGCCCTTGCGGTGAAACTCATCCACGATGTACAGCGGCCTGTTCTTCGCTTCTTCATAGACGCGGCCCAGATAGTTCCCCATCAGGCCGACGCTCATAAACAGGAATCCCAACAGAAGATAAATGCCCGTCAGCGCGAACGACGTTGCGGTGATATCCGCTCCCGTCAACAAAAGGATCAGCTGCACGATCAGCGCTGTGACGCTGCCGAACACGCACAGCGTACCCAGCCGGTTTGCCAACGTAAGCGGTTTGATGGAAAACGCGAAAATGCCGTCCATCGCCAGGCGCATCATCTGCTTAAAACCATACTTCGTCTCGCCCGCGGCGCGCTGTTTGCGCTCAAACTCCACCGGAACCTGCGTAAAGCCAACCCAGCCGATCATGCCGCGCAAATACCGGTTGTGCTCGCCCATCGACACCAGCTGATCCACCACCTTGCGGTCCATCAGCCGGAAATCACCTGTGTCCAGCGGCGCGTTGTTGCCTGTCAAGAAGCGGAATGTACGGTAATACATCGCACTGGTCAGCTTTTTAAAAGCGGTTTCCCCTTCGCGGCTCTTGCGCTTGCCGTATACGATGTCGGCGTCGCCCTGTTTCCAAACAGCCGCCATCTCGGGGATGACTTCGGGCGGATCCTGCAGATCGGCGTCTATCAAGATGACCGCCTTGCCGCGCGCCGCATCCAAACCGGCACTCGACGCCGCTTGTTGGCCGAAGTTGCGCGAAAAGGAAATCACCACCACATGCTCGTCCGCTTCGTATATCTTCTTTAGAACCGGCAGCGTATTGTCCCGGCTGCCGTCGTTGATATAGAGGATCTCATACGGTTCGTTCATCCCCTTCATAACGGAACTCAGGCGTTGATGCGTCTGGGGCAGCACTTCCTGCTCGTTAAAGCACGGAACAACGATCGAATAAACAATATTTGCCAAGGCGTTCACTCCTAACCTCGCTCATTATACCTTTTCCTTGTATAAATGAAAAGACAAGTCAATCGATCCCAGTCCCGCTATACCGACTTCATAGGCTCGCAAAACCTGGCCAGCAAACCCTTTACCAGCCTCCAAAGCCGATCCACCGACGGCAGCACCAGATATTCGTCGGGCGTATGCACATCGTGTTCCTCGGCGCCTGTCGCGATGATGTCAAGCTGCGGCGCTTTGCTCAGAAGGATGCCGCATTCAAGCCCGGCATGGATCGCTTTGATCTCGATCTCACTGCCAAACAGCTCGCGGTACACCTGCTGAAGCACGATGCGCGCTTTCGAATCGGGGTTGTATTTCCAGCCCGGATACCGGTTGTAGGAGCGAATATCGCACGAAAACGCCTCGCCGAGCAGTCGGATGCGGTTTTCCGTCTCATCCTGCTTGCTCTCAACGCTTGAACGCGGGGAAAAGGTAAAGACAACGGCGTTGCCGTTTGTGCGTATGACGCCCATGTTCACCGATGTCTCCACCAGCGTTTCCATGCTGTGGGACATGCTCAACACGCCGTTGGGCGCTATCATCAGAAGCGATACGATGTCCTTCGTGTCCTTCGTGCTCATCTGCTCTTTCGTTTCGCCTATGCCCTCGACACCGACACAGAATCCGGCATCGGATTCGCCCAGTTCAAGGCGTATCGTTTCCGCCATGGCAGCTACCGCATCGGTGAGCGCCTGTGCATTTTGTGCCGTGACCACCGCAAAGCACTCGCGCGGGATCGCGTTGTCCTTGCTTCCGCCTTCGATGGACACCAGATGAAACGGCGGCAGCGCATACAATATCCGCCCCATCAGCTTGTTGGCATTCGCTCTGTGGCGGTTGATGCTTGTGCCGCTGTGTCCTCCCATCAGCCCCGTGAGCGATATCCTATACGCCTGCGCGCAGACCGTCTGGGGCGCAAAGCGTTTGGTCAGATCCATGCGCATGCCGCCCGCGCAGCTGACGATGGCGGTGCTCTCGGGTCCGGAATCGAGATTGACCATCGTCTGCGCCTCGATCCAGCTTCCGTCGATATTGGCGGCGCCCAAAAGCCCCACCTCTTCCTGCGCGGTGAACAGGCATTCCAGCGGCGGGTGGACGATCTTGTCGTCCGCCAGCAGCGCCAGCATCATCGCCACCGCTACGCCGTTGTCCGCGCCGAGCGTCGTACCGTTCGCGCGAAGCTTGTCGCCGTCCAACACCAGATCGATCGGGTCGCGTTCAAAATCGTGCACCGTCGCCGCGTTCTTTTCGCACACCATGTCGGTATGTCCCTGCAGCAGTACGGATGGAAGATTCTCTTTGCCCCTCGAACCGGTCTTTTTGATCATCACGTTGTGTAAGGAATCGCGCAGGCACGGCAACCCGTGCATCCCGGCAAACGATTCCAGATAATCCGCGATGCCCTTCTCGTTGTACGACCCGCGCGGTATCGCGCTTATCTCTTCAAAATACCGAAAAAATTCCTTCGGTTCCCAACCCGACAGAGCCATGGATACCTCCTGCTATTTCTTCCAAAGAATGCTTTGGTTTATTGGCACAATGACGCTTTGATAATAGGCGGCGTCCAGCATCGGGCGCAGTTTGCTGCTCACCCACAGATACCGGTACCTGGAGCCTACCTTCTGCATCATAACGCTTACCCTGTTGATCTTGCCCTCCTGCAGGCAGGTCATGTTCGAGATGCCGCCGGATTGAGCGAATGTATAATTGTAAACGTCGTCGTATTTTTCAAGATCCTTCAGGCTTTTGATGACGGCGTCGAATTCCGTCCTCGTCACCGTTGCCAGCTCCGTGCGATACGTGTTGTCCCCGCTTTGCACGCTAAAGGACAGTGTAAGGGTCTCGTGCTCGGCGTCGCCTTCGGGCTGCAGCATCCATTGCTGCGGCGTCTTGATCGAAAAGCCGAAATCGCTTTTAAAATCGTATGTGTCCAGTTGGGTCATGTCGATGGCGGGCGGGTTGGCATCGGTCTGTATCGTGACGCTGCCTAACATCGCCAGCAGGTTGCCGCGCTCTTTGGTAAAGGTAGCCTGATCCGCAGCCTGCAGCACGACGCGCATGAAAAGCCTGGGCGCGGTGTCGTACCAGCTTCGGCTTCCCTCGTAAGCTATGGTATATGCCCCGCTCTGCACCCCCGAGATAAGTTTTCCCGCATACGGTCCGGCGCTTAGCGCTTGCTCTTGTACGTCGTCCATCTCGATCTGCTGCAAAAACACGTTGCTCTTTGCCTGCTGATCGCTGAGCCACACAAACTGGATGCCAACGGTGCCTCCCGTGAACGTGAACGCCGCCGTCAAGCCCTGTATATAATCCTCATCCTCCTGGTATTGCCAGCTTTTGGGAAAGGAAAAAGCCGTCTGGGAAACATAGCTTTCAAAGTGGGACAATGAAGGCGATGCTGCCGGCGTCGGCTGTGCGCTTTGGCTGTTTTGACATCCCAGCAGCAGTATGCCCAAAGCCAAAAACAGCGCCGCTATTTGAAACCGTTTCATCCTCTGCTCCTCAAATGTGAACTGTCTTTATCATAACCGCAAGTCCAAGGCAATGCAAGGTAAAGGACGTGTCACAATCTTGATGAAAGCCCTTGACTGTGATGGTCTTGTGTGATTTAATAAATAGCGTTTTAAGTTAAGCATCGCTAAACAAATTGTTTAGCATATGTTTATGCCTCACCGGCGGGGCGTTTGCCATATCGTATAAAAACACTGTCTATAGATCCACAAAAGGGGAGGGTTGCCCGTGCATATCGGACGCCAGATACAGCAACTTCGTTTGAAGTACGGCCTGACCCAGGAAGAGCTTGCCAACCGCGCAGAGCTCTCCAAGGGTTTTATCTCCCAACTGGAACGCGATCTTACCTCGCCGAGCATCGCAACGCTGGTGGATATTCTCCAGTGCCTTGGGATCAGCTTGCAGGAGTTTTTCAAAGAAGAACCTTTGGACAAGGTGGTCTTCGCCCCCGCGGAACTGTTCACCAAATCGGACGAAACGATGGGGACAAGCATCACATGGCTTGTACCGCATGCGCAGAAAAACCGCATGGAACCCATTTTGTTTACGCTTGAAGCGGGCAAACAAAGCGAGACGGACGATCCGCACGAAGGCGAAGAATTCGGCTATGTTCTTTCGGGCACAGCGACGCTTTTGTTGGGAAGCCAGAAATATAAAATCAAAAAGGGCGATTCCTTTTGCTTTACGCCGTCACAGGCGCACGGATTGCAAAATCACGGCAAAACGCCGCTGCGCGTCTTGTGGGTATCATCGCCACCGAGTTTTTAGTGCAGGAGGTCGTCACCTTTGGCGGATCGTATCATTGAATTGAAGGGGATTTGCAAGAGCTATGAGGGGGAAGCCGCCTTGGACGGCATCGACCTTTATATAAGGAGGCGCGAATTCCTCACGCTTTTGGGCCCGTCCGGCTGCGGCAAGACCACAATGCTTCGCGTCATCGCGGGCTTTGAAAGCGCCGACGCGGGTGACCTTCTGTTTGAAGGGGAGCGCATCAACGATGTGCCGCCCTATAAACGCCGCGTCAACACGGTGTTCCAACGGTATTCGCTGTTCCCGCACCTGAACGTTTTCGACAATATCGCGTTCGGCCTTTCCATCAAAAAAATACCCAAGCAGCAGATACAAAAGCGCGTGACCGACATGCTCGAGCTCGTCGGGTTGAGCGGCTTTGAAAAACGCAAGCCCGACTCGCTCTCCGGCGGTCAGCAGCAGCGCGTGGCGATCGCCCGCGCGCTTATCAACGAGCCTGAAGTGCTCTTGCTGGACGAACCGCTGGCCGCTCTTGATCTGAAAATGCGCAAGGAAATGCAGCTTGAACTGAAAAAAATGCAGCAGCGCCTTGGCATCACTTTTGTGTATGTGACGCACGATCAGGAAGAAGCGCTTACCATGAGCGACACCATCGTCGTCATGTCACGCGGACAGATCCAGCAGATCGGCACCCCCGTAGATATCTACAACGAGCCCATCAACTCGTTTGTGGCGGATTTTATCGGTGAAAGCAACCTGTTGGAAGGTACGATGGTACGCGACTACCTGTGCCGTTTCGCGAACTGTGATTTCCCGTGCCTCGACAAGGGCTTTGCCAAAAACGAAGAGGTGGAGATCGTCGTTCGACCCGAAGACATCGACATCGTGCCTTTGGAATCCGGCATGATCGGCTGTACCGTGCAATCCATCGTCTTTATGGGCGTGCATTATGAGATCAAACTCTTGGGCGAAGACGGCATGGCGTGGATGGTGCACACCACCGACCCCGTCGAGATCGGCCAAAAAGTCGGGCTCTCGCTGGAGCCGGACGCCATCCATGTCATGAAGGTTTCGGACGAGCCTCTCGCCGGTGAACAGGAAGAGATGGCCCAGGCCGAGGAGGGGGGAGACGCATGAAGCGAACCGCCTATGCCGGCCCTTATCTTCTTTGGATGGGCGTCTTTATCGTCATTCCGCTTGCGATCGTGCTGTACTATGGCTTAACGTCTGCCGCAGGCGGCACCATTCATTTTTCAACGCTCAACATCGCGCGTGCGTTCAACCCGGTCTATATCGGCGTATTTCTAAGAAGCGTGCTGATGGCGGCGGAAGCGACGGCGTTGTGCCTGCTCATCGGCTATCCGCTGGCGCTTTCCTTGGCGTCGCGCAACTTCAAACGGGGCGCTACCATTCTGATATTGATCGTCATCCCGATGTGGATGAACTTTTTGCTCCGCACCTACGCCTGGATGAACCTTCTGAGCGACACCGGCCTTGTGGCACAGGCGCTCCGCTTTTTGGGATTCCAGGACGTCTCGCTGCTGTACAACAGCACCGCTGTGATCGTCGGGCTTGTGTATAACTTTTTGCCGTTTATGGTTCTTCCCATCTATTCGGTTTTGATCAAGATCGAACCGCACCTCTACGAGGCGGCGGAAGATCTGGGCGCCAATTCCATGCGCGTCTTTTCGCGCGTAACGCTGCCGCTTTCCATGCCCGGCATCATCACCGGCATCACCATGTGTTTCATGCCTGCCATCACCACCTTTGCGGTATCGCGGCTGCTGGGCGGCGGCCTGGTGCCGATGTACGGGGAACTGATCGAAAACCAGTTCTATTTCATGCGCGACTGGCACTTTGGCGCGACGCTTTCGCTGGTCATGATGGCGCTTGTGCTGTTGAGCAGCTATATGATGCGAAAATACGACAAGGACGCGCAGGGGGGCATGCTATGGTGAAGAAAACGCTCCGCTGGGTTTTAATCATCGCCGTTTTGATCTTCCTCTATGCGCCCATCGTCACGCTGATCGTGTATTCGTTCAACGCCGGGCGTACCATGAGCCACTGGGGCGGCTTTTCGCTGACATGGTACAAGCAGCTGTTTTCCGACAGCACCATCATGCAGTCGCTCGGGGTGACGCTTTCCGTGGCTCTGATTGCTTCGGTATGCGCCACCATCTTAGGCACGTTCGCGGCGGTCGGCATCCATGCGATGAAGCGCAAGCGCGCCATGGCTGTGGAGAACATCTCCTACATCCCGATGCTGGCACCCGATATCGTCACCGGCATTTCGCTGATGCTGCTGTTCATCTTTGGCGGGTTCAAGCTCGGATACGGTACGATGGTGTTGGCGCATATCACGTTCAACCTGCCTTATGTCATCTTCTCGGTGCTGCCCAAACTCAAGCAGGTGCCGCAGAACCAATACGAAGCGGCCATCGATTTGGGCGCAAAGCCGCATGCGGCGCTGTACCGAATCATCTTCCCGCAGATCCTGCCCGGCATTTTAACGGGGCTGATCTTCGCATTCACGCTTTCCATCGACGATTTCGTCATCAGCTATTTTACCTCGCAGGACGTTTCCAATCTGTCCATGACCATCTATTCGATGGCGCGCCGCGGGCTGAACCCCAAGATCAACGCGCTGTCGACGCTGATGTTTGTAAGCATACTGATACTTTTGATCATCATCAATGTTCGCAACAGCAGGCAACTGAAAAAGGAGAGAGTGTAGATGAAAAAGTTTTGCAGATTGTTGGCCCTTTGTCTTACGGTCCTTTGCCTCGTATCGGTGGCCGGGTGCAGCAGCACCGCGCCGAAGAAGACGACGCTGCGCATTTACAACTGGGGCGATTACATCGATCCCGATGTGCTCGCGGCGTTTAAAAAGGACAATCCCGACATCGATGTCCTCTATGACACCTATGATTCCAACGAAGCCATGCTGGCAAAGCTGGACGGCGGCGCTCAGTACGACATCCTGTTTCCTTCCGATTATATGGTGGAGAAGCTCATCGCCGACAACCGCCTGATGAAGCTCGATCTTAGCAAGATCGCCAACTTCAAGAACATCGACGATTCGTTCAAAAACATGGCATTCGACAAGAACAATACCTATTCCGTCCCGTATACCTGGGGCACGCTCGGGATCCTGTACAACACAAAAAAGGTCAAACAAGACGTCGATTCGTGGGGTATCCTGTTCGATAAAAAATACAAAGCGCAAGTTATCATGTACGACAGCGTGCGCGACAGCATGGCGGTGGCGCTCAAATTCTTAGGCTATTCGCTCAACGACCGCGACCAGACGCATCTTGACGCCGCAAAGGCGCTGTTGAAAAAGCAGAAGAGCGACGGCATCGTCAAAGCGTATATGACCGATACCATCAAGGAGACCATGATCGGCGGCTCCGCGTCGTTCGGCGTCGTTTATTCGGGCGACGCGATCCTCTGCATCGAGGAGAACCCCGATCTTGCATATGTCGTACCCAAAGAGGGCAGCAACGTGTTCGTCGACAACATCGTAATCACAAAGGATTCCAAGAGCGTCGATGCGGCATACCGCTTCCTCAACTATATCTGCGACGCAAACGTCGCGTCCAAGAACTATGAATACATCGGCTATCCGACGGTGAACAAGGCCGCCGTAACGCTCATGGGCGAGGATTACACATCCGATCCGATCAACAATCCCGGCGAAGCGGTGCTCAAGCAATGCGAGATCTACCTCGATCTGGGCAACGACTACACCGCCATCTACAACCAGATCTGGGAGAGCATCAAGTTGCAGTAAATCAAAGGGGACTGCATCCCCTTTGAGAATCCCCTGCCTTAGTGCAGGCACATTCCTTCGTTCCGGTTTGACGCACATGTCATCAAACCGTTCCAATTTGTCCTGCGCTTCGACTAAGAAATAAGAGATTGGTCATAGGGTATGTTGGAGCTATATTCCTTAACAGGATGGGAAGGTTAAGATTGTCACAAGGTGGCAAAGAATAATCAAAAAGGGAGTTGATCGCAATCAACTCCCTTTTTTGACTATTCCAACCACGATTTTCGTCTATACGTTCAGCAGCAACCGCTTCACCGTCTGTTCCTCTTCCCCGTCGCAGACGATCCAGCTGATATCGTCGGTATAGAGATGGGCTTTTCCGTCCCGCTCCCCGAAATCGGTGACGCTGTATACGGAGATGACGTTACCCGACTTGTCGTCATAAAACCCCTGCACGGAATCCTCGCCGTCGAGCAGTTCGAGGCGGACGATGTAGCCCTTTTGCTTGGAAAACGCCAAAATAGATCCCATCAAATTGGATTCGTCGATCGGAAAAAGAGCATGTTTTATTTGCTCCTTTTCATACAGACCGACGATCTTCTGCTCATACAAGCCGCATTCGTTCACACGGTAAATCTGGTTCAGCTTGAGCAGCGAATAACCGTCATAGCGTCCCGCGGGAGAAATCAGTGCCAGCAGCAGTTCCTCATCCGACACGCCCAAAACATAGCCGACCGAGAACCTGTCCGCCTCTTCCCGATCCGAATAGACCGAGACGGCAGTATGCTTTTCTTTGGCCAGCAATAAAAATACCTTCATTGTTCCCCGCCCTCTTGATGATGTACGTTATCTTCGTTATACACCCTCATCCCCGCTTCGGCAAGCGTTAAAAAACGTTGAAGCCCAACGGAAGTGTGAACCATGGCAATTCTCCTGTTTGAAATATGCAAAATGACCTTGGCTGCGCGTTCTATAGAAAGGATATCCTCGTACCGGTACGTCCGCGTTTTCCCGATGCCATTTGTAAACGCAAAGCCGTTGCTGTCGTAATCGATGCGCCAGTTGCTATACATCACAAGAAGGCATATTCCCATCAGAAGAAAGAACGTGAAAACGGCAGCGACGAGCGCAATCATCTCGCTTGAATATACAAAGATGCCCAGCAACAAAGAAAACACGGCGGTGCACAATACCCCTCCCCACAGGTAAATGCGCGGCAATTGGATGCGACTGTTCAACGGCATCCCGCCTCCTTCCTGCAATACGCCTGCAGAGCTCTATTCGATCACCCGCCTGGGGTTCAGCCACTCGAGGAACGATTCAAACCCGATGGTGCGGTAATCGACGATAATCTTGGCCTTCTCCGCGTGGATGACAATGCCGGTCGGCGTCTTTTTGATCTTTTTGATCTGATCGAATCCAAATGTATAGTTGCGGCCAAAATGCGACCTATAGCGGATCGTATCCTCGCCGTATTCGATAAGCCAGTTTTTGTACATCGCCATGAACAAAAATCCCGTTCCCGCAAGCACGCCGAAGGAGAATGTGATGGCGACAAAAATAGTTGTCTCCATCGCCACAAACACATAGAGGCACAGCATGATGATCAGGAAAAACCCCGCAAATATCTGCCCCAGCTTATAGTACAAAACGGACAGCCGGACGCGGTTTGCATCGGCTTTCTCCTTCTCGCGGCCGATGTACTTTGAGGCAAAGGAGAAGATATAGAACAGTATCACGGCGGTTATGACGGATGAAATGACCCTCAGCATGTTTTTAACCCCACACTATTTTTCAATTTGATAGCTGCTTACTCTATGTATCGAAAGAACTTCGCGCAGCATTACGGGTGTTCCCGTGTTTCTGCGTATTCCTCTAGTGTATAGCTTTTATAATTCGTAGCCTGATGTTCCATACCCCTATCCGTCAATTTCAAACCATTGATCCATTGAAAACAGTGGGTCGGTTCATGCGCTATCGTCCCTAAAATGGAAGCCAAGGCGTTATCCTTCCCCCATTTACTAAGCAAATCAGAATAGTCCCCTGCCGCCATGCGGACTTAGCATCGTCTATTCATACACTCAAACGGCATTTATAAGGCTACAATGTCATTTTGGTGCAAGGGACGAAGTTTATCAGGGGTTATCAGGGGACTGCATCCCCTGATCGGGGCCGGGGGCGGAGCCCCTTCCATATTGGGTGGTGGGTGGGTATAGATAAATCCCGCCGCAGCAGCTGCACCTCTGTATATCAACTTGCAGTTGGCTCCGACTATCCCTGTTTGCTGCTCTTATCCAATGTGCGGAGTTTCAAATAGGTCTCTTTGCCGTTTGCCCAGTTCCGCAGATTGATCAATCGCTCCCCATGGTCGCCGTGTTCCTCGTTCTCAAAAGCATTCTGAAGCTTTTCGCACGGAAGTTTCGGGCAATGCCCGCAGTGTGCATAACCGCTTTCCATGGCACATTTTGCGATCAGGCACTGCCCCCAGAAGGGCTTGCCAAGACTGCCTGTGCACCCTGGACAATTCGTCTTTTCCTTCCATTCGCAAACGCCGCAATAGGCGCCGCACATGCCCATCTGTTGTCTGTCCATCCGTCGCCTCCGGTTCACATGTTTCACACGAATTCGTATCATTTTTCGACTTCAATGTATCATGGTTTGACACATAAGAACAGTGCGAAATCGCTGTGCTCATAAAAAAGCGGCAAGCTTTCGCTTGCCGCTCTACCCATTGCGTTAACTTGATTTCGACGTTGGCACTAGCATACTTGCCGGTCACATCACAACGTCCATACTCAAATGCATTTCCCGTCGACTTTCAGCCATTTCTGCTGCGCCTGTGTCCATCTTGCATACAGCACGCGGGTCAGCAACCGACGGGGAACAAAGTTCCCAAGAATACTAAAGGCACGGTTAAGCAATCCCGGAACATAGATGGATTTGTTGCAAAGAGAGCGGTTAATGGTTTTGTGAACGACTTTTTCCAAATGATTGGTCGTGGCATTCCCAAAAAATCCCTGTGCGGCAATCCCTTTGAGGGTGTCTTTGGTCGTTGCGAGCCCACCCGGGCAAAGCGACAGCACTGCCACATTCTGTGACTTCAGCTCTTCCCGTATTGCGTACGAGAAATCGAGCAGGAAACGTTTGGATGCGGCATAGGTGGCTTTGAGCGGTATCGGGCACAACGACGCCAAACTCGATACGAACACGATATAGCAGCGCTCCTGCCGGTTCCGTTGCTCCAATACCTTATGCGTAATTCTCAGCGTAGCCTCGAGATTGAGCTTCAGGATGCTTAGTACAAGGTTGATGTCGCGCTCCATGAAACCGCCTTCAAAGTCGATCCCCGCCACATTGAGAAGCATATTGACACAGATGCCTTCACCCCCGATATACGCCATCAGTTCCGCAACATTGCTGTCGGAAGTAAGATCGCATGCCCTCGCCGATACACGGATGCCATATTTTCTTTCAATGCCCGATCGGATGGCGTTTAGGCCATCTGCGTTGATATCGGTCAATACAATATGATAGCCGCGTTTGGCGCATTCCATGGCAAACGCCCTGCCAAGTCCGCCGGCAGCGCCGGTTATCAAAACATTCATTCCAATCACCCCGAATATTTGATATTGCACAGCTTTTCAGACAGCGAAAACAACCTGTCGGAATTTTGCTTGTTCACCTGTCTGCTGTGTTGTTTCTCTGTTAACGAGCTGTAATACAACCCTTGCAAAGGTGTGCTCTCCATGCAAAGCATCAGATACGTCTTCGCAGATTCACCAGCGCTTACGCCGTGCTTTTTGCGAAGACTCCAAACCATCTTTACAAGACCTATGGTGTTTTTCATTCCGATCTCGGTATTGACAAGGCCGGGATCGACTCCGTAGGCTGATATTCCCTGGCTCCTGTACTTTTCATTCAGGGAATAGGCTGTGAGCATGTTGCAGAGCTTCGACTGTTTGTATGCCAAAAGCGGATTGTATCCCCTTTCGAACATGATGTCATTCCAGCGCATTTTCATAAACGTATGGGAACCGCTGGAAGTAAACAATATGCGCCCGTTGCCATCCATTAAAAACGGAAGCAGCTCATGGGACAGTAAAAATCCCGCAAGATGGTTGAGAGCGAACTGGTGTTCATACCCTTCGTCGGATGTCATATACCAGCTTCGCACGCATCCCGCGTTGTTGATCAGCGCATACAAGCTGCTGTTGCAGTGCTTGTGCAAATGGTCCTTGATCTCGGAGGATATCCTTAAAACTTCCTGCTGCTGAATCATATCGCCAAAAAAGAAGGTTATATCCGCGCCCGGGATTTTCTTGCTAAGAGTGTTTTTGGCAGCCTCGCAGTTTTCCTTGCTGTGCCCGATACCGATCACCCTGAACTGATTTTGAAGCAACAACTCGCACACCGAATAACCGATACCGGAAGTAGCCCCGGTGACGACAATGGTTTTTCTATTATCCGACATAATTGAACCATCTCCATACATGCCAAAATTCGAAACTATTGGCGCTAAACGCCATCAGGATAAACCCGATGATGAAGAATATTCCAAACACAGCAAGCGCAGCCAGCACAACGCGGCGCAACCGGTACTTCGGCTTGTTCTCCAAAAGAGGAAAGACGGTATATGGCACATTTCTTTTGCCCAGGATGGCGCTCCTTTGCCAGCGGATAAAGGCCTTCCAAAGTTTCTTTACAAGCACGAAGCAATACACTGCCAGCGCGAAAAACAGAACACCCAACGCTATCAATGCAACACCGATCAGCATGCCGTGTACGGGCGGCATATAGGGTATCATCGGCATCGTTATTGCAAAAAACGGCTTGATAAGCAGATACCCGCCCATAAACATACAGGCAACGGCTGACGCGGATAGGATAAGAACCCATGCAAACGCAATCAGAAAGAAAATTCCGATCAATATGTCTGCGAATCCGAGACCCAAAGCAAGCGGAAACTTCCCGGGCTTCTTTTTGCCGCCGTCGGGATTGGGATCATACTGCGCGGCAATGTCAGCGGGATCTCCAAGCTTCTTTGCGATTTCCTCTTCAGCGTAGCCATCCGCCGCTTTACGTTCAAAGTGTTCCTCATATTCGGCGACGATGTCGTGACTATCCTCTACGTTGTTTTTTTCCAGGATCTTTGTAAGACATTCCAGAAATTTTTGCTTATTCATTTTCTATACTCCCTGCCAACAAATTTTTAATCGTATCGATAAAGGACAGCCATTCCCGCTTCTCTTGTTCAAAAAACCGCTTGCCTGTTTCCGTCATGGAATAATACTTTCTCGCAGGCCCGCCGCTCTGCTCAGACAGATAGGTTGTAACCAAGCCTTCACCCTTTAATTTTCGCAGTATCGGATAGACGGAACCATCCGCAATTTCTATGTGCTTTGACAAGAATTCCGAAATATCATAGCCATAGCAATCCTCTTTCAAGAGCATTGAAAGAACCAGAAGATCCAGCACTCCCTTTTTATATTGACTGTTCAATTCTGCACCTCAGCCATAGTATTCTATTTACACTACTAGTTATAAACCAGTAGTTTCTTTTTGTCAATAGATTTGCATAAATTTTTCGGAACCGCTTTTCTGCACTTTTTCCGGATAAAGTCAATATAGCCAGCCCCAATCCCGCCTAAAAACAAAAGAGACAAGCTTTCGCCTGCCCCCTTTACCCTTATGCGTACGTTACTTGATCCCATCGGTGGTGATGAAGTCAAACTTTGTCTTGTCAACGCATCCCGCATTGTCAGCCTTTGATTCGTTATCTGCATCGCCATCGGTACACAAATCAACAAACATCTCCTCCGCTTCCCGTTGCGCCAAAAGAAGTATCCTCGACGCGTCGGTGATGGCATTGAACAACAAATAGTACATTGCTTTGTAATCGCTCATACATCTCACCTCACTGTGTATGTTAACCTGTTTCAGGTTATATTACAATACCCTGAATCAGATTAATTTACAATTGTCTTTGAGGTGATTCTATGTACAGCAGGTTGCGAACGTTACGGGAGGATCATGATTTATCCCAGACAACATTTGCCCAAATACTGGGCATGTCCCAGACCGGCTATTCCAAATACGAAACGGGTGAGAACGATATCCCGACACCAACTTTAATCAACATTGCTAATTATTATCAAACCAATGTCGATTATCTTCTTGGGCTTACGGACGAAAAAAAGCCCTATCCCAGGAAGCGGACTTAACTTTCTCTTTTGTCGTTTTTTTTTGAAAAAACAAAAGCGGCAAGCTTTCGCTTGCCGCTTTACCCATTGCGTTTAACTTACTTGATTTCGACGGTGGCGCCGGCTTCGGCGAACTTCGCCTTGAGGGCTTCGGCTTCTTCCTTGGAGACAGCTTCCTTGATGGTGTGGGGAGCTGTGTCGACAAGGTCCTTGGCTTCTTTGAGTCCGAGGTTGGTCAGCTCGCGGACGACGCGGATAACCTTGATCTTCTCGGCTCCGGCTTCCTTGAGGATGACGTCGAATTCGGTCTGCTCTTCGACTGCTTCGGCAGGCGCGGCTGCGGCTGTTGCGGCAACGGCTGCTGCGGGAGCGGCAGCGGACACGCCAAAACGCTCTTCAAGGGCCTTTACGAGCTCGGAGAGCTCGAGAACTGTCATGGATTCAATCGCTTGCATAATTTCTTGTTTGTTCATTGTAAGTAATCCTCCAAATTTTGTGTTGCGCAGGGCGCAGATATAATTCTTTTCCGGTTATTGGATGAAACTGCTTCATCCCTTTTTTAAATCCGTTATCTGACGACATGTGCGTCAGATAACTCCTTTACCAGCCAATTTTCCACAGAAAATTGGCTTTCCGGGGGATCCTCAAGGGGGTTTGGAACCCCTTTGAATTTTTTAAGCTCCCTTTTTCTCCGAAATGGCATTAAGGGTGTACATCAGGCTGCGGATGGTGTTGCTAAGCACACCAACGAAGCTGCTGATGGGCGCGTTCATGCTGCCCAGCATTTTGGCGATGAGAACTTCCTTCGGCGGCAGATCTGCCAGAGCCTGAACGCCCTGTGCGTCCACCACTTTGCCGCTGACCACGCCGGCTTTGATCTCGGTCTTCTTTACGCTTTTGATGAAGTCCGTGATGATTTTGGCAGGTACGACTGCGTCGTCCATACCGAACGCCACGGCGGTTGGCCCGTTGAGATAGGGGTCCAGGCCTTCGATGCCCGCTTCCCTGGCCGCACGGACGATCATGGTGTTCTTGAGCACCTGATAGTCGACGTTTTTGGCACGGAAGATGTTGCGAAGGTTGGTCACTTCCTCAACCGTCAATCCGCGGTAGTCGATCAAAATCGCGCTCTGACTCCGTTTGAGCTTATCCGCGATCTCTGCTACGACGGTCTGTTTGGCTTGCAATGTTGCTTCTTTCACTGTTTCACCTCCCGGGTTAAAGGCTTTCCTGTTTAATCACTCATTAACTACCGAATAACAAAACCCTCGGAACAGCGTTCCGAGGGTTCAAGACAAACGTAAAAGCACGGCTTTCCATTTGGCTGCAAATCCTCGGCAGGCTGTTGTTTTAAGCGCTTTTGGCGCGCCGGCTGTCCACGGGTTGCGTGATTCTGTTTTTAGCTTGTTCAGTATAGCGCTCTGTGCGCTGCCTGTCAAGCGTAGGCGTTTTAGATAAAGCGCAGGGTGTTCAGCTTGATGCCGGGGCCCATGGTGGAGCTCAAAACGACGGAACGAAGGTAGGTGCCCTTCGCGGCCGCGGGCTTCGCCCTAACCACAGCGTCCAACAGCGTACGAACGTTCTCCTCCAGTGCGGAGGCTTCAAACGAAGCCTTGCCCACTGCAACGTTGACGATGGACGTTCTGTCGACACGGTATTCCACTTTACCGGCTTTGATCTCGCCGATGGTCTTGATCAGATCGGTTGTGACCGTTCCGCTGCGCGGGTTGGGCATCAATCCGCGTGGTCCGAGGATACGGGCGATGCGGCCCACGAGGCCCATCATATCGGGCGTCGCGATGGCAACGTCGAATCCCAGCCAGCCGCCCTGGATCTGTGCGATCAAATCCTCGCCGCCGATGAACTCGGCGCCTGCTTCTTTGGCTTCCGCCGCTTTGTCCTCTTTACAGAAGACCAACACTCTGATCTGCTTGCCTGTGCCGTGGGGCAGCACAACGGCGCCGCGAACCTGCTGGTCCGCATGGCGCGGGTCGACGCCCAGGCGTATGGAAATGCCGATGGTTTCGTCAAACTTCGCTTTTGCAGTCTGCTTGACAAGCGCTACCGCTTCCGCCGGCTCATATGCTTTGCTCTTATCGAACAGCTTAACGCTGTCCTGGTAATTTTTTCCCCGTTTCATACTTATCCTCCTTGTGGTGTTTACGCAGCGTTGCTGCTCCCACTGAATGCCTAATCGGCGACGACGACGCCCATGCTGCGGGCGGTGCCTGCGACCATACGCATGGCCGATTCGATCGAAGCGGCATTGAGGTCGGGCATCTTGGTCTTTGCAATCTCCTCGATCTGCGCGCGGGTGATGGTTGCCACCTTATCCCTGTTGGGACGTCCGCTTGCAGTCTCGATACCGACAGCCTTTTTGATCAAAATAGCGGCGGGCGGCGTCTTGGTGATGAAGGAGAAGGAACGGTCGGAAAACACCGTGATGACAACGGGAATAACCAACCCGACATCCTTGGCGGTACGCTCGTTGAACTCCTTGCAAAATGCCATGATGTTCACGCCGTGTTGTCCCAACGCGGGACCGATGGGCGGCGCAGGCGTAGCCTTGCCTGCGTTGACCTGTAATTTGACGAATCCGGTAACCTTTTTGGCCATGTTGCACCTCTTTTATTAAATGTGGTCAAAGCGGGGGGACTCCCCTCCCACAAACAAACGCCAAAGGCGTGTGTTTTCGTTGTTGTTATATCTTGTGTACCTGCACAAAATCGAGCTCGACCTGCGTATCGCGTCCGAACATGGACACCATAACCTTGAGTTTCTGGCGATCCTTGTTGATTTCGGTGATGACGCCGGCAAAGCCTTCCAGCGGCCCGGATGTGATGGTGACATTTTGCCCCACTTCGACATCCAGCACGATGGTTACGTTCTCCACACCCGTCATACGAACTTCCGTATCGGTGAGCGGGATCGGGCGGCTGCCCGGGCCTACAAATCCGGTAACGCCGCGTGTGTTGCGCACGATATACCAGCTCTCGTCGGTTAAGATCATCTTGACCATGACATAGCCGGGATATACCTTGCGCGCAACCGTCTTGCGCTTGCCGTTTTTGATTTCGATGGTATCTTCCATCGGCACCTTGACCTCATGGATCAGATCCTGCATGCCGCGGTTTTCCACCGATTTTTCCAGGTTCGCTTTCACCTTGTTCTCGTAGCCGCTATAGGTATGCACGACATACCAGAGCGCTTGCGTGTCCGGTGATGCATTCTGCGTATTTGAAGGGGTCAACGTAACACCTCCCCTAACCGGTAATGAGTTGCAGCAATTTCGTGAAGCCGAAATCCAACAGGCCCACAACCACGGCTAGAACAGTCACAAAAGCGAGCACTATTCCGGTATACTTAACGATATCCTTCTTGCTCGGCCACGTTGCCTTTTTCAATTCCGAGATCATATCGCGGAAATACTTGACAATACGGGCAACAAACCCCTTAAAGCCGCGTCTTGCAACGGGCTTGGCGGTCGTCTTTTGAAGTTTCTTTTCCTTCTCTTTGGCCAACGCCTTTTTTTCCTTGGCGTCCGGATCCTTGGGTTGGAACAGCTTTAGCCCACCGGCCTTCGGTTCGACGGCTTTGGCTTTCTGCATGTTTACCCCAGCCTTCGGCGCATTTGCCTTGGCTTTCTGCTCGATCACCTTGGCTTTGGGCACGTCGACCTTGGCTTTTGGCCCGCTGACTTTGTCTTTTGCCATGATTTTCACTTCCTTAACGGATGCTGCATTAACGGGTTTCCCTGTGTGAGGTTTGCTTCTTGCAAAAGCGGCAGTATTTGTTCATTTCCAAGCGTTCCGGGTTGTTCTTCTTGTTCTTCATGGTATCATAGTTGCGTTGTTTGCAATCCGCACACGCCAACGTGATCTTCACGCGCATGATGAACACCTCCTGATGGATTAAAAAGTCTGCACGATAAATAAAGCCCCCGTGAGGGGATTCCTGATAGAAGATACCATATTGAATGAATGCTGTCAATGCATTTTTGCGAATATGCGGCAATCCTCTGCAAATTATCCGCACAGCCGCACGCTGTAAAGCGAAGGTTTTTCTTATCATTTCCGTTCTTATGCTATAATAAAAAACGATCGTGGAAATATTTTCAACATCTTAAACGTGGGGGAAACCGCAATGCAGCGACAGGCGTTTATCGATTATCTTTCGGGCAAGCCCGCAAAAACGATTCCCGGTTCGTTCTGGTTTCACAACACCGAACAAAAGTGGGAAGGCGAAGCCGCAAAAGATGCCCATTTGACCATGCTGTCCCAAACCGGCATCGATTTTTTAAAGATCATGGACGAGATCCGCTTTGCATTCCCCACCATCCAGAAGGCTTCGGATTGGGATCATTACCTGCCGCCGGTGCGCCATGCCCAGCATTATGAAAAACAGTTCGACGTGATCCGACGTATCACCGACGCGCTTTCGGGCAGCATCTTCACCTATACAACGATTTTTTCCCCGCTTCGCTGCGTCGGCATGCCGTGCGGATACGAATTGATTGAATCCCACATGGCAGAAAATCCCAACGGTGTAAACAGGGCGTTTGCAGCCATGGCTGAATCGCTTGCGCAATATGCGATCGACTGCATGGCAGCCGGAGCCGACTCCATTTATTTTTCCAGCAAGGGTGCGGAACACGGGCGGTTCAAGCCCGAAGTGTTTGAAACCATCGTACTTGCGCATGATTTGGAACTCTTTGACGCGATCTGCGACGCAACGCCGTATGCGATGCTGCACATCTGCGGGTTTGATATGGAACTCCCCTATTACTATAACTGGCCGGGCGCGGCCGTTAACTGGGACGTACACAACAATACGCTCTTACTCCACGACGGGGCGAAGCTGTTTCGCCATCCCGTGCTGTGCGGCGGCATGGACGACAGGAGCGGCGAGCTGGTGGACGGAACGGACGGGCAGATCCGTCAAAAGGTTCGCTCCGTCGTAGAACCGTTTTTGGCGAACCCTTGCGGCAAACGCATGATACTGGGTTCCGATTGCACGTTGCCCACAGAGGTTGATTTTCATCGCATACGCACCGCACTGAAAACGCTTCGGACCTACAGCCTGTAAAACCCGTCCTTTCGCATAAAACACGGCGGTTCATCCATACTATCCGCAGTTGCAAAAAGGAGCAAGCGGATGAAAAACAACAAGAACAGACTGCGCGACAGGCCAAGGACGAACGCGAAACGCAGCAACATGGAAATTGACGACCAATCAAAGAGCAAGCCCACACCCGAAAAATATGGGAGAACGTCTGAAAAGACCGGAGGCGGCACATGAACACCGCACAGTATCAGGTTTCGGGCATCGTCAACCAGACGGGCAAAACACAGGTGAAAAATACCCTTCTGAAAATAGCGGGCGTGAACTCCGTTGCGATCGATTTGGCACAGAGCACGATCAAAGTCGGCTTCAACGATCCGGCAACAGAGGCGGACATTGAAGATTGTATCCGGAATACGGGTTTCTCCATCGAACAATAAACGATCAGGATGTTTTTAGATGAAAGAATTGGATTTATTTCAAATCGTTGAGGGGCATTTGCTTGAGGATGCGCGACCGTCCGTTTACCTGGAAAGCGCGGCAGAACGGAACGAATTCGAAAACCATCCGTTTTCGATGCTGCTGAAACTAAAGGGCTCGCCGCAGCCGCCAAAGTACCATCCCGAAGGGGATGCCTGGAACCATACGATGATGGTGGTGGACGAAGCCGCACAGCGCAAAGCGCAAAGCGGCGATGCGCGCACCCTGATGTGGGCGGCGCTGCTGCATGACCTTGGCAAGCCGGGCACAACGAAGATCAAAAACGGCAAGATCATATCCTACGGGCACGACGCGCTTGGCGCGAAGCTCGCGCGTGAATTCTTGTTGTTTTTCGGCTGCGACGAAACGTTCATCGACGGTGTCGTGACGCTTGTGCAGTGGCATATGCAGATACTGTATTTTGAAAACAAACTGCCCTTTTTCAAGGAGCAGGAACTCCGCCAGAAAGCAGATATGCAGGAAGTTGGCCTATTGAGCCTGTGCGACAGGATCGGCCGCAAGGATTCGGATGAGCAGCAGGAACAAAAAAAGGTCGAGCGGTTTGTGAAAAAAATAGAGGGAGAGGCTTAGCGAGCACCTCCCTTTTCTTGAATAGCACTATTATAGGTTTTCGAAATACATATTCAAAAGGGATTTTCAGAGAAAGAAAACCATTATCAAAACTCGAATTCTTATAACCCTGAAAGCCTTCCCCTTGAGGGGAAGGTGGCACGGCTTTGCCGTGCCGGATGAGGTGTCATCGACCGCTTATAAAAATATAATTATAGATATCCTCACAGACACCTTGGAAATTCTGCTGAATGTCCACATTGGAATAGCGTTTTACCGTTAATGCAAGACTCTGAAAAAATGCATCCCGCTCCTTGTCTGCGTTAATGTTCTCCTGTTCAAAATGTTGTGATCCGTCCAGCTCGATTATCAGCTTGGCAGAAGCGCAATAAAAATCAACGATATATCTACCAATTATCTTTTGCCTGTTGACGGTGAGCGGTAATCCTTTTAAAAAGTCATACCACAAGTGCCGCTCTTCATCAGTCATATTTTTCCTGAGCGCTTGGGCATTATGGGTGAGCTTAAAAGTATGTATCTGCTTCATTGCCACCTCATCAGTCACCTCCGGCGACAGCTTCCCCTCAAGGGGAAGCCTAACACGCTTGAAACCTTTTGATCGCTTTGGCATCACAGCATCGCAAAGAACTTCTTCAACTCCTCTTTCATTTCCTGCGGCAACGTTGTAGCGCGCACGACTCGCACCCGCTATATTGTTTACCGTTTACGTCATTTCGACAGATTTTACCTCATATTCGGCATCTTCCACCGCTTTTTTCAACGCTTCCGCCAAAACGCCGTCCGCAGATTTCACAGAAACGTTGCCCGATTGCAGATCCACTTCGACATCCTGTACCCCTGCTACGCCCGACAGCGCCTTTTTCACCCTGTTGACGCAGTGTTCGCACGTCATGCCGGAGACCTGCAACACCCAATGCAGCGGCGGTTTTTCGCCTTTTGGCACCACGTAATCGACTTTGTATTCCACGGCTTCCACCGCATTTTGAAGTGCGTCCGGCGTGATATCCTCCTGCGCTTTTACCTCCACGATTCCTGTTTGCAGATTTACAGCTACGCTCTGCACACCGCTTATGCCCATTAACGCTTTTTGGACGGCGCGTTCGCAGTGTTCGCACGTCATGCCGGAGACCTTCATCTGCCAATCCTCAACGAACACCGGGCAGCTTTGATCGCATGCCTGCGCTTTATCTTCGGTTTTCGCCGTCACCACTTCGACAGGCTTAGCCGGCTTTTGCGACTTTGCTCTCCGCCTGAGTCCGCGTTTGGGATCGAACAGCTTCAGCCTAAGCGCGTTGGTCACCACAAACACCGAGCTCATGCTCATTGCCGCCGCCGCAAACATCGGGTTGAGCTTGAGCCCCAATGACGGGAACAGCACGCCCGCCGCCAGCGGAATACCGATCACGTTATAAAAGAACGCCCAGAACAGGTTTTGCTTGATGTTGCGAATCGTCGCTTTGGAGAGCGAGAACGCGCTGACCGCATCCAACAGATCGGATTTTATCAGCACGATGTCCGCCGATTCGATGGCCACATCGGTCCCGGCGCCGATTGCGATGCCAACATCCGCCCGAACAAGTGCCGGCGCGTCGTTGACGCCGTCGCCTATCATCGCAACTTTCTTGCCCTGCTGCTGCAACCGCCGCACCTGGAGTTCCTTATCCTGCGGCAGCACCTGCGCGATTACGTGCGTGATCCCCGCCTGCTGCGCCACGGCCTTAGCCGTGCGCTCATTGTCACCCGTGAGCATGAACACTTCCATGCCCATGCGTTCCATGGCTTCTACAGCCGCCCGGCTTGTGGGTTTGACAACATCCGCCACCGCGATCAATCCAAGCGCCCTGTCGCCTTCGGCGATGAACAACACCGTCTTGCCCTGCGCGGAAAGCGCATCGGCTTTCCCAGTCATCGTGTTTTCGATATGGAACCGCTCCATCATCGCGGCGTTTCCGACTTTAACGCTTCTGCCGTCCACGCTGCACGCGATGCCCGCGCCGGCATACGCTTCAAGATTTTTGGCTTCCATGATCTGGATACCGCGCTTTTGCGCATATTCCACCACCGCCTGTGCCAACGGATGCTCGCTTAACTTTTCCGCAGACGCGGCCAGGCCTAACATGTCGGTCTCATGCGCCTGATCTATCGCCGACACATCCGTCACCTGGGGTTTGCCCTCTGTGATGGTGCCCGTCTTGTCCAGCACAACCGTCTTGACGGTGTGCGCGATCTCAAGACTTTCCGCGGATTTGATCAATATGCCGAGTTCGGCGCCTTTACCCGTTCCCACCATGATGGCGGTTGGCGTTGCCAATCCCAACGCGCACGGGCAGGAGATGACAAGCACCGCAATGCCGATGGAGATCGAAAAGCCGATCGTAGCGCCCATGATCAGCCATACGACGGATGACAGAAGCGCTATGACCATCACGACCGGCACGAATACACCGCTGACCTTGTCCGCCAATTTGGCGATCGGCGCTTTGCTTGCGCCCGCCTCTTCGACCAACCGGATGATCTGCGCAAAGGTCGTGTCGTTGCCAACCTTTGTGGCACGGAAGGTGAAATACCCGCTCTGGTTGATGGTGGAGCCGATGACCTTGTCGCCTTTTTCCTTGTCCACCAGCATACTTTCCCCGGTCAGGGCAGACTCATTGACAGCGCCCCTGCCGTCGATGACCTCGCCGTCCACCGGAATGCTCTGCCCGGTGCGCATCACCACGGTATCGCCGACAGCGACCTCTTCGATCGGCACTTCGGTTTCTATTCCTTCGCGCAGCACCACTGCCGTTTTTGGCGCGAGCGACAACAGCTTTTCGATGGCTTCCGACGTCTTGCCCTTGCTGCGCGCTTCCAAGAACTTGCCAAGGGTGATCAACGTCAAGATAACGCCTGCCGATTCAAAATACAGATCCATCGAAAAATCATGCGCCAGATGCAAATGTCCGACTCCCAGCGCGACCGCTATCCGATAGAGCATATACATGCTGTAAACCACGGCGGCCGAGGAGCCGACCGCGATGAGCGAATCCATGTTGGGGGCTTTGTTCCACAGCGCGCGGAAACCGCCTGTGAAATACTGCCTGTTCAAAAACAATATGGGTATGGTCAGAAAGAGCTGCGTCAGCGCGTTTACCATTACGCGTCTGGTGCCCGAAAGTATATCCGGCAGCGGCGCGCCGAGCATGTTGCCCATCGCAAGGTACAACAGCGGCACCATGAAGATCAGCGACCAGATCAGACGCTTACGCATCTCGATGGCATGAAGCTTCGCCGGGTCTTCCTTCTTCTGGTTCTCGCTGCCTTCTCCTTTTATGTAAGCGCCATAGCCCGCATCTTTAACTGCCTGCACGATGCCAGAGGCCTGAACGCTCTTTTCGTCGTATGTCACGGTCATGTTGTTGCCCAAAAGGTTTACGGCAACATCCGTAACGCCGGGCACCTTACGCACGCCTTTTTCGACGTGGGCACTGCATGCGCTGCACGTCATGCCGGTGACTTCAAAACGCTGTTTCATGGCGTCCTCCTTTTATAAGTTTCCATTGCTATCTTATCGCACAAATCACGCACTGTAAATGTGACTGGCTCACACATATAATCAATCAGTTAGAACACTTGGTAGACACTAATCGAGCGACTTTATGCATTGACACAAAAGGAATTTCAGCTAAGTCAGGCTATGGATGCTAAATACAATAGCAACTCTATATCATATATGTTATTGTAAAAATAAAGTAGCATTTTGGTTCTTTAACAAACTGTTAAGCATTCCTTTATTTACTTGGAGGTTCTTTATGGAAGAAGATTATGAAAGGTTACCTCGATCATTAAATTTAAAGATGTTTAGAATCTCTCGAATACCCTTTAACTTTTATGAAATGTTGCCGTTATGCGGTATAGGCATATCAGAATCTTTTAATGTTTTTATGGCTTATCATAACCAATTGTATTTTGCATCTCGGTTCTTAGTAATGTCTACAGAAGAAAAGACTGAGGATAGCAACAATGACTTAATGGAAAGATATATGTATCTACAGGCTGCAATAGTTTCTTACAACTCGTGCTTGGATTATGTATATCAAATAATATACTTTTATTATGATTTGTTTAGCTTGTTAGATAATAAATGTATTGACTCAAGAGAAAGTATCTATATATTATCGACAAAAGTTAAAGGTCGAACATTAGATAGAATTAATATATGGCTTCAATCAAACCCTACTACTAAGTATTTAGCTAATCTAGTTGAAGAATATAAAACTCAAATGGAGGCTTTAAATAATAAGGCTAATGAAATAAAGCATAGAGGAAGATATCATATTGAAGGGCTTACTCTTAAACGTTCGACAATGGTTAAGAAAGTTCTTAATGGAAATGAGTTAAATATTACAAGTATTGTAACCCCAGAGGGCGTTGACTTTGAATATGAGATCGATTATTTAATTGAAATACACAATAAGTCTATGGATATGCAGTCTGATCTTTTTAAGTTTTTAGATTATAGTGGACAATTGAAAAAGTTTCTAAAAAGCAATGGTGTTGAAACCAATGAAGAATTTTAGTTCAATATTACTTCTTCAGCTTATCTGCATTGCCCGCTTAAAACAAAAAGGGCGTTGCGTAACGCCCTTTTCACTACATCAAAAAACCTTACTTCGTATAGTTCGCGATGGACCCGCCGTCCTTGAGCACGACATCGTGTGCGCCGCCCTCGACGATGCTGGTGGAGGAAACGAGCGTCAGCCTCGCCTTCTGCTGCAGTTCGGGGATGGTCAGCGCGCCGCAGTTGCACATGGTGGAGCGCGTTTTGTTCAACGTCAGCACCACATTGTCCTTGAGGTTTCCGGCATACGGCACGTAGGAATCCACGCCCTCTTCAAAGGACAATCCCTGTTCTCCGCCCATGTCGTAGCGCTGCCAGTTGCGCGCGCGGTTGCTGCCCTCGCCCCAGTATTCCTTCATATAGCTGCCGTTGATGACAACCCGGTTTGTCGGGCTTTCGTCGAAACGGGCAAAATAGCGTCCCAGCATCAGGAAATCGGCACCCATCGACAGCGCCAGCGTCACATGATGGTCGTGCACGATGCCGCCGTCGGAACAGATCGGGATGTACACGCCCGTTTGTTCATAATAGAGGTTGCGCGCCTGGCAAACGTCGATCAGCGCCGTTGCCTGCCCGCGCCCGATGCCCTTTTGTTCGCGCGTGATGCAGATGGAGCCGCCGCCGATGCCGACCTTGACAAAATCCGCACCCGCGTTTGCCAAAAAGCGGAACCCTTCGCCATCCACCACATTGCCCGCGCCGCATTTGACGGAATCGCCGTAGCGTTCACGGATAAACGCGAGCGTACGGTGCTGCCATTCGGTGAACCCTTCGGACGAATCGATGCACAGAACATCCGCCCCCGCTTCCACAAGCGCCGGAACGCGTTCCTTGTAATCGCGGGTATTGATGCCCGCGCCTACGACGTAGCGTTTTTGCTCGTCCAAAAGCTCCAGCGGATTGTTTTTGTGCGCATCATAGTCCTTGCGGAACACGAGATACATAAGGCCGCCGTCGTCGTCCACGATGGGCAGCGTGTTGAGCTTATGATCCCAGATGATGTCGTTGGCTTCGCGCAGCGTGGTATTCTTGGGGGCGTAAATCAGATCCTTAAACGGGGTCATGAATTCCGAAACCTTCGTGTCCAGCGACATGCGGCTGACCCTGTAATCACGGCTGGTGACGATGCCCGCCAGTTTCCCGTTGGGTCCGCCGTCGGCGGTCACCGGAACGGTGCTGTGTCCCGTTCTATCCTTAAGTCTTAAAATATCCTGCAATGTCATGTCGGGGCTTACGTTGGAATCCGATACCACAAAACCCGCCTTGTACGATTTGGCACGGGTCACCATCGCCGCTTCGCTCTGTATACTCTGGGAAGCGAAAATAAACGACAGGCCGCCTTCTTTGGCCAGCGCCACTGCCATCTTGTCGTCCGAGACCGACTGCATGATCGCGGAGGTGAGCGGTATGTTCATGTAAAGCGCCGATTCTTCGCCTTTTTTATACTTTACCACCGGTGTTCGCAGGTCAACATTGGAAGTCACGCATTCCGCCGAGGAAAAACCCGGTATCAACAGGTATTCGTTGAAGGTTCTGGAAGGTTCGTCAAAATAGTATGCCATCGTCTTCTCTCCTTTGTCCCTCAGCTCTTTTAAAAATGGACTCAGTAAATGCTTATCCTGCTGTTATTCTGAACATTGTAGCGGCGTAAACTCAAAAGCACAAGGGAACGTGTGTTCCCTTGTGCCCGGATCAATCCAACGCTTTTACTTTTTTCACAGAGGATGGTTTCACAGTCAGACAACGACGCTTTTAGCAGCCTGTGCACAGCATTTTACCGTGCCCCGCCGCATATCTTCACAATTAAGCTGCAGGAGCAAGCTCTTGTGCACCGATGCCTCTTGCAGCTTCTATGCGCCGATCAACGCTTCCATGAGGATGCGCAGCTCCTCCGCTTCCTTTTCCATCTTTTCAAGATCCGGCCCTTCGATCATGATGCGGATCAAGTGTTCCGTGCCGCTCGGACGGATCAAAACCCTGCCGCAATCCGCATATGTATTCGTCAGCGCGTTGACCGCGTCGGCAATTCTCTCATGTTCCATATAGGACTGTTTGCATTCCGCTTTTACCTTGGCGCCCGTTAGGACCTGTGGCAGGATACGAATGCACTCGCGCAGCTTGGAGAGCGGCTCATTTGCCTTTTGCAGCACGTTTACAAATGCGATGGCGGTCTGCATCCCGTCGCCCGTGGTGGACCGATCGGGCAGCAGCACATGCCCGCTCTGCTCGCCGCCTAAGTTATAGCCGCCCGCCTGCATCGCTTCGTGGACATATCTGTCTCCCACCGCCGTCTTGATAAGTCCGATGCCAAACTGGCGCAGCGACAGTTCAAGACCCATGTTGCTCATCTGCGTGACGACAATGCTGTCTTTTTGAAGTGTCGCTTCCTCTTTCATCGACTTTGCCAACAGACCTATAATAACGTCTCCGTCGACTATGTCGCCTTTATCGTCCACCGCTATCAGCCTGTCGGCATCGCCGTCAAACGCCAGACCCAGGTCTGCGCCGTGTTCCATCACCGCCTTTTGCAGGCTATGAGGATGGGTCGACCCGCAGCGTTCGTTGATGTTGAATCCATCCGGATTGCAATGCAGTTCATGGACGATGGCGCCCAAACGCCGAAAAAGCACCGGCGCGATATGCGAGCATGCGCCGTTGGCGCAGTCAAGCACGATGGTCAGCCCCAAAAGCGGCTGCTCTGCCTGGCTTAACAGAAAATCCATGTACATGCCGTCCGCGCCATCAATGCGAAGATGCCGTCCTACGGCCGTGCTCCTCTGTTGCGTATCGCTTTTGAGAAGAGCTTCGATCTCATCCTCCACAGCGTCGGGCAGTTTTTCCCCGTTTTTGTCAAAGAACTTGATGCCGTTGTACACCACCGGATTGTGTGAAGCGGAAATAACGACACCTGCGTCATATTGCAGCTTGCGCACAAGATAGGCAATGCCCGGCGTGGGCAACACACCGACGCAAACGGCGTTGGCGCCTGCGGAGAGGATGCCTGCCACCATCGCGCTTTCGAGCATATCGCCTGAGACGCGGGTATCCATTCCGATCAATATGCGCGGAGCTGCGCTGTCGCGGCATATCACCGATGCGCCGGCTCGTCCGAGTGCAAACGCCAGCTCCCCTGTCAACTCCACATTCGCGATGCCGCGTACGCCGTCTGTTCCAAACAACAAACCCATAGGTTTACCCCCTAACAAGTCATTTCTTGCTGTTTTCCATCAGTTCGGACGCGGCAATCGCCCCGTCCGCGCAGGCAGTGATGATCTGCCGAAGGTGCTTGCTGCGGATATCCCCCGCCGCGTATACGTTTTTTACATTCGTTTCCATGGTTTCCGGGTTGGTCAGAATATAGCCTCTTTCGTCGAGATCAACCTGTCCGACGACGATTTCGCTTTGCGGTATATACCCTATTGCGACAAAAACGCCGTCGCAGAGGATCGTCCGTTGTGTTTTGTCCACGGTGCTTTGCAACAGGACACCTTCCACATGTTCTTTCCCCAATACTTCAACGACGATGCTTTCCATCGCAAGTTCGATGTTGGGGACACCGCTCAGACGCTCCACCACGGTTTTTGCCGCGCGGAATGCATTTCTCCGGTGTATGATCGTGACCTTTTTGCACATCTGGCTCAAATACAGCGCTTCGGTCACCGCTGCATCGCCGCCGCCTACGATGACGACTTCCCGGTTGCGAAAGAAGAATCCGTCGCAGGTCGCGCAGTAGCTCACGCCCATGCCGCTTAGTTCCTGCTCGCCGGGCACGCCGATCTTCTGAGGCTGACCGCCCATGCATAATATGACGCCCCCGCATTGAATGGTGCGTGTTTGCGTTTTTACGGTTTTGATTTCTCCTGATAGGTTCAGTTCCAAAACCTGTTCCGTAACAATCTCGACTTCATGCTTTTTCACCTGGTTCAGCATGCGCTCCATCAATTCGTAGCCGCCGATGCCATCGTCAAAGCCTGGATAATTCTCAATCAGGTGGGCCGTCGCCGCGTTGCCGCCGGGAACTTTGTCCTCCACCACCAGGACGGAGAGACCCGCGCGCGCCGCATAGATTGCCGCTGTCAATCCTGCCGGACCCGCACCCAAAACAACAACGTCTATCATTTTATATCCTCCTGTATCAACCAAATCTCGCTGCAGGCTTGCATCTGCATTGCAAAACAGTGCAGGTTCCGCCTCGCAGCATGACCCGTCAAAATGCTTTTTACCGATTGATCGGGCAGTGCGATGCAGCTAAAATCGGCAATTTCGGCATGGAATAAACCACCCGCGATTTATTCGTGGACTTTTATTATACCATACTGTATCTTTTTGTCGATAACGTGTCAGCTTTGTTGTATCCTTTGTTTCCTCGTGAGATATGAATGCCGACGCAAGGCGTTAAGCCATGGACGCGCGCACAGAAAAGGACCGCAAACAAGTTTGCGGTCCTTTGTGTTTTGATAAATAACGCTTTAGCGCTTGCTGAACTGCGGCGCACGGCGGGCTGCTTTTAAGCCGTACTTCTTGCGTTCCTTCATGCGCGGGTCACGGGTTAAGAACCCGGCCCTTTTCAACGCGATGCGAAGGGTTTCGTCCACCGTCAGCAACGCTCTTGCGATGCCGTGCCGGATGGCGCCTGCCTGTCCGGTCGTGCCGCCGCCCTGAACGTTGACAAACACATCGTATTTGCCGTCCAGATCCAACAGCGCCAACGGAGCCTTGGCTTCCATGATCAGAGTTTCCAAACCAAAATATTCTGTGAGCGGGCGTTTGTTGATCGTAAACGCACCGTTGCCTGCAATCAGACGTACGCGAGCCACGCTGCTTTTACGCCGGCCGGTTCCGAGATATTGCACTTTTGCTGCCATCTTTGTACGTCCTCCTTACACTTCGAGCGGTTCGGGCATCTGCGCGCTGTGCTGATGCTCCGGTCCCGTGTAGACCTTGAGTTTTCGAAACATATCGTGGCCGATCGCGTTTTTGGGAAGCATGCCTTTTACGGCGATCTCAAACGCGAAGGCGGGCTTTCTTTGCATCAGCTCACGGTAAGATACTTCCTTCAATCCGCCGGGATATCCGCTGTGGCGGCGGTACATCTTCTGATCCAGCTTGCGGCCGGTAAAGACGACCTTCTCTATGTTGACCACGATCACATGATCACCCATGTTAACATGCGGGGTAAAATCGGGTTTATGCTTTCCGCGAAGGATATAGGCAACACGGCTTGCCAGGCGTCCAAAGGTTTGGCCTTCGGCGTCCACGACAAACCATTTGCCGGCAACCTTGCCGCTGGGCATATAGGTTTTCATCGGATGTGTCCTCCCAAAATTGCAAAAGCGGGTGAGCGGTCCGGTTTTGCATCAAAATTCGCTTTGGATCCCGTTTTGCTCCGGGGCAGGGACAAAATGGGACTTATACATTCTATCCAATAGCCCTTGTCATGTCAAGGGACATTTTTTAACATCCTTTTCAGAGCGCATCGCGCAGAAGCGTTTCAAAAAGAGCCCTGTCGGCATCCGGTTCCCCGTAGAACACATGCATCAGCATCAGTCCTTCCGGTTTTGCGGTAAGCCCGCCGCACAGCCTGTCCCGGTGTTCGATCATCTGCAAAAAAGCGTCCGTCCCCAGCTTTTTGCGCCCGATATCGATCAATGTCCCGGCGATGATGCGTACCATATTGTACAAAAAGCCGGAACCCAAAACATCCAGTATGATGCGGTCGCCAAGCTTCGTCAGCCGAATCTCGCAGATGGTGCGCACCGTGCTTTTGACCATGCTTCCCGACGCGGCAAACGCCGCATAATCATGGGTGCCCACAAGCGGCGCCAACGATTCCTGCATCCTTTTCAGATCCAGCGCATAGGGCACATGGCCGGTCGTGCGCCGGTAGAGTGGGCTGCCCTGCGGATGGTTCAAAATCGAGTACCGGTACCATTTCATCTTCGCGTCGAAGCGCGCATGAAATCCGTCCTGTGCCTGCTCGCTGTTTTTAATGCGAATATCCTTTGGCAGCAGAAAATTCAGGGCATAGCTTATGCGCCCGGGCGGGATGCGCGTCTCTACATCAAAATGGCAGGTCAGGCAAAGTGCGTGCACACCGGCGTCGGTTCTGGACGATCCGTGCACCGTGACCTTCTGCTGCGTCAGTTCAAGGATGGCGTCCTCAATCTTCTGCTGTACGCTTGGAAGATCCTTTTGGCGCTGCCAGCCACAGTAGTCCGTACCGTCAAATTCGACGTCCAACCGGATACGCATCAAAGCCCTCCTACGGTCGCCAACGCAAAACATACCGCCATCACCAGCATGGACAGATAGTCCCTCAAGGCGGACTTGAGCACCTTGAGTTTGGTGCGCCCTTCGCCGCCATGGTAGCATCTTGCTTCCATCGCGACCGCCAGTTCTTCCGCCCTCCGAAATGCGCTGATAAACAGCGGCACCAACAGCGGCACAAGGTTCATTGCGCGCTTGATGGGCCCGCCGGTGTCAAAATCGGCGCCTCTGGCGGCCTGTGCCAGCCGTATGCGGTTGGCTTCTTCGGAAAGCGTCGGGATGAAGCGAAGCGCAATGGTCATCATCATCGCCAGTTCATGCGCCGGAAATTTCAGTTTGGCAAGCGGGTGCAGCAGCGCCTCAATGCCGTCGGTCAGTTGCAAGGGAGAGGTCGTGAGCGTCAAAAGTGACGTTCCCGCGACCAGCATCGCGAGCCGAAGCGCAAGGACGACGGCTGTTCTAAGCCCGACTGTGGTGATGGAAAATATCCAGAAGGATACGAGTACCGGGCCGCCGCGCGTTAAAAACAGGTTCAGTACAAACGTGAAAATAAGGATGAACATCAACGGCTTTAACCCGCGCAGCAGCACGCCCAGCGGCACTTTGGACAACAAAGTGGCCAACGCCAACAACGCGAACAGCATGACATAGCCCCAAACGGTGCTCACCAGAAAAGCCAGTATGATAAACAGCATCGCGAGCATGATCTTGTATCTCGGGTCCAGCCGGTGGATGACACTTTGCGCAGGATAATATTGGCCCAATGCCAGATCCTTAAACATCCTCACGCCTCCTTTGAAGGGTTTGCGCGATAAGCCGCGCCATGCCCTGCGGCGTTGCGTCAAACGCGACAGCAAAGCCGGCTTCGTTAAGCCTGGTGTGAAGCTGTGCCATCACGGGCATGCCAAGCCCGATGTCATACAGGTACTGCGCATCGGAAAAGACCTCCTGCGGCGTGCCTGTTCTTAGAAGCTCGCCTTCATGGATGATCAGCACACGCTGCGCGCACATCGCGATGTCGTCCATCGAATGCGATACCATCACGACCGCTATGCCCGAATCGCGGTGCAGCTTTTGGATACGCGTCAATAAGAGGCGCCTGCCCTCGGGGTCAAGGCCCGCCGCGGGCTCGTCCAAAACCAGATATTTTGGCTGCATCGCCAATACGCCCGCGATGGCCACGCGGCGTTTTTGTCCGCCGGAGAGCTCAAACGGGCTGCGCTTTGCAAACTCTTCGTAATCCAGTTCCATCTGTTCCATCGCGTACAAAACGCGCTCATGCTGCTGCGCATCGTTGAGCCCCATGTTCTTGGGGCCAAACGCGATATCCTTCTCCACCGTTTCTTCAAAGAGCTGGTATTCCGGATATTGAAACACCATGCCGACGGTGGTGCGCACTTTTTTCTTGGGATAATCGCCACAAAGCCCGATGCCGTCGACGGTAATCGCGCCGCGCTGAACCGGGATCAGACCGTTCAAGTGCTGCACGAGCGTGCTCTTGCCGGACCCTGTCTGTCCTATGATGCCCACAAATTCCCCCATTTGCACGTCAAAGCTGATGTCACTGAGCGCTTTCGTCTCCATCGGCGTATTGGGTGCATAGGTGTGGAACAGATGTTCTACCGATATTGACATAATCTGTTCACCGTTTCTTCCATGGATAGCCCGGCGCCTATGTCGCAGCCGTGCAGTTTGAGTTCATGCGCAAGCGCCATCAGCGGCGGCAGCTCCATTCCCAAATCGATCAGCCGTTCCATATGGTTTGAAAATATATCCTGCGGACTGCCGTCAAGTTCCATGTGCCCGTCGTTTAGAACGACCATGCGGTCCGCTCTGAGCGCTTCTTCCATGTTGTGTGTGATGTGCAGAATCGTGATGCCGCTGCGGTGCAGCGCTTCCATAACGGACAAAACCGCTTCGCGCCCCACAGGATCGAGCATGGAGGTGGATTCGTCGAAGATGATCAGCTTCGGCTGCATCGCCAATACGCCGGCGATCGCGATGCGCTGCTTTTGTCCGCCGGAAAGCTGGTATGGCGCGCGCAGTTTGTACGCTTCCATGTCAACGGCCAAAAGCGCCAACGATACCCTGTTGACGATCTCTTCGCTCGGTATTCCCAAATTTTCCGGTCCGAACGCCACATCCTCCTCCACAACGGAGGCTACGATCTGGTTGTCGGGATTTTGGAAAATCATGCCTGCGGCGGAACGGATCGACAGCGTCAGCGCATCGTCCCTCGTATCCATTTCAAAGGTATACACATGCCCGTCATCCGGCCGAAGCAGCGCGTTGATATGGCGGGCAAGCGTGCTCTTCCCGCTTCCGTTGCGCCCGACGAGCGCGATGTATTCTCCCGCATTGACCGTAAAGTCAAGCGAACTCAGCGCCTGCCACTGTCCAAAGGCGTAGCTTACGCCCTCGAAGCGAACCGCTTCCATGTATCCTCCTGTCTAGCCAAAAGGGAGCCTATGCCATCGACGAGGTCGATGGCTTCAAGGGGGAATCCAATTCCCCCTTGAGCAACCCCCAGGGACGCCGTTTTTAAAAACGGCGGGTAAAGGTATTTTCCGGCGCGCATGTCGCCGGAAAATATTTATGTACTATTTACTTTAATTGTTTAGACCTGTCGATATGATGAGGGAGCCTAGCGGCTCCCTTTGTTCTGACATTGTCTACACTAGTTCCAAGATCGCCATCGGTGCGGCGTCTCCGCGCCGTGGGCCTATCTTGATGATGCGGGTATATCCGCCACCCTGTCCGAGATCGCGCGCACGTGCGGCATATTTCGGTCCGATTTCACGGAACAGCTTCTCCACAACAGGATTGTGGATGTCGCCTGTCCGCTCAGCGTACTTGGTTTTGGATTCCTTCTCCTGCTTTTCCATCGGCACATTGTACAGATATGCCATCAGTCGACGGCGAACCGCCAATTTGCTTGGAGCATCGTTGGTGATGGTTTTGCCATCTTTCTTCACCGTAACGGTGTTATCGTATTCGTCAATGGCCAACGTTATCAGTTTTTCCGCTATGCTGCGCACTTCTTTTGCCCGCGTCTCCGTTGTTTCCAGCTTACCGTTCAGGATAAACGCGGTGGTCAGATTGCGCAAAATGGCTTGCCTCTCTTTGGTCGGCCTGCCCAGTTTGCGGTATCCCATGGGGTACATCCTCCTTATTCATCGCTCGGACGCAAACTCAAGCCAAGCTCTTCGAGCTTTTGCTGGACTTCTTCCAGCGATTTGCGGCCCAGGTTGCGTACCTTCATCATTTCTTCTTCGGTCATCTTGACAAGCTCATCCACCGTGCTGATGCCGGCGCGCTTGAGGCAATTGTAGCTGCGAACGGAGAGATCCAAATCATCGATGCTCTTTTCAAGCACGCTGTTGTGATGCTCGTCTTCCTTGGCCACCATTATTTCAACGCCGCTGACATGATCCGTGAGGTTCACGAACAGCGAAAGATGTTCCGTCATGATTTTGGCTGCCAATGAAGCCGCTTCCTGCGGGGCAATAACGCCGTTGGTCCATATTTCAAGCGTCAGCTTGTCATAGTCCGTCACCTGTCCGACGCGGGTGTTCTCCACAGCGAAGTTCACCTTTTTGACGGGCGTGAAAATGGAATCCATCGGTATAATGCCTATCGGCATGCCGGGTTTTTTGTTTTTGTCCGCATACACATAGCCGCGGCCCCGCTCCATTACAACTTCCATGTTCAGCATCGCCTTGTCGTTGAGCGTAGCGATGTGCATCTCCGGATTGAGTATTTCGATCTCGGGATCCACATAGAAATCTGCGGCGGTAACGATACACGGCCCTTTTGCGCTGATGCGGATGGTCTTGGGCAAATCCGTATACATGACAGCGGATAACCCCTTGAGGCTCAACAGGATATCTGTAACGTCCTCCTGCACACCCTCGACGGTACTGAATTCATGCAGAATGCCATCGATGCGCATGCTGGTTGCCGCAACGCCGGGCAGAGAGGACAACAGGATACGGCGCAGCGCGTTTCCAAGCGTCGTTCCAAATCCTCGCTCCAATGGCTCGATTACCAACTTGCCATAATTGCGTTCCTGGATCTCGCATTCTATATTCGGCTTTTCAATTTCTATCATACGCAGTGCTCCTCCTATTCGGGTTGTCTTGTGTGACGCATCACCTGGAGTATAGCTCGACGATCTGATGTTCTTCGATTGTCAAATCGATATCGTCCCGCTGCGGCAACGCAATGACCGATCCTTTGAGGCTTTCCGCATCCAGTGTGAGCCATTTCGGCAGGTTGCGGTTGCCTTCTTCGCGCAGCGCTTTGACGTGATCGATTTCCTGCGAGCGCTCACGCACGCCTACGACATCGCCGATCTTCACAATGAAGGAAGGAATGTCAACTTTTTTGCCATTGACCAAAATGTGCCCATGGCACACCATCTGGCGGGATTGCGGACGGCTGTCGCCGAATCCCAGGCGGAACACGACATTGTCCAGCCTGCGCTCTAACAGGATCAAAAGGTTTTCACCCGTGATGCCCTTCATGCGGCTGGCCCGATCAAAGGTCCTGCGGAACTGGCCTTCCATTACGCCGTACATGCGGCGCGCTTTTTGCTTTTCACGCAACTGGACACCATACTGGCTCTGCTTTTTACGGCTGACGCCATGCTGGCCCGGGGGTGTCGGGCGTTTTGTGACGCCACATTTGACGCTGAAGCAACGGTCGCCTTTGAGGAAGAGCTTCATGCCTTCCCTGCGACATTGCCTGCAGACGGAATCTATATATCTTGCCATAGCGGATATCCTCCTTTTACACGCGACGACGCTTGGGCGGGCGGCATCCGTTATGCGGAATGGGTGTAACGTCTTTGATCAATGTCACTTCAAGCCCTGCGGCTTGCAGCGAACGGATGGCGGCCTCGCGGCTGGCGCCCGGCCCTTTGACGAACACCTCCACAGTGCGCAATCCATGTTCCTTTGCCGCTTTGGCTGCGGTCTCTGCCGCTACCTGCGCTGCGAACGGGGTGGATTTGCGCGATCCGCGGAACCCACTTCCGCCTGAACTGGCCCATGAAATGGCATTGCCGTTTACGTCTGTGATGGTAACGATCGTATTGTTAAAGGAGGTGTGAATATGTACCTGCCCTCGCTCAATATTCTTGCGCACAATGCGTTTGCGTGTTGTGGTGCGCTTTTTTTGCTTGGGTGCTGCCATCTACGTTAATCCTCCCTTATTTCTTCTTACCTGCAACGGTCCGTTTGGGGCCTTTGCGGGTACGGGCGTTCTGCTTGGTGCTCTGTCCGCGTACGGGCAGTCCGCGGCGATGGCGGATCCCACGATAGCAGCCGATTTCCATCAATCGCTTGATGTTGAGCTGCACGTCGCGCCGAAGGTCGCCTTCCACCTCCAGGTTTTTATCGATATAGTCGCGAAGCAAACCCTCCTGCGCTTCCGTCAAATCGCGGACGCGGGTATCGGGGCTTACGCCGGTTTCTTTGAGAATCTTATCAGCAGTGGGCCGGCCTATTCCAAAGATATAGGTCAGACCGATCTCAATGCGCTTCTCTCTTGGCAAGTCGATGCCAGATATGCGTGCCATAGGGTACACCTCCCGGTTTACTTTTAAAATCTATATGTGACGCACGGTTGAGAAAATCTCCGTCAGCCGCCCGTGCGTTAGTTTTCAGCCTTGCTTTTGTTTGTGTTTCGGGTTTTCACAGATGACCATAACTTTTCCGTGCCTTCTGATTATTTTACATTTCTCACACATCGGTTTAATTGATGGACGTACTTTCATCTATTATATCCTCCTAAGCTTAATACAAACATGTCTTTGGGTTAGCTTTGCCATTAACCCTTGCCGCGCCAAGTGATGCGCCCGCGGGTCAAATCATAGGGAGAGAGCTCTAATGTCACCTTGTCCCCGGGCAATATGCGTATATAGTGCATGCGCAATTTCCCGGAAATATGTGCAAGAACTTTATGCCCGTTGGGGAGCTCCACTTCGAACACAGCGTTCGGGAACGCGTCCGTGACCTTTCCCTCCACCTCGATAACATCTTGTTTGGCCAAGTTAGCCCTCCTTTTTTGTCGCGCCGTCCGGGTTGTTCAAACCCGTATCGTTGAGCGCTTTTCGAATCTCCGCATCAAACACGTGCAGCCCGGTCGAAAGCTTTTGCGCTATGCTCGAAAGGCTTGTGCCTGTTGCTTTCACGTGTTTGCGGCGCTTCTTCTTCGGCGCTGCCTGCTTGCGCTTATCGCCATCCACTGTAAGAATAAATTCTTCATCGACAATAGAGTATACCATAAAGTAATTTCCTTTGTCGCGTCCTGCTTTGCTAAAAACTACATCGCCGATGCGAATGTCTTCGGGATTCATGTGCTCTCCTTTGTGAGAATCCATGGGCCGTTTTCCGTAATGGCAACGGTATGCTCGTAATGGGCGGATAGTTTCCCATCCGCGGTCACAACGGTCCAATCGTCCGCCAACACGTGCACACGGTGCGTTCCGGCATTGATCATCGGCTCGATTGCGATGACCATACCCGCCTTGAGCACTTCCCCTGTTCCCTGCCGTCCATAGTTGTATACGACGGGTTCCTCATGCAGTTCCCTGCCGATTCCGTGCCCGGTCAACGCCCTTACAGGTGCAAACCCTTCCTTGGCTGCGCACTGCGAGATGGCATATCCCATATCGCCCAGCCGCAGGCCCGGATTCGCATACAACAGCGCGGTTTCAAAGCACGCCCTGGTGTTTTCGACCAGCTTTTTCGCCTCATCGGTGCAATTTCCCACCAAGTACGTGTCCGCCGTGTCCGAATGAAAACCCTTGTAATAAGCGCCGATATCCACCGACACAACATCGCCGTCACAGATGGTCCGATCCCCCGGAATGCCGTGCACAACTTCATCGTTGATGCTGATGCAGATGTGACCCGGATACCCGTTGTAGTGATAGAACGACGGCTGCGCGCCCATTTTCAAAATAGCCTGATGGACGATCTGGTCCAGTTCCCGCGTTGTCATGCCGATTCGAACGGATCTCTTTGCTTCCTCACGCGCTTGCGCCGCAATGGCGCAGGCTTCGTGCATGCATTTGAGTTCCTCTTTCGTCTTGATCGGAATCATGCAAATGCCTTTTGCAGGATGGAACAGATCTCTTCAAATACCGTATCGATATCCTTTGTTCCGTCCACCCGTTTGAGGATGCCCTGCGCAGCGTAGAAATCGATCAACGGCTGCGTTTGCTGGTGGTAGACCAAAAGGCGGTTTTGGATGGTTTGTGGCGAATCGTCCGCGCGTTGGATCAATGGCCCTCCGCATGCGGAACATGTGTCGCCCTTTATGTTGCTGATGTGGAACGTCGCTCCGCAGTTTTTGCATACGCGCCGCCCGCTCAGCCGCTTGATGATTACCTCGTCCGGCACGTCGATGTCGACGGCCATCTCGATGTTGGTCTTTTGAGCCAGCGCCTGTGCCTGCACGACGGTTCGCGGGAATCCGTCAAACACGAACCCGTTTTTACAGTCGGGCCTTTGCAGCCTATCCGCTACGATGCCAATGACCACATCATCGGGAACGAGCTTGCCCGCATCCATATAGCTCTTTGCTTCAAGACCGAGCTTTGTGCCCTGCTTGATTTCACTCCTTAGGATATCCCCTGTGGAGATGTGCGCAATGCCATACTTTTCGCTCACTCCGAGGGCCTGCGTTCCTTTGCCGGCACCTGGAGGGCCGAGAAACACCAGCTTCATCGAGTTACCTCCTATTTCAAGAACCCCTTGTAATTGCGCATGACCATCTGCGATTCCAGTGCCTTGCTGGTCTCAAGTGATACCGAGACCGATATCAAAAGCCCCGTAGCGGTCAGCGTAAAGTTGGATACAAACAGACCGATCACCAACGAAGGAATGGTCGCAAGCACTGCCAGGAAGATACCGCTGAACATGGTCAGACGGGACGATATCCTTGTCAGGTACTCGCTTGTCGGCCGTCCCGGTCGGATACCGGGTATAAAGCCGCCATACTCCTGAATGTTCTTGCTCACTTCGGTCGGATTGAAGGTGACCATGTTGTAGAAGAACCCGAGGCCGATGATCAAAACGGCAAACAGCAGTGAGTAGATGATGGTGCCTGTTCCGAGCCACCGCTGATACCAAACCGCGAAGCCGCTTGCCGGCCAGAATTGGGCGATCATGGACGGAACCTGCAACAGCGTCATCGCGAAGATGATGGGCAAGACGCCCGCGCTGTTGAGTTTCATCGGAATATGCGTGTTTTGACCGCCGTATATCTTGCGGCCGACCACGCGCTTGGCATATTGAATCGGGATGCGGCGCTCTGTGCTGTCTATCAGAACAACGCCGCCAAACAGAAGAATGATAATAGCGATGAGCGGCAATATTACCCAGAACGTCACGTCGCCCTTCCAGATGTTCTGCAAAAGGCCGATGATCTGCACCGGAAGCCGGGATACGACGCCCAGCATGATGACAAGCGAGATGCCGTTTCCGATCCCCTTTTCGGTGATCTTTTCCGCCATCCACATCACGATCATCGAACCGCCTACCAGCGACATAACGACTGCGATATAGGTCAGAATGCGCGTATTGAGCAGATATTGCTTCAATGCGAGCACCATGACGATGGACATCATCAAGGACAGGCCAACCGTAAGATAGCGGGTGATACGCTGTATTTTATCGCGCCCTTCGTCGCCGCCCTCTTTGCTCAGCCGCTCGAGATACGGAATCGCGAAGGTGAGCAGCTGCATCACGATGCTGGATGTGATATAGGGCGAAATGCCGATGGCAAATATGGTAAATTGCGCAAAGCTGCCGCCTGTTATCATATTCAGGAAGCCCAGAATACTGTACTGATTCACCATCGCTGCGATGGCCCCGTTGTTTACACCGGCAACCGGAATAAACGAAGCGCCAACACGATAGAAAAAGAGAATCATCAGTGTGAACAGGATTTTCTTGCGCAGGTCTTCGATACGCCAAGCATTCCTGAATGTTTCAAGCATTAGCCAATCACCTCTACGCTGCCTCCGGCGGCAGTGATTTTCTCTTCTGCTGTTTTGGAAACTTTGGCTGCTTTTATGATGAGCTTCCTGGTGATCTCTCCGTTGCCCAAAACCTTGAGCCCGTCGTTGATCTTGCTGATCTTGCCGATTTCCTTTAAGGATTCGGCTGTGACCACAAACCCATCACTAAGCGACTCCAAATCACATACGTTAATTATAGCATACTGCTTTTGGAATATATTGGTAAACCCGCGTTTGGGCAAACGGCGCGTCAGCGGCATCTGGCCGCCTTCAAAGCCCGGACGGACGCCGCCGCCGCTTCTGGCCCATTGGCCCTTATGACCGCGCGTCGAGGTCTTGCCCAAACCGCTTCCTATGCCGCGGCCTACGCGCCTTGGTTCCCTTGTTGACCCTTCGGCGGGGCTTAATTCATGCAACTTCATCGAAGTTCCTCCTCACGCTTGTGTTTCCACGTCTTCCACCTTGATAAGATGGCGAACTTTGAACGCCATCCCACGGATGGAAGGGGTATCCGCATGGACTGCGGTGGAACGGATCTTGCGCAGTCCCAAGGATTTGATTGTGTCCTTCAATTCTTGTGTCGAGCCAATTGTGCTCTTGACAAGCGTCATTTTGATCTGCTTCATTCCAACGCCTCCTAGCCTAATATCTGAGCGACTGTTTTGCCGCGCAGCTTGGCTACCTGCTCTGCCGTTTTCAACTGGCCAAGCCCGTTGATGGTGGCCTTGATGCAGTTGGCTGCGTTGTTGCTTCCGTAGCTCTTTGTATAGATGTCTTTCACGCCCGCCATCTCCAAAACCGCACGAACCGGGCCACCTGCGATAACGCCGGTGCCTTCGCGTGCCGGAAGAAGCTGTACAAGCCCCTTGCCGAAACGGCCTTTGGCTGAATGCGGAATGGTGCTGCCACGAAGCGACACCGTTATCATGTTGCGCTTGGCATCTTCCGTTGCTTTTCGGATGGCTTCGGGAATTTCCGTCGCTTTACCGGTACCCATGCCAACGTGTCCGTTTTCGTCGCCGACTACGACGACTGCCGCGAAGCGGAAGTTACGTCCGCCCTTGACGACCTTGGTGACACGGTTGATGGTAACGAGTTTTTCCTTCAAATCCAAGCCGGTTGTATCGATACGCACTATGGTTTCCTCCGTCTCTAAAAGTCCAGCCCGGCTTCGCGAGCGCCCTGCGCCACCGCTGCCACACGACCGGTGTACAGATATCCGCCGCGGTCGAAAACGACCTTTTGAATACCTTTTTCAATCGCCCTTTGTGCGGCCTTTTGGCCAATGAGCTTTGCCGCCTCAACCTTGGTTACGGCATCGCACTGCTCTTTAAGGCCCGGCTCAAGCGTGGACGCGCTTATAAGCGTGTGTCCGGCTATGTCGTCGATGAGCTGCGCATAGATATGGCTGGCGCTGCGATACACGTTGAGCCTCGGCCTATCCTGTGTGCCCAAGATGTTCTTGCGCGTACGCAAATGGCGCGCCTTGCGCAATTTGTTCTTGTCTGGTTTAGAAATCATGCTTAGCGCCCCCCTTACTTACCGGTCTTTCCGGCCTTGCGGCGGATGACTTCGTTTTCATATTTGATGCCCTTGCCCTTATACGGTTCCGGCGGTCGAACCTGGCGTACTTTCGCAGCCATTTCTCCGACGAATTGTTTGGATATGCCCTTTACGATGACGCGCGTCTGCGTGGGGACTTCAAACTCGATGCCTGCGGGTTGTTCCATCTCTACCGGATGGGAATAACCCATGTTGAGTATGAGCTTTGTTCCTTGCTTCTGCGCGCGGTATCCCACGCCTGCGATGTCCAGTGTTTTGGTGAAGCCCTTTGTAACGCCATCGACCATGTTGGCGATCAACGTGCGGGACAAACCGTGCAATGCCCGATGCTGTGCTATATCGGAGGGACGTTCTACCGTGACCACTTCGTTTTCCACAGTCACTTTCATATCGCTGCTAATTTGTTCCGAAAGCTCGCCCTTGGGTCCCTTGACAAAAACCTTATTGTTTTGGTCCACCGTGATGCTGACACCTTGGGGCAGGCTGATCGGCATTTTGCCTATACGAGACATTCTACACCTCCAGTTGCGACATCTTACCAGATGTACGCAAGTACCTCTCCACCAACGTTCTTGGCACGGGCTTCCTTGTCCGTCATTACACCCTGTGAGGTGGAAATGATGGCGATGCCCAATCCGCCCAACACCCGCGGAACCTCTGCCTTGCCGGCATAAACCCGTAGACCGGGCTTGCTGATGCGGCGCAAGCCGCTGATGACGCCCTGTTGGTTGGGGCCATACTTCAACCCTATCTTTATCGAGCCCTGCGGGCCGTTGTCTGCGATTTCAACGCTCTTTACATATCCTTCGTTGAGCAGAATCTGCGCGATGGATTTCTTCATGTTGCTGGCCGGCACTTCGATGGCATCGTGGCGGGCGACCAGCGCATTGCGGATACGGGTAAGCATATCGGCAATCGGATCTGTAACGACCATGTTCGTTCTCCTTTCGTGACCTACCAGCTTGCCTTACGCACGCCGGGTATTTCGCCGCGATAAGCCAGCTCTTTAAAACAGATGCGGCAGACGCCAAATTTGCGAAGCACGCTGTGCGGCCTTCCGCAGATCCGGCACCGCGTATAAGCGCGGGTTGAGAACTTTGGCGTCCTCATTTGCTTTATGATCATGCTCTTTTTTGCCAACGTCTGTTTCCTCCTTACTGATTCTGTATAAACGGCATTCCGAGCAGCGCCATCAGCTCACGGGCTTCTTCGTCCGTCTTGGCTGTTGTCACAAACACGATGTCCATGCCGCGTACTTTGTCGACTTTGTCGTATTGAATCTCGGGGAAGATGAGCTGTTCCCGCACACCCAGCGCATAGTTGCCGCGCCCGTCAAAGCTCTTGTCGGACACGCCGCGGAAGTCGCGCACGCGAGGGAGTGCGATGTTCAGAAGCTTATCGGCAAACTCATACATGCGGCGGCCACGCAGGGAAACCTTCGCGCCGACGTTCATGCCCTGCCGCAAGCGGAAGTTCGCAACGGATTTCTTCGCCTTGATCACGATCGGCTTTTGGCCTGCGATGACGGCTAAGTCCGCTGTTGCGGCTTCCAGGCCCTTGGCGTTGTCTTTCACGTCGCCCAGCCCCATATTCACAATTATCTTCTCAAGCTTCGGCACCTGGTTGATGTTCGTATAAGCGAACTTCTTCATCAGTGCCGGAACCACATCGTCCTGGTATTTCTGCCTCAGACGAGGCATTGTTACTTCGGCCATTTCCATATCCTCCTTATGCCTCAACCGATATCGGCGCCGCAGTGCTTGCACACGCGCACCTTTTTGTCGGCTTGCATCTTTACGGAGATGCGGGTTGCCTTCTTGCATTTTTCACAGTACAGCATCACGTTGGAGGAATTGATCGCCCTCTCCGACTTGATGATACCGCCGGGCTGTCCCTGTCCCCGAGGCTTGGTATGGCGGGACACCACGTTGACTTTCTCAACGATGACCTTGCCTGCGCTGGGCATTGCGCCAAGCACTTTGCCGATCTTGCCCTTGTCCTTGCCCGCGATCACGACGACTGTGTCGTCGCGGCGGATATGCAGTTTATTTGCCATCATGTTCTCCTCCTACAGCACTTCGGGTGCGAGGGAGATGATGCGCATGTAATCCTTTTCGCGCAGTTCCCTGGCCACGGGCCCAAAGATACGAGTCCCGCGCGGTTGTTTCTGATCGTTGATGATGACCGCAGCGTTGTCGTCAAACTTGATATAGCTCCCGTCCGGCCGGTTGACACCTTTAGCGGTGCGAACGATCACGGCGCGAACAACATCCTTTTTCTTTACGACGCCACCTGGCGCAGCATTTTTGACCGATGCGATTATAACATCGCCGATGTTGCCGCTTCTGCGGTGTGAACCGCCGAGCACCTTGATGCACATGATTTCCTTTGCACCGGTGTTATCGGCAACCTTCAACCTGGTTTGTGGTTGAATCATGGCGTTGTCCTCCCTATCCTTTCGATTATTTGGCTTTTTCGATGATTCTGACGACGCGCCAGCGCTTGTCTTTCGATAGCGGGCGGGTCTCCATCAACTCCACCGTATCGCCAATGCCGCATGCGTTTTCTTCGTCATGGGCTTTTAACTTCGATGTGCTTTTGGTTATCTTTCCATACAGCGGATGTTTGACAAGCGTTGATATGGCCACAACAACCGTCTTATCCATTTTGTCGGATACAACGACCCCGGTCCGTGTTTTACGATGCCCTCTGGTCTGTGTCATTGTTTTCACTCCTACGCTTTCGCCTTGATTTCGCGCTCGCGCAGAATGGTCTGGACACGGGCGATATCATGCTTGGTTTCTTTGATGGTCATGGGATTGGTCAACTGGCTGGTTGCGAGTTGAAAGCGCAGGTTGAACAGCTCCGTTTTAAGCTCGTTGAACTTTGCGTTCAGCTCGGGCGTTGACATCTCATGAAATTTTTGGGCTTTCATTACGCTTCACCACCCTCAAAATCTTCTTTGCTGACGAATTTGCATTTGCAGGGAAGCTTATGCATGGCAAGCCGCATCGCTTCGCGCGCCTGCTCTTCAGTCACGCCGCCGATCTCAAAGAGTACGCGGCCGGGGCGAACGACGGCAACCCAGTATTCCGGGGATCCTTTGCCGCTTCCCATACGGGTTTCAGCGGGCTTTTCGGTGACAGGCTTGTGCGGGAATATCTTGATCCACACCTGTCCGCCGCGCTTGATGTACCGTGTCATTGCGATACGGGCTGCTTCGATCTGATTGGAAGTTATCCAGCAGGGTTCAAGAGCCGCCAGGCCGTATTCGCCGTTGCTTATAGTCACGCCCCGCGTTTCGGTGCCTTTCATCCGGCCGCGGAACACTCTCCTGCGCTTTACGCGTTTAGGCATTAACATCTATGCCCTGCCTCCTTCCCGTCTGTCATCGCGCCTGTCGGGGCGTCGATCCGGACGCCTGTCGGGACGCCTGGGTTCGTTGCTTTCCGGCTGGGCTTCGTGTGAGCGATGCATCTGTTTGCCCAATATTTCGCCTTTGTAGATCCAGGTTTTTACGCCGATTCTTCCATAGGTGGTATGCGCTTCCGCGAATCCGTAGTCGATGTCGGCACGGATCGTCTGCAGCGGGATACTGCCTTCGTGATAGGTCTCTGTGCGCGCTATTTCAGCGCCGCCGAGCCTTCCGGCACATGTCAGCTTGATGCCTTTGGCGCCGCTTTTCATCGCGCGTCCAATGGTTTGCTTCATGGCTCTGCGGAACGATATGCGGCGTTCCAACTGCGCTGCGACCGCTTCGGCTACCAGCTGCGCATCCATATCGGGGCGTTTGACCTCGATGATGTTTACGTTGCACGGTTTGCCGACGAATTTGTTGATATCGGCTTTGAGCGTTTCCACGCCTGCGCCGCCGCGGCCGATGACGATACCGGGTTTGGCTGCATGGATATTGATGGTTATCTTGTTGGCAGCACGCTCGATCTCGATGGTGGATACTCCGGCAGCGAACAGCTTCTTTTTGAGGAATACCCTGATCTTGTGATCCTCAATCAGGAAGTTGGCGAAATCCTTACGGGAGGCAAACCAACGGGTATCCCAATCCTTGATGATGCCGACTCGAAAGCCATGCGGATGAATTTTTTGACCCATGTGTATCCTCCTATTTGACCTGATCCAAGATTACGGTGATATGGCTTGTGCGCTTGAGAATCTGGGCCGCGCGACCCTGTGCCCGCGGAGAAAAACGCTTTGCAGTCGGTCCGCCGTCCGCGTAAACCTCAGCGACATAGAGCTGGTCGCGGTTCATTTCCATATTGTTCTCGGCATTCGCAGCTGCGGACTGCAACAGCTTGCCCACCACTTCACTTACACCTTTTTCGGAGAGCATCAGGATGGCTTCCGCCTCCTGTAGTTTCTTGCCCCGGATCTGATCGATAACATAGCGCACCTTGCGCGGACTCACACGCGCATAGCGGAGTATGGCGCGCGGGCGCTTATCGTTGTTCTCCTGGCGGCTCAGTGCTTTCTCTTTTTGTCTGGTTGCCATATTGTACCTCCTAACGGCTTCCCGAAGACTTTTCGCTGCCACTGTGGCCGCGGAAGGTCCTGGTAGGAGCGAATTCGCCCAGCTTGTGGCCAACCATATCCTCGATAACATAGACGGGAACATGTTTTCTGCCATCGTGTACGGCAATGGTGTGCCCAACCATATCGGGGAATATCGTGGAGGAACGGGACCAGGTCTTGACGACCTTCTTCTCGTTCTTTTGATTCATCTGTTGAACTTTGGCCAACAGCCTATCCGATATAAACGGCCCTTTTTTTATTGAACGGGACATTTGTCAGCCTCCTTTATTTGCCGTTCCGACTACGAACGATGAATTTATTGGATTCTGCTTTCTTGTTGCGGGTCTTGTGGCCGAGCGCCGGCTTGCCCCAGGGTGTCATTGGTCCTGCGTGGCCGATGGGCGACTTGCCTTCACCACCACCGTGCGGGTGGTCGTTCGGGTTCATGACGGATCCGCGAACCGTAGGTCTGAAACCCCTGTAACGATTGCGTCCCGCTTTACCCAGATTGACGTTTTCATTGGTTTCGTTGCTGACCTGACCGATGGTGGCGCGTGCGTCCATCGGTACCATGCGCACTTCGCCGGAGGGCAGACGGACTTGCGCGTATGCGCCTTCCTTTGCCATCAGCTGTGCGCTGGTGCCGGCTGTACGGCACAATTGAGCGCCTTTGCCGGGGATCATCTCTATATTGTGGATAACCGTGCCCAGCGGAATGTTCCGAATCGGCAGGCAGTTGCCCACAATGATATCGGACGAAGCGCCGGATACTACGGTCTGTCCCACCACCAGGCCGATGGGCGCTATCATGTAGCGCTTCTCGCCGTCGGCATAGTGCAGCAGTGCAATGAATGCCGTGCGGTTCGGATCATATTCGAGCGTCGCAACCTTGGCGGGAATGCCGTCCTTGTTGCGCTTGAAATCGATGATCCTGTATGCGCGTTTGTTTCCGCCTCCGCGATGGCGAACCGTTATGCGTCCATGCACATTGCGGCCAGCAGATTTACGCAGGTCTTCCAAAAGCGAACGCTCCGGTTCGATCTTGGTCAAGCCGCTGTAATCCGTCACCGACATGAAACGGCGTGCCGGCGATGTCGGCTTGTATTTCTTAATAGCCATAATCCGTTTCCTCCCGTACTTTGTACGCTACTGCGCCATGCCTTCGAAGAACTCGATGGCTTTGGAATCGCGTGTAAGCGTGACATAAGCTTTTTTCACGGACGGTCTGCGCCCGCTATGTGCTCCCTGGCGCTTGATTTTGCCGAGTTGGCGAAGGACGTTGACCTTTTCCACCCGAACTTCAAACACCTCTTCCACCGCCTGCTTTACCATTGTCTTGGTGGCTTTGGGATCGACGATGAACACATATTTCTTGTTCGCCATATCCTGATAGGATTTTTCCGTCAGGATAGGGCGGATGATGATATCATGCGCTCTCATTTCGCATACACCTCCGCGATCATCTCCGCAGCCTTCTGCGTCATGATGACCTTGTCGCAATTCACCAGGTCATAGACGTTGAGCGTGCCGGAAACGATGGTTTTGACATAGGGTAAGTTCCTCGCGGACAACTCGACGTTCTGGTTCGGTTCGTCCAGCACCAGCAGCGTCTTTGTGGAAGCGTTGAGGGCAACGAGGGCTTTTTCCATGTCCTTTGTCTTTGGGGCATTGAATCCGATGGCATCCAAAACCATCAGTTCGCCGTCCTGCACCTTGCCTGACAACGCGCTCTTCATCGCCAAACGGCGAAGTTTGCGGTTGACATCCTGGTGATAGTCGCGCGGCTTCGGTGCGAACACCACGCCGCCGTGACGCCACTGCGGGGAACGGGTCGAACCCTGGCGGGCACGTCCGGTGCCTTTTTGACGCCATGGTTTGATTCCACCGCCACGAACTTCAGCGCGCGTCAAGGCGCTCTGTGTTCCCTGGCGTTTATTTGCAAGCTGGGCTTTGACGACGGTGTGGATTGCAACAGCGTTTGGCACAATGCCGAACACGTTATCCACAAGATCCATCTCGCCCACCTTTTTGCCGGTTATATTGAAAATATCGACCTTTGGCATTGGGTTGAACCTTCCTCTCTACGCTTGGTGCTTGACCGAGTCGCGCACGCAAACAAGCGCGCCGTTCGGGCCTGGCACCGATCCCTTGACAAGCATGATGTTCTTATTGGCATCCACCGAGAACACCGTGAGGTTCTGCGTTGTCACTCTTTTGGCGCCCATATGTCCGGGCAGGTTTTTGGTCTTCATAACACGGCTCGGGCTGCTGTTTGCGCCCATGCTGCCCGGTGCCCGGTGAAAGCCGGAACCGTGCGTCATCTTGCCGCGGTGTTGGTTGTGGCGTTTGATAACGCCCTGAAAACCTTTGCCCTTGCCGATGGCTGTCACATCAATTTTGTCGCCCTCGGCGAATACATCGGCCTTTAGGATCTGGCCTTCTTCATACGTGTCCGCATCCTCGAGTTTGAACTCGCGCACATAACGCTGCACGGGAACGCCCTTTTCCCCTGCTCCTTTAAAGTGCCCTTTGTCCGGTTTGTTCACAAGGTTGTCGCGGATATCGCCAAACCCAAGCTGCAATGCGGAATAGCCGTCTCGTTCAACGGTCTTCTTCTGCACCACATAGCAGGGGCCGGCCAGAAGCACCGTCACCGGAACCACTGTGCCGTCTTTGGCGTATACCTGGGTCATGCCCAGTTTTTTTGTCATCATCGCTTTTTTCACGTTATTAACCTCCGGCATCAGAGCTTGATCTCGATGTCCACACCGGCAGGCAAATCGAGCCGCATGAGCGAATCGACCGTTTTGGACGTCGGATCCAGAATATCAATGATACGCTTGTGCGTTTTGATCTCAAACTGCTCACGGGAATCCTTGTACTTGTGCGTCGCACGAAGCACTGTGATGATCTCCCTGTCAGTCGGAAGAGGAATGGGGCCGGATATTTTGGCTCCCGAACGCTTTGCGGTGTCTACGATTCTCTCGGCGCTCTGATCGATGAGATTGTGATCGTAGGCTTTAAGCTTAATACGAATCTTTTGGCTCGGCATGTTAATCCTCCTTGATTTCGTTGTCATGTACACGTTGCCACGTGTGCCGCTTCTTCTTTTTGGGCGGCATGACATCCGCCGTCCGATTATCGGACATGGTCCACAGAAATTACCCGGCCATGCCGTGGCCGGCAACCTTCTGCTTCAACCCGATTTCTGCGTCTAATTACACAGAAGCTTGATTATTATATCCGTCACGTGCGGCAATTGCAAGTGCTTTTTCTATTTATTTCAGGCAATTTTTAGAAGATTCCATCGCATAGTACACTTTTGCCTAAAACCAGTCAAGACCCTTTCCAATAAACTTCAGGAGATTGCCCTAAAAGGATAAGTTTTTAGTACTGTATATCATTTGATATTAACTACCTGTTAATGCGTGCGTAGGGAACGGTCTTGACCGTTCCTGTTTCGGGGTTCAAAGGAGCAACGCCCCTATCAGGGAACTCGTCATGGCAAAATGAACGTTTTGTTTAGCTATTTCTGTACACTTAGCCTATTGTTGTTTTTCCTTTGCCAAAGGGCCGGGGCGACTTCCGATTTTCTCCCCTCCTCTGAAGGATATGGGTTCGGCCTGCACTGACGTTTGGCTTCACCTCATACCTTCAGAACCTCCGCCTCGCTTTATCCTCCACTGGAGGCGCTTGGCTCCGGTTCATTTAGACAACTCTGAAAGACATGGGCTTGTGCTTCACTGCCGTTCGCACGCGCCACATGCTTTCAGAACCTCCTGCTCCTTTTATCGCCCACAGGGCGCAGTCGCATCCGGTTCTTAAAACGGCCACTGCGTGGTGCGGAAGTTTGCAGAAACGGTCACCCGTCCTGCCTGTTGGTGTATTGACACTATGCTCCTGCGATGACGTTCTTCTCACCTTTCGGGTTCAAAGGGGTCGCAACCCCTTGCGGGGGTTGGGGCGGAGCCCCATCATTTTGGGTGGGCGGGTGGGGAGTCCCCGCCGCAGCGGCAATTCTAACCTTTTTTAGGCAAAAGTAAAGGCACGGTTTCCCGTGCCTTTTGCTGTATTTCCGGATGGTTTTTTTACTCTTTGACCGCGCTGACAACGCCCGCGCCGACCGTACGGCCGCCTTCGCGGATCGCGAAGTGCAAGCCTTCCTCGATCGCGATCGGGGTGATCAGGTTGATCTCCATGTCGACGTTGTCGCCCGGCATGACCATCTCAACGCCTTCGCCCAGGTTGATGACGCCCGTCACGTCCGTCGTCCTGAAGAAGAACTGCGGACGGTATCCGTTGAAGAACGGCGTATGACGGCCGCCCTCTTCCTTTTTCAATACGTACACGCGGCTCATGAAGTGCGTGTGCGGTTTGATGGTGCCCGGTTTCGCCAGCACCTGCCCACGCTCGATGTCCGCGCGCTGCACGCCGCGCAGCAGCAATCCGATGTTGTCGCCCGCGATCGCCTGATCCAACAGCTTGCGGAACATTTCAACACCCGTGACTACAACCGAACGCTTCTCCGTTGTCAGACCTACGATCTCCACCGTATCCTGCACCTTGACCGTTCCGCGGTCTACGCGGCCCGTGGCTACCGTGCCGCGTCCGGTGATGGTGAATACGTCTTCCACCGGCATCAAGAACGGTTTGTCGCTCTCGCGCTCCGGTGTCGGGATATAGGTGTCGACCGCATTCATCAATTCGTGGATGGATTTGCACCACGGATCTGTTTTTACATCCACACCCGCCACCTGTACCGCTTCAAGCGCCTTGAGCGCCGATCCGCGGATGACCGGGATATCGTCGCCCGGGAACTCGTAGGATGAGAGCAGATCGCGGATCTCCATCTCGACCAGTTCCAACAGTTCCTCGTCGTCCACCATATCCACTTTGTTCATGTATACCACGATGTACGGCACGCCGACCTGACGGGCAAGCAGGATATGCTCGCGCGTTTGCGGCATCGGGCCGTCCGCTGCGGATACCACCAGGATCGCGCCGTCCATCTGCGCTGCGCCTGTGATCATGTTCTTGACATAGTCGGCATGTCCCGGGCAGTCGACGTGCGCATAGTGGCGCGTCGGCGTCTCGTATTCTACGTGTGCCGTGTTGATCGTGATGCCGCGCTCTTTCTCTTCCGGCGCTTTATCGATCTCGTCGTATCGCGTCGCCTGCGCATAGCCCTGCTTGGCCTGCACCATCGTGATTGCCGCCGTCAGTGTCGTCTTGCCGTGGTCGACATGACCGATCGTCCCAATATTCACGTGCGGCTTGTTGCGCTCAAATTTTGCCTTTGCCATCGTCTGTTCCTCCTCTTATGCTAAGGTCTACTTCTTAATGACCTTTTCCAATATAAATTTCGGTGCTTCCTCATAATGCGAGAACTGCATTGTGAATACGCCGCGCCCCTGCGTGATGCTGCGAAGTTCCGTGGCGTATCCGAACATCTCGGACAACGGCACCATGGATTTGATCATCTCTGCCCCGCCGCGCGCTTCCATGCCCTCGATACGACCGCGCCTTGCGCTCAAATTGCCCATCACGTCGCCCATGTATTCTTCCGGGATCACGATCTCGTTTTTCATGATGGGTTCGAGCAATACCGGACCGCCCCGTTGCATGCCGTCTTTGAATGCCATGGAACCTGCGATCTTATATGCCATTTCGGACGAGTCCACCTCGTGATAGCTGCCGTCCACCAATGTTGCCTTAAAGTCCAGCACCTCGTATCCGCCCAAAATACCGCTCTTGCTTGCTTCGCGGATGCCGGTGTCCACAGCGCCGATATACTCTTTTGGCACGCTGCCGCCAACGGTCGCGTTGACGAATTCGTATCCCGCGCCCGGTTCCTTCGGTTCGAATTCCACCACACAGTGTCCATACTGACCGCGACCGCCGGACTGGCGGATGTAGCGGCCTTCGGCCTTGACCTTCTTGGTGAATGCCTCACGGTATGCCACTTGCGGATTGCCGACATTGGCTTCCACTTTGAACTCGCGCAGCAACCGGTCGACGATGATGTCAAGGTGCAATTCACCCATGCCCGCGATGATGGTCTGCCCGGTTTCCTGGTCCGTATAGGCCTTGAAAGTCGGGTCTTCCTCCGCGAGTTTCCCAAGGGCGATGGACATGCGTTCCTGGCCTGCCTTGGTCTTGGGTTCAATGGCAACGCGGATGACCGGCTCGGGGAATATCATGGATTCCAGAATGATCTGGTTGTTCTCAATACACAGCGTATCGCCCGTGGAGGTATCCTTCAGACCGACCACCGCGGCGATGTCGCCCGCGTAGATCTGCTCGATGTCCTCTCGGTGATTCGCATGCATCTGCAAAATGCGTCCGATGCGCTCCCGTCTGCCCTTGCTGGAGTTATAGACATAACTGCCGCTGGTTATGGTACCGGAGTATACGCGGATGTAAGCAAGCTTGCCCACAAACGGATCGGTGTTGATCTTAAAAGCCAGCGCGGAAAACGGTTCTTCGTCCGATGCTTTGCGCTGGATCTCGTCTTCGGTGCCGGGCTTTAACCCGACAGCCGGGGGGATGTCCAGCGGGGAGGGCATATAATCCACCACAGCGTCCAACAGCTTTTGCACGCCCTTGTTCTTATAGCTTGTTCCGCATACCACGGGTACAAACTGGCAGGCGACGGTCGCAGCTCTGATGGCTGCCATCAGCTCTTGTTCGGTGATCTCTTCGCCCATCAAATATTTTTCGGTCAGTTCGTCGTTGGTCTCCGCCGTTTTTTCAATCAGTTCGTTGCGGTATTGCTCCGCAATATCCGCCATAGCGTCGGGTATCTCGCCCGTAATCGGATTGCCCTCTTCGTCGTAGGTGGTGACATCCATTTTGATCAGGTCGATGATGCCGACAAAATCGTTTTCAGCGCCGATGGGCAGCTGGATCGGAACGGCATTGGCTTTGAGCCTATCCTTCATCATCTGCACGACGTTGAAGAAATCGGCGCCCATGATGTCCATCTTATTCACATATGCCATGCGCGGAACGCTATAGCCTTCGGCCTGACGCCACACGGTTTCACTTTGCGGTTCCACGCCGCCCTTGGCGCAGAAGACCGCCACGGTACCGTCGAGTACGCGAAGCGAACGCTCCACTTCGACCGTAAAGTCCACATGTCCGGGTGTATCAATGATGTTGATGCGCTTATCCCGCCAGAAGCATGTCGTGGCGGCAGACTGGATGGTGATGCCGCGCTCCTGCTCCTGTTCCATAAAGTCCATGGTGGCAGCGCCCTCATGCACCTCTCCGATCTTGTGGATCTTGCCGGTGAAATACAGGATTCGCTCCGTTGTGGTGGTCTTTCCGGCATCGATATGCGCCATGATGCCGATATTGCGGGTATTTTCAAGGGAATACGCTCTAGGCATGTGTTCCCCTCCTTTTCAAAGTTGGACAAGCGTACAACGTCCACCTTTCCATAGCGGAAAGATGGACGCTCGCTTGAAAATTCTTACCGTTAAAAGCTTACCAGCGATAGTGGGCGAAGGCCCTGTTCGCTTCTGCCATCCTGTGGACGTCTTCACGGCGTTTGACCGTGGTGCCCGTATTGTTGGCTGCGTCTAAAATCTCGTTTCCGAGCCGCTCACTCATGGTCTTTTCGTTGCGGGCTCTTGAGAAGTTGACAAGCCACCGGATAGCCAGCGTCTGGCGGCGTTCGGGGCGGATCTCCATCGGCACCTGGTAGGTGGCGCCACCCACACGCCTTGCTTTAACTTCAAGCTGAGGCTTGATATTCTCCATGCACTGGTCGAAGATTTCCATCGCATCGCGGCCGGACTTCTTCTGCGCCAGCTCCAGCGCATCATACACGCATCGCTGCGCCACACCGCGCTTCCCGTCGTACATCACCTGGTTGATCAACTTGGTGACGACGACGCTTTGATGAATCGGATCTTTGATCACATTGCGCGTTGGGATATTACCACGTCTTGGCATCTTTCATCCCTCCTAGCTCTTTTTCGGGCGCTTTGCGCCGTACAGGGAACGGGACTGCATGCGCTTTGCAACACCTGCTGTGTCCAACGCTCCGCGGATGATATGGTAACGCACGCCAGGCAGGTCTTTTACACGACCGCCTCTTATCAAAACGGCGCTATGCTCCTGCAAGTTGTGCCCGATGCCCGGGATATATGCAGTACCCTCCATACCATTGGTCAAACGCACACGCGCGATCTTGCGCAGCGCGGAATTCGGCTTCTTGGGGGTCATGGTACGCACGGCAGTACAAACGCCACGGCGTTGGGGGCACTGCTTGAGGATAGGCGCGTTGGATTTATATTCCACCTTTTGCCTTCCCTTGCGAACCAATTGATTGATTGTCGGCATACGAACTCCTCCTTCCCCTTCGGGGTATACTGAAATCCCTTAGCAACCCGAAAAGGGATTCTACGCTTTTTTCACACCCGCCACGGCGGCGCCCACGTTGATACCGCATAGTTTGCCCAATTCGACTTTGGAATCCACGAACTGGAACGGTATCTGAGCTTCCTCTAAAGCGGATAACAGCTTTTCTTTGATTGGGTCATCCGCATCCAAGGCAATCTGCGCATTGAGAAGCGTCCCCGTATCCAACGCGCGCAACACCTGCCTGACGCCTGTGATGCGCACGGTTTTTTCTGTCTGCATTGTTATCTCCATAAAAAAGTACACGTCTGTTGCGACCAAAATATTTTAGCAAAACGGATCGCCACTGTCAACGTTAAATTCTGGAGCGATTTTTTCGCTACGCTTTCTCTTCGCGTGCGCGTTTGCGCCCCGGCTGTTCATTCTCTTCAGGCCGCAGCGGATCGACCATCGGTTGCGGCGGTATGGCATACAGCGTGGGCATAATGCTTCCGCCCCGTCTGACGTACCATCCCCTTTGTTTAAAGCCCCGAAGCTTCGGAAGATCAAACACGTTGAGGAAGGTCTTTTTTGCCATGGAAATGGACAGCAGCTTCATCAGTCCGATGTACGCACCCACACCCAGCGTCGCGCTGACCAAAAAGATAAACATGGACGCAATGTTGCTGTCCAACGGATAGGCCAGGTTCATCGCTATTGTAATCGCGCTGACCATCAAAATAACCAGCACGATGATGGCATAGCTGTACAATCTGACCTTTTTGAAATTCTTCAGACAGGGTGTGCAGGCGGGGACGATGATGTCCAGTTCGCCGCCGTTGATGGCTCCGCCCGAACCGGCCAGATCCCGCTTTACATCCAGCTTCTTGTTGGTAATTTTGGCATATGCCTTGGTGGTCGCCTTGTTTTTAACGGCGCCTCGGCACAATTCGCATTGCTCCCCTTCCGGAGAAACGATCGGATAATCGTCCAGGACGTTTTCCTTTTTATAAAAGTCGATAGCCACATTCATGCGCCCGTTGTCCGTCAGCTTCTTGTATTCGCAATCGGCACAGCGGACAACTTCCCCAGTGATGTACTTACAGATGACATTGCCGCGCAATGAACACCCGTGATCCTGCAGTTCCGGTACCAGTGCCATGGTGGCTATCTCCTTCTTTTGTTTTCGCAGGCAAACCATTGGTTTGCCGTAAGCTCTCGTTTTACCGTCCGCTTTCTTTACGCTTGTATGTCTTCGAATCCGATGTCCAAAATGTCGTCATCCAGATCGATGGTATCAAGCAGTTCGTCCTGCAGCGTATCGGTGATGTTCTTGATGTCCATCGCGTAGTCGCGCGTGTTTTCCTTTTTCACTTCGATGTTGCGGTATCTGCGCAACCCGGTACCTGCCGGGATCAGCTTTCCGATGATAACATTTTCCTTCAATCCCAAAAGCGGATCTGTCTTTCCCTTGATGGCAGCTTCGGTCAGCACCCGCGTCGTCTCCTGGAAGGAGGCTGCGGAGAGGAACGAATCGGTCGCCAGCGACGCTTTGGTGATGCCCATCAGCACGTACTTCGCGCTTGCGGTCTCACCGCCGGCCAACATGACCCGCTCGTTTTCCTCTTCAAAGCGGAACACATCCACCAGTTCGCCTGGCAGCAGCTCCGTATCGCCGGAAGTTTCCACACGAACCTTGCGCAGCATCTGCCGCACAATGACCTCGATGTGCTTGTCGTTGATCTCAACGCCCTGCATCTGGTACACGGCCTGCACCTCGCGAACGAGATACTGCTGCACGCCACGGATACCCTTGATCTTGAGGATATCATGCGGGTTGACGGGGCCTTCGGTCAGTTCGCTTCCCGCTTCGAGTGTATCGCCGTCCTTCACGCACAAGCGTGAGGTGAACGGGATCAGATATGTTTCGCTCTCGCCCTCGTCGTTTGAAACGATGACTTCGCGCCGTTTTTTGTTGTCGGAAATGGAGACCTTGCCTGAAATCTCCGTGATAATCGCCAAACCTTTTGGCTTTCTGGCCTCGAACAACTCTTCAACACGGGGCAAGCCCTGCGTGATATCCTCTGCTGAAGCAACGCCGCCGGTATGGAATGTACGCATCGTCAGCTGCGTGCCGGGCTCTCCGATGGATTGCGCCGCGATGATGCCCACCGTCTCGCCGATGTTCACAAGCTGTCCGTTTGCCAGATTCGATCCGTAGCACTTGCTGCATACGCCGTACCGCGCGCGGCACGTCAGAACCGAGCGTACGGCGACACTTTGAATGCCGGCTGCGATGATGCGCTTTGTCTCATTCTTGCTGATCATATCGTTTGCCCGCGTGATAATCTCGCCCGTTATGGGGTGTACGATATTTTCAACCGCAACCCGCCCCGGTATACGGTCTTCGAGGTGTTCGATAACCTCATTGCCGTTTTTGATATCACTCAGCGTGATGCCCTTGATCTGATCGCCCAACGCTTCGAAGCAGTCGTCTTCGCGTACGATGACCTCCTGGGAAACGTCGACCAGACGCCTTGTCAGATAGCCGGAGTCCGCCGTACGAAGCGCCGTATCCGCCAGACCTTTGCGCGCGCCGTGGGATGAGATGAAGAATTCGAGCACCGTCAGTCCTTCGCGGAAGTTCGCGCGGATCGGCAATTCGATGATATTGCCGCTCGGATCCGCCATCAGGCCGCGCATGCCCGCCAATTGGCGGATCTGGTTTGTCGATCCGCGGGCGCCGGATGTTGCCATCATATAGATCGGGTTGAAATCGTCCAGTGCTTCCATCAACGCAGCCGTCACCTTGCGGGTCGTTTTATCCCAAACATCGATGACCTGCATGCGGCGTTCACTGGTGCTCAAAAGCCCCCGGGCAAACATGTTTTCGATCTTCAATACCTGAACATCAGCGTCGGCCAACAGTTCCTTTTTCTTTGGCGGAACCGTCATGTCATAGACGCTTACCGTGATAGCAGCCCTTGTCGAATAATAGAAGCCCATGCGCTTGATCTCGTCGAGCACTGTTGAGGTCATCGTCGCGCCATGGACGCGGAAGCAATCGTCGACGAGCCTCGTAAGGCCGTTCTTGTCAACCGTCTCATCCACTTCCAGATCGAGGAAAGTCTCGCGGCTGGTCCTGTCAACACGGCCAAGATCCTGCGGGATGCTCTGGTTGAATATGACGCGTCCGACGGTCGTTTCAAGGCGCTTGATGACCTTTTCGCCTTCAAACATTCCGCTCACGCGCACTTTCACAGGCGCCTGCAACGAAACGTTGCCGGTCTGATAGGCCATGATGGCCTCTTCGGGGTTGGAGAAAATCGCGCCGTCTCCCTTTTCGCCGGGATGGATAAGCGTGAGGTAATAGATGCCCATGACCATATCCTGCGTCGGGGAAACGACCGGCTTGCCATCCTGCGGCTTTAGCATGTTGTTCACCGAGAGCATCAGGAAGCGGCATTCGGCCTGCGCTTCGACGGAAAGCGGAATATGCACGGCCATCTGGTCGCCGTCAAAGTCGGCGTTGTACGCGGTACACACCAACGGATGGATCTTTAAAGCCCTGCCTTCCACCAGCACCGGTTCAAAGGCCTGGATGCCCAGGCGGTGCAATGTGGGGGCGCGGTTGAGCATGACCGGATGCTCCTTGATGATATCTTCCAAAACGTCCCAAACGCGCGGATCCGAACGTTCGACCAGTTTCTTTGCCTGCCGGACGTTGTGGCTGTGGTTCTCGGAAACGAGCTTTCTCAACACGAACGGCTTGAACAGCTCAAGCGCCATCTCCTTGGGCAATCCGCACTGATACATTTTGAGTTCCGGACCAACCACGATAACGCTTCGGCCGGAATAGTCCACGCGCTTGCCCAAAAGGTTCTGTCTGAAACGTCCCTGTTTGCCGCGCAGCATGTCGGACAGGGATTTGAGCGGGCGGTTGCCCGGGCCTGTCACGGGCCGGCCGCGGCGGCCGTTGTCGATCAGCGCGTCCACCGCTTCCTGGAGCATGCGCTTTTCGTTGCGCACGATGATATCGGGCGCTTTTAATTCCAAAAGCCTTTTCAGGCGGTTGTTGCGGTTGATGACCCTGCGGTAGAGGTCGTTGAGATCGCTTGTCGCGAAACGTCCTCCGTCGAGCTGCACCATCGGCCGGAGTTCCGGCGGAATGACCGGTACAACGTCCATGATGATCCATTCGGGCTTGTTCTCACTCTTGCGGAACGCCTCGATGACCTCAAGCCGTTTTACCGCGCGCAGCCGTTTTTGGCCGCTGCTGTCGGTGACTTCCTGGCGGAGTTTGTCGCTCTCTTCCTGAAGTTTGATCGCCTTTAAAAGCACTTTCACCGTTTCGGCGCCCATGCCCGCTTTGAAACTGCCTTCGCCGAAGTTCTTCACGGTGTCGGCGTATTCCCGGTCGGTGATCACCTGCTTGTAGTGCAGGTCCGTTTTGCCGGGATCGGTCACGACATACGCCGCGAAGTACAATACGCGCTCGAGCGAACGCGGAGACATATCCAACAACAAGCCCATGCGGCTCGGGATTCCTTTAAAGTACCAGATATGGCTGACCGGTGCCGCCAGAATGATGTGCCCCATGCGCTCACGGCGCACTTTGGCGCGCGTTATCTCAACGCCGCACTTGTCACAGACCATCCCTTTATAGCGCACGCGCTTGTATTTACCGCAATGGCATTCCCAGTCCTTGCTGGGCCCAAAGATACGTTCGCAGAACAAGCCGTCCTTTTCCGGTTTGAGGGTACGGTAATTAATGGTCTCCGGCTTTCTCACTTCGCCATAGGACCATTCCAGTATCTGTTCGGGTGAAGCAAGTCCAATCTGTATGCTGTCGAAGTTGTTCAATTCCACCATGAACAAAAACCTCCTAGTTTTTGTGTCTCCGAATGAATCGCAAGCGATTATCCAGTACAGGCCGGTGCCCGCAGAGAATGCAATTTTCCCAAAAGTCCGAAAATCACATTCAACGCCGTAAACTTGCCGTGTGCATCGCGCATGCGTATTGCCAAAGCGATGCAGAGCAAGGATGTCCTCGCATCCGAACGATCAGCCATGCCTTGCTTTTAGAAGCGGCAGCGTTTTGATCATCCGGCAGGCTTTCTTAAGCGCTCGGCTCGTCGTCTTCTTCTTCCTCTTGCTCTTCCTCATCCAGCATAAACGGGTCATCCGCCAGATCCAACAGATCATCATCGATGTGGAACTCATGAACGCCCGCGAGGTCGAATGCATCGTCGTCAACAATGCTCTGCGCATCGTCGCCGTCGGCGCTCTTGTCGCTTGCCAGCAGGTAATCGTCCTTTTTAAGGATCCCCTGGCGACGGTCAAGCCGGTGCAGATCCACCAGATCGGATTCGTCTTCCTGCGTTTCTTTGAGCTGGATCTCCACGTGATCGTCAGAAAACACGCGGATGTTCAAAGCCAGACTCTGCAATTCCTTGACAAGCACCTTGAAGGACTCGGGGATGCCGGGTTCCGGCACGTTCTCGCCCTTGATGATACTCTCGTAGGTTTTAACGCGGCCTACCGTATCGTCAGACTTAACGGTCAATATTTCCTGCAAGGTGTGCGCTGCGCCATAGGCTTCCAGCGCCCACACTTCCATCTCTCCGAAACGCTGCCCGCCGAACTGTGCTTTGCCGCCCAACGGCTGCTGGGTGACAAGCGAGTAGGGGCCGGTGGAACGGGCATGGATCTTGTCGTCCACCAAATGCGCCAGTTTTAAGAAGTACATATATCCGACAGTGACCGGATTCTCAAACACTTCGCCGCTTCTGCCGTCGCGCAACTCTATCTTGCCGTGGCGCGGGTATCCGGTCTGCTCCAGCAGTTCCTCTATTTCAAGTTCCGTCGCTCCGTCAAATACCGGGGTTACCATTTCAAAGCCCAGCGCTTTTGCCGCCAATCCCAAATGGACCTCGAGCACCTGTCCGATGTTCATGCGGCTTGGCACGCCCAACGGGTTAAGAACAACCTCCAGCGGTGTGCCGTCGGGTAAGAACGGCATATCCTCTTCGGGCAAAATGCGGCTGATAACGCCCTTGTTGCCGTGGCGTCCCGCCATCTTATCGCCCACGCTGATCTTTCTGCGCTGCGCGATGTATACGCGCACCATCTCGTTGACGCCGGCGGGCAATTCATCCCTGTTTTCGCGGGTGAACACCTTGACATCCACCACGATGCCGCCTACGCCGTTTGGAACGCGAAGCGATGTGTCCCTGACCTCGCGGGCCTTTTCTCCAAAGATCGCGCGCAACAGGCGTTCCTCGGCAGTCAGCTCGGTTTCGCCCTTGGGCGTGACTTTGCCGACCAGAATATCGCCGGAAGTGACCTCTGCGCCGACGCGGATAACCCCCGTCTCATCGAGATCCTTCAACCCTTCGGGTCCCACGTTGGGGATGTCGCGGGTTATCTCTTCGGGACCCAATTTGGTATCCCGGGCTTCGCATTCGTGCTCTTCGATATGGATGGAAGTATAAACGTCTTCCTTCACGAGCTTTTCGCTCAGCAGGATCGCGTCCTCGTAGTTATAGCCTTCCCATGGCATATAGCCGATCAGGACGTTTCTTCCCAGCGCGATCTCGCCGTTGCTGGTGCTGGGGCCGTCGGCCATGACCTGTCCCTTATCCACGCGTTCTCCCGCATGGACGATGGGGCGCTGGTTAAAGCACATGCCCTGATTGCTCCGTGTAAATTTCATGAGTTTGAACCGGTCGACAACGCCGTCGTCACCCGTTAGTGTGATATTCCTGGCGGTAACGTCCGTGACAATACCGTCGCGTTTGCTCAAAACGAGCATTCCGGAATCGACGGCTGCCTTGTGCTCCATGCCGGTTCCGACGATGGGGACCTGCGGATTCAGAAGCGGTACTGCCTGGCGCTGCATGTTGGAGCCCATCAACGCACGGTTGGCGTCGTCGTTCTCCAAAAACGGGATCATTGCTGTCGCGACGGAGACAAGCTGTTTGGGCGCTACGTCCATCATCTCGATCTGTTCTCTTGGGACTTCGATGATCTCTTCGCGACGCCTGCTCGTTACGCGCTCGTTTTGAAAGCGGCTGTTCTCATCCACCGGCTCGTTGGCCTGTGCAATGGTATATTCGTCCTCTTCGTCCGCCGTTAAGTAGATGACTTCATCGGTGACGACGCCTTCCCCGCGCAAGACTTTGCGGTACGGCGTTTCCATAAACCCGTATTCGTTGATGCGCGCATAGGTGGCCAGTGAGCCGATAAGGCCGATGTTCGGGCCTTCAGGCGTCTCAATCGGGCACATGCGGCCGTAATGGGAAAAGTGGACATCGCGGACGTCGAAGCTTGCCCGGTCGCGGTTTAATCCGCCGGGGCCCAGCGCCGACAGCCTTCTTTTATGCGTCAATTCGGCAAGCAAGTTGGTCTGATCCATGAACTGGCTCAACTGGCTGCTTCCAAAAAACTCTTTGATGGCGGCGGAAACCGGCCTGATGTTGATCAGGTTGGAGGGCGTCACCACATCCATATCCTGAATGGCCATCCGCTCGCGCACAACGCGCTCCAGACGGGACAGGCCTACCCGGATTTGGTTCTGCAGCAATTCGCCAACGCACCGCAGGCGGCGGTTGCCCAAATGATCGATATCGTCGATGAGTCCCACGCCGTGGAACAGACAGACCATATAGTTCAAACTCGCCATGATGTCGTCGCGATGGATATGCTTGGGAAGGATAGAATCGCGGTTTTCGCGCAGCATGCTCTTTAGTTCCGGCGTAGTCCAGCTCTCACGTGCTTGATAAAGCGCCCAGAACGTCGGGAAATGCGCGTTCTCGTTGATGCCGACTTGCTTGACATCAAATCCCACAAACGGCGTAAGGTTGACAAAGTTGTTGCCAAACACTTTGAGCTCGCCGTCTTCCACAGCGATATACGCTTGGTTGACAGCCTGCGCCGCGATGGCATCGGCCTGAACGCGCGTGAGTTTATCGCCTGCGTTGGCCAACACTTCTCCTGTGTAGGGGCTCACGATATCACGGCTGAGCGTGCGGCCCGCTATGCGCGAAGCGATGCCCAGTTTCTTGTTGAATTTATAGCGTCCGACCCTCGCCATATCGTAGCGCTTGGGATCAAACATCAACGAATTGAACAGCGATCTTGCGCTCTCTTCCGTTGGCGGTTCGCCGGGACGAAGGCGCTTGTATATTTCAATTACACCTTCCGCGGAAGTCTTCGCAACGTCTTTGCGGATGGTATCGATGATGAGTTTCTCCTCGCCGAACATCTCGAGCAATTCCTCATCCGTACCGCAGCCAAGTGTCCTCATCAATACGGTCGCGGGCAATTTGCGCGTTCTGTCCACGCGCACCCACATCACGTCGTTGGCGTCGGTCTCGTATTCGAGCCACGCGCCCCGGTTCGGGATAATCTGCGAGCTGTATAGGATCTTCCCGCTCTTGTCGGTACTGCGACTGTAATAAGAGCCGGGGGATCGAACCAACTGGCTTACGATAACGCGTTCCGCGCCGTTGATGATGAACGTTCCCTGTTCGGTCATGATAGGGAAATCGCCCATGAATACTTCCTGCTCCTTAACCTCGCCGGATTCCCGGTTGATCAGGCGCACGGTAACGCGAAGCGGCGCGGCATAATTTACGTCGCGCTCTTTGCATTCCTCCACGGAGTATTTGGGGTTATCATCCAACGTGTAGTCGACAAACTCTAAAACCAAGTTATCGGAGTAGCCGGTGATGGGGGAAATGTCGTCAAAGGCTTCCTTAAGGCCTTCGGATACAAACTGGCGGTAGGAGTTCTTTTGAATCTCGATAAAGTCAGGCATCTTGAGAATCTTCTCTTCATCGATTCGCGAAAAACTCATCTTTTTTCGCTTGCCCAGAAGGATTTCATGAACCATTGTAAAGCTTCACTCCCAATCCATAGTCATTCCGCTAAAATGGCAACCTATTGCATTCGCTTGTAAAGCGCGCTATAATGTGGCTGAAAATAGGCGAAATTTTTCGCTTGTTTCTAGTCCTTTGTTGCCGTTTAGTGGATACTGATGCAAGTTATAACGATACCATTTCCGCCTGTCAAAGTCAAGGGCGGATTTTTTTGTTTTCCGATTTTTTCATCACTTCATTATTCTTCCCACTTCGCGTCGGACCATTCACGCTTGTATTTTGGCTCTATACGACGTCATACAAAACTTTTCGGCACCGGAAGTGGAATATGAGCAACTGCGCGGCGGCCTGTCCGCTTTTACATGCCTCTTCGGGCTTTCTGCATCCGTATGGCGTTTGCCCACGCGATTTCGGCTTCTTCCGCGCATTTTGCGCGCCTGTGCCCGCCCTGTTTTCTCCGCCGCATTTTATTGGCTGTCAGTGCTTCCGCTTTCCCCTTTTTGAGGCAGAAATCCCGGTGCAATCCTCATGATTCTTTGATCCGTCAGGATGTGAATCAATCGCTTTCTTTTTTCGTAAAAAGAACGCCCGTTTACACGGGCGTTCCTGTTTGTTGTTTATTTCATCTTGGCGAATACCATGCGGCCGGCAGCCGTTTGCAGAACCGATGTCACCACCACGTCCACTGTCATTCCGACATGATCCCGTCCTCCGTCGACCACGATCATCGTTCCGTCGTCGAGATACGCGACGCCCTGCCCCTGCTCTTTGCCGGAGCGGATGACCTGGATGGTCATCTCCTCGCCGGGCATGACGGCGGGCTTTAACGCATTGGCCAGCTGGTTGATGTTGATGACCTCTATCCCCTTGACCGTTGCCACCTTATTCAGGTTGTAGTCGTTGGTGACGATCTTGCCCTTCATGTCCCGTGCAAGTGCAATGAGCATCTCGTCCACTTCCATGTTGTCGTATTCCTTCTCCACGACCTGGAGGCGATTGAGTTCGCTTCGCATGGCTTCGAGAATATCAAGGCCCCGTCTGCCGCGCTGCCGCCTTAGGCTGTCCGCCGAATCCGCAATGTGCCGCAGCTCCTGAAGCACAAACGAGGGCGCTATCAGCCTGCCTTCAAGAATACCGGTTTTGGCGATGTCGTAGATGCGTCCGTCGATGATGACCGACGTATCCAGAATCTTTGGCGGTATGTTGCGCAGGTTACGGTCGGACGTCCTGTCCACTTTCCTCCTGATCGTCAACGTGTTCCCCGATTGCTCCGCATCCGCTTCCTCTGACGCATCCTCTATGTTCACGATTCGCTTTCTTCCGATCTGGTTGAGCTCCGGCTTGCGTTTGACCGCAACGGAAACGCCCAAATATCCCATAATGACATAGACGATAATGGTCAGCGGTATGGAGATCCATGCAACGGGGATGCGGTTAATTAAAGTAGAAAGTAACCAGGCAAGTATGAGTCCAATCATAAGGCCCGCAATTCCCAAAAGCACATCCAGCATGGGGATCTGGGTTAAACGGTTCTCTATCCTGACGACGGTTGAAAGCGTCCACCGTGAGAGCGGCGGCGCGCTGAAAAAGAATATCACCATCGTGATCAGCGATGCTATACCATAGAATACGCCGAGCATTTTCCCGGAAACAACCAATTCCATATTGATGATGCCCAAAGACGCCAACAGCTGGAATACGAGGTATAGCAAACCGATACCCAATGCACCCCCAAACAGGGTTATTATTGTTCGAGCTAATTTGTTCATGTTTTCACCTCCTTTCAATGCCCGATGGATTTATCCGTTGTTCAGATGATCATCTCCATGCGCTCATACATCTCATCTTCGCTTAAGCCCATGGAAACCATCAATTCTCCTGCCAACAACTTCTGCGCGGTATGCAACATCTTCAATTCTCCGCCCGAGAGACCCTTCTCCCGAAAGCGGCAGCTCAGGCGCCTGACCACAAGCGCTGTATCCCAGATGTCTCCCGTGCGCATCTTCTCCAGGTTCTCCCGGTATCTGCGGTTCCAGTTTTCGCAGTCTTCTTCCTCGAACTGCAATAAAAAAGAAAGTACCGTTTCACTTTGCGCCTTGGAAATCAAAGCACGAAGGCCATGACCCTCTGCGCCATCGACCGGCACCATTACTTTTGCGCCTACCGTGACAAACCGGAGCACATAGTATTGTTTGAATTGTCCCAAGATCTCTTTTGTTTCGATCGCTTCCACGTATCCGGCGCCATGCATCGGATAAGCGATGCAATCGCCTATTCCAAACACGTATGTTTCCTCCGTTCCCTGTTCGCTGCCCTCGGTTAGCTTATTCTGCCATATCAATTTAGTTTACCATACTATTGCGATTGTGTGCACTCCAATTTCCAAAAACAGGCTATTATACAAGCGTCTCGCTCTTTTGAACGGATGACAACGCGCATTTCAAGACATCCGCAACATTGTCGACTGGGATAAACACGATGCCGTCCTTCTTACTGTTCTTGATGCTGTCTTTGGGAACTACCAATTTCGAATATCCCATTTTAACGCATTCCGCAATGCGCCGGTCAAGCTGCGAAACGGGGCGCAATTCCCCGGTCAGGCCGATTTCGCCTATGATCACCAGATCCTCGTGCAGCGGTCTTCCTGTGGCAGCCGAAGCGAGCGCTGCCAGAAGCGCCGCATCACACGACGGCTCGTTGAGCTTCAGCCCGCCCACCGCGTTGGTGTAGACATCCCGGTTGTACAATGCTATGCCGCCGCTTCTCTCCAGAACCGCGATCATCAGCAGCATGCGGTTGTAATCCACCCCCGTCGCCATCCGCCGGGGCTGCCCGTAGGGCGACATGGAGCACAGTGCCTGCACTTCGCACAAAACCGGGCGGGTGCCCTCCAGCGAACACGTGACCGCCGCACCCGGAACGCCGCGCGTATGCCTTGACAGGAGCATTTCCGACGGGTTGGTAACCTCCCGCATACCCTGGCTTGTCATTTCAAAGACGCCGATCTCGTTGGTGGACCCGAAACGGTTCTTCACCGCGCGCAGGATACGGAAACTCATCTGCCGTTCGCCTTCAAAATACAGAACCGTATCCACCATGTGTTCCAATATCCTGGGCCCTGCGATGTTGCCTTCCTTGGTAACATGGCCAACCAGCACGATGGTGGCACCGCTTTCCTTGGCAAGGCGAAGCGCTGCCGCGGCGCATTCGCGCACCTGCGAAACGCTTCCCGTCATGGAGTTTACGCCCTGCTGCTGCATGGTCTGGATCGAATCGATCACCACAAAGGGTGCCGGCAATGCTCCGATCGCAGAGCAAATCGCATCCATGTCGGTCTCCGCCAGCATGTAGAGGTTGTCGGAGGTGCATTGGAGCCGCCTTGCGCGCATCCTGACCTGACGGGCCGATTCTTCGCCGGATACATACAGCGCAGGTCTGCCGCTTTTGGCCACAAGCTCCGCCGCCTGCAACAGAAGCGTGGATTTCCCAACGCCCGGTTCACCGCCCACAAGCACCACGGCGCCCTCGATCAAGCCCCCGCCCAGCACCCTGTCCAGCTCCGAAATGCCGATGGGCATGTGCGGCGTCTGCGCCAGGTCGATCTCGTTCATGCGGACGATCTTCAAACTCTTTGCGGGTGCTTTTGCCTTTTGCGGAATGGGCGCTGTCAATTCTTCCAGCGTGTTCCATTCGCCGCAGCCGGGGCAGCGTCCGAGCCATTTGGTACTCTCGTAGGCGCACTGCGCGCAGACATAGTTCGACTTTGCTTTTGCCATCGTATCAGTCCAATACTGCGAATTTTAAAATATCACGTTCCCTGACTTGGGCGGTGATGTCAAACCATGTCACCGCGTGGGCGGAGACGCTTGCCAGAATGGCATATTCCCCTGTTTTGGATAAACGGTACACCTTATCCTGCTGCCAGAAATAGACGTATATGCGCCCCTGTTCGCACCATGCCAAAAAATGTTCGGCAAGACCGTAGCCGGAAACGTTCTGCGCCATTTTCTTCTGCATCGAACCGTTAACGCTCAGATACAGCGCCCCGCCCTGCATTCTGTCGCTAAATGCGATCGCGGTTCCGCAGGTCACGGGCGAATAGGCATACAGCCCGGGGTCAAAGGTTTGCACGCTCCCGTCAAACGACTGGATATAGATCATGTTGTAGCTTTCACTGTCCGTCAGCTTCGGGTTTTCCGCAACGTATACCACGTTTTTGCTGCTGACGCCGGGCTGAATTTTCCCGGTGGGTGCATTGTCATAAACATGCAGCGTCGTAACTTCGCCCGTTATAACATCCATACTGTACAGCTTTTCTCTGGTTTGGGAAACGCGCTGCAGAAAGATGCACTTCGTGCCTGCGAGCTTGGGGATGACGGAACCGTAGTCGATCTTGCTGAGCGTTTTTACCTGTTTGGTGTTGCGGTCATACAGTTTTAGAAGTCCGCCGCCGGTATTGTATCCGTCAAAGTACACGATAAACGATGCGCTGGCATCCAGATGCAGGATATAGCCGCACTCCGCCTCGATGCCCTCAAGCTCCGCTATCTTGTCTTCGACGTTGGAGTTTGACGTCTTAACGGCAAAGATCTTGTTGAGTTTCGGATTCTGCGCGTTGTCGCTGCCGGAAGCGAAGAAAATATCATCGCCCAGAATGACGGGATAACTGACGTGCTTGTATTTGTAATTCAACAATATTTCCCGGATATGATCGCTCAGATCCCCCATCTGCTCCGGCGTTGCCGTCGGTATGATCACCTCACGCTTATCGGTAAACAGGGAGCCCACAAACGGCACCGCCAGTTTAAAAACAAACAGGTAACCCAAATACAACCCGCACAGGGAAAGCGCCGCCATCAGGACCGGCCACAATGCGTTGCCGCGAAAACGGGTAAACCGCCTGCGCTTAAAAATGCGTTGGTCCCGCCTTACCATCTATACCTCTTTGAGCAGGCATACAGCCTGCGCGGCAATGCCTTCTGTGCGGCCAATGAAGCCCAGCCCTTCGGTCGTTGTCGCCTTTACGTTGACCCTTTTCGCGTTGACGCCCAGCGCCAGCGCCAGGTTTTGCTGCATCTGTTCACGATACGGCGCGATTTTGGGCGCTTGCGCCATCACCACAACATCGACATTTTCAACGGCATACCCAGCGCCATAGAGCATGTCGGCGCAGCGCCGCAACAGCTTTGTGCTTTGTATATCCAAATATTGCGCGTCATCATCCGGGAAATGTTTCCCGATATCGCCCAATGACGCCGCGCCCAAAAGAGCGTCGCATACCGCGTGCGTGAGCACGTCGGCATCCGAATGCCCGTCAAGTCCTTTTTCACCGGGGATTGTAACGCCGCCTAAAACCAGCGCGCGTCCCTGTTTGAACGCATGCACGTCAAACCCAATGCCGATCCTCATTTGCATCCTCCAACGTTTTAAACAACGTAACGGCGTCGTCCTTTTTTGTGGATTCCGAAAGCGACAGAACCTCGTAGCGATTTAAGTTTTGCCCCGTGCGCACCGTGACGATATCGCCTATTTTCACCTGGTCACCCGGTTTCGCCACCTTTTGACCGATCCATACGCGGCCTGCCTCGCAGGTCTGCTGTGCTATGGTGCGGCGTTTGATGATACGGGCGACCTTCAGATATTTATCGATTCTCATTTCATGCCTCCGTTAAATTTTATTATAGCATAAAAGTCTGCGTTTCGGACGGCGGGATGCGCTTTGGCGCCCGTTTTTGGAAGATGGTTAAACATTCGGAAACGTGAAAAAAACAAACTGACCGCTAAAAAGCGGTCAGTCCAATGTGTTCATTTTTTAATACAATGTGCAGGCCGTACTGTTATTTCACAGCATCCTTGAGAGACTTGCCCGCTTTAAAGGCAGGAACTTTGGTTGCCGGGAATTGCATCGGCTTTTTGCTTGCGGGGTTGATTCCGTTGCGAGCGGCACGTTCGCGCACTTCAAACGTTCCGAAGCCTACCAAGGAAACTTTTTCGCCGGATTGCAATGCATTTGTGATGCTTCCAATCGTTGCGGATACAGCCTTTTCGGCATCCTTTTTGCTCAAACCCGTTGTCTCTACTACCTGTGCTATCAGCTCAGCTTTATTCATAGAAAGACTCCTCCTCAAATTTCGTTGACAAGCCCCATGGCTTGTCTGCCAGTCAGATTTTCTTAAATCATACGGAGTTTGTCAAGACTTTTTTTGCATACCGTCGTATTTCGACTTTATCTGACGTAATTCGCACAAATATGACGAATCTATGTTCCCGATTTATCCGTACACACATCGGACAACGCCGTTTCCGCATGAATGTCCTTTCGCAGCAGCCATTCGCAAAGCGCCCACAACGCCAATCCGGCGCTCTGTTCCTGCTTTGCCATGTCCGAACCTGTATCCGCAAAATCCGCAAGCGCCGCGTAGACTTTCTGTTGGGCTGCGTGTTCATCCGCACACCTTTCGGCCATCTCTTTTTGCAATTCCTGCGCGCGCATCAGCGACGGCAATCCGAGGCCTATTTTTCTCAACGGATTCTGCGGCGCGCCGTTGCGCTCCTGCTGTTTGATATTTTCCCATTTTTGCAGGACTTCTGCCGATGTGGAAGCTTCCTCGTCCGCAAAAATATGCGGATGCCTCCGTATCATCTTCTGGCAGATGCCGGTTGCCACGCCGGTAAAATCAAACGCTCCTGCTTCCTGTGCCATCGCGGCATGAAGTGCGATCTGCAAAAGCACATCGCCCAGCTCTTCGCACAGATGGTCGTCATCGCCTTGGGAGATCGCCGCCATCGCTTCGCATGCCTCTTCGAGCATGTTTCGGCGTATGGAAAGGTGCGTCTGTTCCCTATCCCACGGACAGCCATTCGGAGAACGCAGAATCCGGATGATCTCCATCAGATCCGTTGCACTAAAGTGCTGTCTTGATTCAAGCGGGACAGGCGGCACAACGAGTGTCGTTGAAGCATCGTAGGATTGCTGCCGGTCGAGCATGCACAGCTGTATGCGATCGCTTACAAGCGCCTCGCCCTCACAGCGCACGATGTACATTTCCATATCGTCGGAAAACCTTTCCATCAGCGCGATCTTCGCCTCGGATGCCTTAAGCTTGCTGTCGACGTCGGCGACGATGTTCACTTTCGCGCAGTCAAGCGTCTCCGCTTTTAAGGCGCCGATGTGAACACTGTACCCTCTCGCCGTATCCATACGGCATGCGGCAATCGCGGCTTCATAGCCAAGCCCCGGATATACCTGCGTCTTTATGTCCCGTTCTTTGGCCTTTTCCAACATCATCGGCACAGCGCTCGATCCTATGATCCCGTGCCCGCTCGCCGCAAAAACGATATGCCCCCTATCGTCTGAAAGCACTTTTTGCACCACTGCCTGATTCAGCGAATCAAAATCTTCCGCGTTTTGGTAGAGTTCGTCTATAAAAACAAGCGGAATACCCAGTTCGAAAAGGGCTTTTACCGCAGGATGTCTTTGGGTCTGGACGTAGACGACATCCGCCTGCCGCATGCAACAAAGCGCCGCCTGCGTTATCAGGGAAAACGGCCCGGGACCCAGGCCCACAATCGAAAGTTTCATCATTTCCACCAACCAATCCGATGCATCATAGAATCCAGCGCCATTCCGCCGGGCAAGAGCCGGCAGTCTTCCGGCCCCAGTGCGCGCAGGCGAAGCACCAGCATCGCGTAGCTTGCAATGCCGATGAGTATGCCAAGCACGACGCAACACCAAAGCGGCAGGAACAACAGGAACAGCCGATAACTGCCCCAAACCAATATGCCCATCACAACGCCGGCCACGACGGTTGCGATCAGTTTTCTGTCTACATCGAACGGGCGGCGCAGAATTTTCCGTATGCTAAACAGGTTTCGCAGCGCGATGTAGGCAAAACAGCAAAACGTTCCGATCGCAGCGCCGTTGATATGCACCGAAGGCATGCTCATCAACAGATAACTGAATACGATCTTGATCAGCGCGCCCTGCCACAGATGCCGCAGCGGCGTTCTTGTTTCCCCGATGCCCTGCAAAATGCCGTTTGTCGTCTGTGTGATCATCAGAAAGAACAGCGCGACAGCCAGTGTCCGCACCATCGCCGTTGCCGCCGTGAGCGTGTTTTGATCCAGCATGGTTTTGTAAAACAACACCTGCAGAAGCGGCGCGCCCATCAGCAAAAGACCTACGGAAAACGGCAGTCCGAACAAAATCGCGAGCTTGATCCCGATGCGCGAATGCTGCTCCACCTCGTTGTATCGCCTAAGCGTTGCGGAAGCGGCAACGGCAGGCACCAGGCTCATCTGCAGTGCGTTTGCCAGCGCCATGGGGATGTATACCACCGGGGCCACTATGCCGGTCAACAGGCCAAAGCGGGTTTGTGCCATAAGCTGGGAAAAGCCGTTGCTTTTAAGCACGTTGATGATCATCAGGTTGTCCAAAAGCGATATCAACGGGAGCACGGCAGCGCTAAGCGTGATGGGTATGGAAAGCGCAAACAGCGCCTTGATCCGTTCGTTTGTTGTTGTCAGCGCATATCCCTGCGGCGTTTGGCGGACATGCCGCAAGAAGGCATCTCGCTGGTTGAGGTATCGGATGGCGAGGTAAAGCGTAGCCACGGCTTCGGCGATTGGAATGCCCCATAGCGCGCCCATCGCGCCCAACCTGCTTCCCTGGGGCAGCCACAGCAGCATCAGCGCAAAGCCGCAGACGGATTTGACGACCTCTTCGATGACAAGCGAATAACCGGTCGGCTCCATGCGCTGCAAGCCCTGAAAATAGCCGCGGAACGCAGATATCACACACGCGAAGAACAGCGCGGGCGCAACGCTTTGCACCATGATGCCGGCGTCCGCCACGCCCTGCACATTCGCCACAAAACCGCTAAAGAGCATCAACAGCAACGACGCCAAGACCCCTGTGAGCAGGAGCGTTTGAAGTGCCGTCAGAAAAAATGCGCGTGCATTGCGATAGTCATCCCGTGCAATATGGGAGGAAACCGCTTTGGAGATGGCGGCGGGTATGCCGACGGTGGCGACCACCGCTAAAAAGGCGTAGATGGGGTATGCGATCTGGTAGTAGGCAATGCCCACATCCCCCACAAAATGCGCCAGAATGATACGGTAAACGGACCCCAGTGCGCTGCACAGAAGCCCGGCGACGCCCAACAGCGCGGCGCCCCCCGCAAATGATTGCTTGTTTGTTGCCAAATTGTCCGCCTTACTCTATGGATGCCCAAAGCCGGGTGATCGTCATGATGGCTCCGCCGAAATTCCGCTTGTGCGGCGTCATGTTGGCTCCGCCGAAATTCCGCTTGTGCGGCGTCATTATACCAAATACACGGCGCAAGAGCAAACGGGCGCGGCGTGCGCGGCACAACAAAAGGGGCGGCATCGCTACCGCCCGAGTAAGCGAATATTGCTCCTTTTGATCACTGTTCCATCTGCTTGCCCAGAAATCCCGCGGCGACCTGGGCGACTTTGAGTTCCGCATCGGTGAACAACACATTGGTCTGCGATGAGAGCAGCACCACAGCACCCGCCGCCTCCCCTTCACTGATGATCGGACAAATGAGCTGTGCGTGATTGTTCCGGCTCATATCCTCTTCCCGCACGATTGCGACGGGAGTTTCGCCGTCGCTTAGGACAAACGCCATGCGGCGCTGCATTGCAGCCTCGAGCTGCGGCGACACGGATTTATCGGCATAGTCTTTCTTGCCGGGACCGAAGACCGCAACAACACTGTCACGGTCACAAATGAGGGTGGTATGCCCCAGAATCTTGTATAGGGCTTCCGCGTATTCGTTCGCAAACTCACTCAATTCGCCGATGGGCGAATACTTCTTTAAAATCACTTCCCCGTCTCTGTCTGTGAAAATCTCCAGCGGGTCGCCTTGACGGATCCTCATCGTGCGGCGTATCTCCTTTGGAATGACGACACGTCCCAGTTCGTCGATCCGGCGTACAATGCCTGTTGCTTTCAAGTTCATGCCTCCTGCTCAAAAGACTCATTGCGGGCATAGTATTTGAAGGCCGTCATTTTTTATGCAAGCATCTGGCTGAATTGTAAACCCGTATCTGAAAAGGAATTTTAAACCACCGGCAGCGTTGCGCAAAGAGGCACAGAGCAGCGATGCGTGCATTTAGCACGCTATGATGACCGCCCTTGCCAGTATCACCCCAACAAAAAAGGGAGCATATGCTCCCTTTTTATCGTTGATGCATTATTTGTTGATGCGCTCATGCAGATAGACGGTGCGGGTTGGCCAGGTCTGAACGCTGTACTGCTTGCGCAGTTCCTCGATCTTGATTTTCCATGCGGCGGCGATCACCGTAGCATCTTCTTTTGCCTTTACGGCCGCTTTGCAGGTCTCATAGGGGACATCCGCTTCCTCCTGCGGCGTATAACCCATCGACAGGATATGAACGCCGTAGGGTGTCATCACCGGGGCACTGATCTGTCCGCGCGCGGTCATCGCAAGCGCCGCGCTCGCAAACGCCGCTTCGTAAGTGGTGTTGTCCGGGCTTACGACATAGCCGAGGCCGGGCATGGCACCGCTGTCGGCGCCGCCGTCCTCCTTGCTGTATTCCTCCATCAGCGCTTCAAACGTTTCGCCGTTTTGAAGCCGTTTCATGATGGTGTTGACGGTGGCTTGTTTTCCTTTCAACAGACGCTTTTGAAGTGCTGTGAATCTGTCGTTCGCTTTCTTCAGTTCGGTATTGAGTGTGACCAGCAGCTTGGCCTGCGCGTTTAATTGCGTGGTCTGTGCGGCAACGATTGCATTGTTGTCGGCAATCGTCTTTTGGTGCTGCGCGACGAGCGCCGAATCGTTGTTCTGCTGCGCCGCAGTCAGTGCAGCCTGTGCGTCGGCAATCGCCTTGTTTGCCGTCTCAATGGCTGTTTTTGCGGCGTTGTATTTCGTCATAACGTCATTGTAATCCGTCTGTGCATCGGATATGGCGGTTTTCGCGTCGTCATATGCTTCCGCATCCGCATCGCTGAAGCTCAGCAGTATCTGTTTGACCACAGCGTAAGCCGTCGGTTTATACAGGGTATAATCGCCCAGCGTCCCCGATGTGGAATCGGATGTGATGGCCGTCTCGTATGCCGTTCTGCCTTGGGTCGCATAGGCGCTTTTCTGTGCCTGCAGATCCGTGTTATACCGCGCCTGCACCTGTTCCTCGGTGGCGGCAACATCCTTCATCAGCGCATCCTTCACCTTGGAGAACAGGATGGTATCACGCTGTATCTGTGCCATCTTCTCGCGGGTAGTACCCATCGTGGTGAGATAGCTGTCCACGTCCTTTTCAATGTCTCCCGTATACGCGCCCGGGTTTGCTGCGTCATAGCCGAGCATCAGTTTGATGTATCCGATGTAGGAGTCGACCTGCTCCGTGATCTCCTTTTTTTCCTCATCCGTCAGCGGATAGTCCTTTTCGCCGATGATGCTGACAAGCCTGTTGTTCACATACTCATCCAGGAATGCCTTCATATAGCTGTCCACCTGGGCACGCGTCGTTTCGTCCATATCTTCATCCCAGGGATCGATATCGTACCCCTGCGCTTTAAAATCCGCCTGAACCGCGTCGTAAAGCTCCCCTTTGGTGATGATGACGCTGCCGATGGTCGCTACGACCTGCGCTTTGTCCTTGTCACGGTTGAGCGAGATCAATTCGCATCCCGTCAACAACAGCAAGCCCGCCAGAAGCGATGCTAAAACCCGTTTTCTCATCTGTGGTATCTCTCCTTCGTCGCGGGCATACCCCACGTTGACGTACATTCGGTCTTATAAACAAAGCGATTCTGCTTTATTCAGCAAGGCTTATATTATATCGCATTACCGCTTCTATCGCAATCGTCCGAACAGGCATAGGAAAGCAGCCGGATAGCCGACTGCATCATGCTTTTCACATCGTCCCCCCGGTGCGGCTTAACAAGCAGCATCGGCGGGTTTGATTTGGTCAGGTTCACGCCCGTACCATAGCGTTTGAGCGCCTGGATCAGGCTTTGCATATCGGGCTGTGCGGAAACATGAAAGCGCATGCGCACCCCGTCGGAGCGCACCATCACGCTTTGAATGTCCAGTGCGTTTGCCAGTGCGCGAAGATACGATACCGCGATCAGGTCCGTCACTTCCTGCGGCGGTTTGCCGTATCGGTCCCGAAGCGATTCCAGCGCGCGCTGCGCGTCCGCTTCGCTCTTGATGGAAGCGATGGTGCGGTAAACCTCCACCTTCTGGCTTTTGGAACGGATATAGTCGTCCGGGATATGCGCCGTCAGCGGAATATCCACCACCGTATCCACACGCTCGCGCTGCGGCTCGCCTTTGGCGTTTGCCACTGCCTGCGCCAACAGCTTGCAATAGGTATCGTAGCCTACGTTCTGCATATGCCCGTGCTGTTCGGGGCCCAACAGGTTGCCGGCGCCCCTAATTTCCAGATCCCGCATCGCCAGGCGAAAGCCCGATCCCAGTTCGGTAAATTCCCGGACGGCATCCAAGCGCTTTTCGGCGGTCTCGGTGATCTGCTTTTGCGCGGGATAGGTCAGATAGCAATAGGCGGCGCGCGCGCTGCGTCCGACGCGTCCGCGAAGCTGATACAGCTGCGCCAGACCCAGCCGGTCGGCGTCCAACACGAACATCGTGTTCGCGCGAGGTATGTCAAGGCCGTTTTCGATGATGGTGGAACAGACCAGAATATCTGTTTCCCCCTCGTAAAACGAGAGCATCGCGCGCTCCAACTGCAGTTCCGGCATCTGCCCGTGCGCCATGGTTATCCGCGCTTTGGGGATAAGCGCGCGTATCTGTTCGCAAAGCCGTTCCATGCGGTTTACCTGATTGTATAAAACATAGACCTGCCCGTCCCGTGCCAGTTCGTGCGTGAGCGCTTCTTTGAGCAGTGCTTCGCTCATTTCCCCGACGAAGGTCTCAATCGGCTTGCGCTCTTCAGGCGGCGTCTGGATCACCGACATATCGCGGATACCGACCAGCGCCATCTCAAGCGTTCTTGGGATCGGCGTTGCGGTCAGCGTCAGCACGTCCACCGTCCGCTTGATATCGGAGATCGTCTCCTTGTGCCCGACACCGAAACGCTGTTCCTCATCCACCACCAGAAGCCCCAGGTCATGGGGCTTGACGTCGCGGCTGAGCAACCGGTGCGTACCGATCAGAACATCGACGGTGCCTTCGGAAAAACCCACGATGATGCGCTCCTGCTCCGATCTGGGCGTAAAACGCGACAGCACCGCGACCCGGATCGGATAGCCTTCCAGCCGGGCGGACATGGTGGCAAAATGCTGCTGTGCCAATACCGTGGTGGGCACGAGCACCATCGCCTGTTTGGCGTCCATCACGCACTTGAAGATGGCGCGCATCGCCACTTCCGTTTTGCCGTATCCGACGTCGCCGCACAAAAGCCTGTCCATGATGCGGGAGGATTCCATATCCCTTTTTATCTCCTCCACGCTTTGCAGCTGGCCTTCGGTCTCTTCAAACTCAAAGGCATCCTCAAATTCCTGCTGCCAGACGGTATCGGGCGCAAACGAATATCCCTTTAGCGCTTGCCGCGTAGCGTAGAGCGAAACGAGATCCTGCGCGAGCTTTTTCACGCTTTGGGAGACCTTCTTCTTCGCCTTATCCCATTCCTGTCCGCCCATCTTGGTCAGTTTGGGCGGTCCGTCGTCCGAACCTATGTATCGCTGCACGCGGCTGATCTGATCGACAGGTATATAGAGCTTATCGCCGCCCCTATATTCCATCAGCATGAAGTCCCGGGGCCTTCCCTCCACAGTGATGGTGGTAAGGCCGCGGTAGATGCCGATGCCGTGCACGTCGTGAACGGCGTATTCGCCTTCCTTGATGGTAATCGCTTCCTGCACAAGGCGCATCGTCTGCCGCTGCGGCTGCGCAACGTTTCTGAAAATCTCCTCTTCGCACAACACCATCGTGCGGTTGTGCTCCATCACATAGCCAACCCCGTAAGGGCTTTTGGCAATGAGCACCTCGCCCCTTTGCGCGAACCGGCCGGGGTCATATGCCATCGTTGCGATAACGCCGCGTTCGGACAGCGACTGCTGCAAACTTTGGCAGCGCTTTTCGTTGCGCAGCAGCAGCATCGTGCGCCAGCCGTTTTTCTTCCTGTGATCCAGATCCTCGCACAACAGATCCATGCGCCCGTGAAACTGCTGCGCGGGACGCATGTCAAAAGCATAGCTCTCCTGCGAGCCGTGGGCGATCGCCGACGCCTGCATAAAGCAAACGCCCTTGGGCGCGCGCATCTGCGAAAACGGCAGCAGGTGCCGTTCCCAGCCTTTGGGCGCGTTGTCCTTTTGCACAAGTTCACGAACCGATATCTCGATGTCGGTATCGGTGCTCATCGCGGCGTCCATCAGGCGGATCGGTTCGTCGTATAAAAACATGTCGCCGGGTTTTAAATAGTCCGCGGCGCAGGCTTCGGGCATACCGAGCGAAAACGCTTCGTACGCCAGGTGGTAATCGCCCTGTTCGATCTGCTGATGCAATTGCAGCAGCCGCAAGTGCGCATCGTTTTTTGCGCTCTGCAGCGCCTGGCGTATCAAGAGCAACAGCTCTTTGGCATCCTTGTCCGAAAGCGGTGTCTCTACGCACGGCGGCACTTCGATGCTTCCAACGCTCGCCATGCTGCGTTGGGACAGCGGGTCAAGTATGCGTATGGAATCGATCTCATCGCCGAAAAAATCCACGCGGAAAGCGGTCGCGTCGGGCAGGAATATATCCACAATACCACCGCGCACCGCAAACTGCCCGTACTCCTCCACCGCGTCCGCACGCATATACCCCGCTTTTACAAGCGCTGCGGCAAGCGTTTCCAGCGCCATCCGCTGTCCGCTTTCAAGCGAAAATCCGCGACTTTTAAACGTCTCTGCCGTTGTCAGACGAGCGCGTACCGCGTCGACGGAGCCTACCACGATGACCGGTGTTTGGGAGCACAGCGCGTACAGCGCGGTAGCGCGCAGCCCCTGCGTCTTGCTGTCGAGCGAACGCGTTTTGGACAGATGCACCATGCGCGGCGGCAGATAGTGCGCGTTGGCACCGATAGCGCGCGCGATGGCCGAATAGAGCTTTTGCGCTGCGAATTCGCTGGCGCAAACGATGAGCATGCTGGATTTTTGCTCGTTGTAAACGCTTGTGATGAGCGGAACCTTTCCGGTTTCGGGCATGCCAAAAAGCGGGAGAGAGGTTTCTCCCCCCCGTATCGCCTGCATCAGTCGTCTATATGTGCCATCCTCGACAACGGGCGACAGTGCCCACTGCAAGGCTGGCGCATGTTGATCCATGAAAGCTCCTTTCCATAGGAAGCGGTTTCAATCGTTTGTATAAAAGCAATAGTAACAGAGATTTGCATTTGTTGCCAGCGGTTTATTCCGCGGCTTTGCCGTTGAAGCGCATCGCACTCTGCACGCCATGCATAAGCGCGTGATGCACCGCCTCGGCCGCCATCACCGTGGCGTTCAAAAAGGCTTTTTCTTCCTCACCCTGCGGTTTTGAGAGCACATAGTCCGCGATATCCCATTCCTTAGGCGGTGCGCCTACGCCGATGCGTACGCGCGGGAAATCCTCCGTTTGAATGTTTGCCAAAATATCCCGCATGCCGTTGTGCGTTCCCGCGCCGCCGCTTTCGCGTATGCGGATGGCACCGCAAGGAAGATCCACGTCATCGTAGATGACCATGATGTTTTGAGAAGGCACTTTGTAAAAAGCCGCAAATGCCAGCACACAGCTTCCGCTTTTGTTCATGAAGGTCTGCGGCTCGATTAAAAGCACTTTTTCGCCGCCAACGATGCCTTCCCCGTATTTCGCGTTGAACTTCTTTTTAGCGATCGGGATGGATAAACGCTTTGAAAGCTCCGCCAACGCCAAAAAACCGGCGTTGTGGCGGCTTTTTTCATAGGCGGATCCGGGGTTGCCCAGGCCGAAAATCAGCATCATCGTTTATTTTAACCGTCCTTGCTCACGGCGTGCTTTGGCCCAATCCGGAATTTCCGTCTGTTTGACGCGGCCGATGCAAAGCGCATCCTTCGGAACGCGTTTTGTCACGGTGGTTCCCGCGGCGATATACGCGCCGTCTTCCACCTCAACCGGCGCCACAAGGTTCACATTGCAGCCGAGAAAGCAATTGTCCCCGACGATGGTCTGGTATTTTTCCTTGCCGTCGTAGTTGGCAAAGGTCACGCCGCAGCCGACGTTGCAGTCACGGCCCAGTACGGCATCGCCGATGTAGCTCAAATGCGCCATCTTGGTGCCCGCGCCGATCTTGGCATTTTTCAATTCCATAAAATCGCCGATCCTGCATCCGTCTCCAATCACTGTCTCGGGGCGCAGGTTGGAAAACGGGCCGATGTGCACGTCATTTCCCACAACGCAGTCCGCTAGCGTGCTGCTCAATATCATGCAATTGTCGCCGATGACGGCATTGGTCATTCGCGTACAACCCATGATTTGGCATCCGCAACCGATCACGGTTTTGCCGCCGAGCACCGCGCCCGCTTCGATGGTGGTATCACATCCTATGACAACGCCGTCCTCGATATAAGCCTGCGACGGGTCGCGCATGGTGACGCCGTTTAGCATATGTTTGGTATTGATGCGCTTTTGCCAGACGCTTTGGGCGTACGCAAGCTGCACCCTGTCATTCACGCCCAGACATTCGTCCACCGGCGCGTTGACGGCGGTGAGCGGTTCGCCCATATCCACCAGCATGCCGATGCAATCGGTCAGATAGTATTCGTGCTGCACGTTGTCGCAGCCCAGTTTGTCCAGACAGCCCAACAGCTTTTCCGTTTCAAAGCAGTAGACCGACGCGTTGATTTCGCGTATCAACCGCTGCGCGGCCGTGGCATCCTTATGCTCCACAATGCCGCATATGGCACCGTCGTCGTTTCGCACGATGCGCCCGTAGCCTGTCGGATCTTCCACAACAGCCGTCAGAAGCGAAGCCGCGTTCCCCTTGGCCGCTTCGATGAGCAACTGCACCGTCTGCGCCGTTAATAGCGGCATATCGCCTGCGAGGATCAGCGTATATCCCGTATGCCCCTGCATCGCGGGTTTTGCCATCATCACGGCGTGCCCCGTGCCGAGCTGTTGTTCCTGCACAAAATACCGCGCCCGATCCCCCAGCTGTTTGATGACCTCATCACGTCCGTGTCCGACGATCACACATGGCTGCCCCTCTGGGCAAACGGACAGAACGCGCTGGATCATCGAAACGCCGCAGATGCTGTGCAGCACCTTGGGCAGCTGACTTTTCATACGCTTGCCTTCTCCCGCCGCCATGACAATGCTAAGACAGGAATCCATAAAATCCCTCCTGTACAAGTTTGTTTCGTGTATAGAAACGGTTCCTTTCCCCATAGTATGATGTTGGCCAGTTTGGTGTCAAGAGCCGGGCATGATTTGAAGCTTGCCTGAGAGCAGTTTGGTTGCGCCTGTACCCGATTGCGCGTATAATGTCGGTGTTCCACTTCATACATTGAAGGTGCGGGAAAGGGAGCGGATAGCATGCCATCCATCAATTTACAGGATTATAAGGGAAAACGCGTACATTTTATCGGCATCATGGGCGCCAGCCTCTGCGGATTGGCCACGATTTTGCGCGATTTGGGGTTTGAAGTCACCGGTTCGGACATGAAGACCACCATATTCACACCGTATGTGCGGCACAGCGGCATCCCGTTTACCGTCGGCCACAGCGAAAAAAACGTTGAGGGCGCCGATCTTGTGGTTTTCAGCGCGGCTGTGCCAGCTACCAACATCGAGTATGCCTTTGCCGTCAATCATGGCATCCCCGTGATGGAGCGCGCGGCGCTCGTCGGACAACTGATGCGGATGCACAAGGTGGCGATCGGCATCTCCGGATGCCATGGCAAGACCACCATCACATCGCTCTTGGGGCTGATGCTTCTCTTGGGCGGCAAAGACCCGACCATCCACGTCGGCGGCGTTCTGGACTATCTGGGCGACGGCGGCACCAGGCTTGGCAACGGCGATATCATGGTTGTGGAATCGTGTGAATACGTGGACAGCTTTTTGCAGTTCGCCCCAACCATCGCTGTGGTGAACAACATCGACGACGACCATCCGGATTATTTCAAAGACATCGACCAGGCGGAGCAGAGCTACCGCAACTTTGTGGCGCTGTTGCCCGAAGACGGCTTGATGCTAGGTTATATCGGCGATCCGCGCGTCGTGAAGCTGATGAAGGAATGCGGCAGAAAGACGATGTCGTACGGTTTGGACAGCGACGCCGACTGGTACGCACAAGACATCTGCTATGACGAAAAGGGTTTTTCCAACTTTATCCCGGTACACAACGGCGAGAGGCTCGGGCGTGTTTTTCTGAACCTGCCCGGCGATTACAACGTATCCAACGCGCTTTGCGCCATGGCGATCGCCCAACATCTGGGCGTATCGATGAACGTCATCACAGATGCCTGCGCGCAATATCACGCCGCAGAGCGTAGATTTGAATTCCACGGGCAGGTGGACGGCGTGAACGTATACCACGATTTTGCGCACCACCCGAGTGCCGTCAAAGCTTGTATGGACGCCGCAAAATACGTCCCGCACAAGAAACTGTGGGCGGTGTTCCAGTGCAATTCGTTCTCCCGGGCCCATCAGTTTTTTGACCGTTTTGTCGAAGCGTTCTCCCCCGCCGACTGCTTCATTGTGGCACAGATCTTCCCCGGACGCGAAGTCGACACGGGCCTGGTCCATGGCAGCCAGATGGTCGAAGCCGCCAAAGCGCACGGGCAGGAGGCTTACTACATTCCTACATTCGAGGAAATCGGTTCTTTTTTGCGCGAGCGCTGGCAGCCGGGCGACCTCGTGCTGATGGTCGGCAGCGGCGACATCAACCAGCATGTTTGGAAGATCACGGGCGAAGACGGGCCGAAGGCGCTGTAAGCAGGCGTTTAGTCTCCCAATCTTCTTCGACAAAAAAGCCGAAGCAAACACAATACGATTAAAAAACGAACGCCCCGGTTCAACCATCGAACGGGGGCGCTTTTGTTTGCCGAAAAACCTATTTCTCCATCGTGCGCGCAACGGCGGCCAGCAGATCGTCAAACGATTTGTTGAACTTGTTGACGCCGTCATCTTCCAGAAACGCCGCGATCGCCTCCAGATCAATGCCGGTCGCTTTGAGCTGATCCAGCATGTACAACGCATCGTCCGTTCCCTGTCCCAAGGTCAGCGCCGGTTGCCCGTGGTCACGGTAGAGGTCCAGCGTTTCGTTGGGTATGGTGTTGACCGTCTCTTTGCCCACGAGTTCTTCCACGTACTTCACGTCGCTGTATTTCGGATTCTTCGTGCTGGTACTCGCCCACAGAAGCCGCTGCACATTGGCTCCCTTTGCCGAAAGCTTTTGAAAATCGCTGCCGGAATATTCGGATGTTTGCAGCTTATAAGCCGCTTTTGCGGACGCGACGGCGATCTTGCCCAATAGACCCTTCGCCGTTTCGGCTGCCTGTTCCCCATTTTGCACGATCTTCTCCAACGCAGCATCAACGGCCGTATCGATGCGGCTTATAAAGAAGCTGGCGACGGAATGGATGGCATCCACCGGCTGTCCGTTTTGCAGGCGCGATGCCAGGCCGTTTTGGTATGCTCTTATCACCTGTTGATACCGGGATACGGAAAATATGAGCGTCACGTTGACGTTGACGCCGTCCTGCGTCAGCTGTTCGATGGCAGCCAACCCCTGCTGTGTCGCAGGCACCTTGATCATCACGTTGGGTTTGCCAAGCGACTTAAAAAACCGGCGCGCTTCCTCAATGGTGCCCTGCGTATCATAGGCAAGATGCGGGTTCACCTCAAGGCTCACATACCCGTCCTTGCCGCCGGTGTTTTGATAGACGGGCAGGAACTCATCGGCGGCGAGCTTGACATCCTGCTGGCTGAGCGCTTCGTAAATCGCAAGCGCGTCCATCCCCTGTTGCGCCATGGAACGGATCTGCGCATCGTAGTCGTTGCTCTGTGCGATGGCTTTCTCAAATATGGTCGGATTGGACGTCATGCCCACCACGGAATCCCGTGCGAGAATGCTCTTTAATTCTCCCGACTCGATGAGTTGTTTGGAGATGAAATCAAGCCATACAGACTGCCCCAATGCGTACATTGCCTTCAACGGATTGTTTTGCATATGCGGTTCCTCCCATTCTTTTTTACGCACACCCCGACGATGTATATTGCCTTTTTAACTAAAATCATGCCCGATGTTTCTTACGGATTGGAAAACGTATCCGATACGATTGTATTGTTTTTCTTGTTTGCTTGCAAGCAAATGTCCCAAGCAGGCACGCTTAAAAGGAAAAGGCGCGCCGTCGTTACGGTGCGCCTTTTGTATACGCTGGTACTGTTTATAGCTGGTTGAGAACCTGGATCGGCATCTTGGTGAACAGAGGGCTGATGCTCTGCCGGTTGTTGATGCGGCGGACCGTTTCAGCGAACAGCGGCGCTACCGAGACGATGCGGAATTTTTCATGGCCGCGCACAAAAGTGTTTTCCACGGAATCCGTAGAGATCAGCAGTTCCACCGGGCTGTTTTCGATCGCCTGAATGCCCTTTTCGCGGCACAGCACATGGCTGAGGCAGGCATAGACGTGATTGGCGCCCTTGGCTTTCACGGCGTTTGCGATCTCCACGATGGTGCCGCCCGAGATGGTGAAATCGTCCACGATCAGGCAGTTCTTCCCGTCGACATTTCCGATGACTTCCAACACCTGCGCTTTTTCGTCATGAGCGACGCGGGTCTTGTCGCCGATGGCGACCGAAGTGCCCAGATAGTCGGCGTATTCGCGGGCGTTTTTCGCAAATCCGGCATCGGGGGAAACCACAACAAGGTTGTCCACCAAGCCGAGCTTTTTGATGTATTCGCACAACAGCGGCCGGGCATAAAGATGATCCATCGGCCCTTTGAAGAATCCCTGAACCTGCGGCGCGTGCAGATCCATGATCACCGATCGGTCTGCGCCCGCCATTTCGATGGCATCGGCGCACACGCGGGCGCGGATGGAAACGCGAGGCTCGTCCTTCTTATCGCCCTTGGCATACCCAAAATACGGTATGATCGCTGTGACGGAAGCGGCGCTGGCCCGTTTTAGGGCATCCATCCAGAACAGGATCTCCACAAACTCGTTGTTGGGATTGAGCCCAATTGGCTGTACAACATAAACATCTTTGTCGCGAACCGTTTCCTTCACGCGTACAAAGATGTTTCCGTCCGAAAATGTAATTACTTCGCTGTCTCCCAATTCGCATCCCAGATAATCGCACATCCTTCTGGCGAACGGTTTGCCGGTTGATCCAGCAAATATCTTGATATCACCACTATAAACCATCTTTTGTCCACACCTTTCCGGGTCGTCTTTCTACAAACAAATCTCTATACCCGTATTGTATCATTTCACACCCTTGCGTTCAAGGAATTTGCTATGTTGAAAACCCCCAAAGCGAAATATTTGTCAATCCGTGAATGCGGGATGAATTTATTATGCATATAGTGCATTAATATGCATTTTCCACTTGACGAAACTGTCCTTCTGTGTATAAATAGTAGAAAGGACTTTGGCAATCAAAAAGGTGAACGGGACAATAGGAGGCTGTCATGCAAAAAACATTCAAAAAAGTCGTTTTGGCGTATTCGGGCGGTTTGGATACATCGGTCATCATTCCCTGGCTCAAGGAGAACTATCATTGCGAGGTCATCGCCGTGGCTGCGAATGTCGGGCAAGGGGACGAATTGGAAGGCCTTGAAGCGAAGGCCATCAAGACGGGTGCCAGCAAACTGTATATCGCCGACATCGAGGACGAGTTCGTCAACGAATACATCTTCCCCACGCTCAAGGCGGGCGCGAAATACGAAAACGCCTACCTGTTGGGCACCAGCTTTGCACGCCCGATCATCGCCAAGCACATCGTTCAGATTGCCCTTATGGAAGGCGCCGACGCGATCGCGCACGGCTGCACCGGAAAAGGCAACGATCAGGTGCGCTTTGAACTCGCGATCAAGGCCTTTGCTCCGCACATCGCCATCATCGCGCCGTGGCGCGAATGGGAACTCAAGAGCCGCGACGATGAGATAGACTATGCCGAGGCGCACGACGTGCCGCTTAAGATAACGAGGGAAACGAATTACAGCAAGGACAAAAACCTCTGGCACCTTTCCCATGAAGGTCTTGATTTGGAAGATCCGGCCAACGAGCCATTGTATGATAAGATCCTGGAGATGAGCAACACGCCGGAGAAAGCGCCGGATCAACCCGCGTACGTTACCATCGGCTTTGAAGCGGGTATCCCGGTATCCCTTGACGGCGTAAAGATGGACGGTGTTGCGCTTATCAAAGCGCTCAACAAGATCGGCGGGCTGCACGGCATCGGCATTCTGGACCTTTTGGAAAACCGCCTTGTCGGCATGAAAAGCCGCGGCGTATATGAGACCCCGGGCGGCTCCATCCTGTATAAAGCGCATGAAAAGATCGAAGAGATGTGTTTGGACCGGGATACGCTGCATTACAAGCATCAGGTCGCCATCCGGTTTTCGGAACTCGTCTACAACGGCCAATGGTACACGCCGTTGCGCGAAGCGCTCAGCGCGTTTGTGGACGAGACACAGAAAACCGTGACGGGCGAAGTGAAGCTGAAGCTTTACAAAGGCAACATCATCCCCGCGGGCATGAAGAGCCCCTACACCTTATACGACGAGGAAATCGCCACCTTCGGCGAAGACGCGGTCTACGATCAAACCGATGCGAAGGGCTTCATCAACCTGTTCGGCTTGCCCATCAAGGTCAAGGCGCTGCTGGATGAAAAACGCAAAGGGTAAAACGGAGGAGTCAGGATGAAACTTTGGACAGGGCGCTTTTCACAGGAAGAGGACAGCAGAACGGATGATTTCAATTCCTCCATCGCGTTTGATTCCCGCATGGCGCAGCAGGACATCCGCGGCTCCATCGCACACGCCACCATGCTGGGGCAGACGGGCATCATCGCGCATTCGGAGAGTGAAGCCATTGTAAAAGGGCTTCTGGGCATCGCCGCGGACTTGCAAAACGGCAATCTGCAGATTGACCCGAAGGCCGAAGACATCCACACGTTTGTGGAAGCGGTCCTAACGCAGCGCCTGGGCGACGTGGGCAAGAAGCTGCATACCGCACGGAGCCGCAACGACCAAGTAGCATTGGATATACGCCTTACGCTCTTATCCGACATCGACGGCATCGTGATGGCGTTGAAGGAGCTTGACCGCGCTTTCTGTTCCATTGCCGAAAAGCACCTAGAGACCATCATGCCCGGCTACACGCACATGCAGCGGGCGCAGCCCGTCACATTTGCCCATCATATGATGGCGTATGCGCAGATGGTGCTGCGCGACATCGACAGGCTTTTGGACTGCAAGCGGCGGATGGACAGCATGCCGCTTGGAAGCGGCGCGCTCGCAGGCACCACGCATCCGATCGACCGGGAGCTGACCGCAGCGCTATTGGGCTTTTCCAAAGTAACGCAAAACAGCTTGGACGGCGTATCGGACCGGGATTTTTGCATGGAGCTTGTCGCCGCACTTTCCATTCTGATGGTGCATCTTTCAAGGCTCAGCGAGGAGATCATTCTCTGGTGCTCGTGGGAGTTTGGGTTCGTCACACTTTCCGACGCGTTTTCCACCGGGTCCTCCATCATGCCGCAAAAGAAGAACCCCGATGTGGCGGAATTGATACGCGGCAAGGCAGGCCGCGTTTTCGGCGACCTGACAACGCTTCTGTCCATGATGAAGTCACTGCCATTGGCATACAACAAGGACATGCAGGAGGACAAGGAAGCGGTGTTTGACGCCGTGGATACCGTGTCGCTCTGCCTGAACACCCTGACGCCGATGCTTTTGAGTATGACCGTGAACGAACAGCGCATGCTGGACGCGACCAGGCGCGGATTTCTAAACGCGACGGACTGCGCCGACTACCTTGTAAACAAAGGCATGCCGTTTCGCGACGCGTATAAAATATCGGGCGAACTCGTCCGATATTGCATCGAAAACGACCAAACGCTGGATTCACTGTCCCTTGACGTCTACCAGAAATACAGCAAGTTATTTAAGCCGGACATTTACGACGCCATCGACCTGTTGCAATGCGTCGTTGGCCGCGATGTGTTGGGCGGTCCCTCGCCCGTATGCGTGGAGCAGCAGATCAAAGGCGTTCGGGAAGAATTGCAGCGGTTGGACGAACTTTAAAAATCCGGCAGAGGATTCTGTTTATCGGATTCAACGTTTTGTAAAAGCGGTTTCCCTCGTTTCGCACACGAAGATTCCAAGCAAACTAAAAGGCGCACCCGATGGGTGCGCCTTTTGTTGTTTATGCATTCGAAATGAACAGGTTATTCTTCCGCCATTCGCAGTATCGCGGGCGTTATCCGCATGATCGACTGCGATATATCCCGTTCCTGCATCTGCAGGGAACCGCTCATGCTCTGCGGCTCTTCTTCAAACGGGCGCGGGCCTACGATGGCTAAAAACGCCGCGTTGTCCAGTTTCTCCGTTTCAAGCAGCACTTCGACGACTTTGGCAATCTTGTCGCGCTGCTTTTCGATAAGGGCTTTTGCAGCCGTATAGGCGCTGTCGATAATCTTTCTGACTTCCTCGTCGATGATCGATGCGACGCTCTCGGAATAAGAGCGCTGCTGCCCGTAATCCCTGCCCAGGAAAACCTCATGGTCGCTGCCATAGAAGATATTGCCTACCTTCTGGCTCATGCCGTATTCCACAACCATCCGGCGCGCCAGCGTCGTGGCCTGTTTCAGATCGGTTGCGGCACCGCTTGTTATCTCGCCCAGCATGATCTCTTCCGCGGCACGGCCGCCAAGGCTCATGGTTATTTCATCCAGCATCCTGCTCTTGGAGGCATAATGCGTTTCTTCGCTTGGCAGCGTCATGGTATAGCCGCCCGCCTGTCCGCGCGGAATGATGGAGACCTCGTGCACCGGATCGCAGTTCTTCAAAAAGTGCGCCACGATCGCATGCCCGGTTTCGTGGAACGCAACCAAATTCTTGTCCTTTACCGTCACAACGCTGCTCTTCTTTTCCGGGCCCATCTGCACGCGGGTGATGGCTTCGAGCAGTTCCTGCATGTTGATGCGCGTATGCGATCTGCGGGCAGCCAGAATGGCTCCCTCGTTCGCGACATTCTCCAAATCGGCGCCGGTGAACCACGGCGTGCGCCGCGCCAAAACCTTCAGGTCCACGTCCTCCGCCAACGGCTTGTTGCGGGTATGCACCTTTAGGATTTCCTCACGGCCCTTGACATCGGGATAGTTTACGGTCACCCTCCGGTCGAACCGGCCCGGCCGCAGCAGTGCGGGGTCAAGGATGTCGGGGCGGTTGGTCGCGGCCAAAATGATGATGCCCTCGTTTTCGGTAAATCCGTCCATCTCCACGAGCAATTGGTTCAGCGTCTGTTCGCGCTCATCATGCCCGCCGCCCATGCCTGCGCCGCGCTGGCGTCCGACGGCGTCGATCTCATCGATGAAGACGATGCAAGGGGCGTTTTTCTTGGCCGTGTCAAACAAGTCGCGCACGCGCGAAGCGCCTACGCCGACGAACATCTCCACAAAGTCCGATCCGCTGATCGAATAGAACGGCACACCGGCTTCCCCGGCCACCGCTTTACCCAAAAGCGTTTTGCCCGTTCCGGGAGGGCCCACGAGCAGCACGCCCTTGGGGATACGCGCTCCGAGCTCCGAATATTTGCGCGGATCCTTGAGGAAATCCACGATTTCAGCAAGTTCTTCCTTTTCTTCATCCGCTCCCGCGACATCCGCGAAAGTCTTGCGGTTGCGCAGATCGGTATTGACCTTGGCCTTTGATCTGCCAAAGTTCATGACGCGGTTGTTGCCCTGTCCCTGGGCGCGCATCATAAACCATAAAAACGCCAGCATGCCAAAGGACATCAGCAAGTACGGCAGCATAGTGACCAGCCAGCTTGGTTCCTCCGGCGCTTCAAACGTTAGCGTGATACCGAAGTCCAGCGGATTCGTCCCGAACAGCTTGCCCATCTCCTGCATGAACGCATCGACGCTGGGCAGTCTGGAATAGACGTCGTAATCCTTCGGAAAACCGTCCTTGGTGATCGCCGAACCTTTTTTCAACGCAACGGCATCGTCACCGACGACATGTATATCGGTTATTTCTCCCTTTTCCACCATTTTGATGAATTGGGTATAGTCCACGTCCCGGAGATCCTTTTGCTGGCCATTGAGCGAATAAACCACCAACAGGACGATAACGATCAACAGCACATAGGAACCGGGGCCGCGCAATAGTTTTTTTAACACCGTGATCCTCCTACGAAACACATTCAATCCCACCGTTAAAAACGGTAGAGGTTATTATATCACAAAGCCTTTCATCGCTCAAGACTGAGGGCATTTATTTTGCATACACGGAAGCATCCAGCACGCAGATGTCCTTGAGATTGCGATAGCGTCCGGCATAGTCTAACCCATAGCCAACGGCAAATTCGTCCGGGATGATAAACCCGCAGTAGTCGGGATGCATTTTTACCCTTCTTCGTTCGGGTTTGTCCAACAGCGTGCAAATCTTAAGCGTGCCCGGCTGCCGTGTCAGCAGCATCTCGCGCAGGCGGGAAAGCGTCAATCCCGTATCCACGATATCCTCGACCAACAAAACATGCTTGCCGCTGATGTCCACGTCGAAGTCGCGCCTGATCTGCACGTTTCCGCTGTTGCTGCTTCCGTTGCCGTAACTGCTGGCTTCCAGAAACTCTATGGATACGTCAAGATCCAAATGGCGGACCAGATCGGCACAGAAGACAAACGCGCCCCGCAAAACGCAGGCGACTATGACTTCCTTGCCGCAAAAATCCCTGGATATCTGCGCGCCAAGCTCGGCGACCTTGCACTCTATCTGTTCCTTCGTCAAAAGGATCCGATCAATTCCTTCCATCATACGCCAACCCCTCCATCCGTTGCACCGGCATCCGCCAGAATACAAATCGTAGTGTTCCGCTGCCCGTCCTTTGAAAATCCCGTTGCGATTCGCAAACCGGGCACCCAGACGATCTGATCCCGCTTGACCAACACGGGCAGATGATCCCGCAGGCAATAGGGCATATGCGCGTCGATCAGCGCGTCGCTGAGTTTCTTGTGCCCGAACGCATAGGCGATGACATCGCCCTTTCGCCGGATTCGTATTTGAAGACCATCCTCTATTATGTCGGTACAAAGCTGCACCGACCACAGTGCGTTTGGTCGGGATGCCATGGTTTGTTCGCTTGAAACGATAAACGGACCCAGTTTGCATGTGCCGCTTTTAGGCATCACTGCCACAGATTCATCCGCTTTGCGCAAACGATAGACCTGTACATACAATCCGCCCCGGATGAATACGTCCTTTTGCAGCTGCACGGCAGTACCGCTCTGTATAGCGCGCATGGCATTTGAAAGCGTGGCTTCCTCCAGGTGAAAGACGCCGATATCCTCCAGCGCCATCCGCACGATCCGCTTTAGCAGAGGAACCGGGAGCGAAGAGAGCTTTTCCCTGTTCATCCAAGCGGCAAATCCGGGTATGCTTTGATAGTCCGCCTGCGCTTTTTGCGCTCGTGCCAATTCCAAAAGACAGGCGTCATCCTCCTGCGCGGCCAAAGCCGTTGTGCACAGCGCCCGTTCGACGTTGGGATTGTATGACTTCAGTTCCGGCAGAAGGCAGTGCCTTATGCGGTTGCGAAGGAATTTGATATCCCGGTTGCTTTGATCGACCAGATACGGAATCTGATACTGTGCGACATAGGCTTCGATATCGTCATACGGCACATACAGCATCGGGCGCACAAACGGCCAACGGACGGGCTGTATGCCTGCCAAACCACGAATGCCGCTGCCCCGGATCAGGTGCATCAGCACGGTTTCCGCCTGGTCTTTGCCGTGGTGCGCCGTTGCCAAAACCGAATCGGCGGGCAACTTTGAAAGCGCTTTGCCAAACGCCGCGTAGCGCATCCGTCTGGCTGCCATCTCGATGCTTTCGCCCTGTTGGATATTGTCTGCAACACACAGGTTTATCACCTCAAGCTTAACGCCAAGCTCTTGCGCATACGCCTGCACAAGAAGCTGTTCCGATTCGCCAGCCTCACGAAGGCCATGGTTGACATGCACGGCAAAAAGGCAAAAACCAAGCTCGTCGCGAAGCGAATATAGCACATGCAGCAACGCCATGGAATCGCGTCCGCCCGAAACCGCGGCCAAAACCACGCCGTTTCGTATCATGCCGTATTGCTGCAGCGTTTGCTTGACCTGCTTTTGCATGGATCTCCTCCTTGTGCATTGTAATTGTACCCATAAGTTTCGCCGCACGCAACAAGTACACACAAAAAAGGAGATTATTGTCAGGTTTTGACACAATCTCCTTTCATCTCAAGCGGATATCGTTGCCGCCAATCACTCGATGCGCAGTACAACCGCTGTCATATCGTCGTGCATGTTGCCCAATTTACGCTGCGCAAACTCGACCAGTGCGTTTGCCGCACGGCTCTCGTCCGGTTCATAGAGCGCTTTTTGGATGATTTGCTGCACGTTTTCCCCCTGCAGCGCGTCGGATACGCCGTCGGACATCATCACGATGCAGTCGTTGGGCTTTATCCTTCGCTTAAGCTGAGCCGGCTGAACATCGTCCACAACGCCTATCGGAAGAGCGCCCATTTCAATCGGGTACACCGTTGCGTCCCGTATCAAAAACGACGGTGCGGCGCAGGTTTTGACGAACATCGCATTCATTTTTTCGGTGTCGATCAACAGAATATCCGCCGCAGCAAATACCTCGCTCTTGCGCAGCATCAACAGTTGATTTACCGTGATGAGCACCTGATCCTGCGAGTACCCTGCCGCAAAATAGCTTTCGATCAGTTCCACCGCCATGCTGGCAGCCTCGCGCGCTTTTTCTCCGCTGCCCATGCCGTCGCAAAGGCAGAACAATTCACGGCCATGGGAAAGCTTACAGGCGCTTACAACATCGCCGCATACGCGCGCATCCCGGCGTTTGGCCGTCGCGACGCCACCCTTTACCGTAACGGGTTGCTTTTTGACATATTTCAACGAGCATTCCCGCCTGTGTGACGATTGACACGGGGCCTTGCTCCGCGACATCGGCGCGCCGCACGCGTCGCTGACAGCACGCTGGATCGTGGAGCGGCACAAGCCCTTTGCGCCGCAGCTTGGCACATCCACGCGCACCACAAGGCCGTCCCGCGTTTTTTGCGCGGCGCATCCTACAGGCTCGATCCCGCACAACATCAGGCGGTGCATGACCGCGCGCTCGGTCGCTGCATCAAACGTTTCGGTTTTCTCCACGACGCTGGCGGTCCTTTGTAGCTCCTGCGCTGCCAAATCAAGCTGCCGCTGTGCCAAGCGGATGTTCGGCGCCTCCCTGCCGCTTTGAACGTCCATTATATACGAGGTTTTTTCAAACGCCGCCGCCACCGCTTTGATGCGCTGCGACGCCGCGTGGGAGACCATTCTTGCCCTCGCCGTCTCGTCCGTCGCAACGTGATGGCACACGAGCGCGCACAGCGTGTCGATCGCATGCTGCGGGATGAGAACGCAAACAAGCGCCGCTATCATCGCTTCTCCAAGGTGCAATGACGGCGCCGCAGACCGAAAACAGAATGTGAACAGCGCGTTTGTAAGCAGAAACCCCAACGTCGCGCCGAATTTTCCCAACCGAGCGCAAAATCCGCTCAACAGCGAACACAATCCGATGTTGCTCACGATCTGGATCGACGCGCCGCCGCACAGCGCAGCAAGGCAACCCACGGCAATGCCGAAGCATCCGCACACCGCCTCGGGCACGCACAACGCCAGCACCATGCACATGGATGCCAGAAGGATGTGCATCGTATTGAGGGTCAAAAACGTCATTCCTCCGGTTCCCATCACGACCGCGCAAACGAGGATCCCCAGCGACAGCGTCTGCATGCCCGTCAATGGCTGTTTGTCCCGAATTAACGCCAAACCATCCAGAGCGATCAGCATTGCCTGCCGCAGAATCGCGGCCAGGATGCCGTCTATCAATGCGATCAGAAACATATAGGGGCTGGACAGGCTGTTGAGCACACCGGATAACAACAGCGCAAAGAACAGGACCGCGTATCGTTCTTTGCGGATGCGGTATCCGAACAATCCCGCCGCCACATAAGCTATCGACAATCCGCATACCGCCCAGGCGGTAATGATGTGCGTTCCGGTGCCAGAAATCAACAGACCCAGCGCACACCCGAGCGATGCGTACAAGCCCGCATTGTCCGTTTGATACAACGCGGCGCAAAATGCCACCGCAAACGGACAGAGCGTGTCCATCACGCGAATTTGTATCAAAAGCATGCCTGCAATCAACGGAACAGCCGCGCAAGCGATCGACTCCCACGGCAGGCACGCCGCCATGCGTTGCACCCTCTGCATCCCCCGTAATCCCCCTCTTATCCCGGCAGCCGCGTTCGAATGAACCTACAAATGATCAAACCGGATGTGAGGCTTATTGTAGCAACGCCGCCGCGCGGATTTCGTCGGTTATGGAAGCAAACATCTTATATGCCATCTTTCGCCAAAACTTGTCATGCTCTTTCGCATATTCAAAAATCTGCCGCCCATACTACCCGGGAGGTGATACATATGCTGGGTCTTTTAATGAGCATTTTGGCCGGAGCCGCGATGAGCGTTCAGGGCGTGATGAATACACGCTTGGGCGAGCATATAGGCATATACGCATCCAACGCCTATGTCCAGGGAACGGCGTTTTTGTTCTCGATGATCGCCTTATGGATCATGGGACCGGGAAACTGGCGCAATTGGCAGTCCGTCAACAAGGTCTATTGGCTTGGCGGCCTGCTCGGCCTTATCATCACGCTTTCCGTGATGACGGGCATCAAACAGCTGAGCCCCACCGTCGCGATCTCCGTTATCCTGATTGCGCAGCTGTTGGTGGCTGCGTCAATCGACGCGTTGGGCATATTGGGGACAGAAAAAACGCCGTTTCACATCGGGCAGTACGTCGGCCTGGCCCTTCTGATAGCGGGCGTCATCGTCTTCAAGCGGGATTTCGGGACGTAACCGACTGAAGAATACAAAAAAGAGGAACAGCTCTGTTCCTCTTTTTGATGTTGTTGCTGCATTTTACGGCGTCGCGGCATCCGTCTCGTCGCCCTGTATGTACAACAGGATGGCGCGCACTTTATCGTTTTCCATTTGATAGGACAGGTTGTAGTACAGCTTCCAATCCGAAGCGCCCTTCAATTCGCACCAGCCGTATTCCAGCGTATCGTAATCATAGAAGCCGCCTTTTGCAATAAACCGCCCGCCGACAAACGCCCAGTCGGCGATCCAGCTTTGCTCGGCTTCCGCTTTGACATCCTTTAGGCTGTACATCGCATCGGCGGACCCTTTGCGCAGGTAGCTTGAGAGCACTTTTTCGCGATTGTCGTTTATATTCACGCCGCGCACCGTAGGGATACCGAAGTCCCGGCTCATCCACTCAATTCCCGTCACGGCGGCATTGAGCGCCAAGACTGCTTGTGGCAATGTAACCGCATCGCCGTCGGCTTTGCCGTTGATGACACCTTTTTGCGCCTGCACAACGACGATCAGGTTCCCGCCGGTTGCCTGCATGGTCAGCTGCGTCTGCTTGGCATCGTTTCCGAGGAATACCCAACTGAATTTGTTTGGCTTGACCGCCTGGATATAGTCGGCCACCGTCCGCCCGGCGGGAAGGACGGCTGTGACATCCTGCACACGAAACACTTCGGTGCTTTGCGGCAGTTTTTCCGGCAGCTGTTCCGGTTGAGTTTGGCATCCGGCAAGCACACACAGCAGTGCTAAGGCAAACGACAGACATATGCGTTTCATGCGGCAACCCCTTTCAATGCCTATTACGTTAGCACATCGGGCGAAAGGCTGCAAGCCGCCGATAAACCCCGCCTATCGTACGGGCATTTCTGGGCGCCAAAAAGTGTACGCATCAAAGTTGTTTCTCGTAGAGAAAAAAGCGTCCTTTTCGAAACTGTACCTCGCCTACCTTTTGATAGCCGAGCGAAAGGTAAAGTGCATTGGCCGCCGGATTGTGCGCATAAGCGTCCAGGCGGACCGCACGATACCCCTTATGACGCAAAAGCGCTTCGCATTGCTGAACCATGCGCCTGCCCACGCCGCTTCCCTGCGCGTCCGGATGCACGCACAGGCGGTGAATCACCGCAACCGGCGGTTCTTTATACCGCCAAAGCACATCGGCATAGGACGGGTCCTGCTGCTCGTTGAGCGTCACGGCAGCCTCAAGGTTCGCGCTTTGGAGCACATACATCGATTTTGATGCGATGTCCTGTTCGATGTCGGACAGGGCGGGATACAGCTCGTCCCACTGGTCTATGCCCCGGGAACGGAGCGTTTGGATCGCCAGCTTATACATCGCAAAGATGGTTTGCGCCTGCTCCGTGTGCGCCAAAACCAACGCGCTTTTGTGCATGCATATCCCTCCATAAATAAAGCACGGGTGCCCACTCGTGCTTCAGTCCTTCAAAAAGTATCCTTTTCCAACATGTTAAATCAGACCTATGTTTTCGTAGAAAAATAATTCATACTTTCCTCGCATCCAGTCCAACGGCAGTCAAATTCGGCGACATGTGCGGCGAATTTGCTTCCTAGGTATGCAAAGCTTTCATCCCGTCAAAAAACGGAGCTTTTGGACGGATAAAGCGCGGACTATTGCCCGCGCTTTATATGTCCGATTTATTTTCGTTTAAACATCGCGCCATCCAGCGTCAGCGTATCCCCGTCCACACGGTATGCGTAGGTTTTTACGTCGTTGTATCCGATGGAAGCCACAGAAATTGCGATCCGGATCTGCCCGTCACCCAAAATCTCATAAGCTATCACCGCGAGCGACGTCATTTGCCTGGCAAAGGCCGCATCGGCTTGCGCCAAACCCGCCTTGTCAAAATCGACGATCATCGTCAGCTTTCCCTTTTGAAACGTCAGGGAATACGGAATGTTTGTTATCCCCGTTAGCTGTGCGTCGCCGGAGACATAGTCCCACGTTCCCTCAATGGAATTTTTCCCGCACGCTACCAACGACAGCACCAGAAGTGCCGCCAGGGCGATGGAAAGTATCTTCTTTCTCATGTCTCTCCAAGTGCTAAAGCAAATTGTATATCGGTTTTATTTTACGCGTACCAGCGTCGCGTCTCCAAAAGTCATTGTGTCTCCATTGACCTTGTAGTTAACTGTCTGTGTTCCAAATCCGACCATGGAGATTTCCATTTCCGTAGCACTTTTAAGCTTATACGTTAATTGGATCATGGATACCATACTCTGTACCTGTGCTTTTTGATCGGCAGGTATCTTGCTCAAATCTACTTCCATGGTTATTTTGCCGCCTTTGAATACCAATGCATAGTCCGTTCCTATGGAATCCAATCCCATAGCTTCACCTGAAGATATTTTCCATCTGCCTTCAACGGGATCACTGCTGCAGGCCGTAAGCGTCAGTACCATCAGTACCGCAAGAAAAATGAGCAGAACCTTCTTTTTCATGGAAATAACCCCCATCATTGTATTGACTCGAACCGCACGTAAAATTATACAGTTCGCTCGTTTAAAATATTATGTCATTTTTCGACGTTGATTGCAAGATTCCTTCGGTATGTTTTACGGGGAAACGCCTTTGTTTGCAACAATTTTAGCCCTTTTGAAAAAAAGGGAGCGACAAATCAGCCGCGCCCTTCTATACGAGCTATTTTAGAACAGTCTTCCACTAAAAAAGCGAAAGGATTACACCGGATCGCTTATGGAAAACACGAATTCGCAATTCGCAACGAGCTTGTCATCGACATACGCCTTGCCCTGACCGATGCCGATGTTGTCCTTGAGGGTCTCAATGTGCGCCTCCAGCTTCAACATATCGCCGGGGACGACTTTGTTGTAAAAGCGCGCGTTTTTGATCTTTCCAAGAAACGCGATCTTGCCCCTCATCGCTTCGAGGGACAGTACGGTGATGCCGCCGAGCTGCGCCATCGCCTCGAGGATCAATACGCCCGGCATGACCTTCTGCTGTGCAAAATGTCCCATAAAATACCATTCATTGCCGCTTATCGCCTTCACGCCGATTGCTCTGACGCCGGATTCCAGTTCGTCCACGCGGTCCACCATCAGAAACGGTTCACGGTGCGGTAAAATCTTTTTAATTTCATCAATTCCCAACATATCCAACAATGACCCCTATCCTCGTTTGATGATAAGACAGCTGTTGTGTCCGCCAAATCCGAACGCGTTTGACATTGCATAATCGGATTTCAGCTCTTTGGCTTCGCCCTTGACATAATCAAGGCGGCAGTTTTCCCCTTCGGTCTCAAGGCCGATGGTCGGCGGCGCAATCCGCTTGTTGACGGCAAAAGCGGCGATGATCGCTTCAAAGGCTCCGGCCGCGCCCAGCATATGTCCCGTCATGGACTTTGTCGAGCTCACCAAAAGGTTTTTGGCGTGTTCGCCGAAACAGCGTTCGATCGCAAGGCTTTCGCCCGAATCGTTAAGCGGCGTTCCCGTTCCGTGCGCGTTGATATATCCGACATCCTCAATGCGTATGCCCGCATCCTGTATCGCCTGGCGCATCGCCTCTGCGGCGTACAATCCTTCCGGCATCGGCGCCGTGATATGGTGTGCGTCGCATGTCTGCGCGTAGCCCGCAAACTCGGCCAAAATCTCGGCATTACGCGCCTTTGCGTGCTCCTCGCTCTCGAGCAGCATAAAACCGGCACCCTCCGCCATGACAAAGCCCTGGCGTTTTGAATCAAACGGGATGCAGGCGCGTTTGGGATCGTCGCTTTCGGACAAGGCCTGCATCTGATGGAAGCCCTGCACCGCAAGTTCCGTGAGCGCAGCTTCGGCGCCGCCTACCAGCACAGCGTCCATGCGCCCTTCACGGACGGCGTAATACGCGTGGCCTAATGCGTCCGCGCCCGAGGCGCAAGCCGTTACAATGCTGTAACACGGCCCGTGCAGCCCCAGCCGTATCGCAATGGCGCCCGGCGTGGTATTGATGATGGCTTTTGGAATAAACAGGGAAGATATGCTTCTCGGACCGTTTAGGATCAATTCTGCACTCTGCTCGCAGATGGTATCTATGCCGCCCATGCCGCTGCCCATGATCACCCCGATGCGTGCCGAATCAAAGCCTGAAGATTCCATCTTGCTCTGATTCCATGCCTGCAGCGCAGCCACAAACGCGAACTGCGTGAACCGCGCCATCCGCTTTCCTTCGCGCCCGGTGAAATAATCGGTGAAATCAAGGTTCTTCACTTCGCCCGCCACATGAATGCCGGTAAGTTCCGTATCGAAAAGTGTAGCGCGGTCAATACCCAACACACCGTTTATCGCGGCGTCAAACGATTCCTCCGCGCTGTGTCCTATGGGTGAAACTGCCCCCATTCCGGTGATACACACCTTATGCTGCATAATCTCTTCCCCTTTCTGTTATCCCTGCATGGTCATGCCGCCGTCTACCACCAGTACCTGTCCGGTGATATACGATGCACGTTCGCTGCATAAAAAGCCGACCGACATAGCCACTTCTTCGGGTTTGCCGAAACGTGAAAGCGGGATCGCCTGCTTCATGCGCGTTTTGATGTCATCCGGAAGTTTATCCGTCATCGCCGTTTCGATGAATCCCGGCGCGATCGCATTCACGCAGATGCTGCGCGATGCCACTTCCCGTGCGCATGATTTTGTCATCCCGATCATGCCCGCCTTGGCCGCGGCATAGTTGCCCTGGCCCGCGTTGCCCATCAGACCCACCACGGATGCGATGTTTACGATGCGCCCCTTTCGCGCCTTTAAAAGAACGGGCAGCGCTGCGCGCATCATATAGAAACAGCTGTCGAGGTTGGTGCGCATCACGGCATGGTATTGCTCGTCGGTCATGCGCATGAGCAAACCGTCGTCGGTTATGCCCGCGTTGTTGACAAGCGCGTAGAGTCCGCCTAAGTTCGCGACGCATTGGTCCACAAGCTGTTGGCATTGCACCGGATCTTTGAGATCCGCCGCGAACACCATCGCGTTTTGTCCTGTCTGCTGTACCTGCTCGAGTATCTGCTGCGCCGCTTCCACATTGCTGTTGCAGTGGATCGCAATATCAAATCCCATTGCTGCAAGCTCGAGGCAAATAGCCTTTCCAATGCCGCCGGAAGCGCCCGTGACCAAAGCCGTCAATCCCATGTCAATCCCCTTTTGCTTTCAGATATGCGTCAAGCGTTTGTCCGTCGCGAACCGACTCAACCATAACGTCCTTCGCCACACTGCGCTTTAGCATTTTGGAAAGCACGTTGGACGGACCGATCTCGACAAACTTTGTTACACCCGTATGTATCATATGCTCCACGCATTCATGCCAGCGAAGGCGGGAGCGCATTTGCATTCGAAGCAATTCTTTTATGTCGGCATCCTTGGAATACGGCGCGCCCAGCGCCCCCGAATATACCGTCTTGTCGCCCAAAGACCCGAGCGTTTCGCCCTGTAAAATGCCAAAAAACGCATCGGCTGCGCTGTCCAACAGCGGCGCATGCGACGGTCCGCGCACGTTAAGCAAAACGGCCATCTTGGCGCCCTTTTGTTCAAATTCCTTTTTAAGCGCCACCAGATCGGTCCTATAGCCGGCCACCACGGATTGCTGATCCGACAGGTGGTTGGCAATATATGTATCCGGTACGCCGCATATAACTCCCTCGATGTCATCAAGGCTTAGCCCTATGACAGACAACATCCCTGCGGTGTCTTTGGGGAATGCCGCGTCCATGATGCGCCCGCGTTCACGCACCAGCCTTGCGCATTGAGCCGCATTCAGAACGCCCGCAGCAGCAAGCGCACTGTATTCACCGAGGGACAGCCCGGCATAGACCTGCGCCTCCATGCCCGCTTTTGCGATGGCATGGAAAAGCCCCATCGAGTGCGCAAAAATGGCAGGCTGGACGACTTCGCCGTCCTCCATGCCGACCCCTTGGAAGCATGCCGCCTTTAAATCAAGATCCGCTCCCTGCATGCAGGCATCGAACATGATTGTATAATCGCTGTTGGATCCATACAGATCCGCGCCCATGCCAACCGTCTGCGCGCCCTGTCCGGGGAAAAGAAACGCCGTTTTCATTTATACCTCTTGGAGAGTGCGTCAATCTCGCAGGACGTGTTAAACAACTCCTTGCTGTCAAACAGTTCTTCGATGATCTCACGCGCTGTTTGGATCTTATCGACCCGGCACGCGCTTTGCCCTGCCATGAACGATCCCTTTTGCACGTCGCCGTACAAAACGGCGCGCTGCAGAGACCCTTCGCCAAGCTTTTCCACCTTCTGTGCCGCGTCCGGTTCATATTCCATGCGCGCCAACTGCCGTTCGAGCGGACTTCTCAGCACGCGCACGGGATGCCCCGTCACACGCCCGGTAACCTTGCTGTCCACATCCTTGGCACGGATGACACGCGCTTTGTATTCTTCGTGCGCCCTGCATTCACTGGCGAGGATAAACCGTGTTCCTACCTGCACGCCCGAGGCGCCAAGGCAAAAAGCCGCCGCGACGGTCTGTGCGTCACAGATGCCGCCGGCCGCCACAACGGGAATGCTGACATGGCTTACCACATGCGGCACCAGCACCATTGTTGTCAATTCTCCGATATGCCCGCCCGCTTCGCAGCCTTCGGCAATGACAAAGTCGACGCCCATGCGCTGCATCAGAAGCGCCAGAGCGCTTGAAGCAACGACCGGCGCTACGAGGCATCCGGCTTCCTTCCATTCCTTGATATAGGCGGCGGGGTTGCCCGCGCCCGTGATCACCACCGGAACATGCTCTTCCGATACGACCTTCGCGACCGCTTCGACATGCGGGCTCAGCAGCATGACGTTGAGGCCGAACGGCTTATCGGTCTTTTCGCGCACCAGACGGATCTGCTCGCGCACCCATTCCGGCGGAGCGTTTCCGGCGGCAATGACACCCAATCCGCCCGCCATGGATACGGCAGCGGCCAGGCTTGCGTCGGACACCCATGCCATGCCACCCTGTATCACCGGATATTCGATGGATAGCAGCTTGCACAGGTCAAATTTAGGCATTTTGTTTTCCTTCCAGATATGCGATTAAATCACCGACCGTCTTAAGATCTTTGGCTTCATCGTTGTCGATCTGAATGCCCAGATCCTTTTCAACGCCGATGACCATCTCCACCATGTCGAGCGAATCCATTTCCAGATCCTCTACGAAACGCGCGTCTTTGGTGATCTTCTCACGGTCGATGTCCAGTTGTTCCACAAGCTTGTCTGCAATTTTCTCTTCGAAGTTTTGCATGATAATAGCCTCCTGTTGTTTTTATTAAAATACATCTTTGCTGCAGAACCGCAAATGTCCTTTTACGTTCTGACGGCAAAATTATGGCGTCCGAATGCGTCTTTTGGCTGCGACAGCCAAAACAATCACTCGGCAAGCCCTAATTCCCAATCTATCACAACACCGCCGTATGTCAACCCTGCCCCAAAGCCGACCAGTGCAACGCGGTCGCCTTTTGCAAGCCAGCCTTTTTCAAAGGCATCCTGCATAGCGATGGGGATGGTGGCGCTTGATGTGTTCGCAAACTCATCGATATCGATGAAGAATTGGTCTTTGGTAAAACTTGTATTGCGGATTACGCAATCGATGATTTTATAGTTTGCCTGATGCGGAATGATTTTGGTAAACGGCTTGTCGCCGCAGCACTGCTGCATGTCAAGCAGCGTTTTTTCCATCGCTTCCGTGGCAAACGCAAAGACCTCGCGGCCTTTCATCTTCAGGTATTCGGGCTTATGATCAACGCTTCGTGTGGTAAACGGCGTTTGTTTCTCCTCGCGCCGCAAGGTAATCGCGTCGTCAATATCCGGAACGGCGCAGAGCATCGGGCAATGGATGCCCTGTGTTTCGCTTTGTTGAAGCACGACCGCGCCCGCGCCGTCGCCAAAGAGCACACAAGTGCCCCTGTCCTTCCAATCGATGCAGGAAGACATCACTTCGCTTGCAATCACAAGCGCGGTGCGCTTTTGCAACGATTCCATAAGGCTGGCAGCGGTCACCAGCGCATAGATGAACGCAGTGCATCCCGCGGAAATGTCCATAGCGGTACAGTTGGCGATGCCTAGCTCCCGTTGAATGTGGCACGCCAGCGACGGGGTGACATATTCCGACGCGATGGTGCACGCGACGATGATCCCGATGTCGTTTGGTTCAAGCCCCGCTTGCTTCATCGCTTTTCTGGCGGCGTCCGCCCCCAGCGACACGGCGCTTTCCTCGTCCGCTATATGCCGTGTACGGATGCCCGTACGCTTTATGATCCATTCGTCGCTGGTCTCCACCAGCTTGGACAAATCATCGTTTGTGACAACGTTTTTGGGAAGGCTGCTGCCCAAACCCGTTATCCTGACCGATGCAGTCATCGCTATATTCCTCTCATCTTAAGAAATTTTTCATGGCGCTGCTCCACCAGTTTATCGGTGGGAATGGCAGTCAACCGGCTCAGGGCATGCTTGATGTCCTTGCGGACTTCGTTGACGCAGGCATCCATGTGCTGCCTGTCATACCCCTGCGGCTCTTTTACCACATGATCGACGATATGGAACTGATGCAGATCCGTGGCTGTCAGCTTCAGGTTCTGTGCAGCTTCCTCGGCAAAGGAGCTGTCCTTATACAGGATGGACGCACAACCTTCGGGTGTGATCACCGAAAAATAGCTATTCTCCAGAATGATAAGCCTATCCGCCAGCGCCAGAGCCAACGCTCCGCCGCTGCCGCCCTCGCCGATGATGATGGAGATGATGGGCGTTTGAAGCGTGGCCATCGTTTTTAAGTGTTCGGCTATGACCATCCCCTGTCCGCGCTGTTCGGCTTCTATTCCCGGGAACGCTCCCGGGGTATCCACCAGGCAGATGACCGGGCGTCCGAACTTTTCGGCTTGCTTTAAGGCACGCATCGACTTGCGGTATCCTTCGGGGTTTGGCATGCCGAAATTGTAATGCATGCGCTCTTCCAGCGTGTGGCCCTTCTGCTGGCCGATCACCGTCACAGGCCTGTTGTCGAACCACGCGATGGCCGTGATGATGGAAGGATCGTCACCGTAGGTGCGGTCTCCTTTGATCTCAAACACGCCGCGGAACAGCTTGCCGATGTAATCCAGCGTCTGCGGCCTGTTTTCTTTTCGGGCGTTCTGTACTTTATCCCAAGGGCGGTCCAGTTGATCCATCATATCATTCGCCCCCCACGTTGCGATCGCGGCCTATGTTGCGCCGCTTGTGTTCCGCATGCGTTTCCTCGTAGCTATGAAGTGCAAGCAGCTGCCCGAGCGTATCGCGCAGGTCCTTGCGTTCCACGATGCGGTCGATCAACCCGTTTTTAAACAGGTATTCCGCCGTTTGGAACCCTTCCGGAAGCTTCGCGTTGACCGTCTGTTCGATAACGCGCGGCCCCGCGAACCCGATCAACGCCTTTGGTTCGGCCAAGGTAATATCGCCCTGCATCGCAAAACTGGCGGTGACGCCACCGGTGGTGGGATGCGTCAGCACGTTGATGTAGAGCAGTTTTTCTTCGCTGTGTCTTGCCAAAGCGATGGTCGTTCGCGACATCTGCAGCAGCGAATGGATGCCTTCCTGCATGCGCGCGCCGCCCGATGCGCAAAAAATGATAAGCGGCAGTCGGTTGACCGTGGCAAATTCGGCAATGATGACGATCTTTTCGCCGACGACGGTACCCATGCTGCCCATCATAAAATACGAATCCATCACGGCAAACGCCGTTCGCACGCCCTTGATGGTGGCTTTCCCGATGACCACGCCTTCCTGAGCGCCGGATTTGGTCTTCTCCGATTCGATCTTGGTCTTGTAACCCGGAAAATCCAACGGATCGGCGCTTTCCGCCTCGCGTTCAATTTCAATGAAGCTTCCCGGGTCGACGATGCTGTTTATTCGGTCATAAGCGGGCTGCCGGAACAGGTTCCCGCAGAAAAGGCATATGGAATCGTTGGCGCGCACAATGTCCATCAGCATTTCTTTGCCGCATGTGTGGCACCGAAGAAATTTGACGTCGCCGTCGCTTGCGGGTTCGCATGCGTTGGGCTCTATGTCTTGGATAAACATGTTCATGTTGTCCCCCGCAAGAAACGTGGCAAGAAGGTTTGCTCAATCCATTTTGTATGCATCCTGCCCGCGATAAAGTCGTCATCGTTCAAAATGGCCTGCGCAAAAACGGCATTGTTGGCAACGCCCTGGATGCTCAGTTCGCTAAGCGCCATATCGGCTGTGTTTGAAGCTTCCTGCCTGGTATCGGCCGAACAGATGATCTTCATGATCATCGAATCATAGTACGGCGATATTTCATCCCCGGCCAAATATCCCGTGTCCACGCGCACACCGATGCCGCACGGAAGCGTCATGTCTGTGATAACGCCGGGAGACGGTCTGAAGTTTTCCATGATATCCTCGGCATTGATGCGGCATTCGATGGCATGCCCCCGCGCTTTCAGATCGCTTTGGGCGATGTTGAGCCGATGTCCCATCGCAACCTGCAGCTGTGCCTTGACAAGATCAAGGCCAAAGACGCATTCGGTAACGCCGTGTTCCACCTGCAGGCGGGCGTTCATCTCCATGAAATAGAACTGGTTGTCGGGTCCCAGCAGAAACTCTATGGTTCCGGCGTTTTGATAGCCGACGCAGCGTGCCATCCCGACAGCCGCCTTTTGTATCTGTTCGAGCAAGTCTTCATCAACAAACGGCGCCGGCGCCTCTTCGATGAGCTTTTGATTCTTTCGCTGCAAGCTGCATTCGCGCGTGCCCAAATGGAGCACGTTGCCAAACATATCCCCCAGAATCTGCACTTCGATATGGCGCGCCTGCGGCAGATACTTTTCCAAATATACGCTTGAATCTCCGAATGCCTGCTGTGCTTCGGAACGTGCAAGCGGGTATTCGCGCTCAAACGATTCCTTGTCGGAAACGATGCGTATTCCCTTGCCTCCGCCGCCCTTGGAGGCTTTGATCATCAGCGGAAACCCGATCGCAGCCGCTGAACGCAACCCTGCTTCCAGCGTGTCCATCGTGCCGTCGGATCCCGGGACGACCGGGAAGCCATTCTCTTCAAAAATTTCCCGTGCAGCCTGCTTGTCTTCGATCAGGCGCATGCATTGCGCCGTAGGTCCGACAAAGCGGATATTCTCGTCCAGGCACGCCTGCGCGAAATCCGCATTCTCGGACAAAAAACCGACGCCTGGGTGGATATAGTCGGCGTGAAGCGCTTTCGCCGCCGCGATCATGCTTTTGATGTTCAAATAGCTAAGCTGTGCAGCCCTGGGGCCGATACAAACGCTTTGGTCGGCAAGCCGTACGTGCAGGCTTTTTTCGTCGTTCTGCGCGTAGACCGCAATGGTCTTCAATCCAACCTTTTTGCAGGTGCGGATGATTCGAACCGCCATCTCGCCGCGGCAAGCAACAAGAACAACACCCATCTCAGCCTTCCTTTGCAAACGCGAACAGCGCATCTCCACAGGTTATGGGTTCGTTGTTCTTTGGATATATATGCTCGATGACCCCTGTCTTTGGCGAGCAGATCTCATTCATTGTCTTCATCGCTTCAATGATGCACAGCGGCTGCCCTTTATAGACATGGCTTCCCACTTCCACATACGGAGGCGCTTTCGGGTCTTTACAGCGGTAGAACACGCCGGATATCGGCGCGTGCACGATATCCCTCGGTGCCGCCTGCGCTTCCGGGTTGACCGCTTCGGGCTCAGCCTGGCATTCCGGGTTGTTTCCGATAGGGTCCTGCGATGATTCTGCCGCATGCGATTGCCGGTAGAGGTTAAGTTTCAAGTCCTGCGTTTGTATTTCAACTCGGTCAAACGAAGAAGCCTGGGCTTTATCGATTAATGCAAAGATCGTTTCGATATCCATAAGCAGTCTCCTTGAATTAATAAGGTTAGTATTGCTAACAAATTTCTATAATGAGCATGTTATCACTTGCCAATTATTCTGTCAACCCGCGTTACAGACGGCAATCGCCTCTCGGCTCCGCTTTTGAAGCCAAACCGCCGCGGTCCGTCCGATTGAAAAAGAGCAGCAGCGCTTCGAGGGACTTAATCACGTTCGGGTAGTCCTCGATGCGGAATTCCTGCAATAAGCTCTGCACCATGCTGTCGTGAAACTGTTTGTGTTTGTCATAGCAGAACAATCCCGTCTCGGTCAGCCGGAGCATGCTTTTGCGCTTGTCCGCGTCCATCCTTACCTTTTCCAAATAGCCTTTGTTCTCCAGGCGCGCCACGGTAACACTCGCGGTGGCTTTGGTAATGCCCAGTTTCTCCGCTATCTGTGTCAGCGTGACGTTTGGCATATCTTCAACGATCTCAAGAACGTGCATTTCCGTCCGGCTCAAGCGGCTGTTTGTTGCAACCGCAACGTCACGTTCCTGGATGCGCAGTATCTTATAGAACAGATCCTTGAGCACCTGGTTTAAAACCTTTTCGATATTCGCCTGGTCCATGCTACGTCACCCCTTTGTCACTGCCAACGCCATAAAACTTTAAGTTCAATATATCATAGTTGATGGTGGCTTTCAACGCAGTGCATGCCCGGCACACAGTATGACAGCTTATGCCGGCTTATGCCGCCATAACGGCGCATACCTGCCGCTCCGCACGCCGATTGGTTTGTCCGCAGGAATAAGATGGATGGACAGGCGAGCGGCGCTGCTAAAAAATGTATTGCATTTAAAGGCATATCATATTATAATCCCAAATTGTTAAGGCATGAGGAGAGAGCGCCTTTCGGGTGGGAATACCTGCCAGCAATGAATACTTGATCATCTTTTGTGCAAACAAAAGGTTGGGGCCATGCGGACAGCCGGATCATAAGCCGCAGGCAACTTGGTTGCCTTATTGGTTGGGCGATTGCTCAAATTTATAAGTTGGCTACTTCATAGCCGTGTGCCCAGCGCACATCATGCTTGTGAAACAATCAATAAGAGTAGTAAAAGTAATTCCTTGCTATATAGACTCTAACCTCAACACCACCGTCCGACCTCTTTTGTACCGGACCGGTGCGGTTATATGGATTGTACGTCCAAGCTAGATGCGCCCAAAGCATCCGCTTGGACGTTTTTTACTTTGACCTGAAATGAGGGAAACTTATGGAATCCAAACTTAAACTGTACGGGTTTAACAACCTAACCAAATCGTTGAGCTTCAACATATACGATGTCTGCTACGCGAAGAGCATTTCCGAGCAGCGCGATTATATCGCCTACATCGACGGACAATACAACGCCGACAGGCTTATCACCATCATGACCAATCTCACCGACATGATCGGCGCGCAGGTGCTGAGCATTTCCAAGCAGAACTATGACCCGCAGGGCGCCAGCGTGACCTTTCTGATCGCCGAGGAGCCGATGCCCGGGATACGCGAATACGGCGAGACGTTTTTGGCGCACCTTGACAAAAGCCACGTGACGGTGCACACCTATCCCGAGTACCACCCCGATACCAGCATCGCGACGTTCCGCGTGGACATCGATGTGGCGACTTGCGGCCAGATTACGCCGCTTCAAACGCTGGATTATCTGATAGGTTCGTTCGATTCGGACATCATCACCATGGACTACCGCGTGCGCGGGTTTACCCGCGATATGGGCGGCGAGAAGATCTTCATCGACCACAAGATCAATTCGATTCAGGAATACATCGATCCCAATACGGTTGAAAAGTACGATACCATCGACATCAATGTCTATCAGGCCAATCTGTTCCACACCAAGATGCTGCGCCGTGAAATGGATCTGCAAAACTACCTGTTCCACACCGATGCGAATGCGCTGCCCGAGAATGAACGCAAAACCATCACCGAAAGCCTTCGCCGCGAAATGATGGACATCTTCAGCTGCAAAAACGTCTACTGAACGAAGGAGGATGCCATGAAACTCGATCAGCACAAGGCGCCGATCCTCGAGGCGCTGCAAGCCCACAAGGCGGCCAGAATCGTTCCGTTTGACGTTCCCGGACACAAACAGGGGCGCGGCAATCCTGAACTGATGGCATTTTTGGGAAAGCAATGCATGGAAGCGGATGTGAACTCCATGAAGCCGCTGGACAGCCTTTGCCATCCCACCTCCGTCATCCGTGAAGCCGAGGAGCTGGCTGCGGACGCGTTTGGCGCCGCGCATGCTTTTTTGATGGTCAACGGGACGACTTCCGCCATTCAGAGCATGGTTTTAAGCGTATGCAAGCAGGGGGACAAGCTGATTTTGCCACGCAACGTGCACCGCAGCATCATCAACGCACTGGTGCTTTGCGGCGCCGTTCCGATCTATGTGAACCCCCAGATCAACCCTAGATTGGGCATCGCGCTTGGCATGTCGATAAACGATGTCGAGAAAGCCATCCGTGAAAATCCCGACGCCAAAGCCGTGCTGGTGAACAATCCGACATACTACGGCATCTGTTCCAATCTTGCGGGCATTGTCAAGCTCGCACACGACAACAATATGCTGGCATTGGTCGACGAGGCGCACGGAACGCATTTTTATTTCGGAGAAAACATGCCCATCAGCGCCATGGCGGCGGACGCCGATATGGCCGGCATCAGCATGCACAAATCGGGCGGTTCGCTGACACAGAGCTCCTTTTTGGTGCTGGGGCCGCGGATGCATGTGGGGTATGTCCGGCAAATCATCAACCTGACACAGACCACCAGCGGAAGTTATCTTTTGATGTCAAGTCTGGACGTTTCGCGGAAGAATCTCGCTTTAAACGGCAAAGCCATTTACCGGCGGGTGTTTGAGTTGGCGGAATATGCACGGGATGAGATCAACAGCATCGGCGACTACTACGCTTTCGGACGCGAACTGTGCGATGGCGACGCGTTGTACGATTATGACCCGCTCAAGCTGAGCATCAACACGCTGGATCTCGGGCTTGCCGGCATCGAGGTATACGATATTCTGCGCGACGAGTACGACATTCAGGTGGAGTTCGGCGATGTCGGCAATATTCTGGCCTATATCTCCGTAGGCGACCGGGAGCGGGACATTGAGCGGCTGGTCAGCGCACTGGTGAAATCCGCCGCCGCTACAAAGCAGGACAAAGCGGCAAATGATGCGGCTTGAATACATCAGCCCCGAGGTCGGCGGCACGCCGCAGGAGGCGTTTTATGCCGAAAAACGGTCGTTGCCCATTGAGCAAAGCGCGGGGCACATCTGCGCGGAGAACGTCATGTGCTACCCGCCGGGCATTCCGATGCTGGCGCCGGGCGAGCGCATCACCCAGGATATATTCGATTATATCCGCTATATGAAGGAAAAGGGCGGCTCTTTGACCGGGCCGGAAGATATGAACATCGAAGCATTGAATGTTTTGAAAGGAAGATAAATGGCATGCATCTGGTATTCACCGAAAAACATACGCCGGACGTGGGACTGTCCATCGATGTCGATCGCCAGCTGTATAGCGCGCAAAGCAAATTTCAGCGCATCGATGTGTTTGAATCGAAGAATTCGGGCGCATGCTCACACTCGACGGCTTTTTGATGCTCACGGAAAAGGACGAGTTCATCTACCACGAGATGATCACACACGTGCCGATGGCGGTACACCCGACAGCAAAAAACGTGCTCATCATCGGCGGCGGCGACGGCGGCGCCGTACGCGAGCTGTGCCGTTATGATCCGTGGAACACATCGATCTTGTGGAGATAGACGCGCGATGTGGTGGAGGTCTGCAAGCAGTACCTGCCCGGCGTCGCATGCAGCTTCGACGATCCGCGCGTGACGATGCATTACGAGGATGGGCTTCGATTTATCCGCCGCTATTCAGGATGACTATGATGTGATCATTGTGGATTCCACCGATCCGTTCGGTCCGGGCGAAGGGCTTTTTACCAAGGAGTTTTACGGCAATTGCTTCAAAGCGCTGCACGAAGACGGCATTCTGGTCAACCAGCACGAAAACCCGTTCTATCCCGAGGATGCGCTTGCGGTTCGGCAGATTCACAAGCGCATCGTGCAGAGCTTTCCGCTCTCCCGTTTGTACCAGGCGCATATCCCGACCTACCCGTCGGGGCACTGGCTTTTCGGGTTTTCCACCAAAAAGTATCATCCCGTGCGGCATCTGGACGCAAAGCGGTGGAACGCGCTGGGCATAAAACACGCTATTACAACACCAATCTGCACAAGGCGGCGTTTCGCGCTTGCCGACCTATGTGGAGGAGCGTTGATCAAGGAGGTGGAGGACGATGGAAACGATTCTTGGCTGTGACGCCATATGATTACGCCGACATCGTGATCTTCGGCGCGCCGTTTGATTCCACCACCAGCTACCGTCCGGGCACGCGCTTTGCAAGCCGGCCGCCATGCGCGCGGAATCGTACGGCCTCGAGACTTACAGCCCGTATCTTGATGCGGATCTTACGGACATCGCGTGTTTGATGCGGGCGATCTTGAACTGTGCATCGGCGACACCGTAAAAGCGCTTGAGGCGATCGAGCAATTCACAGATACCGTTCTTAAAGGCGGCAAGCTGCCCGTGATGATCGGCGGAGAACATCTTGTGTCACTCGGTTCCATACGCGCAGTGGCCTGCAAATACCCCGATCTGCACGTGATCCATTTTGATGCGCATACCGATCTGCGGGAAGACTATCTGGGCGCTGGGCTCTCCCATGCTACGGTAATGCGGCGGCTGGGATATACTAGGAGACGGACGGTATATTTCAGTTTCGGCATCCGTTCGGGCGAGAGAAGCGAATTCCTGTGGGCTCAATCCCATGTGCACATGCAGAAATTCGACTTTGCGGGACTTGACGACGCCCTAGAAACGCTCAAAGGCAAGCCCGTGTACCTGTCGCTGGATCTGGACGTGCTGGACCCTTCGGTCTTTCCGGGAACGGGAACGCCGGAAGCTGGCGGCGTCGGGTTTTTGGAGCTGCTAAACGCGGTGTACGCGTGCTGCAAACTCAACATCGTTGGCTGCGACATCAACGAGCTGTGCCCGGTCTACGACCAGAGCGGTTCTATCGACCGCGGTGGCCTTAAAAATACTTGCGGGAGCTGCTGCTTTCGCTTCGTGGAAAACAGGCAGATAACCAAACCTGAAAAGGAGGAAACATCATGGGAAAAGCTTTGATCATCGGCTGCGGCGGCGTTGCAAGCGTGGCGATCCACAAATGCTGCCAGAATTCCGGACGTGTTTGAGGAAATATGCATCGCGAGCCGCACCAAATCAAAATGCGACGCGCTAAAGGAAAAGCTTGACGGCGGAAAAACAAAAATCACGACGGCGCAGGTGGATGCCGACAACGTGGACGAGCTTGTCGCGCTTATCAACGACTTTAAGCCCGATGTCGTGATCAACCTCGCGCTGCCGTATCAGGATCTGACGATCATGGACGCCTGCCTTGCAACCAAGACGCATTATGTGGACACCGCCAACTATGAGCCGATGGATACCGCGAAATTCGAATACAAGCTGGCAGTGGGCGTACCGCGACCGTTTCAAGCAAGCGGGCATCACCGCGATCCTGGGCTGCGGGTTTGACCCGGGCGTAACCAGCATCTTTTCCGCGTATGCGCAAAAGCACTATTTTGACGAAATCCACGAGATCGATATTCTGGATTGCAACGGCGGCGATCACGGCTACCCGTTTGCCACCAACTTCAACCCGGAGATCAACATCCGCGAAGTGACCGCCAACGGAAGCTATTGGGAGAACGGTCACTGGGTGGAAACCGAGCCGATGGAGATCAAGCGCGAGTACGATTTTAAAGCGGTGGGCAAGAAGGACATGTATCTTTTGCACCACGAGGAGCTCGAGAGCCTTGCGAAAAACATCCGTGGCATCAAGCGCATCCGCTTTTTCATGACGTTTGGGCAGAGCTATCTGACGCATCTTAAATGCTTGAAAACGTGGGCATGACGTCCATCGAGCCGATCGATTTTGAGGGCAGAAGATCGTGCCGCTGCAGTTTTTAAAAGCGGTGCTGCCCGATCCGGCCTCGCTCGGGCCGCGCACCGTCGGCAAGACCAACATCGGCTGCATCTTCAAAGGCATCAAGGACGGAAAGAGAAAACACCTATTACGTATATAACATCTGCGACCATCAGGAATGCTACCGCGAAGTGGGCAGCCAGGCCATCAGCTACACCACGGGCGTGCCCGCGATGATCGGCGCGATGATGGTGTTAACGGGCAAATGGCAGGGAGCCGGCGTGTTCAACGTGGAGGAATTCGATCCCGATCCGTTTATGGAAGCGCTAAACAAATGGGGCCTCCCGTGGGAGGAAGATTTCAACCCGGTATTGGTGGACTGATGGAACCGTGGATGGAGCGGCTTCCCACCCCGTGCTATGTGGTGGACGAGCGCAAGCTTAAAGAAAACCTGAAAATTCTGCAAACCGTGATGGACCAAAGCGGCTGCAAAATTTTGCTTGCGCAAAAAGCCTTTTCCATGTTTTCGCTCTATCCGTTGATTGCCAAAACGCTGTGCGGGACGGCGTGCAGCGGGCTGTATGAGGCGAAGCTCGGCGCGGAACATTTCGGATTGGAAAACCACGTCTTTTCCCCCGCGTACCGGGACGAGGAATTTGACGAGATCGCAAACATATGCGGACATGTCATATTCAACACGCCGGAACAGCTCAAACGCTTTGAATCACGTGCCAAAGCCGCGGGCTGCTCCGTCGGGCTTCGGCTGAACCCGCAGTGTACGACGCAGGAGCATGAACTCTACGATCCCTGCGCGGCGCATTCACGCCTTGGAACGACCGTCGAAGCGTTTGATCCGGCTCTGTTGCCATCGATCGACGGGTTCCACATGCATACGCTGTGCGAACAGAATGCGGACGCGCTGGTACAAACCATAGCGGCGCTCGAAAGGCAGTTCGGCCAATACCTGTACGGCTTAAAATGGCTGAACCTCGGCGGCGGGCACCACATCACGCGCGCGGATTATGATATCGAAACGCTGATACGCGAGCTGGTACGCCTTCGCGACACCTACCATGTACAGGTTTACCTTGAACCCGGCGAAGCCGTGGTACTCAACGCCGGATACCTTGTATCCAGCGTTTTGGACATCATGCACAACGGTATGGACATCGCGATCCTCGACACCTCTGCGGCCTGCCATATGCCGGATGTTCTGGAGATGCCTTACCGGCCCGAAATCATCGGAAGCGCGAAGCCCAACGAAAAGCCGCATACCTTCAGGCTGGGCGGTCCGACCTGCCTTGCGGGGGACATCGTGGGCGACTATTCGTTTGATCATCCGCTCATGGTCGGCGACAAAATCGTCCTGTGCGATATGGCGCATTATTCGATGGTGAAGAACAACACCTTCAACGGCATGCGTCTGCCGCACATCGCGATCCATACGCAAGACGGACAAAACAGACTGGTACGGTCGTTCGGATACGAGGATTTCAAAGAACGGCTGTCGTAAAGGGAGCCGATCATTGCACAAAAAAGGAACCGCAACCTGCGGTTCCTTTTTGATTGGCTCATTGCCTTGTTTTTCGTTTCCATCTTTTCAGCAAATTCAACCGGTGACAACCTGCGCTGTGCACGAACGAAAGCTTACCAGCCTCCGCCGCCGCCGCCGCCGAATCCGCCGCCGGAAAATCCGCCGCCGCCGAAGCCGCCGCCGCCGAACCCGCCGCCCGATCCGCCCTTGGGCGCAGGCCTGGACACGAAGGAGGTATTGATGGAATTCATCGAGTTGTTGATCATGTGCATGAACACCATCGTGCTAAAGATATCACCCCGGTAATAGCCGCTGTACCAAACGGGCGGAGGCGGCTGCAGACCGATCGCATCGAAGTTCTTCGCCCACTTGTCCGTCACGCCAAGCACATAGGCATAGGGGAGAATGCTGTAAAAATAATTCGGATTCTCTGCCACCAGCTTTTCGATCCGGTCTTTTTCCGCCCTGTCGATGAAGTGGCGAAGGCCCAGTATCTGCCCGAACAGCCTTAAGCCGGAATCCGTCCGCTTTCGGATGACCATCGCAAACATCGCCGTCAGCAACGTTGCAGCAAGCGACGCGATGCCCAAAAGCATCAAATCAAACATGAAACCCATCATCGCCAGATAGCCAAAGGAGACGACGCTGAGCAATACGATGCATACGACCAGCTTGAACATGCGTTTGCCGGGCTCCAGTCCCCGCCAGCTTCGCATGAGGGATATCAGCGCATACACCGGTCCCAGGATCAATCCCAGCAGGAAGAAACTGAAGACGCCGGATATCATAATGTCCTGGGAATCGTAGTAGAGCGCGAAGAAGAAACTTAGAACGATGGGCACCGCGGTGAGAAAACCGATGAGTCCCTGCATGCTCATGGATATTTTGGTGAAGATCGCCCTTGAACGGAAGGAGGACTTCACCTGGGTCTTCATGGTTTCCATCGTGGTGTAAAACGTATCCTTCAGCGACGAAACCTTCACGCTGTCACCCTTTCTAAACAGCGCGGAAAACATCGTGCTTTCAAAATCCTTGGCATCCGCCGACAGATCCTTGACCTTGGTGATCTCAATGTCCTTGTTCTTCTGCTCTTCGAGTTTCAGATACCCTTTATCCGCCCAATAGATGATCAGCGACGTGATGTCCTTGTTGTCCACGCTTCCGTCGATGATATAGCCGACTTCGGAAGGCGTCATGCCGTCAGGAGCCGTAAACTCCACCGTCGTAACGGGGTTCCCGTCCTTCCCGAACAGCAGGAACAACACTGCGGAGGCGATGACGATCAGCGCAAACAGCGCGATGAGTATGGTTACAAACGGCGGTCCTTTGCGTGTATTGACAAAATATCCTTCTTCCAACGCGACATCCAGCGTTATGCCCTCGGAAGTGCCGAGATTCTGTACGCTGCCGCTGATGGTGTTGCCCACGATGGAAAGTTCCACGGGATCTTTGGATCCATACCTGCCGCTGTACGCCGCTACCTTATTGGCAGGGAACGGCTTTGGAAACTCCACCGTAAAGGTGGCGTTCTTGATATCGGCATTCCATTCGGTGCCGATGATGTTGAAGTAGAAGAAATCTTCTTTGTCGTAATAGTCATAGCCTATGTCGTATTTGTAGGAGATGACGTAGGTCACCTTGCCCGTCGCGTACCTGTCCGGGTCGCCTATCTTCAGATCGATATAGTGCTGGTCGCTGGATTTTGTGTACTGCTGGCCCGGCACCTTGATGTCGCTTACGATGATGCGGAAGGTTTTGCTTGTCTCATCCGGAAACGTGAAATCAAGCGTCGTCGGAATGCTCCGGATGATGCCGTGCCCCAGCGTCTTTAAAACGCTGTAATCCGCAACGATGGTTTCGGTGATCAACAATACGTTGTTCTCCTGCACTTTGATATTCACGTCGTAGCTTTCAAAATACCGGTAATCGGCTGCATAGCTGTTTGCACCCGATGCCAAAGCGGACATCGGGGCAAAAAGCGTGCTGCAAAGTGCGGTCAATAAGACCATGAGCAAAATGCGTTTTTTCATGACATTATTCTCCCAAAGGCTGGGTTTCAGAACTGAACCTTCACATTCTCCCGCTGTTCTGCCGCGATTTCGAACATTTCGCGCTTTTCGAAGCGGAACATTCCGGCGACGATGGAGCTCGGGAAAGACTCGCGCTTGGTGTTGTAATCGCGAACGATGGCGTTGTAGTATTTTCTGGAGCTTGCGATATCGTTTTCGATCACGCTCAACTGCCCCTGCAATTCCAGGAAGTTCTGGTTCGCCTTGAGGTCGGGATAGGCTTCCGCTACAGCGAAGAGGGAGCGCAGCGATTGTGTCAGCATGTTTTCGCCCGCGATCCTGTCCTGGGTCGTCGTTGCCCCGGCCGCGATGTTGCGCGCCGCCACTACCTTTTCAAACGTCGCAGATTCGTGTTGCGCGTATCCCTTCACGGTCTCGACCATGTTGGGGACGAGGTCATAGCGCTTTTTCATATACACATCCATCGTTGAAAAAGCTTCTTCAATCGAATTCTTCAGTTTTACAAAGCCGTTGTACGATCCCATAAGCCATAAGGCAATAACAACGACAACACCGATGACAATATAAACAGTCATGTCAACCTCCATAGTGATAGATTCTACTCTTATTATATACACAACAAAGCGCGTTACAATTGTTTTTTCACGCATCAGGCATTTTTTGCCTTTGTAGCGCTTTTAGCGATGTGTTGACGCAATTTGCCCCCGTTTGAAGCTGTGTTTGACCAATCCTGTCGCAGCTCCGGTTTATGGACCTCTGTTAGCAAATTATCGACGCTTCTGTTTTTCTCTGCTATACTATAGGTAACATCAACCATAGAAAGAGGCTAAGGGAGGGATTCTTATGAACCGTCACCTTTTTTGGCGTTTTTGCGCATGCCTGCTTATCCTCGCGTTTGGAACCCTGACCCTTTTTTGGGGTTGCTTCCGCTCGAATGTCGATGTCACCAAACTGCTCGGCAACCTGAAGTTGCCGCAAGAGGCCAATAGAACGGAATGGGCCGTAAGCCTGGACAACGCAACCTTGACCCTGGGCGCCAAGTATGATGACATCACGCTGCCAATCATGCTGAAATTCATGCAGGCGCTTGTCGACGACAACTGGTACCTCAGTGAAAACAGCGCCTTTTTAGGCAACCGCAGCCTTGTCATCGCGTATGATTATGAATCGCAGCGCCTGCAATTGAACTTTACGCAGTTGACCTTACAAGCGGAGTGGCCAAAAAGCGTGCTGTCCCCGTATCTTTCCCATATCACGCCCGTTTTTGCCTATGGGACCTATGCTTCGTTCCAAACGCGTGAGCTTCCCAACGTCGAGTCCGCCACAATGCATATTTACAACAATGTTGCCGCATCGGATATGGAAGCCTATGAAAAGACGCTGCTGAACGCGGGTTACGCGTTTGACAAAGAAACGGACGGACAGCGTTTTTTTAAGAAGAACACGGCGTTCGTCACATTGACGCTCAATACACCAACCAAACAGGCTGCCATCATCGTCGGCAGTTTTCGGGTATACGCCGTTGCGCTTCCCCCTTGGCCCGATCCGCTGCCGCAAACCATCAAGCGTATCTTGGCACCCGTTCCCGCCCTTTGCAAGGTGGAAAAATCGCAGGACGGCTTTGCGGCAAGCGCACAAGATCTGACCCTAACCGAACTGTATCATTTCGTTAAGGCACTGACCTCTTACTATGGCTGGACGGAGCCCAATGACAAAGGCGCACTGACACACGCCGCGGCGAACGTGGGGATGCAGGTGGTTTCCTTCGGCACAGCTGCCAACAAGCTGACCTTCCGGTTGTCCGGCACCGGCACCAATACGCCTTCCCCGTCCGCAAATCCTTCGCCTGTGCCAAGCAGTACCTTTCGGGACGAAGGTTTTGACGACGGCCTGCCGGACTATGATTTCAGGCTGACCAAGGGCACCTATTCGGATAAGGATGCGATGGATGGCATCCTATCAGAATTCGGGCAAACCGCCGAGATGGCCAACTGGGAAGAGATCAAATCGCGCTATGCGGACAGGTTCGATGCCTTCCTCAACTACGTCGGCGTTGTCGGAAATGAGGATGTCTGGCTGCTGTACAAGAAAAGCGGCTATGACGGCATCCGGCACTATTTTCTGGCGCGCATCTCCGGCGTTTCCCGTGCCAATTTCAAGCTTTATGATTCGGTCGGAAACGAAGCGTGGCTTGGCTCCTGGTACGGCATAAACCTGCGCATACTGGTAAAAGTTCAGACCTCCGGCTCAAAATGACGGGGAAGCAACGGCAAAATCGATTATTATGGTTATAAATACCAAACTATCATGGTTTTGTATGTTGTATAACATTTTGTTTTTTATGGCATCCGTGCTATCATGAAAAGAGTGAAAGCCCGTCTTCTAAAGACCAGGCGAACCTTGCATGGGTCTTTTGGGACTTAGACACGGACCATCTCTGCATCGTCCACCAACGACGGCATGTCGGAACGGCCTGCTGGACATGCCCTTAAGGAGCATTCCTAATGAAGCTTTTCAAAAAAGTCATATCGCTGTTATTGTGTTTTGCCTTCTGCTTGTCTACCTATCTTTTTGCCGAACCGGTCGCATTGGCCCAGCCTGCCGCCGCTGCGGACGCGGATGCTTCAACCATCCGCGTATTGCTTTCAACGGGCGATCTGACAGCGATTCCGTTCACCATCAGCGGCGTATACGGTATCGCCGAAAAGCCGGAACTTAACCGGCTGGCGGAAGGAAGCTACAGCGTAAACAATGCCGGCGGAACATTGACGTTGACCAACACCGATACCGATACGGTGATTGTATCCGGCCTTGCAACGGTCACGATCAAGGAATACCAAAACGCAAGCGGCACCAACCTGATCGGTCTTACGGCCAAGGGCAAAAATTACAAGTACCTCGGCAATATGAAGTTCTTTGCGGACGGGGTGTACGTCGATGCGGTAAACCATATCTATCTGGAAAAATATCTGACCGGCGTCCTCGCCAACGAGATGGGCAGTTCTTTTCCGCTGGAGGCGCTCAAAGCACAAGCCGTCGCGGCCCGCTGCTACGCATACAAATCGTTGGAGGGAAGCCGAAGCGCGCGCTTTGACATCAGCGACTATGCCAACACACAGGCATACTCCGGCTATACCACCAACAGCAAGATCCTCCAGGCCGTGATGGAGACGGCAAAACAGGTCTTGACCTACGACGGGAGTGTCATCACGGCTTATTTCGCGGCAAGCAACGGCGGCCAGACAGACCGAACGGAGAACGTCTGGTCTGCAGCGCTTCCCTATTTTAAAATCCAGGACGATCCTTATGATCTTGAAAAAGGGCCCAGCGAATCCGTGTATTTCCCTGTCGGCAACACAACCGACAAGCCGGAGGATATGCCAACACTGCCGCTTGAGCCGTTGGCGATCGCAAAAACATACGGCGCGAGCCGTGTTGCGATGTACCGTCGTCCCGACACGGCAAGCACGAAAATGCCGTCTTTAAAGCGCGGAACGGTCGTATGGATCTATGAAATGACCTCTGCCTGGGTAAAGGCAAAAGTCGGGGATAAGGTCGGTTTCATCCCGACACGGTATACGCGCATCTACAATCTGCAGGCGCTCGTATCCTCATCGGGCCGAAAACTGATGTCGGGACCATCCACCCGAAGCAAGCCGCAACTCGTCCTGCCCAGAAACGCAGTGGTCACCCTTCAAACATACGGGACGTGGTGCAGGGTAAGCTATAACGGCACCATCGGATACGTCGCGTCAAAGTATCTGCGTTTAACAACGCACGAAGCGCCGCCGCAGATCGCCTTGCAGGCCGGCAACACCTTCACGGTCACTTCGCGCATTTATCTGAAATCTGCGGCCAAATCCAGGAGCAAATCGCTTTTAAGGCTCTCCGCAGGCGCAAGGGTAACGTTGATCGCCCAAGGCGCAGACTGGTATCAGGTGAGCATCAACGGCAAAACCGGATATGTACAGCCGAAATACCTGCAATTGGTCATCCCCTCTTTGGTATTGACAACACAAGGCTTTGGCGACACACCGGCGCCCTCCAACGACATACGCTACAGCCAGGACACCATGGACGCACGGTTGGTGGATTTTCTCAAAACGATGGGCATCAACGCTCTCAGCACCGCCAACGCGTCCCTGCCGGACGGGCAGAAATACTATACGGTAGCGGACAGCGTTAAGGTAAAGTCCGTCATCGGCATCGTCTGTTATCAGACCGACAATAAGCCCTATTGTCTGCACAATGCGGCGGCGACCGTTACCAAGCATACCGCGGCAAACTGTCCGAGCAAGGATTTTACAGGTGCAAAGTTGACCGTGATGCTCAAGGCGAAAAAGGAGAATGCCGCGAAACTCGGCGGGTATGATCTTGTTGATTACACCTGGAGTTTCCAATTCACCATCCCGGATATGCTCAAATCGAACAACTACCCGCAATGGAAGGTTTTTGTGTCGACGCGCGGCTATCGTATCTACGCGTCGGAACGGACAAACAACGAAAGCGGAATCGACTGCTTTGTTCTGGTCAACCGCAGGTACGGCCACGGAATAGGCATGAGCCAGTGGGGGGCGTACCAGCGCGCCTTAAGCGCCGATCCTGCCGTCAGCCAATACACAAGCATCCTGAGTTTCTACTATCCCGGCACACAGCTCGGTGCGCTTGGCATTGTAGAGGCGCCTTTGCCCTCGCTGCCATCCTCTTTGAACCCGAACACCGTGCATGCGCCGGTGTCGTCCCCGAATACGGATTGAACCTGACATTGTAAAATAGGATCCTGCGGCTAAAAGACCCTTGCACGGCAAACAGTCCCGTGCAAGGGTCTTTTTTATTGCTTCACGGCGGTGGGATTTCAACCTGCTGACACAGGCAGAACCGATATCTGCACGATGCGAACCGTGCTCTTATAGGCCATGCCGGCCGAATTTCTCTACGGTGTTTTACTCGGCGACGGGCTTGGCGTTTTGGTGGGCGAGGGGGTCGGCGTCTTTACGGCTTCAAGCACCCCGTAGTCCTTTAGCAGATAGCCGGTTTGGCTTTGGTAGCTGACCATCCACCATGTACCGGACTCTCCGAGATATGGCAAGGTGACGTTGTGCTTCACTTCGCCGAGGATATCCGCAGTCGTGGAAGGCTGCTTGCGGATCCTGACGGTGGCGGCCGAACTCGAAAGCTTGACGCGGATCACTTGCGATGAAGGCGTCGGAGTCGCCGTCGGTTTGATGGTGGGCGTCGGCGTCACGACCGCCATCAACGTAGCCGAAATGGTGGGCGTGGGTTGGGGATTCTTATTAAACAGCGAACGAACCGCAAAGAATGCAACAACCAACAAAATGATGACCGACAAAATTAACAGGATACCCAGCACCAACCGCCCGGGTTGTCTGACTTTGTACATATGTCTTCCTTTCATGTTTCTCCCTCCCGCCACCGCTTATGGCAAGAGCCTCCTGCGTCGTTTGAAAGCAAGAGGCTTCTGCCGCATGCCTAACAGGTCAAGGCACCGAACCTTTTGGTTACAGTCCCAATTCACCTTTCATTTTCAAGAGTTCCTCATCGACCGAAGCGCTGCCCTGTTTTTCGTACTTTTCTTCCAGCGCTTTGGCTTCATCCACAGGTTGCGTATTAAGTTCCGCCATGGCAGATGCTTCATCCAGCATTTTATCCGCCTTGCTTTCCATACGCCCGAAAGCGCTCATGGCTTCCTGTGTCTTCCCTACCGTGGAAACGACTTCGTTGAGCTTTTCCTGCGATTTTGCCACAGCGACCTTGGCCTTTATCATCTCACGGCGCGCGCTGAGCGTCTCGATTTCCGCAGACAGCTTGTCATGCATCTGACGCATTTTGATCGCGTTTTCATGCGCTGCGGCATAGGCGGTTTTCAGCCCGGCGCCAGCCGCTTCTGTCTGTTGTTTCTTGTTGATAAATACGCGGGCATCCCCTTCGTTTCCGGCTACCAGCGCCTTCTTTGCCAGGTCCGCATATTTTTCCACTTCCTCCTGGTTTTCGTCGACCAGCCGTTTGGTGCGGGTTTCCTGCGCCATCACACCGGCTGTTTCCTTCTTTACCTCCGCCAGGTCTTCTACCATATCACGCATATATTGATCGATCATTTTAGAAGGATCTTCCATCTTGTCCAACAATGCGTTGACGTTCGATTTGATTATATCGCCGAATCTCTCCAGTATTGACATCGTTTCTCCTCCTCATAATGTACGTTATTTCGTGCAGCACTTCTTGTGTAGCCGACGACTATTGTTTGTCGTCATCGTATTTTTCCGCCAGAATTTCAACCTCCTTGTCGCCGAATTTTTCCAGTGGTGTTTTAAGCAGTTCCTCGGTCTGCTGTGCTTCGAGGTTCTTCTGTTTTTTGGCGTTTTGCCACCAGAAGAACAATACGACTACCAGCGCCAATACGCCGAGCACGATCATCACCGTGATCCAGGGGGACTTTGTCACGCTCATGATGCGTTCCCCTGCATCGTTGAAGGCTTTGCTGAACATCTCATCTTCGCTTAAGCTGTCATCGTAATAATAGCGGGTTATATAATCGAGCAGGATGTCCGCCGCCTCGGTATCGATGACTGTTTCTGCCTGTCTCCCGCAGACATATTGGTCTAGGGGCTTACCATTGCTGTTGTACTCGAAAAAGACGAGCAGAATATGCGCTTCGTCGGTAAACAGCTCATCATACAAACGCTGAGCATATTCATCCAGTTGGTTGACTGTAGGATTATGCGAGCCGTCGACGGTATCGGTCAGGTATAAGTATGGCTGTACCCCCGTTTTTTTGTAGAAATTCTTCATCCCCGCCAGAAGCGTGGTTTTATTTTGGATCCAGCCCAACTCGTCGGTATAATAGGCGGTTTCATTCACGGAACCCGCGGGCAGCGCAACGCGCTGTACGGTGGATTTCGTGATATCCGTTGTGTCGCCCCCGCCGAAAATGGAGCCAAGATTGGTAAAGGTAAGAACGACGACCAACAGGATGATCAGAACGACAACGCTCAGACACCCGCATCCTGAAGTTCCTGCACCGCCGCCGCTTCGACCCGATCCAAAATTGAGTGGGCCCATCCCGCCGCCAAAAAACTGCCTGCCTCCACCCATGAAAGAGCCGCCGCCGGTTGGCATTCTGCCGCCGGATGAGCCGCTGCCGAACATGCCGCTGCCAAAAGAACCGCCGCGCCCGCTGCTAAAGCCTCCGAAGCTTCGTCCGCCGCTGCTTCTGCTGCCGCCAAAGGAACCTCCGCTGCTTCTGCCGCCGGATGAGCCACCGCCTCTGCCCATTGATAACCCTCCCCACCGGATATTCATTACTTGTGAGAATCCGTCAACCTGTCGGGATGTGTGAAACTAACAGAAATCAAAACCACGATATGCAACGCTTGTCTGATTCAATCCTTTTTAAGCAGATCGCGGATCTCCGTGAGCAGCTGCTCTTCTCTGGAAGGTGCAGCAGGTACAGCCGGCTCTTCCACTTTTTTCTTTTTCATCCTGTCGAGTAATTTGATAAACATAAAGATACAAAAGGCTATAATCAGAAAATCTATGATCGCTTGAATAAACAAGCCATAGTTGACGGAGGCACTCCCTACGGTGATTTTCAGCTGTTGAAAATTAACGCCTCCCAAAACGAGCCCGAACAACGGCATCAGGATGTCTTCGACCAGCGACGCGATGATCTTGCCTATTGCGCCGCCGATGATGATCCCGATAGCCAGATCCAATACATTCCCTTTAGCAATGAATTCTTTGAATTCCTTAACCATTTTGTTGCCTCCCCATCGTGTGAAATCTCCTTGTGTTTCGCTCTTGATAACCAATGGCAAAATACAGTTGTTTCTTCGTCCGGTTCACGGCAGTTAAGAATGTTCTTTGAATTTGATCGCCCAACATCGTTCGACCTTATCCTAGTATATCAGCGTTATGCGGATTCACAAAGTACAATTCATAAATTTACAAAAAAATCAATTTTGCAACAAAAAATGATGGATCGTTTTCCGCTGCGTTGTGCTATAATCATTCTACGTCTCTCTAAAACCGGTATCAAACAACGAGGAGGGGATTGTGATGGATGAGCATATTATGTCTTCGCGCAGGATCCTGAAATTCAACTATATCCCCGATGAAAAGGTCCTGAAAGTCGTCTTCAACCACGGTATGACGTATCTGTACAGCAACGTTCCGGACAGCATCTATGATGCGCTGAAGAAGTCCCGGGATCCCAGCCTGTTTTTCGACAAGAAGATTTACGGCCATTATACCCTGTTGGGTCAGCATTTCTTTCACAACGTGCGGGATTACAACGAATCCGTGATATGAATAAAGGGCTTTGCACAAAGCAACAAATCTGTCTGCCGTTTATCACAACATTGATCCGCTAACCAAAAGCCCTTTACAAGGGCTTTTCTTGTTGTATGCCGCGACATGCGACGACAGCACAACAAATCCTTCCAACGATGCTAAACAAGGGATCGCGCTACGTCGGGGGCTTTTGTCATAATGCCATCCGCCTGTTGCTCCATGCAAAACCGCATGGACGCCTTGTCATTGATCGACCAGAAGTATACCGCGATGCCATGTTCATGGCTGTCACGGACAAGGTTTGGTATCCACAGGGAATTTCTTGCGGGAAGAATGGCATATGCGCCAAGCGATTTCGCATAGCTCCACGGTTTGGCCAGGATATCCCTGTATTGAAGCCCGATGCGGGCTTTGGGGTCGATGGTTCGGATCGTTTGAAGGCTTATGTGATTGAACGATGTGTAAAATACCCGCTCCTCCATCCCGAAACGCTTCACCAGTGCTACGATCTTATCCTCCATGCCCGCGAACAGATCGATGCTGTTCTTCAATTCAATGATGACGTCCAAAGAATGCGGGGCAATAAACGCCAGCACTTCATCCAGCGTGGTGATATACGCTTGCGCATCGTCGGGGAAAGCACGCGGACGCATCGCTCTTAGCTGCGCGTATGTCAGGTCCTTCACGGCACCGCTGCCAACCCAGGCGTGATCCACCGTTTCGTCATGCAGAAGCACCAGCGCACCGTCTTTGGTCATTTGTACATCCAGCTCTATTGCATCGGCTTTCTGCGTGATCGCAAGCTCAAAAGCCGGCATGGTATTGTCCATCCTGTATGCGCTACTACCCCTGTGGGCAATTATTTTCGTGTTTTGCATGGCTTGTCCTCCCGCTTTTATACGCATCGCTATGGATTCATTGTACATCAAGTCTTCGGCTTCCGATATAGGCAGCTTGGTTTGACAACACCGCAGCTAGACAAAATAACTTCTCAAAAACCAATTTAATCGTTGCATTTGGGTGTGATTAAAATATACTCAAACTGTATCATACTTTAGGAGGTTTTTGGCTATGGGAAAAACCGTCGCGATCATAGGGGCAGGAAAGATCGGCAGAGGATATCTGGCGGACCTGTTCGGGGATGCGGGGTACCATCTTGTTTTTGTCAACAGATCAACAGACACGGTGGATAGGCTCAACGCCGCAGGTCAATACATCCTGTTCACATCGGGCAGCGAAGGGACAACGGAAAAGATCGTCAAGGGATTTGAAGCATATTCAAGCGAGCGGGACTTTGATACGGTCGTCCAAAAACTATCGGAAGCGGACCTCATCTGCGTCGCCCTATACCCCAACGCATACCCGTCCGTAGCCGACCAGCTTACAGCCGTGATCAGGCGAAGCATGGAGATCGGCAGAAAAACACCCATCAATGTCTTCTTCTTTGTGAACAAGGTATTCACGGCACGCGCGCTTAAAAAACTCATCGAGGAGCGTCTGCAAACGGATGATGAGAGAGCGTATTTCAAAAACAACGTCGGTCTCGTCGAAGCGCTGACCCATCGGGGCGGTGCGAACCCAACACCGTCCATGCTTCAAAAGGATGCCCTGTGCATCGCATCCACCGAGGGGCGCGTGATGCCGGTTGGCGACAACTACATCGGGCCCAAACCGGATATGCCTTTCATGCAGTTCATGGACCGCATCGAAGGCAGGCTGGTGAAAAAGGTATGGTGCGGCAACCTGCGCCATTGCACCACAGCTGTCACAGGTTTTGCCAAAGGATACACCTATATGGACGAATGCAGCAATGACGCGTACGTCCGCAGCATTGCGCAGGCGGCGTATGAAGAAGCCAACTTCGGCGTCGGCGAAGAATTCGGCTTCACCCCGCAGGAGATGCTCGAAGGCGTACACGGCAGAAGCGGCAACCCGCCGCAAACCCAGGGAGTGATCCAGCACAGAGACGACGTTTTTCGGGTCGCTGCCGACCCGCTTCGCAAGCTAAGCCGCGACGACCGGTACGTAGGTCCGGCGCTGCTGTGCTTAAAGCATGGGAAATTGCCGTACTTCATTGCACGGGGGGCGGCATACCTGTTGATGTTCGAGAACGAAAAGGATCCGTCGGCGGTTAAGCTTCAAAGTCTCCTTAAAGAAAAGGGTGTCGACCAGACCATTTGGGAGGTCTGCAGCCTGGATCCCGATATTTCGGATGACAATATGCTCCACCAGCTCATCCTGGGGCACTACAAGGAAATCTGCTTTTAAGTGGAACCACGCATCGAAAACCTTCCGGCGAATAATCCGGGAGGTTTTTTTGCGATCAGCGGCGCTGTGAGCAATTTACGCAACACCTTTTTCCCTGTTGTGCATTGGATCATAACAGCAAATAGACCCTGCGCAAAGCTTTTGATACATTGTATAATGGTATGGATGAAACCGGGGAGGAACTGCCATGCCGAATCTCATGAAGGCTATGTTTACCGTTGCCCACCGCACCATGCAGCAAGACCGTATCCCGATTCCTGTGCCGCAAGCCGGGGAGGCGCTTGTACGTATCCGGCATGTGGGTGTATGCGGGTCCGATCTGCACTCGTTTTGCTATACCACCGAGCGCATTGAGTCCCATCCGGGCGGTCGCCGCATTTTGGGCCATGAAGCCGCAGGCGAAGTGGTGGCGCTGGGCGAAGGTGTGTCCGGCCTTTCTGTGGGCGATCGGGTCGCTTTGGAACCGGGCAGCAGTTGCGGCGTTTGCGAACTGTGCAAAAAGGGTTTGTACAACCTGTGCAAAGACGTTCGGTTTTTCGCCGCTACCGGTCAGCGGGACGGGGTGCTGCGCGAATATGTGGCGCACCCGGCCAATTTGTGCTTCAAGCTGCCCGACAACGTCAGCACCCTGCAAGGCGCGCTGGTCGAACCGCTGGCGGTCGGACTATACAGCGCTCAAAAGGCGGGCGCTGCCGTGGGCATGGACGCGGTCGTCTTCGGCGCCGGATGCATCGGACTGATGACGATGCTTTCGCTATACGCAAGCGGCGTTTCAAGGGTCATCGTGTGCGATGTCGTCGATCTTCGACTTGAAAAGGCAAAGGAGCTCGGCGCAGCACTTGTTGTCAACACAAAAACGCAGGATATCGTGGAAGCGGTACGGGACATAACCCGTGGCCGCATGGCGGATATCGCGATGGAATGCACCGGCGTACCGGCATTGATCCCGCTGGCGGCGGAGGCCATGATGCCCGCGGGCACCATCGTGATGGTGGGCAACGCCAACGGCCCGATGCCGCAGGCGTTTGACCTTCGCGTGATCAACAACAAGGAAATTACAATCAAAGGCGTATTCCGTTACCGCAACATATACCCCGTCGCTATTTCCGCCGTGGCCAGCGGCAGGATCCCGGTTGAAAAGGTCGCCGACCGCCTGTATCCGTTTGAGCAATGCCAGCAGGCATTTGACGACGCCATCGACCGCAAGGACAGCATCGTCAAAGCGGTGATTGAAGTTTAGAATTGGTAAGTGCGGCCAAGGCACGGATACGCCGCTTTTTAAAGGAGGCCGATCATCATGTACAGCTTTGTTGTCGCCATAGGCGAAAACAATGAGATGGGACTGGACAACCACCTCCCCTGGCATTTGCCAAGCGAAGCCAATTATTTTCGGGAAGTCACGCAGCATCACACCATCATCATGGGCAGAAGGACCTTTGAAAGCTTGCCCAATGTGCTGCCCAACAGGCGGCATATCGTTGTGACATCGGCGACGGACTATCGGTCAGACCATCCGGATGTCACAGTGGTGCATTCGGTGGATGAGCTGCTGGCGTTGACATCCGATCAAGAGGAATACATGGTGATAGGAGGCGCTGAAATCTTCCGCCTGTTGCTTCCGTACGCACAGAGGATCTATCTGACCGTGCTGCACCGTTCCTTCAAAGCAGATACCTTTTGGCCGGAACTGGACAGAAATCAGTGGGTCGAGACAAAAAAATGGGAAGGAACCGTCGACGCCAAAAACGATATTCCGCATACCTATTATGTGTTGGACAAAAAGAAGGAAACTACATCGTAGTTTCCTTCCGGCATCTTTTTATTGATCAAATGTTTTTCAGGACAGCTTTGCGGTATCCATCAAAGCCGCAAGCTGTTCTTTTGTTATGCCCACACCCTCGATCGAATCAAGCTTCAGGCCGTTCATGCGGTAGGACGGCACCGCCCAAACCCCGGATTGTTCGAAGGCATACGTATTCCCGTCCCGCTGTATCTTCGCATAGACGCCGGTTTCAAGCGCCTGGCGCAATGCATCGGTATCGAGCAGCCCGCACAAGACTTCCGCCAGAACATCGATGCTGTCGGTGTTTACTTTCTGCTTGACTGCCGCCTGATACATCCGCTCGTGATAGGCCCAAATATCCACACCTTGGTCCAGCGCAAAATACATCCCCTGGATGCACAGATCGCTGTGACGGCTGCGGTTTTCCGGCCTCGGATGCGCTTCGCACGGGCGCCAGACCAATTCGATGTGCGGATAGGACGGATATAACTCCAGCAGGTATTCGTGCCCCTTCAGGCAGAACGGACACAGGTAATCAAAAAATACTTCGAGTTTGTTCATCAAACTGCTCCACTTCATCGGTTCATATTTTTGTCGCACGATAAAACGGGATAAGGCAGTCAGCCTTATCCCATTTTTGTTACGGATCGGCTGTCCCTTTTGCCCAAACCGCTGTTTACTTCGCTTCGGATTTTGTGCTCACATCCATCGCCTGAATCTGCGGCGGAATGGCGAGTTCGCGCAGCCGCTCGCGGATCTGACGGTTCAGCGTGCGCCGTTCATTCACCGGAATCGAATTCTTTTGTATGTTGGTTTCGATAAACAGCTGGGTTTCAACGGTGCGCAAAAAAGTGCGATATGATTTGCCCCAGGAATCCCAGAGGTTTTCGCTCCAGATAAAGTTGCGGATGATATCCACCGCTTTGAGATAATCCAACACATTCTTCAGTCCGAAATTGCCGGTAATCCCCGACTTGCGCAAACAGTAATGGTAATACGGCTTGTTTGTGATCGCGACGTTCTGTGCCTTGATCAGCACCCTGGAGACGGTCGCGATATCCTCGTAATAGATGGAGGGAAACAGGATGGCATTTTCGGTAAACAATTCCCGCCTGTACAGCTTATTCCAGGCATAGGTTGGCATTTTTAACAATTTAAGGGATTCCTTCGCCGCTTCGTCTCCCGTCATGTCCTTTTGCAGCGTCAGCAGCGGAAACGCAATCTTGGATCCGCTCGGGAATTCGAAGAAGAAGCTGAAAAAGACGATATCCGCATTCTTCTTCTCGGCGATTTCAACCAGGCTGCTGACGTAGTCCGGCTCGATATAATCGTCGGAATCGACCAGCGCCAGGTATTTGCCTGTTGCGCGCGCGATGCCTACATTTCTTGCGGCCCCAAGTCCGCTGTTTTTCTGCGTGATCGATTGGATAAAAGGCCATTGGGCTTCATACCGTTTTATGATCTCGCCGCAACCGTCGGGCGAGCCGTCATTCACAAGAATCACTTCGATCGGCTGATAGTCCTGCGCGACGATTGAGTTCAGGCAACGCTCCAGATATTGCTCAACCTTGTATATCGGGACAACAACGCTCACGAGTGGTTTTGACATTCACACAACAACTCCTTAACAGTTTCATCGCGTCTTGATTTCGGCTTCCCGCCGTACGGAAAACCCTTGGAAAGTCAGACACACTCTCATTCCACAAAACACAATTCTATGTTGTTTCAAAGACCGGAAGATTCCTCCAATCTTCCACAAGACCGACATTTTTCTCGATTGTATGATCATGATACCATAGCCGCGATTCCGGGACAACAACAATCCCATAAGCCACCAGGGCCGTATAGCAATCCGGCGTTGTTTACAACATTCTACGCAAATTGACTTGAATCCGAGGTTCTCCTTCATGCAATCCGCCCGTTTCAGTACCATGTTATTTGGTATATAATGCTCTTAGACTCCCATATTCCCTATATACCGGCATTCTATGAGGCGGAATAGGATTGTCACCGGTGATGCGCGGAGGGTTTGAAATGCTGCATTATCATATTATCGTACATGGCAAGGTACAAGGGGTCGGATTTCGCTTTTATGCGATGAAGAGCGCGCTGATGTACGGGATAAACGGATGGGTGAAGAACAGAACAGACGGCACCGTTGAAATCGATGCCGAAGGGTCCGAGCCCAATCTGGCCGAATTTATCGAGTCGATAAAGCATGGCAATGAGCATGCAATCGTCGAGTCGGTGGATGTTGATGTGCTGTCCGACCGTAAGCATTACGAGTCTTTTACCATCATCGGATGGTGAACGATCCTGTGCATACCCATCGTATTTCAAAGCAAAAAGCCCTCTTTTGAGGGCTTTTTGCATATCAAGGGCAAATTCTATGCCGCGTCCTTGCGCCTTATCGACGCTGCCGTTTTATTCTTTGCATTTCCAGATGCCGCCCTCGGATGCCGAGGTCGCAAACGCGCCGTAGTAGGAGAGGATACCCTTTTTGACGCTGGTGTCCCTTGGAACAAAGGCTGCAAGGCGATTCTTGTATTCTTCGTCGCCGATCAAAAGCGTCATCTTGCGCGCCTGGAAGTCAATTTCGATGATATCGCCGTTGCGTATGATACCGATGGGGCCGCCGAGCGCCGCTTCGGGGCTGACATGGCCGATGTTCGGTCCCCTTGTCGATCCGGAGAAGCGTCCGTCGGTGATCAGCGGAACGCCCAAACCCATGCCCGCGATGACGGAGGTGATCAGATGCATCTCCCGCATGCCGGGTCCGCCTTTGGGGCCTTCATAGCGCAAAATCAGCACGACGTCCGACGGTACCTTGTGCGCCATCAAATCGTCAACGGCATCCTCCATCTGCTCGTATACCCTCGCCGGGCCTTTGAAGTACATTTGTTCGCTGTTGAGCGCCGATATTTTGCACACAGCGCCGTCGGGTGCGATGTTGCCGTAGAGAATCGCCAGCCCGCCTGTTTGCGCAAACGGGTTTTCAATCGAACGGATGACCTCACCGTCCGGATCGGGGGAGAACTGCACATTCTCTGCGAGGCTCTTGCCCGTCACGGTGATGCAGTCGCCGTTGAGTTTGGGCAACAGCGCCTTGATAACCGATGGCACGCCGCCCACGTCCTCCATGTCGTTGATGGTATATTTCTGGCTGGACGGGTTGACCGATGCGAGGTACGGCGTTTGAAGATTGATGCGGTCAAAATCCGCTAAATCGATAAACAGGTCAGCCTCATAGGCGATGGCCGGGATATGCAGCACCGCGTTTGTCGATCCGCCGATGGAGGCATGGAAGGCGATGGCATTGAGAAACGCTTCTTTTGTCATAATCTGGCGGGGCAGAAGCTGCTCCTTGACGAGCTCCACCGCACGCTTGCCCGCCTCGTAGGCCAAATTCATCTGTTTTTCGGATGTAGCCAGCGTCGACGACGCACCGGGAAGCGTCATGCCAAGAGCTTCGGTGATGCAGTTCATGGTGTTGGCCGTTCCCATCATGGAGCAGGCACCGGGTCCCGGGCAGGCGCATTGCTCGATCTTGTCCAACTCCTCGTCGGAAATTTCCCCGTTGGCGTTCTTGCCGATGTATTCGCGCATGCTGGACAACGTCAGCTTTTTGTCCCCGTACATCCCGTGCTTCATGGGCCCCGCAGGGACGAAGATGGACGGGATGTTCACCCGCGCCGCCGCCATCAGCATGCCGGGTATGCATTTGTCACAGCTGCATAGAAATACAGCGCCGTCAAACTGGTGTGCTTCCAGCATGATCTCGCACGATGCCGCGATGATCTCCCTGGACGGCAGCGAATATTTCATCCCCACATGCCCCTGCAGCGCGCCGTCGCACACCGTGATGGTATTGAATTCAAAGGGCACGCCTCCGGCATCCCGAACACCGCGCTTGACCTGCTGTGAAAGCTCCTGCGCGTGGATACAGCCGGGCACGATCTCGTTATAACTGCCCGCGATGCCGATAAACGGCTTTTCAAAGTCCTCTTTTTGAACGCCTACGGAATAGAGTATCGCCCGGCCTGCCGCCTTCTCGGGCCCACCCTTAAGTGTATAGCTGCGTTGCATTGGTAACCCTCCCTGGAATGAATCAGAATACGACAAGTGTATGATAAATTGTATAACAACACAAGGACCGTTCGCGGCAGATTGTTTTATTTTTTTGCCCTTGGCCTTATCGTCAAACACAATATAATCCTGCGCATTCCGTATCGTTTTGCTTCCAATGCGTTGCATCCCAGACAGTTTTTGCCAAGGTATGCCAACAAAAAATCCGGTGCCTCAAATTGAGGTACCGGATTCCAGATCCTTTGTCGGCTATTGCCCTTGACCCGGGCTGTCCGGACTACTCTTCGGACCTCCGGGGCTGCTTGAGGGAGTACCGGTTCCAGCCGTCATTGTCGGCGACGGGGTTAAACCGTTCTGTTGCTGGTTCTGCTCCTGGTTCATAGAGCCATTCCCCGCGGTCGCATTGGGCATAGGCGTGGTCCGGTTCTGCTCCTGATTCTGCTCGTTGTTTTGTTCTCGATTTTGTTCCTCATTCATTTGGATGGCTTTGAAGAGCTCTTTTACCGGTTGCCCGAAGCACTTTTGCAGATCCTCCGGAGTCGGGTTCGCCAAGGTCTTCATGTAGCGCTCTGCCAGAATAAGTTTACCGGGTGTTACGCCGTATTCTCTTGCTCTTACGCGCAACTCATCCCCTATTCTTTCACCCTGAATATCGGCGTGCACTTGGAGGCGATCCATCTCCTTCTGCATCGTCTGGATCATTTGTGTCAGCAAATCCTGCGCCCTCGTCTGATCCGATGAACAAGTTGTAATCATAAGACCTGCCGCTTCAGCAGCGGTCAGATATCCCTCCTTTTCCAACGCGTCCACAAGAGCGGTTACTGCCTGCTGAACGCTTTGATTTTCGAGTTTCAACTGTTGAATGAGTCGCTCCGCGTCTTCGTTCATCGCCTTTACATCAATGACGATATTGAAAATATTGGCGCTCAGCTCAATGCTGGGGTTCACATCAATGCTCATTTGGGAATACGGCGTATAATAGGCATACGCACCTCCACCGAAAAAGAGCGAGATTGCGGTTGCTGCTGTTACAGCCCATTTTACCCATGAGCGCTTTTTGCCTGCGTCGCAATCTACCCGTTGCCCTACTTGATAGTTCTTATTCTTAACATGGAGAATATCTCCGTTATCGTTGAGTACAGCGGCGTATTTCCCTTTTGTTTTCATCACGACACTCTTCATATTACTGTTCCTCCTTTACAAATCTGATGTATTCGGTCAGGTAAACGTACTCTCCGGAAAGTATCTCTACCAGACAGACGATGTATTTGCGATTTCGCTCGATGAACTTGACGGGGACGGCGATGCATTTCTCAATGCTTCGAGCCGGCATCTGCTTTGATCTTTTCAGTTCATCCAAAATCGCCGGATGCTCTAGGATGCACCGTACAACTGCGGCACAATTCAGTTTGGTACTTCTGTGTCTGGGCGATCGCTCTGCGAGATCCATCAAATCAATGCCATACGCTTCAAGTGTTTCGTTCAAAGAATCCATCTCCAGCTTCACCGGATCGTCAAATCCGCCGCGTTTGACTTGGTCACCCGCCTTTGAACTCTGCCAGCCTTCAACTTCATCCAAATCTGTGGTTTGAAGCAGTTGCTTTTTTCTTCTGATATCATCCAGAATTCTGCTACGAATAACCTGATTCACAAATGCGATAAAGTTTCCCAGTTCGGGCTGGTATCGCTCAACGGCCTCGGAGAATGCAATGATTGCGATGCTCATTTCATCGTCGTGTTCATCAATGAATTTCCCTGTTATGCGGCTTGCCGAGGAAGCTATAAACGGTCGATAATCGTTTAAAAGGCTTTCAAACAATTCTTTATCATTTTTTGCCTTTTGCACCCTATCGATTAGCTCCACTGATTTTCCTCCTCAAACTTGCATCTCGCTTGCATCACAGTATACGAGAAAACTGGTTTTTTTCAGGGGGGATGCAAGAATAACTTTTATTTATATCAATTCTATCACGGATTTTGTATATGCAGGGCGGCGATGACTGCCTTCTTGGCATCGGCGGCAGATCGGGAAAATTCCCCTTTAGGTGCGCACAATAATCCGGATCAGCTATGAAGCAACCGATATAGAAAGTTCTTCGCTTTGCATTTTTCCGTTGCTGCAAAAAAAGGAATCCGATTCTTCCATTCAAAAGAAAAAACCCTCGAAAGGGTTTTCAATTGGATGCCTATTATAAATACGCGGCACTCCCGTCTTGCGCTGGAGATCTTCTATATCACGAACCGGACGCTTTTATTCGAGGATGCCCATCAGTTCGCCCGGGCTGTCGATGATATATTCGGCGCCTTCGGCTTCAAGAACGTCCTTGTCACGAAAGCCCCATGTGACCGCGATGCAGGGCATTCCGGCATTTCTTGCCGTCTGCACGTCGACTTCCGAATCGCCCACATACACCGCATTGGAAGCTACGGAGCCCAGCTCCTCAAGCGCCTTGAAAACGCTGTCCGGCGCGGGTTTCCGCTGCAAATTCTCCGTTTCTCCGATCGCAACCTGAATGTATCGATTGTAAAACTGTTCGTTGAGCTGCTTGACCGCCGAATCGATTTTGTTGGAAACGATGGCCATCTTATAGCCTCTCGTCTTGAGTTCTTCCAACAGTTCCGGTATCCCTGCGTACGGACCGGTCTTGTTGTTCATGTTAAGTTCATAATGCGCACGAAACGCCGCAAAGCAACTGTCAAATTGCGGATCGTCGTAGCCGCCGGGGATGGCACGCGCCATCAGATTGGCAACGCCGTTGCCCACAAAGCTTCTGATTTCCGCATATGTCCTTTGCGGATACCCGCACTGGCTCAAAGCATGGTTGACGCTGTCGGCGAGGTCGGCCAGCGTATCGAGCGTTGTTCCGTCCAAATCAAAAATGATCGTATCATATTTTGCCATCTTTATCCCTATCCTTCTGTTTGTACAAACTATTGTTTGATTATACAGACTTCCAACGGATAGTTCAAGGCTAGCCTGCGCTTTGGGCAATGTTTGTGGCAAGGCAGCGGACAGAATGAAGCTCACTGTTTGCTACGGTAAACGCAATGGCATGCGCAATACGGTGCCATGAAAATAATTAAAATGGCAGATTGCCGATTTGGAAATCTGCCATTTTGGTTTGACCATTCATTCCAATGCGCTGTTCTTGTCAAATCCGGAACGGATCAAAGCGCTTTGCTGTCCTCACTTGCGCCTTCCTCTTTGCGTTTGTCCACATAGTTGTCATAAGCCCGTTTGCCTTCTTTGTCCCACCACTCGTCGTAATATCTCCAGCTACGCCAATCCCGGTTGTTGTCCTCGTTCTCATACATGTGGTTCCGGCGCATTCTCGCCCTTCTTTCGGACCCCGGTCCATGACTGCCGATCCGGTGTGAACCGAATATCAAATGTGCCAGCATCACGACGCCAAAAGCCTGCCAGTAGGTTATCTGTTTTAAGTTGAACAGGTACGGCATCAGCCAATTCCACAGGAGCATCACAAAGTATCCGCAGAAGAACCCGAAGAATACCACTGCGATCAGCCCCGCTGCAATCATCCCGACGAACCTTGCCCCTTTAGGGGCTCCGTGCCACCTTTTTCTCATTTCGCTCATGTTAATCTCCTTTGCCGGTCAATCGGCTCTTAAATCTTTCAGCATTTCCTGCAAAGCTTTCACCGCTCTGCATTTTCTGGACAGAAGCGTCCCCATCGGTTCGTTCCATTGCTCCGACAGTTCCCGAAAGGACACTCCCATAAGTTCCGTTGCAACGAATACGGCTCTTTGCTTGGGCTCCAGCATATCGATCGCCTGCGCCAGAGCGTGATTCAGTTCCCGTCTGTCCGCTTCGCTGTTCACGTTGGCGGTACTGTCGTAAAGTCTGTCCATCATCGGGTGTTCGGCATCGTCCTGTGCGTCGTTTTGAAGCGGCACCGTCCGCGAAGCCTTTTTAAGGTAATCGACGGTCTTGTTGTAAAGAGAACGGTAGACATACGCGGCAAGGTTTTCAATGGGTCCTGCCTCCGCCTCTCTTGCGAAAAGGTTGAGCATGACCTCCTCCACAATATCCTCAGCGTCCATGTCGTTTATGCTCCGGATCTTCCTTCGCACATAGGCTCTGAGTTTACTGTTTTGGGCCGCAAAGAAATCGAACAACATGTTGCTCCCGTTTCTGTCCATCGGCGCTTTATCACCCTTCACCCATTATGACTGCGCAAGTTCCTGTTTATTGCATGCATGCTAAAAATAAATAGACCACGGATTATACCATCACATCGATTTGGTAAAACGGCTCTTTCCTAACAGGCCGGATACTGTGTTATAATGGATCATTGACATATACAAGTGTCATTGGAGACAATACGCAACAAATACAAAAACATTGGAAAGAAGGTTTTAACATGAAAAAATACCGGTGCTTGATTTGCGGCTACATTTACGATGAGATGATGGGAGATCCGGATGGCGATATAGCCCCTTTGACAAAGTGGGAAGACGTCCCCGAAAGCTGGGTATGCCCGCTTTGCGGTGCGGCCAAGGATCAGTTTGAGCTTGAAGCGTAACCTTGGATTGTCCGTTTCTTGAACAACCGAACCTCTCAAACGGTCTTTGTGGAACGCAGACCGTTTGAGGGTTTCTTTTTTAACCGCGGTCGATGATAACGACCGCGCTGTATGTCCGATCCATATCGCTGATCTTCTGTTCAATACTCTCGGCGAGCATTTCATCGCTCCATGGAAAACCAAATGGGACCACGACATCAAAAATCAGCTTTGTGTGGTTCAATCCCCAGACGACGCGGAAGTCGTGCATGTTGATTTCCGGCGATATTTCGTTGATCAGCGTGATAACCAATGCGAGCAACTGGTTTGTTTTGGCGTCGTCGGCAATGACCGGATCCAGATGTATGACCAAATGAATGTCAAGTTCCTTTAAAAAATCCCTTTCAATACCGTCGATGATCTCATGCCCCTGCATCATATCCAGATCCGCGGGCACTTCGCAGTGTACGGAAGCATACCGTTTCATGGCTCCGTAACTGTGCACGGACAGATCATGCAGCCCGATGATATGATCGTAACTCAGAATCTTGTTGTTAATGCTATCCACCAATTCCTTCGTGGGCGCTGTGCCAAGCAGCGGCGTTGCCGTATCCTTCATGATATTGATCCCGCTGAGCAGAATATAAAAAGATACGATCACACCCATGTATCCGTCCAGATTAAAACCGACCAAACGGGAGAGCAACATGGCGAGCAGGATTGCAGACGTGGCTACGACATCGTTGCGGCTGTCGATCGAAGTTGCCAACAATGTCACCGAGTTGAGCTTTTTGCCAATGCCCTTATAGAATAAGCTTTGCCATAGTTTCACAAGAATGGAAAACAGCAAAACGACGATGGATACAACGCTGAACTGCATCGGGCTGACATTCGGATGGATCACTTTGTCGATCGAACTAATCAACAGCTGCAAGCCGAAATACGTGATGACAAACGCAACGATTAGCCCGGCGATGTACTCGGTACGTCCATGTCCGTAAGGATGATTGTCATCCGCGGGTTTGCTTGACAAACCGAATCCCAAAAACGTTATCAGCGAAGAACCGGAATCGGAAAGATTGTTTATCGCATCGGCGGTAACGGAAATGCTGTTGAACATTGTTCCCGCGATAATTTTAAGGAGAAAAAGCAAGAAATTCGATGCAATGCCAACGATTGTCGCATATTTGCCATAGCGCTCCCGGACAGGGCCAATAAACGCATCCCCATGCTTTTTTTCAAAATAACTTTGAAACGGATCTGTCAATTCAGGTTTACCTCATCGTTCATCAAAAAGTGTATTTCTTATGAAAACCAACAGACAAGTAGCCCCATTATAGCGTGACGACACAAACAAGACAAGGCATAATACCATGCTTATTATGCCTTGCTATGCAATACAGTATAGATCGTTTAAAATCGCGCGGTCTGTATCTCTATCCAACCGTCCCGGCAAATGCGTTTCGCAATGCCTGCAGATCGAGTTTCTTCATTTCCAAAAATGCTTTTGTGACGCGTTTGACCTTTTCCTGGGAGGCATCCATCATCATTTCGTCAAGTTCATAGGGGATAATCTGCCAGGAAACTCCGAATTTGTCCTTCAGCCAGCCGCATTGCTCCGCCTGCGGGACAGCGGAAAGCTTGTACCAATAAAAATCGATTTCCGTCTGATCCTTACAATACACGATCAGGGAAAATGCCTCGCTGAAGGTGTAGTCAACATCGTAGCCGTTGTCCATCGCGGAGAAGTTCATCCCGCGAAGCGTAAAGTCGGCATAGTTGATTCTTGCTTTTTCGGATTGCGCTTCACCCTGTTTGTATCGGCTGATAAAACCCGCTTTTGAATCTTCAAACACTTCAACGTAGAAGTTGATCGCTTCTTCCGCCTTGCCGTTGGCACTGCCCGAAAACAGCAAATTTGGTGTAATCTTCTGCGTTGTACCGGTTTCGTCGCCAAGCATAAGCTGCCAGGACAGACCATACCTATCCTGCACCCATCCGTAGTACGGATTGAACGGGTATTCGCCAAGCGGCATAAGCACTTCCCCTTTTAGCGAAAGCACATCCCACTTATCCTTCACTTCCTTTTGCGACTCACACCTGACCATCAGAGAGATAGACGGGTTGAATTTGAAAAATGGCCCCGCGCTTATGGCCATAAAGTCCTGCCCCGACAAGGTGAATACAACGGATTGAGCATCTCCCGAGGGCGTGTCCGGGACGATGGTCGAGTATGTCAGCTTTGCGTTGTCAAACAAATCGACATACAATCGGACAGCTTCTTCGGCTTCTTTGTCATACCACAGGTGAGGGACAATCTTTTGCATGTTCATGCTCCTTCCATGTCTTAATCATACTGCGCATTGATGGATATCCTTCGTTTCTTTCGCTTTTCGCTGCATTGCTCGCCGACGGATCAGACGGTGAGACATGTTATCACTTTACAGATGGATCGAATGCAGCGCATCCATCGCCGCTCTGAGCCTGTGATAGCGCACATCGGAGGGCAGCGTGCAATCGGCGCCAAACAGCAAACCCTTATCGTGTGAGAATGCCTTTACCGCTTCCACAACGGCTTTCCCTATTTCCTCATCCGTGCCGTTGACAAGCGGTCCGTCAAGATTTGGCAATCCCCCCAAAACGGTTTTGCCGAATTTTTCATACCCGTCTTTGAGGGAAATTTCGTTCTCGTGTACGTCAAAGTTGATGACGGCGCATGGGAAGTCTCTAAAGCGCGATACGTCGACATTGCCGCCGCAGATGTGCAGGATATTGTAGCGGCTGACCTGTTCGGCCGCTTTGCAAATGGACAAATCACAATCAAGCATCGCGTCGAGGAATCGTTGGTCCTGATACGCCCGTGAGGCTGAATATTCGGCTTTGCTGGCATAGTATATGCCGCTGGCTCCGGATTGTACGGCATCCTGCGCATACTGCATCAACGTGTCTGCCGTTGCACGCAGACCACAAAGCACAAGATCCGGTTTTTCTTCATAGTGCTTGAGTATCATGGCGTAGCTTGCGCTCATGCGCAGCGTGCGAATCGGTCCAAACGCGGTATGGGGAATATAATATTGATCCCCGAAAGCATCGGTCAGGCGTTTTACCAGATCCAGCTGCTTAAGCAAAAGCGGATCGTTGCGGCCAACCGGACGGTAACTTTTCCAGTCGCTTGCGGTTTTAACAGGAAACGGGAAAATTGTTTCGTCCATGATCTTGAAGAAGTCCACATCCGATTCGCGCAAAAACCTGCCGTATGCGTCAACGGCGGCAATGCCTTCATGGCAGTCTTCGGGGAAATGAAACCAGAACGATCCCGGTATGCCCTTGACCGGTTTGCGGTCGATCGCATCGAATACCCATTGACGTCTGTCCATCGCTGTTATTCTCCTTGCCGAATTCGATAATACTTCGTCTCAAGTATACAAACAATTGAAGCGGTTTGCAAAACATGGAACATGCCTTCTGTCTCGTGGATAAGCCAAACAAAAAGCCGCCACAAGGGCGGCTTGCATTGTTTACCCGACAGGCTGATCCCTGCGATGGCTTACCCCGATCTTTAAACAATAAGCGGAGCGATTAGAAGCGCTGTCATACCAACCAGTTTCATGAAGATCAGTATCGAAGGCCCGGCAACATCCTTCATCGGATCGCCGACCGTATCGCCGATGATCGCAGCCTGATGCTGCGGCGTGCCCTTTAATCCGCGGGTCTCCTGGATGAGCTTCTTGGCGTTATCAAATGCGGTGCCCGTATTGTTGAAAAACGGTCCCAGCATCGCGGAGCAAAGCACCGATCCAATCAACAACGGACCAAGGGCTTTAGAGCCAAAAGCAAACCCTACGGCTACCGGAACCAGTACACTTACAAGTCCGGGAAAAATCATTTGTTTTAAGGCATTCTTCGTTGTTATGTCAATGCACCGGCTGTAGTCAGGCTTCGCCGTACCTTCCAGAAGACCTTTGATTTCCCTGAATTGTCTTCTCACTTCATCGACCATCAAGAAGGCGCCTTTTGCGGTAGCCTTGATTACCAACGACGAGATCAAAAACGGAAGCGATATTCCTATGAGCATAAATCCGATGGTGAACGGATTGGAAATATCCGTCATCGTGTTTTTCGTTAAGGCGAAGAAGGTAGTAAAGATGACAAACGCCGTTATCGTTCCCGAGGACATGGAATAGGATTTCGTAATGGCTTTCATCGTATTTCCCACCGAATCAAGCGCCGAAAGCTTTTCCACCAATTCCTCAGGTGCGTGCGACATTTCGGCGATGCCCGATGCGTTGTCGGTAATGGGTCCAAAAGTATCCGCAGACATAATATAGGCGATCAGCAAATCCGTGCTTAGATTGACCGCAACAATCACGAAGAGCGATCCGCCGGAAAGGGTATACGCCGCGATGATTGCAACAACGATCATGACGATCGAAGCGATCGGGCTTTGTAGGCCGTTGCTCAATCCGACGATGATGTTGATTGCCGGGCCTCCCTTGCTTGCCTCTGCCAATTCCTTAACCGGCTTCCCTTCCATACCGGCGTAGTATCTTGTGCTTACGGTCGCAATCAACGAAATCGCTACTCCTAAGAGGATGCCGAACCAAACATTCAAATCGTGCAGCAGAAACTGTACAACGAACAGACCACCGATGGAACCGAGTATTGCGGTCACAACAAGCCCCAAGTTAAACGAGGTTGAAGGGCTCATGGTCTTTCCCCATTTTTTGGTGATTATAATTCCGATCATAGAAGCCAATATTCCTGTCGCTTGCAGGATCAATGGGAAAAAGATCGCCAGCTGACCATACTTGGCCAGTAATGTGGAGGCAACCAGTGTTCCCGTAATTATATCGTTGCTGAAACTTTCAAACAGGTCGGCGCCGCGTCCCGCGCAGTCTCCGACATTGTCTCCCACCAGATCCGCAATGACCGCCGGGTTTCTCGGATCATCCTCCGGAAGGTTGTTTTCCACTTTTCCGACCAAGTCCGCGCCGACGTCGGCCGATTTGGTGTAGATGCCGCCGCCGATCTGTGCAAACAGCGCAGCCAGACTGGCTCCAAAACCAAATCCGATGACGATCTGATAGTCCTTTAAAACGAGGTAGAGCGCACTCATAACCAAAACAGACAATCCTGTTACGCAGAACCCCGTAATGGATCCCCCCAGTACCGCCAGGCGAAACGCTTTGTCCGAAGACTTGGCTGCGGCACTTGTGACTTTTGAATTGACACGGGTTGAAGAAGACATACCGATGACGGATCCTGTGAGGGAAGTAAATACCCCCAGGACGGAAAGGGCAGCGACTTTCCAGTTAAAAAGCAATAATAATACAATAAACAACAACGGTGTAACCATTGCGATGGTTTTTATCTGCCTTTTTAAATACGCCTTGGCGCCGGTTGAAATAAAACCTGCGATTTCTCCAATTGCATCGGAAACTTTTGGCTGTTTGTTAACGACCAACAATAGTATTCCGAAGGCGACTGCGATCGCGAATATACCAACGATCAAAGAGATATAAAACATTGGCGTGGTGCTCCTTTCGGCGGTGCCGAATATTTTGCGAAATGTCAAGTTGCGGATAATCCTCACATCGTAGGATTGCGCAATATAAACTTTTGCCAACCTTGGCAATAGGAATAGCTTATCACGGTGAAAATTGGCCGTCAAGGCCATGATACGACATCTTTATACAATCTTTATATCGTGTATCTTTTCTTTCATGCCCGCTTACCTTATCCATGTGTTTTTTACAATCTATACTTTCTTTATAGTATATCTGGATGGTCCGATTTTACACGCTTAGACAGGTTGCGAAGCCTTGTTTTCGACGTAGTCTGTTCTTTTAAACCTTTGTAAGAACCACAGCTTTCATAGAGCCATAAGACTTGCTATAATACGAAATAAGGGAAGAATCATGAATGAGGTGTACGTTATGGTATTGTTGCAATCCGGGTTGGTACAATTCGTTGATTATGCCATCATGTTTTTTGAATTCGTAGGTGTCTTGGTGTTGGTCATAGCGGGCATCCAAGGCGCGGTAAACCTAATCAATAAAAATCCGCTGACCCGATTGAACCTCGCCAAAGGTATGGCTATGGGTCTTGAATTCAAACTGGGCAGCGAGATCTTGCGTACGGTCGTTGTTCGGGAGATATCGGAAATCCTTCTGGTCGCCGGCATCATCTTATTGCGCGCCGCGCTTACGCTTTTAATTCATTGGGAAATCAAAAATGAGGAAGCCAATCATGATATAAACCATAAGATTGAAGAAATCCATAACAAAGAATAGGTAGTGAAGCTTTTCATAATGCGTGCATGAGCCGGCGCTTGCAGGTCGAAAATACCATCAAAAGACTACGCCGAATACAGCATATGCGGAGGAATAAAAACATGACCGATATCGAAAAATTGGATGCAGTCATAAAGCAGACCGGCGCCGACAGCGAAACAGCCAAGGCCGCCTTACAAACCAGCGACGGCGACGTGGACATCGCTGTGAGGATCATCCGCACGTACAAGTTCAAAGACGACGCTACAAGCGATGATGCCGCTTCATCAAAGTCCGGCAGTGGTCAGAACCAAACGGACGGGCAGAAATACCAGTCCAAGGCAGACGAGCAGGTCCCGCTGGCCGGCGATATTCTTGAGGCCATCAAGGATATCTGGAAAATGGGCAACGCCAGCCGCCTGGATATCGAAAAGGATGGCAGGACGCTTTTGAGCATTTCGTTGGTCATTGGCACCATCGGTCTGGTTTTGGCTCCCGTGGCAGCCTTAATTGGCATTGGCGCGGCTTTGATCACCGATTATAAGGTCATCATTACGTTGAACAATGGTACGGTGATCAATGTCAACGAGTTTGCCGTTACCCACAAGAAATCAACCGGACAATAGGCATCTTCCGCTGTTTTTGTTTGTCCGGTACTTTTTTCGATGAACTGCAAAGCACAACAACAGGGAGGGTTTCGCATGCAAGATAAAGCCAACGAATTGTCACCGGAGCAAGCTCATGACCTGCTCCTGGTATTGAAAGCGCGCTTTGAGAAAAACACAAACCGGCATTTGAACCTTAATTGGGATGGCATACAAGCCAAGCTGCAAAAGGAACCCGCTAAACTATGGTCGCTCCATGAAATGGAAAAATCCGGCGGGGAACCGGACGCTGTCGGTTATGATCGGGCAACGGACGAATATGTGTTTTATGACTGTTGCGCGGAAAGTCCCGCAGGACGCAGGAATGTATGTTACGACCGCGAAGCGTTGGAAGCAAGGAAAGAGTTCAAGCCCAAGAACAGTGCCGTTGAACTGGCGGCCTCCATGGGTATTGCGCTTTTATCCGAAGAACAGTATCGGGAGCTGCAACAGTTTGGAAAGTTCGACACAAAAACCTCCAGTTGGATAAAAACGCCTGATGATATCCGGAAACTTGGCGGTGCGCTGTTTTGCAACTGGCATTACGGGCATGTTTTTGTGTATTACAACGGTGCCGAATCATACTATGCCGCGAGGGGATTCCGCGGTTCGCTGCGTGTTTGAACGACCTGCTTTTATGCCACTGCAGATTCAAATAACTGAACATCGGATGCAAGGAGATTGGAATGGACGAAATAGTATAAAAGTGCTAAATTTATTGTATAGATAGACCAGAAAGCGGATGGCGGACATCCAGCTGTTGTCGGATCAGGGCCAAGAATAACTTGCTTGTATAAGAACCGAGATATTTTACCCAAGATTAACCAAAGTCTATTTTCACGGGCAACACTAAATAGATCGGGGGGGATTATCTATGGCACAAGTGGGACTTTTCCGGATTGATCAAAGACTAATCCATGGCCAGGTTGTCGCCATGTGGATCAAACAGGTCAACGCAAAGCTTGTCGTGATCATCGATGAAGCGATTGCAAAAGATCCGTTCATGTCGCAGGTTTTTATGATGGCGGCACCGCCGGGTCTTAAGCTGCAGATCATGACCCGGGATCAGGCAGTTGAGGCATGGAAAAAAGACCAGTTCGGACCGGCCGGTCCTGTCCTGATCCTCACGCGCACGGTCGTGACGGCATATGATGTATTTATGCGGGGCTATGAATTCCCGGAATTGCTCGTTGGCGCTATTGGCGGCGCACCTGGTCGCATTGCCGTGTGGGGGCCGATCACGCTGAATGAAGAAGACGCCAAAATGCTCAAAGAGCTCGCCGAAAAAGGAACAAAAATTACTTTCCAGCCGACACCCAATCAAGGCGCCGGCACCTGGGAACAGGTCAAGTCAAAATTCTTTGCAAATCTGTGACCCCGGGAGACGACACTCCCGGTCGCTCCTGATGCTGATACGCACAACTACGGGCCAAGGTGGAAAGTACTTTGGCCCGTTTTTTGTTTCCTGCTTTCCTGTTAACTTATCCATTTGCTTTCTGCTCCTCCTGTTTTCGCCATATTACGAGTTTGCCTGCAAAACCCTTTTAGCAATGGCAGCGCTCCATCGATTTTTAAAAAATGCGCTTGGGTTGTTGTAATACGGTTTGTCACGTGCTAGATTGGGAATATTGTGTTTCATGGGGAGCGTATACATGGAAAAAATATTTTTCTTTTTTGTAACCAGTCTTATCGCAATGTTCTTTGGTTTTCTTGCAAAGCACTATAAGATCGCAGCCGGTGCGTTTATGGGTGCGCTGTTCGGCGCGGCTGCGTTCAACATACTCTTTGGCAAAGCCGTTTTCCCGGCGGATGTGCGCAAGGTGGTCCAGGTATTGTCCGGTGCCCTCATCGGAAGCCAGGTATTGCGTTCCAATATAACCCAATTAAAAAAGATCATCGTCCCTACCATCATGCTGGTGGTGGGCATGATGATCATGAACATAACCGCTGGCTTTTTGCTGACCCGCTTCGGCGGACTGGATGCCGCGACCGCTCTTTTTGCCAGCGCTCCGGGCGGTCTTTCCGATATGGCCATCATCGCTGAGGACATGGGGGCAAACACCATCACCGTGGCGCTGATGCAGTTGCTCAGGGTCATCGCGGTATACATCATTTTCCCGCAGACGATCGGATTCATGCTCAAAAGAAGCAGGGCGCGCATCGCCGCAACGCAAAGCATTCAGACGACCGTTCAGGCGCCGCCTGTTGGAGAGACTCCGGTGCAATCCGCACCACCCATGACGGCAAAACAGAAAGCGGCGGGCTTTTGCATCACGATAACATCGGCTGCAATCGGCAGCATACTCGCAACCTTGGCGGGCGTACCGGCGGGCCCGATGGTCGGCGCGCTGTTCTTTAGCGCCATTTCAAACGTCGTGATCAACAAGGGCTATTTTCCCGGTCTGCTGCGTCCCTACATCCAAATATTCGCAGGCGCCTACATCGGCGCACAGATGAACGCAAGCACCCTGAGCTCGCTGGTTTCCCTTTTTGTTCCCACGATCATATTGGTGATTTGCCTTGTCGCATTTTCGATGGCACTGGCTTTTCTGGTGCACAGATTCACCAAACTGGATTTCGGCGTCAGCCTTTTGGGGTGCGCGCCCGCAGGCGTTCAGGAGATGTCGCTTCTTGCAGACGATCTCGGGGTGGATTCGACAAAGGTTGCGATCATGCACACATTCAGACTTTCCACCGTCGTCGCGCTTTTCCCGATGCTTCTGCGCTGGCTGGCGCATGTATTGTAATATATATTGACACAAAGTTTTTTCGCAACATCCGGAATAGACAGGCATGCTGTTTGTCCTCTTTCATTGATTTTTACCCGTTGTTCGGGTACATTTAAGCTGACATGCATTGAAGGGGGATCACTATGGGTTATCAGGTCGGGCAAAAAGTCAAAGCGGCCTTTGGCAAGGCTGTCGGATTGGACGAAGTGGCAAAGGGCGTCGCTTTTATAGCCGGCGATCACGAGGACACGATCCATGAACAGTTGGAATTGGTTGTCATCAAAGCGCCGACGTTTCAGGAGGATCTGCGGGGCAAGGACGTCGCGCGACGCTTTTTGGCATTGGGCCTTGAAGATGTCCATGTCGATGCAATCGGCAACGCGATCGGCGTTTATAAGGGCGCCGGTTCCGGGCCACCTATCGTGATTGAAGCACATATGGACACCGTTTACCCGATGGATCAGGTCATCGTGCCCGTCATCGGTGAGGACGGTTTTATTCGCTGTCCGGGCATCGGGGACAACACCAGCGGCGTCGCAGGAATGCTCAGTATCGTCCGCGCATTCAACGCAACCGGTATACGGCTAAACGGCGATATCTATTTTGTCGGATCAGTCCGCGAAGAGGGCATGGGCGGTTTTTCCGGCATCGAATTCTTTATGAAAGAACACCCCGGGATAGCGGCCTATATCTGTCTGGACGGCGTGCAAGCCGGCAAGATCACCTATCAGTCCACCGGTATGACCACTTGTATGATAACGTTCAAAGGCGAGGCCGGCGGCGGACACGCTTTTAGCGCGTTCGGCGAAATGGCCAACCCGATGCATGCGCTTGGCCGCGCGATCGCCAAAATTGCGGATATCGAGGTTCCCAAACACCCCAAGACCACCTTCTGTGTTTCTGTTTGCCACGCGGGCAACGACGCAGGCGTTCATGCCATCGTGCCGGAAGCGATGATGAAAATCAACATGCGCTCCAACCGCAATGCGGAACTGACGGAGCTCAAACAGAAGGTCTATCAGGCCGTCGCGGATGGCTGCGCGGAAGAAACGGCACGCTGGGGCAAAGACACCATCTCGTTTGCTATTCACGAATACTTTAACGTACCGGCAGGCAGCCTGAACCAAAACGATCCGATTTGTGAAGCAACCTACCTTGCAACCGAATACGTCGGCAAAGTGCCAACGTTCAGCGAAGGCGGTCCGACGGACGCGTCCTTCCCGATAGGAGCCAATATCCCCGCGGTTTGCATCGGCGGGGGTGAAGTAAACACGTACGCCCACAGCGCCTCCATGGAGCGTTTCCCCATCCGGGACTCCGAAAAGGGCCTGCAAGTCGCGTTCCTTGTAGCTTGTCTGGTCTGCGGCATACCCATGAAACTGGACTCCGTGCTTTAACGGTAATGCCCCGATCAAACCGATCCTCAAAAAGCAAGAAGTATCTTTCGGCAGCCCGGGATACTTCTTCTTCTGTGCGATTTGGGCAGCAAACAACTCCGCATGCTAAAACCTTGTCCGCAATCTCCGTGCTATACTCTAATTGCCACACACACCTGACACATGAATAGGAGAGCTCTTATGCCGTCCATAAAACTAATTGCAACGGACCTCGATGGTACTTTTTTCGGTGAAATGTATTATGTCCCCGAAGCAAATCTCAAAGCGGTCAGCGACGCCCGTGATGCCGGTATCCTTGTCTGTGCCTGTTCGGCAAGATTATGGGGTACGGGGAGATCAATGATCGAAAAGGGCGGGATGGACCGGATGGGAGTTTTCAACAACGGCGCCGCGGTCGCCGACGCGCTAACCGGCGAAATCATCCATAAGGTCGGTATATCCTCCGTACACTACAAGGAAATAATCGAAGCGGCGGCTTCCTTTGAAACGGTCGTACAGAGTTGGAACCATGATTTCATCGGTGTCTATGACCCGACCGACAAAGAAAGAGGACGGGCTGTAGCCGAGCGCGTTTCGAACCAAAATGCACAGATCCGGTGCAACGCAAATTTCTATGACGACATCGATACGATGGCAAAAGAATGTGCGACGGTGGCGCAAAAAATATTGATCTCGATAGACAACAAATATTTGGATGCGGTTATGGAAAAGGTCTCCAAAATTTGCGATCTTGAGGTTTCAAGTTCGAATCCCAGAGTGATAGAGATCACAATGCCCGGAGCAACCAAAGGAAAAGGCGTTGCAAAACTTGCGGCACATTATGGCATAAAGCCGGAAAATGTCCTGGCGATAGGGGACAGTCACAATGACGTATCCATGCTTGCATTTGCAGGCGTAAAAGTGGCGGTTCAAAACGCGGAGGATAGTTTGAAGCGTGTGGCACAACACGTCGTTGCGACAAATCTTGACGGCGGGTTTGCACAGGCGGTATACCAGTTTGCCCTGAAATGACATCCCTGGGCTTTAAAGCAATTTGCATCTGCCTTGAAAGGAAGCCATTAAACGGGCTTCCTTTTCAAAGCCGCCGTTGGCAGTCAATCAGAAGCTCTTCCGTTGGAGCGTCTTGTGCCCGCCGTTATCCTATGCTCTTGTCAATTTACGATAAATTGGAAAGAAGAACCAGGATCACCGGTATATCCGTCCCGGCATGAAACAGCACGGCACCCCAAATACTGTCTGTCTTTTGGGTTATATATCCCCATGCAAAGGCCAACGGGATAAGATAAACAAGAAACATCAACACATCGCTGGTATAGGCAACGCCTGTATGGTGCAACACAAAAGGCAAGATCAGCACCATGTTGGAACACAGTTTCCCCAGCGAATTGTTCATTTTGTTCAAAAGCAGACCCCTGAAAAGCAGTTCTTCATTGAACGCGTTCGCAAATATGAAAATGATAATCCACGGCAGCCAAGGCAATATCCTGGCAAACGTCAGGTTCTGCGCACCGAAAAGCTTTGCAACAAATACCGAACCGACAACCGAAATGAACAATGCGATGATGCCGACCTTCATCCCCTCTTTCAGGTTGCCCCTTTTGAGGAATATCGTATCGAGGTTATCGCCGGATATTTTCGTGAACAGAATGATACTGCCGATGATGATCACACTGCTGTCCAATTTATCCAGGGCGATTCCTGCCGGTGAATGGATGGAGAGTTTCAGCACATCAAGCAGCCACTTGCCGGAAGGCAGGTAATAATCCGCCGAAATTGTCAATAAAGCAACGAAATAGCCGTAAAATACCGGCCAATATGGAACAAGGCGCGCATTCTTTTTAAACAGAAGTGAAACGGATAACAGAATTACTATCAGACAAACGCGTCCGATCCAATCCAAAGCGCCGGGCAGCATTGGCCTTATATGGCTAAAGACGACGAAGACCAGAAGCCCTGTGATCAAAAAAACGAGGAACAAAGCAACATTCTTAAAAGACCTTTTCAAACTATCGACCACCCTTCACGCGAATGAACAGCCCCGATATTCCTAAAGTTCGAATGCCAAAATCGATCCTTTTCCCAAAAAGCGCAGTACCGGCTCTGCATACCATTATACTATGATATTGCCTTTACAGCAGCTTTCTTTCGCCACTCCTGCAATTGAAAAAAAATATTGACGGCCAATTTTCTTTATGCTAATATCTGAATGAATTAAATATTATTCATTCATTTTGCTGGGCAAACAAACGGATACGATAGGGCGGTGCGGATTTGGAAAGCAAGAAGGATACATTGTATCGTTGCGCCAAGGTGCTCTTTGGTGAGAGGGGTTTTAAGGACACGAACGTCTCCGACATCACCAGGTCGGCAGGTGTGAGCGTCGGTACGTTTTACAACTATTACCCTTCCAAAGAAAAGCTTTTTATGGAGATTTTTCTGGATGAAAACGCAAAGCTCAAACGGAGCATGATCGAAACCATCAACCCGAATGTTGATCCAATCAGCATGGTCAAGCAGATGCTGGCATTGAACCTTGCGGGAATGAAAGCCAACCCGATCCTGAACCAATGGTATAACCGGGACGTTTTCAATAAGATAGAACAGCTTTTCCGGGAAGAAAACGGATTCGGCGCGGTTGATTTTCTCTACGGAGATTCCATCAAGATGGTTCAAATCTGGCAGGAGGAAGGAAAATTGCGCAGCGATATAAAAGGCGAGATGGTAATGGCCATTTTTGCGGCCATCATCAACATCGATACCCATAAGGATGAGATCGGGCTGCAGTTTTTTCCCCAAGTCCAGGATTATATAACGGAGTTTGTCATGAAGGGGCTGACCGATACCGGCCGGGCAGGAGCATAAAACGCTCCTAAAATGGAGGTTTGGGATGAATGCGCAAGCGGAAGCCGAATCCGTTCATATCGGCATGGGCACAGAAATGGCGCACAAGGCCTTCGGCAGGCACGCAAAAGAGGCATTGGTTGCTGTTCAATGCGAAGCCCAAAGGCTGGAACGCATGTTCAGCCGCTTCAGAGAGGATAGCGAGATCCATGCTATCAACCAATCCGCAGGCGAGCAGTGTGTGAGCGTTAGTCCCGAAACATATGAGGTGCTCTCACGGGCTGTCGGGTTTTCAAAGACTAGCAGCGGTTCGTTCGACGCCACCATCGGTCCGCTGGTCGATTTGTGGGACTATAAACACGCGTGCGCGGCTCCGGAAGATGAAAAGATACGGCAAGCGCACTTGCTGGTCAATTATTTGGATTTGATTTTGGATCCGGAAAACAGGACGGCAATGCTCCGAAAAAAAGAACAGTCCGTCGATCTCGGAGGCATCGGAAAGGGTTATGCCAGCGACCGCTTTATGGAGATTTTCCAGCAGCACGGCATATCGTCCGCCTATTCCAACATCGGCGGAAACGTATCAACGCTGGGCAACAAGCCTGACGGTTCGCCGTGGCGTGTGGGATTGCGGCATCCCAGAAAACAGGATCTTCTGGGTGCGGTTGAGGTAACCGGCAAAGCTGTGGTCACCTCCGGCGACTACGAACGATTCTTTATCAACAGCGAAGGCAAACGGTTCCATCATATTCTGAATCCGCTCACAGGGTATCCGGCCGAATCGGGGCTCATCAGCGTGACGGTTATCGCTCAGAGCGCAATGACCGCCGACGCATTGTCCACCGCCGTGTTTGTCGCCGGTTTACAGAGGGGACTTGATATTCTCGGCAATTATCCGCAGGCAGAGGCGGTTCTCATAACGGCTGATCTTAAGGTCTTTGCCACCAAAGGTTTGAAGGCGCGCTTCCAAACAGCCAACGGCATACATGCAATTTCTATATAGGAGAGGAATGAACGCATCATGAACAATGTCAAAAAAAGAAAGGGGCAAAAAAAAGTGCTGGTCGTAATTCTGTCCATTGTCGGTGTGATCGGATTGGTAATGGCGGGGGGGATCGTCTTCACCGCACCGGGACGGGCTGAACTCCAAAACATTTCAATCGGAGCGGTGGATTTTGGGCAGCTGCGCGACGGCGTCTATACGGGAGAATATCGCGGGTCCAAAGACACGTTTCGCAACGCTGCGGTTCAGGTAACGATCGAGTCGGGAGCCGTTACGCAAATCAAGGTAACGGAAGGAATGTTGGCCAACGAAAAGCAAATGACCGAAATCCGAGGGGGCCTTTCGATCAACAATTTGTTTGACGAGGTGACCGAAGCCAAGTCCCTAAAGGTGGATATTATCAGCGGCGCGACGCTGACATGCAATGCCCATTTAAAAGCGCTGGAAAACGCCTTGAAACAGGCTGAAATCAATTAACGAAAAATGTTTGAAAGAAGGGTTACGATGAGTCAAATAGCTGTTGTTTACGCGACAAAGACAAAGCACTCCCAGAAGCTTGCGGAGGCAATCGGACTGGCGCTGCATGTCAGGGCTGAAAACGTAACGGCGAATCCCGCCCCCTTTCCATCGGATCTGTTGTTTCTTGTCGGGGGGATCTATGCGGGCAAAAGCAATCCCGCGCTGATCGATTATGTTATGAAGCTCAGCGCAGATCAGGTAAAAAAAGCGGTCGTTGTCACGTCGAGCGTGTCGACAACCAACAGAGGTCAAGCGGATATTCATGCTGTCTTGAAAGGCAAAGGCATTGAAGTGTTGGATGAAATCACATGTCCGGGAAGCTTTCTGTTTCTCAAGATGGGTCATCCCGACACAACGGAAATACAGAATGTGGCGGAGCGCGCGCAACAGATTGCGCAGCAACTATGATTTTCGGGAAAGAAAACCATACTCAGGCATGCAAAATCCCCTGTCTTCTGACAGGGGATTTTGCGTAGTGCACCGTTGGATATGTTCTGAATTTTCGCTTATGCTCTATTTCCCAACATCCGCTTCGTTGCTGTATCCGCTGCGCTCCCAAAAACCGAGATAGCTTGCGTCGCTGGAAAGTTCGATCTGCGAAACCCAGCGCGCCCATTTATAACCCAGCTTATCCTCTGCAACAACGATAAACGGGAAACCCATTTCGTCGGGCAGCGGCAAACCGTTTGCGCCGTAGGCCAGTATCAGCTGCCTGTCCAGGACGGTTTTTAAGGGCAACGATGTTGTATATCCGTCAACAGCATGAAAAATCAGCGTTGTGGCTTCCGGCCTTATACCGGCCAAATCCAGAAGGTCTTTTAAAAGAACCCCTTTCCAGAGGATGGTAGCATCCCATCCTTCAACACAATGCAGCGTTATCTTCCTCTCGTTTGCTTTGAGCGCAACGACGTCTTCATACCGGAGTTCTTTGGGCGTATTGACCAAGCCGTATATATTCAGCCTATACGAATCGATTTTAACGTGCTGTACGCCGCTGATCGAATTGTCTCTGGGTCCGATAGCCGGATCAAGTCTGGCGCCGCTGTACTCTTGTATCTCGTTTTCTCTATATCGCTTTTGCGTGGCTGTAGATGTCGTGTCGTTGCCACCCTTTTTTGCACAAGCACAGCCCATAACCAGCAACAGAAAAGCAATTATAGTCAGCACTATCTTCTTATTCAAAAGCTTCTCCACCCTTGTTTTATATTTGCGCAGGATCAGATACGCATCCCTATCCACGAAACGCTGTCCGCGATCCCATTATAGCATATCCCAATGGCGTGCATTGGGCTGGCAATCGTTTGTCCATCGCATCCGCAAAGCATTGTTTCCATATTCCTGTAGCAATATTACGGGTTATTCTGGATTTACAATACTTTTACTCAATATTGACATGACGCATATTCTCCTCTAACCAAATGCTAGTATTATTCATTCTATATAGTAGCTGCTCAATGACGGTTTAATAATGTATAGCACAATATACATGTATTTGAATGCTTTAATGGAGATAAAATGGAACAAAGTCAGAAAATTGTCGATCATAAACAGAATATGGACAAAGGTGCAGGCAATACATTCTTGCATTCAAAGTCCGCGGACAAAGTATCGGATTCGAATGTCACGATCTACGGTTTTGCTTTTGATGCAACGAAGTGCGAAGTAAAAAAAGATGGCAGAACAATCTTTCTTACCAAAAAGGAGTTTGCGCTGCTGGAATTTCTTTTTAAAAACCGCGGCGCAATGTTTACGCGCAGGGACTTGCTCTGTGAGATTTGGAGCAATGCACTCGTGGCTAAATGGCGAACCGTTGATTATCATGTCAAAACGCTAAGAAAAAAACTTTCAGACTTCGGAATCTGCATTGAAACGATTCGATGTTTTGGGTATAGGCTCAAATAGGAACGTCTGCGAAATTGTGCATCGTTCAACAGGAGCAGCGTTCCCACGCAATTCCCCAAAAGTAACGAGGCTGCATGCGGTATGTATCGGGGAATCAGTTCACAATAAAGGACGCCCTATTGATGCTCTTGAAGATCATCAGCGCGTCCCTGTAGATTGTCGATGGAAACTTGAAAGTGGTCAGCCAATTGTTTCATCTTTGCATACGGCGGTGGATCGGAATCCCATGCTCGTATGCTGTTTTCTTTCCACCCGAAGTATAGCTCCAGGCTTTGGGGTGTTTCACAATTCTGGCTTGCCAGCCGTTTTACCTTTTCATAGATAGACATCTTATCCCTCCTTTTGATCTTTATGAAAGTTTTAATAGGCTCTAAAGAGATTAAACCACGTACATGTAATGTCCAAATAAAGCATTCTTAAAGAAACGGATAAAGTTAAAGCGATAAACAGCTGTGCGGAGATTAAAAGGAGCCATGCAGAGAAATGAAAAATCCCCGGTCATATGATCGGGGATTTTAATCGGAGCACCGTTCCATGTGAATACAGCAGTATACGATGTTACCTGTCAGTTTACGACAGTTTGTATTTCAAGTTCGGCAGCAGCTTTTTTCGTCTTCCGTTTCGCTTCCAGATAGAAGAAGACGGCAAGTCCGCTGACCATTACAACGGTGCCTGCTATCGTCAGAAGGTTCGGAACCTCACCGCGCAGGAAGAAAGTTGTAAGGCCTGCAAAAAATGGTGCCAGCAGGTTGATTAAAGAGACATTGGTGGCAGGAATGTGTTTGAGCGCCCACACGGAAGCGCTTTGACCCAATAGCGTACAGAACACGGAGAGTGCGATCAACCACACCCATGCCATAGGACTGAAAGGGCCAAAGGATTCGCCTGTGATCAGACAGGTGATAAACAGAAGGACGGCAGCAAATAAAAAGGTCATTCCCATCGTTGGCCAGAGTGAGAATTTCTCGCGAATGACGCCGGATACGATCAGATTCAAGCCGAACAGCACAGCGCTGATCAAGATGATAACCATTCCGATGGGATTGTTGCTTTCGTCGGATACGCCGCCCCATGCGCATATTGCGACGCCAACAAGGCAGATTCCGACGCCAATAAGCGATTTTAAGGGTGTTTGTTTGCCAAGGAACAGATAACTGCCTACGATGACCCAAACAGGATTGGTACGCAGAAGTGCCGAAACCAAAAAGACCGGTGAGAATGTTAGCGCAATCACCCAGAGTACCATGTTTGCGGCACGAAAGAAGCCCCCAAGGGATATGAGCATCAGATCGCGTTTGGTGACGCATTTTACTTCGGCGCGATAGCTCGGTTTTAAAGCAATCATGATCCAGATCACAACCGCGGAGATGGCAATGCGATAAAACGTGATGCTAACGCTGGTGAGGCCCAAATCCAGCAACTCTTTTAGCATCGGAGACGTAAAAGAAATGACAACCATACCAGCAATGATTACGGCGTACGTTATGAAACCACTCGGTTTCTTATGATTCTCCAATACGACAAATCCCCCTAAACTGCAGTGACCCTATAGGGTCTCCCGTGAGCAAAACTGCATGGAGTATATCGTATCGCATAGGCGGTGTCAATGCTCTGGGTCTGGCTTGAAACAATGGGATAAGAGAAACGATGCTGTATATTTTCGGGTTTTAAGCCCGCAATACGCTATTTCATGACATATAATCTCTTTCATTATCGTTCAATGTAGAGCTGTATCGGGGTTGTTTAGCGTTATTCTGATTCATTGTCTGCCAATATCATGCAATACCGTCGGAGGGGTAGTGGAGGGAAAACGAGGAGTTATAATGGTCCTCCTCGTCCTCTTGTTCTTTTTTCACCCTTACTTCTTTGTCCCTATGTTTCGACGCATCCTGTTCAAGAAATCCAAAGAATCATAACCTAGAAGAGTTGGATTCACACATCTCTTTATAATTTATGTCTTAATAATTCTTAATACAATCGTTCAGGCTTCCCTAACGTTTCTAGATTGACTCTAAAGTAATTTTCCAGCATTGGTTTTCTGTTTTCATCAAATTCAAGAGAATAATATAGATAAGATCCGAATATGTTCTCTACTTTACATGGTGTCATAATAACCGGTTGTTTTTCTTTTCCGTTCTCTTTTATACGATATACTATAAGACCTTTATCTTGCTTCTCAGCATAATAAATCCATTCGTTTAAAATATATAGTATATATTTATCGATGAGAATGTCGATCGAAATTCGAGTTCTTTCAGTACCATTTTCTCTTATTTTATAAAATGAATTGGAGTCGTCAGAACGCATCTGCATTAATTTCGTGTCCGGATCATGCCAAATATTTATTGGTTTAAAATATAGCCAATTATTATCGACAGAAAACATATATCCAACAACATCATACATATACATATTTACAGCGGTGCCATTGCTGTCCATGATCGATTTCGTATTCTTACTATCTAGTTGCCATTTTTGCATTTCTGCTGGCTTTTCTATCACACCTGTTTCCATATTTATACGGTATTCTACAGTAGTTAAATAATTCGATTCTGGTACAATTTGATTAAAATATAGCGAATGGTGATAAATTCTAATATCGCTAATGAGTCCGGTACCCTCATTTCCTGCTTCGTAAATCACCTCAACTTCTAATCCTTCCAGATTAGCATGCTTTATTTGCTGAATGTTATAATCTCCTTTATTTACCTTCTCTACCCAGAATATTCCTGCCGGGCAGATAATATATGAGCTTATTTTCTTTAATATTATATCTAAATTTTGATTATTAATATCTATCCGACATAAGTTAGAAGATATATCTATAAAATACAACCAATGTTCATATGAACGAAAATCGCTTACTTCGCCCTTGTATATTAATGTTAAAGAACCATTTTCAAACCGATAAATGCCTTTTTCTTTGTAATCTTCTTGTGTTGTGTGACTCTTTTGATAATTTATATATATCTTGCCCTCAATTTCAAGAACACTATAATAGTCGCTAAAACTGTAATATGAAGTTATGTTCATTTTTGATATATCAAATTTCAAATTAGTACTTTTAATACATCCTATATTTATACATGTTATAAGTATACAGATTGATAGATTTATAACTCGTTTTAGAGCAACCATTTTTATTGCACCCCCGTTTGATAATATAGACTTGGCTCAGGTACATATCCAAGGAAACACAGAGACGATTCTTTTGTTTCACTTATGATCCTCGAATTTTCCCTAAACCAGAATGCCCTTCTCTTTACTTTATAATAGTATACCACGATACTGTTTTGAAACAATCTTTCATATATTTCGCAATAACAAAAGAAGCCCTCTTGCGAGGACTTCTTTTCTGGTAGCGGCGATCCGATTCGAACGGATGACAGGCCGGAACCAAGGGGACAGGTTCCTTGGTCCATACCGGCTTATGCCCTTATACTGCTTGATCGTTTGAAACAGCTTCTCTTTGTCTTCGTCATCCTCAAAGATATTCTGTCGGTTGATCCCTCTAAGCATTATATGGTAAATACCGCTCTTACTCTTTTCTCTCGCCTTTCTGGGCATTTCAATCACCAAACAGTATTATACCATATTCATATAGGTAGTGCATTTTGATAATATAATCCACAGATCTATTAACTTCTGTCTTTAAATATGGTAGTGGAGAGCCAAGGACCTGTCCCCGTGGTTTTTGGTAGTGGAGGGCCAAGGGACCTGTCCCCGTGGTTTTCCCTATTATATTAGCTTATTATATATTCCACTATTATCAATTCTATATATTTCATTATTTCTATTCTTTACATATACAAAGTTACCATTATTCTGTATTACAGACAAACTTGCTAAGTCAGTAAATGTTTGTATATCGCTCCCATCCTCATGCATTTTATACAATTTGTTATCTTCAGGATTAATAAATAAGAGCCATTCATTTACTAAACACATTTCCATGTTTTGTGGTTTAAAAGTTATAATATCTTGATCGCCCGTTCCATCTTCCTTAAACTTTTTCAATTTATAATCGTAAAACAACGTTGCTTCTTTAGTCAGCTTAATTTCTAGTGAAATATAATATATCCATCCATCCTTAAATCCTATAATCTTACCAAAAGGTGCTATTTGAACAGCATCCCCTGTTTTTGTATTTATGCGATAATACTTATCCCCTTTTCCCAAGGTTTCTGGTACAGTATCACATATGTAGACGTAGTCTTTGAATGCTGAAAGTATCAGCGTAACATTATGCAATTTATATAATTCTATCTTTCCAGATCCATCTAGATTTATTCGGCATAACATATTGTTACTTTTGTCGACATAAAATATATAATCAGTATACGCCAATGCTTGTTGGCAATCTTTCAGAATAATTTCTTTTAAATTATTCTGAATATTATATCTAATAAAATTTGAACTATAGTCAATATAATATATGCATTTTTCTCCAAGATAGAATTTCGCTTTTATATCATCAGAAATTAGTTTTTTGTTTTTTTCATTTATACAATATATACCATCATTCAATAAGTATACATTGCCATCCTTTTCATATACCCATCCAATAGAATTAATATAATCTCCTACAATTTTATCTTTATTCAAACCGCATGATACTAATATCATACTAATTATCATAATTATACATATGATCCTGGTTTTATATTTCATGTATGTCATTCCTTTCATCTGTTATGACCATGGGAAACTTCCTACGCAAAGAACCAAGGGGACAGGTTCCTTGGTCCATTATGCCCTATCGATCAATCTCCTGGATAGTCCTGTTATCCTCGAAAGCTGCCTTATCGTTATCCCATTGATCTGCTCATCGACTTTAGAATACTGTCCCTTTTACCGTCTGGGCATTTCAATCATCAAACAGTATTATACCATATTCACGCAGGTAGTGCATTTTGATAACATAATCTACAGATCTATTAACTTCTGTCTTTATATGGTAGTGGAGGGCCAAGGGACCTGTCCCTGTGGTTTTCGTGGTTTTTTACTGTATCACTTAGGCTGCCATTGTTCGGCAGATTGAAAACCATCTGATATTAGCTTTTCATAAACAATTGTTATATTCCCCGTCTTTTCTTTCATCGTATTAATTATATATTTATTTTCATTATATGTTTTTGTTACAATTAATTTTATTGTATTTTCATTTATCCACACAATATCGCAATCATATCCATAAGCAAAGAACACTTCATCTTTTTGTGTTTCGTTTGTGTTTGAAATAAATACCTTTTCTCCGGATGGCGCAGCTGCTCCTAGAGAATAAATGTATACTGATGCCAAGCAGTTACCATCCGGACTTACTCGTTTCTTTAAAATGATATAATTGTCATTACTATCGCACGCCAAAAGACTAATAATAATTACAATTTGTATGGCTATATGTAATTTTCTTGTTAACCTCATTTGATAAATCTCCAATCATTTTATTGCCGTAACTTACCAGCCATATCCGCCTCCTGAATGAAGCTTAAAATCAGGAAACACGGGGACGGTTTGTTTCAGTTTGATACGCATTTATCTCAGTGTCATTATATCATTCTAAATAATCAATAACCACGTATAGCAGTTAAAACAAAAGAAGCCCTCTTGTGAGGACTTCTTTTCTGGTAGCGGCAATCCGATTCGAACGGATGACAGGCCGGGTATGAAACTCCTACTCTAGATCGCTGCGTTACGCCGCCATGTAAAGAGCCGCAAAGGCTCTGGGGGCCCCCGCAAAGTCCGATAGACTTTGTGGGGTAAGGAGGAGCAACGGAGCGATCCAAAAAATCCCAGCACCAGATCATAAGAAAGCATGGATGGGACACCCGTGACTTTATTAACCGACCTATTAATCGATTTTCAGATAGATATAAGCGTCACCATATCCGCCGACATGCGAGCGCCCATTCGCAATAATCATTCCCCGATTATTAATCTTGACTGCACTTGTGAAGTAACCCAGAAGATCTAGGTCAAAAACTTTGCCATCCTTCCACAAGAACGCGTGTGGCCGATAACCGTTGACGGAGCGGAAGATACCGACAACCTGGTCTTTATCATTGATAAATGAAGGACTTTCGAAGGTTTTGTCAGTAAATCCACCGAGCCTGTTCATTTTATTGTTTTTCCAGATAAAACTGCCACTCATCTCTGCCGCGTCTTCCGTATTGCCAACAATGACGCCATTGTCATTAATACTTGTCGCTTCCGAATTGCTGCCGCCCAAGGTACCAAGATCACGGATTTTACCATGCTGCCACAAAAATGCATGCAAGTATCCATCAGCTGTTTCTGAAGATCCAACAATCTGACCGTTGTTGTTCATAGCCAGCGGATAGGTTTCACTGCCGCCCAAAGTTCCCAGATCGATAAATTTCCCGTTCTGCCACAGACAACCCCGATTATTGCCGGCGGTATCCTGGTACTCGCCGAGAATCTGGTTGCGGTCATTAATCATATTCGCCGATGAACTGATGCTCCCGCTAGTTGCCAGCTCGATCATGTTCCCGTTTTTCCATAAAAATGCCCGAGTGGTTTCATCGGTCAATGTAAAATTGCCAACAATGAAGTTATTGTTATTGATATCCAGTGCAGTTGAAGAGACTCCGCTCATCATGCCCAGATTGATCTTGACACCCTTTTTAAAAAGATAAGCCTCTCCGTCTGCTTCACCAACCACCAGACCCCTGTTATTCAAAGCATTGGCTCTCGAGCTGACGCCAAGCAGATTGCCAAGATCGGTCATCACACCTTCCTTCCAGATGAAGGCGTGCTCATAGTTCCCTTGGCGACCTTCATGGGCAAAACCAACGCATTGCCCTTTGTTGTTCAGATCAGTTACCACTGAACTGTTACCATCCAAAACCCCTAAAGCGATTGATCGATATCCTGAATCGCCATCGATCATATCTGCAGAAATGAATACCGGTGAACACCCCAGCATGAAGATGGAAGCGATCCATATGAATGGAAATAAAAAGTACAGTTTTTTCATTTTCATGACCGCCTTTCGAATACTGCAATACTGATAGAATCCATTTTATACCATTTCTTGTCGACAAAACGACTGTAATACCAGCAATTTAGCTTATGTTATAAAGTATACACCTTTTTCGATATCTCGACAAATTGTTTCCGAATAGCATTTCAACATTCATTGCATCGCATCGGTACGAATCCGGTACGGTTATCTGCGGATCCATATGCTTTTAAAGCGAGAAGGATGGAATATTAACCATAAACGATAGTACCATTTCAGGAGGATTCCATTACGATCCTTATATCTAGTAGTATTTGTTATCATAGAATGTTATCGGCATTATAATGAATGTTATAATGAAACGCCTTGACAACCCTTTGTGATAGAAAATGCATGCACATCATACCCAACTTTACAGGGCAATTAAAGAGGATAAAATAGCGATCATCAATCACTCTCGGATTTATATATGCGCTCAATTAAAACTGACAACAAAAAAAGCCCGATTTCTCGGACTTTTTCTTTGGTAGCGGCGATCCGATTCGAACGGATGACAGGCCGGGTATGAACCGACTACTCTAGCCAGCTGAGTTACGCCGCCATGTAAAGAGCCGCAAAGGCTCTGGGGGCCCCCGCAAAGTCCGATAGACTTTGTGGGGAAAGGAGGAGCAATGGAGCGAACCGAAGAATTCCCAGTCTTTCGACTGGGGATTCTGTTGTGGAGCGCAATTTGCTCCGACGTGGTAGCGGGGGTGGGATTTGAACCACACGACCTCCGGGTTATGAGCCCGACGAGCTACCGGACTGCTCTACCCCGCGATGACTTCATTAGTATAGACGCCGACCTGTGCTTTGTCAAGGGCTATCTGCACTTGTTCAGAAGGTATGCGTCCAGCCCGTCAAAGTCGCTTGCGATCAGCACATCCGCGCCCGCACGCGCCATTACCATGCACGCGATCAGGCATCCGGCAACGATAACGTCCGCGCGTTTGGGGTGCATGCCGGGCATTTCGATGCGCGCTTTGGCGGTCATGTTGATCAGCCGCGTTTGCAGCTTTTCGAGTTCATGAAGCGACATTTGGTATCCGTTCACCTGTTTTGCATCGTATTCCGGCAGTCCCAAAAACAGCATCGCCAGCTGTGTCGCCGTCCCCCCGACGCCAACCAGAGCCGCTGCCTTATCATTCCCCAAAACCGTTTGGCACAATCGCTCCACAAGCGGCCGGCCGCGCTCTGCCATCGCCAAGAGCATCAGCGGACTTATATCGTCGAAATCGCCCAAAAAACGCTCGAGCGATGTCACCGTACCCAGCGGCACGGAGCAGGAACAAAATGCCCCATCCTTCATGCGGATCAATTCCGTGGAACCGCCCCCGATGTCCATGACCACATCGCCATGCATCGAAGCACCCTGATAGGCAAGCAGCGCTTCCGCTTCGCCGTCGATGATCTCGGGCACAAGGCCGTCGATTTCCTTCAGTCGGGACAACAGTTCGTCCCCGTTTTTCGCTTCCCGCGCTGCGCTTGTGGCATAGCAAAAAACAGACCCCTCTACCCCCTGCGCTTTTGCCGATCCGACAAATTCGCGCACAGCCGTGATGGTGCGCTGTATCGCCTGCGGGTTTAGAACGCCTGTTTGAACCAGTCCTTCGCCGAGCCTTGTTATGGTAAGATGTTTTTCCCCGGTGATTTTTATTCCGTCGCAACAACCAATCAGCATCCGGACCGAATGCGTCCCGATGTCGATGGCTGCCGCCATATTGCCTGTGTTCATCGTGTTCTCCTGAAATCTATTTTTCATCCTTGATGACAAACCGCGATTCGTTCGGCTTTACCCAGCCGAGCTTTTCGCGTGCCACGGATTCAATATACTCGTCGGTGCTGGAGATCTCAATCAGGTTGTTGAGCTTGTCCACGGTAAGCGCGGCATTTTTGATCTGCGTCTGAAGCGCCTGTTGCTCCGCGCTTAACCGGTTGATCTCTATCCACTGGGAAATAAGCGCATAGCCAGCATACAGCATGAAGGCAATCATCACATAAACATAAAAACGCAGACGGATCTTCCGCTTGGGTTTCACGCCGTCAGCCATACGCATGCACCTCCCGTGTGGTATTGGTTCTATTTCATTTTACTCATCCGATTTGTGTTTTGCAAGCATTTGGTTCAAAGCAAAGCTTGCACGCCTTGCCTGCCGGGCAACAAACGCGATCATTCGGGATATTGTCCGCCTGAGCGCCACTCCCGGGCCAGCATAAAAAACAGCAAAGCCCGTGGCAAACGCGGCAACCCCAAACAGCCGAATCTGCCCGGACAATGAATAAGCGGTGCAAACGCCGAACAATACCACGATGGAAAAGCAGAAGAGCAAATCCAATATGCCCGTCCAAACGGGGCGTCGCTTGCTGCCTTGCAGTCCCCGTATGACGGCATACAGAAGCCCGCCCAGCATACCCGCTGCCGCAAAGATCAAAAATACCTTGGGATGAACGACAATATCTGCCATCTAGCGCTTGAGCAGCCTCGAAAACAGGCCCACCTTCGGCGCGGATTCCTCGGAATACATGGCACCAAAAATCTCGCCGGATACGATCAGCTGTCCCTCTTCCAGGTTAAGCCTGTCGATGTGCAGATCGGTACCCTCGATGGTCAATAAACCGCAGTTGGTAAAGACGGCTATCATCTCTTCATGGAAACTGTCAAGTTCCTCCACGCCGTTTATCACGGCGCGGCGGCGCATTTCGATGGTGAGCGTATGCGGCTTTCCCGTGCTGCGCGTTTCCAATTCTCTTGCCAAAGACCTCGTCCCCTTTCCCCTTATGATAGGTATGCAGGGACGTCCATCAATATGCGCTTAAGAGTGTATCAGGTACTCGGTGATGAACAGTTCCAATTCGCCGTCCATCACGCTTTGTATGTTGCCTGTCTCGGCTCCCGTGCGGTGGTCTTTGACAAGGCTGTAGGGATGGAACACATAGGAGCGGATTTGGCTGCCCCATTCGATCTTCTTCAGCTCACCCTTGATTTCGGCGTGCTTTTCCGCTATCTCGCGCTCGCGCAGTTCAACAAGCTTGCTGCGCAGCATTTTCATCGCGGTTTCGCGGTTTTGGATCTGGCTTCGCTCGTTCTGGCACTGCACCACGATGTTGGTTGGCAGATGCGTGATGCGGATGGCGCTTGAGGTCTTGTTGACATGCTGCCCGCCCGCGCCGCTACTGCGATAGGTATCCACGCGCAGATCGTCGCTGTCTATCTCAACCGCGGTATCGTCCTCGATCAACGGCATCACGTCCAGCGACGCGAAGGAAGTATGCCGCCTGCCGGACGAGTCAAACGGGGAAATGCGCACAAGCCTGTGCACGCCTTTTTCCGCTTTCAGATAGCCGTAGGCGTCGGGTCCCTGTACTTCAAAGGACACGCTTTTAATGCCCGCCTCGTCACCGTCCAACATATCCAAAACGCGCACCGCATAGCCGCGTTTTTCGCAATACCGGGTGTACATGCGGTAGAGCATCTGCACCCAGTCCTGCGCTTCGGTGCCGCCCGCGCCCGCGTGCAGGGTCAGGATGGCGTTGTTGTGGTCGTATTCCCCTTTTAAAAGCGTGGAAAGGCGAAGCTCTTCCACCCTTCGGGCGAGCCCCGGCGCTTCCCTTTTTACTTCGTTTAGAACGCCCTCGTCGCCTTCGTCCATCGCCATCGAAAGAAGCTCCGATGCGTCGGAAACGGCTGCGCTGAGTTTGTCGTAATCCTCAAGACGATATTCGAGATCCTTGATCTGTTTGTTGATCTTCTGCGCCGCATCGACGTTGTCCCAGAAACCCGGCACTTCCATCTTATCGTGCAATTCCTTTAACGTGGCCCTCAATGCGGGCAGGTCAAAGGGATTCACCTGCCTTTTTCATTGCGTCCAGCATATCGGACAACTGCGTTTGCAGTAATTCAAATTCCATCGTATCCTCCGGTTTTTCTATTTGCCTTTGCCGCAGCAGTTTTTGTATTTCCTGCCGCTGCCGCAGGGGCATGGGTCGTTTCGTCCAACGCTGTCCTTTTTCTGTACCGGGCTGCGGTTTTGCGACGCATCCGCCTTATCCATGTTGGTCTGCGCCTCTTTGACAACCGATCTGCGCGTTGGCGCAGACTGCACGTTGAGATGGTAGAGCATCAGCACGGTGTCCTCCTGGATGCTGCGCACCATGTTCTCAAACATCTCAAAGCCTTCGAACTTGTATTCCACCGCGGGGTCGCGCTGCCCGTAGGCACGCAGCGATACGCCCTGGCGCAACTGATCCATGTCGTCGATATGATCCATCCAATGCCGGTCGACGCTTCGAAGCAATATAACGCGCTCGATTTCGCGCATATCCGCTCCTGCATCCACCGCCATCTTTTCGCGCACCTGATAGTATTCTTCCGCCCTTTGGATGATTCTTTCGGTCAGCTCTTCACGTTTGATCGAAGACCTTTCCTCGTCCGTCAGAAGGGTATCCTTGGGCGGCAGCATCATCCGCTGCACATAGGCGACTAATCCGTCAAAATCCCATTCCTCGCGTACGACGTTCTGCTGGCAGTAAGTATCCATCGTGGTTTGGGCCAAGGTCTGGATCATCTCCATGACGTTGTCATGCACGTTTTCACCCATCAGAACCGACTTGCGCTGGGCGTAGATGATGTTGCGCTGCTGGTTCATGACGTCGTCGTATTGCAGAACGTGTTTTCGTATATCGAAGTTGCGGGACTCGATGCGGCGCTGCGCCGTTTCGATCTGCTTGGTGAGCATGCGGACATCCATCGGGATATCGTCGCCCGGGTTGAGCTTCTGCATCAGTCCCTGAATGCGTTCGCCGCCGAACAGCCGCATCAAGTCGTCTTCCAGCGCAACGTAGAACCGCGAGGAACCGGGGTCTCCCTGGCGACCGGCGCGGCCGCGCAGCTGGTTGTCGATACGCCTAGACTCATGCCGCTCGGTGCCGATGATGTGCAGGCCGCCCAGCCTGACGACCTCCTGATGTTCTTTCTGGCAGGTCTGCGCAAAGCCTTCGTACAGCTTTTTATACAGGGCGCGCGCGGATACTATTTCCTCGTCCTGCGTTTCGGCGTGGGATATCGCTTCCTCGATGCGCTCGTCGTCGTAGCCGTCCTGGCGCATCTTTTGCCGTGCGAGGTATTCCGGGTTGCCGCCCAACAGGATGTCGGTACCGCGTCCTGCCATGTTGGTGGCGATGGTCACAGAGCCTATCTTGCCCGCCTGTGCGATGATCTGCGCTTCGCGCTGATGGTTCTTGGCGTTCAACACCTCGTGTTTGACGCCGCGTTTGCTCAAAAGCTTGGCTACCGTTTCGCTCTTTTCAACGGATACGGTACCTACCAATATCGGCCGCCCGGACTTGTGCAGTTCCTCAATCTCTTCGATGACCGCCTTGAACTTGCCCGCCTCGGTGGTAAACACCACATCGTTCTCGTCTTTGCGGATCATGGGCATATGCGTTGGGATCTCCACGACGTCCAGATTATAGATGCCGCGGAACTCCTCTTCTTCGGTCTTGGCGGTACCGGTCATGCCAGCCAGCTTCTCATACATGCGGAAATAGTTCTGGAAGGTGATGGTCGCAAGCGTCTTGCTCTCGTGTGCCACCTTGACGCCTTCTTTGGCTTCAATGGCCTGGTGCAAGCCTTCGCTGTAACGGCGCCCGAGCATCAGGCGGCCCGTGAATTCGTCAACGATGATAACCTGCCCGTTTTGCACGACATAATCCACGTCGCGGCGGAACAAAACATTGGCGCGCAGCGCCTGGTTTAAATGATGGTTTAGCTCCGTATTGTCCACGTCCGAAAGATTGGTGATGCCAAAAGCGCTTTCCGCTTTTTTTACACCCTCTTCCGTCAAGGTTACGACGCGTTTCTTTTCGTCCTTGACATAATCTTCTTCCTCTTTGAGGCGGATGACAAAACGGTTGGCCGTCGTATACAGATCGGTGGATTTTTCGCCCTGGCCGGAGATGATAAGCGGCGTGCGCGCTTCGTCGATTAAGATGGAGTCCACCTCGTCGACAATGGCGTAATGCAGGGTGCGCTGCACCATCTGTTCGCGGAAAATGACCATGTTGTCTCTGAGGTAGTCAAACCCGTATTCGTTGTTGGTGCCGTAGGTGATATCGCAGGCATAGCTTTCGCGCCGGTCGTCGGGCTCCATGTCGTGCACGATAAGGCCGACCGTCATGCCTAAGAACTTAAATATCTTGCCCATCCACTCGCTGTCGCGCTTTGCCAGGTAATCGTTGACCGTTACGATGTGAACGCCCTTGCCGGACAATGCGTTGAGGTACGCGGGAAGCGTTGCGACAAGCGTTTTTCCTTCGCCCGTCTTCATCTCGGAAATGCGTCCCTGATGCAGGACCACGCCGCCGATAAGCTGCACCCTAAAATGGCGCATGCCCGTGGTACGCACGCTGGCCTCGCGCACAACGGCATAGGCTTCCGGCAGCAACGCTTCGAGTGATTCCCCTTGCTCCACACGGTTTCTGAACTCGGTGGTCTTCAAGCGAAGCTGTGCGTCGGACAACGCTTTCATCTTGGGTTCGAAAGCTTCAATCTGATCTGCTATCTTCTCTATGGGTTTGAGCGGATTGCTCGTCAATAAACGTGAAATTAGAGACATGCGCAGGTTTCCTCCTCCATATGTCAAAGCATACATATTGTATTTTAACATCATTCCTGCCATTGGGCAATGTTTGCCGCAGATAGGCAGTGCTGATGCTTTCTGACATATCGCCCTATCATACAGGGGATGCATGGCATTTGTATAGCCGAAATGTGAATATTCCGGCTAAAACAGCGCTCCGCCTGCGCAAATACAAGCGGAGCGAGTGATTAAATTCGATTTGTTTGTCCCCTTTTTCTAGAAAATCCCGTCGATGAGGCCATTGCTTAAGTGGATGTCCTCCGCCGCAGGCCTTGGCGGCAGTCCCGGCATGGTAACGATGGTGCCGGTAAACGCCACCACAAACCCGGCGCCCGCAGATGCGCGCAGCTGCCGGACGGTTAAGGTGAAATCCACGGGACGCCCCTTTACCTTCGGGTTGTCGGACAGGGACATCTGTGTTTTCGCCATGCAGACAGGCCAGTCGCCCATCCCGAGTTCCGTAAGCGTTTGCAGCTGCTGCCGGGCTGTGGCTGTTAAGATTACGTCTTTCGCGCCATAGATGCGCGTGGCTATAATTGCGATCTTGTCCTGAAGCGGCAGCGCCGTATCATAGAGCAAATGCTGTGCATGATCGCTTTGAAGCGTCGCTTCCATCACGGCTTGTGCCAATGAAATGGCGCCTTGGCCGCCGTTGGCCCAGACCTCCGTCAACACCGAGCGCACGCCCAGGCTCGTGCAATGCTGGCGCACCAGCGCCAGTTCCTCTTCGCTGTCCGTCGCGAAGCGGTTGAGCGCGACCACCGTCGGGAGCGAAAAGTTTTGCTTCAAATTCTCCACGTGCGCGCTCAGGTTTTCCAATCCCCTGCCCAACGCCACAATGTTCGTTTTGCCAAGATCCGAGCGTTCCACGCCGCCGTGGAATTTCAACGCCCGCACTGTGGCCACCAGCACGCATGCGTCCGGCCATATGCCCGCCTTGCGGCACTTGATATCCAAAAACTTCTCCGCACCCAAATCGGCGCCGAATCCTGCTTCGGTGATGGTATAATCCGCAAGCTTGCGCGCCAGCTTCGTGGCGATAAGCGAGGAGCACCCGTGCGCGATATTCGCAAACGGTCCGCCGTGGATCAGCGCCGGCGTCCCCTCCAGCGTTTGCACCAGATTGGGAAGCATCGCGTCCTTTAAAAGCGCGGTCATAGCGCCCACAGCGCCTATCTGCTCCGCGCGAACCGGCTGATTGCACGCGTCATAGCCCACGATCAGACGGGCAAGGTTTTGCGAAAGATCATCCAGATCCGTCGAGAGGCAAAGGGTTGCCATCACTTCGCTTGCCGCGGTGATGTCAAATCCGTCTTCCCGCGGTACGCCGTCATATTTTGAACCCAACCCACTTTGAATGTTGCGCAGCTGCCTGTCGTTCATATCCATGCAGCGCCGCCACACGACCTGCTGAATGTTCAGCGCATTGCCCTGGAAAATATGGTTGTCCACCATCGCCGCCAGCAAATTGTTGGCAGCACTTATCGCGTGCATGTCCCCGGTAAAGTGCAGGTTGATATCCTCCATCGGCATCACCTGTGCGTAACCGCCGCCGGTTGCCCCGCCCTTGACGCCGAACACAGGTCCCATGGAAGGTTCGCGCAGCGCCAGCATGGATTTGATGCCAAGCTGCCTCAACCCGTCGGCCAAGCCGATGGATACGGTGGTTTTTCCCTCGCCCGCGGGCGTGGGTGTGATGGCCGTCACAAGTATCAGCTTGCCGTCTTGTCGGTTCGCAACGCGCTTGAAGGCATCCTCCGTCACTTTGGCTTTGAACTTGCCAAAAAGGTTCAGTTCCTCCTCCAAAATCCCGGCTGTCTGCGCTACCTGTGCGATCGGTTGGGGCGTTATGCTCCGCGCAATATCGATATCCGTCATGCTTCTCCCCCGCTTTTGATAAACTTCTGTCCGTATTTGTCCACGACCTTGCTCAGCGGCCAGCCGATGGCATAGCATGCAATGATCTGTCCGACAGCGATATAAAACGCCAGAATGAGGTAATTATGGCTGTCCTGACCCGCCCATAGCAATACAAGCGGCACCAGCAGGGTGTTGGAGATTACCGTGGGCAGCAGCGCCAGCGGTTTGTTCTTTCGCAGGGCATATGCCAACAGCACGCCCACAAACGTTGCAAGCGTTCCGATGAACACATCCAATATGCCAAAAGGACTCCAAAGCATGTTGGCAACAAGGCATCCCACCGTAAGTCCGGGCACGGCAGCCATCGTATACAATGCCAATATGACCAGCGCATCCGCGACACGGATCTGCACAAATCCAAAGCTGAATGGTGCCAACAGGCCGGTTATCGCAACATACAGCGCGGCGATCAGCGCGCTTTTGGCGATGAACAACGGTGTCCAAATCGATTTGTTCATTATTGCACCCCCTCAAAACAGTATTATAACACCAAATCCGCGTTCAGATAGGTATTGATTTATTACCCTCCAGGCTGTATAATTACGTTCGTTCCTACGAGGGGGTATGGCTCAGTTGGTAGAGCGCTACGTTCGCATCGTAGAGGTCAGCGGTTCGAATCCGCTTACCTCCACCACGTCGGAGTTATAGGCTCCATTTGGAATCCCCGATCGCATTGCGATCGGGGATTCTTCCTTTTGTACCCTTAATCCCTTTTGAATACCTTATCGGAAAAGGGAGATCGCATTAAAATAATTTGACAATCAACGGCAGTGTATCGTACGTTTGCTATAACCATCAAATGCGGGAGTTGATTTGTTTTGATCCATGACATTGACATTGAAGTGAAGCGCGAACGGCTGTATCTGGATGACAACGTGACCTATGGCAGAGCGGTGACCTACGGGTCCGGCTCCACGATGCGCGACATGAAAACTACCATCCTTCGGCACCGAACGGGAACCGGCATGAAGTACCCCGCCATCCTTTGGATCGGCGGCGGCGGTTGGGTGACACAGGATTTCAATTCCCATCTTCCGGAGCTTGTGGAATTTGCCGAAGCCGGTTATGTCGTGGCACTGGTGGAATACCGGCTGGCGGGAGAATGCCGTTTTCCGGCGGCGCTTGTCGACATCAAGGCCTGCATCCGCTACCTTCGGGCACATGCGCAGGAGCTTAACGTAGACGTCAACCGCATCGGGATCCTTGGCGAATCGGCAGGCGGGCACTATGCTGCTTTGATCGGGACAACCGGCAACACGCGTGAGTTCGATTCGGGGGAACATCTCGATGAGTCGAGCGCGGTTCAAGCCGCATGCTGCTGGTATCCTCCGTGCGATCTGGCGCTGATGACGGAGCAGCTGCAGGAAATGTACAAGGACGAAATAGCAAAAAGAGCCGAACCCATCCCGCCCGATGTCCTCTCCATCCTTCTGGGCGGCGATCCGTTGAAAAACCCGGCTCTTGTCGCCCGCGCCAATCCGCTGACGTATCTTGACAAAACCGCACCGCCGTTTTGCATCATGCACGGCACCTCCGACCGCACCGTGCCGATTGCGCAGAGCCATCTGCTCTACGATTCTTTGGAAAAACTGGGAGTACCTGTCACGATGTACCGCTTACGCAACGCAGGCCATGCCAGCATCGAGTTCTATCAGCAGAAGACAAAAGACCTTGTTTTGAAATTCTTCAACAGCGTGTTCAAGTAGCGGGTTAGCACAAACTTCATGTAAAGGCAAAGGGACAGGCGCATTCTTATCTGCGCTTGCCCTTTTTCAATGATATTTCACAATGTCTGCCCATCCTTTTTTGTGCACCAAAAGAGAGGAACGCTTATAATGGCTGTGGTACTCTTTGATCATGGAGGTGGGGATATGCAGTGGCTTGAACGGCTCAACGGCGCTATCGCCTACATTGAGGAACATCTGAGCGATGAGATAGACTACACACAGGCTGCGAAGATTGCTTGCTGTTCGACGTTTCATTTTCAGCGGATGTTTTCCTATATCGCAGGCGTTCCGCTCTCGGAGTATATCCGGCGCAGGAAGATGACCCAGGCGGCGTTTTTATTGCAGCAGAATGACACAAAGGTCATCGACCTGGCGCTGCAATTCGGCTATGAGTCGCCCAGTGCGTTCAACCGTGCGTTTGCGGGCATCCACGGCGTCAGCCCGTCTCAAGCCAGACAACGGGGCATTTCGCTTCGGGCATATCCGCGGATCACCTTCCAATTATCGATCAAAGGAGATGTGGAAATGGACTACCGTATCGAAAACATGGACGCATTCACCATCCTAGGCGTAAAACAGCGCTTCCCGATGAACGTGGAGGAGAACTTCAAAACGGTGCCGCTGTTCTGGCAGCAGACAACGCAGAGCGGCATCATACCGCAGCTTTTAGGACAGATGGATCGGGAACCGTACGGGTTGCTGGGCGTTTGCACCTGTATGGACGGAAAGGATTTCGATTATTACATCGCCGCGGCATCAACCAAACAAGCACCTTCCGGCATGGTATCCTATGAAGTCCCAAAAGGAACGTGGGCTGTGTTTCCCTGTGTCGGCGCTATGCCCAAAGCCATTCAGGATCTTCAGCAGCGCATCATGACGCAATGGCTGCCCACTTCGGGCTACGAGTATGCCGACGCGCCGGATATCGAGGTATATTTCGAAGGAGATTTGCAGTCTCCCGAATACAAAAGTGAGGTTTGGCTTCCCATTGTGAAAAAGGCGTAATGCAAAGGGCGCAATCAGCGCCCTTTACAATTGTTTCCAATATTTTTCTATTGACAAGATTCGACTCTTTCGGTATTATGATACTGTATCTCGAAGCACGATTGATCTCGCATATTTATGTAAGTCATTTGTTCGTTTGATGATTTACACAAATATGCGATTTTTTATCGGTTCAGATGCAGAATAAAGCAGGAGGTACCAGTTAATGTATGGTACAGTAAAATGGTTTAACGCAGACAAAGGATTTGGTTTCATTTCCAACGATGATGGAAGCGCGGACGTGTTCGTGCATTTTTCCGCCATTGCTACAGACGGATTCAAAACACTTCAAGAAGGTCAAAAAGTGACGTTTGACGTGGAGAAGGACCCCAAGGACAGCCGTAGGCTGCGCGCCGTCAACGTCCAGAACGCATAGTTGATGTAGAAAAGCCTTCCGAAAGGAAGGCTTTTTGCATTTCCGGGGAATAATCTCTCTTTGATAATCCTTTACCTTTCCTTTTAAAAACCTGTTATCACTGCCGTTGGGCACATATATCGTTAAATCACTTCGGATTTCGTTCATTTTTTATACGGAAACCCAATAAGCAGTGTTCGGCCATGGCCGCACTTGCCCTGCTTTGCGTTTAGCTTTTTCCGTTTTAATTGATAATCAATTGTCTGAAAAAATTGTTGACAGCCGCGCTACTGCGTGTTACTGTATAGCTGTAGTAAGTAGTACTGCATACCAGTCATACGGAATAGCAAGGAGTGATTGTTGTGGAAAACCTGACGGAAATGCTCAAAGGTGTGCTTGAGGGCTGTGTGCTTGAAATTATCAACCGCGGAGAAACCTACGGCTATGAAATCACGCGGCGGTTGAACGCTCTGGGCTTCACGGATATTGTGGAAGGAACGGTGTACACCATCCTGATCCGGCTTGAAAGAAGCAACCTGGTGGATATCACCAAAAAACCCTCCGCCATGGGACCGCCGCGTAAGTTCTTCGAGCTCAACAGCGCCGGGCGTGAGGAACTGCGAAGGTTCTGGGAAAAATGGGAGTTCGTATCATCCAAAATCAACGAGTTGAAGGAGAAAAGATAATGAACTTTTGGGAAATAATCACAGGCAGTGATATGACGAAAGAATTGAAGATTTTTAAATCGCGGGCCAAAAAACTGCCGGCTGATTATCAAACGGCATGGAAAATAATCAATGCCAATCTTTGGCCGAATTCGGATTTCACCGGTCGCAACCTGATGCCGATTCTTGACGGTGTGCTTGGTCTGCTCGAAGAAACGGCGGCGGAAGGCCAAAGTGTGCAAGAGGTTTTAGGAGACGATATCAAAGGCTTCTGTTTGGCTTTGGTCGGCGAAGAAGGGTCAAAGTCTTATCGCGATCGCTGGCGGGCGCAACTCAACAATGCCGTCGCCAAAAAATTAGGCAAGTAGGAGGATAAAATGACAATTCAAGACATCATCCAAGGCAAAAGGGAATGGCGAACACACATGGCGCGCGTCAAGGCCCTTCCGCAGGATTATCAGATTGTATATAAGGAGATTCAAAAATATCTCTTTAAGGTCGGGCCAGTTGAGCTGACAGAGGGAACCGGTTTGCTCGTAGGGATTGTCGATTTTTTTGAAGAGGGCGCAGCCTTGGGCAAAGGCGTGCTCGAAGTGACGGGCAAAAACGTAGCGGCTTTCTGCGACGATCTTATCAAGGATTCAAAAACGTACGCCGATATCTATCAGGAATCCGTTAACCAAAAGGTTAACAAGGCCATAAAAAAGTCATTGGATCAAACGAAATAAAGGGGAATCAAGATGGAAAAAGCTATTCAAGTGAAAGGGCTTCAAAAGTCCTATAAACAGATTCATGTTCTAAAAGGGGTGGACTTTGACGTTGAGAGAGGCAGCATTTTTGCCCTGTTGGGCTCCAACGGTGCCGGCAAAACAACGATAATCAGAATACTCACCACGCTTTTGAAACAGGACGGCGGAACCGCCGCCGTCAACGGATTCGATGTTGTATCGAATCCTGACAGCGTGCGGCAGTCGATCAGCCTGACCGGACAATTTGCCGCCGTGGACGAGATTTTGACCGGGCGGGAAAATCTTATGATGATAGCCCGTCTGCGGCACCTGATAAATCCGCAAACTATCGCCGAGGATTTGCTCAACCGCTTCACGCTGAGCGAAGCCGCAGACCGCAGGGTTTCCACCTATTCGGGCGGTATGCGCCGCAGGCTCGATATCGCCATGAGCCTTATCGGAAAGCCACAGCTCATCTTTCTCGATGAACCGACCACCGGGCTCGACCCCGAAGGACGCATCGAGGTTTGGAAGACCGTCAAAGAGCTTGCCATTCATGGCACGACGGTATTTCTGACCACGCAGTATCTGGAAGAAGCCGAGCAGCTAGCTAATCAAATCGCGATTCTGCACGAGGGAAAGATCATTGCCTCCGGCACGCTCGGGGAGCTAAAAAAACTGTTCCCGCCCGCAACGGTCGAGTATGTGGAAAAGCAGCCGACGCTGGAGGATATATTCCTTGCGATCGTGGGAAAGAGAGAGGAATAATAAATGGAAGCGGTAAAAAAATACTTTTTCAGCGATATAAGTGTGATGCTTGGTCGTTCCATGCGCCATATTTTCCGCAGCATGGACACCATCCTCACGGTTTGCATCACTCCGATCGCGATGATGCTGCTGTTCGTCTATGTGTTTGGCGGCGCAATCCAAACCGGCACGGACAACTATGTGAATTACCTGTTGCCAGGCATACTTTTGATGGCGATCGCAAGCGGCATAGCCTATACGGCTTACCGGCTGTTTTTGGATAAGCAAAGGGGCATCTTCGAACGGTTCCACTCCATGCCGATCGCGCGCTCGTCCGTCCTGTGGGGGCATGTGCTTACCTCAGTGGTATCCAATGCGATCTCGGTTGTCGTGATCATTCTTGTAGCGCTGGTTATGGGTTTCCGCTCACAAGCGGGGATATTGCCATGGCTTGCCGTGGCCGGCATACTCACGCTCTTTACGTTGGCCTTAACCTGGGTCGCGGCGATTGCCGGACTATCCGCTAAAACTCCGGACGGTGCCGGCGCCTTTTCCTACCCTCTTATCTTCCTGCCGTTTATCAGTTCGGCGTTTGTGCCAACCCAATCGATGCCGCCGGTCGTTCGCGCCTTTGCAGAAAACCAGCCTGTTACCTCGATCGTCAACGCAATACGTTCTCTGCTCGCGAATAAGCCGGTGGGAAACGATATATGGGTCGCCCTTTTATGGTGCGTTGGGATAGCGCTTGTCGCCTATGCATTCGCGATGAGGGCGTATAAGAAACGAATTTGATTACCGATGCAATCCCCTTTGAAAGAAAAGGCGGTATACCCAAAGGTATACCGCCTTTTTTATATCCAAACCGCTAATTTGCGCGGCTCTTCCCATTATCTGGGGCTGCGGGCTGTGTAATGCGTATGCAGCAATTCATGGGAAACGTGGGAACCCGGTTTCTCCAGGAACTCGTCATACAGCTTTGCAATGGACGGATTCTGATGCGATTTGCGCAGCGGCATTTCGCAATCTTCGTCGTACAACGCTTTTGCCCTCATGATGCGCGGGTCGCCGATGGTATCGCGAACCTTGCTGGAGATCAACGGTTGTCCGCCGCCGGTCACGCAGCCGCCGGGGCAGCCCATGATCTCGATGAAGTGATAGTTCTTCTCGCCGCGACGAATGGCATTGAGAAGGTCCTGCGCCCCTGCTGCGCCGTGGGCAACTGCCACGTTGACATCCAGGTCGCCGATTTTGACCGTTGCTTCCTTGACGCCCTTGACGCCGCGGACATCGTGATACTCGATGCCTTTGAGGTCCTGGCCCGTGAGGATATCCGCCACGGTACGAAGCGCCGCTTCCATAACGCCGCCGGTCGCGCCGAAGATGACGGCGGCTCCGGTGGAATCGCCGAGCATTTCATCAAAACTCTCGTTGGGCAGGTTTTTAAAGTCGATGCCTGCGCGCTTGATCATCCTTGCCAATTCGCGCGTCGTGATAACCGCGTCGATATCCAGATATCCGTCGCGGCCCATTTCCGGGCGCGCCGCTTCAAACTTTTTCGCCGTGCAGGGCATGACGGAGACAACATACATTTTCTTCGGATCGATATTGTTCTTCTTGGCAAAATAGGTCTTGATGACCGCGCCCAGCATCTCATGCGGGGATTTGCAGCTGGACAGATTATCCAAGAAATCGTGGTAGTTGTGCTCGCAAAACTTGATCCAGCCCGGGCTGCAAGAGGTGATCATCGGCAGTTTTCCGCCGTTTGTGATACGACCCAAAAGCTCCGTACCCTCTTCCATGATGGTGAGGTCGGCTGCAAAGTCCGTGTCAAACACTTTATCCACGCCAAGCCTGCGAATGGCAGCTGCCATTTTGCCGGTCACGCGGGAACCGATCGGGAAACCGAATTCCTCGCCCAATGCCGCACGTACGGCCGGTGCCGTCTGGAATACTACGTATTTATTCGGATCCTGGATCGCTTGCCATACAACCTCTGTGGCATCTTTTTCCTGAAGCGCACCGGTCGGGCAGGCGATGATGCATTGTCCGCAATTGATGCAGTTAACATCGTTCAACGCCAATCCGCGGGAACCGATCTTCGTTTTGAATCCGCGGCCGATCATGCCAATGGCGTAGATCTTTTGCAGACTCGCGCCGCAAGCTGCCACGCAACGGCGGCAGAAAACGCATTTGGAAGGGTCGCGCACGATGGAAGGCGAAAGATCGTCGAATGTGCCTTCATGCAATTCGCCCTTGTATGTCGTTTCATCCACACCCATTTCCTCGCACAACTCCTGAAGCTCACAGGTGCGGCTGCGCGGGCAGGAGAGGCATTCGCGGCGATGATCGGAGATCAAAAGCTCCAACACGGTTTTACGCGCAGACAGCACGCGCTTTGTATGCGTATGCACTTTCATGCCTTCTGCTGCCGGCAATACGCAGGATGCCTGCAAGGCACGCCCACCTTCAACTTCCACCAAACACATGCGGCAAGCGCCAATCCTGTTGATATCCTTAAGATAGCAAAGGGTTGGTATGCGAACACCAGCCTGTCTGGCGGCATCCAGTACCATTGTTCCTTCCGGAACTTGTACACCGATTCCGTCAATGCTAAGGGTAACCATACGTCTCCTCCTAATCGATAACCTTACCGGCCAAAGCCGGATTTGCACGAAAATAGATAATTAGCAGATGCGGATGAAAACATTAATCCAAATTTCACAATCTGCCTTCCACATTATAGACTTGGACATGAGCCGTGTCAATGTTCATTTGCGGGAAACTCGCGACAATTTGCCTGTTCCGCCGAATTTTATAGGAATATTCTAAGCCCGAAACACCTTAATCAGCGAATGACGATAAACAGATGCCATATTATTCGATGAATTATCAAGGGAACCGCTTAAACAGTGAATACCCGCCGTCATCAGACGGCGTCGTTGCATTGCGAAAAACCATGCCAATGATAAAACCTCCGCCCTGTATAGGACGAAGGTTTATGACCCTCATCGCCGGATGCGTCCGACAACGTCTGCGTCTACTTTTTAATGACGGACGAGATCGCGTAGATCAGCGACCACACCATGCCTACCGCACCGATGACAAACATCGACGCGCCAAACCACATGGTCCACTTCAGTTTCGGAACTTCCTTCATCAGGCGTTCATCCGCTTTGCTCTTTACTTTGCGACTCTCGCTGGAACGGCGGCGTTCCGTTTTCCCTTCCTCCTGCATCTGGTACATCTTGACACGGATATAATGATCCACGATCCGCAGATTGAGAAAATAACCGGTTATGCCAATAATTGCCAAAATAAATGAAATGTGCATCGTTAACCCTCCCAAAAAGGTACCTGCGTGTTGCGCACCATTACATCATAATGCAAACCCCCCCTTCTTTACAAGGGGAGGTTTAAGTCATCGACAAAATCGATACCGTTCCGATGCACATGTGCCGAAAAGCAGATTGCATCGCTAAGATTGATTTTTTGATACAGGGGCTTTTTGACCATTGCCCTTGGATCATTTGCACTGCGCGATCGGATCCTTGTATTTCCCGTTGAGCAGATAGCCAAAGTGCACATGCGCCGGGTCGTTCAACGCGTTCTGCGCGCTTCTGCCGGCTGCCCCGAGCACCTCGCCCTGCTTAAATGCCTGACCGACCTTGATATTGTCTACGGCTGCCAGGTTGCCGTATACCGTCACGACATTGTTTGCGCTTTTGAGCACGATGGTGTACCCGGTTTCGGGGTCATTTTTTACGCTTGAAACCGTTCCATCCAATGCCGCTTTAACAGCCGTGCCTTCGGCGCATTTTATATCCACGCCGTTGTGGGTTATCCAAGCGTTGATCGTCTCAAAATAGACGGGGTCGGTCAGCGAAAACTTTCGCAGTACCTCGCCCTGTACCGGAAGAATGGCTTTTTGCGTTACCGCCATCGCCGGTTTTGCGGTCGTTGCCGTCGGCGTTGCGTTGGGTGTCGCCACGGGTTGTAAGGTTTGTGTCGGCTTTGGCGTTAAAATCGCGCCCGCCTGCTGTTGGGATGGCGTCGGAACAGGTGTTTTTGCCTGTTGGTTTCCGCCCAGCGTGAAATAAGCGGCGATGCCGATGATTGCCAGGCATGCCAACATCACGAGATAAATGCCTTGCTTATCCAGAAATGCCGCCACGGGGGAACGTCCCATCATCCTTTTGTCGCGGCGCTTAATACGATTGTCCATGTCACACCTCCTCAGCGCTATTCTTGCCGCGAAAGGCGTGATTTATACGGGAAAATATGCTAATTGGCCGGGTTTTTATATGGGTGAAAGTGCGATCCCCGTATAGTAGTGACGAAGGATCTGATCATAGGTGCTGTTGCCCTTGGCCATCGCGTTGGCGCCCACCTGGCTCATGCCCACGCCGTGACCGTATCCATGGGTGGTTATGATAACATCCTGCGCGTGCACCGCAATGGAAAAATATGTCGTTCCAAGTGAAAACAACCGGCTGATCGTTTTGCCCGTGAACGTTGCGGTCCCGATTTTGATGGTATCGACGCGCCCGGAAGGAAACCGCACCGGTTCCTTGATATTCTTTGCAAGATTTTTGACCGTAATGCCTGTTTTTGCATTGGCCTGCTTCAGTGTTTTGATGAAATCGGCGCTCTTGAAGCTTTGTGTGCTTTGGTACCGGGGCGCATCCTCTTCGCCCGGGCTTTCCACGCCGCGCAGGTAGGGCAAGGCTTCGCTGTATACGTTTTCAACGTCTTCCGTGCGTCCGCCCGACGTTGAAAAATACAATGCGTCGATCGGTTTGCCGCCGTAGGTCATGATGATCCCCGCCGTAGCGTAAACCGCCTGTTCAAGTTTCGCTTCATTGGCGTCGAAATTGTCGCCCCATCGCTGTTTTCTGCTTTGAAGATCAGAGAAAGCCTGACAATGCCCGCTGTCCGTACACACATCCGCACCGCTTCGCCCGCAAGAGCCTTGCTGTATTTTGCGGTACGCATAGGTACGCGCCGCTACCGCCTGCGCCTTTAAGGCTTCAGGCTCGTAGCTTATCGGCATTTCGCCCGCCACGACGCAGACGATATAAGCCTCCAAATCCATAACGACCACCTGATCGTTTCGGTGATCGTATACCTTAAGCGTGACATTGGAAGCAGGATATTTTTTTTTATTGAAAAACAATAAGGAAAATACGCCGACCAACAGCAGGAAGGCGAGAACGGCGCCTGCGACGCGCATCATGGCGCGGGGCGTGATAACAAAGAATTTGCTTTTTCGCGCTGCGCGTAGACGCCTGATTCCCGGCTTGCTTCTCTTTTTGCGTATTCGCATACCATCACCTGTACCTGTCGATGATGTATATGCTTTCGGATCATATAAAAAGACGGCAGATCATCTGCCGTCTTAGGTCATCGACAAAGTCGATGACTTCAAGGGGGAATCCAATTCCCCCTTGAGAAAGCCCCAGGAACGCCGTTTTTCTGAGAAAGAACGGCGGGAAAAGGTGTTTTCCGACGCACATGTCGCCGGAAAACAGATTTTCGTCACAATGATTTTGGTTTGCTGATTCTCTGATGACGGCGCAATGCCTGTCATCTTATTTTTAAAAACGAATCGCTTCTTTTTACAGGTTTATGCCGCCAAATCGGCCTGCTTGCCCTTAACCAGGGTGGCGATGCGTGAAATGATCGGTACCGCGATCACCGATACCACCATCGCAATGCCGCCTGCCAGCGGTGCGTTCGCTCCGTTGAACCCCGTTGCGACAGCCGTTCCGATGTTGATCAGCAAACCAAGCGCGATGCCTCCCCAGGCACCCGCAGCGTTGGTTTTCTTGTCGTGCAGCCCCCATAAAAACGGCCCCAAGAAGCATCCGGATATTGTTCCCCAGGAAAAGCTCATCAGCGCAACGATGGCCTGTACCTTATACAGCGCAATAACGGTGGAAGCGGCGATGAACACGAGGCATAGTATGCGCATCAATCCGAGCGTCTTCTTATCTGAAGCATCGGGCTTGACGGCGCCTTTGTACAAATCCATCGAAACGGCGCTGGAGGATACCATGACCAACCCGCTGAGCGTGGACATGGATGCCGACAATACCAGCAATACAATAACGCCTAAAAGGATTTTGGGCAGTGCGATGACCAGCATGGACGGTACCACCATATCGATGTTGGCAAGATGCGTCATCGGGTCGATCGGAATGGTATTGTTCAGGAAAAGGCGCCCGAAAATGCCGGTGAAGTAGGCGCTGCCCCCAATGATAAGCGCAAAGACAGTGGAAATGACGGTTCCGCGCTTAATAGCATCGTTGTCGCGGATCGCGTAGAACTTGTGCACCATCTGCGGCATCGCCCAGCTTCCGAGGCTTGTCAACAGAATGATGGATATCAGCGTCACAAGATTGCTACCGCTGGGCCAGCCCACAAGCGAAGGTTTGATAGCGGCCAATTTGGCCAACCCCTGTGAAATCCCTCCGACCTGCGGTGTTTTAAGAACAAAGAACACCATAAGTCCGACGCCCAGAAGCATGATGATGCCTTGGAAAAAGTCACTTAGCGCCGTCGCAAAGTATCCGCCGAGTATCAGATATACAGCCGTCAGTACCGCCATCGCAATCGCACAATACGCAAAGGGGATGCCGTAAACCTGTTCAAAGATGTAGCTGATGCCCTGGTAAACGGATGCAGAATAGGGCACCAAAAAGATGAAAATAATAATTGCGGTCACTACTTTCATCGCCTTTGACCCGTAACGCGCTTCAAAAAACGACGGCATGGTGGCGACGTTGTAGTCATGCGTCATGCTGCGCGTCTTCTTTGCCAGCACTTTCCATGCAAGATAAGAGCCGACAACGGCGTTGCCGATGCCGATCAAAACGGAGGACAAACCGATATTCCATCCGAATTTTCCGGCGTACCCCACAAAGATGACAGCGGAGAAATACGTTGTGCCATAGGCAAACGCACTCATCCATGCGCCCATGCGGCGCCCGTCCAGCATAAAATCCTTGGATGTTTTGGATCTTTTTGCGCCGATAAATCCCGTGACGCAAAGCAACAGGGCATACAGCCCCAACATGACAAAATGCATAATAATTCCATCCTTCCGTTCTACCGTGGCTCAACGCCCGAATACTGTTCTACCCTGCTTCACCCGATGCTGCCGTTGCTACAATGAATTGACTTAACGCCATTATAGAGCTCAAAACGCGCCGCTGTCAAGAAAAACACCCACCCTGATCCTGCTATGTCCCCGCATTCAAACCTCATGCAAAGCGAACACGGACCGCATACAAGGTCGCGAGGTGAAGAATCCGTTATCGGCTCCGGTTGCTTGCTTCGAACAAGCGCCTGGACTCTCACCTGTTTAGCAGATGTATTTTCCAAATATATTAACTATCTTAATATTTATATTGATATTTTCAATAATACTATTGACATCATTAATTATTTGGCATAATATGCTCTTGAAAAGGGGTGGTTTCCATAGAAAAATACAAAGCGCCGTCCACTTGCCCCGTTTGCGGTGGGGAATACGAGATCACAGCATTGACCTGCAAGAAATGTAAGAGCGAACTCAACGGCAGGTTTGAAGGATGCGAATTTTGTTCTCTTTCTCCCAATGAACAAGTGTTTTTACGGGCGTTTCTCAAATGCCGCGGCAATATAAAAGAAGTGGAAAAAGAACTCTCCATTTCCTATCCGACCGTGAGGAGCAGGCTGGAAGCGCTCCTGTTGAAGCTGGGGCTTCCGGGCAAGGCGGATATATCGATCAAGGAAGAACGCAACGTCATACTCCAGCAGCTCGAAAACGGAGAAATAACCGCAGACGAAGCAGCTTCACAGCTTAAGAATCTCCGATAAGCTTTAATACCGGAAAGGGATTTAAAAATGAACGAAGAATCGATGAAGATCCTCAAGATGATCCAAGACGGAAAGATCACGGCGGACCAGGGCAGATTGCTTCTGGAAGCCATGAACGACGACGATACGGCAAAGCCCAGAAAAACCGCTGCGCCCGACAAGAAGAACAAGATCCTGCGGGTGATTGTGGATGCCCGCGGCGACGGCATGGACAACGCCAAAGTCCGGGTGAATGTCCCGCTGGAAGTGGCAAAAAAGCTTGTCGGCCTGACAGCGTTGATTCCCAAAGAGGCCAAGAACGAAATGCTTGAAAGCGGCATCGATATCGACGCGATCAACCTTGAAGAACTGATCGGCATGTTCCAGGACGGGCTGATCGACGAAAACCTCGTGGATATAGAAGCGGGAGATTCCGGGAAAGGGGCGAGCATACGAGTCTATGTCGACTAGAAAAAGCCATGTGCTGTTCGTCTATGTGAAGGTCAAATGGTTTCGGTTTCCGATGCTTGTTCCGGTGCGCGTGGTTTGGGAATGCATCGATGCGCTGGAAGACATGATGCTGCTTTGCGGAAAGCACATCGCGGGCATGAATATAAGCCGGACACTGCGGTCGATATCGGAAGCGGTCACTGCTGCAACGTCCCTTGGCGCTTTTGATCTGGTGGACGTGGAAGCCGGGAACAGGGTTTCCGTTAAGATTGGGTTATGGTGATTGTGATGGGGAAATTGTTTGGCAGAATCGTCGTTTACTTCCTGGGCTTTCTCCTTTTGAGCCTGCTCTTCGCCGGGATCACGGGTCCGATTGCGGCATTCCTGCTGCTCGCGCTGGTATTGGCACTGGCAAACGCAATCTTACGCCCGATCCTGACGTTTATCGCTCTTCCATTTAACTTTTTAACGTTCGGGATCGCGAGCGTTTTTGTCAACATGCTGATGCTGCTGTTGGCGTGCGCCATCGTGACAACAATCGTGATACACGGCTTTTGGCTCATGGTTTTGGCATCCGCAGTCATCATGCTTGCAGATGCACTCCTTCGCGGCATAAGGTATAAATCCAGCAGCGGATATGCCAAACTTTAGGCGTTTTTGTGCAGACGGCAATAAAGTACACAACTCTTGACCTTCCTCGGGCAGATGCGTTGACAACCCGGCCTTTTGAAGCGTAAAATAGGAACGCTCGCGCAAATGAGCCATGCACCTATAGCTCAGTAGGATAGAGCGTTCGCCTCCTAAGTGAAAGGTCCCGCGTTCGAATCGCGGTAGGTGCGCCAAAGCGCCGCAGAATATATATTCTGCGGCGCTTTTTATTGCGATCATTCCGGGCATGCTTTTTGTGCAGTAAGCAGTTGGCTTCTTTGCACCGCCTTGGAAAGAGCCACGCCGATCCATAGCGCGATGACGATAAACACTGTGCCTATTGCGCCCCACTGTGCCTGTATCCCAAAGCGCGGAACGACAAAAGCCGAAAGAACTGGCGCACTCATACCGCCCGCCTGCAACGCAAACGAGACCAACGACAAAACGCTTGCGCGATTTTGCGCGGGCGTTTGCCGGTTTATCAGGTTGCTTTCAAACAGATTCGCGGTGCCCAGTGCGAAATAAACGGTACAGTACGCGATGCCGAACCCAACCGCCGTTTTCATCGTCGCCAGCAGTATGACGGCAAAAAATATTGCGAGACGAAAAACCGTATAACCTCGATGCAGCGGTATGGTTTTGTCCATCAAGCGCTTGGCCAAAAGGTTGCCCAGCGCGGCACAGATAAAACAGCAGAAGGAAAGCAATCCGAATACCCACATAAAGGCCAGGTCGGGCAACAATGCGAGCAACGCCGGCTGCCAATAGGTTTCAATGGAAAACAGGAATACCCCGCTTAAGAATACGCCGAACAGAAGCGGCAAGACAGTATCGTTTCCTTTTACAAACAACAGGCTTTGCGCGACATGTTGTTTGAGTTTCACCGGTTTACGACCTGTCGTGGGCGTCTTCTGAAGTACGATCGCAGCGATTATGATCACCGCGGCTGTGAAAAGGCATCGCAGTATCAGATTGGGGGCATATTTCCCCATTCCCAGAATGTTATCGCCCAGCAGCGTTGGCAGAAGCCCCCCCAGCATTGCACCGATGGATATGCCGAGCGTCTCGATCAGGGAAAGCTCCAATGTGACGGTAGACAGAGCTTCCATACCATACCGGGCAATGTGTTCATCGATCAAAAGAGCATCCAAAGAACCGGATGCAAACGCTCTGCCCGCCCCGAAGAGCACGATCAGCGGTATCATCGCGACAAACCCGGAGAAAAACAACATTCCCACCGACGCCGCCATGTAGAAGCCTCCAGATAGCAAGAATACCGCTTTTCGCCCTATCATGTCGGCTAAAACGCCGCTTGGGAGCTCCAGCACGAAAACGGTCAGCGAAAACAACCCCATGACGAAGGCAAGCTCACCCAATGTACATCCTTTTTCCATGAGCAAAAGACTCAGCACGGGGATCAGAAGCCCCATGGATACAGTGTTCATCAGGAGCAAGAGACGATAAGCGGGTTTCATTTCATCTCACCGGCTTGATAAAGAATCAGAGCATATTCCCACGGCTGCGTTCCCGTTTGTTTGGTGCTGTGTGCCTCCAGATAATCCCGGATCAGGCGCACAAGATTCACCGCGTCTTGCTGCGTCAAATGCATCACCCCGCTTAAAAAATCGCCGTAATCCGCAAGCGATTCCCGCGGGATACCGTTTTGAACAGCCCATTCCGCTCTTTGATTGAATCCTTTGAGGGTGTTGAGCAGTATGTTTTGTATGATGATATTGCGTTCGTTGGCAAGGTCGTCCTGCACCTGTTGGCCAATGTTCACCGTCACATCACAAAGCGCATAGTAACGTGCCGTGATACCGTTTATGCGCTGTGTATGATGCAGCGCCACAACGCCGAGCCTTTCGAGCAGGCGCAAATGGTGTGTTATCGCCGAGGCTGAAATTCCCAACATATCCGCCAATGCCTTGGCCGTAACGGGATCGCCGTGAATACCCATCGTGCGCAGTATCTGCTGGCGCTGCGGGCTCATGAATATTTTCAAATCCTCTTTTGTGGAAAGCGATACGATATTTTTCGCCATCCGAAACGCCTCCTTAACCGTTACAATTAATGTAACGTATAGCCATTATATCATTACAATAATTGTAAAGTCAAGACGCAACTTCTCCTTTTCCGTCACATCCCGATCAACCAAACACCATAAAGACCAAATATGGTATAATCATACAACTGCCATTCCGACAGCTGTATGCACGAAGATTCATCACTTCCGAGTATGCACGGGATGCACCACAGAAAAAGCCAACCAACACGAGGCAACCGCAAACCATGAAGCAACCAGTCTATAAAAATATGCTAAGCCGTTTGATCCTGCCTTTCATCATCGCGGCAACGTTGACAGGGTGCGTCACCAACAGCGGCACAACCACGCCCGTTGCAAGCGTAAGCCCGACGGCCTCCACAGCGCAAACGGCGCAACCTGCCGCTTTGGCCAAGGACGTTTCGGTTACGTTTATCAACGTCGGACGCGCCGATGCGGCTCTTGTTCAAATCGACGGTTTCTCCTATCTGATCGACACGGGTGAAAAATCCTCCGTCCCCGCGCTATACAATGCGCTGGCAATCCGCGGTGTGAAGAGGCTGGATGCGGTGTTTTTAACCCATACGCACAGCGACCATATCGGCGGTTTGCACGCGCTGACGAAGAAGTATGACATCGGCACTTTGTATTGTGCGAAGATTTCAATGAATGAAAAAGACGGAACAAACGCGATCGATACGCTCGCATCGCAGCTTTCGCTCAAGCAGATGAAGCTATCGGCGGGCGACAAGGTTTTGGCTGCTTCGGGCATTTATTTCGAGGTACTCGGGCCAGTAACGTACAACGGTGACAACGACAACGACAATTCGCTGGTACTGCGGCTCTTTATAAACGGCAAGACGTTTCTGTTCAGCGGGGACATGCAGTTTAAAGAGGAAGCAACGCTTCTCAGCGCGGGAACAAAGCTTTCGGCGGACGTGCTCAAAGTCGGCAACCACGGAAACCCCGATGCAACATCCGCACAATTCGCATCCGCCGTGTCCCCGAAGATTGCGGTCATATCCACCGATACGTCGGCGGATACCGATTCGGCAAACCAGCGGGTGCGCGCCGCCCTGCAAGGCTCCGATATCCTGGTCACCGAAGACTATGCCTATGGGATCCTTCTGACCATAAGTCCGGACGGAAAGATTGGAATTGCCGATCCGAAGCCCGACACCGCTGTTGCCAAAATCAAAATCACATCCATCGACAAGGTCGCCCAAACGGTCACCATCGTCAACGACGCAGATCAGGCGGATCTTTCGGGGTTTTACCTCTTTTCTCAAACGGGCTCGGAGCTCTTCGTGTTCCCCGACGGAACGATGCTAAAAAGTGGACAAAAACTCGTCATTGCCTGCAAAGGCGGCAGCGGCGATCTGATCTGGGATGACAAAAATGTCTGGAGCACTAAAAAAGCGGATCCCGGGGCGTTGTATGACGCATACGGAAACGAGTTGTCACGATTGCCGTAAGGAATGCTGCAGCCGGTATCTCGCTGTCAAATTTTACTTCAGGCATCAAAGTATGGGAGGAAACAGAATGAAATACTTTGTCGTGGACGTATTTACCGACAGGCTCTTTTGCGGCAACCCGGCAGGCGTGTGTTTGTTGGATACATGGCCGCAGGATGATGTGCTGCAAGCCATCGCGTTTGAGAACAACCTCGCCGAAACCGCGTTTTTGGTCAAGGCTGACGGGTATTACGATTTGCGCTGGTTCACGCCGGAAGTCGAGATGGACCTGTGCGGTCACGCGACACTCGCCGCCGCGTTCGTACTTTGGAACTTCGTCGATGATGCGATGGACAACGTTTCTTTCCGTACGAAAAGCGGCGTTCTTTTGGTCAGCAAAGCGGACGGCATGTATTGGATGAATTTCCCAAGACGAAAACCTGTTCCCTGCCCTAAACCCGATATTTTGGAAAAGGCACTCGGCGTAAAAGTTATAGAAACGCTGATGTCCAGAGATCTCGTAGCGCTTGTGGAGGACGAGCGAACCATCCGAGACCTGAAACCTGATTTTCTTCTTTTAAAAAGCATCGATGCGTTTGCCGTGGTGGTAACGGCGAAGGGTTCGAACTGCGATTTCGTTTCCCGCTTTTTCGCACCCGGCGCCGGCATTGTCGAAGATCCTGTTACCGGATCGTCCCACAGCACGCTGATCCCCTATTGGAGCGAAAGGCTCCGCAAAAAGGACATGACAGCATTACAACTTTCCTTACGCGGCGGGCAACTGTATTGCCGCGATTTAGGCGACAGGGTGGAAATCGGCGGCACCGCGGTGCTGTACCTCACCGGAGACATCCATCTATAGGAAGCATTGTATTTCTAAATATAGCTAATCACTCATAGCAATTGCAGTTCTCTCAAGCCGGTATTTGGCATCATGATACCGGCTATTATTAATTTCAACCATTGTTTGTATAATAATATAGTACTCTTATTCTGTTGTTTGTGATAGAATCTTTGTGTTTGTCTATCATTGATTCATGTGTATATGATTGGGAATGCTTAAATAAACCCAATCATGGCTTTCGGGAGGTCTTTTTGATCAAGGGGACATGTCCAAATTCCAACGCGTCGGATACGGGTCTGATCGGCATACAAGACCGGACGCCAGCCTGCAAGAGTGCTGCGCTGCAACTTTTTGTATACGGATGCATCTTGGGCGCTCTGCTGTTTGCGTGCATCTATGGCGTGCGCGTGCTCAACGTCACCTACGCAGACTGGCTCTTGGGCACGGGCGATTTGACGCAGCATTATTTGGGATGGAAAGCGTTTTCACAAACCGGCTGGATGTTTCCGATCGGCCTGACGGACGTGCTGTCCTATCCTTTTGCCACATCCTTAATCTATACCGACTCCATTCCGTTGTTCGCATTGTTTTTCAAAGCCCTGTCGCCCCTGCTCCCGGCAACGTTTCAATATTTCGGCCTGTGGGCACTGCTGTGCTACACACTGCAGGGCGGCATATCCGCGCTCTTGCTCTTTAGGTTTGTAAAGAACAAAATTCTTTGTCTGCTTGGCTGCGTCTTTTTCGTTGTATCCATGCCGATTCTGATGCGTACATTTGACCACAACGCCCTGACCGCGCAGTGGATATTGCTGGCGGCTGTTGCGCTGTGGCTGTATGACATCGGCGTTGACGATCTCAAACTGCGCTGCGCGATGTGGGGCGGCATGGGGTTTCTGTGCGCCGCCGTGCATCTGTATTTCGTTCCGATGACGGGATTGATTCTTTTGGGCTGCATGATAACCGATTTCTGTCAAAACCGGAAGTTTCTTCGATGCCTGTTGCCCGTTGTTTGCTTCATTGCCGTCTGCGCTTTTTTCCTCTGGGTGCTTGGCGCGTTTTACGGAAGTGTGGATGCAAACGGCGAAGGCGTCGGGATATATGTCGCAAACCTGAACTCGCTTATCAATCCGCTTAGCGAAGGCATTTTGCTCAAAACGCTTCCCACCATCCACGGGAACTACGAAGGAAGCGCCTATTTGGGGGCTGGGATTTTGCTTTTATGCGTCGTATTGCCGGTTGCATTTTTGCGTACCAAGTGGAAAGCACTGCTTCAAAACCGCAAGAATACCGCCTTGCTCGCGGGAATCGCGGCGGTGGTCGCCATTGCCGCGCTCGTTGCGCTTGGGCCCGATATCACATGCAACGGCCGCGTTTTGTTCACCATCCCCTATCCGCGCCTGATTCTATCGGGATTTGCCGTGTTTCGTGCAAGCGGGCGGTTTATATGGATCATCTTCTATCTGCTGTTGCTCTTTGTTCTCGCGGCAACCATGCGCAAGCTGCCAAAATGCACCGTAACGATACTTCTGCCGCTATGTCTTTGCGTGCAGATCATTGATTTTAGCGCGTCTCTTGGTAGCCTGCACCGGGAGTTTGCCTTTGAGCAGACAACCGAAAATTCGCTCATGCACAGCGGACTGATGCAGACGTTTATCAACAATCCGAACTATCGGCACATACAATATCTGGACGAGCTCACACAGCAGGATTATTACCGGTTCGCTGATTATGCCCTGCATAACGGCATGACCGTCAGCAACTTTTACTTTGCGCGGAAAAGCAACAGCATCGCAGCATACCGTCAGGCAGAGCTTGAGCGCGTTTCAAACGGCGTCGTATCCCGGGATACCGTCTATATCGCCAAACCCATGAGCGGCATCCTTCTCAACAGCGCATCCGTGCATTGGTATCATCTGAATGATCTTGTCATCGGTGTTGCAAACGAAATTCCCGGTCAGCGGGATAAGCGATTGCCGCCGAATTCCATGCGGCTCTTATCCTTCGACGGACGGTTCCAAAACAACGCAAAGGATACTGCCGACGGGCGAGTCCTGTATCGGAACGGGCTATCCTACGGCCCCTATATCTCGCTGTGCGAAGGCTTGTATCAAATCGAAATAATCGGGAATAACCTTCCGTTATGCCGGTTTAAAGTCACAACGGATGCCGGAAAAGCGCAGATCCCGCTGCAGGATGTCATGCAGCGGGAAAACAGCATCGTATATTCCTTTGTATTGAAGGAGGACTCCGTGCTCGTGGAATTTGTTTTGGAAAACACCCGGGATGCCGATATCCTCATCGAATCCATGGAACTTTGCCGTTTGGATTGATACTACTTTTATCCGGTTTTACGGATGCGATTGTACAAGAAGCCAAGCAAGAGCACCGCAGCCGCGGACAGAATAAGCGCGGCGGCCGCTTTGATGGGCGAGACCGCTACCGGGTTGGATTGACCGTTTTTTTGAACCTCTACGGAAGCAGCGTGGATATCCATATCGCCGCCGTGCTCCGCACAAGCCCGATGGAATACTCCGGTAACGCGTATTTTGTCACCGATCGCCTTATATTCGCCCAAAACCCCGATCTTATCGGATTCCGTAGTTTTAACCCACACGCCCATGGCGTTGTTGCCGTCTGATACGTTGATCCAGGCATATTCCCCCCGTTTCATGATATCGCCGATAGCTTCTCCGGAAAAGATGATCTCTTTGCCGTCGTATTCCTTCGCGCGCTCGATCAGCGCGTTGCTGTCGACCGATTCGCCGGAAGCCAACGCCGTCATGGGAAACAGCACAAGAACCGCCGCCAGTAGCACCGTCAGGATCTTTTGCATTTCTTTTTCAACCTCATTACAAAATAGACGCCCAATGCCAACACAGACATGAATTCCAGCCGTCCCACCCACATGATGACAATGTACGTCACCTTGAGAAACCAAGGCATGAATGCGCCGACTACCCCGATGGAAAGACCCACGTTGCCCGTGACCGATGCCGCTTCAAATGCCGCGCTGGCAAACGGGTAGCAGCAGAGCATGCCAATGAGCGTTCCCAGCGTAAAGGTGACGGTATAAGCCGTGACGATCAAAAAGGCGCTGCGTATCATGCCGTCGTCCAGAACCGTATCCTTGACATGGTGGATCTTTTGCACAGACACGGCGTTTTCGGGCATCACGATGCGTCTGATCTCCCGCTTGAACGTCTGAAAGAGAATGCCGATACGCAGTCCCTTAAATCCGCCAGCCGTTGAGCAGGCGCTTCCGCCGAACATCATCGCAAGTATCATTCCAAACAGCGCGATGTCCCCCCATTCATAGAAGAACTGTTTTGCGTATACCGTCATGAATCCGGTTGTGGTATGCCCTGAAATCAGCTGGTAAAACCCCTTGCGAAACATGGAAACGGCATCCGGATATACGTTGAGCTTCAACAGTCCGAGCGTGACGATCAACGTAAGGATCGTGACGGTCGTGGTAAACGATACCGTTTCGATGTTCCTGCGCAGCTCTTTTCTTTTTCCTGTCAATACTGCATAGTGCAGCGCGAAGTTGAACGAACCTATCACGAAGAAGATCATGGTCGCCATCTCGTACCAGGCGCTGTGGTAATAGAGGATGCTCTGCGTCATCGGGCCAAATCCGCCCGTACTCCATGCCGACATGAACGTCCAAACACCGTGCAGCAGCGCACGGTCTATCGGCATTCCCGCCATCAACCCCGTTATCCACAGCGCCAGCGATCCGACGCCGAGATAGATCAGGCTGATAAGCCAGATATACCTGGCCGTGTTTACCGCGTTGGGAACCAAGCGCTCGTCCTTGGCTTCGCCAACGTATATCTTGTAGGCACCGTTGGAACTGCCTTTGGTGAGGAATGTCAGCGCGAGCACCACGATGCCTTGGCCTCCCACATAGGTTAATAGGTGCCGCCACATATTGATACCATGGGAAACATGGTCCAAATCCTGAATCAAAATCATGCCGGTGGTGGTAAGTCCGCTCATCACATCGAAGCAACAGTCCAGAAAGGAAAGATAATTTCCGCTGAGATAGTAGGGAATCGCACACAGAATCATGCCAAAAAACCACGATCCCGCGGCTACCACCATGCCTTCGCCCCAGTTCAGGCGCGTTTTTCGGCATTCTCTGAAGCGATACATCATGCTTGCGCCAAGCAGCAGCGAAACGGCGCTTCCGATGCAAAAATCGCAGACGATATCCCACTCTGCATAGACCAATGCGACGGCAAGAGGGATGATTTGTATCAGACCGATCCCAAAAAAGACAAACCCCATATAATAGCCGATCGGCGATGAGCGGTTACCCTTGTTTTCAGCCATCACACCCTCACAGCGCCAACAGGGAAATGGCAAACCCGATCAAAATAATCACCCCTGCGAAGAGCACTTCGGCCAACAATCCGTATGCATATTGAAAAAATGTTTTCATCGAATCCTCCTATTCCTTGGAGAAGTATACGGACAGGTTTTGCATGCTGTCCCTGTGCGTTAACGCGATGACGCTATCGTCCTCCAGAATGATTGTCTGCCCGTTCGGGACGATGACGTTCTCCCCACGCAAGATGGAGATCAAAATGGTTCCTTTGGGAAGATTCAAATCGGCAACGCGTTTGTCGATCACCCCGGCGCCTTTTTCCACGGCAAATTCCCGTATCCGCACTTCTCCCATCCGCTTTGCAAGCTGCCTGTTGACGTCAGCCCAGTCCACCTCGTGTTCGATGATATCCGCTATATGCGCTGTGCTGCTCACCACCGAATCGACGCCCAGATGCTTGAATACCCGGATGTTCTTGGGATTGTTCACCCGGGCGATGGTACGCGGAACCGAAAAACAACTTTTAGCCAGCTGGCATGCGACAAGGTTGTTTTGGTCGTAACCCGTAACGGCTATCAAAAGATCGGCTTCCCCGGCCTCGGCTTGCTGGAGCAATTCGATATCCGTACCGTCCCCGCGGATCAGCACGATACCGAAATCGCTCAATTCCTCGGCGATCTTAGCGCAGATCCGCTCGTCCTCTTCGATCATCGTTATTCTGTGTTTATTCGGAGCAAGCGTTTTGGCAAGATAATACCCCACTTTGCCGGCACCGATGATGATGATGTTCATATCAGCGTATCCTCCTCGCCATTATGGTGGACAAGCAGCATATCGCTTTGCTCGATTCGGGCATTGGCGTTGGCGGTCAGCATTTTATTGCCACGCACCATCGCCGCAATATTTTGTCTTTTGTATTCTGCGATGGTTTTGCCTATCATGGCTCGTTCCGGCTTCATAAGTTTCATCGCGCAATATGTGCCGCAAAGATTCATCTTCACTTCTGCATGTTGCGGAAAAAGCATTTGCCCGATCCTTTCAACCGCCAGGTTCGTTGAGCAAAAGGTCGTCATGCCCATTTGGCGGAAAACATTCTCTCTTTTTGGATCGTACAGGTGCGTTATAATTTTGGGCACATGAAACAATTCCTTTGCAACCTGTGACACCATGATGTTCATATTATCGTCGTCCGTGACAGCCGCCAAAGCATCGGCTTGTTCAATGTCGGCATTTTTCAAGACGTCCTCGTCGATCGGCATCCCAACGATTGTCATGCCGTTGAAACCCGAACCGAGCGAGCTTAAATTGTCCGGATCGCTGTCAATGACAACAACGTTGTGGTTGTCCTGACAAAGCGACAGCGCGAGTGCAGCTCCGACTTTTCCGCATCCTGCTATGATGATATACATGCGTTCTCCCTACTCAAAAATGGATCGGATGATGTCCGAATTCGTTGGTCGAGCATCCTCCGTCAGTCCATAATCATAATCATTGGATCTTAACCCCCAGGTGAAATCTGCCATGCGCTGCAAATTCCGGCAGGCCGGCTTAAAGCCCGGTTCCAACGCATAGGCTGCCCGATAATGCCTTTGCGCGCAGTTTTCGTCGCCTTTGAGTTCTTTCATAACCCCAAGCAGATTGTGCGGTGCAGCGGCGTCCATATTCAATGACATGGCTTGGATAATTGCCGCCTGTGCATTTGAAAAATCCTTATTCTGCAGATACGCTATTGCCTTATGCAGAAATGCTTGGTAGTCGTTTTCAGGCATATCGCGCTTTTTCATCGTTTACACCTCCGGAACACCTCCATCGTAATGCTTTGGGTATCAAAATGGTGTAAAAATAAGCATAAGAAGTATAAGGATTGCATAAAGAAAAAAACCGCGTCTGCGGTTTTTATTCTGATTATACCCGGTTCATCCAGAGAGGACGATGAAATACGCTCAAACACTATACTTCGTCGGTCAACCTGTATCCCACACCGATTTCCGTCATGATATATTTCGGCTGAGCCGTGTCGCTTTCGATTTTGCGGCGCAGGTTTCCCATGCATACGCGAAGCGATTGCGTATCGTTTTCCGTCAAACCGCCCCAGATTTTTTCTACCAGGAACTTGTGGGTCAATACCTTTCCATGATGCTTTGCCAGCAATGTCAGCAATCGATATTCCGTAGGCGTCAGATGCACGTCCTTATCGAGAAGCTGTACTTTTCGTCGCTCATAATCGATGACTAAATCTCCCAATTGAAAAATAGTCGATGCAACATTTCCTTTGCTGCTTCGCCGAAGAGACACACGGATTCTGGCGAGCAATTCCGCCACGCTGAACGGCTTTGTCAAATAATCATCCGCGCCGGCATCCAGCGCTTCTACCTTTTCGCTTTCCTGTCCGCGTGCCGATACGATAATGATCGGTATATCCGCCCATTCCCTTGCTTTGCGGATCACCTCCAGCCCGTCGACGTCCGGCAAGCCGAGATCGAGGATGATGAGTTCCGGCCTGTGTGACGCAATGCCGATCAAAGCCGTTTTGCCATTTTCCGCTTCAATGCATCGATAGCCCTGGGCCTCGAGTGATACTTTAATAAAATGGCGAATCGGTTTTTCGTCATCCACGATCAGGATCAACGGTTCCATTGTCGGTCTCCTTCATGGGCAAGCAGATGATGAACTTCGTCCCGCCCTCTGTGATGTTTTGCGCGGTGATTTCTCCCCCGTGCGCCTCAATGATCGATTTGCATATGGATAATCCGAGGCCGATCCCGCTTCTTCGCGCTTCGTCGGCTTTCGTATAGAAGCGCTCGAAGATGCGACCAATATCCTTCTGGGGAATGCCGGGTCCGTCATTGCTGATTTCGAGCCATACAAACTCATTCTTAACAGATGCTGAAATCGCAATGGCCCCTCCGCTTGGCGTATATTTGATCGCGTTGTCCAGGATGTTGACAATGGCCTGTTCAATCAACAACCCGTCGGCATAGACCATCAGGATTTCGTCCGGCATCGATACTGTGACGGTGTGATGCTGCAGTCTCATCTTTACGCGCGCGAGCGCAGCTGCGATAAGTTCTTCCACAGCTTCCATATCCCGCTTTAGCGTGACGCGCCCTTCGTGCAGACGCGTCATGCTCAGAATATTTTCCACAAGGTTTTTCAGCCAGTCCGCATCTTCGTAGATGTTCTGCAAAAAGGTGCGTATCGTTTCGTTGGGCAGCGTTGACAGGTTATCGATCATCGTGCTCGTTGAGCCCAGAATCCCGGTAAGAGGCGTTCGAAGATCATGGGATATGGATCGCAGCAAATCGCTTCTAAACCGTTCCCGCTCTATCTGCATCTGTGCCTGCCGCTGCCTTTCATTGGATTGCTCCCGCTCGATGGCAAGCGCTACCTGCGCGAGAATAGTATCCAGCATAACGCGCTGATCTTCCGGCATTTCCGCTTTGGTTTCCGCTACGATGCCAACCACTCCCAACACGCCGTTTTGTCCAAGGATTGGCCGGTAATGAGCCTTGCATTCCCAAAACAGTTCCGTACCCGCTCCGCAGGCGTTGCCGGACTGCAATGTTTCGTGGAAGGCTATTTTTTCCTTTTCATCGTTGAAAACATCGTTGCCTTCGATGCAACGGGTCATCTTGCGAAGGTGTCCTGCATCCTGTGTGATGATGACCGAAGAACCATAGAGTGAAAAAATATCGTTGGATGCCGTTTCCAATACCTGCTGCAAATTCTGTGAAGCCAGCAGATGCCGCTCGATTTGATATAAGACCCTGATACGTTTTTCCCGTGTTTCAGCCTGCCACGATTCAAAACGGATGCGTGTTGTAAGCGTGCTTGTAATGATGGAGGCAACCAGCATGATGGCAAAGGTCACAAGATATTCGGGATCGTTGACATTGAACGAAAAGAACGGTTCGGTAAAGAAAAAGTTGAAAACCAGCACGCTTAATACGGAAGCGATGATGCCGTAAACATAACCGCGCGTCCAATATGCAATAAACAATACGCCCAGCATATAGGTCAGGATGTAGTTCGCTTCCGAAAAGCCCCATCGGCGCAATGCCAGGGATATAAGCGTGGCAGCTGTCAATATGCCGGCGGTCACTCCTGCACAGGCAAACACGCTGAGGAGGGATTGTTTGGATGATTTTCGAAACGGCTGCATATTGACAAAGGCGTCATAGGTTCGGCTATGGTGTACCGGCATTTCTTGCACCTCCCTTGTCGACGAATCAGCAAATCAACTTTCAAACAGCGGCGTAGAAAGATAGCGTTCGCCCGTGTCCGGCAACAGTACCACAACGGTCTTTCCCTGGTTCATCTTGCGTTTGCCCACCTGCGTCGCCGCCCACAGTGCAGCGCCCGCGGAAATACCGACAAGCAGCCCCTCTGTTTTGCACAATTCGCGTGCAAATTCATACGCATGCTCATCCGTGACCGGCATGATTTCATCGTATGCCTTTGTGTTGAGCACCGTCGGCACAAAGTTGGCACCGATGCCCTGGATGCCGTGTGGACCCGCATGGCCGTTGGACAGCATCGGGGATCTGGACGGTTCCACAGCTATGATCCCGACGGCAGGATTTTGCTGTTTTAAGAACTCCCCTACGCCTGTGATCGTTCCTCCGGTGCCGATTCCCGCCACAAAGAAGTCCACATGCCCGTCCGTATCCGCCCAAATCTCGGGACCTGTGGTTCGCCTGTGTGCGTCCGGGTTGGCGGGGTTTTCAAATTGTGATGGCATGAAAGCATGGGGCAGTTCACGGCAAAGCTCCACCGCTTTGTCGATGGCGCCCTGCATCCCGCGGCTGCCTTCGGTCAGCACAATGTCCGCTCCGTACGCGTACAGTAGTTTTCGCCGCTCGATGCTCATGGTTTCCGGCATTGTCAGAACAACGCGGTACCCCTTCATGGCCGCAACTGCCGCAAGTCCGATGCCCGTGTTTCCGCTTGTCGGCTCGACGATTACGGAATCCTTTTGCAACAGACCTTTTCGCTCCGCGTTCTCGATCATCGCCTTCGCGATCCGGTCCTTAACGCTGCCCGCAGGGTTGAACAACTCCACTTTTCCCAAAAGTCTGGCTAAAACGCCTTGCTTTTGTGAAAACCTTTCCAATTCCAGCAAAGGTGTGTTTCCGATCAGCTCTGTAATGTCTTTATAAATGCGCGGCATGGGGAAGCCTCCAGTATATTATTGTTCATTGGTTGCAGTATAGGCTTGTTTTTCCTTGTATGTCAATGCGCTCATGCCGATCATCCGGCAGTGGTATTCGATGCAAATTGTAAATATGTTGTAAATCCAACACATTCATTCGGCCTTCTTTGGTATACTAAAGCTGAAATAATGGTTGGGGGGATACAACATGAGCATACAATCCATACGCAACATCGAATACGCCACGGTGGTGCCGTTTGCACAGCTGGTGAGCTATCAAAAGGGTCAGGTCGTCAGCAAAACCCTGGCGCAAAACGAAAGCCATAGCGTGACGCTGTTCGCATTTGATAAGGGCGAAGAAATCAGCACCCACACCTCTGTCGGCGACGCGTTGGTCATCGCGTTGGACGGATCGGGCGAAGTGACCATCTCCGGTACGCATCATACGCTGCAGGCTGGCGATGCCATCGTCATGCCGTCAGAGGAGCCGCATGCGGTATTGGCGCTGGAACAGTTTAAAATGTTCCTGCTCGTACTGTTCCCGAGAAAAGAAGAGGTTTAATAGCCTCTTTTTTTACGCATCAAAAAGCTCGAACTGGTTCTTTTTAAAATCCAGCAAGCCTTCGCTTCGCATGCGTCCAAGCTCCGCGGACATTGCACTGCGTTCGACGCACAAGAAATCAGCCAGCTCCTGCCGGTCAAACGGTATGGCAAACGTGTTGCTGTGTGCCATCTCCGCCTGTTCCAGCAAATAGGACAGGAGTTTCTCGCGCGTTGTTCTTTTAGAGGTATGTTCGATCTTCCTGTTGAGCTGAATGTTCTTTTCCGCCAGAATGTTCAGCATGTTGCGGATCAGCCTCGTATGGAACATGCAACTGGACGGACAGGTCGTTATGATGCGCGCATAATCGATCAGCATGATCTCGCTCTGCTCCACAGCTACGGCGCTGACTTCCAGCACCCGTTCTCCGGCACATGAAAAAGCTTCGGCGAAGAGTTCCGAGCATCCGACATGCGCCAGAATGGTCCTGTTTCCAAAATAATCCTCTTTGACGATCTGCACGGAGCCCGTCAGGACCAACCCGATGGCTGTCGCCTTGTCGCCTTGCAGGAAGATGATCTCCCCTTTGTCATAGCTTTTAACACGCGCATTCAGACAGCCGAGAAGCGATTGAAGCTCCGTTTCATCGATGCCCCAAAACAGCGGTACGTTTCGGAATAGTTTCTGCATGCCGACACCTTTTTCATCATTTTCACCTTGCGTTGTAAATACAACGTACTTCCCTGCTGATTATACTATACTAAGAGCATAACAACAACAGACGCTCCGAGGAGGACACCACCATGATACGAAAGGTAATCAACATAGATAAAGACCAATGCAACGGCTGCGGACTTTGCGTCAGCGCCTGTCACGAAGGGGCGATCGGGCTTATTGAGGGCAAGGCGACGCTTTTGCGTGATGACTATTGCGACGGTCTTGGCAATTGTTTGCCGGTATGCCCCACTGGCGCCATCAGCTTTGAGGAACGCGAAGCGGCGGCTTTTGATGAGCAGGCGGTTTTGCAGAATCAGGCTGCCAAACATAAGCAGCAGCCGGTGATGGCCGGATGCCCCGGATTGGCCGCACATGCCATCGTACATCCCGAAACCGCTAAAGCGGCCGAGCCCGCAAACATGGAAAGCGAACTCAAGCAATGGCCGGTTCAGATAAAACTGGTGCCGGTGAACGCACCCTATTTCAACAACGCCAACTTGCTGATAGCCGCCGATTGCACGGCATTCGCCTATGCAAATTTCCACCGCGACTACATGAAAAACCATATCACGCTTATCGGATGTCCGAAGCTGGATGACGGAGATTACAGCGAAAAGCTCACCGCCATCATCAAAAGCAACAACATCAAGAGCGTCAAGGTGGTACGCATGGAAGTGCCGTGCTGCGGCGGCATAGAACACGCCGTAAAACAGGCGCTGATCAACAGCGGGAAAATGATCCCGTGGCAGGTTGTTGTGATATCGACCGACGGACAAATTTTACAGGACTAAGGGAGGATAAAAAAAATGGAAAAAATGTTTTGTTTTCAATGTGAACAGACCGTAGGATGCGTCGGCTGCAAAGGTGCCGCGGGAGCGTGCGGCAAAACGTCCGACACTTCCAACCTTCAGGATGAACTAACCGGCGCGCTTATCGGCCTGGCACGCGCTGCAGAAGGCCGCACACCTGCCGCTTCAACAAACCGCGCGATGATGGAAGGGCTTTTCACCACCGTTACCAACGTCAACTTTTCCGATGACGCCGTCAAGGAGCAGATTGCCAACGTCAGAGCCGAGAGCGCAAAGCTCATCCGGACGAAACCCGGCGAACCTGCAGCCGATGAATACGATATGCAGCAGCTGTGGAAAGCCGACGAAGATATCCGCTCGCTCAAATCGCTCGTTCTTTTCGGATTGCGCGGCGTAGCAGCGTATGCTTACCACGCGATGGTGCTGGGCTATACGGATGAGCGGGTCAACGGATTCTTCTACAAAGCACTCGCTGCCGTAGGTTCCGATTTGGATGTTCCGACATTGCTTCCGCTGGTCTTGCAAACGGGCGAAGTGAACCTGGTTTGCCTGGAACTGCTGGATAAGGCCAATACCGAAACGTACGGAACGCCCGTACCCACGACCGTGCCGCTGACCATTGAGAAAGGACCGTTCATCGTCGTTTCCGGACATGACCTGCTCGATCTTGCGAAGCTGTTGGAACAGACAAAGGACAAGGGCATCAACATATACACACACGGAGAAATGCTGCCCGCCCACGCATACCCGAAGCTCAAGGCGTACAAACACCTCAAGGGCAATTTTGGAACAGCCTGGCAAAATCAGCAGAAGGAGTTTGCGAACATCCCCGCTCCGGTGCTTTTCACCACCAACTGCATTATGCCTGTCAAAGACAGCTACCGCGACCGCATCTTTACGACCGAAGTGGTGGCTTACCCGGGCATGGTACATATCGGGGAGGACAAAGACTTTGCGCCAGTCATCCAAAAAGCTTTGGAACTTGGCGGCTATGCCCAAGACCAGGCGTTGACCGGCATCAACGGCGGCACACAGGTCACAACCGGATTCGGCCACGGCACGGTATTGTCGGTCGCGGATAAAGTGATCGACGCCGTCAAAGGCGGCGCCATCAAACACTTCTTTTTGGTCGGAGGCTGCGACGGTGCCAAACCCGGACGCAACTACTACACCGAATTCGTGGAAAAAGCGCCGAAGGACACGGTCATCCTCACGCTCGCCTGCGGCAAGTATCGCTTCAACGATCTCGATTTGGGAACCATCGGCGGGTTGCCGCGCATCATGGACATGGGCCAATGCAACGATGCATACAGCGCCATCCGCGTTGCGGTTGCGTTATCGGAAGCATTCGGATGCGGTGTGAACGATCTGCCGCTGTCGCTGGTGCTGTCGTGGTATGAACAAAAGGCGGTTTGCATCCTGCTGACACTCCTGCACCTGGGCATCAAGAACATCCTGATCGGGCCGACGCTGCCGGCGTTTATTTCGCCCAACGTGCTCAAGGTATTGGTAGACAATTACGGACTCACGCCCATCACAACGGCAGATCAGGATCTCAAGAGGATCCTTGGCTGATCAAATCCCTCAGAAGGAAAGAAACCCCATGCGTTGCCGCATGGGGTTTTTAGGCCATCGACAACTCGATGACCTTCAAGTGGGAATCCTGTCCCGGTCGCTACCGCTTCCCGCTCTGGCTGAAAACGTTCCACTGGAACGATTTCTATACGCTTCGCGCCCCCATGAGCAACCCCCAGGAACTCCGTTTTTTTGAGAAAAAACGGCGGGCAAAGGTGTTTTCCGACGCACATGTCGCCGGAAAACATTTCATCGCAGATTGATCTACTTTTTCGGATACAAAGAGAAACCCCATGCGTTGCCGCATGGGGTTTCTGTTGTGTGTTTAAGAATTGTGTCTGTTACGCGTTCTGGGTGTCCACTTTATCGACGTCTTCGCTGTTCTTGCGCGCGAGGTACAGTACAACTCCCTGCACCGCCGCGATGCCTACCATCAGCAACGTCCACATGTCGACAATGATCATCGGGTTCTGCATGTTCTCCGTGAGGATGAACGCTACGATGGCTCCGATGCCCGGGACCAGACTGAAGATCCGCATGAACCCTTTACGCTTTTGATCCGATTCACTGCCGTTCTGCTGCTGTTGTTTCTTGAAGTATCCGATCAGAAGACCCATGGATACCAGTGCCGTTCCGATCGCAAGTATCAGGTTCAGCAGCGCCCAGCTTGCTCCCGGAAGTCCGCCCGCAGGCACTTCGGGATTCACGATGGTTGTGGTGGTCGGCGTCGGCGTCGGGTTAAGCGGCGTCGCTGTCGGGTTCACCGGCGCAGCATTGATGGTGAGCACACCGTTGATTACCGTCACCGCATAGTTGGCATTCGGCGTATAGGAAGCCGTTATGTCATATGTTCCCACAGCTGCGCCCGCCACGCGGCTGAGCGTGTATTGGATGATGTCGCTGCCGACAAGGCCGGTTACCGTTGCGCTCAGCGCAGGATCCTCATTGCCCCGTGTCTTGGTCTTGTTGGCTACCGTGATGGTAACAGCCTTGGGATTGATGGTCAGTTTCCCGTTCGTATACGAGATCATATAGTGGTCGGTCACATCCGCTGCGCCGTCGAGTATCTGAACAGTTCCCGTCGTGAAGGTTACGTTGTAATTTCCGGCGTTCGTGCCTTTGCCCGATGCGCTGACCCCGTTGAGGGTTAATCCCGCGGGCAGTCCGCTAAACCCTGTAACGCTGTGTTCCGTGCCGTCATAGGTTACGGTTGCACTGTTTGCCGTAAGCGTGATCGCGGTCTTTTGCGCGAATTGCGCGGTGTATGTCGCGTTGCCCGAAACCGTCGCGGGCGGTGCCGTAAGATCGGGATCCCAGCCCGTAAATCTCCAGCCGGTGTTCGCTGCGATGGTCGGGATCACAGGGAAGCTGTCGCCGTAGTGCAATCCGCCAAACACAAGCGTATTTGTTGAAGAACCGTTGGCTGTCGGTACGAACGTGATGGTGTATACGTTCTGCGTGTACTGTGCGACGTAGGTCGCGTTGCCCAGTACCGTTGTGGAAGGTTCGATATCCCAGCCGGTGAACGTCCAGCCCGCGTTTGCCGTGACAACAGGTACCGTGATGGTATCGTTCAGATGTTTGCCCGCAAAGACCAGCGTATCGGACGATGTGCCTTTGCCTGCAAGGTCAAACGTTACCGTGTATACGTTCTGCGTGTACTGTGCGACGTAGGTCGCGTTGCCCAATACCGTTGTGGAAGGTTCGATATCCCAGCCGGTGAATGTCCAGCCCGCGTTTGCCGTGACAACAGGTACCGTGATGGTTTCGTTCAGATGTTTGCCCGCAAAGACCAGCGTATCGGACGATGTGCCTTTGCCTGCAAGGTCAAACGTTACCGTGTATACGTTCTGCGTGTACTGTGCAACGTAGGTCGCGTTGCCCAGTACCGTTGTGGAAGGTTCGATGTCCCAGCCGGTGAATGTCCAGCCCGCGTTTGCGGTGACAACAGGTATCGCGATGGTATCGTTCAGATGTTTGCCCGCAAAGACCAGTGTATCGGACGATGTGCCTTTGCCTGCAAGGTCAAACGTTACCGTGTATACGTTCTGCGCTGTCCACTGTGCATACAGGTTCTCATCCCGGTAGATGTTGAAGGTTCCTTCCGGATAGAAGTAGGAATCAAAAGCCGTCTTCCATCCCGCGAACGTGAATCCTTCCTTTGTAAGCGTTCCGGGGCCCATTACCGTGACCAATCCGGTATGCTCATAGCTGGTTGAATCCACGGGGGCGGTGCCGCCGGTGTTTCCGTTGCCGTGATACGTCACCGTATGGTTCGGTATCCATTGTGCAATGAGATTCTCATCCCGGTAGATGCCGAAGGTGTTTCCCGCTTCAAAATACGATTCGTATGCGGTTACCCATCCGCCGAATGTGAATCCGGCTTTGACAAGGGTTCCCGGGCCCATTACCGTGACCGTGCCTCCGGGAGCATAATTGTTTGCATCCACGGGAGCGGTGCCGCCGGTATTCCCGTTTCCATGGTATGTTACCGTGAAGGTGGTCACATTCTGCGTGTATTGCGCAACATACGTCGCGTTGCCCAGTACCGTCGCGGACGGTTCGATATTCCAGCCGGTGAATGTCCAGCCGGTGTTCGCCGTAACTTGAGGTATCACGATGGTGTCGCCATAATGTTTGCCCGCAAAGAGCAGCGTATCATCGGATGTGCCCTTGCCGTCAAGGTCGAAGTTTACCGTGTAGGTGTTCTGCGTGTATTGCGCAACGTATGTTTCGCTCTTGGTCACCGTCAAAGGCAGTGCCGGAGACCAGCTGTTGGCAAATGTCCAGCCTGCGTTCGCTATGACTGTCGGCGCCGCCGGGAACGGGTCGCCGTCGTGCAGCCCCGTGAATTGAAGCGTGTTGCCCGATGTGCCTTTGCCGTCAAGGTCGAAGGTCACCGTAAAGGTATTCCGGCGTGTGACCGTCACTTTTGCGCTGTCGGATTGGCCTGTTTGGTCAATGGTTGCTATATTGTTGTTGACTCCCACATCCGCGAGAGTGAATGTCGTGTTATAGGTTTTGCTGCCTGTTGCGCTGAACGGCCAGGACATGCCGTTGCTGTCCGATACGTTAATGTTTTTATTGGCTTCCTTCGATATCCACCAAGGGAACATTACAGTGTCCTTATCGCTGGTCACATGCACTTCACCCAAGTCACCCGAATGATTGGTAATCGAAACATTGGCTTTTACCTTATACCAAAAGCCCCCAAGTCCGGTGAACGGAATCGAATAGGCGTATTCATGGCTTTCCCCCGGATTCAATACGGGTTTTCCAGACATGTTCACGCTAGCCGTGGCATGCACTGCGTTGCCGGACGGATCCGACAAAACCACTCCGATGGTCAGGTTCTGGGTAGCGACCGAACCTGTGTTTTTCACCGTTACTTTCCCGGTGAATACACCCGCATCCGTATAGCCGCCTGTTTTCACGACGTTGACGGTGTACGTTGAAACGCCCTGTTCACCATCGTAGAGGTTCCAACTGGACGGCGTAACCGATTTGTCTATCGTCCATAAATAGGTACGAACCAGATCGGCATTTGCCGAACACTCAACTTTCAATGAGGTTCCGTTCTGTCCGCCGCCACAACCGGAAGTGATGAATGAGTCATCCAGTGCTTCCGCCATAGCGGCAGTCGGTATACCGGAAAAGATCAAGCATAGCGCCAGCGCCAAACTCAACAATTTGAATAAAGATTTTCTGTTCATTTGTTCTTCCTCCTCGATGCGCATCCGATGCGCTCATGCAGGCAAAGTAAGCCGTATCCGAATGATGTAAGGTAATTATATGTGTCACTGGTTACATAGCAGTTACAATTACAAATATTTGGAAAAAACTTTTATTTTTATAACTTTTGTAATACATAACCAAAAAACAGCCGAATAGCTGTTTTTTACCCCTGTTGTTGGCCGTAACGCTGCACGGTTTTCAATGTCTGCAATGATTTATAACAAACGCTGTTCTAAATGGATTTATTTGTGTAACTTTTTTATGCAACCGTCCCGCTCCGATTGCAATGCAACGATCCATGGTATTTGATTGATATGCATGGATACAATATCTTGTGTTTCTATTGCATCATGCCGGATAGTTTTGCTATTTCCACCATGTGCCCTATGTTACCCTCGCCCGCAAATCGTGCCATATCAAAGAAGTTTTGATCTTTGTTCAGCCAAACAAGTTTGTGTTTTTCTTCCATCAACGGAACCTCTTTGTTCAATGTGCCGATATACACCTGCATGCTCATATTTTGATGATGCCAGACGTAATCCATAAACCGCGTCAGCGTGATTTGGTCATCTGCAATGCCGGTTTCTTCCAACAACTCCCGATACGCGGCGTCCAAACCGGGTTCGCCCTTTTCGATTTTTCCGCCGACAAAGTTATACAAACCCTGGTACGGGTCGTTTGCGCGCAAGCAAAACAATAGTTTGTCCCGATGCGGATGGATGACGATGATGCAATTGAAGCGCTGCATGTTTTCTACCGCCTTAACGTTCTTCTTAGGATCATTATAGAAAGACCGGCAGTCGATTGTAAACAAGGAAATCATGCCCACTTCGGCAAACAACCATGCGCAGGATACCCGAACGGATATAACGGCGAAATTGCTTTCATCATCAAAACGATGTCTTTTTGGCAACAATCAAGAATGGAGGATTTTCAAAGCAGGTCCCTTGTGCTATAGTGTGTATGGTATATGCTCCTTCATCATACTGATAACCGCATTGTATTTATGTATATTTAACCATGTTCTCATGGTTTAAATAGGATCCATGGAATCTTATCAAAGGAGTGAAGTATTATGGAAATTCCGAAAATCCGGCATATGGGCGTCATCGTTGAACCCCATGTCGCAGAAGTGCACTCGGAGCCGCTGGAGGTAATGTGCGAAGAGGATGTTGTCATCAAGATGGAAGCTTGCAACATCTGCACAACCGACTATCAGCATTGGGACGGGCTTCGCAACCACCAGGGATTCCCGATGGCGGGCGGACACGAATGGGCCGGCATCGTTGTCGCCAAGGGCGATAAGGTAAAAGGTCTTGAAATCGGCGACAGAGTTGCCATGGCCTCCAAGGGCTGCGGCAAATGCGCAACCTGCCGCAGCGGACGCACTTCCTGCTGCATCGCACGGGAAGGCCGCGTTATCACCAACGGTTATCTCGGCGCCCGCGGTTTCGCCAACTATAAAGTGTCGCATCAGACCGACGTCATGAAGATGTCCAAAGACATCACGGCAGCCGAAGCGGGATTTCTTGAGCCGGTATCCACAGCCGTGTCCGGCAACAAGAAACTTCGCGTAAAGCCCGCCGAGACAGTCGTCGTCATCGGCGCAGGGACAATGGGACTGGTCAACGCACAGGTCGCCAAAGCCTTCGGCGCACGCGTCATCATCTCCGAACTCACGCCTTACAAATTGGAGCGCGCACGGTCGATGGGCTTCGCGGAAGTCATCGATGCGAAGAACTGCAACCCCATCGATAAAGTCAAAGAGTTGACCGACGGCTTTGGCGCCGACGCCGTCATCGCAGCCGTCGGACATTCCGTCGCCTACAAGCAGGGCTGGGAAATGCTCAAGCGGATGGAAGGCCGTTTCCTGCTGTTCGCAGCCGGATATCCGAAGCCCGAAATGGTCATAGATCCCAACGACATCCACTACCGCCGCATGGAGATCATCGGAACGATGAACTCCGACGTCGCTGATTTTGTGGATGCGGCATTCCTGATCTCCAACAAACTGGTCGATTGCTCCTACTCTCTGGAAGGCAAGGTTTTCCCGCTTCGCGAACTTCAGGAAGCCTACAAACTTGCGGCAACGCCGGACACCTACCGCGTGACCGTCGATCTGCAGGGAATCTAAGGCAAACATTAAAAAGAGGCAAGCCACACGGCTTGCCTCTTTTTGTTTTATCAACCTGCGTCTTTGCTGTTGATCGACAACGTTCCCGGCGTTGTGTTCAAACCGGATGTATCCGCCCCGTTGCGTGCGAAACAATGACTTTACGGACTAGCATACGTCCACCTCTCTTTTAATCAGCCGGGATTCTATGAAAGCCTGCATAAGCGAATAGGCGATAGCCACCACCGGAACGCCTATGAGCATGCCGATCGCGCCAAAGAATCCGCCGCCTACCAATACGCCAAACAATACCCAAAGGATCGGGAGGCCCATGCGGTCCCCCATCATCTTTGGCTCGATGATGTTGCCTTCAACCTGTTGAAGCACGACGGAAAACAGGAGAAACCAGATCATCTGCGCAGGGTTTGCGATAAACAGCAGCAGCGAGCAGAGTATGGCTGCGATGATAGGGCCAAAGATCGGGATGAGATTGAAAACGCCGCATATCACGCTGATGAGTACAACATAGCTGAAATGAAACGGCGCAAGCACGACATAGGTCACAACGCCGACCAAAATGGAGCAGAATATGCGCACATACAGGAAGATGCTGAATATCTGGTTGCTGCGGCGAAGGATGGAGAACAGCGTATCCGCAGCGTTGAGCTTGCAGAACGCATAGAGCGCTTTTTTAGCCTGTTGCCCCAGCGCCTCCCTGCCGTAGAGCATATAAATGGAGATCAATATGCCTAAGCCTAAGTTGAATGCTCCCGTTAAAAAGGAGAGCATCAGCGTATAAGCACCCGCCGCTATGTTTCCGATGGAGGACAGCAAGGTTCCTGTGAGGGATTGTATCGAAGAAAACACGCTGGCGATGCCGCTTTGGGGGATGTTGAAACGTTTGAGCATATCCGCGATCCAGTGGGTGACGACATCCGCCGTGGGCTGGATTCTGTTTACAAGCATCCCGAGGGACCGCACAATCTCAGGAAGGATGGCGTAGAGGAGCAGTACCGTTGTCGCAATCGTAAGCACATACACGATCGCCATGGCAACGCATCTGCGAAAAGCCGGCTTCCACCTGTTGAATAGCCGGTTTTTTGCAAACCTGTGCTCCAGTTTGCTGACAGGCCAATAGAGAAGATACGCGATAAACGCGCCGATGATGAACGGATTGAGCACTTCCAGTATCTTGGATATGACGCTCCCGATCGTCGGCAGATTGTTGATAAGCCACGCGAACAGGATCAGAAGCATGCCCACGAACAATGCGCTTCGGGCGATGGATGTGCGATTCTTTTGCATGGTGACTCCTTGTAATCAGGGATTCTGATTCAGCCGATCCAAAAAGCTTTGGATCATGACCTGTTGGTTCTGTTCCGTGTAGATCCTGCGCGAAATGACATTGCTGTTTTTGATCTGGAACTGCCTGTTCAGATAGTCGTAGTAGGTCCCCGGCGTGACAACGCCGGTTATGCTGATGATATCCCGTCCGGCTGCACCGATGAGCGTATCCGCAAGCAGGACGCAATTCGTTCCCATGCTGAAATAGGATGCGAACTTCCCGCTGATGAACTTGAAAAATCGGGATCCCGTTACCCGGTAGAGCCGGCTTGCGTAGTCCTTGTACGGCTGCATTGGAAGTTTACCCATATCCGCAAGCTGTGAATCGGGATAGAACGGTTCGACCAACGGCAGAAGCAATCCTATCTCGCGGCGTACGTTATCCTTTTGTTCCTGCGTCAGTTTTAATCCGAACGCATAGATGGTCTTCTTGTTCTCATAGCAACAGAAAGCAAGGTATTTGTCCCGCTGCTCCGTCAAAATCAGGTTGCCGTCTCCAAAAGCCCTAAGCAGCCTTTGTGTGCGCTCATTGTAACAGCCGTAAGTGAGTACCATGCCGTCGAACCAAACGTCCACATGCCCGAAGCGGCTGAATCCGATCGGGGAAACGTGTACGAATACTTCCATGTCCGGCTTTGTGTCCAAATCTCCCGCCGCGGCCGGGAAGCGTTCCTTCCTTCGTTTCTCCTTTTCCGAGAGCTTCTCGTCGTCGAGCAGGTCGTTGACCTTGCGCACAAGGCTGTAGGGAATCAGAATCGCGATGCCGATGGGCAACGTGACACGAAACCCTCTGTGCCGCTTTTCGCCGTTGTTTGACTTGCCCAGGGTTCGAAACAGATCGCCCAGATGCGTTATACCGAATGCGAGCAGATAGAAGCCTATCATGTAGATGACCGTGAAAATATTCAGTTGCGGACGAAGGATCAAAAAGAAGCCCAACCCAAAGGAGAGCAGCGCCAACAGCAGCATCAAAAGGCGACCGCGCACTTTATCCCGTTCATAAAGCCAGAACTGGACGGACTTGACGGCCCCGCTTAGGATCATATACAGGCCAAAACCCATCGAGAAGATGGCCAGGTAAATATAGGGGAGTTTCCAGTTGAGAAGCAGCAGACCGGTGTAGATGCATGCGATCAGGAACTTGTACATCCCTTCGCGGGAGCGCTTGGGCGTGAACGCCATCCATTCGACGACTTCGGTCAGTGCAAGCAGCGAGAGTACGATCAAGCTTCCCGTCTGTGCGAACGTCTCCACCAGGCCCGGGAACAGCACCATCCACAGACCAAGGAGTATGAAGACGCAGCTTCGCCATAAAAGCGAGCCCGCTTTGCGATAGCGTTCCTGCATATTCTCCTCCCTTTCGTCCGCTTTGCTTTGCCGGCTGCTTCCCGGTCCCTGTTTATAAACCGCCAAATTCTTTCCATTTTCGTTTTATGCACCGCAAATGCACTGATGACAGACAAATTATACTTTCTCCGCCGAAAACAAGCAACCAAGTACTGCATGCTTTGGCATAGCGGCGTCGCAAACAGCCATACAATGAACCATCGGGCAGATTTGGTTTGTCGGTGAATCCGAAAAGGAGGCGATTGCATGCGCGTCATCCAACTGCAGCGGCGTCATATCTATTTCATGTTGAGCATAACGCTTGTCTTGGCGATACTCTGGCAACTCTATTGGCTGGGGCAAAATCTGATCACGGTCTTTAAACCCTCAACGGATTGGGGGTTATCGTTCGGGGAAAGCGGCACGCAGCCGCGCGGCAACGTCGACGCCAAGACGCTTTTAACGTTTCAAGCGATGTATGTAGGCGGCGCCGCCGACAAAATCCTGTATCTGACCTTCGACGCGGGCTATGAAAACGGCTTTACGCCGAGCATTCTCGATACGCTTAACAAGCACAAGGCCAAAGCGGCCTTCTTCCTGGTGGGCAATTTCGTGCAGCGCAATCCCGATTTGACAAAGCGCATCGTGAAGGACGGGCACATCGTGGGAAACCATACCTACCATCATTACAATGTCAGCAAAATCACCGATCCCGAGGAGTTCAAACAGGAACTCAAAGACCTTGAAGACCTCTTCTATGAGACGACAGGCGTTGCCATGACAAAATTCTACCGTCCGCCCGAAGGCAAATTCAGCGAGCAGAACCTCCGCATGGCACAGCAGCTTGGCTATAGTACTTTCTTCTGGAGCCTGGCGTATATGGACTGGGACAACAACAACCAGCCTTCGCATGAGGTCGCGCTGAATAAGCTTCTGCCCCGCACGCACAACGGCGCCATCGTCTTGCTGCATTGCACCTCCAAGACCAACGCCGAAATTCTGGACGCCCTGCTGACGCAATGGGAGAATCAGGGATACAAATTCGGCTCGCTCAATGACCTTGCGGTAACGTTAAAGGCAAACTGAACTGATTCCATACAAACACGATAAATTTGAAGCTTTCCTTATGTCAGCGCTTAAGAATAGATCGTTCATAAAAGTGTTTGGATATTTATTTTATAGTTTAAGCATTGCCATCTTGTTTTCGCTTACAAGTAATACGATGCCTCAGAGTATCGGGCATCTAGTCGTAAAATTATATAATTAACATTGTTGGTTTGCTTAAGGTAGATTCCGCCGGTCAGTATTATTCCGCTATCTGAATCAACCCAGAATAAAGCTGATGCACACTCGATAAATACGCTTTGAGGAAGAGAAAAATCAATCTTATATACTTCAGCCGTATGACCAACTAAGTCATCTATTGATATATATGAAGTATCAAGTGTTTTAAGCTTATCAAACTCTTTTGAATTGTATTTATAATTGACCGACTTTTTATAATAGTCCATATAATTCTGTGTATACTTAATTGATTTGCCATTGACAGTAAGTTTTGCACTTTCCGAGATACTCCACCCATTTGTTCTTAATTTAGACTCAATTGACTTTGCAGTTTTATATCCAACACTTCCCTCCTCAGGAATAGAACAAGACAATGCAACAAGCATAATGATGCTTATTATTATCAGTGTAGCTTTTCTCATTGTTATCCCTCGCCAAGTATTATGGAGCGTAAGATATTCTTACTGGGTCTGTCCCGTCAATATTGATCCTATACAGATCACCAACCCTGGATGCATTCGTTGTATTATAAAAGATGTATTTACCAACAACTTGCATTCTGTATACATTTTCCTGAGTCAACTGAATCGTATCCTGTTTGCCTCTATAGTCAATTTTATATAACCCTAAAGAATAGAAGGTATCCTTTAGTCCTTTCGAAAAGAAAATCCCGTTTTGATTTAAATCAAACAAGCCAACCGGATGTTTATTATATATAAGCGTTATATTCTTGCCATCCAAATCCATTCTATAAAGCGCGCTATCGCTCACATAGTAAATTTTGTTATCATATATACGGAATGGGATACTGCGAAATGAAAGACTTGCTAAATAAGTACATAGTGTTTTTATTTCACCGCCTTTTTCATTCATAGTTCGCAGTGAATAAACTGATTTGTCATTAATTTTACTGTTCTCTGCCCAGTAAACATTATCATTAGAGATATAAAAATGATCGATTGAGACATCTTTGTCTATCTCCGTAATGATTTCAATCTTTCCTGTACTGCCACTCATTTTTACAATACGCTGTTTATCAGCAACAACATCACTGAAGTATGCGCTTCCATCTTTTGCAAGCGCAATGTTATCACGAGTGATAAATTCCCTTGGCTGAGAACCATCCAACTTCTCCCTATAATACCCACGTTCATTGAGAGGTTCTATTGGCCAATAAATGTCACTTCGAATTGTCAATGCATTTAAATAATAGATCTGATCATTTGCATAACATATATCCCATACGCCACCGCTTATTAATACTTGTTGTTTATCAGTTTTGGGATTGTATGCGATAATACCATTTCCTGCTGCAATAAGGTATTCATCGCCGCAATCTATAGCTATTGCTGGATTTGGAAAATATAGGTTTTTATATTTAACATACACATTGCTTTCTTTGTTCAAACTATTCCCAAAACAGGCAATTGACAAAATGGTTAAGGCTACTATTAAGCTAAGTGTCAATGCTCTTTTCATCAATACTCTCCATTGCTACTTTGACAGGCTTAAGATATTGCTAGTGACTTTTCTATAGATTCGTTTTTATTCCACTCGTCGCTTTATTTCTCAACTCATAAATCAATTATATTACAGAAAGTTATCCTTGAAAATGCGGTTGTGAAACAGATTATATAAGATGTCATCAATACCGTTCCCGCTTCTAAAACCGTCTTGTATTGACACAAACGACGTTGCGTGATAGCATCCAATATAGAACGTTGGTGTTCGGGCAGAATTGTGTGCTGAAAATACCAACGATTTTTTCATACTGGAGGGAATCTTCATGGCAAAATACAGCAAACAGGATATCCTTCAACTCGTAACGGACAACAACGTCAAGTTTATCCGTCTGCAATTTACCGATATCTTAGGCACGCTTAAAAACGTTGCGATCACGGACAAGCAGCTCGAAAAGGCGCTGAACAACGAATGTATGTTTGACGGCTCTTCGATAGAGGGGTTCGTGCGCATCGAAGAATCCGACATGCGGTTGTACCCCGACCTGGATACATTCGATATCTTTCCCTGGATCGCACAGGAGAATCGGGTCGCACGCCTTATCTGCAACGTGCACCGTCCGGACGGGACCCCGTTTTCCGGCGATCCGCGCAATGTGTTGCTCCGCGCAATCCAAGAGGCAGCGGAGTTGGGTTATACGTTCCACGTAGGTCCCGAATTGGAATTCTTCTTGTTCCAGACGGATGAGGAAGGCAAGCCCACCACCAAAACGCAGGACGACGCCGCCTATTTCGATCTGGCGCCGGTGGATTTGGGAGAGAGCGCACGGCGGGATATGTGCCTTCTTCTGGAGGATATGGGGTTTGAAATCGAAGCCTCCCACCACGAGTGCGCGCCGGGACAACATGAGATCGACTTCAAATACGCCACGGCATTGACCGCGGCTGACTATATCATGACGTTCAAGCTGGTGGTCAAGACCATCGCAAAACAGCACGGCCTTCACGCGACGTTCATGCCCAAACCGGTGTTCGGCATCGCAGGCAACGGCATGCACATGAACGTGTCGCTGTCCAAAGACGGGCAAAACGCGTTTTATGATCCCGATAGCCAAACCGGGTTGTCGGAAGTGGCGCAGCGGTTTATTGCGGGCATCCTCACGTATGCCCGGGAGTTTACCGCCGTCACCAACCCGCTGGTCAACTCCTATAAACGGCTTGTCTCCGGATATGAGGCGCCGGTGTACGTCGCCTGGTCCTCCCATAACCGCAGCCCCTTGATCCGCATCCCCTCCGCGCGCGGCAAGAGCACGCGCATCGAGCTTCGAAGCCCCGATCCGTCCTGCAATCCCTATCTGGCGCTGGCCGTGGTCCTGCGCGCCGGGCTGGAGGGAATACGCCAAAACCTGGCGCTGCCCGAAGCCGTCAACACCAACATATACCACATGACACGCGAGGAGCGGGAACAGCGCAACATCCAGAACCTCCCCGCAACGCTCTTTGATGCGCTGGAGCAAATGAGGGGTTCGGAATTGATGCGCAGCGCTTTGGGCGATCACGTCTTTGAAAAATTCATAGAAGCCAAGCAGATGGAATGGGAGCGCTACCAATCGCAGGTCCATGCCTGGGAGATCGATAACTATCTGAGCAGATATTGATGGCGGGCGGTGAAATAGATGGGCAACCGCGGCGTTTGTCTGAGTGCTGCAAACAAGCCTTTTTTGCAAAAACTGTCCTCCATGCTGCAGCTGCATACCGTTTCGGTGCTGGGAATGGCATCCACCGATGATATGGCAATTCGCCTTTGCCACAGCCTGTACCCCGATGCGCTTATTACCCACCAGTTTTTAAGCCACGGATCGGGGTTCGTGGCGGCACAGGCTTTGTTGGGTCATACGCCTTCCATTGTGCTTTGCCAGCGCGGCGAAGCGGATTACCCTGTCGCCGAAGGGATCTATACGATGTTCCTGCCGGTGAGCGCCTCCGGGCTGTTGGAAAAAATCAGCGAAGCGACCGAATTCGGCCGGGATTTGCGCGTGGCGACCCATCAGCTCAAGCTGACCGAACAGCGCGATGTCATCGTCCGCGCCAAGCAATGGCTGATGCAAACGCAAGGCATGACCGAACCGCAGGCGCATGCAACGTTGCAGCGCATTTCGATGGATGAGCGGCTGAAACTTTTTGAAGCGGCCCAGAAAGTGCTGCGGCGCACGGGGAACGAACCGTAGAGCCAAATGGGAAATGCTGCCGGATGGGACCTTAAATGGTAATCCTTTCCGGCAGTTTGCTTTTGTATCCGACAGGGTAAGGATTTTTGCAAAAAACATACCGCCGCTGTTTTTAAAGCGCCGAAAAAAATAATGCATCCGCTTGACTTCAACACAAAGGCTTATTATAATTCATGCAAAGTTCAAACAATCCGCACTTGGAAAATCGGATAAAGTGTGGTTTAATAGGCGGGGTGATGAAATTGGATAAAGCACAGTTGATCTTGGAAAACGGTGCGGTTTTTGAAGGGTTCTCCTTCGGAGCCAAAAAAGATGTTTTGGGAGAAGTGGTTTTCAATACCGGCATGACAGGTTACCAGGAAGTTTTGACTGATCCATCCTATGCCGGTCAAATTGTTTGCATGACGTATCCGCTCATTGGCAATTATGGCGTGAATCCTGAAGATTTTGAATCCATCCGACCACAGGTTAAGGGATTTATCGTTCGTGAATTTGAAAAACAACCGTCAAATTTTCGCAGTGAAGAAGCGATTGACGGTTTTTTAATGCGCTTTGAGATACCGTCCATCTGCGGCATAGACACCAGGGAATTGACCCGGCTGCTGCGCGAACACGGCACGATGCGCGGCATGATCCATATCGGCGAAGCATATGACCTTGAAAAGATAGTAACCGACATACAAGCCTATCAGATCGTAAACCCCGTCATGGATGTGACGGTCAAAGACATCACGGTCTATAAACCCGAAAATGTCAAATACCGCGTCGCGATGCTGGATTACGGCTTTAAGCAGAACATCGTGGAATCGCTTTTGAAGCGGGGCTGTGAAGTGACGGTCTTCCCCGCCGATACGACGACAGAACAGATCAACACGTTTGACCCGGACGGCATCATGCTCACAAACGGACCTGGGGACCCGAAGGACTGCACCTACGCGATCGATACCATCCGCGGCATCATGGGCACGCGCCCGATGTTCGGCATCTGCCTTGGCCATCAGCTCGTAGCGCTGGCAAACGGCGCCGACACCGGCAAGCTGAAATACGGGCACCGCGGCGCCAACCATCCCGTGAAAGATCTTATGCTCAACAAGACCTATATCACGTCGCAGAACCACGGGTATGCCGTGCTGGCCGATTCGCTTGATACAAACACCATGAAGTTAAGCCACATCAACCTCAACGACAACACGGCGGAGGGCGTTGAATACCCCGACCAGAATGCCTTTACCGTTCAGTTCCACCCGGAGGCTTCTCCCGGACCGATGGATACTGCGTATTTGTTCGACAGGTTCATAGACATGATGGAAGCCAAGAGGGGGGAACGCTAAATGCCTCTGCAGAAAAACATCAAAAAAGTGATGGTCATAGGAAGCGGCCCCATCATCATAGGGCAGGCTGCGGAGTTTGACTATGCCGGAACGCAGGCTTGCCAGGCGCTTCGCGAAGAAGGTCTGAAGGTGGTTCTGGTCAATTCCAACCCCGCCACCATCATGACGGATCAATACATGGCGGACGCTGTGTATATTGAACCGCTGCATCCCGACGTTTTGGAAAAGATCATCGAAAAGGAACGGCCCGACAGCCTTTTGCCCACGCTGGGCGGACAGACCGGACTGAACCTTGCGATGGAATTGTATGAAAGCGGCGTGCTGGATAAGTACGGCGTACAGATGCTGGGCACCAAACCCGAAGCCATCCGCATGGCGGAAGACAGGCAGGCGTTCAAGGACACGATGCTGGGTTTGGGCGAACCGTGCATCGCGAGCCTGGTGGTGACCACCATCGAAGATGCGCTTGCGTTTGCCGAGGAAGTAGGCTACCCCGTCATCGTTCGCCCCGCCTATACGCTTGGCGGCACCGGCGGCGGCATAGCAGCCGATGCCGAGGAACTCCGTGAGATCGGCGGCCACGGCCTTCGGCTTTCGCGCGTTCATCAGGCGCTGATCGAAAAGAGCATCGCGGGCTGGAAAGAGATCGAATACGAAGTGATGCGCGACCACAAAGGCAACGTCATCACCGTTTGCAATATGGAAAACATCGACCCCGTCGGCGTGCATACCGGAGATTCCATCGTGGTGGCGCCTTCGCAGACGCTCTCCGACAAGGAATACCAGATGCTTCGAAGCTCCGCGCTTCGGATCATATCGGCTTTGGGCATCGAAGGCGGCTGCAACGTTCAGTTTGCGCTGCACACCGATTCGATGGAATACGCCGTCATCGAGGTCAACCCGCGCGTGTCGCGTTCTTCCGCGCTTGCCAGCAAAGCCACCGGATATCCGATCGCGAAAGTCGCAAGCAAGATCGCCGTAGGCTACGGGCTTGATGAGATCATCAACGCCGTCACAGGCAAAACCTATGCCTGCTTTGAACCGACGCTTGACTACTGCATCGTAAAGATTCCGAAATGGCCGTTTGACAAGTTCGTGCGCGCCGAACGGACGCTTGGCACCCAGATGAAAGCGACCGGCGAAGTGATGGCAATCTCCAACAACTTCGAAGGGGCGCTGATGAAAGCCATCCGTTCGCTGGAGCTGAACATGTACACGCTGGAACAGCCGTTCTGCTCGCAGATGAAAGGCCGTGAACTCTCCAAGCGCCTGCATCTGATCAACGACGAGCGCATCTTCGTCATCGCCGAAGCCATCCGCCGCGGCATGGAACTGCAGGAATTGAATGAGATCACCAAGATCGACACATGGTTTTTGCAGCGCATCCAGCGGCTGGTGATGACCGAGCAATGGCTCAAGACCAAGGATCTGAAGGACCTTGATCCGAAGGACATGCGCCGCGTCAAGCAGCTGGGTTTCCCGGACCGCGTGATCGCGCAGTATATCGGCACCACCATGCAGGAGGTGCGCAAGCACCGCGAAGCGCAGGGCGTGAACGCCGTATTCAAGATGGTGGACACATGCGCCGCAGAATTCGAAGCTGTCAGCCCTTATTATTACTCCACCTATGACAAGGTCGGAGACGATTTGCCAAAAGACGGCAAAAAGGTGCTGGTTATCGGATCGGGTCCCATCCGCATCGGGCAGGGCATCGAATTCGATTATTGCAGCGTACATGCCGTTCGCGCGCTCAAAAAGCTCGGCTATACCACCATCATCGCAAACAACAACCCGGAAACGGTCTCCACGGATTTTGACACATCCGATGTGCTCTATTTCGAGCCGCTGACCGAAGAGGATGTCTATAACATCGTCAAGCGGGAAAATCCGCTGGGCGCCATCGTGCAGGTGGGCGGCCAGACCGCCATCAAGCTTACCAAACCATTGGTGGATATGGGCGTGCGCATCCTGGGAAGTCAGGAAGAATCGGTGGATGCGGCGGAGGACAGGCAAAAGTTTGACGATATCCTCCAATCCTGCAACATCCCGCGGCCCAAGGGGTCCACGGTTTTCACAACGGAGCAGGCGATCCGCGTTGCGCATGAATTGGGCTACCCGGTACTGCTGCGTCCCTCCTATGTGCTTGGCGGACAGGGCATGGAGATCGCCTATTCCGATGCGGACGTGAGCGAATTCATGTCCATCATCAACCGCAACGAACAGGAACACCCGATATTGGTCGACAAGTACATGATGGGAACGGAGATCGAGGTGGATGCCATCTGCGACGGCGAAGACATCCTCGTGCCCGGTATCATGGAACATATCGAGCGCGCGGGCGTCCATTCCGGCGACAGCTTCAGCGTGTATCCCAGCATCACATTGTCGCAGCGTGTGATCGATACCCTGATGTCCTACACAAAACAACTGGCCAAAGCGCTGGACGTGCTGGGGCTTGTCAACATCCAATACGTGCTCTATCAGGACGAAGTGTATGTGATCGAGGTCAACCCGCGAAGCAGCCGTACCGTGCCGTTTATCAGCAAGGTGACCGGCGTGCCGATGGTGGAGCTGGCAGTTCGGACGATGTTTGGCGAGAAACTCCGTGAGATGGGCTACGGCACCGGCTTGTACCCCTGCAAAGGGCATTACGCCGTCAAAGCCCCGGTGTTCTCGTTTGAGAAACTGCACAACGTGGACACCAATTTGGGTCCGGAAATGAAATCCACCGGCGAAGTCTTAGGCATTGCGGACAACTTTCCGGATGCGCTTTTAAAGGCGATGATCGCCACCAATATCCGGATGCCGAAGCCGGGACAGAGCGTTCTTTTAACGGTGCGGGATAGCGACAAACAGGAAATGCTTCCGCTCGCATCGTACTTCTCGCAAAACGGGTACCGGCTTTTCGCCACCGCAGGCACATCGGGATTTTTGGCGCAGCACGATATCCCGTCCGCAGTCGTACACCCCATCGACGAAGGGCACCCGAATGTTCTGGATATCCTCTCCAGAGAGGACATCGGCCTTGTCGTCAACACACCGACGCGCGGTCACAAACCGGAACGCGACGGTTTTAGGATCCGGCGCAAGGCTGTAGAGATGAACATTCCGTGCTTCACCTCCATCGATACCGCAAACGCGATGATCCACTGCCTGAAGATGGGAAAGAGTGCCAGGGATCTGGATGTGATTGACATAAAGACCCTCTAAAAGGGATGAATCACCAGCAGCCGCCGAATTTGCGTTTGGCGGCTTTTTGATTGCCTTCCCTCGTTGCGCAAGTTTATTTGACGACCCTATGAGCCCTTGCTATAATATGGCTTACTGAAGTAATCCCTTGCGATTCGTTTGGTGCGGGCATTGACCCGCACTGAATGTGTTTTATCGCAGTTTAGTATGCATTAGGGATATCACGATATGAAAGGGTGGCGTATATGCCAATCTGCATTCCAAACGCACTGCCTTCGGCGAGTATATTGGGTGGTGAAAATATTTTCATCATGAATGAATCGCGCGCGCATGAACAGGACATTCGTCCTTTGCAAATCGCGATCTTCAATATCATGCCGACCAAGATTTCAACCGAAACGCAGCTGCTGCGAATGCTGAGCAATACCCCGCTCCAGGTCGAAATCACGCTGCTGCATCCGCAGACGTATACCAGCACGCACACATCGGCGGATCATCTCGATGCGTTTTACAAAACGTTCGATGATGTGAAGCATCATAAATACGACGGCCTCATCATGACCGGCGCACCGGTGGAAACGCTTATGTTCGACGAAGTGTACTATTGGCCGGAGCTGCAGGAAATCATGGAATGGACCAAGACCAACGTCTATTCCACGTTTCATATCTGCTGGGGCGCACAGGCGGGCCTTTTCTATCACTACGGCGTGCCGAAATATCCGCTTGATGAAAAGATGTTCGGCGTGTTCCCGCATGTCGTCAACGGCAGAAACATCCCGTTGTTCCGCGGGTTTGACGACGAATTCTATTTGCCGCAGTCCCGCCACACCGAAATACGGCGGGAGGACATAGAGCACATCGATGCGCTTGACATCGCATGCGAATCCAAGGAAGCCGGCGTCGGCATCGTGATGACGCGCAACGGACGGCAGATCTTCGTTACAGGCCATGGGGAATACGACAGCGACACGCTGATGTACGAATACCGCCGCGACCTTGACAAGGGCATGCCCAACGTGAAGATCCCCAAAAACTACTTCGAGGACGACGACCCGGCAAAGCCGCCGGTTGTGCGCTGGCGCGCCCATGCGAGTTTGATGTTCTCCAATTGGCTGAACTACTACGTCTACCAGTCGACGCCGTTTGATATCAATAAAATTGAATGCTGGTAATATTCAGAACAATCTGATGATTGTCCTCGATTTCTTGCGCCTCCGATCATACGATCGGAGGCGCGCTTTTTTTTACCTTCGAACAACGGCAAAAATACCGTTTGACGCACATGTCGTCAAACGGCATCGGGTTTGTTTTTCTGCTCTGACTTGCCATCTGCTTTTTTACTTCTCTGTGTTATTTATCCGCTATGTTCCGATTCTCTGTCTCAGTCTGACCGCTCTGCTGCAACTCATGGGCGGCTTCCAAGCCGAGCACCATGTGCAAAAGGCTGCCTTTTACTTCCGGCGCAAAGCGGAGGTACTGCTTGGCGCCTGGTATCTCCCAATAGGTATTGGCGATGGAAACCGGCAGACCCGCCAGTTGGCAGTTTGCCATGGCATAGGTGAACGGCTCGCCGTCCTTTGTGCCCTCAAAGCGGAATTCATCCCGGCTTAGGGTCACCACGCCATCGCCGCATTGTATAAAGCGCGGGTTCTGTTCGTCCCCGATATACAGCACTGCCCGTCGGCTCAATTCCCCTGTCTTTAAAAGCTCTTGTTTTACCATGTCGCGTTCATACGCGGTCCATTGCACCGGATCATCAAAGATGACATCTCCGTGGTGCAATGCGTGCAGCTGTCCGTATTCGTCCATCCTCGCCCCGTTGTTGCATGCGGTGCAGAAGATCGTATCGCCCCGGGACTTCATTTGATAGTGTGTATGGCAGCGCGGACACAGGTACAAAATGCGCTCAAGCCCTTCGGCGCGCGCATTGCACCGGTAAGGAACACGCGAGTTCCTGTTCCAATCATAGTCGTTGAAGGAGATCGCTTTTTGGATCGTCTGTTCCACCTGTTCCACGGGCGTCGATTTGAGCTGTTCGGGGGTAAAGAGCATCCGGACATGGGCTTCAATGCGGCCGCGGCGCTGTTTGTAGGCCCATTTCGGCTTGCTCAGATGCGCGCCGCGAATTTCAATGTTTACGACGGGCACCTGCATGTGACGCAGAAGCTTCCCGGTTCCGCTTGGCAGCGGCAGATCGTTGCCGCTGTGGCATACCTGCCCGTGCGGAAACAACCCCAAAACACCGTCTTCTTTGACCGCCGTGAGCATTTGGCGAATGGAGACCGGATCGGCCACCATCTGCAGTTTCGGGATACAGCCCATCCAACCTAAAAAAGTGCGCAGCATCGGATTGTAGAAAAAAACGGTGGCTGTGACAATGCGTATGTCAAGCCCCTTCATCGCGAGCATCATGATCAAAAAATCCAGGCTGGACGCGTGGTTCGCCACCACAATATAGGGCGGCTTTAGCTTTGGCAGGTCATGCTTGATAACACGATAGCGATAGCGTAAGCGAAAATAGGGAATCAGGACAGCTTTCCCCAGCGCATACAACAACCGGTTGGGGCGCCGAAGCCGCTGTGTCTTTGGTTTTCCCATCCTTTTATCCCCTTCCTGGTTCACACTTACGGATCACCGTACATGCCGTTTCGTTTTATATCATACCATCGTACAGGTTTTGTTTCCATGCAATTCGAAGCGGAAAACCCGAATGTATCCGATGGCCTTCTTGCACCGAATCACGATGCAAAAAGGCTGCCGTGAGGCAACCTTATCCGCTGTAACCATCTTTGCGTTTCTTCCGTACAGGCCATGCTACAACACGAACGTGAAAAGCACAAACGCAATGCCGCCCAGCACGATTTCCGCCGCATTGAATACCACCATTGCAATGGACAGATTGCGCCGGTTGGGATTTGTGGAGCTTCGCGCCCAGAGCATGCCCATCACAATACCGACGATCGGTATGATGGCAAGGAGCATCGAGAGCAAACACTCGCCCGTTTTAAGCACATGGATCTGCGATGGCCGTGACTTGGGTGCTGGCCGCGTCTGTGCTGCCGCTGTCTGCTGCCAATCCTCTTCGGTTTCACGCACCGGCCTTTTCGGCTTTTTATCCTGATAAAATTTGTCGTCGTCAAACAGCCCCGAGTCCTCCTGAGGAGGTTTCTTCTGCGAATCACGCGCCTGGTGCCTTTCACGCGACATTAGATTGTTTTCGGCCAAATCGCTTTCCGGCGCCAGATAATCGCTGTAATTGCGCCGTGCATCCGTTTGCAACGGCGTTGGGCTCTTTGGCTGATCGCGATCGTATGGCAAGGGCCGTTTTTCGTCGATCGGCTGTATCCGGAGGCGTTGCTCCGCGCGGGATGACTGTACCACATTGCGTTCATTTTCGGACGGCGGCCTTTTCGTACGGTCTGTATAGCCAACCTTCACATCGACGTCGACCCTGCCGCCGCAATTGGTACAAAACCGGATTCCTGTTGGAACCACAGAGTTGCATTCCGGACAAATCGCCATGATAGCCACCTCTTCTTCCGTTATGTGCGTGTGCCGCACTCCCCGCAGAATTTGGCACCGCTTTCCAGTTCCGCTCCGCAATTCTTGCACCGGAGCTGTACGGGCGCAGACATCGAACATCCGCACTCGCTGCAGAACTTTACCTCCGGCGACATCTGTGCGCCGCAGTTGGAGCAGGCTTTGCGCGCCATGGACGCACCGCAGTTGTTGCAAAATTTCCCGTTTCCGGCGGGCTTGCCGCAGACGGGGCATACCGTCGTCTTGCTCTCGATTTCGCCGTTCCAAACCACGGCAGTCTGCGCCTTCTCGTCGATATTGCGGCGCATCGCATCGCTTTTGGCGCGCGCCACATAGATTTCCTGGCGCGGCGCACATTCGACGCACATGCCTTCGTCTTCGTTGTAATCCGCATCGCAGACCCATTTGCGGCATCCGTGACAACGGTGGAAATGCTGTTGCGCTTCGTTCTGCGCCAATTCAAACGCGCGTTCGTGCTCCTTATGCCATTCGGGACTCCTGTCCTCAAACCGCTCGGAGAGCACATCCCCGCCGCGCGCGAGCGAATAGCCAAGATGGCTGGCTGCCCCGCCGAACAATCCGCCTATAACCGACGCACCGGCCGACAATCCGCGGATTCCCTTGCGCTTCTTATACGTCTCGGATTCGACAAAGGAGCTTCGGTAGCCGTCCTGACAGATATCGCAATAGAACGTGAATTCAAATCCCGCTTCCGTCGAGTTGTCCTCATAATTTCTGGTAAATGATTTAAGCATCGCGTTTCCCCTTATTTCATTTGTTTTCCGCATGCGGTACATTTGGTATTTTCAAAGAACTGCGTTGCCTGGCAGCGGCGGTTCTCGCAGCGCTTCGTCAGGTTTTGTCCGCATTGTTCGCAGTTTTGCTGCACAAATGTCGGTTTGCCGCATGCCGGACAGTTGACATACAGCGGCCTGCCGCAGCCGGCGCAAACCCGCTGATTCTTCTGTATCGATCGAAGGCACGACGGACACTGGTAGCCGAACGGACTTTGACTCGCACAGTTCGGACAAAAGCGTACGTCCCTGTCTATCAGCGTGTTGCAATGGATGCACGATTGCTTGTACGATGCCATCTTATGCTCCCAACTTTGTGCCGCAGCTGCCACAAAATCTGGTATCCGCGGGATTCTCTGATCCGCATTGCGAACAGAAGCGCAAAGTCGGTTCCCCCATTCGGGTACCGCATTGCTGGCAGAATTTAACGCCCGGCGGATTCTCTGTGCCGCATTGCACGCAGAGGGATTGCGACGACGTCTGTCTGCCGGCTTGCTCCTGTTGCGCTCTGGCCTGTTCCGCCTGCCGAATTTGCTCTTGCTGGCGTTGTATGGCCAGTTCCGCTTCCATGATCTTCTGTTCTTTTGCCTGTATATCGCTTTGGATTTGATTGAGTTTTTCCGACAATTCCCCGAATGCCGAGGAACCTTGCTGCGCTACCATAAGCTTGCCGATCTGGGTATATACGTCGGTTTCCTGTTTGCGAAGATCGTCCAATTCACTCTTGTCCTGCGGCGCGTTCTGCTGTGTGCCGTAATACCCGGAATCCGCCGAACCTTGCGAACTTGCCGAAGCGGACGAACCATCCTGCGGCATAAGGTCGTTCAATCCCTTGACCAGCCCGCCAAAACCGCCCGAAAATATCCCCTTCATACAAAACATTCCTTTCAACTTCAAATGCGCGTGCATACCTTACAATGCGGTTTATGCACTTTACCTAATTATAATGATTTTCACGATGGAAGAAAAGCCCTTGCGCCGGTTTTATCGGAAAGATAAATCCATCGGAATCCCGCTTTGGAGCGTCGGCACAGGCTTATCCGCGACAAAGCGCCATGACTCTGCCTGTGCGATGGATTCAGACGCTCTTGTATGCTATCGCACACAGAGTACGCCCGTTTTTCGAATACGGCGCGCCGGCAACATCGTTGTAAAAATCCACGCGCGCGAATCCGGCGCATAATAGATCGCCCTTCAATTCATCGACGGTAAATGCGTGATTCCACAAATGGTAGCAGCCCAGTGATGCAGATGTCAAAACGATGTGCCGGTCGCAATAATCACGGCTATCGTCAAAGCGGAAAAAGGAATCGATCAGCGCATGTGGTTCTTCGCTCCAGAAACCGTCGTCACAATATTGAATCCGCATGCCCTCCGGCTTGTTTTTGTATTCCCGTGGCGTAAACACATCCAGCAGCAACGCACCTTCGCTCTTTAAGGCAGCAAAAGCGTTGTGCAGCAACGTGCGGCGGTCTATGGGCGGCAGCACGCCAAAATCGCAATAGATCAGCGTCGCTATATCATACGTATCACAATCGCTAAAACTAAGATAATCTTCCAACCGATATTCGATGTGAAGTTTCTGGCATTCGGATCGCTCCGTCGCGTAGGCGATCGAACGCTCGGATAGATCCACGCCCGTCACGTCGTATCCGCTAAAACAAAAGCGCTCCGCATACAATCCGGGGCCGCAGCCAAGATCCAACAGTTTTTTGTATTTTTCCGGCGGCAGGATTCTTTTAATCCACGCCACGGAGCGGTCTACAAATGCATGCTCCCGCGTGGCGCCCTGCACATGCGGGTCAAGGTGCGCCTTGAGCATGCCCACAGACACGTGCGGATCATTCCAGAAGGCAGCCGTGCTCTTTTCATGCAACACAGGCCGTCTGCCCAGAATTTGAAGCAATTGTCCGTACACGGCATCCTCCTCTAAAGCGCGCAATGCGTCAGATGTCAAGTCCGATGACCGTGCATGGCACAGCGCCTTGTATCAGATCGCTCAGGCGGTGGCGCGCGTGTCCGATGATGACGGTAGTGCCTTCCATGGCCGGTTTCTTGATGAACTCAAGTTTGGCCTGTGCACCGTTGGCGCCGAGCCTGCTGGCGCCGACACAAAACGCCTGGTATTTTTCGATCTGCTTTTCCAAATCCTTCGGCGTGGTGCCTTTAATCTCGCGGACGAGCGTTTGCGGATCCATAGGGTCGATGTAGATGCCGTCCACGGAACTCAGAATGACCAGCGTTCTGGCCGATACGATGCTGGTGATGACGGCTGCCGTTTCGTCGTTGTCGATGCACTCCACCACCGGCCCGTCAATGCGGGATTTGAGCTCCATCAGCTCCATCTTTCTGTTTTCGGTGAAGGAGACCGGATCGTTGTAGTTGACAATCGGTATCGCGTTCTGATCGCGGGCGCGGATCAAAAGATTCTTAAGATGCGCACGTTTTTCCGGATCATTGAAATGCTGATGTTCCACCAACACCTGCCGCACCGAATAGGACGGATGGATGAAGCGCCTGTAGTTTTCCATCAGGATGGCCTGCCCCTGCGCGGCGTAATCCGTTTTGACATCGTCCAGATCGCCCTGCAATTCGCGGCCAAAACGCTTGATGAAATCCAGTCTTCCGATTTCCGTAGCACCGGAGGATATCCAGATCATGCCGGGCTTGAGTTCGCTGGATACGCGCGAAAAAATATTGTAGTCGACATCGTTGTCCTCTTTTCGAATCAACGCCATCGAACCGATTTTCCCCACAAGGTCGTAGTTGAACTTCATTCGATCCCTTCCCCCTCATCATCCGTTTCCAAATCGCTAAGCTCCAGCACCTGCTTGGATTGCTCCTCCGGCAACTGACCCACCGTGCGGAGTTTGCGCTGTATTTGCCGCGTACGCACGCCCACAAGATCTTCCAGCCTGTTGTGGGCATTTTCCAGCTGCTTTTTCGTCGCATCCAGCACATCGGCAAATTTATCAAATTCCGTTCTGACCGCGCCCAGCACATTCCAGACCTCACTCGAATGCTTTTGGATCGCAAGCGTGCGGAACCCCATCTGCAGGCTGTTCAAAAGAGCCGCCATCGTGGTGGGTCCCGCGATATTCACACGGTAATCGCGCTGCAGCGTTTCGACCATGCCGTTGCGAACCACTTCGGCGTACAGGCCTTCAAACGGCAAAAACATGATGGCAAAATCCGTCGTGTGCGGCGGATCAACGTATTTATCGTGGATGGATTTCGCAAAGTTTTTGATGGTGCGTTCAAGGTTCTTGGTGGCCACCAGAACCAGTGTGCTGTCGGCGGTATCATACGCTTCAAGAAGCGCATTGTAGGTATCGGCGGGAAATTTCGCATCGATGGGCAGATACACGGAACCCGATTCGTCTCCGGGCAGCTTAACGGCATATTCCACAGGGCAGCCGGAGCCCGGCTTGGTGACAATGTTGGTGGAATACTGCTCCTGCGTTAAAATCTCTTCCAAAATAGCGCCAAGCTGTATCTCGCCCAACATACCGCGGGTCTTAACCCCGGAGAGCACCTTTTTCAAATCCCCGACGCCTACGGCAAGCGACTGCATTTCGCCAAGGCCTTTGTAGACTTGTTCCAGCCGTTCGCTGACCAGCTTGAACGAAGCTCCGATGCGTTCTTCCAGCGTCTTTTGAAGCTTTTCGTCCACGGTTGCGCGCATCTGCTCCAGCTGTTTGCTGTTGTCCGCCTGCATCGCTGTGATGCGCTGTTCCATGGTGTTGCGCATCTGTTCCATACGCGCATCGGTCAAACGCACCAGTTCCATGATGCGCGTATCCATCGCACGAAGGCTCTCGGCCAAGCTCTTTTGCAGGCTGTCCTGCCGCTGCGTCATGCTCTGGCTCAGCTCGATCAATCGCTTGTCCTGCATGGTCGCCGATTGGTTCTGGGCATTGTTCAACAGCTCTCCGAGCGTGCGCATGCTTGACTGCACGGTTGCCTCGTTGTCCTTTCGTACCGAGAGCACGGCATCCATCAGTTGTTTTTCACGCTGCTCATTGAGCCCTTTTGCGCCGCTTTGCCTAAGCTGCAGAACAATAACGACTATCAGCAATACAACGGCAAAAGCCATAAGCCCCACCAAAACAGGTTCCATAGTTCCCCCTTCAAACATCAGGCGCCGTTTGCCGGCCGATGTGTATTATGCCGGCAAACGCATGCTCCGCCCGCACGTTGTGCTAAGCGGTGCATGCTCCACGCAATTCAAATTGCTTTATTGTTTCGATGCGTTTTGCATCGCGATAACAGCTTTTGCGACGACATTGTCCAATGTGAACCCGAACTCTTCAAACAACTTGGGCCCGGGCGCGCTCGCACCGAAATGATCGATGCACACCGTCTCGCCGCAGTCCCCGATGATGCGGTGCCAGCCAAACGATGATGCCGCCTCGACCGCGACTCTGGCCTTTATGCGCTTGGGCAATACCGATTCCCTGTACGCTTCATCCTGTTCGTAAAACAGTTCCATGCATGGCATGCTCACGACGCGCACGCGCTTGTTTTGCTCCTTTAAGGCATTTGCCGCCTTGACGCAAAGCTCCGTCTCGCTGCCGGTGCCGATGAGAATGACATCCGGATCCCCCTCGCAATCGACGATGGTATACGCGCCGCGTTTGGCTAAAAGTCCCGTATTCTCCAGAAGTCCGACGTTCTGTCTTGTCAGTGCCAGCAGTGTCGGGCCGTTGTGCTCCAACGCATACAGATATGCCGCGACCGTTTCCTTCGCATCGGCCGGACGGAACGTATGACAATTCGGCATGGAGCGGAATGCAGCAAAGTGCTCGATCGGTTCATGGGTGGGACCGTCCTCACCGACACCGATGCTGTCGTGCGTGAGTACGTAGATGACGCCCTGATGCATCAGTGCGCTTGAGCGAATGGCGGATTTCATATAGTCGGAAAACACGAAGAACGTCGCAACATAGGGGCGAACACCGCCATGCAGACTCAATCCGTTGGCAATGGCAGCCATCGCAAATTCGCGTATGCCGAAATGCACGTTCCGGCCTTCGTAGGATTCGGGCGTAAAGAACGGCGTCCCTTCCAGAATCGTCTTGGTGGACGGGGCCAGATCGGCGCTGCCGCCGAACAGGCTTGGAACCATATCCTTGAGTGAATTGAGCACAGCGCCGGATGCGTTGCGTGTGGCGCCCGCTTTCGCGGTCTTTAAAAGCGCATTGACATCCACGTTTTGCGGCAGGCCCTTTGTAAACGCTGTCTGATATGCATCATACAGCGCCGGATGCTCCTTTTTATAATCCGCCATCATGGCTTCCCATTGCAGTCTTTGTTTGGCGCCCTTTTGCGCGTATTCCCGGCAGGTGTCATAGACTTCCTGCGGTATGGAGAACTTTTCCCTTAGCGGCCATTGCACGGTATCGCGCAAGGCGCATGTGTTCGCTTCACCCAACGGCTCACCGTGGCACTTCTCGCTTCCTTCCATCGGCGAGTTGCGCCCTATCTTCGTGTTAACGATGACAAGGCTGGGTTTGCCCTGCGATTTGCAGCTTTCGATGGCCTTTTCGATCGCATCGACATCATCCCCGTCAACATCTTCGATGACGTTCCAGTCGTAAGCGCGGTAGCGCGCGCCGACATCCTCCGTGAAGGCGGTTTTGATATCGCCCTCGATGGTTATCTGGTTGCGGTCATACAACAGGATCAGCTTGCCCAGTTTCAACGTTCCGGCAAGCGAACATGCTTCCCCCGAAACACCTTCCTGCAGACAGCCGTCGCCGCTGAGCGCATACGTATAGTGATCGACGATCGGGAATCCCGGACGGTTGAATTGCGCCGCCAAATGCGCCTGCGCCATGGCGAACCCGACAGCCATCGCGATGCCCTGCCCCAAAGGACCCGTTGTCGCTTCCACACCGTCGGTCAGGCCGAATTCCGGATGCCCCGGGGTAATGCTACCCCATTGGCGGAACCGTTTGATCTCGTCTATCGAAAGGTCGTAGCCGAACAGATGCAAAAGCGAATACAAAAGCATGCTGCCATGCCCTGCGGAGAGCACAAACCGGTCGCGGTTGTGCCATTTGGAATGGGCGGGGTCGTGTACCATCTGCTTTGCAAACAGCGCAAATGCCATCGGCGCCGCACCCAGCACGATTCCCGGATGCCCGCTGTTGGCTTTGTCCACCGCGTCTGATCCAAGTACGCGGATGGCGTTGATACATAAATTGTCTTTGGCTTGCATGGTATCCCTCCTAATTTAAAGCGCGTCGCAAGAACGCATACATCGGTGACAATTCCAACATATATCCCTGTAACTCCTGCGCAAACTTTTCCTGCATGGTATCGGTAAGCGGTATGGCCTTTTGATAGGAAAACCATCTCTTCTGCCCGAACGCATACACTTGCGGCGGAACGTCCGCCGTCATCGGCCTTTTATAGTCTTCTCCGCAAAGAGTATATCCCTGAGCCCTAAGTTCCTCGTGCAGTTCGATGAATTGCGTTTGATACTGCACGGCGTATTGTCGCATCCGGTTTTTTGCTTGTGTGGAGGCTTCATGCATGCCCATGAGCACAAGTGAACCCCGCGGGGAGACGGAAAAGCAAAATCCCAGATGAAAATCCTCGTTTTTACGGCGAAAATCCAGCCACATATAGTCGCGGTAGGGCTGCTTGTTGTTGGAAAAACGCGTATCGCGGCGTATGCGCGAAATCGTTCCGCCCATAACAGGACGAAAATCAATTTTCGGATCCTGTGCAAACAGCACCTGCTCACAGGCGCTAGAGAGCGCACGCAAGGGGCTCAGAACATGTGCTTCAAACACATCCCGCTTTTGTTGCATTGTCTGCGGCGTATTGTGAAAAGCAAGCTCCATAAAAAAAGTAAACGTCTGTTGCGTAAAACCAAGGAATTCCATGTCCTTATTATACCCAAAATGCATCCCGCTTGAAAGCACAATCTTGTTGCTGTGATCCTTGTGGCAAAAGCCGTCCTGCGATTCGAAGATCGGTCTGTTCATCCGCCATAATACCGTACGGATATAAAAACTCCCCCCGTTTTTGGGGGGAGTAAGCGTGTATCGACAAACAAAATCGACGTTGCGAGGCATTATCTTCTTCGTCTTGGCCGCAACGGCGGCAAATCGTCATCCTCGTTCTCATAGCGCAGATGCACCTGCGGCTTTTCGCCTTCATCCGGCATCGGCGGCCTTCGGTGTCCCTGCGGGGTGCTCAGGTCCGAATCGTACCGCTGATCAAGACTCGCGTTGTGCTCCTCGTCATGCAAGCGCGAGCGGCGCAGGGGCGCTCTGTCTTCGAGCATATCGGGGCGCCGCAGAACCCTTTGCTTGGCATCTTCACTGGAATCCGGTGATGCCGACGGCTCGTTCGGATTGGCCAAGGGTCCGTAAACCCTGCTCTGTTCTTCCTCGATGATGCCGTGACGCGGGAGGTTCTCCTTATCAGCGCCCAGCGTATAGGCGCGGCGTCGTCCGGGCGTTCGCACGCCTTGTGCCGCATCAGTCGCAATCGCACTGCGCAGAATGGGCTGTGTGTGCTCTATGGAAGAATAACGGCGGTTGGAATCGGGCTGGATCCGCGTCTGATCGCGCTTTGTGGCTATTTGAAGGTCTTCATCGTCCGAATCCTCCTCCCAATCAACCGCGTTTCTGCGGCGTTTGGAAGATCCCCCGCCTTTGGGTCCGCCTTTGCGCTTCTCCAAAATGATCAGGATCGCCAAGACGATTCCGGCTATCACGATCAGCACAATGATGACGATCATAATGACAAACAACGTGTGCAGCGTGTCGGAGCTTGAAGGGCTGACGACCTGCGGCGTTTGCGTCCCCACCTGGCTTGTGACGGATATCTGCTTGGTTGCGGCCATGATGGCGGCGCCAAGCGCGTCGGTGCCTGTCGCGGTAAACGTAAAGGCTCCCGCCTGCGTAAGCCTGGATACCTTTTTGAGCGTCTGCGTTCCACCGGGGGCCAGCGATATGATGGATCCGAAATCGCCAAGCGCGGTCTCTTTGACGTTGATGTTCGATATGGCTTGGCCGCTTATGTTCGTAACGGTGATGGTGAACGTCACATCGCCCGGAAACATCATCGCTATCGGACTTGCCGAAACATCCAGCGTGAGCGGGCTGCCCGCCTGCAGCACTGTGATGGCGATGGGGGTTGATGTCTTCGTTGCGGAACTTGTACCGGAAGGATAGGTAATGGTGAAGGAGACCGTGCGCCCGGCTGTCATCGCGACCGGATAGGTGATGTTCAGCAGCTTGGGGGTCGATCCCGTGGTTGCCGCGATGTTGGCGCCGCTTTTCACGATGGTGCCCAAATCGTCCGTCACATTGATGCCCGATACCGCAACGGGGCTGTTGTTGGTTATGACGATGCTGAATGTGACGGTATCCCCGGAGGTAAGCTGGGTTTTATCGACCGTAGCGGTGACGGACAGCTCAGCTGCCGCAAGCTTGATTAACAACGCCTCCAGCGTTTTCGACTTGGTCGATCCGGCGGCGGTGTATTCCGCCTTCGGAACGGATGAAATCTCCGCATTGACAACGACGGAGGATGTCTTCGTATGGGACTCGCCCGGGTTGAGGGTTAATCCCGACAGGATGGTTCCCTCCACGCACGAATCGGTAAGCGTCAGGTTCGTGATAACGGCGGTACCCGTATTCTTGAAATTGTACGTCAATTTGACGGTATCGCCCATCTGCACCGCTGTGTTGTTCGCCGTGCGGGTAAACTCGAGTGAGACGGTCTCTGCCCGCAGCGGAACGGTGAAGGTGGCAGTGTTGGTGCCCGATGCCGGCGTACCCGATCCCGCCCAATCGATGGTCAGCGTCTTTTCGCGGCCAATATCGCCCGCAGAGATGGTCACACCCGACATGGAAAACGACCGGGAGGCTCCGGCCGCGATGGTTTCATTGATTTCGAGCTGATGGTCGTCAACACCCAGCGTCACGGTGGTGATGGCCGCATCCGTATTGTTTTTGAGTACCCCACTTAAGGTAACAGTGCCGCCGGATGCCGGAAGGCTGGCTGGGTTTAGTGTCAAGCCGCCGACGACGTCCAGGTTTCCGGCGGCATAGGCGATGGTTTGGGGGACAAAAGCCCCGTAAGCAAACAACAACGAGGCGCAAAGCGCCATGCAAAGCTTCCGTAAAGAGCGTTTGCGATTCATGGTTTCCTCCTCAGGCGCAAGGTATCTGCGTCACAGGGATACTGTCCAATTCATCTCATCCGGTACCAGCCCGAATTGGATGCCGGTCAGTGCGTTGTAGATACTCTCCGCGCAGGGGCCCATTTCTCCGTTTGCCACCTGCAGGTCTTCCCCTTTATAGATAAGGTGCCCGACGGGCGATATAACGGCTGCCGTACCCGATCCGAACACCTCTTCAAGCGTGCCGTTCTGATGTGCTTCGTACACTTCGTCGATGCTGATCGGACGCTCCTGTACCTCAAAGCCCAATTTGGGTGCCAGCTCCAACACGCTCTTGCGCGTGATGCCGCCCAAAATGGAACCCTGCAGCGTGGGCGTGATGAGTTTGCCGTTTATCTTGAAGAAAATGTTCATCGAACCGACTTCCTCGATGTATTTGCGCTCTACACCGTCAAGCCACAACACCTGCGCGCAGCCGTTCTCCTTTGCGGTTTGGTCCGCGATCAGGCTGACCGCATAGTTGCCCGCAGCTTTGGCAAATCCCATGCCGCCGCGGACGGAACGGACGTATTCGTTCTCCACGAGGATCTTGACGGGTTTTAGCCCTTCGGAATAATATGCGCCAACGGGCGAGAGTACGATCATAAACGCGTACGTTTCCGCCACATGTACACCCAGAGCGGCGTCCAGCGCAATTGCAAACGGGCGGATATACAAAGACGTTCCCGGGGTTCTGGGTACCCAGTCCGCATCTATTTTAAGCAGCTCTTTCAAATAGCCGTAGACCTGATCGACATCGATTTGCGGAATGCAAAGCCGTTGTGCGCTGCGGTTGAAGCGAAGGAGGTTCTCCATCGGGCGGAACAGACGGATGGACCCGTCCGGCCAGCGATAGGCTTTGAGCCCTTCGAAAATCGCCTGCCCGTAGTGCAGCACCATCGCAGATGGTTCCATCAAAAACGGCGCATATTCGACGATACGCGCATCGTGCCAGCCGCGGCCTTTGGTATAATTCATCACAAACATATGGTCGGTAAAAACTTTTCCAAAGCCCAGCTTGCTTTCATCCGAGGGTTTTGCTTTCGGATGCAGGGTCTTTTCTATTGTAAGCTCCATACTGTTTTCCCCCTATATAATGCTTGTATTGTAGCCGTTCCCATGGGTAAATGTCAAATATTTGCCGTAGGGTTAGGCCAGTTAACCAAAGTCTCCTCCAAAATCGTACAGGTGGCACAACCCGCACATAGTTCCTGGATTTCCTGCACGAGCGCGTCTTCATCGCCCTTTTTGCAGAGCACATGGATGCTTACGCTCTGTGCGAATTCGCTTCTTTGCACGATGGATCCGGCGCTTTTGACAAACCGCTCCACCTTTTGAAACATGGCGTATTCGCACTGTATCAGAAGTGCTTGTGCAACCACCATCTCGCAGATTTGGGCTGCGTCGACGGCCGCCGTGCATGCGGCTCCATACGCTCGAACCAGCCCGTTTGCGCCCAGCTGTACGCCGCCATAGTATCGGACAACCGCTACGAGCACATAGGATAGCTGCTTTTTAAGCAGCACCTCCAATATCGGCTGCCCCGCCGTCCCCTGCGGTTCATTGTCGTCGGAGTACTTTATCTGATTCGCGGTCTCGCCGATGATATAGGCATAGCAGTGGTGCGTCGCCGCGTAATGCGCCTTTTTCAACGCATCCAGCGCCTTGATCGCCTGTTGCGCATCCTGAACCGGATAGGCAAACGCCAAGAAGCGGCTTTTTTTGACAACAGTTTCCGCAAAGGATTCCGAGGCTATGGTGCGGTAGCCCCTCAACGCTGCAACATCACGCGATGGTATGCTTTTTTGCCTTTTCGAATGATAACACCGGTCTTTAAGGCCGTCTCATCCATCGGCTGATTCAAGTCATACACGCGCGCATCGTCCACGGTAACGCCCCCGCCTTCGATCAACCGCCGGGCTTCGCCTTTGCTCTTGCAAAGTCCGCACAGCACCAGCATATCCACAACGGTCGGATTCTGCGCGAACTGATCGCATGTGATGACGGTCGTCGGCATGTTCAGGATATCCCCGCCGCTGCCAAACAGCGCTTCGCTGGCCTGCTCGGCATTTTGCGCTTCGGTTTGCCCGTGGACCATTTTGGTCACCTCAAAGGCCAACCGCTTTTTGGCCAGGTTGATGTCCGTGTCCTTCAGGCTGCCCAGTTTTTCAATCTCGTCAATATCCAAATATGTCAAAAGCAACAGGCATTCCTTAACCTTGCTGTCCTCGACGTTGCGCCAGTACTGATAGAAATCATAGGGGCTCGTCTTTTTGGGATCAAGCCAAAGCGCGCCCTTGGCGGTCTTGCCCATCTTGGTGCCGTCGCTGTTGGTCAGAAGCTGGAACGTCATCGCATAGGCGCTGCCCTTTTCCAGACGGCGGATCAAATCTGCTCCCGCCAGGATATTGCTCCACTGGTCATCGCCGCCAAGCTGTAAGACACAGTTTTGCGTCCGGTACAAATGCAGAAAATCGTAGGCCTGCATAATCATATAGTTGAACTCAAGGAACGTCAGGCCTTCTTCATAGCGGCTTTTGTAGCACTCCGCCGCCAACATGCGGTTGACGGTAAAGCAGGTGCCCACTTCCCGAAGAAGTCCGATATAGTTGAGCTTCAACAGCCAGTCCGCGTTGTTGACCATCATGGCCCGTCCTTCGGAAAAATCCAAAAAGCGGGACATCTGAACCTTGAGCGCCTCGGCGTTTTTGGCAATCTGTTCGAGCGGCATCATGGTCCGAAGATCGTTCCGCCCGGAGGGATCGCCAACCGTAGCCGTGCCGCCGCCTACCAGAATAATGGGTTTGTGGCCGGCTTTTTGCAGATGGCTCATCGCCATAAGCTGCATAAAATGTCCGACATGACAACTGTCCGCGGTCGGATCATAACCCGTATAGAACGTCACTTGCTTTTCGCCTAGCAGTTCCTTGATCTCTGGGTGGCTTACCTGTTTTATGAATCCGCGCTGCATCAGCACATCGTAGGCGTTCATGCGGATCATCTCCTTCCGTTTTGAAACTGTATCTGTTCACAGAATAATTCTCCCAGACGTTGCATGCCTTCCTCTATACGCGTTGGCTCGCTGGCGGAAAAATTCAGCCGAATGGTGTTCAAATGCCCGCCTTCCGGGTAGAAGAACGTCCCCGGAACATATGCCACCTTGCGCTGTACAGCCTTGAATGCAAGTTCTTTGGCATCGATGCCCTGGGGCAATTCACACCACACGAACAGGCCGCCTTCGGGGGACGTATGCTTTGCGTCTTGCGGGAAGTATTCAAATGCGTCCATCATGGTTTTCAATTGTATGCGATAGGGCGGCAAAATCTCTTCGATATGCGAAAAGTAATGGCCTTCGCGGATATACGCGTCCACCACCGCCTGGCTTAAGTTGCTGGTATGCGTATCCGCCCCCTGTTTGTTGACGACCATGGCGCGCAGGATATCCGGTTTCGCTATCGCAGCGCCTACGCGCAGTCCGGGGGAAACGGTTTTGGAAAAGCTGATCAGATGCACGACACGTCCTTGCGTATCAAACGAAGCGACGGCGGGAAGCGCCTTCCCGTAATAGCGAAGGCTGCCGTAAGGATCGTCTTCCAACACAAACGTATCGTAGCGGTTTGCCAGATCGGCTATCTGCCGGCGCTTCTGTGCACTCATCGTACAGCCGGTGGGATTGTGGAATGTTGGGATGGTATAGAAGAATTTGGGCTTGTGTTGCGCCATCGCCTGCTCGAGTTTTTCGATGTTGACGCCGTCATTTTCCATCTCGACGCCGATGACGTTGGCCTGATAGCTCGCAAATATCTGCAATGCGCCCAAAAACGTCGGCGATTCGCACAAGATGACATCGCCGGGATTGATCATAACCTTGGTGAACAACTCGATGCCCTGGCTCGAACCGGTAAGGATCAGTACGTTTTCCATGCCGCATGCGATGCCGCGCGGCTTGATAACTTCGATGACCGATTCGCGCAGCGGCGCCCAGCCTTCGGTTACGCCATATTGAAGGATCTTGGCCCCCTGCTGTGTGATCAGACGTCCGCAGAGCTCCGCGATCGTTGCGGCAGGAAAGCTGCGGGCATTTGGCAGCCCGCCCGCAAAGGAAATGATTTCGGGATTTTCCGTCATCTTCAATATTTCGCGTATGGCACTGCCCGAGAGTGATTCCATGCGCGTTGCAAACGAGGGGTGCATTCCATTGCTCCTTTTTTCACTTTTCACCGTTTCTCCTTATTTTACATCATCCCGCCCTGCTGTCAACCACTCGGCATTCATGTATAATTATGCGATGCGCGTCTCGGAGGCTCTGCGGCGCTTATCTTTTTCTTTCCCGCATCGTTTTGACCGACCGGTGCTTTCTATACGATTTATCTTACCAGACTTTTTCAAACCACGCTTTGCTGCTGAACAGGAAAAATCCGGCACTGCTGCTTCCCATTCGCCAACGGCAACATTTATGCATATATCAATGTATTGTTTGTATTTTTATCCATTGTTTTCGGAAAATGCCTTGACGACACTTTCCCTTGTGATATAATGGGCTAAGCAATAATGCATATGGGGAGGCTATTATGAAAAAGACGAGTAAAATCTTTGTCCTTTTAATGTGTCTGGCGCTGTTGGCATCCGTGATCGGTTGTACCGCACAAGGTCCCGCAGCAACGTCCACTCCGAAACCGGCGACCAAGTTGGACGCGATCAAAGCGAAGGGTTACATCGTTTGGGGAACCAACGCGGCGTTTCCGCCGTTTGAACTCAAGGACAGCGCCGGCAAAGTGATCGGCGTGGATAAGGACATCGCGCAGGCTGTTGCCGACGCGCTTAACGTTACGCTTCGCGTAGAGGACATGGAGTTCGACTCCCTGCCGGCAGCGTTGAAAAGCGGCAAGATCGATTTCATCGGAGCAGGCTTTTCCAAGACGGAAGAGCGCGCGAAGAGCATGGATTTCAGCGTTGACTACTATACGGCAGTTCAGGTCGTCATCGTCAAAGACGGATCGAAAATTGCAACCGAAGCCGATTTGAAGAACAAGAAGATCGGCGTTCAGACCGGCACCACCGGCAGCTTCATCGCGGAAGAGATTTCCGGCGTCAAAATGAGCAACTATAATTCCCTGACGCTCGCCTGCCAGGATCTGAAAAACGGCCGCATCGATGCCGTCATCGGGGATAACCTTCCCATCACCATGATACAGGGCCAGATCAGCGGATTGACCATCGTGTCCGCCATCAAGTACGACGAAGAGAAATACGCGCTCGCCGTGGACAAAGGCAACGCGGAACTTTTAACCGAAATCAACAAGGTGCTCAACACGTTGATCACCAAAGGCACCATTGCGGAGAAGATCAAACTGTATTCCACAACGGAATAACACTCCCTTTAGAACTAATGCAAAGCCACTGCCACAGGCAGTGGCTTTGCAACTTCGTTCCCGGGGTAAGAGAAGGGAGGAAATGCCATGGGATTGTTGGAGAGCACGAGCAGTGTCATCTATTCCAATCTGATACGCGAGAGCCGTTATCTGATGTTTTTCAAAGGGCTGAGCGTAACGCTGCAGATCACGGTGTTTGCGCTTTTAATGGGCATCGTCATCGGCATCGTGGTGGCTGTGCTTAGGATTTGGAACGTGCGCATCCTGTCATCGATTGCCAAGGGATACGTCAGCATCATCCGCGGAACACCGGCGGTGGTGCAGTTGGTCATCATCTATTACGCGATACTGGCGGATGTGAACCTGCCCAAAGTACTCATAGCCTCTGTCGCTTTTGCCATCAATTCGGGCGCCTATATATCGGAGCTTATCCGGGCAGGCATTCTGGCGGTGGATCGCGGGCAGACGGAAGCTTCCCGTTCGCTTGGCATGACGAATTATCAGACGATGCGGCGTGTCATCATTCCCCAGGCCATCAAATACATTTTGCCTGCGCTGGTCAACGAATGTATACAGGTTCTCAAGGAGACGGCCATCGCGGGCTATATCGCACTGGATGATCTGACACGGACAGGCGATATCATCCGCTCCCGTACCTTTGATCCGTTTACGCCGTTTATCGTCGTTGCCGTCATCTATTTCTACACCACCACCATCCTGTCGATCTTCGCGCAAAAACTCGAAACGAAGCTGCGCTCGTCGGATTAAGAAAGGGAAAAAAATGGCGGATGCACGAAATGTATATCTGTTGCTCTTCTTTCTGTTGGCACTGCCCACGGTGTATTACAGCCTCAAAAAGCGCGGTGAAAGCGCCGACAAAAAAAAGAAGGCGTTTCTGTTGGCACTGATGGGTTCGCTTGTTGTCGTGTGGGCCGTATTGGGCGTCGTCTTCTATCGCTATACCATCAACCGGCAGGTATTGATCATTGCCGAACGCGGCGCCACAACCTTATACCGTGCGGGCACGGCAAGCGGGGATTTGGCCCAAAGCCTTATAGCAGAAGGTATTTCCGAAGCGTCAGGCGTGGATGGCACAAAGACCGGTCCCTGGTCTTCGTTTAAGGGTGCCGATCTGTTGATCCCGGAAAAAACGCTGACGATCGACAACATCAAGTATTACCCGGTCGTGCTTGAAAAGGCGAACGGCGAACGTCTGCTGTTGGCGTTTGACATACAAGAGGGCGTACCCAAGAGTGTCATCCTGCACGCACGCATCTATTGGCCGGAGGAGATCGGAACGCTTTTGAACCGGATAACCTATTTCAAGGCCGGAACCATATAGAAAATCGGCAAATCACAAAAGCAAAAAAGCTCCGCAAAAGGAGCTTTTTTAATTCAATCATATAGTTGGAAGGTTGCTAGGAAGCTTTTTTAAGCTTATTTCGCTTTGTGATAAGATTGTGAATCGAATCGTAGATCACGAAGAAGGATCCGAAGATGATGTTGGCATAGTACGAGAAGAACCGCCAGATCAGCATCGCGATGAACATCTTGTTGCTCGGAAAAAACATCGAGAAAAACAGATAGAATCCGCCTTCGCTTGCGACTGACGCGCCGGGAAGCGGCACGAACGACACCGTCAGATACAGGAAAGCCTGCATGGAGATGACCTGGAACAGCGAATGGGTGCTTAGCCCCGTCGCCCGGTAAATGCAGTAAGTGATGGAGAACTGGACGACCATCTGCGTAACGGTCAGAAGTCCGGAGCCTATCAACAGCTTCTTGTCAGAGCGAAGCAGCATGCCGCTTATGCTGAAGTCCTGCAATGATTCCGCCATGGAAACGATGCGTTTTTCGGGATTCTTCACCAGATGTATCTTATGCAGAAAATGGATCAGTCTTGTGCCCAGCAACAGCATTTTGCCTTTGGAAAACAGCGCGAGTATCACGATCAACGCAAGGATGGCGTTAATGCCAAAGCCGATGCAAGTAAGCCAAAAGACCTGCTGATAATTGGCAAAAAACTGCGTGCCGGTAAATATCAGGCTGATGATAAAGAATGCGCATATGACAAATTCAAACATGATGAACTTCGCACAGAATACGCTGGAACTCTTCCCGACGGGAACCCCGTCACGGCGCATGTGCATCACTTGCATCGGCTGTCCGCCGGATGCAAACGGCGTCAGCGCGCTATAGTACACACCGATCATCGCGATCTTAAAGGTTTTCCAACGGCTGTATCCCTTATAGAGAAACCCTGTGATAAAATGCAGGATCTCGCCTTCAGATATCCAGTACAATACCATGACGCCCGCCGCCGCAAAAACCCATTCCGCTTTGAGCGAACCGAGCTGTGTAAAGAAATTGCCGACGTTGCGGTCCAGCAGTCCGAATACGACGATGATGCCGATGGTGAGCAAAATATAGATGGCATTCCAAAGGATACGGCGAATATCCTTATTTCGTTCCAGTCTTTTCTCTTCCTCTTGGTTAGGCAAATATCCATCCCCCATATGCGTTTTATCCGTCGATGGCACTTTTCAAGCACAGTACAAATCATACCATCCCAGGAACCGATTCACAAGCTTTGGTGACCTCCTATAATTTGGTCAAATTCAAACCGTACTTTACGACTTTATAAACATGAAAAATAACCCGTACGCGGCGTACGGGCAGCTTTCGTATCGCTAGAATCCTTCGGGCTGCGGCGCATCAAACGCCAATGCATCGCCCCTTGTCGGATGGCAAAACCCGAGATGTGCCGACCATAACCTAAGCTGCGTGCCGCCTTTTCCGTATCTTGCGTCGCCGATGACAGGGCAGCCTCTGGATGCGAACTGTACCCTTATCTGATGCGAACGGCCCGTTATGAGATTTACTTCCGCGAGCGCCGACCCGTCCTGCTCCGTTTTTAAAACCCTGTATTGCAGCTTGCAAAACCGTGCGTCGGCTTCCCCTTCCCGGGCGACGCGCACCAGATTGCCCTCTTCCTTTTTCAGAAAGTCGGTCCATTCGCCGCTATCCGCTTCGGGCGCGCATACCGCCCGTATCAGGTATCGCTTTTCAAACGCACCGCTTTGCATCTGTGCAAAGAGCCTTGCCGCGGCTTTGCTGGTCTTGGCAAACACCATCAGCCCGCCCGCGGGCCGGTCCAGCCTGTGCACCAGCCCCAGGAAGACGTTGCCGGGCTTCTGCTTTTGTTCTTTGATATACGCCTTGAGTATCGTGAGCATATCCGCGTCGCCGCTGCTGTCCTGCTGGGAGGGCACATTGAACTCTTTGATGCACACGAGCAGGTGATTGTCCTCATAAACGATGTCCGGCGTTTTCATGGTGTCCACCGCGCCGTAGCGCCGCACGGAAGCACCATGCCGTTTTGCATCGGAAGCGCTATGTTGTCCGATTCCACCTGTCCGCCGCTTATCGCGCAGCGCAGCATGTTGCCGGCGATCTGCGGCGCGAACCCCGCCGTATAGCTGTTGAGCACGAAGAACATAGGATCATCGCTCATAAGGTCCGCGCAGGCTTTTAGTAGCGGATACACATCCTGCTCGAATTTGAACATCTCCCCGTCCGGCCCGCGCCCGTACGACGGCGGATCCATCACGATGCCGTCATACCGATTGCCTCGTCGTATTTCGCGAAGCACAAACTTCATCGCATCGTCGACAAGATACCGTATCGGCGCCTTGTTAAGACCGCTTCGCTTCGCATTGTCCTGCGCCCATTGCACCATGCCCTTTGCCGCATCCACATGCACAACCTGCGCCCCGGCTTGCGCGCACGCCAGCGTCGCGCCGCCCGTGTAGGCGAACAGGTTCAGCACTTTTACAGAGCCTTTGGCTTTTTGTATGCATTGGCGCATGAAATCCCAGTTGACAGCCTGTTCGGGAAACAATCCGGTATGCTTGAATCCGGTGGGCCGAACGGCAAAGCGCAGTTCACCGTAGCGGACCTCCCAACATTCGGGAAGCGAACGGGCAAATTCCCAGCGGCCACCGCCCGTTTGGGAGCGGTGGTACGTCGCATCCGCCCTGTCCCACAGTTGGGGCTGTTGCTGCGGCCAGACAGCCTGCGGCTCGGGGCGCGCCAAAAGCACGTCCTTCCACCGCTCGAGCTTCATCCCGTCGCCCGCGTCCAATAACTCATAATCTTCCCATCGATCCGAAACAAACATCTTACGCCTTCTCTATATGGACCAGCACATCAATGCCGTTTATATCCAGCAAAGCGTCGCCGACCCCTTTTTCAATGCTGTCCCCCAACACATCCGACTGTATCTCGGTCGCGCTTTGGAGCAGCAATTTTTCCATGCTTTGATCCTGCGCCTGCAATGTGATGCGGATATGGTCCGTGACCTCAAAGCCCAGTTCCTTGCGCAAATTCTGCACCTTTGATACGAACTCACGCACATGGCCTTCCGAAACGAGCTCTTCACTCAGCGTTAAATCGAGCACTACACTCAGATCGAAATCGCTTTGCGCCGCGAACCCTTCCTTCTGCACGGAGGAAATCAACAGATCGTCCTGTGTAAGCACAATATCCTGTCCTTCCAATATAAACGCATAGGTGCCGCCGTCTTTGACCGCCTGCACGATGGCGGTACCGTCCGCTTCCTTCAGATGGTTGGATATGGCGGGAAGCAGTTTGCCGTATTTCGGGCCAAGCGTTTTTAACTGCGGTTTTATCTGGTACGAAACATAGCTCTGCGCGTCGGAGGTCGTCTCCATGCGCTTGATGTTGAGTTCATCCAATATGATCGAAGCGATCTCTTCAGACGGTATCGCCGAACCCTGCACCATCATGCGGGAAAGCGGCTGCCTGTTTTTGATCTTGGCGACGTTGCGCGCCGCGCGCCCGAGCACCACCATGCGCACGGCATCGTCCATCTCCTGCTCGAGTTTTCCATCGACCATGCCCATGTCGGCCACGGGGAAATCGCACAAATGCACGCTGTCGGGCGCATCCTTGTTTACGCTTTTGACGAGGTTCTGGTATATGCTCTCCGCCAAAAACGGCACAAACGGCGCGCACAAGCGGGTGAGCGTTTCCAAAACCGTAAACAGCGTTTGGTATGCCGCGGATTTGTCGGGCGTTTTGTCTCCCGCCCAATACCGCTCACGGCAGCGCCGCACATACCAGTTGGATAATTCATCCACAAAGCCGCTTAACGCACGCGCCGCCTCGGTGACATGGTAGCCGTCCAGTTCGCGCGTCACGCAATCGACAAGCGCGTTGAGTTTGGACAAAACCCATTTGTCCATCACGGTATAGGCGGGTTGCGGCCATGTTTTATCAAACGGGCTGAAGCTGTCGATGTCGGCATAGAGGATGTAGAACGCATAGGTGTTCCACAGCGTGCCCATAAACTTGCGCTGCGCTTCGGATACCGCTTCATGGTAGAAGCGCGACGGCAGCCACGGAGCGCTGGTGGTGTAGAAATACCATCGGACGGCGTCCGCGCCCTGTTTGTCCAGCACATCCCAGGGATTGATGACGTTGCCCTTATGCTTGCTCATCTTCTGCCCTTCTTTGTCCTGCACATGGCCCAATACGATGCAGTTTTCAAAGCTGGACTGGGAGAACAAACAGGTGGAGATGGCCAGAAGCGTGTAGAACCAACCGCGTGTCTGATCCACCGCTTCGGAGATGAACTGCGCCGGGAAGAACCGGTCGAACAGCGCTTTGTTTTCAAACGGATAGTGGAACTGCGCGAACGGCATGCTGCCGCTGTCGTACCAGCAGTCAATGACTTCGCTGACCCGGTGCATCAGCTGCGAACATTTCGGACACGGGAATGTGATACGGTCGATGAACGGCTTGTGCAGTTCCAGATCGTCCGGCACATCCGCGCCGTGCTTTTTCAAATCTTCGATGCCGCCGATGGCTTCCACATGACCGCACTCGCATGTCCACAACGGCAGCGGCGTGCCCCAATAGCGTTCACGGGACAATCCCCAGTCGAGGACGTTCTCCACAAAGTTGCCCATGCGCCCTTCCTTGATGTTTTCGGGCAGCCAGTTGACGGAGCGGTTGGAAGCGATCAGCGTATCGCGCACTTCCGTCATGCGGATAAACCAGGTGCTGCGCGCATAATACAACAGCGGCGTATCGCAGCGCCAGCAGAACGGGTAGCTGTGCGCGTATTCCTGCTTTTTAAACAGAAGGCCGCTCGATTCCAGCGCATCCATGATCAGCGGATCGGCTTGTTTGCAGAAGATGCCCGCCCAGGGTGTGACCTGTTCCATTTCACCCTTGGTGTTGACCATCTGCACAAACGGAAGCTGATACGCGCGCCCGATGCGGCTGTCATCCTCGCCGAAGGCGGGGGCGATATGCACGATGCCGCTGCCGTCGGTTAAGGTGACATAGTTGTCGGCCGTTACGGTAAAGCAGTTTTCGCTTTCCTTCTTTTGAAAATCAAACAGCGGATCGTAGGACATGCCGACGAGATCTTCGCCGCGAAGCGTCTTTAGAACCGTGACATCCGAACCGAAAAGAACCGGTACCAGTTCCTTGGCCAGGATATAATTCATACCGTCCGCTGCGTGAATGACAGCGTATTGCTCCTTGGGGTTGACGCAAAGCGCGACGTTGCTCGGCAGCGTCCAGGGCGTTGTCGTCCAAGCCAGCAAGTAGGTATTTGCCTCGCCTGATACGCAAAAGCGCACGAAGATGGAGGTTTCCGTCACATCCTGATAACCCTGCGCTACTTCATGGGTGGATAAGGCCGTGCCGCATCGCGGGCAGTAGGGTACAACCTTATGGCCGCGGTACAGAAGGCCTTTGTCGAATATCTGCTTGAGCGACCACCATACGCTCTCGATATAATCGTTCTCATAGGTGATATAGGGGTTTTCCATATCGGCCCAAAACGCGATACGGTTGCTCATGCTTTCCCATTCACCCTTGTATTTCCAAACGCTTTCCTTGCATTTTTGGATGAAGGGTTCCACGCCGTAGGCTTCGATCTGATCCTTGCCGTCAAGACCGAGCTGTTTTTCCACCTCAAGTTCCACCGGAAGGCCGTGGGTATCCCATCCGGCCTTGCACAGAACGTCATAGCCGCGCATGCGCTTGTAGCGCGGAAACAAATCCTTGATGCTGCGCGTTATCAAATGCCCGATATGCGGCATGCCGTTGGCTGTCGGCGGCCCGTCATAAAACGAAAACGGCTCCCTCTGCGGACGCGGCGCAAGGCATTTCTGCACGATGCTGTTTTCTTTCCAGAATTGCAGCACCTCCTGCTCGCGTGCCTGAAAGTCCATGTCCGTCGATACTTTTTTATACATCCCGAGTCCTCCAAACTTTTATACACAAAACCCCTCCGTCCACAACGGGACGGAAGGGTCTATTCCGCGGTACCACCCGAATTGACGCTGTCTGCGTCCACTCAACTGCATAACGGGCAACTCCGTCCGCACCTACCTTTCGGCGCGGCCCTTGGGAATAGCTGCACGCAGCGGTTCCCTTTGGGGTGATGTCCGACATTGCTTACTCCGTGCGGCTTTCACCGTCCCGCACTCGCTTGTTCCGTAAAGGCAACTGGCGCGTCCCCATCGCAGGTTTATCGTATGATAGATCTCTCGATTACGCCTATTATAGGCAAAGTCGCGCGTTTTGTAAAGAATGCCCTTCTATGCACACAAAGGTTAGCCTCTTTACCCGCATGTGATATCCCAGAGTTTGCGATAAACCTTATCGCATCCCTTCCAATGACGGGCAAACCATCCGACCCTATCATCACAAAACAAAGTCTTTTGATGATCAGTTTACAGCAACTGTCAGCCCATCAATGAGCATGCTCGGGCTGCCGAAACACGATCCTCCCGGTATGCCAAACGTCAAATCGCTGCCCAGCAACCGGACGCCCTTCATCAGCGCATAGAAGCTGCCGGAGACCACCATCTGGTCGATCGGCGTGTCCTTCTTGCCGGCTTTGAGCGAAAAGCCCTTCGCAAGCAACGAGAAATCGCCGGATGTCGGGTTTACGCCCGCGTGCAGGCCGCTGACCTCCGCGACGACGATGCCGTCTTTGGCTTGGGCTAGCATTTCTTCCAGCGCGGCTTCGCCGGGCTTGAAATAGAAATGGAAGGGCGCGATCGATACCGGCGAGCTGTAATTGCGGTGGGCGTTGCCGGTGGGCGTAACCCCCTGCCGGTTTGCGGAAGCGATATCATACAAAAGCGTCGTCAATACGCCATTGTCGATCACGTTCTTCTGTGTGGTCGGCACACCCTCGCCGTCAAAGGCGTAGTGCAGCGGCAGCTGCGGGTGGGTCGGGCTGTCGATTAAGGTGATGCTTTGGTGTGCTATCTGCGTGCCTTCCTTGCCCTTTAATAAGGAAAGGCCCTTTTGCGCGTTTTCCGCGGAGAAGATCGGAACAAACGCGCTGAGCAGATCCGCCAGCGCATCCGCCATGAAAACGACGGGCACCGCGCCTCCTTTGGCTTCCATTGATCCATAATACTGCATCGCGCGCTCGTATGCGCGCTTTGCCACGTCCTGCACGTCCAGTTTTTCTATATCCGGTTCTACGGCAAAGGCGTAGTTGCTGTCGGTATACGAATCCTTTTTGGCAACGGGCTCCACGAAAATCGCGGCCATCTTGCGGCAATCCACGCTGTCCACGCCCGCACTGTTGGCAAAATAAACGGTGGTAAGCGTGCTCTCCGCCTGGCAGGCCTGTACGCTCGCCGCGCCCTGCGCCATTGTCGCGTCATAGAGCTCCAGCGCTTTTTTTGTTATAAGCTGCGAATCATCCAGCGCAAGTGTCTGTTCGCATCCGCTGACGCTGCTGCCTGTATAGATCCCCGCCCCGGGTTGGGGATCGGAGATACGAGCGCTTTCCACCGCCGCCTGGGCTACGGATTGGATCTCGTCGAGTTTTTCGGTATAAGCGTAGCCGACACGTCCGCCGATCATCGCGCGAACGCCCGCGCCGCGGGAGATGCTTCTGACAAAGGCATCCACTTCCCCCTCAAATACGTTCGCTTCGACGCCGGAACGCTGGATGCATATGGCGTCCGCCGCGTCCGCGCCGTTTGCTATGGCATCCTGTACCAGTTGTTTGCATAGTTCACGCATTTTCAGCCTTCCCTTCCGCCAACCAGCAGTCGGCTTACGCGTATCATCGGCTGACCGACGTTGGTGGGCACGCTGCCCGAAATCGACCCGCACATTCCCTGACCCAATTCCACGGCGGTGCTGACGGCGTCTATCCGCATGATGACCTCGCCGCCGCGGCCGATCAGCGTCGCGCCGCGAACAGGTCTGTCGATCTTTCCGTCCTTGATCCAGTACCCTTCCATGACGGCAAAATTGAATTCGCCCGTCAGCGGGTTCACGCTTCCGCCGCCCATCTTCTTGGCATACAGGCCGTTGTCAACGCCTTGGATCAACCCCGTATCAACGCCTGCGGCGATAAAGGTGTTGGTCATGCGGGAAGTTGGCGCAAACCGGTAGTTCTGCCGCCTGCTGTTGCCCGTAGGCTTCATGTTCATGCGCCGGGAGCCCAACAGATCGATCATATATCCCATTAAAATGCCGTTTTCGATCAAAATATTCTTCTGTGACGGGTTGCCCTCATCGTCATAGCCGATGCTGCCCCACGCGCCTTCGATGGTGCCGTCGTCGATGGCGGTCACTTTATCGCTTGCAATTATTTGCCCCAGTTTGCCTGCAAATTCGCTGTGTCCTTTACTCACACTTGTCGCTTCCAGAGAATGGCCGCATGCCTCGTGGAAAATAACGCCGCCAAAGCCGCCGTCCACCACCACCGGGAACTGACCGGCAGGACAAAACGGTGCATCCAGCATCACGAGCGCAGTCTTGGCGGCATCACGCGCGATGCAATCGATATCGAGGGTCTTCACATACGAAAATCCCTTGCCCGCGCCCGGGCCTTCCATGCCGGTCTGCATCACGTTGTCACGCGCGGCCACCGCCTGAATCACAAGCCGTGTGCGCGCGCGGTCATCTTCGACAAATGCGCCCATGCTGTTGGCGATCATGACATGCTGCACGACGCTTGAAACAGCGCCCGTCGCCTGCACGATAAGCGGGCTTTGCGCGCGCGCCACGCGGTAGGCCTGCATTGCCACTGCGGCGTATTGCTCCAATCCGGCTCTTTGCTCGTCCGGCGTCTGCATCGCCCGGCGCGGCTGAACAACCAGATCGACGCAGCTGCCCGCCGTGCCTTTGAGCGATCTTGCAGCCGATTCCGCCGCTTCCACGAGCGCTTTTTCCGAAACGTCGCAGGTATAGGCATAGGCGCTGTTGGTGCCGCTTAATACGCGAACCCCGGCGCCATAATCGTAGCCCGTCAGCGCCGTTTCCACCTTGTCGTCCCGATAGACGACGTTGCTGCGCTGCGTGTCCTCAAAGAACACCTCGGCATAATCCCCGCCGTTTTTAATCGCGGCGCGGATGGCCGCCGCCATGGAATCTCTATTCATCTGAATCCTCCTCAAGCTGCCCGCGGCGTATCATCTGCTCGCGGATGCTCTTTTCCTGTCCCAATTCCCCCGGCTTATAATACTGCCGTCCTTTTACAGAAAGCGGACTGTACTGCTGATCGATATAATGCCCCGGATATTCGTGCGGATACTTGTAGCCGACGCCGTGTCCCAACGTTTTGGCGCCCCGGTAGCTCGTATCGCGCAAATGGATGGGCACCGGTTCTTCGGCAAACTCCGCGACATCCGCCTGCGCCGCCGTTATGGCTTTGACTACCGAATTGCTCTTTGGGCTTTGGCAGACATAGATGATGGCCTGCGCCAAAGGCAGGCGTGCTTCGGGCAAGCCGATGAGCTCCAGCGCCTGCGCTGCCGCCACCGCCTGTACCATCGCCTGCGGGTTGGCAAGCCCGACATCCTCGCTCGCGTGCGCGATGATGCGCCGGGCGATGATCCTCGGATCTGCGCCCGCATAGAGCATGCGCGCAAACCAGGCAAGCGCCGCGTCGGCATCGCTGCCCCGAAGCGATTTGCAAAAAGCGCTCAGCATATTGTAGAAGTGTTCGTCATCGACGTTGAGCATGCGCTGCTGGATGCTGTCCTGCGCTATATCCATGGTGATGGAAACGCTGCCGTCCTCGCTGCGCTGTGTTGTCTCTACCGCCAATTCCAGTGCATTTAACGCCGCGCGCGCGTCGCCGTTTGCAATGCGCGCCCAGAATTCCAAAACCCCTTTGTCCAGTTTTACAGCAAGCCCGCCGTAACCGCGCTCATCGTGCAGTGCGTGAAACAGTGCTTTTTCAATGTCCGTTTCGCTTAGCGGGTAAAACTCAAAAACGCGGCAGCGGCTTACGATGGCCGCCGTCATCGAGATCATCGGATTTTCGGTGGTCGATCCGACAAAGCGGATGACGCCGCTTTCAAGCGCCGGCAGAATGGTATCGCTTTGCGTTTTGCTCCACCGATGGCATTCGTCGAGCAACACATAAGTCGCTTTGCCGAAGTGCCGCAGATCGTTCTGCGCCTGTTCTATGATCTTTCGCATCTCCTTCACGCCCGTGGAGACGGCGTTTATCTTCACGAAGTTGCTGCGGGTCAGCTCCGCTATCACGGCAGCCAGTGTCGTTTTACCGCAGCCGGGCGGCCCGAAGAAGATGGAGCTTGAAAGCGAATCGTTCATGATTGCCCGCCGCAACAGTTTGCCCGGGCCTACCAGATGTTCCTGTCCGACGAATTCATCCAGGGTTTTCGGTCGCATGCGGTCGGCCAACGGCGTACGTCTTGCCATATTGGCCGAAAATAGATCCTCCATCGGACATCTCCTTTCAAAGCTTTTGCTGCGATTTCCAAGTCTAGTAAAAAAAACCATCCATCGTAGCATTATACATCATACCCGTCCGGAAAAAAAGTTGCGACGCTTGTGAAATAATGTTGAATTAATTGCGTATTCTATATATAATAATCACAATTTAGAGTTTCCCTTAGGGGGTATTTTTTATAGACAAGGCGGGTATCCGCCTTGAAAGGAGAAGGCAATGAAACAACGTGTTTACAATTTTGCCGCAGGGCCCGCTGTGATGCCGGAATCCGTTTTGAAACAGGCAGCGGATGAAATGCTGTGCCACGGTGACGATGGCATGTCCGTTATGGAGATGTCCCACCGCAGTCCCATGTATGAAAAGATCATTTTCGGTGCGGAAGCAGACTTGCGCACTCTGATGAACATTCCAAAAAACTATAAGGTGCTCTTCCTCCAGGGCGGCGCATCCTTTCAGTTTTCCATGGTCCCCATGAACCTGTACCGCAATTCCTTCTCATGCGATCTGCTCAACACCGGCGCATGGACGCAAAAGGCCATCGTGGAATGCGGCAAAGTCGGGAAAGTGCGCGTGATCGCCTCCAGCGAACAGGATAAGTTCACCTATATCCCAAGCCTCGACAATCTGGATATGGATCCCAACGCGGACTTCCTCTATATGGTGACCAACAACACCATCTTCGGCACGCGCTTTACCGCCATGCCCACGCCGCTTGCCGGCGTTCCGCTGGTCGCGGATGCCTCCAGCAACATCCTATCCGAAGAGATGGATGTCTCGAAATTCGGGCTTATCTTCTTTGGCGCACAGAAGAATTCCGGTCCTGCAGGACTGACCGTCGTAATCATCCGCGACGATCTTTTGGGTTTTTGCCCGAAGAACGCGCCCATCATGATGGATTACAACACCTACGCCAAAAACGATTCCATGTACAACACGCCTCCCTGCTACGCCATCTACATGGCGGGGCTGGTATTCAAGTGGATGCTTCAAAACGGCGGCGTCAAGGAAATGCAGAAGCTTAACGAAAAGAAAGCTGCCATGCTCTATGACTGCATTGACAACAGCAAGCTTTTCCGCGGCACCGTACAAAAGAAGGACCGTTCGCTGATGAACGTCACCTATGTGATGCCCACCGAAGAACTGACCAAGCAGTTTTTAAAGGAAGCAGAACAGAACGATCTTTTAAACCTTGCGGGGCATCGCTCCGTCGGCGGCATCCGCGCTTCGATTTACAACGCAATGCCGATCCAGGGCGTGGAGAAACTGATCGACCTTATGACGAAATTTGACAAAGCAAACGCATAGGAGGGCAACATGAAAAAACGCATTGCACTTCTGAACAATATTTCCTCCATCGTCTACAACGCGTTTCCGGACGAACGGTATGAAGTAGGCAAAGATCTCGAGGATCCGAACGGCATCATCGTGCGCAGCGCCGACTGCCACAACATGGCGTTCCCGGAATCGCTTTTGGGCATCGCGCGCGCAGGCGTGGGGTATGACAATATCCCGGTTGACAAATGCACGCAAAACGGCGTCTGTGTTTTCAATACGCCGGGCGCAAACGCCAACGCCGTCAAAGAACTTGTGCTGGCATCCATCATCATGGCAAGCCGGAACGTTTTTGAAGCCGTGGATTGGGCCAAAAGCCTTAAAGGTACCACCGGAGTGGAAGCCGCCGTGGAAAAAGGAAAGAACCAGTTTACCGGCCACGAGATTTCCGGTAAAAAAATCGGCATCATCGGCCTTGGCGCTGTCGGCGCCATGGTCGCCAACGACGCGCATTCGCTTGGCATGGACGTTATGGGCTACGATCCGTTTATTACCATCGAGGCGGCCTGGACCCTGCACCGCGACATACGCCGCGCACACAGCATTGAGGAGATGGTATCTTCCTGCGATGTGCTCAGCGTCCACGTCCCGCTCTCGGAAAAGACACGCGGCATCATCAACGAGGAAATATTCTCCAAGATGAAAAAGGGCACCATCCTGCTGAACTTTGCACGCGGCGGATTGATCGAGGTCGATTCTCTTAAAGCAGCGCTTGAGAATGGCACGCTGCACAAATACGTGGTGGATTTCCCGGATGAGCAAACCATCGGACTTCCCAATTGCATCTGCGTCCCCCACCTTGGTGCATCCACCCCGGAAAGCGAAGAAAACTGCGCGCAGATGGCGTCCGAACAGCTTTACGACTATTTACAAACCGGCAATATCAGAAACTCCGTCAACCTGCCCAACTGCGAGCTCCCGCCGTACGAAGGCGGACGCCTGACGTTTATCCATACCAACACGCCCAACATGGTGGGCCAGATAACCACAGCCTTGGCGCAACAGAACGTGAACATTGCGCATATGGTCAACCGTTCGCTCGGCGCCATCGCCTACACCATGATCGATGTGGACCAGCCCGTATCACAGGACCAGCTCAATCGGATCCGCTCCATCGAAGGGCTCATCCGCCTGCGCGTCATAAAGAGCGCTTACTAGAATATCAAGTCATCCGCAAAAAGCAGCTTGTTCATACAGGCTGCTTTGGTCATCGCCAAAGTCGATGACCTTCAAGTGGGAATCCAATTCCCCCTTGAGCAACCCCCAGGAACGCCGTTTTTTTGAGAAAAAACGGCGGGTAAAGGTGTTTTCCGGCGCGCATGTCGCCGGAAAACGTATTTCTTCACGATGATATTGATTTGTCGATACTCTGTAGCAGCTTGTTCATACAGGCTGCTTTTATTATTTGAAACGCACTGGTTTTCCCTGTTTCCTTTTCAAAAGCGCGAAGCAGATATTCAAGCAGATCCCCAGCGCGAACAACGCCATCGCCGCATAGCTCCCCCATGCGTACCGGCAAAATCTGCTGCCGTACTCAAAGATAAGGGGCTTTGCCATAAGACCGACCCCCAGTCCTAAAAGACAGACACCGGTCAGGAGCAAATAGCGCAGCTTGGGGTTTTGCCCCATCGGCATAAGTGTGCCGATTAAGCCTATGCAGGGGGCAAAGATCAGCATCATGGAAACAGGTCTTTGCCTAAACAAAAGCAACGCCGAATATGCGTAGGTTTTGCCTGCAATCGTGATGGTAAACAACGGTGTCAGCAAGCAAAGCGCTGTGCATGCAAACAGCAGTACATTGACCAGCCTGTATGCCCGGGCGGCCGAACGGACAGGTTGCATTGGTCCCATCTCCTCCCGCTTTTTCGGATGTTTTTATACCATATCACCAATGTGCGCCTGATTCAACATCTCCGTTTTAAATCGCGTAAAACCACTATTGTATATGCCGACGTTTACGCAATATGTCGACCGTCTCTTGCCAAAACAAAAAAGGCAAGGTTTCCCTTGCCTTCTAAAGAACGGAGGTTATTTGTTTAGGTAGATCATGCCATTGGCTGCCAACCCGGCCGCGTATGCCAACAAGGATAGGATGCCGCCGATTCCGAAGGCGCCCATGATGATCAAAATGAGCAATCCTGCGGCGTGGGCAAGGCCCAGATACATCGCATGCTGCTGCCTTGATTTGCCCTTGGAGAGTACAAACAGATACACAAAACCGAAAATTGGCGGGGCGAACAGTAAAATTGCCGCAATGCTTACCTGAAACAGCCATTGGAACGCCGAGATGGAGAAGGAGAACCCACCATACCCGTAATACCCGGCGGAACTGAATGTATACATCGGAAGGATCCAACAGATGGCACATAAGGCAAACAGCAGCAGATTAACGATACGGATATTTTCCTTTACCTTGGTCATAAATCCTGAATTCACACAAATACCTCCCATCAATTAAAGTTTACCAAACCAGTTATATTTTACCATTGTATGTTCATTCACACAAGGCCTTCCAGCCGCGATATTAAGGCGAATTCGCTTCATGATATGCCATTGGAGCCGATCCGTGACAGCTACGTCCTATCCTCAAATCATGTCAGGTTGTGCATCCAAAGCCTGCTCTTGATCCGGCGGACTCCCATAACCAGCTTGACCAACTCCCCGGGCGCAGTAAACGCATAAACCCAGATCAAAGGTACGTGCAGCACAAAAGCTGCCGCCGCCACACCCGTGACGATCAGCGCCCATTGCAGGCCCGCGTCGAGAAGCAGCGAATAGCGCGCATCGCCGCCGCATCGTAGCGCCCCGACAACGATCGTATAGCTCACTGCCATAACCGGGGCAAGCAGGATATATAGGCGGACGTTGTTCGTGAGGATCGCCCTCGCCGCATCGCTTAACACATAGAATGAAAGCACCACAGGCATTAAAAGGTTGGCTGCCAGACCCGCAATCAATCCGAATAACGGCGCCAGACGCAGTATGCGCATCGCATAGAGCTGGGCATTTTCCTCGTCTTTGGCTCCGATGCATTTGCCGCACAGGACACCGCAGGCGTTTCCGATGCCCATGAAGGCCACAAACCCAAGCCGTTCAAACGTGCCAAAAACACCCATCGCCGCGGCCATCTGCGTTCCAAGCCAGGAATAGATCAGCACGATGGTCGCCTGGGCCAACGCCCACAGGCTTTCGTTTAGAAATATAGGAACTGCGATAACGCCAAACCGCTTGACAAAGGCCTTGTCAAAGCGAAGCAGCGGGTATTCGCTTTTTGCTGTCGGCATTTTCAAAAGGCGGGACAAAAGCAACAGCAGTGTCATGTCCGTCAATTGGGCCGCAACCACCGCGACTGCCGCGCCGCTGATCCCCATCTTCGGGAAACCCAGGTTTCCGTAGATTAACAGATAATTTAGAATGCCGTTGAGCAAAAGGCCGATGACGGAAGTCGCCATCGGAAGCTTGACATTTTCCGTCCCGCGAAGCGTTGCAGCATAGGCGCTGGTAAAGCCGATGATCGGATACGAGAAACAGGCGATGCGAAGATACTCCACGCCAAGCGCATGCACGGCAGCGTCCTTGGTATAGAGCGACAGGATCGCATCCGGCGCCAGAAAGGAAACGGCAAAGAAGCCCCAGCCTATCACCTGCCCGCATACCAGCGAAAAGCCCAGCGTTTTGCGTATGCTCGCGATATCCTTTTGCCCCCAATATTGAGACGCAAAAGCCTGCGTGGTACTGCTGATGCCAAACATAAACACCATCATCAAAAACGAGATCTGTGTCGCCTGCAAGAGGGCGGCAAGCGCGTTGTCGCCAAGCCCGCCTACCATCATGTTGCCCAGCATCGAAATGGACGCGGACATGAGTTGCTGGAGCATGATCGGGATCGCCAAACGAAACAGACTGTTTCTAAACACGGTGTCCTTAAAGCCGAAGTAGTCTTTCATCGTTCCTCGCACATAAAAAAGTCGTAAAAAAAGAGCCGCACTACATCACAGGCCTTGCTGCGTCGCGAATGAGAAACGCATTCACAATGCAGCATGCACGGCATAGTTTGCAAGCGATCTATTCCGTGCGTCCTATTATATAGCGGCCCTGCTTATGCTGTACAGCCTTTATGTCAATCGTACATGCAGTTCTTTGAGCGTTTGGACGATGGGCAGGTGCTGCGGGCAAATGCTTTCGCATTGTCCGCACGCCACACATTTTGTGGCATCGCTTCCAGAACGCCGGGCAAAGCCGTATCGGCGCTTCGCTTCATCCCAGTTATCAAAGACCGATCCCGTGTTGTATGCGCCAAACAGGTTCGGAATGTTCACCCCTGAGGGGCATGGCATGCAATAGAAGCAGCCGGTGCAGCCGACAAGCGTTTTCTGATCCAAAATCAGCTTGGCGCTTCGCAATAGCGCCGCATCGTTTATGGACATACATTCAGGGTACACGTCCCGTCTGTTTTGGAAATAGCGCAGGTTCTCCGCAAGCTGGTCCATGCTGCTCATGCCTGAGAGAATACAGCTTACTTCGGGATAATTGTAAAGGTGGCGGAAAGCCCATTCGATGGGTGTGCGCTTTTGGGTATATCTTTTAAAGACATCCAGCATCTCCTGCGGCAGCGTTGCCAGCGCGCCGCCGCGCAGCGGTTCCATGATGACCAGCGCCACGCCCTTCTTTCCGGCATAGCGGATGCCCGCGTCGGTCACTTCGCGGTCGATATCCAAATAGTTCTGCTGCACCTGGCACATATCCCAATCGGTATAATCCAGCACTTCCTTAAAAACTTCGAAATTGTTGTGATAGGAGAAACCGATGCCGCCGATGAGCCCTTCCTGCTTGAGCTTACGGAATTCCTCGATGATGCCGCAATCCCGGACATACGGCCAAGTCGTGTTCTCCACCCGATGGATCAGGTAGAAATCGATATGGTCCGTCCCAAGGCGCTGCAGTTGCTGCATGCATTTTTCACGCACATCGGAACGGTTCTTTACCTCTTGCGCCGGAAGTTTTGTCGCGATCCTGACCTTTTTGCGATAACCGTCCTTTAAAGCTTGTCCCAATGCGATCTCGCTGCCGGGATAGCCGTATGCCGTATCGACATAGTTGATGCCGCAGTCGATCGCATGGCGGATGATTGCCGTTGAATGCTGCAAATCTATTTCCCCGGTCTTCTCATCGCGGGGCAGACGCATACAGCCCAGCCCCAGAAGCGACGATCGAAACCCAGTTTTTCCATAATTGCGATAGATCATTCCAGTTCCTCCAATCGATGCAACAAAGAAAGCCCCGCGGGCTTATGGACACGCTTATTGCATCATTTGACAACAAACAGTCTTTGATTTAGACTGATTAAAACCTTGTTTGATTATATTATATAGATTATTGTGAAAATGTCAATATATGGAAATAGTAAAAAAGCATTGGTGTCGCACGGCAAAACGCCCTGGTTTTTGTCTTTGAATCGGATACCAAACAAAAAAAGGACCCCAAGAATGAACTGAACCCTATTCATAGGACAGAGAAAAAGAGCCCTATCGTAGAATACCAAGTAATTACTCGAACTGGCGTCGTTTCTCAAGCGGCGTCAGTTTAGTATTAGACTGAATCCGCTCATGGTTGTAAAAGTGAATGTAGTCGTGGATGAGCAAGCGAGCCTGCTCAGGCGACTTCGGTTTCTGTCGACGGAGACACTCTGTTTTGAGGATACTAAAGAAATTCTCAGCCATAGCATTGTCATAACAGTTTCCCCTCCTTGACATAGAAGGTGTTATGCCGTACGTTTGGATTAGGTCAAAATACCCGTGAGAGGTGTATTGAAACCCTTGGTCACTGTGGAGTTGCACCTCTGCAGTGACCGCTTCTTTTTTCATGGCTTGTTGGACGGTGCGTAGAACTAGGTTAATAGACTGTTCTGTCCCCATTTTGTAAGCAACGATGCTGTTGTCAAAGAGATCCCGGATGATGGACAGGTATAAGGTTCCCTGCGGTGTGGGGATGTAGGAGATATCCGTGACCCATTTCTCATTTGGTCGGGTGGATGAGAAGTTCCGATTGAGGAGATTGGGATAACGGTGCAGTTGTCCGCCCATCTGTCGGTACTTCCGTCTGCGTCGGATTTGACTGAGCAGACCATACTTGTTCATGATTCGTAAGACTGCCTTGTGATTGGCATGAACTCCTTTACGCCGCAACCAAATCTGCACACGCCGATACCCGTATGTCCCACGGGATTCCTGTTGACACTCTGCTATCTTTTGGATCAGTGCCTGTTCCTCCCGACTTTCCCCCTGTTTATTACGGAATGCATAGTAGCCACTCCGGGATACCTTGAAAAACGCACACATACCTTTTATGGTGTACTTGTCCGCATATTTATGGATCGCTGTATACTTCACCTTTGCTTTCACCTCCTTCCAACAGCTTGAAGAAAAGAACGGTACAGGTCTATCTCCCGTTCCAGTTCACGTATCCGTGCAGCCATAGCTTCTGGTTTACTCATTGGCTGCTTTCTAGGTCGTCCTTTCTTTCGCACGATGGGTATCTTTTCTTGGCGGTGGTTGTAGCGTGTAACCCAATTCGTTATCTGCTTCTTTTCAAGTCCCAGTGTATCTGCTATCTCTTGTCGCGTTCGGCCTTCCTCTCGCATCTGAAGTATAACTGGCTCAAGTGCTTGTATGTCTGTCCATTTCCGTTTCATAAACAAACCTCCTGTTGCAGTTATCCTACAACAGGAGGCTCTTTTTTCTCAATGTCCGTTTTATGGGGTGCAGATCAGAATGGGGTGCCCTTTTTGCTCCGCTTCACGCACGCTTGCCGGTTTGCGCCGCTATGTTGGTCAACTGTACCAACTGGCTCACCAACAGCGTTGCGTCGATGTCCTTCACGGATTTGAGGTTCTCTCCGAGGATGTGCAGCATATCGTCGACATTCGGTTTGCGCCTCGTGCCCGGTTTGCGACCGGCTTTGTGCACGCGCGGCTGTGAATAGGGGTCATACCAGGGCTCCTGCCGCGTGCGAAGCCGCTGTACGGTGGCAGAAACGGCTTCCGGGTTGTTCTTGATGAGGCTTCGGTATTTGTTCTGATACCGCAGCATTGACTTCTTATCCCCGTCACCCAGCTGCATGGTAATGCTGCGCACACTCATTCCCTTTGCCTGCGCGCTTAAAACCGTTTCCAGCAGCATGTTGATCTCCTGCTCGGAAAATGGCGTGAACGCGCTTCGTTCGCCGGTGGGCACAAATGCTCCCTCCTTGACCTTGGTATAATAGAAGTTGCGAATGCTGTTGGGCTTGCGGCCGGTCAACTTTGCCATATCTTCAAACGCCTGTTTCAACGGCTGGCCTGCATCCCTTGTTTTGGTCACCTGGTTCCAAAGGAGGCTTTGCTCCTCGCGGTTCCAACCTGTGCGGCCTTTCCCGCTCAATTGCGTCAACGGTTGCATGAACTATTCCCCCTTGCTCGTTTATCAATGCTATTATGAACAATCAACCGCCTGTTTATTCCCAAATTACGGAAAATAAAAAAGCGAAAAGTTCATTCTTTCCGCTTTTGTGTATTTTACTTTATGCCAGAAACCAATTGACTATGCGTAGTACCATTAAAAGTCGGCATTGCGCGGTGTACGGGGATAGGGAAGGACGTCGCGTATGTTCTGCATTCCCGTCATATACATCAACGCGCGCTCCAATCCCAAACCGAATCCGCTGTGCATGATTGTGCCGTAACGCCTCAAATCCAGATACCAATCATAGTCGTCGGGATTCAGGCCACATTCGATGATGACATTGCGCAGCACGTCATAGCGTTCCTCGCGCTGGCTGCCGCCGATGACTTCGCCCACGCCCGGCACCAAAAGGTCCATTGCCGCGACGGTCTTGCCGTCTTCGTTGCGGCGCATGTAAAAAGCTTTGATTTCCTTCGGGTAGTCGGTTACGAAGACGGGCCTCTCAAAGACTGTTTCTGCCAGATACCGTTCGTGCTCCGTCTTCAGATCACATCCCCAGAACACGGGATACTCAAATGTCCTGCCGGATTTTTGCAACAAATCAACGGCTTCGGTATAGGTAACATGCGCGAAATCGCTTTGCAGCACCTTTTCCATGCGCTCGACGACGCCCTTCTGGATGAATTGGTCAAAGAAGGCCATCTCCTGCGGGCAGCGTTCCAGCACGCTTTTGATGCAATATTTTACCATGTCGGACGCAACAACCATATTGCCGTTCAAATCGCAATACGCCATTTCCGGCTCCACCATCCAGAATTCCGAGGCATGCCGCCCCGTGTTGCTGTTCTCGGCGCGGAATGTGGGGCCAAAGGTGTAGCAATCGCCATACACGAGCGCGAACGCTTCGACGTTGAGTTGTCCGCTGACCGTCAGCCGCGCCTGTTTGCCGAAGAAGTCTCCTTCATAATCCACTTCGCCGTCGGTTGTTTTGGGGATATTGTGCAAATCCAGCGTCGTTACCGAAAACATTTCGCCAGCACCCTCGCAATCGCTCGCCGTGATGATGGGCGTATGGACGTACACGAAGCCGCGGTCCGCAAAAAACGCGTGAATGGCCTGGCTTAAAACGCTTCGGACTTTAAACACGGCGTACAGCGTGTTGGTGCGCGGGCGAAGATGCCCGATGGTGCGAAGGTATTCAAGCGTATGCCGCTTTTTTTGCAGCGGATAGGTTTCTGGGCAGGTCCCCGTCACCTTAAAGTCGTTCGCATGCAGTTCCACCGCCTGTCCTTTGGCCGGGGATTGAACAACAAGCCCCGTCGCCTCAACGACGGCACCGGTGGATGCCTGCGCCAAAGCCGGAATCAGCGCTTCCTGCACGACGACCTGAAGACCGGTAAGACAGCTGCCGTCCCATACCTCCGCAAACGCGATCCCCTTCATCTCCCGCGTGGTTCGGATGCGGCCGCTGATGGTCACCGTCTGTCCGATAAAATCATTTGGATGTTCCAACAATGCTGCAATTTTGTTGCGCACGGCGTTCCCTCCAGACCTGTTTGTCATTTTGCACACGACTGTATTGTATCACATATGGCCCTGTCCAACCCATAGCATATGGCAAAGATCTCCAACGTTTTGTATGATCAACCCATCCTTTGAAGGACATAGCAGACGCACACAACAGTTGCGCTGTTTGTCATGCGGCTTGGGATATGCATATTGTGCGCATCCCTTCATACAGTATAACAGCCAACTTGAGGAGGAAATAGAATGCGGCTGCCTGTGCTACATCTGATGGTACCCTCCGTTCCATGCGCACTTATGGTCAACGGCACGCTCTGCGGTACGAGCTCGGATTCGCCGGTATTGCCCGTATCGCCAACCGGAACGGTCTTTATCACCTGTCTCCCGTTGGCGAACGCGGGAAACATCGTTTGCCTGCCGCATACCGTGTGTTTTTCGCTTCAGCAGGGCGTTCCTTCTGAACAGGTGTACGGGTGCAAGCTGTACCTGTACGCGAGCGGCGTTTTGGATGTCGAACTGCAGCCAACGGTGTATCATGGACAGAGCGAAACGCAGGCTTACAGCGTCAGCCGCGTGCAGTTTTCCCATTCCGGCCATTCCCATGCCGCCACGTTATTCTACGACAACGGATGGCGCATCGCCATTGAGGAGACCGGAAAGGATGTGTTGCTGCTCTGCCAACCCATAGACGATTTGGTGGATGCAAAGGTGCAGGCGGTAAACTGCTTTGCCTCCTCGGATATATTGGTAACAGGCCGGGGGTCGCATGGGCCGCGCAGCCTGTTGTTCAGTGCCGTCGGCGGAAAGTATGCACTCATGGCGGATGAAGATGCACGCTGTGCGATCCAGGGGCATACCGCCGTCTTTACCCAGCCCCTTTTCGATGTCGCGTCGCATGAAAAGCGTTTCTCCCTGAGCATACAGGACGACAAACCGATGAAAAGCGAAAGCGTTTTCGGGCATTTCAGCGCATCGCCAACGCCGATCGCATCCGCCGCATTGGTCTGTGCAGCGTTGTGCGAAGCGGTCTCTCTCTCGCTTGCGGAGGAAGCGCTGGGCTATTTGACGCCCGAATTGAAAAAAGATATGACCCTTTCCGACCTTACCGACTTTTTCGGCGCTTTTGTGCGCGTCTACGAAGTGGAAGGCGAGGGGCCCTATAGCGTCTATCTGGCGTACGCGCTGTTTGAAAACGTCTGTTATCTGCAAAGTTTCCGCTTTGAGATGGAGGGCATGCTCGTTGCCAACATCCTGCCCGAGGAATGACTTGCATATGCCATTTTCCTGTCCTACAATAAGGTCATGAAGGGAGGGAGAAATATGTATTTTCCCTATTTCTATACCAATTCATCGTTGTTGATTCTGGTTCCCGGCATCCTGTTGATGCTTTGGGCACAATGGCGCGTACGCAGCGTCTATGCCAAATACTCCGGGATAATTGCACGCACCGGGCAAACGGCCACCCAAATCGCCAGAGGCATGCTGCGAAAAGCCGATCTTGACGATGTCGGTATTGAGTATATTTCCGGCCCTCTTGGCGACCATTATGATCCCCGCACACGCATCCTAAGCTTAAGCACGAGCGGGTCGACCCAATCCATCGCCGCCATCGGCGTAGCCGCGCATGAGGTGGGACATGCCATCCAGCACGCGCAGGGGTATTGGCCGCTTCGGCTGCGGACTTCCATTTTTCCGGTGGTGAATATCAGCTCGATGCTCGCCATTCCGCTTCTGGTGTTGGGCTATGCGCTGGATAGCTCCGGGTTGGTGACCGCGGCGCTTGTACTGTATGCTTCCATGCTGTTCTTCCAGTTCATCACGCTGCCGATTGAATACAACGCCTCAAGCAGGGCGAAGGCGATGCTGGCGGACGGCGTGCTGTCCCCGGATGAGCTCGAGGCGGCGGGCAGCGTTTTAAACGCAGCCGCGCTGACCTATCTGGCCTCCGCACTGGTCACCTTTTTGCAGTTTGCCCGCCTGCTGTCCCTCACCAGATCGCGCAGATAACGCCTCTTAACTTGCAACGACAAAAAAGACGCCTTATGTTTAAGGCGTCTTTTTATTCAATCTTTAAGCTTGTCCTGCTTTAGCGTATAAACAGCGGCGCAAACACCAATGCCACAACGCTCATCAACTTGATGAGGATATTCATGGATGGGCCGGCTGTGTCCTTAAACGGATCTCCGACGGTATCGCCCGTAACAGCCGCTTTGTGCGCATCCGATCCCTTGCCGCCATGCTCGCCGCCTTCGATGTGTTTCTTCGCGTTGTCCCACGCACCGCCTGCGTTTGCCATCATGATGGCCAGCAGCACGCCGGTGACTGTTGCGCCGACCAAAAGGCCGGCAAGCGCCGCAGCGCCCAAAATGAAGCCGGTTGCAATGGGTGCAACGATGGCAAGCAAGCCGGGCATGATCATTTCGGTCAGAGCCGCTTTGGTAGAGATGTCAACGCAAGTGCTGTAATCCGGCTTTTCGGTCCCTGCCATGATGCCGGGTTTTTCCCGGAATTGCCGGCGCACTTCTTCGATCATTTTCGTGGCAGCTTTGCCGACGGAGTCGATGGTCATCGCGGCAAACAGGAAGGTCAAAACGCCGCCGATGAAAAGGCCGACAAGAACATCGGGTTTCATGATGTCGACTGATTGCAAACCTACTTTTTGCGCAAAACTGGTGAACAACGCAAGCGCCGTCAATGCCGCGGAACCTATTGCAAATCCCTTGCCGATTGCCGCAGTGGTATTGCCAACGGCATCCAGATGATCGGTGATTTCACGGATATTATCCGGCAGGTCCGCCATTTCCGCAATGCCTCCCGCATTATCCGAAACCGGACCATACGCATCCACGGAGATGATCATACCGACGGTGGAGAGCATGCCGACCGCAGCCAAAGCCACGCCGAACAATCCGGCTATCATAAAGGAAGCATACACCGCGCCCGCAATGACCAGAACAGGAATGACGGTGGAGCGAAGCCCGATGGCAAATCCGGCCAATACGGTGGTGGCAGAACCCGTTTCGCTCTGTTGTGCAATTCGCTTTACGGATTTATAATCGCTTGAGGTGTAAATTTCTGTGATGAATCCGATCACAAGACCGGAGATGATACCCGAAATAATAGCCCAGAACAACTTAAGGTCAATGTCTTTACAGATAAAGAACGCCGCTATGATCATCAAAAAGCTGCTGCCGTAGGTGCCGAGGTTCATGGTTCTTTGCGGGTTGTTGCCCTTTGAGAACTTGACGATCAGTATGCCTAAAATGCTCGCTGCGATTCCTGCCGCAACCACCATCATGGTAACCCACATGCCTCTTTGCGCAACCGGTGCCATCAAGCCCAATATCATGGACGAGAGAATCGCGCCTACATAGCTCTCAAACAGGTCAGCGCCCATTCCCGCAACATCGCCGACGTTGTCGCCAACGTTGTCCGCGATGACGGCGGGATTGCGGGGATCATCTTCCGGGATGCCCGCTTCCACTTTGCCCACAAGGTCGGCGCCAACGTCCGCCGCTTTTGTGTAGATGCCTCCGCCCACGCGGCAGAACAGCGCAATGGAACTGGCGCCCAGAGAAAAGCCCGTGACCGTGTCCATATTGGGAAAAATCAAATACAGAACGGCTAAACCCAACGCACCCAAGCCTACCACCGACATGCCCAGCACGGCGCCGCTTGAAAACGCGACATCCAACGCGGCCTTTAGCCCTTTCTCAGCACTTTGTGCGGTACGCACGTTGCTCTTCACGGCGCTCTTCATTCCGAAGAAGCCCGATGCGATGGAAAATGAAGCGCCCACGACAAAACATAGCGCTGTAGCCCATCCCAAACCCGCCAGGCCGATGATTGCAAACATTACAGCAATAAATACAGCCAAAACGGAGTATTGGCGTTTTAGATAAGCCATCGCACCGTCACTGATAAAACCCGCGATCTCTGCCATACGTTCATTGTGAATCTTAATGGCCGCGTTTTTCAGATAAAGGTAGCATGCCATCAGCAATGCCAGAATCGATAGTACAATGACCGGAAGAAACTCACTCAAAATTCTCACCTCAAAAAAGATTCACGGCCTGAAGCCGCGTCTGTCCTGCATGGAAACTTGCTTTAATGCGAACCGCCTCGCTCAAAGCAGACATAGAGCGGCGTGGCATACAACCGTTATGTCCGTCGCCCATGCCCTTCTACATTAAAAAATTATGCATGAGAAATATTATAGTGGCACTCCTTCCACTTTGCAAGTCCGAAGCCTGTTTTTTGTAACAATTTACCCAAAACATGTATCCTCGCTCTGCTTTGTGGCCGGGATTGTCCCTGCTTCGGAGCCTTTTACGGAAAAGGAAATCTCACATTTTCAACGGCACCAACATCAGCAGATACGGATATGGATGAATCCATTTGTCCTGATAAAAGAACGCAATCGCAAGAGATGCCGCATCCCCTATCTTCTCCCCTGCGCGCACTTTTGTTCCTGCTTGGACAACGGGATTTGTGATGCCTTGCATCCGCACGGAAAGGCCGTTGTCGCAGTCGATCGTCACAGATTCTGACTGCACATTTTGAAGCGTGCCCGAAAAGGGGCTTCTGGCTTCGGTAATGCCCGTCAGACGGCATCCGTCGACTTCGTCGATGATGGTTCCGCCGTCTGCAGGGTATCTTCCGGCTTGGATCAATAAATATATATCCTGCAATGCCAGCACATTCCTGGCGATCTTCTCGACCGTTTTCCGGTTGTTGCTGTAAAGTCCTGCCAGATCCGCCGCATTGGTTATCGGCGCTACGGTCAAGCCCCTTTCGAGTGCGCCTTTTTGAACCAATTGCAGTGCTACGGACTGCGCGCGCACCTTCTCCGGAACGATGTTCTCCGCCTTGTCCACCGCATAGAGCAGCACCCAGGGAATGCCCGTATCCTTTTGGACCTGCGTATAGATGCGCAAGTCCTGCTCGGATAAATCCAAAAGCGTAACGCGCTGCGCTTGTTCCTGCAGCGTCACGGCAGACAGGTCGAGCGCGGACAGCGCCATGATGAGAGCCATGATGACAACAGCGGTCAGCGCAATCCATTTTGTGGTGGGATCGGACAGAAATTTTTTCATCTCATGCCTGCACCAGCGTTTTTTGATAATAAGCCGTATCCAGTACGCGCCCGAACTTTATCGTTTCGGCGCGTTCAATGCCTTTATACGTATAGCCCAACCGCTCAAACAACCGGCGGGAGCGCTCATTCTCCGTACATATACCGACGTCCACGAAACGGTAGCCCAAATCGGCTGCCATGCGTTCTCCGTACTCAACCAGCTGCTCTCCCCTTCGCTGCCCGGTATAGTTGCGATCCAGATACACGGCAAGCGAACAATGATCCAACAGTAGATCCGCCGGAGATATATGCACATATCCGATGACCTTCTCTTGCTCCAACGCTACGGCGCAGGCATGGCCGATTCCCATGAAAAGGTTGCGCATATATTTTGGTGTGGCTTCGGCAGCATAATACGTATAAACGGTTTTGGTCGCGTAGTACGTATAAAGCTTGGACAGCGGCACCAGATCCTCCTGTTCGAGCATCCTCAACTGCATGAAACGATAATCCTTTCAACTCTTTGGCTTATGAATTGATTATAACACGAAACGGTTTTCGCATCACATTGCATTGTGTCGGACAAAGTCATTTTTCAACAAACCGCCCGTGCGTTGACATGCGGCGTTTTTACTATGTATAATTGACGTTAGTGCAAAAAAAGGGGAACCATGATGAATAGAATGACGAGCGAACAGCTGCGCAAGCTCTATCTTGATTTTTTCGCAGGCAAGGGACATGCCGTGATCCAGAGCGCAAGCCTGATTCCGGAGAACGATCCCACCGTCCTGTTTACCACTGCGGGTATGCATCCGCTGGTACCGTATTTGTTGGGTGCCAGACACCCGATGGGTACGCGGCTTACCAACGTGCAAAAGTGCGTGCGAACGGGCGACATCGACGAGGTGGGCGACGCGTCGCATCTGACTTTTTTCGAGATGCTGGGCAACTGGTCGCTTGGCGATTATTTCAAAAAGGAAGCCATCCAATACAGCTATGAATTCCTGACAAGCCCCGCGTATCTCGGCCTTGACCCCGACAAGCTCGCGGTTTCGGTATTCGCCGGCGAAGAGGGCATCCCGCGCGACGACGAGAGTTTTTCCTATTGGCGCGACATGGGCATACCGGCTGAGCGCATCTTCTTTTTGCCGCGTGAGAACAACTGGTGGGGTCCTGCCGGGCAGACGGGTCCTTGCGGACCGGATACCGAAATGTTCATCATCCGCGACAAAGCGCCCTGCGGGCCCGCATGTTCGCCCGCATGCGATTGCGGACGGTATCTGGAGATATGGAACGACGTTTTCATGCAATACAACAAGACCGCTGACGGCACCTATGAGCCGCTTGCGCAGAAGAACGTCGATACCGGTATGGGGCTTGAGCGCACCATCTGCGTGCTGCAGGACGTGCGGACCGTGTACGAGACGGATATGTTTGAAGCGATCCTTGCAAAGATCGAGCAATTAAGCGGCAAAAAGTACGGGTCGAGCTATTTTGTAACCCGGGCGATGCGCATCGTTTCGGACCATCTTCGCACCGCCACCTTCATACTGGGCGACGAACGCGGTGTGACACCGTCCAACGTGGATCAGGGCTACGTGCTGCGGCGGCTCATCCGGCGCGCATCGCGCTTTGGCACGATGGATCTGAACATTCCGGAAGAGAGGCTTTGGGAGATAATCGGCGTTATCTGCGAAAAATATCAGGACGTTTACCCGGAGCTGTCGAAAAAACGCAGCTTCATCGAGGAGCAGATAACCGAAGAGGTCCGGCGTTTCCAGAGCACGGTGCATCAGGGGATACGCGAGTTTGAAAAGCTGATGGCGCGGCTGACGCGCCTAAACGAACAGACCAACGCGCTGCGGGATGCGCTTGTAAACGGGGATGCGCATACGCGCGCGGAACTTACAAGGCAGATCGAGTCGACCCTCCGCCCGCTTGGCTGTTCGCAGCAGGTGATGGAAGTGCTGCAATCCGATTCCCTCACGCCACAGGCGGCAGCGGATCTTAAAAAATACTACTGGTTCATCGACGGCATGACCGCGTTCCACCTTTACGACACCTTCGGTTTCCCCATCGAGCTGACACGGGAGATGGCAAAGGAACAAGGCATCGATGTGGACATGAACGCGTTTGACAAGGAATTTGAAGAACATAAAAAACGCTCCCAGACGGGATCGGAGCAACGGTTCAAGGGAGGCCTTGCGGATTCGGGCGAAACCACCGCAAAGCTTCATACGGCAACGCATCTGCTTCTCGCGGCGTTGCGCAAAGTCCTCGGGGACGACATCTTTCAAAAGGGCAGCAACATCACGGCGGAACGGCTGCGGTTTGATTTCAACTTCCCGCGCAAGGTAACGCCGGAGGAACTCACAGCGATCGAAAAGCTTGTAAACGAGGCCATCCAACGGGATTTCTCCGTCGAATGTTCGGAAATGACGGTGGAGCAGGCGCATGAATCGGGCGCCATCGGCGTGTTCGGGGACAGATACGGCGAACGCGTACGCGTATATGCGGCCGGCGATTTCAGCCGTGAGATCTGCGGCGGACCGCACGCACAAAGAACCGGCGAACTTGGCACCTTTAAAATTCAAAAGGAAGAGAGCTCGTCAAGCGGCGTGCGCCGCATCCGCGCCGTGCTGGAATAGCGGCGTAAACAACCGTTGGCGGTTCATGGGGGTTCGGGTTTGGCTGTCTTGTATGAGATGCAACAAACGAGATCGACCGATGACACTGAATCTTTGTTGTATGGCGCAGGCAGGCAAACGATACGTTTGCCTGCCTCTTTTTCATTTGGGTCAGCAGCCTCTCCCGTATCTGGTTTATAGGCACAGCATCGAATGTCCGGCGTATAACTTTTTCCGATTCTGGCAGCTGTCAAAGGGATATACTGAAATTGGATTTTTTTATAGGAGGCTTTATGAAAACGCTTTCCGCTTTTGATGTTCTGGGCCCGACGATGGTGGGCCCTTCGAGCTCCCACACGGCAGGCGCCGCCCGCCTGGCCGCTGTCGCGGCGCGCATTGCAGGACCGGATATCCGCGAAGTGACATTCACGCTTTTCGGGTCATTTGCGCAGACGTACCGCGGGCACGGCACCGACCGCGCGCTGTTGGCCGGCATCTTGGGTATGGCGCCGGATGACGAACGCTTAGCGTTCGCGTATTCGCTGGCGGAGCAAAGCGGTCTCCGGTTTTCCTTCATCCCGTCCGAACAGGCGGTAGATCACCCGAACACCGTTTCCATCGATGCGCTTGATATTCTCGGACGCAGCACGCGCATCACCGGCATCTCCATCGGCGGCGGCGCTGTTGAGATAACGAGCATCAACGGTGTGGAAGTTTCGATCACGGGTGAATATCCGACGCTTGTGGTAGAACACCTGGACAAACCGGGCATGGTGGCGTTGATCGGCCGGGCGTTGAGCGAGGCATCCGTCAACATTGCCTTCATGCGCGTATTCCGCCGGGAGAAGGGCGAAAAGGCCTATACCATCGTCGAAACCGATCAGTCCGTCCCGCAGGCGGTATTGGAGCGCCTGCGCGATGTTCACAGCGATATCGAACGAGTCTATTGGATAGAAGGTATACAATGATGCGGTATGCTTTTACAAACGGCGAACAATTGCTTTCCCTGTGCACACAGCACAGTCTTTCCATAGGCTTGGTCATGCAAAAGCGGGAACAGGAATTGTTTTCGCGCGATGAGCCGCAGATACGCGCGCAGATGCGCGAGGTGTGGGCGGTGATGAAGCACGCTGCCTTGCAGGGCATAAGCCAGATTAACATATCCATGGGCGGTCTCGCTGGCGGCGAGGCTGTCAAGCTGTATCAGAATCCCGCGCCGCTGTTGGGAACTCCTGCAAGCCGGGCGGCTTCCATAGCCATGGCAATCGGCGAAGTCAGCGCGTCGATGGGGCGCATTGTAGCGGCACCGACCGCAGGCTCAAGCGGTATCTTGCCCGCGGTTTTGCTCGATGACTCCTATGACGTGGAAGATATCATCGATGCGCTGTTTAGCGCTTCCGCCATCGGCATGCTCATCCAGATGAACGCAAGCGTTTCGGGCGCGCAGGGCGGCTGCCAGGCTGAAATCGGCACGGCATCCGCCATGGCCGCGGCGGCTCTGGTGGAACTAAACGGCGGCAGCCCTATCTTTGCGTTGTCCGCCGCAGCCAATGCGCTTCAGAACCTGATGGGTCTTGTCTGCGATCCTGTTGCAGGTCTGGTTGAGGTGCCATGCATCAAGCGCAACGGCATCGGCGCCGTCAACGCGCTGCTTTGCGCCGATATGGCGTTGTCCGGCATCACGACGCTGATCCCGTTCGATCAGACGGTTTCCGCCATGTATGAGGTGGGTTGCGCCATGCCACAGAGCCTGCGCGAAAGCGCAAACGGCGGCATCGCGAATACGCCGTGCGCCCGGGCTCTTGAAAAAAGGATATTCGCATCTTAACGCACAGCCCGGAACAACAAGCTTCATAAGCCCTTGTTTGACCTATCCCGTTATTCGACATCCCGGTCATTGTATGCTAAACTTTTAAATCATCGAATTGCGTTCCATAGGGGGAATTGTTTATGCCAACTTTTGTTGCCGACAGGGAAAAATGCACGCAATGCGGCGCCTGCATCACAGGCTGCCCGCGCTTTATCATCCAGCAAAGCAATGACGGCTTTCCTGCGGTCAGTCCTGAAGACGAATACTACTGCATGCAATGCAGTCATTGCGTCGTCAACTGCGCATACGGGGCAGCCAGTTTTGGAACCTACAGTGCCGAAAACGCAGAGGATTTGCAGATCGTCCGTTTTCCTGCGCCCGAAGAATCAAGAAAATTATTCAGCACCCGGCGCAGCATGCGCAAATTCAAGCCCGATCCGGTCAGCCACGAACTCCTTCAAAAGGTTTTTGATATCGTCCGCTATGCGCCTTCGGCCTCCAACCGTCAGCCGATCCGCTGGATAGCGCTTGAAAACGAAACGCTCGCAGCGTTCAAAAAGCTGTATCTTGCGCGCGTAAACGAAGGTTTGACATCGCCCGGCCGGTATTCAAGGCAGGACGAGCAGCAAAAGCAGGGTATGGATTCCGTTTTCCGCGGCGCACCGCTTCTGATAGCGTGTGTTATGCCCCAGAGTGCGGAAATCAAAGAAGATGCCGCTATCGCGGTCACTTATCTCGAACTTGCCGCGCATTCGCTGGGCATAGGGACGATGTGGTCCGGCGTTTCCATGCGCCTGTTGCGCCGCGATCAGCAGGCCAGGGATCTTCTTGACATCAAAGAAGACGAGTATATCGGCGGCGTCATGCTTCTGGGATACAATCAATTGGCCTTCTCTTCCATCCTCCCCGACAAGAAGATACCTGATATCACATGGCTGGGCTGACATCTTGCGACTTATTTTTAACATTACTTGCCAGGCCATGCATCGACACGATAAAAGGGTGACAGTATGAAGGTATTGAGCATTCGCCACGGCGAATCCATATTGAACAGCGAAGGCAAGGTCTCCGGCATACAGGACGTCGCTTTGAGCGAAGAAGGCGTCTTTCAGGCCGAAGCGCTGGCGCAGGAGCTTGCAATCCAGCCGATTGACGCCATCGTGTCTTCGCCGCTGATCCGGGCACAGCGTACCGCCCAGATCATCGCGCATGCGAAGGGGCTGCCCGTTATCGAGGATATCAGGCTTATGGAGCAGAACTATGGCAGCTTTGAATGTGGCAGCAGAGACAATCCGGATTTCCTTTTGGCCCGCAACAGCTTCGCATCTAAAATTCCCGACGGCGAGTCCATGTTTCGTGTCGTACAGCGCGTCTACAACTTGCTCGATGAGCTAAAGCTGAAGTACGCTTCCAAGACCGTTTTGCTTGTGAGCCACAGCGCCATCTGCAGGGTCATCCATTCGTACTTCACCGTGCAGACGGATGAGGACTTCATCCGGTTCCGCTTGCGGAATTGCGATCTCAAAGAGTACGAATCCATCGATTGAAACCAAAAAAGAGCCGCTGACGGCTCTTTTTTATTTTAAGCGGTGCAAAACCCGCTATCATGCGCCTGGATTGCCTGCGAATTATTCGGTTCGCGTCCATACGAGCTGCGGCGGCAAACCGTTGCAGAACCGCAGAATCTCATCGGCGATCATCGCGGATTGCCATTTTTCCACATCCGCGCTCATGCCCGCCAAATGGGACGTCACCACGACGTTGTCCATCGCGAGCATCGGGTGGTTTTGGGGCGCAGGTTCTTCCCACATCACATCGACGGCGGCGCCCGCAATGCGCTTTTGCATCAGCGCTTCCACCAATGCCTGTTGATCCACGACCGCCGCGCGGGCGGTGTTGATGAAATACGCTTCGGGGCGCATTTTAGCAAACCATGTCGCATCCACCAAGTTGCGCGTTGAAGGCATGACCGGCAGATGGATGGATACCACGTCCGCCGTTGAAAGTGTTTCATCCAAATCGCATTGCGCTGCGCCCATCTGCTCAATGCGCTCTTTCGGGCAATATGGGTCGTATACCTTGACCTCCATGCCAAAACCCTTGGCGATGCGCGCCACCCTCGAACCGATGGCGCCAAAACCGATGAGTCCCAACACGCGTTCATACAGATCAAATCCGCCGGAATAGAGCAGCATCGGGCTTGTGCCGTCCGGCATACGCCACACGACGTCGGTTTTCTGCTCCGGCACATCATAGATATCCTTATCTTTCCCCAAGTACAGGCCGCTTTTCAAGGCATGATGGTTGGGGGCGATGCGGCGGATCAATGCAAGCATCATGCCAAACGCATATTCCGCCACCGATTCCGCGTTGCGCCCCGGGGTGTAAACAAGCGGCACATCCAATTCCTTCACCGCTTTCCAGTCCACGTTCACCGGCGTTCCGCGGCCGCATCCCAGAAGCTTCATGCCCGATTGTTTCCAGGCCCGGATCATGTCCCGTGTTATCGGTTCGGCGTTGACATACACGATATCGTGTCCGCATGCCGCTTGAAGCAGCTCCTGCCCCGAGACCGGCTTTGCGTACGGCCTTCCCAGATAGGTAATCTCGCAGGCATCCTTCAGGCGCTGATGGTACGGTTCAAGAACGCTTGCCAACAGCGCCAGTCTGACTTTGCTCATGGCCGCCTCCTATAATCCCAGCATCTCTTTTGTCAGGATAAAAGGCTCGATGCCCGTGGATTTCGCAATGCAGTACAGCTGTGCGACCGATTCCAATTCGCCCGCGATGTGCATCGCATGCACGATATCGCGTCCGCCTGCAATCAGCCCGTGGTTCTGCAGAAGCGTTGCGCGAAGCCCCTTCATGTTTTCAAAAGCGATGGCGGCAAGCTCTTTGGAGCCGGGCTTTTCGTAGGGCGCGCAGGGAATCTCAAAGCTCCCGCCCAGCTTCACCAAAAACGATATGGCGGGCAGGCTGCGGTTTAAGCACGAAACCGCCGTCGCGTAGGGCGAATGGGTATGCACAACGGCGCCGATGTCGTCCCTGTCGGTATAGAACACCCGGTGCATCACATGTTCGATGGAGGGTTTACGGTTGCCTTCCACGATGTTGCCCTCAAAATCGACGACCATCACGTCTTCGGTCTTGATCTGATAGTAATCCATGCTTGTCGGGCTTATCGCATACAATTTCTGTTCCCTGTTGCATACGCTGATGTTTCCGCTGGTGCCCGTGGTCAGCCCCATCTCCAGCATTTTAATGCAATACTCCCGCACCTGTTCCCGTTCCTCGTACAATAACATGCGCTTCCTCCTGTTGGTATCGGATAAGAGAATATGCTTGCCATACAAACGGTGTCGCCCTCGCTGCGCGCGCCATCCGTTCTGCGTCGCCTCTGCTATTGCAGCAGTCCCATTTCCTTCAATACTTTTTTCAGCTGTGCATGTTCATCGTCGGACATCTTCCCGGCCGGCGCCATGCATGGGCCCGCTTCGATGCCCATCAGTTCAAGGGCTTCCTTGATCACCGAAGGGAATGTACCAAGGGTAAACGCGATCCTAAGCGGTGCCAGCCTGTATTGCTCGCGCAGGCTTCCTTGTAGATCGCCCTTCATATACAGATCGTAGATATCGGCGCAGATGCGCGGTGCAACGTTCGCGCAAGCTGCGATGGCACCCTTTGCGCCATATGCCAGAGCCGCGTTGATCAGCGTATCCCGCCCCATCAGCACACTGAAATCCTTGCCCTGCGTGCGGCGGATGTATTCCCCGGTCAGCGTCAAATCCCCGGTGCTGTCCTTGATGGAAACGATGTTCTTGATGTCTGCCAGCTTTTCCACCGTAGCCGCCGTGATGGTAACGCCGGTTTTGGGCTGGTTGTTGTACAGGATGACGGGCAACGATGTGCTCGCGGCGATCGTTTTATAGTGATCATACAGCTCGTTCTGGTTCGGGGTGATGAACATCGGGGTCAGGACCGAAACGGCATCCACCTTGCACTCTTCGGCAATATGTGTCAATTCGATGCATTCACGCGTGGTGATGGCGCCCGTTCCCGCATACACGGGTACCCGGCCTCGGGTTTGGTCGACGGTGATCTCCATCAGCTTGCGCTTTTCCTGCGCCGTCAAGCCATAGAACTCGCCTGTTGTGCCGATGACAAACACGCCGTGAACGCCGTTGTCGATGACAAAATCGATGAGCTTGCGCGTTGCGCTCTCGCTCACGTTCCCCTTTTGATCCAACGGGGTGATCAGTGCGGGTATAACACCCTTAACTTCGAGTTTCATGATAATTCCTCCTTGATTGTTTTTTAAAAACTGTTGACGGGCCAGAACGGTTTTTGACCGCTTAGAACCCGGTCTATTTCCTGTGCGGCATGAAGACCCATCCGGTCTCCGGCTTCCTTGGTCTGCGCCGCGGAATGGGGGGTCAAAAGACAGTTGTCCAATTGGAACAAGGCGCCGTTCATGTCGGGCGGTTCCGTTTCAAACACATCCAGCGCTGCGCCCGCGATGGAATTTGCCTTGAGCGCCTCGATCAGCGCCACTTCGTCGAGCACCTCGCCGCGCGCGCAATTGATTAAAAAGGCGGTGGGTTTCATCAATTTCAATTCGCGAACGCCGACGGACCTTCTGGTCTGGTCGTTGGCGGGCAGGTGCAGCGATATAAAATCGGCTTTTTCGAACAGTTCGTCGCGACTGGCCACACGCTCAATATACTCCGGCATGATATCCACAAACGGATCGAATCCCAGCACTTTCATGCCAAAACCCAACGCCGCCATTTTGGCCGTCAATACGCCGATCCTTCCGCAGCCGACAAGGCCCAGCACCTTTCCTTCCAATTCAAAGCCAAGGTTGCGGTTTCGAATGTCCCAGTTGCCAGCATAGAATTCCTTGCGTATAACCCTAAGGCTCTTGGCGCATTCGAGGACAAGCGCCATCGTGTGTTCGGCGACGCTGAGCATGTTGGCGGTGGCTGCAATGCTCACATAGATGCCCCGTTGCGTACAGGCTTCAACGTCAATGTTGTCATAGCCCACCCCGTGTCGCGCAATGATCTTGAGCTTCGGGCATTTTTCAATCAGCTCGCGGGTGTATTTTGCGGTCCTTGCCAAAATGGCATCGCAATCCGCCGCGGCTGCAAACAGATCGCTTCCTCCGATGATCAGTTCATAGCCGAGATTGGTCAGGAATTCCTTTCCGGGATTGGATATATCCTGAAAGATAAGTACTTTCTTTCCCATAGCCGCTCCTTTCGCATGCTTTATTATCTGGAATTCGGGAAATAAACGATATTTCCCGAAATTTCATCAACTCTGACACGGTATGAGCTCAACCCCGTTGGGGAGGAACAGCACCTTGGCGTCGTCGGATGTCTTCTGTCTGGCAAGTTCCAGCGCTTTGTCAAAGCTGTCCGCGTACAATAGCCCGAAGGACCGGATCAGGTGTTGCGCGCAATGGGTGCTCACAAGAATGACGGTCGCCTTTTTCATCACACGGGCCAAAACCTGCGCCTGCCATTGATCCGGCAGCGTGCCGTCCCTGCCGCGTGACAAAACGGCGTTTTCCACCGCTTCCGGCGTCCTGTTGTTTGCGAACAGATCAAAGAATCCTTCACTGCCGTGTCCGTCGACGCATGAGCACATCGCGATGATGACCCCGCCGGGACGCACGAATGGCTCCGCGCCGGACATACATTTGACGGATTGGTAGATATTCAAGTCCAGCGGGTATCCGCCGTTGCCCGTGACCACGATGTCGGCCTGCCGGCATTGCACGGACGTCTGCTGTGCGACGTATGCGCAGCCTTCTTCGTGTGCACAGGACACGTCGCCCGCAAACGCGCGAACGATCTGCTTTTGCTCGTTGAGGCACACGTTGAGGATGAATCCGAGCCCGACGCACTTCGCGGCAAAGATCATGTCCCTGTGGATCGGGTTGTTGTCGAGAATCCCGTTTCGGGAGCACTCGTCGGCGATAAACTCGGCGTTGTGGTTGAAAAAGACCGTCTTTAAAGAGGCAATGCCGGGCAGAATGCTCTTTCTGCCACCTGAAAAACCCGCAAAAAAATGTGGCTCAATGAAACCCTCGGACAGGATAAAATCCGCCCATCGTACTTCATCGTTCAGCCACAGTTCGCCGCCTGACGGCATGATGCCGTAGTAATCCATTTTATCGTCCGCGTGCGCGTCGTGCACAAGGATGGTTTCGTGTTCCACCACGGTTTTGCCGAACCGCTCCAGAAGTTCCGCATCCGTCGTCTTGCGGTGGAACCCGGTCGCGACGAGGATGTGTATCTCGGCTTGCGGTGCGGTGGAGCGGATTTCCTCCAACAGGATCGGCACGGTGATACCGCTTGGCATCGGGCGCGTATGGTCGGAGGTGATAAGCAGAATGTGCTCTTTCCCCGCCACGAGCTCACACAGTCGTTTGCTTTGGATCGGGGCGCCAAGCGCCTCTTTGACCGTTTCGATCTGCTGCTGCGCTGTTGCTTCGGGAAGCTCTTTTTTGGATACGACGCCCAAAAAGCAGCTTTCTTCGACCTCGCAGGGGAGTTGGCTTCGGTAATACGGAACGTGAACGGTTGGCATGCGGCTCTCCTTTGTAACGTCGGAACCCGGCTATTCTTCTGTGTCATGGGGATGGCCAAACCCGGCACATCGACCCTGTGACAACCAATTCATTATAGCATAGGCCATGCGCCGAACAACCAAATTTGAGCATATTCGCCGACTTCTTTTTTGGTTTTTCGCACAGCTTGCCGGGTGCATAGACGGCTTGAAGCACAGATACGCAAAGGCAAAAGGAGCCGTCGGCGTTTGCCAACAGCTCCTTTTTATTAGCGATGATCCTTTAATATCGGCGGAGGGGACTAGCGCAATAAAAACATGTACAGCGGTATGACCACCATGCTGCATACGGTTGTCCAAAAAAAGCTCAGCGCGGCGTTGTTCCGATCACCGCCGTATGCCCCCGAGAGAATAACGGTCTGGGTCATGATCGGCAGGGCTGACATCAGCACAAACACCATCGCCGTTGTGCCCGTTATGCCAAAGAGCAGGCATAAGCCGTACGCCAGCGCGGGTGCCGCCAGAAACCGGGCGGCGATGACATACAGCACGTCGCGCGTTATCTTTAAGCCATGGAGGCCAAACTCACGGTAAATATCGTAGAGCGCGTTGCCCGAAAAGAACAGCGACAGCGGCGTGGAGAGGGCACCCAAATATTTGGTGATGCTGGTCACCATCACGGGTGGCTTGATGCCGATCACCGTCATCAGCACCACGGCTAGGATAACGATAACATTGATGGAAAACACGCGCTTGAGCGTTGTAGACAGCGCGAATTCGCTCTTGCCCTGCGCATCCGCCTGAATGCCCGCGCTGCCTAAGGACCAGAAGGTGGATGTCTGGCAAATGATGAAAAACATCGCCGCCGGTGTGCCCGCATCGCCGAAGAGCGCAAAGACGACGGGTATCCCGATAAAGACGGCGTTCGGGCAGCTTGCCATTGCGGCAAAAGTGCGCTGGCGGTTTTTTTGTATGCGCAGGACGTACTTGGCCATCATCCAGCCCAAAAAGTACATCGTCAGAATGGTTATGGCGGGGACGATCAGCATGCTGCCTGCGGTTTTAAGCGAATCGCGCGTGATGGCGGAGAGCATGTTGTTGAAAATCGTGCACGGCACCGCAATCCGGATAACAAGTTTGCTCAGAAGCGGAATGTTTTCCTTCGTAATCCATTTTAAATGGGTTAAAAGAACGCCTAAACCGAGCAGTATGAAAATATTCAGAACCGCCTGCATGGAATCAAAAATCAAAGGAATCCTCCAAACTACCTGGCAAACTCGGCATATATGGCCCGAATCGCGATCTCAAAATCGCTCTGCTCAATGCCAACGATGATGTTTATTTCACTTGAGCCCTGGTCGATCATCCGTACGTTCACACCGGCGCGACCAAGCGCGGTAAACAGCCTTCCCGCGGTGCCTATCTGGCGGATCATGCCGCGGCCGACGGTCGCGACGATCGCAAGGTCGTGCTGCACCTCCAGGACGTCGGGATTGCACAGATCGCGGATATCGGCGCATACTTCCTTTTCAACGCCGTCTAAAAGCGCGCTTTGCACCACAACGGACATGGTATCGATGCCTGTGGGCAAATGCTCAAACGAGATGCCGTGCTTTTCAAACACGGAGAGTATCCTTCGTCCAAAACCCAGCTCGTTGTTCATCTTATCTTTTTCAATGTGAAAAATGCAGAAGCCCCTGCGCCCTGCGACGCCGGTTATGCCGGAATGCATCAGCTCCATGGCTTCGGCGACGATGAGCGTCCCTTCATCCAGCGGGGCATTGGTGTTCTTGACCGCGATCGGGATGGAGCTTTTGCGTACCGGGAATATGCTGTCTTCGTGCAGAACGGTGGCACCCATGTAGGAAAGCTCGCGCAGTTCCTGATAGGTAACGACCGGGATGGTCTTCGGGTTCTTGACGATGCGCGGATCGGCCATCATGAAACCGGATACGTCCGTCCAGTTTTCGTACAGTTCCGCGTCGGCGGCCCTTGCCACGATGGAACCGGTGATATCGCTGCCCCCGCGTGAGAATGTCTTGATGCGGCCGTCCGGCTGCGAACCGTAAAACCCGGGGATTACGGCATTGGCATGGCATTTAAGCAGTTGCGACATGACCATCTGCGTCTTGGTTTCATCCAAAGCGCCGTCGGAATGGAAAAAGATGCATTGGGCGGGATCGAGAAAATCATACTTCAACAGATGCGCCAGAATAAGGCCGTTGAGATACTCTCCGCGGCTTGCGACATAATCGACACCGGCGCCGATGGCAATATCGTTCCACACCTGCGCCATCGGGGTCTTGATATCGTATTGGATATTCAGGCCGTCCACGATAGCATAAAAACGGTCCATGATCTGGTCATAGACACAACGCGCTTCGTCCATTTTGCCCTTATCCGCAAGGCTGTGGCATTTGTAGAGAAGGTCGGTCACCTTATCGGCAAATTCGGGTGCTTTGCCCGGGGCGGAAGGGACCACAAAGCGCCGTTTTGCATCGGCGCGGATGATGGCAGCCACCTTTTGAAATTGTTCAGCGGTCGCCAGCGAGGTGCCCCCGAACTTTGTTACGATAATCCCCATTGCGGTCCTCCCAAAAACAAGTACGCATTGCGATGTATTCGGACATGTTGCATGCGATATTTTACGAAATATCCCTGCCGGAAATGCACCCGGCAAGACCTGTACAGCCCCGTCTTTCGGGGCTTCGGCACGGCCTTAATTATAGGCTTTGGCATAGTGCCTGTCAAACTTATCGTATGATTCGGCCTTCGAGATAACAGCGCTTTTCATCGGCTTCCCCCATCGAAAACGCCTTGCGCGGCAAAGGTCCGTGAAGGCTCACCTGCGGGAACAACTGCCCCTTTTCAATAACGTTCAGAAGAAACCCGATGGTGTCACCATGACTCAGCGCTACGGTTTCCGCTTCCCCGTGGATGTAATCCACTTCCGCTTCCAACGCCAGTTTTTGAAGCATCGATAAAAGTTTATCCACCGTTCCGGCTGCGATGTCGCCTGACGAATCGGACAGATACAGCGGCTTTTTCACGCCTTGATGTACAACTTGGATTTGTGCGGCGTCTAGGACCGGTTCAAACGACGCGATAATGCCCTCTTTATCGGCTTGTTTGCAAACAGACACAAACGCATCCCACGGCGCATGAAACGCAACGCGGTGGATGGCTTCAAAGGCAAGGCCTTCGTCGTGGATGTTCACCACTTCACAAAGGGCGAATCGGGCAGGGTGGGTTTGTCGCTGTTCTTCGCTCAGCGTTTCGCGTATCTGTTGCCACAGCGCTTTGGCGGTGGCAAACGAGTGATTGCCGTCCCCCATCGCAAAGAGCATCGGATCGCCGTTTTCGGGCTTTTCAAGAGCATCGCAGAGTTTTGACAGCGCGATGCGCACGGATTCCGATTGCCGCTGATCGATATGGTATCCAACGATGTGCCCCATACCGAATCCCAAATCGCTGTCGTATACCTGTTGAAACAGCTCTTTTTGATCCGCAAGCGGCTTGATTACGCTATGCGTCGGATCGTCTATCAATACCATGATATGGGGAAATTCCATCGATGCATTGCGCCGTATTTTAAGCCTTGGCGGGATGCGCGACGGAATGGTCCCTTCGGTGGCCCGAATCAGGGTTTTGGCGTCGGGCGCGTAATTGTAGCGTTCCAGATCCAGCGCCATCAGCAGACCCGTACGCGTACGGTCGTGGCAGCAGAACGTCCGCTCCACCAGCAGCATGCCCGGCGGCAGCTCTTCGAATATGCCGTTTTGCAGCATGCTTTGCATCGAAGCGCAGATGTTTTGGATGCGCTGCTCTATATCCGCGTCGTTCAAATACACTTCGGGCAAAACGACCTTTAACGTGGAAGGCGCGTCGCCCACCGTCTGTTCAACGTTCTTCCAGTACGCCCTGTCGCTGGTATATTGGTCGCAGGCGATCACGCACCATTTTAAAAGCGATTCGCGCTGTTTTGGCAACAGAAGATTGGGCAGCGAAACACCCAGCTCCATCCAATTCTTTTCCTGCATGGCCGACCTCCCGAGTTGTATGACGGTATCGTGGGGCTTCCAAAGAATGTATATGCTTTGGCCGCGTTAAGGCTGCATTTCCGTCGTTCATTAAGCCTAAATTATACAGGGAAGACGCACGCCTGTAAAGCGAACAAAGGCAATCTTCGGGCAGCGCAATGGGTGCACAATGGTGCGCAGTTGTGGTATAATGGGAAAAATTGACCGACAGCAGAGCATTACGTTAGGAGTGGGGCGCATGGATTACCGCGCAAATGAACAAAAGTGGCAAAATAAGTGGGACGATACACGGCTTTATGCCTTTGATCCTTCCAATGTCGATAAGAAGTTCTATGTGATGGAGATGTTCTCCTATCCTTCCGGATCCAGGCTTCATGTGGGGCACTGGTACAATTACGGCCCTGCGGACAGCTACGCCCGCTACAAGCGCATGCAGGGGTACAACGTATTTCATCCGATGGGTTTTGACGCTTTCGGCCTTCCGGCGGAGAACTTCGCGATTAAAACAGGCATCCATCCCAAGGACAGCACGTTTGCCAATATGGCGGTGATGGAAGAGCAGATCAAGCAGATCGGCGGATCGTTTGACTGGTCGCATACCGTGAAAACCTGTGAACCGAACTATTACCGGTGGACGCAATGGCTGTTCCTGCAGCTGTACAAGAACGATCTTGCCTATCGCAAGGAAGCGCCTGTGAACTGGTGCCCCTCCTGCAATACGGTGCTGGCCAACGAGCAGGTGGAAGACGGCTGCTGCGAACGCTGCAACACCCCCGTTACACGGCGCAATCTGACGCAATGGTTCTTTAAGATCACCGATTATGCGCAGGAACTGCTGGATGATCTCCCCGGTTTGGATTGGCCCGAACGCATCAAGGCGATGCAGACCAACTGGATCGGACGCTCCGAAGGTGCCGTCATCGACTTCGATTTGCCCGACGGCGGAACTTTCCCGGTTTTCACCACCCGCCCTGACACCCTGTTCGGCAATACCTATTGTGTGCTGGCACCCGAGCATCCGCTGGTGGACGCCGTCACAACGGCGCTACACAAGGCGGCGGTAGACGAATATCGTGAGATCGCGGCCGGTGCATCCGACATCGACAGGCTTTCCATCACACGCGAAAAGACAGGCGTTTTCACCGGCGGCTATGCCGTCAATCCTGTCAACGGACGTAGCGTGCCGATTTGGATCGCGGATTATGTGCTTTTTTCCTACGGAACCGGCGCTGTGATGGCTGTCCCGGCGCACGACGAGCGGGATTATATCTTTGCACAGAAATACCAATTGCCCATCGAGCGCGTTATTGAAGGACCGGACGAATCGTTGCCCTATACCGGGCCGGGGAAGATGCTGCATTCCGGCGTATTTTCAGGCATTCCGTCCGAAGACGGCAAAAAGGCCATCGTGGAAGAATTGGCGCAAAAAGGGCACGGTTCCCACAAGATAAACTACCGCATGCGCGACTGGCTGATTTCCCGCCAGCGCTACTGGGGCACCCCTATTCCGATGATCCATTGCCCGCACTGTGGCATCGTGCCGGTTCCGGAAAAAGATCTGCCGGTATTGCTGCCCTATGATGTGGACTTCACGCCGGACGGGACCTCGCCGCTGTTGAAGCACGAAAGTTTCATGAACGTCAAATGCCCCGTTTGCGGGGAAGACGCCCGCCGCGATGCGGATACCATGGACACGTTTGTCTGTTCCTCCTGGTATTTCCTGCGTTACCCGGACTGCAACAATGACCAGACGGCGTTTGATACGTCCTGGATCGACAAGATATTGCCTGTGGATATGTATATTGGCGGCGCAGAACACGCGTGCATGCACCTTCTGTATGCCCGGTTCTTCGTCAAAGCGCTGCGCGATATGGGCTTACTGCATTTTGACGAGCCTTTCCTGCGCCTTGTCAACCAGGGCATCATCTTAGGCTCGGACGGCGAAAAGATGAGCAAGTCGCGCGGCAATGTCGTTTCGCCCGACGACTACATCAACGTTTTCGGGTCCGATGTCTTCCGCATGTATCTTGAATTCGGTTTCAACTATGTCGAAGGCGGCGCATGGAACGATGACGGCATCAAGGCCATCGCGCGCTTTTTGGATCGGGTCGAGCGGCTGATACAGCGCATTCTGGAAATGAAGGAAAATGCCGAAACCGGGCGCGTGCTCAACCGGTATTACGGCGGCGGCATCCATGGCATCCAGTTGGGCAAAGAAGAAAAAGAGCTGTTGTATGTGCTCAACTACACCATCATGCACGTTACGGAAGACCTCGACCGCTTCTCTTTCAACACCGCCATTGCGCGGCTGATGGAGCTCGTAAACGCCCTGTACCGCTACAAGGACGTCTGCTCAGACGAGAGTTTCCCGCTGTTGTGGGATGCTGCGGATAAACTGATCCTCTGTATGGCGCCGTTTGCGCCGCATTTTGCGGAGGAGATGCATGCCCGCATGGCGGGCAACTGTTCGGTATTCCAGCGGGAGTGGCCGGGCTTTGATGAGAACGCGCTCAAACGCGATGTCGCAAACGTCGCCGTTCAAGTAAACGGCCGCCTGCGTTCACGCATCGATATCGATTCGAGTTTGGATACCGAATCGGTGGAGGCGATCGCGCTTGCGGACGAAAAGGTGCAGGCAGCACTTGGAGGCCTTACGGTCGCAAAGGTCATCGTTATCCCGGGGCGGCTGGTCAACATCGTCGCAAACTGATTCTTTCATGCAAAAGCCGTGCAAACGCACGGTTTTTTTATATCCGTTCAAAATTGCCTCTTATCCTATCGCATTGTCACGGGCGGCGCATGCGTGCTATAATCGTCCTTGTTTAAAATTTTGCATCCGGGAGCTTTTATGGTAGATTATCATATCCACACCGACCACAGCGGCGACGGCAAGACACCCACGGATGTTATGATAGCGTCCGCCGTTGAAAAGGGGCTGCGCGAAATCTGCATCACCAGCCACTATGACACCGATTCCCCGGCGGGCGGGTTTCACAACTTCGAACTGGATTTTCCCGTATACATCGCCGATGTTTCGCGCAGCACGGAGCGCTACGGTGATCGCATATCCATAAAGCTCGGCGTGGAAGTGGGCCTTCAGGCGGGAAGACCGCATGTGCAAACAAACTCCTCCGGGAACATCCGCAAATATCCGTTTGATTTTGTCATCGCCTCCACGCATTTTTTACCGCCGCCCGATTTGCACCGGCCGCAGCAGTGGATCGACAACGATATGGATAAGCAAACGGTTCAGCAGCGCTATTTGCAGCATACGCTGCAATACCTCGAAATGTTTGACGATTTTGACGTCATCGGGCATTTGACCTACTATTCCCGTTTTTCTCCCGAACCGGACAAGGCAGCTCGGGAGATGATCTATCAAGACAATAGCGAACTCTACGACCGGTTGTTTGAAACGCTGATCGCACGCGACAAGGGCATTGAGGTCAACACCTCCATGAAGGGCACAAGGGATCTTTTCAGCCCCGACTTTTCCATCGTGCGGCGGTTTTATGAGATGGGCGGAAGGATCATCACCGTAGGCTCCGATGCGCATCTGCCCGCACAGGTTGGCGCGTACTACGACGAAGCGCTCAAGATGCTTCGCGAAGCCGGATTTTCCGCGATCTGCACGTTTGACAGACGCCAGCCGAAGTTTTTGGATATCTGAACATTAAGCTTAAATGACTAGAAGCAAAAGAGCGTCTTTGACAGACGCTCTTTTATTATCTATACCCTATACCGATATGATTCACAAAAAAACACGATGCCGTTTGACGACATGTGCGTCAAACGGCAACGGAACGTACGTTATACACTATACAGGTAGGGGCTTCTCAAAGGGGATGCAATCCCCTTTGATCGAATTACAGTTTGGACAACTTGTCGTAGTACGCAAGACGGGATTTTGCTTCCTCTTCCTGCTTGGCAAAGAGCATCTCCGCATCTTCCGGATGCGCTGCCGCAAGCGTGCGGTAGCGGTTTTCACCCATCAGGAACTCGCGGAAGCCGCCGGTCGGTGCCTTGGAATCCACGACGAACGGGTTTTTGCCCTCGGCAGCCAGCTGCGGGTTGTAGCGGTACAGCGGCCAATATCCTGCTTCCACAGCCTTTTTCTCTTCAATCTGCGAATGTCCCATGTCGATGCCGTGGTTGATGCAGGGCGAATAGGCGATGATGATGGACGGTCCCGGATACGCTTCCGCTTCCGCGATGGCTTTGAGCGCCTGCGGTTGACTGGCGCCCATGCTGATGGACGCGACGTAGATGTAGCCGTAGCTCATCGCGATAAGACCAAGGTCTTTCTTGCGCGTGCGCTTGCCTGCCGCGGCGAACTTTGCCGTCGATCCCGTCGGGGTCGCTTTGCTGGCCTGTCCGCCGGTGTTGGAGTACAATTCGGTATCCAGCACAAGGATGTTGACATCCTCGCCCATCGCGAGCACATGATCCAATCCGCCGTAGCCGATGTCATACGCCCAGCCGTCGCCGCCGAAGCACCAGATGGATTTCTTCACCAGCTGATCGGCGTTTTCGAGGATGAACGTAAAGTTTGCCTTGTTGGCGTCGTTGGCTTTGATGGCATCCGGCAGCAATGCTTTGATGGCGCTTGCCGCTTCCTTGGACTTCTGCACATCCTTGCGGTTTTCCATCCATGCCGCAAACGCGCCCTTGATTTCGTCGCTGCATCCCGCTTCGATCGCGGCGTTCATGACGGATTCGAGCTGGCGGGCACGCTGGTTGTTGGCCACGCGCATGCCGTATCCGAATTCGGCGTTGTCTTCAAACAGCGAGTTGGCCCATGCTGGTCCGTGGCCGTTTTCGTTTGTCGTATAGGGGTTGGTCGGCGCGCTGCCGCCGTAAATGGACGAGCAACCCGTTGCGTTGGCGATCATCATCCGATCCCCGAAGAGCTGGGTGACAAGCTTCACATACGGCGTTTCGCCGCAGCCTGCGCAGGCTCCGGAGAACTCGAACAGCGGTTGGAGGAACTGGCTTCCCTTCACCGTGGCGACGTTGTGGTTGACGTTCGCCTTTGGCAGCGTTTGTGCGAAGTTCCAGTTGGCGTTCTCACATTCAACGAGTTCGCTAATGGGCTTCATGACCAGCGCTTTTTCCTTGGAGGGGCAGATATCCGCGCAGTTGCCGCAGCCGGTGCAATCCAGCGGCGAAAGCTGCATGCGGAATTCGTATCCCGCGTATTCGCGGCCGATGGCTGCTTTGGTTTCAAACGTTGTGGGCGCGTTTGCGAGGTCTTCTTTTTTGGCAAGAACCGGGCGGATGCAGGCGTGCGGGCATACGAACGCGCACTGGTTGCACTGGATACAGTTCTGTATCTTCCATTCCGGCACGTTGATCGCAATGCCGCGCTTTTCAAACTGCGTCGTGCCGTTGGGTACGATGCCGTCCGGCGTGAACCTGGAAACCGGCAGGCTGTCGCCCTTTAACACAACGATCGGATATACGTAATTGTCATAGTATTCGTTGCCGGAGAGGCCCACGATCGGCGCGCCTTCCGCTGCGTTGTTCCATGTGGCGGGGATCTTCACTTCGACCAAGCCTTCGATCGCGTTGTCGATGGCGGCAAAGTTCATGTTGATGACTTTCTCGCCGCGTTTGCCGTAGCTCTTGACGACCGCGTCCTTCATATAGCGTTCTGCATCGGTGTACGGGATCACGTTGGCGATCTTGAAGAACGCCGCCTGCATGATGGTGTTGATGCGACCGCCCATGCCCACTTCCGCTGCGATTTTCACCGCGTCGATGATGTAGAACTTCGCATTCTTCTTCGCAAGCGCCTGTTTGACTTCACGGGGCAGCTGGCAATCGAGTTCTTCCACACTCCACGGGCAGTTCAACAGGAAAATGCCGCCGTCCTTAAGTGCGGCGAGCATATCATAGCGCGTGACATAGGAGGTGTTGTGGCATGCCACAAACTCTGCCACGTCGATCAAGTACGGGGACTGGATCGGGTTTTTGCCAAAGCGCAGATGACTGACCGTGATGCCGCCGGACTTTTTGGAATCGTAGAAGAAATAGCCCTGCGCATACAGATCGGTATGGTCGCCGATGATCTTGATGGAGTTCTTGTTCGCGCCGACCGTTCCGTCGGAGCCAAATCCATAGAACAATCCGCGGAAAGTGCCTTCGGTGGCGGTATCGACAACTTCCTTGATCGGAAGCGACAGATGCGTTACGTCGTCTTCGATGCCGACGGTGAATCGCACTTTCGGCTCCTTCGCTTCAAGGTTCTGATAGATGGCGTTGATCATGGACGGGTTGAATTCCTTGCTGCCCATGCCGTAGCGGCCGCCGGTGACCATGATATCGCACTTGCCCAGGTTGTACAGCGCCGTGATGACATCCTGCAGCAACGGTTCGCCGGCGCTTCCCGGCTCTTTGGTGCGGTCCATAACGGCGATGCGCTTTGTGGATTTCGGCAATGCCGCCACAAATTTCGCTTCCGCGAACGGACGGTAGAGGCGCACTTTCACAAGGCCGACCTTTTGTCCAAGCCTGTTTAAATGCTCTACGGTTTCCTGCACGGCATCTGCGCCGCTGCCCATGATGACGATGACATTTTCCGCATCCGGCGCGCCGAAATAATCGAACAGATTGTATTTGCGTCCCGTCAAATCGCCGACCTGCTTCATGCAGCCTTCCACGATAGCGGGGACTTCATCATAAAACTTGTTGGATGCTTCGCGGTTCTGGAAATAGATATCGCCGTTTTGCGCCGTACCGCGCTGATTGGGATGCTCGGGGTTCATCGCACGCTCGCGGAACGCACGGATGGCGTCCATATCCACGAGTTTCTTCATATCGGCATAGTCGATCATCTCGATCTTCTGCACTTCGTGGGAGGTGCGGAAACCGTCAAAGAAGCTGACAAACGGCACGCGGGATTTAAGCGTTGCCAGATGTGCCACCAGCGCCAGGTCCATTACTTCCTGTACGGAAGACTCGGCAATCATTGCATAGCCGGTTTGACGGCAAGCCATTACGTCCGCATGGTCTCCGAAAATGTTCAGTGCATGGGCCGCCAAAGCACGGGCACTGACATGGAACACACAGGGGAGCAATTCGCCGGCGATCTTGTACATGTTCGGGATCATCAGCAGCAAGCCCTGAGAAGCCGTAAACGTAGTGGTTAATGCGCCCGCTACGAGCGATCCGTGAACGGCACCCGCCGCGCCCGCTTCGCTTTGCATCTCGGCGATGGTCATCGTCTGGCCAAAAATATTTTTAAGCCCGGCTGCTGCCCATTCGTCACAGGACTCCGCCATCGGGGAAGATGGTGTAATTGGATAGATGGCGGCAACTTCGCTCATCGCATATGCTACATGCGCCGCAGCGGTATTGCCGTCGATTGTCATATATTTTGCCATGGAAAAAATCCTCCTTGGTTTAGTTATCGCTTAACCTTACACATTATATAGACATTGTGACTAAATCGTCAAGCAAAAACCCCCTTCTTCGTGTATTTTTGTCCAAATATCCCCGATTTATCGCATGCTGCAACTTTTTCATTTACAGGCATACTTTCGTATGCTAAGATGCTAACATAAGAAAGTGAGTTGATCCCATGCGCAGTCCTGTAAGCCCATTGGCCAGGTCGCTTTCGCCCTATGTACCGGGCGAACAACCCAGGGCGGGAGAAGTTTTGTGCAAGCTGAACACCAACGAAAACCCGTATCCGCCTGCACCCGGTGTGAGCGAAGCGATACGAAAAGCGGCGGAATACCTGCCGCTCTATCCCGATCCGACAAGTGCCGCGCTGTGCGATGCCATCGCAAAACGCCATGGCGTTGACATCGACCAGGTCTTCGTCGGCAACGGATCGGACGAGGTGCTGGCGCTGTGTTTTCCGGCATATTTTTGTGATCAGGGGCTGCCTGTCGCATATTGCGACATCACGTACAGCTTCTACGAGGTTTATGCGAAGCTGTTTCGCGTGCCAAGCGTGCAGGTTCCGCTTTGCGCCGATTTTTCCGTGGATGTCGAGGCGTTTATGAACACACCGAACGCAGGCGTGCTGCTGGCCAACCCGAACGCACCGACAGGCAAAGCCCTGCTGCCGCAGGAAATTTTGCGCATCGCACGCAGCCATCCGCAAAGCGCCGTCCTTGTCGACGAAGCGTATGTGGAGTTCGGTGCACAGAGTATGGTATGCTATATAGAAGATCAGCCAAACATCCTCGTCGTCCGCACCTTGAGCAAATCGCATGCGCTGGCAGGCCTGCGCACAGGCTACGCCATCGGCTCCAAAGAACTCATCGCGGCGCTGTGGTCGGTCAAAGACAGCTTCAACAGCTATCCGCTGGACCGGCTTGCACAGGCGGGCGCTGCCGCCGCCATAAAGGCGGAGGACTATACCCAAACACAGTGCCAAAAGGTGATGCAGACGCGCGATTGGGTGACACAGGAGCTTATAACCCGTAATTTTTCCGTCGTTGAGAGCATGTCCAATTTCCTGTTTGTGCGGCCAAAAGACGGGCGCGCGGCGGAACTGCAAAAATCGCTCCGAAAAAAGGGTGTACTGGTCCGGCATTTTCAAAAGCAGCGCATCGAGGAGTATCTTCGGATAACCGTCGGCACCGACGCACAGATGAAACGGCTTCTTGACGCACTGGATGAATCCGAAAGCGAGAACGCAACATGAACGATTTCGATCATATCGACGTACACGTGCACACCAGCTATTCGCAAAACGACTGCAAGCAGCCGATGGGGGATTATCTGACGCTGCTGCGCGAGGGGAAAGCAAAGGGGTTCGGGTTTGCGGACCACATGCATCCGCCGAGCGAGGCGATGTCGGATATCTACGACGCGATGAACGCTTACCGCTTCCGCGGGGAGGATTATTTACAAGAGATCCGCGCAGCGCAGGCGGAAGGGCTAAACGCCTATGCCGGCATCGAGGTGACCTATGAATCCGCATGGGACGATGTGTGCCGAAGCCGCGCGAACGAGTATGATTTTGATTACCGCATCGCATCGCCGCATTCGTTTGACGGGTTCTGGGTAACGCGCGACTATTACCGGCATGTGCAGCCGGGTGCCATGATGCGGGATCTGGTCAACCGCTATTACGATGCCGTGCTTGATGCGCTTGCGCTGGATTGGGCGGACGTCATTGCGCACATCGGCGTGTACAGGCGCTTTTTGCCCGATTCGCACCAGCTGATGATCTGCGCGCAGGAAACGATTGAACAGCGTGAGGATGAAGTGGCAAAAGCCTGCGCAAAAAGCTCCAAGATCATCGAGATAAACACGTCCAGTCTGGACGCGCCGGGGCAATGTACCATGCCGACCTTCGCGTTTTTGGAAAAATATAAAAAGTTTAGCGGCGACACCATTTGCCTCAGCGGCGACGCGCACGAACTTGGTAAAGTAAACGCCGGATTTGCGCAGACAGCGCAGCGGCTCAAGGACATGGGATTTACGAAACTCACGATGCCGTGGGCGAAGGATGAACCGGTATTGCTTTAAGATCATATTGACAAAAAATAGGGGATGCCGGCTTCGGTGTCCCTTATAATATGGCATAATGTTTACCTATGTACAATAATATATGATACTTTATCGTGAACATATATTGATTATTCTTTGCCAAGGGACCAGGGGGGCTTCCGATTTCCCCCCTAAGGTCCCTTGGCGATCCCATTACCCCCTTAAAACGGCCACTGCGTGGGGCATGTGCTGTGCCTGCTCTGGTATGATTTTACAATTTACAGGTAGTTACCTTTCTGTCAGCTTTTAGGGGCGAAGCCATTATTGTTTGTCATTACGACTAGAAGCGTAGTTGCTCGTCTTTAATCTCTTCTTGAACAGAAAATAATTTAGCAATAGTACTGTTTGTGACTAATTGTTGCAATGGCAAAGACAAGCTACTAAATCATAAAAATCATAGCCTCTTTGAGCTTTGTTTGTGCGTGGATTAGATTATTAAGATAAACAAAATGGGCGGTAGATACTATCTCTATTTAGCGTACAGATCTAATTACGGGCGAAGCACCACGCAGTGGCCGTTTTAAGAGGGGTAGGGGATCGCCAAGGGGCCTAGGGGAGAAAATCGGAAGTCTCCCCCGGCCCCTTGGCAAAGAAATATAGAAACTAGTTTTACTTGATTGTTCTTTATCGAGGTACTGAATGTATTTTCTCGGCTTCCAAAAGCTGGCTTATTTCCAAAACGTATGCAAAAGCGCCGCATGAGCGGCGCTTTTCCTGTCTTCTTAATCCGGATCGTCGGCGGATATAAACGTGCGTATCCTGAGTTTAACGCCGCACTTTTGGGCAATTTCCCTCGCCTTTTCGATCTCCTGTTCGCCAATGCTGTCCACCACCGTGAACACGACCTCCGGTACATGCGCTTTGGCTTTCATCGCAAAATCCAGCAGCGCGTCAAACGCCTCTTCGCCGAAACGGCTGCGGGACACGGCATCGTACGCCCTTGCGTCGGATGCGTTGAGCGAGATGGAGACCGTATCCACAAGCCCTTCAAGCTTTGGCGTTACATCCTCGCCGTACATCAAGTTCGCTAAGCCACAGGTGTTGATGCGCACCTTTTTGCCCTGCGCTTTGGCATAGCTTGCTACTTCTAATAATACGTCAAGCCGCTCCATCGGCTCTCCGAACCCGCAAAACACGACCTCACCGTACTTTTGAAGATCCGTCATCTGTTCGATGACTTGTTGCGCTGTGGGATCGTGCGAGAGCCAAAGTTTGTGTCCGCCAATGCCCTGGTGGTCGTTGCGCAGGCAGAACACGCACCGGTTCGGACATCGGTTGGTCAGGTTGATATACAGGTTGTCGCCGTAATCGTATGCGTATACGTCCGCCATAACCTTTTCCCCTTTCACTTGATGCCAAAGAGCCGCTTTCCGTTTTCAAGCGTAGCATTTGCCGCCTGTTCAAACGGTATGTTTTTGATTCTTGCCAGCATCTCCACAACATATTTTACATACATCGGCTCGTTGCGCTGCCCGCGAAACGGCACGGGTGTCAAATAGGGGCTGTCCGTTTCGCAAAGGATACGCTCCAGCGGTACATATTGTGCCACTTCAATCGGACGATGCGCATTTTTGAACGTGATCGGCCCGTCAAAGCCGAGATAGAATCCCATGTCGAGATATTTTTTGGCGTCTTCAACGCTGCCGGAATAGCAGTGCATCACGCCGGTCAGTTTCCCTTTGTATGCTGACAGCATGTTGTAGATGTCCTGATGCGCCTCGCGGTCATGGACGATCACAGGCAGATTGTTTTTCGCCGCCAAAGCCAGCTGTTCGTCGAACACTTGCTTTTGCACGTCGCGCGGTGAAAAATCGTAATGGTAGTCAAGCCCAATCTCCCCTATCGCCACACAGCGCGGCTGACTGAGCAACGCTTCGAGTTCTGTAAGGAAGTCATCCGGGGCTTCTTTCGCGTCATGCGGATGGATGCCTGCCGCGCAGACAACGCCCTCATGCGACTGTGCCAATGCGATTGCCGACCGGCTCGTTTGGATAGACGTTCCCGCCTCTAAAAACAGGCAAACGCCGGCGTCCAGACTGCGGCGCAGCGTTTGCTCACGATCGGTATCGAATTGTTGCGCGCACAGGTGCGCGTGCGTATCGAACATCAGCGTACGCGGACGCCCGCGGGAAGATTGCTGTCATCCAACAGCGTCGCGGCGCTCAGGTTTTCATCGGCTTCGTCGGCGGCGCAGAGGATCATGCCTTCGCTTAAAACGCCGCGAATCTTTGCAGGTTTCAGGTTTGCTACGATGATCACCGTTTTGCCTATAAGCGAACTGCCGTCGCCGTACCATTTGCGGATACCGGATACGACGGTGCGTTCCCTTTGCCCGTCGAACAGCGTTAAGTGCAACAGCTTGTCCGATCCCTTAAGCGGTTCACAGCTTAAAATCTTCGCCGTGCGAAGCTCCATCTTCATGAAATCCTCGTAGCTTATCTCCGGCAGCGCTTCGATGGCATGCGCCTGCTTTTCTTGCTTTTTCGGTTCCGTTTTCTGCTCCGCTTTGTCCTCTGCCTTTTCCGGTTCATCCACAATGCGCGGGAACAGCCCTTCGCCTTTTTGCACCTTGGTTCCTTGCGGGATCACGCCGAACGAGCATGTGCTCTGCCAGGTCATAAGGCTTTCGTCGGTTATGCCAAGCTGATTAAAAATCCCAGGCGCGCTGCGCGTCAATACCGGGCTTAACAGGATGGCCGCGATGCGCAGGCATTCCGCAAGATTCGTGAGCACCGTTCCAAGCCGCGCCTTGTTGGCCTCGTCCTTTGCCAGGTTCCACGGGGCGTTGATGTCGATGTATTTGTTGCAAAAGCTTACCAGTTCAAAAATATCGGCCAGCGCGTCGGAAAAGGACAGCGCGTTCATATGCGCATCCACCTTATCGGGAAGGTTCTTTGCGAGATCCAGAAGCTGTTGATCCGCCGGTGTCAATTCACCGCTGATTCCTGGAATATTGCCATCAAAATACCGCTCGATCATGGTGATGGTACGGCTTACAAGGTTGCCCAGATCGTTTGCCAGATCGCTGTTGATGCGGTTGATCAGTGCCTGTTCGGAATAAACGCCGTCGCTGCCGAACGGGATTTCGCGCATCAGGAAATAGCGCACGGCATCCACGCCGTATTTCTCACACAGCTTTACGGGATCCACCACGTTGCCCTTGGATTTTGACATTTTGCCGCCGTCCAGTACGAGCCATCCGTGGCCGAACACCTGCTTTGGCAACGGAAGGTCCATTGCCATCAGCATGATGGGCCAGATGATGGTATGGAAGCGGACGATTTCCTTGCCGACAAAATGAACGTCTGCCGGCCAGTATTTGGTCTTTTTCCCGTCGCCGAAAAACCCGAGCGCGGTGATGTAGTTTGAAAGCGCGTCCAGCCATACGTAGATGACATGCTTCGAATCAAACGGCACCGGAATACCCCAGTCGAAGCTGGTCCTCGACACGCACAGATCGTCAAGGCCGGGCAGCAGGAAATTGTTGACCATTTCGTTTTTGCGCGATACCGGCTGAATGAATTCCGGGTGGGCATTGATATGCTCCAGCAGCCTGTCCGCGTAGTTGCTCATTTTAAAGAAATAGCTTTCTTCGCGCGTGCGCTCCACCGGCCGGCCGCAATCCGGACAGTTGCCGTCGGTCAGCTGCCGCTCAAGCCAGAACGCCTCGCATGGCGCACAGTACCAGCCCTCGTATTCGCCTTTGTAGATATCGCCCTTGTCATAGAGCTTTTGGAATATCTTCTGAACAGCCGATTGATGGCGCGGTTCCGTGGTTCGTATAAAATCGTCGTAGGAGATATCCATCAGCTTCCACAAATCCAGAATGCCCGCGACGACGTGATCCACAAATTCCTGCGGGGTTTTCCCTGCCTGCTCCGCGCGGCGCGCAATCTTCTGCCCGTGCTCATCGGTGCCTGTCAGGAACATGACATCGTATCCCGTCAACCTCTTGAAACGCGCCATGGTATCCGCCGCCACGGTGCAATAGCTGTGGCCTATGTGGAGGTTGTCGCTCGGGTAATAGATCGGCGTCGTGATGTAAAATGTCTTTTCCTGCATGTCAGTTATTCTCCTTATTCAAGCGTGATGCGCCCGTCCTCAAAACGGGGCAGCACGTTGACGCTGTCCAACTTCAAACAGTAATCGATATCCGGCCCGAATCCGAGATCTTTGAGCACCGCATAATGCGCGGCGTTGGAGATGCACTTCTCCAGGCTGTCCTTGTGGTGTTCATACAACTCGTAGCATACAAAGCCCAAATCGTCGAGTTTGATGGACTGCCTTCCCTTGAGCTTGTTCAGCCGGTTGATGATATAGCCTGCCGTGATGCAATCGTCAATGGAAAACCGTCCGTTGGTTCCGGCACAAAGCAAAACGGTATCCTTTTTTTGCGCCAGCAGGGCTTTTGCCACCATTGTCGCATTCAGAAGTGCGCCCAGATAAACCGCTGTTGCTTCACGTGCTTTGAGGATGGCCTGTGTGCCGTTGGTGGTTGCCATTACCAGTGTTTTGCCGTAAACGGCGTTCTTGGTATATTCCATCGGTGAGTTTCCCAGATCAAACCCGCCGAGTTTTTGCGAGTTGCGTTCGCCGCCCAGAATCGTACGATCCTGCCCCATGGAGGTCTTGAGTTCCATTGCCTGTCCCACTTCCGTGACGGGGATTATCTGTTCACATCCGTTGCTCAGTGCTGTTATCATTACGCTGGTGGATCGCAGCGTGTCGATAACGACACAAGCTTTTCCTCTGAATTCTTTTTCAAACGCATGCGTATGCGATGCGTATACATCGATTTTCATCTTGTGCTCCTTTTGATAAGCCGCGGGAAAGAAATTATATGTGAAAGCATTATAACATAGCTTTCCCAAAAGCATAGCGAAAATTAGGGTTTAGCGCGCAAATCGGTTGTGATTCCTCCGTAAACCCCATCTGACTATAGTAGAATTGCCGCCATCAGCACACTGGTTAAAGTTCCTATCATGCAAAGCGGCAGCGTATAGCGCCATTTTTGGATGCCGACGCTGCTAAAGTAAAGCCCCGCCGTATAGATGATCGTTTCACTGGATCCCGCAATAATGCAGGCGGCAAGGCCGACGGAGCTGTCCGGGCCGTATGTCTGTAAAATGCCCAGCAGTACCCCCATCGCGGCGCTGCCCGAAAACGGGCGAACGAACACGAGCGGCAGCACCTGCGCGGGCAATCCGATGAAATCGGCAAGCGGTTTTAATATCCGGATGAGTATTTCAAGTAAGCCGCTCTGCTGCAACACGGAAACGGCAACGAGCATCGCACACAGCGTCGGCAGAATCCGTATGCCGAGCTCAAATCCCTTTTTGGCGCCGGCGGTAAACGCTTCGAAGCCGTCCACTTTTTGATACGCGCCGTAGCACAGCGTGAACGCGATGAAAAGCAAGACAATGTAAGAGGATATTGCGCTCATTTCCGGTGCACCAACAGCAGCGCCAGGATGCTTAAAGACATCGAAACCGCCGTTGCGATAAACAAGAGTCCCACCACGGCAAACGGTTCGGAACTATGGGCTGCGACGCGCATGTTGATCAATGTGGTTGGCAAAAGCTGGATCACGCTGCAGTTGAGTACGATCAGGGTTATCATCTCACGGGTCGCTGTCTTTTTGTTTGCATTGCGCTTTTGCATTTCGGCCATCGCAGATAAGCCAAACGGCGTCGCGGCGTTGCCAAGCCCGAGCATATTGCTTGCAATGTTCATGCTGATGGCTTGCATCGCGGCACCTCCTTTTTGCAAACCTCTGAACAGCGGCGACAGCACAACGGACAAGAAGTCGGAGAATTTGCGCGTCAATCCGCTCCTTTGCGCCACTTCCATGATGCCGCACCACAGCATCATGCCGCCCATCATCGCTATGGTGATCTCCACCGACTGCGCGGCGCCGCGGACGATGCCCTGGCTTAATGCCTCGCCGTTTCCCATGATAAGTCCGAATCCAATGCCGGCAATCAGCATGCCAAGCCAGATGATGTTGAGCAAATCCGTTTCCCCCATCCAAAGCTCTGTCGTTGGCAATATATGCGCAGCGGGGTCCTTTTATGGTGAAAACGAGGCGCTTACGCCATGCGAATCGTCAAAAAAAAGGAAGGCTGCAACGCCTTCCATGTAAAACATTGATAATCCGTGCTGTAACTTGTTCAGCGCATCATGTTTTCCAATTGTTTCATAACCTCGTGCCAGCGCATGTTCATCGCTTCGCGCTGCTGTGCGTCTTTGAGATTCTCCTGATGGAAACTGATCACCGTTTTGTCGCTTCCTGTTGAAATCACACGGATCTGTACCGTAGACGGCTTATCCCAATCCGTTGGTTGCCAGGTAAACCGCAGATGGGAGAGCGGTTTGACGATGCGAAACTCTCCGGTCGTGCCGTCCGCTGTTTGGTATGTATTATGCTGCCTGACGACATCCCCGGATACGTCGCCAAGATATGCCTTGACTGCCTTTTCGGACATCAACAGCGCCCACGCATCCTGCAATGTGATCGGAAACGTCTTTCGCAAGCCGAAGACGAAACCGACGTCCTTTGTTTTGCCCACAGGTCTCTTATCTTCCATAGTATACCTCCAGCCAAAAGCGATGGGGTCCGGCATTTGTTGCCTGCTATTTGTGATACGTCTCGTTCCGGTTTATTTTCATCGCACGATACAGCTGTTCGAGCAAGACCACCCGTGCCAGGTTGTGCGGAAAGGTTAGCCTTGAGAGCGACAGCCGTTCGTGTGATGCCTTCAGGAGCGATTCGTGCAGTCCCAACGATCCGCCGATGAGAAACTGTACGCAGGATATGCCGCTGTTTTCATACGCACAAAGCCTCTTGGCGAATTCTTCGGAGCTCTCCGTCACGCCGCCGATGCAAAGGGCGATCGAAACATCGCCTTTACTCTGCTTTTGCAGCCGCTGCGCTTCACGAACGAGCAATTGCTGCTGTTCGGCGAAATGCAATTGTTCGGGTGCGCTCTCGTCCGGAACCTCGACTATTTCCACCGTTGCGTATTTAGAAAGCCGTTTTGCATATTCGTCGCATGCCTGCTGATAGAACTTCTCCTTGAGTTTGCCGACGCAAAGAATTCGGATGCGCATATTTCTCCTTCTAGTCCAGCAGTGCTACGGGGCTGAGCGCAGACTTTTTGGCTACGACAAGCGTAACATCCCGTCCCGCCACGATACCCTCGGCGGACAACACCCCGCAAACGGCGGACAGCGCCAGATCCTCGCGGTTGTTCTGCACGGAAAGATGCCCGAGATAAAACCTTCGTACGCCGCTTTGCGCCAGCTGGTTCACGGCGACACCGGCGTTGGTGTTGGACAGATGCCCTTTGTTGGACAGGATACGGCGTTTAAGGTACGCAGGATACGGACCTTGTTTCAACAGTTCCTCGTCATGGTTGCTTTCGATCAGCACAACGTCCGCCTGCCTTGCATGCGAGAGTAAGTTCTGCTGCAAATAGCCGATATCCGTCATCAGACAAGCTGTCTTGCCCTTGGCATGCAAGGTAAAGCCGACGGACTCTACGGCATCGTGCGGCGTGGGGAACGATTGAACGGCGATATCCCCGATGTAAAACTCCCGCCCCGTCTCAAACACGCGGATCTGCTCCAGCGGGATCTGCGCCGCCTCTTTTCCCATGGCAAGCCAAGTGTTCTCGTTGGCATAGATCGGGATTCCGTACCGTTTGGAAAGGGTAATGATGCCTTTGGTATGATCCGTATGCTCGTGGGTGATGAGCACCCCGCGGATAGAATCAAGCGACACGGACAGGTTGCTCAGCGCCTTCCCGATGGATAACGCGCTGACTCCGGCGTCCACCAAAAGCTGTGTCTTCTGCGTCGCCACATAGGCAGCATTGCCGCTGGAGCCGGAAAACAGCGGACAAAAGATCATCTTCATCGGTTCTCTCCTTATCGGAATGAAAAATTATACCATACGTTTGTTAATTCGATAGATTAAAAATGTCAGCCAGGCTGAAGGCTTCCTTTTATTCGAAAAATCCCATTGTTTCCATGCGGTCCATTCAGATTCTGGCGTAAAAAGCCCTTGTTCATCGGCTTTGGCATTGATGATTCTGAGCATTTCCAAGAATCTTATATCGCCTCTGACATGCTCAAATTGAGAGAGGACTTCAACAACATGCAGGATATCGTACCATACAAACGGCACCTTCAATTTGCGAAAATCGGTTCCCATATAGAACATATATGGATGACGTTCCCGGCTATTTTCCCAAAGACGCAAAAGGCATTCAGTGCCCACATGAGCGGCTTCACCATCCTTGTGGTCCTCGTAAAGAGCAAGCAGCTTAAGCATCAAAAGCGTGGCATAGGGGCAAGGGTCATCTTTTTTTCCCGGGCCTCGAAAGCTTCCCAAATTGTCCGACACTTTGCAAGGCCATCCACTTCCCGTCCGCAAGGTGCAAAGATAGTCCAGTCCTGTTTGTATATCCGGTTTTCCTGCAATACCCATCTTTCTTTGGGAATACAGCAATAACGGTGCATCGCACAGCGCCCAAGCCCATTCAATTTCTCCGGAACCGCCAAAGTGTCTGGGGATATTCATCGGAAGTTGAAACAAATTTTCTTTGGATCTGTGTGCTTCTACCATATCTAGCATGACGGGCATTGATCCATCGTCCTTCTTTATACCGATTTCTGCAAGAAACGAAAGTTTATGGTAAAGAAGACCTGCACTTTTATGGTTGTTTACAACGGTGTATGGCCATTGGCTGAGCTCTTCGATGATGCCTTTTATCTGTGGATGTTCAAGCATCAATACCTTTGTTTTTTGGATGGCTTCGTTTTCTTCATTCATTTCTTTTAGGTCAAGCATCGTTCTATATGCAATCCAAGGCTCAGAATTCAATAAAAAGTCTACATTTTTCATTACGACATCCGCCAATCGCTTAAGATGAGCCGGGCACAAAAAGAGGCGCCAACCGAATCGCACGTGAAACGATATCGTGTTGGCGACATTGAATTGCCATAAAGGCATTTCGGGTTTTTGTTCCGTTTGCTAAGCCTGAATGCGCCGTATGTCCGCGTGCAGCTGCTTTAGCTTCTCCTCCAGGCGGTCATAGCCGCGGTCAATATGCCAAACGCCGCTCAGACGCGTTTCACCCTGGGCAGCAAGAGCCGCGATGACAAGCGCCGCACCTGCGCGCAGATCCGATGCCACGACATCCGCTCCCCCCAAAGAAGCAACGCCTTCGATCAGCGCAACACGCCCGGTAACCCTGGTGTGCGCGCCCATGCGCTGCAGCTGGGTCAGATGCTTGAACCTGTCTTCAAAGATGTTCTCCTCAATGATCGATACGCCGCGTGCCGTTGTCAACAGCGCGGAAATAGGCTGCTGCAAATCCGTGGGGAACCCGGGATACGGCATCGTTTTAACGGTAATGGCACGATAGGGCAGTTTGCCGCGGACATGGATGGTGTCTTCGCCTTCTTCGATCTCAACACCCATCTCGACGAGTTTCGCCGAAACGCTCTCCATATGCATCGGGATCACATTTTTGATCAGCACGTCCCCACCCGTCGCAGCAGCGGCCATCATGAACGTTCCCGTCTCGATCTGGTCGGGGATGACGGTATACGTTGATCCATGAAGAGCGTTGACGCCACGTATGCGTATCACATCGGTGCCTGCGCCTTTGATGTTGGCGCCCATGGAATTCAAAAAATTCGCCAAATCAACGATATGCGGTTCCTTGGCCGCGTTGACAAGGGTGGTGCGCCCCCACGCGCGGGATGCCGCCATCATCACATTGGCGGTGGCACCAACAGAAACAACGTCAAAATACACGTCGCCGCCTTGCAGCCTTCCGCCTTTTGCTTTTGCCTTGAGATAGCCGTGGGAGAAATCGATTTCGGCACCCAGCGCTTCCATGCCCTTCAAATGCTGATCAATGGGCCGGGAACCGATGGCGCAGCCGCCGGGCATCGCAATGACGGCTTCGCCGAATTTCCCGAGCATTGCACCGAGCAGATAATACGAAGCCCGCATCTGGCTTGTCAGATCGTCGTCTGCGGGATGGGAAAACACTTTGGTGGGATCGATGGTCATACTTGAGTTGTCAAACGAAACCGTGGCGCCCAATTCTGTTAGAATTTTATGCAGCACTTCCACGTCACGGATCTGCGGTATGTTTTCAATGGTGGTTACACTGTCGCATAAAAGCGCTGCGGGGAGAATCGCTACGGCGGCATTTTTAGCGCCGCTGGGGCTGACTTCTCCATATAGCGGTTTCCCACCGATAATTGTCAGCATTTCTTCCAAAATGTCTTCCCCCTCAAAAGCGGATGGTTGCAGGCACAGGCGTTTGGATCGCCTAATACATTCGTAAATTATACGTCCTTTGTTTGGAATGCGCAACCACCGCACATGCTGCGCCCCGTTGATTGGGTTAAAAAGCCGTTGCAAAGCGTTGCATCGACACGCATGGATACATTGACATGCCTTTGTGCTTTGGGTATAATGACTAAGCGTTCTTCGAAAGTGCGCTTATTTGAGTCTTGCTTTTGATTGATATACGCAATGCCAGACAGCGATAACCACAGCGGCATCCGCGCTGCACGGTTGCCCGCAATGATATAAGGAGTGTATGCAATGTTACAGACATTTCAACCCAAGAAACGCCAGCGCAAAAAGGTCCATGGATTTCGCGCCAGAATGAAATCCCATACAGGGATCAAGGTGCTTGCGCGCAGGCGCCGAAAAGGCCGCAAGGTACTTTCTGCTTAAAGTCGCGCCCAGCGACTTTTTTCCATGACAAAGCAATTTTCCTTTGCAAAAAATCAGCGGTTGTTGCGAAACGCACAGTTTCAATACACCTATCGGCGAGGCCGCAGCTTTCCGAGCCAGACGATGGTGCTTATCGTCGCAAAATCGCGCGGCAAAACCCGTGCGGGCTTTTCGGTAGGCAAAAAAGTCGGCAACAGCGTAAAGCGTTCGCGTGCAAAGCGGTTGCTGCGAGAAAGCTACCGGTTGCAGCTTCCGATGATCCGCAACGGCTTGAGCCTTGTGTTCGTGGCCAAAGCGCCTCTCGTAGAAACCCCGTTCGACCAGGTGCAGAGCGTGATGGCTCAACTGCTCAGCAAGGCAGGATGTTATCAAAATGACATGGATACAAAAGCAGGTCATTAACATGCTTCGCGGTTACAAGCGCATGATTTCTCCTTCGCTGCCGCCCTCTTGCCGTTTTGTTCCCACCTGTTCGGAATACGCCATCGACGCCGTAACGCAATGGGGCATCATCTGCGGATTAGGTTTGGCTGCATGGCGCGTACTGCGGTGCAATCCATTCTGTAAAGGTGGCTACGATCCCGTCCCACAACGCCATAAACCCAATGGAGGTAATTCCAATTGAGCTGGTTAAACGATAACTTCATCTCCCGTTTTTTTGTGACGGTCATCGGCTGGTTCTATTCCTTAACAGGCAATTATTTGATCGCCGTCATACTCTTCACCCTCGCCGTCAAACTTTTGCTGCTGCCGCTTGATCTTCAACAGCGCCGCGCCCAGCAAGCACAGATGGGCGCATCGGCAAAAGTTAAGGAGATTCAGAACAGGTACAAGAGCGATCCGCGCCTGGCACAGCAGAAGGTCCGGGAGTTCTACAAAAAGGAAAATATCAAGCAGTCTGCCGGCTGCCTGCCGACGCTGTTGCAGTTGCCGGTATTGTTTGCTATGTTCGGCGCCATCACGCTTTTGTCCAACATACAAACCATCAATCTGGTTACCAACTTGGCCAACGGCAGCAACGTCATGCCTCCTTCGGCGATCTGGGTGCACAACATCTGGCGTCCGGATGCAGGCAACGCCGCGATTATGCCAAGTCTGAACGAATTCGACGCGATCGTTCGAAGCATGAAAGACCGCATCTCACCCGATTTGTTTGCACAGGCTCAAACGCTGTTGTCCAATTCGCAGATAGACCATCTTGCCTTGACCGTTGCGAAACTGCCTGCAGGCACCTATTTCGCAGGCATGGTCAATGCGGCGTATGCCACCATTCCCCAGTCCGCCGTGACTGCCGCGGTATCCTTGAATTATACCTCGGCCATAGCGCCGGTTGTGAGTGCCTTTCCCGGGTTAGCCAACGGTCTTTACATTTTCCCGGTACTGGCGGCAGCCGCGACGTTCTTATCAGGCTGGCTGCAGAAGAAACAAAATGAAAAGGCCAATCCGGGGCAGCCTCAAGCAATGGCCGGCGGCATGGAGTACATGATGCCTCTGGTTACCTTATGGTGGACGGCGACCTCCGGCGTGACCTTTGCAATGTACTGGATGACCAACAGCCTTCTTTCCCTTGCTTCCATCCCGTTGTTGAACAAGGTCGTTGGCGGAAATAGCCGCTCTACAGAAATAGCCGAAAAATGATCAGGAGGTTTTCGATTGAGATCCATTGAAGTACAAGGCAAATCGGTGGATGAAGCCATTTTCAGAGGCTTGGATCAATTGGGATTGTCCATCGATGAAGTTGATATAGAGATCCTCGACGAAGGCGGAAAGCGTTTTTTGGGCATGGGTACCAAGCAATGCATCATCCGCCTGACAGAGCGGGACAAGGAAGAAGTAGCCCGCGTCCTGCTGCAACAGGAACAAGCGCAGGAAGAACAACGAAAAGAACGGGAGCAACTGCGGCAGCGTCCGCCTGTGCGTGATGCCCAGCCTGCGCGTACGGAAGACAGACCGCAACGGGAAACCCGCGAAAACAGGCAACCGGAACGGAGCCCGCGCCCAAGACATCTCGAACGGCCGCGCAGTGCAGGCGACAATGACAGGCCGTCTACGCAAAGCGGGAACAGAAAACCCCGGATTAACTGGGGACAGCCCGTTGACGGCGGCGAAGAAGCGGTTTTTTTGCGCGAAACGCTGTCCAAAATGGGGCTAAACTGCCAGGTCGACTGTTTTTTGGATGAGCAATGCCTGTATATGCGTGTCAGCGGTGACAATATGGGCGTCCTGATCGGACGCCGCGGCGATACGTTGAACGCACTGCAATACCTGGTCAGCCTTGTCGCAAACAAAGGCGAAGGGCCATACAAGCGAATCATCGTGGATACGGAAAACTACCGCATCAAACGGGAAGAAACGCTGATGCGACTCGCGCGCAGGATGGCCGAACAGGTGAAGCGGACCGGAACGCCGCTTGCGCTTGAGCCGATGAACCCCTACGAACGGCGGGTGCTTCACGCAACGCTGCAGGGGAACCCAAGCGTAACGACGCATAGCGAGGGCGAAGAGCCGCACCGGCATGTGGTTATTACTCTTAAGTAGCAAAAACCCGGCTTTCGCCGGGTTTTTTCAACCAAATACATTTCCCCGTACTGTAGAAGCGGACAGATGCACTTATCTGTTTATTAAGCTGGCATAATACTTGTTTATGCGGATTCATTTTCTGCATCCTGTCCAATGACTGGTCAAATCCGGCGACATGTGCGGCGGATTTGCGGCCATAGTTTGCATAACAGCCTGTCTGGATCAAAACGAAGTCTTGATCGATGATGAAAGGAAAAGCGGATGAACGATACGATCTTTGCGTTGTCCACCCCGCCGGGACGCGGGGCTATTGCAATTATCCGCCTTTCAGGACCGGACGCTTTTTTGGCGCTTAATGCTTGTTTTTTACCAAAGCACGGAAAAATCATTCCGCGAAGGATGACCTACGGGCAGATCACCGACGGCGACGATACTATCGACGAGGTGATGGCTGTGTTTCTTCCCGCGCCTTCTACCTATACGCGCGAAGATATGGTGGAGCTGCAATGCCACGGCTCCCCCGTGGTTGTCCACGCGATTTTGCAGCTTCTCTCGTCGCTGCCGCTGAACCTTCGCGCAGCGGATCCCGGGGAATTCACACGCCGTGCCTTTGAAAACGGAAGACTGGATCTTTCGGAAGCCGAAGCGGTGATGGATCTTCTCAAAAGTGAAAGCGAGCAGGCAGCCAAGACCGCACTTCGGCAGCTTCGCGGCGCGATCTCTTCCAAAATACAACGCATCATCGATTTGATCGTACTCGGTATGGCGTCCATCGAAGCGGGCATCGATTTTCCGGAAGACGACTGGGAACGGGAAGCCAATGAAAACGGGTTCGTGCTGCTTCAACAGGCACTTGCGGCCATCGAGGTGCTCGGCGACTCCTACCGCAGCGGCAGGCTCATCCAGGACGGCATACGCATCGCCATCGTCGGTCGGCCCAACGTCGGCAAAAGTTCACTTTTAAACGCGCTGGCCGGGTTTGAAAGAGCCCTTGTTTCGGAAGAGGCAGGCACGACGCGCGATGTTGTGGAGCACGCCATCAGTTATCGGGGCATGGCCGTACGGTTGCTCGACACAGCCGGCATGCGATTAAAAGCCAATCCGCTCGAACAGCGCGGGATGGCGTTGGGTTCCCGGCAGCTTGAAACGGCGGATATCGCCGTGTTCATCGTGGACGGATCCGAAGCGCTCAACGACGACGACGCGATGGCCGCATCGCTTTTATCGGATATTCCGGTGATTGCCGCCATCAACAAGAGCGATCTGCCCCAGGTGGTTTCGCAAACGGATGTGCTTGGGCTTTGCCCCAACGCGGTTGCTGTTCAATGCTTGAGCGCCCAGCAGGGCGAAGGTGTTGAAGATCTCTTGTCCGTCTGTTTGAACGCACTTGATCTAAGCAGCGAGCAGTCCGAGTGCATCACCTCCGCCCGGCACGCGCAGTCGCTTAAAAGCGCAAAGGAGCTGCTAACATCCGCCATTGCAGCGTATAAGGCGGGATTGCCGGCAGATGTTGCCGTGCTGGACGCGAGAGCCGCCATGCAGGCTTTGGGAGAAATTACCGGTGAAACGCTTTCGGACTCCGTGATCGATACGATCTTTTCAACTTTCTGCATCGGGAAGTAGCGTATTTGCCGCAAACCGTATGCGGCACGCACCATTGCATACATTCAGGAGGATTTTTCGTGGGATACGACGTCATTGTCATAGGAGCCGGGCATGCGGGGTGTGAAGCCGCGCTTGCGTGCGCCAGAACAGGTCTTCAAACGCTTTGTCTTGCGCTGAATACCGACAGCATTGCCTATCTTGCCTGCAATCCCGCGGTGGGGGGTACCAGCAAAGGCCATCTGGTACGGGAAGTGGATGCCTTGGGCGGTCAAATGGGACTAGCCACAGATCAGACGCTGTTGCAGATGCGCATGCTGAATCTTCGCAAAGGCCCCGCCGTTCACTCGCTTCGCGCACAGGTGGACAAGCAACGCTATGCACAGAAAATGCGCGACGTTTTGGAAAACCAGGAAAACCTGTTCCTGATACAGGCGGAAGCGGCGGAGCTGTTGGTATCAAACGGGAAAATATCCGGCGTGCGTTCCGCTTTTGGCATAAGCTATTACGCTGCGGCAGTCGTCATCTGCAGCGGCGTATATTTGAACAGCCGCATCATCGTCGGCGAATACACGGCGCAGACCGGCCCTAACGGTCTTATCCGCAGCACGCTGTTGCATGAGAGCCTGCAATCGCTCGGCGTTCCACTGCGGCGTTTTAAAACCGGCACGCCGCCGCGCGTGGACAAAAGGACCATCGATTTTTCCAAAATGGAGATTCAAAACGGGGACGAGCCCGTCATCCCGTTTTCCTTTATGACCGATCCCGCCGATTACAACGGGTTTACGCAGGAGCCCTGCCATCTGTGCTATACGACAGAGCTGACACACGCCATTTTGAAAAACAATCTGCACCGAAGCCCGATGTATTCGGGCATGATCGACGGCACCGGCGCACGGTATTGCCCGAGCATCGAGGACAAGGTTGTACGCTTTGCGGACAAGGCGCGGCATCAGCTGTTCATCGAGCCGGAAGGCCGCCACACCAACGAGATGTATGTGCAGGGATTTTCGACATCCATGCCCTTTGAGGTGCAGGCGCAAGCGCTTGGTACCATCGCGGGCATGGAGCATGCGCGCATCGTACGCGCCGGCTATGCCATCGAATACGATTGCATCGACGGGCGTTGCCTCAATCTCTCCATGATGCACAAGGATATTCCCGGATTGTTCTTCGCCGGACAGGTCGTGGGCTCCAGCGGCTACGAAGAAGCGGCGGCGCAGGGCCTTTTGGCGGGTATCAACGCTTCGCTGTATGTTCGCGGCATAGAGCCGCTCATACTAACCAGAATGCAGGCGTATATCGGCGTGCTCGTGGATGATCTGGTCACCAAAGGAACACCGGAGCCGTACCGCATGATGACGGCACGGGCGGAATACCGGTTGCTCTTGCGGCAGGACAACGCGGATTTCCGTCTGACGGAACTTGGCTATAAAGCCGGACTTGCGAGCGAACAACGGTATGACCGGATGCAGCAGCGACAATCTGCCGTATCCGACGCGCTGCAATACCTTATGCGTACGCGCGGCAACGCCCCGCTGTCCGAAGCTTTGGGCATCGAGGATGACAGCGTGCGCGCAGCGTCTCTGTATCAATTGCTCTCCCGTCCGGAAGTGGAGCAGCAAATCATCGCAAGCTTTGATGAAACCTTTGCTGCCTATCCGGCGGATGTACGCGAACAGGCGCAGATATCCATCAAATACCGCGGCTATATCGACCGTCAGCTGCGCGAAGTGGAGCATCAGCAAAAATCCGAAGGGCGGATGCTGCCCGATGATATTGACTATACTTCCGTCAGCGGCCTTCGGATCGAAGCGCGCCAGAAATTGCAGGCGCAGCGTCCGCAAAACCTCGGGCAAGCTTCGCGCATCTCCGGCGTTTCACCTGCGGACATTGCCGTTTTGTCGGTGTATCTGACGAAGCGCTCCCGGGAGAACGAACATGCTTGAACTGTTGCGTGCCGCATTTGCCGTTTCGCCGTTGACCGTGACGCCTGAACAGACGATGCAGATGGCGAATTTTTATGCGCTTCTGATGGAAGCCAACCAAAAGATGAACCTCACCGCCATCCAATCCGAAGCGGAAGCGGTCATGCTGCATTTCTTGGACAGCGCATCCCCGTTGTTCTTCGGATATATAAACGATCGCGATAAATGCTGTGACGTCGGCAGCGGCGCGGGATTTCCCGGCATGGTGCTAGCATTGCTGAAGCCCGATTGTGAATTTGTTCTGATGGATTCGCTGCAAAAGCGCGTAAAGTTTTTAACCGAAGCGGCAAAGGCATTGAATTTGAACAATGTTACAGCGTTGCACAGCCGTGCGGAGGATGCGGGTATCGATCCGAAACACCGTGAAAACTACAATGTCGTCCTCTCCCGTGCCGTGGCGCCGCTTCCGGTCTTGTGCGAGTACTGCCTGCCGCTTTTGCGAATCGGCGGGCGAATGATCGCCTTTAAGGGACCGAACGCGGCTGAAGAGCTTTCGGGTGCGCAACGTGCGCTAAAATTGCTCGGCGCGGGTACCGCTTCGGTTATGGATGCCGGGATACCGGAAAGAAGCCATACTTTGATCTGTATCGAAAAGAAGTACCCAACCCCGAAGACCTATCCACGCAAGGCCGGAATGCCGGCGAAACAACCTTTGTAACCAATTCTTATAAGAGATGTTCTCCCTTCCCGATAGCCGGAGGGATACAAAAGCCCCCGAAACGCAGTCGTTTCGAGGGCTTGTTTTGTTTGTCCGGTTCTTATGGTCTATTAATCTACGACATCAGCGTTACCAGCACCGCTTTTTGCGCATGCAGCCTGTTTTCAGCTTCGTCGAAGATCTCGTTCGCGTGCGCTTCAAACACTTTGGCCGTGATCTCTTCCCCTCTGTGCGCCGGGAGGCAGTGCTGCACGATGCAACCACTGTTCGCAACCGCCATCAGTGCGTCGTTGACCTGATATCCTTTGAATGCCTTCTGCCGCTGTTGCTGCTCCTGCTCCTGCCCCATGGACGCCCATACGTCGGTTACCACCACATCCGCGTTTTTCGCGGCTATCATGGGCTCCGTTGTCAGCGTATAGGCATCGCCGAAATCCCCGGCAAATTGCAGCACCGTTTTATGCGGCGCATAGTCGGCAGGACACGCTACGGATACTTTCATGCCCATCTTTAAGCCGCCCACGATCAGCGAGTTTGCCATGTTGTTGCCGTCGCCGATAAAGCACAGTTTTTTGCCGGATAGATCGCCCAAATACTCGCGCATCGTCATCAGATCGGCAAGCACCTGGCAGGGATGAAACATATCGGTCAATCCGTTGATGACGGGTATGGAGCCGTATTTCGCGAGATCCTCCACGTCCTGCTGCGCAAAGGTTCGGATCATGATGGCGTCAACGTACCGTGAGAGCACGCGCGCGGTGTCCTGAATCGGCTCTCCGCGGCCCATCTGCAGATCGTTCGCGCTTAAAAACAGCGCGTGACCGCCGAGCTGGTACATACCGGTCTCAAACGAAACGCGGGTGCGTGTGGACGACTTTTGGAAGATCATCGCCAGCGTTTTTCCCTTTAAGATCGGATGATCGATGCCCTGTTTGGTCTCCCTTTTGAGCTTATCGCCAAGATCCAGCACCGATTTGATGTCATCGGCGCTCCAATCCAACAGCTTCAACAGATGCTTCATGGCTTTCTCCTTTACATCGACGCCAATGTCTTCTCAAGCGCCGCCAATCCCATATCGATTTGTTCATAGGTGATGGTCAACGGGGGCAGCAGGCGCAGTTTTGCCTTGGCGGTCAACGCGATAACGCCGTTTTGGATGCCGGCTTTGACCACGTCTATGGCGGCAACGCCTTCAAGCTCGATGCCTATCATCAACCCTAAGCCCGTCACATCCACAACATGCGGCATCTTCAGCAGCTTTTCCTTGAAGTATGCGCCTTTTTTGACAACTTCGGCCAAAAATTCGTCGGTCATGCGGTTTACAACTTCCAGCGCGCCCGCAGCCGCAACCGGGTTGCCGCCAAAGGTGGTCGCATGGTCGCCGGGCTGCAGCGCGTCTACCGTTTTCTCGCTGAACAAAACCGCGCCGAACGGCAAGCCGCCTGCCAAGCCTTTGGCTGAGGTTATGATATCCGGCAAAAACCCAAATTGCTCGAAGCTGTACAGCGTGCCCGTGCGCCCGACGCCGGTTTGCACTTCGTCCACAAGCACGAGGATATCGTGCTCATGGCAGAACGCCACGACCGCGTCCACATACCCCTGATCCAGCGGGATAACACCGCCCTCGCCCTGTACCAGCTCGATCAATGCTGCGCATACGCCCGGCTCAGAGAGCTTTGCGATGGTGCCTTCGATGTCATTGGGTTCGGCGAAGGTAAATCCTTCGGTAAACGGGAAGAAAAAGTTATGGAACACGTCCTGCCCGGTCGCCGCCAGGGTTGTGATGGTGCGGCCATGGAACGAATTGTTCAGCGATACGATGGTATTGCGGTTCGGCCCGTATTTCATAAAGCTGTACTTGCGCGCGCCCTTGATCATGCCTTCGTTGGTTTCCGCGCCGCTGTTGCCGAAGAACGCGCGTTTCATGCCCGTCCTTTCGCACAGTGCCTCCGCCACGTCGATGCAAGGCCCGGTGTAGTACAGGTTGCAGATGTGCTGCAGTTTATGCAACTGCGCCGTGATGGCATCAATCCAGCCTTTGTCACAGAAGCCAAGCGAGTTTACGCCGATGCCGCTTGTAAAATCAACGTATTGTTTGCCGTCAAAATCCCAGCAAAGCGCATTCTCACCCTTTTCAATAGCGAGGTCAAACCTGCCGTAGGTATGCATAACGTATTGCTGATCCCTTTGTTTAATCGTGTCAAAATTCATCATCGTTCCTCCTCATGCTATAAACATAGTGCCGATGCCTTCATCGGAAAACATTTCAATCAGGATGGAATGCGGGATCCGCCCGTCAATCATCACCGCTTTTTTAACGCCCTCGCGTACGACCTTTTCGCAGCCCTGCACCTTCGGGATCATGCCGCCGCTGATGATGCCCTGCTTAATCAACCCTTCCACTTCGTCGACTTTTACGACGGGGATCAGCGAGGTATCGTCCTTGACATCCTGCATAAGTCCGCGAATGTCGGTCAATGTGATGAGGCTTTCGGCATGAAGTGCTGAAGCTATCTCACATGCCGCCGTATCGGCGTTGATGTTGTATACGGTTCCAATGTCATCCACGCCCACAGTCGCGATCACCGGGATATATCCGTTGGAAAGTGCGTTTAATATCGGCGCGGTGTCGATGTGTGTGATGTCCCCCACAAGGCCAAGCTCGACATCCAGCTGTTTTGCCTGAATCATGCTTCCGTCAATGCCGCACAAACCGATGGCTTTGCCCCCGAGTACGCCAATTAAGGATACAAGATCCTTGTTGGTTTTGCCCGCAAGCACCATCTGCACCACTTCCGCCGTCTGTTCGTCGGTCACGCGCAAGCCGTTGACAAAACGCGATTCGATGCCAAGTTTTTTGAGCATATCGCTTATTTCCGGCCCGCCTCCGTGCACCAGCACAACCTTGATGCCCACAAGGGACAGCAGAATGATGTCGCTCATCACGTCGTGCTTGAGTTCAGGGTTGATCATGGCGTTGCCGCCGTATTTGACCACCACAATCTTGCCCGTGTATTTCTGGATATAGGGCAGGGCTGCGGTGAGCACCTGCGCTTTGATGGGATTGGTTGTATCCTGCATTGCAAATATCCCCCTTTACGATCTGTAATCGCCGTTTATGCGGACATAGTCGTATGTCAAGTCGCAGCCCCACGCCGTGGCGTCTGCGTCCCCCTGTGCCATGGAGATATCGATGACTATCTCATCCTGCAACAGTATTTCCTTTGCTTTCTCTTCGGAAAACACGATGCCTGCCCCGTTTTCGCATACCTTTATTCCGCCCGCTTTGGAGGACATCGACACATCGATGGTATCCACCCCAAAATCCCCTTCGGCATAGCCGATCGCGCATAATATGCGTCCCCAGTTGGCATCCGCGCCGAAGATGGCTGTTTTGACCAGGCTTGAGCAGATGACGGATTTTGCTACGCTTTTGGCCAATGCCGTATCCGGTGCGCCCATGACATTGCATACGATGAGCTTGGTAGCGCCTTCGCCATCCGCGGCGACGCTTTTGGCAAGCGTTGCGCACACCTGTTTCAACGCCTGATAAAATACGTCATAATCGGCACCGCAATCTGTGATCTCGACATTTTGCGCAAGGCCGTTTGCCATGATGGAAACCATATCGTTGGTGGACGTATCGCCGTCCACGCTGATCATGTTGAACGTATCGTCGTTTGCCTGAGAGAGCGCCTTTTGAAGCATCGCGGCTGTGATGGCGGCGTCGGTTGTCAAAAAGACAAGCATCGTCGCCATGTTCGGATGGATCATGCCGGATCCTTTGGCTATGCCGCCGATGGTGACTGTTTTGCCGCCGAGTTCAAAGCCTACGGCCGTCACTTTGGGTTTAAGATCCGTCGTCATGATGGCTTCTGCCGCCGCATCGTTGCCGGTATCGGACAGGATGGGCGCCAACGCCGCGATTCCTTTTTCAATGGGCCGAATATCCAGCGGCTGCCCGATCACCCCTGTTGAAGCCACGATCACATCATCGCTCTTAATGCCTAGCGCCTTTGCCGTCAAAGAGCACATGGTCTGCGCTATTTCGATGCCATCGGCGTTGCATGTGTTCGCGTTGCCGCTGTTGACAACGACCGCCTGTGCTTTTCCGTCGGCCAGGTTCGCCTTGGTAACGGTGATGGGTGCGCCGACAACCTTGTTTTTCGTATACACCGATGCGGCGGTGCAAGGCGTTTGGCTAAAGATGATCGCCAAATCCCGTTTGGTTTGGTTTTTGCGTATTCCGCAGTGTATGCCTCCGGCAACAAATCCCTTCGGCGCGCAGATGCTTCCTTCTTTTTGTATGATCATAGCCATTCTCCTTCAAGCAACGATGTGCATTCGTCCAGTCCCAACGCGATGTTCATATTCTGTATGGCGGCGCCCGACGCGCCCTTGCCCAAGTTGTCAAAAACGCTTACCAGTGTCATCTGCTCGTCATTGCCAATGACATGGATTTTCAAATAGCAGGTGTTTTTGATCTCGTTGGCTGCGAGGAAGCCGTCTCCCTCCATGCCGTGCACGCTGATCAGCGGCTGGCCTTTATAATATTCATCCAGCAAATGCTGCAGTTCGCTTCGGCTTGCACGCTTTTTGAGCATTTTCGCATAGAGCGGGACACTCACGGCCATGCCGCTGTAAAAATCGCAAACGATCGGATTGAAAATCGGCGGTGTGTCCAATCCCGCTATCTTCTGCATTTCGGGCAGATGCTTGTGGTTAAGCGTAAGGCCATACTGCCTTGGGCTGTCCAATTGATAGGGGCGCTGCGGGTTTTCGTACTCCGCAATCATCTTTTTGCCGCCGCCGCTGTAGCCTGTTATGCTGTGACAGGTAAGCGGATAGTCCTTGTCTATAATGCCGAGCGTTATCAAAGGATAAGCCAGCGCCAGAAAGCCCGTTGCATGGCAGCCCGGATTCGCAATGCGCTTGCTTTTTGCAATATTCGCGCGATGCTGTGCGGACAGTTCGGCGAAGCCATAGTCCCAGCCTTGGGCAACGCGGTGTGCGGTGCTGGCGTCGATGACGATGACGTTTTTGTTTGTAACGTATGTCGCCGCTTCTTTGGCGGCGTCGTCCGGCAGGCACAGAAACACGACGTCTGCCATGTTCAAAAGCCTTGTGCGCTCCTGTGTATCCTTTCGAAGCGATTCTTCAATGGAAATGATCTCCACAGCATCGTGGTACATCAGGCGCTTTTGCAGCTGAAGGCCGGTTGTGCCTTCCTGTCCATCAATATATACAGTAACCTTCATTGTTTTCCCCCCGTACGGTATTGCCCATGCTATTTCTGTCTGTCTGCTGTTGTTTCCGAGCAATAATGCCAGCTTTGAATTATCATCGCTTGCATAAATATACATCCATAAGGCTGATTATAGCAATAATATTCAGATTGTCAAGCAGATATGCAATGATTTGCATATCTTTTATGGTTTTGTCCCTGTCGATGTGCCTGTACAGCCCGGCATCCAACACGATCTCGCAGATTGTATGTTTGATATATTATAAATTATATTTGTATTGTTTGGCGTATCGTCCCATTTTTCAACAAATTGTTTGCTTGGTTCTGTCGCAACAATTAATATCTCCATACTCCGAGCAATAGTGCCGCTTTTTGTATTCTTTATCAATCTTTGCCAAACAGACAATTTGACAATCCAACGCGGCTGCTATTGACCGGGAAATCCAAACATAGTCTAGTTGGTGCCGTATTCCCGTCTATTGGTACGTTTCTTGTCAAACATCGCCTTTTATTTTCGAGGAAATGCTTTGATTGTACGGTTATATTATGAAGCAATTTGACAATTACTGCAATTGTTATGTCTTTGTATGTCATATATTGTCTTGTTTTGCGTATATGCAGGAATTGTTGTTTTTCTATTGAATTCTTTGTTATAAGTATAAAAGGAGTGACGACGATGCTTCCCGATTCATTTTTGCAGCAGACTGAATCCAAGGCTGTTCAGTCCATTCCGGTACAATGGATTCGTCCGAATCCGTATCAGCCCAGACGCAACTTCTCCGAAAAGAGTATTGACGACTTGGCAAGGTCCATTCGCCGCTATGGATTGATGCAACCGATAGTCGTTCGCCAGGTTGGTCCGTCACAGTATGAACTCATTGCCGGTGAACGCCGTTTGCGCGCCATAAAGCGGGCGGGCCTTGCAACCATCGACGCGATCGTACAAGACGTCGGAGAACAGGATAGCGCTGTGATGGCGCTGATCGAGAACCTCCAGCGTGAAAATCTTCATTTTTTCGATGAGGCGGAAGCTTTTCGCAATCTGTTGTTGGATCATGGAATAACGCAGGAGGAGTTGGCACGTCGTATCGGCAAAAATCAAAGCACGGTCGCCAACAAACTGCGCATTCTGAAAATGGCACCAAAGGTGCGCGATGCCATTTTTGCCGGACATTTAACGGAACGTCACGCGCGAACCTTGCTTCGCGTTCCCGATGTTGCATTGCAATTGCAATTGGTGCAGACCATACGGGATGCAGGGCTATCCGTCAAAGCAACGGAGGATCTTGTGGAGCGCACACTGGACAAGCTCTATAAGGAACATGAGGCTCCGGTACGAAAGCGCATGTCCGGCGTTATCAGGGATGGGCGATTACTGATCAACAGCGTCCGGAAGATCGTGGAACAGGTCAATACAGCCGGATTGCCCGCGCGCATGCAGGTAAAAGACACCACAGAGCTGTACGAAGTTATCATCTATGTTCCAAAGCGACGATAATCGTCGCTTGTACGTTCATTTTCGCATTTATGGACATTGGCGCGAGCAATGTTTCACGTGAAACATTGCTCGCGCTGCTTTATGCACATGTTATTGACCGTCCCGTTTTGCAACGAAACGAATGTTTCACGTGAAACATTCGTTTCGTTGCAATGTGCAAGGGCGCAAGGTATAATATGCTTGTACAATGACAGGGGGTGCTCCTTTGGGAAAGATCATAACCGTCGCCAATCAAAAGGGCGGCGTCGGTAAAACTACAACAAGCATCAATTTAAGTGCTTGTCTGGCACGGCTAAACCAGCGGGTGCTGTTGGTTGACATCGATCCACAAGGCAATTCAACCAGCGGCCTTGGTATCGACAAAGAAACGCTTAGCTCTTCCATTTACGATGTTATCATCAACGGCATGAGTGCCGAGCAGGTGATATTGCCCACAAAAGTAGATAATCTTTTCATTTTGCCAAGCAATATACAACTTGTTGGCGCTGAAATTGAGTTGACCGGAATGATTGCACGGGAGCACGTTCTGCGCAGCGTGTTGGATCCCATCCGATCCAAATACGATTATATCATCGTGGATTGTCCGCCTTCCCTGGGCTTGTTAACACTCAATGCGCTAACCGCAGCTGATAAGATCCTCGTTCCGATACAGTGCGAGTTTTTTGCTCTGGAAGGGTTAAGCCAGTTGATCAATACAGTCAATATCGTCAGCAAGCGGCTGAATCCCGGACTTTCCATGGAAGGTGTCCTTCTTACGATGTATGATCCTCGTACCAATCTATCGCAACAGGTTGTAAACGAGGTGAAAAAGTTCTTTAACAATAAGGTTTACGATACCATGATTCCGCGCAACGTCCGGCTCGGAGAAGCGCCCAGTTTTGGTCTTCCCATCATCATGTATGACCCCACCTGTTCCGGTGCGCGGGCGTATATGGATCTGGCGGATGAAGTGGTTCGCGGCAACAAGGAGGATTCCCATGGCCAATAGCATGAGACTGGGAAAAGGACTGGGTGCCCTTCTTGGAGATTCACCGTTTGACCGCCCCCAGGATTCGGCAGATAACGGCATTGTCGGGGACCGGGTTTTACAGTTGGATCTTCATCTTCTGGATCCCAACCCGTACCAACCCAGAAATGATTTTGACGAAGCCAGTTTAGATGAACTGGCGCAGAGCATATCCGTTCACGGCATCCTGCAACCGCTTTTGGTCGTGAAGGGAATGTCCGGACGCTATACCATCATTGCCGGGGAACGCCGCTGGCGTGCGGCACGAAAGGCTGGACTGTCCAGCGTTCCCGCCATCGTGCGAGAATACGACGACAGGCAATTGATGGAAGCCGCTTTGATTGAAAATCTCCAACGGACTGACCTGAATCCCGTTGAAGAGGCTGAAGCCATCTCCGTTCTGATGGGGAAATACGGGTTAACGCAGGAGATTGTTTCCGCCCGTGTCGGCAAATCGCGTTCAACTGTTGCAAATGCGCTTCGCATCCTGACACTCGGTGATCCGGTTTTGCAAATGGTTCGTGACGGCAGGCTTTCAAGCGGTCATGCGCGGGCGGTTCTGATGGCGCCGCAATCGGAACAGTTTGCGTTTGCGCAGCGAATTGTCTTGCAAGGGCTTAGCGTCCGTCAGGCGGAAAAAATGGCGCAAGACTACAAAGAACCCGAATCTTTGAAAAAGGAAACACCCGCTGTCGATCCACACATCCGCTCTGCCGAGCAGCAGCTTCAACACATCTTCGGCACCCGCGTTTCGTTTTCGGGGGATCTCAAGCGTGGCAGAATCGCCATTGAATACTACAGCCGGGAAGATCTGGATCGTATCTATGAGCTTTTACTGTCTAACTATAACAAATAATATAGTATTTTATAACTGCAAAAGGCTGCTAATTGGCAGCCTTTTGCATTGCAGTCCTTGCTCAAATGCATCGTTGCACCAACACACGCAACCTAAGCTTTATAGAATCGTGCCTTTGGTCAGCAGCAAAACAAAATTGGATGTATAGAAGAAACGCACCAGCGGCATGGACATAACGGCTTGTGTAAGTGCGGACGAGTCGATGATTGTCAGAACGATAGGCAATATAGCCGTTATGATATAGCAGATAAACGCGCCCCGTATGAATCCGATGAGCCCTCCCAAAAGACCGTCATAGTGTTTGAGCACGGGAAACGGATGTGTTGAATTGGTAGCGCTGATAAAGAGTCCGATGACAAGCCGTATGACCATGAAAAGCAACAGCATGGAAAGGATGTTCAGCGACGCGTTGGCAACGGTGCTGTTGAAGTATTCGCCTACCCCAACAAGTCCTTTATTTGCCAGCGACTGATTGAGCATATTGTGCTTGATCAGGTTGTCAAACGGGGATACCAGGGTGCTCTTGTCCACAAGTTCGTTGATGGCAGCGGCATCCAAATTTTGAACCGGTAAATACACCTGATCGATCGCGACAAGGTTCAGTTTTGCGGCGCCTTCCGTATAGCTTGTGATCATCGTCATCAACCGTCCCCGGCCTATTGCCCACGACAACAGCGGGTGAAGCAAATAAGCTGTGATGAAAGCCGCAAAGGAGCTTAAGGAGCTTAGTGCAGAAAACAGAAATCCGCGGTATATGCCGAAGACAACATATACCGCGAGAAAAACAATGATCAGCATGTCAACGATGCCCATGCGCATTCACCCCCGTCCTATGGCAGCGTGATAATATAAACCGCTTCCCCGACAATGCACAAAGCATTTGTTTTGGTTGGCAGCGGAACAAATGCCGTCACATCAAATGGCAGGTCATGTTCACTAATCGTTTCTCCTTTAAGTGACAAGACACGAATTTTCTTTGCGGTGTAGGCATACATTTTGTTTGTATTGAGCGAGACCTGTATGGTCGCAGAAGGCATTTGCGCGAAGACATCGCTTTCGCCTATCTGCAGAATACGCGCAGTGGGTATGACTTTTTTTCCGCCCGTTTCACCGCCGGGGATCATCAGGAACGTTGCGACACCGTTTTTGATCATGGCATCTTTGTATTCCCATCCGTAGATGAGCTTTTCGCCCTTCCTGACGCCGACATAATCCATCTGAATGATCTGGTTGGTGCCAACAGCGTAGAGTTTATCACTAAGAAAGACCAGGTGCTGCAAAACCTGGCTTTCAATGGATATGTTTCCGGTGTTCGCCAGATTTTTACCATATGTCATCAATCTGGACACCGGTACGACGGAACCGCCGTCGAGCATATAGATATAGAAGGAGTCGCCTTCATAAAAGCCGAAATCCAGAATATATTTGCCTTCGAATTCGTACCGATTGACTTCCGTTCCCGTCTTGTCCAGCAATATGACACGGTTTTTGTTCTCAAAGTCGGTATTGAGTACAGCCGTCAGCGTTTTCCCGCAGCGAACCTTCGTCACCGTACCGTAGAATTCCTTGTTTGCCAGAGGATCTCCGTTTGCCGTGAATATCTGAACGTGCGTCTTGTCAAACACGGCAGAGAGTTCATTGGACCCTGCCACTTTCATGTCAGGTTTTTTGAGGTCTACGCTCCATTTTTCATTGTCGGCATAATCGATGCAGCTAAGTATTGTCTCCCGAACAAAAAGGATGGACTTTTCCGTTGTCGTGTAGGCATAGGTCGACTTAAAACGCAGCGCTTTTGCGGAAATGCTGTAATTCCTGGTGCCGAATATCCAGTTTCCCAACAAGATCAATACAACAACAGCCAATACTCCCGCGCCTGCTCGTATGAGAATGCGCCGGTTGTCACGCTTTGATTTCTTTGCCCGATTGCGCGGTGGCGGGAACATGTATTTCCTCCTTGAGATTCATATGATCCAGCTTATTTCTGTATGGTTTTGTTTTCCGCTCCATACTTATGGAAATAACGCATGCTGGCCGATAGCCGCTCTGAACAAATGACAATACACACATTCAGTAAGCTTAAATCATTTTATCATATTTCAATCCCAATGGAATCCCTATCTTGAAAACCCCTCTATCGCTCGAACAGCTCCGTATAAAGCCTTCTTGTGATCTGTTCGTTGATCTGTTCGGGAGATTTTTCCTTTGCCATCAAATAAAGTGTTCCGGTCTTGGGCGCCTTTAACGTGGGGAGCTGATTGTCGCACAGCACCGCGTCGCATTCCTGGGCAACATCGATGGGGATTAGTTCATGACCGAACTCCGTGAGTGTTTTTGCTATTTCTTCCAACCCTTTCACGTAAGCGATTCGCATGCATTTCTCCTTTCGTTTCCGCATGCAAATACTTCCCCAAGCGACCACGATTGATACCTCACATTCATCGGCCGTTTATGTTAGAATAGCCTTATTGTGAAGCATCGAAGGGGTAACTTGCATGATTCATCTTCTTATCAATCCTCATGCGGGAAAAGGCCGGGGCCACCAGGTCGGCCAGATGGTAGAAGGCGTTCTGAGCGAACGCAACATTCCCTTTGTCAAACATGTTACCTCCTATGCCGGCCAAGCGCCGCAGCTTGCGCAAAACGCCGTACAAAGCGGCTGCACAAAACTGTTGGCTGTAGGCGGCGACGGCACTTTGGGAGAAGCGACGCAATCCCTGATGGGAACAGGCGTTGTGCTTGGTATCATACCTGCGGGAACCGGAAACGATTATATCAAGACGCTCGGCATTTCCCGCCATCCGGAAGAGGCGTTGGAAACCGCGCTTGGGGAGACCATGGACAGCGTTGACGTCATACAGATAAACGGCCGCTCCTGTCTTAACATCGCCTCGGTCGGCATCGATGCTACCACGGCATACTATACCAATCGCAGCAAGTTTTTTCGTGGTCAGTTCGCATATATATACGGTCTTTTAAAGGCGTATTTTATGGCGAAGCTTCCGAAGTTTACCTATTCCATCGATGGCAGTGAAAAGGCGCATGCCAGTTGCACGCTTGCCGTTTTTGCCAACGGGCAGTTTTATGGCGGCGGCTTTCGGCCTATACCCTTTGCCAAACACAACGACGGCATCATGGATGTGATGCTGGTTGATAAACTTTCAAGACCGCGGATCCTTCCGCTTATCATAAGCTATGCCAAGGGAAAACATGTGGGCTGGGATATCTGCCATTTTCACCGCTGCTTGAATTTCACGCTGCATGCCGATTCCTCCCCTCTTATCTTCAATGTTGACGGGGAAACCATAACCGCAAGCGACTTTTGCATCCAACTGGTGCCCCGTTCGCTGTGCGTCGCCGTCCCCGCATTGGGAGAGCACCATGCAAACCGATGAAAGAACAACTTTTTTACATCCGCTGGAAGATGCTTTTCTAAAGGCCGGCCATCAACTCTTTCTCGTGGGCGGATATGTTCGAAACCGCATCCTTGGCTTGCCGATTTCCGATATTGATCTATGCGGCACCGCGTCGCCCGATGAAGCCATCGCGCTTGCAAACAGCGCGGGATATCATACTTCTCTGCGCTCTTGCGAGCTGGGGACCGTCGATATCCAACAGGGAGAGGAACGGGCTGAATACACGCCGTTTCGCATCGAAAGCTATGCCGCGGGCGGAGCTCATCGCCCTGTCAATGTGACATTCACCACCGATATTAATCTGGATGCACGGCGCAGGGATTTTACCATCAACGCGCTGTATCAGCGCATTCAAACCCAAACGATCGTGGATCCGCTTGGCGGTTTGCCCGACCTTGAACGCAAACGTCTTAGGGCTTGCGGCAATACAGCCGGCGAAACGCTTATGGACGACGGCCTTCGCATTCTTCGCATGGTTCGTTTTTGCGCAGAACTGGGATTTTCACCGGAGGATGACCTGCTTGGTGCAGCGCGTACATTTGCGCAGAACCTCTCGGATTTGTCGCCGTCGCGCATCTACGGCGAATGGCAGCGCATTTGTCTGTGTGATTTAAAATATCCCGATTTTTCATCTACTGTCGACAAGGCTTATTATGCGATGGAGCTTTTGCATCAAAGCGGCGCGCTTTTTGTTCTGATGCCGACTTTATACGAGGCGGTGGGCGTCGCGCAAAACCCCAAATACCATCGTTACGATGTCTTTTTTCACAGCCTTCATTGCTTTTCCTGCACCTGTGGGGACGTTGTGCTGCGCACTGCCGCTCTTTTGCACGATATCGGAAAGCCGGCATGCTCCGAAAAACAGGAGGGCCGTATGCATGGGCATCCCGCGTACGGCGCTGTTCTTTCGCAGCCGATTCTGGATGTGCTGGGGCTTCCCAACAAAATGTGCCGTGAAATATTGCTGTTAATCGAGCGCCATATGTTCGATTTGAACGGCAATGCAAAAAGGGACACGATACGCATCCGGTTTGCAAACTGGGGATTTGGGTTTGCACAGAAGCTGATTGCGCTTCGAAAGGGCGATGTTTCGGGTTCCGGCATGGATTCGAACGATCAAACCGCCGCTCGATGGGAAGAGATTTTAGCTGCGATGCAAAAAGAAGGAGCCATCGACCAGATGCGTTTGCTTGCCATCGACGGTGACGAGATAGGCAAAGCATGCCAGTTGCCTCCCGGGAAACGTATCGGGCGCATCAAGCAGATCCTCTTTGACAGATGCGCTGTCAAGCCTGCGATGAACCGGTCCGATATCCTTTTGCGCGAAGCGATATCGCTCAACCGCCAGCTGTCCGATGCCGATGATCTTTCCGTCAATCCATAGAAAAGTCCGCCCCTGAATAGGTGTAGAGACGCATATTTCCGTTTGGTTGGGCAAGCGGCAAAACAGGGACACAAAACTACACATTTCGCATGCGATTTCTTACGAAATCCTCCCGTATTTGCAAATGCTGGGAATATAGGGTAATATTAATAATGCCGTTTTCGTCTACTCCCGATTCAGCCGGGAGCCTATAGAAGGAGGCTTTTATGCCGCAAATCTCCCAACACCGTCCTTTCGTTTACGGCGAACATACGGGTGAATATATAGAAATCCAAGGGTTGCGCATCCACATCACTGTCGGTGGAGAAGGCGATCCTCTTTTGCTGGTACACGGAATCGGTCAGTCGGCATATACATGGCGTCGCAATTTTGATGCGCTTTGTGAGCATTTCTTCGTGGTTGCCGTGGATATGATCGGGTACGGCTATTCGGACAGACCCGACTTGACCTATACCATCGAGGAGAATTCCGAATTTCTTCTGGCGCTTTTAAATACGCTTCGCATTCGAAAAACACATATCGTTGCAATGGGCAGCGGCGCGTGCTACGCGCTGGATTTCATGGTGCATTATCCCGATCGCGTCGGGCGTGCGGTGTGTATCGCCCCCGGCGGGATGACGCCGCATATGCCTTTGCTGCTTCGGCTGATGGCAGGTTCCTTTTCACGCGCTGCAACCTTCTTTCTGGGGGAAGCTGCCGTTGAAAAGCTTTTGGCCAGCTGCATGTTTGACCAAACATGCCTTAGCGAAAAGGATGTTGTCGAGACGTACCGCACGCTTCACACGCGCGAAAGCAAAGAGGTGCTGTCCAGAAGCATTCGCAATTTCGACGAACAGGATATCGTCGCCCGTCTGCGCATGCTGCCCCATGAGGTGCTGTATGTTTGGGGGTCTGAGGACAGATGGCGTCCCGTACAGCCCTACAGCGAGACATATCTTTCCGCAACGCCCCAGAGCGCTTTGTACGTTATGCGCAATTGCGGACATCTGCCGCACGAGGAAAAACCTGAACGGTTCATCACAGCCGTCACCAGCTTTTTGTTTCACGGTACCGTGATGGATGACGGACCGTTGTCCACCCCGTGAGGCGCCTATGCAAATAGCATTGAATCAAATTGTACAGCTTAAGAAAAAACATCCCTGCGGCGGAGACAGGTGGAAGATTGTGCGCGTAGGCGCCGATGTAAAAATCACTTGCCTCACCTGCGATCGAACGGTGATGTTGGATAGGGCGGACTTTATCAAACGCATCAAGAGAATAGAATCATGTCAAGAATAGAAAAACGTACTCTGGAGACAAGCCGAATGGAAAATCGTACCAAACGCGAGCGCATGAGCACGCTCACTTTTTGTATTGTCGTGCTGTTGATATCCATATGCCTTCGTCTTTTCGTGTTGGGAACCATCAGCGTTGACGGCCCCAGCATGCAGCCAACGCTTTGGACCGGAGAGCATGTGATGATCAACAAGCTGGCAACAGCGTTCGGCTTGCCCAAGCGCTATGACATTATCGTATGCAAGTTCGAAGGTTCGGATAAGAACTATATCAAGCGCGTTGTCGCACTTTCGGGCGAGACGGTCGAAATTAAAAGCGGTGTGGTGCTTATCAACGGCAGTCCGCTTACAGACGATACATACGGCGTTGGCAAGCGTCCCTATGACATGGATGCCGTCACCGTTCCGGTGGATTGCGTGTATGTCATGGGAGACAACAGGGGCAATTCTGCCGACAGCGTGGTCTACGGCCCTGTCCCGCACAAACTGATCGAGGGAGTAGCTTTCTGCATCGTTTGGCCATTCAATGCCATTAAAATCCTCTAAAAGGCTCTGCGGAGCTTTTTTCTTTTTAAGGCTTGCCCGCCAACTTGCGTTATGCTATAATAACTCACATTGTTCCTTGCCCCTTCGGGGGCCAAAGTCCAAAAGGAGGTGAACGCCGTGAATAAGTATGAAGCAATGTACATCATACACCCGACCGTGGAAGATGATGCCCGCGCTGCATTGGTGGAGCGCTTTTCCAGTCTGGTTGCACAGGGCGGCGGCAATGTCGAGAAGATTGATGATTGGGGAAAGCGCAAGCTTGCCTATGAAATTCAAGACATGACCGAAGGCCACTATGTTCTGATGCACTTCGAAGCAGATTCCGATCTGCCCCGTGAATTGGAGCGCAATTTTAAAATCAACGAACCCATCATCCGCTATCTGATTGTCCGTAAAGACGCATAAGGCGTAAAGGAAAGGCGGGATCATTTTGAACAGAGCTAATGTGATTGGGAATTTGACCCGTGACCCTGAAGTCCGTATGACCAACGGAGGAATCTCCGTTTGTACGTTTTCCGTCGCCGTTCAGCGCCGTTTTGCCAACCAACAGGGCGAACGTCAGGCCGATTTTTTCAATATCGTCGCCTGGCGCGCTTTGGCTGATAACTGCGGACGCTATTTGAAAAAGGGCAGCAAGGTTTTTGTTGCAGGTCCTCTGCAAAACAGGACCTATGAAGCCCAGGACGGCACAAAACGTTATGTGACCGAAATCATTGCGGATGAAGTGGAGTTTTTAGACAGAGCACCCGGCGCGCAGAGCGGCGAGCCCCGTAACGAATCGGCATCCGCCCACGCGGAACCGTTCGGATCGGCGTCCGGCTTCGGCGACGCGATCGAGGACGAAGAATTACCGTTTTAATGTTGAAAGGACGAAATTATCATGGAAGATAAACAGGGCAAACGGCCTCGCGGCCGCCGTCCAAAGCGCAAAGTCTGTGCGTTTTGTGCGGATAAGAATGCCATCATTGACTATAAGGATACGATGCGCCTGCGCCGTTTTATATCGGAGCGCGGCAAGATTTTACCCCGCCGCATGTCAGGCACCTGCGCAAAGCATCAACGTGAAGTGGCGATGGCCATCAAGCGTTCGCGCGTTGTTGCGCTTCTGCCCTACGTGCAGGACTAAGCGATTTCAAACGCCTATGAGGCACCACAAAGCTCCGCCTTTTAGGTGGAGCTTTGCCGTTGTAATCAAGCGATTCGGCGTATGGGTAAATATGCCGTTTTTGATCGATTGCGAAGCAACAAAGAGTCATGGTAAACTGAATGTTAAAAAGGGAGGATGTATATGTTCCGAAAAAACCGTATACGGCATATCTTGGCGGGCCCGGTTGGATATATCCTAGCCTTCCTTTTAATCGTTGTGTTCGTCGTGTCGATATTCAATTTTATTTCCGGCACATCCTCGGTGGAAGTACTCGCTCAAATCAGAGCGCGCGGCACCGTCAAAATAGGCGTTATGGAGGATATGCTGCCTTTTTGCAAGGTAAGCGTTGACGGCAAAGCGCAGGGTTTTGAGGCGGAACTTGCACAAATGCTCGGCGAGAAGGTTCTGGGCGGTTCGGGCGTCCAGTTTTATCCCGTCAATTCCAAAACAGCCCTGGCGTATTTGCTAAACGATGATTGCGATATCCTGGTTTCGATGGTCGTCGTTAACAGCGCCAACCGACAAAACACGAATTTGAGTTTGTCCGATCCCTATGTCCAAGAAGATGTAACGATGCTCAGCGCAAACGGCGCGCTTGTCAACCTGCAATCCCCCGAGACGAAAGTTGGCGTCATCCGCAACAGCGATGCCAAATCGGTTTTGACAGCCTATATTTCCGGCAATCGTTTCAACGCTACGGTGCTTGATATCGAAAGCTTTCCCGACGCGATCGCCGCCCTGCAAAACGGTACCATAACGGCTTTCTGCGCGCCGCGAAGCAGTCTTGGAAAATATGCATTGTCGGGAATCGCCATAAGCCCGGTCATTGTTGGGCAGTTAAACTACGCTTTCGCCGTTAAAAAAGCGAATGTTGACTTGTACAATGCTTTTGGTGACGCTCTGGAGCAGCTTCAAAAGGATGGCCGCCTGAACGATCTGTATGCCCGCTACCATCTGTCGGCACCGATGCAATAATTCAAATCGTTATTGGAGGTACACCCATGCATCCCTGGCACGATATTGACCCAAGCCGTATAACCCCTGACCGATTCACCGCGATTGTGGAGATCCCCCGCGGAAGCAAAACGAAATATGAACTGGACAAGCTGACAGGATTGCTGCGCCTTGACCGCATCCTGTACACATCCACGCATTATCCCGCAAACTACGGCATGATCCCGTTGACCTATGCCGGGGACAAAGATCCGTTGGACGTTCTGATCCTCTGCCAAGAGCCGTTGCTGCCAATGTGCATCGTGGATTGTTTCCCCATCGGCGTGATGACCATGATCGACAACGACGAGCTGGATGAAAAGATCATTGCCGTTCCCGTCTCCGATCCCGCCAACAACTGCTACCGCGATATCAGCGAGTTACCGCAGCACCTGATGACGGAAACCAAGCATTTTTTTGAAGTGTATAAGACGCTGGAAGGGAAGGCCACCTCTGTGGAGCGCTTTGAAGGCGCGGTCATCGCAAAAACCATCATCCAAAAATGCATCGATCAATACAAATATCTGTATAATACAGACAAATAGTACCAATCAAAAATGCCCCGCAAAAAAGCGGGGCATTTTGTTTTTTTCCCTGACGTTATCTTGACAGTACTATCTCGCACAACCGGGTATACAGCGGACTGCCGTCGTATCCCGATCCCAATTTGCTGCTGTACACGCTTACGGTGCTCAAAAAGAATCCGTCGCTTTTGGCGCGCATCCCCCGGTTCCCATAGCTGGCGTTTCGAAACAGCGTGACATGCGGCGTAAACGGCCGGTTGTCCGCACGGAACCCGAGCGGCTTTAACGCCGCAACAACGCTTTGCTGCAATTGGGATACCGCCTTTAGATCGCCGTCAAGCTGTGCGAACACGGTGTCTCCGGTCGATCTGACAAAGACCCCCACCCCGCTGATGAACACCTGCGGCGCTATCTGCCCTTTGAGGGCCTTTTCCATCGCTTCGCAAACCTGCGGCGCATGGTGATCGGGCACGTCTCCCAAGAATTGCAGGGTGATATGCAGATTTTCGGGTTGCGCAGGGCGACCCTGCATGCTGGTTTGTATCAACCGCTTCTGCAGCGTAATCAACATGTCCTTTGCGCCCGGAGGTAAATCCAGCGCTACAAACAAACGCATCCCGTACCTCGCTGTTTCATCCTTACTCTTTATTCAGTATACATGAGGACCGGTAAAGTTTTAAGGGGGATTGTAAATTTTTTATTCGCGCCAATCGACAGCGGGACTATGCCCCTTTTTTTGTGCATTCATGTGCTATACTAATACGTAAAGGGGGGGGACGCATGCCACTTATCTGTGTCTGCGGTCGGTCGGGCAGCGGGAAAAGCCGCGCCATCGCCGCCGCAATGCAAGAAACATTGAGACAGGGGCGAAGCGCCTATCTTGTGGTGCCCGACCAGTTCACACTGGATGCCGAGCGCCTCCTGATGGAGCATATGCGTTCGGACGGCTTGCTGCAGGCGGAGGTTTTGAGCATATCCCGTCTGACCGCTCGTGTATTGGAGCAGTGCGGCCAACCCAAAGGCGGTGTATTGGATGCGCGCGGTCGCACCATGATGGTCAACCGCCAGCTCATGGAACACCAAAGCGAGTTACACGCATACGCACGGTATGTGCATTCCCCGCATTTTTCTGCGGCGCTTTCGGGTCAGATCGCCGAGTTTAAGCGCTTTGACATTGATGCCGATCAGATTTTGCATATTTCCCGCGACCAGCCGCGCCTGGCGGATATCGGTCTTATTTATAGCGCGTATCAATCCAGTATGCAGGGCGTTTATACCGACAACGAGGATCGGATCAACTGGATGATCGAGCGCATCCCGAAAGCGCCCTTTTTGCGCGGTGCAAGCATTTTCATCGATGAATTTGAAATGCTCACGGCACAGGTATACCGCATCGTGCAGGCACTTTTGCAGTGCGCGCACGAAGTGTACGCGACGTTTCGCTTAAATAAGCCGGGCGATGCGGATGAACCGTTGTTTGCGCTTGAGAAAAAGCACCTGCAGCGCATGCAGCGTCTGGCAGAGGATCTGGGCGAGCGTGTTCAAACCGTCTGGCTGCCACGCGACGGCACAGCATTGCGTCACAAACACAACAGCGCGCTGTTTCATCTGGAGCGGACGCTTTTTGTACAACCGTCCGTTGCGTTTTCGGATGAGTCGGACGATGTCCAGTTGTTTACCGCGCCTACCATGCAGCGCGAAACAATGGAATGCGCGCGGCGTATTCTGTCGCTCGTACGCGACGAAGGATATCGGTTTGGCGATATTGCCGTTGTAGCTGCGGATCTTAGTGACTACGGTCCTCTTTTGCAACAGGCATTTTTATCCTTTGGCATCCCGTCGTTTTTGGATGTGAAGCGCAGCGTCGGCACCCATCCGCTGGCGCGCTATGTCCTCTTGAGCGTTCATGCGCTTTTGAGCAACTTTGCTGCTCGCGACGTGCTGTCGCTGGTTAAAACAGGTTTATCCGCACTTGATCACGGTCTGTCGGACGAACTGGAAGAGATCATCCGAACATGCGGCATCCGCTTTCTTTCACCTTCCAATATGGAGCGTTACGCGCAGAGCCATCCCAAGCTTTTGGAGTACCGTGCAGTGCTCCGCAGCCATGACGAGCTGCGTGAAGCGCTGCGCACACGGACACAGGCGGATGCACAGGCGGAAGCTCTGTTGGCGTTTTTGGATAAGGACGGTCTTCTGCTGCGGCTCAACGAGCGTCTGCAGGCGCTTGAAAGCGAAGGCGACGCCGATGCTGCCATGGAACTGCGACAGGTTTTTTCCGTTGTTTTGTCCCTCATCACGCAGATGGGCACCGTTATGGGCAGCACACCGCTGACGTTGCGTGCCTTTTATGACCAATTGAACGCGGGACTTTTTGCCGAGGAAGTGGGCGTACTGCCACAGGCGCGGGATGCCGTACAGGTAGGAACCGTCGGCAGAAGCCGCTCGGGCAACATCCGTGCCCTGTTTGTTTTGGGCCTCAACGAAGGCCTGATCCCGCGTACCGTTTCTGAAACCGGCCTTTTGATGCAGGAGGATGAGCGCCTTTTTGCGCAGGCGTCACTCTTTATGGGCAATACGCTGCACGACCGGCTCAACGAAGAGCGGATGATGCTGTATTCGCTGTTGAGCAAACCGTCCGAACGCCTTGTTTTGTCCTATCCCCAAAGCAACATCCAGGGTTCACAGCTTCTGCCAAGCAGCCTGATCCATTCGCTTCGCCGGTGCCTGCCGCGCTTAACGCTTAAGACATGCGAATCAACCGCGTTTTTGGATATCCAGACGCCCGATTCCACCCTTTTGCCGTTGGCGCATGCCATTCGTATGGCGCGAATCTCCCAAATGCCTTTGGAGAAATCGTATCAGACGGCTTTATCCCTGCTTGCCCCGGCGCTTCCCGACACCGTACGGGGCTGGTTTACACAGCAGACAGCGCAAGAGACGGATATCGGAGAGCAATTGGCAGCGGATGCCTACCTCAATGTGCTCAACGGCTCCGCAACATCGCTTGAAACGATGGCAAGATGCCCGTTTTCCCATTTTGCCACGTATGCGCTGTTGCAGCCGGCTCCCGTTAAGCCCTACGGCCATACCGGCGCCGACAGCGGCACTTATTTCCACAACCTGGCCGATGCCTATTTACAGCGTTTATCCGGTCTTTCCATCCCGCTTTCTGCCTTTGACAGGCAGCAGAGTGACAAGCTTTTGGACGAGCTGTGCAGCGAATACGATGAGGAGACCTTTTTGACCGGCATGTATCAAAAGGACGGTCGGGAGCGCCATCTGGCGCATTCGCACCGCCTGCGCCTTAAAAACGACTGCTGGCAGATGAAAAAACAGCTGCAGAAGGACGGTTTTCATCCTATCACGACGGAATCTTCGTTCGAACGCCGACTGACGCTACAAGACGGACGGCAGGCAAAGGTCGTCGGACGGATCGACCGCGTCGATGTCGCCACGTTGCACAACCGGCGTCTGGTCCGCGTGGTGGATTATAAGACGGGTGCCACATCTTTCTCTTACACCGATCTGTATTACGGGACCGCACTGCAACTGCCGCTGTATTGTGTCATGGCGGCGGAAAAAGCAAACGGACGCAGCGTTGGCATGTTCATGCAGCAGCTTCGCAGGAACATTGGCGCCTGCGCGCCGCAGGACGCCGAAACACAGCGCGAGAAAGCCGCCCGGTTAAACGGAACGTTCACCATGGATTGTGTGGAGGCGACAGGCGAGGCTGCGGGAGACATCCTCATAGGCCCCGATCCAAAGGGGCGTGTATTGAGCGACGAAGCCTTTGGGCAGACCCTCTCGCACGGTTACCGGCGTTCGTTGGAGCTGATGCAGCAGCGCGTCGCGGGCGTTGTGCTGCCAAATCCCTTAAAAGGCGCCGTCGACGGCTGCGAATACTGCGAATATGCCAGCGCCTGCGGGTACGATCTGCAGCGCGGCTTGGGACGTAAGAGCCTGAAAATGGACCGTGACGCGTTTTTGAGCGCCATATCGGCAGATTCGGAGGGTCCGTTATGATCAAAACGCCCACGCTGCAACAGCAGCGCGCCATCCGTTTGACAGGCCCCAATGTGATCGTATCCGCAGCGGCGGGAAGCGGTAAAACAGCCGTGCTCATCGACCGGGCGGTCACGATGATCAAAGACGGAACAAACGTCGATGCGTTGCTGATGCTGACCTTCACCAACGCCGCTGCTGTGCAGATGCGCACGCGCATCATGCAGGAATTGCTGGATTTGAGCGCACAGCACTGCGATGCCCATCTTCGTGAACAGGCGGAACTTATCGAAACCGCCGACATCTGCACCATCGATTCCTTTTGCCTGAAACTGGTGCGGCGCTATTTCCATATGGTGGATGTCGATCCGTTGTTCGCCATCGCATCCGACAAAGAACAGTCCGTTCTGCGCGAACAAACGCTTGTCGAGCTGTTGGACGCCTGTTTTGACAGGAGTGAACAGCCGTTTTTGGATGCGATCGAAGCGCTTGCGGACAACAGCGAAGATACGCTTAAAAAGCGCATTTTGCAGATCTATACCTATGCTCAGACCTCAGCCGACCCGCAGGGCTGGCTTTCGCGGGCCGCGGCGATGTATCAGGGCGGGGAAGCGACCTGCAATCTCCTTATGGAGGAGACGGCGCTGTTTTTCCCGAAAATCATGCAGGTCGCCGAACTTTGCCAAAGCGCCGCAGAGTATGTGGAAAGCAACCGCGGCCCGGGCAAGCCTGTGAGCATGTCGGGAACGCTCGAGCTCTGCGCGCAAACATTTCGATCGCTTTGTAACATGCCCTTATCCGCCGCTTTTTGCGACACGCTGCGCAGCGTGTCGCTGCCTGCTAAAAATCCGCGCAACGCCCGTATGGACAGCGTAGCTTTCGCGCCTGTTGCCCGCAGTATCGAACAGGTCAAAGAGATCTGCGACGAATTAAAAGCGCATCCGATCATTCTCTACGGCCCCGACGCCGCTGCGGATGCGCTTATGGCCATGGCGCCGCATATGACGGAGCTTCGGCTTTTGATCGATTTGTTTGAGCAGCTGTACGCCGCCAAAAAAGCGGAGCGCAACATGCTGGATTATTCGGACATCGAACATTTTGCGCTTCGCATCCTGCAAAACGAATCGGTATCAAGCACGCTTCAAACACAGTATTCCTGCGTGTTTGTGGATGAATATCAGGATACCAACGACCTGCAGGAAGCCATCATCACGCGCCTTGCACGCCCCGGCGCGCTGTTTTGTGTCGGCGACGTCAAACAGAGCATCTATGCTTTCCGCCATGCGGAGCCGGCGCTGTTTTTGTGCCGCTATCAAAAGTCCGCGGCGGATAGTCCGGACTGTACAGGCTCAGAGGATGTCAGGCTTCATCTGAACACCAATTTCAGAAGCACGAAAACCATCCTGTCCTTTGTCAACGATGTGTTTTCCAGATGCATGCGGCACAACCATGGAGGCGTCGACTACGACGAGGAGCAGGCGCTGTGTCCCGGTCTTGAGGAGCAGGGATCGCCCATCACCGTCAGGCTGACGCTCAAACCGGAACACGCTTCCGATGATGAGGATGCCGTATCCTTCAATGAAATACAACGGCAGGCGCTTGCCTGTGCGCAGCGCATCCGGGAGCTCTTGCAGCAGCGTTTCTTTGACGGCCAAACAATGCGGCATTACCGGTATGAGGATATCGCGATCCTGCTGCGCAAGCTCAAGGGTCTTGGTCCGGGGTTTGTATCGACGCTGATGTCGATGGGCATTCCGGTGATCAGCAACGTTTCCGCGGATGTGTTGAGCGCACAGGAGACCGGCGCCATGCTGTCGTTGCTCAAGGTGGTTGACAACGCCCGCGACGATTTGTCGATGCTGGCCGCCTTGCGAAGCCCGGCGGCGCGACTTTGTGCCGCCGATTTGGCAAAGATCCGTGCGCATGACAAAACCCTGCCGTTCGCGCTCGCCGCCAAAAGCTTTGCCGGGAACGCAACGGGTGTCAGCGCCGATCGTGTGCGGGCATTCTTCGAAAAGCTTGCGAACTATCGCGATCTGTCAACGCGCGTACGCGTGGACGCGCTGCTCTCTTACATCTATTCGGACACCAACGCCCAGGCATATTATGCGCTTTTGCCCGATGGCGACCAGAAAGCGGAAAATCTGCAAGCCCTATGGCTTCAGGCCCAGACATTCGCGCGGTTGGACGACGGCTCGCTTTACGGATTTCTGCAACAGCTTAAGCTGCACAGCGAGCTGGGCGTTTCGGAGGTCGCGTCTGCACCCGGGGGCAGCAACGCTGTGCGGGTCATGACCATCCACGGTGCCAAAGGATTGGAATTCCCCGCCGTCCTGCTTCCGTTTTTAAACCAGAAGCTCAACCTTGGCTCCAATTTCCTGCAGATGACAAGGCAGCAAGGCATCGGTCTGCCCGCATATCACCAGCCGACGCAGACGCGTCAAAAGAGCGTCGTACAGGTCGCGGTCGAGCGCAAAAACGCCCAGGTGGAACGCGACGAACAGCTTCGTCTGTTGTATGTTGCACTCACACGCGCACAGAACGACCTGACGCTGGTGGGGGAAGGCACGTTGCCGCAGTTTCAAGTCGATGCCGCATTGCCGCCCGAAAAAGCAAAGAGCTTTTTGGGCTGGATGCTGCCGTCTCTTTTGGCGCATCCCGATTGCAGAAAGCTGTGTGACGAATCCGGGCAAAGCGAAGCACATTCGGGTTATCGCGTCGAACTTTCCTTATTGGAGGAATCCGCGCTTGCGCCGCTTATGCAACCTGTGCCCTGCCCAAGCGAGCCTTATGGCCACGTCGATTTGGAAGATCTTTCGTATATAAAAGAACGTCTGTTCTATCGATATCCGTTTGAAGGCGATGCCAAGGTGCCCGGCAAAATAAGCGTCAGCCAATTGAACGCCCATAAATCGATGCCCTTTGAACCGCTTACACTGCCTTCTTTGCAGACCGAAACGAAGCTCGACGCCGCGGGCATCGGCACCGCGGTGCACCGGGCGATGCTGAAGCTCGATTTTTACGATGTCGCATCCATCGCTCGCATCGACGCCCAGCTAGATTCGCTGTTGGAACTCGGATTGCTCAGCGAAATCGAACGGAATGCCATAAATCCTGAACTCCTGTACGCGTTTTTCAACACCGGTCTTGGCATGCGCCTGCAACGGTCCGCACGAATCCTGCGCGAGCAGCCGTTTGTGCTTCGCATCCCCGCGCGTGCGTACGAAGCCTCTCTGTCGCAGGATGCCACTACCACGCTGCAGGGGATCATCGACTGCGCGTTTATGGAAGACGATGCCTGGGTATTGCTGGACTATAAGACGAACCGGTTGCCAAACGGAGGTCTTGAAGCCTTGCGAAGCCAATATCAAATCCAGATGGACGCTTATCGCCGGGCATTGGAGACGCTGACGCAAATACCCGTCAAGCAATGCACGCTATGCCTGCTGATGCTCCAGGAGCAATTGGAAATCGCGCCCGGGGAACTGTACGGCAAGCTTGTGCAAAACTGAAACGTTGATTTCCCCAACTCTTAGGCGTATAATTTCGTTATGCTTTACTGCGAATCGGAGGATCTTCGTTGGCGCAAGCACGCAAACAGCTGAATAAATCCTTTTCCATGACGCTGGTCATTCTGATCGTCGTCATTTCTATTGCTTCGATCATCGTCGGCAGCATCAATAAAAACGGCGTCCTGCGCACGGAAAAAATACTCATTTATGAAGTGATGGCAGGCAATAAATCCGCAGTGGTCGACGATACCGGCGCGTATTCGGACTGGATCGAACTGTACAATCCCGGCTCTGCCGCCGTTTCGCTTTCCGGCTGGGGCCTTTCCGATCAGAAGAGCCAGCCGGTCAAATGGGCTTTCCCCGATGTTGTCATGCAGCCGGGCTCATACCTGTTGCTCTATTGTTCCAAGCTGGATCACCGGGATATCAGCAAACCGCTGCATACCAACTTCAGCCTGTCCAACAACGGCGAAGACGTTGTCTTGACGGACAATCTTGGAACGGTTGTGGACTATATCACCTTTGATACCATGGGCAGCGATGTTTCCATGGGACGCGATCCCTTAAGCGGCGGAAATTGGATCAGTTTTGAAGCGGTCACCCCCGGATATCCCAACAACCCCTCCGGCCATGCCGCCTTTCTTGCAAGTTTAAAGGCCGGGGCATCCGACCTTCGCATAAGCGAAGTGATGAGCAGCAATGCCACGACGCTCGCAGACGATTACGGCCTTGCCTCGGACTGGGTGGAAATATACAACGGCGGAAAAGCCGCCGTCAACCTGCAGGGATACGGATTGTCGGATAAGGCCAACAAACTGATGAAGTGGGTTTTTCCAAACGTTACCCTGTCCCCCGGCAAATATCTCCTGGTCTACTGCTCGGGGAAAGGACAAGCCAAGGACACGGCCGATACGACGCATTTGCACACGAATTTCGCCATTTCCAACTATCAGGAATCCATCGTGCTCAGTTCCAACAAAGGACAGGTTCTCGATACGGTGGATGTCCCGCAACTGGAGACGGACAGGGCGTATGCCTTGGATCTGAACACCAAGGCATGGGGCAAAACCGTGAAGCCGACGCCCGGGTTTCCCAATACCGACGACGGTTATCAGCAATGGAACAATTCCAAAGCGCAAAAGACCGGGCTGATGCTTACCGAGGCGATGACGTTCAACAGCAAGTATGCCGCTGTCAACAGCCAGTACTACGATTGGGTAGAGCTTTACAACGGCACAAGCGCATCCGTGAACCTCAAGGGATACGGTCTGACGGATGACACCGGCAAGCCGTTGAAATGGAAGTTCCCGGATGTTACTCTTTTGGCCGGGCAATACCTTCTGGTCTATTGTTCCGGGCTTAATTCCACCAGCGGCAGCGCGCTGCACACCAATTTCAGGCTTTCAGGAGCGGGGGAAGTCGTCGCCCTGTACAATGCCGCCGGGGAAAACATCGATGCGATCGGTGTCGGGGATGTTCCTTCCAACATGAGTTTCGGGCGCAATGTTGATAGCAAGGGTTTTTTTTATTTTCAAACGCCTACGCCCGGCAGCGCCAATAGCGGCGGCGCTTTCGGCTTTGCACAGTCGCCTGTGATCCAATTGGCCGGCGGAAGCTACCGCGGCGCGCAGTCCGTCACCATCACCTCCGGCGAAAACGATGCAGAAATCCGCTATACGACGGATGGCTCCATCCCCACGCAAAACAGCAATATGTATTCCGGGCCCGTAGCGGTTGCAAAGACCACGGCGCTTCGCGCCCGCGCTTTTAAAACGAATATGCTGGGCAGCACCACGGTGACGTCCACCTATCTGATCGACGCGCCGCACAATTTGCCCATCGTGTCGCTCGTGACGGATCCAGACAATCTGTTCGGCAGAGAAACAGGCATCTATACCATCGGCACAGGCACGGATGATTCGACCACAAACGGCGCCAACGCCACCTATCCGGGGGCCAACTTCTGGAAAAACTGGGAGCGGGATGTGCACTTTGAATACATTCAGGAAGACGGCAAACTGGGTGTTTCCACCGACGGCGGCATCCGCATCTTCGGGGCGTTCTCGCGTAAAATGGATCAAAAGGGTCTGTCCATCTTTGCGCGAAGCCGCTACGGAACGGATACCATCGACTATCCGTTTTTCACAACGCGTCCCTATACGCAGTATAAATCCATCGTGCTGCGCCCGAGCGGACAGGATGCGCAGATGACAAAGTTCCGCGACATCATGCTGACAAGCCTTGTGCGCGATACGACCACGCTTGAAGTCTCGGCATACCGGCAATCCGTGCTCTATATAAACGGGCAATACTGGGGCATTTACAACATCCGTGAGAAGATCAACAAATACATGCTCGCCCAGCACAACAACATCGCCGATCCGGAAAGCATCGATCTGTTGGTTGCCAACGGATCGGCGCTTGTCGGGGACAACGACGATTACAGGGCTTTGATCAACTACGTCAAAAGTCATGACCTTTCCGACGCTTCTGCCTATAATTATGTCGCATCGCAGATCGACATCCAGAACTATATGGACTGGATCATCTGCGAAGCCTGGACCAACAACGCGGATCTTGGCAACGTTAAGTTTTGGCGCGAACGGACGCCCGGGAGCAAATGGCGCTGGATTTTTTACGATTTGGACTGGGCGTGCTTCAATCCGGGGCTGGACGGAATCAAGCGCGTGTTTAACCCCGGCGGTATGGGCGCGCATGGCATCGACAACACGCTGCTGCTGGGATTGATCAAAAATCCCGGCTTTAAAACGCAGTTTATCGAACGATGTGTGTTCCATTTTAAAAATACCTTTGCAACGGACCGCGTATTGGCTAAAATAGAGGAATGCAAAAAAATAATTGAAGACGAGATCGGCCGTGACCGGACACGCTGGGAAGACGGTACGGTGGCCGGCTGGCAGGGGCAGATAGACAAGGTGGTCTCCTTTGTCAAAGTACGCACCGATTACATGGTCTATTTCGTTCGCAGTTATTTCAGCCTTTCCGAACAGCAAACGGTGCAACTGTTCGGATCCTCGGGCAAGCAACCTCCCGCCACCAATTAAGGAGGGATCTTTTTGGCAGGGCAATTCCGACACGAACTTAAATACTACATCAATCCACAGGGTTACCATACGCTGCGCAACCGTTTTAAGGTTATGCTCAAGCCCGACGAAAACGCCAATCCGGACGGAAACTACCACATCCGTTCGCTGTATTTTGACGACAGGGACGACAGCGCGCTGACCACCAAAATCGCGGGCGTTGAGGAACGGGAAAAGTTCCGCGTGCGCATCTACAATAAGGAAGACAAAGTAATACGTCTGGAACGCAAGTTTAAGAAAGATTCCTACATCCTCAAACACAGCTGCGAGCTCTCGCGCCGAGAGTTCGATATGCTGCTGGAAAAAGATGTGAGTTTTTTAATAAATAAACGTGCGCTTCCCTGCGGTGCGGTGTATTATAATACCATGAACAAAGGGTTGCACCCGGTCAAAGTCGTCGACTATGTGCGGGAGGCGTATGTGTTTCCCGTGGAGGATGTGCGCATCACCTTTGACAAGGACCTTCGCATGGGCACGACGTTTGACATTTTCGACCGTGACATGCTCACCGTTCCGATGCTGGACAAGGGTCAGGTAATTATGGAGGTAAAATTCAACGAGTTTTTGCCTGCCTTCATCCGCGACATGTTCATGGGTGTTGAATCAACGCCCAGCGCGGTTTCCAAATATGCCATTTGTCGTAAGTACGATGTATAATCAGGAGGTTTTGTCATGACTGACATTTTCAACAGTCTATTTTCCGGCCTGTCGAGCACGTTTTCGTTCGGCGATATCGGCGTAATGCGCATCCTTTTAACAATGGCGCTGGCATTCGTCATAGGCATCTTCATCTTTTTCATCTATCGCAAAACGTTTGCCGGTGTGATGTATTCGAAAAACTTCGGCGTGTCGCTGGTGATGCTCACCATCATCACGGCGTTTATCATCCTTCCCATCACGAGCAACCTGACGCTGTCGCTGGGCATGGTGGGCGCGTTGTCCATCGTGCGTTTCCGCACCGCTGTCAAGGATCCGATCGATACGGTCTACATGTTCTGGGCCATCGCTTCGGGCATCACGTTGGGCGCCAAATTCTTCCTTCCCGCACTTCTGTCAACGCTCATCATCGGTTTGCTGCTGCTTCTGCTGACCAACATGAAATTCCGTTCCTCCATGCCGTATCTGATGGTGCTTCGCTTTGACGAAGCCAGCAGCGCCCAGGTCAACGGGCTTTTGCGGCGGATACCGGATATCAACATCAAGAGCAAAACCGTTTCCGCAAGCGGCGTGGAGCTTACCATTGAGCTTCGCCTTCGCGAGAGCGACATGCAGATTGTCGACCGCTTTTTGGACATCCCCGGCGTTTACGATGCCGCCATCATCAGCTATTCCGGCGATATCGTAGCATAACCCCATCGTAGGAATAGGGAGGTTTGCCATGACCATCCGCTATCTGTTTCACAGCGGTTTCGCCATCGAAAGCGAAGACTGCACCATCGTCATCGATTACTTCCGTGACGACAGCGACGCTGATCGCTCCATCGCAAACGGCGTCGTCAGCGACGAATATCTCAAACGGCCGGGATCTTTTTATGTTCTAAGCTCCCACAGCCATGCGGATCACTTCAATCCCGTCGTGATGGGTTGGCAAAAGGTCCGCCCCGACATACAGTATGTTTTAAGCCGGGATATCCTGCTCTCGGGCAAAGCCGCTTCTGCCCCCAACGTTCATCCGCTTGTAAGCGGCGATACGTATGAGGACAAACGGCTGCGCATCGATGCGTTTGGCTCGACGGATCTTGGCATTTCGTTTGTCATACACCTTGATTCAAAAGTGTTGTTCCATGCCGGGGATTTGAACAACTGGCATTGGAACAGGGAAGCATCCGCCGAATTTGCGCAGGATGCCGAGCGGGCGTATCTTGCCGAACTTTCCAAAATCAAAGCCCAAACGCCTTCCATGGATGTCGCGATGTTCCCCGTCGATCCGCGTCTTGGACCCGACAGCGGCCGTGGCGCAGAGCAGCTGACGGCGGCAATACAGGTTAAAACGCTGATCCCAATGCATTTTTCCACCGATACCGATGAACCGCTGCGCTATAAAAATACTCATCCCAACGCGCATGTAGAAACGCTAATAAAGCGCGGCGACACATTCACTTTCTAGACCCGACGAGAAAGGACGGATGCTTTATGGAGATCAAAGCTACCTTTGCCCATTACAATTTCAACGTCCGCAATCTGGACGCCTCGGTGGCGTTCTATCAGAAGGCGCTGGGGTTTAAAATCCTTAGGCAGCGGCAGGACAAGGATGGCCGGTTCGCGATGACCTATATGACAGACAACAGGACCTCCTTTTATCTGGAACTAACATGGCTTCGGGATTGGGACCGCCCTTATAATCTGGGCGACAACGAAATGCATCTTTGCGTAAACGTCCCGTCGGAGCAATATAAGGAGATCCGCGAGTTCCATCGGGAGATGGGCGTCATCTGCTATGAAAACTTCGACATGGGCCTGTATTTTATCGCCGATCCCGACGGTTATTGGATCGAGGTCGTTCCGGACAAGCGGTAAGGGGTATCGATACTTATGAACAAGGGCAGTCGCTGAGAATGGCGGCTGCCCTTTGTGCTATCTGATCCGTCAGCATACGTTGTTGCGTTGATACCGCAATGGGCATACTGGCTTTGTGCGTACGAATCCGATTGACAAAGAATTTTCTAAAATGTACGATTAGGGGGAACGATCCAACTACAGGAGGCTTTTCGTGAGACGAAACTTCTTATTCGATACGCTGAACAAAGTGCTTCTGGGCGCTGCGGCGTTATTCCTTTTCTTTCTCAAATCAACCTATACGCTGGTACTTGCGGGGGTCTTTTTGGCGCTTGCGCTTGTCAGGGCTTTCTCGCGCGATTATCAGGCCCGTCAACGGGAAAACGATATATTGAAAAACTTCTTTGCGCGCCAAAAGGCAAAGGCCAATGCGACCAAAGCGACCAAGGTGCGCCGCATTCGCCCCGTCTACGAAGGCCGTGCCGGGGAGTCCACCATGCACTCCAAAGCGGACAGACCCAAAAGCGACAGTACGAATAAGGTTTATAAGTGTCCCAAGTGCAAACAGGCGCTGCGCGTGCCGCGCGGCAAAGGAAAAATCCTGATTACCTGCCAAAGCTGCGGGCATAAATTTCAAAAAAAGACCTGATTTAAATGTCGCCCCGCCACGGAATTTCGGTAAACAATCCACATAATCCACATTTTTTCCACAAGCGGAGTTCGCTTGGAAAGGAGGATACGTATGAGCAAGATCATTTGTTCTGTCTGTTCCTATGAAACGGATGTTAACGGCGGCATAGCGAAACTGCCGGATGATTTTCTCTGTCCTGTCTGCGGCGTCGGCAAAGATATGTTCGAAGACGCATAACGCTTTTCGTATATTGGAACGGACAATCCTGTATTGCCCGTTCTTTTTTATCCTCTGGAAAATTCCGGCATAGCCTTCAGATTGGCATTGCTCTTCGCTGCACTTATCCATTAAACACAATACGATATTTCCTTAAATCTCCATGTTTGGAATTTGTAATACATTGGAATTCCAGGTATTATACAAAATCGGAAAATTGGAGAAAATAGTTGTTGACATGACGGGTCCATCTTGCTAATATAAGTGAGCGTCGCCGAGGACAGGAAACTGGCCGCTGCGACACGGAGCACCTTCAAAACTGCATAGTAAATCCAAAAAAGAAACAAACAGCCAAGCGATTCCAAAGATAAAAGCGACAGCCTGGACAAACAAAGTAAAAAGCGCGAGAGCGTAAAATTTTACTCAAGAGTTTGATCCTGGCTCAGGACGAACGCTGGCGGCGTGTTTAACACATGCAAGTCGAACGGAGATCATCAAGTAGCAATACCTGGTGTTCTTAGTGGCGGACGGGTGAGTAACGCGTGAGCAATTTGCCTTAGGGTGGGGGATAACAACGGGAAACCGTTGCTAATACCGCATATGACAGCTTATGGACATCCATTTGCTGTCAAAGGAGTAATTCGCCCTTAGATGAGCTCGCGTCCCATTAGGTAGTTGGTGAGATAACAGCCCACCAAGCCGACGATGGGTAGCCGGACTGAGAGGTTGGCCGGCCACACTGGAACTGAGACACGGTCCAGACTCCTACGGGAGGCAGCAGTGAAGAATATTGGGCAATGGGGGAAACCCTGACCCAGCAACGCCGCGTGAGGGAAGAAGGTTTTCGGATTGTAAACCTCTGTCCCATGGGAAGAAAAAAATGACGGTACCATGGGAGGAAGCCCCGGCTAACTACGTGCCAGCAGCCGCGGTAATACGTAGGGGGCAAGCGTTGTCCGGAATTATTGGGCGTAAAGGGTGCGTAGGCGGCCCTGCAAGTTGGATGTGAAATCCCCGTGCTTAACATGGGAATTGCATGCAAAACTGTGGGGCTTGAGTGTGGAAGAGGTAAGTGGAATTCCCAGTGTAGCGGTGAAATGCGTAGATATTGGGAGGAACACCAGTGGCGAAGGCGACTTACTGGGCCACAACTGACGCTGATGCACGAAAGCGTGGGGAGCAAACAGGATTAGATACCCTGGTAGTCCACGCGGTAAACGATGGATACTAGGTGTAGGAGGTAACACCCCTCCTGTGCCGCAGCTAACGCATTAAGTATCCCGCCTGGGGAGTACGGTCGCAAGATTGAAACTCAAAGGAATTGACGGGGGCCCGCACAAGCAGCGGAGCATGTGGTTTAATTCGAAGCAACGCGAAGAACCTTACCAAGGCTTGACATCCTCTGATCGCCATGGAAACATGGTTTCCCTTCGGGGCAGAGAGACAGGTGGTGCATGGTTGTCGTCAGCTCGTGTCGTGAGATGTTGGGTTAAGTCCCGCAACGAGCGCAACCCTTACACTTAGTTGCCAGCGGGTAATGCCGGGAACTCTAGGTGGACTGCCGGGGACAACTCGGAGGAAGGTGGGGACGACGTCAAATCATCATGCCCCTTATGTCTTGGGCTACACACGTGCTACAATGGCTACTACAAAGGGATGCAATGCCGCAAGGTGGAGCGAAACCCATAAAAGTAGTCCCAGTTCGGATTGTGGGCTGCAACCCGCCCACATGAAGTCGGAGTTGCTAGTAATCGCGGATCAGCATGCCGCGGTGAATGCGTTCCCGGGCCTTGTACACACCGCCCGTCACACCATGGGAGTTGGGAGCGCCCGAAGCCGGTGACTTAACCGCAAGGAGAGAGCCGTCGAAGGTGAGATCAATGACTGGGGTGAAGTCGTAACAAGGTAGCCGTATCGGAAGGTGCGGCTGGATCACCTCCTTTCTAAGGTGTACAACAAAAAACAGCAGGCGTCGCGTTTGGGACGCTGGCTGCAAGGGAAATTTAAGGATTTACTATGTGGCTTTGTGGGTGCACCTGCATCTACAGGCAAAAAGTGGCAGAGTACCGTCATGAACTATGGGGGTGTAGCTCAGCCGGGAGAGCACCTGCTTTGCAAGCAGGGGGTCAGCGGTTCGAACCCGCTCATCTCCACCAAGATCTGAGCGCCACAAGAGCAAAGAGCACGACCAATTATGGGCTCATAGCTCAGGCGGTTAGAGCGCACGCCTGATAAGCGTGAGGTCGGTGGTTCGAGTCCACTTGAGCCCACCAAGCTTGCCGCGTAAGCGGCATAAGCTAAACGGTGACGCAAGTCACCAAGGTAACAATGGTTATCGCGCACCTTGACAACTGCATAGAGAGAGAAAGAAAAACGCGAAGGCAAACAATACAATACAAATTTGGGAATGCGAAAGTATTCACAATTTCGTCAATTTAGCGATCAAGCTAAAAAGGGCGTAGGGAGGATGCCTTGGCACCAGGAGCCGAAGAAGGACGTGGCAAGCTGCGAAAAGCCATGGGGAGCCGCAAGCAGGCTTTGATCCATGGATGTCCGAATGGGGAAACCCGGCGGTGGTAATGCACCGTCACCCCTAGCTGAACACATAGGCTAGGAGGAGGGAACGCGGGGAACTGAAACATCTAATTACCCGCAGGAAAAGAAAGAAACATCGATTCCCGGAGTAGCGGCGAGCGAAAGGGGAACAGCCTAAACCTTGGATCTTCGGATCTGAGGGGTTACGGACCAACATAAAGCAACAAAGTGTTAGCTGAACACCTCTGGAAAGAGGGACCATAGGAGGTAATAGTCCTGTAAGCGAAAACGCTGCGTTGTGGGTTGGTATCCAGAGTACCACGGGACACGAGGAATCCCGTGGGAAGTCGGGGGGACCACCCCCCAAGGCTAAATACTACCTGGTGACCGATAGAGTATAGTACCGTGAGGGAAAGGTGAAAAGCACCCCGGGAGGGGAGTGAAAAAGAACCTGAAACCCTATGCCTACAAGCAGAGGAAGCACGTTAATGTGTGACCTCGTACTTTTTGTAGAACGGGCCGGCGAGTTACGCTGTGTAGCAAGGTTAAGATGTAGAGCATCGGAGCCGTAGGGAAACCGAGTCTGAATAGGGCGAATTAGTTACATTGCGTAGACCCGAAACCGGGTGACCTATCCATGAGCAGGGTGAAGGTGGGGTAAGACCCACTGGAGGCCCGAACCACACGTCTGTTGAAAAAGACGGGGATGACTTGTGGATAGCGGAGAAATTCCAATCGAACCCGGAGATAGCTGGTTCTCCTCGAAATAGCTTTAGGGCTAGCCTCGAGAACAAGGGCCATGGGGGTAGAGCACTGAATGAGCTAGGGGGCCTCAAAGTCTACCGAACTCTATCAAACTCCGAATACCATGGATCCAATACTCGGGAGTCAGACTACGAGAGATAAGTTTCGTGGTCAAAAGGGAAACAGCCCAGATCAACAGCTAAGGTCCCCAAGTGTAAGTTAAGTGGAAAAGGATGTGCGATTGCATAGACAACCAGGATGTTGGCTTAGAAGCAGCCACTCATTTAAAGAGTGCGTAATAGCTCACTGGTCGAGTGGTCGTGCGCCGAAAATGTACCGGGGCTAAACTTACCACCGAAGCTTTGGACTTGTACACTTTGTGTGCAATTGGTAGAGGAGCATCGTATATGGGCTGAAGCGCGATCGTAAGGACGCGTGGACTGTATACGAGAGAGAATGCCGGCATGAGTAGCGAGAGCGAAGTGAGAATCTTTGCCGTCGAAAGCCTAAGGTTTCCTGAGGAAGGCTCGTCCTCTCAGGGTAAGTCGGGACCTAAGCCGAGGACGAAAGTCGTAGGCGATGGACAACAGGTTGATATTCCTGTACTACCGAAATATGTTTGACCGAAGCAGTGACACAGTAGGATAGGCGAAGCGGGCCGATGGTAGAGCCCGTCCAAGCACTGAGGGTGTTGTGTAGTGAAGTACGCACAACGTTAAGCCTGGGGTGTGAAGGGGACAGAAAAGAGTATGGAAGTCGCTGAATTCACACTGGCGAGAAAAGCTGCTAGGGAGTATTAGGTACCCGTACCGCAAACCGACACAGGTAGGCGAGGAGAGAATCCTAAGACGAGCGGGAGAACCCTTGTTAAGGAACTCGGCAAAATGACCCCGTAACTTAGGGAGAAGGGGTGCCTCAGTAATGAGGCCGCAGAGAATTGGCCCAAGCGACTGTTTAGCAAAAACACAGGTCTGTGCCAAGTAGAGATACGACGTATACAGGCTGACGCCTGCCCAGTGCCGGAAGGTCAAGGGGAAATGTTAGGGGCAACCTGAAGCATGGAACTTAAGCCCCGGTGAACGGCGGCCGTAACTATAACGGTCCTAAGGTAGCGAAATTCCTTGTCGGGTAAGTTCCGACCCGCACGAATGGCGTAACGATTTGGGCGCTGTCTCAACAAGGGACCCGGCGAAATTGTAGTATGCGTGAAGATGCGCATTGCCCGCGACTGGACGGAAAGACCCCGTAGAGCTTTACTGTAGCCTGACATTGGATTTTGGTAATGCATGCACAGGATAGGTGGGAGACTGAGAAGCGAGAACTCCGGTTTTCGTGGAGTCAATGTTGGGATACCACTCTTGTGTTACTGAAGTTCTAACGTTACGCGGTAATCCCGGTGACGGACATTGTCAGGTGGGCAGTTTGACTGGGGCGGTCGCCTCCGAAAGAGTAACGGAGGCGCCCAAAGGTTCCCTCAGAATGGTCGGAAATCATTCGGAGAGTGTAAAGGCACAAGGGAGCTTGACTGCGAGAGAGACATCTCGAGCAGGGACGAAAGTCGGGCTTAGTGATCCGGCGGCATTAAGTGGGTTAGCCGTCGCTCAACGGATAAAAGCTACCTCGGGGATAACAGGCTTATCTCCCCCAAGAGTCCACATCGACGGGGAGGTTTGGCACCTCGATGTCGGCTCGTCGCATCCTGGGGCTGGAGCAGGTCCCAAGGGTTTGGCTGTTCGCCAATTAAAGCGGCACGCGAGCTGGGTTCAGAACGTCGTGAGACAGTTCGGTCCCTATCCATCGTGGGCGTAGGAGATTTGAGAGGATTTGTCCTTAGTACGAGAGGACCAGGATGAACGCACCGATGGTGCACCGGTTGTTCTGCCAAGAGCATAGCCGGGTAGCCAAGTGCGGACGGGATAAACGCTGAAAGCATCTAAGCGTGAAACCCACCTCAAGATGAGATCTCCCATCCTTTATGGAGTAAGACCCCTTGAAGACTACAAGGTTGATAGGTCGGGTGTGGAAGTGCAGTAATGCATGAAGCTTACCGATACTAATAGGTCGAGGGCTTGATCAAAAGTCCTAAACGCGTTAATAACTTTCTCTCTATGCGGTTGTGAGGGTGCGCTAGGCATCCACAATCCAAAACAGTCACCCATTTTCCGGTGGTTATGGCTGAGGGGTCACACCTGTTCCCATTCCGAACACAGAAGTTAAGCCCTCAAGCGTCGACAATACTTGGCTGGTGACGGCCCGGGAAGATAGAACACCGCCGGATTCCAATTTTAGAAGCCCAAGCATATGCTTGGGCTTCCTTTTATTGTTTTTGAGGTAAAGCAGAATTGTCCAGAAGTATGCTTCTCAATACTGATAATAAACAAGTACCGTTTGCTTCTTTGCCAAGGGCCGGGGTGGGCTTCCCCTTGAGGGGAAGCTGTCACCACAGGTGACTGATGAGGTGTAGGGCGCGGAGCGGAGCCCCATCATTAATGGGTGGTGGGTGGGTTTAGATGAGCCCCAAGAGAACACGAGAATGGGTTTTCGGTAACAATCGAAGAAGTAAAACAAGCTATGCAGTTTCTTTTGCCAAGGGGCCAGGGTGGGCTTCCGAGTTCCCCCCTAGGCCCCTTGGCGATCCCCATACCCCCTTAAAACGGCCATTGCATGGAGCTTCGCCCGTAACTACTTTGGAAGGCAAAAAGCTTTCCATATACCACGTATTACTGTCTCGAATGATTTCATAGAGCTAAGAGTTACTTCCTTTTCTTTCTATAGCAAAAGTTGCCGAAACAAAAGAATCGTTCCTTAGTTTCTCTACCCCCAAATACTGCCACTGCTTGGCGCTTTTTCTGTATTTTATTCTACTTCTGGATTAATGGAATCCACTTTTTTCTGTTGTAAACAGAACTCCTCGTTAATTTTTATTATCACTAGAACTAGTACCGTTAAGAAAATATTATAGTCTTTCTCATGTATTTCATCGCTTATAGGCTGTGTGGCATGTAGGTATTTGTTTCGCAAATCCAGACCATTGCTAAACTCAGAACGATTCATTAAATAATTGAGATAGTCCTGTTCTGGTCTTGAAAACAATGTAGTCTCATATTCAACCATGTTCCGTGTTTCCATCCAGACAATTACATCTTCAAATTTTCTCAAATAGTTGAGACAACCAGCTTCGTTTTCGTATAATTCTTTTAACAAATTTACTCTTTTTATATCCATTTGAATAGAATTATCATTACCTACACTGAGAAAGCCCTGCTCAATTAGCCAACTTAAGTCGGATTCATATTGTAAATAGTCGTATAAATAAACCTTTTCATGACTAAGCAATTCATAAAATGTATCATATCTTCTCTCTATACGTGGTATATAAAAAAGCATGCATTGATCAGAAAAGAAATAATATGTAGCCAAATGATAAATATCACCTTTACCATATAGATATTTTTTAGTCAAATTGCTTTTTACATCCTTATAGAACAAGTGTGTTGAATAGATTTGAAGCAATTCGTGATCAATATGTCCATATTCTACAAACAAGAAATACTGCTTAAGAATGCCTTCAATTTCAGTTGCTATCATTCTACATTTTTCAAGAGCCGTGCTTTGTTCAGATGGCATAGAAATACGAAAATTTGTTATACCAAATTCTTCGCCTAGATAATTTGTGAAGAACCATTGAAATATATCTTCCATACGTATATTAAGATTCTGAAGAAGATTGCGATAGCTAATCATTTGCAATATCGATAGAGCTTGAGTTTGTTGAAATGCTATCCCTGTGAAATACTCGTTACGCCCCTTTATTCCTAAATGCTTCTCAAGGACACCTAAATACTGTTCTTTGTGAGTATGCAAAGAACGACATTGTAGATCAGTAAATTCAAATAAGTAAATAAAGTTGTTGAGCAGCGTTGGAAAATCAAGATTCTCTTTAATCCATGTTGTACTGTAAGAAGTTTTTAGCTTACCTGAACGATAATCAGCTAATTTTACTTCCGATTGTTCGTTATTAAACCAGACTTCAACACCAAATTCAAATCCTTTGTTGTTTTTAAAGTGTTCCTCAACATATTTTTTATATTCTCTTTTTGCTTCTAGTATTGTCGTATAAGGTATAGAAAATTCTTTTGTGCTTTGCATATTTCCTATTATTGTAAGATAGTTTGGGTTTATACTATTCGAATGTATATACTGCAATATGAGTTTTCCCATATCATCATTGGTAAGTTCTAATGGGAAATGAAGATTTAAAAAGCGATGGTCTTGTTGTACAGCGTATTTATCTAATATAAGCTCAGCATTCTTACAGTCAGATAAAATATATTCTCTTAATTTAGCGCCAAAGTGCCGAGTGATTTTCTGTTGCTGTAAAACTTCATATATTCTAAAATTTGAAGTCTTAAATATTTCATTGAGCACTGCAGAAGTAAAATTATTGTAGACTTCCAGTTTGTTTATAAGAGACCAAAAGTCTTCAGTGTATTCACTATCTACATCATTGAAAATCTGTAATAAATTAACAGCTGTAATAGAACGAAATAATTTTCCGATATGTTTCATAAAATCTTTTGTTTTATTAGTTAATTCCGTTCTGTCTTCTTTAGTCCATTTGACTAAATATATATCGTGTTCAAAAAAACATTTAATATTATAAAATTCAATGATATCATTAAAGTCAGAATACTTATTTTTATCATCGAACTTCTTAATTATTTGTTCAGCTTTTTCTAAACTTATTCCATTAGTTATATCTCTTGGTGAATAGAATTTTACTCTGTCACGTTTCATCCTGCACCTCTTTTAAAGTATGGAGAAAGTGCACTCATACAAAGTGTTAACGCTTATTTTTCTTCTTTTGCTCTCTATATACTTTCAAATATGCTTCGAGTACTGCTTGTTCTTCATCTGTGATATCGTTAAAGGGATCTTCCCTATCACACTTACGAGGATTGTCCGTGAAGCCTAACAGATAATCAACGGAAACATCAAAGTGTTTGGCAACCTGTAGAATCTTATAGGTTGATGGGGCATTGGTATCCCAATTATAAAGTGCATTCTTACTAAACCCTAGTTGCTTACTAAGCCCACTGAGGGTTGTTCCATGTTGTTCACATAAGTCTTTTACACGCTGGATAAGAGACATAAACGACTCCCAATATATTATGACTGTATTGTTGACATCCCAATTATTTGGGATTATACTTAATATGCACGATAAGAACGCACAAAACCTAACCGTGCGTATCGTGCGGCGGGTCACAGCGGCGTAATTACTCAATCTCTCTAAATTGTAGTTTACGCCGCTTGTCCGCATCAGTCAATGAAAATTGCTCGCGAAGGGGAAAGGAGGGCAATATGTCTGATACAACCATTGAGAAAACTGTTCAGAACGCTCTTCGATTCGTAGCGAAGCAGGAGGGAATCAGCGTGGAAAACGTCCGGCGCGGCATTGAAATCGCCATTGCCGCCGCCCGCCAAAATGACGATCCCGCGGTTCGAGCTTTTTGGGAGTCCATACCCGCTAAAGGCAGCGACTCTTTGACGGCGGAGGACGTTATTGCGTACTTTGCGCAGACCAATTTGGAAATATAGGAATAAGAAAGCAAATTGAAACCTCAAAGGGAATGCCTTACAACGGGCATTTCCTTTTTATATTTACAAAGGGAGTACTACTTTATTGCGAAACACCTTTTTCCTCAATGCGTTTAATGACAGATTGTACTAGGTTAAGCAAACATTGTTTTTCTTTTGCCAAGGGGCCAGGGCGGGCTTCCGAGTTCCCCCCTAGGCCCCTTAGCGATCCCCATACCCCCTTAAAACGGCCACTGCGTGGTGCTCCAAGGGGATTGCACCCCCTTGAAAATCCCCCGCCTTTCGTGCATAGAAAAGCATATGGGGAAGCCTTGGCTCTGTTCAAAAAGATGGTACAAATGATGAGGCTTCGCCCCATACCCCGGATTTCATAAAGCAGGACAGAACGCTCCGATTTTGTTACAATAAACGAAAAGAATCTTTCGATAAAAGGAGCGATCCTGCTTACGATGGACGAATCCCTCGAACAATCGATCAAACGGCAACTAAACGGCGTACAATCTCGCTTCTGCATGCCCGGGCATAAAGGCAAACTGGACACGATAGATGTAACCGAAACGGGCGAGATCGACAACCTGATGTATCCAAAAGGCGCGTTGAAGCGTGCGCATGAACGGTGCGCCGAAGCATACGGCGCAAAAGCGGCCCATTTTTGCGTCAATGGCTCCACGTCCGGCGTACTGGCCATGCTGTGCTCGCTGCCGCTTGAAGGCAAGACGATTCTGCTTGGCGCCGACTGCCATATAAGCGTCGCATCGGGGCTGATACACAGCGGCGCCATCCCCCGGATGCTGAATCCACAGCACCGGGAAGACGGCATACCGCTGCCCACAGACGCCAAGGACGTGGCAACTGCGCTTATGGCCAATCCGTCCATCGCCGCCGTGTTCATCACAAGCCCGAACTATTACGGTTTTTGCGCCGATGTCCCGGCCATAGCGGCGCTTTGCCATCAACGGGGCATCCCTCTTCTGGTGGACGCGGCGCACGGCGCGCACTTCGGCTTTGCGCAGGGATTGCCGACGCAGCCCGTGGACGCGGACGCGTGGGTCGTATCCGCGCACAAAACTTTGAACGTTCCCAACCAGGGGGCGGTGCTGTTTCTGGGCAAGGACAGCCTGATCGAGGAACGCCGGTTGTGGGATGCGCTGGCAACATTTCAGACTTCAAGCCCTTCCTGGCCGCTTTTGTGTGCGTTGGACAGCGCCTGCACGGATTTGCGCAACGGACAGACGCGGTATCCGGCGCTGTTTAGGCGGATCGAACGCTTTAGCATTGCGCTTGCAACCTTACCGATCGATGTGATCGACGGCGCTCCGCTGCAAAAAGATGCGACGCGGCTGATCCTTCGCGTGAAAAACAAACGGATTTCCGGGTTTGACGCGGCAACATATCTGCACGCCCACGGGATATGGGTGGAGATGGCGGATCCCCGGCACCTCGTGTTGATCACTGCACCTGTTGACACCGACGCGGATTTTGACCGCCTGTTAGACGTTCTATCGGACATGCCGAACGGCTCCGGCAGCATCGCGTATCCCGCGCAGCCGATGCACGGGGAGCTTCAGGTATCGCCACGATGCGCCACATATGGTACAATGTTGCCATGCGCCTTAAAAGACGCTGCGGGGCGCGTGTCCGCGCGCGCGGTTTGCTGCTATCCGCCCGGCGTGTGCATCACGCTTCCCGGGCAGCGCATCACGGAGCAACAGATCGACTATCTTCTTCAAATGCAAAGCGCGGGCGCAACGTTGATCCACGTCGAGGACGGCCATGTGCTCGTGTTACCATAAACGTCGGAGGTTTGTTTGGAACGTTACATCATCTGGGATATAGACGGCACGGTTGTTGATACGCGAAAAGCCATTTCATCCGCGTATCTGCATGCGCTGTCCGTGTTGGGCATCGAGGAACAGGACGGCACGCGCATTTACCAATACGTGGGCAAGCGATCGTCTTTGATTTTCAGCGAATGCCATAACCTAAGCGGGGAATCCCTTCAAAAGGCGCGCGACGCCTACTACGGGTTTTTCGAAACAACCGGGCTTGCGATGTGCGTTCTATATCCGGGCATCCAAGAGCTGCTTTGCGAACTTCAACAAAACGGAGCCGTCATGACGGTGGCTTCCGCAAGGGGTCAGGGCCAGCTGGAGATGATGCTGGATAAGCTCGGCATCGCTTCGTATTTCAGCCTTGTCCTCGGGACGGAGCTGAACCACCAGGCAGCGGACAAACCCAAGCTCGTGCGCGAATGCATCGATTTTATGGGCGTGGCGCCGCAGCAATGCGTGATGGTGGGCGACCGCATCTATGACATACAGGGCGGGCAATTGTCCGGCACGCGAAGCATCGGGGTCACATACGGTTTTGGAACACGGGAAGAATTGAACCAATGCGCGCCGGATGCCATCGTGGAGGATGTCGCCTCGTTGCGCGCACTGCTTTTGGGGGTAGAATGATGCAAAAGGGCTGGTTCGTTACGTTTGAAGGGTTGGACAAGGCAGGAAAGACCACCCAGATCAACCTGTTCTGTGATTTCTTGCATGAAAAGAGCATCTCCTTCCTGTTCACAAGGGAGCCGGGCGGCAACCCCGTCAGCGAAAAAATCCGCTCGCTGCTGCTGGATCCCCAAAACAGCATCAATCCGATGTGCGAAGCGATGCTCTATGCCGCGGCGCGCTCCGAGCTGGTGCATTCGGTGCTTCAGCCCGCGATCGATTCGGGATGCAACGTCGTGTGCGACCGGTATGTGGACAGCTCTGTGGCGTATCAGGGCTTTGGAAGGGAACTGGGGATGGATGCCGTTATGGACATCAACGCCCATGCCACAGGCGGGCTGATGCCGAACCTGACGTTTTTCCTCTCCTTATCACCGGAAGATGCGCAGCGGCGCGCGCGCGGGGAAAAGGACCGGATCGAATCGGCGGAAAGCGCTTTTCACGAGCGCGTATACCGCGGCTATCAAACGATATGCGCGATGGAGCCGGAGCGGTTTTGCGTTATCGATGCCAACCGGCCGATCGACGTCGTGCAAAAGGAGATACAAGCCGCGTTCTGCGAAAGGTTTATGCTATGAAATACGCGTTTCATGCGTATATAAGACAAGCGCCGCCGGAACGTTTTGAAGAACTGGCGATGGATTTTGCCATGGATGTGATGCAGCCAAACGCCGAGGCAAAACTTCGGTTGCAAACGGGCCATATCGATTTTCTGCGCATCACTCCGGAGGAAACCACCATCAAGGTATTGCAGATCCGCGATTGCATCAGCGCCTTGTCGGCGCGTCCGTATGAAGGGGGCAAGCGCGTGGTGGTAATTTTTCATGCAGACAAGATGACTTCGCAGGCGCAGAACTGCCTTCTAAAGACGCTGGAGGAACCTCCTTCCGGCACGTCGTTCCTGCTTTTGACCGACCGGCCGTCCGATTTGTTGCCCACCATCCGCTCGCGGTGCGCAACGCTTCCGCCGCTTTTTACAAATGCGGACAACGGCAATGCAGCAAGTGCGCTTCTCGCATCGCTGCAAAAATCGGAATCGATGGATGTGGCGGCAACGCTGCCACAAGGGCGTTCGGATTTGTTCAACCGCTGCACCGCCCTGTTGGACGATCTGGATACGCTGATACAAACTTCCGCGGCAAAAGGCGAAGAAACCCTGCTCCGATACAGCCGCTATGTGGCTTTGGTGCACCATGCACAACAAATGATCGAACACAACGTCAACACCGCGCTTTGCGCGCAATGGCTTTGCATACAACTCAAGGAGGACAACCATGACAACCGTTGTTGGAGTTAAGTTTAAAAAGACCAACAAGATATATTATTTCAGCCCCGGGGATGTCGCCTGCACCGTTGGCGACGCCGTGGTGGTGGAAACATCGCGCGGCACGGAAATCGGCGATGTCGTGATGGCACAGATGGAACTCGCCGACGACAAGGTCGTAGCGCCGCTTAAGGGCGTGGTGCGCAAGGTCAACGAAAAAGATCTTCAGATGGCATCGCGCAACAAGACGCAGGAATCGGACGCGTTTAAGGTATTTGAACAGATGATCGCCGACTACAAGCTCGACATGAAACCGGTGGATGTCGAGTATGCGTTTGACGGCAGCAAGATAACGTTCTTCTTCACGGCGGACGGACGGGTGGATTTCCGGGAGCTGGTCAAGGGATTGGCGCACCAGTTCCGTTCGCGCATCGAGTTGCGCCAAATCGGCGTGCGGGATGAAGCCAAAATGTTGGGCGGTCTTGGCAAATGCGGTTGCCCGATCTGCTGCCGCCAGTTCTTGCCCGCGTTTACGCCGGTATCCATCAAGATGGCCAAGGAACAGAATATCTCGCTGAACCCCAACAAGATCAGCGGGCTTTGCGGACGGCTGATGTGCTGCCTCAACTATGAACAGGCCTACTACGAGCAGATGCGCCGTCAGATGCCGCGCATAGGCTCCGTGGTCCGTACCGAACAGGGAGCAGGGCTCGTGCTTGAAAACAACTATCTGACCGGCAATATGAAGGTAAAAGTGGAACGCGAAGACGGGGTTCTCGAAGTGATGGACGTAAACTATGAGAACGTTTCGCCGGAACACGCCAAGCAGCCGCCCCGCCATACCGGGGAGACCGCACTCCCCGTGCAGCCCCGGGCAAGCGAAGCAGAACCTCTTTCTGTGCCGGCAGAGCCCGCGGGCCAGAGCGAAAAACCCGAAGCGCCCAAACGGCGCCGCGATCACCGCCGCAGGCGAAACGGACCGCCGAGAAATCAGGCGGATCCGTCCGCCAAAAAAGAATAGCGCTTTGGATGGCGGCTTGAAATACGCCTTCTGTAGCGAAGCGGTTGCGGCGGCCATGGACGCAGCTAATCACACGCGTATTCTCCGATAAAACAACAGCACCGCCTCTTTTGAGCAGATAATGCTTGCAAAACCCCATAATGTTGCGTTACAATCTGTTCGTGAGGAGGTGTCATCATGGCTTTTAAAATCAGTGAAGATTGTATTGCTTGTGGAACCTGTGCCCCGGAATGCCCGGTAGGTGCAATCAAAGAGGGAAAGGTATTCTCCATCGAAGCGGACGAGTGCATTTCCTGTGGCGCTTGTGAATCGGTTTGTCCTGTCGGGGCGATTTCCGAAGCGTAACCGCAAAATAAGGAATGTCCGCTCTGCGGACATTTTTTTATTCCTGCCAAAAGAGGGAGCAAATGAGCGAATTGACGCACCAGCAGTATATGCAAAAAGCGATGCAAGCCAGGCAATCGGCCTATGCTCCCTATTCCCGTTTTCGCGTCGGTGCGTGCGCCGTGGATGAAAACGGCAGGTTTGCCATAGGGTGCAACGTCGAAAACGCATCGTATGGCGCTACGATATGCGCCGAACGAAACGCGATAGGCGCCGCGATAGCGGGCGGGCTGTCCCGCATCGTCGGCATGTATATCGCCTCCGACGCGCAAAGCTGCACGTTTCCGTGCGGCATCTGCCGACAGGTTTTGTATGAATGCAATCCCGATATGACCGTATACGTTTGCGGCAGCGAAGTTGAACCGATACAGCAGTATGCATTGGGAGAGCTTCTGCCGCATGCCTTTTCCAAATCCACCCTGATATAGGAGCTTTATGGATTCAACAAACCCGCCGCAATGGCGCATCGACGACCTTGAAAACGACGGCCTGCGCATCATCCAGGATCCGGATACCTTTTGCTTTGGCATGGATGCCGTGCTTTTGGCTCATTTTGCGCGCGCCAAAAACACGCAGCGCGTGCTGGATCTGGGCAGCGGACAAGGCGTGCTGCCGCTTTTGATGCATGCGCTGTACAAGCCTTTGTATACCGTTGGCATCGAGATACAACCGAGCCTTGTTGAAATGGCGCAGCAGAGCGTCAGGCTCAACAAACTGGAGGATCGCATCCGCGTGGCATGCGGCGATTTCAGGGATCCTGTTTTATTGGCGTCTTTGGGGCAATTTCAGCTTGTCGTATCCAATCCTCCCTATCATCCGATGGGTTCCGGCAGCCTTCGAAAATGCGAAAGCGATTGTATCGCCCGCTTTGAAGTGACATCCACGCTGTGCGATGTCGTGCACGCGGCATCCGCAACGCTTATTGAAGGCGGACGGTTTTGCATGGTGCACTTACCCCGGCGATTGAGCGAAATCATGACGGTGATGGAAAAAAACAGGCTGACGGTCAAACGCATCCTGATGGTCCACCCGCGCGCGGACAAAGGCGCGTCGCTGGTGCTCGTCGAGGGCATCAAAAACGGGAAGCCCGGACTGTGCGTTATGCCGCCGCTGTTCGTGCATGAGGCGGACGGCACCTATACGCAGGCAATGCAGGCGATCTACACGGGAGGGGCGCTGCTATGAACGGAACGCTGTACATCGTTGCGACCCCCATTGGGAATCTGGAGGATATCACACTGCGTGCCGTGCGCATCCTGGGCATTGTTGACGGCATAGCCGCGGAAGATACGCGCCATACGCTGAAACTATTAAACCATCTCGGCATACGAAAACCTCTTTTGAGTCTGCATGAGCACAACGAGATCGACCGCATTGCGCTTGTTGCGGAAAAATTGCAAAGGGGGGAAAGCTGGGCGCTGGTATCCGATGCCGGTACGCCCGGCCTTTGCGACCCCGGTGCGCAACTGGTAGCGGCTCTTCGCAAGCAGGGATATCCCTGCGTACCGATAGCCGGCGTCAGCGCGCTGGCCACGGCGCTTAGCGTCAGCGGACTTGTTGAATCCCGCTTTCATTTCGAGGGGTTTTTGCCCTCCCACGGATCGGCACGCACCAAGCGGCTGGAAGCCCTTAAGGCGCTATTTGATCCGATCGTGCTCTACGAAGCGCCTCACCGGTTTAAAAGCACGCTCAAGGCGCTGTTTGCCAGCTTGGGCGAGCGGGATATCACCGTATTTCGGGAGCTTACCAAGCTGCATGAAGAGGTGTTTGATTCAACGCTTGGGAACGCTCTTTTAAACGCCGACAACGCGCGCGGCGAATACGTGTTGCTGATCCACGCCAAAAAGGCGGAAGCGCCCGTTACGGATGAAGAGATTCTCGCACACTTATCCGCCATGATACAAAACGGGATGCCGAAAAAACAGGCAGTCGTGCAGACGGCGGAAGATCTCCGCGTTGGCAAAAACAGGGTTTACCCTCTCTCGCTGGACGCAAGAAAATAAATTTATAGTAACGTTTTCATTTTTGTTCCCTTGTTTCGCTCCCGTCATTTTGATATGATACAAAACACGGCTATTGGTGGAAAAACCTTAAATCTTTCACAACGCCCGTGCATCGGCCTTGTTTTATCTGTCAACAAAACCAACGAATTTACACAGCAACAGGGGTTTGTTTCCCGGTTTTATTCCATTTATTGTGGATAACCTTGTGGATATGTGTATATATACTGTGGACATCCGCGAAAAACGGTTCGCGGTGAAGGGGGGATTCGCGTGGACAACAGTGAACAACTCTGGAGCAAAGTCTCCATCGCGTTGCAGCAGGAACTGAGCAATGTCGGCTACGATTCGTGGATTCGGCCGTTGCGTCCCATATCGCTGAGCAACGGAAAGCTGACGCTTCTCGCACCCAACACCATGGTCCGCGATACCGTTGTAAACCGTTACATGACCCTCATGCAGCGGGCGCTGGACGAAGCGGGCGACGGCAGCACCATCGTGCCGACGTTTGTATTGGCAAACGAATGGGACGGCGGATCCGTCAACCGTCCGAAACGTTCCGGGACGCTGAATCCGAACTATACGTTTGATTCGTTTGTGGTGGGAAAGAGCAACCAGTTCGCCTGGGCGGCTTCGATGGGCGCCGCAAAATCTCCCGGTGCAAAATACAATCCCCTTTTTATCTACGGCGGGACCGGGCTTGGCAAAACACACCTGATGCACGCTATCGGGCATGAAATTCTACAGCAACACCCGGATTACAATGTCCTGTATGTCACAAGCGAACAGTTTACCAACGAGATGATCAGCACCCTGCAGAACAAACGAAACGAGCAGTTCCGCGACAGGTACCGCAATGTCGATACGCTGTTGTTGGATGACGTTCAGTTTATCGCCAATAAGGAAACAACGGTGGAGGAATTTTTTCACACCTTTAATACGCTGTATGAAAGCAACAAACAGATCGTTTTGACTTCGGACAAACCCCCCAAAGAGATCCCGTCGCTGGAAGAGCGGCTGCGTTCCCGATTCGAATGGGGACTGATTGCAGATATCGCCCCGCCCGACTATGAGACGCGCGTTGCGATTCTTCGGAACAAGGCTCTCAAAGAAGGCGTTGAGATCGAGGAAGAGGGCGTCATGGAATCCATCGCCATGCGGGTGGAGAGCAACATCCGCGAGCTTGAGGGAAGCCTGAACCGCGTCATCGCCTACGCGGCGCTGTTGGGCAAGCCCATCACGATGGAACTGGCGGAAAACGCACTGAAGGATTATTTCAACCAAAAGAAAAAAGTGGTTACCCCGCGCAGCATCATCCAAAACGTTTGCACTTATTACGATATCAACCAGAACGATATCCAATCCAAGCGCAGAAGTAGGGATGTCGTCAGGCCCAGGCATATCGCGATGTATTTGATACGGACTTTAACGGACACCCCCCAGCAGAAGATAGCCGAACTTTTAAACGTGAACGACCATACATCGGTTATCCATGCATGCCGTCGCATACGCGAAGAAATCGATACGGATGCTTCGACAAAGGAAACGGTGGAGGATCTGATATCCCGCATTACCAATGCCGGATAAGTGTGTATAACTTTTTGTTTGTGCACGGGTTAATGGAAGGTTTTCACAAAAACATCCCCAAAAATTGTGTATATTATTTTGTGTGTGGATAACTTTCCATTCATACACCATCACAAGAGATGGATATACACATTGGAGTGGGTAGGGAAATACGTCTGGGTCTTGTCTTATCCCGCTTATCCACATTTACACGCCCCCTACTACTACGACTACTTATTAACCAAAGAACATAGGCATCATAGTTTTTGCAAAGGAGAGTGGACCAACCAATGAAAGCAACCTGTGACCAGGATGATCTGATCAAAAGCGTACAGACAGTATCCCGTGCCATGCCCAGCCGTTCCCCGATGGAGATACTCGAGGGAATTTATGTAAAGGCTGCGAACAATACCCTGCAATTGCGCTGTACCGATACCGTTATGAGCATCGAGGACAATTTGCCGGCCATGGTAACCGAGGAAGGGGAGATCGTGCTTCCCGGCCGCCTATTTTCTGAAATTGTCCGCAAACTGCCGGTTGGCGCCGTCTCCATTCAGGTTAAAGGGACATTGGTGAACATAGCCTGCGGCGCGTCCAAAATGACGCTGCAAGGGCTGGATGCGCAGGCTTTCCCCTCCCTGCCTGTGCTTGAAAACGCGAAGCCTTTGCTGATCAAAACGAGCGAACTCAAGAATCTGATACATCAGACAAATTTTGCGACAGCCGTGGATGAAACACAACCCATATTGATGGGTGAGTTGATGGAAATTGAACAGAACAGCGTAACAATGGTAGCGCTGGACGGATATCGCATGGCCATTGCCACTTTGCCGCTGGAACACGAAGCCGTTCCGATGAGGGCGGTGTTGCCGGGCAAGGCGCTCAACGAGATGGAGAAGCTTTTTGACGATACGAATCAGGAAGCCAAGATTACTTTCGGATCCACGCAAGCAGCTGTGGAGATGGGACAAACCATCATCGTGACGCGCTTGTTGGAAGGGGATTTCATCAATTACCGTCAGATATTGCCGCAGACGAAGCAGACACGTATCGGCATCAAAACCCTGCTGTTGGCGGACGCTGTAGAACGCGCATCCCTTCTGGCGCGTGAGGGCAAGAACAATCTGATCAAAATTGAAATTAAGGAAAGCGGCGTTATCGTATCCGCCAACGGGGAAAGGGGCAATACCACCGAAGAGATCGAGGTAACGACCATGGAAGGCAAAGCTCTGGCCATCGCGTTTAATGCGAAGTATTTGCTCGACGTGCTCCGGGTGATCAAGGATGAAGAGATTTTGATGGATTTCATCTCCGACAGGTCGCCGTGTGTGGTGTCTCCGACAGTGGGGAAGGCATACCAATTCATCGTGCTCCCGGTTCGGATTCAATCCTAAACAATATGGGGTGACACAGGACAACACAATAAAGTGGCTATAAATCCTTAAAATCCGCATATTCTGCGGATTTTTTTATGCGTTCTTTTATCCTTGCGCCCAACACCAAAAAAAAGAAAAAACCATAGTGTAGGGGTGGGAGGAATGGCTTTGAAAAGAAACTATCGTGTTTTGCGCGGCGCCGCGGGGCCACGGGGTATGCCGGGCCAAAGCGCCTACGGGCTTTGGCTTTCCGAGGGAAATCAGGGAGACATACAGCAGTTTTTTTCCTCCGTCTGTGCCGGCAGGGACGTATTGTTGATGCATGACGGCGGGCAATATGTAGGCCCCTGTAAGTCGGTGCAGCTGCATCTTGTAACGGGAACGTTCCGGCCGGGACGCTACATCGTGCAATGCATGCTCCGTGCGCAACGCGGGATATTCGCGCTGTATTACGACGCCATCGAAGTACCGCATACGAGGTATCGCGCCCATGGCATCGTGCACGCGCTAAGCGTCATCCATATCCTCTCGGACATCCACACCGTTTTTATTAAGAACGTCTCGCAAACGTCGGTACATCTGGATGGAGAAAACGGGTGTGTAGACGCTTTTTTATGGGCAAGGCCCATCGATTGACTGCTCATTGGCTAAAGTTTGGTTCCTTCGATTTTATGCGGCCTTCTTCCGGGCAAGAGTGTTTCATCTCCTTTTTCTGTGTAGATCGCGTCGATAGAAGGTATCGGCGATAGACGTGTCCTTTGCTCAAAATAGACCCTTGTTTTGCTGTGTCTCATTGACGAGCAGGGTACCTCGGTGCTATCGTAGAATGTGAAAAAATGCCCTATTAAACACATCACGCACGGTATTATACCGGTATGGATAAGGTATTCAGATGTTTGAAAACACAGGGGAGGTAAAGCGCGTGTACGATTGCATCATCATAGGCGCCGGTATCTCAGGTTGCGCCGTGGCGCGCGAATTGACACGCTATACATCCAATGTATGCGTGCTTGAAAAACAAAGCGATGTGTGCGAGGGCACGACCAAAGCCAACAGCGCCATCGTGCATGCCGGTTTCGACGCTGCGCCGCATAGCGCCAAAGCGTTTTACAACGTCTGGGGAAACCGCCTCTATGGATCGTTGACGGATGACCTCGAGGTGCCGTTTATACAAAACGGATCGTTGGTTTTATGCTTTTCGGAACAGCAGCGCCCCCATCTAATGGAATTGATGGACAAGGGTGTGCAAAACGGCGTCCCCCATCTGCGCATTGTGGAAAAGGATGCACTCAAAGTAATGGAGCCGCATATATCCGAAAATGCCGTATGCGCCTTGTTGGCGCCGACGGGCGGCATCGTTTGCCCATTTACCCTATGCATTGCGTTGGCGGAAAACGCAGCCCAAAACGGCGCCTCCTTTTTCTTTGAACAGGAAGTCGATCAAATCCAAAGGACGCAACAGGGGTTTGCCGTATTTGCCAACGGCAGCGTTTACGAGGGTAAAGTTGTCGTAAACGCTTCTGGGGTTTATGCCGATGAGATATCCCAAAAAGCGCATGGCATGGCGTTTTCCATCTCGCCCAGAAAAGGGGAATACTGTGTGCTGGATAAGACGGCGGGAAAGTACGTGTCCCATACGCTGTTCCAGCTGCCCGGACCCAAAGGCAAAGGGGTGTTGGTGACGCCGACGGTACACGGGAATCTGATGATAGGACCCAATGCGCAAGACATCGGGGATAAAACGGACACAGCGACCACGATGTGCGGAGTGGCGGAAATATTGGATGTCGCGGCTTTGAGCGTGGACAAGCTGCCAAACTCTATCATCGCATCCTTTGCGGGCCTTCGAGCCCGGCCCAAAAGCGACGATTTCTATATAGGCGAGGATACAAGCGTGGACGGATTGTTCCATGCCGCCGGCATCGAGAGCCCCGGGCTGAGCGCAGCGCCGGCCATCGGGGTGGATTTGAGCGAAAAGATTGCGGCAAAATTGGATATTAAACCCAGAGAGGATTTTATCAAAACGCGCAAAGCCATCCAAAGATTTGCGGATATGGACGACGAGCAACGGCAAAAGGCACTCGAGCATAACCCGGCGTACGGCAATATCGTCTGCCGATGCGAGACAGTGACGGAGGCGGAAGTCATAGAGGCCATACACAGGGTTCCCGGAGCCAGATCCGTCGACGGCGTCAAACGCCGCACCAGATGCGGCACCGGACGATGCCAGGCGGGGTTCTGTCTGCCCAAAGTCAGCCAGATCCTTTCCCGTGAGCTTCAGGTTCCGATACGGCAAATCACGAAAAAAGGCGGCGGCAGCGTTATCCTCACCGGTGACATCAAGGAGGAGCCATGCGAGTAACGGATGTGGACGTTGCCATCATCGGCGGCGGGCCGGCCGGCCTTGCGGCTGCGGTTTCGGCCAAACAAAAAGGCGCAAAGAGCGTTGTACTTCTGGAGCGCGATGTGCGCCTGGGCGGCATATTGAACCAATGCATCCACGCAGGCTTCGGGCTGCACGCGTTTGATGAAGAGCTTACCGGCCCCGAATACGCCGATAGATTTATACAACAAGTCAGAAAGTCGGATATCCAAACGCATCTTGAAACGATGGTGCTGGACATAACGCCGGACAAGCTGATTGTGGCCGTCAACCGTACCATGGGCTTGATGCACATCCGGGCGAAAGCAATCGTTTTGGCGATGGGTTGCCGGGAACGGCCGCGCGGGGCGCTGAACATCCCGGGCACGCGACCCGCCGGGATCTATACCGCCGGAACAGCACAGAGATGGATCAACATCGAAGGCAAAATGGTGGGAAGGCAAGCGGTCATATTGGGGTCGGGCGACATCGGGCTTATCATGGCGCGTCGAATGACGTATGAGGGCGCGAAGGTACTCGCGGTATGCGAGGTTCTGCCCTATTCTTCCGGTTTGTCCCGAAACGTCGTGCAGTGCCTGGATGATCTGAACATTCCGCTGCTCTTGTCCCATACGGCTGTCAACATTCACGGCAAAGAGCGCGTGGAGGGTGTCACCATAGCAAAGGTGGATGAAAAGCGCCTGCCGATTTCAGGGACACAACGGTTTTTCGCCTGCGATACGCTGCTGCTTTCCGTCGGGCTCATCCCCGAAAACGAGCTGAGCACAAAGGCAGGGATCCCGTTGTTCTCGGGTACGGGCGGCCCGATGGTGGACAATATGCTCATGACACAAGTGCCCGGTATCTTCGCGTGCGGCAATGTGCTTCATGTGCACGATCTGGTGGACTATGTCAGCGAAGAAGCACACATAGCGGGAGAGAACGCGGCGCAATATGCCATAAGCGGCATTCATCAAAAGGCGCAGATCGAGGTTGTATGCGGGCAAAACGTCCGCTATACCGTACCGCAGCATATAAGCTTTGGCCCCGTGACGCTTCGGTTTCGCGTGACGCGTCCGGTTTTAAAGCCCGTGGTCACCGTAATGCAGGGAACACAGCAGCTGTATCGGCAGCGCAAGCTCATCTGTACGCCCGGCGAGATGGAGACGGTGCGCTGTGTGGTTATGCCCGACGGCGGAACGGTAAGGGTGGAAGTGGAGGAAACCAAATGAAAAAGGAGCTTCTTTGCATCCAATGTCCGCTTGGCTGCCACCTTAGCGCCGAAACGGATGCAGTCGGCAAGATTGCCGTTACCGGCAACATGTGTAAAAACGGCGAGGCATATGCGATCAGCGAGTGCACCGACCCAAGACGGACGCTTACGACCATCCTCAACGTTGAAGGCGGCACCATACCGATTGCCGTTCGCACAGACGAGCCTGTTTCAAAGGGTAGGGTATTTGACTGTCTGTGTTATCTTCGCACGCTTAGGGCACCACGGGGGGCGAAAACGGGGGATGTGATCGTTTCGAATATTTTGGATACCGGCGTTTCGATCATCGCGACGCGCGACGATTGGAACGAATAGAGGTCTGTCGTCAGCGCAGGAAGAAGAAGCAATGCAACAAAAAACCCCGTCAGGCTTGCCTGACGGGGTTTACAGGTTTTATTGTTTATTGTGCGGGTATGTTGGACTGAAATGCGGAAACGGTGGCATTGGGCTCCGTATAGGCCACGATGATGCTGCGGGCCTTTTGCCCCATCATCCATTGGCAAAACGCCTGCGCGGCATTGGGTTTATCCTTTATCTTTTTGGCGAGGACGACGTATTGATCCATCATGCCGGGTACGCCCGAAAGCAGCACCTTTAACCCCGTTGACTGGGAGCCAAACTGCGCCCAATTCTGCCGCGTTGTAAACGCGTAGGCGCCCTGGCTGTTGGCAAGGGTCAGCATCGCCTGGGCGGCATCCGCGGCGATTTGGTATTGGTTGTTGTTGAGCGTTGCGTCGACACGAAGCCACATCGAAACATTCTGCATGCCAAGCGGGGTAAGCAAAGACGGGTGGACAAAGCGGAAACCCGTTATCGCGAGGTGCTTGAGCACGTCGGATGCGGTGAAATTACCCAAGCTATGGACGCTTGCGGGATCGTTTGCGGGGCCGACGAGGTATAAGGTATTGTAAAAGACGTTGCCGCCGATGAACTCGCCGCTGCCAAGTTTTTCATACGCGCTTTGTGTCAATACGAGCGCGGCATCGAAGTCACCCTTTTTCACGGCTGTTTCGACATCGTCGTTGTCCCTGGCATCAAGTTTGACCGTATAGCCGGTTTCGTCGTGGAACGCCTGCATCAGCTGTGACAGAAGAGCGGAATCGGCGAACTCGGAACGCACGAGCACTTTGGCAGTTTTGCTGGCGCATCCGCTAAAGAGGAGCAAGCACAGCGGCAATGTGAGTAAAAAGCAGAGAATTCTTCTCATGGGTACCTCCGGTATGCCATGCATAAAGAGTTGCTATGAGTATAACACAAAATGCACAAATCACACAAAGAGCGTTGTAAGCCTTGGGTGTTATGGTATACTGAACGCGAAATCTTACGAAGAAGGATTAGGGTTCATGGACGAAAAACGACAAAAAGCACTGGATATGCACAAACAATGGCAGGGAAAGATAGAAATAAATTCGCGCGTGCCCTTAAACGACAAAGCCGATCTTGCCGTAGCCTATACCCCAGGCGTTGCGGAGCCGTGCCTTGTGATTAAGGACGACATTGACGCCAGCTATACGTATACCCGACGCGGCAACCTCGTTGCCGTTATCACCGACGGAACGGCGGTATTGGGATTGGGCGATATCGGACCGGAAGCCGGTATGCCCGTGATGGAAGGAAAATGCGCGCTGTTCAAAGCGCTTGGGGACGTGGACGCCTTTCCGTTGTGCATCCGCTCCAAGGACGTGGATGAGATCGTACAGACCATCACCATGATCGCGGGCAGCTTCGGCGGAATCAATCTGGAGGATATCGCCGCACCGCGCTGTTTTGAAATCGAGCGCAGGCTGAAGGAAAAACTGGACATCCCCGTCTTCCACGACGACCAGCACGGCACGGCGGTCGTTGTTTTGGCAGGGCTACTCAACGCGCTGAAGGTCGTCGGCAAAACGCTAAATAGCGTTAAAGTGGTGTTTTCAGGCGCCGGAGCTGCCGGTATTGCGATCGCCAGGCTTCTGGTTGCCGCTGGCATGAAGAATTTTATCATGACGGACATCGAGGGTACGGTGTATCGCGGACGCCCCAATATGAATCCCGATTTGGCGGACATGGCCGAACATTCCAATCCCGACAACCTCAAGGGCTCTTTAAAGGACGCGATCATCGGCGCCGACGTCTTTATCGGCGTTTCGGCTCCCGGCCTTGTGACGCCTGAGATGGTCAGGAGCATGAACCACGACGCCATTTTGTTTCCGATGGCAAACCCGGTGGGCGAAATCATGCCGGATCAGGCGCTGGCCGCAGGCGCTGCGGTGGTCGGATCAGGACGAAGCGATTACCCGAATCAGGTCAACAATGTACTGGCATTTCCCGGCATCTTCCGGGGAGCGCTGGATGTTCGGGCCAGTGATATCAACGAGGCGATGAAAGTTGCCGCGGCGCACGCCATCGCATCGCTTGTGGACAGCGCATCGCTGTGCGCCACGTATATCGTGCCCGACGTTTTGGACAAGCGGGTTCTAAAAGCTGTCGCGGCGGCGGTGGCACAGGCGGCCAGAGACAGCGGCATCGCCCGCATATAGAGGAGAAACCATGGACGTTGAGTTCGGATACGGCAAGCAGACGCTGAGCGTACACATCCCCGATCGCAATCTGGCGGCGGTTTTGCTGCCAAACGATGTGCAGCACAGCGCCGACGAGCAGCAGTTGATCAAGCAATCGCTTGAAAACCCCATCGGATCGGCGCCGCTTTGGCAAAAGGTCAAAAAAGGCCAGACGGTGGCGATCATCACAAGCGATATCACCCGTCCGATGCCAAGCTATAAGGTGTTGCCGCAGGTACTTCGTGAACTGTATCGCGGCGGCATTCAAAAACAGGATATCACGGTGGTTTTGGCGCTGGGAAGCCACAGGGGGCATACCGAAGCGGAAATGCGCATGATGCTGGGCGACGAGGTGTACGACAGCGTACGGTGCATCGATTCCGATCCCGAGGATTGCATCACATTGGGTACAACCGCCGACGGAACGCCGGTGGATATGTTCAAACCCGTTGCCAACGCGGATGTACGGGTGCTGTTGGGCAACATCGAATACCACTACTTTGTGGGATACTCGGGCGGAGCCAAAGCGCTGATGCCCGGTGTTTCCAGCCGCAGGGCCATTCAGCACAACCACCGCAACATGACCGATGACAACGCTTGCGTCGGGAAGCTCGAAGGCAACCCCGTGCGCATGGACATCGAAGCGGTATTGGAATTTATATCGGCGGATTTTATCCTCAACGTCGTGCTGGACGAACACAAGAAGATCGTGCATTGCGTGGCGGGCGATGTTATTCTGGCGCACCGCGAAGGGTGCAAATACCTTGATTCGCTCTACGCGATACCCATTGAGCAACCCGCCGACATCGTGATCGTGTCGCAGGGCGGATACCCGAAAGACCTCAATGTCTACCAGCTGCAAAAGGCGCTGGACAACGCGCGGCATGCCGTCCGGCAGGGCGGCGTCATCCTGTGGGTGGGCCGTTGCCAGGAAGGGTACGGTGAGGGCGTGTTCGAAGCATGGCTCAACCAGTACGCCGATCCGGACACGTGCGTTGCGGAAATCCGCAAGCATTTTGAGCTTGGCGGGCATAAGGCCGCGGCGATCGCCATGACGGCGCAAAAGGCGCGTATCGTTTTGATCAGCGATCTGTCGGAAGAGATGACAAAAAAGGCCTATTGTGAAAAGGCCTCCGACGTGCAGCAAGCGCTGGATGATCTTCTGATGCAAAACCCCGACGCGAGCGTTATCGCGATGCCCTACGGCGGCAGCACGCTGCCCAAATGCATGGCATAGGGATAGTGTTTTCCCAAACGCATGTTGCCGGAAAACAGGTTTTTCATGATGATTTTGGTCTGTAAATACGCGGACGGGCGTTGGAGGCTGTGCCCCCAACGCCCGTCCTTTTAGGCTTGATGTGCTTCTAATCGATCAAAATGGGTAAAACAGCTTTCCGAATATCAATTTTGAAAAGCACTCGTTTAAGCCCAGAGCTGCGTCGGAGAAGGCTTCCTGTCCCTGGAGTCTGCGCAACGCTTCTCTGTGTTGCAAAATGTATTGGAAGGATTTTTTGCGATAGAAGGCAAAAACAGGCATATAAAAATACGTGGTCAAACCATATCCGGCTTCGCGCAGATTGTGGTTTATTTCCATCATCTCTTCAAAGGTGAATTTCTGTTCCCGAATCATATCGCCAAACGGGCTCGTTTCGCACAGCGCATCGTAGAAATTGCGATAAGCAGCTTCCTCGTTGCCCTCTTGTCTAAGCAAAGATATAGCACATGCTTTTTCGATGGCGTGGTTTACTTTGTGTGAATTTTTCATTTCCTCATCGTCCTCCATTCATCATATATGATTATACTTCTATTAAATTCATTTTTAAATAGGATGATTAAAATATTTTGTTTTTAAGCGGAAATCAAAGAAAAATGCCATTTATATGGCATTTTTCTATTTATACATGGATAGCCTTCGATTTAAACCGGTTCTTGTGAGAGGGGCTGGACCGTTGCGTTGGAGACCATATAGCGCATCCCGTTTTTCAAAAGCGCGGGCGGCTTGGTCGCGGTGGTGATCAGAACCTGCCCTTTGATGTGCGCAAGCAGCGCCTGCTGGCGCTTTTCGTCCAGTTCGGAAAAGACGTCGTCGAGCATCAAAATGGGCGTCTGCCCGGTCTCTTTGGTCATCTGTTCGACACAGGCCAGCTTCATGGACAGCGCGACGGTGCGCTGCTGCCCTTGGGAAGCGAACGCCCTCGCGTCGGAGCCGTTGACGGACAGCAGCAAATCGTCGCGGTGCGGGCCCACGGATGTCCGATAACGCCGTTGATCGTCGCTGCGGGTTTGGGCATACAGCGAAAGCAATTGCCCAACGATGGGTGTGCCGTCCAAACGCACCTGCGTTTTGTAGCAGAGCACGAGTTTTTCAGCAGATGCTATGGTTTCATGGATGCCGCCGCACAGCGGGATGAGCGATTGAATGAAGCTATGACGGTGTTCGATGATCTGCGCGCCGAAATCGCTGAGCATCTGGTCATAGGTATCCAGCAACGCCGTATCGGCCTTCGATTGTTTTAAAAGCGCGTTTTTCTGCAGAAGCAGCGCGTTGTAGCGGGATAGGAGCAGAAAATAATTGGGGCGCAGCTGGCACAGAGACGCATCCAGAAACCGCCTTCGAATGCCCGGCCCACCCTTTACCAGCAAAAGATCTTCCGGAGAGAACAGGATGCATTGGACATGCCCCATCAATTCGGACATGCGCCGGATGGATACGCCGGAGATGGAGATGCGTTTTTTTTCGTTCTGCGAGAGCAGCACTTCCACATGGCGCGGGCCGTCGTTTCTGTGCACATGCACGCCCGCATAGGCCGTCTGCTGTCCCTGCCGTATCATTTCAAAGTCATGGGACGTACGGTGGCTCTTGCCAAGGCAGCACAGGTACACCGCTTCCAACAGATTGGTCTTGCCCTGTGCGTTTTCCCCGCACAACACGTTCAATTGCGCGCAAAGCGGCAGGTGCAGCGAAGCATAGTTTCGAAAATCGCGCAGTGCGATGGTCTCGATATGCAAAGGCCACACCTCCCGTTTACCATGATCGGCATCATCATATCAAAAAAAAGCGGTTCCTGCACATAAAACACAGCGGATGTGTGCAACCTGTGTGTTTTGGGGCTGTTAAAAACGCCAGAAATAGTATATAATAATGAAGACAGCGATATTAAAAACAGGAGAGTATGGATGTTATTGCACCTGGGACAGGACGTCAGTGTGTTTGCCAGAGACGTCGTTATGATCATGGATGCGCAGCGTGTCAACGAACTGCAAAAGTCGCGTCAATATATCGAGAAAACCCGTGAAAGCGGGAATTATTTTCATTTATGCGAAGGAGATCCCAAAAGCTATGTGCTGATACAGCGCGGCTGCGGGGCTCCTGTTTTGTACACATCGGCCATCTCTGCAGCCACGCTTCAAAAACGCTGCACGCGGCCGGCAATGCGATATTAGAGAGGGAATTATGGAAGAACAAGAATTTGACCGGGAGCTTTTGCATAACGCTCCGATGATCGAAGAGATGGACAGCCATGTGGAGGAAGGATCCTACGGCGCCGACCAGATACAGGTGCTTGAAGGACTGGAGGCCGTGCGCGTCCGCCCCGGCATGTACATCGGTTCAACGGATAGTCGCGGATTGCACCATCTGATTCAGGAGATCGTGGACAACAGCATCGACGAAGCGATGGCCGGGTTTTGCACCCACATCGAAGTGGAGCTGTTTGATGACGGCTCGGTATGCGTTACGGACAACGGACGCGGCATTCCGGTCGGGATGCAGACCAAAGCCCAAAAGAGCGCACTGGAAGTGGCGCTCACCATGCTGCATGCCGGCGGAAAATTCGGCGGCGGCGGGTATAAGGTTTCGGGCGGGTTGCACGGCGTGGGCGTCAGCGTTGTAAACGCGCTGTCGCAATACCTGCGTGCGGACATCTACCGCGAAGGCTATCACTATTGCCAGCAATACAGCTGCGGTGACCCGACAACGCCGGTTGAGCGCATGGAGGAAACGGACAGATGCGGAACAGTCATCCATTTTTTGCCGGACCGGACCGTGTTCGACGAAGACGCCGAGTTTCAGTATGACCTGTTAAAAACGCGCTTTCGCGAATTGGCATATCTGAATCGCGGCATTACCATTACCTTGAAGGATCACCGGGATGAAAAAGAGGATGTGTTCCACTTTGACGGAGGCATCGTCAGTTTTGTCTCCTTCCTGAACCGGAACAAACAGCCGCTGCATCCCGATCCCATCTATATAACGGCCTGCAAGGGCGACAGTTCGGTGGAAATTGCGATCCAGTACAACGACGGCTACAACGAAAGCATCTATACCTTTGCCAACAACATCGCTACCGTCGAAGGCGGCGTGCACCTGACCGGCTTTAAAAACGGTATTACGCGCGCCATCAACGATTACGCGCGGAAATTCAACTTTCTAAAGCAGTCCGATGTCAACCTCACCGGCGAGGATGTTCGCGAAGGCATCACGACGGTCATCAGCGTGAAGCTGACCGATCCGCAGTTCGAAGGGCAGACCAAAACGAAGCTGGGCAACGCCGAGATCCGCTCCGTTGTGGAAGGAGCCCTTTACGACGGCATTATGGTGTTCTTTGAGGAGAATCCGGCGTTGGCGCGAACGGTCGTGAGCAAATGTCTGCTGGCGAGGCGGGCACGCGAGGCGGCGCGGCGCGCGAGGGAGGATACCATCCGCAAGGGTGCGCTGGATTCAGCATCCCTCCCGGGCAAGCTTGCCGACTGCAGCGAACGCGACCCGAAAAAATGCGAGATCTATATCGTCGAGGGCGACAGCGCGGGCGGAAGCGCCAAACAGGGCCGGGACAGGAATTTCCAGGCGATCCTGCCGCTTCGAGGAAAGATCCTCAACGTTGAAAAAACCCGCCTGGACAAAATGCTTGCAAACAACGAGATCAGATCCATGGTCACCGCGTTCGGCGCCGGCATCGGTCCGGAGTTCGACGCGGAAAAGCTCCGCTATGACCGCATCATCTGCATGACGGATGCCGACGTCGACGGAAGCCATATCCGCATATTGCTTTTGACGTTCTTCTTCCGCTACATGCGGCCGCTTGTGGAAGATGGGCATGTATACATCGCGCAGCCGCCTCTTTACAAAGTCGCGCGCGGCAAAAAGGAAGCTTACTATTATACCGACGAAGCGCTCGAAGCGGCGCTTAGTGAACAGGGCCGGCAAAACATCGAGATACAGCGCTATAAAGGCCTCGGAGAAATGAACGCCGACCAGTTGTGGGAGACCACGATGGATCCGCAAAAGAGAACGCTGTTGCAGGTTTCGCTGGAGGACGCGATGGCGGCGGACGAGATTTTCAATACGTTGATGGGCGATCAGGTGGAGCCCCGCCGCGAGTTCATCGAGCAAAACGCCAAGCTTGTGGCGAATCTGGACATATAGTCCGCTTTTGGAGGAAGACATCGTGAAGAAGAGCAAAATACAGGTTCAGGCGATGGCAGCCGGGTTATTCTCGTCTGATGCGCTCTCGGGCAGCCCGCTCATGCTGGTTTTGGCCATCGCATGCATCGGCTACGGCGTATGGCGCCTGATCAAGGATAGAAACAAGCCTAAGAGCCAGCGCGAGCAGGAAGCAAGACGCTCCAGCCAGCAGTTTATCGACAATATCAACCGCAACGAGGGGCTTATAAAAGACATAGACGATCCCTCGGGCGAGCAAAAGCCGGCGCCCAAAGTGCTTAAAAAATCAAAAGGCAAAAAATAGCGGCCGGGTGGCCAAAGGCGCATTGTGCCAAGCAAGGCGTCTTCTATCGATGAGGTGAAAAAGTGGAGCAACTGAATATTGGCCATGTGCTGCCCATAGACATTGAGCATGAAATGAAGACGAGCTTCATTTCCTATGCCATGGCGGTCATCATCAACAGGGCGCTGCCCGATGTGCGGGACGGATTAAAGCCCGTGCACCGCCGCATCCTATACAGCATGCACGAGCTGGGGCTTACCTCGGACAAACCGTATCGAAAGTCAGCAACCGTGGTCGGCGACGTTTTGGGCAAATACCATCCGCATGGGGATTCCGCTGTGTACGACGCCATGGTGCGTCTGGCGCAGGAGTTTTCCACACGGTATCCGTTGGTACAGGGCCACGGCAACTTCGGCAGCGTGGACGGCGACGGCGCCGCGGCGATGCGCTATACCGAGGCGCGCATGAGCCGCATCTGCGTTGAAATGCTGCGCGATATCGACAAAGATACCGTGGACATGACACCCAACTTTGACGAACGGCTGATGCAGCCGACGGTGTTGCCCGCGCGCATTCCGAACCTATTGGTAAACGGCAGCGGCGGCATCGCCGTAGGGATGGCGACCAACATACCCCCGCACAATATGGGCGAGGTTTGCGACGCCTGCATTGCGCTGATCGATGATCCCGATATTACGTTTGAACAGCTGCTGGGGCATATCAAAGGCCCGGATTTTCCCACGGGCGGGCTTATCATGGGCATGAGCGGCATCAAGCAGGCCTATGCCACCGGACGCGGCCGCATCGTGGTGCGCGCGAAAGCGGAAATCGAAGCGTTCGGTAAGAACCGTCAGCGGATCATCGTTTCGGAGATCCCCTATCAGGTCAACAAGGCGAAACTGGTGGAAAAGATCGCCGATATGGTGCACGAAAAGCGCATTGAGGGCATCTCCGATCTTCGGGACGAGTCCGACCGCAGCGGCATGCGCATCGTGATCGAACTCAAGCGCGACGTCAACGCCAACGTGGTTTTAAACAACCTGTACAAGCATACGCAGATGCAGGATACCTTCGGTGTTATCATGATAGCGCTGGTGGACGGGCAGCCCCGTACGCTGTCGTTAAAGCAGATCATTTATCATTATATTGAGCACCGCAAAGACGTGGTCGTGCGCCGCACCCGGTTCGATCTCGAGCGGGCGCAGGCGCGGGCGCATATCCTTGAAGGTCTGCTCAAGGCACTTGACCATATCGACGAAGTGATCCGTATCATCCGCTCCTCGCAGGATGACTCCGAAGCAAGAACGCGGTTGATGGATACGTTTGAATTTTCTGAAAAACAGGCGCAGGCTATCCTGGACATGCGGCTGCGCCGCCTGACGGGCCTTGAGGCTTCGCGGCTTCAGGAGGAACTGGCAACGCTGCGGGAGCAGATCGCCTATTATCTTCGCATTTTATCCGAACCGCAACTGGTGATGCAGATCATCAAGGACGACCTGACGCAGGTGCGGGCGGAATACACCGACGCGCGTCGAAGCGAGATCGTACCCATCGACGGCGAAGTGGATACGGAAGATCTGATCGACCCGGAGGACATGTGTGTCACGCTGACGCATTTTGGGTACATAAAAAGGCTGCCGTCGGATACGTACCGCATACAAAAGCGCGGCGGCAGGGGTGTTTCGGGGCTGACGACGCGCGAGGAAGATTTTGTGGAAAACATTTTCTTTGCAAACACCCACACGCCCATTCTGTTTTTTACCAACAGGGGACGGGTGTTCCGCATCAAGTGCTACGAGATCCCGATGGCCGGGCGGCAGGCGCGCGGCATGGCGATCGTCAATCTTTTGCGTTTGCAGGGTGACGAGAAGGTGACAGCCGCGTTCCCGATGGAAAGCGGCACCATAGGAAAATATCTCGTGATGGCAACACGGCTGGGACTGATCAAAAAGACTTCGATATCGGAATTTGAAAATATACGGCAAAACGGCCTGATCGCCATCGGCGTACGCGAGGACGACGAGCTGTGCTCGGTGTTTATGACCGGCGGCACGGACAAAATCATCGTCGGAACACAGCGGGGTATGAGCGTTCTGTTCTCTGAAAAGGACATCCGGCCGATGGGACGGGCTGCCTACGGCGTGCGCGCCATCATGCTTTCCCAAGAGGACAGGGTGATGGATGTGCAGAAGGCCGATAAACCGTTTGTGCTGACCATCAGCGAAAACGGGTACGGCAAGCATACGGCTTTGGACGAATATCCCACGCAAACGCGCGGCGGCAAGGGTGTAAAGACCATGCAGCTGACGGAAAAGACCGGATCGCTGGTCGGCTTTAAGACGGTGGAAGGCAGCGAAGACGCGGTGTTGATCGATCAGGACGGTACCATAATCCGGCTCACGCTTGGCGAAGTATCCACCATCGGACGCTTGACACAGGGCGTTCGCGTGATGCGCATCGCCGAAGGAAGCCGCGTCGCGTCGGTAGAGATCGTGGCGGTTTCCGAGGAGGAAAGCGAAGAGACGGATGAACTCGAGGAAGAAGCACAAATCACGGCAGAGGAAGAATCGGAACTATCCTAACGGATCGTATCGTTTTGAATCAAGGGAATGAAAGGAGGAATTTTTAAATGAAAGCAAAAATTGAAATTATCGGCTATATCACCACACTGACAAACGGGGATACCTATGCCGAGGTGGAAATGCCGGGCGAAAGCGCGATGATGGGCGATATTTTGGTGGAACTTGGAAAACGTTATGACGAGAAGTTCAACACCTTGGTCTACAACAAAAAAGACCGTGTCATCAACGAGGTTGCGATGATGGATGGAAAAATCATCACCTATGATACGCCGGTGCCGAACGGGGCGTTGACACAGCTGACCGTCATCATGGACGGGGGTTGATGTCAAGGTGGGATCGCATCCCACCTTGCGTAAAACCTGTTCATCGATACACTTTTTGCCAAAGCGAATTGACGACATACGCGTCAATTCGCTTTGTGTTTTACCGGTTTGCGTTTTGTGCACGGGTTGCGGTTTCGTATAAAGGCAGCGCAAACGGGCAAAGTCAAATAATGTCATTTCCCGTTATATTTTGTTGTTTTAAATATGATGTATTATATTAATGCTGTTATGAAACGTATTAGACAATTAAAAAATAATAAGTAATAATAATGGCGTTAAGAACCGTATGGATAAATTCGGGGTTTAATGTTATCATTAAGAGTCAAACCGTGTCATTAAAAAACAAGCTCAACCTATAGTCAAAATGAAACACCATAAGGATTGAGAGGAATTCGTATGAACTCGAAATATGGCACCTCCCCTACCGTTTCGAACAGTCATTTTCGATGGGTATTCGTCCTTTTAGGCAACGCCATCATGATGTGCATGGGTACGGTATACGCCTGGTCTATATTCAGGGTAGCGGTGGAAGCGAAATTTCAAATCGGCGCAACTTTCAGCGGAATGCCCTATATGGTATCCCTGGCTTGTTACGCGCTTGTTATGCTGCTCACAGGGCCCATGATCAATAAAAGAAAGCCGATAACCCTCATGGTGATCGGCGGAGGATTGATCGCACTCGGCTGGATACTCTCGTCGTTTGCAACGAATATTTTCCTGCTGACCATCACTTATGGCGTTATCAGCGGGGCGGGCGTGGGTTTTGCATACGGCGTACCGATGAAAGTTGTTGCCAGTTGGTTTCCGGATAAAAAAGGGCTGGCTACCGGCCTTGTTCTGGTGGGATTCGGGCTGTCGCCGCTGGTAACGGCGCCTCTTACAAAAACACTGATCGATGCGCTTGGCGTATCCAATACATTTTTGTATTTGGGGATTGCCTTTGGCATACTCATTCCCTTGTTTTCGCTGCCGTTTCGTTATCCCCCGGAGGAACATAATACGCAGGCGATTGCGCAGGGCGTCCCTGAGAACGCGATGGATCGCAGGGAGCTTATCAAGACCAAACCATTTTTCACGCTTTACTCGAACTTTCTCATCGGCTCCATGATCGGACTTATGATGGTGGGCCTGACATTGAAAATCGGGGTTCAAATGGTCGGCATGAGCGCAAAGGCGGTTGCGGTCTGGATGTCTGTCTTTGCGGTTTTCAACGGCATCGGGCGGCCCATTTTCGGCTGGTTGACGGACCGGTTGTCCTATCAGAAAACCATGAGACTGTCGTTCGGCCTGATCCTTCTGGCAGCGGCGCTGATGCTTTTGGGAAATGGGAGCGCGCTGTCTTTCTGTGCGGCGTTCTCTATCTTTTGGCTCAATCTGGGAGGGTGGCTTGCCATCGCCCCGACAACGACGCTGTCGCAATTCGGCGCACGGGATTATAGCCGAAACTATGGGGTGGTGTTCACCGCATACGGCATCGGCGCGGTGCTGGGGGTGCTGCTCTCGGGACTGCTGGTGGATATGTTCGGGGGCTTTGCCGGCGTGTTCTATCTGGTCATCGGCCTTAGCGCGATTGGCATGTTCAACGTAAAATGACCCGAAGTCGGGACGAGTGGACACGTTATTCCGTTGACAAATACATTCAACAAGGCTTGCCTTCACAGGCAAGCCTTTCTTCTATGATTCAATCAAAAGAGGAGCAAAAACGCAACTCGGACACTTTGTGCCTACTTGGCAGGATTAACATAAACAGTATGGTGTAATCTTAGCCGACGCTCTCTATCATGAAATTCTCCAATTCAAATCCTCGAGGCGTTTATATCGCGAATACCAGCCTTCCTTTTGCATCAATTCCTGCGGGCTGCCGCTCTCCATGATCCGTCCGCGCTCCATGATGTGAACCGTGTCCGCGTCGATGATGCCCGAGAGCCGGTGGCTGATGGTAAGAATGGTCTTTTTGCCGCTTATGGCGGTTATGGCGTCGAGCACTGCGCGCTCGGTGATCGCGTCGAGGCCGGAGGTCAGCTCATCCAAAAGCAGCAGCGGAGGGTCGGTCACGATAGCGCGCGCCAGCGATAAAAGCTGTGTCTGGCCGAAGGAAAGCTTCTGGGCACCCTCGCCCAGCACCGTGTCAATGCCCTCCGGAAGAAGTTGGACTGCATCGTAAAGCCCCGCGGTATGCAAGGCCCGTTCTGCCTGCTCCCTTGAAATGGATTCGTCGCGAAGCGTGACATTTTCCAAAATAGTGCCGTTGAAGATCACGACGTTCTGCGGTACGATTCCTATCAACCGTCTTCGCGCCTCCGGCGGCAGAAGATAGGGGTTCAGTCCTCCTACCGTTATGCTGCCGCTTTTGGGCTCGTACAAACCCGCGACGAGGTTCATAAGCGTGGTTTTGCCGCTCCCCGTCCGTCCCGCAATCGCCGCTTTGGTGCCAATGGGAATGGTGAGCGTGGCACCGGATAAAACATCGTGACCGTCCTGGTAGGCGAAACGGACGTTTTGGATCACGACCGTCGTATCAACCAAGTTCGTTTGGATATCCCCGATGTGCCGCTTTTCTTCCACGGGCTGGGAAAAGTACGCCTTAACGCGGGCGATGCCCGCGAACGCCCGCTGGATGGTCTGGATTTCGTTTGATACAGCCTCGATCGGTGTGAACAGTCGGATGAACAGATCGGCTCCCGCCGCAAGCGTGCCAAGCGACAGTCCCAGCGCCCATGGGGTTAGGTTGCTTTTAGCTCCGATGAACAAGGCGATTGCAATGACGACGGCCCGTATTGTCTGCGTAATGCACGGATACCACGCGTCGTAGATGCTGTTGGCGTTCATGGCTTCGCGGTGGCTTTCCAGCAACGGCTCAAACCGGTTTGCAAAAAAGCGTTCCTTGCCAAAGATCTTGATGATTTTCATGCCGGCGTACGTTTCCAAAATGCCGGTGTTGATGTCGGATACGCGCTTTCGCACTTCGAGCTGTCTTTCATAGATCCTCTTTCGAAAGAAGTCTGTTACGATATACAGCAGAGGAAACGCGCATACAGCCACGATTCCAAAGGAGACCGACAGTGTGAACAGCACCACGAGAAGACCCGCGATCTTAAATAAATCTGCCAACGCGTTGATAACGCCCGATGTAAACAGGGTGTTGACGGCATCGATATCGGCGGTGAAGCGGGACATGGTTTCGCCGGACGGGGTTTGCAGGTAATAGGAGATCGGCAGAAGCCGAAGGCGTGAGAGCATCTGCGTTCGGATATGCAGCAGCGCCCGCTGCCCAAACACGGTGGAGCAATATTGCCTGACGAGATCGTTCGCGCCGATCAACATCATCGCGCCAAGGTATAAAAAGGCAAGGCTCCACAAGCCAACGCCTGCGTGTGTCAAGGGACCATCCACGATACGCTTGAGAATAAGCGAGGGCCAGACGCTTATGAGCGCACCCGTGGCGACGGACAAAAAGAGCAATATTGTCTGCATCGGCAACCGCTTGGCCGTTTGACGGAATGTATCGGTTAAAAACGCATTTTCTGGTTTCATGGGAATTCACTCCGTAATCTGTTGATGGATAGGGTTTGAACGCTTCCTGTTTTCCCGTACATGGCACGACTGGGACAATCAAAGCAGTTGCTTATGGCTATTCATTGGAAGCCATGAATACCTGGGCGTTGTAAATATCTTTGTATAAACCCGTTTCCTGCATTAATGCATCATGGCTGCCGCGCTGCACGATACGACCCTTTTGAAGCACCAAAATATCGTCAACCATGGGGAAGGCTGTAAGACGGTGGGTGAACAGCAGCACGATGCGGTTTTGGCAGAGCCGGCGCAGGGAGCCCACCATCCGCATCTCTGTTGCGATGTCGACGGCAGAGAACGGGTCATCGAGCAACAGCAAAGGCGTGTCGGCAAATACGGCGCGCGCCATAGCGATGCGCTGGCGCTGCCCGCCGGAAACCCGTTCGCCCCGCTCACCGACCAGCGTATCAAGTCCCTTTTCGAACTGCGCGATGTCTTCTTTGAGCGCGGCGGCTTCGAGCGCCGTATCCAGCATTTGATCGTTTACGCCCGCGAAGCGGATGTTGTCTTTTATGCTCATGGAGAACAAAAACTGTTCATGGCCGGTGTAAGCGACGGTTTTACCCCGTTTGTCCTGCGGGAGAGCGGAAAGCTCCGTGCCGTCAAGCCGGATGCTGCCAGAATACGGATACAAACCCAGCAATGCGTGAGCAAGCGCGCTCTTGCCGCTGCCCACGCCGCCCGTTATGCCGATGATCTGTCCTTTTTGGGCTTTGAACGACAGGTTGTGCAGCACGTCGCCGCCGCCGAAACCGAAGGACATATCATTCACGTCAAGCTCCTCCAGTGCGGTGGCTGCGGTATCGTCATCCGCAGGCAGTGTTGTTTTCAATTCCATCTTTTCCTTAACACGAGCCCAGGCTGCCCGGGCGGCATGCCATTGGTTGAATACGCGCGCCGCCACCTGCGTGCGGCCGGTAAACGCGATGAACATGACAAGATAAGCGTTCAGGGAACCGATGGTCCATTGTCCTTGCACGACAAGCGAACCGCCCATACCGATTGCCAATACCACGCCCAAGCCCGCCAGAAGAGCGTAGATCGGAAGCATGGCCTGTTGGAGCAGCATCTGGCGGACGTTGAAGACGCTCTGGCGCTCGAACGCGCCCCGGATGCCTTCGGCTTCGGATTGTTCGCGCCCGAACAGCCTTAAAACCGCCGCGGCCTCCAGATACCGCTGTAAGCCGCTGCTGGATGCGGCTGCCGCCTTTCGCGCTTCGAGCGAAAATTTATAAAGGACGTTGCGCATGCTGTGCGCCAAAAGGATGGTAAGCGGCACCATGGTGGACGCCAGAAGCGTAAGCTTCCAGTCGCGCAGCATCAGCGCCACAAAATAGGAAATCATCAGCAAGAACGTGTCCCAGCCTTCGTTGATGGTGGACATGACGGTGTCCACCACCAGCGTGATGTCGGATACGGTGCGTGACATCAGATCGCCGACCGTTTCCTTTTCCAGCTCGGACAGCGGCCGTCCGAGCATCCGTTGTAAAAAAGTGGACCTCAAATCGCAGGCGACGCGGTTGAACTGGTCGCGCATGTACCAGCGCTTGACAAAGCGCGCGAGCTGGAAAAACGCCGTGATGCCAGCAAAATACACAGCGGACCATAAAACCTGCATCCCCGTGCCTCCGCCTGCAGCGTCGATCAGCCGGCCTAAAAAGATGGGCCCCAACACGATCACGGTGTTGTACAGGATGCCGCCTAAAGAAGAGATGACGAACTGCGGCTTGTATTTTAAAAGGTAACGCAAAAGGGTTTCTTTCCCCTTGGGTGGGCCAAACAGCTTCATGACGGATCCCCTGACCTTACTTCTCGGAAAAGCTCGGAGGCTTTTGCTCGCGCCTCTTTGAGAACCACAACGCCTGCTTCGGTGGCAGTGTAATATTTGCGGATTTTGCCATCCACATTCATATCTTCGCAGTGAAGCAGCCCATCCCTTTGCATGCCATGCAATATGGGATACAGGGTCCCCGCACTCATCGCGTAACCGTGACGTTTGAGTTCCTCAATCATCCATGATCCGTATATGGGTTCCTTTTGCGCGTGGTGCAGGATGTGGATGCTGATGAAGCCAAGGAAGAACTTTCGCAATATTTTGTTGTCCAAAATTTCGGCCCCTTTCTTTTTGGTCCGTGATTGCGCGGTAAACGGCCACGCACGTTTCAGAGAATCAGAAGGCGGTAGATATACCCCGCGACGCCGCCTATGAGTATTGCCCAAACGGAGTTGAACTTGAATTTCATCATCGCCCCCAGCGCGGATAGAAACAGGATGGCTGTAAACGGATCCAGCAAGGACGCTGCGCCCAGCTTGACGCTCACCACCGCCATAAGTCCGAGCGAAGCGACGTTGACGCCGTCGAGCGCGCCCGACATCCAACTTGATTTCCGAAGCTTCGGGATGAGCGGATTGACCAACAGAACGAGGACAAAGGCGGGCAGGAAGATGCCCAAGGTCGCCAATAGTGCGCCTTTGAAACCGCCGATCAAATAGCCGATAAAGGTGGCAGTGGTGAATACCGGACCCGGCGTAAACTGCCCCACCGCTACCGCATCGATCAGCTGCTGGTTGGTGATCACCGCGAAGCGAGTGACGAATTCCGCCTCCAAAAAGGCCAGCAGCACGTAACCGCTGCCGTAGAGAACCGAACCGATCTTCAAAAAAGTGAGAAAGATTGTCACTGGCGGCATGCCTGCGATGGCGGCGGTCAGCGCGCTGATCTTTGCCGCGATCAGGGCTGCCGGGAAAACCGAAACCGAAAAGAACCTGTTTTTGATCTTCTTCCGGTTTACGATCAGCGTTGTGACGGCAGCTGCGGCAAACAGAAGCGGAATCTCCGTGATGCCCGCAAAGGACAACACGAGGACCGCTGCACCCACGAAAGCGGTCAGTTTGTTTTTCACCACCGACCGGCCAAGCCTGTACAGCGCCTGAATGATGATCGCCATAATCACCGGCTTTACCCCGTAGAGGATGCCGGATACTTCGGGAAGCGATCCGAAGCGGACATAAAGGACTGCGAACGCCAGCACAATCGCCATTGCGGGCACGATAAAGGCAATCCCGGCAATCAGAAGACCCAGGACCCCTCCCCTTTCAAAGCCAAGATGAATCGCCAGTTCGGTTGAATTGGGGCCGGGAATCAGGTTGGTGGCGCCAAGCAGGTCCATGAACTTCTCTCGGGTAAGCCATTCTCTTTTTTTAACGACTTCTTCATCCATCAATGCGATGTGTGCGGCAGGGCCTCCAAAGGAGAAAATACCAAGTTTCAAGAAGACGAGAAAGATTTCCTTCAGTCTGTTTATTTTTTCTGTTCTGCCAAGTTTCTTGTATTCTTCGTTTGTAAACACAGGTATCCTCCTCTTATAGCGATTGTGATATGGCCATGGGATCGACGAATACGCATGAACAATTTTAATGATATCGCAATACGATATCGAACTTCGATTATAGTATATGGCTTGTTGAGCTCTCCGTCAATAGAGCGGCTTTGCCTTTTAAGAGTCTATCCATAAAACAAAGGCCACAATAACGATTGTGGCCTTGCGTTGGGAGCAAAGAAACCCAAAGAAGCGCTTGGAGGGAGGATTCGAGGAGCACTGTTCTTAACCATTTTCAACGCCTTAAGCATTTCATGGTAACAGATCATATATCCCGATTCTTCGTGTAAGAAATTCCATTTTTCAGAAAAGTGCCCGTTTTCAGATCGCTGAAAGCCTGCTTCAATTCTTCCTTTGTGTTCATTACGATAGAACCTCCCCAGGCCACCGGTTCTTCGAGAAGTGTCGAGCTGATAAACAAAACCTGAGCGCTTTGATCCGTTCCCCTTATTTCCACATAGTCGCCGGGTGTTAGTATTGCGGCCGTCTTCTCCTTAAGCAACGCACCTGCGATGTATGCGTCCCCCAAGAGGGTAAAAACCATGACGGAGCGTTCTTTTTCTGTTTTGATGGACACGGCGGTGTTCGAATGGAGATGCACGTCATAATAATCCAGCGGAAGATGTTCGCTCATGTATCCTTTTCGTCCTTCAAATTCTCCGGCGAGCAGTCTGAGCTTTCCGTTGCCGAGTTCAATTTCTTCAATTTCAGCGTTCTTGATACTGTGATAGGCCGGTGAAACCATTTTATCCTTTGCGGGAAGATTGAGCCAAAGCTGTACGCCAAGCAATCTTTCGGATGCCGGCAGTTTTTCTTCATGCAAAATACCGGAGCCTGCTGTCATCCATTGAACTTCTCCGTCTTTGATTGTATCTTCATTTCCCATACTGTCCCTGTGGGTTATTTGCCCGCGATACACATAGCTTATCGTTTCGATTCCTCTGTGCGGATGCATGGGAAAACCCGCCGTATAATCATCGGGATGTGTGCTGTCAAAAGAATCAAGCATTAAAACGGGATCGAATTGCTCCACGGTCTGCGGCCCCAAGACTCTGACCAGGTTCACCCCGGCCCCGTCCTGTGTCCCAAAACCTCGAACCTTCTGTTTGATTTTTCTTTCCATTCACCTTGCCTCCAATCGTTTTTGCGACAAAGGACCGTTGGAGCCAGTTTATGGTTTTCAATTTAGGAACAACAGCTATTTTTTCAAGAACCCTTGCAACAGACCGCCAACGCCTTCATCGATATCCCCATCGTTGTCCGAATCGAGCAGGTTCGTCACAATACCCATCAAACCGCTGTTGCCGCCTTGCTCCGATAATCCGCCTAATAATCCGGCGATTCCTGTGGAATCAAGGTTCTGCTGTTTTTTCTGCTGACCCAAGGTGCCGAGCAAAAGTGGTGCCAGCTGTGTCAACAGACCGGATACCTGGCCTGTTTGCAGCCCTGTTTTTTTTGCCAAATTATTCTGAACCCGGTCGTTGTTGCCTGCAAATATATGCGAAAGCATCTTTGCGCCATCGTCTCTGTTGACATTGTTTAAAAACCCTGCTACATCCTCTACATTGTCATCCTGATGCTGGTCCAGTGCTCCTGTTAAAGCCTCTGCACCTTCAGGCGTGCTTGCGTTTCGTCCCAATGCCTGCAAAATAGCCGGCATCCCGAGCTGCGCAAGTTGTTGAACCTGAGAAGGTTCTGCTCCTACAGATTGACCCAACTTGTTCAAGGTGTCCTGGTTGCCAATCTGATCGGTAATCATCTTAAAAATATCCATGATCAACCCTCCTTATCGCGATTACAGGCCCTGTACAGGAATATTGTATCATGGATGGCGCACCCTTGTGTGAATAGGTTGCCCGCATGTTTGTGTGTTTCTATGCCATGATCCTGCGGGAGGCATTCAGTGTATGCGCTTATGTTTTCTTTTTTTAAATGCAACACAACCTGTTTCAAGCTGTTGAAAGACCGGCAAAAAGCAAAACGCTATGCCTCTTGGCATAGCGTTTTTGTGTTTGATGGTCCGGTTATGTATATTCCTTGCCCGCGCGGAAGGGTACACGTTATCCAAACAGCGGAATAAACAGGATGCCGAGTATTTGCAACAGGAGCACGATTGCCCCCAGTATTCCAACATACAGCGCAAAGCCGTACAGGCGCTTGTTGGCTATCAGATTGAGCATGAAGCGGATGGACACAAGGCCGAAAACCGCGGCGCACAGGGCTCCGATGATAAGCGCAAAAACGGAAACATCGCCGCCGCTGCCCAGTTCCATCAGATCTTTGAGCTTGAACACCAGCGCCCCTAAAATTGCGGGGATGGACATCAAAAACGAGAACCGTGCGCAAAGCTTTCGGTCCAGCCCGCGGAACAATCCGCCGACGATGGTGGATCCGCTTCGCGAAACGCCGGGAAATATCGCGCCCAGCGCCTGCATGCCCCCCATGGTCAAAGCGTCGGTCGCGTTCATTTCGGAAAACCTGCGGGGATTGCGGATCGGTTTGCGTTCGCTTAAGGCAAGAAGCGCTGCCGTTAAAAGGAACTCCAATCCCAAAAACCTGCCGTCGCCTATCTCATCGATCAATCCGCCCAAAACCAGTGTGATGATGACGGCGGGGACGGTGGCAATCGCGAGGAATCGAACCATCTTGCCAAACGGTTGTTTGAGCATCGCAACAATATCCCGCCAGAACATCACAAACACCGACAGCAGCGTGCCGACATGTAGCACGATTTCAAAGAGCAGAGGCTGGGTTTCAACACCCAGAAGCGTACTTACCACCAGCAGGTGTCCGGAGCTGGATACCGGCAGAAACTCGGTAATGCCCTGAACGATTCCCAACAAAATCGCTTGCCAAACAGCCAACAACATATCCCCCTTTGCCTATTGATTATAGTATAGCAGTTCTGCGATGCCTATGCCATTAAAAAGCAGATGCAGGGGTTTTGATTTCATGATCGCAGCGGTATCAGAAGCTTGGTTTTCATAGAGCAGATACCGGATTATGGCGCGTTTTGGGGCAAAGGATCGGCGATTGCCGTGCTTTTTTGCTATAATAAAAAGGGTGAATATAAAAAGCGCATAACGATTCCCGGGGATCATGCGCTGCGGCGAAACAGGCCGCCGCACAACGGCAGGCGCACAAAAAGCTTGTCGATGAAGGCATGTATCTGGTACGATAGCAAGGCATTGAGCCGGAAACAGGGAAACGGCGAATGGAAAGGCAGGAAACACATGAAACTTGGCATTGCCGGATTACCCAACGTCGGAAAATCCACGCTGTTCAACGCGCTGACAAACGCCGGCGCACAGGCGGCGAACTATCCGTTTTGTACCATCGATCCCAATATCGGCGTCGTAGCGGTACCGGATGTACGGCTGGCCGAGCTTGCAAAGATCTATAACCCGGAAAAAATAACACCGGCTTCCATTGAGTTTGTCGACATCGCGGGACTGGTACGCGGCGCAAGCAAAGGCGAAGGGCTCGGAAACCGGTTTTTATCGCATATTCGCGAAGTGGATGCCATCGTACATGTGGTGCGCTGCTTTGAAGACGGTAACGTCACCCATGTCGACGGTACGGTCGATCCGCTTCGGGACAGGGAAACCGTCGAATTGGAGTTTATCCTGTCGGATATCGAAACGCTTTCGAGGCGGCGGGATCGCATCTACAAGGGCGTTAAAAGCGGGGACAAAGCGCATGCGACGGAACTTGCAGCGTGCGATAAACTTCTGTCGCATATGGACAGCGGCAAACCGGCGAGAAGCTGCAAGCTTGACGACGATGAAAAAGCCGTTGCGAACGATTTCTTTTTGCTTTCGCAAAAGCCCATCATCTACGCCTGCAACGTTTCGGAGGAGGACCTTGCGGACAATGCTGTCAATCCCCATGTCAGCGCGATGTTCGAGGCGGCACGGCAGGAAGGCGCGCAGGCGGTCGTGGTATCCGCGCGCGTCGAGGAAGAATTGGCGTCGCTTGATGAGCAGGAACGGCAACTGTTTTTGCAGGAACTGGGATTGACGGAATCGGGTTTGAGCCGATTGGTTAGCGCAAGCTATGCCCTTTTGGGGCTGATCAGTTTTCTGACGGCGGGACCCAAGGAAGTGCGCGCATGGACAATCGAAAAAGGTACGCGCGCGCCGCAGGCGGCAGGCAAGATCCATTCCGATTTTGAACGCGGATTCATACGGGCGGAAGTGGTCGCCTATGACGATTTGATGCGGTTCGGAAGCTATGCGCAGGCACGGGAGAAAGGGCTTGTCCGATCCGAAGGCAAAGAATATGTGATGGCGGACGGAGACGTTGTCGTTTTCCGTTTCAACGTTTAGGGAACGAGCGGAAACGATACGCTTTGCACAAAGCGTAAAGCCTATCGGTAAAATTACGCATACAAACAAAACGGGCAGCGAATTCCTCGCTGCCCGTTTTCTTGTCTTTGTATTAAGCGTTGCGTTGTTTGTTCTCTTCCACGATGGGCTTCAAAGCTTCGAGCAACTTGACGGCATCCGCCCTTGAAGGCGCTTTGTATTGAATGATATTCTCGTGTGTTGTGAATCCGAACATCAAATCTCCGCCGGGTTTGCATCCCGGATAGATAAACTTGATGGCGCCGGATCCTTTGCTTTCAACACCATAGGTCAGGTATTGATCCTCAACGCCGGTTACTTCGCTCAGCTTGATTTCCGTTACCGGGGGCATGTTGGTGCCATAGCGATTGCTCCTGGTTATCGTTATCAGGCCTTTGTCCGTATCCATGGCCATCTTTGCATCGGCACAAGCCACTTGATATACTGCCATATTTCCAGCCTCCTTATTGAAAAATACTCTCATTACATTTCAATATATCATATCCCATATTGGCTTACCAGCCTTTTTATTCATATGCAATAATCAACAAAGCAATTGACAGCAAAAAATAAAAGGCGATATAGTAATCTTTGCCGAATGATAATCCATACAGTCTCCACGCGATCATGCAGGCCTTTGTAGGCGGTGGGACGGGGCGAATAACACAGGCAAAACAGGGGGATATTTCGATGCGAAAAAGGATGGATACCATCAAAAACCAGAGCACGGACGATGTCATCGTCGGCATGTTTGCGCTGTGCATCTGGCTTCCACCCTATTTCGCGGCGATCCCGTGCGCGTTCATGCTCGTGCGCATCTTCAAGGACAAGGGAATCCGCTCGCGCATGTGGGCGGTTCCGTTCGTCAAAGCGCTGATCGGGTTTTGCCTTATCTTTTTGGTACAGTCGCTGCTGTACGGCGATCTTCTGTCCAAGTCGTTCGGCGCAGCCTTCGTTGTCGGCATGACAGCGATGGTGTATCTACGCGTTACGACGACGCCCAGGATGATAAACTTCATGCTTAAAAGCATGCTCTGGGGAACGATGGCGAGTCTGGTCCTTGCGCTTATCCAGGTCGTGCGCTACGATTTTGTCGGCGGCTACCGCCCCGATTCCTGGTATTTTAATCCGAATGTCTACGCGATGATATCCGGCTTTATTCTGGTTTGTGCGCTGTATCAATGGGTGAAGCATCTCGCACCCAAACCGCTGATAGTCTGTGCGATCGCATCCTGCGTTTTGGGACTGCTGCTGAGCAACTCGCGCACCGGTATGGCCTCCGCGATGATAGGCGCGCTGATGTTGATTTTGAGCATGCGATCCAAAAAGGGAACGGTGTTTATCCTTCTGGGCGTCGCCGTTCTGGCCGCGGTCGTCGGGATCGCGTTCCCGCAATGGCTGCGGCTCAACGAAGCCAATTCGACCCTGGGCATCCGCACCGAATTGTGGCGGGTCGCGGTCTATTGCATCAAACAAAGGCCGCTGCTCGGATATGGCGGCTGGGCATTTGGCGATGTTTATCCCGTCTTCGGATTTGTGCTGCGCGGCGAGGTCCATACGCACAACCTGTTTTTGGAACTCATCCTGTCAAGCGGCTTTATCGGCACGGCATTGCTGTTTGTCTATGCATACGGCAATATACGCGATTTCTTCCGCTTGCACAAAGCGGGAGGCGGCAGGGGATATCTGCCGTTGGCGCTTGCCATCAGCTGCATGATTTTGTTTCACGGGATGATGGATATGACGCTGTTTTCACCGCCGGACGGCATCACCATGCTGTTCATGCTCAGCATGGCGGGCTGGATCAGATTTCATAAGGACACACCCGGGGACGAGGCAAAAGCGGTCATAAAAGCTGCTGCTTAAAGGGCGGGCAACCCTACGGTGCAGATCGTGAAAGAGGATGAGATGGAAGCTTTTTGGTGGATGGAGATGATCGGCGTCGCGGCTTTCGCGTTTTCCGGCGCGCAGGTGGCTGTGGCCAGGCGTATGGATGTGTTCGGCGTGTTTGTCCTGGGCGCCATCACGGCGGTCGGCGGCGGCATCCTTCGTGACGGGCTAATATTGAACGTCACGCCCGTTTCGCTCTCCCAACCCTGGATATGGGTGAATGTGACGGTGGTCTGCCTTCTGGTGAGCATCATTCGTCGGCCGCTGCCTGCGATGCTGTGGACGTTTTGCGATGCGTTGGGCATGGGCGCGTTCGTTGTCGGCATCGGCGCCCGCCTTGTCGCAGCGAACTATCCGATGGGTGTTTTTTTGATGGGCACGCTGCTGACCGCCATCGGAGGCGGCATGCTGCGCGATCTTTTGGCGCAGCGCATTCCCGTGATTCTGCGAAGGGACATCTATGCGCTGGCTGGATTGGCGGGCGCACTTTTGCTGTGGTTTTTGCTCAAAGCCGGTTTCAATCCGATTTTGGCGATGGGAATTTCGCTTTTGGTCATCGTGGGCATTCGCATGATAAGCGTTGCATATCAGCTTCAGGTGCCGGTTCCGGGCGGGAGACCCCAGCAGGCTCCGGATTATACGGTATCCTTTCCGCCGGTTAAACCCAAGCGAAGCAAATAGGGTGAAGTTGCCTTTTTCGGGCAAATCATGTATGATATCCATAAGTTCTGTGTCGAAAGGATTGCGTAAAACTGCAGTGGACGGGCTTTCGCGCAAACGAGGAGGATGAGCGTATGAAAAAAATATTCGCGCTGACACTAGCATGTTTTGCGATTGCCGCGTTATCGGCGTGCAGCAAAAAAGCCACGCCGACACCGACTCCTGCTATGACGCCGACGTCGGCACAAAAAACACCGCAACCCACGCCGAAGAGGATTAAAATATTCTCGGTCATGGTAGAAGGTGTGGAGGAAGTTACGGAATTCAACCAGGATTATTATTCGGATTTGAGCGAAAAGACCGCGACACTGTCCGTTTCCGGCACCAACTATAACTGCCGGGGCGTTGCCTTTAAAGATGTTCTTTCGCAATTGGGCGCATCCGGCTATACCTCCGTTACGGTCATTGGCGTGGATGGCACCAAGCAGGTGTTTGACAAGGCGACCATAGCCGACAGCGGCACGATGTTCGCCATCGAGGTCAACGGCATCTCCAACGATTGTCCGATGCTGCTTGCGGCCAGCAAGGGAAGCAAATACACCATCAAGGACGTTGCACAGATCATCGTCAAATAGCCGAACCAACATTCCATAAGCAATACCGAAGCGCTTTGTCCCAAACGGACGGAGCGCTTTTTGTATGCGTACCGCAGGTTCTTCATAATTTTTGGATTTACGGGGGAATCTAACCAAAAGAAAGGGGAGTCCATATGCAAAGGTTCACTTTGCCTCGGGATATCTATTTTGGAGAAGGATCGATGGACGCGCTCAAATCGCTGCGCGGCGTAAAGCGCGCGATGGTCGTAACCGGCGGCAGCAGCATGCAGCGCTTCGGTTTTTTGGATAAGCTGGTAGGAATTTTACGCGAAGCCGACATGGAAGTGGCGATGTTTGAAGGGGTGGAACCCGATCCGTCGCTCAATACGGTGATGCGCGGCGCAAAGGCCATGCAGGCGTTCGAGCCCGAACTTATCATAGCGCTGGGCGGCGGATCTCCCATCGACGCCGCCAAGGCGATGTGGATTTTCTACGAGTATCCCCATCTGACCATCGAACGAATCAAGCCGCCGTTTGTCATGCCTGAACTGCGCCGCAAAGCCAGGTTTGTCGCCGTTCCTTCCACCTCGGGAAGCGCAGCGGAGGTCTCCTCGTTTGCCATCCTGACCGATTACGACAACGGCATCAAGTATCCGCTTGCGGATTTTGAAATAACGCCGGATATTGCCATCCTCGATCCTTCTCTGGCACGCACCATGCCCAAATCGCTGGTTGCCGACACCGGCATGGACGCGCTATGCCATGCGATCGAGGCATACGTCGCTGCAAAGGCTTCCGTATTCTCCGACCCGTTGGCGCTGCAAGCGATAACCATCCTGTTGGACGATCTGGTGATGAGCTATCACGGGGACATGTCCGCACGGGACCGTGTGCACATGGCGCAATGCCTTTCCGGCATGGCGTTCTCCAACGCGCAGCTTGGCATTGCAAACGCGCTGGCGCACAAGATCTGCGCACAGTTCCATCTCTCCCATGGGCGGTGCAACGCGGTACTGCTTCCCTATGTGATCAGCTTCAACGCGAAGATATGCAGCCCGCGCTATGCCGCCATCGCAAGGCATTTAGGGCTTGAGGGCAATACCGATACCCAATTGACGCATGCGCTGGCCGAACGCGTCCGCTCGCTGAGCGCATCGCTTTGCATCGAATCCGATTTCAAGGCGTGCGGCGTGGATGAAAACACGTTTTACGAACAGGTCAACAGCATCGCCCAACACGCGCAGGAAGATCCCTGCACCGAATCCAACCCGCGGGATACGACAGAGGACGATTTGCGGCAGATTTTGTTTTATGCCTTTGACGGGAAGACGGTGGCATTTTAATGTCAAGGGGGATCCAATCCCCCTTAAGAAACCCCCGGGACGCCGTTTCGTTGCGACAAAACGGCGGGCAAAGGTGTTGTATGGCGCGCATGTCGCCATACAACAGGATTATCTGTATCCGCGCATGTCGCCGGATTTGTACATCCTTGGATTGGATGCTCTGTAAAAACTATACCGGCGTAGTGTATCCAATATGATTGCATACGGATGTCGTGGAACTATATTCAAAAAGCGCCCGAAAGGTGTTTCTCATCCTTGCAAAGGTAGAGGCGGGATATTATTTAATTCTGTATTCTAATACACCAATTCCTGCTTTCCGGTTCCGTCCGCCTTGATTCTATACATATTTTTAGAGTAATCCCCAATACCGTAATATAGGTATCCATTAACTAGTTGAACGGCTTGACAATCAGCGGATATGATGCATTGCACATTACTTCCGTCTTCCCTGACACGGTAGATCCCTTTGTATTTATTATACGTATCCGTATCCCTTACAGTGTAGTAAAACCACCCGTCCGAATAGGTAAAGTAGTTCTGGTCGAATTGTTGTTTTAGCAGCAATTCGGTTTTTGTCGTTCCGTCCTCACGGATTTTATAGAGCGTATAGGTTGCCGTACGGTCGTAGGCTGTCTGATTCGATGCAGGGTCACGCCATACAGAAGAAGTGGTAAAATATAGATATTTGTCGCTCAAGCCGATAAAACTCTCAAACCTGTCGTACCTTAGAGTGATAACCGGGTCATTCGGGCCCCAGGGCGTCGCCATTACGGTCTGTATTGGATCAGCCTGCCACTCAGCCAATTCTGCGATCTCGATGATTTTTTCTGTTCGCAGATCATAACGGTTCACGGTGGTGTAGGTCGATCCGTTGCTTCTCTTGTTAAGTTTCACAAAGTATAAGGAATTGTGAAATGCACAGGAAAGCGAGCCCGTTCCTGCTGCATCGTCGATAAGTACTTTAATGTTGGATCCATCCAAGTTCGCGTGCATGATGCATCGAATGGATTTTTTTTCGCCTACCGAAATAGGTCCTTCCCAAATGATCCCGGCAGGGCAAACCAAAACAGAGATACTGTATAGCCCTGATATCTGTAAAATCGTTTCCAAGCTTCCGGTTGTCGTATCAAGCCTGATCAAATCATAGGAACCGTTTTTGCTAGAAGCAAAATAGATCCAACGGTCTAATCTTTGCAGGGTTTCAACCCTTCCAAAGAATATATTCGCAACCATGCCGTAACTACTGAGATAGAGACCTTCTTTGTATCTGGAATAGTAATCTGGGCTTATATATACGGAATCGTTGATTGCGACGGCTTTTGGATGCGAAAACAAATACGTATCCACCTTATACAATGTCGTCTCATCGGAGCGGGATAAATCGATATCAAACATTTTGATGGCAATGGCAGGTTCTTTGGCGCAGCCCATGATCGCTACAGTCAGCAATAAAAAAGCCAGACCCGATAGTGACCATCTTCTTTTGGTTTTCCTCATAGGTATTCAACACCTCCGGACTCGTTTGGGAACCGGTTTCTTTGGCTCACTTGGTCCTTTGCTCAACGGGCTGCAAAAATCAATCCACCGCTGCCGATAACACCGGCTACGCTGAGTATGATGGCGATAACCATGAACCAAATCGTGACCCGGACAACACTTTCCCCCTTTTGCAGGGCTCGATATGGAATGAAGATAGCCGCTAAGGGGAAGAGGCCCGGGATGATAGCATTCAGAAGGTCCGTCTGCAGTACGAATGGGAGCTGGGTATTGTTCGTGGCAATCCATATGGGCGTGGTTGCTTTTATAAAGGTCGCCCCCACATAGCCCAGCATGATCAATCCAAAGACCTGTGCGCACCGCATAAAAATTCGAAGGCTTTCAGACGTTTGAAGCCGCTGAAGGATCCCTGCGCCAAACCGGTAGCCCATATGGCAGAAAACAACGCCTTGGGTGATATATAGACCCAGTAGAAGCACGACGTGCAGGATGGGCGCTAAGGCGCTTCCCCTGCTTGCCAGCGGTATCAGCATGACGCTGATAAAAGGATATATTGTTGAGCCGTTTATAGTATCGCCTATGCCCGCCAAGGGCATCATGAGCCCGGTTTTCACGCCGTGTATGGCTTCGTCACTAATGCCTATCCCCATGGCGTGGCGTTCTTCCATGTTGAGCACGATGCCGTGGATGAAGACACCCCATATGCCCTGCGTGTTGAAGAACATCAGGTGTCGCTGCAAGGCCTCCTTGAATTGCCCGTCGTCGTTTCCGTACAGTTTTTTCAGTGCCGGAATGAACGCGCAGCAAAATGCGACACCCTGCATGCGAGCAAAACTGTTGCTTTGCTCGGAAAACCACCACCACCGGAAAAATAGGCGGGTTACATCTTTTTTGGAAATTAGGTGCATGGCGCTTTCGTTTGGCGATTCCATTCCGATAACGGGCGGATTGCTCTTAGGGGGTGGTGTCTTGTTCGATGCCTTTTGGATCAGATAATATAAAAAAGTTACGAATAACCCCGTCACGGCCATGAAGAAGCCGCCAATATTCAAACCCTGCGTAAACAAGAAAGCGCCGAAGAAGAACGGAAGGAGGATTGGACGACCCATGGCACGCAAGGCTTTCGCGATGCCGAGAGCAGGCAAAAGTCCGCCGATGGCAGATAATGCGTTTGTCGCCCATACTGGGATATCGTACATAAGCTTAGAAACCGATTGCGGACCGGTTAACAGGAACACAACCATCGGGAAGCCGTACAACAAGGCTCTGCTAAGGAAGCAAAACCACGAACCAAAAAAAAGGACGCCCTGGACATTGCCTTTTTGCGCAGCCTTGTCTGCTCCTGTTGCTGCGGCGGAAAACCAGATCCGGCGGACGATTCCAATTTGGTTGAAAAACAGTACGAAGGGTACAAAAAGCGATATTGATTGCGCAATCGGTAGCTTTCCTGCAATGGTAAGCGATGAACTGACAATCGTCATGACGAGCGGATCCCGTATAGAATAGCCATCAAAAGCAAAAAGCATCGGATATACATACGCGCCGACTTTAATCCCCTGTGTCATATCCCCCAGAATAAGCCCCGATATCAGACCGGTAAACAAAGGCTGGTTCCAGTACACGGCATATCCCAGGTTGCTGCTCGCAACCCAGAAATACACGCCTAAAAGGATTGCCTGATAGAAGTGAATCGACTGCACCGGCATGTAAATACCTCCATCCATTTCTCTTCAAACATGGGCATGTAACGGCTGATTTATAGGTTATTGGTAACAGTGGATACTTTCATATTTTACTTATCGCCAATTTAACAGCTATATGTCTTATTGTAGTATAAAGTAATTTATATATCAATAAATCAATAATCTGTTCAATATAAAAAGGATTTTTAAGAGCAGATAATTAGCGGGTATGGGGCGTGAAGTGTTAAAAAACGTTCCAGTAGGATACCGAGCGGTTTAGAAGGAAACGCGGGGACCAGAACGGGGCGTTAGTCTGTTAGGGTACTAACGGACAGATCGACCGGAGGCAATCCCATCACGACGTTTTTAAAAAAAATGTCTAGGGCGGCGGGTGCGAGTCTATTTAAATGCTCTTCTCAAACCCTTCTCAAGAGATGGAAAGGGGAGCGTTACCACTCCCCCATACACATACAACATCCTATTTCGAAATCATCAAAGCTTGAGGAAACGTTGGTTCCTCGCTTGTTTTGGGTTTTATTCTATTTCCGATCCTTCCGAATATCAATGCGACGGCAAATCTCCCGAAACGGCAAAACTTTATTGTTACAAAGTATTACACAAGTGAAAAAATAATCAATCTTAATTGATAATATTTGCACAAATAAGTTGCGAATATTGTCGACATAAAAAAGCCGACCTAGTATGCCAGCTTTTTGCTGATATATAAGCCAATCGGTTCTAACGCAACAACAGGCTATAGTTTAGGTCGCTTGTTTGCGTGCATGATGATGTGCGTTACCCAAGGAGCGGTTCGATGCGCACGAGCGTTTGTTGGAGTATCTCGTCCGCCTTTTTAAAATCCATGTGCCGGACGTAGTATTGTTCCAGCGTATCATGTTCCGCCTTGGCCATTCCCAGAGCTTCTGTGGCGTATCCCAGAAGCTGTCCGAAGAGCGCTTCGTTTCGCACCAGAAGCTGTTGTTCCGACGTCGTGGGAACGCCGGTGCAGGCGTTCAGATCAAAGCATACTTCCGGGGCGAGGTCATACCCGTGGTACGGATTGGATGTGAAGAACAGGGTATCCAAGGCTGGTATGTACAGGTGCTCCAGCCTGTTGGGATCAAGCGCGCAATAATACCCTTCCACGTTCATGCCGCGGCGAAGCGCTTCATCGCGAAGCCGTGTGAGGATGCGGTCTGTGGGCGCTGTCCAAATGCCGCTTAGGGACACCGGATGCGCAGCATGCAGCGAAGGCAGCGCACAGATTAACCCGTCCGGCGTGATCGCCGTGGCGAACAGTTTTCGCTCCGATGCAGGACGGGAATCGGTTTGAAAGGGCAAAAACGTTTCCACGAGTTGTTCCGTTATTTTTTGCAGACCGCCTTGATCAATAAGCGTTCCGACGATTGCCATGTTGTCGGATCGGATGCAATCCGCAGCGTTCAGATAGCGGTATGCACGCTTGAACCATCCGGTGATGCCAAAGAACAACGCGCCGATCTCGTCCTTGTAGGCGGACAGGCCTTCTTCGTTTAGGCATTCGCCGAGGTTGATGATGCCGTCCACGGCGCCGGGCCATTTCGGATCGACGATGTGCGGCGCGGTGCCGTCCACAAACAGCAATCCGATGCCGGGAGCCAAAACACCGTCCAGGCTTTCGTTGTCGCTCGCGCAGTGGATATGCTCGACGCTTATGCCCCGATCCATCAGATGCGCGCCGATCTTTCGCATGAACGTGCTTTTGCCCACCCCCGGGCCGCCCTTTAGAATGTAGATACGCTTTGCCTGATCAAACGGCAACAGTTGGTCAAAATAGCTGAAGAAGCCGGTGGCGGTGTTTCCGCCGGGATACAGATGACGAATTATTGGCATGAAAAAGCCTCCCTCGGTACAGTTTGCACAGCATTGTATGCGCAGACAAAGCGGAAAATGAGAGCACAAATGGAATTTATAGATGAAATTTATTTTTCAATTGCAGCGCGATGGCACGGCTTGTATCCAAATTTGCCCATACAGGCGGATAAACGAAAAAGAATCTGCAAAATATTGCAGTAAATACACGTTTTTACTTGAAGGTTGTTGCCGGAAATGCTATTCTAAATGTTACGTCATGCGGACATTCGCATGCAGGGAGAGGAATTTTTTATGCAAACGCGAGAGGATCTTCGCAATATAGCCATCATCGCCCACGTTGACCACGGCAAAACCACCCTGGTGGATCAGATGCTGCGGCAAAGCGGTGCATTCCGTCAAAATCAAACCGTGCAGGAACGCGTCATGGACAGCAATGATTTGGAGCGTGAGCGCGGCATCACCATATTGGCAAAAAATACAGCGGTCAACTATCAGGGGGTCAAGATCAATATCATCGACACGCCCGGCCATGCCGATTTCGGCGGCGAGGTGGAACGGATACTGATGATGGTGGACGGGGTGCTGCTGTTGGTGGACGCCTTTGAGGGCGTCATGCCGCAAACCCGGTTTGTGCTGCAAAAAGCGTTGGCGCTGGATAAGCGCATCGTGGTTGTGGTAAACAAAATCGATCGTGACGGCGCGCGGCCCGAAGAGGTCGTAGACGAGATCATCGATCTGTTTTTGGATTTGAACGCAAACGACGACCAATTGGATTTCCCCGTCGTGTACGCCTCCGCAAGGCAGGGGACCGCGGGAATGAAGCCCGACGATCTTCAGGATGATCTCAAAGCGCTGTTTGAGGCTATTTTGTCCTATGTGCCGGCACCCGTGGGTGAACTGGAGGGACCGCTGCAGCTTTTGTTCTCCAACGTGGATTACAACGAATACTTGGGACGCATCGGCATCGGCCGCATCGAACGGGGCACATTGAAGCGCGGTGACGCGGTGGTATTGTGCCGCATCGACGGCACGATGGAGCCGGTACGCATCGTGCGATTGTACCAGTTTGAAGGGTTAAAGCGCACCGAAGTGGAAGACGCCGCGTTTGGAGATATCGTGGCGGTTGCGGGCATCGCGGATGTGAACATCGGCGAAACGGCCTGCGATCCCGATCATCTCGACCCGATGCCGTTTGTCAACATCGACGAACCCACGCTTGCGATGCGTTTTATCATCAACGACAGCCCGTTTGCAGGCAGGGAAGGCAAATTCGTGACATCCCGGCATTTGCGGGAGCGATTGTATCGCGAGGTTATGACCAACGTCAGCATGCGCGTGAGCGATACCGATACCACAGAAGCTTTTGAGGTCTCCGGACGCGGGGAACTGCACCTTTCCATCCTGATCGAAACCATGCGGCGCGAGGGATTCGAATTTGCGGTGTCGCGCCCGCGCGTCATCTACCGGACGGATCAGAACGGACAGACACTTGAACCGATGGAAAAGCTGACGGTGGATGTACCGGAAAACTATGTCGGAAGCGTGATGGAAAAGCTCGGCGTTCGCAAGGCGGAACTGCTGGACATGCATCCGAACGGACAGGGCGGCATGCGGCTTGTTTTCAGCATCCCGGCACGGGGTCTGATGGGGTACCGAAGCGAGCTTTTGACCGATACAAAGGGCAACGGCATCATGAACCATCTGTTTGACGGCTATGCGCCGTACAAGGGCGATATCGAACAGCGCAGCCGCGGCAGCATGATCGCACATGAACAGGGCGAATCCACAAGCTACGGATTGTTCAACGCGCAGGAGCGCGGAAGGCTGTTCATCGGGCCGGGCATCCCGGTATACGAGGGGATGGTCGTCGGCGAAAACGCAAAGAACGAGGATATCGTCGTCAATGTCTGCCGCAAAAAACACGTGTCCAACATGCGCGCGTCCGGATCGGACGAATCGCTCAGACTGACGCCGTACATTGATCTTAGCCTGGAGCAGGCGATCGAATTCATCGCGGAGGACGAACTGTTGGAAGTTACGCCCCAGAGCCTCCGGATGCGCAAAGCCACGCTCTCCAATCAGCTGCGCTCCAAAAAAAGCTATCAGGGTACCATAAACCGATAAAATCCGGTTACTTTACCATCGAAAAAGGCCCCGCATGTGATCTGCACCCCATAAAACGGACATTGAGAAAAAAGAGCCTCCTGTTGTAGGATAACTGCAACAGGAGGTTTGTTTATGAAACGGAAATGGACAGACATACAAGCACTTGAGCCAGTTATACTTCAGATGCGAGAGGAAGGCCGAACGCGACAAGAGATAGCGGATACACTGGGACTTGAAAAGAAGCAGATAACGAATTGGGTTACACGCTACAACCACCGCCAAGAAAAGATACCCATCGTGCGAAAGAAAGGACGACCTAGAAAGCAGCCAATGAGTAAACCAGAAGCTATGGCTGCACGGATACGTGAACTGGAACGGGAGATAGACCTGTACCGTTCTTTTCTTCAAGCTGTTGGAAGGAGGTGAAAGCAAAGGTGAAGTATACAGCGATCCATAAATATGCGGACAAGTACACCATAAAAGGTATGTGTGCGTTTTTCAAGGTATCCCGGAGTGGCTACTATGCATTCCGTAATAAACAGGGGGAAAGTCGGGAGGAACAGGCACTGATCCAAAAGATAGCAGAGTGTCAACAGGAATCCCGTGGGACATACGGGTATCGGCGTGTGCAGATTTGGTTGCGGCGTAAAGGAGTTCATGCCAATCACAAGGCAGTCTTACGAATCATGAACAAGTATGGTCTGCTCAGTCAAATCCGACGCAGACGGAAGTACCGACAGATGGGCGGACAACTGCACCGTTATCCCAATCTCCTCAATCGGAACTTCTCATCCACCCGACCAAATGAGAAATGGGTCACGGATATCTCCTACATCCCCACACCGCAGGGAACCTTATACCTGTCCATCATCCGGGATCTCTTTGACAACAGCATCGTTGCTTACAAAATGGGGACAGAACAGTCTATTAACCTAGTTCTACGCACCGTCCAACAAGCCATGAAAAAAGAAGCGGTCACTGCAGAGGTGCAACTCCACAGTGACCAAGGGTTTCAATACACCTCTCACGGGTATTTTGACCTAATCCAAACGTACGGCATAACACCTTCTATGTCAAGGAGGGGAAACTGTTATGACAATGCTATGGCTGAGAATTTCTTTAGTATCCTCAAAACAGAGTGTCTCCGTCGACAGAAACCGAAGTCGCCTGAGCAGGCTCGCTTGCTCATCCACGACTACATTCACTTTTACAACCATGAGCGGATTCAGTCTAATACTAAACTGACGCCGCTTGAGAAACGACGCCAGTTCGAGTAATTACTTGGTATTCTACGATAGGGCTCTTTTTCTCTGTCCTATGAATGGGGTTCAGTTCACATGTGTGCGGGGCATTTTTTATCGGCAAATCCCTATTCAGAGGAACGGAAAATAGTGCGATACAAACAGGTGGATGCCGATGAAAATCAACAGGATACCGCCCGTCATCCTCGCCTTTTCCGCCAGCGAACCGCCAAAGCGCCTGCCGAGGTTAAAACCCATCAAGCAGCAGCAAAAGGTGACGCTGCCGATGATCATCGCATCGGGAAAGACCGGCTCTTCGATGATGGCATAGCCGATGCCGACGGACAACGCATCGATGCTTGTCGCGACGGCTTGCATGAGCAATCCCGCCACCGTTTGCCGCGGTTTATCTTTCGGGCTTTGACGCTTATGAAGCATCGCCGTCCCGATCGAATTGGTGCCGAGGACACAGAGCAGTATCAAGGCGACCCAATGGGCATAATTGGCTGCGAATTCCGCAATGCCCTGTCCCGCCCAACAACCCAACACCGGCATTGTACCCTGAAAAACGCCGAAACAGAGCGCCGACCAAAAGCGCTTTTGTGCATAGGGCGGGCGTACGCACAGGCCGTTTGTCACGGATACGGCGAAGGCATCGGCGGACAGTCCCAACGACAGCAGGATGAGGTTTAAGGCGTTCATACACACTCCCAAAAGCGTTCGCTCGTGTGATTGTATGCTTTTGATCATGATGCCGATGAGTGGTTCGGAGGGTTTACCAAGCGAATCGCGCGCGTTTTTCGGCATATCCGCTTTTGTAAAAAAGACTGTTTATGCCGTTGCTTTACCATATCCACCTTTACGGGTATAATGGAACACAGCAAGCATGAACCGAAGGAGAATTTGCCGGGTGATTGAACACAATCGAATCCTCATTGTAGAGGACGAGGTATCCATTGCCAAGCTGTTGCAGTACAAGCTGCAGGCAGAGGGGTTTGTCGCCCAAATGTCGCACAACGGCAAAGGCGCCTTGCGGGCGCTGGAGGAATTTAAACCTTCGCTGATTCTTTTGGATCTGATGCTGCCGGACATGAGCGGCATCGATATCTGCCGTATCATCACGCAGACATACAACCTTCCGATCATCATCATCACCGCCAAAACGGATATAAGCGACAAGGTATCCGGGCTTGAAAGCGGCGCGGACGACTATATCACCAAACCCTTTGATTTTCGCGAGGTGATGGCGCGCATCCATTCCACGCTTCGCCGCATGTACTCCGAAAGCGACAGGCAGACGGCACAGGGCGATACCATCGCTTATCTTGATATTCTGGTGGACAAGCGTGGCCGTGTTGTTACCAAGCGCGGCTTCGAAGTGCAGCTCACGCCCAAGGAATATGACCTTCTATGCCTGTTCATGCAGCATATCGGCCGCGTGTTCACCCGGGATTATATACTGGATGTGATATGGGGCTATTCGTATAGCGGGGATACGCGCACGGTGGATGTGCACATACGCAAGCTCAGACAAAAGCTTAACCTTGACAGCGAATCGCTCAAAACGGTATTTGGCGTCGGGTATCGCCTGAGCCGGCGGAGTTAACGATGCATACGATTCGCGCGCGCTTTATCACCGGCTTTGCCATCATCTTTTGCAGCATGCTGTTGATTCTCAACATCGTCGTGAGCGTTTTCTTGCAGAACAACAACGACAACACCATCGAGAAGGAGCTTTCCTCGTTTCGCAATCACAGCAACGTATACGTCCGGCAGGCATTTTTGGTTAAAGGCCTTAACAACGAACCCGCTTCGTTTCAAAGCCTCTCGGAAGAGATAACGGTGGAGCTGTGCGCGGTGGCAGGTGGAGACGTGGCGGCGTACGATATCAACGCTCAGCTTATAAACGCTTCCAACGGGGAGCGTTTTTCCAATGCCGCCTATGACGATCTGCACAACGCCGGAAAGGACATCCTGTCGTTTACCATCCTGAGCCAAAAGGACACCCGAGACGTGTTTTTCTCGTTCCCGGTGGTGGTGGCGGGGGAGAAGGTTGGCATACTGCGCGTTCGCAAAAGCTATCTCGATTTGTATGAACAGGCGGAGGGCATCAAAAGCCTCATCCTGATCGTTTCCGTCACAATGTTCTTTGCGGCTTTTATATTCCTCACGCTGTTGAGCAACAATATATCGCGGCCCATCCTTTCGCTCGCGCGTGCCACCAACCGCGTGGCGAACGGGCGGCGCGTGGTGCTCAAGCACAGCAACCGCAAGGATGAGATCGGCATGCTGATCGACAATTACAACGTTATGGTCAAGCGCATCGAAAGGCAGATACGCATCATCGAACGGGACAGGGACGAACTGGAGAAGCTCAACGCGCATCGGAAGGATTTTTACGACCAGCTGACGCATGAACTCAAGACGCCGCTGACCACCATCATGGGATATGCCGAGGTCATTGCGCAGAACGGGTTTTCCGACAAGGCATTTTTTGATATGGGGATGGATTACATCATCGGCGAGAGCAAACGCATGGAGGATATGGTGCGGAACCTTCTGGAATACAGCAAAGGCATATCCCATGTATCCGATAAGCCGGAACGCGTCAATTTGAGCGAATTGTGCATACGCACGACGGAGGAGATGCAGATCAAGGCAGGACGGTATTCGTGCGAATGCATCGCGGACGTGGAGGATGATCTGTATGTATTCGGCATTGAAACGGCGCTCAAGCGCATGCTGCTGAATTTGATCGACAATGCGATCAAATACGGCAACAGCGGCGAGTGGATCTATGTACGGTTGATTGGGGAAAGGGGTCGGGCGAAACTGACGGTGGAAAACAAGGGAAAAACGCTGTCCCAGGAAGAACTGCACAAGCTGTTCATCCCGTTCTACCAGTCCAGCGCCAATGAGATCACAGAAGCGGGAAGCGCGGGCCTTGGGCTTGCGATCGTTCGCAGCATCGTGGACGGACATCACGGGCAGGTATCCATCGACAGCAAAAAGGGGCTGACGGTGGTTACGGTCTATCTGGAGCTCATCCGGGAAAGGGGCGCAAGCGTTGAAAATTAAATCCGTGTGCGCGGCACTGCTGTGCGTTTTGTCCCTGCTTTTGACAAGCTGCCAGAAGAGCAGCATCCGCAACGTGGTGATGAAGCCCGATGCAAGCTCATCGCAGGCGGATCAGAACGCGCAGGACGGCACTTTAAAAGAGATACGTTCCTTCCCCGTAACAGCGACGGTTAACGGCGAGACGGTGAACATGCAAATTCATGGCTGGATGGACGCAACGCACCTTTGGTGTGAAACTTATGGCAACGGGATAACCGGGTACAGCACCGTGGATGACAGTTTCGGGTTTGTCAAAAAACTTTCGGGAACAGATTTCCAGTTGCTCCTGGGCATCTCGCCGGACGGCAGGTACGCTGTCGGCTTTGAAAAGGACACACAGAAGATGGGTTCGGCGCTGATCCTCTATGACAGCAAAACGGAACAGACGACCCGTATTTTGCAGATGGGAACAACGATGTCTCTGCAAACCCAATCGGCTTGCTTCAGCCAGGACGGGCGGTATATGAGTTTTCTTGTCGCGCTTCCGGAAGCCGTAAACGATGCAGGGGCGTTTATGCGCCTGCAAATCATCGTCTATGATCTGGAGGATCACCTGATGCAGACATATGTCGCGGACATGATGCGTTCTGTATATCCGAATGCTCTAGAGATAACCGAAGCGAAATCGTTGCATGATTTGAGCGGTTGGATGATCACCTCCAATGAAAAGGGACTGGTGAATGCGATCTATATGCATTTGATAGAAGGAAAGGCAATTCCGCAGGCGATGGTTCCAACAGAAAATCGAAGGATCTACGATTTGCAGATGAGCAAACTGGTCGCGTCAGGCCGGGGGCTCGCGATGGGCAAAAGTTTGAGCATCAACCAAAGCTCTCATTGGTATGATAACGCGGCGATCATACAAACGTCCAACGGAAGGATGCTGGCGGTGGATCTACGAAACGGCAACGGCCGCGTATTGGCTGAAAACCTCAGGAGCATGATCGTATCCTCCAACGGGAAGCGAGCGGCTTTTTACAGCGTTTCCAATGCAGGCGCGGAAATCTATACCGCACGCATCGAATTGGACAGCTCGGGCATGCCCACGCTTGAGAATATGCGCCTTGTCTATACGGGCAAAAGCATTGCGCTTTTGTTTTGGAACCAGGACGCGAGCAAATTTGTTCTGTATGAATCGGACGAAAAGAACAAAGCCTCGTACTACCGCGTGCTGACGCTCAACACGGCTACGCAATGATCGGAAGTTTAGGGTATTCATCCTGCTGCCCAAAATATAGTATTTATTTCCTTGTTACATATAACAACTTGTTAACAACTTGAACGTTTTTTCATAAACTCCGTCCTCTACGATGATATCGAAAATGTTTCCGCTGCGACACATCCCGAAAAAGTTCCGGATGATGCGGTCATCGGGGGGATGCTATTGGCACGATATCGTTTTGTAAAGGGAAAATTGCCCAAGGTTGCGTTGCGAATGCTGGCAGTTGCCGCAGCCGTTGCGGCGCTTTGTGTCGGGTTTGGGATCATGCGCTCTGAAGCCGGACAAACGCTCGTTGAAATCAAGCCGACTAACAGTCTTGTCCATTCCAATAAGCCCGATGTTGCCGCCGGTGTTTCAGCCGATATCGTTACGCTCAACAATGCGGCGATCAGTCAACAAGGCGATCTTGTGATTGTCAGTAAAAAAAGGCTGTGGCCCAAAAACCATGATCCGTCCGATTTGATCAACATCAAAGACTACAAGACGACATCCGCCTATGCGCTTAAGGACAATGCGATGCGTGCGGACAGATCGGCTGCCATGGCGCTGGATGTGATGCTCAAGGACGCCGGATTGGACGGCATCAGGAATATCGTCATCATGTCCAGCTACCGCGGCTATGAAAAGCAGCGCATCCTGTTTGAAGAGCGGGTGGAAGAACTGCTGCCGCAGGCAGGCAATAGGCAAAACGCCGAATTGCAGGCCAACACTTCGATTGCGCGCCCCGGCGAGAGCGAGCATCATACCGGGTTGGCGTTTGACCTTTCGGTTGCGGGCATTGCGATGCAGCAATTCGGTGAAACGGCACAGGGACAATGGATCCGGGACAATTGCGCCGCATACGGATTCGTGCTTCGCTATCTACCGCAAAAAGCGGCATTGACCGGCATTACCAGCGAACCCTGGCATATCCGCTATGTCGGCATCGACGCGGCACAGAAGATGGATGAAAAAAACTGGTGTCTTGAAGAGTATGTGATCAATATTCCGTAGTGCCGAAAAGAGGAAGCGGGATCCTGTGTTTACGACCGGACATGCGCGTATGAAAGCGTTTGTTTGCAAACGTGCAAACGGAAACTAAACACGCGGCGGAAAAGCACGATACATAGAGTGGACCGATCGATATAAAGAAAAGCTTCGGAGGCATGCATGCTTAGTGTAAAAAATTACATGGAAGACGTCGTCGCAAGGCTTGTGGACCAGTATACCCGTGAAACGGACATATGCGAATGCGAAAAGTGCCGCATGGATGTGATGGCGTTGGCTTTAAACGACCTGCCTGCCGCCTATTGCGTCACCAAAAAAGGCGAGCTGTTTACGGCGCTGGACGCCGTTTATCTGCAAAATCAGATCAATGCGAAAATTGCCGTTTTGCGGGCGATGAACAAGGTCAAAGAGTATCCGCAGCACTGATTTTGCAGAGGGATTTTCAAGCGGACGAAAAAACGCCGCGGCATGGTTTGCATGCCGCGGTGTTTTTATGTGGAAGCCGGAGCCGCTGTCAGTGCGGAAGCGTCAGATAAGAAGCAAGACGCTGGATCTGCGCGTTTTCCATGGGCGGTGTATGCTCAAGCGGAAACGGGATGTCCATTTGCCGGTATTTTTCAACGCACAGCGCGTGAAACGGCAACAGCTCCACCTTTTGTATGCAAGCGAACGGTTTTAACAGCGCGTTGAGCGCACGGATGTTTTCCATGGTATCGTTCAGCCCCGGAACGATGACATGCCGTATCCAGGTGGCGATGTTGTTTTTGTCCAGCAATCGCAAAAAGAGAAGCGGTGTCTGCAGATCCGTGCCGCAGAGGCTCAGGTAGTGCGCGTCGTCGACTGCTTTGATATCCAACAGGCAAAGATCGGTAACAGACAAAAGCCGATCCACATCGTCCTGCAGCGGTTGGCCGCTCGTGTCAAGGCAGGTGTGGATGCCGCTTTGACGGCAAAGCGCGAAAAGTTCGCAGACGAAAGGCGACTGCAAAAGCGGTTCGCCGCCGGAGACCGTCACGCCGCCTGTTTTGCCAAAATACGGGCGGCAGCGAAGAATGCGCAAAAAAACCTCTTTGGCACTATACACCATGCCGCCGTCTTTTGCCCAGGTGTCCGGATTGTGGCAGTATTGGCAGCGAAGGTTACATCCCTGCAGGAACACGACGAATCGAAGCCCGGGGCCATCCACAGCGCCCATCGTTTGAAAGGAATGTATACGCGCGTCCATCACAGCGCCTCGTGGAACGTCCGTTCGATGACTTCCCGCTGCTGTTCCCGCGAAAGCTTGTGGAAATTGACGGCGTAGCCCGATACGCGGATGGTCAAATTCGGATGCATTTCGGGATGTTCAAAGGCCTCCAGCAGCGTTTCGCGGCTCAGTACATTGACGTTAAGGTGGTGGGCATCCTGTGCGAAATACCCGTCAAGGATATGCACCAGGTTTTCCGTACGCGCACCGTCCGTGCGCCCGAGCGCGCTAGGCGTGACCGAAAAGGTGTTGGAAATGCCGTCGCGGCAAGACGCATAGGGCAGCTTGGCAACGCTGTTGAGCGAAGCCAACGCTCCGTTATGTTCGCGGTTGTGCATCGGGTTGGCACCAGGGGCAAACGCTTCGCCTGCTTTGCGGCCGTCCGGTGTAGCGCCGGTGGATTTGCCGTACACGACATTGGAGGTGATGGTCAGCACCGAGAGGGTGTGTATTGCGTTCTTATAGGCAGGTGTCTTACGAAGCTCGTGTGTCATATCCTCCAAGAGCTGCACGGCGATGGAATCGACCCGGTCGTCGTCGTTGCCATAGAAGGGGAATGATCCTTCCGGTTGGTAATCGACGATGAAACCGTCCGCGTCGCGGATCGGCTTGACTTTCGCGTACCGGATCGCGCTTAGCGAATCGGCGATGACGGACAAGCCCGCCACGCCAAACGCCATGAACCGATCGACATCGGTGTCGTGCAATGCCATTTCGATCTTCTCATAGGCATATTTGTCATGCATGTAGTGGATGACGTTCATCGTGTTTACATACAGCGAACACAGCCAGCTCCTGTACAAGGTCAACCGCTCCATCACCTGGTCGTAGCAAAGCACATCGCCCTGCATCGGCTCCATTTGCGGGCCAAGCCGCAGACCGGTCGTGCTGTCATACCCGCCGTTTATTGCCAGAAGCAGAAGTTTCGGCAGGTTGCAGCGCGCGCCGAAGAACTGCATCTGACGCCCTACCTTCATCGCGCTGACGCAGCAGGCGATCGCGTAATCGTCGCCATAGCTTCTGCGCATGAGATCATCGTTTTCATATTGGATCGCGTCGGTATCGCACGACGCTTTGGCGCAGAATTCCTTGAATGCCTGCGGCAGATCCTCCGACCACAGCACCGTGAGGTTCGGCTCCGCCGAGACCCCGAGGTTATAGAGCGTATGGAGCATGCGGAACGAATTTTTGCTCACAAGCGGTATTCCGTTACAGCCGACGCCGCCAATGCTCTCGGTGATCCACAACGGGTCGCCGGCGAACAGTTCGTTGTATTCCGGCGTGCGAAGTTGACGAGCCATGCGAAGCTTGATGACAAAATCGTCCATCAGTTCCTGCGCCTGCGATTCCGTCAAGGTTCCTTCCTTAAGGTCGCGCTCAAGATAGATATCCAAAAACGTGCTGGTCCGGCCAAGGCTCATCGCAGCCCCGTTCTGTTCCTTGATGGCAGCCAGATAGCCGAAATAAAGCCACTGGATGGCTTCACGGGCCGTTTGCGCCGGGTTTGAAATGTCAAATCCATACATCTGCGCCATTTCCTTGAGCTTGTGCAGAAAGCTTATCTGCGAATAAAGCTCCTCACTAAGGCGGATGTTTTCCATATCCATCAGCAGTTTGCCCTTCTCCTTTTTATCGGCTTCCTTCTGCATGATCAGGAAATCCACGCCGTAGAGTGCGACACGGCGGTAATCCCCGATGATCCTGCCGCGCCCGTAGGAATCGGGCAAGCCGGTAATCAGGTGCGTGCGCCTTGCCTGGATCATTTCGTCGGTGTAAACCCGGAACACGCCGTCGTTGTGCGTGGTGCGGAATTGGAATTCATCTTCCACCTTCTGGCTTAGGGTAAACCCGTAGGCTTCGCAGGCCTGCCGCGTCATGCGGATGCCTCCGAACGGGTTGATGCCGCGAATCAGCGGCCGTGCGGTCTGGATGCCAACGATCAACTCCAGATCTTTGTCCAGATATCCCGGTTTATAATGCGTGAGCGAAGATACGGTATAGGTATCGATACCCAACACACCGCCCAGATCCTGTTCTATCGCAAACAGCCTGCTGGCTTTGCTCATCAACTTTTGCGTCCTCTGTGTCGGTCCCTGCAAAAACGAGGCGTCGCCCAAATAGGGCGAATGGTTCTTTTGAATAAAATCGCGCACGTCGATCTGCTGCTGCCAGGGACCTTCCTCAAATCCGCGCCATGCGTATTCTTTTTCCATGAGCAATTCCTCCGTTTCTTTGGACTAAAAAAGGCAACCCCAAGTTAAGGTTGCCCAGACGGTCGGCTTTTTCCCTGTGCTTCTCCGTGGTTATCCACTTGACCGTCAGTCACACAGGTACAAAATCAGTATGTGGCAGAAACCCCGTTTTGTCAAGCGGAAAACGCGAACATACGGGCACAGTTAGCTATTGACAACTCGCAGGTTTTGCATATAATAAGAAGTGTAAGGTTCGCCTATTATTTTTTTGGCGAAGAGTTAGCATATGCTAATTATGGGGGAATTGATATGACGCTGAACCAATTGGGTGTCGGCCAATCGGCCGTGATCATGACCATCGGAGGGCAGGGCGTTTTGCGCAGGCGTCTTTTGGATATGGGGCTTACGCCCAAGACAAAAGTGATGATGCGCAAGGTGGCACCCTTGGGCGATCCGATGGAGCTGTATCTTCGCGGGTATGAACTCACGCTTCGGGCGCAGGAGGCAAAGCAGATCGAAATCGCTTTGTTGCATCATGATAAAGAGCAGCCGTCAACGCCGGATACAGACAGCGAAATAAAACGGCACGGGCATCCTGTGGGACACCATGGGAAGCATCACAGAGACGCTGCGGAATAAATTCCGTTTGTTTCCATACAAACAGGATACGGCCATAGGCGGCTGCATATTTGTTACTATAAGAATTCAAGGCGGAATGGATAGGGGAGCAAAAGATGATCATAGCACTGATTGGAAATCCCAACTGCGGCAAGACCACGCTGTTCAACCAATTGACGGGAAGCAATCAGCATGTGGGGAATTTTCCGGGGGTTACGGTGGAGAAGAAGGAAGGGATCATACGCCGACACGATGACATGAAGGTGGTGGATCTTCCCGGCATTTATTCGCTGTCCCCGTATACAAGCGAAGAGGTGCTGACCCGGGATTTCTTGCTTGTTGACCGACCGGACGTTATTTTAAACATCGTGGACGCTACGAACATCGAGCGCAATCTCTACCTCTCGCTACAGCTGATGGAGCTTGGGATGCCGATGGTGTTGGCGCTCAACATGATGGACGAGATGGAGAAAAACGGCGGCACGGTGGATATCAAGGCGATGGAAGAGGTTTTCGGCATCCCTGTGGTGCCCATTGCAGCCAGCAAAAACCAGGGGATCGGGGAACTTATCGATCACCTCATCCAGGCGGGACGGGATAAGCAAAAGGTGCCGCTGCTGGATTTCTGCACGGGCGAAGTGCACAAGGCGGTGCATGCGATAAGCCATCTGATCGAGCCGCAGGCGCAGGCGCTGCACATTCCGAAACGGTTTGCGGCGACCAAACTGGTCGAAGGCGACGAGCCGATGCGAAAAAAGATGCAGCTGACAAAGGCCGAACTCCACGTGATCGAACACACCGTCGAGGTGATGGAGCGCGCCTTGGGAATGGATCGGGAAGCGGCGCTGGCGGATATGCGTTTTACGTATATCCAGTCGCTGTGCGCCAAGATGGTGCATAAGCCCGTGGATACCATCGAGCACCGCCGGTCGGTGAAGATCGATTTGCTGCTGACGCATAAATACCTTGCCATACCGCTGTTCTTCGGAATCATGATGCTGGTGTTCTATCTGACATTCGGACCGGTAGGCACGTTTTTATCGGATGTGTTCGGTGCACTGGTGGACGGGGCCATAACAAAAATCGGCGAAATTCTCGTCGCGTTCCAAATAAACCCGCTGCTCCAGTCCCTTATTATGGACGGGGCGCTCGCCGGCATCGGAAGCATCCTGTCGTTTTTGCCCACGATACTGGTGCTGTTCTTCTTCCTGTCTCTTTTGGAGGACAGCGGGTACATGGCGCGGGTAGCGTTTGTGATGGATAAACTTCTGCGCAAGATCGGCCTGTCCGGAAGGTCCTTTGTGCCGATGCTGGTCGGATTCGGCTGCTCGGTCCCGGCGATCATGGCAACGCGCACGCTGGCAAGTGACCGCGACCGAAAGATGACCATCCTTCTTACACCGTTCATGTCGTGCAGCGCCAAGCTGCCTATATATGCGTTGTTTACAGAAGCGTTTTTTACGGAGCATCAGGCGCTGGTCATGATTGGCCTATACGCGCTTGGCATCGTTTCGGGAATCGTTTACGGGTTGTTGTGCAAGAACACGCTGTTCCGCGGAGAGCCCGTGCCGTTTGTGATGGAACTTCCGTCGTATCGAATTCCTTCGCCAAAGAGCGTTGTGCTCCATATGGGCAACAAGGCAGGCCATTTTGTCAAAAAGGCCTTCACCATCATATTTTTGATTACCATCGTCATCTGGGTGCTGCAGACGTTCACCTTCCGCTTTGATGTGGCGGCAGACAACACACAGAGCATGCTTTCGGCCGTCGGGCATTTCATAGCGCCCGTCTTTACGCCGCTGGGCTTCGGGGACTGGCGCGCCGCCACGGCGCTTCTGACCGGACTTACCGCCAAGGAAGCCGTGGTCAGCACGTTTGCGGTGCTTTTGGGAGCCGCTGCCGGAGATCCGTTGGCGCCGCTGATGTCACAACTGTTCACGCCATTGACGGCACTATCCTTTTTATGCTTCACGCTTCTGTATATGCCGTGCGTGGCCGCCATGGCTGCGGTGAGAAGAGAACTTGGCAGCATATGGGCTGCGATTGCCGCAATGGGCGTGCAGACAGCTTTTGCCTGGGTGGTTACGTTTGTGCTGTACAACATCGTTCGGTTGTTTATGTGAGGAGAAAGATATGGATATTGTAATCATACTGGTATTGGCGGTGCTGAGTCTTCTGGCGATCCGCTCCGTGAGAAAGCAAAAACAGCAGGGATGCTGCGGCAGTTGCGCGGGATGCGCCAAAGCGGAAGGATGCAGCGATAAAGAAAAGAAATAAGCCAAGCTATCCAATACGCCGTCGAAAAGTTAACCTTTCGACGGAAGAATAAAAGCTCCGCTATAAGGCGGAGCTTTTGTTTGCAGCGCCGAAGCGCGGCAGCGATGGACGAACGAGTGTGCAGCCCGCCGTCCTATTCATGCGCGGATTGTACCGGAGGGAACGGTTCAAATCGCGCAAACTTTAATCGATGTTGATTGCCGATGCTACGGGATTCAAGAGCATTGGATGCGCGATAAATTCGGGATTGCTGGAAAAGCCACGAATGGAAATATCATGGATGCACGGTTTGTTTAGTCCAATCCGGGAACGGTCAAATCTTTCGACATGCGCTCGGATTTGCTTTAATCGGCTGCCAAACCACCAAAATCTTACCGATAACCGAGGGGTATCGGTAAAAAACGGCGTGCGCATACGGTGACCCGTACAGCGCACGCCATTGTGCCATCGGTTGGATTTTAAAGGTGCTGCTTATGGTGCATTACACGCCGAAGAGCAGATCGTCGTACGTCGGGAACGGCCATGCGTCCTTGCTTACCATCGTTTCAAGCTCGTCTGCCACGACGCGCAAATCCACCATGGCGGGAACGATCTTCTCATGGCTGAAATTCACGGTGTCCACGCTGTCGTCGCCGTGTGCGTGAGAGATTACGTTTTCAAGCGCGTTGGTCTTCTGGTACATCGATCCGAGCAGGTCGGACATCTTTTTGACAAGCGATGTCTCATACAGGCAAGCGGCATCGGGTGTGACCTGTTTGGCCGAAGCGGCGGTTGCGCTTAACTGACCGATATACTTGCTTACGGCAGGCATGATCTCCCGGCGCGCTATGTTGAGCATGGTCAGCGCTTCGATGGAGATGACCTTCACGTAGTTTTCCATCAGGATCTCATAGCGGGCATGAAGCTCCACGGGCGTGAGCACGTTGAACGCTTCGAACATCTTGACGTTGTTCTCTTTGATCAGGTAAGGAAGCGCTTCCGCGGTGGATTTGAGGTTCAGCAGTCCTCTGCGCTTCGCTTCCACAACCCATTCATCGGCATAGTTGTTGCCGTTGAAGATGATGCGCTTGTGCTTTGTTATGGTCTCGCGGATCAGATGGTTGAGCTCGGCGGTAAAATCGTCCGCTTTTTCGAGTTTGTCGGCAAATTCGCTCAAGGCTGATGCGACGATGGTATTCAACACCGTGTTGGAGTCGGAAATGGAGAACGAGGAACCGACCATGCGGAACTCGAACTTGTTTCCGGTAAACGCAAACGGCGAGGTGCGGTTGCGGTCGGTCGTATCACGGGGCAGCGGCGGGAGGATGTCCACACCGATGGTCATTTCCCTCTGGTAATCGTCCTTATACGGCGTGCCGTGCTCAATGGATTCCAAGACGGCGGTCAATTCCGCGCCCAGGAAAATGGACACGATGGCGGGCGGCGCTTCGTTGGCGCCAAGCCTGTGGTCGTTTCCGGCGGAGGCGACGGTGACGCGAAGCAGATCCTGATGTTCGTCCACCGCCTTGACGATGGCACTGAGGAACAGCAGGAATTGTGCGTTCTCGCGCGGCGTGCGGCCCGGATCCAGAAGGTTTACGCCGGTATCCGTCGACATCGACCAGTTGTTGTGCTTTCCGCTGCCGTTGACGCCCGCGAACGGCTTTTCATGCAGCAGGCAGACAAGCCCATGCCTGAGTGCAACTTTCTGCATCAGTTCCATGGTCAGCTGGTTATGGTCGGTGGCGATGTTGGTGGTGGTGAAGATCGGCGCCAATTCGTGCTGCGCCGGGGCCACTTCGTTGTGCTTGGTCTTGGCAAGGATGCCAAGTTCCCACAAGGATTCGTCCAAATCGTGCATATACTCCGCAATGCGCGGTTTTAAAGCACCAAAGTAATGATCTTCCAGCTCCTGGCCTTTGGGCGGTTTTGCGCCGAAGAGCGTGCGGCCGGTATAGCGCAGATCGTTGCGCAGCTTGTACATGGCGCCATCGATGATGAAATACTCCTGCTCGGGACCGACGGTGGTGTTGACGCTCGTCACGCCGTTGCCGAAGAGTTTCAATACGCGGACTGCCTGACGGTTGATCGCTTCCATCGAGCGCAGAAGCGGTGTTTTCTTGTCCAGCGCTTCGCCGCTGTAGGAGCAGAAAGCGGTCGGGATGCACAGTGTGCCGTCCTTGATAAAGGCAAAGGACGAAGGATCCCAGTTGGTATAGCCGCGCGCTTCAAACGTGGCGCGCAATCCGCCGGAGGGGAAGCTCGATGCGTCGGGCTCGCCCTTGATCAGCTCTTTGCCGGAAAACTCCATGATGATGCCGCCCTCCGGAGTCGGAGAGATGAAGCTGTCATGCTTCTCGGCGGTAATGCCTGTCATTGGTTGGAACCAATGGGTAAAATGCGTTGCGCCCTGCTCCACGGCCCAATCCTTCATTGCATTGGCCACCACGCCTGCCACCGCGGGGTCCAAGGATTTTCCCATGGAGATGGTTTGTTTGAGCGCCCGATAGGTCTCCTTCGGCAAACGCTGTTTCATCGTTGCGTCGTTGAATACCTTGCTGCCAAAGAGTTCAGGAATATTGCTCATTGCTGTTTCCCCCTTACTAATATAAAAAGCGCCGCGGGAATTCCCGCAGCGCCTTTGCTGCTTATGCAAACAGTATATGCACCGCCGTTTTTGTTGTCAACCCCGAATTGATAAATTATTTTCGATTTCATCCATATTTTACAACATTTGCCCGCATGTCCTGCAAAAAAGCCTTGACGAGATTCCCGTTGTTGCATATAATAATCGCACAGTTGTGAACAAAGGCGTTCACCAACGCACGTGGGAAAGCCACGCTCGTTGGTGAACGCCTTTTTGTATTTTGTGACAGGAGGGAAAGGCAATGCTAAAAGAAGGTCAGATCCGCATTCCATCCGGCTGCGCCATCGTGGGCGTGTTCGATAAAACAGGGAACCGCATGAGCGGCAGCGCGATCATAGGCGCCATCGCCACCATGCACGACCGCAGCAACGGTTTGGGCGGCGGCTTCGCAGGGTACGGCATCTATCCGGATCACGCGGACGAATACGCGCTGCACTTGTTCTACGACAGCGAGTCGGTCCGTCAGCAGTGCGAAACATATCTCTACGGCCAGTTTTCGATTTCCCAATGCGGGGAAATACCCGTTAAAAAATCGCCGCTGGTCCCCGACGGCCCGTTGCTGTGGCGGTATTTCGTCCGTCCAAGCGAGGCGCAGTTGACGGCAAGCCAAGTGGATGAACGGGAATATGTCGCGCGCGCGGTGATGGAAGTGAACGTCAACATCGAAGGAGCCTACGTCTTTTCAAGCGGAAAGAATATGGGCGTTTTCAAAGCCATAGGCTTTCCGGAGGATGTCGGCGAATACTACCGTTTGGGGGATTACAGCGCGTATTGCTGGACGGCGCACGGCCGCTATCCCACAAACACGCCGGGATGGTGGGGCGGCGCGCACCCGTTTGCGCTGTTGGACACGACGGTCGTGCACAACGGCGAGATATCCTCCTACGATGCCAACAGGCGCGAAGTGGAGATGTTCGGATACCATTGCAGCCTGCTGACAGACACCGAGGTCATCGCGTACATGGTCGATTACCTTGTGCGCCGGTTGGGTTTGACCCACAAGGAGGCGGCGGACGTCATGGCGGCACCGTTCTGGTCGGTCATCGACTCTATGGATGAAAAGCGGAAGAATTACTATACCTATTTGCGCGAAGCGTTTACCGGATTTTTGATCACGGGACCGTTCTCCATCCTCGTCGGATTTGACGGCGGGATGATGGCCCTAAACGACAGGCTTAAGCTTCGTTCGATGGTCGCGGCGGAAAAGGGAGACATGTTCTATGTCTCCAGCGAAGAGTGCGCCATACGGTATCTCGAACCGAATGTCGAGAAGATATGGTCGCCCAAAGGTGGCGAAGCCGTTATCGTAACGTTAAAAGGAGGCAAGGAACATGGCCGTTGATTTTTTCTACCCGCCCTATGAAGTAGTCCGCAACATGGATCGGTGCATTACTTGCCGGGCATGTGAGCGGCAATGCTCCAACGAAGTCCACAAGCTGGACACCGAATTCAATGTGATGGCAAGCGACGAATCCAAGTGCGTGAACTGCCACCGCTGTGTGTCGCTGTGCCCGACGCGCGCATTGAAGATCGTCAAGACCACCCATACGTTCAAGGAGAACGGCAACTGGACGCAGGACAACATCCAGGACGTTTACAGGCAGGCCGGAACCGGCGGCGTGATCCTTTCCTCCATGGGCAATCCGCAGAATTTCCCGGTGTACTGGGATAAGATACTCATCAACGCTTCGCAGGTTACCAACCCCTCCATCGATCCGCTGCGCGAACCGATGGAAACAAGGGTGGTTCTGGGCAAAAAGCCCGGCAAGATCGAGAGGGATAAAGATGGCAACCTGATCGACAATATGCCGCGCCGTCTGAAGCTGCAAACGCCCATTCTGTTTTCGGGCATGAGCTACGGCTCCATCAGCTACAACGCGCACGAGAGCTTGGCAAGGGCTTCGCAGGCTCTCGGAACGTTCTACAACACCGGTGAGGGCGGGCTGCACCAGGATTTCTACAAATACGGCGCCAACACCATCGTGCAGGTGGCATCCGGGCGCTTCGGCGTGAACAAGGATTATCTCAACGCTGCGGCAGCCATCGAGATCAAGATCGGACAGGGCGCAAAACCCGGTATCGGCGGGCATCTGCCCGGCACCAAGGTCAGCGCCGACATCTCGCGCACCCGCATGATCCCCGTCGGCACCGACGCGATCTCGCCGGCGCCGCACCATGACATCTATTCCATCGAGGATCTCCGCCAGCTCGTCTACTCGCTCAAGGAAGCGACGGCGTATGAAAAACCCATCATCGTTAAAATATCCGCCGTGCACAACGTCGCGGCGATAGCAAGCGGCATCGCTCGCTCGGGCGCCGACATGATCGCCATCGACGGCTTCCGCGGCGGCACGGGCGCAGCGCCCGCGCGCATCCGCGACAACGTCGGGATTCCGATTGAATTGGCACTCGCAAGCGTGGACGAAAGGCTAAGGCAGGAAGGCATCCGCGACAACGTCTCCATCATCGCGGGCGGCAGCGTGCGGAACTCCGCCGATATCGTCAAAGCCATCGCGCTGGGCGCCGATGCCGTGTATGTGGCGACAGCCGCGCTTCTCGCGCTTGGCTGCCACCTGTGCCGCACCTGCCATCTGGGCACTTGCAACTGGGGCATCGCCACCCAGCGGCCTGAGCTTACCAAGAGGCTGAATCCCGATATCGGAACGCAGCGGCTTATCAACCTGGTCAAAGCATGGGATCATGAGATCATGGAAATGATGGGCGGCATGGGCATCAACGCCATCGAAGCGCTGCGCGGCAACCGGCTGATGCTGCGCGGTATCGGACTCAACGAAAAAGAACTTTCGGTGCTTGGCATCAAGCATGCGGGCGAATGAGGTGAATGGATATGAAACGCGTATATGTCAATGAGCAATGGTGCCTGGGGTGCCATCTGTGTGAATACTACTGTGCCTTTGCCAACTCCGGCAAAAGCAGCATGGTCAAGGCGCTTAAAAACGTGACCATCCATCCGCGCATCCAGATCGAGGAGAAGGACGGCATCAGCTTTGCCGTTTCCTGCCGCCATTGCGACGATCCGATGTGCGTTCGCGGCTGCATCTCAGGCGCGCTTACCATCGAGAACGGCGTGATTGCCATCGATTCTGAAAAGTGCGTTGGCTGCTATACCTGCGTTTTGTCCTGCCCGTACGGCTGCATCATGCCAAACGAGGACGGCGTAATGCAAAAGTGCGAACTGTGCATGAAGAACAGCCACGGCCAACCGGTGTGCGTGACGGGCTGCCCCAACCGCGCCATCGTGTATGAGGAGAGGTGAACGCAATGCGATATGTGATAATAGGCAATTCAGCGGCTGCCATGGGATGCATCGAAGGCATCCGCATGCATGACAAGGACGGCGCAATCACCGTCATATCCAGTGAAAAGCACCATGTGTACGGAAGGCCCATGATATCGTACCTTTTGTGCGGCAAGACGGATCTTACGCGCATAAACTACCGTCCGTCTGACTTCTATGAAAAACAGGGCGTTGTGACCATGCTGGGCAAAACGGCCGTAAAACTGGATGTCGAAAACAAGAGCGTAACGCTCGATGACGGCGCGGAAGTTCCCTACGACAAACTGATGATCGCCACGGGTTCCCGAGCGTTCATCCCGCCGTTTGAAGGGCTGGACACGGTTGAAAAGAAGTTCTCCTTCATGACGCTCGATGATGCGCTGGGGCTTCAGGATGCGCTGTTTGACGGTGCGAAGGCGCTTATCATCGGCGCTGGGCTCATCGGCCTCAAGTGCGCCGAGGCGATCGTCGGCAGAGTCAAAGAAATCACCATCGTCGATATGGCGGATCATCTGATGCCAACGGTCATGGATGTCCCCGCCGCCAAACGGGTACAGGACCATCTGGAAGAGATCGGCATGAAGTTCCGGTTTTCCGATACGGTCGTGAAATTCGACAAGAACAAAGCGCACATGAAAAGCGGCGACACCCTGGAGTTTGATATCCTGGTTCTGGCGGTGGGCGTACGGCCCAACACACAGCTTGTCTCCGACGCGGGCGGCCGTGTGGATCGCGGCATCCTCGTGGATGAAAAGAATCAGACCAGCCTTGCGGACGTATACGCCGCGGGCGACTGCACGCAGGGCATGGACGCGGTCGGCGGCACGATGCGCATCATGGCGCTGTGGCCCAACGCCGTTCGGCAGGGACTGTGCGCCGGAGAGAACATGGCGGGGGCGCAAAAACCCGTCACCGACCATATCGCGCTCAACGCCACCGGGCTTTGCGGGCTGCATATGGTATCCGCGGGCAACGCCGAAGGCTGTGCTGACATCGTCAGCGACAACGGCACCTACAAGGTGCTGTATATTAAAGATAACAGGCTCAACGGCTATACCATCATGGGAGACTGCGCGCGCGCGGGCATCTATACATCGCTGGTGCGCAACCGGACGCCGCTTGATTCCATCGACTTTGATTTGATCCGGGAGAAGCCGCAGCTGATGGCTTTCTCCAAGTCGGATCGCAAGATTCAACTGGGGGGTGTAAAGAAATGACGGTCATCGACGCGAAAGACGTGCATTTTCAAACGCTCAACGAGCAGATCCGCAAATGCGCCGACCGCGACATAACGCTCAACAACGTGCTCGGCCAGCGCTATATCGCAAGCGGTTTGAGCAACAGAAGCATCGAGATTAACGGCACGCCGGGCAACGCACTCGCGGCGTATTGCGACGGATGTGACATCAACGTGTTTGGCAACGCGCAGGACGCGCTTGGCGACACGATGAACGACGGCAATGTCGTCATCTACGGCAGCGCCGGTGATACGGCGGGCTACGGCATGCGCGGCGGCAAAGTGTTCATCCGCGATACGGTGGGATACCGCGCTGGCATTCACATGAAAGCCTATGAGGACAAACAGCCGGTCGTTGTGGTCGGCAAGACCGCGGGCGACTTTCTGGGGGAATACCAGGCCGGGGGCACCATCATCGTGCTCGGGCTTGGGCAAAACGGCATCCCGATGGGCGATTTCTGCGGCACCGGCATGCACGGCGGACGCATTTTCATCCGCACCGACAAAATGCCGGAGGATCTGCCCAAACAGATCACATCGCGCCCTGCAACGCCGGAGGATCTTTTAGGCATCCGCGCCGATGTCGAACAGTTCTGCGCCTACTTTGGCGAGGACGCGGATAAGGTGATGGATCATACCTTCTACCTTTTGACGCCCAACAGCGCCAACCCCTATAAGCAGATGTACACGTATATTTAACATTTACCAAGAAACTTGTTTTTGGGTGCGTATGACGGCTACGCATGCCTTGGTGCAAATCCACCGCACATGTCGCCGGATTGAAAAGGCTTTAAACGGGATGCAACGGGAAAAGATACCAACCAACGGTATAATTGACCGGAGCATCCCAAATCTTTGTTTGCTGAAAAGACGGGTAAGAAAAATCCAGCAGAGACATCCATCAGCATACAAGCATATCGGATGACACGATGCGCCGTCGGTGGTATAGTAGGGATGTCATGGAGGTGCGTGTTATGGACTACACCGCAGAGGAAGTACTGCAATTCGTCGAAGAAAACGACGTTAAATTCATTCGTCTGGCATTCTGCGACCTGTTCGGGACGCTCAAGAACATCGCGATCATGAAAAATGAGCTGCCGCGCGCGTTTGAATACGGCATCTCCTTTGACGCTTCCGCTGTCAAAGGTTTTATGAACGTGGACGAGGGCGATCTGCATTTGATCCCCGATCCGTCCACGCTGTCCGTTCTGCCCTGGCGTCCGCAGCAGGGGCGGGTGGTGCGGCTGTTCTGCGACATTTATCATGATGACGGACGGCCTTTCGAAGGAAACGGGCGGCATATGCTGCACAAGAGTACCGAGAGGCTCTCCAAAATGGGATTGGATTGCATGATCGGTCCCGAATGCGAATTCTATATGTTCGAACTGGATGCCGACGGGCAGCCCACCAAAAAGCCGCAGGACAATGCCGGCTATTTTGACGTTGCGCCGAAGGATAAGGGCGAGAACGTTCGCCGGGAGATATGCCTTTTTATGGAAGAGATGGGGTTGAGCCCGGAAAGCTCCAGCCACAAACAGGGACCCGGGCAAAACGAAGTGGATTTCCGGTTTTCCGATGCGCTGAGCGCGGCGGATCATACCATCGTGTTTAAAAGCGTCGTCAAGACGGTGGCCGCCCGAAACGGCCTGTTTGCGTCCTTTATGCCCAAGCCCATTGCGAACAGGAACGGCAACGGTTTTCACATCAACCTGTCGCTGCAAAAGGACGGAAAAAACCTGTTCCGCGCCGGCGTCCCCGGCCACGAACTTGCGGAGCATTTTATCGCGGGCATCTTGCGCTATGTGCGTGAAATGACGCTTTTCTTCAATCCGATCACCAATTCCTACACGCGATTCGGACAGTTCGAAGCGCCGCGGTATGTCACATGGTCGCAGCAAAACCACAGCCAGCTCATCCGCATCCCCTCGGCGTCCGGCCCGATGGCGCGCATGGAATTGCGGTCCCCCGATCCGTGCTGCAACCCCTATATTGCCTTTGCGCTGTTGCTGGAGGCGGGTATGCGCGGTATCGAGACCAAGATGCCGTTGCCGCCGTCCACGGACAGGGTCGTTTCCGAACTTTCAAAACAAGAGATCAACGAAATCGAGCAGCTGCCGTTGACATTGGGCGAGGCGATCGAGGTGGCAAAGGACAGCGAGTTTTTGCGGAATATCCTGACAGAGCGCGTTTTGAATGAGGTTTTGCTGGAAAAACAATCGGAGTGGAATGCGTATTGCATGGAAAAGGACACGGAAGCTTTCGAACACCTGCGCTATTTTCAAAACATGTAAAACGCAGTGTTCCTAAGCGGAAGGAGGTTTCTGATGCAGTACACGCTTCTTGTTTCAAGCGCCGAGAAAAGCCGCATCCAACTGCTGGAACTGCTGCAAAGCACGGATCAGCAGGAGGTTTTGTGCGCGCAAAACGGCTCCGAAGCAAGGCGCATGCTGCTGGATCAGGATTTTTCGCTCATCGCGATCAACACGCCGCTCTCCGACGAGTTCGGCATTGAGCTTTCACTGTTTGCGGCCGATAAAAGCCTTGCAGGCGTGATATTGTTCGTCAAAGCCGAGCAGGCGGATGCCGTCGCTGCCAAGGTGGAGGATGACGGCGTTGTGGTGGTGTCAAAACCGGTCAGCCGCCCGTACTTCCATCAAGCCTATCGGCTGGTGGTGGCATCCCATCGCCGGGCGATGGGATTGCAACAGGAATACGACAAGCTGCAGCACCAGATCGAGGAGATACGCATCGTCAACCGGGCAAAGGGCATATTGATCGAAAAACAGGACATGAGCGAACCGCAGGCGCACCGCACCATCGAAAAACAGGCGATGGATACACGTACCACGCGAAGCGAGATCGCGCGCGGGATACTCAAAGAATACGGAATGACGCAGGAGGGGCTATGAAAGTACCGTTTACAAAAATGCAGGGCTGCGGCAACGATTATGTCTATTTCGACGGGTTTGAAGTGACAATACCCGATCCGCAAAGCGCCGCCATTCAATTGTCCGACAGACACTTCGGCATCGGCGGAGACGGCGTTATCCTGATCGAACCGAGCACTGTCGCGGACGGGCGCATGCGCATGTTCAACGCCGACGGCAGCGAGGGAAGCATGTGCGGCAACGGCGTACGCTGTGTCGGCAGGTTTTTGTACGAACGCCGCGGCATCCACAAGGATACGCTGACCGTTGAGACCAAAAGCGGCATCAAAACGCTGAAGATGGACGTCAAAGACGGACAGGTCGAAAAGGTTTATGTGGATATGGGCAAGGCGGAATTTGATCCCAAAATGATTCCGGTTTTGCTGCCCGGCGATGCCGTGATCAACCGCAGCGTTACGATAGGTACGCTTACGGTGAACATCACCTGCGTTTCGATGGGCAATCCGCACTGCGTCGTGTTCGGCGGCGATCCCGACGAACTGGATCTTCCCTTAATCGGGCCGCTCTTTGAAAACAACACGTTGTTCCCGGACCGGATCAATACGGAGTTCATCCAGGTGCTCGATGAAAACACGCTGAAAATGCGTGTATGGGAACGCGGCAGCGGCGAGACGCTGGCCTGCGGCACGGGTGCGTGCGCGGCAGCGGCGGCTGCGGTTGCAAACGGATTTTGTAAAATGAATACGCCGATCACGGTGCTTTTGCGGGGCGGAAGCCTTGTGATTACGGTCAAAGAGGATACCGTCATCATGGCCGGCGCCGCAACGTTCGTCTTTGACGGCACCGTCGATTTGGCTTAAAGTAAACCACAAACCACAAGCTTGAGGAGAATTGCACATGAAGATCAACACCAATTATCAGGCGCTGGAGCAATCCTATTTGTTCTCACGCGTTGCGCAAGGAGTACAGGCGTACCAGAAGGAAAACCCCGATAAAAAGATCATCCGTCTGGGCATCGGCGATGTGACGCAGCCGTTGTGCCCGGTCATCATCGACGCGCTGCACGCGGCGGTATCCGAAATGGCAATAAAGGAAACCTTCCGCGGCTATGGTCCGGAACAGGGATACGATTTTCTGCGCGATGCGGTGGCGGCGTATTATCAAAATTTTGGCGTGAACATCCTGCGCGACGAGATCTTCATCGGCGACGGTGCCAAGAGCGACCTTGGCAATATCCTTGATCTGTTCGACAAGGACAACGTTGTTCTGATCCCCGATCCCGTATACCCGGTGTATATGGATACCAACCTTATGGACGGGCGAAAGATCCTGTTTATGAACGCAAACGCCCAAAACGGGTTTTTGCCGATGCCGGATGAAAAGGTTCATGCGGATCTTATCTATATCTGTTCGCCCAACAACCCGACGGGCGCCGCGTACGACCATGATCAACTCAAAGCATGGGTGGCGTACGCCAGGAAAAACAACGCCGTCATCCTCTATGACGCAGCATACGAATCGTTCATCGGCGAATTGAAACTGCCGCACAGCATCTTTGAAGTGGAAGGCGCGCGGGACTGCGCCATCGAATTCTGCAGTTTAAGCAAAACGGCCGGGTTTACCGGCATGCGCTGCGGGTATACCATCGTGCCGCATGAATTGGGACCGCTCAACAAGATGTGGCTGCGGCGGCAAACTACGAAGTTCAACGGCGTTTCCTATGTCACGCAAAAGGCGGCTGCGGCGGTGTTTACACCGGAAGGCATCCAGCAAACGCGCGAAGTTCTGAAAATATACCAGAACAACGCCCGCGTGATGATGGACGTGCTGACTTCCTGCGGCGTGTATTTTACCGGAGGCACGGTTTCCCCGTACGTCTGGATGCAGTGCCCCAACGGCATGGGCTCGTGGGAATTCTTTGATTATTTGCTTCAAAAAGTGCAGGTTGTGGGCACGCCGGGCGCCGGTTTCGGGAAAAACGGCGAAGGGTTCTTCCGTTTGACCGCCTTTGGCGATCCGCAGCAGACCATCGAAGCGATGGAGCGCATCAAGACCATACTATAAGCATTAAGACTTTCCATGCAACGGTTAAGAGCCGCAAACAAGCGGCTCTTTGCTTTATAACGGGAATGGTTTACAATGAATCAAAGCGGTTTTACCCGATAAACAGGAGGCTTTACGATGACAAAGACCATAGTGACGGTGATCGGCGAGGATAAGGTTGGCATTATCGCCAGGGTGTCCACGCTTTTGGCGCAGCATCATGTCAACATATTGGATATCAACCAGACGGTCATGCAGGAATATTTCACCATGGTCATGCTGGTGGATGTGGCAAACGCCAACGTGCCGTTTGAGGAATTAAAGCAGCGTTTGGATGGGCTTGCATGCGATATGGGCATGACGATACACGTGCAGCACGAAGAGATATTCCAAGCGATGCACAGGATTTGAGGGATACCATGCAACGAATCGATCAACATGAAATTCTCCAGACAATCCGCATGATCACGCAGGAAAAGCTGGATATCCGAACCATCACGATGGGGATATCGTTGCGCGACTGCGCATGCGAAAGCATGGAAAACACGGCGCGGCGCGTGTATGAAAAAATAACACGGGTTGCCAAGGATCTCGTTAAAACCGGCGAGGAAATCGAGACGGACTTCGGCATCCCGATTGTGAACAAGCGCATCAGCGTGACGCCGATCGCGCTTGTCGGCGAATCCACGCGCGAGGACGATTATGTCGCCATTGCCCGTGCGATGGACAGGGCGGCCCGTGAAGTGGGTGTGAATTTCATCGGCGGGTTTTCCGCACTGGTGCACAAGGGATACACAAACGGCGACCGGGCGCTGATCCGTTCGATACCGCAGGCGTTGTGCGAGACCGAAATGGTCTGTTCTTCGGTCAACGTCGCGACAAGCAAGGCCGGCATCAATATGGACGCCGTGCGGCAGATGGGGCAGATCATCAAGCAGACTGCCGAATTGACGGCGGATCGGGGCGGGATTGGCGCCGCCAAACTTGTGGTTTTTGCAAACGCCGTGGAGGATAATCCGTTTATGGCGGGCGCGTTCCACGGCATCGGCGAACCGGAATGTGTGATCAACGTCGGCGTGTCCGGCCCGGGCGTGGTTTGCGCCGCGCTCAAGCAGGTCCACGGCGCGCCGTTTGACGAGGTGGCGGAGACCATCAAGCGCACGGCGTTTCGCGTTACGCGCGTCGGGCAACTGGTGGCGCAGGAAGCCAGCCGCCGATTGAAGGTGCCGTTTGGTATCGTTGATCTGTCGCTTGCGCCGACACCCGCGGTGGGCGACAGCGTGGCGCATATATTGGTCGAGATGGGGCTTTCGATGGCGGGCGCGCCGGGTACGACGGCTGCGCTGGCACTGTTAAACGATGCCGTGAAAAAGGGCGGCGTGATGGCATCGAGTCATGTGGGCGGCCTGTCCGGCGCGTTTATTCCGGTATCGGAGGATATCGGCATGATCGAGGCGGTGCAGGCGGGCGCGCTGACACTTGAAAAGCTGGAGGCGATGACCTGCGTTTGCTCCGTCGGCCTTGACATGATCGCCGTTCCCGGCGATACGACCGCCGAAACGCTCTCCGCCATCATTGCGGACGAGGCGGCTATCGGCGTTGTCAACCAGAAGACCACCGCGGTTAGGATCATCCCGGTGCCGGGCAAAAAGGAAGGGGAGCTGGTTGAATTTGGCGGACTGTTGGGGCATGCGTACTGCATGAGGGTCAATCCGTTTGACAGCACGGAATTTATCCATCGGGGCGGAAGGATCCCCGCGCCGATCCATAGTTTGAGGAATTAGGGCATCTTTTATATGAAAAAGGAAAAAAGCGGCTTAGCCGCTTTTTTGATTGGAAGAAATGTTGGAAATAGTTTTGCTTAAAATATAATATATTAATATTGTTACTTATTATCTTGCCAAGGGACCAGGGGGGCTTCCGATTTCCCCCCTAAGGTCCCCTGGCGACCCCATTACCCCCTTAAAACGGCCACTGCGTGGTGCTTTCGCCCTGCACAAGCTATAATATTGGCCATAAATCAGAGGCCTACAAAATACTGTGCGCTTTGGAAACACAGGTGCGATTCGTGTGTTTGGATAGATCACTAGACGAGATATAACTACAATAGAATACAAGCACCTCAAAGAGAGACTGGACAGGATGAACGACGACTGTGAAACCATGTTTACCAAGGAAAAGTAGATTTTTACCGCGGAGTGTTTTCATCTCCTGATGGATGTATCGGGTCGTGAACAGCGCGTTGTGTTTCTATTCTAAAGTGTTTGGGCGTGTTGTCCTGAATCGATGACCGCGCTTTAGTGACATGCAGAACAATCCCATATCAACCGATGGTATTTCATGACGGATTGCCTTATGCGGAAAAGGCGGGGAATATCCAAGGGGGTGCAATCCCCTTGGAGCACCACGCAGTGGCCGTTTTAAGGGGGTATGGGGATTGTTAAGGGGCCTAGGGGGGAACTCGGAAGCCCACCCTGGCCCCTTAACCTAAGAATAAGTAATTTTATTTATTTCTTACCTTGTTATCTAAATACAATCTCTCTGTTTCCCGTGGGGGCTAATCTTAACTCGCCCACCGCCCGAATAATGATAGGGCTTCGCCCTTGCCCTAAACACCTCATCCGTCACCTGCGGCGACAGCTTTCCCTCAAGGGGAAGCCTAGGTTCCAACACGAAAACAGGTGGCACATCGTATATCTGTCAGCCTGCAAAATTAGTTCTGGATAAATGCTTAGTCTATCTTTAGCAACCTGGCATTAATGGCAACAATTACAGTGCTTAGCGACATCAATATCGCTCCTAATGCGGGACTTAACACAATCCCCTGAGCATAAAGCACACCTGCAGCCAATGGAAGCGCGACAATATTGTATCCTGTTGCCCAGATTAAGTTTTGAATCATCTTTCGATACATCGCCTTTGAAAGCTTAATGATGTTTACGACATCCTCCGGATTGCTTTTAACAAGGATAATATCCGCTGTTTCAATGGCAACGTCCGTGCCTGCCCCTATCGCTATGCCCAGATCGGCTGTCGCCAACGACGGTGCATCGTTGACGCCGTCGCCCGTCATGGCAACTATTTTATTTTCCAAATGCAGAGCATCAATCTTTGCAGCCTTTTCTTGCGGCAACACTTCCGCGATAACAGTATCAATATGAAGCATCCTACCCATATATGCGGCAACTCTTTGGTTGTCTCCTGTGAGCATGATGGACTCTACATGCATCTTCTTCAACGTTTCAATGGCTGCTTTTGCTGTATCTCTGACAATATCCATCAAAGCGATAAACCCCAACGGTCGATCATTCTGTAAAACAAAGATGACGGTTTTTCCTTGAAGGGCAAACTTCTCATACTGTTCTTCGTCAAAAGCGATATTTTTGCTTCTTAAGTATCCGGGACTCACGATCGTGATTTCGTTCCCGTCAACGACTGCCTTGAGCCCGATTCCCGTCAGGTTTTGGTAGTTTTCTACTCGTTTGAGTTCCAGGTTTCGTTTGTGTCCCTCTTTCACGATGCCTTTTCCTATCGGATGTTCCGAATTGGTTTCGACCGAATAAACAATCGATAGCAATTCGTCCTGTGCAATTCCGATGCCGACGATATCCGTAATACCGAATTCGCCTTTTGTCAGTGTTCCTGTCTTGTCAAAAACGATCGCATTTATTTTTCGTGCGTTTTCAAAAGCAGCCCTGTTTCGAATCAAAAGGCCACTCTTTGCCGCAATGCTTGTTGATTTTGCCACAACAAGAGGAATCGCAAGGCCAAGCGCATGCGGACAGCATATCACGATGACCGCGACAGCTCTTTCAATCGTAAAGTTTAAATCATTTCCAAGAAAGGACCATGCCGCAAACGTTATCATTCCGGTTGCCAGAGCGATGTAAAACAGCAGTTTGGCCGCCTTATCCGCAAGTCTCTGTAAGTTTGATCTGGATGCCTGTGCATCGCGAACAAGTTTGATCACTTGGGATAAAAACGTTTCCTCTCCCACTTTGTCAACCAAATACTTTAAAACACCTTCTCCGTTGATGGATCCGCCGATGACTTCATCGCCCTTTTGCTTTTCAACCGGTACGGATTCTCCGGTGATCATAGCCTCGTTTACATCGGACTGTCCATCGACAACCATGCCGTCGATTGGGATCTTTTCACCGGGTTTTACCAAAACGGTATCGCCGGCTTTTAGCTGTTTGACCGGAACATCTGTTATCTCCCCATTTTCGTTTAACAGGTGTGCGTCTTCGGGCATAAGCTTGACAAGTTCATCCAGAGCCTTGGATGCACCCGATATCGATTTCATCTCTATCCAATGCCCCAAAAGCATGATGACAATCAGCGTAGCCAATTCCCAAAAGAAATCGTTTCCCTTTAAAACAAAGATTGTCAGGGAACTATACAGATAAGCCACCGTAATGGCGAAGGCTATTAACGTCATCATGGCAGGGGATTTCTTTTTGAGCTCATCCCGGGATCCAATCAAAAACGGCCTGCCGCCATAGATAAAAAGCGCGGTGGACAAGATAAAAAGCAGATAGGTATCACCAAAAAAGCGCCATTCCAGGCCCAGAAACATTTGAATCATAGGGGATAAAAGCAAAATCGGGACAGTGATCAGAAACGAAAAAACGGTGCGAACCTTTATGTCCTCTACCATCCCATCAGGATGATTGTGCATCGGAGCTTCTGTGGCATGCTGCGGATCATGCGCATGTTCCGTCCGTGCAGGAGGCGCAGTGCCCCTTTTAATGTCCATGCCTTCGTGATGGTCCGCGCCTTTTATAACAGGCCGGTCACGAGCCTGTGTTTCGTGGCTTTGCTGTGCATCATGCATATGCTCCCTATGTTGGAGGGAGGATGCAGTATCATCCTTAGGTGCATCTTGCATTTTGTCCTCACAATCTAAATAAAAATTTCCTCCGGTATCTGTTTTTGAAAATTATACCCCTGCCATATCCAACAATCAACGATTCATCGCATAGAAGCACCCTTGCTTTGGGGCTGAGAAAGCGGAAGCGGGAAGGGCAATATAGAAAAATGTTCCGCAGAGCTATAACGCTTGCGGAACATGATATCTGTAAATATTTATTTCGGAATCAGCTGAACTGCTCGGTAAAGAACTCCACATACCGCTCACACAGGACATTTGCCTTTTCCTTACAGTCAGCCTTGATCGAATAGTAGATCTTCAGCTTCGGCTCCGTGCCGGAGGGGCGTACGACGATGGTGCAGCCGTCTTCCATGTCAAAGCGCAGCACATCGGAGGAAGGCAAATCGATGGGCAGCGTTTTCCCGTCCGACGTTTTGGTGAACGATCCGAGATAATCGGAAAACGAACATACGGATATGCCCATGATATTGGTCGGGGGATTGTTGCGCATTTTCTCTATCAATTCCTGCATTTGCATCAATGCGTCGCGGCCTTCAAACGGCAGGCTTTGCAGGTAATTGAGGTAGGTGCCGTACGCGGCATACAGATCCTCAAGCGCCTGCAGCAGCGATCTGCCCTGTTTTTTGTAATACGCCGCCATTTCGGCGATCAGAAGAGCGCCGTCAACGCCGTCCTTGTCCCGCACGTAAGCGCCGGACAGATATCCGTAGCTCTCTTCAAACCCGAAGATATAGCGGCTTTCCTCGCCCGTGTTTTCCAGACACCCGATCTGTTCGCCGATGAATTTAAAACCCGTCAGCACGTTGATCACTTCAACGCCGTACCTGTTGGCTATGGGGACGACCATTTCGGTGGTCACGATGGTTTTGATCAGCAACGGATTCTTCGGCATGGTGCCGCATGCGCTGCGGATCTGGCAAATATAGTCAAAGAGCAAAACGCCAACCTCGTTGCCCGATAGAAGCTCATAGCGCTCGCCGTCTCTATCGGCGATGCCAACGCGGTCGCAGTCCGGGTCGGTGGCGATCAACAGATCGCCTTGTATTTGTTTTAAAAGCGCAAGCCCCAACGACAGCGCTTCTTTGGTTTCGGGGTTGGGCGAAGGGCATGTCGGGAAATTGCCGTCCGGCTCCTTTTGTTCCGGCACGACGGTTACGTTTGTGAATCCCGTTTCCTTCCAAGTGCGCAGTACGCAGTCAAGACCCGCGCCGTTAAGCGGGGTATAGACGATGCGAAGGTCATCCCTGCCGCTTTGATCCAATACGACGGATTGCGCCTTTACGGCCTCGATGTATTGTGTGACGATGCCGTCTTCGATGTAACGGATCATTCCGTTTTGAATCAGCGAATCGAAGGAGGGAAGCGCCTCATCCGTAAAGTAGGGGTAGTGTTCCATCTCTTCCAAAACGCGATCCGCCGCCTCCAGCGTTATCTGGCAGCCGTCGGCGCCGTACACTTTGTACCCGTTGTACTTGGCGGGGTTGTGGCTGGCCGTGATCACGATCCCGGCATCGCAGCCAAGCGTTCTTACCGCAAAGGACAGCGTCGGCGTGGGCATAAGCTTTTGAAAAATATATACATGAACGCCCTGATTTGCTAAAATACAAGCAGCGTGTTTCGCAAAAAGCTCGCTCTTGATGCGGCTGTCATAGGCTATGGCAACGCTTGGGGCGTCGGTTTGTGAAAAAAGATATCGGGCGAGACCGCTTGTGACACGCGCTACGGTATAGATATTGATGCGGTTGGTTCCCGCACCGATGACACCGCGCAAACCGCCGGTTCCAAAGGCAATATCGGTGTAAAAACGCTCCACGATGTCGTTGCCCCGGATACCGTTGAGTTCGACCAACAGATCCGGATCACCGACAGCTTTTTGTTGCCAGTCTTCGTAGAGCTCTTGGATTTGCTGTTGTGTGCGCATGAAAGAAATCTCCTTCTCTGTGGAATGCTTGCAAAGAATAGGTGGATATATTATCATGTGTTGGCGCAACAGGATTATACATCAGGTGGACAGGCATGGCAACTCATGACACAGAAAAAACAAACTGGGAGGGCTTTTCCTTGTATCCGATGCGATGTATTCCGGCCTTTAGGGCGGCGATTTGGGGCGGCAACAAGCTAAAAAAAGTGCTGTTTAAGCAATACGATGAACCAAGCATGGCGGAAACCTGGGAACTGAGCTGCCATGAGGACGGTTTGAGCGGTGTTGCCAACGGCGTATACGCCGGTTGGCTGTTAAAGGATATATTGGCACAGCATCCGGAATATGCAGGACAAGGGTTTGATAAAAGCTGTGCATTTCCCCTTATAATTAAATTCATCGATGCCAACGACGATTTGTCCATCCAGGTGCATCCCACCCCGGAAACGGCCGATACATCCCGCGGACAGCAGAGCAAGACGGAGATTTGGGTGGTGATGGACGCCGCCCCGGGTGCGGCCATGTACTACGGGTTCAACCGGGACGTACAGCGCGACGAGATACAAGCCCGTGCGTTGGACGGAAGCATCTGTGACGTTCTCAACAAAGTTCCGGCCCAACAAGGGGATGTATTTCATATTCACGCAGGGACCATGCACGCGATCGGCTCCGGACTTTTAATCGCAGAGATCCAGCAGAGCGCCAACACCACTTTTAGGGCATTTGATTTTATGCGCAAGGACGCTTCGGGCAATATGCGGCCGCTGCATGTGGAGGAAGCCGCCCGCGTGGCGATCACCCAAAAGACGGACGGAAAACCGGCCGATATCGTGAACGTGGCCGACTGCGCAGCATATACGCACGACATCCTTTTTGATTCCCCGCTGTTTTTTACCGAACGCTATACGATACGGTACAACGTGACGCTGGATGCGGATGCAGCGTCTTTTGACGCGCTGTTGTTTATAAAAGGGACGGGAGAAATCGTGCATCAGGATAAAACGTACGAGGCCAAAACAGGCGATTGTTATTTCATCCCGGCCGGGATGGGATTGTATGATATCCAAGGATCCTGTTGCGTGCTGCGCAACAGGGTGCTTCGAAAAGAGGGTACGCAATGAAAATCAGTGCAGTGATTATGGCCGGTGGCAAGGGGGAGCGCTTTTGGCCGATGAGCCGGACACACAGACCCAAGCAGTTCCTGCCGCTCACGCAAAAGGATGCCACCATGATCCAGCAGACGGTAAACCGTATTTTACCGCTGGTGAACAAAGAGGACGTCCTGATCGTCACCAACGGGCTGTACCAGACGCTGACGCTTCAGCAGCTGCCGGAACTGAAGGCGGAGAACATCCTCTGCGAACCGATGGGCAGAAACACCGCGCCGTGCATCGGGCTTGCGGCGGCAATATTGCAAAAACGGGTCGGCGACTGCTTGATGGTCGTGTTGTCGAGCGATCATCTGATCGTGGATGAACAGGGCTTTTTAAACGTGCTCAACACCGCCATTTCCGTAGCTACGGAAAATGAAAACATCGTGACCATCGGCATTTCGCCAACTTACCCCGAAACGGGTTTCGGCTATATCCACTATGATGCGCAGAATATCCAAAACGGTGTATACGCCGTGGAGAAATTTGTAGAGAAGCCCAATTACGAAACGGCGCTTGCCTATCTTGCAACAGGGGAATACCTGTGGAACAGCGGGATGTTCGTCTTTAAGGTATCCACCATCATGGAGCAGTTCAAACGCTTTATGCCCAAGCTCTATGAAGGGCTGCAGCGCATAGTGCAGGCTGTCGATACGCCCGATTACAATGCGGTGCTGCGGGAGGAGTTTGAACACTTCGATTCCGTTTCCATCGATTACGGCGTGATGGAGCACGCAAAGAACATCTACACCATCCCGGGCAACTTCGGGTGGGACGATGTCGGGAGCTGGACGGCGGTCGGCCGGATCCACGATAAGGACGAGTATGACAACGCCATTCAGGGCGATGTGCTGGCATTGGAGACCAACGGATGCACCATCTATGGCGGAAAGCGTCTGGTTACCACCATGGGGATCAGCGACCTTGTCATCGTGGACACCGAGGATGTGCTGATGATCTGCAACAAGGATCAGGCGCAACAGGTCAAGGTCTTTTTGGAAGCGCTTCGAAACCGCGGGCGCCACGATTTACTCTAGGAGGCATACGATGAAACGTGCATTGATAACCGGCGTTACAGGACAGGACGGAAGCTACTTAAGCGAATTGCTTCTGGAAAAGGGCTATAAGGTATACGGCGTCATGCGCCGGAAGTCCGTTGTGGATTACGGCAATGTCGCGCACCTGAAGGATAAGATCACCTTCATCTACGCGGATATGATCGACCCCGTATCGCTTGTCACAGCCATGAAAATCGCGCAGCCCGACGAGGTATACAACCTTGCGGCGCAGTCCTTTGTGGCCACGAGCTGGGAACAGCCGCTCGCGACCGCACAGATCGACGCGCTGGGCGTTACCAACATGCTTGAAGCCATCCGCATCGTCAAACCGGACGCGCGGTTCTATCAGGCGTCGACATCGGAGATGTTCGGCCTGGTGCAGGAGATCCCGCAAAAGGAGACCACGCCGTTCTATCCGCGCAGCCCCTACGGCGTTGCGAAGCTGTACGGGCATTGGATCACGAAGAACTATCGCGAAAGCTATAACCTGTTTGCCTGTTCCGGGATTTTGTTCAACCATGAATCGGAGCGCAGAGGGTTGGAGTTTGTGACGCGCAAGATAACCGACGCCGCGGCACGCATCAAGATGGGCGTGAAGGATGTGTTGGAACTGGGCAACATGGACGCCAAGCGCGACTGGGGCCACTCGAAAGACTACGTGTATGCGATGTATCTGATGCTGCAGGCGGACGAGCCCGACGATTTTGTGATCGCCACCGGGGAAACCCGCACCGTGCGCGAATTTGTGCAAAACGCGTTTAGTGCCGTGGGCATGGACATCGAATTCCATGGTACGGGTGTGGAGGAAACCGGTGTGGACAAGGCGAGCGGACGCACGGTGGTTCGCGTGAACCCCGCCTTTTTCCGTCCCGCGGAGGTGGAACTGCTGCTGGGAGACCCGACCAAAGCCGAAACGGAGCTTGGCTGGAAACGCGAGATAACGTTTGCGCAGCTGGTAAGCCGCATGGCGGACAACGATTTGCAATGCGTAAAGGAGGAGCTGCGGATAAAATCGCTGCACAATACATGAAAGCGCTGATCATCGGTGCCGCCGGATTCGTTGGGGCGCATCTGTACCGCCATCTGAACGACGACTTGTGCTGGGATGTGGCGGTAACGAAGCTGCCGCAGGAAAAAATCGGGTTTGCGGACAAAAACGTCTACGACCTTGACATCTTATCCCCCGGCGCAATCGAGCAGCTGCTTGACGAGGTTACACCACAGGTGATTTTCCATCTTGCGGCGCAAAGCTCGGTGGCGCTGTCCTGGGCAAAACCCGACTTGACGGTGGACATCAATATCAAGGGCGCGCTGCACCTACTAGAGGCGCTTCGGGTGCAAAAATCACCCGTGCGTACGCTGCTGATCGGTTCCGGCGAGGAATACGGTTTTGTGCAGCCGCAGGAGGTCCCGGTCAGCGAGGAAAATCCGCTGCGCCCCGGAAACCTGTATGCGATGACCAAGATCGCGCAGGCGATGACCGGGCAGATTTACTGCCGCGCCTACGGGATCGACGTCGTGATGATACGCGCGTTCAACCACATCGGCCCCGGACAGGCGCCGATTTTTGTGGTGTCGGATTTTTGCCGTCAGATCGCGGAAATGGAATCGGGAAAACGCGAGCCTGTGATGCGCGTCGGCAACCTGCAGGCAAAGCGGGATTTTACCGACGTACGCGATGTCGTGCGCGCCTATGCCAAATTGGCACAGACGGGCAAAACCGGCGAAGTGTATAATGTGGGAAGCGGGAACGCGTACAGCATCGATGTGGTGCTGCAAACGATCCTGCAAAAGGGCAAAGTCTCCGTCCGGGTGGAAACCGATCCGCAAAAAATGCGCCCGTCGGATGTGCCGATTCTGCAGGCGGACATCACGAAATTACAAACGGATACGGATTGGAAACCGATGGTGGATCTGGAACAGAGCATAGAGGATACACTGGCGTATTGGCGCCAAATTTTGGAACAGGAGTAACAGATGCGCGTACTTTCGGAGTTGTTTGCCTACCGGCAAATGCTTATTTCACTTGTGAAAAAGGATTTGCGCGGAAGATACAAAGGCTCGGTGTTGGGTTTTTTATGGACGTTTATCAACCCGCTGCTCCAATTGGCGGTCTATACCGTGGTATTTTCGTTCATCTTGCGTGCTAACATCGAAAAGTTCTACCTGTTCCTGTTTGTGGCATTGGTGCCGTGGATATTCTTTTCCTCCTCGCTCAACGGCGGCGCAAGCTCCATTTTGGCGCAGAAGGACATGGTCAAGAAGATATACTTCCCGCGTGAAGTGCTGCCGCTGGCCTATGTGACGAGCTGTTTTTTCAACATGCTGTTTTCGTTCATCATCATCTTTGTCGTGATACTGCTATCCGGCACGCCCATCAATTTTGTGGCGCTGCTGTTTTTGCCGATCGTGATGATCGTCGAATATATTCTGGCCCTCGGGATAGCGCTTTTGTCCTCCGCCATCACGGTCTATTTCAGGGATCTGGAGCACATCCTCGGTATTTTTACGATGGCCTGGATGTATCTGACGCCCATCATGTACAGCATCGATATCGTGCCAAAGCGTCTTTTGCCGGTCTTTATGGCAAATCCGATGACGCCTGTCGTATTGGCATACCGCGATATCCTCTATTACGCAAAAATCCCCGCGATGCAGACGCTCATCCTTGCGTTTGTTTTGGGCGTTGCGATCCTGATTCTGGGGTTCTTTGTCTTTGGCAAGCTGAAAAAGCATTTTGTGGAGGAGATATAGTGAACGCGATAGACGTTGTAAACGTTTCCAAAAAGTTCAAGCTCTACCACGATAAAGGCCAAACGCTCAAGGAACGCCTGCTGTTTCGCAAGCGCAGCTCCTACGAGGAGCGGTGGGTGCTCAAAAACATCAGCTTTTCCCTGTATAAAGGCGAGGCGGTCGGCATCGTCGGTGAAAACGGCAGCGGCAAGTCCACGATGCTCAAACTGTTAAGCCGCATCATATCGCCGGACACCGGCGAAATTACGGTAAGAGGCCGCGTTTCAAGCCTCATCGAGCTTGGCGCAGGCTTTCACCCCGACATGTCCGGTCGGGAGAATATCTACACCAACGCGGCTATTTTTGGCATGACCAAGCGGGAGATCGACGAACGACTGCAGAGCATCATCGATTTTTCGGAGTTGCACCAGTTTATCGACAGCCCGGTGCGGACCTATTCCTCCGGCATGTACATGCGGCTTGCGTTTGCCGTTGCGATCCATGTCAACGCCGACGTGCTTTTGATCGATGAGATCCTGGCCGTGGGCGACGCGGCGTTCCAGCAGAAATGCTTTGAACGGCTGGAGGAAATCAAGCGCAGAGGCACCACCATCATCATCGTTTCGCACTCGCTCGGGCAGATCGAACGTATCTGCGACCGCTCCATCTGGCTGTTGGACGGAGCGATCCGTTCGGAGGGAATTCCGCAGGAAGTACATGGGCAGTACATGTCGTATATGTCCAAAAAAATGGTGCTCAGCGACGCGAGCAAGCGCCCCGACATCGGCGCGATCCACGGGGTTTCGCTTATGTGCAACGGGGAGCCGAGGGAAACTTTTGTTGCGGGCGAAGACGTACAGGTTAGCATCGAGCTTTCGATGGCATCCGATATCCCCAGCCTCATCGAGGTATATGTGCAGAATACGCAGGGGATTTTGCTGACCGCCAAGGGTGCCGATATCCCGTTTGACGCAAAGGAAGCGGTGCTGACCCTGCACGGGATTCCGCTGATGATGGGCGACTATGGCGTAAACGTATTGATGCATACCAAAGAACACGTACCCATCGACAGGCGTGAAGGCGCCGTGACGATTAATGTTGTGGCACCGCCCATTGAACCGGGCGCTGTCCATATACCATCCCATTGGGAATTCAGACAATAAGAGGGATTACAATGCAACAAGAAACCGTAGACGTCGGGCGTATCATGGCGGATATCCGGCAGGAGATTGCCGACCGTGGCTTGCGCAACACCGTATTGCCGTTTGATACCATCCATGCCACCCCGTTTGAGACCATAACGGAATACGACCCTGTGCGCTTTTCACAGCTGGTTTCGGAGATGGACCGCCTAAAGCAGGTCTATGCGTACCGCCAGCTGCAATCCCGGCGCAATGTCTTGGGAAAAGGTATCCTGTTTTTCAAAAAGATTATCCGCAAAATGTCCAAGTTTTATATAGAGCCTATCGTTACGGATCAGAACAACTTCAACGCCAATGTGGTGCAGGGCATGCAATCCATCCGCGCCTACATCCAGATCCCCGCGGAGGATCAAACCGCCCTGTGGCAGGCGGTGCGGGAACTGCGATCGGAAAACATCGCGCTTAGAAAGCAGATCGAACAGCTCGAAGCGCAGTTGAATAAGGCGGAGGGCTGAGCATGCGCATCCTTCAGGTCACGCCGACATTTTCGCTTGGCGACGGGGTAGGCAACCATACCTATGCCCTGATGAAAGTCATCCAATCCATGGGATTTGATACCGCGATCTATGCGGTTCACAACGCAAAAAACGTGCCGAAAGAACTGCGCCACGATGTGGAGAAGCTTCCGAAGCTGAACAAGGACGACGTTTTAATCTATCATCAGGCTATCGGAACCGCCCTTGCCGACCGTATAGCGGCGCTCCCGTGCCGCAAGATCATGGTCTACCACAATACGACGCCGCCGCATTTCTTTGAAGGGTATTCCGGCGACATGATACGGCAGACATCCCTGGGGCTTGACAACGCGCGGATGCTCATCCAGCATGTCGACGCTGTCTGGGCGGATTCGGAATTCAACCGTCAGGATATCCTCGACATGGGGTATCACGGCGACGTGACGGTGCTGCCCATTCTTATCCCGTTTGAAGACTATAAGAAAAAGCCCGACGAAGCGGTTTTGGCGAAGTTTCAGGACGATCTGAAACACATCCTGTTCGTGGGGCGCATCGTGCCCAACAAAAAGCAGGAGGACATCCTCGCCGCTTTCGCCTATTATCAGAAGAACATCAATGCGCACGCAAGATTGACGCTTGTGGGAAATTATACGTTCGACGATCCGTATGCGATACGGCTTAAAGCCTATATGAAGGAACTGGGGCTCTTTGACGCCACCATCACCGGACACGTGAGCTTTGAACAGATATTGGCGTATTACAAGACGGCAGATTTATTTCTTTGCATGAGCGAGCACGAGGGATTCTGCATACCGCTTCTGGAAGCGATGAGCTTTGACGTGCCGGTACTCGCATACGATTCCACCGCGATAAAGGGAACGCTCAACGGCAGCGGCGTGCTTTTGCCGCAGAAGGACCCGGTGTTTACAGCCATGATGATGGACAGGGTGCTAAGTGATCCTTTGCTTTATGACCATATCATTCAGGGGCAGCGCAAGCGGCTCGCGGATTTTGCATACGACAAGGTGGCAGAGCAGCACCGCAAAGCCCTCAAGGCGTTTTTGGAGACAACATGATGCGCATTGCATTGATCAACCAGCGCTACGGCGAGGACGTTGTCGGCGGGTCGGAAGCGTATACGCGATCCATCGCCGAACGCCTTTGCGCCGATTTTGACGTTGAGGTGCTGACCACCTGCGCGCTTGATTATATGACGTGGGACAACCATTACCCGGAGGGGCTCGAAACATTAAACGGCGTTAAAATCCGGCGGTTTGCGGTACAAAAGCCGCGGGATGTGGAAAAATTCGCAAAGCTGTGCAAGATTTTGCAGCATCCGGATACGGTGCCGGAAACGGAGCAGCGCCATTGGGTGGACGAGCAGGGACCGTATTGCCCCAAACTGATCCAATATCTGCACGATCATCACGACGACTACGATATTTTCATTTTCGTGACGTATCTGTATTATCTGACGTACTATGGCATCAAGGAAGTGGCGGATAAGGCCATTTTAATCCCCACCGCCCATGACGAGCCGCCCATCTATATGAGCACCTACCGCGATGTGCTGACATCCCCTCGGGCGATCGTGTTTTTAACCGACGAGGAGCAGGCGTTCGTGCACAGGACCTTCCACAACCAGGATATTCCGTACGATATTCTTGGGGCGGGTGTTTGGGTGCCGACGCTGGGCGACGCCGTAAGCGAAACGGCCAAATCGCTTGAAAACGAACAGATGATCGTCTATGTCGGGCGCATCGAACCGATGGCGAAGGGCTGTCAGGCGCTGTTCGACTATTTCATGCATTACAAGAAAACGCACGGCGGCGATTTGAAGCTGGTGCTGATGGGCAAGGCGCATATGGACATCCCCGAAAGACCGGATATCCTGCCGTTGGGATTTGTCAGCGAAGAGGACAAATTCTTCATCCTGCAGCACGCAAAGGCGCTTGTTTTGCCGTCGCCGTACGAGAGCCTGTCCATCGCGGTGCTCGAAGCGTTTTCGATGGAAACGCCGGTTTTGGTAAACGGGAACTGTGAGGTGCTCCGGGCGCATTGCCTTAAAAGCAACGCGGGGCTTTACTATACGGATTATTACGAATTTGAAGGTTGCCTATCCTATCTGTTGAAAAACGAAACGGTTCGCGTTGCCATGGGGAACAACGGAAAAACATATGTCGAGCGAAATTATACCTGGCATAGCATCATGGAACGCTTGAAGCACTTGTTGGAAAACGTGTCGGGGAAAAACCGATGAAGCCGATACGCGTTGATTTTGATGCGCAACTGCTGCTGGAGCCACAAAAGACGGGCATCGGCATGATGGCGTACAATACGCTGTATGCGCTGGCGGGCGACGAGGCGATGAAAGGATCGCTCAATGTGTTCACCATGCGCAAAAAGCGCGGGTATGAGCGCCAATGGGCGGAGATACAAAAACTCTGCGACAAGGGCCTAAAACTTCGCAAATGCAGCTGGTTTCACGATGTTCTGTATAAGATGCTGTGGAATTTCATTCCGATTCCGTACAGCCTTTTTTTTGGCGCGAACGCCGATGTCACGCATTTTTTCAATTATTACATTCCGCCGGGAGTGAAGGGCAAACGCGTCACGACGGTGTGCGATATGGTCTTTTGTGCGTTTCCCGAGACCATGAACGCCAAAACGCGCGCCATGCTGCAGCTTAGTTTGAAAAAATCCGTCAAGAGGGCGCATCGCATCGTCACCATTTCGGAATTCAGCAAATCGGAGATTTTGCGCTATTTAAACGTGCCGGAGCAAAAAGTCACCGTCATCCCGTGCGGCGTGGATCTTGAGGCTTTTCATCCCGATATCCCGGCGCAAGAGATTGAGCGCGTACGGCAAACCTACGGCCTTGCTGCGCGCTATTTTCTATACCTTGGAACGCTGGAGCCGCGCAAGAATCTGGTGCGGCTGATCGAAGCTTACGCGCGGCTGCATGAAATGCGCACCGATGTGCCTGCTCTTTGCATCGCCGGGCGAAAAGGCTGGCAATTTGAGGAGATATTCGAGGCCGTGAAACGGAACAATCTTGAGGATCATGTCATCTTTACGGGGTATGTTCCCCAACAGGATGCGCCGCCGCTGATATCCGGTGCGCTCGCTTTTGTGTTCCCCTCGCTGTACGAAGGATTTGGCCTGCCACCGCTGGAGGCGATGGCCTGCGGTACGCCTGTGATCGCATCTTCCGCCGCCTCGCTGCCGGAAGTCGTGCAGGACGCGGGCATTTTGGTGGATCCGCTGAATGTCGGGTTGATAGCCAACGCCATGGAAACGCTAATGGACGATGCGTTGCTTTGCCAGAAACTCAGCGAAGCGGGTCGGCAGCGCGCGTTGACATTCACGTGGGAAAGAACGGCGCAAGAGCTGTTGAAAGTATACCAACAGCTCATCAGGGAGGATGAATCGTGAAAAAACTCGACATTCTCCAGGTAAACAAATACTATGCCCCTGTCATCGGCGGTGTGGAGCAGGTGGTGCAAAACCTCAGCGAAGGGCTAAAAGACAGGGCGAACGTACGGGTTTTGGTCTGCAACCAAAAAGGGAGAACGGTTGTGGATGGAATAAACGGCGTAGAGGTGGTGCGCGCCGCAAGCCCCGGGAAGATGCTCTCGATGCCGTTGTCGCTGAGCTTTTTTAGGCTCTATCGGAAGTTTTCCAAGTCCGCCGACATCGTACAGTTCCATATGCCGTTTCCGCTGGGCGATCTGGCGTATATGCTTTTTGGCAAACGCTGTAAGGTCGCGGTGTATTGGCACAGCGACGTCGTTCGGCAAAAAAAGCTGTTATGGTTCTATAAACCGCTGATGCACGCTTTTTTAAAACGGGCCGATGTTATCATGGCAGCAACCGCCGGGCATTTTGAAGGGTCCGAACATTTGGAAAAATACCGCGACAAATGCATCGTCGTACCCTATGGCATCGACGCGGACGAATTTGTGAAAAACGCCAACCCACAACGGATTCTGCCGGATGCAAACGCGGGAATCGCCGAGGTGCTTTTTGTGGGACGCCTGGTATATTACAAGGGAGTGGAAATTCTTATCCGCGCTATGGCACAGGTTGACAATGTGCGGCTTACCGTTCTTGGCGAAGGACCTCTTGGGGAGGAGCTTCGGAACGTATCCGAGCAATTGGGCATCGAAAACCGTATCCGCTTCATCGGCGTTCGGGATGATGCCGATGTCAAAGCGTGTATGCGGGATTGCGATATGCTCGTGCTTCCGTCCATCCAAAACAGCGAGGCGTTCGGCTTGGTCCAGCTGCAGGCCATGTGCTTTGCAAAGCCCGTCATCAACACGAATCTGCCCACCGGCGTTCCGTATGTGAGCGTACACGGGCAGCACGGACTGACGGTGCCGCCCAACGATGCTGTGGCGCTAGCGGAGGCGTTGCGAACGCTGGCCGACGACCCCGCTTACGCCAAGCAACTTGGGATGTGCGGAGCACAGCACGTGCGAAGCCGTTACAGTATGGACGCGATGATAAACGGGGTATACGACGAATACCTGAAACTGATGGGGCACTAAAAATGCGAACAAATGAAAAACCCGCGAAGGTTTCGCGGGTTTTGGTTTTGCGCTTCAGCCGGTACGCTTATGTTTCGATAGTATTCTGTTGAACCCAGTTTTTGATGTGCAAAAAAGTCGTTTCGCTGATGATGTGTTCGATGCGGCAGGCATCGTTGTCCGCTATATTCTCGGGCACATGCAGCGCCTGTACGAGGTATTTCGTAATGCAGCAATGCCGTTCAAAAATCGCTTCCGCGAGATGTTTGCCCTCCGGCGTTAAAAGAATGCTGCCATCGTGCTGGATGGTTATATGACCTTTGTTTTTCAAAATGGACATCGCCCGGCTGATGCTGGGTTTGGAATAGCCGAGTTCGTTGGCTATATCCACCGAACGGACGTAGCCCAAACGCCCGGCAAGGACCAGAATTGTTTCCAAATAGTTTTCACCGGATTCCAACAAGGCAAAAACCTCCCGCGTGCATTTGACGCTCTATTGAGCGGATGAACAGACCATAAGCCGCTTGTTCATCAGAATCTATTGTATCACATCGGCAAAACGCTTTGCAATTTAATCCGACAATAGAAAGCAATGCAAAAGACGCTGCCAATTCAAAGCCAAACGGCATCAAACTTCCCTCGACGCTGAGACAGGGCGGTCTGTTGCGGCTAAAAAGGGTGCATTTTGCCGGAAGCTCTGTTATCATAAAACAAAGTCATTGGTTTGGAGATATAGGATGGAACAAAAGATATCGCGCCTGCATCCCACGACAGCAATGGGTTTGGATGCAAAGCAGGTAAGCGAACAAATCGAAAAAGGGCTGGTCAATACACAGCCCAAAGGAATCGAAAAGTCGGTATGGGATATCATCCGTGACAACACGTTTACACTGTTTAACCTGTTCAACGTGAGCCTTGCTCTTTTCGTCTTTCTTGTGGGCGCATACCGCAACATGCTTTTTATGGCACTGGTCATCATCAATACGCTGCTGGGCATCATCCAGGAGATCCGTTCCAAAAGGCTCGTTGAAAAGCTGTCCTTACTCTCCATGCCGCGCGCTCATGTGATCAGGGACGGCAAGACGCAGCAGATCGACGTGGAAGAACTGGTGCTGGATGATATCATCACCTTGGAAACAGGCAATCAGATAAGTGTCGACGCATATGTCGCGGAAGGGGAGATAGAGGTCAACGAAGCGCTGTTAACCGGCGAGGCGGACCCCATCCTCAAAAGACCGGGGGATTTATTGCTCTCCGGCAGTTTTGTCATAAGCGGACGCTGTTATGCCAAAGTGGAGCATTTGGGAAAAGACAACTATGCGGTATCCATCGAACAGGATGCAAAAAAGCTTAAAAAATTGCATTCCAAACTGTTGAACACGCTCAACCGTGTGGTGAAATTCACACAGGTGTTCATTTTGCCGCTGGGCATTGTCCTGATGCTGCGTTCGGTATTCCTGCTGCATCTGTCGATGCACGATGCCGTCGTTACCACCGCTGCGGCTCTATTGGGCATGATGCCAAACGGGTTGGTGCTGTTGACCAGCATGTCGCTGATGCTGGGCGTCATCAAGCTCGCTCAAAAAAAGACGCTGATCCATGAGCTTTTCGGCATTGAAACGCTAAGCCGCGTAGACATGCTGTGCCTGGACAAGACCGGGACGCTGACAGAAGGGAACATGCAGGTTTGGGAATGGATTTCGTTGTGCGATCTTGAAAAACAGGAGATTGAAGGGCACATCGGAAGATTTTTACACGCACAGACCGATTCCAATGCAACCATTGAGGCGATACGGCAGTATTTCTATCAGAAACCTGTTGAGGGCGAAACCCGGATCATTCCGTTTTCCTCCGCGCGCAAATGGAGTGCCGTATCGATCGCCGGGTTTGGTACAGTATTCTTGGGTGCACCCGATGTACTGTGGCCAAAAGCTTCGGGACCGATGGCTCCGAGCATTTCGCAATATGAAAACGAAGGCGCGCGGGTTTTGCTGTTTGCGCTTTCCAAGCAGGAATTACAGTCCGCTCTGCCAAGTGATCTGATCCCGTTGGCTGCCGTTGCGCTTCGCGATCCGTTGCGTAAGGATGTGGGTGAGATACTTGATTTTTTCCGCCGGGAGGGCGTAACCATTAAAATCATATCGGGAGACAACCTGCAAACGCTCAAAGCGATAGCCAAAAAAGCCGGGATGGCGGATGCCGAAAAAGCGATCGATCTTCGGGAAATGCAGGATGAGCAGCAAATCAAAGACGCCGCGCTGCAATATTCCGTATTCGGCAGGGTCAGTCCGCATCAAAAGAGGATTCTGATACGCGCGCTTCATGACGCGGGACATACGGTCGCGATGATGGGCGACGGCGTCAACGACGTTTTGGCGCTGCGCGATGCGGACTGCAGCATCACGGTGGCCTCCGGCACCGAAGCCGCCCGAAACATCTCACAGATTGTGCTTTTGGACAACAATTTCGCATCGCTGCCAAACGTGGTGATGGAGGGACGAAGGGTGGTAAACAACATCCAGCGGACCGCGTCGCTGTATCTTGTCAAGACCGTGTATTCATTCGTCATTACGTTCATTACGGTTTTTTCCGTTATCCGGTACCCGTATATCCCGATCCAGCTGACGCTCATCGGCGCGCTGATGGAAGGGATTCCGTCCTTTTTTCTGGCGTTGGAGCCAAACCGCAACCGGATCGCGGACAATTTCTTCTATGCAGTTTTGCAGCGCGCGCTGCCCAGCGGTCTTGTGATCGCAACACTGGTAGCGCTGGTAAACATGTTTTCGGGGCTGCTCGGGCTGGATGGTTTAGGGATCGGAACGCTTTGCGTTTATATAACTGGTGCATTCTGCGCCAATTTGTTGTACAATGCTTGTCGGCCTTTCAATCAGCTGCGCCTGGCTTTGTGGGTGGGAATGACGGCATCGCTGTTTGTGCTATACGGATACTTCCCGCACTTCTTTCAAATGCAGCCGCTTACCTGGTTATTGGCTGTACAAGCGGGTATATTTATCCTAGTGGGTGCCGGCCTTGTACGGTTGTACAGGAAGCTTGTCACCAAGCTGATGGACAGGCATTTCGAAAAAATACAGTTGGCTATGCAGCAGGAGGAACATACATGATACAGATCACAATGGAGAACGGGAAAAAGATGCTCTTGGAGTTGTATCCCGACAGCGCTCCCGAGACGGTGAAGAACTTTCTGAGCCTGATCGAGAAGCGGTTCTACGACGGGTTGGTATTCCATCGCGTCATAAGCGGCTTTATGATCCAGGGCGGATGCCCGCTGGGCAACGGCACGGGCGGACCCGGTTATACCATCAAGGGGGAATTCCGCATTAACGGTGTGGACAACCGCATCAAACATACGCGCGGCGTCATTTCGATGGCTCGCTCTCAAAGCCCCAATTCCGCGGGAAGCCAGTTTTTCCTCATGCATCAGGATTCGCCACATCTGGATGGTCAGTATGCGGCGTTTGGACGTGTGGTGGAAGGAATGGACGTGCTCGATGAGATAGCGTCCGTTGCAACCGATGCCCGGGATGTGCCCAAAACACCGCAGCGTATCGCGACCATTCGTATTTGTGAAAATAATGTTGATACAATTTGACTGAATTGAGAATAAAATTTGAACAAAACGTTACATTCTTATAATTAAGTAAAAAATATTGTTTTTCATTGAGAAATTACCGCACAATCATTGAATTCGTGTCAAAGACACGATAGAATAAGGTTGGCTTTGCAGGTGCAAGAAGGATGGGATTGTCCTGTGACATCCCATTGAATGAATTGCAATGAATTTTAAATTTTAAGGGAGAGGGATGCAATCCGTGGATCGCAAGAGACGGAAAGCCCGCGACAATTTCGAAGATACCGACCGTATAGACCCCCAGAATCTGATCGAGGAAGACCAAAGCGCACGCAGCTTTGAAGAGGAGGACTCCGCATTGATATCCCGACGGAATAAGAAACAGAACGCAGCCGATACGCCGTTGTTTGACGACGATCTTAAAGCGGCAGATCTTTCCAACGGGAACAACGGAAAGAAAAAAGGCAAACGGAACTGGAAGAAGACGACCATGCTCGTCGTTCTTTCGGTGTTGTTCGTCCTGTGTTCCGTGGGCGCGGGCGTGTTTTTCTATTTCAAGAAAGCCATCGATGATCCGACCAGCCAGTTTACGCCGCCAGCAGGAACGCCGCTTCCAAGCAGCGCATCCATCGAGGATATTAAAGCTGCGGCGGATCAAGCCATGCTGCAGAGCAAGGGCATCATCAACATACTGCTGATCGGTGTGGACTATGCCGTGGAGCGTGAAACGTGGACCGGCAAGAAAGCCTACCATGCGGACGTGATGATGATACTGGCCGTGGACTTTATCAACAAGAAAGTGGATATGATCTCCCTGCCCCGCGATACCTACGCGAAGATTCCGGGAGTGCAGGGGATATATAAACTCAACGCATCGCTGGACTGCGGCGGCGGTTTTCCCGAAGGACTGCCAAAGGTATGCGAGGCGGCCGAATGGATGCTGGGCGGAACCATACCGGTGGATTATTATTACGCCGTCACCATGCCTGTTGTCAAAGAGCTTGTGGATGCGATCGGCGGCGTGACATACGATATCGATCTCGATTTTCCCATGGGCGGCAGAACCTACCAAAAGGGCCTGCAGCTGATGAACGGTCAAGCGGTGCTTGACTATCTGCGCGTACGCAAGAACCTCGAAGATAATTCGCAGGAAGGCGACAAAAACCGCGTTATCCGCCAGAAGAAAATGTTGGTCGCCGTTTTTAAGAAAATGCAGGAGCAGAACCTTTGGGTGAATCTGCCGAAAATTCTCAGCGCCTTTTCAGGCAAGCTGTTCACCAACACCACCGCCGGACAAACGGCGGCGCTGGCTGCGCTTGCCTATGACCTCAAAGAAGAAAACATCACCATGCGTACCATCGGCGGCTCGATGCGAAGCGTGTTCAACTGGAATTTCTGCATCACCGATCAGGCAAAGCGGGTGCAGACCATCAAAGATGTATACGGCATCACGGTTTCCAAATATTCGGAATATGACCTTGAGTATGTCCTGAAAAAATGGGCCAGAATGATGTACGAGGTGTATGAGCCCAACACCACAACGCTGGTCAATTATGTGCAGACCATGATCAACAACGGTACGGTTCCTGTCCCGACGCCGGTCCCCACGCCTACTCCGACGCCGATTCCGACAGCGGTACCGACCGCAGTACCGACCACACCGACCGTGGCACCGGGAACCCCCGCCCCCGGAGCCGGCACCCTGCACGTTTCCGGTGCGGCGGCCGATGCGTTTGAGATCTATCAGAAATTCCAAGATGTAAAGACGCAGCTGTTGTACATCAATTCCCTTTTGGGCAAGGCAACGCTTCCAACACCGCTTCCGAGCCCTGTTTATACCGGAAGCCAGGGAGAACGTTTGGTCAAAGCGCTCAACGAGTTGAAGCTCAAATGCAAGAATCTGGCGGCGCTGGTCAATCATCCGCTCAAAGCGGACGATAAATGGGAAGTTACTTATGAAAATCAAATCGAGGTAGATTTCCGCTAATAAAACGACATGAGAATCAGAAGAGTCACATAAGAAAACCGGCGCAGAACAGCGCCGGTTTTATATTATACTTAAGTACAAATCAACCTCCGGCTCTGCCGGAGAGAATAAATATCTTTTGATACAAGGGAACCTCTTTTTGCTGATAAAGATCGTAGTATTACATGTACCAGTTTGAAAGACGATGCCTTTTCAAAGTGAGATCTACGGTTCTATTGCGCCATGAAAAACATGGAGAAACACGGGGAAACACGAGTACGGCTTTCTTGCTTCAACTAATAATAGGTAATATAATAAATTAAAAACGTTGAAGAAAGCATATATATACCGAGAGAATCAAGATAAATAAGCAAAAACGGTATCTACTATGTCATGCCTAGAGGTACAATCGGCAAGAGATATTTCACGATGAAGAAGAATTGGACAGCGATTTTGTGTCTAGCATTTTTTCTGAAAACAAAAACCCAAAGCAGGTTTCAAGAGTACTGGGGTGCCAGTCAATCTGATCAATAGGGTGTAGTGAAACAAAAGAACCCTTCCTGTGCTTCGTATGTTTCGCCTCTGTTTCTGTGTTGCCTGTGTTTCCTGAAGGAGTAAAAAGGATGAAAAAGGTTGCAATCTTATTGGCAGTGCTGGCTATTGCCGTTATAATATCCGGTTGCGGCGGCACATATGACAGCCTGAAAAGTTTTAAAGTGGATGGATATATTGAAGCTCCTGCGAATATATTCAGCACTTCCTCCACGAAACAAAATCTCGATAACACGTTGATGTATGTAGATGGAAAGGTGACAAAAATAGTTGATAGCTTCAGTAATACCCCTACTCCTGCATACTACGTTGAAACATCAAATGGGCAAATTGTTTTTCTAATAACCGAATATACTAATCACTGGAAGGATATCAAAGTTGGTGACAACATCAGAACGTATTTCTTATATGCTGGGATATTAGAGCAAGCAGTTACTGGATTTTATATAGATTGTATAGACCCGAAAAACATTCCTACTGTAATTCCAAACGATTTATTATTGGCAAAAGCCAAATATTCAAAACCGGTAACAGAGCCAACACAGGTTCCTAAGTATGTTCAAGATATCTATAACAGTTTTGATAGGGTTCTTGCGATGGGGAATTTTTCTATATCTCTTGAGAAAGGAAGTTTAAGAAAGACTAACGATATAGGGAATTACGCGTTCGCTGTATCTAATGAGAGGTATTTCAATTCAATTGTTTTTTTAAGCAATGGAAGTGCAACAAGAAATGCTTTTTATACAGAAAGCGTTATTAGAAGTAATAGAGGAAGAGCTGAGGAATTGATAACTCTTTTTCTAATGGCAACCGAACCAAATCAAGACAGAGATAGTGTAATACCAAAAGTAAAAGATATAGCAGATTCTTATCGGACTGAAGCACCCAGTAACGTTATTCTGAGCGGTGATTATTATGTATTTATTGCATCAAATATGCAAAAAGAGATAACAGCAGTGCATAAAGATGAAATGTTTTTAATTGATAAGACTAAATATGTAGAATTTGATTTTGAAAAAATAGTACTTAATCAGTCTGTATTCGTTTATGGAACGGTTATGAATATTAAGTCAGACTGGAATGGCATTCTTGGTACAAACTATGTCGTTACTTTAATAAGTAACAATGGTAAAGAGTATTCGTTAAAATATAATTTTGATGATTTCCCAATGGGAATGAAAGTAGGAGATAAATACACGGCATATGGGATTGTAAGTAAGAACGAAAATGGAAAGGTGACAATTAAGCTTGAAAGAATTGAAGTGCAGTAATCAATCCCTATAGTGCAAGCAAGGGCAAGCAGCCTCCTGGCTTTCCCGAACGGCACGCTAGCTGTGCAAGAAGGACACGGGGACAGAAGGACACGGGGACAGGTCCCTTGTCCCACTTCAGTTCCCTCCGCTTCCCTCCGATGACAATGCATGATGTTGACCGAAAGTAATTAAGGATGACTTTAGACAGCTCCTACCAAGAAATAAACCAGCTTGCTTTGATCAGAACGATGAGGAATTTGACGACAGAAATCATCATGACGGTACAGGATCAGGGGGATATAATGTTAGTGATGAACTAGGAAAAAGTTATTACGAGGACCAATATGATTTCTGATTCAGGTAGATACTTTGGTAGAACTCAGCCAGTTTACTCTGAAATTCCAAAGTATGAGGGACTACCGAATATTCCTAATTTGTCTTGGGGACTTGAACCATTGCTTGGGTGGTAAGGAGATTAATATGGATTTTCCAACAGAATTAAGAATTATATTAAAAAGTGATCTTGACGGATCACCGGTTAGCAGTATTGCTATATTTCTTCGAATATATGCTGAAACGAAAAATGATTATATTATATTGCTTCCTAATAGTGATTCGTCCGGAGTAATCCACATTTCTAAAGAACGTATAGAACAAGAAATCTCTTTTGAAGCAAGTACAGCTTTAATGGACTATTCTTCCGATCTTAAACACTGCAAATCTTATATCGATTTGTCAATACTAAGTATGGAGCAAATAGCTACTGCATATGAAAACCGTATGTATTATCATCAAATGCTTTTATTTCCTTTAAAATATAAAATGTTGGAATTGGCTGAAAATTATAAAGTTCAGCAAGAAAAATTCAATATCAATCTAGTACAGGGGGCAGATCTACAGATAATTAATCTTCTATTAGGTGTTAATGATCCTCTATCGTATGAAAAAGAAAGTAGACACTTAAACGATAATCATCCTTTTGTTGTTGCAGCATATGGAAGTTTAGAGGAATTTAAACAAGTATTTTCTCCAGCCAATATCAACAAAAAGAGTAGATTTGGCATAGGCTTATTACACGCAGCAGTTGCCGGAAAAAAACGCGATATCGCAACATTTTTAATTGAGAATTGGATTGATCTAAACATTACTGACAATAAGGGAAAGACTGCATTACATTATATTGCTGATTTTCCTGATCTGATTATTGCAAAGCAAATTCTTGATAATGGGGGTGATATTAATAAAAAGGATATCATTGGATTCAACGCATTTTTTGACACCTTAATGGTGCAAGGTAATAATTATGAATTAATAGAATTAATGTTGAAGTATAAGCCAGATATTGGTCAAATATCTCCGTCCTTTCATCCACATATATTTAGTGATGGGCGTTTATTAGAATTATTAAATATTTGATAGCAGCACTATACTTAAAATATTCCAACATATCCCCATATAAAATTTCGTCACGCGGGAGTGCCTGTTGAATATAGTAACAGGACAATGGCGGCGTACCTCAACGATCTTGAGTAGTCGGTTGATACACGGCCTGTCATCCGTTCTAATCGGATCGTCGCTACCAAGATGGAAAGCCCTCGAGAGAGGGCCTTTTACGTTAAAACTATCTATACTGCAAAAGAAATGATATAATATTAATAAAACAAAACTGTAGATTGGTGGGACAACGGACCAGGCCCTTCGTCCCCAGACCCAAATGAAGGGTGATGAAAGTGAAAGATCAATTACTAGGTCTAACTACAAAAGAAGACCGAAGAATACTACGAATACCGCAGATGATATTTGTGGTGGCAGATATATATATGTTGCTGGATCATAATTGGTGGGGGCTTGTATTTGGATTAATATTTACTCTGTATATTATGTATGGTATGGGAAAATCAGCTTTTATGAGAATAAGGATAAATGCTGATGGAATTACAACGTATTCGGAATTTGGTTATATATTGAGGAAATATTATTGGACTGAAATCAAAGAGATAGGTATACGAGTAAAGAATGAAAAGATAAAAGGAGGGTTTGGCGAAACCATTGCAAGTAGGATTTTATATATTTCACAACGCGAATTAAATGATAATGAGCGTATGATGATTCACAAAGAGGTTTATAAGAACGCCAAAAGAAAGAAATATATGACCGCATTCCGCTATTCCGACGAAATAATGGAAGCGATAATGCAATTCTGTAATAAGCCGATAATCGAAACGAAGAATAAATAGGGAAATCGTTTGATGTTTATCATCTTGATATATTGTACACAGTGATACATGAGAACCGTCCTCATATACGGCTACATCAATTCCCTTTTGGGCAAGGCAACGCTTCCAACGCCGCTTCCGAGCCCTGTTTATACCGGAAGCCAGGGAGAACGTTTGGTCAAAGCGCTCAACGAGTTGAAGCTCAAATGCAAAAATCTGGCGGCACTGGTCAATCATCCGCTCAAAGCGGACGAAAAGTGGGAAGTTATTTATGAAAATCAAATCGAGGTAGATTTCCGCTAATAAAACGACATGAGAATCAGAAGAGCCACATATGAAAACCGGCGCCCCATAAAGCGCCGGTTTTGTGTTATTCCTTCGTTACCGGTATTCCTTTGCCAGTTTGGCGAAGGCGTCCAGAGAGCGCATCACTTTTTCGCTCGGGATACAGTAGGCGATCCGAAAATGCCCCGTACACCCAAAGCTGTCGCTTGGAACGAGCAGAAGGTCATATGCCATCGCGCGCTTGCAAAACAAAGAGGCGTCCTCTTGCGGGGACTTGGGGAACATGTAGAATGTGCCGCCGGGTTTCACGCAGGAAAAGCCCAGTCGCATGAGCTCATCATAGAGAATATTCATGTTCGTTTCATAGACCGACATGTCGGCGGTCACGTCGAGCGCCTCCGCCATAGCCAGCTGAATGATGGAGGGAGGACAGTTGTGGCCGATGCAGCGGGAGATCTGCCCGCACATCTGCACGATCAGCGCCGCGTCGGAACATGCGGGATTTACCGCAACATAGCCGATCCGCTCACCCGGAATGGACAGCGCTTTGCTGAACGAATAACAGGTGATCGAGTTGTCGTAAAACGAAGCTATATACGGAGATTCCACCCCTTCGAACACGATCTCGCGGTACGGCTCATCCGAGATCAGATAGATCGGATGTCCGTAGGCGTTTTGTTTCTCCATAAGAACGCCCGCCAGCCGCTCGATGGTCTTTTTGGAATAGACAATGCCGGACGGATTGTTGGGTGTGTTGATCAAAACCGCCATCGTTTTGGGGTTTAGAAGCGATTCGAACGCATCGAAATTGATTTGGAAATCCTCCGTCTGCGGCGGCACGATCTTCAAAACAGCGCCCGTTCCGTTTACATAGGGACGGTATTCAGGGAAAAACGGCGCAAAGGTTATCACTTCGTCCCCGGTTGTCGTTACGGCACGGACGGCATGTGCTATTGCTCCCGCCGCGCCCGTCGCCATAAAAATGTGCTCCGCTTTGTAGGCAAGGGCAAATCGCCTGTTGAGCGACAAAGCGACACGTTCGCGCACGGACTCGATGCCAAGGCTCGGGCTGTACCCGTGCACAAAGAGCGAATCGCCGCTTTGCGCAAGCTTCAAAAGTGCATTTGCAAACGCTTGCGGCACCGGAACCGACGGATTGCCAAGGCTGAAATCGAACACGTTTTCATATCCTATTTCCTTGGCTCTTTGCATCCCATAGGTAAAAACCTCCCGGATGACGGATTTTTGACCGAGCATTTCACGGTATTCCTGCGCTATCATACAGTACCTCCTAAAAAACGTATGGCTATAGTTCGTTCACAATATTCAAAGGCCGTTGGCCATCGGCGATGCGCTGGATATTGCCCCAAACAAAGCGGTGCATCGTATAGAATGCCTGCTCCGTCACGCCGCCGATATGCGGTGCCAGCGTGATCTTCTGGTACAGCTCCTCGGGCAAGTGCAACAGCGTATTGTCCGGCATCACCGGCTCCGGTGTGATGGTGTCCAGTCCCGCGCCGCCAATCGTACCGCAAAGCAACGCATCGATCAGGTCCTGCTGATCGACTATTTCACCCCGTGCCGTGTTGATCAGAATGGCATCGGGTTTCATCAGCTTAAATTTTTCTTTGTCCATAAAATTTCGCGTCTGCGCGTTGGAGGGCAAATGCAAACTTACAATGTCGCAGCATGAGAGCAATGCATCGAGCGGAAGATAGGATACGCCCAATTCCGCTTCAAGTTCATCCGGAAGCCTGTTGCGCTGGTAATAGCTGACGCGGCACTCGAATCCACAAAGCCGCTTTGCCGTCTGCCTGCCTATGGCTCCCATGCCGATGATCCCGACATGGCAATTCCACAGCTCCCGGATGCCCGCAAGGCTCCACTGGCTTTTCGCCTCGATCTGCCGGGCCTGGCGCACCATGCTGTGGCCCAATACCGTACGGCGCAACACCGCAAGCATCAGCATGATGGCCTGTTCCGCCACCGCCTTGCTGTTGGCTGCGGCGTTGTTGCACACATAAACACCCCGCTCTTTTGCAGCAGCGGTATCGATCCAATCATAGCCGACGCCTTCGGAATGGATGAGTTTCAGTTCGGGCAAACGCTGTATCAATTCCCGCGTTACCGGTTGCATCGCATCCACGAAGATGACATCAGCGTCAAAGCCCATGTCTGCCAGTTTTTTCGCATCGGTCTCATATCCGGCAAATATAAGTTCCCAATCTTTGGGAAGCGTCGCGATATCGTAAAACCGTCTGATACGTAAATCCGATGTCATCAAAAGTATTTTCATGGCTAAATCCCCTTTTAAGAACCCTTCAAAACCAAATTGTACCATAGTTTGACTTGCGATAACAGCGAACGTGCTTCGATTGCCGTAAAAAAATACCCGTCACAATCGCGTTTGTGACGGGTATATCGTTATCTGTGTCAGCGGGTATGAAGGTTTGCCGCCGGTTGTTCGTTTCGCGTAAATTTATACCTGACCCACAATCCCACCTCATTGGTCCAAGCCTGCACAAGCGCCTGACCTTTGGATGTCCGCCAATCCCGCTCTATGGTCTGGTGGCAGTTCGATGCAATATCAGCACTCGGGTGGTGACCGAAGCGGCATTCCAAGGGCTGCAACCCTGTGTTGTACAAGCGGCATAATCCATCTGCGCAGAAGGTACATCCGTTTTTCCTGCAGGAGCTCAGCGAAACGTTTCCTTCGCAGCTGCGATATGCGGGCGACAGCACACCGTAAGAAAGATCCGGGGAGACTTCGAGCATCATACGGGGGCTCAATCCGGCTTCGATCGCCTTTTTTGCTTCCTCAACCGCCCACCAGCCAGTCCTGTGGGCATTCTTGTGAACCTCGTAGCAGCAGGCCGCGGATGGTGGCAACAATTGCAACATGGTCTCGTATTGCTCCAATTGGCTCTTCAACAATGCAACACCTCCCGGGGTAAGGCGATCCGTGCTATACACACAAAAGGGATGCGCGATGCTCGTATCCGTACGACACAACGGGATGTTCTGAGGCTTAGGAAATGACTTTATGGCAGCAGGCGTATGCGGCACCCATCCATACCAATAAGGTATGGCGGCCTATACCTTTTCGTTCGCTTCTTTTTTGGCGTCGTTCGGATCCACACAGCCTTCGCTGAATTCATTGGAACAGGCGCCCGGTTCGAAGGAGGAATCTGTTGTCGCGGATTTTGCCGTATCCGTTGTACAATCCTGATTCATAGCATATCCTCCCTGATGCGTTTATGTTCTTGCTGATAGTATAGCATACATACGCCATTATGTTGCAGAAAAATAAGACAGATGCTCAACCAATTATACGGCATTGAGCGTTGGTCTATGTAAATCAAACGGGGTTTTCAGGCGAACGGAAGGTTTTTTGCCCATTCGGCCGCTCTATCCGTCTGCTCCTTGCCGTCCGTTTGGGAAGCCGACCGATAGGAGCTTTCCCCGACGATACGGCTTGCATGCAAGGCCTCCTTCATGGAGCGCATCGGCTTTTCAGCGTCGCCGCCGCCGCTGTTGACAAACAGCGCCACATTCTTGCCCGCAAGATTTGCTGCGTGTAAAAAAGCGTTCATGGGCGAGGCTATGGTGCCGGCCCAAACGGGTGCTCCCAAGACGATGTTGCCGTAGTCTGAAAGCGAAGCGGAAAGCTTTAAAAGTTCGGGCTTTCGCTTAAATGACGCAGAAGCCCCGCACACCACCATCTGCAACCAACGCGCACGCGGGTACGAATGTTTTGTTTTTATCTCCATCAAATCAGCCCCCAAAGCATTCGCGATGCTTTGTGCAATGCGTCTGGTGGTTCCGCTTAGCGAATAATACACAACAGCCGTTTTCATGGTATCCCGCCTTTATTTTTTTTGATAACTTCTATTTGTCAGCTTGTTGATGCAAGCGACGCGGTGATGGCGCAAGCCAACAAATCTATTTCGGCTTCATAGGAGGGGGTGAGCGAAGAGCGTATGTCGATGGGTGGGGCAATCAATTCCATGTCCTTCATGCCGGAGAGGATCGCCTGCATCTCTTTGACGGCGGCGCTTGCCCAAGAATGGCAGCCAATGACCGCCACCTTGCGATTTTTCAAGCCCAGGGCAGCCATCTCGCGAAGCAGCGAATCCATCGGGAAATAAAGATTCATGTTGTATGTGGGCGACGCGATGACCATGTGGCTGTATTTCCAGGCTTCGGAAATAATATACGAAGCATGCGTTTTGGATACGTCATACATGCGCATATCGCGCACGCCAAGCATTGCCAGCTTGTTGGCAAGCACATTCATCGCGTTTTCGGTATTGCCGTACATCGATGCGTAGAGCAGAAGGACACCCTGTTTCTCCGGTTCATAGCGGCTCCACATATCATACTTACCCAACAGATACGCAATGTCTTTTCGCCAGATCAACCCGTGCAGCGGGCAAATCATGTTGATATCCACGCCTGAAAGCTTCTTGAGCGCGGATTGTACCTGCGCGCCGTAACGTCCGACGATGTTGGCATAATACCGCCGTGCCTCCTCCAGGTACGCCATCTCAAAATCCACTTCGTCCGCAAACAGATTGCCGGAAAGCGCACGGAACGATCCGAACGCATCGGTGGAGAAAAGGATGCCGTTTTGCGTTTCATAGGTTACCATCACTTCCGGCCAGTGTACCATCGGCGTCATGTAAAAGCGCAGCGTGTGCGATCCGAGAACGATTTCTTCGCCTTCGGATACCGGTTTTTGGTTTGCGCTGATATCGGTACGGTAGAACTGTGCAAACAACTGAAAGGTCTTTGCGTTCCCGACGACGGCAACGCCCGGATAGCGCTGCACGATTTGCTCGATGGCTGCGCAATGATCCGGTTCCATATGGTTGACAATCAGGTAGTCAAGCGACCTTCCTGCCAACACATGCTCGACATTTTCCAAGAACAACGTGCTTACCGCCGCATCCACGGTATCGATCAGCGCCGTCCTATCATCCAAGATCACATAAGAATTATAGGATACTCCATTGGGTATGGGGAACATGTTTTCAAAGCGTTCCAGCCGCCTGTCGTTGCCGCCGACCCAAAATATTTTTTCTGCTATCTGCTGTACACAATGCATGGCGTTATCCTTCCTTGGCAGGGTTGTATTTGCACTCATTGTATAACAACCTGCGCTTTTCGTACAGGTCTGCCCAAAACCGCACGGTAAAGCGCGTCCGCAGCACCGGCGCATGTCGCGCTGTGCGTTGGCAACACTACGAAAAAAGGAGGATGCAAACATGGATAAAACAGGCGGTCAAACCCCTGAATATGAACATTTGGAGGACCTTTTTGAAAAGTCTGTCATCTCGAGCACAGAGTGTACCGGAATGGTAGCGGCACCGCCATTGGATCAGGAGCAGGCTGAATCGTACCGGCAGATATATGACATTCCGGTGGAACAGAACGAGGATATGACGGAGCACGGGTGATGCGGCGGCGTACGCGGCAGCTTGTCCTGTTGTACGGGCTGGATCAATGATCCAGATGAACCAGGAAATCCGGCATCAAACGTCTTTCGCACGGCTTATGCTTGTGAAAATATATCAATTGTAGTAAGATAATCCCTGGAAATAATGACTTGCTCTATGGCCTTGTATTGTGTTTCCTTGGATGTTCGCCGGGAATAAAAACATGAGGTCATGCAGTCTTTATACTTGAAGGGAGGAAATTACCTTGTTTACAATCATCGATGTTATTGGAAGAGAAGTTCTTGACTCCAGGGGAAACCCCACCGTGGAGGTCGAGGTATACCTGGAAGGCGGCGCGATGGGACGGGCGATTGTGCCCTCCGGCGCATCCACGGGTGCTTTTGAAGCAGTGGAGCTTCGTGACGGCGACAAGAAGCGTTATGGCGGCAAAGGCGTATGCAAAGCAGTCGCAAACGTCAACGAGATCATATCCGAAGCCATCATCGGCATGAACGCGCTGGATCAGGTCTCCATCGACAAAACCATGATCGCGTTGGACGGAACACCCAACAAAGCCAATCTTGGTGCCAACGCCATTTTGGGCGTTTCGCTGGCGGTCGCAAAAGCGGCAGCGCAGCAGGCAGAAGTACCGCTTTACAAGTACATCGGCGGTGTCAACGCCAAACAGTTGCCGGTTCCGATGATGAACGTCATCAACGGCGGCAGGCATGCCGACAGCAGCCTGAACATTCAGGAATTCATGATCTTTCCGGTAGGCGCCCCAAGCTTTAAAGAAGCTATCCGTATGTGCGCCGAGGTATACGCAAACCTCAAGAGCGTGTTGAGTGCAAAAGGCTTGAGCACCGCCGTCGGTGACGAAGGCGGATTCGCCCCCAACCTCAAATCGGACGAAGAAGCGCTTGTGGTGATGGTGGAAGCCATTGAAAAATCCGGTTACGTTCCCGGCAAGGATTTTCTGCTTGGCGTCGACGCGGCGGCCACCGAAATGTACCAGGAAGAAGACGGCAGCTATCTGTTCTGGAAATCGGGCATCAAGATGACCATGGAAGAAATGGTGGAGTATTGGGTAGACCTATGCAACAGATACCCCATCATCTCGCTCGAAGACGTCATGGCGGAAGAGGACTGGGAAGGCTGGAAACTGCTCACCGAGAAACTTGGCAAAAAGGTGCAGCTCGTCGGCGACGATCTGTTTGTCACCAACACCGAGCGCCTCAAGAAGGGCATCGACATGGGCGTGACCAACAGCATATTGATCAAGCTCAACCAGATCGGCACCCTCACCGAAACGCTGGATGCCATCCAGATGGCGCACCGCGCGGGCTATTCCACCGTTGTCAGCCACAGGAGCGGCGAGACCGAGGATGTTACCATCTCCGACTTTGTTGTTGCCGTCAACGCGGGCCAGATCAAAACCGGCGCGCCGGCGCGCACGGACCGCGTTGCGAAATACAACCAACTGATCCGCATCGAAGAAGAGCTCGGCGACGCCGCGATATACAGCGCCGACGTGTTCCCGGTGAAATAGGGCACTATAAAACGCTACACAACATCCCTTTTACACCTTGGTGTAAAAGGGATGTTTGGTTTTGTGCGCATAGCGCAACCGGATCGCCTTTTTGTTGATGCATCCCACCGCCGGCTCTTATCGCCGGGAAATGAGATAACGCTGCATTTCATCCCGTGCAGATTTGATGGTAGCGACACTGTTGCCGGTGATCGCGTTGTCCATGAGCGCAAGCATGCACTTGCACAACACCTCAACGCCCTTCTCTGTCTCTTCGCGGCTGACTTCAAGTTTCTGCAACCGCTCCTGTATGTTCAAAATCGGTGTGATCCATCGCTTTATAACCCCGGCGGCACCGCCGGCAACGATCACGGCACCGCAGATCGCACCGATGACCAGAATAACCTGATTGATGTCCAACCGTCTATTCACCTCATCTTTTCCGCTTTCAAGCGCGGCTGTTGCAATGCCCAACACCGAGAAATGCATCCTCACGCCCTGGTGTTGGCAAGCAGCGCTTGCTAAGGATAAATTCCACTTTTTGATTGCCACAGAAGCACCCGTTTGGCAACGGAGCCGACGGGCTTTCTATGTAGGATATACAAAGAGCATCGTATGGATAAAGTCGGAAAAATGCTGTTATTGATCGAAATCTATGGGCGGACAATCCGGAGGTCTGCGTTTGTCAATACAATATATGCGGTATCACACCATTGGGTTTCTCCGTATACGGGTTAAAAATAAGTTTTGTTAGTGACTTGCCCGCGCAAGCGGCGTGTCACCCGCTTTACGGGACTTTGGAATCAGTAACAGCGGGATTTTGCCAACGCTGTAAAATATTTCGAAAAACCCTGAACTTTCCTATTGACACCGGCATAGTTATGGGATAGACTCAACACAAGATTTGGTCCGCAACAATGCCAAATCCTAAGTCGGTTAGGAAGCAAAGATGCTTTCAGATTTTCTGAAAGTGTCTTTTTTTATTCAAAATCGGCGGCGGAAGCAAATCGGCAAAGGGCAGGGATCGGATCGGCGGGCATAACGGCTTATGCGGCAGACATATACAATTCAATAGCAATGGCGCTTTCAAAGGTTTTTGAAAGCGCCATTTTTGTTGAAAAGCAAAACGCGACGGACGCCGTTGCCGCATCAACCGTAGGCAGACAAAAAGAGGAAATTGAAAAAATTATAAAGCAATGGCGCTTTAGGAAGGGATCTAAGCGTCATTTTTTGCTTGAGAGGGGGAAAAAAGCAACAACATGAAAAAAGGATCTAAAAAGAAAAAACAGAACCAGACCAACAAGGGATATCACAAAGGCGCAGCAATGCATGGAGGGGTGACAGATATGAAAGCCGAAGACAAAACGTCAAAGATCGAACCTAAAAAAATACTCGCAATCAATGCCCTTTTAATCGCTTCGGTTGCGATCGTGCTAACGGGCGTCGCGCTGATCGTATACAGCTTCGTGTACGGGATGACCTTTCCCGTGTTGAGCTCCAATGTCCACGGCTCGATCTTCGGGCTGGTCATTGTATTCCTCGGGGTCAGGTATCTGTTGGGAGTGCTCAAGCTCAAAGCGGAGGTATACAAAACAACGGCGCAGTTCTCCTGGAGCAACTTCAAGAGAACAAAAGCTCAAAAGTGCTTATAAAAAATTGAACTTTATAAGAATTTCTACATTGAGAAAGGATGTAAGGACATGAAGAAGTCTAAAAAGATTCTGACATTTTTGCTGGTCCTGGCAGTATTGGCTGCGGTTGTTATCGTTTCCACAACGATTCCCAACTCCGCTGCTGCGGACCCGACGGGCGCATCTTACGTTGCCACAACCGGCAATGAAACGTTGAACGACGTTGCGGGGACCGCAAAACAGGCGTTGTTCGGCGCGAACTACACATGGATCATGATCTGTGCGTTTATGGTATTCTTCTTCCAGTGCGGATTTGCGATGGTGGAAACAGGTTTCTGCCGCGGCAAAAACGCTGCGCATACCATAACCATGAACTTTATGGTCTTTTTGGTAGGTGCAATCGGATATTTTCTCGTCGGTTTTGCCTTGCAGATGGGCGGCTCCGGCGGAGCAGCGGGACTTGGCACCGGCGGCGCCGCGCTCAACGGCATGCTTTCAATTCCGGGGCTCGGCGGAATCCTGGGGTATAAAGGTTTCGCGTTGAGCGGGACATATGATGCCGGCGTGTACGCGTTGTTCTTCTTCCAGATGGTATTTATGGATACAACCTGCACCATCCCGACGGGTTCCATGGCGGAGCGCGTAAAATATTCGGCAATCGTTATCACATCCTTCTTTATTTCGATGTTCCTGTACCCGCTGTTTGGCAACTGGGTATGGGGCGGCGGCTGGCTTGCGACGTTGGGCAAGACCTTCGGTTTGGGACACGGCGTTGTGGACTTTGCGGGTTCCGCAGTAGTTCATGCCATGGGTGGTATGCTGGCATGGTCTGGAGCCATCGTTCTTGGGCCCAGGATTGGAAAATTTAAAAAGGACGGAACCGCACGGGCATTCCCAGGACACAACATCCCGATGGCGATCATCGGAACGATCATATTGTTCTTCTGCTGGTTTGCGTTCAATGCCGGTTCAACGCTCAGTGCTGCGGACTTCAGGCTTTCAGTGGTCGCGACCAACACCATGATCGCGGGTGCTATAGGCGGATTGGTCGCCATGTTCTACATGTGGAGCAAATACGGCAAGCCGGACCCGTCCATGACAGCCAACGGTACGTTGGCAGGCCTTGTTGCCATCACGGCGCCTTGCGCGTTTGTCGATGCATTCTCAGCCCTGATCATCGGAATCGTCGCAGGCTTACTCGTTTGCGTGGCGGTACCGTTCGTTGAAAACAAAATGAAGCTGGACGATCCGGTCGGCGCGATTTCCGTTCACGGTGTCAACGGTCTTTGGGGCGTCATAGCAGTGGGCTTGTTTGCAGACGGAGCCTACGGAAGCGGACTAAACGGCGTCGCGGGAACTGTAACAGGTTTGTTTTACGGCGGCGGTGTCTCGCAGCTGATGGCCCAGTTGGTTGCCGTTGCAGTCCTGCTCGTATGGGGCTTCGGCGTATCCTATGTGTTCTTCAAAGTGCTGGATAAGGTCTGGGGGCTGCGCGTGAAGCCCGAAGATGAGCTGGAAGGCCTGGACATTCCGGAAATGGGTGTCTACGCTTACCCGGATACGCAGCTGACGAGATCCGAGCTCGATTTTAATTCGGCCGACAATGCGCCGATCAAACAGCTCGCCAGATTCAAGACCAATGGATTGCTTGAAACCAAGTATGCGCCGCCCGCTTCGGTCACCATGGATCAGGCGATACCGGTTCAGGTCGTTTCCAAGCCGAACGTGCCGGTAGGATCGGATGTCAAGATGACTTTGCTTACCATCGTCACCAGGCAGAATAAGTTTGAAGCGCTCAAAGAAGCGATGAACGAAATCGGCGTAACGGGCATGACGGTAACACAGGTGTTGGGATTCGGCATTCAGAAAGGGTCGACCGAATACTACCGGGGCGCTCCGATGGAAGTGAATTTGCTGCCCAAGGTGCAGGTGGATATCGTGGTCGCCAAGGTCCCTGTAAGAACCGTGATCGAAACGGCCAAGAAAGTGCTTTACACCGGAAAAGTCGGCGACGGCAAGATATTCATCTACGATGTGGAAAACGTCGTAAGGGTGCGTACCGGCGAAGAGGGCTACGATGCCTTGCAGGATGAAGATTGATCTGATATCAAAGAGGGAGTTTTAGGATCCCGTTTGTGCAGAACGGAAAAGGGAAGCCGCGGCAGCAATGCCGCGGCTTTTTCCATTCCATCCAAAGGAAGTCCCGCATTGACACCCTGGCGCGTCGGGTGTACGCTTAATACATAACAAACCGGAGGTGCGCGATGCGTCATTTTTCTTGCTGACAAAACGGGCATACGAAACAGAGGGAAGTGCCTTTTTTTGGTATGCAAAAGCAAGAGAGCGATGCGATTGATTCATTCCGGTTCGACCGAACACATGGGGACGACTGTCCTTTCGAACAGATGGAGCTGCAGGATTTGCTTTCTTGCAGCTACTCTTTTTTGGAGGGATTTTCATGTCATTGATCCGGATACAAAATCTTGGTTTTGCTTATGAGGGCAGTCCGCAGACCATATTCGAAAACGTCTCGTTTGACATCGACACCGATTGGAAACTTGGCTTTATCGGCCGCAACGGCCGCGGCAAAACGACTTTTCTACACCTGTTGATGGGGAAATATCCCCATAAAGGTACGATATCCTCCGGTGTGCACTTTGAATACTTCCCGTTTGAAGTTTGTGATATGCAACAAGATGTGGAGCAGATCGCAAAGTCACTGCTGCGGCACGACTTTGCGCGCTGGGCGTTGGTCAAGGAGTTATCGCTGCTCAAGGTAGACGAAGAAGTACTGGACCGTCCCTTTGCTACGCTAAGCCCAGGCGAGCGCACCAAAGTGCTTCTGGCCATTCTGTTTCTGCGTCCCTATGCCTATTTGCTCATCGACGAGCCGACCAACCATCTGGATATGGCGGGGCGGGATGTGGTGAGCCGCTATCTTAAAGAAAAGCACGGCTTTATTCTGGTATCCCACGACAGGGCATTTTTGGATCGCTGCATCGATCACGTGCTGTCCATCAACCAAACTTCCATCGATGTCGTCCGCGGTAACTTTGCCACATGGTTTGAAAACAAAAGAAACCGGGATGAACTGGAATTGGCACAGAATGAGCTGCTTCACCGCGAGATCAAACGGCTTTGTGATGCAGCCAAGCGCTCCGCAAGCTGGTCCGAAAAGACGGAACAGTCGAAGTATGCCACCAAAAACGCCGGATTAAAGCCGGATAGGGGCTATGTGGGACATAAGGCTGCCAAAATGATGAAGCGTGCCAAATCCATCGAAAAAAGACAGGAAGCGGCGGTGGAGGAAAAGACCAAACTGCTCAAAAATGTCGAGACGGCGGACAGCCTTAAAATAACGCCGTTGAAATATCCGACACAAAAAATGATCAGTTTATCGGATGTGTCCGTATATTACGGGGATAAGATGGCGTTTGGCCATGTAAGCCTGGATGTGCTGCAGGGGGAGCGACTGGCATTGTTTGGGCCCAACGGCTGCGGAAAATCGAGCTTGATCAAGCTGCTCTGCGGCGAAGAATTGTGCCATACAGGCGAGATCAGGCGAGGCAACGGGCTTGTGATTTCCACCATACCGCAGGACGTATCCCTTTTGCAGGGTTCACTGTCGGCGTATGCGCGCGAACACGATCTTAACGAAAGTTTGTTTAAAACCATCCTGCGGAAACTCGATTTTTCAAGAGCGCAATTTGAGCTGGATATGCATTGCTTCAGCGCCGGACAAAAGAAGAAAGTGCATCTTGCCAAGAGCCTTTGCGAGCAGGCGCATCTGTATCTTTGGGATGAACCGCTCAATTATGTGGACGTGCTCTCCCGCATACAGATCGAGGAATTGCTCAAGGAATATAAGCCTACGATGGTTCTGGTGGAACACGACCGGGCGTTTGTGGAAGCCATCGGCGCAAGGATGGTGGAATTATAGCAAGAAAGAATAAGACCCCGCATGTTGCGGGGTCTGCGTTCTAAGAGGATGTTTTGCGTGTCAGCTTCCTACAACTCGGTCTTCCATAGGCCGTGCAGGTTGCAATACTCGTAGACGGTGCCGGAAGCCACGTCATCGAACATCGCCTTGGGCTCCATGCCTGGTTTCAGGTGCTCCACATACAGCTTGCTGTCGGTGACAAGAGCGATCCATTGGATGTAATGCTCCGGGATCATCGGATGCAATGCGGAACCCACCGCCACATGAAGAAAGCCGTTTTCGCGGGACACTACGGGAACATGTTTTTCCAGTGCCGCCTCGGTGCTGTTGGCTTTCAAAAGCTTCATGGGTTCGCCGTCGCAAACCAGTTCGCTGCCGCCGTCAATCAATTTTACAACCAGATTACCGCATATCGAACAACGGTAGAATTCAACGTTTGCCATTGTTTTTGCCTCCTTCATAGTGCTTGCTTTTATTATATAGGAAAAGCATACCATTTAAAAGCCGCGGTTATTGTGCGTCGGTCACAAAAGGCAACCAAAGCATGTCAGCCGGTGGATCGTATCGCTTCAAGCGGGCTCAGCTTCGTTGCCTTCCATGCCGGATACAGACCGGAAAGCACGCCTACGAACAAGGAGATGCCAACGGCCGCAAGCGTCAGCCACATTGGAATGAGCAGCTTTGCGCCCTGTGTGAAATACATGCCGAAGATCACCGTTTCACCGGTGTTGCCGTTGATGGCCCACTGCACGATATAGCCGACAAGGCTGTCCACGATGCCGCCGATCATGCCGATGATCGCCGACTCGATCAAAAACAACCCGTTGATCTTTCGAATCGAAAGCCCGATGACCTTCATCACGCCGATCTCGCTTTTGCGTTCGGTGATGGAGGTCAGCATCGTGTTGGCAATCCCGATGGCGGATACCATAAGCGAGATCAGCGCGATGAACAGCAGCTGCCCCTGCTGGCGCTGCTGCTCCTGCTTATAGCTTTCCATCGATTCCGAAGCGCTGTATGCCTGATAGCCCATGTTCTTCAATTGGTCCAGCACCGGTTTGACGCTGTCCATATCCACGGCATGTACGTTTAACGTCGATGCATCGCGTTGGTCTTGCTGTAATTTCCGGATCAATTGATCTATTTCGTTGACCGGTTCGACTGCGGCGCTTGGTTCTGTCGGGTAGGTTAAGGGATATGTTTTTGTGATCAAATAAAAAAGGGACGCCCAATATGGCGTCCCCACTCGATGGATACAATGTTCGCCTGATCATAGAATCAGGGTATACGAAACCGATAAAAAACGTATGATTACCCCTGCAGCGTCAACAGGTATTCGATGAATTGCCTTGCTGCCCGGGGGGAACGGCCGCCGCGTGAAAGCGCGAACCGTTCCGCCTGCAAGTCCAGCATCACATCGGTGATCTCTATGCCATGCTGCTCTTTCAATTGGCGGACAATGTTAAGATAAAGCGCCTTGTCCGGCTTGTAGAAACCGACGGAAAGGCCGAACCGCTCGGAAAGGGAACTCAATTCGGCGATGGTTTCGCTGCGGTGGATGTCGTCGCCGGCTCTGTCTGAAAACAGTTCCTTGACCAAATGCATGCGGTTGCTTGTGGCGTAGATGGATACGTTGGGGGCCTTTTGCACCACGGAACCTTCCAGGATGGCCTTGAGCGCGGTGAACTCATCGTTTTGCTCCGCAAAGGACAAGTCGTCGATAAACAGGATAAACTTCAGCGGGTTGTCCAAAAGGCGTTCCATCAGATTCGGTATCTCGCTGAATTGCGTCGGGAGTATTTGGATCAGGCGCAAACCTTGATCGCAATACTCGTTGACAATGGCCTTGACCGTCGAAGATTTGCCCGTTCCGGCATCCCCGTATAACAGCACGTTGGCGGAGGGTTTGCCCTTTAGCAGCGCGAGCGTGTTGTCCAGCACCGTCTTTCGCTGCAGTTCGTACCCTTTTAAATCGACAAGGCGGATGCGGTCGGGGTATTGAACCGGCACGATGCTGCTGCCTTCAAGCCGGAACATCCGGTATTTGGCAAATACGCCAAATCCGAAAGCTGCCATGTTGTCCATCCGCTGCCGGTAGGCTGCAATAAAATCAATGCCGGCATTGGTCCAATCCGGCAGATACCCCTGATAACCGATGCAGGCCTGTACCTGTTTTGAAGTCAGCTGCGATACCGCTTCGAGCTTGTGCAGTTCCTGCGCCACGCAGGATTCGAGTTCGCTTGGTATCGGGACATCCTGCGCACGCTTGTGCACGTAGAAATTCTCGTCTGCCAACACGAGGTCGAGCAGGTATCGGGCAAGGTCACCGTCGCACTTTAGAAGCTCGGCAGCAAACCGGGCGTAGCAGGAAAGCCGCTGTTGGGTGGACAGATCCGTGCTTCCCATCTCATAAAGGGATGCAATGGCGCCGTCACGGAGCAGATTGCGAAAAACGACCAGCGACTCAAGCGATAATGCGACCGATTCCAGTGCGTCCAAACCTGTGTTCCTCCCGTTAGGCATCACGATTGCCTGTAAAAAACATTATAAAGGGTAAAATGGCAACCGTCCATCACATTGCCTTCGGATCTGCGCGGCTTATAGCCCAAGCGTGCTGATCCGGAAATTCTGCCCGTCGGAGGTGATGACAATGGTGCCATCAACGTCGGTGCGGTAAACGGATGCTCCGACGGCGTTTAGCCTGTTGAGAACTTCCTGCGTCGGGTAGCCGTACTGGTTGTTGCGCCCGACGCTAACGAGAGCGATTTTGGGGGACACGGCATTTAAAAACGCCGTGCCGGTGGATTCCGCGTCGCCGTGATGCCCGATCTTGAGCACATCCGCTTTGATATCTGCCTTGGCGGCCAGCATCTCCTTTTCCGAAATTTCGCTCGCGTCACCGGTGAACAAAAACGAGTTCTTGCCGTAAGTGATCTTCATCACGATGGAAAACGCGTTGTGATCCTCATAGCTGTTGCTGTTGGGCGCAACGATGTGAATCAGAAGCGCGCTGTCCAATTCGACGCTCATGCCCGCCTTGGTATATACGATCGGAACTTTTTTGTTTTGGATGGTTTTAAGCAGATCCCCGTAGGTGTCGACGTTGTTGGATGTCGCCATCTCGGGCATGTAGACGGCGCCTATCGCAAAATGCTCCACGATATACCCCATGCTGCCGATGTGGCTTTGCTTCGGATGCGTCGCGACAAGGACGTCGATCTTTTTGATCGATTTTGCGTTCAGGGTGTTCACAATAGCGCTTTGCGCAAAGGTGTCTCCCGCGTCAATGAGCATCGTCTTTCCGTTTGGGGTTTGGATCAAGATGCTGTCTCCCTGCCCGACGTCGATGACCGATATGGTCATAAGTTTCGCGTCGGGCGGAAACGTCGCTTCGGGTGTGGCTGCGGGGGCGCTTTGACTGGCAAAGGGCGTGCCGTTTTGGCCGCTGCAGGACAGCGGGATAATAAGGGTCAGAAGCATCGCTGCGCATTGGATTGCAACAAACAGGCGTTTCTTCATGACGTACCTCCCGATTATATATGTTTGCGGCTTTGGCGACGGATAAAAACACGTATTTAGCAACGATACGGAATACTTCATTTGCCCATGCGTTTGACACGGATGCTTTGCCCGTCGGAGGTGACGATGATTGATCCGTCGTTATCGGTGCGGTAGATCGAAGCGCCCACGGCGGCGATCCGATCCAGAACCTCCCGCTGCGGGAGGATGAAATAGGCGTCTTTGCCGACGCTGATCAGCGCAATCTTCGGGGATACCGCACGCAAGAACGCCTCGGAGCTTGAGGTTGCATCGCCGTGGTGCCCAATTTTCAACACATCGGCTTTGAGGTTCGCGCCCGATTTGATCAATTCGGCTTCGGAAGTTTGCGTGGCGTCTCCGGGGAACAAAAAGGTATTTTGTAAATAGGTGATCTTGATGATGGCGGAATAATCGTTGGTGGTCTCATACCCGGTGCCGACGGGGCCCAGCATTTCTACGGTCAGCGCATCGTCCGGCGCGATGGAAACGCCTGCGCGCGCCGTGATCACGGGGATGTTCTTGTTCTTGACGGCAGCTTGAAAATCCCGCATGGATTGTTCCGCGTTGGTCATCGCGCAGTCGGGCATATAGAGCGAGCCTATCGGGTAGCGTTCGATGACGGCGGGCATACCCCCGACATGGCTTTGTTTCGGGTGGGTCAATACGAGTATGTCAATTTTCTTAACGCCTTTGGCTGCAAGAAAGTCGGTTACGGAGTTTGCCGCGAATGTGTCGCCCGCGTCTATCAGCATCGTCTTTCCGTTTGGGGTCTGAATCAATATGCTGTCGCCCTGGCCGACGTCGATGACCGATATGGTAAGAAGTTTCGCGTCGGGTGAAAAGGAAGATGCGGGCGTTGGAACAGCCGTAGGGGAAGGAGTTTGGGCGGAGTTCGTTGCGGCAGGAGCCGCGGATCGGCAGCCAAGAGGATATGCACAGAGGGATAGCAACATGATGCAGAGCACGGTTGATACCAAGGAACGCTTTTTCATTCCGATTCCCTCCTTGCGGTGCTTCATACTTACATTATATCGTAAAATGAAGTCTTAGCGTATAAAAAAAGGTCTTTTCGCCCTTGCGGGGACTAACTTAACCCACCCACCGCCCAATCAATGTATGGGGCTGCGCCCCAAACCCCAAAGAATACAGTAATACGATTCTCCGGAGCATTGGGCAGGAAAAAGGCTGCCAAGGCAGCCTTAAGGATCAGTGACTTATTTACTTTTCTAATTGTTTTAGGATTTGGAACGCAATCCCATCGGCGTTTTCAAAGCTCACGCAGAAAACAGGCTTCCCCTTGAGGGGAAGCTATCGCCGCAGGCGACTGATGAGGTGAATAGGGGACAGGGGCGGAGCCCCTTCACTATTGGGCGGTGGGCGGGTTAAGATCACCCCGTCGCAGTGGTATAACGTCGTCGCAAATAGTCTGAACTGTTCCTTTTTATGTTCATTCTATATGAAACAGCCTTTCCTTTCTTTTGCCAAGGGACCAGGATTTTCTCCCCTAAGGAACGGCCACTGCGTGGTGCGGTTGTTAGCAGGAACTGTCACCCGTTCCTGCCTGTCGTCTATGTGCCGTATTTTCCAAAATGTTGATCTTGTAGTCCCTTCGGGATCTTCGAACGGCGGAAATGAGTGGGGTCATCAAGGGGCGATACTCGCCCTCTTGAATAAATTCGTTTTCCGCGAGCGCAGCTTTATGCGATGCGGAAAACTCCGCTACCCGCCGGTTCATCTCCATGAACCGGCGACTCAGGGGAATACTCAAGGGGGAATAGGATCCCCCTTGAAAAGTGAACGCTTGGGTGGTGGGCGGGTTTAGATATCTCCTCGGCATTCCTGATGATATGAAAGAGGAAGGGTCAAGACCCTTCCCTACATCAATATCCTGATTCCCGAAGTAGGGAACGGTCTTGACCGTTCCTGCCTTTGGGTGGTTTGGGACACAAACCCGGCGGGTTATGGAGCAGAACCCCATCACCAATTGGGTTTATAATTCAGTCGTTGGCAAATTCCTTTACCAGCTCCGCAAACGCGGCGATGTACACGGATATATCCAGCCGGTAGCAAAGAGCGTCGAACCCTTCGGCGTTGCGCCTGTGCCCGGTCGCCTTGTCACTGACATAGATCATCGCAAATTTCCCGTTGTCCTTGGCGGCCTTTAAAATGCGCTGCACCGCCGCTTCAAACACGGGGTTGGTGAACTGGCCCGGCATGCCAAGCGAGATGGACAGATCATTCGGGCCGACGAATACGCCGTCGATGCCGTCGGTCGCCATCACCTCTTCGATGATGTCCAGGCATTCTTTAGTCTCGCATTGCGGGATGATGGAAGTGGCATTGTTGCAGGTATCAAAATAGTGCTGCAGGGTATCGTTGTAGGGCACTTTGCCGAAATCCACGCCGCGCTGCATTGCGCAGCCGCGCTCGCCCATCGGCGTATACTTGCCCCATTCCACAAGCTTTTTGATGTCGTCCATGGATTTGACAAACGGCACGATCAAGCCCATCGCGCCGACGTCGAGGTTTTTCAATACGGCGGGGCGGGAAATCTCCTTGATGCGGACAAGCGGCGTCATGTTGTGCAGTTCGCAGGCGCGCACAAAATTGGCAACGCTTTCCGTTTCAAACGGCCCGTGCTCCGTGTCGATGATGATATAGTCCAATCCGGCGATGCCCAGGCATTCCACGGCGGTTTCGCTGCCCATGTGGAATAGGTTGCCAAGAACCTTTTTGCCCTGTGCCATTTTCTCTTTCATGGTGTTGTGCATGGTGGTTCGCATAATGATCACTCCTCCATTGGATTGTAGCGTGGAAGTACGAGCTTGTCAAAGACCGTATGTAGAACAAAGATAATTTGGATGGTATAATAATAAATAGTTATCGGTACTGTTGCGTTATCGTTACGATAAAAGAAGTTTGATATTTTATCCAGAACGATTGCCGGGTGATCCAAGATTAATCGGGATAACGGAGGCCATGACTATGCAGATCAGCGCATTCCAAGCAATTCTCTCGGGTATTTATTTTTGGTTAGCAATGGGCGATCTGGGTTTTAGCACGGCATGGCACCGCCCATTGTTTGCAGGTATGATTGCCGGGTTGATCATGGGAGATATAACAACGGGCATTAGAGTGGGCGCAATGATTCAGCCGATGTATTTTGCCTTTAATGCCAGTGATAACAGATATGAAGGATACGCATGGGATCTTTGTGCACTGACTTTTCTAGGTGCCGTCATCCATATACAAAGCGGTATTGATATCAATCAAGCAGTTACTGTGAGTATTCCATTATCGATATCCTTTTCTTGGATTCATGTTGCCCGTCGTATAATATTGGCGTATCCCGCAGGGATGGCACAAAGAGCGGCAAAGGAAGGAAAGAGCCGTGCCATACTTTTCTATGGTTCTTGGTTTTGTTGGCTTGTAAGATTCTTTTTATACGGTCTGCCGATTACTCTTGCAATGATGTTTGGCATAAAGCACATTGGAAACATAATATATGATTCGCCTCGTTGGTTTTATAATTCTATCCTTTCAGTTGGGGGTATACTTCCTGCTCTTGGGATCGCGAAGATCGTACATACAATAGGCCAACCCAAATTTCTGCCTCTTTTCCTGTTCAGTTATTTTCTGACGCAGTATGTTTATCTTTACGGACTGTGCTTGACTATGGGAGGTCTGTTCGTTGCGTTCTTATATTATCTTATTCTGGATGCTTCCGAAAACGATGTATTAAACGTTAATAGAGAAGTGAAAGAAGGGTCAGATGAACAAGAAAAAGTAAACAAACGCTTACTTACAAATAGGGATGTAAGCCGTATTTATATCCGCTGGTGGTGGTTTGCGGAACAGAGCAACAACGCAACAACATTCCAGGGTCTGGCTTTTTGCTGTGCGTTTATACCTATACTGAAAAAGTTATATGGCAGTGAGACACAAGAGTATAGGGATGCTTTATCTCGCCATCTATTATTGTTCAGCACAAATGGCATTTGGGGGGCATTTATACCCGGTTTTGTACTGGCTATGGAAGAACATCGCGCAATAGGAGCACCCATCGATACGGCTTCCATTATAGGTATAAAAACCGGACTAATGCAGCCTTTAGCTTCGATTGGATCTTCGATAGACTGGTGGGTTCTCTTTGCTTTGTTTTCCATTTGGGGGATGCGATTATCCGAAAAAGGCAGTCTCTTGGGACCTTTGCTGCAATTCGTGTTGACAACAGGTGTGCTGTTTTTCGAAGGATTGTTTTACTGTCACCTCGGATACAGATTTGGCCAACGAGGTATGCTAAAAATAATACAAAGCAAACGACTGGTTCAATTCATTTCGTTTTCTACTGTTTTGGCAATCTTTATGCTAGGTGGTTTATCGACCACATATGTAAGAGTTGTAACCCCCCTCTGGTTTGCGACTAATGATCCCAAAGTACCACTTTATGTGCAAAGCGGGATATTGGACAAAATAGCCTTGGGAATCCTCCCGCTAGCTTTTATTTTTGGCGCCTATCGTATGTTCCAGAAAGGTTACAGTATGTTCAGAGCGGGAATAACCCTATTACTCCTCGGCTTTTTACTTAATGTTATTGGGATAATTGGCAAAGGAGGCCTTCTCTTTAAGGCCTTTGTATCCCCCAAAATCTGAATACGCGGTCTACTCTTTTATCATAAGAAACTCGTCCACAATATGTAGAGACACTGCGACTTTTTTGTGTGTTGTTTACATAGAATCGATACAATAATACTCTCGGGGGGCAGGGCTATGAGCCATCATACGTCAAGAGCCGCTTATCAATCGCTGATCGAACGCCTGAACCGTTTTCCCAAGGGCGTTCCCGCTTCCGATACGCTTTTTAAGATACTCGCCATCCTCTTTTCCAAGAAGGAGGCGGGGCTTGTGGCGCAGCTTCCGATCAAGCCTTTCAACGCCAAAAAGGCCGCGTCCATCTGGAACGTGCCCGTTTTGGAGGCCGAAAAGAACCTTCAGGTGCTGGCGTCCCGGTGCATTTTGCTCGATGTGGAACAAAACGGGGAGACCCTCTATATGCTGCCGCCGCCGATGGCGGGATTTCTTGAATTTTCCATGATGCGTACACGGGACGATATCGACCAGAAGCTTTTGGCCGAGCTGTTTTACCAGTATATGAACGTTGAAGAAGATTTCATCAAAGACCTATTCTTCAGCACACAGACACGGCTGGGAAGGATATTCGTGAATGAAAGCGCGCTTTCACCCGACAACGCAGTGCAAATACTGGATTTTCAACGGGCAAGCCATATCATCCAAACCGCGCAGCACATCTCCATCGGCATGTGCTATTGCAGGCACAAGATGCAGCATAACGGTTTGCAGTGCGACGCACCGATCGATGATATTTGCATGACGTTCGGAGGGACGGCCGATTCGCTGATTAGGCACGAGTATGCCAGAAGGATCGACGCGTCGGAAGGTATGGAGATTTTGCACAAGGCGTATGAATACAACCTTGTGCAGTGCGGCGAGAACGTGCAAAAAGACGTCGCATTCATCTGCAACTGCTGCGGCTGCTGCTGTGAGGCGCTGGTGGCGGCGAGGAAATTCGGCAGCCTTCATCCGGTTGAAACGACGGGTTTCCTTCCGGTTTTAAACGAAGACACCTGCATCGGCTGCGGCAAATGCGAAAAGGCATGCCAGGTCGACGTGATCGCGATGAAACAGACGGACGGTAAGAGCCTGCCCGCGATCGATGAAAATCTGTGTCTCGGGTGCGGGCTGTGCGTCCGTGCGTGCCCGAACAAAAGCCTGACGCTTCAAAATACCGGGCGAAAGATCATCACGCCGTCCACGTCCGTACACCGGATCGTGCTGATGGCCATTGAAAAAGGGCAGCTGCAGGAGCTAATATTTGATAACAAAGCGTTGTACAGCCACAGGGCGATGGCCGCGATCCTGTCAGCGATTTTAAAACTGCAACCGGTCAAACGGGCGATGGCGAGTGAGCAGATGCGATCTGTGTATTTGGAGAAGCTCATCGCAAGGCGAGAGAAGTAGGCGCTTGCTTGAGTCAAAGGATATAACGAAACTGTGTTTTAAACCGATTATTGTTTAAAAAATGTTGGAATATATCTAAACCCGCCCGCCGCCCAGGCATTCGCCTTTCAAGTGGGAATCCAATTCCCCCTTGAGTAACCCCCAAGTGCGCCGAATTATTGAGATAACTCGGCGGGCAGCTGTGTTTTCCGCTTCGCATTAATTTCCGCTCGCGGAAAACGTATTGCTTCCAAGGGAGAGCTTCTCCCTTGGACGATCCCACGCTGCTTCGCCCCGCGCCCCAATTAGGGGATGCTGTCCCCTAATAACCCCTAAAAATATTTAAAAGATTAGCTTTTCAGATGGTTTGTGCTTTAAACACCAACAGGCAGGAGCGGGTGACCGTTCCTGCAAATAACCGCACCACGCAGTGGCCGTTTTAAGGGGGTATGGGGATCGCTAAGGGGCCTAGGGGGGAACTCGGAAGCCCACCCTGGCCCCTTAGCAAAGAAAAAGAAAAGCTCTTCCCTCCGGGGGATATCTAAACCCACCCACCGCCCAGGCATTCGCCTTTCAAGTGGGAATCCAATTCCCCCTTGAGTAACCCCCAAGTGCGCCGAATTATTGAGATAACTCGACGGGCAGCTGTGTTTTCCGCTTCGCATTAATCTCCGCTCGCGGAAAACGTATTGCTTCCAAGGGAGAGCTTCTCGACCACTCGCAGCAATGCTGCTCCCGCTCCACTAAAAACGTTCCACCGGAACGTTTTCTAAACGCTCCGCGCCCCAATCAGGGGGATGCTGTCCCCTAATAACCCCTAAGAGTTTACACAGGATATCCCAGTAGATTGATTAGGACGCGCATAACGCAATCTCTGCTTGATCAGCGTGATTACGCCTGTAATTGAAATAGTAACAGCAGAACAACGAAACATAGTATACCGAGAACAATCAATAAAAGTCTGCGATTTTTCATAGGGATCACTCCGCATGTTTTTAACCATATAATAGCGTAATATAAACAAAATAGCACCAAGATTATGATGCTTTTTATTAATTATTGACTTTATATCAAAAGATACGTAAAAGGTCCTCTCTTCATTGTACGGAAGAAGGTTTCGGATTAATGTGATCCGTACTGCGGTTTATGAACCCGGAATATGCATTGGCAGGGACAATCTGCGCCTATCATCAAGATGCGCCTGATACGGGAACGTTGCTAAGCAAAACCCCGTTGCCGTCATACGGCGAATCCGTTGACCAATCCCAATAGTTTCTGCTCCTGTACACATTGCGGAACCAGTTGTGGCCATGGCGCCCCGCGAAAAACAGATAACCGGAGGGCAGCACCCTTCCGACATCCGCATAGCCAAGTTTCTCCAATTCCCAACGGATGACCACGTCCAGCGCAAGGTCTTTGAATTCCTGCTTGATCGGTGTTCTGTACCGCCAGGCGAACTGGTGTTTTTGGGTGATCACTTTCTTGATGGTGTTCGGATGTCGGGTATCATCGACACGGTTCAGCACGCACCACACCACAGCGGCCTTTTCGGTATCGCTTTTAACGCCGCGCGCTTCGCGGTATATCAGTTTTGCGAGCATATCGATCTCCGCGCTCCCCTCATATTTTGTGCGGATTAGCGCGATGGATGCCATCCGTTTGGAAGCGGCTACCTCATTGGCATATACGATCCCTGCGGCAAGGCTGTTTCCGCTTTGAGAACTTGGTTCAAGCGTTACGGCATCCGCCGGTTCCATATCGCCGGCATTGGCGGCAGCGGGCGCAGACATCCGGCAAGGCATCAACAGCGCCACTGCCAAACATATCAACGCTATCTGGCGTTTCATCCGTTTGTATCCTCCCTATTGTTTGTCATCGGGTACACAAAGCGCCATCCTTGAGATAGGACGGCGCTTTTCCATTTCCCGATACTTCTCTGTATGACGGCAAACCAAAACGCGAAGCCGGCAGCGCTGATTGTTTGGCAAACCGCTCCATTTGACACAGCTTCCATGCCGAAAAATACATGCTGAATCCCTGGGCTGCAAACAACAAAATCATTGACACTGCTGCCAATGACGGGCACAAAGAATGGAAACATTCAACATGTGAATTATGTTCATCTTTATTCGTCGCCATGTCACCCATTATGCAATAGGGTTTTTGTCCGGGATTGTTGATACGGGGATCGGCGTTCTGAAAGGATTGACGTTACCGTGTTTGTTTTGTCGAAGATTGGAAAAATTGTTTACAGGATGCAATGCTTTGCTAACAAAAATGAAAAAGTCAATCAACGGGTGAGGAGGCATTTTTCCTTTTTGTACCGGTTCATTCAAGCTTTGTATGCCTGCAACTGCCGGGCACGCGATTATGGAAGAATCCGCTGATCGCAGGATGCATTGAGTGGCTTTGCAGGCACGGCTTGGCTGATCGAAAGACCAGACACCGGGGTGCCGTCTAACGTGTCAGGTATACTTGACACCACGAAATCCCTTTGCTATACTTCGTGTAAGGTAAACCTTACAGTATCGGGGGAGGTTTTCATGCAAAACAATGTCAGAAAATTTCGGGAGGAACTGGGTCTTACGCAAAAAGAGCTCGGTGAGCGCGTTGGCGTCTCCCGCCAGGCGATCAATGCGATTGAAACAGGCAAGTTTGATCCGTCCATCTGGCTGGCGCATGATCTTGCACAGCTCTTTGGCGTATCCATGGAAGCCCTATTTCTCTTTTTGGAGGAGGACAAAAAATGAAACGAATCCTCAGGCATCCCGCGACCAATGCAATCTGCATCAGCTTGTTCACAGCCTTCTACGGGCTGATTTTCATCGCGACCAACGGACAAGCTGCGTTTGAAAATCTGCTTGATTACAACAGCATGAAGCAAAGTCTGAACGCGTTCTGGACAGGCTGGAACAACTTTCTTACCGCGGGGCATCACCTCAGCGTTGCCTATGCATTGATTGCGATAACCATACTGATCGTCGTTTTGCTCATCCGGCGCCGACATGCCTACGATGAGTATCACACATCGCTTCTGATACAATGCCTCGCCGTGGCGGTTGTGCTGACCCTCGCTGCCATCGCGGTATTTACATTGGTCATTTTGAACGACCCCAACGGCATTGCCGAAAAGTTCCTGCTGTTTATCGTCGTGCATTGGATCACGGTCGTGCTGTCCGACCTCGCCTATGTCATCCTTTGCAGGTGGAGATAGCATCGTGAAGATTGTGCTGATCCAACCGAAAATGAACAAGCGGCCGATGGACACCGATCTTAAATCCCGCATGGCGCCTTCGCTTGGGCTTCTGACGCTGATGCAGCTTACGCCAAACGGACACGAAGTGGTGATGATCAATGAAAACGTGGAGGACATCGACTATGCCTGCAAAGCCGATCTTGTCGGGATAACCGTCACGCTGGATGTGATGCCGCGCGCATGCATAATTGCCTCTATGTTTCGCCAGCGGGGCGTTAAGGTTGTAGCCGGAGGCATTCATGTTACCAGCAGCCCCGAGAGCTGTATCGATTGTTTCGACGCGATCTGCGTCGGCGCTGCCGAGCGGGTATGGGCGCGCATTATCCAAGACGCTGCAAAGGATGTGCTTTTGAAGGTATACCACGACATGGAAAACTTCCAGGGCAGTGAGATCGCTTCGCCGGCGTACGATTTGATCGACAGAAAAAAGTATCTTTATACCAATGTGGTCACCACAAGCCGCGGCTGCCCGAACCGCTGCGACTTCTGCTACAACAGCGCTCAAAACAGGATGTACATCCACCGATCCATCGCGCATGTGCTTTGGAACATACAGACGCTTGATACCCGGCACGTGCTGTTTATCGACGACAACTTCATCGGCGATCCGGTCTATACCCGCGAATTGCTTGAAAAAATGCGAGCAATGCATTTGAAATGGAGCGCTGCGGTAACAACAAAGCTATTGGACCATCCCGACCTTCTCGACCTGATGGCGGAAACGGGATGCCAGAGCCTGTTTATCGGGTTTGAATCCATCAACGACACGGCGTTAAAGGGCGTAAACAAGGACAATGAATTTGACAAATATCAGAAGCTTATCGAGGCCATTCACAGCCGGGGCATTATGATCAACGCCAGCATGGTGTTTGGTTTGGACGGCGACGGCCCGGAGGTTTTTGCAAAGACGCTCGATTGGCTTGTGAAAAACAGGATCGAGACGCTGACCTCCCATATTCTTACGCCTTACCCCGGCACCGTGCTGTACCGCCGCATGGAGGAGGCAGGGCGAATAACCTGTTATGACCTTTCAAAATACAACACGGCGCATGTGGTTTTTAAGCCCGAAGGCATGACGGCGGCGGAACTGAACCACGGGTATCTGTGGATGTACCGGAAGTTCTATAGCTTGCGCAACATCGTACGCCGCATGCCCAAAAATAGGGCACAGCGCAAGTCGTATCTTCTGTTCAATTTGTTTTACCGCAAGTTCGGGAAATTTACACAGGCCGTATCGCGGGTGATCCCGATGCAGGCGTTGGGTCGGTTCGCTGCGTGGATATCCTATCGGGTAAAATAATGGCGAAAGTGGGATATTTCGAACACAGCAAAGCAAAACGGGACAACTTGGTTTTGCGCTTTGACATGCGATATGCCATACTATGGTAAGAAGGCACCAAAAGCCTAATGAAGCAAAAGAGATGATACGGTGGAAAACGAGTTGATCAGTTTGGGCTTCTCGCAGCGGTTCGTTGCAGAAGCGGCGCTCACTCCCGAGCTGTTTTTGGCAAGGGTCGTTGCCCAGTTTAAGAATACCTATAGGGTTTCCACGGGGAAGCACGAAATGCTTGCGGAAATTTCCGGCAAGCTGCGGCATTCTTCCGATGCGCTGTCCGATTATCCTGCGGTCGGCGATTTTGTGTTGATCGACCGCGAGGACGACGCGCACGGCAATGCGGTCATCCAGCGCATATTGGCACGCAAAAGCGTGTTTGTCCGAAAGGCGGCGGGAACATCGCATGACGTTCAGGTCGTTGCTGCGAACATCGATACGGTCTTTATCTGCATGTCGCTGAACAACGACTTCAACCTGCGCAGGCTGGAACGCTACCTGTCCATCGCGTGGGACAGCGGAGCCACACCCGTGGTGGTGCTGACAAAGGCGGATCTGTGCAAAGATTTATCCGAAAAGCTCTGTGAAATTGAAAAGACTGCCGCAGGCGTCGATGTGCTGGTCACATCCAGCATGACGGAGGACGGCTATGTGGCGATCGTAAAGTATATCACGCCCGGGCGGACGGTGGCTTTTATGGGTTCATCGGGTGTGGGGAAATCGACACTGATCAACCGGCTTCTCGGCATGGACGCGATCCGGACGGCGGAGATAAGAGACGATGATAAGGGCCGGCATACGACCACAAGGCGCGAATTGATCCTGATCCCTTCCGGCGGCGCGGTGATCGATACGCCGGGCATGCGCGAACTCGGGGTGGAAAGCGTCGATCTGAAAAAGACGTTCGCGGACATTGACGCACTTGCAAATCAGTGCAGGTTCCAGGATTGCCGGCACGAGAAGGAACCGGGCTGCGCTGTGCAAAAAGCCATAGAACAGGGATTGTTGGAGGAAGATCGTTTGCGCAGCTATCAAAAGCTGAAAAAAGAAGCGAAGTATGACGGTTTGAACGCAAAGCAAATCGATAAGGAAAAAATTAAAACGATGTTCGCAGGATTCGGCGGGATGAAAAACGCGCGGGCCTTTATTCAATCAAAGAACAAGGACAAATGATGAAATGGGCTAAACGCGGCGACTATTTTCTTTATAAAATGCTCCGCAGTCCGTCGTCCGACATAATTTTATATCTACAGATCGTCCAATTTGTTTTGAGCCGGTAATAATTTCATGTTCATGCTGATGTTAAAGACTTCATCTCTAACATTTATCCAATAAATGCTATAACGTTGATTTTTGCAAAGCCGCTTATGATATACTAGTAAAAAATATATGTAATCAATTGACAGCACAGATGAGAAAGAAAAGTAAGAAATAACCCAGTGATTCAACGGTGATTCTGGAATACATATTTTATTAGCAAGTCTGTATAAAAGACAAAAATATGGACGAGTTCAAACGATAATACTAGCCAAATTGAAATGATAAAAGACAAAATGGAGAGAGAGATCATAATGAATAATTCAGCACTAACTAGTTTTGAATGGACAACCTTCTATTCTAAATTTGCAGATAAACTACTTGTTTACAAAAGTAGTCGTGCAGAACTAATCTCACTACTAGAGTCTGCTTATAAAGAAATGGATATGAAGTATCCCTTTGATTATCATGGGATCTTACTAAATGACATCGATCCTTTTACTGTTTTTGGTGCTTTTAATAAGGGTATTACAAACAATAACAGAATTAAAATTATGACAACTATTGGAAAGTATATAGGCGTTCAAGCAACGCCGCCCTCATCTTTTGATGGTATACCTGTTATGAACAATATGATGGCTTGGTTTATTCGGTCGAATAGCACTCGCGAAGCCGACGATACTGATAAACTCTGGAACTTATTTGAAGCGGCGATTAACTTTGCAGAAAACACAAGCGAAAAAAACATGGTGTCTTTTATCCAATATTATGATCAGGTAATACAACTACCTTTGGTTAGCTGGAATATTACGATGGGACTCTATTGGATTCGCCCATTTTTCTATATTAACCTTGATGGGAAGAACCGAGAAATATTACTGAATGCAAGCCTACCTTTTGTAAAGAATGTAGAGAAAATTACAAACTTGAAGAAGTTACCAGAGGCAAAGACATATGTAGCTCTAGTAAAAATGTTTCAGGACAAATTTAAAAACAACGTATACTCCATGACAAGTTTTCCGGAACTGTCGCAATCAGCTTGGTTGAAATCCGAAGAAGAAAAGCAGGAGAGCAAATTGTCTGCCGCGAACTTTTTGCAGTGGTTTGAGCCGCTAATTAAGGCTTTGAAAAAACATGGTGGGTCGGCTACTCCCGCGCAGGCACGGGAACAAATCATTACCGATCTAGAGCTTTCGGATGAAGTGACAAGTGCAACGAGAGGAAAACTTGGCGCCAAAAAGTTTGATAATGAAGTTGCATGGGCAAGAGCATACCTGGCAGCTGATGGCATTATTGATAATTCTCTTCGAGGTATCTGGTCACTCACCGAAAAGGGGAATAATATTGTTATGACACCTGCACTTGCTAGTGCGATTAAGTATAGATGGCAAAACAAAGTTAGAGATGATAAAACAACGGAAGAAGAGATATATCCGGTGCCAAGAGGAAGGCATTATTGGATGTATGCTCCAGGTGAAGGCTCTCGACTCTGGGAAGAGTTTTATGATCAAAGTATCATGGGAATTGGCTGGGATGATCTCGGTGCTTTAACTGGATATCAAGATAGAGAGGCCATGAGAGCCAAAATGAGAGAGCTTGGTGATGCAAATCAAAGCTATAGAAATGATTCATTGGCGACGTGGCAATTTGCGCATGATATCTATGAAGGCGATATAGTTTTCGTGAAAAAGGGTATGTATGAAATTATCGGTTCGGGCATTGTGGAATCAGATTATACTTTTATGCCCGAAAGATTAGAGTATAAACATATCAGAAAAGTAAAATGGACTCATAAGGGTAACTGGCAGCATCCTGGACAAGCAGTTATGAAGACGCTTACAGATATTACACAATATATAGATTATGTTCAAAAGTTGGAAGAACTTATCCTCGGGCAGAAAAGCGGTGAGGAACAGGAAGAGGTTATTTATCCTCCTTATTCAAAGGAGGACTACTTGAACGAAGTATTCATGGATGATTCTCAATATGAAGTTCTTTCAAACCTTTTAAGTATAAAAAAGAACTTGGTTATTCAAGGAGCACCTGGAGTAGGGAAAACCTTTGCCGCAAAACGGTTGGCCTATTCTATAATCGGCGAAAAAGATACAAGTCGCGTTATGATGGTGCAATTCCATCAGAGCTATAGTTATGAAGATTTCATTATGGGTTTTCGTCCTTCGAAAGATGGCTTCGAGTTAAAAGAAGGACCTTTCTATTCGTTTTGCAAGCGCGCTCAGGATGATATTGAACGTGATTATTTCTTTATTATTGATGAAATCAATCGTGGGAATTTAAGCAAGATTTTTGGTGAACTTCTTATGCTCATCGAAAGCGATAAACGTGGAGAACAGTTGAGACTTCTGTATTCAAATGAATTATTTTCTGTTCCTCAAAATATGTATATTATTGGGCTGATGAATACGGCTGACCGAAGTTTGGCATTGATTGACTATGCCCTCAGGAGGCGGTTTGCTTTCTATGAAATGGAGCCTGCCTTTGACTCGGATGGTTTCCAGTCTATTATGGTAAGATTTGGAAATGAAAAATTTAGCAAGCTAATTGAACGCGTAAAAGAGCTCAATGAATATATAAAAAAGGATGATTCTCTTGGCGAAGGCTTCAGAATAGGCCATAGTTTTTTTTGCACAATGAATAAAGTTACCGATACGTGGATGGCGGCTGTTGTCACATTCGAGCTTCTACCACTTTTGAGCGAATATTGGTTTGATGAAAAGAGCAAAGTTGAAGAGTGGACAAGAAAATTGCGTGGTTCGTTATATGATTAAGATTCAAAATATCTACTATATGCTTGCCTATGCATTTCAGGTTTTGAATGAAGATTCATATGCAAACATAGCATATGAAGAATTTGAGCATGCAGGTGATTTGCTGGCTGCAATTCTATCTAAAGGTCTTGCCAATCAGCTAAAACGTGGTCTAGGCAGAGAGTATATCGCATATTCCGAAATGTTAAGCGCACCTTATGGAAAAATCGACATTTCCGCTTCAATCAAAAGAAAAGCAATGCTTAGAAAACAGCTAGTCTGTGAGTTTGACGAGTTTTCAGATAACAATTATTTAAATCAAATCATCAAAACATCGGCTATGTTACTCATTCGCTCGACAGTAATTGCCAACAATCAGAAAAGGCCCCTCAAGAAATTGATGCTGTATTTCTCTGGTGTGGACGAGATTGACACACACTATGTCAAATGGTCGAATATTCGCTATCACCGCAACAATGCAACATACAAAATGTTAATAAATATCTGCTTTCTAATTATTGAAGCTTTGATACCGACTACACAGCATGGTTCGCGTAGCATGATGCAATTCAAAGATGATCACATGAATCGGCTATATGAAAAGTTTGTACTGGAATACTATCGAAAGCACTATCCTACTTACAAGGTTTCGGCTTCACATATTGACTGGAATGTCGATGATGGGATATTTGATTTGTTACCTACAATGAAATCGGATATTACTCTTGAGCACAACGGAAAGACCTTGATAATTGATACAAAGTATTACGGACACACAATGCAGATGAACTCTTTGTTTGACAGCCACACGATTCATTCAGGGAATTTATATCAGATTTTTACTTATGTGAAGAACAGAGATATTGCTCATTCTGGTGATGTGAGCGGATTGCTGCTATATGCAAAAACTGATGAAGGGATTACGCCGGATAATAGTTACCTTATGGATGGGAACAAGATAAGCGTTAAAACGCTCGATCTGGACAGGAACTTTGATGGTATAAAAGAACAGCTTGATTTAGTTGCACTGGAATGGTTGAATTAAATATATAAATATATAGACAAATGATGGCGAAGAATATGGTGAGAACCTGAGAAAATATCCGGACAAGTCAGAAACACGGAGACGGTTCTGTGACTGCTTGCTTTACAAAAAACCACGATCCGAATGACGGATTGTGGTTTTTTGTATGTCACATAAGTATTACGATACTTCAGTCCCGTTTAAACGGATGCGCGCAACGCTACCTTCCGATCCATACGTCCGGTACGCCGTTTTCGATGAGCATTTTGTTGAGTTCGCCCGTGTGGTCGGATATTTCCCGCATCATGTACAGGTGCACGCCCATCTGGCACGCGCCCATCCAGGCTCTTTGCGTCTCGCTCGGCAGTATCATATCGTCATCGGTCAGGACGGAGAGAACCTGCTCGGCTTTTGAGACGGCGCCGTCGAAATAGGCAAGAAACCCGGCCTTGTCGGGCAGAATCTCCGCTGTGGCATCGGTCCATCTGCCATAGGGGAGATTGGCGGAGAAATCCGGATCCTTGAAACCGTTGGCTACATTGTTGCCGATGACGACAGCCAAGTGGTAGGCGATGCGGCAGGGCAAATAATAGTCGTGTCCGTGCGGCTTGCGCCACCGATCCTCCGGAAATGCCTCCACGATCCCCCGGATCGTCTGAAAAGCCTTCTTGTACTGCATCCTTAAATCATTTGTGAGTAAGTCGCTCATACTGCCATCCCTTTCGATAAAGTATTCATCAATATTGTTCGTGAATCTTGGTAAAAGCCTTGTTCCAATCGTTTTAGCGCATCTTGTTGTGCTTCTATTCTAGCACAACATAAAGAAAAACTCATCCCGATCTTTCACAAGCATACGGTTTGCTCGCCGGCAAGCACGTTGACTGCCGGTATGCGTTCCTCTATACTTAAACTATTATTCGTGATATTTCAAACCATATCAACAAAGGAGCTGCCCGTGAAATACAACAATTTCCCACAAACAGGATTGAAAGTTTCCAGCATTTCCCTCGGCACCATGATGTTCGGCGGCCAGACCAGCGAAGCGGACAGCCTTCCGATCATGGATTATGCGTATGACCACGGCATCAATTTCTTCGACACTTCCAACAATTACAACGACGGAGAAAGCGAACGCATTGTAGGAAAAGGCCTGCAGGGCCGAAGGGACAAGCTTGTGCTTGCCACAAAAGTGCGCAACCAGACAGGGGATGTGCCGCCTTCAGCAGGGTTAAGCCGCCATATGATCATCAACGCCATCGAACACAGCCTTCGCCGGTTGAACACCGACTATATTGACATCTATTATATGCACGCACCCGACTATGCGACATCCCTTGAAGAAACGATGCAGACGATGGACACGCTGGTCAAATCGGGCAAGATCCGTTACATCGGCGTGAGCAACTTTGCCGCATGGCAGATCGCGGACATTGTGGCTATATGCGATAAGCGCAATTGTGTGGCGCCCATCGTCACCCAAAACGGATACAACATGATCACCCGCGGGGTTGAGACCGAACTTGTTCCGTTCGTTCGGGGACATAAGCTCGGGCTGACCGTTTACAATCCCATCGCGGCAGGCCTTCTGGCCGGCAAACACAAACCCGGCGTGCCTTTGGAAAACACACGCTTCGCCAACAACAAAGCGTACTTTGAGCGGTACTGGTCGGATCAGAACTTTGTGCTGGTGGAGGAATTGACTGCCCTCGCACAGAACAACGGCATGAGCATCCTCGAACTTGCGATGAAATGGTGCGATGCGCAGCCGTGTGTCACCAGCATCATTTCCGGGGTGAGCCGCCTGTCCCAGCTTGAGCAGAACATTGCGGTGCTCGAGGGCAAACCCATAAGTGCTGAATTGCTCAAACAAGCCGACGAGATATACCTTTCGCATTCGGGTTCAAGGTATCAATACAACCGGTAAGCGCAAAGGACAACGAGCCGTATTTTTAGACCCAAAGACGGTTGTTCGCATCTTTGCGGAGCAGAGAAATCAGAAAACAGGGAGTGGCGAAACGATGGAGCTTAAAGCGGTTATATTCGATTGCGACGGTGTTTTGGCCGAAACGGAAAAAGACGGGCACCGCGTGGCTTTCAACCGCGTGTTTGAGGAAGAAAATCTGGGGGTCCAGTGGGGCATCCAGGAGTACGGAAAACTGGTGGAAGTCGCCGGCGGAAAAGAGCGGATGAAGCATTACTTCCAAAACAACGCCGAAAAAATGAAGGATAAAATTGTCGACGATGCGCTGATTGCCAGAATGCATAGACGGAAAACGGAAGTGTTTACGCAAATGGTTGCCGAAGGAAAAATACCGGCACGACAAGGCGTGGCGCGGCTTATCGATGAAGCGTTTGATCAGGGAATGAAGCTGTTCGTGTGCTCCACCTCCAGCGAAGAAAGCGTCGTCTCGCTGATAAAGGCTCTGTTCGGGGAAGACCGATTCCAGAAATTTGACGCCATCCTTGCCGGGGATATTGTGAAAGCGAAAAAACCCGCGCCGGATATATACAATTTGGTGAAGGACCGCTACGGCTTGCAGGGCAGCGAATGCGTGGTGGTAGAAGACAGCAGGAACGGGTTGCAGTCGGCAAAGGCTGCCGGGATGCATTGCATCGTCACGGTGAGCTATTATTCGTACGCCGAGGATTTTTGTGAAGCGGACCTGGTGGTTTCCGATTTGGGTGAACCGGGTACAGAACCCATCCGCGTTTTGCTTCCCAACCAATCGGTGAAGGACAAAACGTTGGATTATATTACGCTTGAAAATCTGCGCAGCCTAGTCAAATAAGGAACGGGTGCCACGGACGGTGATCGTTTTCTTTCCGGCGCGTCGCCGATAATCTGTCGCATCCCTTTTTTAAGGGGAGGGTTGGATCATGCGTGTAAAGGCCAAGATTGACCTGTGGATCAGCATCCTTGTGTGGGTGACGATGGCGATCATCGGCATCAGCATTCTGATCATCCCTTCGGAGCAACGGACGATCGCATATGTGATCGGCATCCCGGCACTGGTGTTTGTTGCATGGATCTATTTCAAAACCTACTACGAATTCAAAGAGGATTATCTCTATTGCAGGAGCGGACCGTTTTTTGAAAGGATCCTCTATGATAAAATCAAATCTTTGAAGCTAAGCCAAAATATGGCATCGTCTATGGCATTGTCCCGCGAACGCATCGAGATCAGGCAGCATGATAAAAACTATGTGATGGGAACGACTTTCATTTCGCCTGAAAATCGCGAAGCTTTCCTACAAGAGCTCGCAAGCAGGTGCAATCGTTTGGATTAACCTTCAATAATAAGAAGGAGGATATGTCCTTGAACACATTGGAAATTATGGTTTTGCTGGATAACCTGACAGAAGAACGAAAGGCGTTGCTTGAATCGGTGGCCCCGGGAGCCAATTATCGTTTTGCGGACCGGAATACGGTGGACAGTGAAACGCTCCACAGCGCGGACATCATCATCGGAAATCCGTCGCCGGAGAAACTGGCGGGTTCCCCAAAGCTCAAATATTTGCAGCTGTCCACGGCGGGGGCGGAACGGTTCCTCAAAGAAGGCATTCTGGCGGACGATGTGTTGTTTTGCACCGCAACCGGCACTTACAACATTCCGATTCCGGAATACATGGTGGGTGCGGTGTTCACGATGTTCAAGAACTTTTTGCATTACCGTGACCAGCAGCGACAGGGGCTATGGCAGAGAATCCGCGCCTATACCAACAAGCCTGTGTACGGTTCAACCGTGATGTCTGTCGGAGCCGGAGACATCGGCGGAAGCTTCCTTAAGATGATGAAAGAGCTTGGGTGCCACACCATCGGCATCAGGCGGACGAACGGCGAAAAACCCGAATACGTGGATGAACAATACACCACCGACGAGATGGATGACGTGCTGCCAAGAGCGGATGTTGTAGCGCTGTCGCTGCCGCACACGCCGCAGACGACAGGCATGTTTGACGCGAGGCGGCTGGCGCTTTTAAAGGATGACGCAGTGCTTATCAACGTCGGGCGAGGCACCGCTATCGTCACGCAGGCGCTATGCAACGAACTTTCAAAGGGAAGGATCCGGGGTGCGGTACTGGACGTGACCGATCCCGAGCCGCTTCCCGCCGAACATCCGCTGTGGCAGTTCCCCAATGTGATGATCACGCCGCATGCGTGCGCCGGCGGTTCGTGGCTGACACAACAGAAATCGTTTGAGGTCTGCTATGCGAACTTCAAAGCGTATATGGAAGGACATGAGCCAATGGGCCGCATCGACAGGTCTACGGGTTATCGGGTTTCTCAAAGATAACCGACGCAGTTGGATCGGAACAGATAATATCCATTTTGAACCCATCCTGCGCTCTGCGGGTTTTCAAAGCCGCAGTTTCCACAAAGAAGCTGCGGCTTTACCATTGCCCGGGTACGGTGCCCTATTGTTTATCCGGTTTTGAAAAAAGGCAAAAGAATGAAGGCAGACACGTTCTCCAGTAGAGGCGAGCAAGCAAAAATAATGATCAAGTCTTGCTCCGTGTACGTTGGTCTGCCTTCCTACAAGATCACTATACCCGATGAACAAGCGTACGGCAAAGCCCGAAAACGGCAAAAAAGAGCGATAGAAACGCAATTCCGATGACTACGCCAAAGGCGTTGTTCCGCGCACTGCGTTGCTGTGCCAAGGTTGCGTACAGCAGGCGAATCATCGACTTTTACAAATCGGCCGGCTTTGCAAAGAACACCGGAATCTTTGCCACGGACACAGATAAAAAAGTGCTTTCCGCGCACCGTTCCGACCCCTGTATAAAGGTGAAAATCAGTCCCTTCATATTCGACAAAATTCTACAAATGGATCCGGATGAATGGTATAATTTAGATAACGTTTTGTTGGAGGATAAAGTCAATGGATGATTTTAAAGCAGACACAAGGCATGCTTGCGACAGGTTTTCTGACAAGACGGAGGAGTTGGAAAGTTTTTTTTCCAGCAATCTGGAATTGTTCTGCATCACCGATATGGATGGTACGCTGCTTAGAGTCAACAATGCATGGCAGAGCACACTCGGGTACCCTGAAAAATACCTGCAAGGACAAAAAACAGAGCAGTTTATCCATCCCGACGATATCGCCCATACGCAATGCGAAATGGCAAGACTGGTTGATTCCGAAGCGGTCGTCGATCTGATCAACCGCTACCGGTGCGCCGACAACACCTACCGATACCTTGAATGGCGGAGCTGTGCGTATCGGGGAAAGATCTATTGGGCGGCCAGGGATATCACCGAACGCATTGTATCGGAGAACTTGACCAAAAAGATAAGGGAGTTTTTGGAGGAAGCGCAGCAAATTGCGCTGATCGGAAGCTGGGAACGGGATTATCAAACGAACAGCATTTATTGGTCCGATGAATGTTACAGAATGTTCGGTTTTGACAAGGAATCGTATGTCCCGACGGACGCATCCATTCTTGAAATATCCTTCCCGCAGGACAGAGAGATCATTGCGAACGCAAGAGCGGAATCCATAAACGGAAAAGACTATCTGGAATACGAATACCGGATCATAAGGCCAGACGGCGGAATCCGGTATATCCACGCTACCCGAAGAACGTATTACGACAAAGCCGGTAAAGCTTTGCGCTCCATGGGCACCATGCATGATATCACCGAACGCAAGCTTATCGAAATCGAAATGCAAAAGACGAAAGCCAATCTGGAAGAAGCGCAGAGCATTGCGCACATCGGAAGTTGGGAACGGGATTATCGGACGGACATGCATTTCTGGAGTGATGAATGCTACCGGATCTTTGGCGTGGACAAGAATTCCTTTAAACCCACGTATGAAACCATCATGTCGTTACGGCATCCCGACGACCAGGCTACGATCCAACAGATCATACTGGACACCTCGGTCGATAACAAATATTCGGAATTCGAATATCGCATCATTCGGCCGGATGGGGAAATACGATATATTCATTCGACCAGAAAGATGTTCTACGACGAAGCCGGGAATCCCGTTCGCGCGATCGGCATCAACCAGGATATCACCGAACAAAAACTTGCGCAGATGGAGACAAACAGGATTCGAGAGTTTTTTGAAGAAGCGCAAAGCAACGCGCATATCGGCATTTGGGAACGGGATTTGCGTACCGACGCCTTCTATTGGTCCGACGAGGCGTACAGGATATATGGCATGGAAAAAGGCAGTTTCATACCCACAAGCGAAGCGATTATGAGACTAAGGCATCCCGAAGACAGGGAAAAAGCGCAGCGCGCAATCGCGGAATCGATCCACGGCAAGGAGTATCTGGAGCATGATTACCGCATCGTCCGGCCAAACGGGGAAATTCGCTACATCCATGCGACCAGAAAAACATACTACGACGAGACAGGAGCCGCCATACGCGGGCTCGGCACGATACAGGATGTAACCGCAAACAAGTTGTCGGAAATGGAATTCCAGCGGATTCAGCGCAACTTGGAGGAAGCGCAAAGCGCCGCCCATATCGGAAGCTGGGAGAGGGATCTCACCAAAAACGAAATGCTCTGGAGCGATGAAACGTACCGGATCCACGGCCTTGATCCGAAAGGGCCCAAGATAACGTATCAAGCCATTACCGCCATGCGTCATCCCGACGACGCCGAGCGAGTCAATGCATTGATACAAGAAACATACCAAGGGAAAGATTTTACGGAATACGAATACAGGATCACGAGGCCTGACGGCGAATTAAGGCATATCCATGTAACCAGACGCACCCATTACGATAAGAGCGGAAAAGCTCTGCGCGCGGTCGGTTCCATACAGGATATCACCGAGCGCAAAACGACGGAAACACAGATACGCGAAGCGAACCAAAAACTCAACCGGTCGGTGAACGAGCTTGAAGTCCGGACCAGGGAGATGAAGCAGATAAGCGACATGGGCGAGCTGCTGCAGAGCTGTCAGACTTTGGCAGAAGTCTGCGCAATCGGCGCACAGTATCTGCAGGTGTTGTATCCGCAGAGCCGCGGCGCCATATACCTGATCAATCCGTCCAAGGACCTGGTGGAGGCAAACCAAATGTGGGGCGCTCCGACCTTTACCAACGAGGTTTTCATGCCGTCGGAATGCTGGAGCATCCGCAGGAACCGCCCGCACAGGATCGACAAGGCGCATCCCGGATTGCTTTGCGGCCATATCACAGGGTCGAATGACTTGGATTATCTCTGTGTGCCGATGATGGCGCACGGTGAATTCATAGGCGTTGTGCACATAAACAGCGCCGCTGAAGATCAACCGCCAACATCGGCGCGAATGCAAAGCGGCGATCAGGCAAACCGGCTTGTGATGGAAATAGCCGAGCATGTCGCGATGGCATTGTCCAACCTGAATCTCCGTGAGGCGCTGCGTCAGCAATCCATCCGCGATTCGCTCACGGGTTTATACAACCGCCGCTATATGGAAGCAACACTGGAACGGGAATTGCATCGGGCGGCGCGGGAGAACAAACCCGTCGGGATCATGATGTTTGACATAGACCACTTTAAGAATTTCAACGATTTGTCCGGACATGATGCCGGAGATGCGATGCTGCGCGAATTGGGTGCTTTTCTGAACAAAAGCATGCGCGGAGGGGATATCGTCTGCCGCTACGGGGGAGAGGAATTTGTGGCGGTATTGCCCGGTGCAACACTGGAGGATACCAGAAAGAGGGCCGAATATCTGCGGCAGGGGGTCAAAGAACTCCTGGTATACCATCTTGGCCAGGCGCTTGGGGTATGCACGATCTCCATAGGCGTTTCCGCGTTCCCCGATCACGGGCTGACAAGCGAAATGGTCCTCAAAAATGCAGACAACGCGCTCTACCGTGCCAAGAACGAAGGCCGCGACAGAGTGGTCGTTCTGTGAGGACGTTTGAATATCGAAAGCTGCTGGTGTAAAATTCATGCACGAAACCTGTGTATGCATTGAAAGGAGGGTTAAGCATGCCAAAGATCATAACCATCGGTGATGCAGCTAAAATGTTCGGGCTCAGCCCGCAAGCGCTGCGCTATTATCAAAAAATGGGGGTCGCTGTTCCGCATCTTATCGGAGAGAACGGTTATCGCTACTATCCGATCGTGGATATAATCGCTTTGTGCAAAGCCAAATATCTCCAATCGATGGGCTTTTCTCTGAGTGATATCCGGGACGAACTCGACAGAGGCATTATTATCGAAGAGCGGCTGACGGCACTTGACGATCAATGCAAGGTATTGATGGACGAGATAAAGAAAGCCGAGATAGTGCTGGGTGAAATTGTAAAATACAAAGAGCAGATCAAGAAAGTTAAGGATCAGTTTCGCGCTTACGAAACAGTAACCTCACCGCCTCTGTTTTTCCTTGCGCTCAACGAAGAAAATACCGAGGTGAGTAAGGAAACGGGGCTTATTGAGGAAATCAAAAAGTGGGTTGATCTCTTCCCGCTCACACAATATGCCTTTATCTATTCAAAAGAGAGTCTGATGAATTTCCCAGAAAATTGCTACGGTGTAAGCGGACTGGTTATATCTGCCGATATTGCCGATCAATTCGGTATAAAAGAAAACAACGTGGTTCAATATCTGCCGGCAAGACGTTGCGTCTATACGGTCACCCGCGCACCCATGGGGGGAAGATCTTCGCTTGCCATGCTAAAAGGGGCGGCGGATTATCTTGATAGCCAGGGGCTAGAGCCGATCGACGATGCATTCGGAATTTACATTGTGTCGTTGAAGGAAGAAGACCGCTTAAAGTACTACAAGATATGGATTCCGATTGAGGAATCAGCAAAAGACGAAGGCTGAATTTTAACAGTTCCTTTGATACATCCAACTCAACGCAGAAGCCCTTTTCAGGAGGGCTTTTTTTATCGCTCAAATTAATAAAAAATCAATGTTGACCTTAAAGGGGCTTCATGCTTCATACTCAAAATAGGTACATAGATATCTAAGTACTATCGGGTAAGGGCTTCCGTTTGACTCAGTCGCGGGTGCTTCCATTTACAGAATCGGGTTCGTTCATCCGTGCAGCCTTTCACCCCTCCACAAAATTTTGTTTGACTTATAGTTTATGAAACAAGACAACAAATAACCCGCATGTCTGGCGGGATATGATACAAAAAGCGAGCTGCGGCGAGAAGGAGGTAGAAATGTCCGGCAGCAGGTTTATAACCAAATTATGGAGAATTCGTTTCATTCTCAACGTGCTTTAAGATTATATGGAGGGATTATTATGCAGATTACGTTATTTACAGCGATTCTTATAGGAGCGTGGTATTGGATTGCCTCTCAGGCGTGGTTTCTGGGAAACACGTGGGGACAAGCGCTGTTCTCAGGCATGATGACCGGTTTAATTCTAGGCGATATAACAACCGGCTGTAAAGTTGGAGCGATCATTGCGCCGATGTTTATAGCCTTCACGGGTGCGGGCGGCACCATCGTCTGGGACCAGACGGCAGGCACCATTTCCGGTACAGCCGTCGTTATCGCCGGCGGAATTCCGATCAACCAGGCGCTCACCGTCGCGCTTCCTGTATCGCTGCTGTTTGCGCAGATACATACCATCCGCCGCATTTGGCTGGCCTATCCGGCAATGCTGGCTGACAAAGCCGCTTTGACGGGCAACGACAGAGCCATCCGCTTCTATGGATCCGGTTTTTGTCAGCTCTCCAAGGTCGTATTGTATTTCATTCCCATGACGCTCGCCATTCTTTTCGGCGCAAACTCCATCGGGACGTTGATGAAGAATCTGCCCGTATGGATGGTCAATATGCTAAGCGCGGTCGGCGGATTGCTCCCGGCTTTGGGATTCGCAATGACCCTGCGCGTCATCGGACGTCCGGCGTTTCTGCCGTTTTTCCTTGGCGGTTTCTTCCTGGTGCAGTACACCAAGATCGGCGGACTGTTCCTGGCGTTTATCGGCTTGTTCTTCGCGTTCATTTATTACCTGATCTTGGCTGCGAACCAGGAAGAAGACACATCAGGCAAGGTGAACCTCGAGGGTGGCGCATCCCTGAATTCCGAAACCAAGCGCCTTCTGAGTGTCAAGGATGCCGACAGGGTGTTCCGCCGCTTTAACTATTATCAGGAACAGAGCAACAGTTTTGCGCGTCTGCAATCCATTTCTTTCTGCTGCGCGTTTATCCCGGTGCTCAAAAAGCTCTATGGACACAATCCCGAAGAGTATAAAGCCGCGCTGCAGCGCCATCTGATGTTCTTCAACACACAGGGCATCTGGGGCGCCGTCATCCACGGCATCGTTCTGGCGATGGAAGAACAGCGCGCAATGGGCGCGCCGATCGAAGTGGATGCCATCACCGGCATCAAAGCCGGTTTGATGGGACCGTTTGCTGGTATCGGCGACACCATCGACTGGGGCGTCACCCGTCCGCTGCTCACGATTCTGTTTATCCCGATGGCAGCTGCAGGCAGCCCGATGGCTTCGATTTTGCACTTCATCATACTGTATGGTATCCTTTTCACCGAAGGCACGATTTTCTGCCGTACAGGATACCGTCTGGGCACCCGCGCTGCGCTGAACATCCTGCAGGGACACACGCTGCATACCTTTATCTCCTGCGCGTCCGTCCTCGGCTTGTTCATGATGGGCGGTCTGTCGGCATCGATGGTCAGCGTGACCACACCGATCTTTATCCCGACAACAGGAACCCCGATGATGGTGCAGACAGGTATCCTTGACAAGGTTGCTCCCGGTCTTCTGACCTTGACGGCTGTGTTGGGAACCTATGCATTCCTGCTCAAGGGCAACAGCATGACAAAGGCAACGCTCGTGCTGCTTTTAATCGGCTTTGTACTGGGAAGCATCGGTATCATCGGCAAGGGCGGATTGGTCTTTTCGGCCTATGTAGCGCCGAAGAAATAATGACAACCCAAGCGAAAATCAAGCACCCGGCTTCGTTCGGGTGCCTTGATTGCTTGAGAATATGTACAGAAGGGTAAAAGGTATTGGTATGTTCAGTGAAGCAAATAAAAACAACCGAATCTCAAGGGAAGTAAGCAAAGAAAATATTGTGGAAGTCATCAAAATTGCAGACTGGCTTTATGCGCTGGACGAAGTCAGTTCGGAGATCATGTATCTGATCGTTGGCAAACAAAAGGCACTGTTGGTCGACACAGGATACGGCTTTTCCGACTTTCGGGGGATTATAAAAGAAATCACCGATCTGCCGCTTACCGTTGTCTGTTCCCACGGCCATGGCGACCATGTGTTTGGCAACTACCTGTTTGACACCGTCTATATTTCAGAGGCGGACTATGACTTCTGTCTGTCGAACGATTGTAAGGAAGCGAAAGAGCGCACACTAAGAGGCAGAGAGAACAAAACCCCGAACATCCATGACATTGTCGACAAAGACGTCTACCTGAACATGAGCCTGCAAAAATGCGAGTATAAGTTCGTAAAGGAAGGCGACATATTCGACCTAGGCGGGATCACATTGGAAGTATACGAACTGCCGGGACATTCGAAGGGCTCGATAGGCCTTTACTCAAAAGAGCACAAGGCGCTGTTCTGCGGAGATGTGGTGGAGAACAACCATTACAACAACTATACCGTGCATCCCAAGTACGCTTCGCCGCCGGATGTCATGTACAAGACGTTTACCAAGATGCTGGAACTCGACATACAAAACGTGTGGCCTGCGCACGGGGATCTTCCCGCCGGACGTCAGCTCATCGAGGATTCCAGGGATATGCTGGTGGAGTGGGCGCATCAAGCCGATCCGTCAAAAGACGCAAAGTTCGGCTCTTCGGAGCGCCAAATATACGACTACCCGTATAAGAACATCAGCATCCATTATACGATCGACCACCTCAACGAAGCGAAGGAATATATGAAGAACCACGGCGGCAAGCTCGAATAAACGGACGCTTTGATCGCAAACAAAAACGGAAGCAGGTGTCATCATGCCGCTTATCATAATCAAGATGACGAGTGGAAAGAGGACCGAGGACGAAAAGAAGGAAATCGTCAGGACGATTGCGGATTCTTTGATTGGAATAGGCGTTGACCCGGCAGGCTTAACAATCGATGTTCAGGAGATTTCCAAAGACGATTGGGAAGAAAAGGTCAAAAACATCGATATAACACCAAGAAGGCAAAGCCTGTATATGGATCATGGGGTATATCGCGCGGAGTAACATGATTTTTAACGCATACCCAAACGGATAACTTGAAAATACCTATCGCCGGCTAGAATTTTATGCGGCGATAGGTATTGCCTTTGTGCCCGCATTGATAGACACTCGGGTCACTGCGATGATATACTCTTGATGGGTTTCTTGTTTTTTCGGCATGTTTGGTGAAGGGAACCCGACGATAAGCATAGCGCTGCGACGTACGTTTTTAAAAAAGCAAACGGCCGCGCAACAATTGACTAAGGAGGATCTTTCATGGTAATCATCGAGCGTGACAACCTTATTAAGAACCGGCTGCCCGGAAGGGTCATCGAAAATGCTGTGGGAAAAGACGCGTTTTCCGAATCAAAGAAAATGACGATCGGATTCGGAACGTACAGCATTGAATCGGGCATCATGGAACCGCACCAGCATGCGGAGGAAACGGTGTATATTACAAAATCAAAGCACGGGCGTCTGCGCTACGGCCCCGACAAGAACGATTTGCCCATCGTTGTCCCGCTTGAAGAAGGTATGCTGCTGCACATTCCGGAGCTCGAGTGGCATGTGTTTGAATACGACGAAGGCGGCATGGTCGAGATCATGTTTATTTACGGACAAGTGGACAACATCCGTCCCGAAGATATAAAGAAGCAGGAGGCATGAAGATGGCGAACAATACTTATTTCCACAGAGTGTCAAGGCAGACATCCACCCGGTTCTGGATCAACAACGTCACGCGGGAAGAAGCCAAAATGGCGATTGAAGCAGGCGCGGTTGGCTGCACGCAGAACCCCGCATATACCTTAAAGGTGATGGAGCATCCGGAGGAGAAAAGCTATGTGATGGCCAAGCTGGATGCGATTTTGCAGATGGAAAAGGACGACACCGAAGCCCTTGTGAAACTACAACGCGCCTTGGTTGAAAAAATAGCTGAAATATTCCTGCCTCTTTATGAACAAAGCGGCGGAAAACAGGGGTTTGTCAGCATTCAGGGTGATCCTTTTAAGGAAGATGCGGAAACGATTGTCCGCCACGCCAGATACAATTGTACGGCGCCGAATATCATGGCAAAGATACCCGTTGTCAAAGACGGTCTTGAAGCCATCGAAATCTTGGCGAAGGAGCGGATCCCGATCAACGCCACCGAAGTCATGGCCGTCAAGCAGGCGTTGGACGTGTGCGAGGTGTATGTCAAAGCAACCAAGGGGATGAAAGACCCCGCTCCAATCTACTACTCGCACATCACCGGCATTTACGATGAATATCTTCAAAACATCGTCAAGAGCCAGAATATCGATGTTTCAAAGGATGCCCTTTGGCAGGCGGGCATGTCCATTGCCAAAAAGGTTTATTGGATGGTGCACGAAAAGAATTATCCGGTCGGATTCATCGGCGGCGGCGCACGCGGTCTGCATCATTTTACAGAGATGGTGGGTGCGGATGCCTGCATTACCATCAACTGGAAGGGTGCCGCGGACCAGCTTTTAGAGCAAAACCCACCTGTGGTGCAGCGCTTCCTTGCGCCGACACCCGATTCCGTCGTTGATGAATTGCTGGAAAAAGTGGAGGATTATCGCCGCGGCTATCTGGTCAACGCGATCACGGTGGACGAATACGAGCACTTCGGTCCGGTTGTCCATTTCCGCAGCGCGTTTGAAAAAGCGTGGAAAAGCGCTTTGGAAGTAATCAAAACAAGACGGCTCGAATTGGGAATGTAAGAGATCGTTCAAAAAACAAGAAGGCTTCTGTCCCTCATGAACTGAACCCTATTCATAGGACAGAGAAAAAGAGCCCTATCGTAGAATACCAAGTAATTACTCGAACTGGCGTCGTTTCTCAAGCGGCGTCAGTTTAGTATTAGACTGAATCCGCTCATGGTTGTAAAAGTGAATGTAGTCGTGGATGAGCAAGCGAGCCTGCTCAGGCGACTTCGGTTTCTGTCGACGGAGACACTCTGTTTTGAGGATACTAAAGAAATTCTCAGCCATAGCATTGTCATAACAGTTTCCCCTCCTTGACATAGAAGGTGTTATGCCGTACGTTTGGATTAGGTCAAAATACCCGTGAGAGGTGTATTGAAACCCTTGGTCACTGTGGAGTTGCACCTCTGCAGTGACCGCTTCTTTTTTCATGGCTTGTTGGACGGTGCGTAGAACTAGGTTAATAGACTGTTCTGTCCCCATTTTGTAAGCAACGATGCTGTTGTCAAAGAGATCCCGGATGATGGACAGGTATAAGGTTCCCTGCGGTGTGGGGATGTAGGAGATATCCGTGACCCATTTCTCATTTGGTCGGGTGGATGAGAAGTTCCGATTGAGGAGATTGGGATAACGGTGCAGTTGTCCGCCCATCTGTCGGTACTTCCGTCTGCGTCGGATTTGACTGAGCAGACCATACTTGTTCATGATTCGTAAGACTGCCTTGTGATTGGCATGAACTCCTTTACGCCGCAACCAAATCTGCACACGCCGATACCCGTATGTCCCACGGGATTCCTGTTGACACTCTGCTATCTTTTGGATCAGTGCCTGTTCCTCCCGACTTTCCCCCTGTTTATTACGGAATGCATAGTAGCCACTCCGGGATACCTTGAAAAATGCACACATACCTTTTATGGTGTACTTGTCCGCATATTTATGGATCGCTGTATACTTCACCTTTGCTTACACCTCCTTCCAACAGCTTGAAGAAAAGAACGGTACAGGTCTATCTCCCGTTCCAGTTCACGTATCCGTGCAGCCATAGCTTCTGGTTTACTCATTGGCTGCTTTCTAGGTCGTCCTTTCTTTCGCACGATGGGTATCTTTTCTTGGCGGTGGTTGTAGCGTGTAACCCAATTCGTTATCTGCTTCTTTTCAAGTCCCAGTGTATCCGCTATCTCTTGTCGCGTTCGGCCTTCCTCTCGCATCTGAAGTATAACTGGCTCAAGTGCTTGTATGTCTGTCCATTTCCGTTTCATAAACAAACCTCCTGTTGCAGTTATCCTACAACAGGAGGCTCTTTTTTCTCAATGTCCGTTTTATGGGATGCAGATCACTCAAAAGGAGCCTTCTTTTTTCATGCCGAAGCGAGTGCTGTGCATAATTTGCTTCTGCCATTTGTTGATAAACAACGCAATGTGTAATAAACTTGTTCCAGAGGACAAGATAACGGGACAAGGAACCCGGCATCTCCTCTTTGTGCATTCGTCCCGTACCCTCCTCCAAACGGCGTATCCCTTTGCGCTTAAAGAGTTTTATTTTGTCTTTGCAGGCATTAACGACAGTCAGGAGTTAACTGCATGGAAAACGTCACAGGTCCGAGTCTTTTGCCCGACAAAGCAAAACGCGACAAAGTTAATTTTATCATTGCGCAGTTTTTTGTGGGAATGTTTACGGCAAGCACGCTCTATTCATCCGCGTATCTGATCGAATTGGGCTTGAGCTCGATGCAGGTAGGCATTTTCACAGCGATCCGTTCGATTTTCGGCATCATCACGCCCTTTCTCTGGGGTATGGCAGCGGACAGATTTCGCACCGTTAAAAAAGTCTTCCTTTGCTGCCTGTTGGGTGTTTTGTTTTTCTATCCCACGCTCCCGCTCACCCGGTTCATCCCGTTGGGGGCACTTACGCTGGCACCGGTCATGACGATCATCGTGCATTTTTTCTATCGGCCGCTCGACTATATCTACACGAGTTGGCTGGTGCAGATGGTGCCTAAGCTTCCCAACATGGAATATGGCAAAATGCGGATTTTTTCTTCCGTCGCAAGCGCGCTGACCGGCATCATCTTTGCCTTTCTGATCAAGAAGTTTGCCTCGGTAAGCGTGAGCTACTACGGCGGCGGCATTGTGGCGATCGTGCTGATGTTCCTTATACGGCCGCTGCCGGATGTTGAGCCGGCAAGCAATCAGCGCGTGCGTCTTCGGGATATGCAGCTTGGCCGTCTTTTAAAAGGTCCGATCCTTGTCCTTTTCCTGTTTATAACGTTCGCATACATCCCCAGTTGTTCCATTACCATCTGCATTCCGTACCTGTTGAAGGTGATCGGCGCGGATACATCGATACTCGCGTGGTACAATGTCATACGGCCGCTGTGTGCCATACCGATGATGTTTCTTTCCGGTCGCCTCATTCGAAAATTCGGTGCCCGAAAGATCCTGACCTTTTCCGTATTTGTCATCGGATTGGGTGAACTGGCGTTTTTTACAGCAAACAGCACGGTTGCCATTTTGTCCAACGGCCTGATTCTGGGATTGGCTTCGGGGCTGATGAGCGTAAGCCAAGTGCTCTATGCACAGGAACTGGCACCGCCCGAACTGCGCAGCACCGTGCAAATGCTCAACAGCACGTCGCTGGCGCTGTCCGCCATCATCGTGAGCGCGTTGGTCGGAAATCTGATCAAAACGACCGGCGCGGGTGTGCGGACGTATTATCTTGTATCGGCTGCGATCGTATCGACAGCCGTCGTTCTGTTTGTCACCTTCAACCGGTTATGGACCAAAAAAAGCCAAAAAATGACCCCCTAAACCGCTTGGTAAAAATCCCGACTTCCGCCCATGGTACGAACACTTTAAAAAGGAGCGTGCAACAATGCAGCATTACGATTTGATCGTCATCGGCGCCGGCGCCGGGCTGAATGTTCTGGTGGATGCGATGGAGAACGGATTGAAATGTGCCGTCATCGAAAACAGAAAATTCGGGGGTACTTGCCTGACAAAGGGCTGTATCCCTTCCAAAACGCTTGCCTATCCCGCGGAAGTCCTGATGGAGATGCGGCAGGCGGAAAAACTCGGCTTGCAGTTTGAACTGAAAAACATCGACTGGGCAACGGTGACAAAGAATACCTGGAGCGGCATTGACCAGCATATCGGGCTTGAAAAATCGCTTGCCCGTGCTGCAAATCTGACCGTGCTCAAAGGGACCGCATCGTTTGTAAAAGAGAAGGAACTCGCAGTCGTACTAAACGACGGCAGCGGCGTGGCAGAGATTGAAGGTGACAAAATCGTCATCGCAGCCGGCGCGCGCACGTTTTTACCGCCGGTTTCCGGCCTTGAAGCGTGCGGATATGTGACCCCCGAAACATTTTTTGGAGATAAGTTTCCCAAAGCCCCTTACAAAAGCCTAGCTATCATCGGCGGCGGTGCAATCGGCTGCGAATTTGCCCATATCTTTTCGGCTTTCGGGACAGAGGTGACGCTCATCGAGCGCCTGCCGCGCTTGTTGGCGCAGGAAGAGCCCGAGATCAGCGCACATATAGAGCAAGCCTTTGTAAATCGGGGCATTGCGGTGCACACCAACACAGCGGCCATATCGGCTAGCTTCGACGGGAAGATCAAGCAATTGCAAATAGAGGACAATGCTTCAAAACAAAGCATCAGCATTGCCTGCGAAGAGATTTTTCTCGCTCCCGGGCTTCGGTCCAACGCCGATGTCTTGCAGGTAGAGAAAGCGGGCATAGCCACGGATGCACACGGCTACATCATTACCAACGAATATCTTGAAACGAATGTTCCCGGAATCTGGGCGTTCGGCGACATCAACGGCAAATTCCAGTTCCGACATAAGGCCAACAAGGAATCCTCGATTCTCACCCACAATATATTCGAGCCGGCGCAGAAAAAACGCGCGATGGATTACAGCAATGTGCCGTGGGCGATCTATTCCTATCCACAGGTCGCGCATGTCGGGCTCACCGAAGCGCAGGTGGCGGAAAAAGTGCACAAGGAAGGCAAAAAATATTACGTGGGTACGAAAAACTATTCGTCCGTGGCACGCGGAGCTGCCATGGGCTTTGAATCGGGATCGGTCGACGGCTTTATCAAAGTGGTTTGCGACGAAAACAAAAAGCTGCTCGGGGCGCATGTCACAGGCAGCAACGCGGATATTCTGATCCAGGGGCTGACGTACCTGATGGTTGCGGACGATCTGCGAACGGATAAAATCGGGCGCGCCAATCGGCCACTCTATGAAGCGATGGTCATCCATCCGTCTTTAAACGAGGTCGCGAATTGGGTGTTTTATGAGCTGAAGCTCAAAGCATAAATTCGGAAGCAGGTCTTAAAAGCCGCAGCATAACAAAAAGCCACAACCTCGTAGGAAGTTGTGGCTTTGCCGTTTTGTTTGGATTAACCGTACACTTTGGTGTCATGCACCGTGGAATCGTGTCCCGGCAGAAGGGTCGCGTCAAGTGCTGCTATTTTATCATAGCTTGCATACCAGTCGTCGATGCTGTTGAGGATGGCGTTGGGGATCCGCTTGGTGAAAGAATCCATGATCGGGATATAATCGCCGGTTAAAACGTAGATACCGTTTTGCGTATCGACGACAACGCTTTGGCTGCCCGGGGAATGGCCGGGGGTCAGAAGGACGCGAATGCCGGGCATAAGGTCCACATCACCGTCGACCAGTTCAAACCGCCCAAGCCCCTTTACCCATTCGGGGGTACCGCATTCCTTTTGCAAGGAATAGATCCTGTATTCGGCCGGGAGGGGATCCAGCGCATGGCGGATCTCCCTTTGCTGCACGTAAATCTTTGCGGCATTGGGGAATAAATCGATGTTGCAGCTGTGGTCGTAATGCAAGTGCGTGAGGATGATATCGGTCACATCCAGCGGGTCTATGCCGATTTTCGCAAGCGCGTCTTTCAAATCGGGCGCATCCTGCATGATGCGGAAAGGTTTGTTGTTGCTTTTGATATCGTCCTGCGTGGGAAGCCCGGTATCGACCATGATCGTTTTGCCGTTTCCCTTTAAAACAAAGCAGGTGTACGACGTGCGGATCGGTTCTCCCGCCGGGTATTGGTGCAGGCTTCGGGATTTATCCGACTGGATCGATCCCAGAAAGACGGGATAAATCTTATAGCAGACCGAGACCTCAGGCATTGCCCTTTCCTCCCGTTCTGAATTCCACAATGCCGATCCCCTTGCGGATCGCTTCAAAATCGCGCGCTTCCTTGTCAAAGATGATCTTGGCACGGTTGTAGACCTCTTCCATGATCGACGGCGGAATGGCCATGATGCCGGTGGCGTCGGCCACGATCATATCGCCCGGGCGAACCTGAACACCGCATATCTCCACGGGTACCTGCAAGGCATAGGTTTCCAGGTCACCTTTGCTCCGGATAGGATTGAATCCTTTGACGAATGTGGGGAATTGCATCTCCTCAAGCTCGTCAGCGTCCCTTAAGCATCCGTCCACCACAAAGCCTTTAACGCCGCGGACTTTGGCACGCAACGCCAGGATGCTGCCTCCGGTGCAGACGTCCATGCGCCCGTTGTTCGCCATGACGACGATGTCTCCCGGCTCTGCCAAAACGTCGGACACTTCCAACTGACGGGTCAGATTCTTCTTTTCGGTGTCGGGCCTGCGCCGGTGCTGCTGGATGGTATAGGCCCATCCGGCTATGCGTTGCTTCCTGTCCAAGGGGAATAGTCCGACAATCACCTGACGGGGAACGCCCATGTCGTCCATCGCGTCCGCAATGTTTCCGGTGGGGATTTGCTCAAAAGCCTTGCTCCACTCTTCTTTGTTCATGACGAATCACACTTTCTATTTGTATTTTCTAAATGCATGATTTGCCGGTATCCGGCGGGAACCAATAAGTACACTGAAGCGTTATTCCGTTTGTTTAAATCTATCATAAAACATGGGTTTTTACCACAACGGTATTGCATCTTTGATGCAACGGCAGACTTTATTTGTACAAAGAAACGTATGGTATATTTAAAACAACAAACACAATGGCAGGGTAGTGCGGATCGGGCAAGATGGCAAACGATGAGCCGGCCCGGCGTATCCCTGATATTTTGCATAACTTATAGAGCATGCGGATTGCCTTGGAATTTCTTACAGGCTATCCGGAAACGGGGAGAGCAGCGCTGTCTATTGGTACGGGCTTGGATCACGCGCGTTTTCCAAAGCGCTGAAGGCATCCATAACACACGATTGATCAAGTTCATTTCGGCGGACGGTACAGGTGAGGGGAAGGGTTTTGACCTCCCTGTTTTTCTGTTTCCCCGATCATGCGGTTGACAAAGCACACGTACACTCCTATAATGGGAATATGCCCCCGGGGGGCATATTGACTTTACGGATAAGGCGGGTACGGCATGCGCTTTTTTGAAAAATTCCGCGAGGATCAGACGTTTCGCACCTTGTGCCTGACCATAGTGTCCGGCATATGCATCGTTGCCAGTTTCTTTCATTGGTTTTCGGCAATTCCGTTCGACGTTGCCTGGGTCGCGATTCTTTTAAGCGGAATCCCGATCGTCTTCGGCGCGATCAAGGGTTTGATAACGGAATTCGACGTTACCGCGGATGTTCTGGTAGCCATCGCGCTGATTGCGGCGATGATCATCGGGGAGTACTTCGCCGCCGGGGAAGTGGCTTTCATCATGCAGCTGGGCAAGGTGCTGGAGGATATCACAGCCGGCAAAGCGCACAAGAGCCTGCAGGCGCTGATCAAGCTTACCCCCCAAAAAGCCCGCATCCGCACGGCGGACGGTGAGAAGGAAATATTGGCGCGTGAGGTGAAAACGGGGGATAGGGTATTTGTTCGCCCGGGCGAAGCCATTCCGGTGGACGGAACGATCGTGCGCGGAAGCACCTGCGTGAACCAGGCTGTCATGACCGGCGAATCGGTTCCCGTTGATCGGGCAACCGGCGACAGCGTGTTTGCGGGGACGCTGAACCAACAGGGCTTCATCGAAATCGAAGCGACCAACATCGGCGAGGATTCCTCGCTTGCGAAAATGATCCGGCTTGTCAAAGAGGCTGAAACAAACAAGGCACCGATCGTGCGCGTTGCGGATAGGTGGGCCCGAATACTCGTTCCTCTTTCGATGAGCTGCGCGCTTTTGATCTTATTTTTAACGCGGGACATCAACAGGGCGGTTACGGCGCTGGTCGTTTTCTGTCCCTGTTCGCTGATATTGGCAACGCCGACGGCGATCATGGCGGCGATAGGCAACGCGACAAAAAAGGGCATATTGATCAAATCGGGCGCTGCGATTGAAGCGGCGGCGAAGCTAGACACGCTCGTGATGGACAAAACAGGCACCCTGACCTATGGGAAACTGAACGTGGAAGATATCCATATTCTGGACAAAAACATCGACAAGACAAGCTTTCTGCATTTGATCGCAAGCGCGGAAAAATGTTCCGAGCATCCGCTTGGCAAAGCCGTACTGACACACAGCCAATACAACGGCGTCGCAGCCTGCGATCCCGAGGCGTTTGAAATGCAAACCGGCAAGGGCATCATGGCAACGGTGGGCGGGCAATGCGTTCTGATCGGGGAAAAGATCATCGGAGAAGATCTGATAAACGAAAACGCCGAGGCCAAAGCGCGCATCGGGCAGTTGCAGGCGCAGGGGAAAACGGTTCTGCCCGTCGCGTTGGACGGAAAACTCATCGGCATCGTTTCCATCGCGGATGTACTGCGCACGGAAGCCAAAGATACGATCGCGGAACTCAAAAAGGCGGGGTTGGAGCGCATCGTCATGCTCACGGGCGATCATCTTGCGGTGGCCAACTCGATCGGTCTTCAGGCGGGGGTGACGGAAATATTGGCGTCCCAACTGCCCGAAGACAAGGTCAACGCGATCAAGGCGTTCAATGCAAAGGGTTACAATGTCGGTATGCTGGGCGACGGCGTCAACGACGCGCCGGCGTTGGCCACAGCATCGGTCGGCATCGTCATGGGGGCGATAGGCTCCGATGTGGCGATGGAAGCGGCCGATATCGCGCTTATGGGGGACGATCTGAGCAAGCTGCCGTTTATGATCCGGCTGTGCCGAAAGACAAGAAGCCGCATCGTATTTAATATCTCGTTTTCGATGCTGTTAAATTTCGGCGCGTTGTTTCTGGCAGGTCTTGGGTTGCTGAACCCCGTGACAGGGGCGCTGGTACACAACGCCGGTTCGGTATTTGTGGTCGTCAATTCGGCGATTCTGCTAAGCTATAAGGAGCAAAGCTGAAACATACAGGAAGATCGCAAGGTTGTGTACTGCCGGATCAAATTAAAAAGACAGGAGGGTTACCCATGGCAAAAGCACAGCACCATGATGTGGAGAAGCTTTGCCAACGGCTCAACAGAGTCGAAGGGCAATTGGGCGGCATCCGCAAAATGCTTGAAAACGATAAGCCGTGTGACGAGATTTTGATCCAGCTCAATTCGGCAAAGGCGGCGCTTCAGAGGATCAGCCAGATCGTGCTGGAAGACCATCTCGATCATTGCGTTGTTGACGCATTTCAATCCGGCGACGGCGAAATTCAGATGGAGAGCCTAAAGCGCGCGTTGAGCCAATATACGAAGATGGTTTGAGGCTCGGCCACGCACTGTTCCGTTTTGATGAAGGCACCGCTTTTGAACCCCATCCGAAGAGGGGTTTTCGTTGCTTGCATATGCCGAAAAAAAACCCCGCAATCCTATGGATTCGCGGGGTTTTTCTGACTTTTCAAAGTTATTGTCCCTGCTTGGTTTTCTCATCGGATTCGATTGCTCTTGCAGCCGCGTTTGCCTCTGTCGCCGCGTTTCTGTTCGCCTGTGCCTTGCTTCGCAACAAGCGCGTTGCCGCTATGAGCACCGCGATCATGGTTCCGCAGCCGAGAAAGCCCACCGGAGCGCCAAAACCCTGGGTGACAACGCCTGTAAAGGCATTGCCGATCGGTGTTGCGCCGCCGCTTATAAGACTGTAGACGCTCATCACACGGCCCCGGAACTTGTCGTGCGTATTGTATTGGACGGTGGAATTTGCCGTTGCCGTGAAACAGACGAAGAAGAAGCCTGTCATCACAAGCCCGATACCCGTAAGCCAATACACCCGCGTGATCGAGATGAAGGCGAGCATTCCGGCGACCAGGTACGGAAAAATGTTGAGGATAATGCCCTTTGGACCCCCGTGACTCGTCGAGGCGATGAAGATGGACCCGATGAAAGACCCGACACCCATCAGCGACATCAGAAGCCCATAGCCCTTCTCCCCCTGCATCAGCACCGTTTTGGCAAAAACCGGCAGAAGCGTGCTCATGTTCATCCCGAACGCGCTGATGACAAAGACGGAAGCCATCGTTTTGATGATTATTTCATTGCCGGCGATGTATTTCAGACCCTCCTTGATGCTGTGAAAAATCTTCTCGTTGCGCTTGATACGTTCGACTTCCATGGGTTTGATGAAGAACAAACTGATGATCACGGCGAGGAAGCTTACGGAGTTGAACGCGAAGCAGGCAAAGACCCCCAGCTGCGCCATCACAAGACCCGCAATGCCGGGACCCAGCACGCGCGCGACGTTGAAGATGGAAGAGTTGATCGCGATCGCGTTGTGCAAATACTCCTTGCCGACAAGTTCAATGACAAACGACTGCCGCGCCGGCATGTCAAGGGTGTTGACGATACCGGTTGCGATCGCACAGGCAAGGATATGCCAATACTGCACCTTTCCCGACCAGACAAGCACGGCCAAAATGCCCGTTATCATCAACAGTGCGGTTTGGGTAAAGAACATAATCTTCTTCTTGGATATGCGGTCAATCACGACGCCGGAGAACAGGGAAAAAATCAGCATCGGCAGAAACTGCATGATCGAGATTAAGCTTAACAGAAACGGCGAACCCGTCAGCGTATACGCAAGCCAGGGTTGCGCGACGTTCTGCATCCATGAGCCGATCAGCGAAATGAGCATTCCTCCGGTATAGATCGAAAAGTTGCGGCTTTGCCGAAGGACGGCAAGCGGATTGTTGAGGGCTGTTTTTTTCCTGTTGGCCATTGGGCTGTTTTCTCCTGTTCCTTTGACAAATAAAAATATCAAACAAACGCTATGATAAAAAGCATTGAAAGATGATTCCGCAGACGAACTATCTCTATTCTACGCTTTCGGACGCAGCATGGAAAGTTTTATTCTCACAATTGTATGACAAGTTTTGCAACCAACGCACGCATGGCGTTGTCCTGTTGATAATGCGCACAGACATGGTATAATTATTGAAAGTTCAACAGTTGAATATTCAACAAGAATGGGAGGCCGCTGTGCTGGACTTCAATAAATACAGCATGTTGATGAGACTCGGGCGGGAATACGGGCATAAAAAGATCAGGGATGTCGGGGTGTCCGATACAGAGCACACCATCTGCGCCTACTTGTACTTTCACGACGAAGTGTCCCAGGACACCATCGCAAACGATTTGCTGCTGGATAAGACAACGGTGGCCAAAGCCCTTTTGTCGCTTGAAAATAAAGGGATGATCGACCGTGTGCAAAACCCCGCCAACCGGAGAAAAAACATCCTGAGCATAACGGACGCGGGAAAAGAGACGATTCGGGACAGCGTCAGCATCTATGACGACTGGCTCAAAAGAATCAATGCCTGCTTTACAAAACAGGAACAAATGCAGTTTGACCGCTTGTTCGATAAGCTGCTGGACTGCGCGCTAAAAGCTAGAGACGAACTATAGGAGGCCGGTTTGCATGAGTTCCTTTAAGGATATGAGGATCGTAGACAATTTTTACCAGACATCCGCTTTTTATCCGATGCCGACCGTGCTGGTATCCACGCTGACACCACAGGGCAAGACCTCCATCGGATCGTATTCGCTGTGCTTCCCGTACTATATAGCGGGCAAGGAGTACTATGCCATGCTGCTGGAATGCAGGAACAGTTCCAACACCGCGCAGCATATCCTTCAAAACGGGAAATGCGCCCTCAATTTCATCGAGGACGGCAGGGCTGATTTTAAAGAAGCGGTACGGCTTGGGTTCCCGGGCGAAACGAGCGAACAAAAGATGGCGAATTGCGCCTTCGTTTTGGAAAAAGGGCAGGCGAATACTGACGGCGGTGAGCGTCCGTTGGTTGTAAGCAAAGCCTACCAGGTGTTTGAGTGCACCTGGCAAGCCGATTTGGAAAACGCATTTGAGGACAGCGCAAGGGTCGGCCAGCTGGACGGGGTCGATCCGCCGTACCGCAACTTCAACGGCATCACCAGCAAGTTCGGATGCCACTTCATTTTGAAGATCGACAAGATTCTGATGAAGGAAAAGCAGTACGACGCGATCATACAAGGCGTCAAAGCCGGAGGATTTCCGAGGGTGCCAATCGATTACGGCTATCGCGACAGTACGAATTTCTGGTATACGCGGTTTCGCCGCCCGATCGCCCAGAAAATACCCGCGGGCAAGGAGACCGACATCACCGCGGTCCTGTTTGCCGCAAACCGGATGGACCCCGACATCCAGTTCACCCAGGCGGCGTGCGCGACGCTTGTCAAGGTGCCCAGGGTGTTTCTCAAAATAGCATTGCAGGGCTGCGTCGATTGGGCTAAACAGAATAATGTGACGATAATAGACGAACAGCACATGAAGATCATCAACGACAAGCGTAGCGCGGAGAAAAGAAGATAACCGCGTTGCGCATATACGAGCATGTATTGAACCCACAAAGCCGAAGGCAATGCATCCTGGCATGGAACGAAAGGAACAACATGAAAAGTATTGTGATCACCGGCAGCACGAGGGGAATCGGCTATGCGATGGCAACGGAGTTTCTAAAAGCCAATTGCCAGGTCACCCTGTCGGGCAGGGGCGAAAGCTTTTCACAGCAGACGTGCGACGAACTCAAAGCGTATGACGGAAGGTACATCTACGTTCCATGCAACGTGGGCGAAAAATCCGATGTGCAGAATCTATGGGACGTGTCCGTTGCCAAATGGGGCAAGGTGGATGTTTGGATCAACAACGCCGGGCAAAACGCGCCGCATGCTTTTATCTATGATACGGAGGAGCAGTACGTTAAAAGCATCGTTTCGACCAATATCACCGGCATGATATTCGGCTCGCAGGTGGCCGCAAAAGGGATGCTTGGGCAAAAGCACGGAGCCATCTACAGCATGGAAGGGCTGGGCTCCAACAACATGATCCAGAGCAAAACCATCGCCTACGGGACGACCAAACACGCACTCACGTACTTTATGAAGGGGCTGGCCAAAGAATTGGAGGGTACCGGCGTCATAGCCTGTAGGCTGTCTCCCGGGATGATGCTGACGGATTTCATCACAAAAACGCCCGACGGCGAGGTGGCCGCCATCCACAGCGACGAACGCTTCCAAAAGCTGTTCAACATTCTGGCGGACAGGCCGGAAACGGTAGCACAATTCTTCGTGCCAAGAATTCTGCGCAACACGAAAAACGACGCGCATATCATGTGGCTGACAAACGCAAAGGCCGCGCTGCGGTTTGCAAAAGCCCCCTTTTCCAAAAGGCATCTGGTATAGGAGATAAAAATATGAAAAAATGGCTGAAAATAACCATTGTCAGCGTGCTGACTCTTGCAATCGTTGCCGTCGGCGGATTCTTCGTATACGTGTCTGATTATTACCGGGCGGATACCATCGCTGTATCGGTGCTTGCCACGGATGAAGCGATCCATAAAGACGGCGACAATATCGTCTTTACGCCCGACACGCCAAGCGATACCGCGCTTATCTTCTATCCCGGCGGGAAAGTGGAATATATCGCCTATGTGCCGCTGATGGAACGCTTGCGGCAAAACGGTATCACCTGTGTTCTGGTCAAAATGCCCTATAACCTGGCGGTACTGGACATCAACGCGGCGGATCGAATCTACTCGTTGCTTCCGAACATAAAAAGCTGGTATATCGGCGGGCACTCGCTGGGCGGGGCCATGGCCAGCAGCTATGCCGCAAGCCATAAGGACAAAATAAAGGGGCTGGTTTTGCTCGGCGCATACATCTACGGCGATGTCGATCCGAAAAATGCGCTAACTATATACGGATCAGAGGACATTCAGCTGGATTTGACGAAGATCACGTATACGCAAAACGTCCATAAGATCGAGGGCGGGAACCATGCCCAGTTCGGCAACTACGGCGAACAGAAAGGGGACGGGAAGGCGACCATGTCCCGGGAGCAACAGCAGCAGACGGCGGTGGGTATCATCGTGGCATTTATGGAACAATGATCCTACAGCACGAATCGGTCAGCGTAAATGCGTCGGCAAACGTTTAAATGACGGTTGCCGGCTTTTTTATGTTGCGACGATTTTTTGCCGCGAAAAATAATTTTAGTCCACACTTGATTTATTAGCTAGCTAACAATATAATGGAGACACCAAAATAGTAAGCTAGCTAAATAGTTTATGGCGATTAGGAGAGACATTCATGAACGATATAAGAAGCACATCGGAGCAGTCTGTGTCCGAAGCGATGCACAGGCTGATGCGAAATCTGCACAGGAGGCCGTCCGTGCACCCGCACGGACGACGCGGATACAACCGGCTGCTGCGCAAAATTGACGGCAATGACGGGGCAAGCTCGAGGGAGCTTGCGGAACTGATGGACGTTCGGCCTTCTACGCTGACCCGGCTGCTGGACAGATTGGAAGCGGACGGCATGATCCGAAGATACAGGGACGAAAACGACCTGCGCATCGTGCACATCCATTTGGAAGATGCGGGCCGCGCGCATCTGGAGACGGCAAAAAGCAAAACACCGGACGAGGACACCTTTTCGGATATTCTGAGCAGTGACGAAAGAAATGCCCTGATCGATCTGTGCAACAAGCTCAGCGACGGGCTGGAACAAAGGACGCAGGTGTCCTGTGAGCCGACGAATGAACCAAAGGCCGATCACAGGCGCAAAGACGGACATCCGAACCGTGGTGATAAGCGGCATGCCCGCGAGGCTGATTTGCAAAGCGAGGTTGAGTAAGGATGCAGCATGGCAGAGGAATGCGAAGTTTCCTGACCGAGGAAGAAAAATCGAACAAGCCGAAAATAAGCAAAGAACTTCTCAAGCGCATCGGGAGTTATTTGGTGCCATACTGGAGGCAGATCATCGTCGTTTTGCTGACCATCGTTGCGGTTGCGGTGTTGGGCGTGATGCCGTCTATCCTCACGGGCAGGATCATCGACGAGGGATTGATCGGCAGGAACTTTGGCACGCTGGTGCGTCTGATTTTGCTGTCGCTGGGGTTCACGGTTTTGTCCAATCTGATCGTTGTTTTGGAGAGCTACGTCAACACTTGGGTTGCGCAGCATATTTCCTACGACATGCGAAACAAGATGTACCAACATCTGCAGTCGATGTCGCACCGGTTCTTTACCACGAACAAGCAGGGCGATATCATCACGAGGATGACGCTGGATATCACGGGTGTGGAAACGATCATCACCTCCACGCTGACTTCCATCATCAGCAACGTCATCACGCTGGCTGTGGCGCTTATCGCGATGTACCGGATGAACTGGATACTGGCTACCATCGGCATCATCATCGTTCCGCTGTTCAGCATCCCGACCAAAAGCGTCGGCAAGCGCAGATGGACGCTGACCCGGCAGGCGCAGACGTGCAACGACGAGATCAACACGACGCTGAACGAAACACTGAGCGTCAGCGGATCGCTACTGGTCAAGCTGTTTACCAACGAAAAGTACGAATACGCCAAGTACGAGAAGACGAACGCACGGATGATCAAGCTTCGCATCATCGAAAGCCTGACCGGGCGGTGGTTCCGCGTGACCATCAGCACGTTGACCAGCATCGGCCCCATTTTGATCTATCTGGTCGGCGGACTTTTGATCATGCGAACCAACAGCAGCCTTAGCGTGGGCGATATCGCGGTGATGGTGGCGCTGCTGTCCAGAATGTACCAGCCGGTCAATTCGCTTTTGAATTTGCAGGTCGATGTGATCCGCTCCATGGCGCTCTTTACCCGCATCTTCGATTACTTTGATTTGCCGGTAGAGATACAAAACGAGCCGGATGCGATCACGCCATCCGAAGTCCACGGTTCGATCGCGTTTGAAAACGTAAGCTTCGAATATGAAAAAGATAAGCCGATTCTAAACGGGATCAGCTTCGATTTGCAAAAGGGGAAGACCATCGCGATCGTCGGCCCTTCGGGCGCGGGCAAAAGCACCATAGCCAATCTTATTCCGCGATTGTATGACGTCACCGACGGACGGATTCTGTTTGACGGCATCGATATCCGCAAGCTTGATCTGGCGTATCTGCGCAAAAACATCGGCGTCGTGACCCAGGATACGTACCTGTTCAACGGCACGATCCGCGAAAACCTGCTGTACGCAAAGCAGGACGCAACGGAGAATGAACTCATAGACGCCTGCAAAAAGGCGAACATCCATGATTTCATCATAGCCCAGCCAATGGGCTATGATGCGATGGTCGGCAACCGTGGGCTTAAGCTCTCGGGCGGCGAGAAACAGCGGGTCTCCATCGCACGCGTTATCTTGAAAAATCCGGCGATCCTGATTTTTGACGAAGCAACATCGTCGCTGGATTCGATCTCCGAAAGCCTGATCCAGGAAGCCATGGATCCACTCATCAGCGGACGGACGAGCATCGTCATCGCGCACCGCCTATCCACCATCATGGCGGCGGATGAGATTTTGGTCATCAGCGACGGCGACATCGTGGAGCGCGGCACGCATTATGACCTTGTCGGGCGCGGCGGCATTTATACCGAGCTGTATGAAACGCAGTTCCGGCGCGCGCTGGACGACTATGAACTAAGGCGCGAGCAGGCAGATGTGGGCGGAAGGTAGAGCGTGAGCGGTGAAAGGGAAAGAACGGCAGGCTAAGAGCCGGTTTAGGAGCAAACGAAAAGGACCCGCGCAAGCGGGTCTTTGTGTATCGGAAAACCGATGACATTGCGATGAAAACACTCTTTCGGTCGAACAGGAGAAGAGTTGACGTATCCGGAATCCGCTCCGGAGCACCTCCGATGGAGCAAAGGAATCTAAAAGTAAACGATTTTCTCATTCGCGGGTGAGTTTGGGATTAGACTTGGATTGCTGTAACGAATAGATTAGGTTCTCGAGTCTGGTTAACAAATCATCATAAGTGATTATATCTATTATGCTATGATATGTTCTTCTTATAATTTCGAAGTCGCATAATTGTTCTTTATTAAAATCATTAGATCTTCCTGCAATTATATATGCTTTAGGATTTCGTATCTGTATTCTAAAACCATTTGGTAAATTAGGAGCAAATTTTTCTGTTAGAGTATCCTCTCCATATTTACCCCAACGATTCAATTGGTAAATATATTTGTCAACTTGGACGAAGGTACCAGACAAATCTCTCCTAGGAATGTAGTTGTCACGATATTGCTGTGTAGATAACACTTGTTGATAAGAAGGTTTTTTGATTTCAATAAGATCAATGGCACCGTTTATATCCACTAACATATAATCGAGTCGTCGTACTTTATCAGAATCAATATCTTTGATTCCTACCTCGGAAAAAACTCTTATGTATTTTGGAAACAGCAGAACAATTATTTTAAGAATTTCACTTTGCCATTGCTTTTCAGTATATTCATTCTCTTTTTTAAGCATAGCTTTGAGTTTCGCCAACAGGCACTCATATTTTTCAATTTCATATTGATTGATTGCATCTATAGCCAAATCAATTTTTTTACTCGATATTTTCCGATTCATATAACTGTGATAAGCACCAACATAATCTATAGGAATATCTAAGAAATCATTAATTGCGGTATCTAAGCGGGCTTCGGTATATTTATCAAGTTCCGTGCTGTTGGGAAACAGTTTAATCAGCTTAATAAACTCAGCATAGGGAATACCTTGTGACCCGCCTATATAAATATCGCTTTTATAGATTTTTGAGAACTTACGAAAAATTGATATGTTTCTAGAAGCAATAAACAGTTTTTCTGTGATAGGAATATCACGATACAAAAATAGATCAAAATCTGTGGCAATGATATGTCTTTCGATTTTATAATAATCATTCACTAGTTCCCCTATGATAAACGATATGCTGTCATCTGAGTATGTGCCAGAAGTATCATCATATAAATTATTATTCCCAAGGTGAAATGTATGTCTTAACATATATGACTCATTATTTTCTAGTCGTTTGTATATGATATCAGGCATAACAAGCTCGGGCGTGTAGGAGAGGATAAGATACTGACCTGTTTTAAGAAACTGAATCATAATAAAACTCCATTCTTAGAAGAGGATCTTACAAAGTGATTAAGAGACAGGTCTCTTGCCCCGATTTTACATACTAATCCTTAAAGTTTAGTACACTTATCATTGTATTTCAACTATTGAAAGTCACAATAGATAAATATTGTGGCTTTTGATAGCGGAGTGAAGGAACACGAAAAATGGTGTCTTCCGTTTTGCGGGCGGGTTCTGGGTTTCCTGTTGTTATAAAGTCTGTCCTTTCTCATATATCGGACAAACAGAACCGCCCCCATGTTCCATCCGCCCCATGTTCCATTCAAAGAATCAAATGCCATAATAATTCAACGCAAATACCGATTCCGTAAAATCTGCCTGTCATATCGTTTGTGATTAAGTTATAATATATCGAAACATAAAAGTACCGGTCTTTGCGGGTGTATGTTTTTTACAACCCTGTATGGAACCGGATGGTTTTTTGCCCGTTTCGTTGATAAGCATCCGAAACACCAATCATGTGCTCCATTAAAAATTACAATACCGAGAGGAGAAAAACAAATGATTCCCAAAAAAATGAAAGCTGTCGTAATGACCGGTGCCGGCAATGTTGAATTGCACGAATACGACGTGCCAACACCCGGTACCGACCAGGTTTTAATTCAGACCAAGGCCGCGTCCATCTGCACCATTGACCAAAGACCATATCTCGGCGTCACGCATCTCGAGTCCCCGCGCGTCGGCGGCCATGAAGGCTCCGGCGTCGTCGTGGCTGTGGGCGATTCAATCCAGAACTTCAAAGTCGGCGACCGCGTAGCCATCTTGTACGATCACTGTGGCGTATGCAAGAACTGCATTTTGGGCGTTGGCAATTGTCTCAACCGCAAATTCAGAGATGGAAAACCCCATGACATAGAAGACCCCGCGCAAATGAGCGGCTGTTTTGCCCAATATGTTCTGCGCAAAGAAGGCGGAGTTTATAAGATTTCCGATTCCACCTCCTTCGAGCAGGCTGCCATTACCGAGCCGCTCGCCGACGTGGTTAGGAGCATACGCCGTTCACGCCTGTCCTTCGGCCAAACCTGCGTGATCGTCGGCGCAGGCATTATGGGGCTTTTGCATGTTCAGATGGCCAAAAACGTCGGCGCCCGCGTCATTGTGTCTGAGGTAGACCCTGTACGCCGTGCAAATGCACAGAAGGCCGGCGCAGACATCGTGATCAACCCAATGGAAGTGGATCCTGTAAAATTCGTGATGGATCTGACCGACGGCTATGGCGTGGATGTCGTATTCTATGCAATCGCCATCAGCAAGCTCTTCGATCAGCATTTAAAGATGGTTTGTCCCGAAGGACGCATCATGATCTACAGCAACCAGATTCCTGACGACCCCTATGAACTCAAACTTGGCGCACTTCATGGTTCGAACAAGGAGATCATCGGAACGGTCGGCTATGCGGAAAAGGATGCCCTCCGCGCTCTGGAAATGGTTGCCTTCGGCAAAGTCAAAATGGATCTGGTCATCTCCGAAACATTCCCCATCACGCAGTGCAAGGAAGCATTCGATGCCTCTATCGTTCCGCTGACGTACCGCGTGGTCATCAAAATGGACGAGGAATAAAGCGTTTTACACCGTACCTGTCGCCGGAAATCGATTCCTATGGCGATTAACGAGATAAGTTTGTCCATAGAAGGAGCGCGAGGATTTAACCTCGCGCTCCTTTGTTTAGCATGATCCAAGTTTCGAAAGTTCTCTGTAGTGATAAGTTCAAAGTCCTATTCTGGTGAAAAGGCACACAAAACAAACACCTTTTGCTTTGCGGTCGAATTTGGGGTTAACAAATTGCTCTAGATTTCATGGCAGTCCCCTAATCTGAATTGACCAGCGCCAATCAATCTACAATCCCTTGCACGAGTTCCGCAAGAAACTTCTTCCTTACAGAACGGCGGGCAGGTATAGATCTGATCCTGCCTTTGTCCGTTTCTTGCCCCATTCCTTCTCCGTACAAAACTTGCATCGCAGAATACAACTTTAAACATAAGAATCCGTATGTTATACTATAACTGTCTGTAATAAAACTTCTCGTTTTGTAAACTGGTTCAATGCTAGGCAGGCCCGAGGATAAGATAAAAAATGAAAGTCCTATCAAATGCTAAACAAAAAACCCTTCTCCTAGCGCTGGTGGCATTGCTGGTCGTATCCGGCGCATTCGGCTTATATCGTTACCTTCACGAACGCAGCGTCAAAGCGGCATTTGTTAACCTGCTTTTCCCCGTAGAGGACCTAGCCACGGGTAAGCAAGGGTATATGGACAGCGATGGGAATATCGCCATTGCGCCCGTTTACGATTACGCATACGAATTCGAGGACGAATGGAACGGGCTTACACAGGCCGGTTATATGTACGGATGGACTAATGGGTTGGTCGACAGAAAAGGCAATGTTGTTTTCCCTTTCCAAAAGATCTGGGCGTATTACCCGGCAAGCCAAACCGTATGCGTAGCCCGTCCCTACGAATCGAAATACAGAGGGGACGATGAATGGCGATACGGGCTGTTTAAATTGGACGGTACGATGATCCTGCCTTTTGAATACAAATACCTTTCCGAGTTTGTAGACGGCAAAGCCCTCGCCCAAAAAAACGATTACCGATGGTATATCTTAGACGAAGCGGGCAAAGAGCTCAAACAGTTGGATGAGGGCATCAAATTCGCGTATGTCTCCCTGTACCGTTCGGGGTATATACCCTTCACCCGGCAAGGAGACGGGATCAGCGTGCTCAATAGTCTTGGGGAATGGTCCTTCACGTATTGGGGTTATATGGATAGGGACGGCAACGTCCTGTTCGAACTCAAAGATATGGTTACCTACGCGACACGGTTTTACAATGGCCGCGCTGTCATCACCGATTGGAACCGTAACGGGTACAGGGCACTAATCATCAATACTTCTGGCGATGTTTTGAAGGTATTGGAGAATAGCTATTTCCGCTTCAGTTTCTCGGATGGGATTACCTGCGGACATATCTTCGATGAACAAGATTTTCATCATTATTTGTACGGCGCCATTGACACGGACGGCAACTGGGTCGTCCCGCCGAAATATCAGAAAACCGATTGTTTTGACGGCGTTATCACCGCGAAGATGGCCGACAACTATTATGAGTTTTACGACAAGCGGGGCAACCTTCTGATGGCATACGGAAATCCCTGCACGTACTTTAAGGACGGGTATTTTTTCACGCTCAAAAACGACCATATCTATATGATGGATATCAATGGAAATACCATAATGCAGGTCCCGGAAGGCTATATGCCAAGACGGTGCGAGCACTCTTCCCCGGCTTGGACGGATTGGCAAAAACAGCACGTTAGCGCGGTACAATAAAAGGACGGCAAGGGAGTACTAGACCTTTGAACAGGACCCTTATAACACTTTGTTTATAATACTATAATTTAATATAATAAAACACTGTGACGGAAACACAGTGACTTTTCTGTTGTTTCGCTTATTAGTAAAATGAAAGATATTATTTTCAACAGTTTTCCTATTCATTAATTGAGTTTAGTATAAGTTTAACTATTCAACAATGGCAGAGCTAAGGAATTTGTGAAATAGCGCCTTTTGATTCCGCGTGCTTTTGACACTGCCTGACGTTCCTGTTTTTTTTGGCAGCCATTAAGTAACCACCCTCATTGGGTGTGAAGGTGGTCAAGGATAGTCAGATTCTCAACAGCCCGAAGGACCTATCCCAGACTGCTCAGTCAAAGACGATGCCTTGCGCAATGGCGCTGATACCCGGCTTTACGACTCTCAATGCCTCGAATTCTCCATCGAAATCCTTGCCGGTTACTTTCATTTTGTACGTGCAGCATCCGGGGCAGTCTTTGTCGCAGAACGTAACGGTGAAAGGCTCGCTTATTTCCACTTCGAGCTCATCGTTGCATTCCACTTCGAATTCCTTGAGATATCTCCAATTCTGGATACATTCTTCATGACCGTTGCAAACCCTGATCAGCTCAAACAGCAGATCGACTTCGAGCTCCCTTTCATCGTTGTCGCGCTCGGCTTCCGCTTCGAAGACAACAAGGCTGGAAAACTCGATTCTTACCTCTGGTTTGCACAGACAGCTTGTGTCAACCAAGACCCGGTCCAAAATGAAGGACTGATGCTCTTCCACATGGTCATCGTCAATTTCGAAGATCGCGTCCTGCGGATGATTTCCGCATGCCAAAAATAGCTTCTTCGGGAAGTCACAGTCACAGTCGTTGTCCCTGCATTTTACATCCCTGTTTTTGGACGAGCTTTTTTCCGTATAATTCTCCTGACCTTTACCTGCTACAGGCCGATATTGAGCATTGTCATACATATTCTATTTCTCCCTCCCTTTCTTATTAGAGAATGCACTCTAATAATAAAAGTCACTATACTGTATGCATGACAGAACAATGTGTTCCGGGCACCGGTGTATACGGTAACAAAAGCGTGGGAGAAACACAGGGGGACACGGGACGGCTGTGCACCATCGTATGCTGACTGATCGCTGCTATTTCGCTATGAATGATGCTTTAGGAATGTAGAAAAAGCCACAATCCATTACAGAGATTGTGGCTTTAAACTGTGGAGCCGAGAACTTGAAAAAACCGCACCTTCTGTTTAGCGGGCGGGTTTGGGATTTATGTCAGCCCAGCATCGCCAGCATATGCTTTTTAAGGCCTGCGGCGTCAAATTCATTTTCCCGGTACAGGAAATCCGGCGTGGCGAGCGGGACAAACTTATCCGGGCATCCCAAAATTTTAAACTTGCAGCACACGCCGTTTTGTGCCATCGCTGCGGCTGTCGCATAGCCCAAGCCGCCGATGACGGTATGATCCTGCGCGCAAACGATGTGCCCGGTGCGAACCGCGTCCAACACAGCCTGTACATCCAGCGGCTTGACGGTGTGCATATCCACAACGCGGATCTTTGCGCCCGTTTCTTCCTCTATCTGTTTGGCGGCTGCCATCGCGGCAAGTACCGTGACGCCCGAGACGATAAACGCGCCGTCGTCGCCCTGTTTTGGCACGAGCGCTTTGCCTATCTCAAAATGGATGTCCGGCGCATATATGGCGCCCGCCGTCCGCCCCATGCGGATGTAGACGGGACTTTGCCAATCCATGGTGGCGTTGAGCATTTTTACCGCTTCGATTTGATCGCAGGGTTCCATCACCGTCATGTTCGGAAAGCTGCTCAACACGGCGCAGTCCTCCAGCGCACAGTGCGTCGCGCCGGAAATACCGCTGGAATAACCCGCGCCGCTGGCAATGATGCGCACAGGCAGATTCGAATAGCAAATATCGGTGCGTATCTGTTCCGCGGGGCGCAGTGTGGCAAACGGAGCGAAAGAGAACGCGAACGGGATGAAGCCCTCGTGTGCCAAGCCCGCGCAAAAGCTCATCATGTTCTGTTCCGCGATGCCGATGTTGAAGCTTCGCTCGGGGTATTTTTCCACAAAGCCCTTGATGCGAAACGAGGTGCTCAAGTCCGCCGTCACGACGACCATGTTGGGATAAAGCGCGCCCATGGCTTCGATATGGGAGCCTACGACGTCGCGCAGCATCGCGTTGGGTGTACCTGATACGGTTGCGTTCTGCATTATATTGCCCCCCATTTCTTGTCAAATGCTTCCTTCAATTCGGCTTGTGCCTGCACAAGCTGCTCCCGGTTGATCAAGCCGTTGTGCCAGTTCGCCTTGTTTTCCATAAAGCTGATGCCGTGCCCTTTGACGGTGTTCCCGATGACAACCGTCGGCATGTCGCTGTCAAACGCAGGCAAATTATCCACCGTGTCGATCAGCTGCCCCATGTCGTGGCCGTCGACTTCGATCACGTTCCATCCGAAAGCGCGCCATTTGTCCGCTACGGGCTCCAGAGACATCAAATCCTCCGTATTGCCGTCGAGCGACATGCGGTTGCGGTCGATAAACACGATCAGGTTTCCCAGTTTAAAGTGCCGCGAGGACATGGCCGCTTCCCAAATGCTGCCCTCGTCCATCTCACCGTCGCCGACGACGACAAACACACGGCTTTTGCTTTTTTTGGATCGAAGCGCTGTGGCAATACCGCCCGCTACCGGCAATCCGTGGCCCAAAGACCCCGTGGATACTTCCACATACGGGTTGATCAGGTTGCATGAATGCATGCCGAAGCGCCCGTAATCCGTCGCGTATTCGCCGAATATCTCGTCTGCGTCATAACAGCCGATGGAAGCCTGGCAAAACGACGTGACAGCCGCGGCGTGCCCCTTGCTCAGGATGAAGCGGTCGCGCTCTTCCCACTCGGGGTCGCTGGCGTCGTACTTCATCGCATATTGCCATATCACCGTCATGATATCGCAAACGGACATATCGCCCCCGATATGGATGGAAGTGCGGCTGCAAAGCTCCAGAAGTTTCAGCCGCACGTTGAGCGCGGCCTCCTCGAGACGTTTTTTGGTTTGCTGATCAGCCATAGTACCCTTCCTTTCTGATTCATTCCTGAATGAGAGTGTCAAACATTGACATGCGGGTATCGGTTTTGAAGCTTTAACCGGCGAAAACGGCCTGTTCGGGTATGGGATAAAAGGTATTTCCGTTAATGATTTCGAAACTGCGTTGGATGGGATGGATCGATGCGCAACAGGGATTCGGATATGGGTAGATGATAATCCACCTTTTTTTATCATAGCACAGGCGCTTCGCCATGAACAATAGTATTGGCGGGTTTTCGCAATTATGGATGTGTGGCATGCGCTTCACACAGAGGGGTGGTTATAGTACACTGATGGTAATATGCTTTATAGGAGGATCCGAATGGCAGAGATTAAACTGATCGTAACAGATCTTGACGGGACCTTTCTGGTTGCAGGCGGACAAGTGCCCGAGCAGAATCTGCAAGCCGTCAAGGCTGCACAGGAAAGGGGCATCATGGTCTGCGCCTGTTCTGCCCGGCTGTGGGGCTTGGGGCGGCACCTGGTGGAAAAATGCGGGTTTGACCGCCTTGCCATTTTAAACGGCGGCGCTACCATCGTGGACTGCCCGACCGGCGACGTGATCTACCGCAAGGGCATCGACCCGGAATATTTCAAAGAATTGATGTTAAAAGCGGCATCCTTCGGCGCGATGGTGCAGAGCTGGAACCATGATTTCATCGGCCTGTACGCCCCGACGATGGGGGAGCGTGGCATTGCGAACATCAAAAACTATACGAACCACGAAGCGTTGATGCATTGCGAGATGCGCGTATACGATACCATCGAGAATATGGACAAAGGCTGCAGGGATGTGGTAAACCAAATCCTGCTCTGGCCCGGCAAAGAATACGTCGAGGACGTCAAGAAAGAGATTTTAAAGGTCTGCGACGTCGAAGTGACCAGTTCGTCCGCGATGGTTGTGGATATCACGACACCCGGTGCGACCAAGGGCGAGGCAATGAAAAAGCTGGCCGAGCACTTGGGTTTAAAGAGCGAAAACATCATGGCGATCGGCGACGGTTTAAACGACGTCGGCATGCTTGAATTTGCCGGGTTGAAAGTCGCTGTACAAAACAGCGAGGAAAGTCTTAAGCGCGTTGCACAGCATATCGTAGGCAGCAACGTCGACGGAGGATTTGCGCAGGCCGTGTACGAATTGGTACTCAACGCGTAAATCCGCAGCTTATTTTGCATCTGCGCCAAACGTCCGATGCGAACCGGCAAAACGAGCGAACAGGTATACAAAATTGCCTTTTTGCAATCATTTCGCTTTGTATAGCGTTATATCCCTGTTTAAAAAAGACACCGTAAAGGTGTCTTTTTTAAAGTAAAGGAATTCGCCTTTTGGCTTTGGCGGGATACACACGAAATTTGCTACACGATCCTTTTGAGGAACGGGATTTTTCGCATTATGTCACCAATGACAATGCTCGCAGCGACGATGGCAAAAGTGCGCAAAAGATTGGCGAGTACGCCTTTGATGGGACTGTATACAAACCAATAACGATACAGCAGAGAAGCCAGTATCATATGAATGAAAAAGACCGGGAGGGTTCGGGCGGAAACGAATTGGCTGGCCTGCTCGACCCACTTGCCATAAACGCGTACACGGGTGGACAGGACAAACAGTGCGGCGGCCATCAGCACGGTACCAATCCGTTGATAACCGTCTTCGAAATACACGCCCGTCCATTGCATGGTGCCGTTTTGTATGTAATTTTGAAACAGGAGAACAAGCAACCCGACAGCGAAAGCAACAAGGGCATATAGGGTAAGGTGGGGGATCGGTTTTTGTTCGACATACAGCGCGCGGTGTAAAAGCGGACCCAACAAAAAGAAAAACAAAGCAAAGCCATAGCCTGCGATCGGACTGAACATTTTGAGTATAAAGATGTCGGTTTGGGGCAGCCCCGTCCAAGCAGGGAACATCTGAAGCAGAAAGTTTGCGTCGTTGATGACGAAAAAGAAAAAGAAACAGAGGGCGGTCGTGTAGACAATCCGTTTTTTGCCGTCCTCGGTATCATAGCAGGACTTAAGCAGCGGAAACAAAAGATAGCAACTGACAAGCGCCACCAAAAACCAGAGGTGGTCTGTGAAAACACCGGGCAGGGCGCCTCCCAGGAAGTATTGCAGAATGACGGGTTTGGAAAAAGCGGAAAGATCAACAATATGCAGCAGTGAAAAAAGTGACAGCGTTATCAGTTTCCAGGCCAGAAATTGTACAAGTATGCTCAGGATGCGATGCAGATGCTTTTTGGCACTGAAGGGACGTTCGAACAGCAGCACTCCGTTTACCATGAAAAACAACGGAACGGCGACATAGCTTGCCAGCATCAGGATGTTGCCCAGGGCGCTTGTGGACAACTGCGGGAAATGGCAAAAAACGACCAGAAAAATAGCGATCGATTCCAGAACGTCCAAATAGACGATACGGCTATGCTCCATGTCCTTTTTGCCCCTTTCTGCTGCGGGCAGCACGTTGGTGAAAACCGCCTGTCCCTAATTGAAAAATGCCGATTGATTCAACGTGATGCAGTGTATGCTGCAGAAAAGGAACAACCGGAATCATACCGTTAGTCCGATATAAAAGGCGCCATGGCTTTTTCGAGAGCTTTATCACTAAGCGATTCCAAGTGCTCAATAATGCCGGAAAGTCTTTCATATGCATCGATCGAAAACAAAACGGCATCAGGTTTGTTGCTTTTAATAATATAGATCTTGCCGAGTTCTTCAGCTTTTGCCCTGCAACCTTTATAGTTTTTCGTCATATACGAGCTTGATACGAGGGAGTTCATTTGTATTTTCACGTAGTCTCCTTATGCAAAATTAAATTAAACGGCAGTTAAGCCGTTTAATTTATTTACAACCAGTTTTATGTCATTAGTGTAAGCGCATAAGTCAAAGCCCTATCGGCCAAGCATGATCAATGCGCCGGCAGCGATGGCAAGGATCGCGAGAATTACGCCGATGGACGGGATCGCTATGCTGACAACTTGCAGCAATCCGGTTGCAACCAGCCAGATGCCCAACAAAAGCATTCCGAGTGTTCTTGTAAATTTCAAAGTGCACACCTCCTCTTTGAATTCTTGATTGTTCTGTAATCTCTTCTCATCCGAAGGAAAGCGGAAAATTCAACTTTCTTCTACGCGGATAAACGTTTTCTCACTCCCGATATCGATGCGGGTCTCCTGGTGAGGGATTTCGGTCTTTCTGCTTTTTCATAGTCCAAACAATTCTGGATGCCTTTCTCCGGCGTCGAGTATGCAAATACCGCATTGGTTTTTTTAAGGATTCGCCTGCCGATTATGGTTTCTGCCAAAACAAACATAGATGCGGCCATGAGCAATATAAGGTTCATTCCACCAAATTTGATGACCGATACTTTGCCGATGAGCCATAACAAACCGATCAAAGCTACGGCTAGTGTCCAAATCATTGTGTATGCTCCTTTCTGCATGACCTATTTCTTGGTTGTACCGATTGCATCCGCAATTTCGTTCCGGATAGCCAGAACATCGCCCTTGACCTCTATGTACAGTTTCAAAGCGGCTACTTTAAGCTTTAATCCCAACGTTTTGGCATTAACCGAAAGATCTGTCCTTGCTTCATCCGCCAGAACACCGAGCTTGTTGAAAATCACATCCAGCCGTTCACCGGCTGTCTTTCCGGTTATATTTCCGCTTATAAACTCATCGGCGACTGTAAGTGCCTGCTTTCCCAAACTTTCGACCGTGTCCTTCGCGCACCCGGCGATTGTGAACATTGCCAGCACAAGGCAAAGGGCAATCATCATTTTTTTCAAATTCAACCCACCTATCTATTGGATAGCCGGCATCGCATCGTTTGCCCGGTTTGCGAAGGGTGCACTTTTTGCGCTTCATGCATACATCGTATCTTGGGCTAGACTGCTGTGGCTTCCTTATACTGCGTATTTCGGATCGTATAGTAAGGAGCAAGGGGAAGATGATTCCCGCTTGCTCGCCTGATCCATCACTTGGCCGATCGTTTAGTCGGTGACGTCCTGTACTGCCTTTTTAACATCCGCTTTGATGGACTGGACTTTGCCTTCCAAGATCAATTCATCGTCCTCGGTCACTTTTCCAAGAGCGATCTTGCCTTCTCCGATAATTTTATCTTTGGCGTTTTCAAGTGTATGTTTAATATTTGCCATGTTCAACATCCTCCTTTCTCTTTCATCGTGTCTTGAACCATTTCGCGGCAGAATCAAGGGAGTGAAGAATCCTGCTAAATTACTTTCAGGAGCCATAGAACAACGAGTATCACTACGACTGTTCCGATAATACCCAAGCCTCTCATGCGATAACCTTCTTTCACTATGCTTTGAATGCGTTCTGCGATACTTTCTACTGATCCGGCAGTACCACCGGCGACGAGCGAACTTATCTCCATCGCTACTTATCCACGTTCATCATATAGCTATTCAAATTATTTGTCAAATATTATTATGAAATTAATATAGAAATATTTAAATAATTACTATATGAAAATTTATATTGACAATATGGATTAAAAAGATTAGATTAAATATATGAATTAAATATAGTATTTTAATGTGAAGCTATATAAAACAACACTTTACATCATCACGAACCGGATCAAGAAGGTCCGAAAGATATAATTTCCGGATTCAATTTCAAGAATAGTTTCCCGACAGGCAGGTGCCTTGGAGAATGCAGGGTGAATCCGCGGTAAATCCGTGCTCACCCGTAACAGGGAATGGTGTAGGAGTCACTTTGCATTGTATCGGGAAACCCGCAACACAATATGCAAAGGGAAAGGAGAAAAGACAATGTTATATACAATTGCGATCGTTTTGATTGCCCTGTGGCTGCTCGGCCTGGTCAGTTCGTTTACACTGGGTGGGTTTATCCACATACTTCTGGTAATCGCGGTGGTTCTGGTTTTGCTCAGAATTATCAGCGGCAGGAAGGTCCTCTAAAACAACCAATCTCAAAATCGTATCTTTCATGGAAAACATGAAAGCGTGAAATCGGGAAAAATCGATTTAAAAATCAACAGGAGGTAATCATATGACAAGAACAATGAGTATAATTCTTGGTTTGCTCTTTGTGGGACTTGGCGTATTGGGAGTTACAGGCAATCTGGCACTCATCAATATCCAACAGTCTACCATCTATATCGCGGAGATCGTAATCGGAGCGCTGGGAATTTTGGCTGGTATCTATGCACATTCTCGTCGGGAGAATCCTTCGAATACTTCCGTACTAAAAGAGAATGATAAGCTCAAGCAAACGAACTTCGATCAACAAAGATCGGAAAATACTCAGCTAAAAGAAGAGATCACACTGCTCAAGAAGCAGAACTATGATCAGGTTCAAAAGGTAAGCGATCAAACGCAAGAGGCGAATGAACGACTGCAAAGGGAAAATGATCAACTCAAAAAAGATATCGCCTAAACTCGGACGCATCGCGATGAAAGAAAAAAACGATGGGCAGCGAGGCGACCCGCAATATTCGGGAAGCCTCGCATGATTCTTGAAACGCAACGAAGCAATGTTCAGGCCAAGCGGCAAAGAGCGGGCGTTGGCACAAGCGATCAGGCGGAAACAGCAACAGGGAGCTGAAGAGAGGTGGACAGGCATGGTTTTTGGACAGTTTAACGATTCATTCCCGCCGATGATCGACGGCGTGGCGAACGTTGCGATCAACTACGCGAGCATTTTGAATGAAACCTATGGGAAATGCTATATGATAACCTTGAAAAACCCGGACACGACCGAGGCGTTCCCGTTTGATGTGCTTCCCTTCAAATCGTATCCCGCGCCGTTTCGCCGTGAGTACCGCTGGGGTGTGGGCAGCCTGGATTACGGATTTTGCAAGGAAATTTCCAAAATACCATTCGATATCGTCCACGCGCACTCGCCGTTCTCCACAGGCGTTGTGGCACGGCAGATCGCAAAACGGACAGGCATTCCGCTGGTGGCGACACTGCATTCCAAGTACAGGGATGATTTTATCAATGTGATAAAGTCGGACAGGATCGTGGACAATGTGGTCATTAAAAACCTGGTCAGGTTTTATGAATCCGCCGACGATGTATGGACCGTCAACGAGTCGGCGATAGAGACATTGCGCGAATATGGCTATAAAGGCGATGTAACCGTTATGAACAACGGTTCCGACATACCCGTAACAGAGCGATGCGCGCTGACCCAACAATACATTTTTGAAAAGTATAGTCTCCATGCCGACGCGCCGCTTTTCGCCTTTGTCGGCCAGCATATCCCCCAGAAGAACCTATTGCTTATCATCGATTCGCTGTATATATTGCACAAACAGGGGGTCGGTTTCAACATGCTGTTCATCGGCGACGGCCCCTCGCGCGAAGAATATCAGGCCCGGGTCGAAATGCTCGGTCTGCAAACGAAAATTCAGTTTATCGGCAAGATATGCGACCGGGACGAGCTTCGGCAAATCTATGCCGCAAGCGACGTAATCCTGTTCCCGTCGCTCTACGATACATCCTCGCTGGTTACAAAGGAGGCCGCAAGCTGTTTTTGCCCCACCCTGTTCGTGGAAGGTTCCACCACGTCTTTGGGGGTGGTCGACGGCGCAAACGGATTTCTTGCGAAGAATGACCCGGAAGACTTCGCATCCAAAATCAACCGGATTATCGCCGATGGAGGGCTGGCGCAGCAAGCCGGCCGCGGTGCACACGAAACGTTGTATGTTTCGTGGAAAGATATCGTCAGGAAGGTTTATGACCGGTACATGTATCTGATTGAGCGAAAAAAATTCGAAAAGAGAAACGCTTCTTAAAAACAGATGAAAATGGAATAAAAAGCCCGCAAACATCCTGTTTGCGGGCTTTTGCTATGAAACAAGGAAGGCTTGAAGGATTGTTTTCTACCCTTGGGAGGGTGCAATGGTGTCCCCGTTCTTTCGGCCGCTTGCGATGGCCTTCGCGGCGGATCTGGCGGCTTCGCGCTTATAGTCGTTGTTCCAGCGGTTGATCCCGATGTAGTCGAAGATGATCGCCCCGGTATGCTTACAGAAGCGCTCCATCTGTTCCAGGCAGGTCAACAATCCGTTGCCCGAACCGCCGGGTGACGCGATGAGCAGAACCTGCTTGTCGCGCAACACACCGGATTGGTCAAACTCGCAGCGGCGCAGCCGGTCCATGAAGGACTTCAGCGCTTCCGAAGTCTCCGCCCAATACACAGGTGTGGCTATGACGATCGCATCGCATTGACGCAGGCGCTGCCGAAGTTCTTCAAATCCGTCCGATCCGTAGGTGCAGTATTTGTCCTTGCGGCAGGGTCCCCAGCCGGTGCCGCAAACCTGGCAGCGTGCAAACGGAATATCGCACAGCCTGATCTCGTCGATTTCGGCGCCTGCGTCTTCGGCACCCTTTCTGGCCGCGTCGATGACGGATTGGCACAAACCGTCTTTTTTGGGATTGCCCGAGAGTATGCAAATTTTCATGGTGATCATCCTTTCTGCCCCTTCATTATACATCGCTTTGATCGAAATTGGACCAAGAGCGACGGCGGTTGTTATTGCAACGGCGATCGGCAATGCAGCCGGAATCAGATGTAAACATATGGTAAACAATCTGCAATTCGCTTGCGATATATCGTTTACGATGATAGCATTAAATTCCCGGGAGCGATGAATCCAAAGGTTTATTTGGACGCTTATCTTTGGAGGAGCCGATAGCGTAACCGACCGAAAAGGTCGGTTTTTTGTTTTCCCGGCAATCGTCGAAGCGTGAAAAGAAAGGAAAGGGGTGAATCATCGGCAAGAGCGCATTCGTTCCAACGAACCGGAGGCCGTCTTTTCGGAATGAACCAAGGCTCAATGCGTTGAAAAGGAGTAGAAGACATGAAAAAAAGATTGTTTGTGATTCTCCTTGCTCTCGCCCTGATTTTGGCATATGCGGTCCCCGCCTATGCCGTGGGGCCCAACCTTGTGACCAACGGTACTTTTGAGGCCGGAAATACAGGATTTTCATCGGACTACACGTACGTGGTCGAGAATCCTGCGGTGAAGACCGAGCTCTGGGATCCGTGGACGTACAGCGTCGGCACCGATCCGAACCTGTACCACTCCCTTTGGGCATCCTTCGCGGATCACACCACGTCGGGCACCAAGATGATGATCGTCAACGCTGCCGACGAAGCGAATTCCGGCAACGTGTGGCAGCAGACCGTGAACCTTTCGAATCAGGTTCAGAGCTATACGCTTTTCGCGGGTCAGACCTGGGAGATAGGCGAGGTGCTGGTGAAAACCGACACGGCGGGCAAAGTCTGCGTTAAGTTCGTCCTCACGGACGAGGACGCGATTGCCGAAGGCTGGCGTATCACCGAAGCACATGTCGCGGTAGCCCTTACTTGCGCAGAGATTCCGCAGAAAAACGGCAACCCGATTCCCGGACAGTTCCCGGGCAAATTCACCAATGCAAGCGGTGTTGTTGAAACAGGCTGGATCTGTGTCGACTATCCGTGGGTCGGCGGACAATCGCTGTGTATCGCAGCACATGCCAAGATCGACCTGCCGGAAATTGGCCACTGGCAATATACGACGCATGAGTTCTGCATCGTCAGCGGAACATCCACCGGTGTCGTGGGCGGCGGGAGTGCGGTGGTCACCACCGCCAACACCTGGAACAACCTGAAAAATCTGGTCAACGCGATCCCCGATTGTCCCGATGCCGCCAACTACATCTGGAATGCGGAATTCGTGACCAGTTCTGTGGCGGATCTGGGCGGACTGGTCGATTTCCGGCAATCGGTTAACGTCGTCGGAACCGTGAAGACCGCTACACTGAAGATCGCCGCGGACAACGCTTTTGCGTACAGCTTCAACGGCGGTGCCGAGGTATCTGAGAACCTTGCCGCCGACTGGAGAACGCAAGTTGCTGCCGGTAACTTTGATCCTCCCGATAATCAGGGCGATCTGGGTTCCCAGGCCCCGGTGGTTATCCTCGACGCGTCCCCCACCGGATGGGGCAAAGTATACACGTACAACGTGGCCGGAAAACTGCATACCGGCGCCAACACCTTTGACGTCACGGCGCTCAATGCCGACTGGAATACGACCAGCCCGACCGTGAACCCGGCGATGGTCGTATACAAGCTTTGCGGAACGTCCGAGACGAAGCAATGGATCGTGGACCGGCCTGCCGATTCCGAGACCGGCTGGGGCGGCGGCAATGACTTTTCGGGCAAAAACTGGGCAACCTGCACGAGCGTCGTACCGCCGGTCAATTATGAATTCAGCTTCTGGGCTGCGAATTCGGCCGCCGGCAATCAGGCGGATCTCCAAGTGTTCATCAACGGAACGTACGTTGGCCATGCCGACCTTAGCAAGAGCAGCGGTCTTGGCAACTGGACGCAATACACGTTCACTTGGAATGCAACAGGAGCCTCAACGGCGAATATCCGCATCGTGAACGTATACAACGTTTACGACGGCGACGATTTTGCCATCGACGACATTTGCTTGAGATACATCTAGACCAAACGCCTAAGCCGGATAGCGAAACGGGATCCATGGGAACGGCAAATCCCGCCCTTCGTGAGCACCGGGCGAAGAGCCCTGAACCCTTTGGTTCAGGGCTCTTTGGCGTGTTACGGCAGAGCGGAGAAGGAAGGATGTGCGCCGCTTTCGTTGTTTTGAAGAAATAGAAATTAAAATTATTTGATATTGTTAATTCCGTTGACACCTTGCTAAGCCATGATTATGATTGACTTAGTCAACCAATAACTTTTCGGGAGAAAGTCATGGCCAGTGCAAAATTCATAAACACAAAACTCAAACTTGCTTTGTTTATAATCGGAGTTATGCTCGTTATTTTGGCAATCACCGCAATCGGCGTGATCACCTATATCAAACAGTATAAAAATCCGGCGGACAAGAAACTGGCAAATGCCGGCATTGCGGAGAAAACCAGGCAAGTGGGCGATGTGAATTTCAACTATGCAGAGGGGCCGGATAACGGACCGGCATTGCTTTTATTGCATGCCCAGACATTGGATTGGTATACGTACAATGCGGTATTGCCGGAGCTTTCAACGAAATTTCATGTGTTCGCCGTCGATTATCCCGGCCATGGAAAAACAACCTGCCCGGATGCTTACCCGATGAGCGCAAATCAGATCGGAAGCGATCTGGCAAATTTTGTTGCCAACGTCATCCAAGAACCCGCCTATATATCCGGCAATTCGTCGGGCGGGCTATTGGCTGTCTTTCTGGCGGCCAACAGACCGGATTTGGTCAGGGCAATCGTATTGGAAGATCCGCCGCTATTCTCGTCCGAATACCCTGAAGTGAAGCGTACGGTTGCGTATAAACTCTTTACGGCGAGCCACAATGCCGTTGCTGATCCTGACTATGCGGGCAATTTTTTGGATTACTGGATCCAGAACGGCACGGAGTTTTTTAAAAAATACGGGGGGCCTTTTTCCCAGCAGCTTGTCCGGTTCGCCGTAAGCATGTATAAAAGCGCAAACCCGGGTGAGCCGGTTGCAATAGCATTTCTCCCCGTCTCCGTAGCAGAGATGCTAAGGGGGTTGAATATGTACGATCCGCGATTTGGCGCCGCCTTTTATGACGGGACCTGGAACGCAGGGTTTGATCATGCACAGGCGCTTGCGAAAATTCAATGCCCGACGCTTTTGATCCAGGCCAATTTTAAGATCGCCGATGACGGCATGCTGGACGGTGCGATGTCGCAGGAACAAGCGGACAGAGCGGTTTCGCTCGTCAAGGACTGCCGGTATGTCAAGGTCGATGCCGGACATGTCACAAACCTTGAAGCGCCTGAGCGGTTCATTGCGATTGTCGAAGATTTCTTCAAGGACAAGGAATAGGCAATCGTTAAAAGCTGATCGTGCGGGACATTGATTTGGTTATGGGAAAGGAAAATATGGCACAGGGAAAGCCTGTCGGTTATCAGAAATGGGATTGTATATCGGGTCTATCGCGACGCTTAAAATAAGCGCGGCGTATGAAAAACCCAAAGATGCGCAATCTCCTTAGTCGGGAACATACTCGGCAACCTTAGGCAACGGGCATTGCAAGATTTTGCATAGTAAATCCAGCGTATTGGTGGATACGGTTTCGTTTTTTTTCAGCCGCTGGATGGTGCCCCCGCCGATATTGTGTTTATAACGCAACGCGTACGGCGTGACCCCTTTTTCGTCCATCGTTTTCCACAAGGGCGCATAGGAAATCATCTTCACATACCTCCTTTACACATTTTCAGTATGCCTATATAATGGGCATAAGAATATTCCCAATATTGGGAATATCAATGCGTAAAGCAGAGGTGGTTGTGGTGGTAGAAAAAACGTGCTGCGTGACGGGACATAGGAAAATAACTGTCGAAATGATTGATGCCGTGAAGCGAGAAATTCGCCGAGAGGTTTTACAGGCGATCCATGATGGGTACCTTAACTTCATTTCCGGACTTTCGCCGGGTGTTGATTTGTGGTTTGCCGAAATGGTTTTGGAACTAAAAAGAGATAATCCATCTCTGACACTGGAAGCTGTAGTTCCCTATAGGAAGCGGCTTCGGCTACTGTTTGAAAACAGCAAAACAAGGGAACTGCTTTTACAATGCTCGACAATAGGTGTAGTCAGCGAAGAATATCGTCGGGATTGTTTTTTGAGCAGTAACCGATTTATGGTGTTCCATTCGTCCCGGGTTATTGCCGTATACGACGGGCGGAGAAAGGGCTACACGGCATTTATGATACGGGAAGCGACTGTCTTGAAGCGGGATGTTCGGGTCATTAGAGGTTGAAAATTGTTTAAGGATGGAAAAACGAAAGGACACCATATAGGTATCCTTTCGTTTTTGGCGAGAATTAAGCGGTGGAAGTAATCCTACCTCTTTATAATTGTGATGAGATGAGAAAATAATGTTGAATTTATTCTCTTTCGGGAATATAATGGTTACTGAGGTGTATTATTTGTGACTTTTATATCAGCGCAGCAAGCTGCGGCCAAGTGGGGCATATCTAAAAGGCGCGTTCAAATTCTCTGCGCTGACCGGCGTATACCAGATGCGATTCGTATAGGAAATATGTGGGTCGTTCCTGAGAACGCCCAAAAACCCATTGATGCCCGTGTTAAGGTTTCAGTGTCTACCAAGCGAAATCCTGCTAACCCCGTTAAGGCGTCTCGAAAATCTCTACGAGCAATTTCTTCGACTGCGTATCAGGCGGCGCGGTTGGATGAAACGCCTCCGTTCGAAGCTAAAAAAGCTATTATGGCGTTGCTTGCGTCTGAGTTACTAAATCACGTTTTGGGAGTGCTATCAGATGATGCAGCGGAGAAAATACTCGCATTGTTCGGTGCTAATGTGCAGTTGTCATTGCCAGCGGCAGAAAGAATAAGAGGGCCGTTCAATAGTTTTCTCAACGAGCATCCATTCTGCTTTGATGATGCATTGTCTTGGGCGTATCAATACATTAATAAGCTCAGCAAAGACACGGGCTTGGAAGCCACGCAGTTCTTTACCGAAAAGTATATGATTACCGCCTTAGTAGATAGGTGTCATATAGAGAACGGAACCGGTAAAATACTTGACCCCGCGTGCGGTGGAGGGAACTTTCTGCTTTACGCTCTGGACTATCTCTGCGACAGCTCAAGGCTCCCGCCAAGGGCTGCTTTGCCAGATTACGTCCGTACGCAATTGCAGAGGCTCTATGGCTATGAACTCGACCCTACATTGGCGGTAATCGCAAGCGTGAATTTACGTGTTAAGGCACTATCAATACTCAAAGAACATGGCTGCGCCACAACCGTCGCCGACTTCTTTAATAGTATCCCAAATATTTATTATTCTGCCGAAGGCTACTTTGAGGGTGCACTTGATGTTGAACCAAGCTCTCACCGTGTTATCAAAGCTGGAACGGAACAGGCAGACATACTTGTATCTGTTCTGGATTCGGCTGAATACATTTTTACCAATCCGCCGTTCCAAACGGTTAAGGGAATGGCTGATAAGCAAAAGACATTCTTAAAGGATAATTTCCCAAATGCTAAATGCGATATGTGCAACGCCTTTATAGAGTTCGTTCTTAGCGCCTTGGCGGACAATGGCATATGCGGAATGGTTACGCAAAACAGTTGGATGTACCTTGATAGCTTTGAGCAGCTGCGCGTGTCGCTGTTAGAGAAGTATTCAATGAAGTCCATCATTGAGCTCGGCTCAAATGCCTTTTACGACCTCAGCGGCGAAAAGGCCAATGTCGCTTTGCTTATCGCTCAAAAGACACGTCCAAATTCAGAAATATCCATTGAGACATATTCATTAAAACACCTCACCCAAGCTGAAACGGAGCGTCTACTGTCTTCGGGCAACGGCGTGGGCGACCATAGAGTGTCCATTAACCAACTTGAGGTGCTGAAGCGACCTGGCGCTCGGTTCGGAATGCTAGGTACAAGGCGAACACAGTTTTTGGAAAGTAGCTGTCCCACCTACGGCGAGTATGCGGTTCCTATGCAGGGAACATCAACGGGCGACTCGAAAACCCTTGTCGGCTACTTTTGGGAGCATACCGGGGACGCTGATTGGCGTCCTGTCAGCAAGGGCGGCGGTTATTCCCGCTGGCTCGGTCTTAACAGCTACTCCGTTAAGTGGGGCAAGGACGGCGAGTTCATAAAGGATACACCCGGCTCTGCAATCAGAAACGCCAAATACTTTAATGAGACACACTTGGTATTCAGCGATACGGGAACGGCGGGCTTGAACGTCAGGCTCTTAAGGGAGGGGCAATTCTTTATTGCGTCAGGCCCCGGCATACGGGTTACGCAGGGAGACTATTTGTCACACATAGCTTTCCTGAACTCCCGTTTCGCCTCGTATTTTATACGTCTGCTTTCGCCGAAACTGACTATTGCCGCGGGGTACATCGCAAAGATTCCCGTCCTTGATGAATTGCTTTCGTCAGGAACATTAACCGAGTTTGCAAGAACCTGCATTGAACTGAAAAGGGACAGGCTATCCAAACGACCGATATACCTTGAGTTTGAACCGCTTACTGACATTGGCGAGCTTACAACTGTAGACGAACAGGCTCTGCTTTGGTTCCTTAAAGATATGGAGGATGAGTGGCTGCAACTGTGCGCCGAAAAAGAAATCGACAGGCGTATACTTGACGCCTTTGACTTGACCGATAACGATAGAGAGAACCTTAACGCTCAAGTAGGATGCCATGCGCTCGACATCGGTGGCAGCAAGCCGCTGTCAGTTAATGAGCTTGACGGAGCTATTAGCGAATTGTTGTCCGCCAATTGCATATTCAACAGAACGCGCTCTGATAAGAACCATCTCGGCTGCGACGGAGTGTTGGAGTATTTAGCTCACAAGAATGATGTTTCCCCAAACAAGATTTACCGCACCATATTAAAAAACGTTCAGGGCTTTCAGAAAACACTCGCAAAGTACAAAGATGCGTACATTCACAATGTGGTGCTTTCCGCTATAGGGTACTCTGCTGAAACGCTCCCGACGGAGCTTTCTAAAAACAAGTTGTTGGAGGAAATTTCGGTTAGGTATCCGAGCCTGATAAGCGATCTTGACACAATAGGCAGGTGGGTAAAAGATAAACTAACAATATATCATAAAGTGGCATTTTTTGACACACCGCTAATTTATTACTCCACGGAACGTAATGCCGTGGGATTACTAAGGGGATAGGTATGAGGCAAACAGACGACGTGATATGCTTTATTACGAATATACTAAAAGGCATTTTCAATGGGAATTATACGGATGTTCCGAAGGTTCAGCTTTACTGCCACTATACGGAGAGCATCCTTATATCGCTCCTTAACGCCAAGCGGCTAAGACTGCTGAAAGGTGATAGTTTGACGGCTCTTAATAAGATGGCTGAACTCGGATTACTTTCAGCCGACATTCCGATCTTTTATAAAGAACACAGAAAGCTTATTGAACGCGAGCCGCAAATGGATTGGTTTTCCGATTGGAACAACGCTTACTCTATACACGAGGGGCTGTTAAGCCGCGAACTCAATATTTCCGAAAAGAACGTCTGGTTTTCGGCGGACAAGGTCTCCCGCGATAATACTGGGTCGTATTACACGCCTAGCGAACTTGCGCTTGAGGTTGTGCGTGAGGCTATTAAGAAATACCTGGACGCAAATGGCATCAGCCGCGAAACGGGCGCGGCTCGGTTATTGGCAAAGGCGAAGTTCGCTGACTTGTCGTGCGGCTGCGGAGAGTTTATAAAAACCGTTAGGTCAGAATTACTTGAACGGTACTGTATCGAACCCGAAAAGGTCTGCCTAAATATTTACGGAATAGATATTGATCCTATCGCTCTGCAGATTACTATATGCGATTTATTGGAACTCGCGTCTCAGGATAGTTGGCGTGAGATTATAAGTCATTTTGTATTAGGCAATCCGCTGATTGACCAACCCGATGAAAAGAACTTGGACATTAAGACCCGCCTATTTGCGACCGGACGTTTCTATAATTCCGATATGGGCATTAACATTAACCGCTTGTTTGCCGATGCCTCTATTGACATAGTGGTCGGAAACCCGCCGTGGGAAAAAGTCAGGTTTGAGGAACGTAAGTTCTTTAAGCCGATAGCGCCGGAAATTTCAGCGATTTCACAGAAAAACAAACGGCAAACCGCGATTGAGAAATTGAAGGTTCAAGCTCCGAGCTGTTACGAGTGGTATAGGCAGGTGTCCGAAGACTACACCAATTTCAGAAACGAGGCAAAAAATCATCCTTTTATAAGCAGGTCCTTAAACGGGGAACTCAACACCTACGTTCTTTTCACTGAACTGTCGCTTAATATCATTGACGATAACGGCGTCCTGACCTTGCTTGTAAAGAGCGCGATAGCAACCTCCCCAGCAAACAAACCGTTTTTCACACAAATAACCAAGCAGAAGAAGCTTGCGGCTATCTGCCTTTTCAACAATTCGCTCCACATCTTCGATATCGATTCAAGGGAGCAGTTTTGCGTAATCACCTGTGCGAAAAAAGCCAGCCTAACATTTGAGCTTATTGCCGGAGCAACCAAGGTTGAGGAACTTCATTCTGCGGAACGGCTTTCTTTGATCGCAAAGGATTTGAGCGTTATCAACCCGTACACTCAGATGCTCCCGAACATAGCTAAGAACGCGGACATTCAAATCCTGCTGACCGCGCACAAGAGGCTGCCGCTGTTTGATGCCGTTTACCCTGAGTGCCATTACGGGCGTCTTGTGCATCTTACATCCCACGCGCATTATATCGACACCGTATTGACAGACGGCAACGTGCCTATTTACGAGGGCAAGTTCATAGAACGGTATGATGCAAGGTTTGCCACCTTTGCAGGTTTACATGACGCTCAGAAATATTCGGCTAAAGCACACGCTAAAAAGAACATATTGACGGACGGGGAAAAACCTCTCCCTGAATGCCGGTATTTTATCCAGAAGGAGTTCTGGGGCAAAATCAGTGCGAACTACTCTGAGCCGTATATGCTCTGTTGGCGAAGCTTGACATCGCCGACAAACGCAAGAACCACGCTCGCGATGGTATTGCCGACAACCCCAACCTGCCAATCGATACAGTTTTTGCAGACGGACAGTGTTACGGATTTGCTGATGATGCTTGCTCTTTTCAATTCAAAGCCTTTTGACTATCTTGTGCGTCTGAAAATGCCGGGAATAGATTTAACACAAAGCGTGATTAGGCAAATTCCGGTGCCGAATAGGGATGTCTATCAACGGCGAATGCTGTATTCAAGTGCTGAGCTCACCCTTGAAAGTCATATCCTTGTACGCGTATCGGCAATCCTGGCGCAAGAGCCGATGGTATCGTCAATATTACAAGGATTGGAGCTGATGTCTGTGATTATGCAAAAAAAGCCAAAGCCAACCCTTGAAAAAGAGCTGGATGACTTGTTCTTCATAGCTTACGGATTTTCGGATACAGAAAATCAGGAAATACGAAACAGTTTTAAAAAGTAGATAGCACACTTAGAGTAATCCGTATTCTTTGGAATCATGGCCTAAACCGTTATGGGCTACAACATAGCTTGCTGCTCGACAGGTAGGCAGGTCTTCGGGTTCCAAAACAGAGAAGCTGTAATAGTCGGTGCGTATTTTCTCAAAGACAAGGATTTTGTTGACGAGCCAGCCGGTTCCGTTAATCGAGTGGATTTTAACTCCACCCGCGCTTTCGCCTTTAAGCTGAATGCGCCAAGAGCCGTTATCGGTAGCAAACTTTATTGTACAAGTCGAGTAATCGACGCCGTTATAGTTTACGGTAATGTCTTTGACGACCGTCGTGTCTTCCGGTTGGATATCGAAGAAGGCTACACTGCCAAGGATTATGTTCTGGTTATCCGTTTCATAGCGGCTGTTGACGCCGCTGCCGTTGATGATGTTTCCTAATTTTGAAAGGTCGAGAATGTTTCGAGAGCCACCTGTCAGCCTTCGCGTTTCAAACCATATACGCTCGCTGGCGTTCGTAGCCTCTATAACGTGGGCGGCTCGGACGGTTTCGCCCCTTCTGACCTGCACCGGGCTGCCCGCCGGACGAGCCGCGAGTTCGCCACCTTGTATTCTCGGTAGACCAGCTCTCCTTTGGCGACCGAACAGAGTATCACGCCCTGAAAGAGCACGTCTTGCTCTTTCCTCATTCTGTTCGATACGCTGCCTGACCTCACGGATTACATACCCTGCGCGTTCAAGTTCGACGATATCGCCCTCGTTCTCTATACGGAGAGAGCATTCATAATCAGGATTCGTATAGTTAGCAATTAAAGCGGCAAATGGCGTATAAAGTTCGTCATACTCAGGAGTTCCAAAAGCATAGTCTTTGCTTTGGCAGCTCTCGAAGTTTGTCCACAAACCGCCTCCGGTAAGGTTGTTTGAGCCGACCGCTATCCAGATACCCGTGTCGCTCTCCAACAGGTACACTTTAGAATGGAATGTTGTCGCGCTGTCCTTGGAATGGACTACATACAATGTATCGCAAAGCGGCAAAAGGTTCTGTAACGCTTCGTAGGTTGTGCCTTGAATATCAACGCCAACGAAGATTTGAATATTGCCGCCCCTCGCCTTAAAGCGTTCCAGTGCTGGCTTCAAGCGCAGAACACCGCTGTTTCTTGCGAATGCGGCTAAGATAGTCAAGCGGTTATAATTTTCTTGCAGTTTCGTAAGTAGTATTTCGCCAAGCTGCCCGTTATATGGTTGGTTGATTAGCGACACACGACACGACTCCCTTCAATACAGAAACGTACCTATTGATAATAATATATTTTATCATAGCCAATTGTTGGATACAATCCAGTCCATTGAATATTGAAAAGAACGTCATATTTTCATGGTACCTGTTTTTCAAATATCTATTATTATATTGAGTCATACTCCCTTGTTCACCGAGCTTGTCGCTCCCTTTTTCGCCCACAGGGCGCGGTCGCTATCGGCTCCTTTCGGGTTCAAATCCCTCCTTTTATCAGCACAAAAAAACGAAAGGACACCATATAGGTATCCTTTCGTTTTTGGCGGAGAAGGAGGGATTTCCGGCGCATTCGCGCCTGTTTCGCGGTTCACAATGGTCGTCTGTCGTCGCTGCCGCTTGTCGACTCCCTTGTTCACCGAACCTCCAGTTCGCTTCTTCGTCCGCTGGACGCGCTCACTTTCGGTTCCTCCCGGGTTCAAATCCCTCCTTTTATCAACACAAAAAAACGAAAGGACACCATATAGGTATCCTTTCGTTTTTGGCGGAGAAGGAGGGATTTACGATGCTTCGCATCTGTTTCGCGGTTCACAATGGTCGTCTGTCGTCGCTGCCGCTTGTCAGACTCCCTTGTTCACCGAACCTCCAGTTCGCTTCTTCGTCCACTGGACGCGCTCACTTTCGGTTCCTTTCGGGTTCAAATCCCTCCTTCTTTCCTAAACAAAAAAATAAGAGACCACATAAAGTAGTCTCTTATTTTTTGGCGGAGAAGGAGGGATTTACGATGCTGCGCATCTGTTTCGCGGTTCGCTCTGTGTTCAGCCTACGCTTCCGCTTGGCTTCACATCAGGCTCACCAAGCCTCCGCCTCGCTGTATCCTCCACAGGAGGCGCTCGGCTACGGCTCCTCCCGGGTTCAAATCCCTCCTTCAACGACGACGACGCCAAAAAAGAAACCACCCGAATGGGTGGTCACTTTTTTGGCGGAGAAGGAGGGATTTGAACCCTCGCTGCGATACACTCGCACTACACCCTTAGCAGGGGCGCCCCTTCGGCCACTTGGGTACTTCTCCAAGCCGAAAATATTGGCGGAGAGAGAGGGATTCGAACCCACGGTGCCTTGCGGCATCACTAGTTTTCAAGACTAGCTCCATAAACCACTCGGACATCTCTCCAATATGAACTTGAACGCTTCAGTAGTATAGCAAAAAAGCCTTGGGGCGTCAACGTTGTAAAAGGAAATTTCACGTTGCGCACCCAAGGCAAAGAGACTATTGCGGCAGTGCCTTATCAAACATGCTTACTTTTCATAATACGATACGGTGCCTGCCCTGCGGGGACGTTTGTTGCCGCCCGCGGTCGGTTTGCCCAGCGTGATGAAATTCAGAGGCTGGTACCCTTCCGGGATAGGCAGGGTGGAGAGGATCTCATTGGCGCTGTCGCTTCCGAACCATGGCGTCAGTCGGCCGATATAGCACGATCCGATGCCCAGCGAATGAGCCGCCAGCATGATGTTCATCGACGCCAGCGCGCTGTCGATATTTCCCCAGTGATGCGACGTTTCCCACGATACCAGAATAACGCAGGGTGCGTGCTGCAAAATGTGGTGTCTCGGGTCAGCCCCCTGCTGCGTGCCGAACGTCGCGTGGTTGCGTACAAGATACTGTTTTCCGACTTCGCTGATCTTGTCGATCAATTCCTTATCCTGGATGACGGTGAAATGCCACGGCTGGTAATTGCTTGCGCTGGGCGCCCAGATGCCCGCCTCCAGAATGGTTTCAAGCGTTTCCCGATCCAGCGGCGACGGATCGAAGTCGCGCAGCGACCTGCGTTCAAAAATAGCCTGGAGTACCGGATTGGTTAACATGATATGGCCTCCTTTATAACGGGCTGAAACACCCGAAAATTTATCGCAACCGCGGGTTGTCTTGCCGATTCGCGCGGATTTGGATCATGCGAGGCTTAAAGTATACGATAAACTGCGCGCTCCGCCATGCTTTAATTATAGTGTTGTTGCGATGCCAATGCAACACGAAACCTTGCGGAACAAAGGTTTCGTTGTTATGATGGGGGCAGACAAAACCGCGGGGATGGTGAGGGAATGGACAAGGGCAATCCGCACGGCGGCCACCGAGACCGGCTTAGGCAACGGTATGCCATAGGCGGCCTTGATGTGCTCAGCGATCATGAAGTGCTGGAATTCCTGTTGACGTTTGTTATCCCGCGCGCGGATGTCAACCCGATCGCCCACGCTCTTATGGCGCAGTTCGGCAGCTTAAGCGCAGTATTGGACGCGGACGTACAAGACCTGATGGCAGTCGACGGCGTAGGAAACCGATCGGCAGTTCTGCTGCAGATGGTTCCCGACGTTGCCCGCCGCTACATGCTGGACAGGCTGTCCCCGAAGCCGCTCTTGACCACCACCGAAAAGGCGGGCGAGTACGCCAGCGCGCTTTATATCGGCAGCAGGACCGAAACGGTATATCTGTTATGCCTGGACGCACGCTGCATGCTCAAGCGCACCGTAAAGATCAGCGAAGGAAGCGTTACCAGCGTATCCATCGACATGCAAAAGCTGGTGGGTGATGCTTTGCGCATCGGCGCGCAAAACGCGATATTGCTGCACAACCATCCCGCGGGGTCGCTTTTGCCCAGCCGGGAGGATGTCGAGCTGACCAACCAGGTGTTAAAGGCGTTGTCGGTGGTCAACATCGTGCTGTTGGATCATATCGTCGTTTCGGAACACGGGTTCTACAGTTTTTTGAAAAACGGGCAGTTCCAGCGGGGATTCGCAAGCGGAACCGTCTATGCCAAAGAGGAATCGATATGAAGCGCTGGCTGATGAAGCTGCTGTTGGTTTTCGGCATCGGCGTATTAGCGTTCGCGCTGTTTGTAACGGGTATTGTTGTGGACATGTCGCTGCCTGAAAACGCGGCGGTGTCGGATTGCATCATCATCCCGGGCTGCAAGGTGACAAATACCACCCCGTCGCTGTCGCTTCAGTCCAGGCTTGACTGCGCCCTGCGGCTGTACAACGAGGGGTTTGCAAAAACCATCATCGTAACAGGCGGACAGGGTGTGACCGGTACCATTACCGAGGCACAGGCGATGCAAGATTATCTGATGGACAACGGCGTGCCCAAAAATGCTATCCTTCTCGATGAAGATTCGTATTCCACGGCGGAAAATATGAACAACGCAAAGTTGCTGATGGATGAACACGGGTTTACCTCCGCCATCATCGCCACCAGCGATTTTCACGCGGCACGCGCGATGGCGATTGCAAAAAGCGCCGGCATCCAGAAGGTAACCTGCGGCAAAGCGCGTTTTACATGGTATCTCAAATGGGTTTCCGTGGTGCGCGAAGTGCCCGGATGGGGCAAATACATTCTCAATGCGCTGGGGATCATGGTGGGGTAATGGGCAAGCCTTAAAAAGCTAATGTTAATTTAGCAATCTATATGAGCTATAAAATAAGATTAAAATAATATTAGCGAAGACTTTGACCACTAAGTCCAATTAAACTAAATTTGTTTTGATCATAAAGTCGTGATACTATTCTTTCTCCATACTTTTCCTTTAAATTTGTAGCATCAAGATTTGTAGCAATAGCTGTTGGTAGATTTCGAGTTAAGCGTAAATCCAACAATTCATTGAAGTATTCAACAGTAATGTTGCGATACATTGGTTCTACACCTAAATCATCGATTGCCAAAAAAGGTACTTGGCTCAATTTAGGGAGAATATAAGTTTCGCCCATATGTTGTTTTCGAAAACCTTCGAACAGTTCATACGCTGGGAGCATTTCAACTCGAACACCCTTTTCATGGATAGCGCGTACTAGGCAACCCAAAAGAAATGTTTTACCAAGCCCTGGATTGCCGACAAGTAAAATATGAGGTTTATCATTGTTAGGAAAATTTCTCGCATAATTTTCTAATTGTATTTTTTTGCGTAGTGTTTTTTCCTTTTGATCGCTATCAGAAAAAATTTTTGTGTCAAAATCAGAAAAGCGGGAAAGAGAAGCTATTTTTGCACTTCTCTTTTGTTGGAGTTGTTGAATACGGCATTGACAAGGCCGCTTGATTCCACCATCTAAGACAGTACCAGTATCGCGGCATAATATGCATTCATATTCTGCATCTAACTTACTAATGTCAATTTTGTTAGTTTTAAAAAGCTCCTGCTGTTGTTTGACCATATCCACAAGAAAGTTCTGACGCTTTGTATCTATCAGTTCAATATCAATACCACTTAAAAGAGCGCGTGCACAATCTTCGCATAGTTTGATATAGTCAAGGCGAAGTTGCCGCAAAGCGGGAACACGTTGTTCCAACTTTTCTCTTTGGGCAAAAGTTAGTCTGTCAGTCAACGGTTCCACACAATTCCTCCTCATTACAATTACAGTACCTTTTCATTTTTTATGTCCAATCTATTCGCTTATCTAAATCTTCAACTGAACGCTGCGGATACCGAAGCGCCGGGTTTTTGTTCTGCGTTGTCTGATTGGAAAACTGCTTGCGCGCCGCGGATACGCTGACAATACCCGCCGCGTGCCAGTCCTCCAGCAGCTTTTTCATCATGCGGTACGGGGAATTGGCACCGTGGGAGCTTTCGGCGGCGAACAGGATCAGTTCGTCCGGCAGCTTATAGTCTTTGATCCATGTCACGTATTGGTCGACATCGGCGTCCAGCACGCGCCGGTTCATGCCCATGCAGGCAAACGCCTGTTCCATCATGGCAAAATGCGCCGCACGCAAGGCTTCGTATGCGCGGATGGATTTGCCGTCCTGAAGATTATGCTGTTTCCAGCGCAAGAGGCAGTGCTCGACGTCGCGCAGGCTGCGCAGGTTCGAATCGCAGCACAGCTCGCACGCCAAAAGGATATGCTCGTGATGGTAGCCCTCCTTGAGCCATTGCCGGTAGGTGTCCAGCTGCGAGGTGGAAGGCGTCGGCTGGCGCATCCCAAGCGCCGTCAGCGCTTCCTTGCACAGTACTTCGCTGTTCTCGTTGACGACCTGCTCGTGGGTTTGGATGCCCTGCTGTTGGAAGGCTGCAAGGATGTTGTCGATGCTGTCCAGACTCGGGTTGCGGATGCCTACAGTACGATCCGCTGCCAGCAGGATGGATTGATCGGTGAATCCCATTGCGAGCCATTTTTGATAGAGTTTCCGCTCCGCCTGCGTCGGGTTGCGGCGAAGGCCAAGGCGGTTTAAAAGCGTGGAAAGACCGCTTTGGTGGTGCTGCTGGGATTGCAGCCAAACCTCCGCCTGCTCGGGTGTGCGTATGCCCTCGTCCGCCCACTGACGGGCGATCTTGTCGATGTAGCGCAGTTGACGCGTTGCTGTGGCACGTTCGACGTTGGGCATTTTGCTGCGCCCGTAATTGATGAGCAATACGACCGCTTCCATCTGTATCCCGAATACGTCCGCCCATTCATAGATGCGCGCCATATCGGCAGGGGTTAACAGAGCGGGCAAAAAGTACGATTGAAGCTGTGCATTCAAATCCGATTGCGTGTATAATGAGGTATCCAAAGGCATAGCGTGCTGCGCGGATTGGTACAGAACCGAAAACGACGGGGAATGCGAAACGCGCACCAGCCCGCAATCCTGCCAGTATAAAAACGCGTCATGCACGTCCCGTTCACTCAACGACAGGGTGGAAGCGAACGCTGAAACCGTGCTTTCCCCGAAACCGTGCTGGCATTGCATCAATCCGTACAGGTATACTTTCACGGCATCGCCGGATGCCTGCGGCATGAAATCGCGTATGAACGCGTTTTCGATCTGCGTATGGTCCGCGCGCATACGCACATCGCCAAAAGCACATAATGGCATGACAGGCCTCCTTACGTCTTGATATTCCTTGTTTATCATAACATAATCCGGGCAGGTTTCAACCGCCAGTCCGATTCATAGGAAGGGACGAAAACAAAATTTGAATAATCCTTTAAAGCGCAGCTTGGGACTGCTGCTTGCGCTGTTGATCGTCGCATCGCTGTTCGGATGCCAAACGCCCCAGCCCAAACTGTTGCCGGACAATTTGCAAAAGCACAGCTACCGGATGGATTTGACACTGGACGAATCGAAACAGACGGTGACGGGGCATTTGGAAGTCACGTATCGGAACAGCACGGGGGTTATACTCAAAGAGATCCCGTTTTCGGTTTATCCGAACGCGTATCTGTCCGTAAAGACCGCGCCGTTTTCCACGGATGATATGACAAGGGCTTATCCCAACGGCTTTGTGTCCGGCGGGCTGACGATAGAGCGTCTTTTGGTGGACGGAAGCGACGCCGACTATACCCTGGGCAACGAAGACAAAACGCTGGTCACGGTAAAGCTGCCCGGTGAGCTTGCCCCCAATGGGAGTGCTGTCGTCGCGTTTGATTTTACCGTGACATTGCCAAACAGCCTCGGCAGGTTCGGCTACGGGGAAAAGGCGTTTAACCTATGCAACTTCTATCCCATAGCCTGCGCGTATGACGGGTCGAAATTCCTGAGCTATCCCTACGTCAAGCGCGGCGATCCGTTTGTCAGCGATGTTGCGGACTATCAAGTTACGCTAAAGGTCCCAACGGGCATGACGGCGGCGCATTCCGGAACATCCGCAGTTTCAACGAAGGACGGCTTCGACGTGTATGCCATCGACGCGCCCGACGTACGCGATTTCGCGGCGGTAGTAAGCCGGCACTTCGTGGTCAAATCTCAGCAGGTCAACTTCAAGGGAACGGATACGACGGTAAAATCCTATTCATACGACGACAACACCTATGGCACAGCGGAATCGCTTGTAAGCGGGGTGAATGCCGTCAAGGCGTTTTCCGAGTTGATCGGCCCTTACCCGTATAAACAGCTCAGTATCGTGCAGACGGATTTCTTCATCGGCGGTATGGAATATCCCAACCTGGTGCTGATCGACCAGACACTCTATGATAAGGATTCGGCGGAATTTTTGGAGTTTGTCGTCGCGCACGAGGCAGGGCACCAATGGTTTTACGGCGTGGTCGGCAACGACCAGGTAATAGACCCGTGGATGGACGAAGCGCTGACGGAGTATATCACGATCTGCTATTACGGCTACCGCTACTCAGCTGCGGAACAAAAGGCCAAATACGAGCAGTTTGAAAAGCTCAACTACCTTTATTACAAAATGAACGACATGATACCGGACGATCAGGATCATATCGGCCTGCCGTCGACATCGTTCGATGATGATTATACATACAGCATCGTCGTTTACAGCCACGGCGTGATGATGCTCGATTCGCTGGCACAAAAAGTGGGGCAAGCCAAGCTGCTCAAAGCGCTGTCGGTGTATTACAGGACCTATGCGGGCAAAAGAACGACCAAAAAGCAATTGTTTGAGGTGCTGGATCGCGAGACCGGGTACGACTGCACGAAGTTCTTGGGCGAGTGGCTGTAACAGCCGACAAAAAACGAAGAATACGACGCATAAATCTAAAAAACGGGTGACAACGTGGAAACGAAGGAACAAAAAACAAAGATCGGGTTCTACTCGATAGGCGAAGAAATAGCCAATGCCGTGACCCATGGCATCGGCGCTCTGCTGGCGATCTTCGGGCTTATCGCGTGCATCCTGCTCTCGGCCATCAACGGCAGCCTGTGCCTATTATCCGCCGTTTTATACGGCATATCGCTTGTGATGCTGTATTGCATGAGCACGCTGTACCACGCGGTCACGAATCCCAGAGCAAAGAGCGTGCTGCGCGTGTTCGATCACTGCTCCATTTTCCTGCTCATCGCCGGTACCTATTCCCCTTTTACGCTGGTGACTTTGCGTGGGACGCTGGGTACGGCGTTGTTTGTGGCGATCTGGGCCGTTACCGTCTTTGGCATCGTGCTCAACGCCGTGGATCTGAAAAAATTCGCAAAACTCTCCGTTGCGCTCTATATTCTGATGGGCTGGGCGGTGGTGGTGGCGATCAAGCCGCTGTACATGGCACTCCCCGCTGCCGGGTTTTATCTGTTGGTCGGCGGCGGCTTGTTGTATACGTTCGGGATCATCTTCTACGCGTGCAAATGGAAATACGCGCATTTCATTTGGCATCTGTTCGTACTGGGCGGCAGTACGCTGCACTTTTTATCCATCCTGCTCTTTGTCTTTTAGCAGGCGGCGGGGGGATAGTCCCTTGTTGGTTTTTTGTGGATGATGTAAAATAAGAAACACATAGTATCCAGGAGGTAATTGCCATGCCGGAAGATCTGCGGGAACCTTCCAATTTTATCGAAGAAGCGATGGTGGCGGATCTGCAATCCGGCAAGCATGCTTGCATTATCACGAGGTTTCCGCCGGAACCCAACGGTTATCTGCACATCGGGCACGCCAAAGCCCTGTTGGCCGATTTTTTGTGCGCGGAAAAGTACGGCGGGCGGTGCAACCTGCGCTTTGACGATACCAATCCGAGCAAAGAGGAAACGGAATACGTCGACAACATCATAGAGGACATTCACTGGCTCGGCTGCGATTGGGGCGAACACCTCTATTTCGCGTCGGACTATTTTGAAAAGCTCTACGGCTTTGCCGAGGAGCTGATAAAGTTGGACAAAGCGTATGTCTGCGAACTGACGCAGGAGCAGATGCGCGAATACCGCGGCACGCTGACAGAACCCGGCAAAAACAGCCCGTGGCGGGAAAGACCCATGGAAGAGAGCTTAGCGGAGTTCCGCGCAATGCGCGAAGGAAAATACCCCGACGGTGCAAAAACGCTTCGCGCCAAAATCGATATGGGTTCACCCAACATGAACATGCGCGACCCGGTGATGTACCGCATCATGCATATAAGCCACCACCGCACGGGGGACAAATGGTGCATCTACCCGATGTACGATTTTCAGCATCCGCTTTCCGACGCCATCGAAGGCGTCACGCACAGCATGTGCTCGCTTGAGTACGAGGATCACAGACCGCTGTACGACTGGTTTTTACAGGCATTGGATTGGAAAAACCCGCCGCACCAGTATGAGTTTTCGCGCTTGAACCTGCCCGGCACGGTCATGAGCAAGCGGTATCTGCGGCGGCTGGTTGAGGAAGGATACGTCAGCTCTTGGGACGACCCGCGCATGCCGACGCTTTGCGGCATGCGAAGGCGCGGGTACACGAAGGAAGCCATCCGCGCGTTTTGCGAGAGCATCGGTTTGGCAAAGAGCAACAGCACGGCGGACCCGGCGCTGTTGGAGTTCCATCTGCGCGAATCGCTTAAGCTCAGCGTGCCGCGCCGCATGGCGGTAATCGATCCCGTGGAGCTTGTCATCACGAACTATCCGCAGGATCAGGCGGAAACGCTCGTGATTCACAACAACGCGGAGAACAAGGAACTCGGCGAACGGGAAGTCACGTTCTCCCGATGCGTCTACATCGAGCGTGAGGATTTTGCCATCGTTCCTCCGCCGAAATACAAGCGGCTGTCGGTGAACCAGGAAGTCCGCCTGATGGGAGCGTATATCGTCAAATGCACCGGATATGAAGCGGATGAGGACGGGAACGTGACGCGCGTGCTGTGCGAATACGACCCCGAATCCTCCTCGGGTCAGGGCGGGCGCAAGATCAAGGGCGGCGTGCTGCACTGGGTGGATAAAAAAACCGCGAAGGATGCCATCGTACGCCTGTATGAGCCGCTGATTATCGACGGCGCCGAAGGGGATTTCATCGATCAGCTCAACCCCGATTCCCAAAGGGTGCTCGGCAACGCCAAGGTGGAAAAGGCATTGGAAACAGCCTGTGCTGGCGATTCGTTCCAGTTTGTCCGGCAGGGGTATTTCTGCCTTGACCCGCAAAGCACCGATGCTCTGCTTGTTTTCAACTGCAGCGTCGGGTTGAAGGATACCTGGGCAAAGATGAACAAAGCGGAATGAGGTGAAGGGATGAAACAAATCAGAACGCGCTTTGCGCCAAGCCCTACGGGGTATCTGCACATCGGCGGCCTTCGTACGGCGCTGTATGCGTGGCTGTTTGCGCGAAAATATAACGGCACGTTTATCCTTCGCATTGAGGATACCGACCAGCAGAGGGAGGTCGCGGGCGCTACCGAGCTTATTTACCGCACGATGAAAGAGACCGGTCTTGTCTATGACGAGGGACCGGATATCGGCGGACCGATGGGCCCCTATATCCAGAGCGAACGCAAGGAGATCTATGCGCAATATGCGCACCAACTGGTGGATCTGGGCGGCGCGTATTATTGCTTCTGCACCAAAGAAGAAATTGACCATCGCCGGGAACAAGCCGAAACCGCGGGCGGCGCGTTCCGCTACGACCGCAAGTGCATGCCGATACCCATCGACGAAGCCCGAAAGCGCATCGAAGGCGGCGAAAGCTATGTCGTGCGCCAGCGCATCCCGGACATCGGCGAGGCTTTTTTTGACGATCTGGTATTCGGGCGCATCAGCGTGGACGTATCCGAACTTGAAGACGGCGTTCTGCTTAAAAGCGACGGGCTACCCACCTATAATTTCGCCAACGTCGTGGACGACAGCCTGATGGGCATCACGCATATCATCCGTGGCACGGAATATTTGTCCAGTACCCCGAAATACAACCTGATTTACCGGTCCTTCGGGTTTGATATCCCCCAATACATCCATGTGCCGCCGGTGATGAAGGATGCGCAGCGCAAGCTTTCAAAACGCCACGGCGACGCGTCGTATGAGGACTTCATCACGAAGGGCTATCTCAAGGAAGCGATTTTGAACTACATTGCGCTGTTGGGATGGAACCCGAGAAGCGAACGCGAGATATTCACGCTGGATGAGCTGGTACAGGCTTTTGACATCGAGGGGCTGAGCAAGTCGCCCGCCATATTCGATGTGCAAAAGCTGACGTGGATGAACGCGGAGTATATCCGCGCGATGGACGAAGAGACGTTTACCAATACCGCCATGCCGTATTACCGGCAAGTATTTGAACCCGATTCTGCACAGTGCGGGATATTGCGCACCATCCTGCAGCCAAGGCTGGAAACGCTGTGCCAGATCCCGGGAAAGATCGTGTTTATGCGCGAACTTCCCGAGTACGATACGGAACTCTTCGTGCACGCCAAGATGAAGACGACAAAAGATGGTTCCTGTGTTGTGCTGCAAAAGGCACTGGACGAACTGCAAAAAGCAGAGCCATGGACGGAACAGTCGGTTCACGAATCGCTGCTGCGCGTTGTGGAACTGCTGTCGCTGAAAAACGGACAGGTGTTCTGGCCTGTACGCATCGCGCTGACGGGCATGCAGGTAAGCCCAGGCGGTGCGGACGAAGCGGCGGCGCTTTTGGGCAAAGCGGAATCGATACGGCGGTTGCATTGTGCACTTGATAAACTCAGCGCGCTTGAGGGCTTGGGATGAAACGCCGATACATACGGATCATAAGCCTTCTTTTGGCGGTGCTGCTGCTGACGGGATGCAAGGAGAACACGCCGCTTATCAACCTGGGTACTTTTGCGGTGAAGATACCCGGCACCATCGAAAAGACCAACGAGCAGCTGCCATTGACGGCGATGGGTCTGGATGTCACAACACCGCTTGTCATGACGACGGCGCAAACGATGCCCAACAACAACGAGCTGTATCTTGCCATCTCCATCGAGTGGGAGCAGACGCTCAACGCACTGAATCAGCAGATGGGCGGGCAACTGGATCAAAAAACCTATATGGACAGCGTGCAGATCAACATCATCGAATACCTGACATTGGGCGCCACAGTGGGCGAACTGCGCCCGGTCACCTATGGGAAGTTGCCCGGCAACGCAATGGTCTTTGATATGGCGCAGAGCGCGGACAACAACATATCGGTATGGCCTGCCACCAGAGGCGAACTGGTTGCCTTCATCAGCGAAAAGCGGCTTATCGTGCTGATCTATGCCGCGGAGCAATCCGCCTTTAGCAGCAGGCACCGGGAGGCATACTTCAGTTCCATCACGCTCACGCAGCCGTAAGCAGAGCAAAACAACGGAAAAAGGCATTGCCGACACACAGGAAGCCTGAAAAGACTTCTTCATGATTTGGTTGGCCAATAAAATAAGGGCTTTGCGCATTGTGCAAGGCCCTTTGTCTATGCCGGTATTTGTATTCTATGGCAGATAGGACAGCGGATTTTTCGCCGTGCCGCTTTTTCGAATCTCAAAGTGAACGTGCGGCCCGGTGCTGCGCCCGGTGGAGCCGGACAACGCGATGGTCTGTCCCGCCGAGACCGTATCACCCGCTTTGACCAACAGCTTGCTGTTGTGCCCGTAGCGCGTGATCCAGCCGCCGCCGTGGTCGATTTCCACGAACAAGCCGTAATCGCCGTTGTTAAATGCGCGCAGCACGATGCCCGCCGCGGAGGCTTTGACACTCGTGCCGGTGGGTACGGCGATGTCCAGGCCATAGTGCATCCTGCCCCAGCGCATCCCGAAGGTGCTTGAGATGGTGCCGTTTACGGGCCAACGGAAATTGGGCGCGCCTGCGGCGTCGATAGGCGGTTTTGTTCCCTTGCGTACGATCTTGGTGACGGGCTCTTTGGATGTTACGTAATCCGTGGAAACGCTGGATGCTTCCACGCCGTCGATATAGGTGACGGTCGTGGTGCGCGTCTGTACGCCGTTTACGCCCGCCTGCTTGATCGCGGTTAGCCCTTTGTACAACGTGCTGTCCGATACGGTTTGCGTCGTGTACGGAACGGGTTTTGTCTCGGTCTTGACCAGCACGTTTTTGACCTGCAACAGCGGCATTTGCGCGGTCTTGACCATGACGAGCTGGCCCGGCACCAGCGATGTGCCACCGGATGCGTTGAGCGCCATGTATTCCTGCTGCGTCATGTTGAAATCGGCGCAGATATCGTTGACATTCTCCTCGGACTGGACGACATAGGGCAAGCAGTCTGTACCGCCCCGAATAACAAGCAGGGCTTCTTCACGTCCCAAAAGTTTGCCACTGCTCGGTTCAATGCGGATCTGCTGCACAAAAGTCGCGGTCGTGCCTTGCATCGCGTGCTGTGCAAGGATCGAATCCAATACCCATTGTGCATCTTCTTTGGATCTGCACAGCGCCAGAAGGATGTTGTTGCTGAATATCCCATAGCCCGTATCCGCAAGCGCAACGTCTTTTTTGTTTTGGATGGACGCAAATCCGGGCAGTAGCTGCTGTGTTATCTCGGAGTCGGATGCGACATACAGCGAACCTGCGACAGCGCCTTGGGAAACGTCCCGCACACACAGCGCCGATATGGCCAAAAAAGCCGTAACAAGAACAAAAAAGCCGGCTATGAACAAAAGTGCATAGACGTGCGGCGGCTTTTTCGTTTTGAACGCTTTGAGCATCGATGATCCTCCGTGGTACTTGGCAGCCAGGATAGAACGGACTAAATCCATTATAGAAAACACGCGAGAAGTTTGTCAAATTATGAAATATCATACAACAAGCGCGCGTTTCGGTGCTGCGGAAAAGAGGATTGCGATTTGTTGGATAAAGTACAATTTAAACGAAAGGATAGTTGCAAACAACATGCTTATGCTATAATGGGAGCGGAATCAGGATATGTGAAAGAGGAGGGACGACAGGATGAAAATGATCATCGCGATTGTCCAGGACGAAGACAACCATGCTTTAAACAATGCCTTGATGGAAAAGGGATTTCGTGTTACCCGCTTGGCGACTTCCGGCGGTTTTTTGCGGGCCGGAAACACCACCATGATGCTCGGCGTGGAAGACGAACGCATCGATGAAGCGATCGGATTGATCGAATCGGTCTGTATGCCCAGAACGCAGACCGTGACGTCGCCCGCTCCCACCATAGACGCGTCGGCGTTCTTTATCCCCTACCCGATCGAAGTAACGGTCGGCGGCGCGACCATCTTCGTGCTGGACGTCGAGAAATTTGTCCGCGTATAAGCGGTCAGCGAACCAAAGATGACAATGCAACGAATCCCCGCAGGAAGTATTCCGGCGGGGATTCTTATTTGCTACACAGAGAGATACACCGCATAGCGCTTACGGATACATTTCGCGCCTTTTTTTACGCAGCGTTGTACGCATGATGGCCGCGCGGTATTCGGCTTCCTGCTCTGCCGTCTCGCACAACAGGGCGGGGACAGCCACGGGTTCGCCGTTGCTGCCCAGCGCCACCAGCACCATATAGGCGCGGTTGATGGGCGTACGAACGCCGTGCGCGTCCTCGACGTACGAATCCACTCGCACTTCCATCGAAGTTCGGCCGACGTAGGTTATGTCGGCGTGCAGCACGACGATCTGGTCGATAAACGCGGGCGCGGCGAAATCCAGTCCGTCGATGCAAACCGTCACGACGTTGTGCTCGCTGTGGCGTCGCGCGCAGACCGCGGCTACGATGTCGATCCACTCCATCAACTGTCCGCCGAACAGCCTGCCGCAGCCGTTGCTGTGGGCGGGCATAACGATATGCACCTGCTCGGTGGTCGATTGGCCAACGGGTTTTTCCATGGCGCTTGCTCCTTTTTTAGGATGGTGTTGCTCCGACGGAACACCGGACTATTTGTAGAGTTCCTGCAATTCGGCGGTGCTGAGGCTGAAGTTATGGATCAGCAGCTGCCTGGCGGATGTCGGGCGCTCACGAAGCAGCGAACGCAACGAACTTATTTCGCTATTCCAGACCGACATGGACGCGGGTGCGCCCCAGCGGTTGATCTGCCGCTGCATTTCGGGCTCCATCTCCGCCTTCATCGTGTCCAAAAGTGCCGTCAGCCGTTCGGGTGTAAACACATGCGCCGAAAGATACGCCCACCGTGAGACAAAAAGCTTTTTGAACTGTGAACTCGTCCACAGCGATGCGGTGACATCCATATTGACGAACGTGCCGTTCTTGGTCGTAAATCCGGAAAAAGCCAGATAGTTTCCGATCAAATACGACGATAAAGCACCGGAGCCGCCGATGGAGTAATCGTTGTCGAAATAGATGGGCCGCAGCTTGATCTTGCCGTCGTTGGTATTCCAACACTTCTGGTTGAACAAGTCGGTTTCGCGAAAATAGTTGCGCAGCACAAGATAATCCGCCCAGGCGCTTACGTCTACCCACTGGCTGAATTGCTCGTAGTAGGCTGCATCGTTGAGGTTGTGCGATCTTCCGTATGCTCGGATATCTTCCAACGTCTTATTGCTGCCATACTGAACGACGGAGCGACGCATGTAGTTGACGGTGGTCGGCTCGACGTTGTGGTGCGAAGCGAGCATATCCTTGCCGATCTCTTCCCTAAGATCATACAGTCCCCAATATTTGCCGTTGACGTACAGCACGGCAAAGCGGTTGTTCGGCGCGTCAGCATCGATTTCGCTCCACTGCGCCATGCGCGCGAAAAACGCATCGCGAACATAGGCTTCTTCGCGATCCTGTCCTGCCGAACGCATGGTAACGGCGGCGAAGTTGGTGATGCCGTAACCGTCGAAAAACGGATAGGTCACGGTGTCTATGCCAAACGCATCGTCCAGCTTGAAGGTCAGCGATTTTTGGTTCAGACTTCTGGTCGACCAGCCGGATACGCGGATGGCGGCGGGGAACACCGTGCCGAGCTTGCCGTCCGGGTCGTAGTATTCGATGTTGCCCGGACGTTCCACGGTGATGTATGTCTTGTCGTTGGCGTACATGGTTGCAAAATCACCGGGAGCCATGGACAAACATACGACGGGAACCGTATGTCCCTGCGTATACAGATAAGTCGCGGTCGCTATGTCGCTTGCAAGCAATCCGTCGCTTACGGCAATCGCTCGAAGCGGCGTGCTTGCACTGATGCCGATCGGGTTTGAATACAGATTGCTGGAGGTGGTGGGCGCGGAGCCGTCGGTCGTGTAATAGATGCGCGCATTGGGCGTAGCCGACGTTATCGCAATGGATACGGCGGACGTTTTTACGCCGCCCGTCTCGGAAAAGGCGGGCTTTTGGACATAGCCCTTGAGGGCAGCTTGTCCGTTCGCCGCCCCTTTTGTGGGCGTATTAAAAAAAACGCGCGTCCCCGACGCGTCCCCGCTGTTCCTGCCACTGGTGATCCCGGGACGCATGACGCCGGTGTCAAATATGTCTATGGGCACCCCGTCCGGCGAACTTAGGGTCAGTGTTTCTCCGCTGGAGCCCAATCCAAACGGCAAAACGCCGCCGCCCTGCTTGTTCGGATTACCGGAGAGGGAGACGATCGCATACGCGCCCGAAGGGATGGTCAGACTGCCTATTTTTCCCTTTTTCAAATTGCCGAAATCGTCGCTGAGATAATAGCCGGACAGGTCGACGGACTGGGTGCCGCCGTTGTGCAACTCCACCCAATCCAAAGAAGTGCTCTTATAGCTCTGCGCCGCGCTTACCTCGCTGATGATCAACCCGTTCGGGTTGAAAAGCTTGGCCTCCTGCATCGATTTAAACCCATGCGTCGTGTTGGGCTGGCCCGGTGTGGGCTGGCCGAAATACAGCCATTGGTTGTTCTGAATGCCATAGGAAAGGTTTTCCGCCATGTTGGTCGGCACGGTTATCGACTGCATCTGCATGTTGACCATATCCAGCAGACAAAGCTGCTGATCGCTACTGCCCAAGCGGAAACTGGCGTGCATCTGTCCGCTTGGCGTGACCTTGCCCTTGCCGGAACAGAACACCACGACGCGCTGCCCCGCGTTGAGGGTGATGTTTGGGAACGCCCATTTGGCAGGGTTGTCCGCGTCGTCGCTGAGCCGGTAACCGGAAAGCGATACGGGAGAGGACGAGGTGTTCTCGATTTCCACCCATCCGCTGCGCTCGCCGTCCTCATCCACCAGAGAATACCCGTTCTTCACAAGGATCTCGGTGATATGCAGCGGCGCGGTGGGCAACATGTCCGATATTTTTGCGTTGCCTGTGGCTTTGAGGATGGAATTGACGGCACCCGGGGTCGGCGTTGCGGTGATTTGGTAGGTTCCCTTTTCATCGCGCGCGTACGTCTGGTCGGGGGACAGGGCGGGCACCTCGAGTTTGCTCAGCGTATCCCCGCCGGAGGCTGTCAGGATGACCATGCCGCCGTTGGCGGAGAGCTTAAATCCGGTGCTTATTTTTTGATTCGGCGTCTTGCTCTCCAATTTGGAGCAAAAAACGGTCAGATACGCGTGCGGCGCGATGCTGACATCCGGCATCAGAAACTTAATCGGGGATTTGATATCGTCGGATAGAGAGTAGTCCTTTAAAGACATAGCAGAATCGCTGCCGTTGTACAGCTCGATCCAATCCGGCGTACCGAACTCGTCGTCGATCAGGCTGGACGCATTGCTGGCGCAGACCTCGTTGATCACAAGGCCGCTGTTGCCGAACATCCTTCCAAGCCATTCCGAAGAACAGCCCGCAAGGCCTGCCGCTGTCATGAACAGCACCAGCAGTATGCAAAGCAGCTTGGATTTGCGAACACTCATCGTATTACCACCTTAGGCGGATTTATCAAAGTCAAAGTCAAAGACTATTATACTATAAAAATGCGTGAACACAAGTTTAGACATATTTTAAATGCGTTTTTGATGATGCTCCTGCTATGATCGGCCTAAAAAGGCAAATGGTTTCAACGCCTGCGCGCACAGACTCCAATAAAAAGGTCTTGCGCCATAAAAGGTATTCTGTGCTTTTTTGCTGTGTTTGCTGTATAATCAAAAGCGGATAGGCAAAGAATTTCCATTCCATGCAACCTTTGCGACCGATGCCGTGTATTACACGTAGAGAGAGCAGAAAACGGTGGGAAAACGATGATGCAACCAAGTGCAATGAGTGCGGATTCATTCGAAGCAAAAGCGCTGTTTGATACCTATGCCGACATGGTGTACCGGTTGGCTTTGGTACGCACGCGCAGCAAGGCGGACGCGGAAGATGTTCTTCAGGAAGTGTTCCTGCGCTATCTTCGAAAGCCTCCGGCCTTTGTGGAACAGGAGCATGCCAAAGCATGGATGTTGCGTACGACCATCCATTGCAGCATATCGCTTTTAACGTCTGCCTGGCGGCGCAAGACCGTGCCGGAGCAGGAAGGCATCAGCATGCCCGAGCGTGACGATGAAGTGTACCGTACCGTGCTGGAACTACCCATCAAATACCGTACCGTGGTGCATCTGTACTACTATGAGGATCACAGCGTAGCGGAAATCGCACAGCTGATGCAGGCGCAGCCATCCACCGTCAAATCATGGCTCTTTCGTGCCCGTGCGATGTTACGGGATAAGCTCAAAGGAGTGGAAATCGATGTTTAAACAAAGATACAGAGAGGCCAATGCGCAGATCCACGCGCCGCAGGGCGCTTATGCGCGCCTTTTTAAGACGCCAAAGAAGAATCCAAGAAAAATGATGCAGTTGGTAGCAGCCAGTCTTGCCGTGTTCATGATGGCGGGCGCCGGCGCAGCTTTGCTGCTGACAAATCCAAACGCGATCAATACAAACAAAACGACGGCAAAGTCGGTTGCGGACTATACCGAGTTGTACGCGCTTGTCAGCGCGGCTAGGTCCGGCGGCACTTACGGACGGGACTCGATGGCGCTCGGCGATAAGGCGGCGACAAACGAAAGCGTGACGCCAAGCGCGCAGGCACCGGTACAGCAGGGTACCGGCACCACAACGGACGCCGGCAAGGGCTACTCCAACACCAACGTACAGGTCGAGGGTGTGGACGAAGCGGACATCACCAAAACCGACGGAAGCTATATCTACAGACTGACGAACAACGAAGTCGCCATCGTCAAGGCGGACGGCGCCAATCTGAATGTGGTATCGCGCATTAAGGTAGGCAAGAGCGGCGAGGGCCCGCAGGCTATGGAAATGTTCGTCAATGGCGACAGGCTGCTGGTCATCAGCCAGGAACACCAGTGGATGCTGTATTCCGACGGCGTCAAGACAGGCGGTACGGTGTCCGAAGGCGGGATCGTTCCGCCCATCAATCCGACCGAAGCCAAGACGTATGCCACCGTCTATGACATCACCGACCGTACTGCGCCCAAAAAGCTCAACCAGCTGACGCAGAGCGGCGGATATCTGTCCAGCCGCATGGTGGGCGACAGCGTCTATTTGATCTCCAATTACTATCCGTACAATATTGTGATGGGGAAACCCGAAACGTATGTGCCCAAACTTGGCAGCGGAACCGACACCAAACTCGTCGATCCCGCCAACATACAGTCGTTTGAAAATCCGGATACACCCGCCTATGTCGTTGTGACCTCCATCGGCGTGAAAAATGCGGCGCAGCACGAAAGCGTCAAAGCGGTGCTGGGCAGCGCGGGGACGGTATACGCCAACGCGAACAGCCTGCTTGTGGCGGCAAACCAATACAGCGAAGAGAAGTCGCCGATAACAAAAGATGCCAACGGCAAGAGCGTGATCACCGTCACCGGATCGCAAAAGACAAAGCTGCTGCTCTTTAAGATAAACGGCGGAACCATAACGGAAAAGGCGTCGGCCACCGTTCCCGGCATGCTGCGCAACCAGTTCTCCATGGACGAATACAACGGCGTATTCCGCCTGTGCACCACCAACAACACCTATACGACCCGTATTTTTACCGACGGGCAGGATACCTACGAATACACCAACAGCAGCATCAACGCGCTGTATACGCTGAACCAAAACCTCAATATGCTGGGGCAGATAGGCGAACTGGCAAAAGGTGAGATCATCTATTCGGTTCGCTTTGACGGGCCGGTCGGTTACTTTGTAACATTCCGGCAGGTGGATCCGCTGTTCGCGGTGGATCTGAGCGACGCTGCAAACCCGAAGGTGCTAAGCGCACTGAAGATCCCCGGGTTTTCCGAGTACCTGCACATGTATGACAAGGGGTTGCTGTTCGGATTCGGGAAAGACGCCGACGCGGACAGCGGAAAAGTCAAGGGACTGAAGCTGAGCATGTTCAACGTGAACGATCCCCGTGACATCAGCGTCGTGCACACGCTGAAGCTCGAAGCCAACTGGTCGGATGCGAGTTATAACCATAAGGCTATCCTGGTCAATCTGGAGAGATCGCTCATCGCGTTCCCGGCCGACAACAGCTACCAGGTCTACGGCTACAACAAGGACAGCGGCTTCTATCTGAAAAAGAAGATCCCGCAGGAGCAGGATGTTTGGGACGGATCGCTGCGCGGACTGTTCATCGGGGATGTGTTCTACGTATGCGGCGCAGGGAAGATCACAGCCTATTCGCTGAGCGATTTTGCCAAGATGGGAAGCGTGAAGCTGTAACGGCGAAGACGCGGAGCAAGGAAAATTGTGTATACAAACAGGAAGACGGCTTAGTTTGAACCAAGCCGTCTTCCTATATCCCGATTGCCAAAGGTGTTTTCCGACGCACATGTCGCCGGAAAACAGTTTTCATTACAATGATAAAGCGGCTCTTTGACAAAACAAAAACGGCATAGCGATTGCTATGCCGTATTGGTCATCGACTTTGTCGATGACTTCAAGGAGGAATCCAATTCCCCCTTGAGTAACCCCCAGGAACGCCGCTTTTTTGAGAAAAAGCAGCGGGAAAAGGTGTTTTCCGACGCACATGTCGCCGGAAAACAGTTTTCATTACAATGATAAAGCGGCTCTTTGACAAAACAAAAACGGCATAGCGATTGCTATGCCGTTTTACTTTTTTAAAGCAGATTATTTGGCTGCTTTGACAATCTCTTCCGCCCATTGCAGGTCGAGTTCCACGATCTTGGAATGACGCGGATGTCCTTCCTCGTCCTGGCCTGCCATGTCGTAGTAGAGGCTGCGCAGCTTGTAGAACGCTTCCTCGTCGCAGGACTGACCCGCCAGAGGACCGACGGTGAACTTCTCGTCAAACATACGCCTGGGCAATACGTCGTCCTTGGCGCTGAAGCCTTCGCGCTGGTTGAACAGGCGCATCAGGTTGATGACGCGCTCCGCGGCTTTCATCAGTTCCCAGTAGTTGGTCTGCCAGCCGGTAGCACCATTGACGTTCTCGATCATGCGGTTGGTGTCGTACAAGGAGCCCTGTGCGCCGTAGCCGAACTGGCAAACGCAGATGCTGTTCAATACGGTACGCTGCATGTGCATGTAATAGTTGATCTTCATCTTGCCTTCGGCATCCGAGAGGTACTTGACCGGCTCATAGATGCCCATCACGTAGTTTGCGACAGCGGCGGGACCCTGGAATCCGCCGACGTCATAACCCGGGTCATGCGCAATATTGCAGTGATCGGGACCGAACTCGTTGATCGCGTAGTGCACGGCGAGGTTCTTCTTGCCCTGAGGCATATGCGCCGGATACGGATGGTTTTTGACGGACGCCTTGAAGTGTTCCGCGTTGCCGCCGATGGCTTTTGCTGCGGCATCCAGGCCGTCGGCCAAAATGTTGCCCAGCCAGCCGTCTCTTGTACAAATGCGCATCAAAAGATCAACAAGCGCTTCGCTGTTGCCGAACTTCAGTTCATGCCCGTAGCATTGTTCCTTGGTCAGAAGGCCCGCTTCATAGCATTCCATCGCAAACGAAATTGTAGCTCCCGCGGAGATGGTGTCGATGCCATAGGCGTTGCAGATCTCGTTGGCTTTCGCGACGGTTACCATATTCGGGATCATGCAACCGCCGCCGAACATCGCGATGGTCTCATATTCCGGTCCGCCGTACACATCCTCGACATCCCAGCCGTCTTTTTCCTTGGTGGCTTTCACCTGGCTCTTGCAAGCGATGTTGCACATATAGCAGCGCTCGTGGCCGACGCCGATGGTGTTTTTCATCAAAACGCCGGAAAGTGTCTGCTCTGTCGGCTCAAAGAAGCCTTCGGTGAAGTTCTTGGTCGGCAGCATGCCAAGGCTGTTGTTGTTGACCGCGCCGCCGCTGGTGCCAAACGTGTTCATGCGCGCAAAGTTCGGGGAGGTCTTCGCCCATTCCGCGGCATAGCGCAGGTTCTTCTGCAGCAGTTCCGTATTGCCGTATTCATAGCTCGGCTTCTTGCCGATGGCCGCTACGCATTTGAGGTTCTTGCTGCCCATGACGGCGCCCATGCCCGTACGTCCGTTGGCATGCTTGCGCTCGTTGATGAGGCATGCATAGACTGCCTGGTTTTCGCCCGCGGGGCCGATGCCGCATACATAGATGTCGCGGTTGACTTCATCGCGCAGTTTCTTCTCGTACTGCGCATTGGTCAATCCCCACAGATCGGTTGCGTCCTTGATTTCGGCCTTGCCGTCCTGAATCAGGATGTAGACCGGTTTTTCCGCTTTGCCAGAGATGACGACAGCGTCATAACCCGCAAACTTCAACGTGTTGCCGAACCAGCCGCCTCCCTGTGAATCACCCATACCGCCGGTGACGGGGGATTTGGCGTTGGAAGCGATGCGCGAGGACGCCATGACGGGCGCGCCCGTCACAACACCGGCTGCAAGCGTCAGAACGTTGTCGGGACCGAGCGGGTCGGCACCCTTGGGGATGTCACGCATGGCATAGTAGGCGCCGATGCCGGCTCCGCCCAAATACATGCGATAGAACTTATCGCCCGGTTCTTCGACTTTGATTTCGCCAGTCGTCAGGTTGACCATCAGGATCTTGTTGTTGTAACCAAATGACATGTTGTACCTCCTAGAGATTCTTTAATTGAAAGCCTTGGTGGGAAATAATAAGAGTCTGCATAGCCAAATAAGGCATGCAGACTCCTTTGCGACACGGCAGGCTTGTCGGTTGCCCGGCAAACCCTAACGACCAAAACCACCCAATGGGCGAAGTTGGTTCGGAGCTGACAATACTTTTATACTTCGTTCATCATACTACGTTTTAAAATAATACGTCAAGTCTTGACGGCATCATTTGGGTATAAATGAATTTTGCTTTGATTCTAATCGGAAAGTTATTCGGTTTGACCGACGAGCGATTCCGCCCATTGAAGGTCGAGTTCCACGACCTTGGAATGGCGCGGATGGCCCTCCTGATCCAGTCCCGTCATGTCATAGTACAAGCTGCGCAGCTTGTAGAAGTCCTCTTCGTCCACATGTTCGCCAACAGCCGGACCATAGGAGAACTTCTGTTCAAAGGTGCGCTTTGGCAGAACATCGTCTTTGGCGCCGAAGCCTTCGCGCTGGTTGAACAGGCGCATTAAAACAATGGTGCGCTCCGAAGCCTTCATCACTTCCCAGTAGTTTGTCTGCCAGCCGGTGGCACCGTTGATGATCTCAAGCGTCCGTCCGATGTCATACAGGGCAGCCGGTGAATTGCCGTATCCCATGTTGCAAACGCCGATGCAGTTGTTCACGGCGCGCTGCAGATGGCTGTAGTAGTTTATCTTCATCTTGCCTTCGACGTCTTTGCGGAACGTCACAGGTTCATAGATGCTCAGAACATAGTTCGCGACGGCGGCCGGGCCCTGGAATCCCCCGACGTCAAAAGCCGGGTCGTGCATGGCGGTCATGTGATCGGCGCCGTGCTCGTTGACGGCATAGTGCACGGCGAGGTTCTTCTTCACCTGCGGCATATGTGCCGGATAGGGGTTGTTCTTGGTTCCCATGTTGTAGTATTCGGCACCGTGACCGATCTCTTTTGCCGCATGTGCGATGCCGTCGGCCAACAGGTTGCCAAGCCATCCGTCCCTTGTCGCGATCTTCATTAACAGATCGATGGTGCCTTCGCGGTTGCCGAAGTTCAGTTCATGGCCATAGCATTGTTCTTTTGTCAGGATGCCGTTCTCATACAGATCCATCGCGAACGCGATGGAAGCACCTGCGGAGATGGTGTCAAGACCGTAGGCGTTGCATATCTCGCTGGCTTTGGCGACCGTGGGCAAGTCGTCGATCATAAGATCGCTTCCGAACATGGCGGTCGTCTCGTATTCGGGTCCGCCGTACGCTTCGTCGATATCCCAGCCGTTTTTCTCCTTGGTGCCTTTTACATGGCGCTTGCAGGCTATGTTGCACATATAGCAGCGCTCGTTGCCTATGGAGATGGTGTCGTTCATCACGATGGATGTCAGCGTTTTCATCGTGGGTTCAAAGTAGCCCTCGGTGAAATTCTTGGTGGGAAGCATGCCCAGGTTGTTCTGGTTGACGATAAAACCGTTGGTCCCGAACGTGTTGAGCGATGCAAACTGCGGCGATGTTTTGGCCCACTCGGCGGCATAGCGCAGGTTCTTTTGCAAGAGCTCCGGATTGGCGTATTCATAGACCGGCTTCTTACCGATGGCTGCGATGCATTTGAGATTTTTGCTGCCCATAACAGCGCCCATGCCGGTTCGGCCGTTGGCATGCTTGCGTTCGTTGATGATGCACGCATACGTGCACATATTCTCACCCGCAGGGCCGATGCCGCATACGTAGACATCACGGCTTACCTCGTCACGCAGTGTTTTTTCATAATCCTTTGTGGTCATGCCCCAGATATGGCTCGCATCTTTGATTTCCGCTTTGCCGTCCTCAAGCAGGATGTAGACCGGCTTTTGCGCTTTTCCCTTGACGATGACGGCGTCAAATCCCGCAAACTTCAGTGTGTTGCCAAAGTATCCGCCGCCCTGCGAATCGCCGATGCCGCCCGTGACGGGGGATTTGGCGTTAGCCGCGATGCGCGAGGACGCCATTACCGGAGCGCCCGTAACGACCCCGGCAGACAATGCCAAAACGTTGTCGGGACCCAACGGATCCGCACCTTTGGGGATATCGCGCATGCAGTAGTAGATGCCGAGGCCGCTGCCGCCAAGATACATACGGTAGAACTTGTCGCCTGGCTCCTCCACATTCATTTCGCCTGTTGAAAGGTCGACCATCAGGATTTTGTTGTTGTAACCGAATGACATGATAAAACCTCCTTATAAATTCCCATGCAAACCTTGGATAAAGAAAAGCCTGCACAGCCAAAAGGCATGCAGACTCCTTTGCAAAAGCAGGCATGCCGGTCGCCCGACATACCCTATCGACCATACCCACCGCGGGGGAGGGTATGGTTCGGAGCGCGTATTCTTATCCTTTGTATATTGTACTCTTAGGGTCAATCATCGTCAAGAAACGCGGGGAGTTCCAAACGGTTCCGCACGTCACCCCGTATGCTCGTATGAATCCGTGATAAACAATATGACTGCGATATATCAATGCATTTGTTTTTCAATACAATGCGTAAAATTTTGCGGCGCTGAATGACGCGGCGATGGATATTTGCTATGATAAGGATATAGTTTTGCATCGATTCAGAAGGAAGTGGTTTGCATGCGGATCCTGTCCGTCCAAACGATTACGCAAGCGCTGGAAGCCTTATGCATAGAGGCTTGCTACCAGCTGCCCTGCGATGTGCGTCAAAGTCTGAAAACAGCTGCACAGACAGAGCCTTGGCCGCAGGCCAAAGCGCTGCTTGACCAGTTGATCGAAAATGCCGACATTGCCAAGCAAGGCGTTGTTCCGCTGTGCCAGGACACGGGCATGGCATGTGTGTTTATCGAGCTCGGACAGGACGTCCATCTGGTAGACGGCACATTGACGCAGGCGGTGGACGAGGGCGTTCGGCGCGGATACAAAAACGGGTTTTTGCGCAAATCCGTCGTAGCGGATCCGCTTATCAGGGTGAACACGCTGGACAATACGCCGGCACTTTTGCACCTCGAATTGGTGGAAGGGGAAGGCTGTACACTAACGCTTTTGGCAAAGGGTTTTGGCAGTGAGAACATGAGCCGTGTGAAGATGCTCAACCCCTCCGACGGCGCTGCGGGCGTCAGGGATTTTGTGATCCAAACCGTTGAAAAAGCGGGCAGCAATCCGTGCCCGCCCATCGTTATCGGCGTAGGCATCGGCAGCAGCTTTGACGGCGTCACGCTGTTGGCAAAGCGTGCGCTGCTTCGCGAGATCGGCAGCGTCCACCCCGATCCGTTCTATGCCGCGATGGAACAGGAACTGCTTGAACGAATCAACAATACCGGCATCGGACCGCAGGGCTTCGGCGGAAAGACGACGGCGCTTGGTGTTCACATCAATGTTGCGCCAACGCACATCGCGTCGCTTCCGGTGGCCGTGAATATCAATTGCCACGCGACACGGCGCAAAAGCGTAACGCTATAAGGAGGTCAACATGGAATTCCGCATAACGACGCCATTAAAGAGCGATACGATAAAGCAACTCAAAGCAGGGGACACCGTTTTGATTTCCGGCACCATCTATACGGCGCGCGACGCCGCGCACGAACGGCTTGTGCAGATGATGGAACAAGATCAAACGCTGCCGCTTCCGCTTATAGGACAGATTATCTATTACGCCGGGCCGACGCCCAACCGGCCGGGGTATCCGGTGGGTTCGCTGGGGCCGACGACGAGCGGCCGCATGGACGCGTTTACGCCCAAGCTCATCGAAGCGGGACTTTCCGGCATGATCGGAAAGGGCAAGCGAAGCCCCGGCGTCAGGCAAGCCATGATGCGCTACGGCGCCGTGTATTTTGGCGCGACAGGCGGTGCGGGAGCGCTGCTGGCACAAAGCGTCACATCGCGGGAGGTCATCGCGTTCCCCGAATTGCAAAGCGAAGCCATCGCAAAACTGGAAGTCGTGGATTTCCCGTGCGTTGTGATCATGGATGTATACGGCAACGACCTGTACGAGCTCGGACCGCAAGCGTACATGAATGAAATGTGATGCAATGCAAAAACTTTTATCGCTTCGGGCGATCCGGCAGTTAAGGCACATGGATAAATAGAACTTGACGGCGAAGCCAAAAGTGTGTCATAAAGAGAGACCTGCGTTTTCTTGACGGTACGGCTTATTTCGTTGCGTTACCTGATTAGCGGGGAGAAACCTGCGCCTGTGAGCGAACACAGTTCCTGTGGGTTCAGGGCGACCTGGCTTCCGATGCGCCCGGCGCTGACGATGATGACGGGAAGATCCCGGGCGCTTTGGTCGAGCATCGTCGGATAGCGCTTTTTCAAGCCGATGGGGGAACAACCGCCCCGCACATAACCGCTTACCTGTGTAATCAAGGTGACGGGAAGCATCGCAAGGCTCTTTTGTTTGAAAGCCCTGGCACAGAGCTTGAAATCCAGCTCCTCTTGGACCGGGATGATGCACACGAAGACGCCGCCTTCGGGCGATTGCGTTAAAAGTGTTTTATACACGCATTCGAGCGGCTGCCCGATCTTTTGGGCTACCGAAACGCCGTCGATACGCCCGTCTTCCACGGTGTAATGATAGGTTTGATAGCGAACGTGCGCGTTGTCCAGCATGCGCATGGCGTTGGTCTTGACTTCACTCATGGTTTGACCCCCGAAAGACCGTGCCGGCGAAGGGCTTTGCGCCGCTGTTTGTAATCCGGCATATGCAGTTGCATCAGAGCATGGAAATCCGCTCCGTGATTTGGAATCAGAAGATGCACGCACTCGTGCAGCGCGACATATTCGATCAACGGCTGCGGCAACGGATACAGCGACCGGTTGAGCATGATGATCCGCGCTTTGGGCTGACAGCTTCCCCAGCGCGAGGTGCACGTGCGCACACGAAGCGTGACGGGCTTGAGATCCAACGCCGATAAAGCGCGCTCAATGTGCGGCACAAAACGCTCCAGACATAGTTTGGTGGGAACGTTCGAAGCGTTGACGGGAACGGCTTCGCACACTGTGCAAAGACGCCTTTGCACCTTCTGAATCCAACTCTGTTTGCTTATTACAAACGCGTCGATGTGCGAGCGGCTGATGTGGTAGGGAGCGCTGACGGCAACGCTTCCATCGCGCTTGACGCGCAAATTGATATTTTTTATCGGCTTACGCGTAAGCGTATAGGGCACACTCAAAGCAATCCCCCCTTTGTGCATTATAGCCAACGCAGAAAAAACGCGCAACGAAGATCGGTTTGAAAGGACACGGATGAACGGTTTTTTACCCCTGACAACAGAGGAAATGACAACCCTTGGCTGGGAGCTGCCCGAATTTTGCATCGTCTCCGGCGACGCGTACATCGACCACCCGAGCTTTGGTACGGCCATCATTTCGCGCATATTGGAGCGTGCGGGCTTTCGTGTCGCGATCATCGCGCAGCCCGATTGGCATGCAACGAAGGATTTCATGCGCTTTGGCAAACCCAAGCTGGGTTTTTTGGTCACGGCGGGCAACCTTGATTCGATGGTGGCACATTATACCGTCAACAAGCGCAAAAGAAGCGAGGATGCCTATACGCCGGGCGGCGTGAGAGGCAAGCGTCCGGACCGGGCGTGCATCGTGTATACCAACCGCATCCGGGAAGCGTATGGAGACATCCCGGTCATCCTAGGCGGTATCGAGGCAAGCCTGCGGCGCTTTGCCCATTACGACTATTGGGACGACCGCGTGCGCCATTCGGTTTTGGTGGATGCGGGCGCGGATCTTCTGGTGTATGGCATGGGGGAAAAACCGATCGTGGATATCGCCCAACAGCTCGCACGGGGGATCCCGGTCAAGCAGATCCACGATGTGCCGGGAACGGCGTATGCTGTAACTGCGCTCGAATCGGATGCCGGTGTGATGCCGGGATTTTCCGATGTTTCAACGGACATGGACGCCTACAACAAGGCTTTTATGATGCAGCAGCAACACAACGATGAATGGGGGAGGAAAGCGCTTGCGCAATCCTACGAGAAGGGATTTATCGTCGCCAATGCGCCGCCCAAACCCATGAACTCTTCGCAGATGGACGAGGTTTATGCGCTGCCCTACATGCGCGGCCAGCACCCAAGCTATACCAGAGAGATTCCGGCGCTTTCGGAGGCGCTGTTCTCGCTGACATCCAACCGGGGATGCTTTGGCGGCTGTTCGTTCTGCGCGCTGCACTACCATCAGGGGCGGACGGTGCAGGCGCGAAGCCATGCGTCACTGATTGCGGAAGCGAAAACGATGACGAAGGACCCGCGCTTTAAAGGCTATATACATGATGTCGGCGGACCGACGGCCAACTTCCGCCAGCCTTCGTGCAAGCAGCAGCTCAAATACGGGGTGTGCAAAGATAAATCGTGCCTCGTGCCCAGATGTGAGAATCTGGACGTATCGCATTGGGATTATCTAAGTCTTCTGCGCAAACTGCGCGGATTGGACGGCGTTAAAAAAGTGTTTGTCCGCTCCGGCATACGCTATGATTATGTGATGTATGACCGGGACAAGACTTTTTTGGAAGAGCTTCTGGTGCACCATGTCAGCGGGCAGCTGCGCGTCGCGCCGGAGCATACCGCACCGACAGTGCTGCATCTGATGGGAAAACCGGAGGATACGGTCTATGAACGGTTTTGCCAACGCTTTGAAGCCATCAAGCAAAACAACGCTTTGGATCTGTATCTGGTGCCCTATTTCATGTCCAGCCATCCGGGAAGCAACATGGATGCCGCGATCGCACTTGCGTGCGAAATGAAAAAAACGGGACAGCGGCCCGAGCAGGTACAGGATTTTTATCCGACGCCCGGAACGCTGAGCACCGCCATGTACTATACCGGCATGGATCCGCGCGACGGCCGTGCGGTGTATGTGCCCAAGAGCAATGACGAAAAGAGGATGCAGCGGGCGCTTTTGCAATATTTTATGCTGCAAAACGCGGTGCTTGTCCGCAGAGCGCTTATGGAGGCGGACAGGGAAGACCTGATCGGGTTCGATTCGGCGTGTCTGGTAAAGCCCGCGTTTGATCGGACGAATGAGAGACCGACTGTAACACAGAGCGGTACGAAAAACGGAAAATCCAAATCGACGGAAACCGGCAAGGGAAGAACCCGGCCGAATGAGGAGATAAAAGCGATGCAAGGCAACGATGGAAGGCGCTCCAAGGGCGCACCCAGAGGGAAATCAACAGGATCGGCACCGGGCGGGAATTATCGGGGCAACAAACCCGCACCGGGCGGTGACAGCTATAAGGCGCGACCTGCACAGGGACAAACCGGCGAGGGCGGAGAGGCAAGACCGCAGCGCAGCTATAGCAGTGGCAGACCAACCCAGAACAGGGACGGCTACCGTCCGCGTCCCGCACAGGGCCAAACCGCTGAAGGCGGAGAGGCAAGACCGCAGCGCAGCTATAGCAGTGGCAGGCCAACCCAGAACAGGGACGGCTACCGTCCGCGGCCTGCGCAGGGACAGACCGGCGAAGGCGGCGAGGCCAGGCCGAAACGGAGCTATAGCAGCGACAGGCCAGCGCAGAACAGGGACGGCTACCGTCCGCGTCCCGCACAGGGCCAAACCGCTGAAGGCGGCGAAGCAAGGCCGCAGCGGACATTCCGCAGCGACAGGCCAACGCAGAACAGGGACGGCTACCGTCCGCGTCCGGCACAGGGACAGACCGGCGAAGGCGGAGAGGCAAGACCGCAGCGCACTTATAGCAGCGACAGGCCAACCCAGAACAGGGACGGCTACCGTCCGCGTCCGGCACAGGGACAGACCGGCGAAGGCGGAGAGGCAAGACCGCAGCGGACATACCGCAGCGACAGGCCAACCCAGAACAGGGATGGCTACCGTCCTAGACCCGCGCAGGGACAAATCGGCGAAGGCGGCGAGGCGAGACCGCAGCGCAGCTATAGCAGCGACAGGCCAGCGCAGAACAGGGACGGATATCGTCCGCGTCCGGCACAGGGACAAACCGGCGAAGGCGGCGAATCCAGACCGAAGCGCAGCTATAGCAGCGAAAGGCCAACACAGAACAGGGATGGCTACCGTCCGCGTCCCGCGCAGGGACAGACCGGCGAAGGCGGAGAGGCAAGACCGCAGCGCAGCTATAGCAGCGACAGGCCAACACAGAACAGGGACGGCTACCGTCCGAGACCCGCGCAGGGACAGACCGGCGAAGGCGGCGAGGCAAGACCGCAGCGCAGCTATAGCAGCGACAGGCCAGCGCAGAACAGGGATGGCTATCGTCCGAGACCCGCGCAGGGACAGACCGGCCAGGGCGGCGAAGCCAGACCGAAGCGCAGCTATAGCAGCGACAGGCCAACCCAGAACAGGGACGGATACCGTCCGCGGCCAGCACAGGGACAGACCGGCGAGGGCGCCGAAGCCAGGCCGAAGCGCAGTTATAGCAGTGACAGACCCGCACAGAACAGGGACGGCTATCGTCCAAGATCCGCACAAGGGCAGACAGGCGAAGGCGGAGAGGCTAGGCCACAGCGCGGCTATCAGGGCAGCAAGCCCGGCGGATACCCGGCACGCCCTTCAAAGAGCACACAGGAAAGACCAAATGCGCCAAGGCCGGCCGGTGGTAAACCCGCGCCAAAAAGCGGCATGCGCCCGACACGCGGCGGTACCCGCAAGCCATAACCTGATATTCAAAGCAAGCCTGAATGGAAATTTTGACCGTTAGCGTCAAAATTTTCCATTCAATAAATTCTAATTCATAGAAACTTTTCCACGGTTAAACGCCTCGGTTTTGCGGACGATACAATAGACGCTTCGTTCAAAAACCGGTGAACCGGAAAAGGAGGAATGACTGTGAGTAGGCGTTCTGTGATGTCGGAGAATTTGAAACAGGAAATCGCGAAGGAACTGGGAGTCTATCAAACAGTGAAAAATGAAGGCTGGGGCTCGGTTTCTTCCAAAAACTGCGGTAATATGGTTCGAAAAGCGATCGAAATGGCGCAAAGGAACATGAGCACCTAACTTCAAATCCGAATGACGATGAAGCGTTAAAGAGCCGATTGTTTCGGCTCTTTTTTAGGTCATAGGAAAAAGCCTATTCAGGCTAGAACATTTTACGCAATCATGCAAAAACATACAGCTGTTTCCACGGTTATTATCATCGGATTTGCGAACAATAGAGGTGATGCTTCGCATTCGTTTCGATCGGTGAAGAAGGAGGAACAGCTATGAGAATGCAAAAAAGGAAGTCCGAAAACCTGAAGGAGGAGAGTTCCGATGAACTTGGTATTTTTCCAGAGGGACAGAATCAAGGATGGAGTCCGGTTTCCACCCATTCGTGCGGTAATATGGTAAGCAGTGCATTCGAGCGAACCAGCAGAAAAGCTGGTAAAAATCCTGATTCCCATTGAAGTGAAGATATGCGAAACGTTAAAGAGCCGAATTTAATTCGGCTCTTTTCTATCTTGAAATACTTAACAAAAGTGAACGGAACGCTCAATCAACTTCGTATGGGCCTTTACTTTTTCATCAAAACAAAATATTGTAAAAAAGGCAGTATTGTAAAACATGGCAAGCAAAGCACATATGCTAAAAGCGCAGATTTTGGAGAGAGAATTTCATGGAAAAGTGGAAAGAACGGTACCATACACACCGTGAAGCGATCAACTATCTTTTCTTCGGCGTTCTGACCACGCTTGTGAGCATCGGGAGCTATGCGGGTCTGTCCCGTCTTTTTTTTCTGCTGGCACTCAACCAAAACACGGCGATGCTCAGCGCCAACTTTTTATCGCTGATCACATCCATTACGTTCGCCTATATCACAAACAGACGGTACGTTTTCCAAAGCAAGGCGCGCGGGCGTGCCATTTGGGCGGAAATGGCGTCTTTTTATCTGGGACGGGCTGTAACATTGGTGCTGGATATGCTGCTGATGAGCCTGTTGGTATCCGTGCTGGGGGTTTGGGATCTGTTGGCAAAAACACTGGTCACAGTGCTTGTAATTTTGCTGAACTATGTCATCGCCAAGCTTTTTGTGTTCAGACCCACCGCAAAGGACCGTCCCTCTTAACAGGACGATGCCGCAAACGGATGAAAAGAAAATGTCGAAAAAAGGCGCTTGCGCTTTTTTTATAGACTCAAAATTAACTATTTGTGTCACAATTGTATTCATTTATTTCCATAACTTGCTGATAGGATGACGTTGATGGATACAAGGCAATTGCCGAAGCCTTAAAACTTGACCGGACGCGCAAACAATCCCGTAGTGCCCTGTATTGACCATACAACACCGCGCTCCGGTCGCCAAAAGCCCACCTCCGTACCCCATCCGGGGGCGTGGAACCCCAGCTTTATGCTGGGGTATTTTTATTCGGCAAAAAACTTTGTTTTTTGCCGAGCAGGATGGTTTCGCAATCATTTGAAGCAAATCCGCCGCGCATGTCGCCGGATTTGGCCACCCGTTCTTTGGGTGCGGGGCGTTAAACGACTGTTTTCGTTTGTATAGCATTCAAACCATATTTGATCACCAAGACAACAAACCCAATTAAACTCAAAGCACGCTGTACTTTTGGTATCCGTATACATAGTGTCACAGGCTTTCGCATACCTTGTACAAATTGTACAAGGGGTGGCGAACATGAGAGATTACATTGAGGAGCGCGTATTGTGCATCGCGGCGTACGTATTGGATAAAAAAGCGACGGTACGCGACGCTGCAAAGATCTTTGGCGTGAGCAAAAGCACGGTACACAAGGACATGTGCGAACGATTGTTCCGCATCAACCGAAGCCTCTATCATCGGGTCCGAAGCGTTTTGGAGGAAAACAAAGCGGAAAGGCACATCCGCGGCGGCCTCGCCACCCACCGGAAATACAAGGGTACGGATAAAATCGTTGAAAAAATGCCAATTAACGGGTATGATACAGAATAGATGATTCTGTACCCTGATGCGCACTCGCAGGGACAGGCGTCTGAATCCAACCGAGGAGTAGCGCATGGCGTTCAACTTTAAGTTCAATAAGCACATGTTTGAATATAGCGATATCGGCATCGATCTTGGGACGGCCAGCGTGCTGGTCTATGTCCGAGGACGCGGTATCGTATTGCGTGAGCCGTCGGTGGTTGCCATCGACAGGCTGACGGGGAAAATGCTATCCATCGGAGACGAAGCACGGCGCATGATCGGGCGTACACCCGGAAACATCGTCGCGATCCGTCCGCTTAAGGACGGCGTCATCTCCAATTTTGACGTTACGGAGCGCATGCTTCGCTACTTTTTACGCAAAGTCATCGGACGTAAGCTGTTCTTCAAGCCCCGCGTTGTGGTTTGCGTTCCAAGCGGCGTGACGGAGGTGGAAAAGCGAAGCGTTATCGAAGCGTCGGATGAAGCGGGCGCGCGCAAAACATACCTGATCGAGGAGCCGATCGCGGCCGCTATCGGCGCCGGCATCGACATCGGCGCACCGTACGGTTCGATGGTGCTGGACATCGGCGGCGGCACCGCGGATATCGCGGTCATTTCCCTGGGCGGCGCGGTCGTGAGCGAATCCATCAAATGCGCCGGCGATAAATTCGACGAAGCCATCGTCCGCTATATACGCAAAAAGCACAACCTTTTAATCGGCGAACGCACGGCGGAAGAATTGAAGATCAATATCGGAACGGCGTATCCGCGCAGCGAAGAAGTGTATATGGACGTCACAGGCCGCAACTTGATCTCCGGTTTGCCCAAAACGGTTCGGGTAGGCGGAAACGAGATCCTCGAAGCGCTTGAAGAACCGGTACAGCTTATCTTCGAAGCGCTGCACAGTGTGCTGGAGCGCACGCCGCCCGAATTGGCGGCGGATATTTCGGAGAACGGCATTTGCATGACCGGCGGCGGTTCGCTTTTGTTCGGGCTGGATCGGATGCTCTCTGAAAAGACCAAGCTGCCATGCTATGTCGCGGAGGACGCCATTTCCTGCGTCGCGATAGGCACAGGCAAGGCGCTGGAGGATCTGGACAGCTACGCATCCAATGCCGTGCGCGATTACCGGCGCGGCGATTATTTAGACCTGTAAAGCGGGACAAGCACCGCGAACAAAACCCCCTGTCAGATGTTATGACAAGGGGTTTTTTGATGGAATCAATAGGCAAGCCGCGCACGGATAAGTTGCCGTATTTATTTTCCAGGTTCGTCGATCAGGACGACGCCCAGCAGGTCCATCAGATCGAGGGCTTGGTGGCTCGCGATACACACGCCTTTGAGATCCGACAGATGAGCCGAAATCCCCCGGATGCTACAGCTTGAAAAATCAATGCCGCGAAGCGGCGTAAAGGAGAATTCGGATTTTTCAAGGCTGCAATCCGTAAATGCGACCGATTTGAGCGTGCATTGCTCCAAGGCGAGATTGGACTGATCGCTTTGCGCAAAGAGCACATTGCCGAGCTTGGAAGCGCTGATGTATGCATAGCGGAAAATGCCGTTTTGGATCAGCACATTGTTCCAAACGGCGTCGCTAAATCCCGTGCCGAGTGCCTTGCAATCCACAAATGCTACACGCATAAACGTGCTTTTTGAAAAATTCACATTGGACAGATCGCAGCCTTTAAAGACCGTGTCCACAAAACTCAGCCCTTTTGCGTCCTTGTTGCCAAACGCGCATTTTTCAAAGACACAGCCGCAGAATTCCAGCCGACCTTGCGATGGCGGAACATATTCGAAAGTCTCGTTTTTAAAATGCAGGTTTTGCGGATCTTCGTGCTGTGCGAGCAGGGCGGCGATATGCGCGTTCATGTCCTCTGTCTGTTGGAGATCCGCTATGACGGGGGGTTGTACCTTGACTTTCATGCATGTTGTTCCTTCGGTTTATTCGAGTTCGCAGTCGTCTTGATCCGACGCATTGCTCACATGACCCTGTTTGGGCGGCGTGTTGACGCGGTATTTATCCCACAGGTTGTATCCGTCGGTATTGCGCAGAGCGCGAAACATCATTTCATCCGCATTGGCATAGCTTTGGCGCAAAGCCGCGATATCCTTTTTTGCCTTTTCGCGCATCGTATAGCCGTCAAACGGACAGACGGGCGCATATACCGGCAGTTGGAGCTGCTTGACCACGCCCTTGATATGCGCCTCTTTAAGGTAGATAAACGGCCGGATGACGGTGACGCCGGTTCTTGACAGATGCGTTACGGGTGCGAGCGTGTTTATCCGGCCTTCTAAAAACATGCTCATCCAGAACGTTTCCAGCGCATCGTCGCGGTGGTGCCCCAGCGCCACAGTCTTGTAGCCGCGTTCCAGCGCCTCGTCGTGCAGCGCGCCGCGGCGCAGCCTGGAACAGAGCATACACGGGGATTTCCCTTCACGTCGCAATGCCAGCGCCGTTTCCACGACCTGTCCTTCACGCACATAGTACGGGATATCAAGCGATGCGCAAAACTGCCGCAGCACAGCAGGATCAAAGCCCAATCCCGGATGCACCGTGATGGCGCACAACCGGTAATCCTTGTGCGTGAACTTTCTGTACAGGTTCAAAGCGTACAGCAGCAACAGGCTGTCCTTGCCGCCGGAAAGACCGACGGCGATCGAATCGCCGTTGTGGATCAGGTTGAATTCGTCGTCCGCTTTTCGAAGATATCCCAACGTCTGTTTCAAAAGCACTGCTCCCAAGTTTATGTCATATCATTTTCGGATCCGGTCCCCGAGGTACCATTTTTTCATCGTCCGCCGTACGGACTGTATGCCGAATAGCAGGTACACGAAAGTTGCCCCCAACACGTTCAACAGTATGTCATCGATGTCGAATCTTCCGAATCCGAGTGAGTATTGGAGCGTTTTGAGGCCTATCAATACGGCCAACACGGTCGGAAAATAAAACTTTCCCTTGCTCTGCTCATCGAACAACGCGATAAGAAAAAAGCCAAGCGGCATGTACAGCATAAGATTGCCCAACAGGTGGATCAGGATGGATTGCGTTTCCGCAGATCCGCCTATCAGCTGGCCGATATAGCCGATCAGGGATTTGAGCGGAATGAAGTTGGGCGCTTTGATCGAAAAGAAACTCAGAACACTGAGCGAATCGGCGTTGTGCAGGAACAGCAGATTGATGACGACAAACGAGTATAACATAAAGCATACCGTCAAAAAAAGCCGGACGAGGCGCCTTCTTTGCGCGCGGGCTTTGACGCCTCCGAAGCGCAGCGCGGTGGCAAAAAACAACAGCAGTGCGGTGGAGAAAAACAGGATCATAAGGCCTTGAACGCTCAATGCGACCGTAAGGCTGATATAGGCGGTATAGCCCAAAAAGACGGCTCCGATCACATAACACAAAAGCGAGAGAATTCGCCGCAATTCATCCGACACGCATAACACCTCTTTTCTAGGTGTATCAGCATCACGGTTGGTTGTCAAGGACGGTCAAAAGGTTTGAATTGATGGCGTATGCTCTGTATAATGAAATCATACGCGCAATTATCCGGCTTTTTACAAAATATGGTACGAAGAAAGGTTCGTTGATGCAGCAAAACGGATCCCAAGAGCAGCTGACAGCGTCGGTTGTCCACATAACCTACCGCAACGAGGCGAACGGCTATACCGTCATGGACGTCCAATGTGACGGGGATGAGTTCACCGCCGTCGGCATTATGCCGCGCCTTGGCGAAGGGGAAATGGTGGAGCTTACAGGCGTTTGGACGGAGCACCGGGAGTACGGCATGCAGCTGAATGTCAAAGTGTGCCGCCCCGCGCTGCCGCAGGGCATCGAATCGATGGAGCGGTTTTTGGCAAGCGGCCTGATCCGCGGCTGCGGTCCGGCGACGGCGCATGCCATCGTGAAAAAATTCGGCGAGGATACGCCGCAGGTGATGCAATATGCGGAACACCGCCTGCAGGAGATCCCGGGCATCGGCCCCGTGATCGCGCAGCGCATTGCGGACTCTTATCGGGAGAACATGGATATGCGTGCCGTCATCTCGGGACTTTCGGACTACGGCGTCACCATCGGACAAGCCATCCGCATCGCGAAAGAATACGGGGCGGACGGCGTGACGATGGTAAAGGAAAACCCGTATCGGCTGGCGGAGGACATCTTCGGCATCGGATTCAAAACCGCCGACAACATAGCCCAACACATGGGAATTGCCGCCGACGCGCCGGCACGCCTTGGCGCCGGGCTGCGCTATACGCTCTCACAGGCGGCGGGGGAAGGGCACACCTATTTGCCCGCGAAGATCCTATGCGACTATACCGCCCGCCAACTGGGCGTCCCCTATGATCTTGTAACGCATACGGCAGCGCGCATGGTGCAGACGGGGGAACTGTATCTGGAGCAGGGCGAAGACGAACCGGTATACAGCCGCATGTTCTATCACATCGAACGGGAATGTGCAAAAAGGCTGCATGCCTTGTGTTGCTCCGCGCCCGTTCTGTTGCGCATTGACGGCGAGGAAGCCATCACGATGCACCAGAAGAGCGCCGGGATCATCCTCTCCGAAGCGCAGCGGCAGGCCGTCCACGCGGGAATACTGGGTCCGGTCTGCGTGATAACCGGCGGGCCCGGTACGGGCAAGACAACGATCGTGCAGTTTTTATTGTCGGTATTTGACAAAGCGGGACAGGAAACGGTGCTGTGCGCGCCGACGGGAAGAGCCGCCAAGCGCATCACCGAGGCGACGGGCAGGGAAGCGAAAACCATCCACCGGCTGCTCGAATACGGGCGCGGCGAGGATGTTGAAGAGGAATACGGCAAAAACGAGGACAATCCTTTGACGGCTTCGGTCGTCATCGTGGATGAGATGTCCATGGTGGACGTCTTTTTGATGGTGCGGCTGCTGCGCGCGGTGAAAACGGGAACGCGCCTGATCCTGATCGGGGATTCCGACCAGCTGCCGTCGGTTGGGCCCGGGCACGTGTTGCACGATATCATCGCGTGCGGGGCGGTGCCTGTCGTATCGCTGGATATCGTCTATCGCCAGGGGGAAGGCAGCATGATTTCCGTCAATGCCCAGCGCATCAACCGCGGGGAGATGCCCGTGCACGATGAAGCGGAGTTCGCCATCGTATCGTGCGAGGCGCCCAACCAGATGTGGCAGGCGATCGAGGGAATACTGCGTCACGCGAACGCGCAGATCATCACGCCGATGCGAAAGGGTGACGTTGGGGTATTGGGCTTAAACGTGCGGTTGCAGGCGCTGTTGAATCCGCCGTCGGCGCACAAGCCGCAGCTTACACCGCCATGGAAGCCGCTGCGCCTTCATGATCAGGTAATGCAGATCAAAAACGATTACCGCATGGAATGGGAACGCGACGACGGGACGATGTTGGAAAAGGGACTGGGTGTGTTCAACGGAGAGATGGGTGTTGTGGAAAAAATCGATACGGACTGCCTTGAGGTGTCGATTTGCTTTGACGACGGGCGCATCTCCCGATACGGCTATGCGCAGACCGATTTGCTGGATCTTTCCTATGCCATCAGCATCCATAAATCCCAGGGCAGCGAGTTTGACAACGTGATCATCGTGCTGGCAGGAGGGCCGCCGATGCTCTATACCCGGAACCTGTTGTATACCGCCGTCACGCGGGCCAAAAGGAAACTCTGGATCGTGGGCAAGCCGAGCGCTCTTATGCAGATGGTGCACAACAACCAGACGCGCGCGCGGTACAGCGGTCTAAACAAAGCGCTCGCCGCGCTGTTTGCGCTATGAACACGATGGAAGCTATACGCCGAATGGTTTGCCCGGACGACGTCAGCTGCATGCTGTGCGGCGAAGAACGCGGTATGGGAGGAGGCACCGGGCTGTGCGACAAGTGCAACAGGGAATTGGTCACATTTGACGGCGAACGCAGCGTTCAAAAGGCTCCGCTGTACGCTGCATATGTCTACCAAAGCGCGGCAGCCAAGCTGATACACGGTCTGAAATATGAGAACAAGCGGTATATGGCGCTGCCGCTGATACTGGGTTTGACGCGTGTGTATACGGAAAAAGGCATAGCAGCGGACGGCATCATCCCGGTGCCGCTTCATAAAAAGAGGCAGCGGATGCGCGGATACAACCAGTCGGAGATTTTGGCCGCGGGCCTTTGCGAACGGGTGCATGCTGCGCTGTGGCGCAACGTTTTGTTGCGCGTGCGGGATACCAGTCAGCAGGTCGGTTTGCTTGAACACGAGCGGCTGCAAAATGTAAAGGACGCGTTTGCATGCTCTGTCGACTTGCATGGAAAACATGTGGTGCTGCTGGATGATGTCTGCACCACGGGCGCAACGCTGTCAGCCTGCATGCTGGCATTGGAAGCACAAGGTGCAGCCGTGACGCTTTTGGCTGCGGCTACGGTGGATACCGACGTTGTATTGTGATTTTGTAACGGATAACAAAAGCCGATTGTTTGGCTAAGCTTGATTTTGTTAAGATAATAAACGGTATGTATACATTTGATAAAATCGTGATTGCATTTTTGTCATAGTTCCGCTACAATCGAAATAGTAAAGGCAGGTTCTCAGGTCTGTGGTTGCAAATCGATGCCAGTCGCAGGCGAAACGATCCACGTAAGTCGCAAAAATTGCGGTGATCATGGTGCGGTTTAGAGGTAAGACCGGCCAGGTTTTCTTATTCTTCGGGTTGGTACAAAACCTTTTGAAAACCTGAGAGAAGCAGTAGTGGGGGGGCCAAGCCCTAGGAGCGAGACTTCCAGCCGGCGGATGTGGGGACAAAGACCAGGTCAGCTGAGCATGCCAAAAAACAAAGCGAGGGAAGAAGTAATGTACCAGGACAGAACGCTTGTATGCCGTGATTGTGGCGCCGAATTCGTATTCACCGCAGGTGAACAGGAGTTTTTCGCAGAAAAAGGATTCATGAATGATCCTGTCCGTTGCCGTGATTGTCGGGCCAACAAAAAGACAACCAGGCGTGAAAAGGTAACCCACCGCACCGTATGTGCCCAATGCGGTGTTGAGACCGAAGTTCCTTTTATCCCGAAGAATGACAAGCCCATCTATTGCAACGAATGCTTTGCGCAAATGCGCACCCGATAAAAAGCAAACTCCCAAAGAGCGCTTTGAGCGCTCTTTTTTCAATTTCAGCGAAAAACCTTGTTTTGGCTGAGCAGGATACTTGGCGGGCATTCAGTGCAAATCCGCCGCGCATGTCGCCGGATTTGACCGGCATTTGATGGCATGCAACGAAAAGGAGAAGCATTTTTACAAAGCGCCATCATCGGCGCTTTGTTGTTTTTTTATTGCCTGTTTTGCATGCCGGATATTGAAGAATGCCGATATTCTTTCGTGGGGAATTCCACTTTGATTTTCGAATATTGAAAAGCATGTGTTTGCTTTTTCGCCGCATGGTATAATGAAAACAGGATCGTTGGAAAGGAGTGGAACCATGCAAATAACCATCAATGGCAAGGGGATGCAAGTATCCGAGTATTTGGCGGAAATCGTGGAAAAGCGCGTACAGAAGCTCGACCGGTATTTAAAGGACGATACGCGCGTAGCAGTGATGCTCTCCATGTTCCGCGGAAGGCAGGTTGCTGAAATCACCGTGCCCATCGGCACCACGATTCTACGGGCGGAAGAAGCGACGGGCGATATGTATGCGTCCATCGACAATGCCGCAAAGAAACTGGAAAGGCAGATCTTGCGCTATCGTAAAAGGATGGACAAACAAATCCACGAGCAATCCATCCGTTACAGCACAGAGCCATCCGAAGAAGGTGCGCAGGAACAGGAAGTGGACGATGTATGGCCACAGGTGGTACGGGTAAAACGCTTTGCTCTAAAGCCGATGACTTTGGACGAAGCGACGATGCAGATGGATCTGTTGGGACATACGTTCTATGTGTTCCTTTCGGCGGAAAACGGCAACGTCAACGTATTGTATAAACGCGATGACGGCCAATTGGGTTTGTTGGAACCCTACATCGACTAAAAAGCCAGAGTGCAAACGCGCAGCATAAGCTGCGCGTTTTTTTTGATTCGGCAAAAAACGTTGTTTTTTGCCGAGACAGACAGTTTCGCAAACATTTGCTGCAAATTTGCCGCGCATGTCGGAGAATTTGACTGATTTAAGATGGGATGCAAAAGAGAACTGCCTTTTTGGCAATATCTTCCGGATGAGAAATATAGTCAGCTTTGTCTTTGCTTATGCATAGAGGCGATGCTATCGTAAACTTATTCTTCCCCGACGAGCTCAAAGAGCGTTTCCCATTGGCGCATGGCCTCTTCAAGGGAGCAGCGAAGCGCTTCGAGCGTTGCGCTTTCCTGCAATATCCGCTGGTAGTCGCACGCGACATCGGGGTCTAAAAGAAGGGTTTGCTGTACGGCTATCGCATCTTCGATGCGCGCAATATCCTCTTCGGCTTTTCGAAGCTGCGCACGGGCCCGTCTTAGCACGGCTGCATTGTCCCGGCTCAGTGCGCTTTGTGTCGGCGCTTTTGCAGCCTTCGGCTGCTCCTGTCGGTTTTGGGACAACTGGGAAAGATGCATAAGGTATTCGTCGTAGTTGCCGATGCTTTCAAACAATCCGTTCTGCGCAATGGCCAGCACGCGGGTGGCAAGGCGGTTGACGAGGTAGCGGTCATGGGATATGGCTAGGATCGTCCCGTCATACTCCAAAAGCGCCGTTTCCAACGCTTCGCGCGACGGCGCGTCGAGGTGGTTGGTGGGTTCGTCCAAAAGCAGGAAGTTGTACTGGCCAAGCATGAGCTTTAAAAGCTCCACCCGTGCGCGTTCGCCGCCGGAGAGTGCGCGAATGGATTTATAAACATCGTCGCCCCGGAACAAGAATGCAGCCAGGGCGCTTCGTACCTGCGTTTCGTTCAACGCGGGGTAGGCGTTTTGGATTTCCGTTATCGGTGTGCCCGTAAGGTGCAGACTGTTCTGATGCTGATCGTAATAGCCCGGGGAGATTCTCGCGCCAAGCCGTACGGATCCGCTGTCGGGGGCAAGCTGCCCCAAAAGTATGCGCATCAGCGTGGTTTTGCCGCTGCCGTTGAGGCCGAGCAAAAAAACACGCTCGCCTTGCTTGATGTGTAAATGAACGTTGCTGAACAACGGTTTTTCAAAGGATTTGCTGATGTTTTCCGCGATGAGCACGTCCTGCCCGCCGCCCTCTTTGGCGTTTAAGGCAAAGCGGATGGCCATCGGGGAGCGCTCCGGCCTTTTTACGCTGTCGCGAAGCTTGTTGAGCTGATGCTCCTTGTGTTCGGCTGTGCGGATGCTGCGCTCGCGGTTCCAGCTTCGAAACCTTGTGATCATTTCCTCCATGCGCTGGATTTCCTTCTGCGCCGATTGGAAATGCTTCTCATCGATCTCGCGCATCTGCTGCTTTTGCGACAGATAGGCGGTGTAATTCCCGTTGTAGGTTTGGAGATGCCCGTTTTCAATTTCCAGCGTGCCGGTGGTAACCTTATCCAAAAAATACCGGTCATGCGAAATGATGATCATACTGCCGGGGTATTCCAACAGATAGGATTCAAGCCACTCCACGCTCTGGATATCCAGATGGTTGGTGGGTTCATCCAGCATCAGAAGATCGGCGCCCGATAACAGGAGCTTTGCCATCTGCACCTTGCTCTTTTGCCCGCCGGAGAGCGCCGACATCGGAAGCGAAAGATCCTCCTGTGTGAAACCCATGCCCAAAAGCGTGGAGCGCGTACGCGCCCTATAGGTAAGGCCGCCTCCTGTCTGATAGCGTTCATAAAGGGAAGCCTGGCGCAGCACCAGGGCATCCAGGTTGGAGGGATGCGTGTCGATGGATATATGCAGCGAGTCCAGTTCGACTTCGATATCCACCAGATCGGAAAACACGCCAAGCGTTTCCTCATACAGCGTCTTTGCCGGATCAAACGAGACGTGTTGCGCAAGGTGGCCGATCTTTCTGTCCGACAAAAGGGTGACATGCCCGCCGTCGGATCGCTCCAGATCGCACAGGATGCGCATCAGCGTGGTTTTGCCGCTTCCGTTGACGCCGACAAGACCCAAGCGCTGCTTTTCCATCACAACAAAACCAATCTCCGAAAAGAGGATGGTTTCACCGAAGGATTTCGTGACGCCGTCAACGCGCAGCAGTACCATTTGGGTCTCCAAACTACAAAGATGCAATCAGTGTACTGTATTTTCGCAGGCATTTCAACCGACAGCGACCGCTCAATCATCGGTGGAACTCCCAGGATGCCACAGACCCTCGGCAACGAAGCCATGCTTGAAGCGAAATCGGCCGGCCTTCCCGCAACGCCATGATCTTTGGATCCAATTCGTTCGATCATCCGTATCCAAGCCAGAAATGCGCCATAAACGACGATAAATAAAAAAACATTATATAACATAAAGTAATTTTAACCGACAAGAAAACCACGTCAATTTGACAGCGAGCGACGTTTGCGTATATAATAAATTCCCAAAACCCTGTGGAAAGGAGTGTTGCGCCGAAATGAAAAAAAGACGGCGGGTAGACATCTCATTGCACCCGAAATCGCATCTGAACGGTATTTTGCAGCGGCAAGTAAAAGACAAACCGGCGCAGGCACTCAAAAGGGGCGTAGATTCCGCGTTGCGGAGCATGGGACATGCGGCATCCATCCCGGTTAAAAAGGGCGGACGCGCTATACGCAACGGACTAGCGAACACACGGTCCCGATTTGTGGGCGATGATGAAGCCATGCAGCAGGAGGACTTACAATACTATAAGCCGCAGTTGAACATCGTGGGGCTTGATGATGCGCAGATTGAAACAGCGGACGATGCATCCGGCATCCGCAACGGCAATTCCAAGCGCAAAGAGAACAAACATCAAACCAATAAATCAACCAAGAATTTCCCGTGGCAAACAAAACTAACAGGCGGGCAATCCGGCAGCGCCTCTTTTTCCGAATCGGACAAACAGCCGCAGAGCGCAGATCGGAACCGCCGCATACCGGCATTGAGAGTGGTCAAGCGACAGAGCGTGAGCGTCGCTTCCGATGCCATGGCAATGCCGATGCAGGGAATCCTTGAACCGGCAGGTATGCCGCGCGCAAAGGGAACGCAAGCCGGTGAAGGAAAAACGGTTTCCAGGCAGACCGTTTCCTCCAAGGCCCGCGCCGCCAATCGAAAGCGGCTGGGTATTCTTGCGATTCTGGTATCCACGGCGGCCTTTTTGGTGTTTGGATGGTACATGCTCTTTGGCAGGTATTGCGTTGTGAACGTGTACGACGACGGCGTCTTAAAGGCGGTCCGTACCAAGGATGCGACGGTAGAGCAAATGCTTCAATCGGCATCCTATACGTTGACGCCCGAGGATATTCTTTCTGTTCCAAAAACGCAAAAACCGCGGCAGGATATGGTCGTGACCATCACGCGCGCGCGCGATATCAGCATCAGCGCGGACGGACAGACCTCTTCTGTACGGCTGGCCAACGGCACCATCGCGGATGCAATTGCGATGGCCGGCATTACGGTATCGGCGGATGACGAAGTCGTTCCAGCCCTGCAAACGCCCATTGTGAGCAATGCCAGCGTGGAAGTCCTGCGAGCCAAAACGGTATATATCAATACCAAGAGCAAAAAGATCAAAGTGCTGATAGCATCCGGCACCGTAAGCGATGTATTGACAAAAGCAGGGCTGTCCTTTGACAAGCAGGATCAAGTCAGCCCGTCGCTTTCAAGCGGCATTTCGGACGGATTGACCATCAGCTTCATGTCGATTGACATCAAGACGGTGGCGCACAAGGAAACCATTGCGTATGAGACCGTAAAGAAGAACTCGACAGCATACTTCTACGGTACTACAAAGGTATCGCAAAGCGGAAAGAACGGCGAGAAGACAATCACGGAGGAAGTGACCTACCGGGATGACGTTGTGGTCTCGCGCAAGACGATATCCAGCAAAATCACGAAAAAGCCGGTCGATAAGATCCTACTTGTCGGGTGTAAGCCGACGCTCAACCCTGCCATTGCGGGACTTCCCAAGGGCGGGCCGACGCAGTCGATGATCGACCATACCGTTGTTATGGCGCAGATCACGGCATATACCCATTCCGGGCACAGGACGGCCACCGGCAAATGGCCGAAAGTCGGTATGTGCGCCATCGACCGCCGGGTGTTCACCTATGGCACACTTTTCTATGTGCCGGGGTATGGCTACGCGGTGGCGGAGGATACGGGTTCCGGTGTGGGCGATCCCTACAGCATGGACGTGTTTATGGATACGCAAACCCAATGCAGCGTGTGGGGCCGCAAGCGAAACGTGACCGTGTATGTGCTGAAACGATAGAAGGGCAATACTATATGCAACAGGTGTTCTCCGACACACATGTCGGCGGAAAGCGGATTGCAACACAAGGATGCTGATTTGACGATATGCCGAGGTGCCAAAAGGCGCCTTTTTTGAAGGGACAAAGAATGCCATACGACGGAGCGAACATCACGGCTTTAAGGCAGGCGCTGCAGAAATACGGCTTGTCGCCGAACAAGAGGCTCGGACAGAATTTTTTGTGCGACGCCAACATAGCCGATGCCATCGTCGGTGCCGCGGGAGTGCTTGAAGATACGCCGGTGCTTGAAATCGGACCCGGCGCAGGCGCGCTAACCACGCGCCTTTTACAAAAAGCGGCACACGTCACGGCCATCGAGTTGGATGCAGGCTTTTGTAGGTTGCTCGGGGAAAGCATCGTATCCCCTGACTTTACGTTGATCCACGCGGATGCGCTGAAGATCCCGTTTGCGGATTTAAGCGTAAAAGAACACACCGTGCTCGTCGCCAATCTGCCCTATTATGTTACGACGCCTTTGTTGATGCGCTATTTGACGGAGTGCAAACAGGTGGATCGATTCGTACTGATGATGCAAAGGGAAGTCGCGCAACGGCTCTGCGCGCCGCCCGGAGGGCGGGAGTACGGATCGCTGAGCGTGGCTGTTGCGTATTATGCCGATGTTAAAAATGTGCTCACCGTTTCCGCCAATTGTTTCTTTCCCGCGCCCAAAGTTGCCTCTAGTGTGGTCGTGCTTCAAAGGAGGCTCCCGCCCGTTTCGCCAAAGGATGAACAGATGCTCTTTAAAGTGGTGCACGCGTGCTTTGCGATGCGCCGCAAAACGATCCTGAACAACCTTTTGGCCATACCGGGCATCGACAGGAATGGCGCCGAGGGTGCGTTGGCTAAAAGCGGCATCAAAAGTTCGGCGCGCGGTGAAACGCTGTCGCTTTCCCAATTCATTGCGCTTTCCGATGCGATCGGCGAAGTATTGCAGGGATAAACCCAATCAATTTGACGGCATATTCGGGTTGTTGAAAATCAAGTATTCTTGTACCCATTTGCATTTAAAAACAACGTATTTAGCGCAGTAGGACAAGTGTCATGCACCAAGCCCCTTATTCATACATTGTAGGATGAAGGGGGTTGTGCCATGAATATCAAACAACAATATATCGTTTTGTACGCGCAGGACGGCAAGACGACGCTTGGGTTTGTGAAGCTGACGTTTCACGGCGAGGAAGCGTTGGTACAAGCGCAAGCGACCATCCGATCCGACGGGACCGCAGAGCTTTGCCTGGATTCGGGGACAGCGATGGTTCGGCTGCCCATGCAGGCAAAAAGATGGGAGTATACGGCATCAGGATCGGTCACCATCGGGAACGGCCGCATCGTTGCGGCGGTGTGCGGTACAAAGGGTCTGCTGGCAATGGGCCAGAGCATGATGCCCAAGGCGTATTGGCACGCATGCGAATCAATGTTCAAAGCGAACAAAAAGAAACCCGCTGCGGACGACGAAGCGATCCCCGTAATCAAAACGGGCGCCATACCTGGCAAACAAGAACAAACCGCGGACAGGACGCCAACGCCTGTGCCAAATCAAAAGGAAATTGAAAGCCCAAAAATGGCAACGCCAACGATGCGGGACGAAGCGATCCCGATGCAACAAGCGGAATTTGAGCCGCCGAATTGCCCTCTGCCCGATGGAGCACAGCAGCCTTTTATGGAACCGATACCCGTGTATGAGCACAAGACGCCGATGGAGCAACAGAGTATTTCAACAGAGGAAACAGAACGCATGCCAAGGCGCGTGCCGATGCTGTCTGCGCGTTCCCGTATACGGACGTTTTCGGAGTCTTCTGCCGGTTCTAATGAAGAGCTTTCCCAAGAGCTTAACAATTGCGCTGACGATGTGACACAACGACAAAACGCTGACCAAACCATCGAAGTGGATGCATATGACAATCAAAACGGTCCATCGATCTATGGCGGCGTCAGGGGCATAAAGACCGGGGATGGCAGGCAGCACGGCGTTGAGGCTGTTGCGCTGTCCGTCATGGGTCCGTATGCAGACCAGTGGTGCTGGAGACGGGTCGTTTCCCGTGAAGCGGACTACAGCTATCTGATGGGCGAAGTGGTGCAGGATGGCAAGGTGGTTGCGGTTGCGGTGGCTGTTCCGGGCAATTATGCGCCGTCCCCGCCGGCAAATTTGCAGGGATTTCACGCTTATCGCGACGGACACTGGATATTGGCACAGGATGCACAAACCGGCGAAGTCCTCGACATCTGAAGGATGAAAAGCGGGTTTCTACGGGATCATTTCCATGGGTTTGACAGACTGCGTTCCCGATCCTTCGGCAAAATAGGCTTCAAGAATGGCGCGCGCTACCGGCGCTGCATAGGTGCCATGGCCTCCCTGTGCAATCATGACGGAAACAGCGACGAGCGGGTTATCTGCGGGAGCGTACGCTATGAACCACGCGAACGCATCCCGGTTGGTACTCTGCGCTGTTCCGGTCTTGGCTCCGACGCTTAGGGTACAACCCGAAAAGGCATTTTTCGCGGTGCCGGAAACAACGGCTTCGCGCATACCTTCCATCACGGAACGGACATCATTCGCGTTTAAAAACGCTTCGGATGCTATGACGGGCACCGTGATTCCCGTGCTGTCCGGCAAACAAAGCACAAGGCGCGGAGTGAAGCGTTTTCCGTTCTGGGTGATCGCCGCGACGGCATTTGCCATTTGCAGCACGGACACGGATGTATCCCCCTGGCCGATGGCCGAAGCGAGTATCCGTGCCGGACGCCAGCGCCAGAGGTCGATGTTATCGTAGAGAATCTTGCATTGCGCCGCGCTGAACCCAAGCGGTGAGAACAGGCTTTGCGCGCGGGACAGCGACGGGTTTGTCAACAGATCCCGTATCGCTTCGGTGGCTGCCGTTTCATCGACATTTGCTTTCAACGCTTTCATTTGGCTCCATGCCTTACGGATGGCTGCGGCATCGCTGAGCGTTTGGGAATCCAGCGAACCATCCGCTTCCCCCATCAAACCAATGCCCGACTTTGCGCCAAACCCAAGCCTGCGCGCCATCGCCTCGATGTCGTGAGATCCTGTGCGAACACCCATTTCAAAAAAGTAGTAGTTGCAGCTGACCGCCAGCGCACGCTTGAGATCCACCAAACCGTGGGTTTCATGCGAATCGTTCCATGTCCAGCAAGCCGGAGGATCGACGGCGGAAAAATAGGTATACTGCCCCTGGTCAAAAATAGTTTCACCTGGCGTTACGACTTTTTTTTGCAGCGCCGCCAATGCCGTAACGGGCTTGAACACGCTGCCCGGGGCAAACGCGTTGGTGATCGCATTGTTGACCAACGGTCGCGGCAACGTAGGATCCCGGTTGGTGTCCCCGGATGCGTTCAGATAGGTCGGGTTGATCGCCTGCCATGTCTTGTCATCCATTGTCTGTAAAAAAGCGTTGGGATCAAACGACGGAACGGATGCCATGGCCAGCACATCGCCAGATCTTACGTCGATGGCGACAGCAGCGCCTATGCGGGCGTTGGGGAAGGATTCTCCCATACCGCCGCTGCGTATCTTTGCCATCGTATCGATAAGCGCCTGCTCCGCCACCTTCTGCAGGTTGCTGTCTATGGTAAGCACAACGTCCTGTCCGTCCGCCGCGCTCTTTTGCGAAAGCACGGTGCTGCGCCGTCCGGAGCTGTCCACAGACACCGTCACCTGGCCGGAAGCCGGGCGAAGGATGTCTTCAAATACCGCTTCAAGCCCGCTCTTTCCGACTATATCGGTGTAGACATCGTACCCTTTCTTTGTGTACGCTTCTGCGTCTTCGGCGCTTATTTTGCCAAGATAGCCGATACTGTGGCAAAACAAAGTACCGTTCGGGTAATTCCGCACGGGGATGGCCTCGCACGCGATGCCGGGCATCAACAGAGCGTTTTCCGCAAACTGTGCGCAAATCGCAGCATTGTCAAACAGCGCCAGCCGGACAGGCTTATACGCACGGTACCGCTGACGGTTGAGCTGCAGACGGACCGCCAGCACATTTAATTTCTCCTCCTGCGGAATCGCATCCACGGCATAGCGTTTGAAAAGGGTCTCGGCAGTCTGTGACGCAGCGGAACCTGCTTGGAGTTTTTGCTCCTTCAAAAAGGCTTCGATGTCCGATTGGATGTATATATACATACCGTCCTTGTACTGGATGGGCAGGTCGCAGTCAAGCGCAATGTTCGCGTGTTTCAATATCACAAGAGCGGCGTAGATGCTCTGATTCAACTGGGTTTTGGCAACATCGCTGGCGGAGATGGTTGCCTCGTACATCAGCTTTGTTCCGGCCAGCGTCCGGCCGAAACGGTCTGTAATGCGTCCCCTTCCGCCTGCCACCGTGATGGTTCGCACGCGTGATTCGCGCGCCAGAAGCGCATAGGCGGGGCCGCGAATGACCTGCATAAAGAACAGGCAGCCGATCAGCAATGCGACGCTGACCACAGTGGCAATGCTGTATATTCGAAGTCTTCGTTGCATGGATCAAACCGATTCCTTTGTGTGTAGTCGACATGCTGTGTGTCGAAAGTAAAGAAGTACAATCGATTTTTGTCGAATACGGGCTATTTCTTTCATTTTGTATTTATCTTCATTCATTTTTCCCGAGAAATATGCTAATATTCCCTCAAGGTTAAAAAAATAACACAAATATTTTGAAAGAGGTGATTCCTTTGGGCACTGGTAAACGGCTGATGATTGTCGAAGACGATTATGAACTGAGGGCTATGCTGCACAAACATCTGGAGCGCCTATCCACCTTTGAAAGCATCGAATGCATCTCAAGCGGCAAAGAGGCGATGGACAAGCTTCCCGGTTTCGATGCGATGGTTCTGGATCTTATCATCCCGGATTTGGATGGCATCAGCGTATTGGAAAAGATTCTGGAACTCCCGATCGACAGCAGACCGGAAGTAATCGTCGTATCCTCCTTCGCCAGCGAAGAGGTTATCCGGCATACCCTTTCGCTGGGAGCGCGTTATTTCATGGTTAAGCCATACTCCCTGGAAAGCTTGCAAAAACGCATTATGGATGTTCTTGGTCAACGGGACCGTCCGCGCATGGGCCAGAGCGTATCGGCGCCTGTGCAGAACAAGTCCATGGATGAACGCATCACAAATGTGTTTCTGACCGTCGGCATTCCTGCTCATATCAAAGGCTATCATTTCCTGCGTCAGGCAATAAAGTATGTCATCGCCGATGAATCGCTGGTCAGCCGCATCACCAAGGATTTGTATCCTCGCGTTGCGGCAGCATACGACACGACACCCAGCAAGGTGGAGCGTGCCATCCGCCATGCCATTGAGGTGGCATGGACGCGGGGCAAGATCGAGAACATCAACAAAATGTTCGGTTTCCAGGTATATACCAAACACGAGAAGCCAACAAATGGTGAATTCATAGCGCTTGTTGCCGACAAACTCGTATTGGAGCAAAGCGCTTAAAGCAAGGCTGGACGCATAAAAAGACTCGTTTGGGGTATGTTGTATATAAAACCAAACGAGAGGCGGCGGCGTTTTGCAGACACTGCAGCAGATAAAAGGCGGCATTGAGGAAAACATCGGCAGACGCGTTCATATAAAATCCCATCGCGGGCGCGTCAAAAGCGTGGAGAACGACGGTGTTGTTGAAAGCGTATATCAGAGCGTTTTTACCATCCTCGTCCAACAGGACGGAATTCCCAAGCGGTTAAGCTACGCGTATAGCGATCTTTTTACCAAGCATCTTGAATTGAAATGGCTTGACGAATAGGAGGGCAGATCGGCTGTCCTTCTTTTTTTATGCAACGTTTTTCCTGCGGTTTTATATGTTTTTTAATTTTCTCGATCCCTTGCATAAAAACTGGCATCGGAAAAAGCCGCGAGGCAAGGATTATTTGCGTGCGAAATTCATTGCGTACGTATTTTTTTATAAACTTCCATAAGTGTTTCTGTTTATGCGTCATATTTTTTTTGTTGTGTGACTATGCATAGTAGCGTATGGGCGCCTTTTGCCTGTATGGCATACTTGCGACAGGGGGAGAAGAACTTGGATAATAAAAAAAACCAGCGAATACTGCGTCATACGGGCGGAGTGTTTTCTCAAGCTGTTATCGAGGGAGAGGTAGCGCTGCCGGTGGGAAAGCCGGAAATGGCACGGCTGTTGTTGATCCGCGGACGATCCGAAGCAGGCAGCGTGGAGAGCCTGGACCAGCGTGCCATGACGGACGGCACCCTGACGCTTTGCGTATGCTATCTGGATGCCGAGGATCAGCTGCACGCTTTTGAGTCCGTTTCCACCTTCAAGCATACCGCCGATGTTCCCGGGGCACAGGCCGGTATGCGCGGTACGGCGATGGCGGACGTCAGCGAAATCGAGACATCGCTGACCGACGGCAGGCGCATCAACGTTTCCGCAGTCATCGACATTTTCTTTTTCATTGCGGATGAGGTCGATCTCGCGTATCTGATGCCCGTGCAGGATGACGGACTGGTGTACCGGACCAAGCCGCTGCAGGTCGAAAAGCGCTGCGCACGTGCCACCACGGCTTCGGAAATAAGCGGCGAATCGGTATTGCCGCAGGGGCAGCCGGGTGTCGTGCAGGTGCTCAACTGCCAGGGCCAGGCGGTCGTGCAGCAAGCCTTTGCGGAAAACGATCTGCTGTGCGTGGAAGGGGAACTGAAGCTCTCCGTCGCCTATGCGACAGACAATCCGCAGATGCCCATCGCGCAGACCTTTGCGCAGATCCCGTTTTCTGAAATGCTGCCCGCGCCGGGTGCGATGAGCGATCAGCGTGTGCAATCAACTGTCAAGGTCAAAGACCTTCACGCGCACGGCAGCGAGGATGGCGACTCGATCATCATCCGCGCGGTATGCGCCATCGAGCTTGAAGCGCAGCAATCCATGGAGATCGAGGTTGTGGAGGACGCCTATGCGATCAAAGGGGGCGTGCAGGTAAAACAAAAGTCCGTGCCGCTAAGCCGTTGCATCGGCAATTATTCGGGCGTTGAGGCGGTGCGCGAAACGGTGGCATTGCAGAATGTCGATGATGCGGGGCAGATTCTGGCGGTGTTCGCAACGCCCAGCGCCGCAAGGGCCATGCCCGGGGACGGCATGGTGACGCTGGAAAGCGTGATGAGCTGCCAGATAGTCTTTAAGGACGCGGACAACAGACTGATGAGCAAGACCGTCCAATGGCCGTTGCAGATGGAGCAGCAGGTTTCCCAATGCTCCGCGGACAGCAATGCCTTAGCGCAGCTGTATGCCGAACAGGCGCAAGCCGTTTTGAACGCGGACGGCGTGGATGTGCGCATCCTTTTGAACTGGCAGGTACAGGTGATGCAGATGGGGCAGACCCAAATCGCCGATCAGATCGTGCTTGTGGAGAAGGAAGAGGGGATCGGGCTGTCCGGCATCATCGTCTACTTTACGAGCAAGGGCGATACGCTGTGGGATATCGCCAAGCGCTACCGCATTACGCCGCAGGATGTGCTGCGCTACAACGAGAACGCGCAGGAACCGTTTGCCGAGGGACAGCGCCTGATACTTTTGAGTAAAAACGTTCAGTAGCCAAAAATCGAAACCCTGTATGGCTTCGCCGTACAGGGTTTTTTCAATTAGACCATAAAAGTTTTTCATCCATTTGATTTATACCGATCGTGCGCAGGCGCAAAACGGAACCGTGCCATGAAGCGCCTGTTGCGCCCGCCTTGCCGAATTCTCGTCAGAAAATATGCCGAATACCGCGGAGCCCGTGCCTGTCATGGAAGCATACAGGGCACCTTGGGATTCAAGCGCATCGCACAGCGATGCGATGACAGGGCAGAGCGCCTGCGCACTCTGCTGCAGGACGTTGCCGGCGTTTCGGGCAAAAGCGGGAAGATCACCGGATAGAAGGGCGCAGGCCGCGGCTTCCACATCGGGCTGACAGGCTCCTGGCGCTTTGTCGTACGCAGAAAACACCGCGGGGGTGGACAAGCCTGCTTCGGGCTTCATCACCACGAAATGCAGCTGCGTTTTGACCGGAAGCGGCGTCAATATCTCGCCGATGCCCCGCGCCCGCTGGAACCCGCCTTTGAGCATATACGGTACATCCGCACCGAGTTTTATAGCCAAATCAAACAGCGCCGCATCGTCGAGCGACGGATACAACTTGTTGAACGCGAGCAGAGCCGCTGCCGCGTCCGCGCTGCCGCCGCCCAAACCGGCCATAACCGGGATATGTTTGTCAAGGTGGATGCGAAGGGACAATGGCATTCCGCTTTTTTGCGTGAACAGGCTCGCCGCGCGGAGCACCAGGTTGTCAGGCCCCAAGAGCGACGCGTCGGAACAGGAAAACACCAAATCCTGCGATGAACTTTCCATGCTGAGCGTGTCGCACAGATCGATCGTGCAAAAGATGGAATCCAGCAGATGATAGCCGTCCGACCGTATACCGGTGACGGCCAGAGCAAGGTTGAGTTTGGCACAGGCATTTGCAATCAACGTCATCCCTCCGTGAGCATTGTAACAAACACAGCGGGCAGGAACAATACGCGCGATTGGAACCGGACAAACATGGGCATACTCAAATCAACACTACGCGGCAAAATAGGCAATACATTGCCTGAACCGCACAATGATGTTGAGGTTTGCCATGAAAAAAGCATTGACGTTTGTATTGATGATGTGCGCCCTGATGGGGCGCGTTCCTCCCGTATTGCGATTGCATGTGATCGCCAACAGCGATTCCACCGTCGACCAGAACGTAAAGCTTCAGGTGCGGGATGCGGTTGTAGCCTATTTGCAGGATGATCTGCTGAAAATGCAAAACATACAAGCGACGCAGGCATACGTACAGGCACATTTGGACAACGTAAAGCGTGTAGCGGACGGCGTACTGATACAAAACGGCCTTGCGTACCAAAGCACCGTGCGAATTGCCGTGGATGAATTTCCCGAAAAAACCTATGACGGTGTGGTGTTTCCCGCGGGCATCTATCATGCGCTTCGCATCGAATTGGGCAAAGCGGAAGGACGTAATTGGTGGTGTGTCCTGTTTCCGCCGCTGTGCTTGCTTAACGCCAACCAGGTGGATCCCGATTGGAAGGAAGAAGACGGCGTCACGTATAAGAGCTGGTTTTTGACCTTGTTCCGATAGGTGTAAATCCGGCGAGGCGAACAGTTTTTATCTACTTACCTTCGGTTTTCAAACGATGGAATAGACGGAGGGATACCATGACTTTAGCGCTAAAACGAAACCTTGTGCTCGTGATTGCAATGGCGCTTGCCTTAGCTTTGCTTTTACCCCTCGTACTGAGCGAAGATCAGCGTACACAGGCGTTTGCCGCAGGCAATACGCTGCGCGTGGGCGACCGGGGTGAAACGGTAAAGCAAATACAGCAGCGGCTGAAGAACTGGGGCTATTATAGCGGTTCCGTAGACGGTGTGTTCGGCGCGCAAACCGAACAGGCGGTCAAAAAGTTCCAGCGTGCAAACGGATTGACGGCGGACGGCATCATAGGCCCTTTGACGGCGGCGAAAATAGGCATTCCGCTTTCCGGAGGCAGCAGCGGAAACAAATACCAGGCGGATGTGAACCTTCTGGCACGCGTTGTATTCGGGGAATCACGCGGCGAGCCGTACAAGGGGCAGGTGGCGGTAGCGGCAGTGGTGCTAAACCGCGTTGACAGCGCCAGCTTTCCCAATTCCATCTCCGGTGTCGTCTATCAGCCCAGGGCTTTTTCCATTGTGGATGACGGACAGATCAACATGACGCCCAACAGCGATGCGATCCGCGCCGCCAAGGACGCGTACAACGGCTATGATCCGACAGGCGGATGCCTGTTCTATTACAATCCTGCAAAGACCACCAGCCAATGGATGCTCAACAAACCGATCTATCTTCGGATCGGCACCCATGTGTTCTGCAAATGAGGGAAAAAGATGCAACAGGATCAAAAAAACACGCTAAACGGACAAAAACAGCGCGGACGCGGCAGGGAGTTCTTCAGGCGCTACGGGCCGCCCATCGGCGCGGGCGTGTTGTCCGCTTGCCTGATCGCGGCTATCATCTTCGGATACCGCATGAAGATTTCCTATGACCGCGCACAGAAGCAGCTTCAGAATGCCTATATCAATTGCTTTAACATTGTCGGAGACCACTTGCTTGCCATTAATACCGACCTTATCAAAATGCGCGTTTGCACTTCGCCGGCCCAGCAGACGGTGCTTTTGTATACCATATGGCGCGAGACCGGACAAGCGCAGTTCGGCTTGTCCCAATTGCCGGTGGACGAGCAATCGAGCAATTCGATGCTTCAGTTTGTCAACAGGCTCGGGGATTACTGCTTTACGCTTGCCAAGAGCATCGACCTGGGAAGCGGCATCACCGATGACCAATATGAAAAGTTGCGGTCGCTGGAGATGCAATCCGCACAGGTGGCGGCTCATGTTGAAACGCTGCGCGACGCGGGCGGCGTCAGTTGGGCGGTAGCACAGGCGGCTTGGTCGGACGGCGGACAATCGCCGAAGCTCGACGGAATCGGGCAGGTTTCGGACAGCATTCAGGAGTATCCGGCGCTGATCTATGACGGGCCATACTCGGAGCGTTCGGAGAACATCGAACCAAAGGCGGCGGCGGGCGAGGAGGTCTCCTATGAAAAAGCGGTGGAGACGGCGCAACGCTTTATGCAGGGGACGTACACAAGAAACGATGACCAGGGCGCGCAGGTTCCGACGTACTGTATGACATGCACGGGTGCCAACGGTGTTCAAAATGAAATTCAGGTGACCAAGAAAGCCGGCATGATATATTCCATATTGCCAAACGGAGCGACAGCCACGGATGTTTTTCCCACCAATGAGCAGGTGCCGGATCTTATCGGCATCGCAAAAGACTATTTGGAACAGCGCGGATTCCCCGCGATGCAATCCGCTTACGCGCAGTTCTATGCAGGCGCGGCGGTGATCAACATGGTGCCTGTACAGGACGGGGTTCTGCTCTATCCGGATCTGGTTAAGGTATGGGTGGATATCTCGACCAAGCAGATCATCGGTCTTGATGCGCACAACTATACGGTTTCTCACATCAAGCGTGATTTTCCCACCAAACTGTTGGGCAAACAAAAACTCTCCGAACGCGTTGCCAAAAGGCTTGATATCCAAAACGTACGCCTGGCGCTGATCCCCTACAACGCCACCCAGGAACGCCTTTGCTATGAATTTACGGGAAAAAACGGTGCCGACACGTTCGCCTTGTTTTTAAGCGCCGTGGATGGGGACGAATTGGATATCAAGCTTATCCTCGACGCAGACGACGGGACATTCACCTATTGACCTTTTCCTACGGAATGAGGCAGCATTTGGCGGGCTTGCGCAACGGATGCGCAAGCCGCCTGTGTTTGTAGCGCAAACAAACAAATTGTTGAGAGAATAAGAAAAGAACACGGCATTTTCGCATTTCTGTTTCAACGGCATCGACCGTATGCTATAATAGGGCTCACCAAACACATCCTCTATTCTTTATTCGATACAGGCAACACAGGTTGTCCTGCATGCAAACCCCGCAGAGGTTCATTGCGTAAAATGGTGAGGAGGCGAAAGACATGAAGATCACATGGTTGGCACATTCCTGTTTCCTTCTGGAAAGCGGGGAAGGGGTCAGGCTGTTGATGGACCCGTACAACGAACACACCGGGTACGAAGTGAAACGGCTTAGGGCGAATATCGTTACAACATCGCATCAACACGGGGACCATGCCAACCTTAAAATGGTGGAAGACAGCATCGACGACTATACGCTGTTGAATACGACGGGTTCTTTTTCCGTCAAAGGCTTTACCGTTACGGGAATTGCTTCCAAACACGATGCGCAGGACGGGGCGGAACGGGGCGACAACATCATCTATCTGGTGGAATGCGACGGATATCGCATCTGCCATCTGGGGGATCTCGGGCACCGGCTAAGCCGTGATCAGATCGCAGCCATCGGGCGCGTGGATATTTTAATGATTCCGGTGGGGGGAACGTATACCATCGATGCCCAAACGGCACGGGACGTTGCCGTTGATCTTGACGCGACCCTCGTGATGCCAATGCACTTTAAAACCGAGTTCTGTCCTTATCCGATCCAAAGCGAGCAGCCGTTTTTGGAGCTGATGCGGCAGGAGGAATACGCGATCATTCTGCACCACGGACCGACGAGGGAGTATTTGCCAAACCAGAAACCCAGGCGCTATGCCGTGGTTGTGATGGACCAGATGTATTGATTCGAGATAAACTGATGTTTATCCTCGAGTAACAATGGTTTAGCAAGCATTCGATGCAAATCCGCCGCGCATGTCGCCGGATTTGACCAGTCCTAAGATAGGATGCAATGGAATCAAACATAAAGGCTCTGCTTGTAGATTAAGTAGAGCCTTTTACAATACATAATATTCTATTTCATGAATCCTGTTCGTATCCTTTGTCGGATAATCAAAGAATTGACCCAATTCAATCCATTCGGAAGAAACAAATTCTGTTTCCTCATGCAATTCTCGTTTTCCCATTTCATTAAATTTTCAACATTCTCTTCCCCTATCAATAGGAACAATTCGCAGCCAGCCATTTGGCGACGCCGTCCCGCCTTGCACTACTCGCCGTCGTAATACTCCGCCTGATCTTTTGTATGGTACAACTGGCGCAGGGTATCCCCGAAAACGCCCATCTTGTTTGAGTCGGGATAGAACGCTACATCAATCGGATTGTTGGTATCAAAATCGAGGTATATGAGCAACTCGGAGTCGGATGCGTTGGTCAGCTTGTGTGCACCCTTCTCGTTTGCCGGAAAGAAAAGAAAATCGCCTTCGGAAACCGTCCTCTGTCCGGAAGGCGTTTTCAACAGTCCGGAGCCTTTGAGGATATAGAAGACCTCTTCGTTTTGCATATGGTAGTGATACGGATAGGCCGATTTTCCCGGCGGGATTTCATAAAGCGAAACACAGCACTGCTTCCTCTCGCTTTGAGGTACGATCTCTCGTTTGAAATACTCGAAGCCTTCGTGTTCGTTCCTGTGTTTTGCCGCAACTTCGTAGGCCTTGAGCTGCAAAATATCATCCATGATAAAGCCTCCTGTTATATTTGACTTTGCTATTTGTCTTGTTATCCGGCGAACAATGCCGAAATCACTTTTTCAATCAATTTTGGCTGTATTTGGGGATACGTCCAGTCTGTCGGCAAATCTTTCAACAACAGCACTTCTTCCATTTCCGAATCGGGAAGTTTTTCGAAACTTTGAATATCGGCAAAATAGAGCATGCCGAAGGACTCCCCGCCGGTTTGATTCACCCGGTTGCTACCGATGACGGAATATACGCAGACGGGCGTGATCGCGTAGTCCTTCGCCCCGGTCTCTTCAAAAAGTTCTCTGTTTGCCGTATCAGCAATGGTTTCCCGTTCTTCACGGTGCCCGCCCGGGATTTCATAGGTCATCCGTTCCTTGTGCCTGCAGAAAACCCAAAGCCCCTTGTGTTTTGCGGCGATTACGGCGAATCGCAAAAGAGAATCATCAACGGAATCATAGAAATTGACCGTCATTGCCTTCATGCCATCCCCTCCTGGCCCGTTGTTTGGCGGTACATGCCATGTATTTGGAATATTATACCTATATTAACCAGACATCACAATACACAAAAAATATTTTCATAAAAGTTAATAAAAAAGGCGGTCATCAGACCGCCCTTTGTGTTTTATATGAATGTGATTACGCCGTGAACTGCAGCATGTGCAGCATATGGTAATAGCCTTTCTGATCGAGCAGTTCCTGATGGGTCCCCATCTCGACGATCCTGCCGTGGCGCAGCACCACGATCAGATCCGCGGCGCGGATGGTGGACAGCCGGTGCGCGATGATGAAGCTGGTACGGTCTTTCAAGGTGGCGGCGATGGCTTTTTGAATCAGCACCTCGGTTTCGGTGTCGATGGAACTGGTGGCCTCGTCCAGCACGAACAGCGGCGGGTCGTGCAGTATCGCGCGCGCAAAGGAGATCAGCTGCTTCTGGCCTGTGGAAAGCCGGTTGCCGCCCTCGCCCACCTGCGTCGCATAACCGTCTGAAAGCGCCGAGATGAATTCGTGGGCGCTGACGAGTTTGGCGGCACGTTCTACTTCTTCAAAGGTAGCGTCCGGCTTGCCGTATTTGATGTTGTCCGAAACCGTGCCGGAGAACAGATGCGGGGTTTGCAGCACGTAGCCCAGGTTGCTTTGCAGCCAAACCTGGCTGTGGCTTTGGATATCCTCCCCGTCGATGCGGATGACGCCGCCCGTCGGTTCGTAAAACCGGCAAAGAAGATTGACGATGGTGCTCTTGCCCGATCCGGTCTGGCCGACCAGCGCCACCGTCTGCCCGCTTTTGATGTTCAGGTTGAAGTCCTGCAATACCTCCTGCCCTTCGCGGTAGGAGAAATCGACATGGTCAAATTCCACGTTGCCACAAATGACGGGCCAGTTTTCCTTTTTGGGATGGAAGCTGTCGCCGTCGCGCTCGATCGCCTCTTGGCTGTCGCGAACGTCCGCCTGCGTATCCAAAAGCGAGAAGACGCGTTCCGCGGATGCCTGCGCCATCTGCATATCGGCAAAGATGCGCGCCAGCTGCTGCAGGGGCTCGAAGAACTGCAGGGAATAGCTTGAAAACGCGGCGATGGTGCCAAACCACAGCACGCCTTCCATCACGAGGATGCCGCCCTGCCACAGGGCGAGTGCGGTGCCGATGCTACCCAAGAGCATCACAAGCGGCATATACACCGAATTGTACCGCGCCGCCTTGCGCGACGCGCTGCACATCGTGTCGGTGATGGTGGAAAACTCCTCGAGGTTGGCCTGTTCCCGAACCAGGCTTTTGGTGGTGGTTGCACCCATAATGGATTCGTTGTACGCTCCGGTGATGCGCGAATTGGTGCGGCGCACGAGGCGCTGGATGCGGAATATCCGCTTTTGGAAATACAGGGTGCAAAAAGCCAGCGGCGGGATGACCAGCAGCACGAACATCGTGATGCGGGGGCTTAAAAACAGCATGGCGACGGTGGCGCTCAACAGGCGAAGGATCGCCCAGAGGATATCCACTAGGCTCCATGCGATGGTCTCGGACAAGCGCGTCGCGTCCGAAGTCATGCGCGCCATGATAAAGCCTACCGGCGTCTTGTCAAAATAGGAAAACGACAGCGTTTGCAGCCGGTCAAAGCAGGCGCGCCGGATGTCGCACGCAACGAAATGCTCTATCTTGCCCGCACGACGTATGAAAATATAGGTGCACAGGCATAGGAACACCGCCAAAAAGACCGCAAAGGCGACAAACGTGACAAGGTGTGACGTGGCGTTGGTGCGCGCGAAAACGTCGATGGCAAAGCGCGTCAACAGCGGAAACATCGTTTCGCCCAGTGCGAGCAGCATGTTGGAGGAGCACAGCCAGATGACATCGCGGCGGTACCGGAGCGCAAAGTTGAGCAGGCGTTTCCAAATGGAAACGTCTATCTTCCTGTCCTGATATTCGTCCTCTTTGAGGCCCAGTTCATCCGGATTCAACTTGCATCACCTCCGAGCATACTTTCATCGTCCTGCAGGGCATAGACGCGGCGGTACAGTCCGTTTTGCGCGAGCAGCTGCTCGTGGGTGCCCGATTCGGTAATTTTGCCGTCGTGGAGCACCAGGATCAAATCCGCGGTGCGCAGCGTGTTGATGCGGTGCGAAATGATCAGCGTCGTTCCGTGATGCGGCATCGCCTTCAACGCCGCGCGTATTTCCGCGTCCGTTTGCGTGTCAAGCGCCGAGAGCGAATCGTCAAAAACCATAATCGGTGCCTTTTGCAAAAGCATGCGCGCCATCGCGATGCGCTGCTTCTGACCGCCGGAAACCGTCACACCACGCTCACCGATGAGCGTGTCGTATCCCTTTTCAAATTCCGTTTCAAACTCGTCCAGCTTTGCGATGTGCGCCGCTTCGAGTATCGCCTCGTCCGACGGCTGGTCAAGTGTGATGCCGATGTTTTCACGGATGGTTCGCGAATACAAAAACGGCTCCTGCAACACAAGCCCGACGTGGCGGCGCAGGTGCGAGAGTTTAATTTCGCGGATATCGGTGCCGTCGAACAGAATCCGGCCGGACTTGACGGGGTACAGGCGCTGTAAAAGCAGGGTCAACGTGCTTTTGCCGCTTCCGGTCGATCCCAAAATGCCGATGGTCTGGCCCTTTTTCGCATGGAACGAAATGCCCTTCAATACGTCGGGGTTGTCGCCATATCCGAAGCTGACGTTGTCAAATTCGATGTCCCCTTCGATGACAGGCGTTTTTGCATCCGGTTCATCCACCTCGACCGGGCGGTGCAGAATCTCATCGATGCGCTCCAGAGAGACGCGTGTTTTTCCAAGGTCGGCCAGCACGCGGCCCATCTGCCGTATCGGCCACAGAAGCGTTGATGTGTAGGAGATGAAGGTCATCAGCGTGCCGATGGAAAGGTTTCCGCTTCGAACCGAAAAGACGCCCGCGATGACGCATATTGCGATTTGAAGATAGATCACAAGGTCGGATAAAGACCAGAAAACAGACATCAGTTTGAGAAGATACATCGACTTGTCGCGGTATTCGGTGCTGGCGTCCTCGAATTTCTTCGCTTCGCGTGCCTGCTGCGCAAACGCGCGAACGACGCGCACCCCGGTCAGGCTTTCCTGCAACACGACGGACATGCGTCCGTCGGCCTCGTCCACCTCACGGAAATATTTACGCACTTTCTTGTAGTAGACCAGCGAGAACACGAGCAATACAGGCACGCAGGCCAGCGAAATAAACGTCATCGGAACGCTCATCGGAAGCATGATCAACAGCGCGAACACCAACAGGCAGATCGCGCGCATGAGCTCGTTGACCTGGTTGGAGAGGAATGTCCGCACGGTATGCACGTCGGAGGAACAGCGCTGCAACAGATCGCCTGTGCCCGTGTTTTGCAGCGTCTGATACGGCAGACGCTGGATGTGGTCGTAGAGTGTTTCCCGAAGCCTTTTCATGGACAGCTCGGCAGCGTCCACCATCAGCCGGTTTCGGAAGAACGTGATGACGCCGCTTACCAATGCGATGATGATCATGGCGACGGCGCACATCCAAAGATTGGCGCGCAGTGTCTCCACGCCGCCTGCGCTCTGTACAAGCGTCAGAAGAAATCCGCCAAGGGAGGCGGGCTTGGAGCCTATGACGCTGTCCACCGTAAAGCGGAGCACCTGTTGGGGCATGAAGGTCAAAAAGGAAGCCATGGCAACACAAAGAAGGCCCAGCGAAAAACGGACGCGCCGGCCTTTGAGGATGCCGTTAAACAACGTTAGTCTTTTGTTCAATACAGAAGTTTTCATCGATGAAAGTATACGCCATCACACGGGCGCAGCGCAAGCAAAAGACGGGAGCCCCACCCGGGCAGGGGATCGGCGCCAAGGATGCAATCTTGTTTTATATGCATAATCCTGCTAGAATATCCAAAAGGATAAGAATCGGAAATTGTGGCATAAAAGCCTTGAAAGGAAGATCGTTTTGAAACTATCTTTCAAAGACATACTCATTTCGTTCGTGCTGACGGCTGTAGCAGGTGCTGTTAGCTTCTATTTTCTGCTTCCCGCCGTTAATATCCATGACAAGGGATTCATCGGTTGGGTCGTCGTACTGTTGTTTTTATTCTCGCTGATCTGCTACGTACGCGGCGGATGGCGCGCCGGAATGTCGCTGTTCAGCGAAGGCTTCCGCTTTGGCGTGGCAGAGGGCGTAGCTGCGGCGGCAGTCGCCATCATCGTGCTGGCAGCGGTCATCGGCACCATCACCTCCGCGAAGATGCTGCACGCCGGGCAATATCAACAGCTGTTGAAGGTGCAGACAAGCAATTTCGCGGCGGATGTCAGTCAGGCGCACTTTGACAATATCCCGATGCTGGACAAGGATTCCGCGGTTATGCTCGGGGACAGGAAGATGGGCGAACTGGTGGATATGGTGAGCCAGTTTGAAGTGGCCGGCAATTATTCGCAGATAAACTACAAGGGCGAACCGGTTCGCGTTACGCCGCTTGAGTACGGGGACCTTATCAAGTGGTTCAACAACCAGAAGAACGGTCTGCCCGCCTATATCATCATCAACATGGTTTCGCAGGAAGTGACGGTCAAGCGCCTGGATGTGGGAATGAAGTATTCCAATTCCGACAACCTTGGCCGGTATTTGCCCAGAAAGCTGCGCTTTGATTTCCCGACGTTCCTGTTTGACGAAGCGGTGTTTGAAATCGACGATGTCGGCCATCCCTACTGGGTGGCACCAAGGGTGGATTATACCATCGGTCTGTTCGGCGGCAAGGACGTCATAGGCGTTGTCCTGTGCGACGCCGTCACCGGGGAAACAAAATACTACGACCTTCCCAATGTTCCCAAATGGGTGGACAAGGCGTTCAGCTCCGATCTTGTGGTGGACCAGTTCAACGACTACGGAACGCTCAAGCACGGGTATTGGAATTCCGTGTTCGGGCAGCGTGACAACCTCAAGGCGACGGACGGGTACAATTACATCGCGATGAACGATGCCATCTACATGTATCTCGGCGTTACGAGCGTCGGAAACGACCAGAGCAACGTCGGGTTCCTTCTGATCAACCAGCGCACCAAAGAGGCGAAGTACTACGCCGTGCCCGGTGCCGATGAGCAATCGGCAATCAGTTCGGCGCAGGGCCAGGTGCAGGATTTGGGATATACAGCAACGTATCCGCTGCTGTTGAACATCGGCGATCAGCCGACGTATTTCATGGCGCTTAAGGACAGCTCCCAGCTGGTGAAGATGTATGCGATGGTCAATCTCAGCCAGTACCAGTTGGCTGCAACCGGGTCTACTGTGCAGGACTGCGAAATGCAATACATCAAGCTGTTGGCACAGCACGGGTTGACCGGCGGCGTCGTGGTCGGGCTTGAAACGAAAACCGGCAAACTGACCGACGTGCGATCTGCCGTCATCGACGGGAATTCCGTCTATTATCTGAGCATCGAGGGCGTGCAGGGAATGTTCGTCGTACCTGTGAAGACCTACAACGATGTGGTGACATACAACATCGGTGATATGCTGGAGATCCAATATTCCCCCGGCGGCGGTGTTTTGAACACCGTGACGGCGATCAAAAAAGTGCCCGCTGTGACGCCGCAGCCAAGCGCAACCCCGTAACGGAGAGATTTCGATATTGAACAGGACAAAGGGAGAAAACGGTTATGTTTTCTCCCTTTCGGTCATCGACAAAGTCGATGACTTCAAGGGGGAATCCAATTCCCCCTTGAGGAACCCCCAGGGACGCCTTTTTTTGAGAAAAAACGGCGGGCAAAGGTGTTTTCCGACGCACATGTCACCGGAAAACGAAATTCATAACTATGATATTTTGGTTTTTTATCGATACTCTGAAGGGAGAAAACAAAACTGTTTTCTCCCTTTCTATTTGGATGATATGGTATAATGAGAACAAATATTTCAAATCCGAAGGAGGAACTCACATGTCAGATTTTAAAGGCCTGGCGCACATCGGCGTATACACAAAGGACATGGACACGTCCATCGCGTTTTACAAAAAGCTCGGGTTCGAGTTCGTCAACCTGTATGACAGGGGCAACAAGCTTGGATTTATACAGCTCGGAGATCTTCTGGTGGAACTGATCCAGCCGGCGGATCAATCGAGGCTGGAGGGGCTGGGCGGCGGCATCATCGCGCACTTCGCCGTCGAAGTCAAAAACATCGAGGCCATAGTCGAGAGGTTCAAGGCGGAAGGGCTTATCGCCGCGGACGCCAAGGTCAACGAGTCGGCCAACATGGGCGGATCGAAGAACACCTTCATGGTAGGACCGATGGGGGAACGCATCGAACTGTTGGAATATACAAACCGCGGATAAAAGCGGCGTTGAGGATGCAGGCAGCGTAAAACAATGCCGGCAAGCCACCGGTTTGCCGGTGACGGATGAAAGGATCGATACGATGGAATACATTCTGGCGCACGATTTTGGAACAAGCGCCGACAAGGCGTCGCTGTTCACCACAGACGGGCAGTTTGTTCGCACCACGACGGCGGGTTATCCGACGCATTACAGCCACGGGACCTATGCCGAGCAGGATGCGGAAGACTGGTACAAGGCGTTCTGTCAGAGTACGAAAACGCTTTTGGAGGGAATCGATGCATCCAAGGTGCTGTGTGTATCCTTTGACGGGACATACCCGAACTGCCTGTGCGTGGGTTCCGATCATAAGCCATTGCACAAGGCGATGATCTGGCAGGATTCCCGTTCCTACGAAGAAGCGAAGGAAATCAGCGCGCTTTTGCCCAAAAAATATACCGCCAGCCGCGCCAACGGTATTTTGGCCACCGACCGCACGCTTCCCAAACTGATGTGGGTGAAAAAGCACCAACCCGAGATATTCGCCAAAACCTATAAGGTGTTCCCGAGCGTGATGGATTACATCATCTTAAAACTGACGGGCAACGCGGTATGCGATATGGACATGGGTTTCAGCACGTCGATGATGAACCTTGAAAAAACCGATTGGTCGGATGAAGTGCTTGAAGCGGCGGGCGTGCCAAGATCGATGATGCCCGAGCTGCACAACCGCACCGATATCGTCGGCGTTGTACCGCAGCATAGGACGGCGGAATGCGGGCTTGCTGCCGGCACCAAGCTTGTTATGGGCACGGGCGACTCCGCGTGCATGTCCATCGGCGCGGGATGGCTTAAAGAGGGGGACACATACCTAAACGGCGGCACATCGGCGGGCATCATCACAAGAGGCCCCGGCGGTGCCAAACTCGGCGGACAGACGGCTTCCTCGGGATCGAGCCTCAGCTGGATGAAGAACAACCTTTGCACGGAAGAACAGCGCATCGCGCAGGAAACGGGGCGCGACGTATACGATATCATCAACGAAGAGATCGAAAAAGTTCCGATAGGTTCCAACGGCGTCATGTTCCATCCGTACCTGGCGGGCGAGCGCGCGCCGCGCAGCAACCCGCGCGCCAAGGGCTCCTTTGTCGGCATCACGCTGACATCGACACGCCTGGATATGATGCGAAGCGTGGTGGAGGGTATCGGGCTGAACATCAACGTGATTTTGCAGCGGATGCGCGATCAGGGATACGACATCAGGCGCATGCCCATCGTCGGCGGCATGGGAAAAGGGGCCGCGGTGCGGCAGATCTTTGCCGATATCATGAATGTGGAGCTGACAACGTTTGAATACATGGACGAGGCGGCCACCGTCGGTGCGGCGGTGCTTGGCGGCATTGCGCTTGGCATCTATGCGGACGAATCGGCGGCGCACAAGTTCATGAAAATCGCTTCCGTCACCTATCCGAATCCCGAAAACCACGAGAAATACAAAAAGCTCATGCCACTGTTTGAGAAGGTGTACGAGGTGCAGGTGCCTATCTACGATATGATGTAAACCTTGCATCCAATTTTTAAAAGAGTAAGTCTGTAAATTCGCGCCGCCCGTACGTTGTACATCGGGCGGCGCTGTTTTAGCATGTATGGTTACTATTTTATAATAGTAGACTTTATTGTAACGATTTGTTTCATAGAATGGTTATTGTATATAAAAATAATATGCATGTCTTTTTGATTCGTATGTTTGCCGCATCAGAAAGGAACACAATGAAACGACCGCTGTTGTTGCTGACCTCGCTATGTCTGCTCCTCATCGCACTCGCAGGTTGCCGGAAGGCTTCCTATCCCCCTTTAAAGCAGGATGATGGGGACTTAAACCAATCCATGAAGGACTATTTCGCCACTGTCGATATGGGCTATGGAGAAGGGAAACTGTTCAGCGCCAAAATGCTCGAATGCAAAAAAGTGATTTTCAACAGGGAGGACTATGATACTTCTTACAGCAACTATCTATACCGCGTTGTGATTGCCCCGAAGACGGAAGCGCCCATGAATAAGATCTCCGTTATGATGTATCCGACCTTCGGCATTGACAAGTACTATAAGGAGTATGCAATCGGCGGCAGACATACTTTGGAAATGCAGGAGCTTGGTTTTGGCAGTTATCCAGAATTGCATATCGAGAAAAAGGGCGGATTGGTTGCGATTGATTTCTTTTTTTATCTAAATAATATGGGCGATGACCAACAGCACAAGGCAAACATTGGTGAAAAGGAATTCGATGCCGGAATGACAACGCTTCGCATCGAAATTGACTGCGATGGCAATAAGGACACAATCCAATTGTCCTTTACGGGCAAATTGATGAAGATCAACAGAATGGATGATCCTCTGGCCCTTTCGGATAAGCATGTGATGAACCTTTTGACCAATGGCGGCACGAATACATATATGGGGCCGTATTTAAAATCCGACGTCTCTCCATAAGCTAAAATTCGGATGTAATAATAAAAGCAGGGCACGAAACCCTGCTTTTTTACGTGCAATCAAATTTTTCCAACCGTCTTTAAGGGCATGATCACCAGAACTTCTTCTTCTTAAAAATCCAAAGGCAAACGACGACGATCGCCGCGCAGATCACACCGACAAGCGGATATCCGAGTTTCCAGCCGAGTTCCGGCATAAAGCGGAAATTCATGCCATACCAGCCCACGACAAGTGTCAGCGGCAAAAATATCGTGGTAACGACGGTCAGAACGCGCATGACCTCGTTCTGCCGGACGTCGATGGTGGTCTGATACACTTCGCGCACCTGCATCGAGTATTCGCGCAGCATGTTGACTTCGTTCAAAAGCCGCAGTACGCGTTCGGTGAACTGGTGAAAAAGAGTCAACGCCTGCTGATTGAAGATCGATTCGCCATAGGTTTGAAGGTTTTGACCCACATCCGACATTTGGGAGTAATAACGGTGGTAATCGGCCAACTCCTTGCGGACTTCCATCATCTGTGTGTTGAATACGTCCGCTTTGTTGTCGAGCATCTTTTCCTCAAGCTCTGAGACGCGGGCTTCAAGCTCGGCAAGATAGGGCAATTCTTCCGATATCAATTGCTCTATGAAGTACGCGAAGAACTGACCGATGGTCATTTGCGCCTCGGAGCGCACGCAAATGGAATTGATGATCTCCACTACCGTATTGTCGTCGTCGATGAAATGCAGTGCATTCTTTGTGATGTAGCCGGCAAAGTGGTCGTGCGTTTCGTAATCGTGTTTGATCGGAATGGAAAAGGTGCTGAAAAACCCATCTTGATAGGATTCCAGCTTGCAGACGAGGCTGTTTTCGTATGCCGTTGTCGGCGTTGGGTTCAATTCACAGGCATTCATCCATTGCTGCCAGTCAACCACATTTTTGACAGAGACCAAAACATCGGTTTCGGACGCCTTATAATCGTCGGGAATCGGCGTTATTACGTTCGTAAGTTTGTAAAGCATTCGGCACCAACCTTTATGTTGTTACGTTTATCTTACCATATCCTGAATTTTTGCCAAGTCATGCCGCAAAAGTGCAGCGAAACTGTGTCACTTACCGCCGTACTTTAAGAGCAGATCGTTCGCATCGCCCAAGAGCATCTCGCGCAATTCACGCGGCTCGATCACCTCGCAGACGGGTGCAAACTGAAGCGCGAAATACCGCATGCCGGACGGTGCCGCATGGAGGACGACTTCCATATATTCGTCGTTAAGCTCCCGCATTTGCGCGGCGCTGCCGAAGGCGTCCAAAACGTCTCCCGCGCATTCCCTGCGCATTTTCAATACGATGCGCTCCGATTTGCCTCCGAACATAAGGTTGTGTTCGGCAGCATACTTTGCGATGTTTAAGCCTTCTTCATAGCCGGGCATCTCGCGGATGTCGCGCGCGGCGTCCTGGAGCATTTGAAGATGCGTCATGCGGTCGACGCGAAAATGCCTCAAATCGTTATGACCCTTGTAGCAGCCCAAAAGATAATACTGCGCGTTGGCGCAGACGAGGGCGAACGGATGGACGATATCCTTCTGCGGCCGGACAGGATGCAGCAAGCCATCCTCTTTGGGTCTGTTGTATTGAAAGCATATCTGGCGGTTCTGCGTGATCGCATCGTTGAGCAGTTCGAGGTTATAGAAGAACGCTTTGTTCCGCTGATGGTGCCAATCGTCCATGCGGTGGACATGGGGCAATTTTTCCCGAAAGTGGCGGTTGGAAAGCCTGCCAAGTTTCTCCACCATCTGCCTGGCATTGCTTTGGGGGATATAGCGCGAGGTCAGCACGCTGTCCATAAGCACCAATAGCTCCATGTTGTCAAACTCGCGCTCGCGAAGATATGTCCCTTTGCCCGTTTGATCGTTTGAACCGATATCGTACCCCAGTTCACACAACAGCGAAATGTTGCGTGCCACCGCGTTGCGCCCTGCCTCGATGCCGTAATCCTCGCTTAGATGCCTTATGATATCGGTCTGCGTCAACGGGTGGTCAAAGTCGGAGTGGTTTTCCAAAACCTTTAAAATACAGAGCATCATCGCTTTTTTTCCGCCGACAGGCTGCATACGATCACCTCATCATAAACACGTTTTTATGGATTGTATTTCGGGACGATGCTTTTGCGTTTTTACGGCAGCAGGTATTTTCCTTCGATCCTTGTGACGGCGCCTCCGCCGAAGAGCACGCGCCTGTTGTTTTCGCCATCCAGCCGGGTCTTGAGCTGTACCAGATTATAGTTTTCCGATCCGTTCTGTTCGATGGACAAACGTTGTCCGTTCCATAAACCGTTTCTTAACAGGTAATACCCGAACGCCGAATTGCCGGAACCCGTTGCGGGATCCTCCAGATATCCGAAGGTCGGCGCAAACACCCTTGTGCGATAATCGTTTTGTTTGCAGCTGACTTCCTTGCAGAAGACCTCGAGGATATCGATGTTGTTGCAGATTAGGAATTGTTTTAACGTCTGAAAATCAGGGGACAGGTTCAAAATACCGTCAAGGGTTTTTACCGGAACAATCAGCGTTTCCAATCCGGCGTTCACAACGCAAGTCGCATGGGTTCGATCGATCTGATCCGGATGCAAATTCAGCGCGGCGGCGATTTCCTGTTCGGGTATGCAAGTATCCCGGAATTCCGCAAGCGGCGACATAATAAAAACAGCATCCCCGCTCGCGATATGGTTTTCGACGATCAGGGAGCCTTTGTTGGTTATAACAGTCACTTCCGGCTTGTTGCATAAACCGGTTGTGTTTTTGAGGATATCATACAGGATTGCGATGGTAGCATGCCCGCAAAACTCAACCTCTTTTTCAGCGGAATAGTATTTCAGGCAAAAGGTTTCTTCCTCTTTCGCGCAAAGATATCCGACCTCGTTGACAAATCCTTTGAGTTCCGACGCGATGCGCTGCATTTGTTCGCAGCTGATGTGCTCCAAAGAATCCAGCTTAATATAGCCGGCGGGATTCCCGCTTGATTTGGCGGTGGCAAATGCATCGATCTTCTTAAATGGAAATTCGTTCATGTGCTTTCCCTCGCTTTTATCAAGATACTACCATTTAAGCGCAAGTATCTCAACAAAAAAGTGGGCTGCTTTTATACGATGACATTTCGACAATGATTGGAAATGGATTTAGGCAAAGAGCAGCGGAATGGTAGAACGTGTAAAAACAGCCCAAAGGTTGATCGTAGGAAAAAGCGGATCACGACGGCAAACAAATCCTGCCGAAGAGTCAGCGAATAGCGTGGCGGATCCGTTCGTCAGAAAGCCGATCCCTGGCGGATTTCCCCTTCGGAATAATATAAGGAGGCGGCCTTGTACGGCTCGTTGACTATCTTTGTAACATTTCCGATCTTCACCCTTGTACCCGGGTAGATGGTGCCCGCACAAACAACCCGCCCGTATCCCCGGTTGCGGATGATATCGCTGATTTTTTCAATCTCCGCTTTGGCCTCCGCGATACTCGCCACATTTGTTTCGTAGCTTAAGTGCACGTTGTCCAGGAGCTGCTTTTTATCGGGCGTCAGGCGGTTGGCGCTCTCAAGTTGTTGCAAAAGAGCGATCAGCGGCTTTAAGCTTTGATTCTGACGCTCGAGTTCGGGAATCAGCGCGGTGATCTCCTGCTGCCGCCGCAAGAATTCGGGATCGGCGCCCAGCTCTAGCTCGGTGCGGACGTCAGCCTGTGAACCGATGTCCATCGCGAGGATATCTTTTCCAGCAAGGCAGCTGCCGCCCAGAATCTTTGAATGGTGGCCGACGACCTGAACGTTTTTGCCGCATTTGATATGGCTGTTGAGGATGTATTCCGATTTGATGGATCCCCTGACAAACAACGTGCAGTTTTCGATAAACCGGCTGGATAAATCCCCGCCGCTGGTCAATTCGCTTCCGGTCATACCGCTTCTAAGGACAATACTGCCACCTGCCGTGATCTTCGCAGAGGATACCGTGCCGCTTACTTCAATGTTGCCGCTCGCCTCAATGGAAAGTCCGGGCAGTATCATACCCCGAATGATGAGGTTTCCGACGACCTTGATGTGCCCTGTCGAGTTATCCACATTGTCGATATGCAGGCTCTCGTTGACGTGGATTTTGAATCCATCAAACTCGGCCTGTCCGTCAATGAGCGCCAAAACGGAGGTTCCGTCGTCGCTGAGCGTGACATTTTTGCCAACAAGCGGCGTAATGGGTTTTCCTTTTCTGGCCGGCAACACCGTATTGGTGACGGAGATGCCATGCGTGCCCTCGCCCGGCAGTGTGATGGTGCACAACAACTGGCCTTTGAACACGTTTTCTACGGTATCCAGATCATGGAAATCGATGGATCCGTCCGGCCTTTCTTTGGGCTTGAAATTTTTGACGATGTTGAACAAAAACGAACAGGTACCGTTTTCACCATGCTTCGGCGGAATGCCTTTGGCAATCAGAACTTTTTCAAAATATACGGGTTGACTGGCGAGCCGAAGAATACCGTCCTGATCCACGCCATAAACAACATTGCGCTCAGCTATCGCTTTTTGCAGATCTTCCTGTGTCGGCGGGCTTCCGCCGTTTTCCGGCGGTTCCATCTCGAGATACGCCTCGGTCTTATCATCCGACAAAGTAACGCGCAGGACGGCGGGCCTCGAAGGAGGTGCCGCCACCGTAAATTCGGTGTTGGTCGGATTCTGTTTTTGCTCTATATCATTCATCTGCGTTTCCCCCACCGCAAAAATACAGGCAGCTCACGCCCAAGATTAAATGCACAGACGTAACCATATCAATACAATGCGCAGTATATGTATCGGATCAAACACCGGAAGTCTTAACACAATTTTGGCAAAAAGATTGACGTTTGCTTGCGTTGTCGTTGACGTTTTGATCTTTGGAAAGGCCCGGTTGATTTTTGAATAGAAGGCGCTGCGCGTTCCATACCATTTTGAAAGTCAAATTAATGGCTTGCGATTTATGCCATAAAGCCCTAAAATATGACTGCAACGGAAAATATCTGTGGAGGTGCATTCAATGAGAGTCAGAATAGATAAGGTTGATGGCGAAAACGTCGTGTTGGAGCTTCCAGACAGGGATCTGATCACCGCTCCGAGGGTCCTATTCGACTGCCCCAAGGAAGGCGATTACCACGACATCACCATCGATCCGAAATCGGTGGATAAGCATTTGAACAGACTGGCAGACAATCTGTTCGAATAATCAGCGCAACACCCCCCGTTCTTTGATCGCACAGGAACGGGGTTTTTCTTTGGATCGCAAGTCGGATCGGATGATGAAATCGGCTGTGATTGGCAAGAATAATCCAAAAGGATACTTCAGGCCGCGGTTCTTTGGAAAGGGATGAGGAATATTCAGGATACTATCGTCATTGGAAGCGGGCCTGCGGGGATATCCGCGGCTCTGTATACGGTTCGAGCGGGGCTGGATACGCTGGTGATCGGCGAAAGAGACAGCACGCTTATGAAAGCCGAGGCCATCGGGAACTATTACGGATTCCCCCAGCCGGTTTCCGGACAAAAACTTCTGCAAGACGGCATCGGGCAGGCGAGGAACACCGGAGCGGCTGTCGCGGAGGACCAGGTCGTGAGCATCGGATTTGACACCGAGTTCACTGTTAAGACAAAAGAACAGACATATAGGTCGCGAAGCGTCATCCTGGCCACAGGAGCAAACCGGACGGCACCCAAAATCAAAGGATTCAGTGACTTTGAAGGGAAAGGCATCAGCTACTGCGCGATGTGCGACGCCTTTTTTTACCGGGGCAAGGACGTCGCGGTGCTGGGCTGCTGCGACTACGCGCTGCACGAATCTATGGAACTTTTGGCAATCGCCAAGTCGGTGGTGCTTCTGACAAACGGCACGGAGCCCATTTCCGATTTTCCAAAACAAATACGCATCATAAAGCAACAGATCGAGGCATTCACCGGGACGGACGCGCTGGAGCATGTCCGGTTTATCGACGGCAGCGAAATCGCGGTGCAAGGCGTGTTTGTTGCGATAGGCGTCGCGGGCAGTGCCGATCTTGCCAAAAAGGTGGGCGCGCAAACAGAAGGTCTGCGCATTGTTGTGGATGCGAACATGGCGACCAGTGTTCCAGGGCTTTTTGCAGCTGGGGACTGCATCGGCGGTATGATGCAGGTCGTAAAAGCGGCGTACGAAGGGGCAAAGGCGGGAACGGAAGCGGTTAAGTATGTCCGGAAGCTCAAAAGCGCCGCAGTGCAAGAATAAGGTAAAGCAAAACGGCTATTGAATAAGACACCGGAAATCCAAAAAGGGAGAGCAATTCGCTCTCCCTTTCACAACCCCAAGGAACGCCGTTTTTTTGAGAAAAAACGGTGGGGAAAAGTATTTTTTGACGCGCATGTCGCCACAAAACAGATTTCATCACCGATATTGTTTTGCCGCTCTGTATAAAAACCATGAAAACCGGCGCTCATTCCACCCGGTTGCTAAGCGATCCCAAGCCTTCAATCCGAATCTCGATGGTATCGCCGCGCTGCATGGGGCCTATGCCCTGTGGCGTTCCGGTCGCGATGACGTCACCTGCCAGAAGCGTCATGCAGCGGCTTGAAAAGCTGATAAGCTCCGCCACGCCGAATAGCATGTCGTCCATGCTGGCGTCCTGCTTTACGATGCCGTTGAGCACGCTTGATACCCGCTTGCCGCGCGGGTCGTATTGCGTATCGATGAACGGACCGAACGGACAAAACGTATCGAACGACTTGCTGCGCGTCCATTGTCCGTCCTGGGATTGAAGGTCGCGCGCGGTCACATCATTGAGCAGCGTATACCCGAAAACATAGTCCAAAGCATGTTCGACGGGTACGTTTTTGCATGTTGTTTTAATGACAACGCCAAGTTCGGCTTCAAAATCCACACGGTTTGCATCATCCGGATAAACGATCGCCTGCCCGTGCGCAATAACGGACGTCGGCGGTTTGAGAAAAAGGATCGGGTTGCCGACAAGCCGTTCCTGCATCTCCCCGGCATGTTCTGCGTAGTTGAGCCCGACCCCCACGATTTTGGACGGTTCACACGGCGCCAACGTTTCAACGTCGTTCAAGCTGTATTGCGTGCCGGTATAGGCGATGGTTTCATAGGGAACCCCTTGGATGCGCCTGAGCGTGTCGCCGCAAAGCACTGCGTAGAAACTCTGGCCGTCTTTTTTAACCCGCATGATCTTCATGAGTATTGCTCCTTCAAACGTCGTAATCGGGAAACACAACAAATCCGTTCCGCCACTTTCAAACAGACACCGTGCAGCCTAAACCGACATAGCGTCACATGTACAGCCGCTTGCGGATGTTCTCCAGCAAGCGCTGTTTTCGGCTGATCACCCGGAACATCACAGCCAAAGCGACAAACGGCACCAGCGCGTAGGGCGACCAGCTTGGCTGAAATATGCCGTTGACAAACAAGTCGATGATGAGCTCAACCACAATCAAAAGAACGCCGCACACAAACGTCGCAGTTGAAAGGTTGATCAGAAACGGGATCTGTATGCGGCGAAACACAAATACGCATCCGATGCCCGCCGTCCACAGAAGCGTTGTCAGCGGAAGTGCAAGCCGCCAGAACCACGTTAGGCTGCCGGAGAGCAGGGCTATGAGCAACAGATACAAAAGCACGGACAACGCATCCACAAAAAGGGAAAGATAGGGCGTTTTCTCCTTCGTATAAAACGGAAGCAGCGCACAGCAGAACACGACGGCACCGGCTCCCATTACATACAAGGACCAGAATAAGCGCATGTTGATGAGGAAATCGACCAGAAGGCACACCAGCACGGGCACTAGAAGCGTGATGGAGGCCAGATGCGCTCCGTACTGACGGTTGACATGCCGCAAGGAGGTATCCAGCTGTTCGGGATACGGCCGCTCCATGGGTTCTTGCCAAGGCTGCTCCGGTTGAATGACCGGGGTCGTACAAAGCGGACATTTTGGTTCGGAAGGAGCCAATTCCACACCGCAGTTGACGCAATACGGCATCTTTACCACCTCTGGTTGCTTTCAATTTTGACCGGAATGCCGAGTTTGATGAGCGACGTAAAAAATCTACGTTCCATCTCCGCTTCTTTGATCGCGCGGGTGCAGGTAAAATACAGGTTGCCGCCATAGCTTACACACCCGCACGTCGTGGCGTTGCCTTTGGACGCCCCAAGCATAAAATCCATTCGCGTTACACGGCGGGCCATCTCGGCGGGAAGGTTGATGTCCCCGAGATTGGATAGTGTTGTGGAACAATACCGGTCGCCCTGAAGCGAATGCGCCGCTTTCATAACCGGGTTTTTAAGCACCAACGGCATGACACGGATGGCGGCGTTCTTTTCAGTCTTCACGTTGGCGGAAAAGCGGGCGTTCAGGTTTTTCTCGGTCACTTCCCGGCCCATGGTGTGCTTGATCTGAGTGATGATCTCGTCAAGCGTATGATCACCCAAGGCGCTGTCGATGCCCACATTGACATAGGAGGAAAAATTCCGAAGCGTTTTGGTTGCCGGGTAGAAGCGCCGCAGGTTCACCGGCACCGAGACCTTGACGGGTCTAGGGGTGCGTTCGCTAGTGTCACAGCTCTTTTGTATGTTTTGAATGGCCATGACAAGCAACGATACCAGAAGGACCGTAATACTGCATCCTTTGGACTTTGCGACTTCCGAAACGGACTTTACCGGCATGATGCCCGTGATGATATGCAGAAAATCCGGCAGCGCCGCCGAACCTTTGATGTGATATGCGATCGATTCCTTTCTGCTTTTGCTCGCCTTGCGCGCATTGCGCAGAAAACTGTCTTCCATCTCCAGTTTCTGCGGGGGCTGTTTGCAATCCAGGATCAGATCGGTAAACGGAATCGCGTCGTTGTATTTGATCCGCAGATACTCAGCCGTCATCGTCAAGAGGAAGGTAAGCCCGCCGGTACCGTCGGTCAAAGCATGGAATATCTCCAACGCGATGCGGTTGTCATGATAGCGCACGCGAAACATGAAATGACGGTTTTTACGCAGATTGATACGAACCAGCGGATTGCCCACGTCCGGCAGAACGTCCGGCGCTCCGCGCATGCGCTCGAAATAGTGCCAGAACATTCCTTGTTTGAGCTTATAGGAGAACGTGGGGATACGGCGCAACGCCGCTTCCTGGGCTTTGTTAAGGATTGCTGCGTCCACCGGTTCGCTCAACGTCACAGACAAGCGGAACATGGCCGCCCATTTGCGCGACATGGCGGGCGGGTATATTTTGGCTGCGTTGTCCAGTTTCATCCAGCCCGGCGTCTCATGATCTTTTTGCATGTGCCGTTTCCTCCGCAAGGTATTCTTTGATGCGCGACACTGCCTCCCAGGCTTCCGGGATACCGAACAACACATAGGCGTGCCACATCCCCGAAGCTATGTGCAATTCGCAACGGCAGCCGGATTTTTTTAGCCCTTTTGCCATGCGTATCGAGTCGTCCAACAGCAGCTCCCTGTCCCCGACGAATATCAGTGAATCGGGCATGCCGTCAAGATCGCCGTAAAGAGGGGAGATCAGGGGATTTTTCAAATCATCCCCGCCATACATCCGTGCACTGCTTAACAGCGTTTCCTTCTGTAGAATCGGGTCCCTTTTGCGTATCTTTCCCGAGAGGGACAGATCGGTCCATGGAGAAACAGCCACGATGCAGGCGGGCATCGGGAGGTGGAGTTCCTTGCACCGCAAAGCCAGACTGAAACAAAGTCCGCCTCCGGCGGATTCTCCGACAAACGCGATGTCTTGTGCACGGTAACGCTCCAGCATGTGCCTGTAAGCTGCCAACGCATCCTCCAACGCGGCAGGCCACGGGTTTTCCGGAGCGAGGCGATATCCCAATACGAGCGTTGAGTAGTGTGTTTGTTCGGCCAGAACGCCGCCGAATCCCTTTGCATACGACAGAGAGCCGGCTGTATATGCACCGCCATGCAGATATAGGATCGCTTTGTCCGGCTCTATCGACTTGTTGTAAGCCCAAACGGCATTCAATTCGGGTATCTGTTCAAAATGGACGTTCTTTGCCAATGCCATGGCACCCAACTCGCCCAAGGCATCCTGCAGCTTTCGCTGTGCGCCCAGATCCATTCGCCTGATAAACGGATTCAACAAGGCGATTTCCGCCCGAACCAGTTTCGATATCAGTTTTGTCATGCCGTGATTGCCATTGGGTATCCCTCAAAGTTTCGCAAGTTTGTTTGCATCGATACGATCCAAAACATACGCTGATGCCTGAAGATCCGTGACCCGGCATTTCGCCGCGTATGGCACCGGGTGTTGAAGGAATTGTATCGATCAATTCAAGTATAAATCATCGGAGGCTGTCTGAAAATAAAAAGTATTCAGCGCCTTTTGTGTCGCGGTTCGGTTTGTCTTTGTGTATATAAGATGTGCATTTTAAGAACAAAAATAAGCCCTTTAAGAAGGGCTTATCATCAAACGGACGCTATCATTCAAAACCGATAGGACATACGTCCTCAGCGGAGGATGACCTGCGGGGCTAAAGCGCATGGAATTGCGGCTTGTGGTCCGTATAAGTGCATACATATCGGAGCCCGGCGGCACGGATAAGCGCACAAGCATGTCCGTAATGGGAACCGATCTGGTGTGCACGGTGCGCATCGGAACCGATGGTGATGATTTCACCGCCCAATTCCCGGTACCGTATCAGCATATCAAGATCCGGCATGCAATAGCCGCGGGCATCCAGCGTGCTGGTGTTGATCTCAAGGCCTTTGCCGTTTTGCGCCAAATGCAAAAACAGCGCGTCCAACTCTTCTGCGGCATCGGTATAGCGCATCTGATGATCGGCGTTCGGGTCTTGCCGGCTGTAATAGGTCAGATGCCCGATACAGTCGAACTCCGGAAACTCGTTTGCGCATTGAAGCAGCGCTCTTGCATAGCGCTTCATAACCTGCTCCCTCGTTGCCCCATATCCCCAAACGGGGTTGATGCCCGCTTCGCGCGGTCCGCCGTTTTCGCGTCCAAGCCAATGAATGGAGCCTATGATATAATCGAAACGAAGTCCGTTCATCGCTTCACGGGTACGGGTGTAAACGCTTTCGTTGCCGGCCTGCATGCCTACTTCAAGGCCTGTCTTGATCGGAATGCGCCCCTCGTATCGTTTCGCGTAGCGTTCGACATCCTCAACGTAATCGACGAGGTCGCAGACAAAATTCATCGTCGGCGAGGGAAAGTCGATGTCAAAATGCGCCGTGGGGCAGATTTCCGCCATGCCTTTTTCAAGAGCGCTCTCGGCCATTTCGCGAAGCGACATCATGCCGTCCGCGCTGTGGTGCGGATGAATGTGATAATCGTACATGGGTTCCTCCAGATCAAAGGATTGGCAGCCGCCGAAAACTCTACTGTTTCCATTATAGCATAGGCAAAGCCGACTTGGATGACGGCAAATATCTGTTTGTACTGCGAACGATTATCATCAAATATATTACAGTAAGATTATAAAATCTTAATACTTTTGAAATATATAAGAATATTGGCCGGTACATAGGAATAGCTTCGATTCTCTTGGAATTCCTGCGGGAGACGTACTTTGCATAGCGGAGCAAGGTGCGTTAGGATAAACGCAAGGAAGATTTTTCCTGTCATAGGTTGCCCAAAGGGAAATGGGTTGCTTGCGGACGTAGCGTATGCGTGCAAGGTGTGCTAAGATATAGGAAATATCTTTCGGTTTCCGTTGGTTTTCGTGCGTATGAAGCAGTATTGAATAAAAGCCAGGTGATCCGCACCGTTGGAAAATGCCGTAATCATCGGCAGAAACGAAAAGGAGGTATTTAAATGTTCCGTGATAAACATGTTTACAGGTCGGTTCGTGCCATGGTTGCCTTTGTAAGCATCCTGTTCTGCGTGCTTTCTTTGATTGTTCCCAACGCTGCGTATGCCGCGCAAAGGGAAGCTGCGGTTGCCTCGAGTTCGGATACGATGCTGAATATCTCTTTTGTGGAGGATACTTCCACCGTACTGGCCAACCCTGAAAGAGGCTGGTATATCGAATGCATGACCAACGATGTAAGCGACGAAAGTGAATTCAGGGCAAAGGGCATCACGAACATCCTACTGCAAGCGGATCTTGGGGCGTTTAAAACGGCGCCGATCAGCGACGCCAAATTGCAGGAGATACGATCCGCATTCAATACGGCCAGAAGCTATGGCCTGAACGTCATATTCCGAGCCGGGTATGATTTTGACGGCGCCGGTTCACCGGAGCCTAAAAGCCTCTCCATCATATCGGGCCACATTGCACAGCTTAAACCGATATTCTACGAGTTCGAAGACATCCTCTATTGCGTTCAAGCAGGCTTTTTAGGGCCTTGGGGCGAATGGCACACCTCATATTACGGGAACGGAGACGTTCCGTCTTTAGAGGCGAGAACAACCGTGCTCAATGCTCTGATGGACGCTGTCCCGAAGAGCAGGCAAATACAAATCAGACAGCCGAATTTCATCCGCGATATGTTTCCCAATCAGACAATGACGCCCTCCATCGCTTTTAGCCAATCGAATTTCGCAAGAGCGGGCTTCCACAACGATGCGCTGCTGAGCAATGAAGACGATGACGGAACATATGTCGATTCGGCTTATACGAGACAAGCCGAACTGGACTGGGCGGAAAATCATGACAAATACGCACCATTTGTTGCGGAGAGCAACATGTTGACATCGTACTCCGACCCTGCCAACGCAGTGTATGAACTGAAAAAACTGCATGCGCAAATACTCAACTCGGAATACTATCCGGGCGTGCTTTCAAAATGGAAAAACACGACCTACGAAGGCACCAATACATACAATTATATCTCGGCGCATCTCGGATACCGGTTCGTATTGTCCAGCGCGTCCGTCAACGCCAATCTTGCACAAGGCGGAGAATTGCACCTGACGCTCCAACATGCGAACACGGGATTTGCGAACCTGATCAACGCAAGGGATTTTCAGATCGTATTGAGCAACGGGACGCAAACGTACACTGCCGTTGTCAACGACGACGCGAGATTCTGGACAAAAGACAGAGGCGTGATGACAAAGGATCTGTACTTCAGCATCCCGTCCAACATTGCGCCGGGCAGCTGGAACATCAATGTAAACATGCCGAACAAGCTAAACAGCAATCCTTTGTATTCCATCCGGTTTGCGAACACAAATACGTGGGACGCCGCAAAGGGATATAATTTCATTTGTACAACATCCATCAGCGCAGCGGCGTCAACCACCACAGGAACGGAATTCAAGCAGATTCCCAAAGGCGATGCTGTAACGCGTGACACACCTGTTGTACCCGTGGATGTTCCGACGCCTGTCAACGCGGAGGCTCTTTCCTATAACCGCATCAAAATCTCCTGGGGTGCGGTAGAGGGGACAACAAAGTATGAACTGTACCGCGCGGCATCCGGCACGGGAATCTACACAAGGATTGCCACCACATCTTCCACCAGCTATAACAATACAAGTTTGGGAACAGGCACAACGTACTATTATAAAGTTCGGGCATACCATCTTGCGGGAACAACGAAAGTCTACGGCGCTTTTTCCGATGTGGCAACGGCGCAGACAATGCTCTGCGCACCGGGATCCATTCAAGCCGCGCCAACTTCCTACAATACCATCAAGCTATCCTGGGGGACGGTTGCGGGCCGGACAAGGTATGAACTATGGCGATCGGTATCCCCTTCGGGGCCGTTTTCCCGCTTGGTTACCACAAGCTCCAACCGTTATACCAATACCAGGGTCGATACGGGGACAAAATACTACTATCAGGTACGGGCGTATCGCCTTGTGGGACGCACGAAGGTTTACAGCCCGTATTCCGATACGGCATCCGCGCAGACCGCGCTTTTAACGCCGGGATCAATGAAAGCATCGGTGGTATCGTACAATGCTATCAGACTGACATGGAGATCGGTAGCGGGCAGGACAAAATACGAAATATGGTACGCGACATCCCAGGAAGGACCATTCTCGCTTTTGGACACCACGGGGTATACATCCTATACCAATACGGGGGTCATGACAGGGACGCCATACTATTATAAGGTCAGGGCATACCGGCTGGTTGCGGGCCAAGCGGTATACGGGGGCGAAACGACGACCGTTTCCGCGCAGACCAGCTTAAAAGCACCAACGTCCGCCAGAGCGAAAAGAGTGGACGCCGCGGGGATCAAAGTAAGCTTCAGGGCGGCGGCGGGAGCGACCGGCTATGAGATATGGCGGTCGACTTCCGTGTCAGGCACCTACGACTTGATCGCATCCACGAACTCTCTGTATTGTGTCGACGGAGGGCTTGTGACGGGACAATACTATTACTACAAGATCGGGGCATACAGAACCATGGGCGAGACCACGGTAAACAGTGCATTTACGGCGGTTGTAAGAGCCAGGCCGTAGGTTGTCAAACAAACGACAAGGGTCATCTCTGTCAAAAGGGATGGCCTTTTCATTTGGGAGTGATCGTTTTCAGCCCGGTGCTGTTTCTTTATACCGCAACAATCAAAAAGCAATCAATAAAAGTTACACCATTTTTGATCGCAACTTTAAGTGTATTCAATATACATTGTTTTGAATCTATAATGTTGATGGGATGCGTATATGGTGTAACGGGGATGTAACAACAAGCAGGTATCGTTAATGGTACCTGTTTGCGTATTTCATCGGCATCTCACCCATTGCGTTCAATTCCGGAAATTCCTAAATGCTATTTTGCGTTCTGACGGATCAGAGGATGGGAGTTTGACATGAAAAAGTCGATCGTATCAAGAACCCTTGGCGTATTGTTCAGTTTTGTCTTTGCTCTTACATTGTTTCCCAAACCCGCACAGGCGGCGGATGTTCCCCCAAAAGCTACAATCATCTTAACATTTGACGACGGCTGGAAAGACACACGGACCAACGCGTATCCGATCCTGCAATCGTATGGTTTCAAGGCCACGGTCTATGTGAACAGCGAAGCTGTCGACTGGGGCGACGATACGATTATGACGCTGGCAGATATGCAGTTTTTGTATGCAAACGGATGGGATATCAGCAACCACACGCATTCCCATACGGAATTGGGACTCTCCACGACGCAAGCCAATTTGGAAAAATTAAAGCAGGAGTACATCACCTGCAGGGATTGGCTTATTGCGAATGGCATGCCAAACGGTGCCGCACAGGTGGCATATCCATCCGGGAAAGATACGATGGAGCTGCACCGGATGCTCAAAAGCATCGGTGTGCAAACCGGACGCGATGTGGAATTTGGATTGCAGCAGACGCCGATCACAAGTCAGAACGACTACTTCCGTCTGCCGGTATACTCAACCGGCCCCGGGGATCTGAGCAGCGATCTGGCAGGCATTGAAGATGCGGCAGCACAAGGCAAAACCATCATTTTCATGGTACACCAGGTGGAGCCGCTCCCTTCCAACGATCCGGATGCTCTGATTACGCTGGAGTCCGATCTTGTGGCTATATGCGAGCTTATCAAATCCAAAGGAGCGCAAGCCCAGGTCATGACAATGAGTCAATGGTATGCCGCACAGGATCAGAGCGCACTGGTCCCGGCAACACCCGCAGCGCCGGCGGTTATAAACAATGACTTTACCAATACAGTATCCGGCATCAATCTGAACATGGAATACAAGCTGGACGGCGCAGCCGACTATACCAAATACAACGCCGCGACGTTTAATGCGATCGGTCTTTCCGGCAACCATACCCTGTTGGTGCGCTACAGCGCATTCGGGATCGACAATCCAAGCCCGGACAAAGTCCTGACCTTTACCCAGGGACAGGATGCAACGCTTGCTGTGCCGGATTTGGTGCAAGCCGTCCCGTTGGCGTACAATAAGATCAAGGTAAGCTGGGGAGCTGTTGCAGGCGCGGCGAAGTATGAGGTGTGGCGCTCCAAATCGCCGACTGGAACATTTTCGCTTCTGTCCACGACGGCATACACGTATTTTACCAATACAGGAATCGCCACGGGAACGCCGTTTTATTATAAAGTAAGGGCGTTCGGACCGATTTCGGGCGTCAGGGTATACAGCGGTTATTCTGCCATTGTCGTCGCGCAAACCGCTTTGAACGTTCCTGCTGCAGTACAGGCTTTAAGGATTTCTGCAACAAGCATCAAAGTGAAATGGGGTGCGGTTGCGGGCGCGAACGGTTATGAAATATGGAGGGCGGCATCTTTGACGGATGCTTACAGCGTGATTAAGACGACAAGCAACCTCTATTATACCAATGCGGGACTGACGACGGGAACAACCTATTTCTACAAGGTCAGGGCGTACAGACTGGTCGGATCGACGAAAGTCTACAGCGAATTTTCCGCCGTGGTCAACGCCAAACCATAGAGTTTATAAGCCGAAATAGGAGCCATCCCTTCATGCAGGAGGGACGGCTCTTTCTTTCTTTGGAAGCAAGCAGGCGTCGGGAAGGCGGCGCAACCGCGCGTACGTATCATTCAGTCAGACATGAATGCTTAAAAGCGCTGCAATGTTATTCTATGATTATAAGTATTTGATTAACTTATCATAATGGAAAACAATATCTTATTGCTCGGTAAGGTACAATATAAGTTACACGATTGTACGATTGAGAAATGTTATATTTGACTTTCTAATATACTATAAAACTGTTATTTTGTTCCAAATTGGATTTGAATACTAAAAATGCCTTATTCATTGGTTTCGGCAAACAGTTCTGCGGGAATCCGACGAAAACGTCCTCTGCGACAAAATGGAAACTACCATAAAAATAATGACCAATATCCTATTTGGTGTAACGGGTATGTAACATCACCTAGGTATTATTATCAATACAAATATGGAATTATATGGAATACCAAACCCATTAAGTTCAATATCAAGAGCGCAACAGTGAGCTCTGATGGGATCAGAGGAGTGGAGAAAGATATGAAAAACAGGAAAAAATCGATTGTTACCAGAACACTTGGCTTACTGTTCAGCTTTGTTTTTGTGTTCACGTTAATGCCAAAGGCCGCCATGGCCGCGGTTCCCCCCCAGGCCAAAATCATGATTACGTTTGATGACGGCTGGAAATCTGTGTATACAAAGGCATATCCTATACTTCAAAGCCATGGATATCCGGCGACAGCGTATGTCAACAGAGATCTGACCATTTGGGATGCCAACGATGGAAAAGATGACTTTATGGATATCACTGAATTGAAGGCATTGTATGCGGCAGGCTGGGATATCTCGAACCACACGACAAACCATTTGGATTTCATTTGGGAAAATGGTCAGATTGTGGGCAATGTCGGCGATCAAACAGATGCTGTGAGTCTTGATCGTATGTATAGAGTATATAAAGAAAATCAGAACTGGCTTTTAGATACGACACAGGGTCCGGGCATCGGCGACAGCGCCTATCATGTTGCCTATCCTTCCGGTTTGTATTCGGACGATTTGATTCGATTGCTCAAAAACATGGGTGTTATGACCGGCAGGGCAGCCGAGTCAAAAGAAGATATGGGGATAACCGAGTATTCTGTTGTCTATGAAGACGATCTTTTTGAAATACCCGTTTATTATCTTGAGAGTAATGACGACCTCACCGATGTTAAAAATGCCATTGCCGCAGGCGGAACAATTGCCATTATGCTCCATAAAGTTCAGGACACCGCAGGTCTTGACGTAACAACGACCCAAATCTTTACAAATCTTTGCACCTATATTGCGGCAAATCCCACTGCCAGTGTCATCACGATGAGTCAATGGTACGCCATGCAAAATCCGGCGAACCTTCTGGGGACGACGCCCGCTGCGCCAAGTGTAACCGGCAACGACGAGGATAACACAGTAACCGGTTTGAATATGGCCATGGAATACAAACTTGACGATGCGACGGGATATTCGCCGTGCTATATTCCGAACCCTGCATATGTTCCTGACATTGAAAATGGCTCGACAGCCACTGCCTTTATTCCCGCTGCGATGGATTTATCCGGCAATCATACGTTGTATGTGCGCTATAAGGCGTCCGGTAAGGATCCGGCCGGAGCTGACAAGGTGCTAACCTTCAGCGCAAGCCAACACACCGTATTTTTTGAGGAGAACGGCGGTACAGCTGTATCCGACCAGACAAATATGAACTACGGCGCGCCGGTATCCGATCCGGGCGCTTCGACGAAGACCGGATACACGCTCAATGGCTGGTATACGGACAACGGGACGTTCCTCCATAAATGGGACTTCGCGACGGACACGATGCCGGAAACCGACCTGACACTGAATGCGAAATGGGTATACACGGTGACGTTCGACAGCCAGGGCGGCAGCCCAGTGGCAAGCGCACAGGCAGATCCCGGCGCAACGATTGTCAAACCGGCGGATCCGACAAAAGAAGGCTTTACGTTTGCCGGATGGTACAAAGAAGCTGCTTTGAACAACGCGTGGGATTTTGCCTCCGATACGGTCACAATGCACACTACGCTGTATTCGAAATGGGCATATTCGGTAGCGTTCGATAGCCAGGGCGGCAGCCCGGTGGCGAGTGTGCTGGCGACTCCCGGCACGACGATTGCCAAGCCGGCGGATCCGACAAAAGAAGGTTATACATTTGCCGGATGGCACAAAGAAGCTACTTTTGATAACGTGTGGGAGTTTGCTGCCAATGCGGTAACAGCGAACAATACAACGCTGTTTGCCAAGTGGACAGCCAGGACATATACGGTTTTGTTTGACACATGGGGCGCCGATCAGCCGAATTTCTCCGTACAGGCAGACTTTGGCACAAAGCTGACCGTACCGGCGGATCCGACAAAACCGGGATATACGTTTGCCGGATGGTACAAGGAATGGAACAATATTAACCTGTGGGATTTTGCTGCCGATACGGTAGCAATGGATACAAATCTGTATGCGAAATGGGCCTATAAAGTAACGTTTGACAGCCAGGGCGGCAGCCCGGTGGCGAGTGTACTGGCGGATCCCGGCACGAAGATTGCCAAACCGGCGGATCCGACAAAAGAAGGTTATACGTTTGCCGGATGGTACAAAGAAGCTACTTTTGAAAACGCGTGGGATTTTGCCGTCAATACGGTTATAGCGAACAATACAATGCTGTACGCAAAGTGGACTGCAAATACCTATACGGTCGCATATGACGCAAACGGCGGAAGCGGAACCACGGAGCCGAGCAGCCATACATACGGCGCGGCGAAAGCCCTTACCGCCAACGGGTTTGCCAAAACGGGCTATACGTTTGCCGGTTGGAACACAAACGCCGAAGGCACCGGTACGGACTATGCCAACCTGGCAGAAGTTACCAACCTGACCGGAACGAACGGCGCTACGGTAACGCTGTATGTTAAGTGGACGGCGAACGCCTATACGGTTGCGTACGACGCAAACGGCGGCACCGGAACCACGGAGCCGAGCGCCCATACATACGACGCGGCAAAAGTATTGACTGCCAACGGATTCGTCAAAACCGGCTATTCGTTTGCGGGCTGGAACACAATGGCAAACGGAAGCGGTACAATCTATGCCGATCTGGCAAGCGTGACGAACCTGACAGCCGACAACGGCGCTACGGTCACGTTCTTCGCGCAGTGGACGGCGAACGCCTATACGGTCGTGTATGACAGCAACGGTGGATTAGGAACAATGGATTCCAGCGCCCATGTATACGATGCGGCAAAGGTTTTGACCGCCAACGGATTCGCCAAGACAGGCTATGCGTTTGAGGGCTGGAACACAATGGCAGACGGCAGCGGCACAAGCTATGCCGAACTGGCGAGCGTTACGAACCTGGCAAGCGACAACAACGCTTCGGTCACGCTTTTCGCGCAGTGGACGGCGAATACATACACGGTTGCGTACGACAATAACGGCGGAAGCGGATCGATGGTTTCCGGCGTCCATACATACGACGCGGCAAAGGCGTTGACCGCCAACGGTTTCACGAAAACAGGCTACTCGTTTGCGGGCTGGAACACAAAGGCAAACGGAAGCGGCACGGGCTATGCCGAACTGGCGAGCGTTACGAACCTGGCATCCGAAAACGGCGCTTCGGTTACACTCTTCGCACAATGGACGATCAACCATTATACGGTTGCGTACGACGGCAACGGCGGCAGCGGAGCCATGGAGTCCAGCGCCCATACATACGACGCGGCCAAGACTTTGACCGCCAACGGATTTGCCAGAACCGGCTATACGTTTGCGGGCTGGAACACAATGGCAAACGGCAGCGGCACAAGCTATGCCGAACTGGCAAGCGTCTTGAACCTGACAAGCGACAACGTCGTAACAGTCACGCTCTTCGCACAGTGGACGATCAACCATTATACAGTTACGTTCAAAGGCTGGGACGGCGATACTCTTTCGACACAAAGCGTTCCCTACGGATCGGCGGCAACCGCGCCGGCGCATCCGGATCGCACGGGATATACAGCCGCCGGATGGGATGTTGCTTTTAGCACCATAACGGACAACCTCACCGTTACGGCGTTGTATTCACCCAACGGTTATACGGTCGCATTCGACGCGCAAGGCGGCAGTGCCGTTGCAGGTACGAGTGCCAATTACAACACAACGATCGCAGTTCCGTCTGCACCGACGCGCGATGCGTTCGCGTTCAGCGGATGGTTCAAGGAGCCAGGCTGCATCAACGAATGGAGCTTCTCCGCAGACGTCGTGACGGGCAATACCACGCTCTTCGCCAGATGGAGCAACATCAGCGCCATCAAAGTTCAATCCAGCAGTTCAAGATACGGATCGGTACTCGGAGTCGGCAATTATGCCAATGACCGGACTGCAACCGTAACCGCGCTGCCGAAGAACGGATACTACTTCGTGAAATGGATGAACGGCAGGGCGCTGGCATCGACAGACGCAGTCTTCACCTTCCCGGCCATAACAAACATGTCATTGAAGGCGTACTTCGCTTCCATTCCAACCCCGAGATTCAAAGTGGCACCCATCGGGTACAGCACGGTTAAGGTCAGCTGGTCGCTCTTCTATAAAGCTTCGGGATATACAATCACCCGCTCAACATCCAGCAGGGGAATCTATACGCCGATAGCAACAGTCGGAAGCGACGTGTCAAGCTATATCGACGCGAACGGACTCGTCGCCGGCAAGACCTACTACTACAAGGTGACAACCATCTGCACAGCAGGGGCTACCCAAACGAGCAGGTCGTCTTCCGCCAGATCCGTCAGGCCGAATTGGCCGACGGTGTCGCTCAGGGCAAGCCTGATCAACTACCACACCGCGAACCTCAGCTGGAAAACCATTGCCGAGGCGGACGGATACAAAGTACTTCGCAGCACATCCTACAGGGGCATTTATACCGTAATAGCGGACGTTGCGGCGCCAACGCTTGCCTATCAGGATGCCGGGCTGGAATACGGGCACACCTACTACTACAAAGTGCTTCCGTACGATACGGTGGGAGCTGACACAATAGAGGGAACACCCAGCAGCGCCAGATACGTCAGGCCGAGTTGGCCGACGGTGTCGCTTAGGGCGAGCGTGATCAACTACCACACCGCGAACCTCAGCTGGAAAACCATTGCCGGGGCGGACGGATACAAAGTACTTCGCAGCACATCCTACAGGGGTGCGTATATCGAAATAGCGGACGTTGCGGCGCCGACGCTTGCCTATCAGGATCCCGGGCTGGAATACGGACGCACCTACTACTACAAAGTGCTTCCGTACGATGTGGTGGGAGCTGATAAAATAACGGGATCGCTCAGCAGCGCCAGATACGTCAGGGCGAGTTGGCCGACGATGAGGCTTCAGGCAACAGCCACTGCCGGCAGCATCGGGTTAAGCTGGAACACCATCGTTAATGCCGACGGGTACGAAGTGGAACGCAGCCTCTCCGCAAGAAGCGGCTATGCGGTTATCGCAGATGTCACAGCGCTCACTTGCGCGGACAGCGCCGGATTGACACCCGGGACCAGGTACTACTACAAAGTACGTCCTTATGACATGGTCAACGGGGTCAAGGTATACGGGCCGTACTGCAGCTACAAATACGCCACATTCATCCTGTAATTCCGAACGAACCGGTCTGTCCAACCGGTGGGACGGGGATGACCAAAATCCAAGTACAAACGTTGCGCGGTATTGCTAAAAGACGATCAAAGTACTTGCAGCCATCAGCAGACGCTATGGCTGCAAGTTGCTATCCGGTTCTGTCTGTGGGAATACCGGGGATATTCTTCCGACCATCCGTCATACAGTCGGACCAAAGCAGCTTGTTGGGAATTGAACGACAGAAACAGCATTGATGGCATATAAAATATTACATGTTTGTCATCAAAATGATTTGCAAACGTACCAAAATACGGATGTGACTGCTTTAACAGCAAGATTTCATCCACGTAACACTGTTTTTAACGACAATACAAATAATAAATAAATGGACCAATCGCCCAAAAAGTAACAAGTATGTAACTATATATGGATATTATTGACAGTACCGACATGGATTCTCGTCGAAAGGAGGAAAGTCAGTGAATATATTGCTAGCAGGTGACCTTTGCGAAATCACCGATGAATTTTGCAGTAATTTGAGCGAAGACAGCACGGTTGTGTTGACGGGAAAAGAGCCGATAACGGTAAAACAGGATAAAAAGGCAGCAGTATATTCCTTTCTGCCCGGAGATTCCATGTTTGAGAAGCTATTTCATTCCTACAGTTTTGACACCGTCATTTTTTTTTCGAATCGCGGCAGAGCCGGGGGGAATCATCCTGCCGGATGCACGTTAGAGGATCTGGATACTGTTTTGCATCTGTGTGAACAACACAGAATCCCGCAGGTAATTTATGTGTCAAGCAGCGTGGTCTATTCGGACAACCAATATGTCGACGACACGACAATCCCAAAACCTGCCGGCACCGTTGGATTGATTCTGTCCTCCGGCGAAAGCCTGTGCAGGTATTACAGACAAAAGCTAGGGCTAAACACGATTGTTTTGCACATTCCCTACCTTTATGGGGAAAGCAATCTCCATTCCTTTGCGGCACGAATGATCATTCAGGCATCACAAAAAAAAGATGTCCTTTTTCCCGGCGCTCCGAATCAGTCTTGTGATTTTATCAGGGATGTTGATTTTGCCAATCTTCTGGGCAGAATCATCGAATCCGGCTACGCGCTTTCAGAGGGAACCATAAACGTTGGCAGCGGCAAACCCATGACATTCAGAACACTGGCAAAATTGCTTTCAAAGAAGTTTCCCGGCTGCAGCATTGTATTTTCGCAGGATGAAAACAGCGTTCCTGTGCCCGTATACAGTGATATCCCGCGTCAGTATTATGATTGGGTGCCATTGAATCATTTGTTCGACGACTTCTCACAAATCGCGGAGAAAATCATACACCAAGAACCCAAACAAAAGTCACCATGGGCAATTTTTAAAGAAAAAATCGTCGATAACAAACTGGTGGTCCAGGTTCTGGAAGTTGTGCTGGGCTTTTTTCTCATGCAGTATTTAAACAGCGTAACAAAAGCGTCGGTACAGTTTCGATTTATTGATGTCAGATTGCTGTATGTCATACTCCTGGGCAGTGTGCACGGCATGCGCATTGGCATCATGGCGGCTTTGTTTGCATGCGTTTCCAGCATCATCAGCTTTTCAACAGACGGGCTTGGCTGGCAAGTGCTCCTTTATAACGTAAACAATTGGCTGCCTTTCCTGCTATACATCATAGCCGGAATCGTTACCGGACATACGAGCGACAAGCATGAAAATGCACGAAAGCTTCAACAAAACCAGATGGACTCCATGGAGGAGTATTCCAAATTCTTCTATGAACTTTATGATCAGGCTCAAAAGAATAAGGGGCAGTACAAAGACCAGCTTGTGAGCTATCGAGACAGTTTCGGCCGCATATACGCAGCCACGCGGAAATTGGACAGCACCGTCTCTGAAAAAGTGTTTATGGAAGCGGTCAATGTTCTGGAGGATATGCTGGACAATCAAACGATTGCCATCTATACCGTGACGCCGGACAAGATGTTTGGCCGCCTGGCAGTCAGCTCCAGAAGTTTGAGCGAACAGGCGGAAGCCTCTATTCGTCTTTCCCACTTTAAAAGCATGATGACTCACTTGAAAAAGGACGATGTATGGTTTAACAGGGAAATGCTGGAGGGATATCCGGCCTATTGTGCGCCCGTGTATGATCAGGACAGATTGGTTTCGCTGATCATGATCGCCGAAGCTTCTTTTGAGCAGATGACGACCTATTATCTGAACCTTATCAAGGTTCTGTGCGGACTGGTGCAGGCATCGCTTGTGCGCGCCGCCACGTACAGCCTAGCCATAGAGGAGTCAACTTATTTGCCGGGAACGCGCATACTGAAGAAGGAAAAATTTGCCGAGATTTATTCCATCCATCTTGGAATGAAGGAGAATCAACTGGCGGATTTTAAGCTTTTGTATGTGGATGAGTCCAAACAGGACCGCATCAAGCTAAGCCGGCTGATCGACCAGGGTATCCGGAAAAACGATATTTTGGGAGAAGGAAAAGACGGGCACATCTATTTGATCCTACCTCAGGCAAAACAGGAAAAACTCGATCTTGTGCTCGGGAGGTTAAGAGCATTGGGCGTTCGGTGCAGTCAGGTGGAAACCTCTGAGTCCATCGCCATATAAAAGGATGATGATGTCTTGATGCGATTACTGGTTTGGAGTCTTTTGGCAGTACATATGCTCGCTTGCGTTGTGTACTGCATTTTAATAAGAGAAAAGAAGGTACATTTGACGGGTACAGCGCTCCCCATTGTGTTTTTTTTGCCCCTTTTCGGATTTCTAAGCATGCTGCTTGTTGAACGCATTCTCATTGAAAAAAAAGAAACACTTCCAAACCTTGCTCACGATACGACAGATGATTTTCAAATCAACCATACAAAAATAGTAGCAAACGAAAAAGAAGAGCCACGGAAAATCATTCCGTTGGAAGAAGCAATTTTGATCAGTGATTCTGCTACAAGACGAGCGGTTATGATGGATATTCTTCATAAGGATCCGACGCAATACCTTGATTTGCTGATGGTTGCACGTTTCAATAGCGACACGGAAGTAACCCACTATGCTACGACGACCATCATGAGGATTCAGCGGGACTTTGAGCTGGCGATTCAGAGGCTTGCTTTGGCATTGAAGGAAGAATCCTGCGATACGCAGATGTTGGATCAATATATTGAGATCCTTGATAAATATATCAAAAGCGGTTTGCTTCAAGGGCATCTTCTGCACCAACAGAGATTGAAATACGCCTCTGCTCTTGAAAGAAAACGGGCTTTATTCCCGCATCGCAAGAAAACATATTTTCAGATAGTCGACAACAGTATCGGCATGGGAGATTTGGCTTATGCGGAGGAAACGGTCCGGTTCATGCAACGCAAATGGCCATCGGATGAAAACGTCTGGCTCACCGCAATGCGCGTCTGTGTGGAGAGCGGGAACAGAGCAGGCAAAGCCGATCTGATTGATCTGATGAAGCGCACACCCATTACGTGGACGGCAAACGGAAGAGAACGCATGCTTTTCTGGTGCGGGCCGCAATTTTTCAAATCGATCAGGCGCGCCAAAAAAGAGAGTGCTGTAAGCCTATGAATAAGAAATCCAACTTTATCATTTTGTGCGGACCTTTAATCGGGTTTCTGATCGTAGCAGCACTGATCCTTTTTGAGCGGATGGGTGTCCAATATCAGTTGCAAGCCAACCAAAAGGATTTCGTTCCGGTTGCGGTTATGACAGCTGCAAAGCCTGCGCAGGAAACGGAATGCTTGCTGCTATACGATTCCAAGAGCGCATACAACTACCGGCAGAATATCGCATTCGTTCTTAAGAGCATGTGCGTTGGCTATAAAACGTTGGATGTACAAACAGAATCGCTCCCGGATCTCAATGAGTTTAAGACGGTTGTGGTTGCGTTGACCAATCTTGATCTTATAAAAAGAGAGACTGCTCCTCTTATAAAGTGGGTAAGCAAAGGCGGACGCGTATTGTTTGCTTGCACGCTTGAGCCCAACGTAACAATGCGAGGTCTTTACAAAGACCTGGGCGTACGGTATGAAACGGTATTTTATACCAGTCATACCGACTTTAAAATGGTAACCGGCCTGTTGCCGGGCGGCAAAGGCAACACCTATAACAGCGGAGTGGGAGGTTCGAGCAGCACACTCGGGGTACAGCTTTCGGACGATTGCACCGTGCACATGGAGTCTGCCGATGAATCCAAAACCCCCATGCTGTGGGAACATGCCCTTGGGAACGGGAAGGTAATCGTCAACAACAACGACTCGTTTGTCCGAAAGGAATCGCGCGGGCTAATTGCTGCGGCATACAGTCTGTTGCAGGATGTGTTCGCCTATCCTGTGATCAATGCGTCCATGTTCTTCATCGAAGATTTCCCGGCGCCCGTACCGCAAGGAAACAATGAAAGCATAACCGCCCAATACCATACCGATTTAAAAGGCTATTACACCAACATATGGTTTCCTGACATGATGAGCCTTGCTAAGAGGTACGGTCTTAAATATACCGGCATGATCGTTGAAACCTACAACACCACCGTTGCCCCTCCTTTTGGTTCAGGCGGTGATGAGCTCCACAAATACTTTGGGGGACAGCTTCTGAAAAACGGTTTCGAAATCGGGCTTCACGGCTATAACCATCAATCGCTGGTGTTGGAGAATTTTGACTACCAAGGCGTACTTGGGTATGCCAAATGGCAAAGCACAGCGGACATGGCCGAAGCCACCAAAGAGGCGGTACGGTTTGCCAAAGAGATGTTTCCAAACTTGGTATTGAAAACGTATGTGCCGCCGTCCGATGTGCTTTCCAGCGAAGGCCGTGCGATGCTTAAAGAAAATTTTCCTCAGATCAACACGATTTCCGGCGTGTTTGTCGACTATTTGTATGGGCAGGATCAGGAGTTTGGTGTTGGCGAAGACGGACTGATCGACTTGCCCCGCATCTCGAAAGGGTATCGATTGAGCGATAGCTCCCGTTGGGTTGCCTTGAATGAAATTGGATTTCAATATATCAACTCGTATTCCCTGTATCCCGGCGACGTGCTTGATCCCATGCGCAGCGGCGGGAGGAACTGGGATGAAATGAAGAAAAGTCTGAGCGGCTATTTGCAATGGCTGTATAGCACAGCATACGGAATACGTAATTTAACGGCGCAGGAAGGCGCCATGGCGGTGCAGCGATACAGCAATTTGACGCTAATGAAAACGGCGGAAGAAGGTAAGCTTATCATAGACATCGGTGGGTTCTACGACGAGGCGTGGCTGCTCGTTCGATTCAACGAAGGCAACGCGGGCTTCGTTGAGGGCGGAACCATCGAACATGTAGGCGATGGCTTATATCTTCTCCATGCGACAGAGGATCATGTCGTTGTAATCGTGGAGAGGTGAGACAATCATGAGAATCTGTTTGATTTTGGAAGGCTGCTATCCTTATGTGCGAGGAGGCGTTTCGAGCTGGGCAAACGATCTGATCAAATCGTTTTCCGAGCATGAATTTGTGCTCTGTACCATTGGCGCTCAAAAGGAGAAACGCGGCAAATTTTTATACGAACTTCCCGAAAATGTTGTGAAAGTGCATGAAATATTTCTTGACGAGGCATTGGAACTAAACGCTTCGAAACATGGGAAGCTTAGATTCACAGATACGGAGTCGGAAGAAATTCAAAAGATGATCAATGATGAGGACCCCGATTGGGATGTCCTGTTCAACTGTTTCAATCAAAAGGGAGCGAATGCGCCTGTCAGCGCACGGGAAGGTCAATTGTTCGCGCCACTTATGCGCATCGTTGAGGAAGGCATGTTGTGTTATAAAAACACAAACTTGAATCCGATCGATTTTATAAGGAGCGATCAATTCCGAACCCTGCTCAAAAGAAAAGGGCAGGGAATCAACGGCAACCATAACGCCAGAAATACAAATCCGATCTCCTTTTTAAAGAGCGAGCTGTTCTTAACACAGTTGAAGAAAATGTGTCAGGAGCTATACCCCTTTGCGGCTTATTCCAATCTCTTCTATACGATGCATACCATCCTGTCGCCGCTTATCTATATCATCGGGCAGGATATCCCCCAGGCCGATCTTTATCATGCCACGGCGACCGGCTACAGCGGCGTTTTGGGTGCAATGGGCGGCTGGAAGTATCAGAAGCCCTTTATCGTGACGGAACATGGCATTTATACGCGGGAACGCGAAGAGGAGATATTGCGTTCCGAAACGATTCTGCCGTATTTGAAGGACATGTGGATACAATTCTTCTATATGCTCTCCCGCTGCGCGTATACAAAGGCAAGCGTTGTGACATCGCTGTTTGAACGTGCCAGAACCACGCAAATCGAATTGGGGTGCCCGCCGGAAATATGCCAGGTAGTCAGCAACGGCGTCTATGTTGAAAATTTCCTGGGTATTCCACCCAAAGAGCCTGACGGGTTTATGGATATAGGCGCAGTCGTGCGAATCGCCCCGATCAAAGATATCAAAACGATGATCTATTCGTTTGCGGAACTTAAGCATACGGTCCCCAACGCGCGGCTTCATATACTTGGCGATGTGGATGACAAGGAATACAACAAAGAATGTCACGCACTGGTCGAGCAGCTGGGCGTCGATGATATTATTTTTGTCGGCAACACCAATGTTATACAGTACATGCGGAAACTGGATTTTACCATTCTGACCAGCATATCCGAAGCACAGCCGCTGGCTGCCATCGAATCCATGGCTGCGGGAAGGTGCTGCATCGTAACGGACGTTGGCGCATGCAGGGAAATGGTTGAAGGCGGAGAAAAAGACAAACTGGGGCAATCGGGCATTTGTATACCCCCCATGCACCGGGAGGCGTTGACCGCTGCGATGATCCGGCTATGCGCAAGCAAAGAGCTGCGTGACAAGATGGGCGCTATCGGAAAAATACGCGCGCAGCGATATTTTAATCATGACATCATGATACAAGCTTATCAGAGTGCTTATGAAAGGGCGATAAAACAATGGCAGGCATAGGTTTCGAATTAAGCAAATTGTTTGAAAAGAAAGGGTTATTGTCTACATTGCGTGCATGCGGATATGCCGGCATTGTTTGCGCAGGCCCCATGATTCTGGGTGTGGTGCTTTTGCTGGGAATCCGACTCATTGCAGGTGCGGCAGGGGCTTCGGATATTCAGCTGGATCTGTTGGTTTCGATGATAACCTATGCGCTATTGGCGTCCATGGTATTGACAAGCATCCTTTCCATGATTACCACACGCTATGCCGCCGATATGATCTATATGGAGAAGCCCGAACGGATACTGCCTTCGTTTTATGGCAGCACTTCCATTCTGCTGGTCGTAGGAGGCATAGCGTATGGCGTGTTCCTGCTCTGTTCCGGAATTCCGGTGATTTATCAGCTATTTTGTCTTGTGTTGATGTGCGAACTGATCGTTATATGGATGCAGATCAATTATATTACAGCTTTAAAGGATTATCGGAAAGTATTGCTCACATTTTTCACCGGGATCGTATCCACCCTGTTGTGTGGGTTGGTGTTCATGTGGATGCATCTTGAAGTCGTAAGTTCAATGCTGCTTGCGGTCTGTATCGGCTATGGCATTATGATGACAGGATACTTCCTTATCCTGCATCGGTATTTTCCCCAGGGACAGGGCAGCGCCTTTCGTTTTTTGGAATGGATCGATAAGTATCCCTCGTTGACGCTGGTAGGTTTTTTTCTGACGGTCGGCTTATTTGCCCACTTTGTCATCATTTGGTTCAGCCCGATCGGCGTGCACGTACAGGGCCTTTTCTATGGAGCACCTCAATATGATATACCTGCCTTGTTGGCATTTTTCTCGGTACTCGCCACCACCATTAATTTTGTAACGACCGTTGAGGTGAAGTTTTATCCGAAATACAAGCAGTATTTCGCGCTGCTCAACGGAGGCGGTACCATCGAAGATGTCGAATTGGCCGAGAACGATATGCTGACTGTTCTCCGGCAGCAGCTCAATTATCTGGGTCAAAAACAATTTGTTGTTACAGTTCTGTTCATAGCTTTGTGCGGATCCTTTCTGCTGTCGTCGTATTTGGGATTTAACGAAAGCATGCTGGGTACATTCCGTATCCTTTGCGTCGGTTACGGGCTCTATGCCGTTGGCAACAGCATCATGCTCTCGCTCTTGTATTTTGCCGACAATACCGGAGCCTTTTGGTGCGCCTGCGCTTTTATGATAGGAAGTGTTGGCGGAACATTGCTGCTCGCTGACAACGGACAGAGTTATTATGGGTTCGGCTTCCTCATAGGCGCAGTGCTCATGTATGTGGTAGCATGGGTCAGATTAGGGGCATATACGAAAAAACTGCAGTACCATGTGCTTTGCGGCCAGCCCGATCGATTGGAGAATAATGCGGGATTCTTTTTAAAGCTTAATCAAAAGATTGCACAAAGAGGCAAGCAGGCAAAAAAAGAAGCTGTTACGGCTGCAAACCAAAGCACCGCATCATAAGCTGCGGATCGATCGAATAAGCAGCGAAAAGCCCATGGAGAGATCGACGGAAACGACAAAGCAAGCATATGGAAAGGATTCACGAATTGAAAAACAAGATGAGGATAATCCCGCTCCGGGACAACGGAGAAGACCATGGCCAATGCTAAGTTCGGCAAAAGCTATGGCCTCGTTATTCTTCTTTTGCTCGTATTGCTAGCCGGTATTTGGCTCTATTTGACATTGCGTGTCCGAATCACCAAGCTATCGCTTGTGAAGTCCGATGCATTGCTCTGTAATCCGATGGTGGGTTTCGCGCCAAATGCCGATCACTATGAACTCGTACAAAACAAAACCCTCCAAAGTACGCTGGTCTATGTGGATTTAACCTGGCGGGAGCTGGAACCGCAGCAGGGCGTGTTTGATTTTCAAACGTTTGAATCGGAAAATTATTTGGAGCAATGGCGCAGCTCGGGAAAGCGTGTCGTATTCCGTTTTGTGTGTGACAAGCCCGGCGCTCAAGAGCACATGGATATTCCCGACTGGCTGTATCAGCTAACGGGCGGCGACGGAGACCGGTATAATACCGATTATGGGCAAGGCTATTCCCCCAATTACAACAACGAACTCTTTATTCAGTATCATAAAAATGCAATTCAGGCACTGGGCAAGCGCTACGGCAGCGACGATTTTTTCTGTTATATCGAATTGGGCAGTCTGGGTCATTGGGGCGAATGGCATACAAAATTCGAAGACGGAATCCGCAAAATGCCGCTTCAAAGCGTTCGTGAACAGTACATCATGCCATATCTTGAAAGCTTCCCCAACGCGTTGATCCTGATGCGCAGACCGTTTACGACAGCGAAAGAAAACAATTTGGGCATCTTCAACGACATGACCGGCTTGACGCAAGCCACGGAAATCTGGCTTGACTGGATCAAAAACGGCGGCGAATATGACCAGACGCAGGAGAAAGACGCTTTGGCGGCGATGCCCGATGCATGGAAAACAGCACCCATTGGCGGTGAATTCACCAGCGCGGTTTCAATGAAGCAGTTGCTGGCGGATGATATCGATGCAACCACCCGCCTTATCAGACAGTCCCACATGTCGTTTATCGGGCCCCAATGCCCTTCGGGGGAAAGTCTCAAGTATGTCGATGGCATTGAGCAAGTGCACAAATCGTTGGGATACCGACTGCGCATCGATCAGGCTGCGCTGGACAAATCACCGTTGAAAAACAGTTTGAATATAAAGCTCATCTGGGTCAACGACGGCATGGCACCGCTGTATCGAAATTGGGATGTCTTTGTCTACCTCTTTGATGTCGAGGGAAACGAAGTGATAAAAGCACCGGTCGATGTAAAACTGAGTACCATTGTGGATGATTCGGGTATCCAAAGTTCGACAGACCTGTCCATTGCGGCATTGTCTGCCGGTATATACCAAGTGGGGATCGCCATTATCGATCCCATGACAGAGAAGCCCGGCGTTGAGTTCGCGATGAACAAAACAAGGAGCGATAAAATATACATTCTGGGTCAATGGAGCAATGAATGAAAACCGACAGCCTTTAGGTAAAGAAGCGTCTTCATCCGCCTGCGCATCCGTTCAAATAGGATGTTTTTAATTGAAAAAGCCTATAGAACTGGATGCATGATTAAAACTGTTTACAAATAGGGCATTGACGAAAAACAGTGATGACTCTATATTTAAGATTACATCGGTATATGCCGATATATACATCATACAACTGAATTCTTGAAAAACGGCAAACATTCCGAAAGGTTTGGACGCAAAGCCACGAGTCTAAGGCGAAAGCTATGATCGTCGGGTTGCCAAGAGGTTTTAGTTTTCAAAAAACGAACCTCCTTTGGCTGCAACATGAGGAGGTTTATTTTATGTCCAGTTTTAACCGCCAAAAAAGACCGACCCGATATCTGTTGAGAATTTGCTTCGCCTTGTTGGTATCATTTTTTATGCAGAGCGCTCTTGCCAGCGTATTTGCTGTAAATTGTGCTGCGGCGGCGGTTTCTTCGCTTGATGCCATGGAAAGCATCATATTCACGGAAGATACGGCAACAATGCTTGCCAACCCAGAACGAGGTTGGTTCAGAGCATACGCGACCGACGATTTGTGGGATATCGAATCCATCCGGGCACAAGGAATCACGAATGTGCTTTTGGAAGCGGATATCAGCGCGTTTAAAACAACGCCGATCAGCGACGCTAAATTGCAGGAAATACGATCCGCATTCAGCGCTGCGAGAAAGTACGGCGTCAGCGTCATATTTCGTGCCGCATATGATTTTGTCGGAGCCAGTCAACCGGAGCCAAGAAGCCTCTCCATCATAACGGGACACATTGCACAGCTTAAGCCGATTTTCTACGAGTTCGAAGACATCCTCTATTGCGTGCAGGCGGGGTTTTTGGGGCCGTGGGGCGAATGGCACACCTCGTATTACGGGAACGGAGACGTTCCGTCTTTAGAGGCGAGAACAACCGTTTTAACCGCTCTTATGGACGCTGTCCCGAAAAGCAGGCAAATACAAATCAGACAGCCGAATTTCATCCGCGATATGTTTCCCAATCAGACAATGACGCCCTCCATCGCTTTTAACCAATCGAATTTCGCAAGAGCGGGCTTCCACAACGATGCGCTGCTGAGCAACAAGGATGAAGACGGAACGTACGTCGATCCGACATACACCCGACAGGATGAATTGAATTGGGCGAACAATCATGACAAATATGTGCCGTTCGTCGCGGAGAGCAACATGCTCACAACGTACTCCGATCCGATCAATGCGGTGTATGAATTGAATATGCTGCATGCCCAAATACTCAACTCGGAATATCATCCAAAAGTCCTTCTCAAATGGAAAAGCACGACCTATGAAAGCGCAAACACGTTTGACTATATTTCAAAATATCTCGGGTACCGGTTCGTGCTGTCAAAAGCTTCCGTCAACACCAATGCTGTGCAGGGCGGAGCGTTGCATCTTACAATGGACCTTGCGAACACGGGATTTGCGAACCTGATCAACGCCAGGGATTTTCAGATCGTATTGAGCAACGGAACGCAAACGTACACTGCCGTTGTCAACGACGACGCGAGATTTTGGACAAAAGACAAAGGAGTGATGACAAAGGATCTGTACTTCAGCATTCCGTCCAATATTGCGCCGGGCAGCTGGAACATCTATGCAAACATGCCGAACAAGCTCAACAGCAATCCGTTGTATTCCATCCGGTTTGCGAACACGAATACGTGGGATGCCGCAAAGGGATACAATTTTATCAGGAGCATAAACATCGGCAGCGCGGCCAATGGGAACACTGTCGCCTCGTTTGCACCGATTTTACGGTCTGACGCCGAACTGTTGGTCAACGGTGAGGGGACAGGGGCTACGCCGACAGCGACATCCCCAACACCTGCTCCGACGGCAGCACCCACGTCATTACCTGCGCCTACGCCGACCCTGACACCTACAGCGACGCCTGTGACAACGCCCACAGCTGCGCCAACGGCTGCCCCGACACAGACACCGGAACCTTCTGCTACGCCAACCGCAACGCCCATAAGTACGAGCGCTGTGGAAACACCGATGATCAGCAGTGCGGCGGCAACCGGGTACCGAAGCGTCAAACTGATGTGGGACACCGTTGACGGCGCGAGCGGATACGAGGTATGGCGTGCAACATCCGAAACCGGTTCGTTTAAGTTGATCAAGGCGTTGAGCGCAACGTCGTATACGAACACCGGCTTGACCACGGGCAAAACGTATTATTATAAGATCCGCGCCTACCGCACGGTCAGCCGAAAGAAGAGCTATGGAGATTTTTCAACGGTCGTATCCGCAACGCCGATGCTTTCAACGGTAACGGGCGCGAAATCAGCCATTGCGAAAGCGGCAAGTGTCAAAATATCTTGGAACGCTGTGGCGGGAAAATCCGGGTATGAGATATGGCGTTCCATGTCGCCGATTGACGGCTTCGAGCTGTTCAAAACAACCAGAAACACGTATCTTAAAAACGCCAAGCGCATCGACGACACGTTATACTACTACAAGGTGCGTGCGTACCGCGTCGTCGGCGGATTGAAAACATACAGCGACTTTTCCCCGATCGTAGGCGAACCGCAGAGCTTAACCATGTGACGAACGCGCAGCATTTAAAAAGACAAAGGCTAAACCGGAGTTTCTCCGGCTCTGGCCTTTTTTTGTCGAAAGACAAACGCAGCAGTTCGGCAAACCGCCCGCAAACGGCAGGTCTATGCTGCGCAAAACGGCAAAGTAAAGACAACTTGATGACAAAATCTATTGTGAAATCAACGAGCCAATGCGAAAATAGAAAGGTCGGCAACGATCGATTTATAGTATACTGAATCGTAAGCGATTTGTTTAAAGGGTTGTAAACCAAATGAAGTATAAAACTGCATTGCTTCTCACTTGTGCCTGTATGTTCTGTTGTCTGTTTTCTCCCGGTACCGCATTTGCCGGCGGTACTGACGTCACCAAACAATGCATCATCACCGTCAGCTCTGGCAAAAGCGCGGCTTCTTTGACCGACGGCATTGGCTATTTGGGATGGACCGCCGATGGACCCAGCGATTATATCACGATCCGTCCGCCCGCGGACAAACCTGTGAGCGGGCTGTGGCTGTCTTGGCTAAAGCCGCCGGGAGACTTTACGATTGAAACAAAAGACGGCGATGTCATTTATTCCCAAACCAACGACGAGTGCTATATCCAATTCATCAGCATCCCGCAGGACAAGCAGTCGGGTGAGCTGTTGATTAAAAGCGAAGGATTGCTGTCGCTTGGCGAGATACGTACTTTTTCCGGCGATCCCCCCGATGACTTGCGAACTTTTGACCCTCCTGCCCCAAAATGCGATATCCTGATCATTGCGGCGCATCCGGACGATGATATTCTGGATTTCGGCTGTATCGTTCCGATCTATTCCGTCAACCGCGGCTATAAAGTGCAGGTCGTGTTTATGACCAATCCGAACCGGCGACGGGTGGAAGAGGGTATGTACGGCCAATGGATGCTGGGCAACAGGCTTACGCCCGTGTTCGGGACGTTTCCCGACAAGTTGACGGATTCCTTGAAAGACGGCGAGGCCTTGTGGGAGAAGGGCGCGGTGGATGAATTCATCACGGCGCAGATCCGGCGGTTTAAGCCCTCCGTCGTCGTTACGCACGATCTTGGGGGAGAGTATGGACACGGAGCGCATATGGTAAGCGCTTCTCATACACTTGCCTGTGTCAAATCCTCGGGCGATGCTGCCTTTTATCCGGAATCCGCCGCGAAGTACGGCACATGGAACGTTGCCAAGTGCTATCTGCACCTGTACGAAAGCGACCCGTTTGTCTTGGACGAAAAAGTGACCGTACCCTCCATGGGCGGCAAAACCGCGCTGCACATCGCGAGGACCGCGTATAAGCAGCATGTGACGCAGGCAGTGTTCCAAATGGACGTCCGGATAACCGGCAAGACGGATTGCCGGCTCTTTGGCTTGGCGTATACCAATGTCGGCAAGGATGCCGGGGCAAACGACCTGATGCACCATATCATCGCGGACAGCCTTTATGCCGTCAATCCGGCCTATTACGCCACGCCTGCACCGGCTGTGACACCGACACCCACGAACGACGTCCATGTTCCCGCGAGCGGTACGTCTGCTTCCGAGTTCCCGCTGTACATTTTGATCGCATTGGCATCCATATGCCTTGTGATTGTCATTTTTATCCTTTCCCGAAGGAGGGCATCGCGATGAGGCGTTTGCTCGTTTTTCTGTTCTTGGTGCTTCTGTCGCTCACTGCCGCCTGCAAACAAAGCGCCGCAGTGATCGGTCCCGTGTACACGCCTGCACCGAGTGAATCCGTTCCGACGCCCGATCCCAAAGATGCGCTGTTTGCCAAAGCGGGCAAGGAGATCGTAGTCTATCAAAAAGCCGGTGTCGTGATCGATCCGTACGCCAAGGGCGCGCCGCTGCCGGATTATTGGTTTTACAATTCGTATGATCTGCGCGTGGAGATCAAACAGTTCGTCGATACGGAAAAGACGCTGGTCTATTATGTCGCCGATATCAGACTGCGCAACGGCATGCGCGAAAAGGCCGCGTTCGGATCGATGACGCCGCCCGGGACGAAACGCAACAAGCCCTGCATACTGGCGCGCTCGTACGGATCCGTCGTCGCGATCAACGGCGATTATCTTGTCTATGTCGAAAAAGAGATCAAGGGTATTCTGATCCGCGACGGAAAGGTCTACCAGGAGGGCAAAAAAGAGGATACGCTCGCGTTCTTCCCGGACAACTCGCTGCGTGTGTTTGCGCCCGGTGAAACCACCGCGCAGGCGCTTGTGGATCAGGGCGTGGTCAATGCCTATTCGTTCGGACCCACCATGGTTAAGGACGGTGTGATTGTTCAAAAGATGTCGGATGTCCGCGGCATCAACAGCGGCCGCAGCCCGCGCAGCGGAGTCGGGATGATTGAGCCCGGGCACTTGGTCGCCATCATGGTCGAAGGCAGAATCAAGCGCAGCCGCGGCATGAACATCAACGAGTTTGCGCAACTTTTTGTGCAGCAGGGTTGTTCAGTCGCCTACAATTTTGACGGCGGCGCTTCGGCATCCATCGTCTTTCTTGGCAACATGTGCAACCTGATCATGAACGACGGGGCGACGTATCTCGGGCCCCGGCCGCTTACCGATATGCTCACATACGGCAAGAGTGCGCTCTGCCCAGGCGTCAAAGATCCCTTTTACAATTTTGGACAGGTCATTGTCGACGGCCCCAAGACGACCCCGACGGCTGCGACACAGTAACAAATGCGCAAGCACGTTTATACTTTAAGGATGAAAAATGAGGAGGAACTTGATGAAACGCAGTGCGTACGCAACTCTTCTGGTTCTTGTTTTGCTGGTGTCGGGATGCAAGACCCCTGCTGATTTAAACACGGGCACGCCCGGCGCAAACTTTTCGCCTTCCGCGACCCAGCCGATCCTGGCGCCCTCGCTTGCACCTTCTGTGAAAGTGGAAGACGGCGCACCCAACATCGTCGGGCTGTACCTTCGCAACAACGCGCGTGAAGACCTGCTGGCAGGCTACGACCAGCCGTGGGTCAAGGGCAAGGACATCGCGACGTTCCACGCTTTTGCGTCCGGTGACAATACGCTTGCCGGTTCCACGGGCGGCATCTTCATGAATTGCTGGAAGAAGTTCCCAAAATCGGAGAACTACAAGGTAGGCTACTTTTTAAGCTTCACGCTAAAGTCGTCGGAGGTCGTCAACCTGACCATCCGCGGGCCTGAGGACGCGCCCAAAGATCCGTCGAAGTATTTTTACCAGTATATCGAAGTGTATATGTACGACGCCGTGCACCAGACGGGTTTTCACTCGCATCTGACCAAGACGGAACCGAACACGCTGTTGACCTCCATCAAGCTGACCGCGGGAACGAAGATCGGGGACGTCGCGTCCATCCGGCTGAGTGCGTTTGTGTATAAAGACGCAACGTACTTTGACACCAAAACCGGACAGTATATCGGCAACGTCAGCTTTCAGATCCCGATCAACAACGGAAAATAAAGCCGCCATGCACATAGAACAGGAGTGAACGTTTATGCCCCTTACTATCATCCGCAACGATATCACCAAGGTATATGCCGACGCGATCGTCAATGCCGCCAATCCGCAACTCGAACAGGGCGGCGGCGTATGCGGGGCAATCTTTAAAGCGGCGGGCGCTGATAAACTCAAAGCGGCATGCAAAAGAATCGGCGTCTGTAAGATCGGCGAGGCTGTAATAACCGACGGCTTTGACCTTCCCGCAAAATACATCATCCACGCCGTGGGCCCTGTATGGCAAGGCGGAAAAAACGGCGAAAAAAGGCTGCTCACAGCCGCTTATCGCAATGCGCTGGAGCTTGCCAAAAGCCGCGGCCTTGAATCGGCAGCGTTTCCGTTACTATCATCCGGCATCTACGGATACCCGAAGGACAAGGCCTTGCAGGTTGCCATTGCCGCCATCGGCGCGTTTTTGCTTGAAAACGACATGGACGTATATCTGGTCGTGTTCGACAAAAGCGCCTTTGCGCTGAGCGAAAAGCTGTTCAAATCGGTCACCAAGTACATCGACGACCATTATGTTGACGAGCATGAAGAAGCTTTTTCCAACCGGCTGCAGCGCATCCGGCAGGAAAAAAGCTTTGAATACGATGAGGCGGCGTTTCGTCCCGCCATGCCCGCAGCGGAAGTTATGCAGGCCAAAGTCGCCATCGATTTTACAACAGGGCTTGAGGAGACGTTTTCCCAGTCGCTGCTGCGCATAATCGATGAAAAGGGGATGACGGACGTTGACGTCTATAAGCGGGCGAACATGGACAGGCGGTTGTTTTCCAAAATCCGCAGCGACATGCATTATAAGCCGAGCAAGGCGACCACGCTGGCACTTGCGGTAGCATTACAGCTTACCATCGGCGAAACGAGGGATTTGATCGAAAAAGCTGGCTTTGCGCTCTCGCACAGCAATTTGTTCGATGTGATTGTCGAATATTTCATCCAATCGGGTAACTACAATATCTTTGAAATCAACGAAACGCTGTTCGCGTTCGACCAGCCGACAATGGGCGCGTAAATGTCGCTTCCGATGCGACCTGTGCCCTGAAGCCCCATGGTATCCTCTGTTTACAACAAACAAGGAGGATACTCAAATGAAAAAAGATTTGGTCGAACTGGTGTTTATTCTGGACAAAAGCGGGTCGATGGCGGGGCTTGAGAGCGATACGATCGGCGGGTACAACTCGGTTTTACAGAAGCAGAAGGATGAGCCCGGGGATGCCGTGGTCACGACCGTATTGTTCGACAACAACTACGAACTTTTGCACGATAGGATCAACATCAAAGGTGTGAAGCCCATCACGGCGAAAGAATATTATGTCGAGGGTTCGACGGCGCTTTTGGACGCCGTCGGCAAGACCATCAGCAAAATCGGCAACGCGCAGGCGAATACCAGCGAGAGTGAACAGGCCGAAAAAGTACTGTTCGTGATCACGACCGACGGCATGGAAAACTCAAGCTGCGAATACAGCTTTTTGATGATCAAAAATATGGTCGAACTTCAAAAGAAAAAGTACGGCTGGGAATTCCTGTTCCTCGGCGCCAATATCGATGCGGCAATGACCGCCTCCCAAATGGGCATCGACGGCAGCATGGCGGCCAACTTCCACGCGGACAGCCAGGGGATGCGCACCAACTTCCGCGCGATCAACAGCGCCGTTTCCAATATGCGCGCCAGCAAACCGATGGCGGACTGGAAGGAAGAGATCGACGAGGATTTTAACAAGCGGGGGAAGAAGTAGCGGGAACCGTAATCTAAAAGAAGTTGGTTCGCGGGCTCTTAATGCCGTTGGTTTTAAGAGCCCACTGTTGATAAAAGTATAAAAACGAAAGGGGATCTTCGGGTGGAATTATCGCAAAAAGATCGTGACTCGTTCGATCGTGCACATGACTATGCAACGAAAATGCATTCGGGTCAAATACGCATCGGCGGCGCTCCTTATATCTCGCATCCGATTGCCGTGGCTGAAATGCTCAAGCACAATTCTTTTCCGCTTGAATACCAAATCACAGGATTGTTCCATGACCTTTTGGAGGATACGACAGCCAGCGTTGAAGAAATAATTTTGCTCGGCGGGGAAAACGTAGCGGCGGCTGTTAAGTTGCTGACAAAGGAACCGGGTTACCAAATGGATGCGTACATTCGGCGGATTAAGAGAAACGCCATCGCCAAGGCAGTCAAGTCCGCCGATCGATTGCACAACCTTCAATGTGCTGTCATGGCAGATGAGCAATTCAAAAAGAAATACATCGACGAAACAATTGGGTGGTATATGGATTTTTCCAGTCCGATGTTTGATATAAAGCGTGCTGTGGAAGCTCTAACGGAGACGATGGAAGCGCCGAAATGAGTGCGTTTAAAGCCATGCTATGTTTACGAACATTACTTTAGCATTCGTTTACCTTCAACACGAAAGCCCTCCGCAGAGGGCCTTTTGTATTGTCCGAGAGTTATCATCATTCTGAATTTGGAAAACTTCCTGAAAATATTTCTTGACTTGGAGCTAACTCCAGGTGGTAAGCTGATTGCATCCGAAAGATATGCCGAAAAAGCGATGGTTTCAAAGGTTGTCGATAAAAGTGGTATGATGGGAAAAGAAGCGTCGCTTAAAAAAAGTATTAATCGGCTAAAATACTGAACTCTATTGGGAGGCTGTCATGAAAGTAATCTTGGTAAACGGAAGCCCGCACATAAACGGATGCACCTTTACGGCTTTGGATGAAGTGGCGAAAACGCTGAACCTTGAGGGCATCGAAACGGAAATTTTCCATATCGGCACCAAGCCCCTATCCGGCTGCATCGCGTGCAGGACCTGCCGCGAGACCGGGCAATGTGTATTTAAGGACAGTGTCAACGATTTCCTTGAACTCGCCAAGGATGCCGACGGCTTTGTGTTTGGCTCGCCGGTGCACTATGCTTCCATGGGCGGGGCGATGACATCCTTTATGGACCGTGTCTTTTATACGGATTCCCGTGCCAATCGCAGATCGTTTTACCTGAAGCCTGCAGCCGCTGTCGTTTCGGCAAGGCGTGCGGGGACAACGGCGACGTTTGACCAGCTCAACAAATACTTTACCATATCCGAGATGCCGGTCATTTCGTCCCGGTATTGGAACATGGTGCACGGCAATACGCCCGACGAAGTACGGCAGGATTTGGAGGGCATGCAGATCATGCGGATTCTGGGACAGAACATGGCATGGTTTTTAAAATGCAAGGAAGCCGGCAAGAACGCGGGTGTGCCGCTGCCGCAACGGGAAGAGCGCGTGGCGACAAACTTTATCCGTTGAAACGAATGTCTTGAACTGGATCGCCTCAACTATAAGATCGAGCGATACGAGAAAGTCATCGTCCCGATCGAAAGAGATTTGAAATAGGCTGCAGCCGGTGCGGTAAGCGCGAGAAGCAGCGTTTTGGAATGAAAGAACCTACAAATGATAAAATGAATATACCCGTCATGCTAAGAAAACGCAAAAAGCCCTCTGCTGAGGGCTTTTTTGTGGAGCTAATGTCGGGATTCGAACCCGAGACCTCTTCCTTACCAACGGCTCGGGACGACTTTTGTATCTTCTGGTAACATTCAAAAAATGCCTATATATAGGCATTTTTAACGTTTAGCCTTTTGTAGCTGATCGTCTTTTTTGGTAGGTTTTTGCACGAATAACGGACAAATAACGGACAAAAAACGGACAAAATTACCCCCAAAAAGTAAGTTTTATCTGTCCCATTAAGGGGTATGTAAGGCTAGATCAGATGACTCAAAAACGCAAGAGGGGTACTAGTCCTAGAGTCTTCTGTTCGCCCATCGTTTTTAATTTACGAAAAATGTTGACAAGATTCAAAGATAATACTAATATGATATTATCAAAAGGAAAATAAGAAATGGATGGAATTTGGTATGAATGAGACTGGAATTTTGAACAATGAGGGACTCAACGAAAGGGAGTTCCTTTCGTCATACGATGTCTCGAAATTCGAACGCCCCTCCGTTACTGTGGATACGCTCGTTTTCACTGTGACGGATGAACAGGAGAGCAACTACCGGAAGCTGCCACAAAAGGAACTGAGAATCCTGTTGGTCAAACGGGCTGACCATCCCTGCATAGGCCAATGGGCTCTGCCGGGAGGGTTTGTACACATGGACGAAAGCCTAGACGCGGCAGCCTTCCGGGAATTGAAGGAAGAAACCAATGTGGAGAACATCTACATGGAACAGCTCTATACGTTCGGGAACGTAGGGCGCGATCCGAGGACGCGTGTGATTAGCACAGCCTATTTGGCGCTTGTAGATAGTTCGCGACTTGCCATCCGTTCAGGCAGCGACGCTAGCGATGCTCGCTGGTTTGCCGTTTCCTCTAAACTCCGTTCCGAACAGAGGACGCACTCGGCAAAAGGCGTGATTGAAGAGAAAATATTTGATTTGATACTGACCTCTGAGGAACAGGCGCTTTCGGCACAGATCAAAACCGTCCGCAGTACGGAAGGTAGGACAGCACGTACTGAGCAATCTGTCCTGTCCAGCGGGAGGATCGCTTTCGATCACGGGGCAATCATCGCTTACGGCGTGGACCGACTGCGGAACAAAATTGAGTACACGGATATCGCATTCAATCTGATGCCTGAGCTTTTTACGCTCACAGAACTGCAGCAGGTCTATGAGATCATCTTGGATACGGAGCTATTAAAAGCCAATTTCCGCCGGAAGACAGCGGCAATGGTGCTGGAAACGGACAATTATACAAGCGACGCGGGGCATAGGCCTAGCAGGCTTTATCGGTTCAACCAGAATTGGAAAAGCAAGATAGAGTAAAGGTGGATCATTAAGAATAGAGGTGTTTTCATGTTGAACCCCATCGAATCAATACTGCAATATGAATCCGGTAACCTGCGGGTATTAAAAACGGAGCGGTGGCTCTTGCACCTGGCACTTACGCATGAGCGCATTGTCAACTTGGAACGCATTTGCTCGATGGAGGATAGGAAGCAAAACTACGTGCTGGCGTACGTCAAGCGCTCGCTTGTGATCCTTGACAATCTGACAGGAGAGGATTCGCAAAAACGCTTTGTAGAGAAGGCTCTCCAATGGGCGGAGGTCGCAAAAGCAGGCCTACCCAATACCCGTGGCATGTGGGCAAAGGCCGGTATCAACCTTGCTGTGCACAACGAAGGCTCTGCACAGATATATGAAGTCGAAGCCGAAGAACAGGACGATAAAACAAGGAGAATCGTCAAAACACTGATTGTAACACATGGCCTCATCGGTCAATACCTGCGTGGGGAAGTACTTCTTACGGAAAGCGGAGCGCTTTGTTCGCTTGTTTCAGACGGGCTGCTGCCAAAAGAAGAACTTGCCCAAATCCTCTGTATGCTCAACCGCTGCATCATCGGCGCCGTGAGCGAACCATTGTGGGTGCAGGCCGCCAATGAAGTTCAAGAGGCAATCGATTTGCTGGTCAGCAGCGATTTTTCAAAACAGTTTGGCATACAGGAGCGGCTCAGGCGACTGCGTACGACGTCGATTGCAAACGGCGAGGATTTCGAAAGCGCGTTTTCCGGATTGCATTCAAACCGCCGTGCGTTTGATGCAATCGATCATGTGCTATCAACAGTCCAACTCTGGTACGTCGAGGCTGCGCTCTACGATTTCTCTTTTGAGCAGTATGTGAAGATCCTACTGATGGCCGCATTTTCTGTCCGCGAAACTCCGGTACGCCACCTGAGCTTTGGCCCACTGATGGAGAGCGTTTACTATCAGCGCGGAGGGAAAAAGTGCGTCAATATTTATAAGAAGCGGATCATAGAGAATTATCTCTCGAATCTTACTATCGAGGGGATCCTTTCGGGACAGTGGGCAAACAGCCCGCACGTGCAGCAGAGAGTAACGACGAACGACACGGGGGACACGGCTTTCTTCTCGTTTCGTTTTTCCGACGCCGGAGCGGCGCTTATCGATTTCTGTGTGGAGGCGGAAAAATCCGACGTCCTCTATGAGAAAGCCGTACTTATGCTCTTCGATCTATTCGGCCTGCGAAGGGACAGATACGACCGCTTCAATGAGGAGGAACGGTACCTGGCCATGATGAACAACAGCACGGTGGAATATAAAAGCGTCATCCTCGACTATATCAAGGGGCAAAAGGTTTTGGACATTGGCCCTGGGGGCGGCGCGTTGATGGATCTTATCGAGGATAAGCTTCCGCAGTGCAGCGTTATGGGTGTCGACATATCACAAAACGTCATCGAGGAGCTGAAAAAGAAGAAGCGTCTTGAGCACAAGCACTGGGAAGTGATCTATGGCGACGCGCTGGATCTTTCGAAATACGTGGAAAACGGCAGTGTGGACACGGTCATATTCTGTTCGATATTGCATGAGCTGTTTTCCTACATCCCCTATAACGGTAAGAAATTCAACCCCGATACAATGGCCGCAGCGCTTACCTCCGCTTATAAAATCTTGCAGCCCGGTGGGCGCATCATAATCCGCGACGGCATCATGACAGAGCCTGAGCAAACAAGGCGAATCATCCGCTTTCACTCGGAAGAAGGCATGGCATTTTTAAGACGATACGCCGCGGACTTTATGGGCAGGAAGATAATTTTCGAACAAATCGGCCGCAACAAGGTCGTCATGAACGTCAATGACGCAATGGAGTTCCTCTATACCTACACCTGGGGCGAGGAATCGTATGTGCACGAGGTACAGGAGCAGTTCGGCTACTTCACACCATCTGGATACAGACAGTTCATTCAACAAACGTTAGGCAGCGGCGCACGCATCGTTGAATTCAGGCATTATCTACAGGATGGATATCCGGTAGCGCTTTCGCAGAAGGTCGAGTTCTCAGACGAATCCGGATGCCCGGTCCAGCTTCCGGACAGCACCTGCCTCATTGTGATTGAAAAAATAATTAAGGAGGGATAGATATGTTCGGTTTCAAGTATGTCAAATTCCAGCCAAGCGAGTTTATTCTCAGGTACCGAAAGGGCAAAATCGTGAAGGAAGGCATTGGTCTCGCCTTTCGCTACTACGTCCGCTCGACTTCCATCATCTGCATCCCTGTGGGTACGACAGATTCGCCTTTCATATTTGAGGAAGTCACTCGGGATTTTCAGAACGTTACCGTTCAAGGTCAGGTCACATGGCGTATCGTCGATCACAAGAAAATCGCCGGACTTCAGAACTACACGTTCGATCTGAAAAGAATGCACTACGTCTCCGATGACCCGCAAAAGCTGTCGCAGAGGGTCGTCAACGCCATCCACGTACTTGCGAGGGAACAAATAGGCGGAACCGCTCTAAAAGATGCCATCATCATGGGTGGCTCGTTGGCAGGTGCCATCCTTTCGGAGGCAAAGGGAAATGAAGAGTTAATACAGCTTGGGCTTGAGATCATGGGACTATCGATCCTGGCTGTTCTTCCAAACAAGGAGACGGCGAGGGCGCTTGAGGCGCAGACTAGGGAGCAGATTTTAAAGAAAGCTGATGAGGCCATCTACGAACGACGTAACGCATCTATCGAACAGGAGCGCACAATCAAGGAAAACGAGTTGAACACGCAGGTAGCGATAGAACAGAAAAAGCGGCAGATCCGTGAGGCGCAGTTGGAGGCTGAACGCGCGGCCCAGGCTAAGGAGAACGAGATAAAAAACGAGCAGATGAACTTCGATACAAAGTTAGAGGAAAAGCGCAGACAGCTTGTGGAGCTTGCCGTGCAGAACGACAATGCGAAAGCGGACGCTAGGGCATATGAGCTGGCAGGTATCATGAAAGTACTGCAAGACAGTAACCCGAAAGTGATTCAGGCGCTATCGGCTGTGAACATGGAGCCTGGCAAATTGGCGGCATTGGCTTTTCATGAACTTGCGGAGAACGCGGCAAAAATAGGTACTCTTAACATCACCCCCGATCTCATATCGGAACTTATAAGGGCGTGACGGCGATGGACGCCAATGGTTCCAAAATCATACTGATCAGACGCAAAACAAGGCTGCAGGAATTGGTTGCCCGCTACAATACGGTACTGCAGGCGAAGTTCTATGTCGAGCACATGGGAGCCGACTTCGGTGAATACATCGAGGAGGACAGCCGGTATAAAGAGGCGCTGCTACAAGCACAAACCGCACTTGATCCGGCAGGCATTGTTCAGGTGGTGGACCGGGAGTTTGTGCCGAACTTTCTTTTCGGGCAGGAAGACATCGTCGTGGCATTGGGCCAGGACGGCCTCGTTGCAAATACAATGAAATACCTGGACAGCCAGCCGCTGATTGGGATAAACCCCGACCCAACCCGCTATGACGGCGTGCTCCTGCCGTTCAAAGTATCCGATTTACAGACGATTGTGACCGACGTGCAAAAGGGAAGGCGGCATTTCAGGGAGGTCTCCATGGCAAAGGCCTCCCTGAACGACGGGCAGACGCTACATGCCGTAAACGATCTCTTCATCGGCCAGAAAACGCATGTTTCAGCTCGATACAGGCTTTGTACCGGTGAACTGGAAGAACGGCAATCCAGCAGCGGCATCATCATTTCCACTGGGCTGGGATCCACCGGCTGGATGAAAAGTGTATTGACAGGCGCTTTAGGCATCTTGAACATCCTTTCTGGCAGCAATGCGAATGTAAAACTGCTACAGCCTCCTTGGAACGCGGATTATCTGTACTTCTCGGTACGGGAACCGTTCCCAAGCCGTATCACAGGCACTTCGCTCACTTTTGGAAAAATCACGAAAGCGCAGCCACTTAAGATCGAATCGCATATGGCAGAGGGCGGCGTGATTTTTTCAGACGGCATGGAACAGGATTTCCTATCGTTCAACGCAGGGCTTCAGGTAACGGTTACAGTTTCAGAAAAAGTTGGAAAACTTGTAGTTTGATTAATAAAGGGCAGACGAGAATTTACGCCTGTCCTTGTTATTTGAATTCTATACTCGTTTAGTCTGAAGCCGATATACCAATGCAAGAGATTATTTCTAACAACGAAAGAATCATGCAACCACTACATGATTCTTTGCGTTGTTAAAGACATACTGCATCTGCTTTGTTATGATAGTAAGTAAATGAAAGCAATAACCAGAGGTGGGAGTCAATGTCTTATGTTCGTTATAAATCTAATGATGCGCTATCAAAACAGCAAAAAGTAAAATTGATGGAAGAATACATAGTATAGGTTTAAATCAAGACACAGTATGAATTTTTGTAATCCTTCCAAAGTAGAAATAAATTTCGGTTCATTCCCCAGCTTGCCAGATAGAAGCCAAAGTGTAAGAATAAAGTGTCGACAGTATACTCATCCGGCTGCTCGCAACATTTTTTGATAAATGCCCGATAGCAATGCTCCCATGAACGATGCCTGGAGTTTTCGTCTTTTTTAGTTCAGTAAAACTTATCTATATATTTCACAAGCGCTTTTACTGCTTATTCGTCGGCGCATCATCCTGTTTCGATGAGGTTAGCTTGGACTTTCCGAATTGAGAAGAATGATAACGGACAAATAACGGACAATTATAATTTAAGCTTTAAGTCACTGGTTCATCTGAACGAAAAAAGCCCTCTGTTGAGGGCTTTTTTTGGAGCTAATGTCGGGATTCGAACCCGAGACCTCTTCCTTACCAAGGAAGTGCTCTGCCGCCTGAGCTACATCAGCGCATAGGGTTTCTTTGCGGGACATGCGATGAAAATGTCCTCGCTATGCGCAAGTACGCACAGCGAGGCTCATTATAACAAAGGCACCTGCTTTTTGCAAGAGAGGAAACGCTTATTCCTCGTCCTGAGAGATCTCCTCTTCGGCTTCTTCGCCGCCGCATCCGGCACAGCTGTCGCAGCCGCCGCCGCATCCGCCGCCGCAGGCAGTCGGGAGCACGATGTTTTGGCCGTCGGCATAGAGGTCGATGTGTTCGATCTTATCGCCTTCGGGGAAGTACGGTTCGCCGACTTCTTCAAAGCCGAACTTTTTATAGAGATCCTTGCAATAGGTCTGAGCGCTGATGTGGATGCCCGCGGCGCCCGCTGTCAGCGCACGGTCCAGCAACAGCCGGACGACGGCATCGCCGACGCCAAATCCGCGGTATTCGGGCAACACGCAAACGCGTCCCAAATTGAACTTGCTTTGATCGAGATAGATGCGTCCCGTGGCGATGGGTTTTTCGTCGTCCATGGCAACGACGTGCCAAGCCATCGCGTCAAACGCATCAAATTCGACCTCGGGGGCATAGCCTTGTTCCTTTACAAAAACGTCTTCACGGACGGTCTTCGCAGGCGCGATATCCTCGGAACCGTGAATCCAAGTTGCGTACAGCATGAAAAATCCTCCCAAGTAGGTAATCGAGTCATTATAGCACAGTTTGGGATGTGCTAAAATAGCTTGTACTGAAATTATCCGTTAAGAACAATCACCCCAAACGCGGCACGGAGGATAGAATGAACGAACAGGACATCAAGCGCATCAATGAACTGGCAAACCTTAAAAAGCAGCGCCCGCTGACCGAAGAAGAAGCGCGAGAACGGGAGATGCTGCACACGCAGTATGTTGCGGATATGAAAGCGTCGCTTGGCGCGCATTTGGACAGTATGGTCATCGAGCGGCCGGATGGGACAAGGGTGAAGGTGAAAAAGAAGGATTGATCTGTTGCCAATGAAAAGCATGGGCAGCCTGCGCTGCCGTTTGGTTTTATCGCGCGTTTGTAAACATCAGATTCGCCGCCTCATCAGCGCTCTTGTCTTTTGGAGCAACTGATGGATCCACACAGTTCCTTACGGAGACCGACGTCATTATAGAAAAGCGTTGATAACCGTATCACAAATTGTTGGACAGAAAAAATTCCTGTACGATTTGGCTTACTTCATTCGGCCGTTCCAACGGAATCAAATGCCCTGCGTTTTCAATGACCTGAAGCCTTCCATTGGGGGATAACCGCGCCGCTTCTTCCATGACGGATTGCCCCACGAGTGGGTCGTTTTTTCCGCGCAGCCAAAGAACGGGAAAGGGCAAGCGGTGCAGCTCCGGCAAAAAGTTCATTTTCAGGCGGAACGGTGCCAGGCCTTCCATTTGCCAGTCATCCATCGACAACTCGTTATATTTCCACTTTTGCTGAGCTTCCTCCATCAGGATTTCTGTCAGGTCGTCCAAATCCGGTGATTTCTCTTTATCGTTGAGCATCGACACCACACTTTTTTTCATTTTTTCCGGTGTCGATTTTGCGTAATGCTTGGTCAGATATCGAAGCGAGCCGGGTGTTTTAACATACAACCAGGAAAGAAACTGATTGGCAACCTTGTCTCCCAATCCTCCCGGTCCCATGAAAATACCGCAAGAAACCCGGTCGGGATATTGCAATCCGTAACCGATCGCGACGCCTCCGCCCATGGACAAACCGATGACCGGAAGCGGGGCAAGATTAAAATGGTCTACCACTTCGCGGACTATTTCCACAAGCCGCCGTTGACCGATAGTGCCGGACCAAGGCCTGCTTTTGCCGTGCCTTGGAAAGTCGATGGCAAAGACATGTCGTGTCTTTGCAAGCTCGGGCGCAAGATGATGCCATATGAACCTGGACTCATCGTACATGGCTCCATGCAGAAGCAAGACGTTGGGCAGGCTTTGGTCGCCCGATTCGTACACGCAGACGGGCCCTCCCGAAAGTGTCAGCAGATGCTGCTTATCATAGATATCGACGGACATATTTCCCCCTCCTAAAAATTGACCGATCGTCATCGGTTATAGAGACAGAGCTTTAGCGTATCCATCCACTCGTTGAAATCGCGCAGAAGCATGTCAGGGTCGTAATCATTGGCATCGAGCTTTTTCTGTAAGAATCCTTCGGAAACCCACAGGATTATCTGCAATGCCTTTTCCGGTGTTATGCCTTCCCGGAGCTTCGATTTATCCATGTAATCCACCACATTGGGCATGGATCGCACCATATAGTCCGCACTTTTGTTCTTCACAAGAGTTTGTACTTCCGGATCCTGTTCGAAGTAAGATTTGTATATGAATTTGTACAGATACGGGAAAGCCTTGAACAAATCGAGCTTGATGAGGTTGGATCTGTAGATCATTTCAAACAGATCCTCGTCTTTGCGGTATTCAAACGAAGCCAGGCTTTTGGCGGAAAGGTTGAACGAGTATTCGTAAATATAGGCAAAAAGGTTCCTCTTTGATTCGAAATAATGAAACAGCAACGCCTTGGACACACCGCATTCCAGCGCTATATCCTGCATTGAAGCCTTTTTATAGCCCATAACAGCGAATTGCTTCAAAGCACCGTTTACGATGGCCGACTGCCTTTCCTCGCTCTGTTCAAAAAACTTCTCGTTCATATTGCCTCCGTTGACCTTTTCGGTCAACAACAATATATACCTATTGACCGTTTCAGTCAATGGAAAGTATATCGTTTTTTTCTTCCTGCCGCCAAAACAAACAAAGGGCTTCGTCCCGCACCCCAATTCAGGAGTTGGCGAGATCGTTGCCCCTTTTTTACTATGGAACGGGTATTACAGCTGGCTGTACACTTCATCCCAAATGGCGTGGAGGATATCCTGCTGCCGCGTTTCGGTTGAAGTGAGCGTGATCACGGCGTCCTTTTCCCGGCTGATGATGATATATTGCCCATCCGCACCCGAGGCGCGCCAGCATCCGTTGGCACACTCCCACATCTGGAAGCCGTAACCCGTATGCCAGTCCTCGCGCTGGTTCGGGTCGGGCATGTCGGGTACGAGTTGCCTTGTCATCGCGTTGTCGATATACGATTTGCTCACAATGCGTTTGCCGTCGTATTCGCCGCCGCCCAAATAGAGCTCGCCCAACGGGATCATTTGCTCTGTTGTCAGATGCAGGCCGCTTCCGCCTAAGGTGATACCCATCGGGCAGGTATCCCAGCGCGGCTTTTGCGTGATGCCAAGCGGGATGAACAGCTGCGGAAACAGATAATCAAGCGCAGATTCGCCGGTGATCTTGGTCAAAATGGCGGAGAGCATATAGGTGCAGGCGCTGTCATAGCGGAAGAGCAATCCCGGCATCCGCATCATCGGAAGTCCCAAAAAGAAATGCGCCCAATCGGGGTCATCCAGCTTAAGATCCCGCATGATCATCCGGTAGTCATGGCCGCATGCCATGATCAGAAGGTCATATACCGTCATCGCCGCAAGCTCATCGCCAACCGTTTCGGGAAGCTGGTTTGGAAAATAGGAGATCACCCGGCTATTAAGAGCAAGTTTCCCCTCGTCCATCAACATGCCGATGCCTGTTGCCAAAAACGTCTTGCTGGCGCTGTGGAGCATATGCGGCAAGCTGGGTGTAAAGCGGTGGGAGCCGATCACGCTGCCGTGCTGCGATACGACGATGCCGTGCAGGTTCAGGTTTTCACTTACAATGCGTTGCGCAAACGATTGCAATTGCAATGCCATGGGGATCCTCCTTCAAGGCGGTGCGGATTGGGTTCCCAAGTATCTTACCGCATTGCGCAAAGCCACACAAGATACGCTGTCGCAGACAGGAGAATGCGGTTTGTTTTTCGTTGCAAACAAGAGCACACTGTTTTATGATGGAAGTCGGATTAGAGAAAATAAGCACCAACTGGCAGCGGGATCAACATGATCATTGGAGGAAATAGAATGAAAAAGCTGAATATGTTTATCGGCGGGCAATGGCGCGTTTCAAAGACGGATACCTATTCGGATGTATTCAACCCCAGTACCGGCGAGGTTTTGGCGCAAACCCCTTGCTGCACCAAGGACGAGGTGGAGGAAGCGATCGAAGCTGCCGCCGCGGCATATCCGCTTTGGTCGGCGACACCGGTGATGAAGCGAGTGCAGATACTGTATCGTCTACGGGAGCTTCTCAACGAGAACATGGATGAGCTGACGGAGCTTGTGGCACGGGAAAACGGCAAAAGCTGGGACGACGCACAGGGCGACGTTCTAAAGGCAAGGGAAGGCACCGAACAAGCCATCAGTGCGCCGAATTTGATGCTTGGCGAAGCGCTGATGGATACGTCAAGCGGCATTGACACCACCTTATACCGCGAACCGGTCGGCGTATTTGCCGGCATCGTGCCGTTCAATTTTCCGGCGATGATCCCGATGGGCTGGATGGCACCGATGTGCATCGCTTGCGGCAACACGATGGTCATCAAGGCTGCGACCATGACGCCGATGACCTGTATGCGCATAGCGGAGTTGTACCAGCAAGCCGGGCTGCCGGACGGTGTGTTGAACATTGTGACCTGCTCCAGAAAAGAAGCGGAATTGTTTTTAACGCACCCGAAGGTAAACGGTGTGAGCTTTGTAGGATCGACCTCGGTCGGACTGCATATCTATACGACTGCCGCTGCCAACGGCAAACGCGTGCAGGCTCTGTGCGAGGCGAAAAACCATGCGCTGGTACTGGAGGACGCGCCGATTGAGCGCACGGCCGCGGGCATCATCAACGCGGCTTTCGGCTGCGCGGGGGAGCGCTGCATGGCGCTGCCGGTAGTTGTTGTGCAGGAAAGCATCGCGGATGAATTGGTAAACGCCATCGCTTCAAAGGCAAAATTGCTCAAGATCGGCCCGGCCTATGAAAAGACGACGGAAATGGGTCCCGTGGTGACCGCGGCGCACAAAAAGAGCGTTACAGACTGGATCGCAAAGGGCATCCAGGAGGGTGCGAAGGTCGTGATGGACGGCAGGGATATCCGGGTTCCGGGATATGAGAACGGATTCTATCTCGGGCCCACCATTTTGGATCATGTCACGCAGGATATGACAGTCGGTGCTATGGAGATATTCGGGCCGGTATTGTGCATCAAGCGCGTGAAGGATTTCAAGGAAGGCCTGGCATTGATGAACGCAAACCCGTTCGCCAACGGATCGGTCATCTATACCCAGAGCGGCTATTACGCGCGCGAATTTTCTCGCCATACGCACGGCGGCATGGTCGGCGTCAATGTCGGCATACCGGTTCCGGTCGGTTTTTTCCCGTTCTGCGGACACAAGCATTCGTTCTTTGGCGATCTGCACTGCCTGGGCAAGGACGGCATGCGCTTCTATACAGAATCCAAATGCGTCACGACCCGCTGGTTTGACGCCGAGGATACAAAAGCCAAAAAAGTAGGCAGTTGGGACGGAACAATATAAGCAGAGCGAAAAGGCGGGGGAAATTATCCCCCGCTTTCTTTGTACCGCTCGCACTGTTATTGGTGCAGAATTCCGCCGGCAGCACGCAATGATTCAAATGCATCTTATGAAATTGACATTCACGCAATACAAATAATCAACCGTTTTTCCAACGATATGGTATGATTTCTATACACTCTACGCGGGAGGAGCCAAGATGGAAATACCCAAGAGCGGGGATCTGCACCGCATACTGCTGGAAAGCCAACGGGATGAGATCACCGACAGCCTCATATACCACAATATGGCAAAACGGGAAAAGGACAGCGGGAACCGTGTGCTGCTGGAGCGCCTGTCAAACGAAGAGCGCGAGCATGCCGGAATATGGGAAAAGTATACGGATCAGCAAATTGAACCAAATCGCCTGAAAATCGCCTGGTTCTCTTTCCTGTCGGTCTTTTTGGGATATACGTTTGTGCTTAAACTGATGAAGAGGGCTGAGACGGAAGCCTTGATCAGCTATCAGCGGCTTGTCGATGTTGTGCCGGAAGCGGCGCGGATACAACAGCAGGAGCTCAACCATGAAAATGAGCTGATCGATATGCTCAACGAGGAGCGGCTGCAGCACATGGGCGCGATGATGTTCGGGCTCAACGACGCTCTTGTAAAGCTGACCAGCACGATGGCAGGATTGACGTTTGCGCTGATGAACACCCGGGTATTGGCGCTTTGCGGCATCGTCATCGGGATATCCGGCATGCTTTCCATGACCGCGTCCAATTACCTGTATGACCGCGCGGCCAACAAACCCAACGCGATTACGTCCAGCGTCTTTGCGATGGCTACCTATTTCATCACGATGGTGCTGCTGTTATTGCCATACTTTCTGCTGCCGGCGCAGGATTATATCCCGGCGCTGATTTTGATGATCGTCATGGGCATAGGCATCATGCTTTTCATCAATTTTTACATATCGGTACCCCGTGGGGAGCCGTTTGTCAAACGCTTTATGGAAATGGCGTTGATCAGTCTGATTGTCACGGCGGTTTCCTTTCTCGTGGGGCATTTGGTTAAAACAATGTTCGGCGTGAGCATTGGGCAATAGGATAAGCAACGATACATCGAACCTGTTTGCAAAAAAGCAAGCCGTGCAAAAAACGGCTTGTTTTTTGATTTGGGATGCCCCGGAAGCTCTATGATATGCGCTTTGCGCGGCGCCGTTTTACGATGCGCACTGCAAGGGAGATCAGCAGCACGACGATAAGAAGAATAAGCACTACGGCACCGGCAAGCAGGAAGAAGATCATATTCGGCTTTTGGAGGAGCGCAACCAGGCTTCTGCTGTTGTCGATTTCCTTGCGCCCTTCGACCGCTGCGTAACGGGAGGAGATGGTCGGAATGCCGTCCACCTTAACAAAGGAATGAAGATAGTCGGCCAACGCCACCCATTCCTTGTACTCCTGATTTCCTTTATAGAGGATCTGTTTTTCAAAGTCTACGATCGGATTTCCGTTTTTGTCCTTGGGCACGATGGACAACAGCCCGAAGGATTTGTTCTTGACAGAGCCCAGCATCTGCGTGGAATACAATCCGCCGACGACGCGGTACAGCTTGTCGTCCTGCGGGGCGGTTTTGGTGCCGTCGGAATTCAATAGGTATACGTCCGTAACACGGTTCAAAAACAGTCTGTGGGGGTTGAAGGTATAGCTGATGCCGCTTAGGTACAACCTTGCGTCCTGCATGATATCGGAGATCGAAGCGTCCACTTCGCACAGCGCCCAAAGCTCTTTTCCCGTCAGATAAACGCTCACGAGCGGATACCCGGGAACGCCGTCGGCGCCTATGCCAAGGGAACTTACATTGAAAACATCCTCGGTTTTGATGGGCCCTTTTTTGAACGAATCGCGTATGACACCTGCCGGGACCACTGCAACATCCACTTTTTCATCGTCCGTTTGGGAAGCGGCATAGACGTATGAATCGGCAATCAGGTTGCCAAGCGTATCCTCCCCCTGTGTTTTGCCGATTTTGGCCGCATCCGTAAACGCGAAGGGCGAATTTGCGATGACTTCGCCCATCGTATACCCAAAGCGGGAAAGGTATGCGGAATCGATGCGTCTTTTAAATTCGGCAATCTTTATAAGCGCAGCGCTGTTTTCGGGAACGCTTGCATCAAGCGGCAAGAGTTTGTTGGATTGCACCGAAAACCGGCCGTCGTCGCGCTTGTTGACCACAAGGTGACCCAGATAGTCGGTGTTGCTGCCGCCGGATACGATGACGGTAGAGCCTACGATCACCGGGTTTTGCAGCAGCGTATGGCTGTGGCCGCTTATGATGACATCGATATCCGGCACGGCGCGGGCCAAAAGCACATCCTCGGAGTCGTCTAGCTTGTCGCTTGTGCCGCTGTGTGACAAACAGATGATGATATCCGGTTTCTCATTGGCTTTGAGCGTGCTTACGATGCTTTTGGCTGCCTCGATCGGATCCAGAAACTTTAAGCCGCTCATCGGCGAATCGTCGATCGCCTCGTGTCCCATGATGCCAAACAAAGCGATCCGGATTCCGCCCTTTTGAATGATCGTATAGGGTTTAACGCCATAGCTGTCCATAGCGTCTCTGAGCTCCTGTGCCTTGATTGCCAGCGCAGGGTCCTTCAATGTGCCGGACCAGTCGATGTTGGCGCACAGGAGTTGTGGCAGCGTGTCACCGCTCGCCTTTGCCGACAGCAGCATCCGGGTCAATCCCTGCGCCCTGTAATCAAATTCATGGTTGCCCAGCGTTGCCGCATCATAGCCCAAAGAACCCATCAGCCGCAATTCCGCTGCGGAGTCTGCATAAATCGTTTGGTACAGGGTTCCCATGGAAAAATCGCCCGCATCCAGCACAAGCGTATCGGGGTAGGCTGCTTTCACATGCGCTATGGCTGTCGCAAGTCTGGCAAACCCGCCGGGTTGAGCCTTGTTCGTGCCTGCGGTATCCACTTTCGCATCGAGATTGGAATGCATGTCATGGGTGAAGACGATGGACAGAGGCTCCGCAGACGTTGGAGCTGCGGATATACCAAACGTTGGCATCAGAGCAAAACTCAACAGGATAGCCAGTAAAAAGCCGAATCTGCGTTTCATAAGGACCTCCTTCGCTCAAATGACCCACTGGACGAAATTGGAAGACTATCTAGATTATAACAGGCAAGCCGTAATATGCTATCCTTTTGCAGGTCTTCAGATTGAATGTTTTTGACTTGCGCACTGCCCGGCACGGCATTCTCACACGCATCTGCTGCGCATCCGCCTTTTTTCTGTTTCTGATGGGTCGCATCGGCAATATTGGCGAGGGAGGATTGGTCTGTCAGCCTATGTGCGCCTCGGGAATGGCGGATACAAGCTGTATTTGCGCCGAAAGCAACCGGTTTCGAGCGATTCTTTTTCACCAAGTGAATGAAAAGTTTATATTTTCGCGAAAAAGCGCTGTTTTGGCGCTTTTCTTTAGCATCACAGCAAAAGGTCAAAGAAGTTGTTTATGATATATAGAAAGCTTTTTATAGCAACTAACGCAAAAAAATGGCGTTGAAAATGTCACTATAATATTAAGAATTAATATATGTAAATATAGTTTTATATTAATATAAATTATGTTTTCATAATGTGAAATAAACTTGTTCGAATTCTAAGCGCGTGTTACATTGTTCGGGATTGCTTTTCGGGGCGGATCAAAAGGGAATAATAGACAACAATTTTGGGATTTATATAAAGACAGTCGCAGCGTTGCCGCGACGAAAGGGGGACAGAAGTTCCGGCAACGAACAATCCACAACGTATAATTTTTTATTCATACCACAATTATTTGGAGGAGCATTTATGCAAATTTCTGTAGTACAAGCAATACTTATTGGTCTGTATTATTGGGCAACCCAAGCACGTATGCTGTATGGTTGGTCCTGGACAGTTCCGCTGTTCACAGGTATGGTGATGGGCTTTATCCTCGGCGACGTGGCAACCGGTTGCAAAATCGGTGCGATCATCCAGCCGATGTTTTTGGCTTTCACCGGTGCCGGCGGCACGGTCGTCTGGGATCAGACCGCAGGAACCATCGCGGGCGCGGCTGTTACCATGGCGGGCGGACTTCCGGTCGACCAGGCATTGACCATCGCACTTCCGGTTTCGCTTCTTTTCGCACAGGTGCATACCGTACGCCGCATCCTATTTGCCTATCCGGCAACGCAGGCTGACAAAGCGGCCGCGAAGGGCAACGACAAAGCCATCATCTTCTACGGATCTTATTTCTGCTGGATGGTCGGCTTCGTCCTCTATGCCATTCCCATGACGCTTGCCATCATGCTCGGTGCCAACGCAATAGGCACACTGATGAAGAACCTGCCCGTGTGGATGCTCAACACGCTGAGCGCACTGGGCGGATTGCTCCCGTCCCTCGGATTCGCGATGACCGTGCGTGTTATCGGACGTCCGCAATTCATGCCCTTCTTCCTCGGCGGATTCTTCCTGGTGCAATACACGAAGATCGGCGGACTGTTCCTTGCGTTCATCGGTTTGTTCTTCGCGTTCCTTTACTACCTGATTCTCGACGCGTCCCGCAAGGATGAAAACACGGCGGATATGAGCCAGGCCGGCGCCGCCGCCGTCGATGAGAACTCCAAACGGCTTTTGACGATGAAAGATTGCGACCGCTTGTTCCGCCGTTGGAACTGGTTCACAGAGCAGAGCAACAGCTTTGCACGTCTGCAATCCATCGCGTTCTGCTGCGCATTCATTCCGGCGCTCAAGAAGCTGTATGGCAATGATCCCGCGGAATACTCCGCAGCGTTGCAACGCCACCTGATGTTCTTCAACACCCAGGGCATCTGGGGAAGCGTCATCCACGGCATCGTGCTGGCGATGGAAGAGCAACGCGCCATGGGTGCGCCGATCGGCGTTGATGCCATCACCGGCATCAAAGCAGGTTTGATGGGACCGTTTGCCGGTATCGGCGACACCATTGACTGGTCGACAATCCGTCCGCTCGTATTGGTTCTGTTTATGCCGCTGGCAGCAGCAGGAAGCCCGTTGGGCGGAATTCTTGCGATCCTTGTCATCTACGCGATCGTGTTCACCGAAGGAACGATCTACAGCCGTCTGGGCTACCGTCTGGGCACCCGCGCTGCGCTGAACATCCTCTCGGGACATATGATCAACACCTTTATCTCCTGCGCATCGGTGCTTGGCCTGTTCATGATGGGCGGCCTGTCGGCGACGATGGTCAATGTGGTCACACCGCTGTACATCCCGACGACCGGAACCCCGATGTTGGTGCAGGCAGGTATCCTCGATAAAATCGCTCCCGGGCTTTTGACCTTAGCGGGCGTTCTGGGAACCTATGCATACCTGATGAAGGGCAACTCCATGACAAAAGCGACGATGATGTTATTGATCGTCGGTATCGTTCTTGGCTGCACCGGTGTCATCGGCAAGGGCGGCTTGATCTTCCAGGCTTATGTAGCGCCGAAGAAGTAATCAATACTCTTACCACAATTAAAGAACCGGCTTTTGCCGGTTCTTTTTTTTGGACGATTGCCGCCGTTTAAAAAAGCGGAAAAAATACAGGCCCAGAATTCAGGCAAAAAGCAATACTGTTTTAATATAAATCAACCAATACAAACGTGTATTACACATATTATATATTAACTTACAATAAATTATCATTTGCTTATATAGTATTGAAAGAGCAAATTGACCCGGCACTGTAAATTATAAGGAAATATTGATAGGTTTAGAACAAATAACGGATATATTAATTGTGTTATGATCATATACGGTTCTTTTTCATAATTCGGAACATCCTTGTTCGAACTCCGACAATGTGTTAAATTGACCTCTGGATGCGTCCGCAAATGCATCCGGTACCCATAGAATGTGAAATAATTTCGAACGAGATTCATATATGAAAAACCGCAAGTTGCCACGGTTAAGGGGAGGTTTGAACGCTTGGCAATGCAGATTTAACTCCAATTAATGTATCATTGTAATGTATTCAACGATTATATGGAGGGTTATTTATGCAGATTACTGTAATTCAAGCAGTATTTATTGGACTTTATTATTGGTTTTCTCAGCTCCGTATGTTCTACGGCAACTCGTTCCCGGTAGCATTGTTTGCCGGTATGATGATGGGCGTCATCCTCGGAGACGTAGCAACCGGTTGTAAGATCGGCGCAGTCATCGCCCCGATGTTCCTGGCCTTCACGGGCGCAGGCGGAACCGTCGTTTGGGATCAAACAGCAGGCACAATCGCAGGCGCTGCCGTTTGTATGTCCGGCGGACTTCCGATCGACCAAGCCATCACCGTAGCACTCCCGGTTGCGCTTCTGTTTGCACAGATCCACACCGTACGTCGTATCGTGTTCGCTTACCCGGCAATCCAGGCTGATAAAGCGGCTGCAAAAGGCAACGATAAAGCCATCGTATTCTTCGGATCGTACTTCTGCTGGGCAGTCGGCCTTGTTATCTATGCAGTGCCCATGACGCTTGCCATGATGTTCGGTGCGACCGCCATCGGCAACCTGATGAAGAGTCTGCCCCAATGGATGCTCAATACACTCAGCGCGGTCGGCGGATTGCTCCCGTCGCTCGGATTCGCAATGACCATCCGCGTTATCGGCCGTCCGCAGTTCCTGCCGTTCTTCCTCGGCGGATTCTTCCTGGTTCAGTACACCAAAATCGGCGGACTGTTCCTGGCATTCATCGGACTGTTCTTCGCATTCCTGTACTACCTCATCCTTGAAGCATCGCATAGGGATGACAACGCTGCAGACATGAGTTCAGCAGGCGCAGCCTCGCTCGACGAAAACACCAAACGCCTTCTGACAGTCAAAGACTGCGACCGTATGTTCTTCCGTTGGAACTTCTACTGCGAGCAGAGCAACAGCTTCTCCCGTTTGCAGTCCGTCGCTTTCTGTATCGCATTCATCCCGGCTCTGAAGAAACTCTATGGCAACGATCAAAAAGAGTATTCCGAAGCGCTTCAACGCCACTTGATGTTCTTCAACACGCAGGGCATCTGGGGCGCCGTTATCCATGGTATCGTTCTGGCGATGGAAGAACAACGCGCAATGGGCGCACCGATCGGCGTAGACGCCATCACCGGTATCAAAGCCGGTTTGATGGGACCGTTTGCCGGCATCGGCGACACCATCGACTGGTCCACCATTCGTCCTTTGCTCACGATCCTGTTCATGCCTTTGGCAGCTTCCGGTAGCCCGTTGGGCGCCATCCTGCTGTCGGTAGTGCTGTATGCGATCGTCTTCACCGAAGGTACGATCTATAGCCGCCTCGGCTTCCGCCTTGGCACCCGCGCCGCATTGAACATCCTGCAGGGCCGCGGCATCAACACATTCATCTCCTGCGCATCCGTACTGGGCCTGTTCATGATGGGCGGCCTGTCGGCGTCGATGGTCAGCGTTGTAACGCCGATCTTCATCCCGACGACCGGAACCCCGATGTTGGTTCAGACCGGTATCCTCGACAAGGTCGCTCCCGGACTTCTGACCTTGACAGGCGTTCTTGGAACCTATGCATACCTGATGAAGGGCAACACCATGACAAAAGCAACGCTTATGCTGCTGCTCGTCGGTCTCGTTCTGGGATCCATCGGCATCATCGGCAAGGGCGGCTTGATCTTCCAGGCATATGTAGCGCCGAAGAAGTAATCAAACACCTGAATCAAATGAAAGAACCGGCTTTTGCCGGTTCTTTTTTTGCTATGCCGAAATCCTGCAATCCATTTGCCGGCAATGATGCAAACGGATGCAAACTTGCGCCGATGAGCATTTGATTGACGCGGCGGGATATACTTTTTATAATGGATGAAGAACAGTGAGGAGTGGCGGTATGCGAAAACGGTTTTGGATCGTGTTGTTATTGGCGGGCCTGTTGGCGCTTACATCCTGTGCAAACGGACTTGCAGGGACACAGTGGAAGTTAACAGGCGCTGTGAACGATTTGGGCGTTGAACAAAACAGCGTCAACGCAAACAGTGCGTTTTCTACGCTGACCATCGCATTCATGGATGAAAAATCCGGCGTATTGCGCATGGAGGGTGCCAGTTACCCCTTTACCTTCAAACAGGATAAGGATATCACCGTCACTTTGCAGGACGGTTTGGTTGCCAAAATGACAAAAAAGGGCGACAGGATATACCTGACACTAGCCGATGTGACCTTGTATTTTCAGAAGAAATGAGTCCCCGGCGGCTACTTGGAATAAGAACCCGTTGCATAAAGGCCTGCTGGCACTCTGGGCATATTTAAAACTTCGCTGTTCATTTTATGTTGAGGAAAACCCTTTATATTATTTATAATTTAATACGTACATGAATATTTATTTTTTCTGATCGTTGGTTGAACCAAAAGAGTCCAGGAGATCTGCGTGTTTAGGAGCGTGAATATGCCCAAACAAGCTTTGAAAGTTACCATGCGTTTGGTTTCGGGACTGTTTGCTGTGTTTCTGATGATGCTTTGTGCCTGCAACGGACAAGGTGCGATTAAGGCATCGCCGACAACAACCACGACTGTTGCTGCTTCCCCGATCCCCGGCAAAGAACCTGTTGGGGAAAATCTGAAATTGCGCGGCAGCAACGTAAATCTGAGAAGCTCAACCGAAATCACAGACGAGAGCAATATAATCTGCAAACTTGCCTTCGAACAACGCGTAACTGGACTTGAAATACTCGGAAACTTTACGCACATCTATGTGCCGGATACAAAGGTTTACGGCTATGTGCAAACAAATCTTCTGATAGACGAAAATACACAACTCTATGCGAAGATACCCAAAAGCAAAAAACAAAAAGAGGATCAAAGCGGCAATAAGGTGTTCGAAGCCAACGGTATAACGCCTGTGATGCTCACGGACAATCTTGTGGATGTGCGGCTCTATGCACCCGATGTCAAAAGCAATCTGGTGTTTGCAACAGACAACAATGTTCTGGGCCGAAGATTGTATGTTAAAAGTGTTCCGCTTCTGCAAAAGGACACGGCGTTAAAATTAAAAAAGGCGGCGCAGCTGTTTGCAAAAGACGGATATACCATTGTATTGTGCGATGCGTATCGACCTTTGTCCGTACAGAAGATTTTGTATGATTATGTGCAGGACAGCAATTATGTTGCAAATCCCTATACAAGCGCTTCCAATCACAACCGCGGGGCAGCTGTGGATATAACCCTTTGCGATGCAAACGGCGTGGAACTATTAATGCCAACCGCCATGCACACCTTTAACAGTACCGCAAATCGCGGCAATCCAGTCTGGACGCAAGCGCAAAAGGACAACGTGGACTACATGACAAGAATCATGAAGCGTGCGGGATTTACAAGCTTAAGCACGGAATGGTGGCATTTCCAGGACAGTCAATGCGCCCAATATATGACGACGGATTGGGACTTTACGATCATCAAAATGGTGACGCTGGCGGAAATGTAGCATATGTTAAGCTTAAGCACATGGCAGAAGCAACATTGTTTGTCAACTGACTGTGCAACAACCGGCAAGGGATAAGGGAGGGGTGACAATGAAAGCGTGGATGAAACGGGGCCTCTGGAAAACAACAGCCGGAGTTGTGACCGGTATCCTTGTCCTGTTTTGCGTCAACGGTGCACTTGATGCCAAGATCGCATTGGCACCCACATTCGATCCAAAACCTTCGGCTGCGGAATTGAACGCGGCGGATATCGAACAGGGAGAGGATCTGTTTGCCAAGCAATGGGAGAAAGAAGCCGATCCCGATCCTACAAAGGCAGCAGGCAATAAAGCGCCCGGTACGTCTGCTCCCACGCCCACTTTAGCGCCCAATACCAACCCTTATCAGATATATGTAAGCAAAAACTCCTATACCATCGCCATTTTAGGTTTGGATGATCAAGGCCAATACACCAAAGTCTTGCGAAGGTTTTGCACCGGAATCGGCAAAAGCAGCGCGCAGACCCGGGCCGGTACGTTTACTTTAACTTCCAAGGAGCGTTGGCATGCGTGGGGCGGCAGCAGTTTTTCGCCCTATGCTGTAAAGCATTCCGGAGGACTTTGGTTTCACGGACCGATCTATACGGCGATGGATTCCAATGCAATGAAACCCGGATCATACAATCAAATCGGTACGTCCTGCTCGTCCGGCTGCCTTCGCACCACCTGTTCAGCGGCGGCGTGGGTATATTATAACTGCAAGGTAGGTACCACGGTCGTCATTGCAAACGACAGCAAATACACGTCCTCGCGGCCCGGGGCAATACCGGAAACACAAACATGGGACCCGACCGACCCGGGCGCAGAACCGGAGATCCCGGCCACCTCGTTTGCGGCAAGCGTTTCCCCCGGCAGCATTCGGGTGGGAGACAAAGCGGAAGTTGTTGTAACCGATATACTGCCTTCCGACTGCAGCACAGGGTCCTTCAGCTTTCAAACCCTGGATGCATCGGTGGCAACGGTGGACAATGCGGGCAATGTTACGGCTGTGGGCGTTGGCACGACTACCATTCGGGTTACAGCAAACGATGTAAGAGGCTTGTCCAGAAACTGCACTGTCAATGTGGCTGCGGCGACGCCGGCGCCAACCCCGCTGCCAACACCAACGGCAACGCCAACACCAACGGCAACGCCAACACCAACGGCAACGCCAACACCAACGTCATCACCAACAGAAGCACCGACACCAACGCTGACGCCGACACCAACACCGACTATAACGCCGACTATAACGCCGACGCCGTCACCAACAACGACCGCAACACCGGATCCAACACCGTAATGGGATCGCGGTTTCGCAAACCTTTTGCTAGGGAGGATTTCATGAAGAAGACGATAGGGATTGTCACTGCTTTTCTGGTGCTGTTGGCTGCCGGATGCAGTTCAGGGCAGAAAATTCAGCCGTTTACGCTGGACAAGGATATGGGCATCACCGTCAACAGCACCTGGTATCCCATTCATAAGGATGCAGCGGGGCTTATAAAGGCGCTGGGCGACCAATATGCGCTCAATACTGCGCCAAGCTGTGTGTTTGTTGGAGAGGACAAGGACTTTACCTATAACGGCTGTGTCGTCTATACCAATCCCTATGGACAAAAGGATATCTGGTTTGAAATCCAACTGACGGACGCAAAGCTCCAAACCGCGAGAGGAATTAAAGTCGGAAGCACGCGCAAACAGGTGGAGGATGCGTACGGACCTGCGCATTATTATGAGGACGAGGCCAAAACCATTGCCACCTACTCGGTTTCCGGCAAAAAGGGCGATATTGCGAGCCCCAACATTCAATTCGTCTATGACGCAGATACGGTAAAATCGATCGATATCTATTATCCGACCAACGTGACCTGATTTTTTTAAAAAAGAGGCCAGCATGGTATTTTCTTCCACGATCTTTCTGTTTGTGTTTTTGCCAGTCGTCTGGCTCGTCAACAGGCTTTTGCCGCATAAAGGGAGCAACGCTTTTCTATGTGCGGCCAGCCTGCTTTTCTATGCCTGGGGCGAGCCGATTTATGTCGTACTGATGATCGTCGCGGTTCTATTGAACTATGCCTGTTCCTATCATATGGCGGAGATGACCGACAAAGCCAAAAAAAGGATGCTGATCATCGGCGTGATATTGAATCTGCTGATGCTGGGCGTGTTCAAATATACTGATTTTCTGATCGGTACTCTCAATACAGTGCTGGGCACTTCGCTGCCGATGCCGCATCTGGGTTTGCCCATCGGCATTTCTTTTTTTACATTTCAAAGCATGAGCTACACCATCGACGTATACCGCGGCATAACAAAACCACAAAAGCAACTGCACAAGCTGATGCTCTATGTCTCGTTTTTTCCGCAGCTGATCGCCGGACCCATCGTGATATACCACGATATCGAGGAGCAAATAGAACAGCGCCAGATAAAGCGGGAAGAATTGGTTCTGGGTATCCGGCGCTTCATTACAGGTCTTTCCAAAAAAGTACTTATTGCCAATACGCTTAGCGTTCTGGTGGACAAGGCGTATGCAGCCAATGCATACCAACTATCAACAGGCACGGTGTGGCTGGCGGCAATAGCCTATGCATTGCAGTTATACTTCGACTTTTCCGGCTATTCCGATATGGCCATCGGCATGGGGCATATGTTCGGATTTACGTTCCTGGAGAATTTCAACTATCCCTATAGCGCGCTTTCGTTGCGGGATTTTTGGCGCAGGTGGCATATCAGCCTAAGCACATGGTTTCGGGAATACTTATATATCCCGCTTGGCGGAAATCGAAAAGGCAATTTTCGTGCCGGGATCAACCGCATGATCGTTTTTTTTCTGACGGGTCTTTGGCACGGCGCGCAATGGACATTTGTGGCTTGGGGGCTTTGGCACGGGTTGTTTCTGATGCTGGAAAGTTACGGTATCATCCGCTTTAACAGAAAATTTGCGCTGTTGGGATCCCTGTATACGCTTCTGGTGGTGGTGCTTGGCTTCGTGCTCTTTCGCGCGGCAAGCTTCCCACAGGCGATTGCAATGCTGTCTCGTATGTTTGGCATAGGAGGGCTCGGCGGCGGCATTAGCATGATTCGGTGGCTGACGCCGTCATTCGTTCTCGCTTTGATCGCGGCGGTTTTCGGATGTACGCCATTGTTCCATTCCAGGGCACAGAGAATCAAGTTAAAGCGCGAAAACACGTATCAGTTCGTTACGCAGATGGGTTCGCTTCTTCTGCTTGTATTATGCATGCTTTCACTGGCATCGCTAACGCACAATCCGTTCATCTATTTCAGGTTTTAGGAGGGAGCAATGAAGAAGCTCTGGGAAACCGTCTACGCTTTCATGTTCTTCTGTCTGTTGCTTCTGCCTATCGCGTGGATGCCATTTGCAAAAGAAGCATCCACGGAAAACCGCGTTCTTGCCGAAATGCCTTCCGTTACAGTGGACGGAAGAATCAATGCCAAGTATTTCTCGCAGGTGGATGCATTTTTTCAGGATCATTTTGCCTTTCGCTCAACGATGGTCAACGCGTTCGGCCACCTTATGACGGATGTATTTCACGAGTCACCCAACGACAAGGTAATTGTGGGCAAAAACGGCTGGCTGTACTTTTCCGAAACACTGGGTGATTATGACGGCAGCACAAGACTGTCCGATGCGGAAATTCGCCGTATCGCACTCGTGTTGCGTCAGATGGGGCAATCATCAGGCGCTGTGTTTTTGGTTGCGATAGCACCGAACAAGAACACGTTATACCCGCAGTATATGCCGGACAGCTTCCGAAAAACCGCGCTTCCATCCAACCTGGAACGGCTCTATATGTATGAGGGCATCGATTTTGTCGATCTTCGCCCTGTCTTAACAGGAAACGATCCGCTGTATTATCGGACGGATACGCATTGGAATGCGAGGGGTGCAAGGGCGGCAGCCAAAGCCATCATGGAGGCGATTACCGAAAGAACCGGCGCCTATGTGCAACGGGATTGGCAGAATGCGCCGTATACACAAAGCTTTCGGACAGGGGACCTGGCAAGAATGATCTATCCCTATGCTACGGGTGAGGCGGATGTTGTGTTTTCCGACACATCACAGGAGTTTGTGACGGTAGGACGGTATAAATCACCGGAGGATATCAATATCGTAACATCTGGCGGAAGCGTTGGTCTTCGCGTTTTCATGCTGCGCGATTCCTTTGCCAATGCATTGCTTCCGTATTTTTCCAACGGCTACAGCGATGTCGCGTATACGCGTCAGATGCCATTTCCGTTGAATGCAGCGATGGATTCTGACATCATCGTGCTGGAAATAGCGGAACGACGGCTGCCGGAACTTTTAAATGCGGCGCCTGTAGGAAGAGCAGCATCTGCCAAGCCGTTTGATGTATCCAAAATTTCGGGACAGGCATTTGCGTCCGTTTTGCAAACGCAGCAGGGTACACGGCTTTGGGGTTATGCGCCCGGGTGTGTGGATAACCTTAAGGACGTAACGGTGATGCTTGTCGATGCACAAGAGCGGATTGCCTTTACGGCATATCCCGTTTTGGAGCGCGAGCTTGTGCAGACCGCTGGGATTTCGGTTGCAAAAGACCGGGAAGAAGGCGCGTTTTCGCTGCTGTTGGATCCTGCCATATATGGCGATTTTACATTGTATGCAATGCAACAGGGAAGTACAAACGCCGTATATGAGGCAACAGTACATATACCGAAATGATTGAACTCAGGCGCACAACGCCAAGATAAAAAGTGCTTCCTTCAGCCGCGAAATTTTTCGCGGCTTTTTTTGCTGCCATACTTTCCCATTCATCGGACTGAACGGATTGTCCATGCTAAACAACGAAAAAGACTATCCAACCGTCGATTCAAACGATGACAAAAAATCAGAAATGCTCAACAAGAGAAAGGATGTAAGCCATGTCACTATTTCCTCCTACCGCAACAAGGGTGGCGTCTGCCACCAACAGCATCATCAACACCTGGATTGAGGACGAAACGATAGCGCGGGCTGAAAGTTTAAAAGGCGCCGATCCGACATGCATCCATAAGCGCTTGTACGCGTTGGACTGCGAATGGGATACAGAGCGCATCGTCGAGACCGAGTCAGCGGTCATGGTTCTGGCCGGGACTGTGCTGGGGTTGTTGCGAGGGCGAAAATGGCTTGTGCTCACAGGTGTGGGCGGATTTTTTCTGTTGCAGCATGCGCTGATCGGGTGGTGCCCCACCACACCCATCCTGCGAAGGATCGGGATCCGGACACCCGATGAGATATGCTTTGAAAAGCAGCTTTTGGAAGAGCTGCTGGATGAATGATGCTAATTGAAACCGAAGCCATGCCAAGCATAGAAGAAAGGAGTTTTTAACAATTTTCCGATTCAAGAAAGGAAAGCGGAGTGCCCAGCAAAACAGCGGTCAAAGCACGGAGCGCGCGGATGTGAATGCCGTTTTTCGCAAATCCTTTGATCAGTATATGGCGTCGTTGGAATCGCAAGGCGATAAGGAAAGCGCAAACGATCAAGACAGGCGATCTCAAAGCGCACACAAGGAGCCCGAAAAGGCGCAGGCGAACGCCGCGGGCGAAGAGCCGAAAGAGGAATGTGAACAACCGCGCAGCGAAGCCCAAAGAATAAAAGTCGAGCAAGCCATTCTGTTTTCACAGCAGGTACCATCCGACATCGACGAATGCGAGAAGCTTGTAAAACAAATTTTCAACAACAGTTTTGATGTCGTCGTGCAGCCGTTTGATACGCGCAAAGACAGGGCGATGGTCGTGTTCGTCGACGGCATGGCAGACAAGGATCTTGTTGACCGCGATATTATATCGCATTTGAAATCGGCCGAATTTGACGGCAATGTACCGCTGGCCATCAAGGCGGGATACAAGCAAACGCAGGATCTGGCCTCGTTTGCATCGGACATATTGGGTGGCAACGTAGGAATTTTCTATCAGGGCAGCCAAAGCATCCTGATCGTCGAGTTAAGGCAGTGGAGCCAGCGGGCGGTGGCGGAGCCGACAGCCGAGGCCATCATCCGGGGTCCAAAGGAAGGCTTTACCGAGAGTATCCGCGTCAACACTTCCATGCTGCGGCGAAAGATCAAAAACCCCAACCTGATCATCGAAAACTATACGTTCGGCAGGCAGACGAACACACTTGTCGAAATTGCCTATGTCAAGGGCATTGTGAACCGGGATGTGTTGAACGAAGTTAAAAACAGGCTGGGCAAAATTGATGTGGATGCTATTTTAGAGTCGGGGCATATCGAACAGTACATCTGCGAAAACACATACGCTCCCGTTTCTGGGATCGGCCTCACGCAACGGCCCGACAAGGCGGCGTTTAAGCTGCTCGAAGGCAGGGTCGCGATCTTCTGCGACGGGACGCCCCATGTGCTGATCATACCCGAAATGTTCATCGAGAATATTCAAACGGGCGAGGATTACTATTCGCGCACCGTCATGGCGGGCATGTTTCGCATCCTTCGTTTTGCGGGACTTTTCATAACCGTGTTGCTTCCGGGCTTGTCGACTGCTATTTTGACGTATCATCAGGAGATGATCCCGTCACAGCTCTTGACGAGCATCATCCAATCCATGTTGAGAACGCCGTTGGCAACCTGGGCGGAGATTTTGCTGATGATGGTCTTGTTTGAACTCATCAAGGAAGCCGGCGTCCGGCTGCCGCAGGCGGTGGGGTCTGCCATTTCCATCGTAGGATCGCTGATCGTCGGACAGGCAGCCGTTGAAGCGGGTCTTGTCAGCGGAATATCCGTCATTGTCGTTGCGATCTCAGCTGTCAGCAGTTTTATCGTGTCAGGTCTGCTTGAGTTCACATGGGTACACCGTATGCTCTATTGGTTTTTAGGAGCTACCATGGGCTTAATCGGCATCGGCGCGGGTATGATCATCAGCTTGACGCAGCTTATCTCCACCGATTCGTTCGGCATTCCGATCCTGTCCAATTTCTCCAAGTCCGAATTGAAGGACAGCTTTTTCCGGGTCCCGCTGCGGTCTTTGAAATACAGATCAACAGCCGTTGTGAAGGATAATGTCAAAAAGAGCGACATGGAGGATAAGCAGACATGAAAAAGCGCATCGGGATATTCCTGTGTTTTGTAATGCTGCTTGTATCGACGGGCTGCTATGACAGGGTGGAACCCAAGGAACTCGCCGTTATAAGCAGTGTTATGTACGATAAAAAGGAAGATGGTACCTATCAAATCTTCCTGGAATTCGTTAAAACAACAGTAACAATGCAAGGCGGCTCAAGCGGGACAGGTACCAATACCATTGTAATAAGCGAGGGTGAAGCGCCAAGAATCGCTTGGGCAAATGGCGCAAAAACTATTGAGAAGCGGATGTACGCAGGACATGCTCATGTGCGCTTATTTACGGAGGGTTTTGCACAGAACGAAGAGGATATGACAACCACGTTGGATATGCTGTTAAGGGATCGGCTTACAGATGAGACCCCGCTGATGGTTGTGGTTAAAGGCGAAGAACCCGAGAAAATCTATGCAGCGGATCTATCGCTTTCAGACTCGATTGGATTGTACATTCATAATATGGATTACTGGCAGTCTGGTACTATCAGCAAAGGTGTGTTTGTAACAACGCTGGATTTCACCAAGGATTTTTTGGCGGAAGGCAAACAGCCAGTTGCCGGAGTGATCGAGATGGCAGAAAGCAAAGATCCTTCGAAATCAAACTTGCAAGGGTCTTCCTCAAGCGAGGGGGACAATGCAAAGAAGAACACGAAAATTGTCTATGAGGGACTGGCGGCGTTTAAAGGAATGAAATTGGTGGGTTATATGACCGGGGCTGAAGCACAGGCTTATAATTTTATTACAAATAACATCAGAAGCGAATATTTTGCCCTTTCCGCAAGAAGCAATCAAACTGGCGTGCAAGTCCTCGGTTCGGCGTGTAAAATTAAAACCACGGTGGAAAGCGGGGCAGTTACGCTGGATTTAACCCTTACAATGGATCTAGTTGTCAATATGGAAGGAAACAGTGCGGAAATCACAAGAATACAGGTTCAAAGGGACATTGAGCAAGCGTTTGATGCGCAGGTTCAGCAACAGATCAAAGCCGCTATCCAGAAAGCGCAAACGGAGTTTAAAAGCGATATATTCGGGTTTGGGGGGTATGTGCACAGTCAGCATCCCCAAGACTGGAAGGATTTAAAGCAAAACTGGGACGATACATTCGCGCAGGCGACCGTACATGTCACGGTCGATTCGACCATTACCAAACTGGGTGAGACGGAAGACTCCGTGCTTTGGGAGGAAGAACAGTGAGAACGAAGCCGGCTATTACATCCGTGCAGCTGATGCTGATGGCCGTAGGAAGCGCACTGGTGTTTCCATATACGTTCCTGCCCATCGTGGAGGCGCCGCCGGCCAATCAGGATGTTTGGATCGTTCTGCTGATAACCTTCGTGTATATCTTGTTGCTCAACGCTCCGATGCTGATCATCATCAACAAATTCAGAGGAATCAACGTGAATCAGTCGGCAGAAATCATCTTCGGCAAGTTTTTCGGCAAGGTGATCATGGTTCCGTTCGTATTGTTCTTCATCTACTGTTTTACGGCTTGTATGCTGATTACCGGGCACTTTATCAGCAGCTTTCTGATGGCCGATACACCCCCCTGGGCTCTCCATTTATGCATGGTGGTGCCCACATGCTATGCGGCGTACAAAGGTGCGGGGACCATCGGAAGGCTGGCTACGTTTATCGTTCCGCTCGCCATTTTGATGATCGCTGTCTTTTTGTTTGCTGGAATCGGAGAAATGGATTTTAACGCGCTTCTTCCCATCCTCGCAGATTCGACCTTTTTAGAACTCAACAAGGGAGCGTTTCTCACAGCCGCCAGATATTCGGAAATTCTGATCTTCTTTGTGTTTGCTTATCATTTGCAGCAAAAATACAGCATCAACAGGACGTATGTGAATGCGTTGGTGCTGTTCGGGCTGTGCTTTTTCGGCATTCTCATGCCGACGGTTCTTGTTTTGGGTGTCGATTTCGCAAAACTCGTGTTCAGTCCCTATTTTGTTTATACAAGACAATTGACAGCATTCGGATTTTTAGAGCGGTTGCAATCGCTCAATACGGTCGTTTGGTTCCCGACGGCCATTTTGAAACTAACGATCTATCAATACATGGCCAGTGAAGTCTTCGCGGGCATCGTAAAGGCCAAATCTCATAAGAAATTTGTCGTCCCCATTGCCCTGATCGTTTTCGCAGTTGGGTTTATCCCGCTTATGAGCAAATCCGGAACGCTGGACTTTTTGCGATCCGATCAGGTTTTTCCGTTTATCGTACTGCCCGTCATTTTCGGATTGCCTTGTCTGTTTGTCATCGTATACCTGATTCGAAAAAAGAGAATCGATCCTGTGATAAAAAGGATACAAGAGGAAACCGCCGCGGCGACTGCCGATGAAAAAATGCAAACAGGATAAGCAATGCTTTTTAGCGTTGCCTATCCTGCTGATCAACGGAAGCATCATTTTGGGGTTGTTGGACTTGCGATCCAGCATTGCGCCGATTATTGAGATATTTGTTTGTTTTTCGACCTCGCTTTAAAGAACACAATGGCTTGGAAAATACTCCCGGCTACGATCCCGATGCCTGTGATGAACAAATAGGAAATCACGCCTGCAAGATCGCTCCAACCGTCCGCCTTTTTTGTAAGGACAATATACAGCATATACAGAACGCCTGCCAGATTAAGCATAAAAGCGGTACCAAAATAGGCTTTTGCGCCGAAATATCCGCCTATCGTGACGGCAAACGCTACAACTGCCGCGGCAAACGCAAATCCACCGATGTTTAAAAGTGCATTTCCCGTAAAAATATAGCCCTGGAGGCCAAGCGACATCAAATTCATAACGAACAGCAGAACCAGCACATAGATCCATTTATGGGAGTACTTGCCATACAAATTGAACATAGAGTTCTCCTTTGGTTTGCTTGCTATAAACAATTATAGGGTGGATCGTGCCATATGACAACGGGGGACAGGAATATTCCATAGGAGCAAAAAGCAAGAGATGCCGGTGTCTCTTGCTTTGATGATGCCTTCGGATCGGGGGCTCTTCGTATAGGATCGCTATTGATTTGAGATACCATAGTTCTGTCTGATCTGTTCCGTCGTCAAGACCTGACCGGATCGGCTGATCAGGCCTGTATCGATAAACAGTACAGCCACGCAGCGGCCGATCGAGCGCGGGGATTCCATTGTGTTTACATCCAGCGATTTGTCATATTTGGCGGCCTCCGTCATGCCTTCGGTGCGCACTGTCCCCGGATGCAGGGAAAAAACCCGGACGTTGAATTCCTTGAGTTCATGCGCGGTATCCGCGCTCATTTTATCCGTCGCAGCCTTAAAGACCCCATGGGACACATTGAGCCAATACCGGTTTGCGCTGACAAACGATATATTGACAATCAATCCGTCCCGCTGATGTGTCATGATCCTGGCGGCATGACGGCTCAAAGCATAGTTGGAGCGGAGGCCCACGGCATAGAAATCGTCGAACATCGAAAGCGGCTGCTCCCAAAACGGTGTGTTCCAAAAATATCCGCCCATCACATGATCGGCACCCGCCCATGCACTGTTGATCAGGATATCCAGCCGACCCTGCTCGTGCATCACGCGATCAAACAGCGATTTGTTGTCTTCATCGCATCGTACATCCAGGCGGTGGGCGATGCCGACGCCACCCAAACTATTGATTTCCTCGGCCGTCCTGCCGATCGTCGTGCCCGCCAAAAACGGCGGCAAACCGGTGTCTGATTCCGTGCGGCCAAGCGCGTATACGGTTGCACCGCATTGTGCCAATCCCAGCGCGATCCCTTTGCCAACGCCGCGGCTTGCGCCGGTGACGATTGCCACTTTACCCTTCAATGTTTCCATCATGATCCTCCGCCCTTATAAAAAATGCCGGTGTAAATGCAAATCTGTTGCCTTTACACTAGCACCTTAACGGGGAGGTCACATGACGTTCCTTGCTGTCATTTGGGAGCGGAGACGGGAACGAGAATTTGGACGCTCTTGCGATCTTTCGCGTCGAAAATGTTGAGCATACCGACGCCGTTTGACAGAGGTATTGCCTCTTCGATCATCAGCCACCGGTAATAATCGTCCACAAAAGTGCTGCGCATGGACATAAGCTCGCCGTAATAGTGAAAACAGGCATACCAGCCTTCAGGGACAATCCGTTCGGGCAAAGCGGCACCGGGTTCCTCTTCCCCAAAGAACACGGTATATAGACCGCTGTCATCCTCGTGACAGTTGACGACGCAATAGAGAGGTTTATCGCCTTCCCAGCGATGATCAAAAAAGAATGCTTCGCCCGTCTGTTTCAGTTTTCTTTCAAAGTCAACAGCGTTTTCGTCTACTTCGACAAAAACGCCTTGAAGCGCAAGTGCGTCAAGATGGAGATAGGTACCCTTTAATGCCAACGTGCCCCGGGTGTTGACAATATCGCGTTCCACCACGGAGATCTTTTGCGTGACGGGAACCTCAAACTGCCCGGTCTTGTAGGCGGTGGGGGAGATGCCCAACTGTTTCTTGAAGGTGCGGCTGAACACCTCCGGATACGCAAAGCCAAAGTCATAGGCGGTATCGGTCACGGAAGCGGATGGATGCAAAAGTCTTTCGCAAGCCAATGTCAGCTTTCGCCCTAGGATATACTGCTTTAAGCTAAGTCCTGTCACAACCTTGAATAGCCGTGCAAAATGGTATGCGGACACATGAAACTGCTGCGAAATGCCGGACAGGGTCATCGCTTGGTCAATGTTGCGTTCAATATGCTCCAGGACTTCGTTTATCATGGTGACATACAGGTTCATTGCAAGACCTTTCTTCCGATCCATGAAACTTTAGCATGATACCATTATTGTATGGGTGGATGCAAACGTCAACAAGCATAAATTCGTCCAAATCTCGGGACCTTGGGCGGACTGCAAACGCGCCGCAATGTTGCTCACACAAGCCGTCGCCAACGAAACGGATGCAAAGACATACCCGTACGTGCAACGCAGCGATCAAGCAGGGTTCAATTATTGCGAACGCATCATCGTAAACATCGAGATGGGGTATCTGACAAACGCTGCGGAAGATAGGCGTCTTGTTGACGCAAGCTACCAGCAGCGGATGGCGCAGGGATTGGCAAACGGGATCTTGACCTATTTCGGCGTACAGTAAACTTGATTCGAACCGGAGCTTGCCGGATTTTTGCAAGCGCTATAACAGGCAAGCTTTTCTATCTCAGCCAGTCGAACCACAGCTTTCGATTGAGGCGCTCTTTGTTGCGAAGTTCCTCTTCATCCACCTCTACGAAAAAAGCCAGCAGCACTTTTTTGTAGCATGTCATGTTCGGGCAATACTGCGTGCTGTTGAAAATCGGCATGTCGTCGCCGTGCAAAGCTTTCGTGATGGCTGCGGCTACACCCGCGGATCGGGAAACGCCGGCTTCGCAGTGGACGATAAGCCGTTGGACTTTATCCTCCACGCTCTTTATAAATGTTCGGATGGCTGCGGCATCCTCATCGGTGATGCAAAACCCAAAAGCGCCGTCTTCGGTCACATCGTCAAACTTCAGCTTAAGTACGGACTTGATCCAGCGCGCATTCGCAAACGTATTGAACGAAAGTCTATGATCCGTGATCGAGATGATGGCGGTATCCGGTCTGTTCCGCTTAAAGGATTCCTTGCGGGCATTGGTGCGGTTCATGATGACGATGTCCATCCCTCTCTCCTCCTTTGCGAGCCGCTGTTTGTCAACAGAGACGTGTTTTCATATCCATAGTATACCTTTGTGCATGGTTTTGCAGCAACGGGAAAATATCGTTGCAGTGACCGTTATAGCCGAAAGCTGTGCGTCGCTGCTTGACAACCGAAGGACGCCGCTCTATCATGAAGCCACATCCCGAAGGAAGCAATCTCAACTCGATGGAAGCCGGTGTGAGGGTGCCTTTACGCAAACATTTTAGCAACGCGATCCAAAAAACCGGTTGTCGGAAGCATACCCAATTATAAGGAGGAACAAACCATGAAGGCAGAAGCATTGGAAGTATTGAAAAACCGTAGGAGCATCCGAAAATTCAAGCCGGAGCAGATCACCGATGTGGAACTAAACGCGGTTTTGGAAGCGGGAACGTATGCGCCGACCGCAGCGGGCCGTCAATCCCCCGTCATCATTGCCGTGCAGGACCCGAAAACGGTCAAAAAGCTCGCGGAGATGAACCGGGCGATAGCGGGCCGGGATACCGACACATACTACGGCGCGCCGACGGTGCTTTTGGTGCTCTCGGACGCGTCCCACGGCACCTATGTGGAGGACGGAAGCAGCGTTTTGTGCAATCTTGTCAACGCCGCCTATGCCGCGGGCCTCGGGTCCTGCTGGGTCGCGCGTGAAAAGGAGATGTTCCTGAGCGAAGAAGGCAAAGAACTTTTAAAATCCTGGGGCGTGGAAGGCAATTACATGGGCGTCGGCGCCTGCCTGCTGGGATATCCCGATTGCGAGCATCCCGAAGCGAAACCCCGCAAGGAAAACTATGTGATTCGCGTTTAAAGCAGACTGTCATACAGCGCAAAGAAGCGGTGCAATCCAAACGGATCACCGCTTCTTTTATGCTCGTCGGAAACCCGGTAGGCGCCGATATGCGGCGGATCAAGAGCTATCTACGGGAAGCGATCGATGCTGTCGAAGCTTAGCTTAAGAAACCGTGTCCAAAGATAAAAACCGCACAGGTCAAGGGCGCTTGCCGCCACGAACCACCATGTTGGCACAAGGAGCATTCCAAACCTGTACAATACATACTGGCAGGCGAACGCAACGAAAAACGCTATTACTTTGGTTGAAAACGAAAACTTTCCCCGCAAGAGCTTGATGCAACTGATAATCAGAACGGTACCATAGAGATACCCTGCTACAACATGGTCCCAAATTTTATCCCCGTATATGCCGATATGGAACATCCGCAATCCGAGCAGCTTTTGCGTCGTCATCAGTGAATTTGAACCGGCTGCAAAAGCAGCCAAAAAAAGCGATATGGTATGCTGTGTCTTCTTTTCGGTATTCGTTTGGCGCCAATTCAAAGCTGACATCTGACGCTTTAGTGTCAGCCGCAGATGCCATTTTTTGATGAACCAGCAGAAGGGAACATAGCCCAACAGCGTGTAGATTGAGCGAAACCAATAGTGCTCATAGATTCCAAGCGCGACGAACAGAACGTCGATCAGATAGTAAACGAATGCGAACATAAACATATATATGCTTTTTAAATCCAGAACGCAGAAAAGAACCGCTGTACTCGAGACGGATATCTGTGAGAAAAAGTTGCCCAGCACCGCATCCATGGACGGATCGTTTGGCAGGAGCATCGGATAATAGGTGTACGCTTTGGTCAGCACCAACAACACCATCTCTATCCAATACGAAAAACCAAGAACGGAAAAAAGAAAGGCCAATGTAAATCTGCGGTTACCGGACTTTTTGAAAATGACGACGATGGAGGCAATGCTGGTCAACAACAGCAGCAGATACCATATTGTGTTGCTCCAGAAATAAGTCATCTCTCTTGCACGGCGATCTCATGCACGATCCTACATCGATTCGGTTGCGCGGTTAAGCGCTTTGGAACTTTTGATGCGTGCTGCAAAGTTACTTTATTCATTTATTTCCATTCGCGGATGCACAGGGTTTATGCATCTGTATGGAATAGTATGACCATTTAAAGTCTGAGATATGAGGAAATTTGCGGGTATCCGCGATTACCGGCTTTTATTATTAACTTGTGCCTGCAAACCCACAGGAATAGAACGCTCAGTCATTCTCATCGTTGAGGCTTTTGTTCCAGTAATAGAGATCGGACCGATGAAAAAAACCCATCGACTCCCAAAAGGCGTTTCCCTCTTCGTTGTCTTTGAAAGCATCCAACTTAACCCGGGTGATCCCCTGCGCCTTCAGCGCCGCCAAGGCAGCGTCCACCAGCGCTTTGCCCACACCGCGCCGTTTGAAAGCCGCGTCGACGGCCATGTGGTAGATGTGCCCCCTCCTGCCGTCGTGACCGCACAGGATGACGCCCGCAATGCCGTCTTCGCAAGCTACGAAGCTGGTGTCCGGATTCCGCGCTAAAAATCGCCCGATGCCCTCATGGGAATCATCGACTTTTCGTAAGCCGATGCCGGGGGTATTCGTCCACAATTGAAAGACGTCGGGATAATCCTCGATGGTCATTTGTCGTACGTGCATGTGTTTTTCCCCCGATACGGCTGGATTTTAAAGGCATAGAACAAGCCTATTATAGCAGATTGACTACAATCCAAACACAAAAACGCCATAGCAAACCATATAATATTCAAAAAATATTGCAAAGCATTGTATTTTTTAAAAACTATGGTTATAATGCTAATACAATCTACACTATTACCTCATGCAAGAAAAATTTTTAGGGATTGCAGCGGGAAGTAGAAATACGTGGAATGGGAGATAAAAGAAAAATCTAGACTAACTCATCAGTATGGTTCACCCACTTTCGCAGCTGAATCCCATTCAGTGAAAAACTCCAATAAAAAATAAAAGCAAAGAGGTAATTAGGAATGCCAGACAAAACTTTACGGTGCAAAGATTGTAACGCCAATTTCGTATTCACAGAAAGCGAACAAGCTTTTTACAAGGAAAAAGGCTTTGAAAATGAACCGCAGCGTTGCCCCGCATGCAGGGCAGCCAAGAAAGCACAGTCCAGGGGAGCCGGCGGCGGCAGAAGCGGCGGCGGCAGCTACGGCAGGACGGAACGCGAAATGTTCCCCGCAGTATGCTCCGAGTGCGGACGCGAGACGATGGTTCCTTTCCGGCCGACAGGCGACAAGCCCGTGTATTGCAGGGATTGCTTCCAGTCCCGCGGCAGATAATCAACAGTCTACGCATAGCAGCAAAGCCTCCCGATATTCGGGAGGCTTTTTTACGTCTTGGATTTTCCGGGAAATGGCGGCAAGGCTTGATAAACAGCAACCGCCAAGGATGCATGAACCTGAATCGGTTTCAATTGTTTGACTGATCATTGCTCTTTGCAGGCATCAGGGTGCGCAAATAGCGGAAAAGACGTATGCCCTGCAGCCAAAGGGTGATCATGTATACGATGCCGCCAAAACCGAAGGATACGAGAACGTCGATCCAATTGGGCGCATGGGTTTGCGTCATCCACAGGAACAAAAGCCGGCAGCAGAACCCCGCGATGCCCGCGCACACGACGGGCAAAACAATCCAGCGGACAACGCGTATCCGCAGGTTTATCTTTTTCTTTATGGCAAAAAGGCTCAACGAAGCCATGCAAAGCGCGCTTGCGATGCTGCCGGCCAGATAGCCATAGATGCCCCAGTTCGGCTGGGCGGCAACATAAAAGGTAAAATACAGCTGGATGCATCCGCCGATGACAACATGGATCACGTTGCGCCTTGGCAGGCCGATGCCGTTTAGCGACGCGCCTAAAACGATCTGATAGCTATTGAGCACCGTGGAAAGCGCGATCAGCGCAAAGCTGCCTTCGGGTACGATTTGATTGAACAAGATGGCGCACAGCGTCGGGCTCAGCGGGATAAGAAGGAAAATAAACGGCACGGCCGCGAGGCTTATCGCCTGGATGGCTTTGCCGATTTTACGCCGCACATCGGAAATATTAAGAAGCGCTATGCCCTGGGAGAGCTTCGGGAGGATGATGGTGGCAAGCGGACCCGAAACCGCCATCGGCAGCATCAACAGAGGGGTCGCCATGCCAAAATAAATGCCCAATGTGCTGATCGCGGCGCTTTGCGAAAGCCCTGCTGCCATGAGACGACGCGGCAGCATCAGCGTGTTTGCCGAGCTTAACAGGTGGCTCAACACGCCTGTCAGCGTTGCGGGGATGGCAATGCGAGCCAGCTGCGACCCCAGTGAACCGGCGGATTTAACATTTAAACGCGCGCCGCGCATCTGTTTGCGATATAGCCAAGCCAAAAAGGTGGAGCTGAAAACCTCGCTTATCAGCATCCCTACGACCACGAGCGCCACGGCGTATGCGATTCCCTGCGGTTTGATCACAAACGCGAGGGCGGCTACAAACAAAATGCGGATGTAGAATTCCAACTGCTCGGAAAGGGCGCTGAGGTGAACTTTTTGGATGCCATGGAAAAAGGATTTGTAAATGTTTTCGATGCCTGTGAAGAATATACAGGGCAGCATCACCAAAATGGCAGAGCGGGTGCGTTCGTCGCCAAGGACGCTTTTTGTGATGAAATCGAGCATCAGCACGGTCGGTATTGCAAGCGCGAAAAAGCACAGTACAAAGGCCGTAATCGCTATGCGCATCAGCCGTCTGTTGCCGCTTCTGTCCGCGAGGGCGTTCAGGCGTGCGGACAGTGATGTGACGCCGACGCCGATGCCTGACATCGAAACAGCGATGATGATGGAAAAGAACGGGAAGATGAGCTGATAGACGCCCATGCCCTCCGCGCCCAGAACGCGACTCAGCAACACCCTGTATACGAAGCTTAGAAGCTGGATGACGATGCCGGATGCGCCCAAAATAACGGCGCCGTACAATACGCTCTGGCGGCTTATTCTCACAATGCCCTCCGTGAATACTTTCATTACTTTTATGTATGGATGCATTGCAAAATTTATGTGCGGAGGCGAGAAGATGCTTACGCAGAAGGGAAATAACACATTTTGACGGAAAGCATAAATATACATACCATAAAAATATTATTGCGGCATGATGCGGTTATGCTATGATTATAAGTAGTGTAAAGGGAGGGATGTTCATGAATAGAAGGATATGGCGACATGCGCTTGCAATGCTGTGTCTTGTGATGGTATTCACCCTTTTGACCGGCATGGTGGCACCCGCTTCGGCATCCGTCAACAAAAAGGATATTGTGCGGGTCGATTTTATCCATTATGCCAAACAGACCCAAAGCGCGGCGAGAAAGCAGGATACGGGCTATAAGCTCATGGGGTATAAATGGCAGTCAACACCTGTCGCTTATTCCGTCAACACCGCCAGTATCCCCGCTTATTTGGGTACGTCTGCTGTTGTGGATGCGATTGGCGTCTCTTCGGAAGTCTGGGACACCGCCACAACGAAAGAGCTGTTCAACAACACCGTAGGCACCACAACGGCGAAATACGGCGTGTTCGACGGTAAAAACACGGTGGAGTTCGGCTTATACCAGGGAAGCAGCAATGTCATTGCCGTAACGTCCGTGTGGTTCAACAAGCGGACCAAGGCCATCGTGGAGTTTGACATGCTCTTTAGCACCGCGTTTACCTGGGGCAACGCGGAACTTGCATCCGGGGTCATGGATCTTAAGAACATTGCCACGCATGAGCTCGGCCATGCGGTTGGGTTGAGCGACATCTATTCCGGCACCTATTCGTATGTGACGATGTACGGATACGCCTCCTATGGCGAAATTGTCAAACGCACGCTGGAACAGGAAGATATCACAGGGCTGACGTTGATGTACGGACAATAACCAATTCACTTCAATAGAGAAGGGCGGCTTATAAGCCGCCCTTTTTTATATTGCTTTGCCATCGTTCGTCACTACGGGTTTTGTGTGCCGCCGCCGTCGCGCTTGACGAGCTTGGCAATTTTAATGCTGCTGTTTCCGTGTTTGCCGCGTATCGAATCGACGACCTTGTCGATCCGGTCTTTTTTTTCATGCTGCGTATCCGCGTTTGTATCGAACATGGATATCTGCTGCGCCGCGTCCTCAAACTTGGATATGCCGATGCCGATCAAACGGACAGGTTCGCCGTTCCAGTTTTGCTCCAAAAGCTTGCATCCCGCCGTATAGATATCGGTGGTGGCGAAGGTCGGCTCTATGGTGAGCTGCCGTGTGATGACGTTGAAATCGGCGTATTTGAGCGTGATGTGTACCGTGCGCCCCTTTTTCCCATGCCTCCTTACCGACATCCCGACATCGTCCGCCAGCTCCAGCAGCACGGTTTTGGCCTTTTCGATGTGCGTGACGTTTTCGGCAAGCGTCGTTTCGCGGCTGATGGATTTCATGTCGTCGCCCGTGCGGGCCACAACCGGCGCATCGTCGATACCGTTTGCGTGAAGGTGCATTTCATAACCGAATTTGCCGAGCGCCTTTGTCAGAAAATACACATCGGCTTTTGCCAGATCGCCGATGGTTTGAATGCCGATGTTCGTGAGTTTTTGCGCGGTTTTTGCGCCTATGCCGTACATCGCGCGAACGGGCAGAGGCCAGAGCTTTGTGGGGACATCCGCTTCCCAAAGCTCCGTGATTCCCTGAGGCTTTTTCATTTCGGACGCCATCTTGGCGAGAAATTTATTGCGCGCTATGCCGATGGAACACCAGAGGCCGAGCGAATCTTGGATCTCTGCCATCATCCGCGTTGCGGCCTGCAGCGGAGTACCGAAAAGCGCTTCGGTGCCCGTCATGTCCAGCCACGCTTCGTCGATGCTGTTCTGCTCTAAAAGCGGCGTGTAGCGGGAAAGGAGTTCCATCACCTCGTCGGATTTCCTGCCGTAGAACGCGTGGTCGGGCGGCACCAGCACCATCGAAGGGCAAAGCCTAAGCGCTTCGTGCAGCACTATCGCGGTTTTAACGCCAAAGGCTCTCGCCTCATAGTTAGCGGCGAGGATGATGCCGGTGCGCGTTTTAGGATCGCCCGCAACGGCCGCCGGACGGCCGCGAAGATCGGGGCTTCGCGTCATTTCGCACGAGATGAAAAAGGCGTTCATATCCACCAAAAACACAACCCGCTGCATGGCGCTCCCTCCAACGTTTTTGTAGGTTTTATGGTTTTATCATAGCATGTCCGGCCTGTAAGGGTAAGGTTGGACTGTTTTTTTTATCGATAAATGTAGAAATATGCCGAATCATAAATAACAATAACTGTATTTAACAATATAAATAGCATATTATGTATATATATTGTATAATAAGACTAAATGGACTGTAAAACAAGTATTGTTGAATAACGTAAGACCTGTGTCTGTACGATGGTGATCCGGTGAGTTGTATAGCAATAAAATCAAGCGCTGCGGACCGGGACAGGAGAGTTGCAATGAATTCAAATGATTTTGGTAAAGACAATGGTACCAATAGAAAAAGAATAAACTGGGTTTGCTTTATTACATTTGGAGTCTTATCAATAGTTGTCATATTGCTTACAATATATCTTAAACCTTCCTATGTAAAATTGAGTCAGCATGACTTTAATCCATGGCCGCTTTTTATATATGTCAGATTGATCGAGCCTCTATTGTATTTATTTGGAACATTGTTTCTTTTACACGCCACTCCGTCAATAGCAGAATTTCATTTGCGAGATAGCATAAGAAAAATATTATTTTACATATCTCTCATTCTGACACTTTCCTATTATGCAATAGCATTTCTCTGTGTTTTTGGCGGTGAAGGTGTTTACATATTTTGGGTATTTACAGATAGCATAATAAAAATGCCTGTCATTTTCATTCTTCTGGGTATCGGGCTTTATTTCGGATTTATGAAAACAGACGAGCATGAAAAAGTGACACGCAAGTGATACTTTTTAGCATAAAGAGTTAATTGGATATTCGCTTTTACTGTAAGAAGAGCACGCATTTAAACAGCGGTTGGATGCGATATCTAAGGGAATTATCTTGTAAAACGTAGCTGCTAGAATAGAAAGGTATATATGATTTGAAAAAATGGAGCAAATATCTTGGAATTATCGGTGGATTGCTTGAAATACTGTCGTCAGTCGTATTAATGGTAATTGCATTTGGAAGTATTGTAGCTTTACCACTAGGTCTATTTGGAATTATGGGAGGTGTATTAGGAGTCTATGGCGGTATTAGAATTACTTTTAATTCTAAACGATCGGCATATTATATATGCTTTGCAGCTGTAATAAGTATAATCATATTGATTATTACAGGATTAATTTCATTTCACACATACTCAGCAATACTGCTGACCGCCGGTGCAATAACAGCGTTAATTTCGTATAGAGATGAAAGATAAAGTGATATAACCCAACTTACAATACAAAAATCAATGGGGAACAAGAAAGGAAACAAGGAAAAGGATACGGGATACAAAGCTACGCAAAGCTACGGCAAAAAGCTACGCAAAGCTACGGAAAGCTACGGGGACAGGTCCCTTGTCCCATAAAAAGACGATAGCGGAACCAGGTTGGAAGAGAATATCCTTATAAGGAGAGAGGAACCGTTGAAAAAGGTCAGAACTTATACGATAAGTGACATTGAGAAAATATTGAAACCAAGTTTGCTCACACAAATTTGTAGTACTTTGATATTGTTGGGGCCTTATTTAAATCTGTTGTTTATGGTCGTTATAAAAGATTATTATGCCGATCTGGTATTAACAGTACTGCTCACAGGCCTGACTCTACCGATTTTAACGCTTTCATGGATATGGTATTTGAAACTTAGAAAAGAATACAAGAGTGATGCTAAAACTATATATAGTGAAATTGAACAAACTAGTCATCAGGAGGAAGTGAGATGATATTATTGTGAAAAACAGGAGAATAATGGCATTACTTGTAATACTAATAATTACGATACTCGTTTTGGTCTTATGCCTAATAATGAAGGATACCTATATTCAAAGAGAAAAAGCAGCGATTAAGTTGGAAGGCAGACTAACTGATTACAGAGCGATAAAAAATGATTTCTATTATTACGCTACTGGGACCTTGAAGGAAAATCTTCAAACGGATTTTCATATGACAGATGAAACCATCGAAGATTTTCAAAAAAACCTCCGTGATTATAAGTGTTATCGGATTGATTTTCGTATTCATAATCCATCCAACTATGATGTCTTCGGTCTTCGGCCAAAGCTTATAAACAGCAATCGTAACGTATGGCTTGACGTGACTTCTCTGCATGAATGCGGCGCATTGAATATTTCAAAAGGTGAAGAGAGTCAGCAAAATTTATTGATCATTGTAAAAACAGGCGGCATGTCGGAACGTGAAATTGATGCTTTGATCAGAAGCATAAAATTTGGAATCAGTTATTATACGGAGGAACAACAATTTGAAACAGGCATTGGAAACCAAAAAATCAGTGTTGAAATTGGATTTGATTAATCGAAAACACTGATAAGAATGAAAGAGAATGGGAAAGTGATATTATGAAAGCATCTACAGCCAGAGCGATCCAATGGATATCATTAGCTGTTGCCGTATGCGTAACGATTGTAATAATAACTACCTACGGAAAAAATAACGATCCTATAAGTAATCATATACCACAATTAGCACGGAGTGCGATACAATTACCACTTGCAATTTTTGTATTTATTCATAGTTTGACTCATAACGAGACAATAGGCATCATAGATTACAGCTATTTCAGCTATAATGCTCTCGCAATTGTTTATGCACTTGCAATTCAGTCTATACTCCTTATATGTTTTAATTATGATATTTCAATCGTTGAGTATGTTATTTCGGGAGCATTATGGATAGCCATATTATGTGTATTAATTAAATTAACCTTGAAAATCAGGAAAAACAGGAAAGAATCGCGTTAGGCTCAAGAAGACTCAGAGAAAGCGGACGGAAAATAAATAAGGATTGTTTATTTGGAAAAAAAACACGGTGAGGTTCTCTAAAACAGAGCGGGGTATGATTGTGAACAGCAAGAAAACAATCATATTATTAACAATATTAGTAATCTCTGTGATTATTATAGCTTTGTTATTGTACAAGAAAATTAGTGTTAATCTTGAATTAAGGCAGTATCAGATTGTTAACCAAAATGCAACCGGTTTGCAGTATGCGCTTATTGTTGACAGCACAGATGCCGAAAGCAGGGTAGAACAGGAATTGGATATACAAATAAAGGAGGGCGTTGATTATGGAAAATACAGCTTATTGATTTCTCCAAATTATGAGATTACACGATATTCCATGATGCTGTTTGTTCATCCGAGCAAAGGTGAAAATAGAAAAAGCATTAGGCTTTGTGACTATGAATTTGGAGAAAAACATGAAAATATAATATACATTTACATCATTGCCCAAACCAATATTATAAGTCGTACCGAACTGGATTACTATTGATAAGAAACAAGGAGAGAGCATGGAGAGACATGGGGATGGAGAGGAAACATGGAGAGGAAACACAGGGAAACACAGGGACGGTTCTCTTGCTTCATTGGGCTTAGCGAAACAAATGAACCGTTTCCATGTTTCCTATTACGTGTCTTGGCCAATTGTCTTCTTCAAGAGCTAGGGGTAACGATGAATGAAGTTAGCCGTTAAATGCATTGGGATAAGCATGGGCTTACTGTCAATCACAGCGGGACTCTTTATGTGGCATATCGCGAGTATTCCCAGCATACTTGGCGGTACGTTTGCCATACTGGGAGGCGTTCACATCGATCATGATGCGCAAAACGCCGCTTCTGTGCTGACAATAGCTGCGTTGCTATGCGCTGTTTCTTTAATCGCCATACTTAGTGCAATCGGTCTTACTGTCGCAATAATTTTGGCTAACCAAATAGTAAAAGAAAGCAAACAATAAACTATATGTGCCAAAAGAATTAGGGAAACACGGGGACGGTTTGCAGTGCGCCCCAAAAACGCAACAGTATTTAGAAGGGTGTCCCCATGGTTTAAAAATATGTTTATGTCAAACGGCGTCTGTATTCAACGGGCGTCATTTGTTTTAGTGCTCACTGCAACACAAGCAAAGCTCCTCTTGTGGCATCGGTTTGTATTTCGATGTATACTGAAAAAAAGTCAGTATTCGAGACGGGAGATCGGCGGATGATATTTTATTTTTCCGGCACCGGCAATTCGCTTTTTATAGCGAAGGAGATCGCAAAGGCGCAGGGCGATGCGACCGAATCCATAGCGCATGCTCTGGACAAGAGCAATCTGACGTATGAGCTCAAAGACGGGGCGCTTTTGGGTTTCGTATACCCCGTGTATTCCTGGGCGCCGCCACAGATCGTGCTGGAATTCATTCAAAACATGACCGTCACGGGCGGCAAGCCCTATGTTTTCTCCGTTAACACCTGCGGGGACGAGGAAGGGCATGCCACGCGCACGCTGCAAAAGGCACTCGAATCAAAAGTGATGAAGCTTAACAGCGCGTTTAGCGTGCGCATGCCGAACAACTATATCCTCGGTTTCGATGTGGATAGCAAGGCATTGGAAGAGGAGAAGCTGCGGCAAAGCGGGCGTAAACTTATGCAAATTAACGATGTGATCGCCAAGCGGGACAGCGCGTTTGATCTGCTTCCCGGCAGGCTCCCATCGGTTAAATCGGGATTAATCGCGCCGCTTTTCAACCGGTTTGCGCGAGCGACCTCCAAATTTTATGCTTTGGATACCTGCACGCGCTGCGGGTTGTGCGTTGAGCTCTGTCCGGTACATACCATCACGCTTTCGGACAAGCCGAAATGGGATAAAAGCTGCACCCGCTGCCTTGCGTGCATCCACCGCTGCCCGGTTCGGGCCATTCAATACGGCACTGCTACCGTCAAAAAAGGCCGGTACATCCATCCTGTGCTTCGGGGAAGGTCCAGCGATGCCATGCCAAACGATTGAAGCGCCGGGAAACAAAACTATCTGAAAAGAGTGGGACAATGAGCGAAATATACGGCAGAAAACACCGCACCATGCTTGAAAATCTGGCCCGTCAGGCGATGCTCGACAGGGGGCTTGAGCCGGATTTTCCAGCCGGTGTAATCGCACAGTTAGAGCAAATCAAAGGGCCTGCTGAAACGGAGGATTCCATCCGCGACCTCAGGCATCTGCCGTGGTGCTCCATCGACAACGACGATTCGCAGGATCTGGACCAATTGACGACGGCGGAACACAACGCGGACAATCGCGTGGTCGTATACGTCGCGATCGCCGATGTGGATGCGCTGGTGCAAAAGGAAACGCCCATTGACGCTCACGCGCAGCTAAACACCGTTTCCGTCTATACCGGAGCACGGACTTTCCCGATGCTGCCGGAGAAACTTTCCACGGGTTTTACCTCTCTCAACTTTGATTCGGATCGGGTGGCTGTGGTCATTGAAATGCATCTGGATGAACAAGGAACACTTCGGTCATCGGATGTATACCGGGCACTGGTTAAAAACAAAGCGAAGCTTGCTTATAAGAGCGTGGCGGCGTGGCTGGACGGCGGAACGATGCCGCAAGCGGTGCAGGCGATTCCTGGTCTTGACGACAATCTGCGCCTGCAGGACAAATTCGCACAGAAATTGCGGCGGCAGCGCCATCAGAACGGAGCGCTGGATCTGGATTCCATCGAAGTGAATCCGGTGTTCCACGGCGAGGAACTGGCGGATCTTGAGCCCGACGATAAAAACCGCGCGCGAGAGATCATCGAGGATTTTATGATAGCCGCAAACGGTGTTTCCGCGCGGTATCTGGCAGATAAAAACTTTCCGTCCTTTCGCCGGATGGTCAAAGAACCCGAACGATGGGATAGGATCATGGACCTTGCCGCGGAGAATGGCGGGCACTTGACAAGCGAGCCAGACGCTGTATCGCTGGAGGAGTTTTTAGTCGAATTCCGGGCGAGGGACCCGATTCGGTTCCCGGATTTGTCGCTTTCCGTCATCAAGCTATTGGGACCGGGTGAATATGCCATCGCGTTTCCGGGCGGCGGTGTAAGCGGCCATTTTGGCCTTGCGGTGAAGGACTATTCCCATTCCACGGCGCCCAATAGACGTTATCCCGATCTTATCACGCAGCGGTTGTTGAAAGCGGCAATTTTGCATCTGCCTGTCCCCTACACGCTGGAGGAACTCGAAGCGCTCGCGCAGCATTGTACCCGGCAGGAGGATGCGGCGAGGAAGGTGGAACGGCAGGTCATCAAATCCGCCGCCGCGATCCTGTTGCAGCCGCGCATCGGCGAGCAGTTCGACGGCATTGTTACCGGCGCGGCGAAAAAGGGAACGTGGGTACGCCTGTTTCACCCGCCTGTGGAAGGCAAGCTGGTCACAGGGTATATCGGGCTTGAAGTGGGGCAGAAAGTGCGCGTGAAGCTTTATGCTACGGATATTGAGCGCGGATACATCGACTTTCAACGGGTATAAAAATCTACCGGCGAGCAGATGCGATCCGGTCATCGTTTTCAAGCGTGCACTTAGCTGTTATAATAGCTTGTATGAATTTGCCAAAGGTTTATTCTGTTTTCAAAGGAGGACGGGGAATGTCGAAAAAAATTACCGCTATCCTGTTCTTCTTTTTGTGTGCGCTGATGTTGTTCGCCCCCGATTCAAAAGCATATGCCGACGGCGTTTATGATTTTAGCGTTTCGGCTGCGTGTGTCAATGTCGGCGAAACCGTACGGTTCAAATTGAAAACACCTTCCGGCACCGCAAAAGCGACGCTGTATGTGGATGGCAAACGGACGGTTGCCAACGATGCGCCGCAAATAGTCAATGGCGCGATGCTTTTTGATTTTGCGCTGCCCATGCAGGCATCCGGCACAAAGCACATCCGGTTTTATGTTTATGGGACGAACGGGAAACTGCTGATAAAATACCCGAACAAAGCAATCCCGATCAAGGCAGTATGGCCTTTGTATGCACCCGTAAGCGCGGCTGTCACGTTTTTGGAATCCGACAGGGCGGTGCTTCAGGCAACGCTGGCGCCCGGCTATACGTACAAACGGTACGGTTTTTATTTGGGAACGTCGCAGACGGCTTTGAGCACGACGGTTCGCGCCACTTCGATCCGGTCAAATTCGTATGACAAGCTTGTAACGCCGCTCATACCCGCTACGACGTACTACTACCAGCCCTTTGCGATCACCTCCCGCGGCGTTGTGCTCAACGGAACGGTACAATCGTTCACAACGCCACAGACAAAGTCATACACGCTTGAGGATAGCATGCTTGCCGGCATCGCCGAAAAATACGAGTATCTGTTTCATGCAGGTACAATGTATTATACGAGGCAGGATCCGCCTTTGGGTTATCGGTCATACGCCGAAGCGGCAAAGCATATGGTTCCAATCAAGGTGCCGGTGTGGGTCAAATCGGGCGGCTCGCGCAGGGCATCCACCCGGACGCTGTTGGTAAACCGGAAACTTGCCGAAAACATCAAGGCCATCTTTGTGGAGATATACGCGCTTGATATGCAGTTTCCGATCATGTATCTGCGCTGTTTCAGCTACCGCACGATACGCGGTCCGGGATTGTACAACAGCAACCTTCTTTCGCACCATTCGTTCGGTGCCGCGATCGACATCAACAAGTCCTACAATCTGTTCTACCGCTCCGTAGACAGGCGAAACCCCAAGAATCCGTACACCATTCCCGCGGTGGTCATCGCGATATTCGAAAAATACGGGTGGGCATGGGGCGGAGACTTTGAGGAAGGCTTGGACACAATGCACTTCCAATACCTCGGTTTGGATCTTTGCCCATAATGTGATTTTTTTCAAGGGGTCAAACAGAATTTGTCACTATGGGATTGGTTCGTTGATACTCGAAGAGCGCAAGGTGAAAGCCCTGCGCTCTTTTTATATCCTAATGCAGGACGGCGATGTATTTCTTACGCCGCATGTCGGGATACTATGGCTGAGGTGAGCATCCTGGCAAAGAAAAAGGAAGATTCAAAGGATAAGGTGGCATTGACGAGCAATACAAACTCGAAATCGGCGCAAAACCAGAATCAGCAGCACAATACGCAAAAACAAGCTCTGGGGCCGAACACAAAACGATAGGGGCAGATCATGGGCAAACGCAATAAAATGAAGAGCACGCGCAACAACAAGAAGGAAGACGGGACGTTCCGCAGCAAAAAGATCAAGCATGATCCGCAGGCGGAAAGCGCCCGTGCAGTTTTTGGCGAAGACGACAAAAAATAAGATATCATCCTACAAAAAAAGGATGCCAGCGATTGCGTTGGCATCCTTTTTGTGGATTGCTGCTGTAATGTGAGCGTTTACAGACGCAGCGTCTCGTTCATGCTGCCTGTACGGTAACCCAACAGATCCAACGCGACATAGGTAAAGCCGAATTTTTTGAATTCGCGTTGTATTTTTTGCCGGTTCTCCTGCTGTAGCAGAACATCAAATCCGGATTCGTCCGTTTCGATTCGCGCCAAATCCCCGTGGAAGCGAACGCGGACCTGAACAAAGCTCATATCCAGCAAGCATTGTTCGGCGCGGTCGATCATCTTTAAACGGTTCGGCGTAATGCTTTCGCCATACGGGAACCGGGAAGACAGACAGGCAAACGACTGCTTGTTCCAGGTGGGAAGACCCAATTGCTTGGATAGTTGCCGTATCTCCATTTTTGTCAGCTCCGCAATACGTAAAGGACTTTTTGCGCCAAGCTCCGCAACGGCAATCAAACCTGGCCGGTAGTCGCCGTTATCGTCCATATTGGAGCCTTCCACGACATGTGCGATCCCGTTTTGCAATGCGATCGCGTTAATCTTTGTGAACAGCTCCGTCTTGCAAAGATAGCAGCGATTGACGGGGTTTTTCGAGAAGCCTTCGATATCAAGTTCTTCGGAATCCACAATGATATGTTCGATGCCTTCCTTTTTTGCAAACGCCGCGGCTTCGTTTAATTCACGCTGTGGAAAGCTAAGCGAACGCGCGGTGACGGCTATGGCTTTTTCGCCCAGCACATCGTGCGCTACTTTGAGCAAAAAGGTGGAATCCACGCCGCCGGAAAAGGCAACCGCCACACTGCCCAGGGATTGTAGGGTTCGTTGAAGCAATTCGTATTTTAATTGCAATGGTTCCATGCTGTACCTCGTTGATTTTATCCTGGGAAATCGGCAAGCTTTTGTATGTTTAGTCCGCAAACAGAGGGGTGGAGAGGTACCGTTCTCCCGTGTCCGGCAGGATAACGACGATGGTCTTGCCCGCATTCTCGGGCCGTTTGGCAATTTCCGTCGCCGCCCATAACGCAGCTCCGGAGGAGATGCCGACCAGCAGACCTTCGGTTTTGGAAATCTCTCTGCCTGTTGCAAAGGCATCCTCATTTTTCACAGTGATGATCTCGTCATAGATCTTCTGGTTTAGCACATCCGGCACAAAGCCCGCACCGATACCCTGGATCTTATGCGATCCCGACCGCCCTTCGGAGAGAACGGGGGAATCAAACGGTTCCACGGCGACGATCTTCACACCGGGATTTTGGGATTTCAAATATTCGCCCGCACCGGTGATGGTACCGCCGGTTCCGATGCCTGCAACCAGAACATCGACTTTACCGTCGGTGTCCTCCCATATTTCGGGACCTGTGGTTTCCCGGTGTATTTTCGGGTTGGCCGGGTTTGTAAATTGCCCCGGAATGAAGGAATTGGGAATTTCTGCAGCCAATTCTTCAGCACGGGCGATCGCGCCCTTCATGCCTTTGCTGCCTTCGGTCAATACCAGCTCCGCTCCATACGCTTTTAAGAGGTTCCTTCGTTCCACGCTCATCGTCTCCGGCATGGTCAGAATGATGCGGTAGCCTCTTGCTGCCGCAACCGATGCCAGGCCAATTCCGGTGTTTCCGCTGGTGGGTTCAATGAGTACAGAATCGGACTTGAGCAATCCCTTCTGCTCCGCATCGTCGATCATCGCTTTTGCGATCCGGTCCTTTACGCTGCCCGCGGGATTGAAGGACTCCAGCTTGCCCACGATTTTGGCATTCAGATCATGCTTCTTTTCAAAGTTTATGAGCTCCAGAAGGGGCGTTCTGCCGATCAATTCCGTTAAGCTCTTATAGATTTTTGCCATGGTGCATACCTCAACTTTCAAAATATAATTCCTATAAGAATACTATTATTGTAATGTGCCTATGAAAACTTGTCAATACAAAAAAATAAAAACCTTTGGCATGCGCCAAAGGTTTTTATGGGAAGGAAGAGAACGGTTGTATTACAAAGGCAAACGCTCAGGCGGTCTCTAGACCAGCGCTTTTTGTGCGTTTTTCAGCTCGTCCATGATATGCAGCTGCTGCGGGCATTGGCTTTCGCACAGGCCGCACTCAATACAAAGCTCGGCACCGCCGAAGCGTGCGCTGGCGCGTGCGTAATCGCGCTTGCCAGCCGCCAGATCGTCAAACATGGATGCTTTGTTGTAGGCCGCAAAGATGCTCGGGATCGGTACATTGTTGGGGCAGGGCATGCAATAGTCGCAACCTGTGCACCCGACCCGGATCCTGCTCTGGTAGGACGCCTTGACATCGCGTATCAGTTTTTTCTCCGGTGGCGTCATCACGTTGGGATACGCGTTTTGAAAGATCGCGATATCCTCCACCAACTGCTCCATCGTGGTCACGCCCGAGAGGACGCAGCTTACCTGCGGATAGTTATACACATAGCGGAACGCCCATTCCGCCGCGCTGCGCTTATCGGGGTAGGTTTCATACAGCGCTTTTACCTCGGGCGTGGCGTTGGCGAGCCTGCCGCCGCGAAGCGGCTCCATCACGACAACGGCCATTCCTTTATCGTGGGCAAGGCTGAGCCCTTCATCGGTGACTTCTTTATCACCGTCCAAAAAGTTATGCTGCACCTGGCACATTGCCCAGTCATAGGCGTTGACGATCTCGCGGAAGCAATCGTACTGACCGTGATAGGAGAAGCAGATGGCGCCGATAAGTCCCTCGGCTTTGAATTTCTCCATCTCCTCGAGCATGCGCAGCAGTTTTGCCTGTTCCCAATGTTCAACGTCGAGATGATGGACCAGATAGGCGTCGATATAATCAGTCCCGAGCCGCTTTAGCTGCGTTTCAAGGATCGGCCGCATTTCATCCTTGCTCTTGAGGATGCGCGGGGGCACTTTGGTGCCGATATGCACCTTCTTACGGTAGCCATCCTGCAGCGCTTCGCCTATGACCAGTTCGCTTTCACCGGCATTGTAAACATACGATGAATCCAGATAATTCACACCGTTGTCGATTGCGTAACGTATCATTTTGATGGATTCTTCGTGGTTGATGTGAGTCGTGCCGTCCTCTTTCGTGATTTGCGGAAGCCGCATGCAGCCCATGCCGAAAGTGGAAACGTCAAAACCTTGTTTTCCGTAGGGACGATAGAGCATAAAGTGTCCTCCTATGTAGACTTCTAAGTATTTACTATCTAGTATACGCAAACGGGATCGTTCGTCAAGCGAACGATCCGGGGTATGGCATCGAAAAGTGTTTTGGCTTTGTGTTTTGCATCGTATCGTGCATTGTGGATTGACGTCGATTTTTGTATAATAATGCCAAAAGGGGCGTTTGCCGAATGCATTGAAAAGGAATGGAGGGAACCGAACATGGCGCATGATTTGTACGTTTCCGTCGACGGCATAAACAAAGTTGTAACGAAGCCCAAAAGCAGGAGGCTGTGCACCGCAGTCATTGGGATTTTGCTGGTGCTTTTCGCGGCACTGTTGGTGTCGTGCCAGAAAGCGGATGTAAAGGGCGCATGGCACAATGAAACCTATGCGCAGGTTTTTGCCTTTGACGGCAGCGGTACCGTGACGCTCAAGACGGCAGCCGGAAGCTTCAAAGGAATCTATGTGTTCGATGCGGACAAGTCTCAGGGTACGCTTGCGGTGCTTGGCGAATCGCTGTCCTTCGGCCTCAAGGGCGACAGCATCTTTGTTGGCAACGAAGGCGGGACATCGACGGAGTTCAAGCGTGGCGATATGGCAATTGCCATTGTCACACCCGCGGTCACGATTGCGCAAACGCCGGCTCCTACGACAGCCGCCACTGCCACTCCCGCGCCGCCGATGCAAACCGCCGTCACGCTTGTCACACTCAAGCCGGGCATGGTGATCACCCCGGGGGACGTCATCGGTAAACTGATCATCACAGAAATTACCGGCGACTGGTTCTGCGTGCAGTTCGCCAATACAAAACTGACGTTTAAAGCCGACGGCAGGTTTGAATTTGTTTCCAAGTCCGCCCCATACGGCGGCACCTATACGTACAATCCCGATACCAATTCGGGCGTGATGACAGAAGACGGATCGGGCCCGGCATCCTTTGCTTACAACGAAACCAAACAGTCGGTTTCCGCTTACTACAAAGGGCAGCAGTGCACCTTTATCAAGCAGGCGCCCTAACAGCAGAGACGCTGTATAGGGCGTTGAAATTGGACAAACGCAAGGGGTACAAAAGCAACTTGCACTCGCGTTAAAAACAACCGGCGTAAGCTTACGCCGGTTGTTTTTGTAAAAGGGTATTTTTCTTTAAAGCTGGAGTATTGCATATTACAGCATTGGATGTGTCAATATTTGACAATATTGTGTACAAATGTTACAGTCAATATATTGTAGATAAAAGGAGATATTATCATGAGTTTTCTCGGAAAAGACATTTTGAAAAATGCCAGTACGGCGTTTATGATTTTCGGGGCCATCGACGCGGTGCTCTCGATTATCGGTTTGTTTTCCTTTTATGGTTTCCTGATATCGTATTTTGTCATTGCATTGGTGGCGAGTTTACTCTATATCGGGGTCGGGTATATCGGATCAAAGAAATGGTCCGACCCTTCCCAGTTCAATTACTTCATCATAACCGGCGGTATACTGTGTGCGATTGGGCTGATCAACCTTTTGAGCAGATTTGAAGCAACATCGTTCATCGGATTCGTGCTGCCCGGTCTGTACATTTACGGCGGCTTACAGCTTAAAAACGCAAAATAATCCCGATTTGCGCACGGTTTGGAAATAATGTTTCAAGAAGGCTGCATAAAAGCAGCTTTCTTTATTGCCTGCGCCGCTTGCAGGCTTTATTCTATGACCGAAGGGGCAAAATGAAGCACGGGAGGAAATATGCCATGCGTATCCGGGATGAGTTGCTCCGGTTCTATCAGACACTTGAGCGAAGTGCATTTATCGACGACTGGTCGAGCAAGGCTTTTGCGGATGTGGACAGCGCTCTGCCCATCGAATGCGGACAGACCATCTCACAGCCGTCGCTTGTATTTCGCATGACGGAACTATTGGATCTGCATAAAACGGAGAAAGTGTTGGAAGTGGGCACCGGTTCGGGCTATCAGACGGCGTTCCTTTCGGCGTTCGCAAATGAGGTGTACACGATAGAACGCATCCCGCTGCTGGCACAAAAAGCGATGGAGCGATTGAAGCGCCTCGGCTATCAAAATATACATTACAAGACAGGAGACGGAAGCGACGGGTGGGAGGAACATGCGCCGTATGACAGGATCATCGTGACCGCGGCGGCAGGGTGTGTTCCGCAGCCGCTGCTGCGGCAGCTCGCGGCAGGCGGCAGGATGGTGCTGCCGGCGGGGGAACAGGGGCGGCAGGAACTGCTGCTGATCACATCGGATCAAGACGGCAACAAGACAACGCAGCGCATGGGCGCTGTGTCGTTTGTGGAGCTCGTCGGACCATACGGGTGGAAAGCGTAAGCGGATGCATGTCAGGCGAAGACGCTCCTTATCTTCATAAGCATAATAAAAGACCGCGGCAGATTGCCGCGGTCTTTGGTATAAACGTGGTCGTTTCTCAGGTTTTCGCGATCATAATGTTGTCCACGATGTTGGCAACATCTTCGCAGAGGTCCAACGTATTTTCAAGATGGTCATACAGTGTCTTGTTCTTGATAACCTCGATAGCATTTGTTTCTGTTTCAAACAGATGGATCATGCTTTGCGAATATACCTCGTCACCCTGTTCTTCAAGATCGTTGACAGCGACGATCAGCGTATTGATGTCTTCCGGGTTTTTCTTGAATTTTTTCAAAGCCAGCATGAGTTCCGACAGCTTTTCACAGGAGGCCACCGCCAGATCCACGAATTGACGCAGATAATCGTTGGTCTTGGTCAGGCGCATCATAAAGATGGCGTGCGCTATCTTGTCGATGCTGTCCGTGACGGCTTCAATACCATTCATGATGTTCACGATATCGATGCGGTCGATCGGGGTGATGAATGCCACGTTGACGATTTTCATCGCGTCATGGAGCAGCTCATCGCCTTTTTGTTCCATCTCATTGACCTGTTTCAATTCATCTTCGTTGATGATGCCGTCAGCAAAGGCAGCCTTTAAACGTTTTGCCGATTCCAATGAAATCGCGATGCTCTCGACAAACATTTCAAAATAATCCACGTTTTTACTAAGCATATTTCCCATAATCATATCCTCCTAAAGTTAAAATATCATCCGGGCAACCGTGGCAAATACATATCCCATGATAAGGCAAGCCGGGAAAGTCAATATCCAGGCCATCATCATCTCCTGCGCGATGCGCCAGTCGACTTTTTTGATGCCCCTGGAAGCTCCCGCACCCATCATGGCAGTCGCCTTGGTGTTGGTTGTGCTCAGCGGAATGCCGAACAGCGTTGCGGCGATCATGCTGCCGGAAGCGACGACTTCCGCCGCGAAACCCTGGTACTTTTCCAATTGAACCATTTCCATACCCATTGCCTTGATGATGCGGAACCCACCGACGGATGTGCCGACGGCCATGATAAGCGCGCACAGCAACATGATCCACAGCGGAATGACCATAACCCCCTGGTACGGCGGCATAACGCCCCCGAGTACCAGCGCCAGAACCAAAACGCCCATAAATTTCTGGCCATCCTGCGCGCCGTGGCTGAAAGCCATCAGGGAGGCGCTTACAATTTGGCCTCTTGCAAAGAATTTATCGGTCTTGCGGCGGTTCATGTTTTTGCAGATTCCCTCTATCGATTTGGTTGCCAAAAAGCCGACCACCAACCCGACGAAGGTGGATATTCCCAGCCCGATCAGGACTTTTTGAAAGGCAGCCCAATTGAATGCGGAGAGCCCGCTCATAGAAATACCGGCTCCCATCAGGCCGGCGATCAACGCATGACTTTCGCTTGTAGGGATGCCAAATTTCCAGGCGGATGTTGCCCAGATGACGATGGACAGCTGCGCGGCACCGAGGGACACCAGAGCGTCGGTTCCCGTCCCGATGCTTACAACGCCAACAGTCGTGGATGCCACGGCCGATCCCATCAACAGTACGCCCAAAAGATTAAAGCCTGCCCCCAACATGATGGCAGCCCTTGGACTTAAGACCCTTGTTGAAATAACGGTAGCGATGGCATTGGGTGAATCTGTCCAGCCATTTACAAAAATGGAGGCACATACAAGGATGACGACAAAGACCAACCCAACTATCATAAGGCTCTCCTTTTAACCAAATATTGACCTATATTTTATTTTAGCAGAGCATTGGAGACAGATGTTCATGGAAAGGTCAGCGGTTTGTTAATTTTGTGTAAAATTAAACACAAAGACGCCGTTGTTTCATACAAATTTGAGATATTGAATTAAAAAGAAGCACCGGCAGGGATATCGCATGACGAGCGGGCAGGCAACAAAGACTACGGCACAGCCTTGTTGAACCCCAAAACGACCGTTGTCGATCAGAAAGAATTCTCCGGCATAGCCGTGAGAATTCAATCAAAAAAAGGCTCCAAAGAACTCTTTGGAGCCAAGCCTTTTGCAAAAACCCTCTCTCGAACGTTGGAATTCTTCGAGCGCATCAACCCTCAAGGTTGGCTCGGTATATTGAACTGTATCCGTTCCGGCGGATCAACATTCAATGTTCAGTCCATGCATATTGCATGATAGGTATTTGCCTAATGCCCGTTTCCCATGAATTTTTTGGAGCTTTTCCTAATACAAAGATATATCGAATATCCCCCGTGCACAATGTGAGAATGTATGGTTTGAACATGAAATTTGTATACTTTGTCAATTTGATGCTGTAAAATGATTATAAAACAAAACCTGAGAACAGCGGGATGGTATGCCTTGGCATGGATCGTATTGAGGTACACTTGAGGTCAACATGAAAACTGTAAAAAGAAGCTTAATGGTTTTAATCGTATGCGCTGCGATGCTGCTTTTGTATTTAGCACGACTTTATAACTACCTTTTGTTTCATTCGATCACCGAAGTATTCAGCATATGCATCGCGCTTACCGTTTTTTTTCTCACATGGAATTCCAGAAACATTTTGAAAAACAATTATGTGCTGCTGGTTGGGATCGCATATCTGTTCATCGGAATCTTAGATTTCTTTCACACGATATCCTATCAGGGGATGCAGATTTTTTTGGATTATGATTTTCATGCCAACCAACTGTGGATAGCGGCCCGGTATTTGGAAAGTTTTGTCCTGCTGCTTTCCTTCATGCTCATGAAATATAAAAAGCAAATCAATGCGTATCTGTTGGTTGCTATTCATACGGTCATAACGACGGTAGTGTTGCTGTCCGTATTTGTGTGGCATAATTTTCCGATATGCTTTATTGAGGGGATAGGCCAGACACCGTTTAAAGTAGCAAGCGAGTATATCATCATTGCCATCCTGTTCGCTTCGATTTTCATGCTGAGAAAAAACAAGGAAGCCTTCCAGAAGAATGTTTACAAATTTTTGCTATTTTCCATACTGACTACCATCGCGTCGGAGTTTTGTTTTACAACCTACGTGAGCAATTTTGGGTTTACCAATGTATTGGGGCATTATTTTAAAATACTGTCCTTCTACTTCATATACAGGGCGATCATTCAGACCGGTATCCGCGAACCGTACGATCTGATTTTCAGAGAGATAAAGCAGGCCGAACAGCAGCTATACAAGCAAAACCAAGTACTATCCGATCAGGTTATCAGCGATGAATTGACAATCACAGGGCATATCGACTTGCTTGAGCAACAGCATGCCGCTCTACTTGAAAGCAGGGCGCGCGAAGCTTACCTTCTGCGTTTGAGCGACATGATAAGGCCGCTTGAAAAAACCGAACAGATACTGGAGATCGTTTGCAACCTGCTGGCCGACTTTTTAAAAACAGCACAGGTGAACTATTTCGAATGGAACGTCAAAGAGGATTATGCCGTCATGCGCATGCAGGCAAGGCGTACCAACGCGCCGAACCCGCGGGCAAGATTGAGGGTAAGCGAATATCCCAACATGGTGCGCACGCTTCGTTCCGGACAGATTTTTACGGTTTCAAACGCCTCTGTATCTCCGCTTTTAAGCGAAGCGGAACGCAAAATCTTTATAGAGAGCAACATCTGTTCCCAGGCCAGCATACCCATCCTGCAGGACGGGGAGCTTTTGGCTACGCTCACCGTCAGGCAGGCGACACCGCGTGAATGGACGCCGGCGGAACTTGCACTGGTAAAGGAGACGGCCGAACGCGCGTGGGAGGCTCTTGAGAGAGCGACCGCCCGGAGCAAAGTGCTGCAAAGTTCGATCGTTCTTTCCAACATCATCAACAGCACCGAAGATTTTATTTGGTCGGTCGATACCAGCTACAATGTTCTGCTATCCAACAGATCTGTGCAGGAATTTATTAAAGCACGATACGGGACCGAGTTTACATCCGGCATGCCTTTTGCGTCGGCACTGCCGGCAGAGACTGCCAAGGTATTTTTGGAATTATTCGACAGAGCGAAGCAAACGGGCTCGATTGTGATCGAACTGCGCAATACGTTTCAAACGGACAGGGTGATCAGCTACTCGCTTCATCCCGTATTCGGCGGTTCGGAACTGCTTGAAATAACTGTTTTCGGACGGGATATCACAGAACGCATCCAATACGAGCAAGAGATCATCAAGCTGAACGCATTGCTTGAAACACGCATCGCCGAACGGACCGAAGAACTCAAACAATCCATGGAAATGCTGCGGAATTTTTCCATGACAGTCACCCACGACCTGAAGATGCCGCTGTATGAGATCGAAAAATATTCCGACAGGATACTCCATGGGCTGGATGTTGAAACGAATGCCTCCAGGATCATTCATTCGTGTGTCAACATGAACATGATGATTTCGGAGCTTTTGGATTACGAGAAGACCTCGATAACGGGCATCCAAAAGGAAAAAGTCAATCTCAAGGAAATGTTTGAATCGGTATACGAAGAGTATAAATCCGACAATTCCGTTCTGGATTTCCAAACCGGCATTCCTGCCGTATATGCGGATCGGAAATTGATCCGGCACGTTGTGGAGAACCTGCTCTCCAACGCGCTGAAATTTTCCTCCAACAGAGAAATTCCCAAGATCATTGTCGGGTGCAAAAAGGAAGAGTCCGAATATGTATGTTACGTTAAGGACAATGGCATCGGCGTAGACATGCGGTATGCCGAGAAGCTATTCAACCTTTTCGAGCGTCAGGGCAGGGACGGGACGTACAAAGGGCATGGCATAGGTTTGGCAAGCGTCCGGCTGATCATCGAAAAACACGGCGGCAGAACATGGATCAACGGCAAAGTGAATGTCGGTACGACGGTGTTTTTCACGCTGCCAACTGAGTCCGGCGAGGGTATTTAGATGTTTAGCATAATGATTGTCGACGATTATGAAATATTCCGTCAGGAAATCAAATCGATGGACGTATGGGAGGAGAACTCGGGATTTGTCGTCACCGAGGAAGCTACCGACGGCCGTGACGCGCTTGCGAAACTGCGGCGCAAACCGACGGATCTGTTGCTGACGGATATTCGCATGCCGTTGATCAACGGGTTGGAATTGCTCAAAAGTGTGACGGAGGAAAAGCTCTCGAACTGCGTTGTCCTGATGAGCCAATTCGGAGATTTCGAATACGCAAGACAGGGATTGGCAAACGGCGCGTTTGAATACCTGCTAAAGCCGTTGGATCCCAAGGAATTGCTGGCATGCCTGAAGCGCGCGTATGATTTCATTCATACGAAGAATTTGCAAGCCGCGAAGATCAGCTATATGGATGAGATCCTGAACAAGAGTTCCGAAGAGTATTTTCCGCAGGAGGCTGTGAACAACCTGCTCGGCCTTATCGACGAGGGCAGCCTGAAGGCGCTGCACGCCGCGGTTTCGTTGGTGGATGAAATATACGCTCAGGTCGAACTGGATGTCTTTAAGACTTCGCGCATTTTGACCAAATCGGCGAACAGGCTGATCGCTTCTGTACAGACCGAATACAAATGGTTCGGAAAATTTGTAAACCTTCAGAACCTGAAGATGATCGATATTTCACCGGATGCGCAGATATCCCATATCAAGGAAGCGTTTGTGCATAAAATCGATACGATCCTTACGACGATCCGAAAATTCGAGCTCGGGATCGACAACAGCAGCATGGTCAGGATGATCTGCCGGACGATACTGGAAAATATCGATACGGAGATTTCGGTCAACGAGATATCGAGTATGTTTTTTATAACAAGAACATACCTGAGCCAGATATTTAAAGAAAAGACCGGAATAAAACTTGTCGATTATCTGACAAAGGTCAGAATTGAACGGGCGAAAGTGCTGTTGTCCGGCGGCAGCAGCATCGATGATGTTTTGGAAAAGCTCGGGTACAAAGACCTTGAATACTTCAGAAGGCTGTTTAAAAAAGTGTCCGGCATGACAATCAACGAATGCAGAGGCGCAGGCTTGGATTAAGCATACAAAATTCGTCAGGTTCCCATACAATATCGCATTATCAAACAAAATATTTTTCCTTATCATTGGGTATATACAGCGGATATATACCCAATTTTGTTTTATCCGGGGCAACGCTTGCGGGGCGAACGAAGATAAAAGCCGGGTCAACCGGGAAAACAACGCATGTTGTCATTCAAAACGCTTGAAGGGGTGAACGCGCATGTTGTGGACATCGATCGTTATGCTGATTGGCTTTTTATGGATCGTTGGAAAGGTTTCGGCGATCAAATTTGGCGGTATCAACCTGCTGCTGCTTGCTCTGGCGGCAATGGTCGTACTGGCGGAAACAGTAAGCGGCAGACACATTCTGAAAAAAACAAACGCGAGATTTACGCGTTCGAGCGGAATGGGCTTGGCTCAAAATGAAGTGAGCGGCCTGATCGAACAAACGTATCAAGAAGCCCTATGATCTTTGGCGTTCGGATCTCTGATATACGGCTTCTTGTTGAAATAAGGGCGGTTCCCGGTATTTACTGAAAATAGCGGTAAACAGCCATGCGGTATGGCTGCGGGAATCGTCCTCTTTTGGATTCTTTGAAAAGGCACTTTGGTGACGATGCAATGGAAAGGAGGAAACATGACATTCACAAGAGCGATTGATTTGAATGTCCTGTTGTTGCCCGAAGCATACAGCAGAAAAACCATTTCGAATTTGGCAAATAGCTATGAAGGTTTACGTAGCTTATCATGATCAAATATCAGGCTCAGACCAAAACAAAGAGGAGAATTACCATGTTTACAAAAAATCGATTGCTGCATAAGAAGAATTTTTTGGACAGAGCAGTGATGCTGGTCATCGCATTGACGATGATCTTTGCTATGCCCGCGGGCGTGGCGTTTGCTGCTCTGCCGAGCATAGGGCCAAACACCGCAGCCAACAATTCCGGGTTGGGATGGATATCACCCGGCAACGTCACGGCATCGGATGACGCCTATGCTTCTGTCACCCTCAACACCAGCGTGCAAGCCACACCGTTTTTCACATCGACGGGATTCGGCTTTAACGTTCCCGCCGATGCCACCGTTACGGGAATCACCGTAAGTGTTGAAAGAAAACAATCCGGCACCGGTGGAAGTTTCAGGGATGAAGGCGCATGTCTTGTTATCAATGGCAGCGCTGTGACAGCCTCGAACCGGTCCACGGGTCAGTATTGGGGAACCACCGATACCGTTATCACGTTCGGCGGCTCTCACGATCTGTGGGGACAAAGCTTGACTCCGGCTGTCGTCAACAGCGCAAACTTTGGTTTCTGGTATTATGCCAGGAAAATAACCGGCACAAAGACCGCTTTGATCGATAAAATCAGCATGACCGTATACTATACCTTTGACACGGTTCCGCCGGTCATTGACCCGCAAAGCAACATCGTCGTCGAAGCCACCAGCGCTGCCGGCGCTGTTGTAAACTTTGCTCCGACCGCGACGGACAATGTTGATCCGTCGGTGACGGTCGTTTGTTCGCCCGCATCGGGATCGACGTTCCCGCTTGGCACAACGACGGTTACCTGCAATGCGACGGACGCGTCCGAGAATGCCGCCGCGCCTGTCACGTTTACCGTGACGGTTGTGGATACGACAGCACCCGTCATTGCCAATCCGGGCAACATGACCGTTGAAGCGACAAGCGCCGCCGGCGCAGTTGTAATGTTCGCTCCCGTCGCGACGGACCTTGTCGATTCTTCGGTACCGGTTGTCTGCTCTACCGTATCGGGCACGACATTCCCGCTTGGCACGACCGAAGTCACCTGCACTGCTGTGGATGACACCGGCAATGTTGCTACACCCATCACATTCAATGTGACGGTCGTTGATACGACCAAGCCGGTGATCGCGATAACAGGCAGCAATACGGTCACCATCGACCAGCATCAAGCCTATACCGAACTTGGGGCAACCTTCTCGGATGCGGTGGATGGGAACGGTGCGGCAATAATCGGCGGGGATACCGTCGATACCGCCATTGCGAGAATCTACTATGTTACCTACAACTACACGGATGCAGCGGGAAACGAAGCTCAACAGGCAGCCCGCACCATTCGGATCCGTGATATCACCGCTCCGGTTATTGCCGCGCAAAGCGACATGATCGTTGAAGCAACATCCGCCGCGGGCGCAGTCGTTACGTTTGCGCCAACTGCGACGGACAATAAGGACGCAGCGGTTGCTGTCGTCTGTTCTCCGGCATCGGGGTCGACATTCCCGCTGGGCACCACCCAAGTGACCTGCACAGCTGTGGATTCGGTTGGAAACGCAGCGCTGCCTGTCACGTTTAACGTGACGGTTGTGGATACGACAGCCCCCGCAATCGCCGTGACTGGCGACAATCCGCTGAACATCAATCAGGATCTTGCCTACGTTGAACAGGGTGCGACGTGGACGGATGCGGTTGACGGATCAGGAGCAGCGATCGTTGGCGGCGATGCCGTCAATACCGCCATACCGGGCACCTATCTCGTAGCTTATACGTACACGGATGCAGCGGGCAACGCGGCACAAGTGACACGTACCGTCAATGTTCTGGATACTGTGGCGCCGGTCATCACCCTAAACGGGGACAATCCGATGACGGTTTATCACAATGCCGCCTACGTTGAGCCGGGTGCAACCGCAGCAGATAACGTCGATGCAAGTGTCAGCGTTGTAATCGGCGGAAGTGTAGACACCGGCACACTTGGCTTCTACAGTGTGACCTACGACGCTACAGACAGCAGCGGCAATGCTGCGATTCAGCAGGTAAGAACCGTTGAGGTCGTCAAGGCACCGTCGGTGGTCACCACCATCACGGTTGACGGGCCATCGCCGATCAACATCCCGGGTTCCATCTTCTCGACCACCACCGCAACATATACCGCGGCAGTGTTCAATCAGTACGGCGACCCGATGCCGGGCACGCCGGTTAGCTGGAGCCTTCTGTCTGCGAAGTTTGGCGTCGGCATCAATGCCGCGACGGGTGTGGTAACGGTGTACGGATTTGCCAGCCAAGGCAGCATCACGGTTGTTGCCACAAACGGGGCTGTTTCAGGCAGCAAGGTTGTCAACCTGGTGGTCCCGGTCAGAAGCGTTTCTCTTAACAAGACCAGCATTACGCTTCGGCTCAACAGAACCATCACATTATCAGCCACGGTACTGCCGTCAAACGCGACGAATAAAGCGGTCACCTGGAGTTCCAGCGACCCGACAATCGCGAGCGTTGACGCCTCCGGCAAAGTAACCGCCAAGAAGGTCGGAACCGTGATTATCACGGTCACCACCGTTGACGGCGCAAAGACAGCTACCTGTAAGGTAAAAGTTACAAGGTAGGACGACAAAAGCAAAAACAGAACGTGGTTAAAAGAAGGCCTCCTGTTGTAAAACAGGAGGCCTTCCGGCTATCGTCGGATTTTCAGCAAAGGGAGGAGATGGGTTTGCTTAACTTTGTTTGTCCGCTAAACGCACTTAAAACCGTATTGCGATCAGTAGCGAAAAAGTGCGGCAATGCCCGTATCGCTGATCATGGTCTCTTTTTTAAGCACCACAACATTTCCCTTTTGTGCCAGCACAAGTTCTGCCACGTCATCCAGAATATCATCGGTATCAGGATCATCCAATTGGCCCAATTCAATTTCACCCGTATCCGGGTTAATTTTCCCCGGTATAATCCTTTCGGCCTCGACAAAAAGGGTTCCGATCCTGCCTTCAACGGCGGCTTTGGCAACGGATATCAAATCATCCGATCCCGATGCGTTGGCTATCGCCGTGTTTAAGCTATCAAGCAAAGTCTGTGTCTTCTTCTCACGGATCGCTGCCAGAATCGCCATGGCTTTTTCCCGAAGCTCCTCTGATTCAAAGGAGCGAAAAGACCCCTTGATGCCTTCGGACTGCAAATAAGGATTGTTGCTGATTTTCATAAACAGGTTGTGATGCTCGCTCAAGGCTACCAAAACAAGGGGCAGTTTGGATGGCTTTGAGTAAGTATCCATAACAAACTTGTCGACATATCGGAAGAATTTCTCCCTGTCGATATCAATTTCATCCTTCCTTCCGCCCTGGCCGTGATGGACCGGACTGTTGGAGCCTGCGCTCGTCCCCTGCGATAAATATTCTTGCGTAAATTGATCCCCCAGCACTGCGTTTATGGTTCGGGGCGTTTTCGGATCGAATGTCAATTCCTCCAGGTTATCCCTGTTGCCTTCGAATAGGGTAAATTCATTCCCGTCCAAGCCCAGCAGCTGGTATTTGTCATCGGTTTGAAACATCCGTATCAGCGGTTTGATGTGAAAGCTGTCCGCTACGACAGAGAGCGCTTTTACCGGTTGCTGCAGCCTGTAAACAATGCATTGACGAAGGCTTGCGAATATCGCCAAGCCCTTTTGGGAATGTTTCCAAAAGGATATATCTTCGGCTAATTGGACGAACAAGTCTTGAATGGGGGCAATATCTCTTTTGGAATGCGTTTGTCTGAGCTCGTTTTCAACGTCACGGGCGAGATTTTTAAACAGGACGGAATCCTGCTTTTTTTCGGACTGCCCATGCACGGGCAGATAGATAGAAATGAGGGGTCCCACTTTTTCAAACAGAAGCGCGTTTGGGAATTCCTTTGCGATTTCATATGTCATACAAATCAGCCTCCTTCCGTGGAATCAGCGGTTTGCGGGACGGGTCTTTCACCGTCGGCATGATGGATTTGGTACCGTCCCAGCGAGCTTTGTGCATCATTTGCTTGCTTTTTTATCACATGCAGGAATCCTGTAAGCCTGTTGTTCACCGGAACTCGATTTTAAAGGATTCTTTGTCCTCTTATAATTCTTATCAGAACTGCAATAATGACTACTACGAGCAGAAGGTGGATCAATCCGCCCAAGGTAACTGCCGTAAGCATACCAACAATCCATAAACCTACCAAAAAAACAGCTATTGCTATTGCAGCTTTCCAAACAATCCATGTAAAGCCAATCAACAAAACAGCCAGCGCCCACACCATACAGATCACCCTTTCGACGATGGAATTCAGGAGGAGTGAAAGCACGATAAAATTTCACTGTTTCATCATGTTGGTCCCAGTCCTTCCTGAACGGTACAAATATCATACTATATTTGTATAAATAATTCAATGTATTGATACAATAATGAGTATTCATATAATTAATAACCCACTGAATTTGCTCAAAACGGCGATGTGCGTTTATGGAATTATCATCGGGCCGAATGATGAGAAAACCGCCTCCCGATGATGCCGGGAAGCGGCTTTGTGTAAGGAGCAAACGGAGTTTAGACGGCTGTGTCAACCCCCGGGGCACATCATGGTGCCGCCGCTGCAATCCACCACGGCGCCGCAGATTTGCTTGGCCATCGGGGAACACAAAAAGGCGGCCACATTGCCCATATCGATGGGCATCGCCCAGCCAACGCGCAAAAACTTTTCCTTCGTCTTTTCGCCTTCGCTGCCCGGCAGATAGCTGTTCGTTCGCACATATCCGGGGACGATGCCGTTGACGTATATACCGAAATCGATCAGTTCGTTGGCCATGGAGCGCGTCATGGCCGTCTCCCCGCCCTTGCTGGTGTTATAAGCGGTTTTGTATAAGCTGTTGGATACAATCGCCGATTTGGCCAGCACATTGACGATATGCCCGCCGTGCCCTGCCGCTTTTAGATCGTGCACGAACCGTCTTGAAACAGAAAACACGTGGTTTAGCACGCCATCCATCGATTTGACCCAGCCTTCGTACGTCATGGTATCGATGGGACCGCGCGCATAGGTTTTGGCCGCGTTGTTGACCAGGATATCGACCAGCCCCAGCTTTGCGTTGGCCTCGTCGAAAGCGGCCTCCACCTGATTGGGGAACGTGACATCCGCCTTGACGGCGATCGCACGTACGCCATAGGTCTGTGCCAAATCGCGCGCGAACGCCTGGCTGCCCTCATCATCCGAGCGGTAAACGGCGACGATGTCCGCGCCTTCCCGGGCCAACGCCGTCGCGCATCCGGCGCCAATGCCCTTGGTGCCGCCGGTGATCAACGCGATCCGGCCCTTTAGCTGCAAATCCATACCATCTCTCCTCCCAAACAAACAATGTATACCAAAATGACAGTAAATACTGATCATACAAGGTCATAGGCTGTTTCCCGGAATATATCAGCTGCCATACAATCAATTCTCTTTGCTTTGCATAGCTGGCATGACCGGTTCTGTTGAGCGTTTCAATCGGCTTCTTGGATATGATCTGAAGGATTTGGTGTGCAGGATACAAAATGATTTTCAGCAAACATTTCTATGCTTGTTGCTTCCAAAGCAAGCATGGAAATTCAATCGATTAATACTATTATATCCCTATGTTTTTATACTTCAATACTTGTTTCTTGCCCGATGAAAAAATCATAAAACGGATATTTGTATTCGTGCCCGGCAGGCGCGGTTTCGCAGTTGTCATTGCATGGGTTTAGAACAGGCAGTGCCAATATACGAGGACAAAGCATTTCCAATAGATACATCAACCAAAAAAAAGGAAGCGACGGACCATCGTTGACATTGACATGTTCTGCAAACCCAACGTATAATTCTAATAAATCATAATAAATACAATGCTTCGAGTTTTGGTTCCTAAAGCGTTTGCCATGGAGCCAAAGCCGTTAGGGTGTTCGGGGAAACCGGGGCGCCTACCGCTTGTAAAGGAGCATATCGAACCCTCTATTTGGGTTACTGTTTGTTCTGCGTCAAGCGATGCAGGACATTTTTTGTTTTAACAGAGCAATTTGAAATCAAGGATTTCCGTAAAAAAGTGTAAAAAAAAATATAGATGGGTTCAGGAGGTTTGAGATGAGACAAAAACATTGGGTGCTCGCAGCGGTTTTGACGGGCTTGATGATGCTTGCAAGCGCATGCACATCGGCATCCGTAACCGCACCAACCGCACAGCAAATGCCGACACCGGCAGCGTCGTCCAACAAATTGGCCATCGTTGGCGCAGGACTCGAAATTTCAATGAGTTTTGACGAGTTAAAAGCAAGCAAGCAGGTGGAAATAAGCACAAAAAACATCAGCTCTACCGGAGAGGTGACCAAGGTCACTGCCAAGGGCATTTCACTCACGGCACTGCTGTTGGAGAAGGGCGTCAAACAGGCGGATCTTGACAGCGTCACGTTTACCGCGGCGGACGGCTACATCATGACCGTGCCAAAGGACATCCTCAAAGCGCGCGAGCTGTTCATCCTGTGCGAAATGGACGGAAAAGCCTTGACCACACCCCGCAGCGCCGTACCTGAAGAGCGAGCCATGTACTGGGTAAGGGATTTGGTCAAGGTTGAGCTTTCTACACAGGCGGCGGTCAGCGGCAGCGTGAAAAAGATCATCCTGTTCAAATCGGGCGCTGCCAAGCTGGAATCCGCCATGCTCAACAACAGGGGCGACAAAGTTGCGTCCATGTCGCTGAACCTGTTCTGCAAAACATATCTGAAAAAGCTTCCCACCGGGTCCGTCGTCATGCGTGCCGAAGACGGATTTGAAAAGGGTGAAAAAGCCGACGTGTTTTTAACTTGCTATGTCACATACACGGACCAGGACGCTCCGCTTTATTTTTCGGAAACCTTAGCGGACGGCATGCGTGTGAAAAAGCTGATGGCGGTTTTATCCGGCGACGAAGCGGTTTATTTCGGGGACAAGACCATTAAGATTCCCGATCTTTTGACCAAGAGCGGCTTGGCCAAAGCAAAAAGCTACGACGTGACAGCTGTCGACGGATTTAAGCTGACAGTATCGCATCAGGAGCTTATAAACGGCAGCCTGCAATACGTGGACGGCAGCTTTACCGCTGTGTTTCCGGATGTTACAAAATCGGGCGGGAACGTCAAAAATGTTTTGAGCATCTCGATCGTTGATTGACAAAAACGGACCCACCATGAAAGAGAGAGGTATAAAAATGAAAAAGAGACTGCTTGTTATTCTTCTTTCTGCACTGTTGATCGTCATAAGTGCAGGGTGTGCTTCCTCGGCAGCCAATACCATCCAGACGGCAGCCGCAACCCAATCGCCTGTTTCCACAGCGGCTGCAACGGCAACCGCAGCGCAAACCCCGGCGCCGACTCCTTTGACGGACAAAAGCGCAGTGGTTTTAACATTTGAAGGCGCGACGAAAAAATCAATGACGCTGGGCGAGTTCCAGGCGCTGGCGCAAGTCACAAAAAACCTGTCCTTTACCAACAGCAAAGGCGGGACAACGAGCGGCGCTTATAAAGGCGTACATTGGAAGGATCTTATCAAAGCGATCGGCGTGACGAAGTATTCCGCGCTTGATATTACGGCATCCGACAGCTACAAAACGCAAGTGACCGCCGCAATGGTGGACGATGCGGATTCGCTGTTTGCGTTTGAGAAGGACGGAAAACAAATCGGCAGCAGGGGCAACGGATATATCTGGTTCTGCCCCAGCGGCAATTTCACTGCCAATTACCAGTGCAAATACATCGTGACGATCAAAATCATACCGTAAGGTGAGGGCTTTTCTTTGCAACCTCGTAAAAACAACCGCTTTACATTGACAGATTACATTCTCATCGCGATGATGGCGAGCCTTGGCATTGCAATCAAGGGCGTGGTGGTGCAGCTTGCGCACATCATCACCGGGCCGCTGTTCATCCCCGGCGGCGTCGTCGCGGGCGGCTTTTACATGATGTTCCTCGTGCTGGGTACCGCTGTTACGCAAAAATACGGCGCCGCAACGTTGGTGGCGCTTGTGCAGGCTGTGCTCGTCATCGTGACGGGCACTCTTGGCACGCACGGCGCCGCAAGCCTTCTTACCTATACGCTGCCAGGCCTTTGCGTTGACGGATTGTTTCTGATCATGCGCCACAAAGGCTGCTGCGCGCTGTGCTGTTTTTTGGGCGGCGTCGTGGCCAACATGGCCGGAAGCTATGCGGTAAACCTCGCCATTTTCAACCTCTCGCTGATCCCGCTGCTGTTGAGCCTGAGCGCGGCAGCTCTGTCGGGCGGCTTGGGAGGGCTCGTTGCCTACGCGCTTGCAAAACAGATCCGAAAACTTGGCGTTTTAAGAGCATAGGAGAATACAAATGAAAAACACGGTTCCAATTACAGCCGCAAAAAAAACTGTCCGTTTATCTGCGGTGCTGCTGACTTCTCTTTTGCTGCTCACTTCGTGCAGCGCGGCACCCAAAACAGATGCCAAGGCTGTTTATTCTCCCACGCTTGTAATCACAGGCGATGTTGTGAAGGAGCTTTCCATCAAAGAGCTTGCGCCGTATCCGGTGCATACCGTCAAGGACGACGGTACGGACGTTTCCTGCATCCTGCTCAAAGATGCGTTGAATGCCGCGCAGGTACAGGGCGAGGAACTCCTTGTGTACTTTTCATCGCCCGACGGCATCATGGCGTCCATGCCGTACGAACAGGCAATCAACTGTTATATTACGCTTTGCGAAACCGGATGGACGCTGATCGCACCCAACCATCCGCCCCAAGCCAATGTGAAGGAAATGACCAATATCGTCGTTTGCGCGCAGGGATTTTCGCAGACCGAGCGGTGCTTTCGCGTCAACGACGGCGATATTGGCAAAACGTATTCCTACGGACAACTGTTTCTGATGGATACCGTTTCCTCCGTCGTTTTGGAAGGTGAACCGAAAAAGCAAGCAAACGGTGTGACATACAATGTGAACGCTTATACGAGGCGCAACCTCATTGCGTTGTCACAGGTCACGGGCAAATCCGAAGGCACGGCGATATGCTATGTTCAGGACGGTTCGCAGATCAAGATCGAGCTTAACGGATATCTGCACTGGCAAGGAAACAGCGTGGATTATGTCGCCGCAAACCGCCGCAATCGAATAGCCGATGTGACGGGCATTTGGCTCAACGCGCCGCAGGCATCCGTGACGGATGTTGCCCCGATTGCAATCGGCAATTTGACCAAGGGAAAGGTGCTTGTCATTGAGATAGACGGGCTTGGCTATGGGGCATACCGGCAGTTTACGCAAAACGGCTGCGATACGCTCAAGCGTTTTAGCGTCCAACAGGCGCGAGCCGTTATGCCTTCCATCTCCAATGTGTCGCTTGCCGCGATCGTGAGCGGACAAACGCCGGACAAGACAACGGTTAAGGAACGCAAGGACCGAACCGTCGCCGTTGACGACATGTTCAAAACTGCAGCCGGCATGGGCAAAACCTGCGCCGTGATCGAGGGGGATACCCTGCTTGTGACGATGAGCCTGGATCAGACCCTCAACGCCGACACAAACGGCAACGGCCATACGGACGATGAAGTGCAAAAGAGCGCCCTTTTAGCGGTTGCGTCCGGCATCGATCTGGTGTATGTGCATTATCATGGGCTGGATGATGTCGGCCATACCACAGGCCCGTTCTCGGACGAGGCACTTTTAAAGGCCAGGGAGATCGATCAATACATAAAAGCCCTGACATCGGGCTTCTCCGGCACGGTACTATTGATTGCCGATCACGGCATGCACAGGGTGGACAACGCGGATAAGCTTGGCGTGCACGGAACGTTCATGCCAGCGGATATGATCGTCCCGCTGGGGATATGGAGAAAAAAGTGAGGTGCTTCGCATGAACAAACAAACGCGCATCGTGATAGCCGCCGTAATCGCCCTCGGAGTGATGGTTGGGCTGTTCGCCTTTCTGAACAGGGGCAGCGTGGCGGAAAAAAAGCGCATTGAAACGGATGCGGTCTTTAAGATAACGCAAGGCGGAAAAACGCTGTGCGAAGTCAGCATGGCGGACATTGAAGCCGTCGGGACAAAAGACATCAAGGCTACGATGGACACCAGCAAGACCGAACCGACGCAGGTCGCGTTCACGGCAGCAGAAGTCAAAGCCATCCTAGCATATAAAAAGATTTCACTCGACGGCGTCACAACGTTGGAATTCCGTGCGCTGGACGGATACGCTTCCGCTGTGACCATAGAGGAGATGCAAGCGGAGCAGAATGTTTATATCTGCATCAAAATGAACGGCAAAGCATTGGGCACAAAATCCGAAGGCGGTACGGGTCCGTATCTCATGGTCATCAAAAGCGCGACATACTCGCAGCGCTGGTGCAAATTCCTCGAAGAGATCGTGCTTAAATGAGCGCGATATCGTTGTCAAACGTATCGTTTTACTATCCTGGCAATCCGGCGCTGTTTTCCGAATTATCGCTTGACGTGGAACAAGGCGAATGCGTGGCACTGTGCGGCCCATCCGGCAGCGGCAAAAGCACGCTGTGCTATCTGATCGCGGGCATCGTCCCGCGCTCTGTCGGCGGCGAGATACACGGCGAACTTCTGCTGTTCGGGAAACCCGTTTGCGATATGCAGCTGCATGAAATCGTGCAGACCGTGGGGATCGTTTTTCAAAACCCGGACGATCAGTTGTTTTCGCCGACGGTGGAAGATGAGATCGCTTTCGGTCCGGAAAACCTCTGCATGACGCGCGAACAGATAGGCATTCGGATCGATAAAGCTCTTGAAGATGTCGGGATGGAGCGGTACCGCTTTGCCAATCCGAACGATTTGAGCGGCGGGCAGAAGCAGTTGATCGCATTGGCGGCTATGCTGGCACTGTCACCGAGGATCTTGCTCTTTGACGAATCGCTCTCGCAGTTGGACGACGAAGCGACTTCCCGCATACTAGACGTTATCCGAACACTTCGGGCAAAAGGGCACACCATCGTCATGGTGGAACACGATGAAGCGAATTTGGACATCGCCGACCGCATTTTCAGGTTGGCTGACGGAAAACTGACGGAGGTGCGCCGTGGCAAACCCGAACATTGAGCTCGACGGCGCGCTGTACAAGTATCCGCGAAGCGGCTTTTGCGTGCGCTGCGAAGAATTGAAGCTGTATCCCGGTGAAATAACGTTTATAACGGGGCCGAATGGCAGCGGAAAGACCACGCTTTCAAAAATGCTTTGCGGGATCCTTCCGCTTTTCGAAGGCGCGCTGCTGCTTCGCGGTGTGAATGCCACCAAAAAATCGCTCGGCTATATCGGCAAAACGGTGGGCTATCTGTTCCAAAACCCTGAAAAGCAATTGTTTGCTACCTCCGTTTGGGAGGAACTTACCTATGTCCCATTATTAAAAGGAGAACAGGAGCGGGAAGTATCCGAAAAAGCCGCCGAACTGCTCTTGACCTTTGGCATGTCGCACCTCAAAGACCGGAGCCCCTATAACCTGAGCCGGGGCGAAAAACAGCGGCTGGCGATCTGCGCCGTGCTGATGCAGGGCGCAAAGCACCTTATCCTTGACGAACCAACGACGGGGCTTGATGTTGAAAATCGGACGATCCTACACGGTGTTTTCCAAACGATGCTGGAACGGGGCGTGGGGCTTTGTGTAATCACGCACGACAATGAGCTTAAACGCCATTTCTCCGCCCGTGTCATCTGCGTTGTGCAAGGGATGGTGCAGGCATGAAAAGACTCGATCCGCGGATCAAACTGCTGTGCATTTTCCTGTGCACGTCACTGGCGCTGGTTTACGAGAGCCTTGTGTACATGGCAGGGCTGTGCGCGTTTACCGTATTGGCTGCCTGGATACTGGGCGGAAACCTGCTTTCCGTGTGCAAAAAGCTACGCCATCTCCTGACGCTGCTCGTGTCCATCACGGTCGTACAAGTGCTGTTCGTCAGAACCGGCGCTGCGTTGGTATCGGTTGGCGGCGTTGCACTTGTAACGTCGGACGGGTTTGTCAGAGGCATGCAGACGGTTTTTCGGTATATCGTAATCCTCTCGTCCGCATCCATCATGGCGGGAGAAAGCAGCCGGAAGACCATCCAATCCCTGATCCAATGCGGCATGCCGTATATGTTTGCGTTCATGTTGCAGATATCGCTGCGCTTTTTGCCGGTGTTTTCCCAGTCCTTTTCGGATGCGATGGTGTCGATCCAGCTCAGGGGCGTTGAGCTGCGCGAAATCAAGTTCAAAAAGCGGATCGGGCTGTATTCTCATCTGCTGCTGCCGGTGTTCGCGGACGCCATCCAGAAGAGTCAGAATCTTGCCATGACCATGCAGGCGCGCGGCTTTGGCGCGTACAAACGCCGTTCGAGCTATCTTTCGGTCCGCCTGAAAACCGCGGACTGGTTCGCGCTGGCGGCGCTTGTGGGCATGTTTTCGGCAGCTCTTGCACTTTATTTGTAATATACTATCCGTATCGGAGGCGTCATGAAAGCAATAGCAGTCAACGGGATATCCAAAACAGGCAAAACGACGGTTTGCGAAGCGCTAATAAGCGGACTTCGCAAGCGCGGCTACTCGGTGGGATCCGTTAAGGAGATCCACTTTGAAGAATTCAGAATCGATCCCATCCCCACGGCCAACACCAACCGTCACAAAGATGCCGGTGCGCAGCTGGTTACGGCGCGCGGATTGTTTGAAACGGATATATTGTTTCAAAGCATGCTGCCCATCGATCAGATACTCTCCTATTACAGCCATGATTTTGTCGTTCTGGAAGGGGTCTCTGATTGCAATTGCTGCCGTATTGTCACAGGGCACGACGAGACAGAAGTTAACGCGCAGCTTGACGGGCGTGTCATTGCAGTATCCGGCGTCATCGCCAACAGCGGCGTCAAAGAAATAGCGGGGCATAGGGTATATCATGTGCTAAACGAGCCGGACGCCCTTGTGGATCTGGTGCTCGCCCGGGGATATGAACCGCTTCCCGATGTCGACCCGAAGTGCTGCTCTTTATGCGGATCATCCTGCCGTACGCTGGCAGAAAAAATTGCCCAACAAAAAGCAAACAGAAACGACTGCGTGCTGAGCTCACAGGATGTAGAACTGACTGTCAACGGGCGTGAAATCAAACTGGTGCCGTTTGTGCAGCGGATTTTAAAAAACGCGGTGACAGGCGTCGCGGGTGAACTTGAGGGTTTTATGGAAAACAGCGAAATCGTCGTGAAGGTAAAGCAGCGATGATGGAAATCGATTGGGAATCTTTCTCGGATACGCCGGGCGTTTGCCTGCAATCTGTGCGCAACGAGGTATGCCGTATCCTGCTGCCCGATGGCTCGGTCATCCGCAAACGATACAGCCGAAACGAGGGTTACCTGTATGAGATGCGGCAATTGGCAAAATTGAAAGAAAAACGGGTCAACGTTCCGGACATTTTGCATCATGCACAGGGCATTGCATTTCTTGAGGATCTCGGGGATACCACCTATGTGGATGTCTTGTGCCGGATCGACATGCAGGATGAAAACGCCGTTGAAAAACCCGCCAACGCGCTGATGCAATTCCTGTTTTCCTATTATGCTGCGACGGGATCGCTGCGGGGCGATGTCAATTTGCGAAATTTCCTGTATACCGGCGGCGTGTGCTACGGGGTCGATTTTGAAGAGCCGTCTGCACAGGGGCCTTGGGAAAGCGACATCGGGCGGTTGTTGGCCTATGTCCTCACGTATGACCCTGCGTTTGACGCGCGTTTTGCGGCTTTTGCGCATTCGCTGTGGAGGCAGAGCTTGGCACGGGGACTGTGTGCCGAATCGATGTGGCAACACATGACAGCCGAGTTTGAACAGATGAAATCCCGAAGGGCCGCATTTGATCGTGTCTATGAAAAGGCTCTCCAGTTTGCGCCGGACTGGGAGGGTTTGCATGCGCACGGCGCTTAATCTCATCACCGCCTATGCAGCTGTTTTGCTGCTCGCCGCCCTTGCCGTTATCTTTATTTTGGGCAGGATTTCCAACAAGTTAAGCAATACACGCATAAAAAAGCTCAATAGATCCCTGCGCAAAATGCATACGCCTCTGTGTTATGCGTTTTATGTTTTCGGGCTTCTGCACGGACTGCTGTCAAGCGTTGCGCTGTTGTCCGTCAATGTGGGCAGCGCGTGTTATTTCGCCTCGCTTTTATTATGGCTTAACCATGTTGTCCGAAAAAAACTGCCCGTTCCGTTTCTTCGGCTGCACCGCCTGTTATGCGCTGCATGCGTGTGTTTGACCATATGGCATCTTATTGATTGCACGCCCTTGCTGCTGCCCCGCGTTGTACAGTCATGGTTTGTCGCGATGCCCGACGAGCGGTACCGCGACGGCGTATACAAGGCGGAAGCGACCGGATACAGGCCGCATCTTTGGGTGCAAGTGACGGTTCAGAACGGCCGCATCGCCGGAGTGGCGGTTGCCGAGCACTACGAGAAAGGCAAGGAATACTATGAGACCCCGATCCGGGAAATTCCGCTGGCCATCGTGCGTGAACAGAGCACAAAGGTGGATGTGATTTCCGGTGCTACGAAAACCAGCCTTGGTATCATGGAGGCAACCCGTCTTGCACTCGTGCAGGCGCAGTAGGCAAATCCCGTTCCCATTTATGGCTGGATTTGTGCAAATAATGATGCAGAGAATCCCAATCATGGTATACGAGCACATTTGCGCCGTATTTGTGCAAAAATAGGCTTTATCGTTTGACGGGTTTATGCTATCATTACAGTACAATTTCATATCAGTTACTTCGATCAAAATCTTCTAAAGAGCAATCCATGGGGTTTTGACGATAGGGTGTGTCTGGAAACGGATCCGCCTCCCGTATGGAAAGAAGTAACGAAATGCTGAGAGGCATTTTTGTTATATTGGGCTTTCCATGGAAATGGAAAGCCTATTAATTTTATCGGAGGTTTTAGGATGAAAAAAACAATTGGCATCATGTTGTCACTGGCAATGCTGCTGTCTCTGGCAGCATGCGGACAGGCCGCTCCCGAAGCAACGGCGACGCCGAAGGCCACCGCGACGCCTGCGGCAACACAGCAAGCAGTGAAGGACTGGACCATCAAAATCGGCGATTACAGCCTGACCAAAGCCAAGGCGGCCGGTTTGACGTCCGTGACCAAAACGCTCAAGAAAGTCAGCAAAGACGGGTCGATGAAGGACCAGAAGTGCACCGGCTATACCATCGCAAGCGTCCTTACCCTTGCGGGCGTCAAAGAGTATACCAAGATCACCGTTACGGCTTCGGACGGATTTACGTATGAGCTTACAAAAGACCTCGCAAAGCTGGATTCGACGTTGCTTGTAATGGAGCAGGACGGCGAAGTTTATTCGATCCCGCGGCTCGCGGTGGACGGCAAAGGTTCCGATGCCTGGGTCAAGGATGTCGTAGAACTGAAGATCGTAAAATAACCGCTTGACCAAGTCTGCAAAAACCATGGGAAAGGTTGCTGCTTATGGCACGCAAACAAATTCTGGCTGCGATTCTCTTCATCCTGGCGGTCCTTATGACGACAGCTTTCGGTACGAGCGCATTGGCCGGGGACGAGCCCCTGTCGCTGGACAAGTCTTCGATTTCAAGCGGCCAGAAGGATGTGCCGCTGGATGTAAAGATTGAGCTTGTGTTCACCAACAACGTGGTAAACTCAAGCGTTGCCCAAAGCAATGCAAGCTGCTTCAAGCTCTTTGCGGGCGACACAGAGGTTCCCATCGACGTCGTGATGGCGGACGATCAGGTTGAACCGGACAAAAAGCGCATCGTTACCGTCGTGCCAAAACAAGCGCTGCAAAAGGGCAGGCAGTATACGCTAGTAATCGGCAAGAACGTGACATCCAAGAACGGGCAAAGCATGGGCAGCGACAAAACAATATCCTTTACCACACAAGGCGCTGTTTCCTATACGTGGGTATTCATTGCATCGGCGGCGCTACTCTTAGCGGCTGCGCTGTGGATGATACGGAAGCGCAGGCATGAAAACAAACCGCAGAATTAGACTTTTCAAAGCAGCGATAACCGCTCTCCCTGTTATCGCTTTCCTCCTGGCGCTCGTGATCGGGAGATATGAGCTAAGCCTCGGGGAGATACTCCGCCTGCTCATATCTCCGGATCGTCATGCCGATTCCGTGGCGTTCTCCATCCTTTTTGAGCTCCGGCTGCCCCGCGCGGTTTTGGGAATTCTCACGGGAGGCATCCTTGCGGCAAGCGGTGCGGGTCTGCAAGGCATGTTCAAAAACCCTCTTGTGGACTCCGGCATGCTTGGCGTCAGTTCCGGCGCCGGCTTCGGCGCGGTGCTTGGAATTCTTCTGTTCGGCAGCCAGTACATGGTGACGATGCTGTTCGCATTCGGGTTCGGACTTCTGGCTGTTGGCTTAAGCTACATGGTGGGTACAATCTATAAATCATCTCCCCAGCTCATGCTGGTATTGGGCGGCGTTATCGTTTCGTCGCTTTTTTCGTCGTTGATCTCCATGGGGAAGTTCGTGGCCGATCCGTTTGATCAGCTGCCATCCATCGTGTTCTGGCTGATGGGAAGCATGGCGAACGCAGGGTTTGAACAGGTGCTCTATGCAGCCGTTCCGATCCTTATAAGCGCGGCAGGTTTGTCGCTTATGGGCTGGCGCATCAACGTATTGTCCCTGGGGGACAGGGAAGCGCATTCGCTTGGCGTTCCCGTTCCGTTGACAAAGGCGCTCGTCGTATTGTTTTGCTCGCTCGGCACGGCGGCGGCGGTAAGCCTTTGCGGCACGATCGGATGGGTCGGCCTTGTGATCCCGCACGTCGTACGCATGCTTTTGGGCAGCGACAACAAGGCGATTATTCCGTACAGCTTTTTGTTGGGCGGCGGATTTTTAGCGTTGATCGATATCGTTGCCAGATCCGCCACCACGGCGGAACTGCCGGTCGGCATGCTGACTGCGTTTATTGGAGTGCCGTTCTATATCTTCCTGCTTCGCAAAACGAGGGGAGGCGGCTGGTGATGCCCCTTGTTGCTATCAGGGATCTGTGTTTCCGCTATGGGGATAAAGCAATCCTCGACAACGTTCAAATGTCGCTCGACGCCGGCGAAGTCGTGATGCTGCTTGGTCCGAACGGATGCGGTAAAACGACGCTTTTGGATTGTCTCATCGGCTACAAGAAATACAACAGCGGCAGCATCGAGATTGAAGGGCAGGATGACAAAACGCTGTCCGTTGCGCAGCGCGCAAGACTGCTCGCCTATGTACCGCAAACTTCTTCCAATGTGTTTCCCTATACGGTGCTGCAAATGGTGCTGATGGGACGGACCCCGCATCTGGGACCGGCTGCCTCTCCGAATGGTGAGGATATGGAAATTGCACGCAACGCCCTAGGCAATCTTGGGATCGGCGGGTTTTGTGAGAGGATTTATTCGAGCTTAAGCGGCGGGGAACAGCAGCTTGTTCTGATCGCCAGATCCATGGCGCAGGATGCTAGGATCATCCTTCTGGATGAACCCACGGCTTCGCTTGACATCAAAAACGAGTCGATGGTACTCGATAAGATATGCGAATTGGCAAAAACGTCCAACAAAGCCTTCATCATAGCGACGCATCAGCCAAACCATGCGTTTTGCTTTGAGAACAAACGTATAGCCATAAAGACAGCGCTGTTTTTGGACAGGCATATCCGTTATTTCGGCGTGCCGTCGCAGGTTTTAAACGAGCAAACCATCCGGGAAGTATACAATGTGAACTGCAGGCTGTACGAATTTGAAAACGGGCAAAAGACGATCATCGTCCAATAGGGAGGGTTTATGAAAAAGTTTCTGTCGATATGCCTTGGCATCGCAATCGCATTGCTAACGAGCGGATGCGGTAAAACGCAGCAGAACGCGACGCCCGGCGAGTCGCCCAAAGAGCCTGTGCAGACCGTTACTGACTGCATCGGACGCACGGTGACGCTGCCGGATCAGGTGGACAGGATCGCGGCGCTTTATTCTCCGGCAGGGCATATTGCCGTCATGCTGGGGCACGGAAAAGAAATTGTCGCCACCAGCAACGGATTGCAGCGGGACGTGCTGCTGCACGCCATCTGCCCCGAAGTGCAGAATGCCTCTGTCGTGAAAGTGAGCGGGGATTTCAACATCGAAGAACTCATCGCGCTCAAAGTCGACGTGGTGTTTCTGGCCTATGACATGTATCTGGATAAGACGGCGATGGATAAGCTCGACCGGTTCCATATACCGTATGTCGTCGTTTCGTTCAATTCGATGGAGGAACAAAAGAAGCTGGTGCGCGTGATAGCCGATGTCCTCAATGAGCAGCAGGAAGCGCAGCAATACCTCGATTTTTATGACAAAGCAATAGGGCTGACCGCGAATGCGATCAAAGGGCTTTCTGAAAAGGACAGGATAAGGGTATACCACAGCATCAACGAAGCCGTCGTGACGGTCGGCAAGGGGACGCTTCCCGAGGACTGGATGAAGGTCGCGGGCGGTATTGACGTTTCACTTTCAGGCAGCGTAAAACAGGAAGAGGACAAATACTTTACCACGCTGGAGCAGATCCTCTTATGGAATCCCGATACGATCCTGTGCAATGTCGAAGAAACCGCAACGTACATAAGGACACAGAATGCCTGGAAAAATCTGAGTGCCGTAAAGAACAATATGGTGTATCTGATGCCCGTAGGCATATCGAGATGGGGGCATACGACATCCACCGAAACGCCGCTTGCCATTGTGTGGACGGCCAAAACGCTGTATCCGAAACTGTGCAAGGACATCGATTTAAAGGCGCTCATGAAGGAGTTCTATTCGGATTGTTTTGAATACAGCGTGACGGATGCACAGATCGAACAGATACTAAAAGGAGAAGGAATGCGCAACCCCAAAAACTAAACCTTAGAAGGCAAAAGGCAGCGGTTCAGCCATGGTACCGTTGCCGGAAGGCTTGAAGGTTGAACGTTATGCATACCAATCACAATACAGGGAGGAAAAGAATGAAAATTCTATTGTGCATCGACGACACCGATGCGATCGGGACCAAAGGCACAGGGTATCTTGCCGAAAATATCAAAAGGAACATCCAGCAGACGGGCGGAAAGGCTGCGTTTATCAGCCGCCATCAGCTGTATGTGCACAAGGATGTGCCCTATACATCCCACAACAGCGCCATGTGCTTTGAAGCGGATATCCCGCAGGAACAACTCGGGGATACCATTTCCATGGCGCAGAAGATGCTGATCGAGCTAAGCGCAGAAGGTTCCGATCCCGGACTGTGCGTCGCGATCAAGGATGCGATCCCCGATCCTGCTTCCTTGATCCGCTACGGTAGGTCGGCCAAATGCAGTATCCTGACAAAGGAACAAGCCTATGATCATGCAAAATCCCAGGGCATCCATCTGAGCGAGCACGGCGGCACGGGGCAAGGCATTATAGGCGCTTTGGCAGGCGTGGGGCTGCGTTTGTTCGGGCATGACGGACGGGTGAAGGGGAAAGCAAAAACAGGGAAAGACGCTCAGACGATCACGGCAAAAGAGCTCAAAGCGATTACGGGATTTTCCAATGTCATCTGCATTGACGGAAAGAAAATCCAAGACGACCAAAGCATTGTGCTCACGGAAGGGGAAGTCAAAGCGGTATTTTTGAACTGGGAAAGCACGGTGATCGTCGTGATGGACAAAGCGCTTGGCACATACAGAACACTGAACAAAGAACAGGCCAAGTGCTATTAAGGTGCTTTGCCGTATTGACGAATCGTATAAAGAATGTTAGCATAAATTAGTCCCCTCTATGTGAAACCGAGCCTTTATCGCTAAGGGCAGTGCCTATGCGATTTGGCCGATGGGCCCCAATGGAAACATTCGGACCTCCCACGTTTGGAAAGGAATCACACGCAGGACGGGTTCCGCGAAAGCATTCGCGGTGCATGGATGCTCTTTTTGGGTATCGCTGTGTAAACGGCTTTTGCTGTTATACCCTGTTGCGTGCAACAGGGTATTTTTATTTTCCGACGTTGTTTCACATCATCGCGGGCTACGGTCGAAAAGTTCGGATCAACCGGAGGCGTGATGGTCAGCTTTCACAAATTGTTTTTAACAGGCCCCATAAAAAGTGGCAAGTCCACCCTGCTCCTATCGGCTCTCAAAGCGCATAGGCTGTTTGTTGACGGCTTCTATGTGCAGCGTCAGCGTATCGACGAACACTGTATCCGCTTTTCCCTCAGTCAGATCAACGAAGGCAATTTTCTTTCCGAAAAACCATCCACCGATATTCCCGATCATGTGTTTTTGACGATCCGCGGGAAGGAACGCCGGATGGATATCGGTGTATTTGACGGTTTCGGAGCCGATATCCTGCGCCGATGTATCGGCAAAAAGCTTGTGCTGCTGGATGAAATCGGGGGCGTCGAATTTTTAAGCGAGCCTTTTGTTGACGCATTGACCGTATTGATCAAAAGCGATACACCATGCATCGGCGTGTATAAATCGGATCAGGCGTTTGAGCGGATGCAGCGCGAATTCAAAGGGTTGCAGCGGTGCGAAGAAAAACGCAGGGAGATACAATCGCTGCTGACAAATTCGAATGACATTGTGCTGCTGGATCAATCACCGCACGACGCGGAGGCGGTCGTTGGGGAATTTATCCATAGCTCGCTTTTGAGGGTGCAAGGGGGTGACGGCCATGTGCGACTTATATGACGCTCTTATAGAAGGCATTCCACGGGACATCACCGTTACCAAGAGCACGGTGGGAAATATCTGGACGGCCGTATGCACGCAAAACGGCATAGGGCTTGCGATGACAACACAAGTTTCCACCATAGAGCAAAGCATATCGGGCGAGGTTTGTGGCATGAAACTGGCGGATCTCGCAAGCCATGCAAAGTCCTGGAACTTCATAGAGGCGGGGTTGGGAATGGCCGCGATCAACGCCTATTATAACAGTCTGCCGATAGCCCGGCAAAACGGGGTGCTGCTCCCCGGCGCTGATCCTTTGGAACAGGATGCGTTTATCACGTCCTATGACGAAATGAGAAACAAGCGCGTGTGCATCGTGGGGCATTTTCCGTTTCTGGAACGCCGCATGCGGGATCTGTGCGATATGGCCATTCTGGAACGCCAGCCGAAGGACGGTGATTACCCCGATCCGGCTTGCGAATACCTGTTGCCCAAAGCGGACTTTGTGTTCATCACCGGTTCGGCCTTTATCAACAAGACCATGCCCAGATTGCTGGAGCTTTCAAAGGACGCAAAAACGACATTGGTTGGAACCAGTGTGCCGTTGGCACCGACGCTGTTCCGTTTCGGCGCCGATAGTCTGGCCGGTTTTCTTCCTGTGGATAAACACAGATGCTGGGACATCGTGACAAAGGAGCACGGCAATTCTTTGTCCGATGCGGGACAACGCGTGAGACTGTTGAAAAACACAGGGGAGGCTTGCGATGGACGACATTCATAAGCTGCGCCAATTACAGGCAGAAGGTTTCTGTTGCACACAGGTACTGGTAGCCATGGGTTTATTTTTACGCAACGAAAAGAACGATCAGATGGTTCAGGCTGTAAGCGGCCTTTGCGCGGGTATGGGCAAGGGACTTTGCTGCGGGGCGCTGACGGGTGCGGCGTGCATGCTTTGCCTGTTCGACGCGGATCTGGCAAAAAAAGAAATGATCCCCTCTCTTGTCGAATGGTTTGAGGACGAGTATGCATCCAGATACGGCGGGACCGACTGCGACGATATCCTCCAACAAGATCGTGCCAACCGCGCCGTGCGCTGCCCCATGCTGATTGAAAACACCTATCTGGCTGCAAAGGAACTGCTGGCGTCCTTTGGATTTGAAACGATCCTTTAACCTTTAGGAGGAAACATATGCGTGTCATAGCACAAACGGGTTATGAACTGTTAAAGCAGGGAATCGATTTTGCCCTCTGCGTCGTCATCGAAAAAAGCGGGTACACGCCGCGCGAGGTTGGCGCGTCCATGTTGGTGTGTGCGGATGGCAGAAGCGTCGGTACCGTGGGCGGCGGGCTTGTGGAATACGGCACGCAGCAGCGCGCGAAGCAGGCACTGGCCGAAAAGAGGGCGACCCGCATCCATTTTGATCTGACAAACGAGGACGCGGGCAAGGCAGGCATGATCTGCGGCGGAGAAACCGATGTATGGATCGATTACGTCGACTCCCAAAACCCGGTCTACCTCGATTTGTACCGGGCTATGGCCGACGTGTTTCAAACGGGTATGCGGGCGTATTTTGGCATCTATCCGGAACTTGACCAAAGCGTCCACCAGTGCCTGCTGCTGAGCGACGGCACCGCCTACGGCGCGTTTATAGACGACACGGGATCGCTGTTGTCGGGTGTCGCGAAATTCAGAGGATTCGATGTTTTTACGGTATCCGAACAGCGCCGTCTGTTTTTGCGACAAGTGGGTAGCGAGGCCAAAGCCATCATCATAGGTGCGGGGCATGTGGGGCTGCAATTGGCTTCCATCGCACACGCGCTCGGCTTTGAGACGGTCGTCATCGACGACCGCGAGGAATTTGCCAACCCTGACCGTTTCCCGCTGGCAGACCGTGTGCTGGCTCTTGGTTCGCTTACAAGCGGCGTATTTGTTCAAGAACCTGTTGACGCCAATACCTTCGTGATCATCCTCACGCGCGGCCACACCTATGATCGGGATGTGCTCGAGCAGGCACTCGCGACAAATGCCCGCTACATCGGCATGATAGGCAGCAGAGCAAAACGTGACAAAATCTATGAGTACCTTTACGCAAAAGGGTTTAGCGAGCAGGATATTGCGCGCGTTTATTCGCCGATCGGCATCGATATCGCAGCCCAGACGCCGGAGGAGATCGCCGTTTCCATCGCGGCGGAGATGATACGCATACGCAGGACGGGGCAATGAACCGGTATGCGGCGTTAATCCCAGCCGCGGGATTCAGCTCCAGAATGGGCGCGTTGAAGCCTCTTATGCCGCTATGCGGCAAAAGTGTGCTGGAAACGACGGTGGCGTGCTTTATAGATGCGGGTCTGACGGACATCATCGTCGTGCTGGGTCACGAAGCCGAACGCATTCGCGACAGCTTCCATGGCGCGCATCCGGTGCGCTTTGTATACAACGAGCAATATCACAGCGGTATGTTTACTTCCATACAAGCCGGAACAGCCGCAATGGATCGTGAAACGACGGCGTTTTTGATGATGCCGGCCGACTGCCCGATGGTAAGGCCCGAGACCGTCAAAAAGATCATCCGGGCGCATGAAATGCCAGGGGCATCCATCGTACGCCCGACCTTTTCCGGGAAAGGCGGCCATCCCACTCTGTTTTCCATGCGGTACCGCGAGGAGATTATGGAAGGCGATTTCCCGCAGGGCATGCGCTCGCTGATGCAGAAGCATCAAGAAGAAGTGCTGTCCCTTCCCGTGGATGACGAAGCCATCCTGTGGGATATGGACACCCCCGCGCAATATGCGGCACTGCGCAAACAGATCGACACAACCAAGGATACTTCCACCTAGTATCCGGTGTGATGAATCCAGGATAAGAAGCCGTGATTTTGCGGCTTTATTATGCCTAATAAATCATGGAGAGCGCTCGGCCTTCACGGTTTAATGGCGATATTTTAAGGAGGTATGTGAAAATGATGCTACCTTTGAAGAAGATGTGGCTGAACATCAACGGCGTGGACCGTATGTTCATCTGCGATCCCGAAAAGGACTCTCTGGCCGATGTGGTACGCCGTCTGGGGCTTACGGGCACCAAGGTCGGCTGCGGTATCGGCGTCTGCGGCGCCTGTTCCGTTATTCTAAACGGCAATGTGGTTCGATCCTGCACGCGTAAGATCAAGACGGTAAACGAATACGATACCGTTACTACCATCGAGGGGATCGGAACCCCCAACAACCTGCATCCGCTGCAGCAGGCATGGATCACCTATGGCGGCGTGCAATGCGGATTCTGCACACCAGGCTTTATTGTATCGGCCTATGGGCTGCTGCAGGAAAACAAAAACCCCAGCCGTGAAGAGGTTCGCAGCTGGTTCCAGCAACACCGCAACATCTGCCGCTGCACGGGGTATAAACCGTTGGTGGACGCCGTGATGGAAGCGGCAAAGGTGGTTCGCGGAGAAGCCACGATGGCGGACATTACCTTCAAGGATCCGCAAGACAAGGAATACTACGGAATGGGCGTACCGCGTCCTGCGGCACTGGGCAAGGTCTGCGGACTGACGGATTACGGCGACGACATCGCGCAAAAGATGCCCGAAGGTACGCTGTATGCGGCCGTCGTGCAGCCTAAGGCATATCATCATGCCAAGATATTGGGCATTGACCTCGGCGAAGCGGAAGCGATGCCCGGTTTTGTGCGCTTAATCACCGCCAAGGACGTCAAAGGAACCAACTACTTCGCGTCTATGAACAACCACAAGCGCAGCACCGTCGTAAAGCCAAGTAGACCGATCCTCCACGACGAAAAGATCTACCGTTACGGAGACGTGGTGGCAATCGTACTTGCGGATACGCACGAGCACGCCAGAGAAGCGGCAGCCAAGGTCAAAGTAAACCTTGAACCATTGCCGGAATATACGAATTTCCTCGATGCCGTCATGCCAAACGCGATGCGCATCCACGACGACACGCCCAACCTGTTCATGAAACAGCCGCTGTTGAAGGGCGATTTCAACAACATAGAAAAGATCATCGACGAATCGCCGTATTCCGTGTCGGGCAGCTTCTATGCCACGCGCGAACCGCATCTGTCGCTTGAGGGCGACATCGTGCAGGCGTATTGGGGCGATGACGGCATGCTGACCGTGCAATGCAAGGCACAGGGCATCGCGGGCGCCAAGGGATCCATGTCCAGGGGCATCGGCATCGAACCCGAAAAACTTCGCATCATCATGAACCCGACAGGCGGCAGCTTCGGCTGGTCGATGAGCGCCGGCTCCTATGCGCTTGCGGCGGTATGCACGATGGCAACGGGACTTCCGACTTCGCTGTCCATGTCGTATGAAGAACACCAGCACTTTTCCGGCAAACGCCGTCCGGCGTACTCCAACGCCGCCATGGCTTGCGATAAGAACGGCAAGATCACGGCGATGACGTATGATTTCGGCGTGGACCAGGGCGCGTATTCCGATGGCGGCGAAGGCATCTCCGGCCGTTTCATCCGCTACATGGGCTGGCCGTATGCGATTCCGAACATCAAGGGATTGTGCCGCATCGCGGTCACGAACCACAACTTCGGCGTGGCGTACCGCGGTTTCGGCGCGCCGCAGACCATGACGGCTTCTGAGGCCATCATCGATATGATGGCGGAAAAAGCAGGCATCGATCCGTTTGAGTTCCGCTACAACAACGTCGCCCGTCCCGGGGATACCACCCCCAACAGCTATCCGTACCGGCAGTATCCGATGGTGGCGTTGCTGGATAAAATGCGCCCGCATTATGAAAAGGCGTTGGCGGATGCCAAAGCCGCCGACACACCCGAAGTCAGGCGCGGCGTGGGCCTTGCGGCAGGCTCCTACAACTGCACGGGCGGCAGGGGCGACAAGGCTTCGGTAGCGCTGGAACTGAACCCCGACGGTACCGTGACCCAGTACAACACTTGGGAAGACATCGGGCAGGGCGGCGACGTCGGCTCGGTGATGAGCACGCTTGAGGTGCTAAAACCGCTCGGTCTGCGCTATGATCAGGTGAAGATCAAACAGAACGACTCGATGTTCCCGGACAGCGGCGCAGCGGCAGGTTCCCGTTCCCATATGATGAACGGGTTTGCCACCAAGATCGCGGGTCAAAAACTGCTCGACGCAATGAAAAAAGAGGACGGGACCTACCGCACCTATGCCGAGATGAAGGCAGAGGGCATTGACACATACTATGCCGGAACGCATGAGAACACGATATTCAACGATCTGGTCGAGTATGATCCCAACACCGGCGTCGGCGATCCGATTCCCGTGTATATGTACGGCATCTATATGGCGGAAGTCGAAGTGGATGTCAAGACGGGGAAGACCAAGGTCGTCGGCTACACCGGCGTTTCGGACATCGGAAAAGTGGGCAACAAGCTCTCGGTCGACGGACAGGCGTTCGGCGGGTTCTCCCACTGCATCGGTTATGCGCTGAGTGAAAACTACGATGACGTCAAAAAACACGCCAACATCTTTGGCGCAGGCATTCCGCAGATCACAGATATCCCCGACAAGTTCATCTCCGAGTACCTCGAAACACAAAGGCCGATAGGCCCCTTCGGTTCCGCAGGCTGCTCCGAGCTGTTCCAGTCAGGAGGCCATATGGCGGTCATCAACGCGATCAACAACGCCTGCGGCGTGCGCATTTACGATCTGCCGGCGTTGCCCGAAAAAGTGAAAGCCGGCCTTGAAAAACTGGCGAAAGGCGAAAAGATCGCCCCGCCCGAACCGTACTTCCTCGGCTCCGATTTTGAGGATGAGATGGAAGACATCATCGCTAATCCGGTGGATATAAACGGGCCGCGCAAGGCACTCGCGGCTGAGTAAACAAAAAAACGCATTCCGGATGTTTCGTTTCGCAATGCGTGTGAAGCATCATCGCGTAGGTTTTGGATCCGGGTTGGCAACGACCCGGATTCAATCCATCCGCAGAAAATGCATGACGGTTTTTTGGGAGGTATGCTTTTGGAATTTGGCAAACAGGAAGCTTCTCGCTGCGTTCACGGACAGCCAGCGTTCTGTACGGCAGCCTGTCCGTTTGATTTGAATGTGCGGGATTTTGCCACGCGCATCGAACGGGGCAGGACGGACGCGGCATACCGTATATTCCGCGATGCGGTCGCATTCCCGTTCATCGTGTCACAGATTTGCCCCGCGCCTTGTCAGCAAGCCTGCATCCGCACAAAAACGGACGAATCCGTCCAATTGCATGCGCTTGAACGATCTGTGTGCGCAAACGCCCGCAACACAAAAGCGACGCGGTATAACGTGCCCAAAAAGCAGGGGCGCATCGCTGTCATAGGTGCCGGCTTAAGCGGCCTTGGCTGTGCGCTCAGGCTCGGCATGATGCATTACGACGTCGCGGTCTATGAAAAGACCGACCGCATCGGCGGTCAGCTTAACGGCGTCGTACCCGAAGAGATTCTGCAAAAGGATTTCAATACGCAGTTTGCTGCGGTGGAATACACGCTGCACCGAAACGTCGAGATAAACAACCTGGATCTCGGCGCGGATGCTTACTATATCGCAACGGGAATGGATGGCCAGGATTTCGGATTGTTGCATCAGCGGGACGGCAACCTAGTTTCGGGTTCTGACAATGTCCTGTTGGGTGGTTCCATCACGGGAGCCGATTCGATGACGGCGCTTGCCCACGGCCTTTTGGCAGCGCAGGCGATCGATGCGTACTTCAAAACAGGGATGCTCGAAGCGCCGAAGAACAAAGCGGCCTGCACATCGCTGTGTTTTGACGAATCCAAGCTGATAAGAACATCAAAAATTGCGCCTTCGGGCGAACGATATACCGAAGCGGAAATGGCCGAAGAGGCACAGCGCTGCCTCAAATGCGATTGCGACATCTGCCAAAAAACGTGTGATCTGATGGGATACTATGAAAAGTATCCGGCACGTATCGTGGATGAGGTGGAGATAACCGTCCATCCGACTGTCATGTTCGGGCACCGGATCGCAACAAGGCTGATCGGAAGCTGCACAAAATGCGGCGTTTGTGTCGATACCTGCCCCAAAGCGATCGACATGCAGACGTTCCTGTTAATGAGCCGGCGTGAGATGGAGCGCATGGGCGATATGCCCAAGGCCTGGTCGTCGTTCTGGCTTGACGATATGGCCCACGCGAACGGGGACCGCGCAGCGCTGACACTTTTGCCGCAGGGGCAAAAGGCATCCCGCGCATTTTTTCCCGGCTGCCAGTTGGGCGCCAGCGATCCGCGCTATGTCAGCGAAACGTACAGCGCTCTGATGAAAGATTGCCCCGATACCGGGCTTCTGCTCGGCTGCTGCGGCGCGCCTGCCTACTGGGCCGGACGGGAGGATTTACACCGGGTTTGTATCGATCAACTGAAGAAGAACTGGCAGCAAATGGGCGAACCCACCCTTTTGCTCGCGTGTCCGACGTGCAAAAAAATGCTTTTGCAGTTCTTGCCCGAAATCACAACGGAGTTCGTCTATCCGCGGCTTAAAAATGCGGCAGCGGCAGGCCATGGCCAAACATACAGCGTGTTCGACCCGTGCAGCACAAGGCACGATCCCATGGTGCAGAATTGCGTCCGCGGTTTGCTAAAGGACAGAGGACATATGCTTTCCCCGCTGCCAATCGAGCGTGAAAACGCGCTTTGCTGCGGCTATGGCGGGCAAACGATGATCGCAAACCCGCACTTTACGGACCACGTCACAAATCATCGCATATCCCAATCCCCTAATGTGTATGTCACCTATTGCACCAACTGCCGCGATGTCTTTGCCGCAAAAGGCAAACAGGCATTGCACGTTCTCGACGTTGTGTTCGCTCTGGATGACGGATGGCGCAAGCCCCCCACATGGACAAAGCGGCGGGAAAACCGCGAGGCGCTCAAGCGCGGCTTGCAGCATCGACTTTTAACGGAGGAAACCGAAATGATAAAGCCGCAGGTTACGGTTGCAATCGGTGAGGATGTGATGCAAAAGCTGCAGCGGGATTACATACTCAAGGAGGATATCGAGATCGTGATCGAGTTTTGCGAACGCACCGGCTGCAAACTGATCGATCCCAAAACAGGCCACAGAATCGGCCATCTCAACATAGGATACATGACGTTCTGGGCGGAATACGCCAAGGACGGCGAGGGTTATATCCTGTATGACGCCTATGCCCATCGCATGAAGATTCAGGAGGACGATACATGCAAACAGAGCTGATCTGCGGACGCTGCGAGGTGAAGCTTGTAAAAGCGCACACGGTGTTTGAATACATGGGGCACGTTTTCCATCACGATCTGCCGCGATGCCCGCAGTGCGGACAGGTATACGTTGAGGAGTCTCTGGCACACGGCAGGATGCGCGAAGTGGAGACGGAGCTGGAGGATAAATGACAGGCATCGAAGTTAGGGCCACCTACAGCGTCTGTCCCGTTTGCAGGCAACGCATTCCGGCATCTCTCGTGCGGCGCGGCGAGGCGATAACCATGGAAAAGACATGCCCGGAACACGGCTTTTTTTCCGTGTCCGTCTGGCGGGGTTATTTCGACATCGACGACTGGCGCGGCGGCGTGCCTTCGTTATCGCCCGAAGACGGGGACGACTGCCCGCATGCTTGCGGTCTATGCAAAAATCACCAAAGCGGCACGTGCTGCGTGCTTTTGGAGGTGACCAAACGCTGCGACCTTCTTTGCCCGTATTGTTTTGCAAACGGCGGGGAGGGGGAAGACCGCCCGTATGATGAAGTCGTCTGCGACATACGATCACTTGCGGTAAACGGCCAGACGCTGCTGCAGCTTTCCGGCGGCGAGCCTACGGTGCGCGACGATCTTCCCGAACTCATTAGGGAAGCAAAGCTGGCAGGATGCAGGTATGTGCAGCTCAATACCAACGGCGTGCGCATTGCGAATGAGCCGGCGTATCTTCAAAAGCTCAAGGTTGCCGGGCTGTCGTTCGTGTTTCTGCAGTTTGACGCTCTGGACGACGGCGTTTACCGGGCTCTTCGCGGGCGCGATCTGTTTGCTGTCAAAAAAAAGGCGATCGAAAATTGCGGAGCTTTGCAAATCGGCGTGACGCTGGTTCCGACCGTCGTGCCCGGCGTGAACGATCATCAGGTCGGTGATATACTGCGCTTTGCAGCCTCGCTTTCCCCTATGGTGCGCGGCGTGCATTTTCAGCCCGTCAGTTATTTTGGCCGCACGCCTGCAAAGCCCGCCGATGAACAGCGCTATACGCTGGATCAATTGCTAAACGATGTCCGCTTGCAGGCGGCGGACATGCTTTGCTGTGACAGCCTGAAACCCTCGCGGTGCGACCATCCGCTGTGCGGCTTCCACGGGGACTACGCCGTGCTGCCTGACGGGACGCTGTATTCGCTCTTAGCGAACGGGAATGGCACGGACCGGGCAACGGCGGAACAGAACCGTGCCTTTGTGGCAAGAAGATGGGATCGCGGGCAGTATCCGGAGAGTGAAAACGCCTGTTGTTGTGAGGATTCGCCTTATGTCCGCAGTGAACAAGACTGCGAAGCAGCGCAGCCGGACGGCCGTCAATGCCCCTGTGAAACCGTGGATATGCGGGACATGGAACAGTTCTTGCGCCGCGTGCGCACACACGGATTCACGGTGACGGCAATGGCGTTTCAGGATGCCTGGAACCTTGACCTCGAACGCTTGCGGCGCTGCAGCCTGCATGTGTATAAAGAGGGCAGATTCATTCCGTTCTGCAGGAACTATCTATAGGGAGGGCTTCGAATGCAGCCTAGCGTATTACACCCGGGCGGGCAGCGGCTGACGTTTCATGCCCTGTCTTTTTGCGAGCCTCTGACCGGTTTTTGGGTCGATATCGGTTGCGGATATGGGGAATCGGTCCGGGCGCTGACGGACACGTACGGCGTCGTTGCCGTGGGATTGGATGTCAGCGAACAGACCGTACAAAAAGCCACCGAATACGGCGGGACTTTCGTTTGCGCAGACGCACATTCGCTGCCGTTTTTTGACGATTCTGTCGACGGTATCCTGATGGAATGCTCTTTTTGCCTGATGCGCGACGCGAAAGCCGTCATCGCGGAGTGTTTGCGCGTTCTAAAAAGCGGCGGCTTGCTTTGCATCAGCGACATGTATGCCAAGAACGAAGACGTCGGGGCGTTTAAAAACAGTGCGAGGCTGTACACCCGGGATGAGATTTCTGCGATTCTCAAGGGCTTTTCCATCCGGCATTTTGAAGACTGCAGCGACACACTGCGCCAATTTTGGGGGCAGCTGATCCTTGAGCAGGGGCGGGAAGCATTGTGCCAACAGTGGAACCGCGAAGAACTAAAACGCGCGGAAGCCGGTTATTATATGCTAATCGCGAAGAGGGACGAACGATGATACCTCCGGTGCAGGCTTATACCGAATCGATGATTGGCAACATCGCAAGCGACGTCGCTTCCCTTAAGCATTGGAAAATGCAAAAAGCATGGGAGGCGCTTTTATACGCGCAAAGAAACAGCCCTTACTATGCCGCGCGCTTTGAATGCGGAAAAAACATCCGGGAGTGGCAGGATGTGCCCACCATGACGGCGGAGGATCTTTGCGATCCGTTTGCGCTTTTGTGTGTCCCCTCCCGCGATGTGGCGCGCATCATCACGCTTTCCACCACCGGCACGCAACAGCAAAAGCGCATCCTGTTTTCACGGGAAGACCTCAACGCCACGATCGGATTTTTTGCGCACGGGATGTCAACGATGGTGCATAGGGGTCAGCATGCGGCTATCCTGATGCGAGGGAAAGAGCCCGATACCATAGGCGACCTGCTTACAAAAGGGCTGGAACACATCGGGGTTTCGGCATCCGTACATTTCCCCTTTGACGACAATGTGGCAACGGAACTAGCGCATGCGGACTGCATTGTCGGTTTGCCCGTACCGACGCTGCGCATCGCAAGAAAAAACCCGTTCCTTCGTCCCAAAACCGTTCTTTTGAGCGCGGATTATGTGCCAGAGAGCGTCGTTGACGGCATCGAACGCCTCTGGCATTGCCGGGTGTTGACGCATTATGGCATGACCGAGACGGGATACGGCTTTGCCGTGCAATGCCTTGAAAAGAAAGGCTATCATATGCGGGATGCGGAGTTCCTCTGCGAGATACTAAACCCGTTGACACAACAGCAGGTGCCGCATGGCGAATACGGCGAGGTCGTGCTGACCACGCTTTCAAAGCGCGCGATGCCGCTGATACGGTACAGAACCGGCGACATCGCGCGGCTGATTCCACAAATGTGCGAATGCGGCGCGCCTTTATATACGCTGGACAAAGTGACGGGACGGATGGGCGACGACGCCCCTCTTTCGATGCCCAGGCTCGACGAAGCCGTGTTTTCTGTTGAGACGGTATACGACATGCGCGCTGCATCAAGAAACGGGAAGTTGGAGCTCACAGTGGATTGCGTGCCGGGCACAGAGCAAGCAACGGTACAGGCGATCCAAAACGCGATTGGGTGCGATATGGGCTTGCGGTTTGCGAGCCTTCCGATGGAGCTTAAAAAGAGACGGATAGGGAACTTATAATTTTCCGTGCTGATATGTCTTGGCTGAAGGATTGTTTGAGGGTTGGGAGGATACCGCCTGACAAGCAGGTGGTTAAAGACGACCCGCATGATCTTTGATTTATAGTATGCTTAAGTTCAGTTGACAGACTAGTTAGCGTGATGTTTTGCGAGCATGAGCGCGGGCAAAAGATGCTATTTCAACTGTCTTTTTAAATGCAGTCACACTGATGTTTTCAATAAGGATGAAAGGCGTGGCATAGCTCGCATATTTGGTAAAATCTCTTAATTTCATTTTCTATTGATTGTTTTAAGTAACTATTGTATAATTAATCAAAGATTCAATATAAATACCTAGTAATAGAACCACTATTAGTTAATTAAAAATATTCGACGTGGCATTCAAACTGTTTCTTAATTGAATGGAGATAGTAAGAGTAAAATGAGAAAATCATTAAGAGCATTAAATATTGTAGCAGTAATATTGGGCATTGGAGTATCGTTTACTATAATTTTTACTTTTTTATTTAAATCTTTTCCTCCAAATCAAGTCGAGATAAACAATCCCATTATTGTTGCATATGATGATGCAATCAAAACAAAAGATGAGATAGTGAAACTAGCTCTAAAAGATACTGGACGAGGTCGTCCTTTATCAAATAGTAATTACTATGACTTAAATGATGATTATGATATAAAAAGTAAAATATTTCTCGGTGGTATAAAATCGACTATGGATTATGTTAACAAGTCAAATTTAGAAACAAGACTTACAAATATTAAAATTAGAATAAAAAAGATTATACCATTAGATGCGCCTGAAATAAAAATTGATCAAACATATACAGAAAATGGATTATTATACATAATAATAAAAAATGTTGGATGGAGTGATGCAAAGGAATTTAGGTGCTCTATTTCCGATAGAAATGGATTGTTACAGAAATGCTTTAATTCTGAAGCGTTAAATTATGGAATACAGGATTTTGAATCAAATAGTAAGTATGAAATTGTATTGGATGTTTCCAAATTAAGTATAATGATTAAAGACCGTATAATAGTTAATGCTCCATGTCTTTCTTTTAATTATCTAAATAATCAACAAAAAAATAAAATAATAACATTAAGAGATTTAATGATAACAAATAATAATGGTATTTCATATATCCCAGATGCTATTATAGTAACAGGCGCTTATAAAATGGGAAATGACTATGGTATTAGAATATCTACCAAATATAGTTCCTGTGTAGTAAATAATAAAGACGATGCAATTATACCACCTGGCGAAATTTATTCAGAAAATTTCTATTTTTTACCTGATAAGTCATGTGAATTAACATTTAGTTATGAATTAGAACTAAACGGGAAAGATATTATTACAACTGCAGATTACTTTGTTAGTATTAAAATACCAACAGATTATATTTATAATAAAGATTTGGAGTTAACAAATATTACTGATATAAACTATAGGTAACTAATGTGATTCGGTACTCGTTAGGAATATACCGGGAGGGATACCGCCTGACAAGCAGGCGGCTAAAGACGCCCCCTATGTTGCTGCGCAACATTGTAGTCCGTCAACCCCTCCTGGTACACCAGGAGGGATACCGCCTGACAAGCAGGCGGCTAAAGACGCCCCCCATGTTGCTGCGCAACAGTGTGATCCGTTAACCCCTCCTGGTGCGCCAGGAGGGATACCGCCTGACAAGCAGGCGGCTAAAGACGCCCCCTATGTTGCTGCGCAACAGTGGGATTCGTTAACCCCTCCTGGTGCGCCAGGAGGGATACCGCCTGACAAGCAGGCGGCTAAAGACGTCCCCCATGTTGCTGCGCAACATTGTAGTCCGTTAACCCCTCCTGGTACACCAAAAGAAAAACCACCCATAAGGGTGGTTTTTCTTTTTGGTGTACCAGGAGGGATTCGAACCCACGACCTTTTGATTCGTAGTCAAACACTCTATCCAACTGAGCTACTGGTACATGTTCTAGCGCCCATTTATAATACGGCGCTTTCAAAAAGATGTCAAGGGCATTCAACAATTTGCCCGAACAACATGGCGCGAATTATCCAAATAACATGGCACGAATTTGGCTGCTATGGTATATTAAGGAGAACAAGAAAGGCGTGTTTGCTGTACGCCAAAACAGGGAGGAGCACTTTCCCTTGCCGTTTCGTGCCGAAATTGCCGACGCCGTAGCCCGTACATTGGGCGTAGACGCGCAACAGATAGAAATTATAATGGAAACCCCGCCGCAGATGGAGTGGGGCGATTACGCGTTGCCGTGTTTTTCGTTTGCCAAGAGCCTTCGCAAGAATCCCGCGATCATCGCGGAACAGATCGTTCAGTCATCGCTGCCGGATTGCGTCGTTGAAGCCGTGGCCAAGGGCGGCTACGCGAACTTCTATATCGATCGCGCGCGGTTCGCAAAGCATATCCTTGAAACCGTCGATGAAAAAGGGACGAACTTCGGCGCGAAAGACATCGGCCGCAACCGCGCCGTGTGCGTGGATTATAGTTCCATCAACATCGCAAAGCCCTTTCATATCGGGCATTTGAGCAGCACTGCCATCGGCCACGCGCTGTACAACCTGTATAACTTCATGGGGTACAGGTCTGTCGGCATCAACCATCTGGGCGATTGGGGCACGCAGTTCGGCAAGCTTTTGGCGGCGTACGAGCTGTGGGGTTGCGATGTGGATATCGACAACGGCGGCGTCGACGCGATGCTGAAACTCTATGTGAAATTCCACGAAGAAGCGGAGAAGGACCCCGCGCTGGACGAACTGGCGCGCAGATGGTTCAAGCGCATCGAGGACGGGGACATAACGGCGCTTGATCTGTTCACGCGTTTCAAGGAAGCAACCCTCAAAGAGGTCATGCGGATATATGACCTTTTGGGTATAAAATTTGACAGCTACGCGGGCGAGAGTTTCTACAACGACAAGATGCAGCCCATCGTGGACGAATTGCGGCAAAAGGAACTTCTTTTGGAATCCGACGGCGCTTTGATCGTCGATCTTTCCGATACGGATATGCCGCCGTGCCTCATATTGCGCTCCGACGGCGCGACACTGTACGCCACGCGTGACATTGCGGCGGCGTTCTACCGCAAGAATACCTACGATTTCGCCAAGTGCCTGTACGTCGTGGCATACCAGCAAAACCTGCATTTCCGCCAATGGTTCAAGGTTGTGGAAAAGATGGGGTACGACTGGGCGAAGGATCTGGAGCATGTCGCATTCGGCATGGTATCGCTTGCGGACGGCGGAACGCTTTCCACGCGCCGCGGCAACGTTTTGAAGCTGGAGGATGTCATAGATCAGGCGATCGCGCAGGCAAATGAGATTATGCAGGAAAAATCCCCCGATCTTGCGGACAAGGAAGAGGTCGCAAAACAGGTCGGCATCGGTGCGGTGGTGTTCGGGGTACTCTACAACGCGCGCATCAAGGACATCTCGTTTTCGTTCGAACGCGCTTTGTCCTTTGACGGCGAGACCGCGCCCTATCTGCAATATACCCACGCGCGCTGCAAGAGCGTTTTACGAAAAGCCGCGGAATCCGACGACCCGGTTGTGTACAAACTAGAAGAGGGCTGCAACGAAATCGATTATGCGCAGATGTGCGAGCCGTTTGCCTATACCGTGCTGCGTGCGCTCTCCAATTACCCCGATGCGCTGATCAATGCGATGGACAAGAACGAACCGTATCTGATCGCGCGCAGCCTCATCGATATCGCGCAGGCGTATAACCGCTTCTATTACGAAGTGCGTATATTGGACGGCGACAAGCCGGGTATTGCCGCGAGATTGAGCTTGACCGATGCCGTGGCAACGGTGATCCAAAGCGGGCTGAACCTTTTGGGCATTGCGGCGCCGCAGAGAATGTGACAGGAGAGAGCATGACCAACAAACGTTATTACGCCTATAAAAAAATGCTGCCACAGCTTTGGCAGGCGGCGTTTTACCTGTTGGCAACGCTTGGCGCGTGCCTTTTGGTTTTGGGCAGCTCCAACTGGCTGGATAAGGGATTGGTCGTTTTGTTGATCCTGTGCACGGCAATATTCGTATATGTTCAGGCGCGCCACTTTTTGCTGACGTATTATACCGTGGACGATAACAGCGTGCTGTTCGTGGAAAACGGCGAAGGAACGCGGCGGGATTTTGCGGATCTGGAAGACGTGCAATACGACAGGGCGCATATGGGCATTCAACTGGTCTTTATCAGCGGCTATACGGAAACGCACAAGGAATACAATGATCTGACGCCGTTGATCAACGCGCTGGACGCATACGGCGTGCGCATTGAATACAAGAAAATGGGCAAGGACCCGGCACGCGAAATGGGCGGGCCGACCATCGAACGCAAGCCCGGCGAACACATAGACGACTGAAATCAACGGATAGGATAAAAGGGACGAGGGAGACACAAGATGCTGGACGCAAGACGGATTCGGGAAAACCCGCAGGAATTAACAGAAGCTTTGCAGCACCGCAATGCCAATACCGGCGTTGTGGATACGCTGATGGCGCTGGACGAACAGCGCCGCGCGCTGATCCAAAAGAGCGAGAACAAACAGGCGACGCGCAACCGCCTGTCCGGGTTTATGCCCATATTTAATCAGCTTATCAAAGCGGCAATCATTGAGGCGGATGCCATCCACGCACAGAAGATACAGCCTTTCTGCGACGGGTATGCCGTGGAAACGGACGAATACGCGGCCAGGCTGTTGTTGGAGCAGGCTTATCGGGTTAAAAAAGACGGGGATCTCGATGACGCGGCGCAACAGATGATACGCGAAGAGTTCATGGTGCTTATCAAAAAGGGCGATGCCGTGGAGGAAAAAGCGGCGCTGGAGGAGATAGACGCGCAATACCAGGAGATTCTGCTCTCCATCCCCAACATCCCGCACAACAGCGTTCCGGTTGGCAAAGACGACAGCGAAAACGTCGTGAAGCGCGTTGTGGGAACACCGCGCGCGTTCGCGTTTGCCCCGCAGGCGCATTGGGACCTCGGGCTGAAACTGGGGATATTCGATTGGGACGCCGCCGCGAAGGTGACGGGTTCGCGCTTTACGTTTTACCGCGGCCTGGGCGCGCGGCTCGAGCGTTCGATCTATATGTTCATGCTGGACACGCATACGGAGCAGAGCGGCTATACCGAGATTTTCCCGCCGTATATGGTGCACAGGCGCTCGATGGTGGGCACAGGCCAGCTGCCGAAGTTTGAAGAGGACGCGTTCAAGGTGGCGGGCACCGATTATTTTCTGATTCCGACGGCGGAAGTGCCGGTTACCAACATGCACAGGGACGAGATCTTGGACAAAGAAAAACTGCCGATCCGCTATTGCGCCTATTCCGCGTGTTTTCGGGCGGAAGCGGGCAGTGCGGGCCGGGATACGCGCGGCATCATCCGGCAGCATCAGTTCAACAAGGTGGAACTCGTGCATTTCGCCGATCCCGACAACAGCTATGAGCAGTTGGAGGTATTGACGCAAAACGCGGAGAAGATATTGCAGCTTCTGGAACTTCCGTACCGTGTCGTGGCGCTGTCCACAGGCGATATGGGATTCGCAAGCGCAAAGACGTACGATATCGAAGTTTGGATGCCAAGCTACAACCGCTATGTGGAGATATCCAGCTGCAGCAACTTTGAGGATTTTCAATCCAGGCGCGCAAACATCCGCTGCAGAAGCGGGAAAGACAAACCGCAGTTCGTGCACACGCTCAACGGCTCGGGACTTGCCGTCGGGCGCACGCTTGCCGCCATTTTGGAAAACTGCCAGAACGAGGATGGCACCATAACCATACCGAATGCCCTGCAAAAGTATATGGGCAGAGATCGCATCGATTGAGGAGGGCAACATGAAAGTCGTTTTACAACAGGACGTTCGTGGAACCGGCAAAAAAGGACAGCTTGTGGAAGTGTCCGACGGGTTTGCGCGCAATTATTTGCTGCCGAAAAAGCTGGGCGTTGAGGCGACGGCACAGAACATCAACGCCGCGCAGAAAAAGCGCGATGCGGAACTGCACCATGACGAGATGCTCAAGGATCAGGCAAAGAAGATTGCCGCCGAGCTTAACGGTCAGGTGTTTGTGCTGCATGCCAAGGTCGGCGAGGGCGGAAGGCTGTTCGGCGCCATCACGAGCCGTGAAATCTGCGAAGCCGTCAACGCCAAATATCCGACGATCGAGCTTGACAAGAAGCGCATTCAGCTTGAAGAGAACATCAAGCGTATCGGGACATATGAAATCGAAATTAAGCCGTATGCCAACGTAGCGTGCAAAATCGTCGTACAGGTCGCGGCGCAGGAATAACCGGGGGTTACGCAGGGGGATGGGTTCCCCCTTGAAATAAAGGGGGGTCAGTGCATGGAATCGCAACAACGGCGCGTGCCGCCGCATAGCGTGGAAGCGGAACAATCGGTACTGGGCAGCATGCTGCTCGACCCCAACGCGGTCATCGCCGCCATCGAAACGCTCAAAGCGGCCGATTTTTACATCAACAGCAACCGCATTGTGTTTGAGGCGATGCAATTGCTCTACAATGCGGGTTCTCCCGTGGATCTTGTGACGGTGATGGACAGGCTGAGCCAGCTTGGAACCTTGGAAAAGGCGGGCGGCATCGAATATCTTTCCACGCTGTCCCGTTTTGTGCCAACCACCGCAAACGTGGCGCAATATATCCATATCGTGGAGGACAGAAGCCTGCTGCGCGGCGTCATCCATGCCGGAAGCGACATGGTGGCGGAGGGTTTTGAAGCGTCACGGGAAGCCGAAGCGGTGCTCTCCGACGCGCACGACGCGGTATACGCGTTGACGGTGCGCAAACGATCCGACTCGCTGCGCCCGATTTCCGAGGCGCTGATCGGCGCGTACAACCGCACAAGCGAAGCGCTGAAGAAATCAGGCGGCATCATCGGCACCCCGTCGGGATATCCCGACCTTGATAAGCTCACAGGCGGCTTTGAAGCTGGCCAGCTCATCGTGCTGGCAGCCCGCCCGGGCCGGGGCAAAACCAGTTTTGCGCTGAACATTTCGCACAATGTGGCGGTCAAAAGCGAGATGCCCGTCGCGTATTTCAGCCTTGAAATGTCGGCGGAGGATCTTGCGCTGCGCATGATGTGCTCCGACGCCGAAGTGAACCTTGGCGACGCGCGCACAGGGCGCATCAACGATGCGGACTTTGCCAAACTTTTGAATCCGATGCGCTCGCTCTCCAACGCGCCCCTGTACGTCGACGCATCCGGCAGCGTGTCGGTGCAGGATATCCGCGCACGTTGCATGCGGCTTTCCGCGCGGCAAAAGCTGGGGCTTGTGGTGGTGGATTATCTGCAACTGATGCAGACAACCGGCAGGCGCTCCGAAAGCCGTACACAGGAAGTGTCCGAACTGACGCGTAATTTAAAACTTCTGGCGCGCGACGTCGGCGCGCCTATCATGATTTTGAGCCAGCTCAACCGTGACATCGAACGCCGCCGCGGACGGGACCGCCGCCCGATGCTGGCGGACTTGCGCGAATCGGGTTCCATCGAGCAGGACGCGGATATCGTCATGTTTTTGGCGAACCAGAGCGATCTTGAAGATCACGATGAAGACGAGGACGAGAACATGGAAAGCGGTCGCACCGTCAACGAAGCGCTTGCCATCGTCGCGAAAAACAGAAACGGCCCCATCGACGATGTGAAGCTGCTGTGGCTCGGAGAGTATACGAAGTTTGTTTCGCTTTCATCAAGATAGTTTTTTTCGTTGTATTTTTCGACCGTTTCGGATACAATGAACACAGCGGCTTATACGCATGCAAAGGAAATGAGGTGCTGGTCATGGATATGGATCAGGAAGTTGATATCGTCGTTTTCGAAGACGAGCAAGGCAACGAAGTGGAATTTGAAATTCAGTTCACCTTCGAGCATAAGGGAGAAACCTACGCCGTGCTGACAGAAGCCTGCGAAGAGGAACCGGTTGATGAAGAAGCACCGGATATGTTCATTCTTCGCGTGGTGACAAACGGTGACGAGGAGGAATTCGTTGCTGTCGAAGAAGATATGATGGACGAATTGATTGGCGTCGTCGAGGAGATTTTCGAAGAGGAAATGGAAGACGAAGAGGAATAAACAGTAAATAAAAGGAACGCAGCGATGCGTTCCTTTTTTTTGTACAACGGTAAGTTGCCGCATATTTTTGGGCGGATTATTTGGTTATTGCGCAGACAACATATCGGAAAAGCGCTGCATCAATGCCAGGTCCGCATCCTTGATGACAATGTCGGCGGCTTGTGCGGTATTTAGAAGCGATTCGACGCGCCGCACGCCGATCAACAGGTTTATGCAATCCGATTGCGCGATCGTCCAGGCTTGTATGAGGTTGGCGAACGAGCAGCGGTACTTTTCGCACAACGGTTCCAATCCCGCATACAGCTCTTGCATACATGGCTTCATCCCGTCGGTAAACCATTTGTTGCGGGCACGGAAATCCCCTTGCGGGAAGGTGCGTCCAAGATGCTGTTTGCCTGCCAGTGCACCCGCTTCCAGCGACGAATAGACCTGAAACGTTGTGCCTAGTTTTTCACAGGTCGGGATATAAACCTCTTTTGCTCCGGGCGTCAGCAAACTGAACTTCTCCTGCACCAGCGCCACCGGACCGATCTGATGGTAGCATTCCAAAATTTGCGGTGATGCGTTGGAAATGCCGATCGCGCGAATCTTTCCTTCTTCGGTTAATTTCATAAGCGCGCCCATCGTCTCGTCCAGCGGTGTGACGTTGGATTGGCGATGTGTGATGTACAGGTCGACATAATCGGTCTGAAGCCTTCGTAAACTTTGCTCCAGGTCCGTACGTATCGCATCTGCAGTCAGGTTTCTGTATACATTTTTGCCGTCGCGCGTGTATTCAAATTGACCTTCGTCGCTGTGCCAGTTCAGACCGCATTTGGTTTGGATGACAAATTGATCGCGGCGGCCCAAAAGTGCATTGCCCAGAATGGTTTCGCTTACGCCCAACCCGTAGACGGGTGCCGTATCCACCAAATTGATGCCGACGTCCTGCGCTGCACACAGAAGATCGGCCATCGTGTGTTCGTCCGCCTGCGTATCCGTCCAGGTGGTTCCGCCGCCCATCCCGAACGTTCCGATGGAGATAAGCGATATACGGATGTCCGTCATGCCAAGTTGCCGGTATTGCATCGTACATTCCTCCCAAGTTCAATTTGATGATTCGATTGAACGCTTTGCTGTCGGTCAATGGCGATGTCCCGTTTGCAGACAATTCTTATCCAAATTATATAGGTTGTCGTGCGTTGCGTCAAAAGATAAGAGTAGGGCGTTACTTTAAACAGGGTTCTAGCAAAAATGGATAATTTCGGCTATACTGAAACCATCCAATCAAACTACAAGGGGGAATGGACGTTGGCTCTTGTTACAAGCAGGGACATGCTGAAAAAGGCCTACGACGGCGGATATGCCGTAGGCGCTTTCAACGTGAACAACATGGAGATCGTGCAGGGCATCACCACCGCCGCAAAGAAGCTGAACTCTCCGCTGATTCTGCAGGTATCCGCAGGTGCGCGCAAATACGCGAAACACGCATACCTGATGCATCTTGTGCAAGCTGCCGTGGAGGATACGGGGCTTGACATCTGCCTGCACCTGGATCACGGCGACACCTTTGAATTGTGCAAATCATGTGTTGACGGCGGGTTTACCTCGGTTATGGTCGATGGGTCGCACCTGAGTTTTGATGAAAACGTTAAGCTGACAAAACAGGTGGTGGATTATGCCCACGACCACGGCGTGACGGTGGAAGGTGAATTGGGAAGGCTTGCCGGTATCGAGGATGCCGTCGTGGTAGCGGAAGGCGACGCCGCGTTTACCGACCCCAACGAGGTGGAGGAATTCGTGCGCCGCACGGGCGTTGACAGTTTGGCGATCGCCATCGGAACCCAACACGGGGCGTTTAAGTTCAAGGGCGATCCGCGGCTTCGCTTTGACATCCTTGAAAAGGTGGCTCAGAAGCTGCCCGGGTTCCCGATCGTGTTGCACGGCGCTTCGTCGGTTCTGCAGGAATATGTGGAGATCATCAACAAGTACGGCGGCGATATGGCGGGCGCACAGGGATGCCCCGAGGAGATGCTGCGTCAGGCTGCTTCGATGTCGGTTTGCAAGATCAACATCGACACCGACCTTCGTATCGCGATGACCGCGTGTATCCGCCGTCATTTCGCGGAACATCCCAAGGATTTTGACCCGAGGCAATATCTCTCCCCCGCGCGCGATGCGATCGAAGAGATCGTAGCGCATAAGATCACCCATGTGCTAGGGTCAGACGGCAAGGCATAAAATGGTCAAGGGGGGATTGCATCCCCCTTGAGTAACCCCCTGCCTGTTCTGTCTTTTTCGTAATGCGGTTTACGATTTGACGCGCATGTCGTCAAATCGCATCGGGACTGGTGTGTTTGCGATACGGTTCTAGCGTTTGGCTCGCAACCAAAAAATAAGCCTATTATTCGACGAAAGGAATGGTTTTGACCATTCCTTTCGCTTATTAGCGGCGTATGGTGAGATGCCATCACAGATCCAGTATCAACTCTATCGGGCAGTGGTCGCTGCCCATCACGTCGGCATGGATGACGCTGTCCACGATGCGCGTTTGAAGCGCCTTGGATACGATGAAATAATCGATGCGCCAGCCGGTGTTGTTCGCCCGTGCGTTGGAGAAGTATGACCACCAGGTATAGGCGTCCTTTTTGTCGGGGTACAGGGCGCGGAACGTATCGATGAACCCGCATTGCAGCAATTCCGTCATGCCCGCGCGCTCCTCGTCGGAAAAACCGGCGTGCAAGCGGTTCTGCTTCGGATGCTTGATATCAATCTCCTCGTGCGCCACATTCAAATCGCCGCAATAGACAACGGGCTTCTTCGCTTGCAGCGTGCAGAGGTGGCTTTTTAGCGCCGCTTCCCAGCGCATGCGATACGGAAGGCGCTTCAAATCATCCTGCGCGTTGGGCGCATAGGCGTTCACGAGGTAAAAATCCGGCATCTCCATCGTGATGACGCGACCTTCGTCCGAAAAAGCGCCGTCTTTAAAATCGTACGATACAAAGAGCGGTTCATGCTTGGTGAAGATGGCCGTTCCCGCATATCCCTTTTTTTCGGCGCTGTGCAGATACTGGCGGTAACCGGACAGTTCTGTTTCGAACTGGTGCGGCTGCAGCTTCGTTTCCTGAAGCATGAAAAAATCGGCGTCGGCTGCCGCAAAGAAATCCAAGAATCCCTTCTGCATGCATGCGCGCAGTCCGTTGACATTCCAGCTGATAAATTTCATCTGTGACCTCTTGATAATCGTTTTCTTGTGGGCTTGAACCCCATACGCAGTATATCATTGAATGCGCACCATGGACAGATCAACACAATGGATGCCCGCTCAATTTGCCAGCCGTTGACAGAACTGATAGAATGGGCTTGGCGGAATAAAGAAAAATGCTTGGATTTTTCGTTGGTTTATGTATACCGGCTTGCATCAAAGGAATAAAGTGTAAGCGGTTTGTTCAAAATGGCAGGTCCGATGAGGAGGAGAATGGATGAAACGTGCGATTGCAGTGACCATAGCGGTGCTGTTGGTGTTGTCGATGGCAGGCTGTACAAGTAAGGTCACATCCGAACAGAACATTCAGGCGAAGGTACAGCAGGCCAAAGACCTGACAGCTCAGCTTGAAAGCGCAGACTATGCCGGTGTGTTTGGCAAGTTCAACTCTACCATGCAATCCGCGATGCCGGTGACGACGCTTTCGTCGCAATGGCAGGCGGTGCATGCACAATACGGCACATTCAAAGAGCATGTGACCTATACCGTCGAACAGGCGCAGGGATACCTGCGCGTTGTGCTCGTGGACAGATATGTCTATGCGGCGCTTTCCATCAGCGTGGTGTTCGATGAAAGCGGCAAAGTAGCGGGACTGTTTATTGCCCAGGCGCATAACGTCGACGACGGGAAAAAGCTGCCTTCCGGCATTGTGGAAGAAAAGGCAACCGTTACCACCGGCAATTATAAACTTTCCGGAAAGCTGACGCTTCCGGCTTCGGGCGGGAATTTCCCCGCGGTCATCATCGTGCATGGCTCCGGACCCTCGGACATGGACGGTACAGTCGGCAATTTGAAGCCGTACCGCGATGTTGCCTGGGGATTAGCGCAACTGGGTATCGCCGTACTGCGCTATGACAAGCGCACGCTCACCTATGCGCAGAGCATGGCGACCGAGCAGAATCTGACCGTGAACGAGGAATCCGTCGACGACGCCGTATCGGCGGTCAATCTATTGCGGCAGGATAAGCGCATCGACGCTATGCATGTGTATATCATCGGCCACAGCCTTGGCGGCATGCTGTTGCCGCGCATCCAGCAAAAGGCGAAGGCCAACGGGCTTGTCTATTTGGCAGCGACGGCACACAGCCTCATCGACCAGTATCAGAGGCAGATGGCGTATCTGACGAACCTTGCGATAGAGGACAAGAGCATCACACAAGCACAGGCGGATGCGACGATGGCGCAGGTGAACGCAACCGTGCAGAATGTCAAGGGGCTTACGGCAGACAGCACACTCAGCGCGGATAAGCTTTTGGGGACGCCGAAAGCCTATTGGCTGGATTTGAAAGCCTATGATCCGCTGACAACTGTCGCGGGAATCGACGTGCCGATGCTGTTTTTGCAGGGCGAACGGGATTATCAGGTGACGATGGACGATCTAGCCATGTGGAAGGCGGCGCTTGCGGGCAAAGCGACTGCCGAATTCAAATCATTCAAACTGCTCGGACACATGTTCACCCCCGGAAATGACCCGCCGTCCCAGAAGGACTACCGAACGGAATATGTCCAATTTGACCAGTCGGCGATAGACGCTATGGCGGCGTTCATCAAGAAATAGACGCAATAACCCAAAGGCGGTCTTATGACCGCCTTTTTTTAATGTATAAAAATATCCAAACGATGAATAGTTCCGCATGGACAGCCAGTATCATCTAGCAGATGGGTAATAGGGGGTTGCTGATGAAACGCAAGCGGATAAAGCGAACAAGATGGCGTCCGTCCATCCAGGTGCTGCTGATGAAGAGGGCAAAAAAGCAAAAGCAAGCCGGGCGCAAGATCGCCCATCCAAAGGCGCTGCTGCTGTTGGCGGTACTGGTGTTCCTGGCAGGATTTGTCCTTTTCTCCTGGATGCTGCGCATGCGGGACGTAACCCCCAACGATCGGGACGCACTGATTCCCGTGATGGATACGGCAACGTTTAAAATGGGGTATATGGACATGAGCGGGAAAATGGCCGTGGATGTCGTCTACGCATATGCGGGAGAATTTCAAAACGGCATTGCGGTCGTCCGGCAGGAAGTCAACACGCAGGAATCGGAAGGCATTATAGACAGGAAAGGCAAGATCGTCTTCCCGTTTACAAGCGGGAGCCTGTTTGTAAGCTCTGACGGCACGGTGATCGCGGCGAAGGATATCGCGCCGGAAGGCGCTTTGGTACCGGTGGTTCGGTACGGGTGGTTTGATATAAACGGGAAAGCGCTGCTGCCGTTTGACTATGAATTCCTCTCGCCGTTTGACAAGGGCAGAGCGTTTGTTCAAAAGGACGGGGCGTGGTGCATCATCGATGCGACAGGCGGCGTTTTAAAGCAGCTTTCGGGGATCAGGCACATCTTAAGCGAATTTTCGGGCGATGGGCTCGTGCCGTTTACCACAAAGGGCAGCAATCTGCAAGAAAGCCTTGAAAGCGACCAATGGGGCTATCTGAATGCCGACGGGTCGGTGGCGATCAACGAACGATACCTCTTTGCAACGAAATTTGAAAACGGCGTTGCGCTTGCGGTGATTCCATCCGCAGACGGGCAACGGCAAACGGTGTTGATCGACAAGGCGGGCAGGGAAGTGAAAAATCTCGGCACGTTTGCGTTTGAAGCGGGATTTTTAAACGGCATCGCCATAGGCTACGGTGATCATGGGTTCGGAGCGCTTGATTGCACCGGCGAGTGGGTCGTAAAACCGGAATACACACATGTTTCCTGCCGAGACGGAGTCATCAGTGCGGAGGTCTCCCCCGCGCATTTTGTGTTCTTCAACAAGCGGGGCGGCAAACTTTTAGAGTGGAAATATCCCTGCACGGCGTTTGTTGGCGGGCATATTTTCTATACCAAGAGCGGCAAAACCTACATGATGGACATTTACGGCAAAACGATCTGCGAAGTGCCCAAAGGGGTCGCGCCGCAGGAATAGGTTTTTAAGCTGCGGCGGGCATCCTAAAACTTTTTTGCCGATACGCTTTATACACAAAAAAACCGGCGCGTGTTGCGCCGGTTTTGGCATGCTTGGTTTCGGGCTTTAATCCTGATCCGGTTTATTGCCGTTGTCCTTGTCGGGTTTGCCATTTTCGCTGTTTTGATGGTCATTCGACGGAACATTGCCCTTGCCGTGATAGGTAAATCCCTTGACGAATTCGTTGAAGCCTTCCTGCTTGTCAATTTCCTTCTGGGCTATCTCGTTAAGATACAGGCTGAACAGGTTTGCCGTCAGCGGCACACTGCTCACAGCTGCGATGCATTTGTCCTTTGCGGCATTCACGGCTGCTGTTAAAACGCCGAGGGCCGTTGCACGCTCTGTAAGCATGATCTGTTTGAGCGCGTCAAGCTTGGCCTGTATGGCCGCCGCGTCGAGTTTTTCCTTCACGATGGCTTTGACTTGCTTGCTGTAGTTTTCCCGGAGGTCTTTCCATGTGTCATGGAATGCCTTTTCGGCCTTCTTCAGATCGGCTTTGAACACTTTGATCGCGCCGTTGACAAGTTGCACCTGTTCGGGCGTCAGATGTTCCAAAAAGTCGCCTCTGCCGTTGATCTCGTCCTGGAACAGGTCTTCAATCCCGCCAAACATATCCATCAACTCGCCGATCTTCATGGATCCGTAGGTCGTTATCGCCTGTTCGATGGTGATTTTTTCCACGGCGGCGATGTATTTGAGCATCAGATAGCGCCCCACTGAAAGGTTAAGCGTTGTGGCTGCCGCTATATCCTCGGGGGTGACGTCCGCAGTGCCTATCCTGCATTCAAGTTTCAGTTCCTCAAGCGTCTGTTGTGCTGTCGCTTTGAGCTTTTTGGTCATATCTTCGTCGGAAACGCCGTTTTTGGAGACGGTGATGACCAGATACGGCTCGATCTCAGCGACAGAACTGATGAATCCGCCGGATACAAGTTCCGTTACTATGGCTTTCATCGCAGCATCGGCGGTCATACCTATCACGTTGGCGCTCAATACGATGCCCGTGCCGTCGTCGTTGAATGCCACGGCGCCGGTGACGATGCCGTCCGTTACCGTAAGCTCGATGCTAGGGTTGACGTCGATGGTCACTTTATAGATGCCGTTGGACTGCGTCTTTGCGACAGAACCGGTTGTCGTCTGTGCTGAAGAAATTGGTTTGCCGCTGCATCCTGCGAGCATGGATGCCATAAGCATCACCGCCAACAGTACGCACAGCACGCGTTGTTTCTTTCCCATCCTGTGTTACTTCCTTTCCGTTTTTTCAAAGCGGGGTATTTTGGTATTGAAAGGAATACAAAACTTCCTTTCGGCAGCTGGCTGCCATTACAGGCCCTATAGCTTTGCGTCACACCCTTTCGGATGCTTTGCCCGTTCGATGGAAGGACGTGCCTTCATTAAGTCACAATCACTGTATAGTATCCGAAAATTGCCCGCAACGGCTTTTACACATTGTTTACAGTGGTTACAAATCGATTACAAATAGCATGCGTATCGGGGAAAGCCATATGATGTTTCGGATATAAAGGGCAGCGAGACAGGCAAAAACGTCATCGTATCCGATCGGGCAAAGCTTGCGGTACTGCAACAAAAAGCCGTCTTTACATTAAACTATTGGTATAGTAATATTGAAATATAGATCGTAAAAATTAAACTATTAGTTTAATACAGGGAGGGTGCAGTATGTCTGTCGGCAGCAACATCAGGATGCTTCGGGAGCAGCGTCACATGACCCAGCAGAGCCTGGCAAGAGCGGCAGTGTGTTCGGTCCAGACCGTCTCGGCGTGGGAAAAGGATAAAAAGACGCCCCGGATGGGCGCCTTGAAGGTATTGTCATCGCTGTTTGATGTCCCCGTTTCCGCCATCCTTGACATCGATACGGAGGAAGTGACCCGCCTGTGCCTTTCGGAGGATGAGCAGGCAATGCTGGAACTGTTTCGACGGGTTCGTGCACAAAACCGCCCCATCGTTTTATCCATGATCGAAGCCGCCCTTAAAACGCAGGGCTTGGATGGGTAAAATCTAAGGGACATTTTGCCGGGAAGGGCTACAAAATCGGATTGTAAAACAATCTCCTGTATACAGGAGGTTGTTGTTTTTTGCTATTTTTGGTACATGCTTTCGATGGTGCCAATGTACACGGTATGCAGATCGCCGTTTTTATAGCTTGTCTGTAAGTGGCTTTTGTCGCAAAACTCCGCTTCGACAAACGGATGGCTGTATGCCTTTTTGCACACGATGGCAAGCCTTGCTTCCCGAAATACCGGTGTGTCCAACAGATGCTCCACCGTAAAGCCGCATTCCTTGATCTTGTCGATGTCCCGTCCGGATTTGCTGCCCATGATATCGTTGAGCACCTTCTTATAGGACGCATCGAAGGACGTGATGGAAAAGGTCTCCGCCGCTTCCATAAACGCATGCGTATGGCGCGATTCGCGTACATACACCGTTGCAACGCGCTTGCCCCAAAGTACGCCCAAGCTGCCCCAGGAGGCTGTCATCGCGTTGACTTTATCCTCTTTTTGCGCGGCAATGACTACCCATGAGTCGTTGAACAGCACGAACGGATTTTCCTTCATCTCTTTCGGATCGATTGCATTCCAATCTGACATGTTGATTCTCCTCCCTGGCTATGTTTTTGTGATGTGCCCGCGGCATACGCGGATATATGATTGTTTAAACAGAAAACGTTTCATCAAAGAACAGCATTAAAAGCTGCCGCAGTCCCAACGGAACCGAGCCGGCATCGATGCTTTCCTCCATCGTATGCGCACCCTGTCCGCGGTAGACGCCCAGACATACGCTTGGGATGCCCAGCGACAGCGGCAGGTTGCAGTCGGTGCTGCCGGATGTACATTGAACGGGAAGCCCAAGCGAGCAACGGATCGCATTGATTCGATCGACAAGACGCGTATCATCTATAGGGATCCCGCAGGGGCGTTCCCCCAAAAGCACGGTGTCAATGGTCACGTCATCGTTTCGCTTTTGATTCAGGATCGCAAGCACGCTGTTGTTGAGCGTTTGCAGGCATTGCAACTCCTCACTGCGCAGATCCAACAACATGGAGCATCGCTGGGCGATGGTGTTGACGCTGGTTCCGCCTTCGATCATGCCGACGTTGTACGTCGTTTTCGGATGCTTTGGCACATTGATCCCATAGATCTGCTCCACGATATGTGCCGCATGGCGGATGGCACTCGGGTTCCCAAACGCGCTGTAGCTGTGACCGCCGCGCGTTTTCACTTCCACACGATAGCGAATGCTGCCCACCGCGGTACTTACTATGGCGTCGCTGGTCGCGTCAATGGCAATGACTTCGTCAATGCGGTCTCCATATCGTTGCATCATCGCGCGCACGCCGCACAGGTTGCCGAGGCCTTCTTCGCCGACGTTAAACGCAATGATGCGATTGTATTTCAGTTTGCGCCTGCTTTGCACAAATGCCTCAAGCGTTACAAGAAGCGCTGCAACGTTGCAGCTGTTGTCGCCGATGGACGGCGCATAGATGGTGCTTCCTTCCGTTTTCGGTACAATTTTGTCAACGTTGCCGAACACGGTGTCGATATGCGCGAGATACAGCTGTGTTTTGTCTCCCGGTTCGCCCGGCAGAAACAGCACGACGTTTCCAGCTTCATCCAAATCGCTTTGGATGCCGCGTTGCATCAGCCATTGCCGGATAAACTGCGCTTTTTCCGTTTCAAAACCGGTTGGTGACGGGATGGAAGCAAGCGTTTGTGCAAGGCTGATGACCTCCGGCGCCAATTCACGGGATTCGGATGAAAACGGCACGGTGCGACCTCCTTTTCAAAAACGGGTTAAGCGAACAACCTGTGCAATACCATTTATCGATACAGATTTGCCCGGACAATGGTATCATGCTACAATACACAAAAAAGCGCAAGGGTGAACGTAGGCTTGAGGAGGTGGGATTCGGATGACACGAAAAAGCGCATGGCGCATCACGGCGCTTCTGCTTGTCCTGTTGTTCATCCTGCCGTTGTTCGTTAGCTGCAAGACAAAGCTTATGCTGTCTAAGTCAGTCGACGCACGGGCCATAAGCGCGCCGCTTCTGCGCGGAACGCGCTACGCGCAGAATCTCAACGCTCGGCTCCTCGATCTGTACGATCCGCTGCTGCGCAGCGTATCGGCTTTGAACAGTTCAGGGTTGGATGTCGCACTGCAATATGAGCTGTTGGAAACCAAGACCTCCACCGTGCTTAAAACCTCGCTCGTCGGGCGCGGCACGGCGGCCTCCGTCAAATCCCTGGAGATGATGAACAAAGGAACCGTAAGCCTGCCCGATATTCAGATCGGCGAGAACGGTGAAATTTCAGGCGCGGAACGCTTTGAGGCAGAGATGCTTAAAGACAAAGACTATTTAAAAGCGCTGCTGCTGCTAAGCGCACTTGGTGTGACGGTTGATATCACCCAGCGCGAAAACGAGGCTACGGAGCGCAGCATCGCGCAGTACGCGGTTTCGCTGTACGAGTATTTCCGCGCAAACGAAATCGACATTCAAAACAGGCTGAGCGATATCACCGATGCTCTGAGCGCGAAGGCATACGCGATAAACTTATTCACATACTACGAAGGCATGCCGGCCATTGAAGCCACACCCGTTTTTCCCGCTTACTTCTATTCGGCTGTGGATGACTATCAAAACAGTCTTTACAGCCTTCTGTATACGGATTCCGGACGCCTTGCCACCGTTTCAGACGCTGTGCAAATACTCGAGCTCATGATTGCCCCGACGGGATTGCTTGAATCCCAAAGCGTCTCGCAGATCCTGTCGAATTTTGATTCGAAAAGCCGGGATACGCTGACGCGGGAAACATGGGCGAGCCTGTGCCGCACATGCTTTGAAGCACTCGTGGAAACACCTGAGGACGGATATGCCTATCATCCGGTGGAAGACAGCAAGGCGGCGGATGTCAAATTTGTGCTGGGCTATGATCTGGTGCAGGCTTATCCCGCTTACGACACCTATATGCCGCGCCAAAGCGTTCGTCTGTACCAGCTGAGCCAGCTCGGCGCCTATTTTGCGGCGAGTCTGTGCGGATGGGTTCAATCCACCGAAGAGCCAATGCTTGGCCAGGCGTATACCGTCCGTCAGGCTGTGCGCTATTTCGCCGGTGTTGCCGCCTATTGCCTTGATGCGCGCGGCGCGAAGGATACGACCGTGCGCGTGGTGAACGACCGGCCTTACTCGTTTTATTTCCGGCAGGCAGATACCGGCAAGTACAGCGCTGTGAACTGCATGCCGACACTTGTTTCCATGTGTCTCAAATGGCAGAACGAAAGTTTTGTAAAAACCCCCCAGCAGATCCGCGCTTCGGCCGATCCGAAAGGCACGGGCGGCTGGACGCTTTTTATGGCGGAGAAGGCGCTCAAAGAAAACGGTGCGCGGTATGAACAGTGGACGCTGTCCTATGACGATGCGGAAGTTAACATTCAAAAAATGATGTCGGAACTGGATCGCGGATGTGTCCTGTACTGCATGATAAACGAGGGGGATCTGGGCAACGACGGCCACTGCATGCTTGTCTACGGTTATAAGAAAAGCGGCGACAGCGTTTGGTTTTCGGTGTACGACCCCGGCCTCGGTACGGCAACGGATATCTTTGGCAAACCGCTTGGACAGACAAGGTCGCTTGAAGCCCATTACGCGCAGTGGATAACGCAGAGATGGGCGTATGCCGTTCTGTCGATATTGCCGTAACCGGGTCGATGCTGTTTGACGGGCTGGAAGAACCGCAGCGTTTTTGTGTCATCCCTGACGGCATAAAGTGCAAACGCTTTTCTCTTTGGCGTAAGTATGTTCTTTTTCCATCAAACATCATTATAACTGTCGGATATGTAGGCGTTTGATCCTCCAGTTTGTTGACACAAAAAAGGGATGGGCGTATTCTAGCGTTAATGTAAAAAGACGATATACCATAGAGGGGAATATCAACCCTATCGGGGATTACCGTGCGCGATGCGCGCCGACAGGCGCTGTACGCGGAATGGGGTTTTTTGTTTGAATTGGAAAGGAAGGCCTATGCCATCTTATATTGAATTATACGATGTAAAAAAGACGTATACAATGGGGGAAGTGGACATCCACGCACTAAACGGGGTGTCTTTTTGTGTGGAGAAGGGCGAATTCGCGATCATTGTCGGCCCCAGCGGCGCAGGCAAGAGCACGGTATTGAACCTTTTGGGCGGCATGGATTCACCGACGTCCGGTTCGATGACGGTGGACGGTGCGCGGATCGACAGTTTCAACAACAAGGCGCTCACGTTTTACCGGCGCTACGATGTGGGTTTCGTGTTCCAGTTCTACAACCTCGTCGCAAACCTGACCGCGCTTGAGAACGTGGAACTCGCGACGCAGATATGCAAAAAGCCGTTTTTGCCCAGGGATATCATGCAAAGCGTAGGGCTCGCGGAGCGTTTGTATAACTTTCCGGCGCAGCTTTCCGGCGGCGAACAGCAGCGTGTCGCGATCGCGCGCGCGCTTGCGAAAAACCCCAAGCTGCTTTTGTGCGACGAGCCGACCGGCGCTTTGGATTCCACAACCGGCAGGCAGGTCATGGCACTTTTGCAGCATACATGCCGCGAATATGGCATGACCGCCATCGTCATCACGCACAACGTCAGCCTTGTGCCGATGGGGAACCGTGTGATCCACATCAAAAACGGACGTGTAGAGCGGATCGAGATGAATCTTAATCCCTGCGATGCCGAGGATCTGGAATGGTAAACAAGCGCGTCCTGTATCGCGATACCGTTCGCGAAATCAAGCATACCATGGGGCGTTTTCTGTCCATTTTATGCATCACTGCGCTTGGAACCGCCTTTTTTTCCGGCATCAGGACGGCTGCTCCCGTGATGCAGCGGTCGTTTGACGCCTATGCGCAGCAAAGCAATTTTATGGACATACGCTTTGTTTCCACCGTGGGGTTTGACCAGGACGATATCAGCGCGATTCAGGCACAAGAAGGGGTAGCGGACGTACAGCCGACATACCAGTTGGATGTGATCGCCCATATCAACGATAAAAACTCCGTCATCACGCTTTTGTGCAGCCACGAGCAGAGCAATGCGCTCAACAAACCGACGGTAGTGGAAGGGCGGCTGCCGCAGGATGCAACGGAATGTGCCATTGAAGCCAAACGCTTCGGCAAGCTTAAAATCGGCGATACCATCCCTTTAAAAAGCGGTACCGACGATCCGCTGTCCGACTTTATCAAAAGCGAGCAGCTGACCATCGTGGGCAAGGTCAGATCCCCGCTGTATGTTTCGTTGACGCGCGGCAGCAGTTCGCTTGGAAGCGGCAACGTGGACGGATATATTTTCGTGCATCCGAGCCTGTTTACGCTGGACGTGTATACCGACGTCTACGCGCGCGTTGTCGGTGCGCAGGCATTGAGCTTGTTTGAAAGCGCCTACGCCGATCTTGTTGATCCGGTGATAGAGCGTGCGGAAGCCTTTGGCGAAAACAGGGCGGCAACATGGTATCAGGACACCGTGGCGGACGCGACGAAGACATTGGAAGAGAAACAGGCGGAATACGACGACGCCGTGCGGCTGGTCAAATCCAAATTCACAAAGGCGCAGAAACAGATCGACGACGGGCTTGCCCAAATCAAAGCGGGCGAGGAGCAGCTTACCGCCGCGCAAACGGCGCTGGATCAGCAAAAAGCACAGGGACTGGCGCAAATCCAGGCAGCCCGCGCCATGCTCCAGCAGGGGTACGCCCAATACGATCAGGCGTATGCCGATTATCTTGCGCAAAAGCCGTATATGACCGCCGAGCAGCAACAGCAAGCGGAAGCAGGATTTGTTGCCCAAAAGGCGCAGCTTGACGGACAGGCGGCTGCCATTGACGCCAATGAGCAGACGCTGCTGCAATCCACAGCCGACGGTCAGACGCAGATCGACGCACAAAAGGCAGAACTTGATCAAGGCCGCGCCGATCTCACGGAAGGGCAGAGGCAGCTGGATTCGGCCAAACGAAAGGCAAGCCGTGAATTTGCCGATGCCCGGGAAAAACTGGCGGACGCAAAAAAAGAGATCGCGGATATCCCCGAAGCGAAATGGTTTGTCATGGGGCATGAAGCCAACGCGGGGTATATGGAATATGAATCGTCCGCAACGCGGATCGCAAACATCGCACAGGTTTTTCCGGTCTTTTTCTTCTTTATTGCCGCGTTGGTATGCCTGACCACCATGACGCGCATGGTGGACGAACAGCGCACCAACATGGGAACATTCAAGGCGCTCGGGTATTCCAAGTGGGATATCGCAGCCAAATACCTGATCTATGCGTCCATTCCAAGCGTTCTTGGCAGCGTGTTGGGCGTGCTTTTGGGCATGTCGCTGTTTCCGTATGCCATCTTTAAGGCCTATGCGATGATGTTCTCCGTTCCGGGACCATTGCTGATGATGCACTATCAAAACGCGGCGCTTGCGGTTTTCATCGCAGTCGGCGTGTGTTTATCTGCCACGCTGATGGCATGCTACAGCGAGCTGCACGATGCACCTGCGGCGCTGATGCGCCCGCGTACGCCCAAGGCCGGGAAACTCATTTTTCTGGAACACATCGGCTTTTTGTGGAAGCGGCTCAGCTTTACCAGCAAGGTGACAGCGCGCAATTTGTTCCGCTATAAAAGACGTCTGTTTATGACGCTCATCGGCATCGCCGGCTGCACGGCGTTGCTTTTAACCGGCTTTGGCATCCGCGACAGCATCAAGACCATCGTTGCGAACCAGTACGGCAAGGTATTCCTTTTCCAGGTATCGGCAAGCACAAAGGACAATTTGGAAGATTCAAGCATCCAATCGCTGCAAACGGACATCGGCGCTTTGGACAGCGTCCAATCCTCCGTCACAGCCTACGCCAAGGCGATGGATTTCAACAAGCAGGGAAGCGACGCGAAAACACAGGCGACGATCATGGTGTTCGCGGACGGCGCCGATCTCAATCCGTGGATTAGAGTCCTTGATATGCGAACGCAAAAGATACTTCCGCTGACGCAGCACGGCGCCATCATCGATTCGAAGATGGCAACGGAGATGGGCCTTTCTGTCGGCGATGTCATCGAATTGAACGATGATGACAGGCGATATGCGATCCCCGTCGTGGCGCTGTGCGAAAACTACATCCATCACGTGGTGTATATGAGCCAATGGGGGTATGCCGAAGTCATGGGCCGTCCGGCTGCGATGAACCATTTCTATGTGAACGCGAAACCCGGCGCAGATCTGAGCGCGATATGCGAAAAAATTCTGGCATTGCCGGACATCAGCCAGGTCAACGCCTATACGCAGGCGACGGAAACGATGAGCAACGCGATCAAAGGCCTCGACGGGGTCGTTTGGGTACTCATCCTAGCTGCTGCCGCGCTTGCGTTTGTGGTGATGTACAACCTGACCAACATCAACATCGGCGAAAGGATCCGCGAGATAGCGACGCTTAAAGTGCTCGGCTTTACAAGGGTGGAGGTTGCGGAATATGTGTTCCGCGAAAACATCCTGCTGTCGCTGCTGGGAATCGCACTCGGATGCGGCTTTGGCATTGTGATGCACCGCTTCGTGATGACAACGGCGGAGGTGGAGGGCATGATGTTCGGGCGGCAGATCTATCCGCTGAGCTTTGGGATCTCGATATTGATGACGTTTTTATTCACGACAGTCGTGAATTTCGTCATGCTCCCGCGCCTGAACAAGATCGATATGGTGGAGTCGCTCAAGACGGTGGAGTAGACCTCAAAGACGCCGCGAATTGCCGCTTTTTGTATACTTGTATAAAGGATATCGTAATAAACGAAAGCCACCGATTAATCGGTGGCCTTTTTGAACTTAGCCAAAAACGGTGACGAAAAACCTTTTGAGCCGGGCGTACGCTTCACTGAAGGCCTCGTTCCCGCTGTTCCCCAAAAGGTCCTGTTTGTGTGCGATCAGATACTTAAGGGAATCGGCGCGGCAAAACGGTATAATGGGCAAATAATAGGCTTCAAGCCAACCGGAGCCAGTAAGAGCCCGCAGGCGTTCGGCGATTCTGTACATTTCATCTGCGGTCATATCGGAATCCTGCATGTGTTTGGCGTAGGGCGAAGTCTTTTTCAAGGTGTCATACAATTCAAGGATGACCGTTTTTCGATCGCCTTCCACTCTGTTGCAATACACGTTGATTGCGTGTTCTCTTGCTTTTCCGATCGATTGTTTTTCGGATGCAGCCTTCATTTTCACACCAGCTTTGCTAAATTATGTTTGGATTACTATATATGATTATAGTATAGATAAGGCATAAATTCAATATGCCCCATGATACTCGGTTATCGTGCTTTTATGCTTTCTTTGATCTTGCTTTTTCTTCTTCTTTTATGGTCAAGCCGACCTGACTATGTGATGCTCTGATGTACTGCGGCAAGATGACGTCTTATGTTATTGCGAGAAACATGAGATTCCTTTGAAACAATATCATGGTATACTTGTATGAAGTGAAGCGATGATAAACCGCGAAGCAAAGAAGCGTCCGAATGCTTTCCCCGTGTTTCCTTATTATAGTATGAGTTAAACTGGAGAGAATAGTCATGAAGAATAAATCAATCTATATATTAGCGTTATGCTGCTTGTTGATTTCCATCAATCTAGTAGGGTGCAGAAATAATAGATTGGATTTGTCCAAGATGGTTAAATCCAAATTCTATCGTGATAATGACTATAATAAAGTTATCGAAATTGATAACAAAGTATACATAAGTTATAGTGCAAATTCCTCTGGAGGCAATGATCTCCCACAAAAAAACGGAATATATGAATGTAATAATGGTATATTATCATTGCTTTGTGAAGGCAATGTTGTTGATATGCATGCTTATGAGCATTGGATATATTATATTGATACTTCTACAGAAACTACACTTTATCGGATTGATGTTGACACCCAAAAAATAGAAACGATTCTTAAGGGTTATAGTGAATACATACTTTGTCCTGCAGGAATCTTCTTTGTAGAAAGAGAAGTGGGCGTTAATCAATATATTATATGGGCAGACCTTTCAGGGAAAGGCACTAAAAAAATATATATTTCTGAAAAGAACAGTGTTATTTCTAATATATATATCTACGCCAATTCTATATATTTTAGTGTCTTCGAAAAGTCCAATTTATTATCTAAAGCTTATTACCGTTGGGATATGCAAACTGAAAGAGCCGAAAGACTTATTGAATTAGATGTAGTTAAATCAAAGACAGAAGATGCGAAAGTATCTGATAACACCAATTCATTAATGTACAGTTATGAAATGGCTTCAGGTTTCTTTGGGGCAGATAACGGTGATCTTTACTTTATACAAAAGCCGATTCGGTATAATCCAAGTATTGACCGATATTTGCCAGATTCTGAAGAATATAATATATACAAGATAAATTCTATCGGTACTAACAAAATAAAACTAATTGTAAAAGAGAATCTGAAACGAATGGAATTTATTACAGCAAATAGTAGTTGGCTATATTATTATAATATTGATGAATATTTAAATAATTCAAAGCTCTCCAGATTGAATAATGATGGTAATCAAATCCAAACAATAGTTGACGAACCATGTGCTTTCTATAACATAATAAACAATTATCTATATTACTCTTTACTGTATGATGATCAAGGCGGACGTCTGAAGAATAATTTATTCAGAGTAAACCTTGATACACTGGGAAAACCTGAGCAACTGTATTAGAGGATTTATGATTAAAAAGCATAAGGGACAGATTGGATTTCTCAAGTGTTTTTAAGTGCCGATAACGCATCCATCAACTTCGAAGCATCCTGTGCCGGTTCGGGTTTTTCCAGAGCGAAGCGCGGCACCGATGAGCCGTTTTGCTCGACGGTTTCCACAAACATCGCAAGCGGGCGAACCCAAAGCCCGTATGCGCCGTACAATGCCTGATACAACACCATTGCTTCTGTCGTTTCGCTATGGCGCACAACGCCCCAGACGCGATAGAGGTTTCCCTTGTAATGTCGGTAAATACCCGGCCTGTCATCCTTTCGAATCGGATCGTCGCTACCAGAAAAGAAGTCCTCGCAAGAGGGCTTCTTTTGTTTTAACTGCTATATGTGGTTATTGATTATTTAGAATGATATAATGACACTGAGATAAATGCGTATCAAACTGAAACACAAGAACCGTCCCCGTGTTTCCTAAAGCCAATGCAAAATGGTCTAGCAGGTATTAACTTAAATCCTGAGAATGACTTTGAGTTTGGGAGATCGTGGCAAGGTTATTATACTTCTTTACCAGCAAACACAATTACGACAATAAGTCTTTTAATAGGAGAATAAAATGAAAAGGATAGTTATATTAATTCTAGTCGTATTACTAGCGGGTTGTTCCTCTGGTTCTTCAGCTACGTTTAAAGTGTTTTATGCTAATGAAGGAGGTAGTTTAGGAAAGCTAACGTGGCTAGCAATTGATAAAGAAGATAATGTATTCTTTGTAGGGCATGATGGAACGCAATTAATTAGATCAGGTGCTAGGGGAGCACAATCGGTTGTATACAATTTGCCAGCTGACAGCGAGAAATCATTAAAAATTAATGATGTCTCCATTAGCAAGGATAATAATATATTTATATTAGATAGCAAAGGTTACTTAACAGCTATAGATATTAGTGGTAATGTCAAAAACAAATGGCTGGTTGATGCTTCTGATGATAAATGTTATGCAATAGAAAATGATCGCGAAGGAAATGTATATATCACTAATAATACTAAACAAAGCATATATAAATACACTAAAGATGGAGAACTACTTACCAAGTATAAAGTTGGATATCCAATGGGAATTGCTATTACATCTAGTGGAATAGTTTTATTTGGTCAACCATCTGAAGGATCAGGATTATGGAGTATTGATAAAAACGGAATTTATAATGTACAGTATCGGAATTATCAGCCAACAAGAATATACGTTGATAATAATAGTGGTTATATCTATCTATACTCAACTGGACAAAAGGGGTCATTGAATATCTTGGATAAAGATTTTAAACTGTTAGAATCCTGGCAAGATACAGATTACAAAGTATTTCCATCAAAAACTAATGGAATTATTAACGATGTTATAGTAAATAGCAAGGGAGTTGTATATACTACGAAAAATAATCAGATACTTCAATATGATAGAAACTATCAAGATTCAAGTAATACACTTTTAATCTGGGTAGGTATCGGTGGATTATTAATTGCAGGAATTATAAGATACTTTGTTATTAAGCATAAAAGGTATAAGAAGTACGATAAAGGCTACTAGACCCCGCGTTTCAAAGTGCCGTAAAGATTAAATCGCACCGCCGCTGCTAAAGAAGTTGCCTTCGGAATAATGCGTTACATTTGAGCACAGAGTCTCTTTTATCGAGTGCGATGTCTGATCACTCTTTGCCCTTTTGCGATGCCGATAAGGCATCCATCAACTGTGAAGCATCCTGCGTCGGTTCGGGTTTTTCCAGAGCGAAGCGCGGCACAGATGAGCCGTTTTGCTCGACGGTTTCCAAAAACATCGCAAGCGGGCGCACCCACAGCCCGTATTCGCCGTACAATGCCTGATACAACACCATTGCTTCTGTCGTTTCGCTATGGCGCACAACGCCCCAGACGCGATAGAGGTTTCCCTTGTAATGCCGGTAAACGCCCGGCGTCAATGCGATCATGGCGCGACCTCCTGCTAAAGTCTAAAAAAACACCCATGAGACGCATAAAAGCAGCCCCACAGGTGAATTTGTCAATTATTCCAAAACTTTGTTGAAATTGTATCACACGGTCCCTTGACTGTCAAGCAACGGCGCAGTGCTTCTGATAAGCTTGCCGATCACAGGATAATCACCGGGACAGGTGCGCGTACGGCTTGCGAAAATGCCGTGAGTATTGTATAAATAGAGGATGAAAAACATTTTGCGGAGGAATGGACAATGAAACATATCAAAACCGTTGCAGCGGCTGTCATCAGACGGGGAGAGAATACCGGCTGCGGCGAATGCCAGACGAGCTGCCAGAGCGCCTGCAAGACGTCCTGCACCGTTGCAAACCAAAGCTGCAAGAATACTGCCAAGGTATTTCGCAAAGAAAAGGCACAATAATAGATGGTACATATGTTCCGTTGCGCCGACCTCAACCTTCTGCTGGATGTTGAGAGCGGCGCTTTGCATGTTTTAAGCGACGAGGCGGCGGCGACAGCACCGCTGTACCTCGCTGGGATTAAAGCCGAAGAGATCACCGCACAACTTCAAAGCATCCCTTGCGGCGATGTTTTGGAGTGCATCCGGGAGCTCGATGACTTAAAGGCTTCGGGTTTATTGGATACCGAGCCTGCCGACGAATCGGCTGTGGACGACGGCGGCATCGTCAAGGCGCTGTGTTTGCACGTCGCACACGACTGCAACCTGCGCTGCGGTTACTGCTTTGCCTCCACGGGCGATTTTGAAGGACAGCGAAGTCTGATGACGGCTGAAGTCGGCTGCCGCGCGCTGGACTTTTTGATTTTAAACAGCGGAACGCGCCGCAATCTGGAAGTGGATTTTTTCGGCGGCGAACCGATGATGAATTTTCCGGTTGTACAGGAAATCGTGCGCTACGGCAGGGAATTGGAGAAGAAACACGGCAAAGAGATCCATTTCACCCTGACCACCAACTGCTTTGAAGTGCCGCAGGAGGCCATAGAATTCTGCAACCAACAGATGCACAACCTTGTCCTTTCCATCGACGGCCGGCAGCAAACCCATGACGCGCTGCGCCCGGCTACAGGCGGGAAGCCGTCGTATGCGCGTGCCCTTTCAAACGCCAAGGCGCTGATAGAGAAGCGCGGAGACGGCGAATACTACGCGCGCGGCACGTTCACCAGAAAGAATCTGGATTTTGTGCCGGATGTCGAGTCGCTTTGGGACGAAGGGTTCCAACACGTATCCGTAGAACCCGTCGTGCTATCTCTTGATCATCCGCTGTCCCTTCGCGAAGAAGACTTAAGCGAGATCATCCTATGCTATGACCGGCTGCTGCAAGCGGTACTGCGCCGAAAAGCGCAGGGAAAACCGCACCACTTCTTCCATTTCACCCTCGATTTATCCTACGGGCCGTGCCTTCGAAAGAGGCTTTCGGGATGCGGCGCGGGGCGCGAATACCTTGCCGTAACGCCGGACGGGACGCTGTATCCCTGCCATCAGTTTGTGGGGAGACAGGGGTATGCCATCGGCAGCGTGAAGGACGGGATATTAAACGATGCGGTGCGCAATGAATTTTTAAACAATCATATCGGGTGCAAACCCTCGTGCGATGCATGCTTTGCAAAGTACTTCTGTTCCGGCGGATGCGCGGCAAACGCGCAGGCTTTCAGCGGTTCGATCCTGACCCCCAATCCGCTTGAATGCGCCATACTCAAGAAGCGGACGGAATGTGCGCTCGCCTTGGCGGCAATGGAGCAGATGGATCAAGAATAGCGGACATTTTGTGACAGCATCCCGCATATCAAGAAAAAATTGTATGCAAAAAAACCCGATTTATCGGGTTTTTTACAATTTGTTCAAACAATAACGCGCATTTGTACCTGCAAAGCGGCGCAAAATCTGCTATACTATACCGACATACGAAGCGGTCCAATCCTCTTTTTTCATTCCCCGTCCGTCAGAAGATTCTGCAGCCGATCCATAGCATCCGCTATCAATGCTGAAAGAGGCCTGTCCGCCACCCCGGCAATGCGGACATGCGCCTGCGGCATGGGGACAAGTATTTTGATCGCATCGCAGCCGCCGATGGCAGCCGCCATTGCGGGCGTCAGCTCACCCAACATCGAGTTGGCCAGCACAATGCCCAGCGGCCCCAGGATGATATCGCAACTTGGCGCCGTACGGACGATCGCATTTTCCCCGGTAGCCCCCTCCTGCGCACCCGCGCGCATCATGGCACTAGTCGCCATCGCGTTGGTACCCAGCGCTACCACACGCTGCTGCGGATAGCGGGCTCTTAATTCTATGACAATGGCGCGGCCGACACCGCCACCCTGGCCGTCTATCACACCGATATACATAGCCTTCACTCCTTGCTGTGAATCGAGTATAGCAAATCTTGCCACAAGTGAAAAGCCTTGGATTCCTTGACAAATTATTACGAATGAGTTAATTTTAATTTACAAATTGAAATATGTACAGTGAAAGGGAATGCGGATTATTGAAAAGACGTCTGATTGCATGCTTGTTGATGTTGTGTTTGGTGCTTGGTGCATCCGCTTTTTGGCGTGTCCAGAAAAACGCCGGAGCCGCCGGAGCATACAATACGGTCCGCGTAAAAATCACAACGAATGAAAGCGCAAGCATCAGCATCAGCGTCGGGGAAAATTACCGCATTGCACAGGATGTTTCCATCATATTGACGCCGGGCACTTACACCGTTGCCAATGTCAGCGGCAGCATCCGGATTTCCAACAGCAGTTTCAGCAAGACGGTCGGAGCCACACTGACGCTCGAACGCTGCCAAAGCACGAATTTGAATACGATCGTTTTGTACAATACGCGGTATTCCTGCAACATCGCTTACCTTGGCAACATGAACTTTGTCGTTCAGGGGTCGGGAGTGCGCGTCATCAACACGGTGCCGCTGGAGCAATACCTCTATGGCGTCGTCGGCTATGAGATGAGCAACGCCTTCCCCGTTGAGGCGCTAAAAGCGCAGGCGGTGGTCGCGCGCGGCTATGCCATCAGCGCGATCGCGCCTTCTTCGCAGTATGATCTGGTCGACACATCTGCCGATCAGGTGTATCGCGGGTATCCTTCCGGACAGGAGAACGTCAAAGCCGCGGTGGATGCAACAAGCGGACAAGTGTTGATGTACAACGGTGCTATCTGCGAGACCTACTTTTCCGCGAGCAACGGCGGCAAGACGGAGCTGCCGGGCAATGCCTGGGGAGGCGGCGCAAGCAAGAACGCCGCATATCCGTATTTGGCGCAAAAGGACGATCCGTACGATCTTGAAAACCAATCCAGCCTAAGTTACCGCATATACGTGCCGAAACTCATCCGCAATACATCGATGGATCCGGTTGCGGATCTGCCTTCAAGCGGTGTCACCTATCAGGTGCAAATCGTCGATTTAAACTACTCCTGTTCCGTCTACAGTACGGCATCCACAGCGGGTTCGGTTATCGGTGTTGCCAACAAAGACGCCAAGTTTACCTTTATCGCTGATTCCGGCGAATTCTATAAGATCGATTACAACGGTACGAGCGGCTATATCGTGAAGGAATACGGCATCAAAATCCCGGATACCTCCGTGCAGCCAACCAACGCCAAACCGTCTCTGCCTGTCGTCTATACGGATGCGGTGCTAAACGACCTGCAAAATAAGGCATATACCGTCATGAAAGCGCGCGGGGATTCCGTTCCGGATGCCACCAATATCAGACTGATGCAGGTAACTGATTTTCGAAACGGACAAGCCCGCTATACCACAGGCAGCAGCAACTGCTTTGTCAGCGCGGACGCGGATCTTGTGGTGCAGTACATCGATAACGAAGGGACCGTTGTCAACGATGCATTGGTCACGGTAAGCATCGTGCTGATGAACAAGGATACCGACGGAAGCTATCTGCTCACGCATGCCTATTTAAACGACAACTGCCGCATGCGCTTTGTCGAAGCGACCGAGGACGGCTTTGACATCGTCAACCGGCGCTACGGCCACGGGGTTGGCATGTCCCAACGCGGCGCGCAGCAGATGGCACTCAATGGCAAGGACTCCGGTTTTATTTTGGCATTCTATTTCGACGGCTCAGCCGTTTCCGCTGTCGATACGACGATCCCGGCGCTTCCCGCGGCGATGCCGACGCCCACAGGCATGATCGTGCGCATCCAATGCACCAACTATGTCAACGTCCGCGCGCAGGCATCCACCTCTTCCACCGACCTTGGCGACGCCAAGAACGGGGCGGAATATCCCCATTTGGGGACGACCGGCACATGGTATATCATTTTGTTCGACAACCGGGTGGCGTATGTGAGTACGTCGTATGCCACTTTGATCACGCCGACACCGACGCCTGTCGTCACGCCGACGCCGACGCCAACCGAAGCGCCCGCACCCACACCGACGGCAGAACCGACACCAACGGCTGTTCCGACGCCTACGCCGGCGACCACGCAGGTGATACGCATCAAGGTCGGCACGTCCGTCAACGTGCGCAAGACCGCGTCTACCTCAGCGCTGAGCCTGGGCAAAGCATATAACAATGAAACATATGCGTATCTTGGCAAGAGCGGCAGTTTTTGGATTATCAACTACAAGGGGCAGACCGGATATGTCTATTCGACCTATGGCGTTTTGACAACGATAAGCGCATCCCCGACGGCTGCGCCGACACCTACGCCCACCACAGCGCCTTCCGCAGCGGCAACCGCCACGCCGGCCACAACGCCGACGCCCACGGCTGTGAGCACGCAGGTGATACGCATCAAGGTCAGCACGTCCGTCAACGTTCGCAAGACCGCGTCCACCTCCGCTTCGAGCCTGGGAAGGGCTTACAACAACGAAACGTATGCCTATCTCGGCAAGAGCGGCAGTTTTTGGAAGATCAATTACAAGGGGCAGACCGGGTATGTATACTCGACCTATGGCGTATTGACGACGTCAAGCACGGCAACAACGCCTGCGCCGTCGTCATCGACGACCCATTATGTGAGCATCAAGGTCGGCACCTATGTCAACGTGCGCAAGACCGCGTCCACCTCCGCTTTGAGCCTGGGCAGGGCTTACAACAATGAAAAGTACGTTTACCTCGGAAAGAGCGGCAGTTTTTGGAAGATCAATTACAAGGGGCAGACCGGGTATGTTTACGTCACATACGGCGTATATATCTGAGGCGGATAAAAGATCAGTCGTGTGTTGGTGGGATAGAGCAACCGAAAAAACCAAAAGAAGCATTGACAGGAACACTCTGTGCCTCTCATTTTCCTGTGGCGAAGTTCGTGTTTGGCAGGTATAATGAAGTCCATATCGTTGGGGTAGCGCGTACGCGACGCGCATCGTTGCCCCTTGTTTAGGAGAGGATTGTATGGCATCACTTCCCAGCTTGCATAAGGAAAAGCTCGACGCGTTGAAAGAGGAATTCTGCGCGCTTTTACGCTCCGCCGACCGTGCCGGCATGGAGGAGTTTATCGCTTATCTGGAGCAGGAGACGGATTTCTTTACGGCTCCCGCGAGCATCAACAAACACGGTGCGCTCTATGGCGGATTGCTGATGCACAGCATGGAAGTGTTTAAGCTTTTGGAGAATTTCTCCAAACCCATCAAGGATGTTCCCCCCGCGTCGCTTATCATCTGCGGTCTTCTGCACGACGTCTGTAAAGCCAATATGTATACGGTGAAAACCCGCAACGTAAAAAACGAGCAGGGGCGTTGGGAAGAGATGGAGATGTTCGCCATCGACGACCAGTTCCCGTTCGGGCACGGAGAGAAATCGGTGTATCTTCTTTCCAAATACATCCGTTTGACCGACGAGGAAGCGCTGGCCATCCGCTGGCACATGGGCGGCTATGACGACACCGCGCGCAGCTATGTCGGCGGTATCACGCAGTCAAGCGCGTTTGATAAAGTTCCGCTGTGCGTTTCGCTGCACCTGGCGGATATGTACGCGGCGCATTTTCGCGTTTGATTCGCCAAAAACTTCGTTTTTGGCGATCTATACTGTTGGGAAAGCATTTAAAGCAAATCCGCCGCACATGTCGCCGGATTTGTACAACTTAGCTAAGATGCTATGAAACAAGATCTGACTATCACAAACTGTTTATCTCAGTATATAAAGAGCATTGACCTGATGTATTGACTGGAATTGAATAACAGGCTCCGTCTTCCGTACGGGAAGGCGGTTTTTTTTATTTGCATTGCATTGGCCGATTCATGCTGCTGTGGATGGCGTTATCCCGAAGCATCCAATTTCCGATGTGCTTGTGGTATACTTGAAAGAAAAAAACGGGAGCGGATTGCTTATGGATTTATTGTTTGAAGGCGCGGCGCGCATGGTTACCGGGTCGTGCTATCTGTTGAACGCCTGCGGCAAGAAGATTCTGATAGACTGCGGCATGCGCCAGGGTATGGACAAGAAAACAGACGATGGCGCTTTTTCCTTTGATGTGAAGCAAATCGATGCGCTGCTGATCACCCATGCCCACATGGATCATACGGGTCTTATTCCGCTTATCATAAACCAGGGGTACAAGGGCAAGATCTATGCCACCACCGCAACAAGGGATTTGAACGCTATCATGCTGGAGGACAGCGGTCATATTCAGGAAATGGAAGCGGAGTGGAAAACGCGCAAAGCAACCCGCGCCGGGCATCCGCCTGTACAGCCGCTCTATACCGCCGAACAGGGCAGGCAGGCGGCGCAGGGGATCATCACCGTTGAATACGGCGAAACATTCGAACTGTTTCCGGGCATTGCGGTCAACTTCGTTGACGCCGGGCATCTGTTGGGAAGCGCCATGATAAAATTCTGGATAAAGGAACAAAACGTTCAGAAGGAACTGGTGTTTTCAGGTGATATAGGCAACCTTGACAGGCCAATCCTGCGGAATCCGTCGGAGATCACGACCGCGGACTATGTGGTGATGGAATCCACCTACGGCAACAGGCTGCATCCGCCGCGCTCCGACCAAAAAAAGGCGCTCGCGGACATCATCAAACAGACCTTTGACAACGGCGGAAACGTTGTGATCCCGTCGTTTTCGGTGGGCCGTACGCAGGAAATTCTCTATGATCTGAGCACCATCATGCGCGAGGGCATATCGGGTTTAAAGCCGTTTGACGTGTATGTGGACAGCCCGCTCTCCAGCAAGGCCACGCGCGTATACCAGGCAAATTTCAACGGCGGTTACTTCGACGAGCATGCCATGGCGCGCAAATCGCAGGGTGACGATCCGTTTACGTTCGAAACGCTGCACTTCGTCGAGCTGGCGGAGGATTCCAAAGCGCTGAACTTCATGCCGCAGAGCAAAGTCATCATTTCATCCTCGGGCATGTGCGAAGCGGGACGCATCAAACACCATTTGAAACACAACCTTTTCCGTCGGGAATGTTCCGTCGTATTTGTGGGTTTCCAAGCCGAGGGAACCTTGGGACGCATGCTTGTCGACGGCGATAAGCGCGTACAGATTTACGGCGAGGAGATAGAAGTCAACGCGTCGATATACCGCATGGAAGGATTCTCCGGCCACGCGGATCAGACAGGTCTGTTGGAATGGATCGGTGCGTTTGCCAACAAACCCAACGTGTTCGCCACACACGGTGAAGAGTCGATAGCCATAGGCTTTGCCCAGCTTCTTGCGCAGAACGGATACAATGCCGTAGCGCCCAGAGAAGGAGATCTGCTGAATCTCGTGACGGGAGAGGTTCTCATGGCTCCTGAAAAGCCGAAGCAGCCCGTTGCACAGATTGAGCCGACTGTTGCGATCACCGGGCAAGAGACAGACTGGAGCGGCATGCGAAAGCGCCTGCGGCAGGAGAGCGAGCGCATGAGCGAAACGGCAAAACTATTGGAATATGCGCTTAGCGCAGGAATGGCGGGTAAAAAGCGCAAAAAATACCGGGATCTGCTCCAACAGCTTCGCGACACAGCCCGCGCAATGACACAGGACTAGCATGTCTTTGGCTTCTTAACAAAAACAACGCGTATCCGTGCCGACAAAACGGCATGGATACGCCATAAACAGAAAAACGCACAATAGGAGCTTGCCATGCAAGCCCCGACGCTGGTGCTCCTGAATGCACAATGTTATTCTTTTTCGCGGGTTTCTCTTTCAGCGAGGTATTCTTTTAAAATGGTCTCAATGAAGTTGGAAAACGACCGGTTTTCCCTTGCCGCATAGCGCTTGAGTTCTTTGACAAGGTTTTCCTCAAGGCGAAAACTGTAGACTTTTTTATCCGGTTTTTCATGCGCCATTTTTGTTCCCCCCCGAAAGCAAATGTGAAACGCCCGTTACGGGAAAACTCTGACGATACGCCGTTTATATTACCTAGTATAACAAAAATCGGATGGAATGTGGGATATATTGCTAAAAATAAATTTCGAAGTATTGGGGCGTAAATTGATTGTATCGCTTGAAAGTAAAAAAAGCATGGCTGTTATGGGGCGAAACATGATATCATAGGCTGTATCGATGCATACGAAGTGAAAATAAGTCGATAAGAGAATTCTGTGGTTTGACCACTATTGTTCAAAATGATACAATTTTACTATTAACATGAGGAGGCTATTCCATATGTGCGGTATTGTAGGATATACGGGGAGTGAGCAAGCCACGCCTATTTTGCTTCGAGGGCTTGGAAGGCTCGAATATCGTGGCTACGACAGCGCCGGCGTTGCCGTTTTCAATGGAACGAGACTGGAAGTGCAAAAAGCAAAGGGAAAGCTCGGCGAGCTGGTAAAGCGCGTTGAGGAATGTCCCATCAACGGACATATGGGCATCGGGCATACGCGGTGGGCGACACACGGCGTCCCGTCTGACGAGAATTCCCATCCGCATACGAATGAAAAGGGAACGATCGCTGTTGTACACAACGGAATCATCGAAAACTATCTTGAGCTCAAAGAAGCACTTATCGCAAAGGGCTGCACTTTTTCTTCCCAGACGGATACAGAAGTTGTGGCACATCTGATCAGCATATACGAGCAGGGAAACATGCTCAAAACCCTGTGCAGCATCATTCCGATGCTGCAAGGATCTTTCGCTTTGGCCATCGTATGCGTCAACGATCCGGACACCATCTATTGCATCCGCAAGGACAGTCCGCTTGTCATAGGCCGTACGACGCACGGTACGGTGCTGGCATCGGATATCCCGGCTCTGTTGGAATATACGCGCGATGTATACCTGTTGGAGGATTACGACATCGCGGTGCTCAAGCCGGACAGCGCTACGTTCTATGATGTGCTTGGCAACAAGGTTTTGAAAAAGGCCATGCATGTGGATTGGGATGTCAAGGCGGCGGAAAAGGGCGGATTTGCGCACTTTATGCTCAAGGAGATCCATGAGGAGCCTACTGCCATCAAGAATACCCTGGCACCGCTGGTCGAGTCGAAAAACGGCAAGCTGGTCCTGCGGCAGGATGTTATGCCCATCACCGCCGACATAGCAAAAGGCATCGGGCGCATCATCATCAGCGGCTGCGGCACGGCGTTTCATGCCGGGCATGTCGCGCGAAACGTTTTTGAACAGGTAACCGGCATTGCCACCGAGGTTGAAATAGCGTCTGAATTCCGCTACCGCAACCCCATCATTCCCAAGGACACGCTGTTTATGGTCATCAGCCAGAGCGGCGAAACCGCGGATACCATCGCAGCCCTTCGGGAAGCCAAAGGCCGCGGCGTACCGACGCTGGCCATCACCAATGTCGTTGGCAGCACCGTGGCGCGTGAAGCGGATCATGTCATCTATACCTGGGCGGGGCCTGAAATCGCTGTCGCATCCACCAAGGCGTTTGTTTCGCAGTTGATGGTCGTGTATGCGCTGGCAGCGGATCTCGCGCAAAAGCGCGGCAATATGGATGCGCAACAACTGCACCAATACCTCTACGAATTGCAGGAACTTTCACCCAAAGCGCAGCAGCTTGTGGACAATTGGGAAGAATACGCCCGCTTGGCGAATAAGTTCCGCAACGTGCGCTACGGTTTTTACATCGGACGCCACCTCGACTATACGCTTGCCATGGAAGCGGCGCTGAAATTGAAGGAAGTTTCCTACGTACAGACGGAAGCGTACGCCGCAGGCGAATTGAAGCACGGAACGCTCTCGTTGGTGGAAGAGGGGACGATGGTGCTGGCCATCGCAACACAGACAGCGCTTGTGGACAAGATGATCAACAACATCAAAGAGGTCAAGGTGCGCGGCGGGTACGTTATTGCGCTTATCGCCAACGGCGATCTGCGCGTGCAGCGCGAAGTGGATGAGTTTTGGGAGATCCCGGCTTGCCGCGATTTGTTCTCGCCGATACTTGTCACCATCCCGACACAACTGTTCGCGTACTATATGGCACTGGAGCGTGGTTGCGAGATCGACCAGCCGAGGAACCTCGCAAAGAGCGTAACGGTGGAATAAACAGTGACGATACAAAGTGCCCTCAGCGATGAGGGCACTTTTTGTATGCGGTGTGCCTTATGTGATTTCATCTTTCGTACAAACCCCAACCTATGGTACACTTAAGTATCAAATCTTTTTCGCGGGAGGCGTGGCATCATGAGCAACATTCGCCGCATCTATGTGGAGAAAAGGCCGGATTTCGACAGGGAAGCCAAGCGTTTGTTGGAAGACCTTCGAACGCATTTAAACCTAAGCGCCCTGTTGGATGTGCGCGTATTGAACCGATACGACGTACAGGGGATGCAGGACGCATCGTTTGAGCGTGCGTGCGCGACCATTTTTGCCGAACCGAACGCCGATTTTCTGTATCATGACAATTTTCCGATGGACGACGGCTGGACGGCGTTCGCTATCGAATACCTCCCCGGACAATATGACATGCGCGCGGACAGCGCCGTACAGTGCGCGCAGATGCTGGGCGACACGCCGACGATCCGCACGGCGCGCGTTTTAATTCTGCGCGGTGAATTGAGCGACGCGCAGTGGAAAGCCGTAAAGACCTACTCGATCAATCCGGTGGAATCGCGCGAAGCGTCGATGGAAATACCGCAAACCCTTATCATGGAGGGGATTGAACCTCCCGATGTGCCGCGCATCGCAGGATTTACCGATATGGACCGTGAACAGATCGGCGTCCTGCATAAGACAATGGGCCTTGCTATGTCACAGGAAGATCTCGCGTTTACGCAGGAATATTTTAAGTCCGAGGAACGCCGCGATCCGAGTGAGACGGAGATCCGTGTGTTGGACACCTATTGGTCGGATCATTGCAGACACACGACCTTTTCAACCGTCCTAAAGGAGATCGCGCTGCCGCAGGGGAAATACGGCAAAGCCTTTGAAAAAGCCATGGAGAATTATCAAAGCGCGCGTACGATTGCCGGCCGCAGCGAGCGACCGATGACGCTGATGGATCTTGGCACAGTCGGCGCAAAAGCCCTGCGCGCACAGGGATATTTGAAACGGCTGGACGACAGTGAAGAGATCAACGCGTGCAGCGTCACCATGCCGGTTACGGTGGACGGACACGAGGAAACATGGCTGTTGCAGTTTAAAAACGAAACGCACAACCACCCGACGGAAATCGAGCCGTTCGGCGGCGCGGCGACGTGTCTGGGCGGTGCGATACGGGATATCCTGGCCGGGCGCGGCTATGCGCACCAGGCGATGCGCGTTTCCGGAAGCGCCGATCCGCACACGCCGTTTGAACAGACGGTGCCCGGGCGGCTTCCGCAGATGCAGATCACCACGGGCGCAGCCGCAGGGTTTTCCTCGTATGGAAACCAAATCGGTCTTGCCACAGGGCAGGTATTTGAAATCTATGATCCCGGTTACGTCGCCAAACGCATGGAAGTGGGCGCGGTGATAGGCGCCGTGCGCCAAAAAGACGTTGTGCGATTGCAGCCAAAAAACGGCGACATCGTGATCCTGTTGGGCGGGCGCACGGGGCGCGACGGCATCGGCGGTGCCACGGGCAGCAGTGTGAGCCATACGGAGCAGAGCCTGAGCGAATGCGGCTCACAGGTGCAAAAAGGCAACGCGCCGACGGAGCGCAAGATCCAGCGGCTCATCAAGAACCGCGACGCGATAAAACTTATCAAGCGCTGCAACGATTTCGGCGCGGGCGGCGTATGTGTCGCGATAGGGGAGCTGGCGGACGGTCTTGACATCGATCTTGATGCCGTACCGAAGAAATACGAAGGGCTAAACGGAACCGAGCTTGCCATCAGCGAAAGTCAGGAACGCATGGCCATGGCGGTGTCACCCGAAAACGTGGAAGCCTTTATGCAATATGCGTATGAAGAAAACCTCGAAGCCACGGTGGTGGCGCGCGTTACCGATACGAACAGGCTTGTGATGCGCTGGCGCGGCGAACCCGTTGTGGATATCAGCAGGATGTTTTTAGACACCAACGGCGTCACGCAGCAGGCAAAGGCCACGATCGCACATCCGCAGGAGCGCGACATGCGCGCCGAGGTGCCGCAGGATTTGCGAAACCTGTCGCTCGAGCAGGCGATGATCCGCAACATGGCGCAGCTCAACACCGCATCGCAAAAGGGTCTGGTGGAACGCTTTGACAGCACCATCGGAGCGCGGACGGTTCTGATGCCGTTCGGCGGTCAAACGCAACTGACCCCGGAAGAAGCGATGGTTGCCAAACTGCCGGTGGACGGCGAGACGGATGACGCTACGGCGATGGCTTTTGGCTTTTGCCCGCAGATCGCAAACTGGAGTCCGCTGCATTCCGGCGCGTTTGCCGTGGTGCAATCGCTGATGAAGCTTTGTGCCGTGGGAGCCGACCTTGAAAACGTGCATCTGAGCTTTCAGGAGTATTTTGAAAATCTCAAGGACAACCCGTCGAGCTGGGGCAAACCCGTTTCGGCGCTGTTGGGCGCGCTTTGCGCGCAAATGGGGTTGAACGCTGCGGCCATCGGCGGCAAGGACAGCATGAGCGGATCGTTTTTGCACTATACCGTTGCGCCTACGCTGATCAGTTTCGCGATAGCACCCATCAAAGCGTCCAAAGCGGTGTCGGCTGCTCTTTGCACCGGGCAGAAAGTTTACCGCATTCCGCTTCCCGTGGATGAGTCGGGAATGCCGGATTTTGAAAAAGTGATGCTCATACAAAAGAAATTAACAGGGATGCATCAGGCCGGGCATATTCAATCGGCATCCGTCGTGCGCGAGGGCGGCATGGCGGCGGCGCTGTACCGCATGTGCATGGGCAACCGTTTGGGCTTTGCGTTTGCCGCACAACAGTCAAACCCGTCGCTGTTCGCAACGCGCGTTGGGGATGTATTGGTAAGCGTGAGCGATGCGTCCGGGCTTGCCGGCATAGATTTTGAGCTGCTGGGTCAGACAAACGACAGCGGCGTCTTTGGCCTCAACGGCTGCAAGATAAAACTTGGCGACATCGAACGGGCAAACGCTTCCGTGCTCGAAGACGTGTTTCGCACCAACGTCGAATTTGCGCCTCCGATGGCGGATTTGGGAAAATATACGGTGCGCGCGCCGCGCTTCGCGCATCCGAAAATCGCGAAACCTCGCGTTGTGATCCCTGTTTTCCCGGGCACCAACTGTGAGATGGACACCGAAAAAGCATTTGTCCATGCGGGTGCGGTATGCGAAACCGTCGTGATCAACAACCTAAGCGACGCTGCAATCGCAGATACCGTCGATCGGCTTTCAAAGGCCATCGACAACGCACAGATACTGATGCTGCCGGGCGGGTTTTCCGCCGGCGACGAACCGGACGGCTCCGGCAAATTCATCGCGGTGACGCTTCGCAACGCGCGCATCGCGGCAGCGATACAACGGCTGCTCCACGAGCGCGACGGTTTGGCGCTGGGCATCTGCAACGGGTTCCAGGCGCTCATCAAGCTCGGACTTCTGCCAAACGGGCGCATTGAGACCATCGCAACCGACGCGCCGACGCTGACGTTCAACACGATAGGACGGCATATCTCCACCATGGCATACACGAAGGTTATCAGCGTAAAAACGCCGTGGATGGCGCTGTGCGAAGCGGGCGAAGTGCACGCGATTCCGATCTCCCACGGCGAAGGCCGGTTTGTCTGCAATGAACAGTGGATGCATACCCTTTCCCAAAACGGACAGATCGTGACGCAGTATGTCGACAGCTGTGGCAAAGCGCACGCCGGCATCCCGTACAACCCCAACGGAAGCACAGGAGCGGTTGAGGGTATATGCTCCCCCGACGGGCGTGTGTACGGCAAAATGGCGCACAGCGAGCGTAGGGGGCCGAACATCGCAAAGAACGTGCCGGGCAGCAAAGATCAGAAACTGTTCGAAGCGGGCGTATTGTATTTTTCCTGACAGGAAAAGCGCATCCAATTCGTGCATGCCGAAATATCAACAGAACCGCATCCCGGGATGCGGCTCTGTTTTTTTGGCGAAGGATTTTTCCAAACAGCGCCAAAGCAGGAATACCCGGCTATAAGCACCGCGGTCGTCGGGATCCCGGCGTGCTTCCGGGTGTTCCCAATTAACACGTATGGCGCTTCCTATCCGGCAAGCGCATTTTGTATGCGCTAAGTCGGGTAGCAGTTACTGTTGACGTTTTTTGAATGAAAATGGTATAATCTGTTTGTATTCCAAATAGATATTTCTGACGAATGTGCAGTAAATTAGCCAAAAGACGCCGTATTTCTGTCGGATTCACTTGACCGGATTTGCGCGAATCAAACTTATATCAACAGATAAAATATACAATATTACAACTTGAAATATACGAATGTTGCCGCAAGAAAGGAGGCTGGCTGTATGGGGCAACATGGCGCATCTGACCAACCTTTATTTAATCTCATTTTATGGAGGGAAGTAGTATGCATATTTCAGTCGTACAGGCAGTATTATTGGCTTTCTATTATTGGCTGGCTGTCAGCTCATGCGGATATGGCGTGCGGTACGCGATTCCGATGGTTGCCGGCGCGGTCTCCGGTGCTATCCTCGGGGATCTGGCAACCGGATGTAAGATCGGTGCCGTAATACAGCCGATGTTCCTTGCATTTACAGGCGGCGGCGGAACCGTCGTATGGGATCAAACGGCAGGTACCATCATGGGTACCGCGGTAACAATGGCAGGCGGTTTGCCGATAGCGCAGGCGATTACCGTTGCGCTCCCGATATCCCTGCTGTTCGCACAGATTCACACCATACGCCGTATTTGGTTCGCAGTTCCCGCAGGCTTGGCTGACAAGGCCGCCGCAAAAGGTGAAGATCGGAAAATCATCTTCTACGGCTCCTGGTTTTGCTTCCTGTCAAAAGGCGTAATCTATTTTATTCCCATGTTATTGAGCATCATGGCCGGTGCAGAAGCCATCGGCACGCTGATGAAGAACCTGCCGGTATGGCTCACCAACGCGCTTTCCGCCGTCGGCGGCGTGTTGCCGGCTCTTGGAACCGCGATGACCATTCGCGTCATCGGCCGCCCGGCGCTGTTCCCGTTCTTCCTGGCGGGATTCTTCCTGACACAGTATGTGCCCCAAGTCAGCGGTTTGTTCCTTGCGTTCATCGGTATCTTCTTCGCGTTCATCTACTACCTGATTCAGGATGCCAGCAAGAAGGCGGATGATAATGCAGCAGATATGAGCACGGGCGCATCGGGAGGAGCAGCGGTGGACGAAACATCCAAACGCTTGCTGACGGTGCAGGATTCGTACCGGTTGTTCCGCAGATGGTGGTGGTACTGCGAGCAGAGCAACAGCTTTGCCCGTCTGCAATCCATCGCGTTTTGCTGCGCGTTCATTCCGGCACTCAAAAAGCTCTACGGCAACGATCCCGCCGAGTATTCCGCGGCGCTTCAGCGCCATCTGATGTTCTTCAATACCCAGGGCATCTGGGGCAGCGTCATCCACGGCATCGTGCTGGCAATGGAAGAACAACGCGCATTGGGCGCACCCATCGAAGTGGACGCCATCACGGGTATCAAAGCCGGTTTGATGGGACCGTTTGCCGGTATCGGCGACACCATCGACTGGGCAACGATCTTCCCGCTGCTTGCGATCCTGTTCCTGCCGCTCGCTGCCGCAGGCAGTCCGTTCGGCGGTATTCTGACAGTCCTTACCCTGATGACCATTACGGTAACAGAAGGCCATATCTACACCTCAACGGGGTACAAACTCGGCACGCGTGCCGCCCTGACCATGCTTCAGGGGCATGCGATCAAGATCTTTATCTCCACGGCTTCGGTGCTTGGCCTGTTCATGATGGGCGGCTTGGCAACCGGCTTCGTTAAGGTGGTCACCCCGATCTATATCCCGACGACCGGAACACCCATGATGGTGCAGGCAGGTATCCTCAACAAAGTGGCTCCCGGACTCCTTCCGTTGGGTGTTATCATGTTCACCTATTGGTATATCACCCATGGCAACAGCATGGCCAAAGCAGCATTGGTGCTGACCATCGCAGGCCTGGTTTTGGGCGCTGTCGGTATCATCGGCAACGGCGGCTTGGTCTTCCAGGCTTATGTAGCGCCGAAGAAGTAGTCAAACACCTTGTATCAAACAAAGAACCGGCTTTCGCCGGTTCTTTGTTATTTTGCGGGCCTACGACAGCATAAATATAGAAAACCGGGCCCAGAGTGATACACAATCGTTTCAATTTTCGGAAGGAAGCAGAGACGCTAGAAACTATGCAATGAATAGTATTCACTAAAAACGATACTACGTTATATGGTTATACTATAAATCAAGTTGACGTGAATTGGACGCATGATTATACTTATATATGATTACAAGATTCCACTCGAGAGCAGATGTTGCTTTGATTGGATACATTATAAACAAATTTATCAACGCATATCGATGAACACTGATATTTGAGATATCCAAATCTTGCGAATATTGAGACATACTTATGTTGCCGCAAGGAAGGAGGCTAGCCGTATAGGGCAACATCGCGTATCTGACCAACCTTACAATTCTAGCTTTCTAAGGAGGTACGAGTATGAGCATTTCAATACTCCAAGCGACTTTGTTGGCACTTTATTATTGGTTGGCTCAAAGTTCAGCTATGTATGGCTCTCGGCCAGGGATTCCGTTGATGGCCGGATGGATCAGCGGTTTGATCCTAGGCGATATGGCTACCGGAGCGAAGATTGGAGCCATCATCCAGCCGATGTTCCTTGCGTTTACGGGCGGTGGCGGAACCGTCGTATGGGATCAAACGGCAGGTACCATCATGGGTACCGCGATCACGATGGCAGGCGGATTGCCCTTGACACAAGCCCTTACAGTTGCGGTTCCTATTTCGCTTCTGTTTGCGCAGATTCACACCGTCCGCCGTATCTGGTTTGCTTATCCCGCAGGATTGGCTGATAAGGCCGCCGCAAAAGGTGAAGATCGGAAAATCATCTTCTACGGAGGCTGGTTCTGCTTCCTGTCAAAAATCGTAATTTATTTTATCCCGATGCTGTTAAGCATTATGGCAGGTGCTGAAGCCATCGGCACGCTGATGAAGAACCTGCCCGTTTGGCTTACCAACGCGCTTTCGGCTGTCGGCGGCATCCTTCCCGCGCTTGGAACTGCGATGACCATTCGCGTCATCGGCCGCCCGGCGTTGATGCCGTTCTTCTTCGGAGGATTCTTCCTGACACAGTACGTACCCCAAGTCGGCGGCATGTTCCTTGCATTGATCGGTATCTTCTTCGCGTTCATCTATTACCTCATCCAGGACGCGAGTATAAAGAAGGACGCTAACGCTGCAGACATGAATGCCGCGGGAGCAGGAGCGGTGGACGAAACCTCCGGACGCCTGCTGACGGTAAAGGATTCGTACCGACTGTTCCGCAGATGGTGGTGGTACTGCGAGCAGAGCAACAGCTTTGCCCGTCTGCAATCCATCGCGTTTTGCTGCGCGTTCATTCCGGCACTCAAGAAGCTCTATGGCAATGATCCCGCAGAGTATGCCGCAGCGCTTCAGCGCCATTTGATGTTCTTCAATACCCAGGGAATCTGGGGCAGCGTCATCCACGGCATCGTACTGGCGATGGAAGAACAACGCGCATTGGGCGCACCCATCGAAGTGGACGCCATCACGGGCATCAAAGCCGGCTTGATGGGACCGTTTGCCGGTATCGGCGACACCATCGACTGGGCGACGATCTTCCCGCTGCTGGCGATACTCTTTATGCCGCTGGGTGCCGCGGGCAGTCCGTTCGGCGGTATCCTGACGATCGTTGTTCTTCAGATCATCGTTGTAACCGAAGGTCATATCTACTGCTCTACCGGCTATAAGCTGGGCACGCGCGCGGCTCTGACAATGCTGCAAGGCAGTGCGATCAAGGTCTTTATCTCAACGGCTTCGGTGCTCGGTCTGTTCATGATGGGCGGCTTGGCATCCGGTTTCGTTAAGGTCGTCACCCCGATCTTTATTCCGACAACCGGAACCCCGATGTTGGTACAGACCGGTATCCTGGATAAAGTCGCTCCCGGACTCCTTCCGCTGGGCGTTATCCTGTTCACCTATTGGTACATCACCCATGGCAACAGCATGGCCAAAGCAGCCTTGGTGCTGACCATCGCGGGCTTGGTTCTGGGCGCTGTCGGTGTCATCGGCAACGGCGGACTCGTCTTCGCGAAGTATGTGGCCCCCGTCGTGAAGAAGTAACCCTGATTCAACACAAAGAACCGGCGAAAGCCGGTTCTTTGTTATTTTGCGGGTTTATGGAAGCATATAAAATGGAATACCAGACATAAAGAAGCATGTTGTTTGCTCTGTTCAAAGAGAAGGAAATAGATATTCATACATGCTTATAAAACCTATATACTTTGATCTGTACCATACTCTATGATTGTGCCAGAAATTGAGTTGACGTAAGTTGTTCACATGATTATAATTATACATAATTGTATTATTAATGTCGACGGCGGACGCGCTAGGACTTCATTTTACTAAAGCAAAAAGATAAAATACGTTTCAATAAAAACTAAAAAAGATTATAAGATCTTGCGAATTTTAAAATATACAAATGTTGCCGCAAGGAAGGAGGTTAGCTGCATGGGGCAACATGGCATATCTGACCAACCTTTATTTTACACATTTTATGGAGGGAAGTAGTATGCATATTACAGTAGTACAGGCTGCATTGCTGGCATTTTATTATTGGCTGGCACAAGGCTCATGGGGTTATGGCCACAGACCGGGTATACCGCTGATGGCCGGATGGATAACGGGTCTGGTTTTGGGTGACATGGCTACAGGAGCCAAGATCGGCGCGATCATCCAACCGATGTTCCTGGCATTCACGGGCGCAGGCGGAACCGTCGTTTGGGACCAAACGGCTGGAACCATCATGGGCGCCGCGATCACCATGGCAGGCGGATTGCCTCTTGCGCAATCACTGACAGTTGCGGTTCCAATTTCGCTGCTGTTTGCACAGATTCATACCGTCCGCCGCATTTGGTTCGCGGTTCCCGCAGGCTTGGCTGACAAGGCCGCCGTAAAAGGTGAAGATCGGAAAATCATCTTCTACGGCTCCTGGTTCTGCTTCCTGTCAAAAGGCGTAATCTATTTTATTCCCATGTTATTGAGCATTATGGCGGGTGCTGAAGCCATCGGCACGCTGATGAAGAACCTGCCGCTTTGGCTCACCAACGCGCTTTCCGCCGTCGGTGGCATCCTTCCCGCCCTTGGTACCGCGATGACCATCCGCGTCATCGGCCGCCCGGCGTTGATGCCGTTCTTCTTCGGAGGATTCTTCCTGACACAGTATGTGCCTCAAGTAAGCGGCATGTTCCTTGCATTGATCGGTATCTTCTTCGCGTTCATCTATTACCTGATTCAGGATGCCGCTCATAAGAAAGACGATAATGCAGCGGATATGAGCCAGGCAGGCGCAGCGGCGGTAGACGAAAACTCCGGACGCTTGCTCACGGTGAAGGATTCCTATCGTTTGTTCCGCAGGTGGTGGTGGTACTGCGAGCAGAGCAACAGCTTTGCCCGTCTGCAATCCGTCGCGTTCTGCTGCGCAATGATCCCGGCACTTAAAAAGCTGTACGGAAATGATCCCGCAGAGTATTCCGCAGCCTTGCAGCGCCATCTGATGTTCTTCAATACCCAGGGCATCTGGGGCAGCGTCATCCACGGCATCGTGCTGGCGATGGAAGAACAACGCGCCATGGGCGTTCCGATCGAAGTGGACGCCATCACGGGCATCAAAGCCGGTTTGATGGGACCGTTTGCCGGTATCGGCGACACCATCGACTGGGCGACGATCTTCCCGTTGCTTGCAATCCTGTTTATGCCGATGGCTGCGGCAGGCAGCCCAATGGGCGGTATCCTGACGATCGTTGTTCTTCAAGCTATCGTTATTACAGAAGGTCACATCTATTGCTCCACCGGCTATAAGCTCGGCACACGTGCCGCGTTGACCATGCTGCAGGGTCATGCGATCAACACCTTCATCGCGACCGCTTCCGTGCTCGGCCTGTTCATGATGGGCGGCTTGGCATCCGGCTTCGTCAAATGCGTCACCCCGATCTTTATTCCGACGACCGGAACGCCGATGCTGGTGCAGACCGGCATCCTCGACAAGGTCGCTCCCGGACTGCTTCCGCTGGGCGTTATCCTGTTCACCTATTGGTACATCACCCATGGTAACAGCATGGCCAAAGCAGCCTTAGTGCTGACCATCGCGGGCTTGGTTCTGGGCGCTGTCGGCGTCATCGGCAACGGCGGACTCGTCTTTGCGAAGTATGTAGCTCCCGTTGTGAAGAAATAACCCCTATCCAAAGCGAAGAACCGGCGAAAGCCGGTTCTTTTTTATCGTCTGACGGTAGCGCAAGCGTATCAAACCGGACATCCATCTTTTTGGATGAATATACACCGGAATCTATGCCGTATTTGAATGTTATTCCATGATTACGGTATAAATTGAGTTGACGTACTTTGGATGTATGATTATACTTATACATGAATACATGATCTGGTCGATGGCGGACGTTGCTTCGACCGCTTTTTCACAGGAAACGAACAGAACCAACATTTTTTTATGAAAGACAAAAAATAGGATCATAGGATCTTGCGAATTTTGAAATATACGAATGTTGCCGCAAGGAAGGAGGCTAGCCGCATGGGGCAACATGGCGCATCTGACCGACCTTTATTTAATCTCATTTTATGGAGGAACGTAGTATGCATATTTCAGTCGTACAAGCAATCTTGCTGGCGCTCTATTATTGGGTCTCCCAGAGCAACTTTGGCTATGGCGTTCGTTGGGGCATACCTTTGATGGCCGGCTGGGTAAGCGGCTTGATCTTAGGGGATATGGCAACAGGCGCTAAAGTCGGCGCAATCATTCAACCGATGTTCCTGGCATTCACGGGCGCAGGCGGAACCGTTGTTTGGGATCAGACGGCAGGCACCATCATGGGCACCGCGATCACCTTGGCAGGCGGATTGCCCTTGACACAGGCATTGACCGTTGCGGTTCCTATCTCGCTGCTCTTTGCACAGATTCATACCATCCGCCGCATCTGGTTCGCGGTTCCCGCAGGCTTGGCTGACAAGGCTGCCGCAAAAGGTGAAGATCGGAAAATCATCTTCTACGGCTCCTGGTTCTGCTTCCTGTCAAAAGGCGTAATCTATTTTATTCCCATGTTATTGAGCATCATGGCCGGCGCAGAAGCCATCGGTACGCTGATGAAGAACCTGCCGCTTTGGCTCACCAACGCGCTTTCCGCCGTCGGTGGCATACTTCCCGCGCTTGGAACCGCGATGACCGTTCGCGTCATCGGCCGCCCGGCGTTGATGCCGTTCTTCTTCGGTGGATTTTTCCTGACGCAGTATGTGCCCCAAGTCAGCGGCATGTTCCTCGCGTTGACCGGTATCTTTTTTGCGTTCATCTATTACCTGATCCAGGATGCGGCTCATAAGAAGGACGACAACGCTGCGGATATGAATGCAGCCGGTGTGGGAGCGGTGGACGAAAACTCCGGACGCTTGCTGACGGTTCAGGATTCCTACCGTCTGTTCCGCAGGTGGTGGTGGTTCTGCGAGCAGAGCAACAGCTTTGCCCGTCTGCAATCCGTTGCTTTCTGCTGCGCGTTCATTCCTGCGCTCAAGAAGCTCTATGGCAATGATCCCGCAGAGTATTCCGCAGCGCTTCAGCGCCATCTGATGTTCTTCAATACCCAGGGCATCTGGGGCAGCGTCATCCACGGCATCGTGCTGGCGATGGAAGAACAACGCGCCATGGGCGTTCCGATCGAAGTGGACGCCATCACGGGCGTTAAAGCCGGCTTGATGGGACCGTTCGCCGGCATCGGCGACACCATCGACTGGGCAACGCTTTTCCCGTTGCTCGCTATCCTCTTTATGCCGCTGGGTGCCGCAGGCAGCCCGTTCGGCGGTATCCTGACGATGCTTGTCCTGATGGCTATTACGGTAGCTGAAGGCCACATCTATACCTCCACCGGTTATAAACTTGGTACGCGCGCCGCGCTGACCATGTTGCAAGGCCATGCGATCAACACATTCATCGCGACCGCTTCGGTGCTCGGCCTGTTCATGATGGGCGGCTTGGCATCCGGCTTTGTCAAATGCGTAACCCCGATCTATATTCCGACAACCGGAACCCCGATGCTGGTGCAGACCGGCATCCTCGACAAGGTCGCCCCCGGACTCCTTCCGCTGGGCGTTATCCTGTTCACCTATTGGTATATCACCCATGGTAACAGCATGGCCAAAGCAGCCTTGGTGCTGACCATCGCGGGCTTGGTTCTGGGCGCTGTCGGCGTCATCGGCAACGGCGGACTCGTCTTTATGAAGTATGTAGCCCCCGTCGTGAAGAAGTAACCCCGATCCAACCAAAAGAACCGGCTTTCGCCGGTTCTTTTTTTGCTTATGGTCTATAAACATGCATTATGCGATGACGAACAGCAGCTGCTCGGAGCGCACATTTTGTCCGGCGCTCACCAAAACCTTTTGCACTTCGCCGGATTTGCGCGCTACGATGTTTGTTTCCATCTTCATCGCTTCGATGACGCCAAGCACCTGCCCGTTTTCCACAGGATCGCCTGCGTTTACGAGCACCTTGGCAACGATGCCGGGGATGGACGCTCCCACCTGCGATATATCGCCCGCATTGGCCAATACCACGCTGTCGGTCTGGACAACGAGATGCGGCGTCCCTACCATGACGTCAACAACGCGCTGCGCTCCGTTTAATTCGAATACCATATTCTGCGAACCGTCGTCGTTGATCTCACCCAAACCGATATACTTGATGATCAGCGTCTTGCCGTCTTCGATGGAGAATTCGGTGGAGTCGCCGGGATCCATGCCGCGAAGGAAAACGCTGGTGTCCATGGAGCTCAAATCACCGTTTTCATGGTAAAACTCCATGTATTCTTCAAATACTTTCGGGTAGAGGCAGCTGGAGAGAACGCTCGCGTCGTCTTTGAAATCCTCCGGCAGCGATTCGCGAATGGCTTCCATATCCGCCGGTGGCAGAAGTTCGCCGGGTCGGCAGGTGATCGGTGTTTTACCCTTTACAACCACTTCCTGAATGTCTTTGGGGAATCCGCCTTCGGGCTGTCCCATCATGCCCATAAAATAGGACACAACGGAATCGGGGAAATTCAACTGCGCGCCGCGGCGCACGATGTTTTCGGCGTTGAGGTTGTTTTGCACCATGAACAGCGCCAAGTCGCCTACCATTTTGCTTGAAGGTGTTACCTTGACAATGTCGCCAAGCATGCGGTTGACTTCGGCGTACATCTCCTTGACCTCTTCAAAGCGGTGACCGAGGCCCATGGATTCCACTTGCGGCTTGAAGTTTGAGTATTGGCCGCCGGGGATCTCCAACTGGTAGATCTGGGTGTCGGGATACAGGAGCCCCGCTTCATAAGCGCTGTACAGCGGGCGAACTTCCGCCCAGTATTCGCTGAGTTCCTCAAGACCCTTTTGCGGGAATTGCGGGTCGCGCTCATGACCGGCAAGTGCCGCGCACAGGGAATTGAAGGAAGGCTGACTCGTGAAGCTGCTCATCGACGAAATGGCACAGTCGACGATGTCCACGCCTGCTTCGGTTGCCATCAGATAGGTTGCGATCTGGTTGCCACTCGTATCGTGGGTGTGCAGGTGGACAGGGATGCCGATCTCTTCTTTGAGCGCTTTGATGAGCTTGGTCGCGGCAAACGGTTTGAGAAGTCCGGACATATCCTTAATGGCCAGCATATGGCAGCCGATCTTCTCAAGCTCTTTTGCGAGCTTGACATAATAGGAGAGCGGATATTTGTCGCGCTTGGGATCAAGGATGTCGCCGGTGTAGCAGATGGTACCCTCCGCGATCTTTCCGGTTTCCAGAACGGCTTCAAGGGCAAGCTGCATGCCGGGGAGCCAGTTAAGCGAATCGAACACACGGAAAACGTCGATGCCGCGCTTCGCGCTTTCGCGCACGAAGCCTGTCACCACATTGTCGGGATAGTTGGTATATCCCACGGCATTCGCGCCGCGGAACAGCATTTGGAACAGGATGTTCGGGATATCCTCGCGCAGCTCTTCCAGCCGCTTCCAAGGCGACTCGTGCAAATAGCGGTAGGCCACGTCAAACGTAGCGCCGCCCCACATCTCAAGCGAAAAAGCAGAAGAAAGGATATGCGACGTTGCCTTTGCGCCCACACGCATGTCGTGCGTGCGCATGCGGGTCGCCAGAAGCGACTGATGTGCATCGCGCAGCGTTGTGTCGGAAATCAAAAGTCGCTTTTCGGCCGCAACGGCATCGCAGACGGCTTTCGGGCCTTTCTCATCCAGCAGTTTCTTGAAACCCTGGGGAACGGGGTCGTCGTGTATGCGCGGCGGAGCCGGTACGGAAACGGACGGGCGGATCGGCCTGTCTTCCAACAACGACTGGGCGGCGATGTATTTGAGCGCTTTGTTCGCCCTGTCCTGCGGCTGCTCAAACGCGAAAAGCGATGGCGTTTCGTCGATGAACCGCGTGTCGCACAGCCCCTTTTGGAACCGCTCGTTTTGCAGAACGTTGATTAAAAACGGAATGTTGGTACGGACACCGCGCACGCGTATCTCGTTTAGGGAGCGTAGCATCTTGCGCACCGTACCCATAAACGAACGGTCAAACGTGGTTATCTTGACCAACAGGCTGTCGTAATACGGGGATATCACAGCGCCCGTATAGGCGTTGCCCGCGTCCAGCCGCACGCCGTTGCCGCCGCCGCTTCGATAAACCGTAAGCTTCCCGTGGTCCGGCGCAAAATTGTTGCGCGGATCCTCGGTTGTCACGCGGCATTGGATCGCGAATCCATTGGACTGTATACGGTCCTGTGTCAAATTCAGTTCCGGCGAATCGAGCGCGAATCCCTGTGCTATGAGGATCTGCGCCTGCACCAGATCGACGCCTGTGACAACTTCGGTGATGGTATGCTCGACCTGGATGCGCGGGTTCATCTCAATGAAGTAATAATCGCCGTTTTTGTCGACCAGGAACTCGATGGTTCCGGCGTTGATGTAGCCAATCTCTCGCGCGATTTTCAGGGCATCTTCATACATGGCATGGAGCGTCTGCTTCGGGATGCTAAAAGCCGGGGTGAACTCCACCACTTTCTGATACCGGCGTTGGATGGAGCAGTCGCGCTCATACAGGTGGACGATGTTTCCGTATTGATCGCCCAGGACCTGAACCTCGATGTGCTTGGGTTGCTCCAGATATTTTTCCAAAAAGATATCGCCGTTGCCGAAAGCCTTTAAAGCCTCGTTTTGCACCAGCGAGAACATCTCTTTAAGTTCCTTGTCGTTGTTGGCAAGGCGCATCCCGCGTCCGCCGCCGCCCGCCGCCGCCTTGAGCAGGACGGGAAAACCGAATTGCTTTGCCAACTCCACGGCTTCCGCAGCAGATTGTATCGGTGCTTCGCTGCCGGGGATGGTGCGCACACCGGTGCGCTTGGCAACCGCCTTGGCTGAGAGCTTGTCGCCCATCTGCGCCAGAATGTGGCTGGGCGGACCGATGAATACGATGCCCGCGTCCTCGCACGCGCGCGCGAAGTTGGGATTCTCACTTAAAAAACCATAGCCCGGGTGGATGGCATCGACGCCTTTCTCTTTGGCCAGGCTGACGATGCGTTCAATATCAAGGTATGCGGCAACAGGGCCTTGACCCTGGCCTATCAGATAGCTCTCATCCGCTTTGGTACGGAACAGGCTTGTGTTGTCTTCTTTGGAATAAATGGAAACGGTGCGCAAGCCCAGATCGTAGCAGGCGCGGATGATGCGAATGGCGATTTCGCCACGGTTTGCGACCATCACTTTTCGGATATTGTGTTGCAACTGAATCCCCCCGTCGATTGCTTCGTCGTATATTGCTTCTCAGATTACGACCGATTTATTTTTGTCCGTTCGGGAAAGCCCCAAAGTTTGTTATCTATCTTATTATACAATATGCAATTTGGCAATGTAAATCCTGCAAAATTAAAAGCAATTTATTTTCGCCTCCAATGCGATGTTGACGAATCGGGTGCGTTGCCCTAGAATAAGGAAAACCATAAGGTGGGAGAAAGCCTTATGCTAAGCCTCTTTTGCGCTGCGCAAGGCGCATGGGCAGCTTCAGACAGCAATTGTTTTTATTCGCCTGCAATGCGCCGATGGCGTTTTCGCATAGGATATTTTGATCGGAAAGCGGTGGATACGGTGAAACGGACAGCAAAACAAGTAGCGTACGGTGCATTGGCCGCGGCACTTATTATGGTGACGACGGCAGTCATTAAAGTCCCGGGTCCCATGGCGGGCTATTACCATTTGGGAGACGGCGTCCTGTTCGTAATGGCAATGCTGATGGGGGCCGGCACGGGTGCGATCTCTGCGGGTTTGGGAAGCGCATTGGCGGATTTGATGACGGGCTATGGCATGTATTCGCCGGTTACGTTTGTCATCAAAGCCTGCATGGGCTATATAGCGGGGCGCTTTGCCAACGGCAGCATCCTGCGGCGCATCCTTGTGTTTACACTGTGCGAAGTTCTGATGGTCGCAGGCTATTTTGCGTTTGAGGTGGTTGTCATCGGGTTTGCCACCGCTGCCGCAGATGTTGTGTTCAATATGATTCAGGGATTGTTCGGCATTGTCATCGGCACCGTATTGACCGGCGGCTGGATGCAGAACTTTGCCAAAACCCTTCAAGAAGAAAAGAGCGATGCAAAGTAAACGAAGCGATGCGGTAAAAACAGCGTTTACCGCGGCGCTTCCGGTCATATTGGGCTATATTCCGCTCGGCGTCGCCTGCGGACTATTGAGCGCAAAAGCCGGGCTTTTGCCGGTGCAGGTCTTGCTTTTGAGCACGCTTTTGTACGCGGGCGGCGGGCAATTCATGATAGCCGGCATGTCCATGGCGGGCATATCCCCGTTGTCCACAGCGGCGTCCGTCGTGCTGATGAACGCGCGCCATATGCTCTATAGCTGCGCTTCTTCGGGATATCTGAGCGTAAAGGATAAACTGGCCGCCTTTTTTTATTGTGCCGAACTTACGGATGAATCCTTCGGCGTCAACCACCAGCAATTCATTTGCGGGGATTGGAGCGTGCGGCAGGCTGGCCTGGTGAATTTCTTCTCGCATCTGAGTTGGATTGTTGCCAATATGATAGGCGTTTTGACAGGGGCTATGCTGACAATAGCGCTGCCCGTCGTTGCTTTTAGCATGACATCGATGTTCCTCTGCCTTCTGTGCATGCAGGAACGGACCAGACGCAATATGGCTGCGGCGCTGTTTGCCGCCATCGCGGTTGTTGTTTTCAAATCGATCGGATTGGCGCAAGTCGCTGTTTTGCTTGGTTCCCTTGCGGGCATCTCGGCGGGGCTCCTGCTGAACAAAAAGCGGGAGGATTTGCATGAAGTGGCCTGATTTTTGGATCATACTTCTGATTACAGCCGTATGCAACGCGATTGGACGCATCGCACCGCTGTTCATGCTCATCCAAAAGCAGCTGCCACAAAAGGCGGAGCAGGCGCTGCGGCTGATTCCGGCGGCGTGTTTTGCGGCATTGGTCGCCAACGATCTGTTTGATCCCGCGGCGTGGAGCAACGCGTTTTCTTTTCAATCGGTGCTGCCGATGCTGGCGGCAATCCCGGTGGTGCTTGTCTCGCTCTATAAGAAATCGCTCTTTTTGTCGGTACTCACGGGTGTCGGATGTTTCGCGCTGCTGTACTTTCTTGCATGATTTGCAGGATTCGATTGGGATTCCTGCAAAAATGATTGCTGCCTGCAAACATAGGAAGGGATCGTCCGAACGCATTGGCATTGATACGGGCACATGTGCCCGTTTTTGTTTTTTCGAAGTTTAGTTAAAATATTGTGAAAAACTGATTGACAATAATATGTCAATCATTATAATTAGAGCTGAAAAGTGTATCACATGATACAGAATATGGAGCACAGATGGGTGATCTTAAAAAAATCTTTTTGTTTGAGAACGTGCCCGACGCATTGATACAAGCCTTGCAAAGCCGTGACGATGTGAAGAGTCGGGAGTTTACAAAAGGGGAGAGCATCTACGACCCGGTGCATTATCAACGATGTCTGGGCATCATTCTTCATGGTTCGGTGGAAGTGTATAACACTGACGGCCAACACCGCGTGCTGCTAAACGTGCTGACGGCGGGGCAAACTTTTGGCGTTGCGACCATCTTTTACGACGCCGGGTTCTATGTGAGCCATATCGTCGCCAAGACACGCTGTGAAGTGCTGTTCATCCCGCAGGAGGCACTGCGTTCGCTGTTTTCGCAGAGCATACAGGCGGTGGAGAACTACATCGCGTTTCTCTCCGGACGCATCTACTTTTTAAACCGCAAAATAGACTCGTTTACCAAGGAAAGCGCGGAGCAACGGCTCGCGATGTATTTGGCGGATCAGGCACAGAGCAGCGAAGACGGGCTTGTGATCCTTCCGTTTGGCATGAACAAACTCGCGGAACTGCTGTCCGTCGGAAGGGCTTCGTTGTACCGTGCGGAGCAGGCGCTCTGCGAAAAAGGGCTTATCGAGCGCAAGGGAAGAAGCATTCTGGTCAAGGACCTTGATAAATTGGCATTGCTTGACGATTAGGCGCAAAGCTTCGGGCAGAATACAAATCCCGCTGCAGGGCAACGCCCCAAGCACGATGGCAAAGCTGATTTTAAGAAATTTTATAAAATATGGGAGGGCATTCAAATGAAACACAAACGGTTATTGGCGATCCTCTGCCTGGCATTGGTATTGGCGATGGCAGCATGCACGAGCGTGGGGCCAACGGCGACGCAAACGCCGGCAAAAACAAAGCTCAACGTGGTTGCGCTCGTCGGTCCGACAGGCATCGGACTGGTCAAGCTCAAAAACGATCAGGACAAGGGAACCGCAAAGAACGATTACAATATCACATTCGAAGGCGCGCCGGATAGTGTCATCGGGAAGATCACCAGCGGCGAAGTGGATGTAGCGGTGATCCCGATCAATGTCGCCGGAACACTGTACAACAAAACAGCAGGAAACGTGCAGATCATGTCTGTCGTCACGGGCGGCGTATTGTATGTTGTGGAAAACGGGAACACCGTAAAGAACGTTCGTGACCTGAACGGCAAAACGCTGTACGCTTCCGGACAGGCAAGCACGCCGGAATATGTTCTGGATTACATCCTGACGCAAAACGGCTTGAAGAATGCCGATATTGCCCCCACAGCTACACCGGCGTCCTCCGCGACAAAGCTTGCCAACACCGTCGCGGTTCAATACAAAGCCGATCATGCCACACTTGCGGCGCTCGTCGCATCCGGCGAAGTGAAACTCGCAATGCTGCCCGAACCGTTTGTCACAACGGTATTGGCCAAGAACCCCAACCTGCGCGTCGCATTGGATCTCAACACCGCATGGCTTGACGCGACAAAAGCGGCAGGCAGCGAAGTGCCGCTGACCATGAGCGCTCTTGTCGTCCGCAAGGATTTCGCAGCGAAGAATCCGGAAGCCATCAAGACATTCCTTACGGAATACCAGGCATCGGTAAGCTATGTCAACGCCAACGTGAAGGACGCCGCAGCGCTTGTAAAGCAATACGGCATCATGGCGGACGCGGCGCTTGCGGAAAAAGCGATCCCGAGATGCAACATCATATTCACGACAGGGGCAGATATGAAAACCGCCGTCACCAAGCTTTATGAGATACTCTTCAAAGCCGATCCGAAGTCCATCGGCGGTACCTTGCCCAAAGACGATTTCTTCTATGTCGCCGCGAAGTAAAAAGGGGCTGATCTATGCCCTGACCATACTGTTCTGGCTAACGGTCTGGCATTTGATCGCAACAGCCATCGGACAGGAGATACTTTTGGTATCTCCTGTTCGTGTGCTCTCGCGCATCGTGACGCTGATCGGGGAGCCGGATTTTCTGTATATCCTGAGCTCCTCGCTTATGCGCATTCTGTGGGGCTTTTTATGCGCTGTGGTTCTGGGCGTCCTGCTTGGGATACTCACGGCGAAGAGTACTTTGTTCCGCTATCTGTTCGCACCGGTGCGCGCGCTTATCAAGGCGACGCCCGTGGCAAGCTTCATCCTGCTGGCGCTCGTGTGGATGTATACCGGCACGGTGCCGGCTTTTATCTCGTTTTTGATGGTGCTGCCGACGGTATGGGGCAACGTGGAACAGGGAATCGTGCAGACCGACCCCGCGCTGTTGGAAATGGCGAAGGCTTACCGTTTCTCCCGCATCAAAAAGATCCGGCTTATCTATATCCCGAGCGTTTTGCCGTATTTTCTGGCGGCGTTTTCCACAGGCTTGGGGCTAGGCTTCAAATCCGGCATCGCGGCGGAAGTCATCTGCCTGCCAAAGCGCAGCATCGGCATCAACATGTACTACGCGAAGATCTATCTCGAAACCCCTGACCTTCTGGCATGGACGGTATTGGTGGTGCTGATGAGCATTTTGTTCGAGTGGGGCCTTGTGTGGCTTGTCAAAAAGACGATGCGTAAACGCGGCACTTTACAGGGGGGAGCACAATGATTGGGATAAGCAATGTGACCGCTCTGTTTGGGGAACAGAAAGTGCTGGATAGTTTTTCCCTGTCTCTGCCCGACTATGGGCGCGTCGCGCTGATGGGTCCGTCCGGCTGCGGCAAAAGCACACTGCTTCGCGTGATTGCGGGATTGCTTCCCTATGAGGGGAAGATAGAAGGGATAGCATCCAGGCGCGTCGGATTGCTGTTTCAGGAGGACAGGCTACTGCCGCAATCGAGCGCACTTGTAAACGTCATCTCGACGCTGCCCGACGATTGGCCGAAAAAGCAGAAGCAGAATGAGGCCGAGAAGCTGTTACGGCAGTGCGAACTGCCGGAAGAAGCGTTTGCCAAATACCCCGACGAGCTTTCGGGCGGCATGAAAAAGCGCGTCGCGATAGCAAGGCTTTTGGCGTTCCGGTGCGACGTGTGGTTGTTGGATGAGCCGTTCAGCGGGCTTGACGCGAAGAGCCGGGACGGTTTGATCGATTTATTGCTGTCCTTATCATCGGACAAGCTGATGGTCATTGTCACACACGACGCATACGAGGCGTCCGGATTGGGCGAGAGCATCCTTCCGTTTTCGGGGCCGCCATTGCGTCGGGTAGATATGTAAAAAACGGCTATAGTTTTAAGGATATCGCCCGCATTGTTGGGCAAATTGCACCAAAAGTCAGCTTGTTGCTGGCTTTTTCGTTGAATGTATTTGGCTTTATATTTAGACATATCCGAACGGAATGGCTGTGCTTCACACTTTGCAACGGAGAGGTTTTACCTAAGCGGAAACGTCCCACGTTTATGCGCTGTATTTTTGGAAAAGAGCGAATCTATTGGGGCGTTTTCGGGAAGGGGTTTTGGATACCATACACGACCGTAACTGGGCGGACACTTGTCCTTAACATAAATAATGGCTTATTAACGACAGATGTACTTAGTAACCGTTTCAAGAGGGGTAGGGGATCGCCAAGGGAACTGGAAATGAGCGCTGCCTGTGGCAGATAAAGCGATTTGGAGGTTCTGAAAGCACGAGATAAGTGCAAGCGTTAGTGAAGCGAGAATCCGTGCCTTTCAGAGGAGGGCTTGCCCTTAGGGGAGAAAATCGGAAGTCGCCCCGGCCCCTTGGCAAGGAATGGGATATTGTTCCTAGCCAAAGGAATATCTAGACCCACCCACCACCCAATTTGGCAAAAGAATATGTATATCTCACGTTGCGCGGTGCATGCTATTTGCTTTAAAGGTTATCGACAACATGAAAGCCCCGAACAAACGGGGCTTTCGCTTTTCTCATTTCTTGCCGCTTACTTTTCAAAACGCCCGTTCAGCCATTCCAAAATATCGTTCATCACATCAATCCGACACAATTCGTTGAGTACTTCGTGACGGGCGCCGGGATACAGCAGGACGCTCACGTCCCTAACACCTTCGGTTTTGAGCCGCTGCGCAATCTCTTCGGCCCCTTTGCCGTATTTCGATACGGGGTCATCCTTGCCCGAAATAAAGAGCATGGGAAGATTCTTCGGAACTTCTTTGAACCAGGAGCCTTTGGATATCGCGCTTGTCAGCGCGGCAAGGTCGTAATAGCCGCGCGCGGTGAAAGTCGCTATCCGAAGCGGATCGGCGTTGTACAGCTTTATCACTTCGCCGTCGCGCGATATCCAGGAAAACGTCTCGACCGGTTTCGGATAGGTCTTGTTGAAACCCTGGTAGGTAACGCTTCGGAAGAACATCGAAGGCTTCTTTTTGGGAAGCATCTGCGTTATCAACAAGCCAAACAGGGGCTTAGCACGGCGTATACCGCTGGGACCCATCATGATGGCACCGCTAAGGTTTTTGCCGTACCGTGCACAATAAGCCTGAACCAGCGAAGAACCCATCGAATGACCGAATAGAAACAAAGGCACGCCGGGGTATTCGCTTGCGATCTTTTGCCGCAATGTATGGACGTCTTCGACGAGCTTTGAATATCCTTCGTTCCCGAAATAGCCGCGCGGCGCATCGGGTGTGCTTTTCCCATGTCCGGCGATGTCAAAGCCGACGACGGCAAAGCCGTTTTGCTGCAAAAATTTCGCAAACGCGTCGTATCGCCCGAAATGTTCAAGCATGCCGTGGCAGATAAGGACGACCGCGCGCGGGGAGGCAATCGGGTATTCGCACACGTGGATGGGGCCCAACCCCGTTGCGCTTGGGAAGGTGGTTGTCTTCGGTTCCATGTCGCTCCTCCTTTAGTCGTCCAGCCAATGGCGCGTACGCGTCACGGCTTTTTGCCAGCGGTGCAGTTGTTCGGATCTCCATGCATCATCTTTTTGCGGTAAAAACTGGCGACCAAGCGCCCATTCTGATTTTAAACACGCCGAATCGGAAAACAGGCCGATGGCAAGCCCCGCCAGCGCCGCGGCGCCAAGCGCCGTCGTTTCCACAACCTGCGGACGCTGTACCGCGATGTTTAAAATATCCGCCTGGTATTGCATCAGAAAGTCATTGGCACTTGCCCCGCCGTCCACCTTTAAGGTGTGAAGCGGCACCCCTGTTTCCTTTGCCATGGCAATCAACACATCGCTGGTCTGAAGCCCGATGCTCTCCAGCGCGGCGCGCACGATATGCGCACGCGAGGTGCCTCGTGTCAGGCCGAACAGCGTTCCGCGCGCGTATCCGTCCCAATAGGGCGCTCCAAGACCTGTGAAGGCAGGAACCAATACCACCCCGCCGCTATCTTCAACGGACAGTGCCAGCGTTTCAGCCTCCTGCGACGAATCGATCAGGCGCAGTTCATCCCGAAGCCATTGCACCACCGCTCCCGCGATAAACACGCTGCCCTCAAGCGCATATTGGAACGCTTCGCCAAATCTGCTTGCCGCCATCGTCGTGATAAGACCGTTTTGGGAGAATACGGGGTTTTCGCCGGTATGCATCAATAGAAAACAACCGGTGCCGTAGGTGTTTTTGGCTTCGCCCGGTGCAAAACAGCATTGCCCGAACAGCGCCGCCTGCTGGTCGCCCGCAACGCCGCCGATGGGTATCTCGGCGCCTGTCACATCGCCGCTTGTTACACCGTAGATCTCGCTGCTGCTTTTAATGGCAGGCAACATCGCGCGGGGAATGCCGAACAACGCTAAAAGATCATCGTCCCAATCATGGGTGTGTAAATTATACAGCATGGTGCGCGAGGCGTTCGTATGGTCCGTGGCATAGATCTTTTTGCCGGATAGTTGGTATAAAAGATACGTGTCCACCGTGCCGCACATCAATTCACCGTTACTCGCGCGTTTTTGTCCGTCCGGTATGGTACGCAGGATCCAGCGCAGTTTGGTGGCGGAACTGTATGCGTCGAGTATGAGCCCTGTTTTTTGCGCGATCATCGGCCCGTAACCAAGCCGGGCAAGTTCGGTGCAATCCTCCGCCGTGCGGCGGCATTGCCAGACGATCGCGTTGTATACGGGCGCTCCGGTTTTCCTGTCCCAGACGATAACGGTTTCGCGCTGGTTTGTGATGCCCAGCACATCGACGTCCTTTTCGCGAAGATTGGCTGCCACAAGTGCGTCGCGAAGCGAGCCCATCTGTGAAAACAGGATCTCCTGCGGGTCATGCTCCACCCAGCCGGGTTTCGGGTAAAGCTGCGTGAAACCACGGTTGCACTGGGAGACGGGTTGGCCCTGGTTGTCAAACACCACTGCGCGGGAACTGGTCGTTCCCTGGTCCAAAGCTACGATGGGCATACAAACGCTCCTTTTTTTCATCAGCGGCACAAGACGCACCGCTTTGAGCAAAGCCGGCCGATGGAGATAAAGCGGAACTGTTTGAACTTGATAAAGGAATACCCTATTGTCATTCTAGGACAAATTTAGTAAAGCGTAAAGCTTTATGCGTGTTGAAAAACAAACAAGGTACTGCTACAATAAATCGAATATGCAAAACATGCAATTTCCAAAAAGGAGAACGTCATGATCGTACTGGACCATCTATCCAAGAGCTATGCCAAAAGCAATGTCAAGGCGGTGGACGATATCTCGCTTCATGTAAAAAAAGGCGAGGTATTCGGCTTCATCGGTCCCAACGGAGCGGGAAAGACGACGACGATCAAAATGATCACCGGCATCCTTGCCCCCGACAGCGGCGAAGTGAAAATCAACGGGTTTGACATGAAAGAAAATCCCATCGAATGCAAGCGGAATTTCTCGTATGTGCCCGATGCCCACGAGGTATACGACAGGCTGACAGGCAGGGAATACCTGAATTTCCTCGCGGATATGTATGGCATCGATACACCAATGCGTCAGGCGCAGATGGAAAAGTATCTTGCGATGTTTGATCTTACAAAAGCCATCGGCGAACAGATAAAGAGCTATTCGCACGGTATGCGGCAAAAGCTTTCCTTGACGGGTGCCCTTTTGCCAAACCCCCCGCTGTGGGTCATGGACGAACCGATGGTGGGACTTGACCCCAAAAGCCAGCATCTGTTGAAGCAGGAGATGCGCGCGCACTGCGAACGGGGCAACACCATTTTCTTCTCCACCCACGTGCTGGATGTGGCGGAAAAGCTCTGCGACCGCATCGCGATCCTCAACCACGGCAAAATTGTGGCGGAAGGCACGCTTGAGGAATTGCGAAGCGGCTCCATGGAATCGCTCGAATCGCTGTTCCTGGAATTGACCGAAAGCGAGGATGTGCTGTGAAACAGTTTTGGACGCTGACATGGGTGCAGCTGAAGGTGCACATGGGGTTGGCCGATCTGTTTTCCTCGCTGCGGGGGTCGAAAAAGGACAAGATGCGCGGCATCGGCTACATTGTGCTTTTTGTTTTGGTCGTAGGATCGCTCATAAGCGCCATGGCTTTTTTAATGGATGCCCTGTTCCAGGCAGCGCAGATCCCGGTGCTGCAGCAGACCGTATTGGCGCTGATTCTCGTGACGGGAATGATGGTGGCGCTGATGTTCGGCATATTCTATGCCATCAGTCTGTATTACTCCAAGGACAACGAGTTTTTGATGTCCCTGCCGCTCAAGCGCACGGCGGTGTTTACGAGCAAATTCGTTGTGGCCTTAATCGGCGAAATCGGCACCTTTGCTCTGTTGGCGGTTCCGGCGCTCGTCGTGTTTTCGCTGCACGCCAACGTTGACTTCTCCTTCTACTGCATCGGGCTTTTGGTGGTGCTGTTCGGACCGTTTATCCCGTTTGCCATCGCGAATATTATGGCAGCGATCATCATGCGCATTTCCGTGCTTTCCAAATACCGCAACCAAATAGCCATCGTCGGCGGTTTTGTGTTTCTGGCAGCGTATTTGTTCCTAAACCAATACCTGTCGTCCAATTTTGCGCAGATGAATTCGGACGATGTTATGATCCTTCTAAGCGGAGGATTTGTTAAGATCGTTACGGCGGCGTTCCCGCCGGCGCGCTGGGCGGCTGCCGCTCTGGTTTTCAAGGGTACGGAAGCGATCACGGGTCTGTTGTTGTTTGTCGGGGTATCCGCTCTCGCATTCGTGCTATGCATTGTTTTTTCCGGCCGCATGTTCAACGATGTGGCTGCCTCGCAGGGTGAAACGCGCAAGAATAACCGGCGCGTTGACATCAAGGACCTGGCCCGCAAAATGCAGCATCCTGCCATCAGCGTATTTAAGAAGGAATGGAAGATGCTGATGCGCTCGCCCACGTATGCCATGAATTCATTGTTATCCATCCTCATGGCTCCATTGATGGTCGCGGTCATGGTGCTTACGCCGGTCGAAGGCCTTGACAGCGGTTTTCTCGGTGCGTTGACGACGATACCGGGCGTTGATTTCACGAAAATCTTTTTGCTTGGCGGCGCCGGTTACTGCTATCTGATGGCGTCTATCAACACGGCCTGCAGCACGATGTATTCACGCGAAGGCGAGGCTATATGGATTGTGCAGATGGTGCCTGTAAGCGCGAAGAGCATCTATCTTGGAAAGCTTCTTTGCTCACTGAGCATTTCGTTCCTGGCGGTCATCACGACGTCATTCGCGTTCATGTTCCTTCTGAACATCCCGGTTCTAACGGCGCTGGGCGCAGCAATGCTGGGCATGTGGGCTTGTGTTCCGATGTTGATCGTAATGCTATTCATCGATATGATGTGGCCCCGGCTTCATTGGGACAGCGAGCGCAAGGCCATGAAGAGCAACATCAATGCTCTGTTGGGCATGATGGCGGCATTTTTGTTCGCGTTTCTTCTTACAATCGGCATTCTTGCGCTGATGAACGCAGGCGTGTCAATCCTTTTGATCGTAGCGATCGTGATTTTCGTTTGCCTTTGTATAGCCGTGCCGATGTACGCGCTGAGCATAAAACAATCACAGAAGCTCACGGACCGTATGGGAGAACGGTAAGTTCCATTGCCTTAAGTAAAATCACGATCCCATGGCTTTTCGGGGCTCGTGAAACGCGATGTTATCTTCGGCTGAACAAGCGCTTTGCATGGCCGCGGCAACGCATCCGGAATGTGATTTTCTTTACTTTCCCCAACCTGTCCTGTACAATAATAAGTGAAATCTATTGATTGGAAAGGCATTTGTGCGATGATAAAGATCATAGCAGACAGCACCTGCGATCTACCTGAGGAAATGTTTTCGCGATACGATATCACGACCATTCCGCTTAAGGTGAGCATCGCCAACAAGACATACGACGACAAAACTGGCATAACCACGCCAGAGCTTTTTGCGTTGATCCAGCAATACAACGAAATGTCGGTGACCTCTGCCCCTGCGCCGGAAGAATACCGCAAATTGATGCAAGAGGCAGTGCAAAATGGGGACAGCGTTATCTGCACCACCATATCGTCCGGTCTGAGCGCCTCGTATCAGAGCGCGATGATCGCAGCAGCGATGGTGGAGGGCGATGTCCATGTCGTCGATACGCGTACCGCTTCGCTTGGCAGCGGTATGATCACGCTTCTGGCAGCCCGGTTGACGGAAGCAGGCGGGAAAGTCGAGGACATCGTACGTGCATGCAGGGAAAAAGTATCGCGCCAACGCACACTAATCCTGCTGGAAACGGTGGAGTTTTTGCGAAGGGGCGGCCGTATCGGCTCCGTCGCAGCCAGGATGGCGGGACTTTTGGGCATCAAGCCGATCATCAACGTGATGAAGGACGGCACCAACGAGATCATCCACAAGACGCGCGGCACGCAAAAGGGCATGGAGTGGATAGTCAACTATATACTGGAAACCGCCAGGGACTTGAAACAGCAGACCATCGGCATCGCATACTCCTCGGCGGAAGCGCCGGCGCTCAAATTCAAAGAAATGCTCGAGCGCCACATAAAACCTCAGGAAGTCCTCATGACGCAGCTTGGAAGCGTTGTGGGCACCCATATCGGGCCGAATGCATTTGGCGTTTTTTGGGAAGAGAAATAGGCTTTGCCGCGAACCCAAAAAAACTTGTCATGATTGGGCTGACATGGTGCAAGATGAAAGGCAAGTGAAAAAATCAAGCACCTCGAATCCTCAAGGTGATGTAAAAATGCACGGTTCCAACGGCAACATTTCGGTGTCCGGTCGCCTTGGAGGGATCGGGAAGGTACGAAGCCGGCGACCACACAAAACGGAGGCGTTCCGATGAGCATAAAGAAATGGATAGGCATCCTGATGGCAATGGCACTTTGTGCAGCAACTTTGGGCTGCACAAAGCAGGAATCAAAGAGCACGCCATCCCCGGCGCCGACTTTGGCGGCCAATGACAGGATCAGCATCACCGGTAAAGTGGAATTGACGTTGAGCAGCGATCACAACACCTACACGGTCGTCTGCACCAGCAACATTCCGGACGGAGCGTTCGTCGATATTTACTTGTTGGATGACGCCGGCAACATGCTGGATTTCAACGGTGACGTCATCTCGAAAAGCGGCAAATGCCAAGCGTCCTTCGACGCGGACAGCGCCAATGCGACGGCGCGCAGCAACAAGGCGCAGGGTATCGTCGCGCGGGTGGAGTTCTATCCTTCCAACAAAGTACAGCCCATCAGCATTCAGGAAAAATTCGGAAGCAAGGGCAGCAAGCTGGCAGGGGACAACGTTATCAAAGACGGCACCACCGGAGAGATAGGCGTCAAAATGGAAACCCCGCAGAAGGATCTGCCGTAACAGGCAGCCATTCGTCTTTGGGAGAGAGCATTTCTACGCAGCCGGCAACGGAAGGTTTTATGCAACAAAAAAAGCGGCCTTGGCCGCTTTTGATTTTACCGGCGTTTATTGATGCAGCACCGTCGTCGTTCCGTCCGTTCCCACAAAAGTCAGCGTCTTGGCTTTGCTGTCGATGGTAAACGTAGCCTGGCTGACGATCGGCTGCGATGAAGGTACGTTCATGGTGAATACGATCTGATTGGTATCCTTTTTGTTGGCATCCTTTAAAATGGAAAAGGAACCACCAACCACCACATCAGGGGAGGTGTTGATGGCGAAGGTCATGTCGCTGTTGAATGTATAGGTCGTGCCGTTGGCATCCAACCACTTTCCTTCGATGGCGCTCTTCTTGCAGCCTGTGAGCGCAAACATGCAAAGGATAACGGCCAATAGTACGGTTAGTTTCTTCATACGGTGTTCCTCCCGAGCGGCTTCGCCGCTTTGTTTATAGATGACTTGCAGGATAAATGCTTATGCCAATCAACGCACGCGCGTCATGGTGACCACGGACCCGGAATCGGGGCTCGTGATGCGCAGTGTGTTGCCCTTTATGTCGATGATGCCGCTTTGCTGCTGCTCGTTGACACTCAGCAGCAGTGTATTGGTTGCCTTGTCCAACGAGTATGTGCCGGAAACGGGATTTTGCCCGGACAATGTGATGGTCACCCGGTTGTCGGACGTAAATTCATAGGCAACGCCCATCGTGTCGTGTTTCCAGGTGCCGACGATAGAGCCGCCTCCGCAGCCCATAAGGGCGGCAGTGAGCAGCAATACGCATAACACCAGGCCAACCACTCTCATCGCCATTCGCCTCTTTTCGCATACTTACGAGAATAGCTAAGACATTATAGCGTTATTTGCTGTATTTGTAAAGCGTAAAGGGGTACCCAAGCAGAGGTTTACGGCGGCATGCCGATGCACTACAATCGGATATTCAGCCGTTGCAAAAGACACAATACACCATCATTATTTCCTGTTGACGCTTCCCGACAGAGCGGATATTTCTATAGAATAACCAGCAAGTACCCGCTTTGTTCCGTGCCTTCGCAAGCGCATAAACAAGCCGCCCCCGGGAGGGATTGCCGGTTTTCGCCTTTGCTCCGTTGAACAGCCGGAGGCGTTCCTGTGCAGCATCCGTCACGATCATCACTGTACGCATAAGCATGCTGCTTGGGGTGGAGAATCAAGCAACAGTTGATTCATATGCCGACGCCGGGAAAAGAAAGTGCCTGCTTCGGTTTGTGTTTGACCAAAGATTATGATAAAATTAAAAATCAGAATAAGAAAGTGCGTGGCTTGGATGAAGTATGACGGTAATCCACACAACCAAATGCAGGACGGTCGGGATAGTATCGATGACGCCTGCGTTGAAGCTGCGGATGAACTGCTCTACAAGTTGGCAAATCTCAAGCGGGAACGCACGACTTTGGCAAATTTAGTCAATAGAAGGCTGCGCGCCAATCTTCCGCTTAATAGCCCCGACCTGTTGGCACAGGCGGAAAAGGTAAACCGGCTTTTGGAAGATGATGCCATAGCCGAGTTGTTCCGGTTTTTGCGGACATCGACATGGGCGCAAAGCAGGCTCGATGAGCAAACATTCAGGCAGCAATCCCTCGTTTTGGAATCGCTTTATCCCTATGATAAGCGGTGTCTATTAAGCGCACACGAGGAGATGCAGATGCTTTTTTCGGAGCCGTTGCGAAGCGTTTTGCACGGAAACCATAGCAGAGGAGGTGCTTTATGAAGGGAATATGGACATCGATACTAGCAAGTCTATCCAGATTTGACGTCGTGGATGCCATTGATATCTTCATCATTGCCATCATCATCTATTATGTCTTGAAGCTTGCAAGCAGAACGCGTGCCAAACAGGTGCTGCGCGGCATTGGCTTTGTGCTGACCGTTTCGTGGTTGTCCTCCATTCTGCGCCTGCAAACCGTATCATGGCTGTTGAACTACATCGTTAACAACGGTGCCATTGTGCTTGTCATCCTGTTCCAGCCTGAGCTTCGGCGGGCGCTGGAGCAGCTTGGCCGCGGGAGCTTTCTGGAAACGATCCGAAGCGAGCGCAACAACGGCGAAACATTGGTGGAGATCACGCATGCGATGCTCAACCTCTCCAGGCAGCATGTCGGAGCGCTGATCGTTATCGAGCGTACGGTTGCGCTTGGCGATATTTTGGAGACCGGCACAAGGGTGGACGGCATGGTTTCCGCCTCGCTGCTGGAGACCATTTTCAAAACGGGCACCGCGCTGCACGACGGTGCCGCCATCATACAAGGCGATACCCTTTTGGCGGCGGGATGCTTTTTGCCGCTGACACAAAGGCAGGATCTTGACCAGACCGTCGGCACCCGGCACCGCGCAGCCATCGGGCTTAGCGAGGTTTCCGACGCGATCGTGTTTGTCGTGTCGGAAGAAACCGGAATTATTTCGGCTGCGAAGGATGGGAAATTGCGCCGCAACCTCACCGCCGCCACCATTCGCCAGATGATGGAGGCCGGCGAAGAACCAAGTGCAGGCAACGGCGGCTTTCTAAGCCGCATACGCAACCGGGTGAGGAAGCAAGCATGAAGACCATTTGGAATAAGTTTAACAAAAATCTGGGACTGAAGATCATTGCGGTTTTCTTTGCCATCATCATCTGGAGTTTCGTCATTTCGGTGAACGACCCTCTTCGGACCCGTACGCTTGAAAACGTACCGCTGCACATCATCGGGCTTGAAAAGTTGGAGGAAGCGGGGCTGATCATTCGAAACGATGAAGTGCTCAATCCGGTCACGATCAAGGCGGATGTCAAGATAAGCGAAATAAACCGTTTGAACCTCGGTTCGGTGCAGGTTACGGCGGATCTGAGCGACATACAGCGCAAAGGACAGTACGAGATATATTTGACGGGAGAAACCACCGTAGGCTCTGTGGTGTCCGTTTCGCCCGCTGTCATAACGTTGGATGTGGATCAGCGGACGACCCGCGCCATACCGGTATCCTATGCCTACAAAGGGCAAATAGGCGATTCGCTGCACCATCTGGATCCCGTATTGTCAACGTCGCGAATTGAGATCACAGGAGCGCAGCAGGATGTCGTGAAAGTGACGAGCGCGGTGGTCAATATCGATCTTTCCGCACTCAACGAGAGCATCAACGGCTCTTATTCGCTGATCCTTGTGGACAAGGACAATGCGCCGGTCTCTTCCGATTATTTTGTCAGCACGCTGCCGTCCGTCATGGTAAAAATGGATGTCTTCCCCAAGAAGACAATAGCGCTCAACAACGAAATAGCTGCGTGTGTCGAGGATGTCGGCGCCATCGCGCCGGGATACCGGATCACCAGCATCAGTTTTTCCAAAAATGAGATTACGGTGTATGGCCCGGCCGATCCTCTGAGTTCTCTCCAAAGCGTCAGCATCCGGCCGGTTCGGGTAGACGGATTGCGCGGGACCAAAACGTTTGAAGTTGAATTGCTTTTGCCGCAAGGCGTTGTGCAGATATCCGCAGTGCCCATCAGCATGTCTGTGACCATCGCCCCTATAAACCCATAAGATTAACGCAACAAATAGTTTGGGGACGGTCAATATAGTATCGAATGTGAGGGGCGTCTAGCGCCCCTTTGTAATAGGAGAACAGATGAAAAAAGTTCGTTTGCAGGTACAGCTCTTTCTCGAGGAAGACGAGTCGCTTTTAAAGCGAAAAGCGGCGGAAGCATTGCGGCTTCCCTCGGGCTCTGTTTCGGATGTGCGCATTGAACGCAAGAGCGTTGACGCCAGAAAAAACAATATTAAATTTCTTTATACCCTGGACGTGAGCGTTCCGGACGACGCTGTGTTGCCGGACGGTGTGCTAAGCGCGCCGCAGCCCCAGCCGCTGCCGATCCGCATCGGAAGCCAAAAGCTGTCCACGCCGCCCGTTGTGATCGGCGCGGGTCCGTGCGGACTTTTTGCGGCACTGATGCTTGCCGAAGAGGGATACAATCCGATTATTCTCGAGCGCGGCGGCGATGTGGCTGCGCGAAAAGCCGAAGTGGAACGCTTTTTTCAAGGCGGCGCGCATCAGCAAGAGAGCAATGTGCTCTTCGGCGACGGCGGCGCCGGCGCGTTTTCCGACGGCAAACTGACCGCGAGAGGCCGCGATGCATACGGTACATGGGTCTTGGAAGCGCTTGTAGACCACGGCGCGCCGGAGGAAATACTCTATGCAAACAAGCCGCATCTTGGAACCGATGTACTCACAGGCATCATCCAAAACCTCAAACAGCGCATCGTAAGTCTCGGCGCCCAATGGCACAACGGCACCAAGGTCACAGGGCTTAAGCACAAAGACGGGCGGCTTTGCGGCGTCGTATATGAACAAAACGCCCAGCAGCATACCATCGATTGCGAATGCGCGGTTTTGGCCATCGGGCATTCCGCGCGCGATACCTATGAAATGCTCAAGCTCTCGGGCGTTGCGCTTGCGTTCAAGCCGTTCGCCGTCGGCCTGCGCATAGAACATCCACAGCAGTTGATCGACGAAGTGCAATACGGCAGTTTTGCCGGACATGAGAAACTCGGCGCCGCCGATTACCAGCTTTCGGCACAGCACAACGGGCGCGGCGTGTATACGTTTTGCAATTGCCCGGGCGGTATCGTCATCCCGTCGGTATCGGAAGCCGGATATCTTTGCGTGAACGGAATGAGCAACAGCAAGCGCGACGGTGTGAACGCCAATGCTGCTGTGGTCGTACAGGTAACCCAGCAGGACTGCGGCGACGACCCGCTTTCGGGCATCCAGTTCCAGCGGCAGTTCGAAGCGAAGGCATTTTCATTTGGAAAAGACTATCGCGCACCGGTACAAACGCTGTCCGGGTTTATGCAGAAAAAGATCATGCCGATGGGGGATATCAAGCCGAGTTATCCGCGCGGCACCGTTTGTGCCAATTTGTGGGATTGCCTGCCCGCTTTTGCAGCACAAGGCATCGCCTACGGCATTGTGCAGTTCGATAAAAAACTGCGCGGGTTTTACCATAAACACGCGGTATTGACGGGTGTTGAGATGCGCAGCAGCTCTCCGGTTCGCATTCTGCGACGGGATGACAGGCAGTCCGAAAGCGTACGCGGCCTGTATCCGGCGGGCGAAGGGGCGGGGTATGCGGGCGGCATAATCAGCGCTGCGGCGGACGGATTGAAGTCCGCTCTGGCAATCATGGAAAATTATATGCCGACGCTTTGACGCAATCCCATTGTTCATGTATAATTGTCCCGTACCAACGACATTGGGTAGGGGGAACTTCTTTGGCAAACAACAAACGCTCCAGATTCTTAGCCGATGATGGCGGCCGCAAACGGCAACCGTATACGCGCAAAGAGATCATATGGCAGGTGGGGATCTGCGTTGCGATCCTTTTGGCCTTCCAGATCCAAGAAACCTTTTTTCCGGTAAAGCCGAAAACCACCGCGACACCGGCACCGTCCTCCGTGCAGCAGCAGGTCAGCGACGCCGCTCTGGACAAAACAGTTGTGGAAGGTCTCAAAGATAAAATTACCCTGCCGACGATCGATCACAAATGGAACGTTTATGTCGTAAATTCTAGCGGGGTGGTCACATACGCTGTCACCTCCACCAACATCGCGAATCTTTCGATGGATATTCTGACCAAGGCGGGGTATGACATCGGTTCCACGGTGCGTTTCAACGTTAAGGATCTCGACGCGCTTGCCGCGCTGTTTAAACTGCTGCCCACCAACGATTCCGTCACCGTCATCGGCGCGAACGGCATAACGGTGGACGGAACACTCTACGCGCAAATAGGCAACGGAGCGAGCAAGAGCGGATTGAAGATATCGATGGGAACCTGGACCAGCCCGATTGTCACGCCGACGCCCGGCGCAACGTCCAACAAATAGAAACAACATACGCAACAGCAACAACCGCTCCGCCGACTCTATCGGCGGAGCATGTGTTATTATGGGAGTATTTTGTGTCTATGCAGGGATACAGGAAAGCAATTCCAGAAGAACGGTTAGGAACGGATTTTGCGGAGGAACGGATGAAGAGCATCATCACAGGTTATTTCGGCAGCGGCAAGACGGAAATCGCTATGCAGATGGCGCGGGATGCAAAGCAAATCGGGCACCGTGTCACGCTTGTCGATCTCGATATCGTCAACCCTTATTTCACATCGTCCGCGCACGGCGGAGCGCTTGAGGCCATGGGCATACACGTCGTTTCCCCCGGCTTTGCGAATACGAATGTGGACGCGCCGCGGCTTTTGGGCGGCATCCATGCGGCGCTTTTGGACACGGATTCCGATGTCATCGTCGATTTGGGCGGAGATGCGGTGGGAGCGACAGTGCTGGGTTCCATTCTTGCTGCCGTTGCGCCCCGGGACACCTTTTGTTTTCTGCTCGCGGTGAATGTTTTCCGCCCGTTCACGCGCACCCCTGAGGAAATAATCGAATTGATGGAAACGCTGCAGACGCATGCAAGGCTTCGCGTCACGGGGTTTATCAACAACGCCAATCTTTTGGAAGAAACCGAACCCAATCATCTTTTCATCGGGGAAACGGTGCTTGGCGAAGTCGCAAAACAAACGGGGAAACCCATCCTCTTTCACAGCGGCACGGCGGATATTCTGGCGCAAACCCGCGGGAAACTTTCCGGCGAAGCGATCGTTTTACAGCCCAGGAACAGCCCGGTTTGGCTTCGAAACGGGGCAATCCGGGCTTGACAGTGTAATCCGTTTGTTTCTATAATAAACGTTAAACCTATTGGTTTATGTACAGTGTATTTATACGGTACGGGAGGGTTACCATGGCAAACACCACAATCGACGCGGCTATGTGCAAAGGATGCGGGCTTTGCGTCGGTGCTTGTACGAAAAAAATTCTTTTCTTGGACGAAGCGCATCTCAATGCGAATGGATATCCGCCTGCCACATTGACGGACTTGTCGCAATGCATCGGCTGTGCTGCCTGTGCCATCATGTGTCCCGAATGTGCGATTCGGGTGGAAAGGTGAGAATATGGCTAAAGTATTGATGAAAGGCAACGAAGCCATCGCGGAGGCGGCCATTCTGGCGGGTTGCCGCCATTATTTCGGCTATCCCATAACCCCGCAAAACGAAATTCCGGAATATATGTCCCGCCGCATGCCGGAAATAGGCGGAACATTTCTGCAAGCCGAGAGCGAGATCGCAGCGATCAACATGATCTACGGCGCCGCGGGCGCGGGCGTACGCGCCATGACGAGCTCGTCATCGCCCGGCATCAGTTTGAAACAGGAAGGCATCAGCTACATCGCCGGTGCCGAACTGCCCTGCGTTGTGGTGAACATGGTGCGCGGCGGCCCGGGACTGGGCGGCATACAACCCGCGCAGAGCGACTATTATCAGGCGACGCGCGGCGGCGGCCACGGGGATTACCGCACCATCGTCCTGACACCGTCCACCGTGCAGGAAGCGGCGCAGATGACGATGCAGGCGTTTGATCTGGCGGATTTGTACCGCATGCCGGTGATCCTGTTGGGCGACGGCATGATCGGACAGATCATGGAGCCGGTGGACTTGGAACTTTTGTCCCAATCCGCAGCATCGCGCGTGGAAAAGCCCTGGGCGACGACCGGAACAAAGAACCATCCGGGCCGCAACATCGTCAACTCGCTGTACATCGAGCCGGATGTTCTGGAAAAAGTCAATCTGAGGCTTTTGGAAAAGTACAACGAGATCCAGGAAAAGCTGCCGCAATACGAAGCGTTTATGACAGACGATGCGGACGTCTTTTTGGCGGCGTACGGCACCACGGCGCGTATCTGCAAAAACGCCGTGCTGGCTGCGAGACAGCAGGGCATCAAGGCGGGACTCATCCGTCCGAAGACCGTCTGGCCGTTCCCGAACAAACCGTTTGAACAGGCTGCTAAAACAGCAAAGCACATCCTTGTCGTGGAGATGAGCATGGGGCAGATGGTGGACGATGTCCGCCTTGCCGTCAACGGCAAATGCCCCGTTTCGTTCTACGGACGTACCGGCGGCATGGTGCCGACACCGGAAGAGATCCTCAACGCGATGAAGGAGGCGATACAATAATGGCAGTCGTATTCGAAAAACCAAAGGCGCTGACCGACGCCACATTGCATTATTGCCCCGGCTGTACGCACGGGATCGCACACCGGCTCGTGGCGCAGGCTTTGGACGCCCTTGATTGCGCGGACAGGACCATCGGCGTTGCCCCTGTCGGCTGCGCAGTGTTTGCTTATAACTATTTCAACTGCGACATGCAGCAAGCCGCCCATGGCAGGGCGCCTGCGGTGGCAACGGGCATCAAGCGCTCGCTGCCGGAGGCTGTCGTGTTCACCTATCAGGGGGACGGGGATTTGGCCGCCATCGGCGCGGGTGAAATCGTCAGCGCCGCCATGCGCGGGGAAAATATTACCGTCATCTTTATCAACAATGCCATTTACGGCATGACCGGCGGGCAGATGGCGCCCACGACGCTTGTAGGGCAAAAGTCCACGACCTCGCCGTACGGTCGCAAAGCGGAAGGACAGGGATTGCCCATCAGGATAAGCGAGATGATAGCGACACTGGACGGCGCAACGTATGTGGAGCGGGTTTCGCTGCACGATGTGCCGAACATTGTAAAGGCAAGACGCGCGATTCAAAAAGCGTTTGAGCGGCAGATACAGAAAAAGGGCTTCTCCCTTGTCGAAGTGCTTTCGACTTGCCCCACCAATTGGGGACTTTCGCCGCAGGAGTCGATGAATTTTGTCCGAGAAAGCATGATCCCCCAGTATCCGCTGGGCGTCATGAAGGAGGTGTGAGGATGGAAGACCGCATACTCATAGCCGGATTCGGCGGGCAGGGCGTGCTTTTGTTGGGCAACATCCTCTGCCACGCGGGCATGGAAGAGGGCAAAAACGTATCGTGGCTGCCAAGCTACGGTCCCGAGATGCGCGGCGGTACCGCAAGCTGTTCCGTGACACTCTCGGAAATGGAAATCGGGAATCCCATCGTAACGTCTCCCGACATCTGCATCGTGATGAACCAGCCGAGTTTTGACAAATACATTTCCACGGTACGCAAGGGCGGCAAGCTGTTCGTCAATACGTCGCTGATCAATATGGGGCAAACGCGCGGCGACATCGAGATATACGACGTCCCGACAGCGGACATCGCGCACGAAGTGGGCAACCTGCGCACGGCCAACATGGCCATGCTCGGTGCCGTTGTGAAAATCACCGCCGTTGTGGAGCAAAAGAGCGTGAGCAAAGCGCTTGAAGAGGCATTCGGCGAACGCCGCAAACATCTTTTGCCCGTCAACGAGCAGGCGATGAAGCTTGGCGGAGAGAAAGCGAAAAGGATATAAACTCTCTATACAACAAGACCCTCCTTCATAACGAAGCAGGGTCTTTATTTGTTGAGCCGCATAGGCTGCAGGCTCAAGTTTTTTGATTAATACTTTCCGAAATCCATATCGTTAAACGATATGTGCGACGCATCGGCTTTCGACTTTTTCGACTTGGCGCTCTGGTCGCCTTCTGCGTGTTTGGCCGCATCTATACCGCCAAGCTGGAATTGGGATACCATGCTCATCAGAAGCTCTGCCTGGCTCGACAGCTCTTCGCTTGCCGCCGCCGCTTCTTCGGCTGTGGCGGAGTTGGTCTGAACCACCGACGAGAGCTGATCGATGCCGCTGTTGATCTGTGCGATGCCCGTTGCCTGTTCGTTGGAGGCGATCGCGATGTTGCCAACCAATCCGGCTGCTTTCTCGACACCGTCCACGATGTTTTCCAGGGCTTTGGCTGTCTGGTCGGCAATTTTAGTCCCTACGCCAACCTTCTTGATGGATCCCTCGATAAGAGACGTTGTCTCCTTGGCGGCGTTTGCGCTTTTGGCGGCAAGATTTCGGACTTCTTCCGCAACAACCGCGAATCCCTTGCCGTGTACGCCGGCGCGCGCCGCTTCAACCGCTGCGTTGAGCGCCAGGATATTGGTCTGGAATGCGATATCGTCGATAACCTTGATAATTTTGGAAATATTCTCGCTGGAGTCGTTTATCTCCTCCATTGCGCGCTGCAATGCCTGCATCTGGACATTGCCTTCGACGGCACCCTGCTTGGCGCTGTTTGCGAGTTCGTTCGCGTTGTTGGCATTTACCGCATTCTGCTTGGTCTGGGTCGCTATGTCGGTGACGGTAGCGGACAGTTCTTCGATGGAACTTGCCTGTTCGGTTGCGCCCTGCGATATGGTCTGGCTGCCTTCGGATACCTGCCTGGTTCCGGCGGATACCTGTATGGCAGCGTTGTTGATCTCGGTAAGAGTCGCGTTGAACGCGACGATGATGTCGTTGATGGAACGTTTGAGTTCAACGAAATCGCCGAGGTAATCGGAAGTTATTTCAACGGTCAGATTGCCGATGGCCATCTCGGCCAACGTCGCGGAGATCTCCTGAATATACCCTTTGATCGTCTGAACCGCGCCGCCGAGGTTGTTGGCGATCTCACGGAACAGCTTGAATTGAAGCTCCGTGTCCTGATCGGCTTCGTCTACTACGATATCGCAGTTCAGGTCGCCGCGCGAGAGGGATTGCAGGCTAAAGAGCAGCTTTTGAACTTCCCCTGCCTGGTATTCGGCTTGCTTTTCCGCAACGATGCGGGAACGTTCAATGGTTTTAAACGCAAGCCTGACATCCTGATTGATGGTAGCTGCCAGCTGGCCGGCTTCATCCTTGTATTTGATATTCAGCGGCACATCCAAGTTGCCTTCCGCAAGCGCTTTTGCGACCTTCACCGTCTCTTTGATGGGCTTGCTGACCATGCGTGAAAGAATGATGCCGATGGTGATGGATACGACCAGAACGAAGACCATCACAATGATCGTGATCAATACGACGCTGTTGGCCTGGGCTGCGCCGGCTGTGGCACTCGCCGCAGCGTTTGCGACTTGCAGATCCAAAATCTTATCGATGATGGCTTTCTCGCTGTTCGCCGCTATGCCGGCAGCACCGGTATCGGAGAGCAATGCCGCCGCTTCCGCTTTTTGGCCGTTCTGAGCCAATTTGATGATTTGCTGTATCAACGGCAGCGTTGTCGTTCTAGTGTCGTTGAATTCTTTTATCAGCTGCTGCATTTGTTCCGACTTGTCGACGTTCGCCTCAAGCGCTGTTGCATGTTCGGAGATGGATGTGCTGTAGGCGGAGATCTTGTCAAACTCAGCTTTCATCAGTTGCGGGTCATCAAGCGTCAGTCCATGGTTGAGCGACACGAGCACTTGCTGAAATGCAATGCTGATTTGTGCCGCATCTTCGGTGGGAACCAGCAGGTTCTTATAGAGGTGTTCAGAGTTTCCGCTCAGAGATTTTAGATTGAGTAACGTGAACACGCCCATCGCTGCTGTCATCAACGCCGTAATCAAAAAACCGGCGATTAGCTTGGGCGCTATTTTCATGTTTGTAAACCACTTCATCATTTGTCTTTCCTCCTAATTTGTATTGGTCAGCATCTGAATTTCTTCGTCCAGGAACAACTTTTTACAGTCCAAAAGAAGCGATATCCTGTCCCCCAATTTCCCGATGCCCTGCATGTACTTGTTGAACAAGCCAGTATGGATGGTCGGTGGAGGCACGACGTTCTGATCATCGATTCCCACCACTTCGGCCACGTTGTCAACGATCAGACCAACGCACAGATCTTCGGTATCGATCACGATAATGCATGTCCTGTCCGTATAATCAATCGGTTCCTTTTTAAATTTCAACCGGATGTCGATAACCGGAATGATCTTGCCGCGAAGGTTGATAACGCCTTTAAAATATTCCGGGACTTCCGGCAGCACCATGATGGGCTGCATCCCGATTATCTCGGTCACATATTTGATTTCGATCCCAAAATCCTCGTTGCCCAACGCAAACATGAGATATCTTCCATGCTGCGTATCGTCGGCCTGCCCGGAGAGTTCCGTCTGGAATTCTGCCATTTCGATCCTCCTTATCCCAACTTTTCCATATATTCAATCGTATTTGTTTGTAAGCAACATTAGCAAAAATCGTATTAAAATGAAATTAAAAGCAATAATAACTGTCGAATATTGTCGATACCATTGTATTAACCATCTAAAAAATGCATGAGATGCAGAAAGAAACGTCCTTCTCAAACAGAGGATACATTATAAATTGATAACTTCTTTGATTGTGATGTTCAAAGAGGAGGCGTCATGCGTCAGATCAATAAACTCATCGGTCAGCTTTTGATCGTGCAGAAGCCTTACGGCAGGCCGTAAGCAGGAAGATTCATAGTTGTTGACCACGATGGCGATATCGTCCGTGCTCAAGCGCACGCAGGTGCCGACGGGGTATGGCATGACTTTGCGGGTAAAGGCCTGGACGACTTTCGGCTCAAAGAGGATATCGTTTTGCCCCATGATGTATTCAAAGGATTCCAGCGGAGAAAGAGCGCGACGGTACGGGCGGTCGGAAGTGAGCGCGTCGTAGACGTCGGCGATGCAGGTTATTCTTCCTAAAAGCGGAATGTTTTCTCCGGCAAGCCCGTAGGGATACCCTTTGCCATCGTAGTGTTCGTGGTGGGAAATAACGACCTGTTTGGCTCTGTAGGATCCGATTTTATCCCCGATGTATTCATAGCCAAGGGTGCTGTGAAGCTTAACCGCGTCGTATTCATCGTCGGTAAGCTTGCCAGGTTTGTTGATGATATCCTTATCGATAAAAACCTTGCCGATATCGTGCACGATGGCGCCCATCGCCAGGTCATGGAGTTCAAGCCGACAAAGCCCCAAAGCCGATCCGATGATAACGGACAAAACGGTTACGTTGAGGCTGTGACTAAAGGTATAGTCGTCGTAGGTGCGCAAATCGACGATGCTGACCAGCATATTCCGATGGACCAATATTTCATCCACCAGATCAGCCATCGTCGCATCCAGGCCGTTCAAATGAACATCGGCCTTTCTGTTCCACTTGTTTTGTGCACTGCTATAGAGATTCCGAAGCTTGCTGTTTACGGCGCTTTTCACCTGATCGCTGATAACGCTGACGACCTGGATATCGCGGGAGATTTCATCGTCGATATAAACACCCTGAAATCCAAGGGTGCGCAATCGCGTGATGGCTTGTGCGGTGAGTTCCACACCCCTGCGCAGCATGGTCCGGTTGTCGCCAATGACCAGGTCAGAGGCCAACGATTGTCCCGGACGCAAACAGTTTACAGGTACAAATCGCATACCTTTTTACCTCACTATACTATCGCCCGAATGTAGCCGCAAGGGACCGGCTTCTAGACGAGTCCGTTGACGTCCAGAATCAGGCTGATGTTTCCGTCGCCCAAAATCGTGCAGCCCGCGATGCCCTTGATCCAGCCCATCGTGCGGGAGATATACAACGGCATGGGCTTGATGACGGTTTGCTGTTCGCCAAGCAACTGGTCAACAAACAGGCAATAGGTTCGGGAATCGTCCTCGATCACCATCAGAATGCCGTCTTCCAATTGCCTTACATGCGTGTCGATGCCGAAAAGATTGTACAGACGATAAACGGGAAAGACCTCGTTTCGGATCATGATCATCTCGTTTTTGTCAGGATCCGCAAAGACCTGGCCCGATTGCGGTTTGAACGACTGCTTGATATTCAATATCGGCAGCACATAGTTGAATTCCCCCACGGAAACCAACATGCCGGGAATGATAGCCAAGGTCAGCGGGATACGAATCTGCGTCGTTACGCCTTCGCCCTGCGTGCTGTCGATGGAGAGCGATCCGCCGATCTTTTCCACATTTTTCAACGCCACATCCAATCCGACGCCCCGGCCGGAATATTCCGTCACGGTATCGTTGGTGGAGAAACCTGCTTTATAGACCAGCCCGTACGCTTCCTTGTCGGTTATTTCGCTTTCCGGCTTCTTCAAAAATCCTTTTTCAATGCCCTTGCGTATCAGCGTCGACCGATCCAACCCTTTGCCGTCGTCTTTGATGGTGATAAGGACATCGCCGCCTGTATTCTTGGCGTCCAGACTTATGGTACCGACAGGGTTCTTGCCCTTGAGGATGCGATCTTCTTTGGACTCGATGCCATGGTCCATGCTGTTGCGTACGATGTGCATCAGCGGATCCACCAGCGTATCGATGACGTTTTTATCGATCTCCGTATCCTCGCCGCTTATCAAAAGATTGACATCTTTGCCGATTTTGCGGCTCATGTCACGCACGATGCGCTCCATGCGGTAGAACGTAGCAGAGATGGGCACCATGCGGATGGACATCACGATATCCTGCAACTCGTCGGTGAGCTTGCGCAGCTGCCGCGAGGCCTTTTCAAACGACTCCAGATGCAACCCGGTAATTTCGGGGTTTTTCAGCACAGTGCTCTCGGTGATGACGATCTCCCCCACAAGATCCATCAGGTTGTCCAGCTTATCCAATTTTACGCTCATATAGTTCTGTTTTTGTGCAGCATGGGTGTCCTGATTGGCAGTCTGCTGCACCGCGGTTTCCTTTTTCAGATCCAAATCCTTATAAAACAGCTGCAGCAGTTCCTGCTCCTCCGCCTGCATGACGTCTATTTCCAGCGATTGAATAAAAAAGGCTTCGCGCACCTTTTTTTCGATGTCTTCGAGCGTTTCGTCCGTATCGATGTACATGGTAAACCCGTTCGCCACGATCAGGTCTTCGCTTTGGTCGCACAAAACATCTTCCGGCAGGGTGGCTATCTTGTGGAAGAGCCCCTCTAGGGATTTTAAAATCCCGAAAGCGCGAACATTCTCCATCTTGCTGTCCTTTTGGAAGAACACTCTGGCTTTGATGACCTGGCCGCATAGTATGGGCAAGCCGGGATCCGTCTGTGCGGAATCCGATTTCGATGCCAAATTGCTTGCTTCGGCCACGACCGCGACGTCATTGTTTTTGAGTACATTGTAGTATGTTTTGATTCGGGCAATCAGCGCCTCCGCGCTCTTTTGCGGTACGGCACCGCCCTGAAGTCCTTCGATTTCGCTGCGCAAAAAGTCTCCGGCAGCAAAAACCAGATCACAAACCCGCTTATGATCGGTTTTCTGTCCGGGATTTTCCCGCAGGTGCGCAAACAGATCTTCCATACTATGGGAGAGCTTGGTCAGTTCTTCATACCCCATCATTCCAGAGGAACCTTTGATGGTATGAAGGATTCTGAAGATCGCATCGATTTGTTCCGGTTGAAAACAGCCGTCCTTCTCGCCGGAGATTAGAAGACCGTCCAATGTATCCAGAAGCTGCATGTTTTCGTAAACGTATACTTCCAAAAGGGAATCGTTCATCGACATGATGGTATTCCATCCTTTATCGTTTATCGTATGGTCGCTTTTTTAGTTGGGAAAGAGAGCCTACGGGATATTGTTGAAAGCCGAAAGTATGACATCCTCTTTAAAAGGCTTCACGATGAAGCCTTTGGCTCCCGACATGATGGCTTCGCGCACCATGCTCTCCTGCCCCATCGCCGAAACCATGATCACGTTTGCTTTGGGATTGAAGGCAAGGATTTGCTTTATGCTCGCCAAACCGTCAAGCTCGGGCATCGTGATATCCATGGTGACGATGTCAGGCATCATTTCCTTATATTTTGTGACGGCAACAGCGCCATTTTCTGCTTCACAGCACACTTCGTAACCGTTTTTGGTCAGGATATTTTTGATGGATATCCTCATAAACGCTGCATCGTCAACGACCATTACCTTTTTCATCATTGTTCCTCCTCAAATGCGTTTCTCTATTGCTGTCGTAATTAAATAGTTCTTTCTGTGCGGGGCCACGCCGTTCGAATTTTAAGTTCACCCGTCTGGCACATAAATTCGATGGTTCGCCCTGTATTACCGCCGGTTTCCTCCGCTTTTAGCGGTATGCCGTATGCGTGAAGCAGCTTGTGGCACATTTCCACATTTCGTTCGCCGACGCGCAGCATGTCGCTTTGCGAAGAAGTGCCGAACATGTTCGCTCCGCCTGCCATTTTGGCAGCCAGGCGGCTGCGGCTTGCTCCGGAGGCCAGGACTTCCTTTAGAAGGGATTCGACGCCGGTATCCGCATATTTCGCCTTGTTCGTAACGTCCCCTTTGGCCGTGGGAAGCATGATGTGTACCATGCCGCCAACTTTGGCTACCACGTCGTAGAGCACCAGCCCGACGCACGAGCCCAAACCCAATGTGACAAGAGAATCCGGTGATCTGGCAACCTTGCTATCTGCTATGCCTATATAGAAGCTTGCCATATGCTATACCCCCATCTTTTGAACCAACAGCTCGAAGGAAGCTACATCCGGGATCAGAAAGAAATGCCCGGACATCGTCTTGCCGTCGCTATCGAATTGCGTTTGCAAAAACAGCACCGTATCACCATAATCTCCGTACATTGCCGCAGGTAGGTTCATCACAGCCGCGGCAAAATCGGTGGTCATGTATGGCACCGAGCAATCAATTCGAAGACCTGTCAAAGAAGAGATAGCGGTGATGTATGCGCCGGAAAGGATGTTGCAAACTTCCTGCAGCGCAGACAATTGCATTTCGGAAAAGTACGAATCCTGTTCCTCTTCCTCTTCAATGCCCATTGCGGATAGCATGGCCTTGGACAGATGACGGGAGTCCTCTGCCTTTTGGATCAAAAGGATGCATCCGTTGATCTCGCCGCTGAGCTCGATCAAAAGAGCGGTCACCAATGCTTCAGGGCCTTCCACGGCATCACAGATGTTGCTAAAGGAAAAGAACTCCGCACGGGGCACACGTATGCCAATGGATTGCCCCAACAGGGAGGACAGTGCGGTCACCGCATGGCTGCCGCCGATGTTTTGCAATTCCTGAAAAAAATCCAATTGAATATCGTTTAGTTCGTTTAGCTTAATCATGACTGCCTTCCTTGTGTACGTGTCTACATTCCAACGAATTATATATCGTTAGATTTGCCAGCTTGTTTAGCTTTTGTCGAAATTGCGAACACGATTTGTTTTCAGCGACGAGTTTTGATCGGGCAGCGCCTGGTGCCATCCGTAAAAGGAGGAAGCAAAAAAAGTCTGCGCAATACGAAAGAAATGTAAAGGAATACGGACGTTGCGCCGATATATAAGAGGAAGCGAAACATGCTTTACTATAGAAGGAAAGTGCGGGAAGCAAAATGGAAGTGACAGCGGTAGCGCAATTGTGGGCAAACCAACTGAACAAACAACCGGCCGACGCCACAGGCGGCTCGTTCGCAACGGTGTTGGCTTCGGCTCTGATGGGCTCTTCATCCCAATCCTTCAGCGCAACCAATGATACAAGCCTTGTCACTTCACTTTTAAGCACGATGCTTTCAAAGGACAATAAGAATGACAGCAAAGACGGCAATACCGCAAACCTGATGATGTTGTGCATGATGGGGATGGGTTCGGGCATGTCCGGCGGCGGCATGGGCGTGATGATGAGCAGCATGGCAGGTGCCTTGTCTGGCGATACCTGCTATGCGCCGACATACAATGCGTCGGGCAGTTCCGTTATCAACAGCCAGATGCCCGCGCTGTCCTATGGGATATGGAATACAAACCTGAACAAAGACGTCTATGTTTACAATCCCAACGCAACGGTGAGCATACCCGCAAGAGCTTCCATCGCTGCCAATCCGCAGGTAACCAGCAGCGCGTACAACCGAAGCGCAACGCTGTACCGCCAGGTCATCGATCAGTTTGATGTGGAAAACAATGTGCGCTATTCGGTGAAAAACGGCAGCACATACTGCAACATCTTCCTTTGGGATGTGACGCGTGCCATGGGTGCGGAGATCCCCCATTATATCGATCCCGACACCCTGGAAGCCAGGTATTGTCCCGATACGAAAGGGGCCATACAGACAAACGCGAACACGATATGCAACTGGCTCGGTCAAAAGGGAATCGAATATGGCTGGCGTGAGGTCTCGGCGCAAGAAGCGCAGTCTTTGGCCAACCAGGGCCGCCCGGTTGTGACCGCGTACAAAAACACGGGAGGATCCGGACATGTGCAGGTTGTTTGCCCCTCCAAAGACGGCAAATATGACCCGAAGCGCGGCGTCACCATAGCACAGGCGGGCAGGCATCTGTATGACTATGCCTACATCACCGATGTATATGGCAGCAAGGGTCTGTCCAAGGTGAAGTACTACGCCCACAGCTGATCACCATACGCGCGGCTGTTCTAAGCCGCAGGACAATCCAATTCCTTGGTTGCTTTCATTGTTGGATGTCACCGCAGTCATCGATTTTTTAGGTTATTTCGTCGGTTAAAAAGACCGATAGAATAGTAAGAACGTCAGCTTGACCTTTATTAAACAGGAAGGAAGGGTATCCTCTATGGCAGTCAATGTTTCAAATTTGTCTACAACAGGTTTGTCTTCGTTAAGGCTCAATGGGCTTTCATCCGGTTTGGATACCGAATCCATCGTAAAATCACTGCTTCAAATCGATCAGCTGAAGGTGGATAAACAGTTAAAATTCCAAACCAAACTGGAATGGAAAAGCGACGCCTTGCGCGAAGTGAACACATGGTTGAAAAACTTCAGGCAGGAGAACCTCAGCGTGTTGAATGCCTCGTCCAATATGCTCTCGACGGATACCTACAAAGCCAACACGGTTTCCATACTGAGCAACAGCACGGCTGTGAGCATACAGGCTTCGGCACAGGCGACGGCTACCACGATGGCCATAGACAGCATCACGCAGCTGGCTACCAATGCCACAATCAAGGGAAGCGCCGCGTTTGGGGCGAGTATAACCACGACCACAGCATTGAATGAACTGGCTTTTACCAACGCGCTGGAATTTGTGGACGGAGAAATCTCTTTCTCCATCAACGGCTCGCCGTTTACGTTTTCCCAAACGGATACGCTGGGGGATGTCATAAGCGAGGTGAACGCATCGGATGCCGGCGTGACCATGCGGTACAGCTCGCTGAGCCGCGGATTCTACATCGCATCCACCGATACGGGAAGCACCAGCGAAGTCAATATTGTAAACACCACCGGCAACGCGTTTGCTTCAACAAACAGCGCGTTTGGCATCGCACAGGGGACGACCAACGGGCAGGACGCCATCCTGTCCATCGACGGAACGACGGTTACCGAATCGGCCAATACCTTTACCATCGACGGGATCAGCTATACGCTGAAAAACACATCGGCTACGCCTATCTCGTTTTCGGTGCAGCGCGATATCGAGGGGATCTTTGAGAAGATATCCAATTTTGTCAAATCATACAACACGCTTATAACGACCCTGCACGACAAACTCGGCGAGGACACATATTCCGATTTCAAGCCCTTAACGGATACCGAAAAAGCCGCAATGTCGGAGTCGCAGATCGAAAAATGGGAAACCAAAGCGAAGAGCGGTCTGTTGCGCCATGACTCAAATATCCGGTCGTTTTTAAGCACCATGCGAAACGCATTCTACACCTCTGTTGCAAGCGCGGGCATCAGCGCGTCGGATATCGGTTTTACGACGGAAAGTTACACGACTACCGGGGAAATCGAGATCGACGAAACCGCACTGAAAGAAGCGCTGCAGGCAAATCCCGATCAGGTCATCAAGATGTTTACAAGCACGAGCGAATCCACCGACGGAGCGACAAAATTTGCCGAATCGGGTCTTATGACGCGAATCTCCAATGCGATGCTCCAATACACAACCACCAGTACCGACGTGACGCTAAATTCCCTTTCAACACAGATGGAACAGGCATCCGGCAAACTCTCCGATTTGGAGGACTGGCTGGCGGATCAGGAATCGCATTATTATTCAAAGTTTTCCGCCATGGAATCGGCGTTGGCAACGATGAACAGCAACAGCAGCTGGCTTTCCTCGATGATAGGCTCATTGGGCAGCGGGAGCAACAGTTGATACGTATCTTTGGTGAGGAGAGAGTGTATGAACGCAAAGGCCTATGAAACATACCAACAGCAAGGGGTGCTCACAGCCGGACCGGCCGGACTGATCGTGATGCTTTACGATGAGGCGATAAAGCAGCTCAAACTTGGCGGAATGTCAATCGACAGCAAGGATTATGAACAAGCCAACCAGCATTTTCAAAAGGTCAGGCGTGTCTTTTTGGAGCTTATCAACAGCCTGGATTTCCATTTTGAATTGTCCAACGATCTGTTGAAACTCTATGAGTTTTTCATCCGTCAAACCATGGCAATGAATGCCAGCAAGGATAAAACGGAGCTTGAACGGTTGGTGGGCATGCTGACGGATCTTCGCTTGACCTGGAGCAGCGTGGCGAAATCGTTTCGAAACGGCGGAATGGAATGATGAGCAAGCTGTGCGACGATGCTGCAACAGAGCGGGCGCATATTCTGCTGAAAATGCAGCAGACCATCGGTTTGCTCCAAGAGCAGATGCGCCGTCAACAGGAATTTCTTTTAAGCGACGACGTGAATGCGTTTATTGAATCCCTCGGCAAAAACCAGAGCATGCTGATGGAAATGGAGAAGCTGATGCAAACACTCCATACCGCTGCGGTACCGCACTCGGCCTCCCCGGACTGCATGGCGATGGAAGACGAATTGAAGCGTTCTTTCAAAGCACTCCAGGAGATTGAAAAGCAGACAAACGCCCTTGCCAACGGACGGCTTGAGGAATACAAGAAAAACATACGCGATATACGGTTGGTTAAAAAAGGACTGCGATCGTACCTTGTGCCATTTAGCAGCGCAGACGGAATGTATTTCGATAAGAAGAAATAAGGCAGAAGAAGGCGGAAACGATGAAGATCAATTTGACTGCGCAATCAACAAGTTCGATCGGACTTGCGGTTGTGGAAGAAAGTCATCAGGGCAACAGTCACGGAGCCGCCGTATCCTTTTCGCGTCAGCTCACAAAGCTCAATGAACAGAGTTATCAAAAGCATTTGGACGCGCTCCACGAGAGCATCTATGTGGCGGGCCAAAACGTTGCGCAAAAGGCCAATCTAAAGGAATTTCAGCATTACAGAACGCTGGTCGCGCGCTTTATCTATGAAGCGGTCAGCAACGCCTATTCGTTCAATAAGAGCGAACGTTTTGATGCGCATGGCCGGCACAGCAGCAGTGCGTTGATCAAAAAAATAAACGCAAAGCTGGACGAGATGGCCAAAGAGGTACTCAACGAACAGGCCGACAATTTGAAACTCATGGGTATGGCGGAGGAAATCCGCGGCATGCTCGTGGATCTGTACTTATAAAGGAAACGACTATACGAAAAAGGGGATACATCATGCCAATTCAAGACGAACTGTTAGAAATGAGCGAAGACACCCAACACGGAAGGTTCCTTGCGTTCGCGTTAGGCGATGAAACCTTCTGCATCGAGATACGTTTTGTCACGGAGATCATAGGGATCCAGCCTGTGACCAGAATTCCCGAAGTTCCGTTATTTATCAAAGGCATCATCAATCTGCGCGGCAGGATCATCCCCGTCATCGATATGCGGCTGAAGTTTGGCAAGGAAGCCATCCCCTACAACGACCGGACGTGCATCATCGTTGTGGAGACCAAGACGCTGTCTGTGGGTTTCATCGTGGACAATGTCGCGGAAGTTGTCACCATCGATGACGAAAACATCGCGCCGCCGCCGGATGTCAGGGTAGGCATGCAAAACCGGTATATCCAGGGTATCGGCAAGGTTGGGAACGAAGTGAAATTGCTGTTGGATTGCGAAAGGCTGCTCAGCGACGATGCGTCCGATTCGAATGTCGAAGCCTATGCGGTATAGGTCATCGACTTGTCGATGACCTTCAAGTGGGAACCGGAAGTGAGCGCGCCCTGTGGGCGATAAAGCGAACTGGAGGTTCTGAAAGCATGAGGTGTGTGCAAACGACAGTGAAGCACAAACCCATGTCTTTCAGAGGGAGTTTTCCTAACGCTTCGCGCACCCCTTGAGCAACCCCCAGGAACGCCGTTTTTGAGAAAACGGCGGGAAGAGGTGTTTTCCGACGCACATGTCGGTTGAAAAACAGATTTCATCACAATGAGATTGGTTTGTCGATAATCCCTTAATACCGGAGAAATCCGGTATTTCTTTTATTGCTTTATTTTTGAATTCGAACCTTCGGCGCTAAACATATCGGGTAAAAATGTCGATATATGCAGTAGTTCTCGCTATGAAATGGGGGCAAAGAATGAGCTTACTCCAACCCGGTTCCACAACACTGCGCATAGCAGATCAGGAATTTCAGATGTTGACTGAATTTCTGCGCCGTAATTTCGGCCTTGATTTGCGAAAAAAAAGAGAGCTTGTGGAAAGCAGATTAAACAATTACCTCGTGCAAAAAGGGCATGACTCGTACGATTCTTTTTTAAAGCACCTCTTCGCTGACCCAACCGGTTCGGAAGTCAGCACCGTTATCAATTACCTGACAACCAATTATTCCTATTTTATGCGTGAATTCGATTCCATTCGCTTCCTTAAGGATGAAATCCTGCCGAAGCTGAAAGCGAATATTCGCGATCGTGACTTGAGGATATGGAGCGCAGGCTGCTCTACGGGGGAAGAACCCTATACGCTGGCGATGGTGATGGATGAATTCTTCGCAACGGAAAAAGGCCTTTGGGATAAAAAAGTCCTTGCGACGGACATCTCGGAAAAAGTGCTGCACAAAGCGGAGATCGGGCAATACGATGCCGCCGCGGTGGAACAGATGCCTCCCGCATGGCGGAACACGTATTTTGACAAGCAGCCGGATAACAGCTTTAAAGTGAAGCCCCGCATTAAAAACGAAGTCATTTTCCGGAAGTTCAACCTGATCGACAAGGTATTTCCTTTTAAGAAAAAATTTCATGTCATCTTCTGCCGTAACGTGATGATCTATTTTGACGCACCGACAAAACAGGAGTTGGTCGAACGATTCTATGGCGCTATGGAAAACGGCGGCTATCTTATCATCGGCCAGTCGGAATCCATTGACAGAACAAGCACGTCCTATCGATTCGTAAAGCCTTCCATTTTTGTCAAAGGAGAATAGCGATGCAAAAGAAGATTCGCGTTTTGATCGTGGACGACTCCCTGTTCTTTCGGGAATTTATTGCACAGGCGCTCAATGCCGACCCTGCCATTGAAGTCGTGGGTCAGGCGGCGGACCCTTATCAGGCGCGGGATGAGATATTGAGCAAACAGCCGGACGTGATGACGCTGGATATCGAAATGCCCAAGATGAACGGGCTGGAGTTTTTAAAAAAACTGATGCCCCAGTATCCGCTGCCGGTAGTGGTTTTAAGCTCGGCGAGCCACCTCGTATTCGATGCGATGGAAGCCGGCGCCGTCGATTTTGTGAACAAGGCGGATCAGTCCAACAAGAACGGCAGACAGGCGTTTATAACCGAATTGATCGTCAAGGTCAAAATCGCTTCCATCGCCAAGATGGATCGAACAAAGCAAACCGCGATCAATCAATCCGACGAGGAAAAGCAGCAGCAAACGTGCGACAAATATGGCGACATTATCGCCATCGGCGCATCCACGGGCGGAACGGAGGCGGTCCATTCACTGTTTTGCAAGCTGGGAAGCGATTTGCCCGGTATTGTTGTCGTGCAGCATATGCCGCCTGTCTTTACCAATCTATACGCTCAAAGGTTGGACAGAGACAGCAAAATGAAGGTGAAGGAGGCGGAAAGCGGAGATCGCGTATTGCCCGGCTGCGCCTATATTGCGCCGGGTGGTCTGCATATGCAGGTTGTTAAAGTGGGAAAAGAATATACGCTCAGATGTTTTGAAGACGACCGGGTGAACGGACATTGCCCGTCCGTTGACGTCCTTTTTGAATCCGTAGCCAAAGCGGCGGGTCCGAAGGCGCTGGGTGTGATCATGACCGGCATGGGAGGGGACGGGGCCAAGGGTCTTTTGTCCATGCGAAAGAAGGGCGCCATGACATTGGGGCAGGACCAGGAAAGCTGTGTGGTGTACGGGATGCCGATGGTCGCAAAACAAGTGGGCGCCGTACAACAAGAATGCTCGCTGTCGGTTATGCCGAACAAGATCTATCGATGGCGGGAAGAGCATTGAAAATAAGATGATTACCATGCAGTTACAGAGCTAAAAAAAAGTGGAAATATTTTGTAATTTCTTCTTGCATCTGTCATGGTAGTTATGGTATTATCAAAACACTTCACGCTATTACAACTGAATATTATTTGATTATGAAATAAACACGGGGGAGAGGTACTTTAAGATTGTCATTTGATTTGTTTGATCATACAAAATATTTGGAGCAAGGATTATCCGCAGCGTGGCTTCGCAATAAAGTGATCGCCAATAACATTGCCAACGAGTCCACTCCGAATTTTAAGAGCTCCAGTGTTGAATTTGAGGCTATTTTTAAAGAAGCTCTCAGCAGCAATACAGGTGGATTTACGGCAAAATTGACGAACGATAAGCATATTGCGTTTGAAAATACAAATGAAATTTCGCCCGTTGTTACACACAACACGAATACGACGATGCGGCAAGACGGAAACAACGTAGATATCGATTACGAAAATACACAAATGGCTAAAAATTCGTTGCTTTATATGACGCTCGTACAAAAAATATCCGGTGAATTCAATATGCTGGATATGGCTATCAATGAAAGAGGTTGAGTAGATGAGTTTTTTAAGTGCGATAGATATCAGCGCTTCCGCTTTAACGGCACAGCGCGTCCGCATGGATGTCATCAGTCAAAACATTGCCAATATAGATACCACGCGCACGGAATCCGGACAGGCATACCGGCGTAAGGTCACCGTATTTTCAGCCAAAGAAAACGACTCGTTTGCATCCATTCTGAACAATGTCAAAAGCGCGACGGGGCAGGGTGTCTATGTGGCTGCCATTGCAGAGGATATGTCCGACTTCACGTACGAATATGACCCGACGCATCCCGATGCGAATGCCCAGGGATACGTTGCTTATCCGAATGTGAACGAGGTTACCGAGATGGTGGACATGATGGCTGCATCCCGCTCGTACGAGGCCAACGTAACGGCGCTCAATGCGACCAAGAGCATGGCGCTCAAGGCTCTTGAAATAGGCAAGTAACAGCAGGATCCGGCGAAAGAAGGGGTATAGATGTCAATCAATCCGATATCAGCAATAACTTCCGCGGCAAGCGGTATGAACGTCGGCTCAGTCTCCAATACAGCCAAGAATTCCGTAAGCTTTACAGACGTATTCAACGACGCACTGCAACAGATTTCCGATGCTGACAAGGTAAATCAACAAAGTACGGTTGCGCTGCTCTCCGGCGATGACGAAGGCCTCGAGACCACGATGATCGCTGCTGAGAAAGCGAAGCTGACATTGAGTTTTGGTATTGCGGTTCGCAATAAAATTGTGGAAGCCTACAACGAAATTATAAAAATGCAGGTATAAAGGCGTAAGCCAAACAAAAGGATATTTGATTTTGCGCTATGGTAGCGCCAAGGCACCTCTGGACGGAGGCTGTACAACGAAGAATGGAGACCGGGCAATGCTGACTGAGGGTTTTGGCGCCACGATCCTGCCGATCGTATTGATGATTCTGGTGATCGTAGCGGCATACTATACGACCCGCGTCGTCTCAACGAACGCGCAGAGAATCAACAAGGGAAAGTGCCTTCATATTATCGATCGGGTCATACTCGGAAAAGATAAGCAAATCTTATTGCTAGAAGCGGGCGATACGGTTTTTCTTCTGGGAATATCCGTACAGAACATGACATCCCTCGGCTCACTTCCCAAAGCACAGTTCGAACAGTTTTTATCGGAAGAACCGGCACAGGACAACATGTCCGCCGGTTTTCCGGGCGTTTTCAAGCGTGTTGGAGAATACATGCAATCACGCAAGAGCGGTACCCAATCCCTACAGGGGTGGCTCAAACAACGCACCGCCAACAAACCTGTCACCAACAGAAAACACGCCAAGCAAGACGAAATTGACGATATGATGCATTCGATTGAAGCGCGCAGACAACGCATCAGGGAAAACGCCGGTTCACAGGACGACGCCGAATGAAAAAGATCGGCCTTGGAAAATCAAAAAGAGCGGCCAAAATGCTGCTCGTCATATGTCTTATTGTATTTGCCGCCATGCTGGTCGGCTGCTCGTCGGTTTCCAATACGGACACCTCTATCGGCGCAATTTTAGGCGGCGAATCCAACACCGTCAAGATTCTGGTGCTGATGACCGTATTGACGATTTTGCCGTCTATACTGATCATGCTTACGGGCTTTACCCGCATCATCATCGTGCTTTCTCTTGTCAGAAACGGTCTCGGGCTGCAGCAAATGCCCCCCAACCAGGTTCTGATCGGGTTAGCGCTTTTTTTAACGTTTTTTACGATGTCGCCGGTGGTCACCACCATCAATACCAATGCATACCAGCCGTATGTGGCAAAGACCATCAACGAAGAGCAGGCTGTAACGGAAGCGATGAAGCCCATCCGGGAATTCATGCTCCGGCAGACATACAAGACCGATCTGGAGTTTTTCATGTCCATGTCCCCTTCCGATCAAAGCGCTGAAAGCCTCGATAATGTCGCGACATCAACCCTTATCCCGGCATTTGTCACCAGCGAGATCAAGCGCGGATTTCAGATAGGACTGTATATCTATATCCCGTTTATCGTCATCGACATGATCGTAGCTTCCACGCTGATGTCCATGGGCATGATGATGCTGCCGCCCACGGTCATTTCCCTGCCGTTTAAGCTGCTGCTGTTCGTGCTGGTCAACGGATGGACGCTCACGGTCAAAACGCTTTTGCAAAGCTTCGGCTGATATGCGCCGCGTTTATATCGAAGAAAGGAGCGCAGAAATGGAACAAACACAGGTTGTGACCCTGATCTCGGATGCCATACATACCATATTGATCGTGTCACTGCCATTGCTGTTGACGGCGATGATCATAGGAATCGTCATCTCCATTTTTCAGGCGGCTACGCAGATAAACGAGCAGACGCTGTCGTTTGTTCCCAAACTCTTCGGTATTTTGCTCTCGATGCTGATATTCGGGGGATGGATGCTGTCGACTCTTTCGGATTTTATGATCCGCGTATTCTCCTATATCAACGGGATGGGGAGGTAGTGCGGCATTGGAGAAACTCGTAGCAACAATCAGCGCATACCAGGGGTTTTTTATGCTCTTGTTTTTCCGGGTGTCCGCTCTGATGATCTCCTCGCCACTGTTCGGACGTAAAAGCGTCCCGAATGTCGCCAAGGTCGGCATCTGTCTGATCCTGACATACGTGCTGTTTATGGCGGCTCCGAAACTTGAAAATATCCAATTCGCTTCGATCGTAGAGTTCGTGTTTTTGTGCGCCAAGGAACTTCTGTTCGGGATCGTATTGGGATATGTCACAACGCTGTTCTTCTCCATCACACACATCGCCGGATATCTTATCGACATGCATATGGGTTTTGGCATGGTCAACGTGATGGATATGCAGAATACCGTAAGCGTTCCTGTCACGGGCAACATGCTCTATGTTTTGATGATGCTGTCGTTTTTGAGCGTCAACGGCCTTCACCGGCTGATCTACATACTCAAAACAGCGGTTGAACAGATCCCGATAGGCCATGTCACCATCAGCGCGAATATCGCGGTCGTGGCGTTGGAGGTATTTGTACTGGCATTTGTGTTGGCAGTCAACGTTGCGATCCCGGTGATCGCATCGGGTCTTTTGGGTGAACTGGTAATGGGATTTATCATGCGGATTGCCCCGCAGATGAATATGTTCGTCATCGGCCTCCCGCTTAAAGTCCTGTTGGGATTGCTGATACTGCTTCTGATCATGCCTGCCTATGTAGCTTTTACCAACGCAATCTTTGAGCGGATGTTCGAGTCCATCGGCAAAATGTTGCAGGGACTGGTGCACGCATGAGCCAGCAGAGCGGGGATAAAACCGAACAAGCGTCGCAAAAAAAGCGACGGGAAGCCAGAGAAAAAGGCCAGGTCTTTAAAAGTGCGGATCTGACCACCGCATGCTCGCTTCTGGTGGTTTTCGGGGCGTTGTCCACGTTCGGGACACGGCTGGCAACGGGCTTGCAATCGCTGATGGTATCGTTCTTCGGCGGAGAAACCCTACCGGATTTGATCAACGTCGCAGCGATCAAGCCGATCATGGGCTCGGTCATCCTCCAAATGGTGACGCTGCTGCTGCCGGTCATGGGTGCAGCGGTAGCCTCGGGAGTGCTGATCAACGTTTTGCAGGTGGGATTCCTGTTCTCAACCAAAGCGGCGGCTCCCAAGATGAGCCATTTGAATCCGTTGGAGGGGCTCAAGCGAATGTTTTCCAAACGCTCGCTTGTGGAACTGATCAAAGCCGTCGTCAAGCTGGCGGTGCTCGTTTGGGTGGCTTACGGGGAGTACGGCGAAGCGGTAAAGCAGATGCCGGGATTTATGGCAGGGAACCTGTCCTCATCCATCCGTGCGACCGTGCAGATGCTCATGGCGGTGGCGTTTAAACTGATCATCGCGCTGATGATCATGGCGCCGTTTGATTATCTGTACCAGTGGTGGAGACACCGCAAGGACCTGATGATGACCAAACAGGAAGTGCGGGATGAACACCGGCTGCTTGAAGGAAATCCCAGTACCAAGAGCAGGATCCGCGCGAAACAGCGTGAAGTGAGCATGAGCCGAATGATGCATGCGATCAAGGATGCGGATGTCATCGTGACAAACCCCACGCATTATGCCATTGCCATACAGTATCAGGAAGGCAAACAGGAAGCGCCGGTCATCTTGGCAAAGGGCAAGGACCTGATCGCGCAAAGGATCAAGGAAAAAGCCAGAGAACATAACATTGCGATTGTGGAAAATAAACCGGTAGCGAGGCACCTGTACTTCTTCTGTGAAATCGGGGATATGTTGCCGCAGGAGATGTTCCAGGCTGTGGCAGAAATATTGGCGTATGTGTACAGGTTGAAACAAACCATCAGAGGAGGCAGGTAGATGAAACGCTCGGATATATTCGTGGCATCGGCGGTTCTTATGATCATCGTGCTTATCATAGTGCCGTTATCACCGGAGCTGTTGGATGTGTTGCTGATCATCAGCATCAGTCTGTCCCTGCTGGTCCTTCTGATGGCGCTGTATGCGCGGGATATTCTGGAGTTCTCCACCTTCCCGACACTGCTTTTGTTGCTGACGCTTTTCAGACTTTCGCTCAACATATCCTCCACCCGCCTTATTTTGAGCAACAGCGGCGACGCGGGCAACGTCATCAAAACATTCGGAAACTTTGTGGTGGGCAGCAATCTGGTTGTCGGTGTGGTCGTGTTTTTGATCATCGTCATCATCCAGTTCATCATCATCACCAAGGGCTCCGAGCGCGTGGCGGAAGTTGCGGCGCGCTTCACGCTGGATGCCATGCCGGGCAAGCAGATGGCCATTGACGCCGATCTGAACGCCGGCACCATCGACGAGAACCAGGCGCGGCAGCGCCGCATTGCGATCCAGAAGTCGGCGGACTTTTACGGGGCAATGGATGGTGCGTCCAAGTTCGTCAAGGGCGACGCGATCGTAGGCATCATCATTGTCGTGGTCAACGTTGTAGGCGGCATTATCATAGGATCGCTGAGCGGATCGAACATGTCGTTCGACAAGATTATAGAGGTGTATACGCTTGCCACGGTCGGAGACGGTCTGGTCAGCCAGATACCCGCGCTTTTGATCTCCACTTCAACAGGCATCATCGTCACGAGATCCACCGGGGAAGAAACCTTCGGGCAGGATCTGACGACACAGATGCTCAGCAAACCGGAAGTTCTCTACATGCTCGGCGCTATGATCGGGCTGCTGAGCCTGATCCCGGGACTGCCCAAGATTCCGATGTGGTTCCTTGCGATCATGCTGCCGCTGTATGGCCGTTCCAAGGTCAACAAGCTCAAACAGACCGAAGAGGCCACTCAAAAAGATCAGGCCGAGCAGGATGCAATGGAAAAACGCAAACCGGAAAGCGTTACGTCGCTTTTACAGGTGGATCCGCTTGAGATGGAATTTGGCTACGGCATCATCCCGCTGGTGGATTCCGCCCAAGGCGGGGACCTTCTGGACCGCGTCGTGATGATAAGAAGGCAGTGCGCGCTGGATCTGGGCGTTATCGTGCCGGTTGTCCGGCTTCGTGACAACATACAGTTGCCGAACAATATGTATATCATCAAGATCAAGGGCGTCGAGGTCGCGCGCGGGGAAATCATGCAGGATCATTATCTGGCGCTTCGCCCGTCGGAGACCAGCGAGCGTATAAGCGGCATTGAAACCACTGACCCGACGTTTGGTTTGCCGGCTGTATGGATTCTGGAAGGCGACCGCGAAAAGGCGGAGATGAAGGGTTATACGACCATCGACGTGCCCAGTTTGATCGCCACACACCTGATGGAAACCATCAAACGTCACTGTCACGAGCTTTTGGGAAGACAGCAGGTGCAGTCGCTGCTGGACAACCTTAAAGCGCAGCAGCCTGCGCTTGTGGATGAGGTCGTGCCAAAACAGTTCTCCGTCGGCGAGGTTCAAAAGGTACTTTGCAATCTTTTGATGGAAGGGATATCCATTCGCGATATAGCCTCCATCCTGGAGGTGCTCGGAGATTTTGCCGGTGTAACACGGGATACCGATCTTTTGACGGAGCATGTGCGCCAAAGCATGAAGCGTGCGCTTTCGCGCAAATTCGTACCGGACGGGAAAGCCAACGTCATCCTTCTGGATCCGCAGCTTGAACAGATCATTGCCGAAAATATCCGAAAAAGTGATCAGGGGGATTATGTCGTCCTGTCGCCTGAAAAAATACAGAGCATCCTGAAAAATACAAAATCGGCCGTCGAACGCTCCACGAGTTTGGGCAATGCGCCCATCATTCTGACATCCCCTGTTATCAGGCGGCATTTCAAGAAGCTGAGCCGGCAGTTGGACAGCGATTTGATTGTTATGAGCTATAGTGAGTTGGATCAGACGATTCAAGTTCATTCGGATGGGATGGTGCGAGCATAACGTGTTTATCAAGAAATACATAGCCCGGGATATGGCAGATGCCATGAGCAAGATCCGCCACGAACTTGGACCCGACGCGCTTATCGTGAGCAGCCGGCAGATCCGCGACAAGGGGATCAAAGGCGCTCTTGGAAAGAAGAAGATGGAAGTGCTGGCCGCTTATGAGTCGACGCTTAACGACGGATCCAATGCTACGCCTGTCGCTTCCAAATCCAAACCGCAAAAGAGCGCGCCGCTAAGCGAATCGTCCGAAAAGTTCGACAAGCTCAGCGAAAAGCTGGAGGATCTTACCTATGTGGTGCAGGAATTGTCAAGCCGTCAGGGAAAAGAAATTGACCTTTCCTCCGCCAGGACGAAAAAGCTGTATGAGCGATTCCTCGAACAGGATATTTGGGAAGACATCGCCCGCGAATTGCTCGCTCAGGCACAGCAGATATCCAAGGTGACCAGCGATCCGTATGAAACGATCTTGGAAAACCTGTTGGCCCAAAAGCTGGGAAAGCCTTTGGTGGTTCGTCCTGAGGACAACCGGCAAAGCATCATCCTTCTGATGGGGCCGACCGGGGTGGGAAAAACGACGACGCTTGTCAAGCTTGCGGGCAAATACATGCTGCACGAGGGCAAATCGGTGGGCATTATCAACACCGACACCTATCGAGTCGCCGCAAATGAACAGATAAAGACCTATGCGGAAATCATGGATATTCCGATGATCACCGTCTATAAGCCGGAAGAAATGGCCGATGCGATCAACCTATTGGCGGACAAGCAGGTCATTCTGATCGACACGGCTGGCAAGAGTTCTTATGACGAAGGGTACCGGGATGATTTGCGGCAAACCATCGAACAGAGCGGCGCCAACGAAGTTCTGCTGCTTTTGAGCGCCTCCACCGGTTACCGATATGCAAAGGAAACGTTGGCAAACTATTCCTTTGCCAAAGATTATAAGCTTATCGTGACAAAGGTTGACGAAGTCAGTACAAAAGGTGGTATACTTAACGTTGCTGCGCTTGCCCAAAAGCCCGTGGTGTATCTTACCACAGGACAGATCGTTCCGGACGATATCGAAGTGGCGGATACGAGAAAGATCGCGAACATCTTGATGGGAAGAAGATAGCATGGACCAAGCACAGAAACTACGCACCAATATGGAAAAGCAAAAGCGCAAGGGGATGGAAGTGATCACCGTCACCGGTGCCAAGGGCGGGGTAGGCAAATCCTCCGTGGCGTTGAATTTCGCCATTGCGCTCTCAAGGCGCGGCCGGAGGGTATTGATCATGGATTCCGATTTCGGCCTTGCCAATATCGATATTATGCTGGGAATCAAGCCAAAGTACGATCTTTCCTCCATCCTGTACAAAAAGGTGGATATCCGGGATGCCATTGAGTATAGCGCGGACGGCGTTGCGTTCGTTTCGGGCGGATCGGGCGTGCAGGAGCTTTTGGAGTTGCGGCCCGATCAACTGGAAAGCGTTCTTTGTAACCTATATGCGCTGGATGACATTGCCGATACCATCATCTTCGATACCGGCGCGGGCATCAATGAACGCATCATGCGCTTGATTACCGCCAGCGACGAGACCATCGTGGTCACGACCCCGGAGCCCACAGCCATCATGGATGCCTATGCGCTGGTGAAAACCATCAATCGCGCAGCGGATCGACGCAAACTTTACCTGGTCATGAACATTGCAGACAACGAACGGGAAGCCAAAACGGCAACGGACGCTTTTATATGCATCGCGCAGCGGTATACGGATATTCTCATCGAGCCGCTGGGCTACATACTCAAGGATGAAAACATGGTCAAAGCCATCAAAGCGCAGGTACCGTTGCTGGTGTTTATGCCAAAAAGCATGGCGGCGCTGAACATCGCGGCATTGGCCGATAAATATCAGGACCAAACGTCAGCCGTCAAAAAGGGAATCGGCGGATTTTTGGAAAAACTTCTGGGGAAAAACTTCCCTGTCCGAGGAAAATGATGAAACTATCTGAAATCGCAAAAATTGGGGAGATCATGGATGTCAAGGTGGGAGAGGTTGTCGCCCGCGCCAAGATCGAACGGATGCTTGAACCGAACGGTTTCGTGATCGGGTATCCTACGTATAAACTTGTACCCCTTCCTATACAACAGGATGAGCCGTGCGATTTCTGGTTTATGCGTGAGAATGGCATATTCACCTTCGCCGCCAAACTGGAAAACGAATTCAAGACAGACGATATCCGGTATTGCGCGTTTAAAGTCATCACGCCCATTACAAGGAAACAACGCCGCGAAGCCTTCCGGTTGCCCATCTGTTTGGACGTATCCGTCCGGCTTACGGATGAAGAAGGGGAAACTCCCGCCATTCGGGCGACGACCGTCGATCTTTCCCAAAACGGTACGCTGATTGTGATGGGAGAACCGCTGGAAGTCGGCGCACGGATCAAATTGAGCATTAAACTATTTGAAAACGTCGCGTTTATGCTCAACGCCACGGTTATCCGCTGTGAAGTGATCCAGAACAAGAAGGACGAGTACCACGTGGCAACCCAATTCAGCTGGGACAAACCGAAGGAACAGGCAGTCCTGTCGCGCTACATCTTTCAAAAACAGGTCGTGCGCAGAATGGCCAAGAAGGATGTCAGCAAGGAAGAAGAAAATTAAACTTGCGGAACCAATCGACGGTTTCACGAGTTGAAAGTTGGAAGAAACGGGGGAGAACATTTGTGAATACGGCCAATGAAAAAGTTGAAACCTGGAGCAGATATGCTCTACAGCCAACGGTGGAACTTAAAAATGAGCTGGTGCTCCAGTATATTTATCTTGTTAAAAGCATTGTTCGCCGAATGATGCCCGCATACGAGGGATACAGCAACTACGACGATTTGTTGAGCTGCGGTGTGCTGGGGTTGATCGATGCCATCGATAAGTATGATGCCAGCCGGGAAGTAAAGTTCGAGTACTATGCGGCCATGCGCATCAAGGGTGAGATCATCGATCATATCCGAAAGCAGGATTGGGCGCCATCAAGCCTCAGGCGAAAGATCCAGGCCATCGGCAACGCCTATGTGGAGCTGGAGAGTACGCTGATGCGCTCACCTTCCGATGAGGAAGTGGCGAAAACGCTGGGCATGGACGAAAAAGACGTGCAGAGCATCCTCCACAAATCGCATATGTTCAACGTCATGCGCTTTGAAGAGCAGCTTTCCGAAGGGCAATCCATCGGCAGCTTCGTGAAGGACAGCGGGCCTTCGCCCGAAGAGCAGTTTGACAGAAAAGAACTCAAGCAGATTTTGGGCGGCCTTATCGACTCGCTGCCCGAGAGAGAGAAGCTCGTCATCTCCCTCTACTACTATGAGGAACTCACGCTTAAAGAGATAGCCAACATCCTGGGAGTCTCCGAGTCGCGCGTGTCCCAGATACATTCCAAGGTCATCCTGAAACTCAAGACCAAAATGCAGCGGGTCACATAACGGCTGCAAAAAGCAATCCACCTGTAAAAACACACTGTGAGGTATGATATGAATTATTCTTATTTTGTCTTTGCGCTGTTTGTATTTTTCCTGTTTTGCCTTTGTGTGCAGTTCTACGCCAAAAAGAAAGGCGAAGAAATAAAGCAGAAGGAGCAGCGGCTGTTTCTTTTGTTTGAGAATCTTGAAGAGATGATGGACGATATGGAAGGGTACGTGCAAACCGTTCGGGATGAGTTTTCTCTGGACAGGGTCAAAATGGATGAAATGCTCGTTCAGATGGAGCAGTTTAAATCGATCATGGAAGAGCAGAAACAGCAGCCGCCGCAGCCGGAAAAACCAAAAAGCAAACGCGGGCGGCCCAGGAAGAATCCGGCGGATGCCATGCCCAAAGACGAACCGACCCGGCCCGTATTGGTCAAAAGCAAGCAGGAACGCGTGCACGAACTGATGGCGCTTGGCCTCAAAGAAGAGGGCATCGCAAAGACGCTGGGCATTTCAAAAGGCGAAGTATCCTTGATCATGGGAATGCAAAAACAGGGTTGAGGGCAAACGAAAGCGTTTTTTTTCGAAGCATAAAATATGGGCTAAACTTCAACAGGATAAATCCCGATATAGTAGCTGAGGATATTTATATCTATTCGTTAAGGAGATAACATGATCCGAAGCCTATACACATCCGCAACCGGGATGCTTTTGCAGCAGAAAAAGATGGACGTTTTGGTCAACAACATCGCGAACATCGAGACCACAGCATTTAAAAGGGATGGCATTGTTTCGAGTTCCTTTCAAAGTATGCTGATATCGCGCATAAACGGCGGAAACGCAACACCGATAGGCGAAATGAGCCTGGGCGCCAAAGTAGCGGAGCAATTTACGGACTTTACGCAGGGGACTCTTGTGCAAACGGACCGCGATTTGGATTTCGCACTGTGCAACGACGGATACTTCACCGTTGCGACCCAAAACGGCACGATGTATACCAGAGACGGCAATTTTACCGTATCGGCGGATGGATACCTCACAACGAACGACGGCAATTACATTCTGGGCACCAACGGGACTATTTACGTGGGATCGGGCAGCGTTGCCGTGGATGAAAGCGGCAATATCAGCGTGGATGGGACAGCGTCGGGTACGCTTCGCATCGCGGCTTTTATGGACAACACAAACATGCAAAAGGTTGGAAACAACCTCTATACGACGACACAGACAGCATTCACGCCTGCAGACACAGCGATTAAGCAGGGTTTTCTGGAAGGGTCGAACGTGGATACCGCAAACGCAATCGTGGAAATGATGACCGTCAACCGCACCTACGAAATGGATCAGCGCATCATCAAAATGATAGACGAGACGCTGAGCAAAACCGTAAACGATGTAGGAAGGGTATAACATGATTCAAGCATTTTCAAGTGCCAAGCTCGCGATGCGCGCTCAGCAGACACGGTTGGATACGATAGCGAACAACATCGCCAATATCAACACACAAGGATTCCGCAGCGGCGCGATCACCTTCAAGGATACGCTCTATACGACGATGGAAGACGGAACGGTGCGGGGCACCGGCGCGATCGTCGCAGCGAGCGCAAGGTCGATGAACCAGGGCACTCCGATGCAAACCGGCGTCAGTTTGGATTTCATGATTGACGGGACAGGGTTTTTTAAGGTAGAAAGAAGTGACGGGACGCAGGCGTATACCAGAATGGGAAGGTTTGCTGTTTCGGCGGAACAGGGCGGACAGTATCTTGTCACGGCAAACGGCGATTATGTGCTGGATCAAAACAACAGCAAAATCAGCATTCCGAACGGGACGAAGGATATCGCCGTGAGTACCGACGGCACGCTTAAAACGGCCGGGGGTACGGTGATCGCCAAGCTGAATATCGCTTGTTTTTCCAATCCGGATGGGCTAAGCTCAATCGGCAACGATTGCTTTGTGGCAACGGAGGCGTCGGGCGCGGCCAAAAACGCCACGTCGTATACCGTGAAAAACGGCGTATTGGAAGGATCCAACGTTGACTATGCACAGGAGATGGTCAAACTTATCACCACTCAACGGGCATACACCATCGCCGGAAAAGCGCTGCAAACGGTGGATGAGATGCGAGCAACAGCCAACAACATGCGCGCATAAAGAAAGGGAATAAGCCGATGGGAATAACGCTGTGTCAATGCAGGCAATGCGGCAGGATATTTCAATCCTACAACCAGACATTGTGTCCCCCGTGCGTGGAAGACAGAGAGCGCAGCTATATTGCGGTACGGGACTATGTGTATATGCATCCCGAAGCAGTTCTGATGGAAATCGCAAAAAAAACCGAAGTGGATGAAAGCCTGATATTGGAGTTCTTAAAGGAAGAGCGGCTGTCCATCAACGACAGCGATGATTCGCTTCTGTGTGAAAAATGCGCAAAGCCCATTGCAAAAGGAAAGTACTGCGACAAATGCAAGGAGTTTTTTGAACAGATTCTCCACGATCTATCCGACCGAAAGCGCCCGGAAGTGCAGAACGAGACAAAGAAGAGCCCAATCCCCGATACGTTTTCAAAAGGAAAGAACAGAATGCACGTCGAATTCAACAAAAAATAGCGGAAACGTTATTTGGATATTTAGGAGAAAAACAAAATGAAGATTGATTCGATTACGCCAAAGAAAATCTATGGAACGTTCAGTAAGGTACAGGAAAAGCCGGAAGTGACAGCCAAGAAAACCTCGGCGTCAGACCGGGTGGAACTCTCCAAAGAGGCGGTTACGTTCAGCGCCGCCATGAAAGCTGCCAAGCAGTCGATGGGGACAAACGATGTCGACAAAGCCAAACGGATCGAGACAATAACGAAACAGATCAAAGATGGCAGCTACAATGTTTCGGGCGAAGACATCGCCGAAAAAATGCTGGATCGGTAAATAGGTTTTCGGACATGCCGGTTTCCAAGCGTCCACTTTTGTGGATGTTGTGATACGGCTGTCCTCAGAAGGAGGAAATGGATCAATGCAGGATATGCGGCCGCTGTTGCAAGCGATGACGGAGGAAAAAGACGTCCATCAAATGCTGTTGGACATCGCGATACAGAAGAAGGAAGTTTTGATTCACAACGAAGTGAACATGCTCAACGGCATCGTGCAGCGCGAAAGGCAGCTTGTTTTAAGAGCGGGAGAACTGGAAGAGCAACGGCAGGAGTTGGTGGAAGACCTTGCCGGGCATTTGAGCATGGAGGGAAATGAGCTTTCCTTTGCGAACGTCATCGAACTGTGCGACGAACCGCTCAAGCGCGAATTTTGCGATCTGAAAAAGGATCTGGGCGATATTGTACTGCAGCTCAGGCAAAACAATGATATAAACAAGCGATTGATACAAACGCATATGGACTATACGTCCTTTTGCATCCGCATGTTGACCGACAGCGGCGAAGGCCAGACCTACAACAACAAGGGCGGCACCAACGGCGATCCATCGGTCAATTTTCGGATATTTGACCAAAAGGTGTAAGCGATATGGGATTTTATGGATTGGAAATAGCCAGAACAGGCATATATGTCAGCCAAACGGCGATCGACGTCATTGGGCAGAACATATCCAACAGCGCTACGCAGGGATATACGCGGCAGCGCGTTGAAACTGCGTCCATTGAAGCCGCATCGGTGAACGCGCGGTATGCCGGTGTTTTAACAAGAGCCAGCGGCGGCGGCGTTGAGATCCAATCCATCCGGCAAATACGCGACTCCTATATTGACAGGCAGCTGAGGCGTGAATACGCGGACATGGGAAAATGGGAAGCGCAAGCCCAGTCCATGTCGTATATCGAATCGCTCTTTGACGAGACCTCGGATTACAGTATTTCCTCCGTGCTGTCGAATTTCTTTGACAGCTTAAGCGAACTGTCCACCGACCCTACCAGCCTTGAGGTTCGTACGACCGTTCAGCAGAACGCGATCGAGCTTAGCAGCCTGTTCAACCACTACAACACGCAGTTTACAGAGTTGCAGAACGAACAGAACGACAACATGGCAACGACCGTGCAGGAGATCAACGATTCGTTGACGAGAATCGCCGATTACAATGCGCAGATTTTTGCGTATGAATTGTCGGGAAGCCCTGCCAACGATCTTCGGGACAAGCGCAATCTGTTGTTGGATGATCTGAGCAAGATCGTCAATATCGAATACTACGAGAATACAGACGGTGAACTTGTGGTTACCTGCGAAGGAACAGAGCTCATCAACCATATCGACATCACAAAGCTCGAAGCGGTGGCAGACCAAACCGGCGTCGTTTCGGGGCAACCGGGTTACTTCAGCATCTACTACGAAGGCACAACGAATCCGTTTTTGTACACGGGCGGCAAACTTGAAGCGTACCGCACGATGCGCGACGGAGACAGCGTGGATGAGGTGGGCGTGCCGCGGTTGATGGACAACCTCAATACGCTGTGCCAAAGCATAGCCGAGGCTTTCAACGCCGTGCACAGCACCGGCTATACGCTGGCCACCGGCAGCACAGTGTCGCAGACGGGCGTCAATTTCTTTGCGGTGCCCGCAGGCGGCTACGCGGACATAACGGCAGGAAACTTCGCCTTATCGCAACAGATACTGGATGACGTGAACAATATCGCGGCATCGAGCGCGTTAGTCGACCTCTCTGCCGGAAACACGAACGAAGGCAACAACGAGAACATGCTCAAGATGGTGGCGCTGTGCACCAGCGATTCCGTCCCGGGCATCGGAAACTTTGAAAAATACTACAGCAGCGTCCTGTCGGAGCTTGCCATCAACAGCCGGGGATGCGCGAACATGTACGAGAGCCAGACCTCCATCATCAGCAATCTGGAAACCCGAAAGGAAGCGGTATCCGGTGTTTCCATCAACGACGAGATGATCGAGATGGTCAAATACCAGCACGCGTATTCCGCGTCGTCGCGCCTTATCACGGTCATAGACGAGATGATGGATACGCTTATCAACAGCACGGGCGTTGTAGGCCGATAGGAGAAATTTAAATGCGCATCACCAATAACATGCTCACGAATCACTATACCAGCAACCTCAACGACAACCTGACAAAGCTGACAAACTACCAGTCGCAGCTTTCTTCGTTCAAGCGCATCACCAAGATTTCCGATGACCCGATCGGGTCGTTGAAAAGCATGCGCATCAACACCAAGGTATACAAGACGGAGCAGTACCAGGAAGTCGTTGATACAGCCAAGACCGTTTTGACCGACGCGCAGAGCGCTCTTAGTGACATCAACGGACTGTTGGCAAACGCGTATGAAAAAGCGGTACAGGCGTCCAATTCGTATTTGACCCTTCAAGAAAAGACCTCCATTGCGCAATACGTCGGGCAGCTGCGCGACCAGGTTGTATCGATCGCAAACAGCACAAGCGGCGAACAGTACATCTTTGGCGGGTACAACACCCAAAAACAGCCGTTTGCCGTGGTAGCGGGCAATCTTATGTACAACGGATTGGATATATCAAACGATACCGACCCTGATCTGATCGCCCAGAGCCAGCAGTCTGTGTCTTATGAAATCGGCAAAGGTTTGAGCATGGAAGTGACAATGCCGGGGACCTCGGTGATGTCCATGGGGGATGACAATATCTATGCCGTGCTGGACGGGTTTTACAATGCGCTTGTTGGCGACGCGCCCGCGGATGAGCTTTCCACCTATATCACATCCCTTCAGAACGCGCAGAGCGATATACTGGCGCAGGAGGCGCAGGTCGGCGGGAAAATCAACAGGCTGGAGCTGGTCGCCAACCGCTACGCGAACGACGCATTGGATTTCGCCAGTGTGAAATCGGAAATTGAGGATATAGACGTTGCGGAAGTGACACTTCAGTACGAAAATGCGATGCAGGTCTACGAGGCCGCACTCGCCGTCGGGTCAAAGATCATCATGCCTACGCTTGTGGATTACCTGACGTAAAATCATCCGGACAGGCATGAGCGGCGTACGGATTTGTTTGGATAGACTGCGTTAAAACAATTTGCATTTCAAGGCAAAACTTGGCATGCAAAAGTTTTTTTGTATATTTATGAGTTGAAAACATCTGGATAATGTGGTATAGTGGGTTACAAAATACCGGGATGGCGATATTGCCTTGTAACCGCACGCTTAGATTGTGACTTGAAAGGATGTGCGATTATGCATATTGAAACATCGAGGTTCGGGGATTTTGAGTTTCCGGACAACAAAGTGATCAGCTTTCCTTCGGGACTTCCCGGTTTTGAAGATCTTCAGCGTTTTGTCATCTTGGAAATTGAGAAGAGCAAACCGCTGTATTGGCTCCAATCCACGGACAACAAATACATAGCGCTTCCGGCGATGATCCCCTTTGAGCTGATGGACAACCATTCCCTTCAGGTGCGTGACAGCGATCTTGAGGAGCTTCATGTGGAGGAACAGTCCGATCTTATCGTAATGAATGTGGTCGTCATTCCCGAGGACATCCGTCAGATGACGGTGAATCTGGCGGCGCCGATTATCATCAACGCAAAAGAAGGCATCGGCAAGCAGATTCTCATCGATGCCAAAGAGCTTCCGATACGGTATCCCATCTATGACGCGGTCATGCGCGCGGCCAAGGGAGGCAAAGAAAATGCTGGTGCTGTCTAGAAAAATCGGCGAGGCCATTGCCATCGGTCCCGATATCATCGTCGAGGTCGTCGCGGTGGACGGGGACAGGGTCCGGCTGGGCATCACTGCGCCCGAAGAAGTGCGCGTGTTCCGCAAAGAATTGCTCAAGGAAACCATACTCATCAATCAGGAAGCGGCCAAAGCGCCGGTCATATCTTTTTAAATGATTGCTTTTACAAAAAGCCCGCAGGGGCTTTTTTGTTGTCATCATATGTTATTATATCGATGTAAAAGCAATTAAGTGACCATTAATATTAATAATTATACATATGCTAATTATCAACTAGTGTAGATACCCTCAATAAGAGGATACATCTTAATAAATATACGTTTTATATAAATAAATATAAACAATTAATAATTGCTATAATAAGATAATAGCAAATTATATGTCGTTGACAACACTGTATTATATTGTATATTATTGTAATTATCAAATAGAGGGGGTTTAGTGATGATTAAGAAAGCCATATCATTTATTGTATGTACTCTTTTGGTTTGCAGCCTGCTATTGATTGGCAACGTCCCTGTAGCGAAAGCAAATGCAATAGCATCGCCGCAGGTGGTATGTGGAATGAGCCATACAATAGCGTTAAAGGATGATGGAACAGTATGGACATGGGGAGACAATGGCTATGGGCAATTAGGCGACGGTACAACGGTAAGCAGGAGCATTCCTGGACAGGTGCCGGGTTTAAGCAATATTGTATCTGTTTCCGCAGGCGAGAGAATTTGTGCTGCATTGGACACGAATGGAACGGTATGGACATGGGGACTTAATAATAACGGTCAGCTCGGAGATGGGACCACCGTTAATAGATTGAGTCCGGTGCAGATATTAACGAATATTGCAGTTGTACGAGCTGGAAGCGAACACATGCTTGGCGTTAAGCAAGATGGTACAGTATGGGCATGGGGGTTAAACTTCTCGGGACAGATTGGGAATGGGACAACGGTCAATCAATTGAGCCCGATCCAGGTAGCAGGATTGAGCGGTATTGTTACGGTAGAAGGCGGGGATTCACATAGTATTGCGCTCAAGGATGATGGAACAGTATGGGGATGGGGATACAATAGCTATGGTCAGCTCGGCGATGGCACAACAACGAGACGACTGACCCCGGTTCAGATGAATATAAGTGATGTTTCAGCAATTAGTTCAACATATATGCATGTCTTTCTGCAAAAGAGCGATGGGCCTCTCTGGGCCTCTGGATGTAATATCTACGGGCAACTTGGAAATGGAACGCAAACAAACAGCAGTACACCAATTCAGATCACCAATCTAACTGGTATCACCAAAATGTCGACAGGATTATATCATAGCGCCATGCTAAAGAGTGATGGGACTGTATGGGCAAGTGGATGGGATTATTACGGGCAACTTGGTGATGGATTGGGAGGAGATCCACTAGCAAAAAGTCTTGTACCAGTTCAAACCACAAACTTAAGCGATGTCGTAAGTGTTAACAGCAGGGAGTATCAAAGCGCGGCAATTAAGGAAGATGGAACCGTTTGGATGTGGGGATGGAATAACTGCGGACAATTGGGCAATGGGACAACGACAAACGCTTTGGTACCGACACAAGTTCTGAATCTTGATTTAACAACAGAATTTACAACCACGCCACAGGTGGCTTGCGGGAGTAATCATACAATAGCGTTAAAAGATGATGGAACAGTATGGACATGGGGAGATAATAGCTACTGTCAATTAGGAGATGGAACAACAACAGATAGAAACATACCGGGCCAAGTGACTGGATTGAGCAATATCATATCCGTTTCTGCAGGTACTTCTTTTAGTGTAGCTTTAGACGAAAACGGGACCGTCTGGACATGGGGAGTGAATATGTATGGAGAGCTTGGAGACGGTACCACCATTAACAAATCTAGTCCGGTACAAGTTTTGACAAATGTCGCATGTATACAGGCAGGCTGTGATTTTGTTTTGGCGGTAAAACAAGATGGAACAGTTTGGGCATGGGGATATAACGGATCAGGACAAATTGGAAACGGGACAACAGTAAATCAACTAAATCCTGTACAGATAACAGGTTTAGGCGGAATTGTTGCAGTTGGAGGCGGATTGGCACACAGTATTGCTCTTAAGGATGATGGAACCGTATGGGCATGGGGATGGAATGCTTATGGACAGCTTGGGGATGGCACAACAACAAGAAGGCTGACACCGGTGCAGATGGGAATAAGCAATGTAGCAGCCATTGATACAATGGAGACTCATAACATGATGTTGAAAAGTGATGGAACAGTATGGACTTGTGGACGGAATGCAAATGGGGCACTTGGCGACGGAACAGTGATAAATAGAAATGTACCTGTGCAAGTATTAAACTTAAGTGGTGTTATAGATATTGCGTCTGGCACACTGCACAGCGTATCATTAATGAATGATGGAATGGTACGGGCTTGGGGAAGTAATACTTATGGTCAGCTTGGAGATGGTTTAGGCGGAACTCCGCTTGCTAAAAGTCTTACACCTGTGCAGGTTGTAAATCTAAGCGGCATACTAGATATTAGTAGCAGAGAGTCTCAAAGCGTAGCGATTAAAGATGATGGAACAGTCTGGATGTGGGGATGGAATTACTATGGACAACTAGGTAACGGGACGACTACCAATGCATTGGTTCCGACACAAGTAGCTGATCTTGATTTGATCAACTGATTCTGATTACAAGGTTGCTTTACAAATTCGAAACAATAACCATCGAACTTTCGATAAAGAGCCGGCTCATACCGGCTCTTTTGCATAGGTATAGATATTTTAATGTAGAATATTTGATATAATCAGCGTATCCATGACAACAAAAGCCGTTTACTATGATCATATACAAACAAGAAAGGCGGAAAAACGATGCTTGCCATCCGAAAAGCAAAGCCGGCGGATGCCGAAGACCTAAGCGCATTGTATTTGCAATACCTGACAACGCATCCGCCCGAACAAGTGCAGGATATGACCTTGTGGAAACAAAAGATCAAGCACTTTGAGACGGACGAACATTATCACCTTCTTGTGGGCGAAGAGGACGGGAGAATCGTTTCGTCCGTGACGCTTGTGATCATCGACAACCTCACGAACAATGTGCGGCCGTATGCCATTCTCGAGAACGTCGTCACACATGGCGATTATCAGAAGCGGGGCTTTGCGTCCGTGCTGATCCGGCACGCTTTGGGGATCGCGCAGGATGCCGGGTGCTATAAGGTCATGCTGATGACAAGCTCCAAAGAGGACGCCATATGGCGGTTTTACCGCAGCTGCGGGTTTGATCAGAACGAAAAGACGGCTTTTATCAAACGGTTTTGAATCTTAACCCGCCCGCCAAGCGTTCGCTTTTCAAGGGGGATCCTGTCCACTCGCTGCCGAAATTTTGACCCCTCTGAAAAGCATGGGCTCAGCCTTCGCAGTCGCTTGGCCTCTCCTCATGTTTTCAGATCCTCCGCTTCACTGTATCCTCCACAGGAGGTGTTCAGCTTCGGTTCCCGCTCCACTAAAAACGTTCCACCGGAACGTTTTCTAAACGCTACCATAAGCCTTCCCCTTGAGGGGAAGGTGGCGCGACTTGTCGTGCCGGATGAGGTGGAAATCTCCCCGCCCGTTGAAGGACACCTCATCAGTCACCTGCGGTGACAGCTTCCCCTCAAGGGGAAGCCTTGACTGCGATGTTCGATTGCTCATTTCCATTCTCCTGAATGCAGGAACGGTCAAGACCGCTCCCAACGACGGGATATAAAATATGGGCGTAGGGAAGGGTCTGATCTGCACCCCATAAAACGGACATTGAGAAAAAAGAGCCTCCTGTTGTAGGATAACTGCAACAGGAGGTTTGTTTATGAAACGGAAATGGACAGACATACAAGCACTTGAGCCAGTTATACTTCAGATGCGAGAGGAAGGCCGAACGCGACAAGAGATAGCAGATACACTGGGACTTGAAAAGAAGCAGATAACGAATTGGGTTACACGCTACAACCACCGCCAAGAAAAGATACCCATCGTGCGAAAGAAAGGACGACCTAGAAAGCAGCCAATGAGTAAACCAGAAGCTATGGCTGCACGGATACGTGAACTGGAACGGGAGATAGACCTGTACCGTTCTTTTCTTCAAGCTGTTGGAAGGAGGTGTAAGCAAAGGTGAAGTATACAGCGATCCATAAATATGCGGACAAGTACACCATAAAAGGTATGTGTGCGTTTTTCAAGGTATCCCGGAGTGGCTACTATGCATTCCGTAATAAACAGGGGGAAAGTCGGGAGGAACAGGCACTGATCCAAAAGATAGCAGAGTGTCAACAGGAATCCCGTGGGACATACGGGTATCGGCGTGTGCAGATTTGGTTGCGGCGTAAAGGAGTTCATGCCAATCACAAGGCAGTCTTACGAATCATGAACAAGTATGGTCTGCTCAGTCAAATCCGACGCAGACGGAAGTACCGACAGATGGGCGGACAACTGCACCGTTATCCCAATCTCCTCAATCGGAACTTCTCATCCACCCGACCAAATGAGAAATGGGTCACGGATATCTCCTACATCCCCACACCGCAGGGAACCTTATACCTGTCCATCATCCGGGATCTCTTTGACAACAGCATCGTTGCTTACAAAATGGGGACAGAACAGTCTATTAACCTAGTTCTACGCACCGTCCAACAAGCCATGAAAAAAGAAGCGGTCACTGCAGAGGTGCAACTCCACAGTGACCAAGGGTTTCAATACACCTCTCACGGGTATTTTGACCTAATCCAAACGTACGGCATAACACCTTCTATGTCAAGGAGGGGAAACTGTTATGACAATGCTATGGCTGAGAATTTCTTTAGTATCCTCAAAACAGAGTGTCTCCGTCGACAGAAACCGAAGTCGCCTGAGCAGGCTCGCTTGCTCATCCACGACTACATTCACTTTTACAACCATGAGCGGATTCAGTCTAATACTAAACTGACGCCGCTTGAGAAACGACGCCAGTTCGAGTAATTACTTGGTATTCTACGATAGGGCTCTTTTTCTCTGTCCTATGAATAGGGTTCAGTTCAGGTCTTGACCTTCCTTTCTTCTTTTAAAAAAGCGTCCCGAGGATTTTATAAAAATAAAAGATATAAAAAAAGAGCCGGTTTACACCGGCTCCTGAGGGGTAGGGTTTGTTTCCATTGGAGGTGAACGTCCTGAGGCGCTGGTTTCGCCTGTCTCGGTATCACCGCTGGATGCTATTGTCGTAAAAGCGAGAGAACGTTCTGCGGCGCCGAGTTTGCCTGCGCCAACATGGCTGTCGATGCCTGCACCATGATGTTGTTCTTGGTGAAGGTCGTCATTTCTTCGGCCATATCCAAGTCGCGGATACGGCTTTCAGCTGCCTGCAGGTTCTCCGAGGACGTATCCAGGTTGTTGATCTTGTGCTGCAACCTGTTTTCCATGGCGCCCAATGTGGCGCGCTGGTTGGATACGTTGTTGATGGCGGTGTCCACGGATGTAAGAGCGGATGTCGCGTTTGCCCTGGAGCTGACCGCGGTAGAGTCAACGGAAAGTCCGGAAGCGCTCATATCGCCGATGTTCACGCTCAGCGTGTCGCCGAAGTTCGCGCCGGTCTGGATCGTTCCGCCCGATCCGGCTCCCATTGTAATACGAAGGCCATTCAATCCGGCCGCGTCAAAACCATCATTGAGCTGGATCGTAATGCCGTATTGGGATACGTTGAGCGTCTGTGCGCCAGCTGACATTGATCCGCCGGCTATCGTAACGGATGTCAAGTCACTGCTTGTAATGACGAGGTCAGTGCCAAGGTCAGTGAACGTAAACGTTTCTAACGCGTCACCGCTGGCTGTTACGCTGACAACGCCTTCAGCGTTGAAGATGGTGGATGCAGCTGAACTCTGGTTCACTGATACGCCGTAGGAGCCGTCCAGCAAGCTCATGTTGTTGAACTTCGTCTTGCCGGCGATGTCGTTGATCTCAGTTTTGAGTTGCTGGAATTCCGAATCCAACGCGTTACGGTCGACGCCGTCGGTGTTGGTGTCCGAAGAAGACTGGACAGCCAGCTCACGCATACGCTGCAGGATGGAATGGGTCTCGGTGAGTGCGCCTTCAGCCGTTTGGATAAGGGAGATTGCATCCTCACTGTTTTTGGAAGCCATGTCCAGGCCGCGGATCTGCGCGCGCATTTTTTCGGAAATGGCCAGGCCTGCTGCGTCATCGGCGGCGCTGTTGATCCGGTAACCGGACGACAGTTTCGACGTGGACTTCGCGACGGCCGCGTTGTTGATGGTGTACTGACGGTGTGTGTTCATCGCCATGATGTTGTTGGTAATACGCATTTTTGTTTTCCTCCTTGATTTGTACGTCGGCATCCTTGCCTATTATTTTGGGACGTAACCTTTTCGCCACGTTGGCGCCATTGCGGCCGATAAGGTTTGTCAAACAATATATCGGTAACTTTTCGCCGGATGATTAGGATTTTTTTCATGAATCTCCAGCAACGATACCGACGCGGTATGAATTGCGCAATAAAAGCCATATTTTGGTCAACAAATGCAAACGGCGTATCGGTGCGCCGCGGTTTTATAGGGTCATCCTAAAGAAAAGGAACCATTTCTATTTATTGCAAAAATAATCGGACGCAGCCTGTTTGAAATTCGGTATTATAATAAGGATAAAAATAGCCCATAATACCTGATTTCTATCGCGATATATATTTATTTGGGAATTGTTTCGGTTGACCCGTCTGTTATGGCTGCCCCTCCAAAGAGTTCGGCAAATCCCATTTATATGCATAAGTTTCTGTATGGCGATTGCATGCAATGGCATGTTTACAAAAATCATCAGTTGTATGAATAAACATAAAAGGTGTGAATTTCATCTCTTATTGCCAAATTATAAACAAAAAAGTCGTTTCTTGCATTTTTTGAAAGAAAATAATGCAAATTTATTGCATAAAAGCATTGAAGAAAGTTACAAATGCTAATAGAATGTAATTCACCGAGTAACACTACATACAGGGAGAATAAACAAGGCACAATGGGAAAAACAATTCAGAATTTCCGGGCAAAAGCCCAGCAGTTTTTTAGTGCTCTCTCAAAAGGACAAAAATTTCGTCTATTTTTTCTGACGCTTACCGTTTTGGTGATAGCTGTATTTTTATATTTCTTTGTAAGCTATAAACCATATTCCGTGCTCTATGCCGGGATGAACGCTTCCGATGCGGGCGATGTTTTAAGCGTGCTTGAAGAGATGGGCGTGGACGCCAAGGTGGAGGGTTCGGACACCGTGCTGGTCCAGTCGGACAAGGTGGACGAAGTGCGCATGAAACTTGCCGCCCAGGGGTATCCCGAAAGCGGGTATAACTACGACATCTTTATGAAGGCTTCCGGGCTTGGCACGACCGATTATGAGAAAAAAGTGTATTTACAATTTCAATTGCAGGAAAATCTCCGCAAAACCATCCTTAAATTGAACAAGGTGGAAGATGCGGTTGTAAACATCAATCTTTCCGAAGACAGTGCCTTTGTGATATCCCAAAACCGGAAAAGCGCGACCGCGGCGGTCATGCTGACCTTAAGAGACGGATCGACCATAAGCTCGGACGAAGCGAAGGCCATTGCCGAGCTCGTCTGTAAAAGCGTTTCCGGTCTGGCGGTTGAAAACGTACGCATCATCGATTCGAAAATGCATCTGTATTCACTCGACGACGCAACGGGTACCCAAAATGTGGGATCCCAGCTTGATTTGCAGACGACGGTGCGGAACAATCTGCAAAAACAGGTGTTGAATATGCTCAGTCCCATCTTTGGCGACGGCAGCGTTCTTGTCGAAGTGGGCGTCACATTGAATTTCGATACGACGATCACCGAATCCGTCGTATTCGCCCCGCCGGTTGAAGGACAAACCGAAGGGCTCGTGGTCAGCATGTCGGAGTTGGCGGAGGTTATCCAGAATTACGGTACCTCCCCCGCGACGGGGACGACCGGCACCTCATCCAACGGCACCGACACGTATCAATCGGTGGTTGATAACAGCGGAAACGCCGTTTATAAGAAGATATCCAAGGACGCCAACTATGAGCTCAATCAAACCAAAACGCAAATTGAGAGCGCCAAGGGCAAGATTGAAAAATTATCTGTTTCCGTGGTACTTGATAGCTCGGCCAATTCTGCCGATTATACGGATAAGGTAAAAAAGCTGGTGGCCAACGCCGTCGGCGTATCGATTGACAATATCACGGTGGAAATGCTGCCGTTCCAAAAGCTGGAACAAAACGGCGGATCGGCTCAAAGCGCCGCCGTACAGGCCGATTTGCTCAAGCAGGCGCAAAAAGCCTCTTTGATACGGTTGATCATCATCGTGGGCGCATCCTTTGTCGGGTTCCTGATGCTGATATTTACCTTGCGTTCGCTGTTCAAACCCAAAACTGCAAAGAGAAAGAAGCACTCCAAAAAAGGAGTTGTGGATGAGGAAACGGTCATGGAATTCATACCGCAGGATTCGGGGATCGAGGACTTTGAGTTCGGTACGAAGGAAGACGGCAATTTGGAAAAACTGGGAAAATACATCGATAAAAGTCCCGAATCCGTGGCGCAACTGCTGCGCAGCTGGATCGCAGAAGACGTTGGAAGGTGATAATGATGGCTGTCGGACAAGGAAATCTTTCAAACAAAGACAAAGCCGCGATCCTTCTGATTTCGCTTGGCAAGGAATACGCGTCAAAAATATACAAGTTTTTATCGGACGAAGAGATTGAGCAGATAACGCTGGGCATCACAAGTGTGCGCCGCGTTACGCCGGAAGTCCAGGAATCGGTTGTCACCGAGTTCTGCGATGTCTGTCTTGCGCAAAAGTACATCTCCGAAGGCGGTATTGACTATGCGCGGGATGTTTTGAACAAAGCGCTTGGACAGAACAAAGCCGAGGAGATGATCCAGCGGCTGAGCTCGACATTGCGCGTTCGCCCGTTTGATTTCATACGCAGATCGGACAGCGCGCAGGTCCTTAACTTCATACAAAACGAGCATCCGCAGACGATAGCACTGGTGCTCTCGTATCTGACCCCGCAGCAGGCGGCAATGGTATTGAGCTCGCTTCCGCTTGAGAAACAGACCAACGTCATCGCCCGCATTGCCAAGATGGGCTCCACTGCGCCCGAATATGTTAAAGAGGCGGAGCGGGTGCTGGAACGCAAGCTGTCCATGCTCATTTCAGGCAACCAGACGCAAGTCGGGGGCATCGACATCCTTGTCGATATTCTCAACAGCGTTGATCGGGGCACGGAACGAAACCTTCTCGAAGCGCTCGAACTTAAGGACGAGGAACTCGCCGAAGAGATCCGCAACAAGATGTTTGTCTTTGAGGACATCACCAAACTGTCCGATCAGGCGATCCAGCGCGTGCTCAAGGATGTCGACAACCGCGAGTTGGCTGTCGCTTTAAAGGGCGCCAACGCAGATGTCGTCAAGGTCATCTTTGGCAATATCTCCAAACGTTTGCAGGAAATGATCAAAGAGGATATGGAGATCATGGGACCGGTACGCGTCAGCGCCGTGGAAGAATCGCAGCAGAAGATCGTCAACGTCATACGAAAACTGGATGATGCGGGAGAGATTTATATTTCACGCAATCAGGAGGATGACGTTATTGTTTAAAATCGATAAATCATCCGTTGAATTCATCGATTCAAACAAGGAAATCGTGGTCATTAAACAATGGCTCAGGCAGAACGTTGGCGAAATTGCCGATCAACAGGACGAAATCGAAGAACCTCAAGACAATGTTATTAAAATCACCTTTGAAAACAACAAAAAAGAAAGCGCGGATGCAATCCTATTGCGCGCCGAACAACAAGCGCAGCGCTTGATTGATGATGCCCGTGAACAGGCGGATCAAATACGGCGTCTGGCCAAACAGGAAGCGATAGCGCAGGAGATCGAGCGTGCCGAAGCGCTGTGCGAACAGATCCAGGCAAACAATGCGGAACAGTTGAACCAGGCGCTTACGAAGCTTTTTGAAATGCAGGCACAATGCGAAAACGTACTGGAGCAGCGCGTCGTGCAGCTTTCGTTGGAAGTGGCACAAAAAATCCTTAACATCGAGCTGGAAAAAAACGATACAGTATTTGAGGACGTCATACGCAAAGCGGTTCGGAAGATAAACATCAAGAACGAATGCATTTTGCGCCTGAACGCCCGCGAATACCAACGGCATTTCTCCGATGGCGGAAAATGGCTGGCCCAGGAAATCGATACGCCGTATAGCATCGTTGTGGATAACACCGTTCCGCCCGGCGGATGCGTTGTGGAGTTGCAGGATTGCGTTGTCAGGGTGGGTGTGGACGCCCAAATCAAAATGATCGCTATGGCGCTCAATCAGTAAAGGAGGTTGGGCGTGATGGAAAGAGCATTGGATCTTGACAAGTACAGGCGCATCATACGATCGGCAGAGACCTATGAGTACTGCGGCAAAGTAACCAGAGTGGTTGGGCTTACGGTGGAAGCTGTGGGCATCAACGCGAAAATGGGCGAAGTTTGCCGCATCTATACGGGCAATGCAGACGAGTTTATTCTCTCGGAGGTCGTGGGCTTCAAGGAAAAGACGGTACTATTGATGCCGCTTGGCGATCTTGCAGGTGTCGGACCGGAAAATTATGTCGTCTCAACGGGCGACGCATTGAAGGTTCCGGTAGGTTCGGGGCTATTGGGAAGGGTGCTGGACGCGATGGGAAATCCCATCGACGACAAGGGACCGTTTATGGTGGAGGACTACTATTCCATCAACAACGCGCCTCCGAACCCGCTGACCAGGTCCCGTATCAAAGAGATTATGCCGCTGGGCATCAAAGCCATCGACACGCTTTTGACCATCGGGAAAGGCCAGCGCGTTGGCATCTTTGCAGGCAGCGGCGTGGGGAAGAGCACGCTTTTGGGCATGATGGCTCGAAACGCCAAAGCCGACATCAACGTGATCGTGCTGGTAGGTGAGCGCGGACGCGAGGTTCGGGACTTCATCGAGAAGGAGCTTCAGGAGGAAGGACTTAAAAAATCCGTTTTGATCGTGGCTACCTCCGACCAACCAGCGTTGGTACGACTCAAGGCTGCCAGCGTGGGAACGTCTATCGCGGAATATTACCGCGATCAGGGCTGCGACGTGCTGCTGCTGATGGATTCATTGACAAGGTTCGCCATGGCCCAGCGGGAAATAGGAATGGCCATCGGTGAGCCGCCCGTCTCAAGAGGCTATACGCCGTCGGTTTACGCGATTATGCCAAAGCTATTGGAACGCTCGGGAACGTCCAATATCGGCTCCATCACCGGGTTGTACACGGTACTGGTGGAAGGCGACGATATGAACGAGCCGATCGCCGATACGGTTCGCGGCATTCTGGACGGGCACATCGTATTGTCCAGGCAGCTGGCGAACAACAACCATTATCCCGCAATCGACATACTTGCGAGCATCAGCCGCCTTATGTCGGATATCGCAGCCAAAGACCACAACCAAATGGCCGGTCTTGTCAAGAGCATGATGGCGTCGTATCGGGATGTACAGGATTTGATCGCCATCGGGGCCTATAAAAACGGAAGCAACGTTCAGGTGGACAAAGCCATCGCGCTGCAGGAACCTATAAACGCGCTTCTTAAACAACAAATCAACGACCGCTTTACGTTTGAAGATTCTGTCGCAATGCTAAAAGAAATCTGTGGTGAGTGATCGAATGAAAAAATTCAAGTTTACGTTGCAGCCCCTGCTGGATCTGACGCTGTCAATGCAGGAACAGCTGAAAATGCAGATGAAACAGAACGAAGAAACTCTCGCGCGATTGATAAACGAACTGGATATCCTTCTTGCGCAGCGCACCGATGCCAAAGCGGCGTATCTTTATGATATGCAAAAGGGCTTGCAGGCTGATAAGCTTAAGAGCCACACAGCTTACATCGACCAGTACTCCTTTATGATCGACCAACAGGAAAGCAGCATCGAAGGCGTACAAAGAGAAAAACAAAAACTGCTGCTGGAAAAAACAAGCAATTATCAAAATCTAAAGAAACTTGAAAACCTGAAAGAAAAACAATACTCGCAATACATGGTTCAGGTCAGAAGCGACGAAGAGAAGATGATCGGAGATTTGATCAGCTATCAGATCGCAGCAAACTAAACAGGACAATGCAGCCGCGCCGTAAGCCTTCGGGTTTCCGGCGCGATTTTTTTATTCTCAGCCGTACCGATAGGATCAAATGCGGTTCAATGGCATTTTAACAAGAAAACAAACACCGGATAAGCATTCAAACCGTCGGATTTGAAGAAATAATCATTTCACGCCTTAAGCTTTCAGCCTTAAAGCGCGATTAATAGTATGAACGAATAAATCGCAGGCGGTTTATTCTGTGAGTTTTTAAAACAAAAAGGAGGGAAGGACATCAATCAACCGGTACAACTTGCAGCAAACGAAGGGCAGCTCCTGCCATGCGCAGGCAAATCCCAATCACCCTCAACCGATCGCAATGCGTTTTTAGCCATGTTGGCTGCGGCCAAAGAACAATCGCAGCAGCAAAGATCAAACGGCGGAACACAAACGACGGCGGCGAGCTTGGGACAAGCGGTTAGACTCTTCGCAAAAAAGCACGAAGATGCGAGAAAGATCAAACAAGACATTAGCATATGCGACGATTCCCCATCGGATACGCAAACCGCGGAAGCGGACGTAACCGGATTGGGCATCGGCGGCATACTCGAAGGATTCGGATTGCTAAGCTTCAAGGAGGAAGGCATCTGTCCGGGCGAAGACGACGGACAGACGGCGAAAGATGTGCCATTAGGGAAACCTTCACTTGGAAACGACATTGCAGGGAAGCAAACAAACCAAAGACAGAACATTCTGTCTTTAGACCAGATAACGCAACAAAAAAAACTAGACGGTACGGTAACCCCGAACCAGGCTGATCTTGGGTCAATGCCTGTAAAGGCGCATGAAGGTTCAGCAGAGCCTCCCCTGAAGGACGGATTTTTCCAAGGGCTTAAAAGCGCCCTGGAGAATGTGGAAGCAAAACAGGATGGGTTGGTTCAAAACACGGGCGCAGTGCCCGTCAAACAAGCTGACGCTGCGTTGTTGCGAAAGAGCGAAGAATTAACCCATATAGCGGATGTGCCCGCGACGGCAATGCTGAGCGAGAACAACGGGGCTTCGCGCAATGATGGGTTTTTGGACGCGAAACCGCAAAACAGGGAACAGGAACAATCGATAACGCAAACACAGCCCAATACGGCATCCTTTGTGCCGGAAACGCTGGACAAGCCGGTATCGTTTGCGTCCACCGCCCAAGCCGCGCAAACGCAAAGCGCGCAGCAACCGGGAGAATCACAGCCAAGCCAATCGGATATGGCACACAACATTCTGAATATCGTGGAGCGCATCAAGTCGCAGACAAAGCAAGATACATCCGAAATGTCCGTAACGCTCAGACCCGAGTTTTTGGGCAAGCTGAGCATCAAACTGGTGATGGGCGAAAACGGGCTCAAGGCAGAGATCAAAGCGGAAAGTTCTGCGGTCAAAGAAGCGATAGGATCGCAGATGTCGATGCTGCACGATTCGCTCCGGGAAAAGGGCATTCAGGTAGAACATCTGGAAGTAATCTACGAAGCACCCGCATTTGTTCAACAGCAACAGCACGATGGAAGGAATCAGGGTCAATCCGCACACAAAAACAATCTGCGCATTCTCTCAACGCAGCCTATGGGGCAGGCGGAGAGCATCTGCGTCATGTGTGAATCGGATTTGGCCATCAAGAACAGTTCCATCGAATTTCAGGCATGAAGGGAGTACACCATGTCGGGCACAATGACAGCAACGCAAAGCACTACAGGCTTACGGACGCTTGCTGATTTAAATTCGTCCAAGTCGGCTACTTCCGCGTTGGATAAAGACTCGTTTTTACAGTTGTTGGTAGCACAGCTATCCAACCAAGACCCGCTTGAACCTGCCAAAGATACCGAATTTGTCGCGCAATTGGCACAGTTCTCGCTTTTGGAACAAATACAGCAACTAAACGGCGCTACGAGCACCAGCCAGGCCTACAGCCTGATGGGCAAATATGTATATGTCGATACAAAGGGCGACGGCAAAGAATTTGCCTTCGGCATGGTCGAGGGCGTAAGCATCCATGACGGCAAGGCATACCTTGTCATCGGCGATGAAGAGTACGCTTACGAAAACGTGGCAGCCGTCATCAACACCACCGATTCCGATTTGGAAGAGGTGCTCGTTCAAAGCGCCGATCTGATCGGAAAGACCGTTACGGCACAGATAACCGACTCTGAGGGCGAAACGCAATCCGTAACCGGCGTCGTATCGCACGTAATCGCCAAAAACGGCGAGGTGTACGCCATGGTAGGCGGCACAGAGGTGCCCATCAGCGGCATCCAACAAATTCAAGCTTAACTTCAGGAGGTACTTATCATATGATGCGATCACTCTACTCAGGCATTACAGGCCTGCGTAGCCACCAAACACGTATGGATGTAATCGGAAACAATATCGCCAACGTCAATACCGTTGGATATAAAACCAGCCGCGTGGTGTTCCAGGATATCTACAGCCAGACCATAAAGACATCCTCCGCACCAACGACCACCAACGGCGGAACCAACCCGCAGCAAATAGGCCTTGGAACGGCCGTTGCGGCGATCGACGTGCTGCATACGACAAGCGGCAGCCAATATACAGGCAACACCATGGACCTTTCCATCGAAGGCGACGGCTTCTTCGTGGTAAGAGACTTCGGAGGAACCTACTACACCCGGGCAGGCAATTTCTATACCAATGAAAACAACAGCCTGGTGACCGCTAACGGCTCCTTCGTGCAAGGATACCGCGTGGATACCGACGGCAACCTGCTGGATGCGGGCGGGCTCATTGTAACCGACAGCAGCCTGGCGCAAATCATCAACATCAACATCGATCCCGATTACTACGACGTATCCATCGACAGCAACGGCACCGTCGTAGGCTTGGATACGACGACCAAAGAGCAGACCGTGCTGGGACAGCTGACGTTGGCAACTTTCTCCAATGAAAACGCTCTGGAGAAGGTCGGCTCCAACATGTATCAGGGCACGGCAAACTCCGGAACCGCAGTGTTGGATCTGCCGGGAACAGGAACGGCAGGTACGCTGAACCCCGGATCCCTGGAGATGTCAAACGTGGATTTGGCCTCCGAATTCACGGATATGATCGTTACACAGAGAGGTTTCCAGGCAAATTCCAGGATCATCACCACCACCGACGCCATGTTGGAAGAACTGGTTAACCTAAAACGCTAAATGAATCGTAGAAGCGGACGGGGGGCTTATGCTCCCCGTATCCGCCAACCCAACGGCGCAAGCCGAAAACTTTGATGGATGGAGAATTTCATGATTCAGCTGAGCCGATTGAATAACGAGAAGTTCTTGGTCAACTGCGACCTGATAGAATTCGTCGAGGCAACGCCGGATACGATCATTTCTATGATATCCGGGCGCAAGATGGTCGTTGCCGAGTCGTGTGAAGAGGTTAAACGGTTGTCGATTGAATACAAAGGACAAGTTTTTGCGGTAAAAAATAGCAAAGACTGACAGAGGTGTTCGTTTTGGAATTAACAACAAGCATCGGATTGGGATTCGGTCTGATCTGCATCGTGGTCTCCATCATGCTCGATGGCGACATCATGAGCTTTGTAGATCTCGCCTCGATATTTGTCGTATTCGGCGGCATGATCGCATCCACGATCGTATCCTTTCACGGGAAAGTACTGAAATCCATCAAGGATGTCTATAAAACCGCGTTCAAAAAGAAGAACAACGACTTAAAGAAGGATATTGATCTGATCATCGACATCGCAAACATCGCCAGAAAAGACGGTTTGCTGGCACTTGAAAACGCGATCGAAAACTTTAACAACCCGTTTTTAAAAAAGGGCATCATGCTGGTCGTGGACGGAGCCGATCCCGAATTGATCAAGAGCATCATGGAAGCGGAGATCTATTTTTTGCAGGACAGGCACGCGCAGGGACAGGCGATGATCGACAGCATGGCGTCGTATGCGCCGGCTTACGGTATGATCGGTACCTTGATCGGGCTTATCAACATGCTCAAGAAGTTGAGCGATCCGGACAGCCTCGGGCCCTCCATGGCTGTAGCGCTCGTTACCACGTTCTATGGCGTTGTATTGGCAAACCTTGTATTCACGCCGATCTCCAAAAAGCTAAAAGCGATTACCGCAGCGGAGACGCAGGAGAAAGAGTTGCTTTTGGAGGGCTTGCTCTCTATTCAAAACGGTGAAAACCCGCGTATCATCCGGGAGAAGCTGTATTCGTTCCTGTCGCCCCAGGAAATCAAAGCGGACGACAAGGCGGGGAATAAGAAGGCGGAAGAAACAGGGTAAACGGTCTTTGAACAAAAACGAGGGGGAGTGAAAAAATGCGGCAACGCAAAGGCCCACCGGAAAGCGTAGAGGAAGGCGCGCCTGCGTGGATGAATACCTATGGCGACATGGTAACATTGATGCTTACATTCTTTGTGCTGCTCTTTTCGTTTTCGACCATCAACGCAAAGAAGTGGAAGGAGATTGTCGTTTCTTTCAGCGGCGTTTCCGCACTTGAGGGAGGGAGCGGTCTTGCAGACGGAAGCGCATTGCCTCCGGAAGCCGGAGGGCTCAGCGACAACGCAAAAAAATTCAGCGAGCTATACGAACAGATAAAGGGCCATATCGATGAAAAGGGGCTGGAGGCATCGCTGGAAGTTAAAAGCGACGGTACGCTCATCACGCTGACGATGAAGGATTCGGCTTTGTTTGACTCGGGGAAGGCCACCATCAAAAGCGAATCGGTCAAGATCATTTCCGATATCATGGAGATTATTCAAAAATATGATGGGTCCATCCGAATGATGCGCATCGAAGGGCATACGGACAACAGACCCATCTCCAACGCGGCGTTCAGCAGCAACTGGGATCTATCTGTCTCGCGCGCAGTCAATGTGCTCGAATTCCTTCTGAATGATTCGAGGATCTCGCCGGATAAGCTGTCCGCCACGGGATACGGCGAATACCATCCGGTGGACACCAACGATACGGCTGAAGGAAGGGCAAAAAACCGGCGCGTGGATTTCATTATCGAAGGCATAAAATAAAGACCTGGGGGGTGAGAAGTCATGAAGAAACTATTGGTGCCCATTATTGCCGTTGTGCTGGTTGCGGGCGGCGTATTTGCGTATTTCACCTTTTTCAAGAAGACGGAAAAGGCAGAAAAAAAAGCCATCTATTTTACATATAAGATCGAGGATAGCTTTTTGACCAATGTAAAGAGCAGTCAGAGCCTTTTTAAAACATCGATCTCTTTTGAGGTCGAAGAAAAGGAAAAAGAAAAGGAAAAGCAGGTAGCTTTTCTGGAAGAAAATCTATCCGTCATACGGGATACGGTGTTGTTCCTGTTCCGGGAGAAGACGTATGAAGAATTGCGTTCCAGCAACATCCGCGAGGTTTTATCCCTGGAAATTGTGCATGCCCTGGGGCAGAAACTCAACGTAGACTATATAAAAAGTGTATATTTCAACGAATATGTGGTACAATAAATGCTATTCGGTGAACAATGGGGACTATTGGCAAATCATACGATCGTGCATTGAATCCCGCTACAAGAAAACATGCCTTTCTGAATGGTTCTCCTGTTATTCTTCAGTTTGCCCCGTAAATCGCCTGAAGGATTTTTTGTTCATCATCACAAGGCGCTGAATGAATGATCCATTTAATAGCGGGGGAGGAGGGCTCTGTTGTCTGAGGTTTTATCGCAAAATGAAATTGATGAACTGCTAAGCGCACTGGCTGCCGGCAACGATATCGCCGTTGAAAAACCCGAGCAGACACCTGTTGAAAAAGTTCGTCCATACAATTTCAGAACGGCCAATAAATTTCCCAAAGAACAGATACGCATGTTCCGTCTGATCTTTGATAACTATGCCAACCGCCTTTCCACCTTCCTGTCCGGAACGCTGCGCGCCATCAGCGAAGTGGAAGTCGTTTCCATAGAGGAACAGACGTATATCGAATACAGCAACTCATTGCCAACACCAGTTCTGCTTGCCGTTTTCAATATGCCGCCGCTGGCGGGTTCATCGCTGGTGGAAGTTTCTTCAACGGTCGCTTATGAGATCGTAAGCCGGCTTTTTGGAGGTACGGTTCAGGCTTCGGAAGATACCAACAAGCAATACACGGAAATTGAGATATCCATCTTAACACGCGTATTGCAGCAGATGCTCACCCTGATGAATGAGTGCTGGGAAAAAGTGGCCGAAACCCATGCGAGACTGGACAGGATAGAGACCAGCGCGCAGTTTGCACAGGTCACTGCGGCAAATGAGCCCATCATCATCATCACGATGAATATCAGTGTCGGCAAGACTTCCGGCATCATCAATTTCTGCATCCCGCATGTGGCGGTTCAGCCAATCGCCAAGCTGTTGGGTACCAGCACCAAGACATGGTACAACGAAACCCCCCAACGCCAGGGCAACGAGTTGCAGGCAGCCATGATGAGTTCACATATCACAAGTACCCAATTGGTACTGCATGCGATGTTCGATTCCACCATCGCAACCGTTCAGGATGTTGTGAACCTGCAAGTGGGAGACGTGATTCGCGTGGATCACCATATCGATCAAAAAATCACCGTAAAGGTTGAACATATCACGAAATTCAAGGGAACCATCGGACTTGCGGGGCAGCGCGTGGCCATCAAGATAACGGAGGTACTCAAGGAGGAGAACCAGGATGAGTGAACGAGGGGATTATCAAGAGGACGCGCCCGGCGCCTTAACGCTAACCGCCAACCAGAAAGATGCGATTGGCGAAATCGGCAATATATGCATGGGTACCGCAGCGACGGCACTTTCGACCCTTCTGGGCAACAAGGTCAGCATAACCACGCCAAGGGTAAGCATCGGGCGTATTTCCGAAGTGATCGACGGATACGAAGGCAATTATGTCTCCGTGGAAGTTTCATATGTACAGGGTGTTGAAGGTTCCAGCGTCCTTTTGATGAAGGAACGGGATGTTTCGATCATCACCAGCATCCTGATGGGCGAAGAATACGATGAAAATGCCGAGATACAGCTGGACGAATTGCATTTTTCCGCCATTAGCGAAGTGATGAACCAAATGGTAGGTGCCTCTGCAACGGCCCTGTCCAACATCGTGAAAAAGCCGGTGAACATTTCGCCGCCCAACGTGCGCCAGACAACGGCGAATGAAAGCGATGAGCGCAGCGAAGCGACGATCAACATCAAGTTCGCGATGGAAATTGAAAACATGTTGTCCAGCGAGATCATACAGATCATGCCGTTTGAGTTCGGACAAAAACTGTCGTCATTCCTTTTGATGGAGGTCATGGGTGTGGACGAAAAGCCGCAGGCAAAACCGAAAGAAACCAAGCAATCAGCACCGTCTATTCCTGCGCCACAGCCTCGGCCGGCAAGGGAAGAAGCAACGGAAAGCCGCGTCGGCGTGCGTTCGCTTCATTATCAATCCTTTGACGCGACGCCGGGGCAGCCCGAAGAAAACCGCGAAAACATCGGTTTTATCATGGATGTTCCTTTGCAGGTGACCGTCGAATTGGGTCAATGCAAAAAGACCATCAAGGAGATCCTAAGCTTAAGCATGGGATCGGTGATCGTGCTGGATAAGCTCGCCGGCGAGATGGTGGATATTTTCGTCAACGGCAAACTCTTCGCGCAGGGCGAGGTCGTCGTCATCGACGACAACTACGGCGTGCGGGTTACGGATATCGTGGCGGATTCAAGGCTTTAAAAAGAACCAGACCGTCAGTTTCCAATAAAGCAAAAGCCGGAAAGCTATGCAACAGCAAATAAAAAGCGCAGAGAGCCTCTGCGCTTTTTTGTTTGACCGTTGATATGTGCGGTGTGCTGTTTGTCAGTCAGCCGCCGGCGCGGGGATCAGGCCTTTGCGCCCCAGCACCCTTTGAATGTAAGGCATCACTTTCGCGTTCTCCTCAAGACAATAATTGAAAAAGCACATCCCGGATTGTGCGTTTACTTTATTGACGCAATGCACGAATATGGATATTCTTTAGTAGATGAAGCCGGATCGCGTAACAAAGTCCCACTGTACGGCGTTTAGCACCTAAAAGAAGATGGAACCTGCGGCATCTGTTTGCGAAGTTATATTTTTTATGAAACAAGGATGGAACGATGCGATTGTTGAAAAAAATGAAAATCGATACGACGCTTCTTCTGACGCTTCTTGTCATACTGGTCGGATATATACTGATCCACGACCTGTTGGGCGGCACACTGTTCGCGCACAGCGAATGGGACAGCTACACGCTGCAGGCAATGGCATGGCGGCAAGGCCGGATGGATCTTGAGCAGAACTACGCCTGGCTTGAGCTTGCGATTTTTCAGGGCAAATACTTTGTATCGTTCCCGCCGGTGCCGTCGCTTGTCATGGTTCCTTTGACATACCTTTTCGGCGCGCAAACACCGAACAATTTCATCATGGTCGTGTATTCTCTTATGAGCGTATCGGCAGCGTATTTTGTGTTTGTGTCCGTCGGAATGAAAAAAAACCATGCGGCGTTCTTTGCCACTTTCGTCGTGCTGGGCAGCAATATGATGTGGATGTCCACCAACGGCGGGGTGTGGTTCCAGGCGCAATCGCTCAATATGCTGTTGTGCCTGCTCGCGATTTTGGCTGTTTTGAAAAAGCGCCGGGCGCTTGGCATGACGCTTGTAGCGCTTGCTGTCGGGTGCCGTCCGTTTTCCATCTGCCTGTTTCCGGTATTTTTGGTCTATTTCTGCTTGCAGGACAAAGCGGAAACCCCCGATATCCCGTTGTGGAAGATCATCCTGAAACAATGGAAGACGCTTATCATACCCGCGCTTATCGGGGCTTCCTACATGGCATACAACTATGCGCGCTTTGCGGATCCCATGGAGTTCGGTCACAATTATCTTCCGGAATTTTCCGGCGATACCCCGCAGTTCGGTCTTTATTACGCGCTGGAGAATCTGGGCAATATCTTTCGGCCGATTTTTATAACAGGGGCGGGTATATTGACCTACCCGACGTTCAACGGTTTTCTGTTCTTCGTGGCAAACCCGTTCTTTCTTCTGTTCTTCGCACAGATCATTCGGGATGTCAAAAGCCGCAGCATGACCAAAACGAAGATCGCCTGCATTGTTTTCCTGCTGATGGATCTGTTTCTTCTTCTGGTCCATAAAACCTTCGGCGGATGGCAATTCGGCGCGCGGTATACGGTGGATCTCCTGCCGTTTGCACTTTTTTATATGCTTTTGAACGGGAAGCACGACGTGAAGAGGTGGGAGGTCGTCGCGGGGATTCTGGCGCTGATGTTCAATATATACGGAGCGCTTGCGATGACATTTTTGCATGCGTAAAAGCGGTGCCGCTTGGGAATTTCACAACGGATATACCCATCGGTGAAGATTGTGGCGGGATCATCCCAAAGCCGCGCTTCAATGCAGCAAGCGAAAAGAAACAGCATGTTCGAATAACCGGCGGAAGAATCGGTTCGATCAAAAAACCGAGAGGTTCAGATGGAAGCGTTTTTGGAACAAAGCAGCGCCGTGCTGTCCATCGTCCTGTTTGCGGTCGCCCTTATCGGGACGATCTATGTTGGTATCCGCCGGATCGTTGGCGCACAGCGGTTAAACAAAAGCGCTCTTAGCGCGCCGCGCAGTGACGGCATCATGCTCCGGCAGGATTATTGGAACCTTTTCTGGTGGCTTTTTCTGACCACACTGTTGGTGTATGCCACAGGCGTCATCGCGCAGATCGTGTCAAGCGAAGGACCAAAGCCGCTTTGGGAGCATTTTTTCAACGCATTCCAGCGAACCGACGCCAAGAACTATATCATCATAGCGCGTGACGGCTACACCGCCGTGGGGGAGAATCGCTTCTTCATCGTCTTCTTTCCGCTGTTTCCGTACTTGGTCCGGTTCTTTGCGGTGCTCTTCGGCGGGGATTTTGTCGTTGCGGCCTTTGTGCTGAACTTCATTCTGATGTACCTGGCCATCGTCGTTATGTTCCGCCTGGGCATCATGGATTTCCCCAAAAGAACGGTGTATACCGCCATCGGGCTAATGTTACTGTTTCCGGAGGCCTTTTTCTTCCACAATCCCTACAATGAACCCTTGTTCCTGCTGCTTTCGCTTCTGAGCATGTATTTTACCCGCAAGGACAAATACGCGCTGGCCGGGCTTGCGGGCATGCTGTGCGCGTTTACCCGCGCTGCGGGTGTTTTGTGCGCGGTACCGCTGGTGGCGCGCTCGTTTATCCGCGCCTTTTATGACGGCGCTTTCCATCCGTTGCAATGGCTGAAAAAAGCCGTATGGTCTCTGCTCACACTATGCGGCACAGGCTTATACCTGTTGGTCAACACCATCGTGACGGGAAACCCGTTTATGTTCCTCGTACACCAAAGCGAGCATTGGGACAATTATTTCAAGCTGTTTCCAAGCGCCGTCGGTACCATAACGGGGCGTATGCTTTCCAACATTGATGTTTTTCAATCCGTGCTATGGATATCCCAGTTTGCCGCCATCTTTTTGTTCTTAGGCCTGCTCGTCATCGGCGTTTGGAAGCTCAGCACGGAGATGTCGCTGTATAACTGTGCCTATTTTTTCATGATGATATCGCTCAGCTGGCTTTTAAGCGCCCCGCGATATCTGATGGTGCTGTTTCCGTCTTTCTTTGTGCTGGCAACGGTGCTTGACAACAAAGCGCTGCGCGCCATTGTCATGGCGCTGTTCGGGATAGGGCTTTGCGTGATGACCTATCTGTTCTGTATCGGGTACTGCATCTACTGACGGCGCCGGATAATGGATAGGATCGAAGACAATCCCGTTTTATAGAGCGGCTCCCCGTTGGAGGAGACAAAAGCCGGGTATGCTAAAGCGAACGAAACGAGGTGAACGATGGTAGCCATCGCCGGGATAACTTTTTCTGTCCTGTCCGCGATCCTGTATATGATCGCGTTTATCGGCATGGTAAGCGTGGGCATCCATCGCCTGATACAGTGCCAACGCGAGGGGAAAAGCGCTTTGAATCCGCCGATTGGCACGACGATGGAACGCGCGGATTACGGCAGGCTTTTTTTGTGGTTGCTGTTGAGCACGCTTTTGGTGTATGCGGTGGGCATCATCGCACAGATAAGCAACAGCGAAGTCCCGCTATCGCTCCACGATGCGTTTTTGCGCGCTTTCCAAAAATCAGACGCCCTGCACTACATGGAAATAGCAAAAAACGGGTATGCCGCCGTCGGCGAAACGAGCTTCTTTATCGTGTTTTTCCCGCTCTTTCCGTTTCTGGTACGCATACTGGCGATCTTCACCTGTGGACATTATATCCTATCAGCCGTCCTGTTGAATTTTACATTGATGTACGTTTCCATCGTGACGATCTTCAAGCTCGGCATCATGGATTTCCCGCGCGACACCGTCTTTTATGCGATCGGGTTTCTGTTGTTGTTCCCGGTGGCATTTTTCTTTCACAATGCCTACAGCGAACCGCTGTTTTTGATGACATCATCGCTTTCCCTGTACTGTACACGAAGGGACAGGTACGCGCTGGCTGGCATCATCGGCTTTTTCTGCGCACTGTCCCGCGCGTCCGGCGTGCTGTGTGCTGTGCCGCTGGTGGCGCGCTCTTTTATTGGGGCATGGCAGAGCGGGCGGTTCCACCCGCTGCAATGGCTGAAAAAAGCGGCATGGAGCATCGCCACGCTTTCGGGTACGGGATGTTATCTATGGATTAATTACATGGTGACCGGCGATGCGCTGCGGTTCTTGGCCATCGAGAGCGAGCATTGGCACAACGGCTTTACGCTGTTCCCAAACGCCGTGCGCCTTGTCACCCAAGGCATGCTCACCAACACCTATTCGCACCATGTCGCCTTTTGGATTCCGCAGTTCCTGGCGCTGTTCTTTTTTTTGGTGCTTCTGATACTGGGCGCAAAGCGGCTTTCCACCGAGCTGTCGTTCTACAACTGCGCATTCTATCTGCTGATGATCTCGCAAACCTGGCTTCTAAGCGGTCCACGGTATCTGATGACGATGTTCCCGGCGTTTTTTGTGTTGGCAATGGTACTGAAAAGCAAAACAGCGCGCATCATTGTGCTCGTTTTGTCCGGCATCGGGCTTGTGCTGATGACTTGGCTGTTTGCGATCGGGCATTGTATTTATTGAAATTCAGTCAAAAATTGTGTTTTTGACTGAGAACAACGTTTAACATTCTTTGTGGCAAATCCGCCGCACATGTCGCCGGATTTAACCGGTTATGATGGGATGCATTGGTATAATTAATTATTGTACTGAGAAAGGCCTTTTCCGTTTCCTTGAAATATCATCGGTCGAAATGAGGAAATAAATATAGAAAATGAATCATTACTCTGTATAAGGTTCGTAGAAAAATAATTTTCCTTTGTCCGTCTTGACCGCTTTCCCGCCGCTCAATTTCATCCTGTAATGGCCGAAATAATCTCCGCGTTCTAGATTATAGGCATTTAAACAGAAGGAAAGCCATCCGTTGCGGATTTGGTAGTCGTAAAAAATGACTTTTCTTACGCCATTGGCATAATCGATCGCTTTTTCAATCGCTGCTCTGTCCGGAATGTCCACCGTCATCCCTTCAACGGTTTCAAAAGCGAAGTCCGTACGGTATAAATCCCAATCACCGCCGTAAAAATACATATAGTTGCCTTGAGTCGGAATATACAGATCAATCGAGCCGGCGCACAGGATCTTCTCTTTGCCGTCGGGCGAGACACGTATGGTATCCCAATTAGTGAAATCACCGCTGCTTTCATTTCGATAGACAAACAGGTATTTCGGTGAAGCTGCCATTTTAAAGCCTGTTATTTCAAGATTTTCGACTTTACCCTCGCTATTTTTACGACAGACAGGAAACTCGTCCAACCCGTCGATGTTGGGAACCGGTTTGGATGTATCGAAAAAGTACGTCCATTCCGCGATGTTCAAACGGACTTTGGAAGCGGCTTTGATGCTTTGGGGATTAGGCTGCATATCAAGTGCCGGATTATTTTGCTCTGTTTCGGTGAGATATTTTTCATAATTCATCGCACCATAGCCGTGGACCCCAAAACTCTCCTCGCTAACGTGCCAGACACCGGGTTCAAAAGAGGGCTCGGGCGTATATTCTTCCTCGATCGAATCCTCATCGTCTTGAGAAAACGTTGGTGCTTCCATAGTCGAAGCCGTGGGCGCAGAAAAAGGAAACGGCGCGGAACAACCGCCAGATAAAAGCATCATGACGACCAGCAAAATACAGATTGACCGTTTCAATATCATCTGTGATTCCTCATTCGCGTTTGAAGGATCAATACACACCATTGCATATTATACTATCATAAACAACATAAAAATATAAAACGATTTGCATATTCAACCGAAGAAGTGTCCATCGTTAGGAAGACACCGCAGAAGGTTCAGCCTTCTGCGCGTTTACTGTAGTCTTGGTTTTCTAATAGCCGATGTAGAGGATATCGCTCGTTTTGCGTTCCTTGCCATCGCTTGGGTTGTTGACTACTTTGTTGTTCATCACCATTTCTGAAGACCCGCCGCCATCCAGATTGTACGCTACGGTGCAGCCGTATTGAATGAACAGATTTGCGAAATCTTCAAGCAATATCCCGTTGCTGTAGCCGGATTCCCGGCCGTCCACGACAAGGAAAACATAGTGCAGAGGCTCGATCATCCCGATGCCGGTACGGGGGTTGATCGCGCTCACATGACCTGAACTCGTCTTTTTGACATATTGAGAGTTCTCTACCAGCGTTGGGCCAAACGACCAGCTGTGCAGCGCACCCTGGGCTGTTAGTTCCTGGCCTGTCACGTTGTCAGGGACGATGCGCATGGTTCCATCCATAAAAAGGACCATCACTTCGCCGATGAAATTGTCGTTGTAACAGGTGCCATTTCGAATTGTCAGCTTCTTGGTGTTGTATCCGCAATAGTCCCCGTTTATTGCCAAAAAAGCATTCAGGCGTGTGGTCATGCCGGTCATCTTCTCTTCTATGTGCAGGCCATATTTGTTGTTGGCAAACGCGGTCTTGAAGTACTGCACACTGTCCAGGTTGATGTCGGCTACGAAATAGGTCAGGTTCTTCTGAACCACTTTGGTCACCTTTATCTGTATATGCTCGTCGGTATATTGCGTGTCCGTGTATACCTTTACAACCGGTGTCGCGCTGGGCTTGGCAGGTACCGGCGTAAAGGTGATGGATGCCGTCGGCATTATCTGCGCAAGTTCTTTTGCAAAGACAAAGGTGTCCAGCATGATGAACGAGGACATTGCGATCAGCAGCAGCGATGTGATGCACGCGAACAGGTAGCGGAACCGGTATCGGCTTCTTTTAAGCAATGCTTTATCTCCCTGGAAGCAAATAGTATAGAATGATTTTATAGTATTTACTATTGTTTGGCAATAATAACAATCAGCACGTTTCGGTTGGAATACAGTACTTGTTGACGATGTTCCCGGCAGCGGGAAAGCACGGCTCGCCCGGTTGCGATGGGATGCATTCGAAGGTTCCGTGCCAACGATTTTTACAACATTATTTCGAGGTTGCCTTAGGGGAATCTCATGTCAAACGCTATTCGTATGCTATAATAAACCATAGCGGCCGCTTGCTTTTTAAGGGCGTAAACTGACCGGAACAGGCAAAGCCTTTTCCGTCAGGAATGCCAAGGTGGCATCGTCACTGCTTTATGGATGGGGTGCTGTTATGAAAAAGAAAACGAGCATTATCCTTTTTGTCCTGTTAAGCCTTTTGCTCAGCGCGTGCACAAAGAACAACACGGCAGGCATTCCTTTTTCCTCCGCCAACAGTACGCAGACGTCCGCGCCCACACTTTTTAGAACACCGGAGCCCACATCAACGCCGCTTCCAACAAAAACGCCGGCAAAACTCAGCGGTTATGCGCAGGAGCTTCTGGATTATTTCATGGCGATTGCGCTGAGCAGCGAATACGGATCAAACCATGAAGGCGCCGTGATCCGCTGGGAAGGGCTCATCACATTGGAGGTATCCGGCAAACCGACACAGAAAGATATGCAAACCCTGACGGATTTTGCGGATATACTCAACGACGTTTCGCCCAATCTGCGCATTGCGATCACGGAAAAAGCCGGAACGGGCAATTTCGTATTTTACTTCGTTCCGCTAAGGGACATGAAAAAAGCGATCCCGACCTATGTCGAGGGCAACTGGGGCTATGTCTATCTGACATGGGACAGCGCATACCGCATCGACAAAGCCTCAGCCGCGATCGCAACCGATGTTACCAACCAACAACAGCGCAACCACCTTATCATGGAAGAATTTGCCCAAGGGCTGGGGCTTCTCAATGACAGTTTGAAATATCCCGAGAGCATCTTCTACGGAAAGTGGACGGAAGTTCAAAAGCCGGCAGATATAGACTATTATGTGATCGCGATGCTCTACAGCAACGCGATTCACGCCGGGCAAACCTTGGATGAGGCGAAATCGGCATTGACGGAACTTCTGATCAGCAATCCTCCGAAAAAATGACGCGAAAGCATATAGGGTGCTCGTTGGGTTTCGAGTCCGCGAAGAACGCAACCTTCATACGCAAGCCATACTTGCGAAAAAATACATCAAAAAAGCCGCCCGGTTCTTTGTGAACCAATGGCGGCTTTTTGCGTTTTGCGATATTTAGCGCCGTAGCATATAGCATGTGGGCGACAATCCGCCGTAGGCGAACGGTGTGCGGCGGGTGATGTAGAACCCGTGCCGCTTTACCATGCCTTCAAAGAGCAGCTTGTCGTTGGTAATCGCGAGCACAAAACCATCCTTATGAAGCAGGCTTGGCCATTGTTTGAGAATGTCTTCGTACAGCTTGCGGTTTTCGTCGTGGCTTCCGACCCTGTGCCCGAAGGGCAGGTTGCAGATGATCTCATGCACCTTTTCCTCGCGGACGAAGCCGCGGCAGTCCCGGTTGAACACTTTGGCGTGAAGTCCCGCCTGGCTCAGGTTCGTCCGCGCGATACGCCATGCGGCGGCGCTCGAATCCAGCCCGGTCAGTGTTTTTGCTCCCATGATCTTCGCGCGCTCCGCCAAAAGAGTGCCCGCGCCGCAGAACGGATCCAATACGTCGTGCGAAGGCAGCATGAATTCCCGATGCGCATACAGGATCGCGGCAGCGGCGGCGGGGTGAATGGATGCCGATACCGCTTCGGTTCGATAGGAAAACCGCGTGTCCTCAAAGCCGTAAAGCCGCAGCATCAGCGTTGCCTTGCCGTCTTTCTCAACGGCTCTTAGCTCCACGTCGTAACTCGAAGGCGCGTTTATGAACTGCGTTTGGGGCAAATGACCAAAGAACTCGCTTGCGAATTCGCCCCTGTTTGTGGCATTCATACGAAGCTCCAACCGAAGCCCGAACGGCCCGCTGCCGTCGTGCATGGAACTTAACAGATCAAAGAGCTCCAGTTTTTTGAAAACTGCCGCAAATGCTTTTGCCTCGGTAGACACCTGGGCCGCGATGGGCAAAAGCGCTTCGTAAAAGCACCGCATCTTGAAGAGCGAGGCATAATCGGCGGTCTTGTTCGCCAGATACCCGTCGCGCGGTTCCAACAAAAAGCCTTTGTCGGTGCCTTCCTGCATCAGCACCTGATCCAGTCCGGATACGGGCGCAAGCCATACTTCCATGGGCTTGGGAAACGATGTAAACGTCCGCTGCTTGCGCGGGTCGACACGGCTTTGTGCTTTGGATAGCGCGTCGCGCTGCTCGCGCGCGTGCTTGTCGTCGCCCTCGATCGCAGGCAGTTTGGCAAGCGCTTCCCGAGCCGCCGAGCCGCCGATGGCCCCCAATGCAAGGATGACGGAAGGGAGCACGAATTGCTGTGTCTCCTGTTGCAAGGCTTCGATGAGTGCCGGAACATACGCTTCGCTTTGCAGCGAGCCTATAAGAACCGCCGTATTCTTTCGGGTCTTCGCGTCACTGTCTTTTAACAGCGGCACGAGCAGGGATTCGTCCAATGCCATGAAAGCTTGGCGGTGCTGCTGCTTTTTAACACAGCGTGAGAGAAGCGCCAGCGCGGCGCGCCGGTTTTCGCCTTTTAGCATTTCACACAAAAGCGGCACCGATTCTACTAGCATAGCGATGTCATTTGCAGCCTGCGTCTGTTGGACGCCGGTTGCATGCAGATACTTTTCAAACAGATTATCAAACGCTTCCATGCGTTCCTCCGGCTGCTCTGTATATTTCTTTTAACACGTTTTGGGTCCCGTCGGAAATGGGCGATTGCGCCATCGCCTGCTGCATCCTGGGCGTCTGCACGATGGCCGAAGCTATGTCGTGCATCAGGCGGTCGGTCGTCAGTTCTTCCTGCATCAGCACCATCGAATACCCGAGCGATTCAAAATAGCGGGCGTTTGCGATCTGGTCCCCGCGGCTCTGCGTTGCCGGCAGCGGGATGAATACGGCGGGCTTTTGAAGAGCCAGCAGCTCAAAGAGCGTATTCGCGCCGCTTCGGCAAACCACAACCGAGCTTGCGGCATACAGGTCCGCCATCCCGTCGCGGATATACTCGAATTGCCGGTAGTTGGGATGCGAAACGGACTCGTCTATATTGCCACGGCCGCATTGGTGCACAACGTTGTAGGAATTGCACAGCACAGGCACCGCATCTCGGATGGCTTTGTTGATGGCAAGCGATCCCAGACTTCCGCCCATCACGAGAATCCACGGTTTTTGCGGCTGCGGGAAATCGCAAAGCGCCTGCGCGTTGTCCCTGTTTCCAAGCAAAAGTTCCTGCCGGATGGGTGAACCCGTCCAAACGCCCTTTCTGCCGCGAAGATGCCGTAACGTCGGCTCAAAGCTTACACAGATGGTTTTGCAATAGCGCAGGCACAGCCTATTCGCAAGACCGCAGGTGAAATCGCTCTCGTGCAGCACGACGGGAATTTTTAAAACCTTCGCCGCGTATACCACGGGCACGCTGACAAAGCCGCCCTTGGCAAACACGACGTCCGGCTTGATTCTTCGAAGCAGCCTTCGGGATTGCCCGACGCCTGCAAGGACCCGAAACGGATCGGAAAAATTCTTGACGGAAAAGTAGCGGCGCAGTTTACCGGTGCTTATGCCGTGGTAAACAACGCCCTGCAAAGGCTCTATCAGACCCCGCTCCATGCCGTTGACTGCACCGACATAGTGCACGGTCCACCCGTCACGCTGCAAAAACGGGATCAATGCTATATTGGGCGTCACATGTCCGGCAGTGCCGCCGCCCGTTAAAACGATGGTTTTCATTCAATCCCCCAAACGTCTTTTCAACCTCTATCTTACCATAGTTTATGCCTTCTTAAAAACTTCGTTTTATCGGATGGCTGTTTAACGCTGTGTCATGGTTGATCCGATCCCGCACTCCCGAAGAATAAACGGACGGGACCCCTTATGCACGGATAAAAAACAGCTGGTTTACAACAAACAAAGAAAATGAACGCACCCAAAACGTAACCGCGTTTGATTGGGATTGACGCATAAATGAACCCGTCATATAATAAGGGCATACGACGATGACTGCGGATAGTATCAACGGCTATCGGCACAGAGAGGGTGCGGTCACAGGCTGGAAGCCGCCCTGCCGGATGCTTTTGAAAAAGTGCACCGCACGAGTTGCCCCGGGCTCACGTTTGGGGACGTATTCCGGCGTTAACGGCATGAGAAAAGGGCTTTGCCCTTTGAATGGGAGTGGAACCACGGCATTTGTCGTCTCGCAAGGAGGCGGCTTTATTTATAGTTGGAGGAATCGTTTATGTTTTTTCGGCGGCTCAAAGAGGATATCAAGACCATAACAAGTCAGGATCCGGCAGCAAGGAATTGGCTGGAGGTCGTTCTGTGCTATCCGGGGTTTCATGCCGTGCGCTGGCACCGCCGCGCACACTGGCTGCACACACACCATATCAAGCTTCCGGCGCGCATCATTTCGTCACTCAACCGGTTTTTCACGGGTGTTGACATCCATCCGGGTGCGACGATCGGCCGGCGTCTGTTTATCGACCACGCGTCCGGCGTCGTCATTGGAGAAACGGCGGAAGTGGGCGATGACGTTATCCTGTACCAGGGATCCACGCTCGGCGGTACCGGCAAGGATACCGGAAAGCGGCACCCGACCATCCACAACAACGTGATGATCTCGGCGGGGGCAAAGGTGTTGGGTCCCATCACCATCGGCGAACACAGCCGCATCGGCGCGGGCGCAGTGGTTTTAAAGGACGTGCCGCCGTACTCCACGGTGGTCGGTGTTCCGGGGCATGTTGTGCGCCGCCGCTGCCCGGAAGGTATGGAGATCGGTCCGCAGTGCCCGCCGGATTACCAGGTGACGGCGCTGGATCAGGTGAATATGCCCGATCCGATGGAAGAAGACTTAAAGAAGCTGCAGGAGCGCATCGATGCGCTTGAAACGAAGATGGCGGCTCTGACGGGAGGAAAAACAAATGAAGATATTTAATACGATGACCAGACAAAAGGAAGAGTTCGTGCCGGTAACGCCGGGCAAGGTTGGAATATACGCGTGCGGGCCTACGGTATACAACTTCTTCCATATCGGCAACGCACGCCCGTTTGTGGTGTTTGATACGCTCAGGCGCTATTTTGTATGGCGCGGATACGACGTCACGTTTGTGCAGAACTTCACCGACATCGACGATAAGATGATCAACCGCGCCAAGCAGGAGGGCGTCACGGTAAAAGAGCTCTCGGAGCGGTTTATCAAGGAGTATTATACCGATGCCGATGCGCTGGGCATCAAACATGCGGACGTTGCGCCCCGTGCCACCGATCATATCGGGGAAATCATCGAGATGATCCAAACGCTGATCGAAAAGGGGCACGCCTACGAATCGGAGGGGGACGTGTACTTTTCCGTGCAATCGATGCAAGGGTACGGCGGTTTGCTCGGGCAGGAATTGGATGAGCTGGAATCCGGCGCCCGCGTGGATGTGACGGAGAAAAAGCGTGATCCGCTGGATTTCGTGCTTTGGAAAGCGGAGAAACCGGGCGAACCCGCCTGGGACAGCCCCTGGGGCAGCGGCCGCCCGGGCTGGCACATCGAATGCAGCGCGATGAGCATGAAATATCTGGGCAAGACATTTGATATTCACGCAGGCGGTGTTGACCTCGTGTTTCCGCATCACACCAACGAGATCGCGCAGAGCGAGGCGGCGACGGGCCAAAAGATGGTCAATTATTGGATGCACAACGGACACATCAATGTAAACAACCAGAAGATGAGCAAATCGGCGAATAACTTTTTCATGGTACGTGACATCGCAGGAGAATATGATCTGATGGCGGTGCGGCTGTTTCTGCTGTCCGCGCAATACCGCAGCCCGATCAACTTCTCCCAGGAGATGATCGAGCAGGCGACCAACGCACTGGCACGCATCAACAACGCGATCGATCTTCTTCAGAGGTCAGCCGACGCCACAGAGGATACACCCAACGATGCGGAAAGCGCGTTTTTGGAGCAGCTTTTAAAATACCGCGATCGGTTCATTGCGGCGATGGATGATGATTTAAACACCGCAGACGCGCTGGGCACGATCTTCGAACTCGTGCGCGAGGCAAACACGGTATACATTAGCGGCGGAAGCCGCGACGGCGCGCGGCAAGTGTTGTCGCAGTTGAAGGAGTTGCTGGATGTTCTAGGCATCCACGCGGCACATCAGGCGGACATCCCGGACGAGATACTGGCGTTGGCGCAGCTTCGGACCGAAGCCAGAGCGCAGCGCAACTTTGCGGAAGCCGACAGGCTTCGAGCAGAGATCGCGGCGCGCGGTTATGTGCTGGAGGATACCAAACAGGGACCGGTCATCAAGAAGGCGTAAGGCAACCTACAGTCCCGATTCGATATAAAATGATGCAGAATGCGAAAATTTTTAACAAATAGCTGTTATCGTATCTGCAAAAGAATCTTGACGGCGGGGACAATCCCGTCAAAGAGAGATCGTGAGGACGTATGAGGGTCAAAAAAATACCAGTAGCGGCTCTTATGATGTTGGCGTTGCTTTGCGCAGGATGCGAAGCATTGCCCAATGAGCAACCGAGCGGCACAACATCGGTGAATCCGACGGCGACTTCGACCCCGGCATCATCCGCGGATGCAGCCATCTATAAGCCCAAAGCGGCAAATTATATCTCGCTGCGCAAAGCGCCCGACCTTGATGCCAAGGTGATCTCCCGCATTGACACAGGGCAACGGCTTGTGTGTCTTGACTTTGAAGGCATTTTCATGCGTGTTCGCGTCGAAAAGACGGGTGAGACGGGATATGTCAACACAGGGTATATCGAGCGCGTAAACGAGGATGAAACGCTCGCACACCTTAGCGTTGTGGATACCGACGACACAGTGTACTCGTATGACAGGCTACAGGCCGATCTTAAGGCGCTCCAGACCAAGTATCCCGGGTTTTTGCAGCTGCAATCCCTTGGCAAAACAGCGGACGGCAGGGATATCACGCTGTGCATCATCGGCTCGCCAAACGCCGCGAATAAGGTGTTTGTGAGTGCCGCCATCCACGGGCGGGAGTACATGACGTCGCTGTTGTGCATAAAGCAAATAGAGCAGCAGCTGTACGCCATGGGGCAGGGCGAAAAAATCGGGGATGTGGCGTTTTACGCAATTCCGATGCTCAACCCCGACGGCGTCACCATCTGTCAATTCGGGGCAAACGGACTTAAAAAGGCCAGCCTTCGCACATCGGTTTCAAAGATCCTCAAAAGGGAAAACATCGGCGCTTCCGCCTGGAAAGCGAACGCCCGGGGCGTGGATCTGAACCGGAACTTCGATGCGGACTGGAACTATTTGTACGCAGGCGGGCCGAGCGTTGCGCGGTATCGCGGTGAAGCGCCCTTTTGTGAAGCGGAAACCAAAGCCGTCCAAAAGCTCGTCGAGGATAACGACTTTAAAACAACGATCAGCTATCATGCCTCCGGCTCTGTGATCTTTTGGCGGTTTAAACAGTCTGACGCGGTGCTTCAACGATCCAAGGTGCTTGGGCAGAGCATAAGCGATGCCTCCGGGTATCCGATGTCCACAACGGAGGATGAAGAGGATCTCGAAGGCGGCGGTCTTAAGGACTGGGCGCTGATGAAGCAGGATATTCCGTCGCTGACCATCGAAATCGGCTCTCAGGACGCACCGCTGCCGCAAAACGAGTGGGATTCCATTTGGCAGCGCAACCGCGAGGTGTTCAGGCTGTTGTCCGCGTTCGCGAATGGCGATTCATAAAGCCAGAAGACCGTTTCAAAATACGACTTTGGCCGAAGATAATCCGGGACCGCTAAAAAGGAGATACCCATGACAAAGCAGCGCCTATCCGGCGCAATGATCGTGTTCAGCGCTTTTTGCCTCAGCATTGCGATGCTTTTGGCTTGTGTTTACATCAACGTGTACGACCGGAATTTTTATGCAGCCACCTATGCGAAACTTGGCATCGCGCAGAACACCGGCATGTCACAGGATGACCTTTTATCTGCGACGGACGCGCTTTTATTGTATTGCCAGGGCAAGCGCGCGGATTTGAATGTTACCGTTCGTGTCGACGGAAATGTGCAACAGGTGTTCAACCAACGCGAGAGCGAGCATATGAAGGACGTGCGAACGCTTGCCCAAAACGGCGAAGCGGTTCGCAACGCGCTGTTCATTGCGTTTGCCGTTTTGCTGATTCTCGGCATCGCCATTGGCAAACGGAGTTTTAGAAGCCTGTTCAAGCCGTTTCTGTGGGGGCTTTGTGCCGGGGTTGCACTGATGGGCATAACGGCGCTCTTTGCAGCCGTCGATTTCGATTCCTTTTGGACCCTGTTCCACCGGCTGCTTTTCACCAACGAGCTTTGGCTGCTGGATGCATCGGACAGTATACTGATCAACATGGTGCCGCTGGAGTTCTTCTTCGCGCTGGTCATGCGGATTCTGTTGTATTACATAGGCGCGGTTGTCGTCTTGGGCGGCGCCTGCGTTGCGGGCATACGGATTGCCCGGCGGAAAGGAGCGCTTTGATGCTTCATCTTGCGATAGAGTCCTCCTGTGACGAAACGGCCGCCTGCGTTATGGACGATGCCGGAAACATCCTTTCGGATATCATTTTCTCGCAGATGGAAACCCACAGGAACTACGGCGGCGTTGTGCCTGAGATCGCTTCGAGAATGCATTTGGAGGCGCTTGCGAGCGTGGTGCGCGAAGCACTTTGCCTGGCCGGTGTCACAATAAAAGACATCGGCGCGTTCGCTGTGACCTACGGACCCGGTCTGCAAGGCGCGCTTTTGTGCGGCGTGAACTACGCGAAGGGCCTTGCGTTCGCGATGGAGAAGCCAATCCTTGGCATACACCATATGGAGGGGCACATCATGGCCTGCCATGTGACGCACAGGGAATTGGAACCGCCATACCTTTGCCTGGTATGTTCGGGCGGGCATACATCGCTGATACACGTCAAGGCTCCGTTTGACTATGTGCTTTTGGGGCAAACCCGCGACGATGCCGCCGGCGAAGCGTTTGATAAAGCAGCCCGTGCATTGGGTCTGCCGTATCCGGGCGGGCCCAATTTGGAGGTTTTGGCCAAAGCGGGCAACAAAGGCGCCTATTCGTTTACAAGGCCGCGCATTGAAAATCCGTATGATTATTCGTTCTCCGGGCTCAAAACCGCCATCATCTCCTTGTTGCACAATGCGGCGCAGCGGAATGAGTTGCTCAACAAGGCGGATGTTGCCGCAAGCTTTCAAAGTCATGCGATCGATTTTCTGCTCACCCCCGCATTTTTGGCATTGCGCAAGCTGTCACTCGACAAGTTCTCCATGGTGGGCGGCGTATGCGCCAATGCGGCTCTTCGCAAACGCGCACAGGAACTGGCGTCTCAAACAGAGGCTGCGGTTTTTATGCCTGAAATGCGGTTTTGCACCGACAATGCCGTGATGATAGCCGAAGCCGCACGTCGGCGGTTCGCATTGGGACAACATAGCGATATGACATTAAATGCCGTACCATCGATGCCGTTGAAAGGTTGCCAATAAACGAAAAAACGTGAAAAAACTATCAAACGAATATCCCCAAAATGCGTATGCGATGTGGATGAATGTGGAAACCGGCAAAAAAACCCTATAAATCCGCATGGCAATTGTGGATAACCCGGTGGAAAGTGTGTATAACAGCCTGTATATGCGGATTACATATGCATGAAGTGCAAGAATATGTAAGAATATGGTAAATTTTCCTTACAATACGGGCTTTGCCGCTGTATAAACCAAAAGGGCTGCAAAAGGCAAACCGCGCGCATCGGCCTGCAAGCATGCCTGATGGCAAAACCACGACGTGCAATGCCTTGATTCGCCTTCGTTTGCGCATGCTTTTTAGAATCGCTGCATAGGGTTTTCCGGAGGGGATCGGATGAAATGCAGACGGTTCAGTACGTTGGTGTCCCTTGTTTGTTCCGCAGTACTTATCCTGCTTGGCATTTCGGCAAGGGCGCACATGGCCAACGCCATGAATATCCCCGGACGCACCGTCATCGTCGATGCCGGGCACGGGGGATTTGATCCGGGCGCTGTGGGGGCGCATGACACCAACGAAGCGGATATCAACCTAGACATCGCTTTTATGCTTCGCGCAGAGCTTGAAGCACGCGGCTACAGCGTGATCCTGACAAGGGAAAACAAAGACGCTCTGGGCGGAACAAAACAGGCGGATATGCAAAAGCGGCGGGAGATCATCCTGCAAAGCGGGGCCGACTATACCGTGAGCATCCATCTCAACGCCAATACAGATCGATCATGCTGCGGGCCGGTCGTATTGTATCACCCCGACAGCCAGCTTGGTAAACAACTGGCGGAAACGCTGCAGATGACGCTCAACCGGGATCTTCAGATAGAGCGGCCCCGCACCATCCAGCACGGCAGCTATTTCATTTTAAACAGCGGAGCGATGCCGAGCGTCATCATCGAATGCGGATTTATCACCAACACGGCAGACGAAGCGAAGCTTGCATCCAAAGACTACCAACAGAGGGTAGCAAAGGCGATAGCGCAGGGGTTTGATGCGTTTGTCACGCGCAAAACGGATGCCGACAACGCGCTTTTGAATGCAAAAGACGGGAGATGAAGAATTGAACGAACAACCAGGCGCAATGTCGCATACACGACTGTCATCCTTGGCGCTTGCGTATGTCGGGGATGCGGTGTACGATCAATATGTGCGGACGGCACTGGTGAGGGACTACCCCCAGCTCAACGCGCATGCGTTGCATATGAAGGCATCGCGCATCGTCTGTGCGGGCGGACAGGCGCGCACGCTGCTGGCGATCATGGATTTTTTAAGCGAAGAGGAACAGCAGATTTACAAGCGCGGCAGAAACGCCAATTCGTCGTCGGTGCCAAAGAACGCGGACGTCGTGGAATACCGCATCGCCACGGGTTTTGAAACGGTGCTCGGATACCTGCATTTAGCGGGCGATACGGAGCGCCTGAACGAAATATTGACCATGGCCCGGAATTTGGGCTGGAAGGAGAATGCAAATGGCAAGGACAAGCCTTAAGGTAGCGCTTTTGGCCTGCACGCCCAATCCGCAGGAGATCGTCGCGATGAGCGCAAGGCTGTGCTATTCGGAATCGGACATCTCGGATCTGCAAAAAGGCGTGGAGGAGAAGGATCAAAGCCGCTACATCAAGCGGCTGGTCGATATGGGTCATCTTTCGCCCATCGAACATTGCAGCTTCAGCTTCGGTATCGAGGGTGTATCCAGAGCGCTTTTGGCGCAGATCACAAGGCACCGCCTCGCGAGCTTTTCGGTGCAGAGCCAGCGCTATGTCTCCAAAGAACAGACAGAGGGATGCTTTGACTATATTCTGCCGCCCGCCATCGAAGCGCTGGGGGATGAGGCTGTCCGCGAGTTCGACGAGCAGATGATGACCATGCAGACGTGGTACAACAAATGGCATCAACGGCTCGGCACCGGGGAATCAAGCAACGAAGACGCGCGCTTTGTACTGCCAAACGCGTGCGAAACGCGCATGGTGGTCACCATGAACGCACGGGAGCTGCAGCATTTTTTCAATCTGCGCTGCTGTAACCGCGCACAGTGGGAAATCCGTGCGCTGGCATGGGAGATGCTCAAACTCGCCGAACAAAAAGCGCCGGCGCTGTTTTCGGACGCGGGACCCGGCTGCATTGCAGGCCCATGTCCCGAGGGCAAGATGAGCTGCGGCAAGAGCGCTGCGGTCAAAAAGAAAAAAGAGGAACTTCAATGCCGATAGACAGGAATGAAGAAAGCGATATCGTATTTGGCATCAATCCGGTACGCGAAGTGCTTCGCGCCAATTTGCCAATCGAGCGGGCGTTTGTGCACAAGCCTTCGGGCGGAGCGGCGGCCATACTAGCTCAGCTGCGCGAAAAGGGGATTCCCGTCATCGAGGTAAACGAGGACAAGCTGCGGTTTTTATGCGGCGGAGCGTCGCCAAATCACCAGGGCATTGCCGTAAGAATCGCTGCCGCGCAATATGTGGAAGTGGACGAGCTTCTGCAGGTTGCGGCTTCGCGCAAAGAGGACCCGTTTTTGATCCTGTTGGACGGCCTTACAGACCCGCATAATTTCGGCGCCGTTTTGCGCAGTGCCGAAGCCATGGGCGTGCATGGCGTCATCATCCCGAAACGGCGCAGCGTGGGGCTTACGGCAACGGCGTTTCGCGCTTCCAGCGGCGCCGCCGCGCACATCGGCGTGTCGCAGGTGACCAATCTAGCACAGACGATGGACGACCTAAAACAAAAGGGCTTGTGGATCATTGGATCGGACGCTGCGTCGCCGGCCTGTGATAATAAGAACCTTTTGGGCGGCGTTGTCCTGTGCATCGGCAGCGAAGGCGAAGGCTTGGCGCGTTTGACACGCGAAAAATGCGACTTTTTGGTGGGCATCCCGTTGTCGGGCCAGATTCAGTCGCTCAACGCATCCTGTGCTGCGTCCATCCTGATCTATGAGGTCAACCGGCAAAGGCGGCAAGGGCGCAGTTAAAACCGCGCTTTTCGGATGATGCTTCGATTGCGACAAAGGGGGATAAAGCATATATGGCGGACTATGCGTCCATGACCGATGAGCAGCTGGCACTTCTGGCGGAAAGCGATGAGCGCGCGCAGGAGTATTTGCTGCAAAAATACAAGCCGCTGGTGCGGGTAAAAACGAGCGCGTATTTTTTAATGGGTGCGGACAAGGAAGATCTGGTGCAGGAAGGCATGCTGGGTCTCTTCAAGGCGATCCGCGATTTCAATGCGGAGAAATCCAGCTTTTATGCATTCGCCGAACTGTGTATCACAAGGCAGCTAATCTCTGCGGTAAAGGCTGCCACAAGGCAAAAGCATATGCCGCTGAACAACGCGCTGTCCCTGCAAAGCACGCTCCCCGAGTCGGAGCTTTCGCTCGAGCAGATACTGACACCCCGTGAATCCAACGACCCGCAGGAAATACTGCTGCAGCGCCAGCAGATGGATACGATGCGCGAAGCGATGCAATCCATGCTGAGCGATCTTGAGAAGGAGGTGCTGCGTCTTTATCTGTCTGGCATGACATATCAGCAGATCGCAAACACGCTCAAACGCAGCGAAAAGAGTGTGGATAATGCCCTCCAGCGCGTAAAGACCAAGCTGGAAGATTTTCTGCATTGAAAGGCTTTTTCGTTGACAAACATTGGGGGTTGCATTAGAATAGGCTAGGCGTGTTTGAACGTCACGCGGGTGTAGCTCAGTGGCAGAGCGTCGGCTTCCCAAGCCGGTTATGTGGGTTCGATTCCCATCACCCGCTCCAAGAATACAAAGTTAAACCCAGCAGGAGGAACAGACGATGGCAAAGGCAAAATTTGAGCGCAACAAGCCGCACGTGAATATTGGGACGATCGGTCATGTCGACCACGGCAAGACGACACTGACGGCGGCAATCACGATGGTGCAGGCCAAGCAGGGCTATGCGCAGGCGACGCGATACGACGAGATCGATAAAGCGCCGGAAGAGAAAGAGCGCGGCATCACGATCAACACGGCACACGTGGAATACGAGACGCCGACGCGCCACTATGCGCACGTCGACTGCCCGGGACATGCCGACTATGTCAAGAACATGATCACAGGCGCAGCGCAGATGGACGGCGCGATCCTGGTGGTATCCGCAGCGGACGGCCCGATGCCGCAAACGCGCGAGCATATCCTGCTTGCCCGTCAGGTCGGCGTGCCGTACATCGTGGTATACATGAACAAAGTGGATATGGTGGACGACGAGGAACTATTGGAACTGGTCGAGATGGAGATCCGCGATCTGCTCTCATCCTACGAGTTCCCGGGCGACGATATCCCGGTTATCCGCGGATCGGCGCTCAAGGCGCTTGAAGCGGTACAGGTGGCGGGTGTGGATGTCAAGACAGATCCGTGGTGCAAATCCATCCACGAATTGATGAATGCGGTCGACACCTATATCCCGACACCGGAGCGCGAGAGCGACAAACCGTTCTTGATGCCGGTGGAAGACGTATTCACCATCACCGGACGCGGCACGGTAGCCACGGGCCGCGTAGACCGCGGAACGGTCAAGGTGCAGGATACGGTGGAGATCGTGGGCTTGACGACCGAGAAGCGTTCGGTTGTAGTCACGGGTGTTGAAATGTTCCGCAAGCTGTTGGATCAGGCGATCGCGGGCGACAACATCGGATTGCTGCTGCGCGGCGTGCAGCGCGCGGACATCGAGCGCGGGCAGGTGCTGGCGAAACCGGGCACCATCAAACCGCACACGCACTTCATGAGCCGCGTGTACGTATTGAAAAAGGAAGAGGGCGGCCGACATACGCCGTTCTTCAACGGATACCGTCCGCAGTTTTTCTTTAGGACGACGGACGTAACGGGCGTCATCAACCTGGGCGAAGGCGTTGAGATGGTCATGCCGGGCGACAACGTCGACATGGAGATCAACCTGATCACCCCGATCGCGATCGAGGAAGGCTTGCACTTCGCGATCCGTGAAGGCGGCCGTACGGTCGGCGCGGGCGTTGTCAGCGCGGTCAAAGAATAAAAAAACCATCCGGAAATACAGCAAAAGGCACGGGAAACCGTGCCTTTTTTATCTTGCGATGCCAAGTCATGAAGATAGCCGCTGCGGCGGGGATCGCTGAAGGGCTTTTTCTAAATGGTTTATATCAGGACATAGGGCGGAGCCCATCATTATTGGGTGGGCGGGTGGGATGTTCAAACTACTGTACCTAACTTATTGTCGCTCTTTCTTTTTGCCAAGGGGCCGGGGCGACTTCCGATTTTCTCCCCAGGCCCCTTGGCGATCCCCTCCCCCTCTTAAAACGGCCACTGCGTGGTGCGGTTGTTTGCAGGAACGGTCACCCGTTCCTGCCTGTTGATTTAGAGGCACAATTCTTTCTGCGATAACGTGCCACCAACATTAGATGTTCAAGGGACAAGGCCCCTTCATTATTGCGTGGTGAGCGGGTTAAGATAAACTTCCCAGAAGGGAAACAGCCTCGCTTTTTCTTTGCCAAGGGGTCGGGGAGACTTCCGACTATCTCCCCTTGAAACGGACCTGTTTTGATTTCCCCAAAAAGGGTTGCAGCCTAATAACCAATATAAATCGTATCAAGCGTAACGCGGTTGAAACATATCAGAATCAGGAGAGCGATAAAACCGCTCTCCTTTTCGTTTGCTGTTATTCCCATTTGACCGGACGCCGCGGAATATATACAATAATAAGGGCAGCAAGCAGGCGTTCTTTAAACGGAAAGGTCGTTGCTGCTTTGGCGACTTTGCTATCGTTTGCAGATAAACCGACAAGGGGGTGGGCGGCATGACGGACAAACCGTTGAGCGCAAAAGTTATTTTGCGAAAGATGTTATGGCTGTTGCCTGCGCTTTTTTTCTGCGTGCTCTCAACGCTCGCTTTTAGTTATCCGCAGGTGATAGAAACCGTCTATTCGCGCGCCATATACCCCTATATCATGCGGCCTGTATCGGGGATCACGGGCGTGCTGCCGTTCTCATTGGGAGAATTGCTGCTCTATGCCTTCATGCTGTTCCTGTTGCTGTTTGTGGTAAAAACCGCGGTCGATACGTATCGGGCCAAAAAAGGCTGGTGGCAGGTGCTTGTACGCCGTGCCTTGACGACGGCTGTCATTGCGTCCACGCTGTATGCGGCGTTTGTCGGCTTGTTCAGCCTCAACTACGCGCGGCTGCCGTTGGCTCAAACGTTCGATCTGGATGTTGCGCCGGCGAGTATAGAGGAATTGCAGTCGACTGCTAGAAGGCTTGTGGAGAAAGCCAACGCACTGCGTGCGCAGATCAAAGCGGAACAAGGCGATATGCGATCGGATTACGCGAGCAGGATGGCGATACTGAAGTCTGTTCCCTCCTATTACGATGGATTTGCGTTGATGACGGGAATGGACTTTTTGGGTGGCGGTTACGGGCCGGTGAAACCCGTATTGTATTCGACGGGGCTCAGCTACGCGTATATCGAAGGGGTATATTTTCCGTTTACCGGGGAGGCAAACATCAACATGAAGGCTCCGATGCTGTTGTTTGCGGCTTCCGCACTGCACGAAGCAGCGCACCAGCGCGGCTTTGCGCGGGAGGACGAAGCGAACTTTTTGGCCTACTATGTCGGATCCTATGCGGATGACATAACTGTGCGGTATTCGACTGCCGTGCTTGCGATGACGCATGTGCTAAATGCGCTGCACGACGCAGACGGCGAAGCGTATGCGAAGCTGGATGCGATGATAAGCGTTGATGTCAGGCATGATGTGAATGACAGCAACCGTTTCTGGAAGCAATACCAGGGATCGGTCAGCGAAGCGTCGGCAAAGGTAACCGACGGTTACCTCAAGGCGAACAGCCAGCAGGATGGCATCAAGAGTTACGGGCGCATGGTGGATCTGATGATCGGGCTTTACAGGCAAGGCGGAATTTAAGGTATCGGATCGATTTTGCAAAAAGCATGAAACCATGCTTTTTTTTGCATTGTGGTTACAACAAACTTATGTTTATGGCACGCTTGACCGGGCATCGCAAAAAGGGCTGTGAACTGACTTGAAAAATTGTGAAACCGTTCTAAAAGTGATACAATATAAGAAATAAATTGTATCGAAAAGGGAGTGACAACAATGGCGAAATGGCCTGAAGTGACATTGTCCAACGGTGTGAAGATGCCGCAGCTGGGACTGGGCGTCATGCGCAACCGGGAGGGGCAGGAGGCGATGGATGCCGTGATCAAAGCGGCGGTCGACGCCGGATGCCGTGCCTTTGATGAAGCGGCGCTGTACGGAAACGAAATGGAATTCGGTATCGCCCTACACAAAACAGGGCTCAAACGCGAGGAAGTGTTCATCACCACCAAACTGCGCAATTCGCAGCAGCAGTACGATGATGCGCTGCGCGCGTTTGATCTGAGTCTGGAAAACCTCGGTACGGATTACGTGGATTTGTATCTGATCCACTGGCCGGTGCCGATGTACGGCAAATACACCGAGGCATGGAAGGCGCTGGAGAAGATTTACAAAGACGGCAGGGCGAAAGCCATCGGCGTATCCAATTTCTTCAACCACCATCTGGAGGCGATTTTCGCAATGTGCGAAGTCAAGCCGATGGTCAACCAGATCCAGCTGCACCCGTACTGCGTGACGGAAGAAGTGGTTTCGTTTTGCCGGAAGAACGGCATCGTATTGGAGGGTTACAGTCCTCTCGGCGGCGGAATGATCACCGCGGAGCTGTTTGAAGAACCCGCTATCGTTAATCCGGCAAAGAAATACGGAAAACTGCCCGCACAGGTCATCCTTCGCTGGAGTTTGCAGCGCGGATTTGTGACCATCCCGGGATCCACCAAGCCGGAGCGCGTCCGCCAGAACTTCGATGTGCTCGATTTTGAGCTGACGGAAGAAGAAATGGCACAGATCGCCAAACTCAATACCGGCAAGACCACCCGCGGAGAAGCGTACAATCCCGATCTGAACAACCGCCTGTCCTGAATCGAAACACCATAGAAAGCAAGGATTGAAAAATGCCCCTTGTCTATCGGTTCAGCGGACGAGGGGTACTTTTGTTTTTGCCAAAGCACGGGCAAAGGGAACTGCTGCAGATCGTATCATTTGCCTTCTTTGATTTGCAAACCGTGCAATCGATGGTATAATATAAGAAATATATTATAAATATGAGAAGCGGTGAAATTCCGGCATAGCTGCACCGCTCTTGCCGGGTGCCGTTCTATCTTGACATATGCGTATAATATCCATAGAATTGATACTACATTAACAAGATCACATTGTATGGATGGCCGTTTGAAGCGGCTGTTTTCTTTGATGGCACCGGGCTTGTTTGGCTGGTCGGGGAGGAATGGAATGGATTCTGATGTGAGAGCGGACCGCAGACGCATTGTGCAGTTGCGCCTGACAAATTTTCTGCATGGGGCGTCCGGGGCAACCCTGGGGTTCAACGTGCTTTTTTTGAAAACACAGGGATTATCCCCTGCCACCGTAGGCATCATCATGGGGATCAACGCGATCGTCGGCGCCGTGTCCCCGCCGATTTGGGGCATTTTTGCAGACCGCATCCAATCCAAATATAAAATTTTTCTCTACACCATTCTGGGCGCCTGTGCTGTCAGCGTCTTGATACCCGTATCCGCTTTTGTTTCCGTCAGCGGCGTCATTCTGGCGACGGCCCTGATTCCGTTCATGAGCTTTTTCCGCATGCCGAGCCAGGCGATGATCGATGCCGTGACCGTCAATGCATCCACCATCGTACAGGGCATGGAATACAGCAATGTGCGGTACTGGATGTCCATCGGCTTTACGATGATGAGTTTCGGCTACAGTTTTCTTGTCAGCCTGTTTGGCGTGGCGTTTCCGTTTTATGCGTACGCGTTTTTTACGGCGCTCCTTTATATGAGCCGCAAGACGCTCAAACAGTACGATGTAAAAATTGAACACAAGGTTGACAGTTCGGGTGCCAAGGAAGGCTTGCATCTGTCGCGCCTGTTTACAAACTACTACCTGATGGTTTTCTTGGTTCTGAATATCATCATGATGGTCCCGCAGAACTGCGGTATGCTGATGCCGTACATGCTGTCGGCAGTGGGGGCCAATTCTTCGCTGATCGGTACCATCACAGGCGTGCGCGTCTGCGGGGAGATTCTTGTGCTGGTGTTTTCACACAAGATAAGGCGCGTGCTCTCGCCGCCCATGATGATGGCAATGGCGGTACTGTGTTCGCTTGTCGAACTGATCGCCTATCAGTTCGCCACCGGATTTGTAAGCGTTGCCGGGGCGGCATTCTTTGGCGGCGCATACTTCGGGTTTATCCTCTCGACCGGATTCAACTATGTCAACAACCTGGCGCCGCACGGATTGAAAGCAACGGCGATTTCGCTTTATTCCATAGGAGGCCCTGTCGCGGGGGTGATCGTTAACTTCATCGGCGGGCAAATTATAACATATCAGGGCATTCGAACGCTCTACCTGTATGCGGCGGCCTGCATGGTGCTTTGGCTTGTCGTGTTTGTGCTGTCGTACTATTTCGGCGAGAAGGTTTTAAAAAAGCAGGCACCGATGCCGCTGTTCCGCCGCGCTTAGAGACAATGGCGTCGGGAAACACGGCGCAATACCAAGTGACAGACAGTTGCGGGAAGGTCGAAAAATGGCATTCTGGCATTGGAAAGAGGTTCTGTGCGGACGGGACGAAGAGGCGTTTCGCCGGGCGAAAAGCATCCTTGAACGAGCCGGTATTGTTTACAAAACCAGGCTTGTAGGTTCGCACAGCATTCTTGGGATTGGGAACAAAGGCCCTGTAAACATTCAATACTATATCTTTGTCCGAAATGAAGATGCGGAAAATGCACGCCACCTTTTAAGGCCGTGAGAAAAGAAACGACAGCGATTCAAAAGCCCGGAACATACAATGATGAGAAAAGGCTGCCCTTTAGGCAGCCTTTGTCGATGAGATGGTTTTCCAGCATTATTTTGCATGATATCCCTGCTTTTTCTCGCTTTCCAGCGAATAAAGCTCGACGCAAAACGACGTATACGGAAACGCTTCCATAAAATCCCTCGGGGAAAAGCAGGTGCGTGAGAACTGCGCAAGCTCACGCTCGTGTTTTTGCAATACAAGGGGCACGGCGATGTCAAACTCCTTGCATGCCGTTTGCAGACCTGCGGATAGCACCAAATCCTTCGTGCAGGGAAACAGCGTTTCCATAACGATCTTCTGACGCCTGTAAAGGGTAGCCCACAGCTTGGTTTCTTCCAATGGCAAATGCCTCGTTTCATGCAACGTTATCTGCATTATAAAAGGCTGCATCACCGATGTAAAGCATTCGCGCCGATTTGATTGCCCAACAGGCTTGTGTTCGCGGTTCTGAATGCTATAATAGTAACAGACTGGATTTTTCATGATTGAGGTAAGAAAATATGAGCAAATATGTGTCTGAAGCAGTTATTCGACGGTTGCCCAAGTATTACCGCAAGTTGCAGGAATTGCAGGAGCGTGGCGTGGAGCGTATTTCTTCGCAGGAGCTCAGTGTAGAGATGCAATTGAACGCTTCCCAGATTCGCCGGGATTTCAATTGTTTCGGCGGTTTTGGCCAGCAGGGATATGGTTATCAGGTGCAAAAGCTCAAAGAGGAGCTCCATCGGATCCTTGGTCTGGATAAGCAATACCGCTGTGCCATCGTCGGCGCAGGCAATATCGGGCGGGCCCTTTTAATGTACAAAGGATTTGCCGTCTCAAGCTTTTCGATGGTTGCCATCTTTGACATCAATCCGGATCTGGTTGGCCAGGAGATCGACGGCATCCCCGTTCGGAGCATGTTTGATATCGACAGCTTTCTCAAGGAAAACAACATCAATCTCGGCATCATCTGCACGCCCAAGGAAACGGCGCAGGATGTATGCGATCGGTTCGAGGCGATGGGCATTCGTGCCGTATGGAACTTTGCACCGGTCGAGCTCAAAGGACCGGAATGGATGAGCGTTGAAAACGTCCATCTCTCGGATAGCTTGTATATGCTGACGTACCGCGTTAACGAAAAATAAGCAAGACATTGTATAAACAATGAAAATACAGCGCTCTCTGACAAGGGAGTGGCACAATTGCATCGTTGCATGCTATAATAGTCGCATTCAATTTGAAAAGGAGCAATGGCGTGAATAAAAGGAAAGGTCTTCGCATCGTTTTTGGTATTGTGGCAGCTGTCCTGTTGCTCATGCCGTATACAGTCGGACAGGCTTCGGCGCAGGCGGAAACGGCGCCATCCATCATCATCGACGAAGGGACAATAGCGCAGGGCGTGAAAATTGTTTCGCTGGATGTGTCGAATCTTAACGCGGCGCAGGTGCAGCAGCTGTTCCAATCGGAAACCGGACAAGCGATGCTGAATGCGGCAAAGCTTACGCTGACGCTGCCCAACGGCACCATCGACGTTGCGTTGAGCGAACTCAAGGCATCCGCGCATGTGGATCAGGCGATTGCAAAAGCGATGAAAATAGGCCGTACCGGCGGGATCAGCCAGCGGATGCAGGAGATACAAACCGCAAAGTCGGGCACCACCGTTGTGAATATCCCGTACACCTTTGACGAGGCAGCCTTAAACGCTGCGCTCACGAATGTTGCAAACAGCATCCCGCGCGATACCGTGGCGGGGACGTTTGTGTTTGATGCAAAAAATATCGCCAATCCGTTTACCATCACGGACGGGCATATCGGCTTTACGCCGGATACCGCAGGGCTTATATCCAACGCCAAAGCGGCGCTTGCAAGCGGCGCCATCCGGGGCGTTGTCATCCCGGGCACCGCAGCCGCCGACAACGGCGCGCAGGTGCTGATGAAGGGGACAAAGGAGAACACGGTTAAGGTCGCCACGTTCACCACGTCCGTTGCGGGCAGCGCCGGACGGCTTCAAAACGTCAACAGCGGCGCAACGCTGATCAACGGCTCGATCGTGAAACCCGGCGAAACTTTTTCCGTCAACGATACGCTGGGGCCGCGCGACGGATCGCACAACGGGTTGTGGGCGAAGGCGCCGACGAATCTGGCAGGCGGTCATGAAATGCAATATGGCGGCGGACTGTGTCAGGTCTCAACCACGCTGTTCAACGCCGTGTTCCGCGCCGATCTTGAGATCGTGGAATGGGTTCATCATTCCATTCCGTCCGCTTACGTGCAAATCGGGTGCGACGCCACCGTTTCCACCGGCGGACCGGATTTTAAATTCAAAAACAACACGGCCTGGCCGGTATACATTGTGATGTACTACAACAAGAGCACGAAGAAGCTGACCACGGATGTCTACGGAAGACCGCTGGAACCGGGCATCAAGATTGAATTGGTCGGCAAAAAGACCGGAACAAAACCGCAGCCAGAAACGATCGAATCTAAGGATCTCGAAAAGCTTCCTCTGCGTGACGGTCGACCTGGCACATACAGCGAAAGCTACAGGGTTTGGTATAAACAGACCACGGCTACGGACGGCAAGACAACATGGACGGAATTCAAGCGAGAGCTTCTTCATAAAAACCTGTATCCCGCTTTTGCAACCGTGATTGCATGGGTTGATCCAGCGACCAAGCCGACACCCACTCCTACTCCCAGCCCCGCTCCATAAATGTAACGGATTTTAACCCTAAGAGGAGACCAGTATGCCAAAGAAAAAGAAAAAGAAGAGGGTTAATTTCTTTCGTGTTTTGCGTTTGTCGTTGATACTTGTGGTGGTATGTGCGGTAGGACTGGGAGGATATATGCTCTTGGGAAACAGCATACCCGAACAAAAGGAGATGCAGATCCTCTTCGACGCGGGTACCATACTGCCCACGACTTCCATCAACGGCGTGGATGTCAGTAATATGACGCCGGCGCAGGCGCGCATCGCCATCAACGATCAGGTGACACAAAAGGCAAGCGCTATATCCGTCAAGCTCCAATATACCGACCGGGTCGATGTACTGCCCTCGGCGAGCATCGGCATTTTTCCGAATGCAGACGATACCATCCGCAAAGCCATGCTCCAAGGGCGTCAGGGCGGTATAACACAACGCAAAAATACACTCGCGAGCGGAACGGTGCAGGTGCTGACGCTCTCCTATGTTTATGACGAAAAAACACTGGAGCAGAATGTACGATCTGCTGCCGCCGCGTTGAACACAGCCGCCATCGAGCCTATGGTCAGTGTGGACGAAAACGATCAGCTGATCGTCAGCGAAGGCAAGGACGGAATCGTCCTTGATGTGGAAACCTTTGTCACGCGCGTCAAGGCCGCCGTGACCAGCGGAACGTTCGGGCCGGTGCAAATGCCCGGAACGCCGTTGAAGGCTACGCTCAATACGGTGGAGGTCAAGGCAAACACCGTAAAGCGTTCTGAGTTCTCCACCATTTTTACCGATGCCAGCACGTCCGGGCGGGCGATGAACATCAAGAAGATGGCAGCCGTTTTATCCGGGCAGGCGGTGCTGCCGGGCGCTGAATTCTCTGTCAATACGCTGGCGGGGGACCGCACCATCGCCAACGGCTGGTATATGGCAAAGGGCATTGAAAACGGCGTTTACACCGACCAGCCGGGCGGGGGGATATGCCAGGTTTCAACGACGCTGTACGACGCAGTCTTAAAGGCGGATCTTCAAATAACCGAGCGCAGGCCGCACAGCATCCCGTCGCACTATGTCAACCGCGCGTTCGACGCGACGGTCAACAGCGGCGGACCGGATTTCAAGTTCAAAAACAACACAAGCTATCCGATCTATGTCGTCATCCGTATAGACGAAAGCAAAGGCACCGGAACAGGCGTCAACAAAAAAGTGATCGTGGAAATCTGGGGACAGCCGCTTCCCAACGGGCAAACCATCCGGCTTGAGAGCAGGGATACCGCGCATGTGCCGTTTGATCCGATGGATGTCACCTATGTCACGGATCCCGAATTGGTGCACGGCGGAAGGGACTATTGGGTCAGCGAACTCTGGCAGGTCTATTACGACGCCAGCGGCAAGAAGACGGGCAAGGAGAAAAGGGCCAACGTCAGCAGTTATGCAAGAAGCAAGCCTGCGCTGCTGGTCGGGACGACGCCCACACCAATGCCGTCGGTTTCACCCACAGCCACGCCAAAACCGTCTGCCACGCCCAAGCCCACAGCAACCCATTGAAATAACAATCATAAGCCGCCTTCTGACGAAGGCGGCTTTTTCGTTTGCCGATTGGCTTTGATTTTCATGCTCCGGTTGACGCGGCGCGTTTGAGGGTGGTATATTCAAAAGAACACCGAAAAGCGGTGAACACTTATCATCATTTGCGCAAAGGAGTTTTGGAGATGAATCAGCTCGATCGTTCTATTTTGGAAATACTGGACAACGATGCCCGTACAGAGGCAAAGGATATTGCCGTAATGCTGGGCTGCGAAGAAGCTGTGGTTAAAAACGCCATTGCGCAATTGGAAAATGACAAGGTGCTGCTCAAATATACCACCATCGTGAATACCGAAAAGTGCGGCCTGGACGACAACGGCGTGCGGGCGCTGATCGAAGTGCGCGTCATGCCGCAGCGCGATTACGGGTTTGACGCCGTAGCGTGCCGCATCGCGCGGTTTGAAGAAGTGAAGATGATGTACCTGATGAGCGGCGCGTACGATCTGATGGTGATCCTCGACGGGGCCAACATCAAGGAAGTATCGCAGTTTGTCACCAGCAAGCTTTCCACCATCGAAGGCGTTTTGGGAACCACAACGCATTTTATCCTGAAAAAATACAAGGACCAGGGCGTCTATTTTGAACAGGAAGAATACGATAACCGCCTGAAGGTGACGCCATGAAAGCAGCCGACAGGATAGCCAAACACGTTGCCGCGCTGCCGCCATCCGGGATCCGCAGGTTTTTTGATCTCGTTTCGGAGATGGAAGATGCCATTTCGCTTTCCGTGGGAGAGCCGGATTTCAGAACACCATGGAATATCAGCGAAAGCGCCATATTCGCCATCGAAAAAGGACACACGCATTATACCTCCAACGCCGGCATCCTGCCGCTTCGGAAGCTCATATGCCGGTATTATCAGGAGCGCTATGACGTAAGCTACGCTCCCGAGGATGCACTGGTGACCGTAGGCGCCAGCGAAGGGATCGATTTGGCGCTGCGCGCGTTGATCGAACCGGGCGACGAGGTTATCGTCCCGGCACCGAGCTATGTTTCGTATGCGCCGGGCGTGATCCTTTCGGGCGGCGTACCCATCGCCGCGCCGACAAGCTCGGATAACGCGTGCAAAATAACGCCGCAGATGATTCAAAGCCTTGTAACACCGCGCACCAAAGCGATGATATTGCCCTATCCAAACAACCCGACAGGCGCCATTTTGACAAAGGAAGAGCTTGAGGGACTGGCGGAAGTGATCGAAAAAACGGATATGATCGTTATATCCGATGAAATATATTCGGAACTGACCTACGGCAGGCGGCATACGTCCATCGCAAGCATTCCGTCGATGTATGAGCGCACCGTCGTGCTAAACGGTTTTTCCAAGGCGTTTGCCATGACAGGCTGGCGGCTTGGGTATATGCTGGCGCCGCGCGACCTTTTGCAGCCGATGCTGCGCATCCATCAGTACGTCATCATGTGCGCGTCAACGATGAGCCAATACGCAGGGCTGGAAGCCCTTCGCAGCGGGTTTGAAGACGGCTTCGCGCAGGTGGAGAAAATGGTGCGCGAATACGACCGCAGACGCCGGTTCCTGTTAAAAGGTCTTGAGGAGATCGGCCTGCCATGCTTTGAGCCCGAAGGCGCGTTTTACGCGTTCCCGGACATCCGTGCTACCGGACTTTCGAGCGAAGAATTCTGCAAACAGCTGTTGAACAGCAAGAAGATCGCAGTGGTTCCGGGCAACGCCTTTGGCGAAAGCGGGGAAGGGTTCGTACGCATCTCCTACGCCGCGAGCATGCAAAATATTCAGACGGCGCTTGCGCGCATGGAAGAATTCTTACAGGGAAGGTAAAAAAGTGGCGGAAATGGTCTTGAGGGGTTGGATGAAGCCGTACGGGACTTTTGCCATAGATTTGGCAGGGTGCTTTGATGGCGGATATTAAGCTCATCGCGACGGACCTTGACGGGACGTTTTTGCTGGATCATACAACGCCGCATCCGAAAAATGTACAAGCCCTGCTTCGCTGCAGACGGATGGGGATCGCCTTTTGCGCCTGTACGGGCAGAAACAGGACCGGTGCGCTTCCGATACTCCGTCAGGTACCGTTTGACCGGTATTGCGTTATCAACAACGGTGCCGCTATCTATGACAGCGAATCGGACAGCCTGTGTTATCGCAACCGGTTCGATCCGCAAGTGGCGTATCAGATCATCGCGGCATGCGCCGAGAATCCAAACGTACAAATAGACGCAAGCACCACCGACCGCACGCATGTGCTTGAAAGCAGGATGCAGATAGAGCGCCGCCTCATGTGGGAACAACGGGTGAAAACCGATCCGCAGATGGCAAGAACCTTTGTTCTCAACAGGAGTGTCGAGGAGCTGGTGGACGCCTGCAAGGATGATATGCAGCGCATCAATATCAACCTCAACATCCTTCAGGCGGGTGTTTTGGCTGAGGTATACGCCAAATTGAGTGCCATCACCGGGGTGGAAATCACCGCGAGCAGACCGGGCAACATGGAAATAACCCCGAAGGACGGCACCAAAGCGGAAGCGCTCAGCGTGCTGGCGGACATCTACAACGCCGAGCCACAAAATGTGATGGCGTTTGGGGATAATTACAACGACATCCACATGATTTTATGGGCGGGTACGGGCATTGCGATGGGCAATGCCGACCAACGGCTCAAGAGCATCGCGGACTATGTGACGGAAACCTGTGAAAATGGCGGTGTGGCGAAAGCCATCGAACGCATCGTGTTTTCGCACAACGCATAGCCGGAAGGAGGGGTTGCCATGGCTTCGATCAAACTTATCGTAACGGACTTGGACGGAACATTTCTCACGGACGTCTATACGCCGCATCCCGAAAACGTGCGGGCCATGCGGGCCTGCCAGGAAGCGGGCATCCCGGTATGCGCGCTGACGGGACGAAACTGGACAGAGTGTAAAAAGATCGTGTTGGGCGCAAATTTTGACAGGTTTTGCGGCATCAACAACGGCACGGCCATCATGGATACGCGCGCGCAGGACTTGCGCTATCGCAACAGGTTCCATCCGTCCGTTGTTTCGGACTTGATCCGCCTGGCGCTTTCGCTTCAAGAGGCCCGGTTTTGCGTGTCGGGCACCTATCAAACGTACCAGCTAAAGCAAAGACAGGTCAGGTCTTTCTATGGACCAACCGAAGCGTATATGTATGACGAATCCATCCTGCCCGTTGCGTTTTACGATACCATGGAAGAATTGGCGGAACACTGCCGTGATGACGCACAGCGGTTGTTTTTGGAACTGCCCTATTCCGACGCCGCGATGCGCAAGAAGATTTATGCGCTGGTCAACGACATCGTTCCGGCGGATATAACCTCCAGCGGCGACGACGGGCTTGATATCATGCCGCAGGGCGCGAGCAAGATTGACGCGCTGAATGTGCTTGCGGATATATACAATGTGCGCATGCAGAATGTCATGGCCTTCGGGGACAGCATCAACGATCTTACGATGCTCAAGGCCGCCGGCGTGGGCGTTGCGATGGCAAACGGCGATCCGGCGCTTAAAAAGCAGGCGGATCAAATCGCACCCTCCAATACGGAGGGCGGATTTGCGAAGGTTATTTGGCAGTCGGTATTGTAAAATCGGCGAATCGTTGATTTTCTAAAGGTAAAAAGCAAGCGCCACGACAGTGGCGCTTTTTGCATCGCAACAGATGCGGACAGAGGAGCATTGCATTGCACGCACAACCCGGAACAGGTAAATATTTGTTGGCTGAGCATCTTTTTGGATGCCTCATTCTGAATTGTTATGCAAAACAAGTTACATCGGATAAATTGCGGTAAGGCAAGTCAACGGCATTTAAGAAAATAAACAGGTTTGGCCGGAAAAGCCGGGGTGCAAAAAGGGCCTTTATATATCCGCAAACGGGAGCAAGAATCCAAATAATGGCAAAGGACTGGTGCGCCGGTCTTGCCGAGCGGGAAATTAGATTGTATACTGTAACCAAGTGTTTGTAACAGGATGGGACGGGATAGCATGGCGGATATTCGGTTGATTGTCACCGATTTGGATGGGACGTTTTTGCTGACCCATAACGACGCCCATCAGGAGAATGTCCGCGCGCTGCGCCACGCTCAGAACAACGGCATTATGGTATGCGCCTGCACCAGCCGAAGCTGGACGATGTGCCGCTACGTTGTCAAACGCTACGGTTTTGATCCGCTGACCATCACCTCCGGCGGTGCTTCCATCGTCGACGCGGATACCGAAGAACCGTTGTTTTTAAAGACCATACAGCCGACGGCGCTTCTGCCGATTCTTTACGCATCCTGGCGTACCGGGATCGAAATGATGCAGGTGTTCTGCACCGATGAGTGTGCCGCTTTTGGCAGCGGGATCGAGGACCGGATGATCCGTTCGCAGGTTCGCAACGCCAATATCCCGCACGATCAGCGGGAAAATTTCAGACAATACAAGCAATTTTTGGACATGTTCTATGCGGTAGAGAACAAGAGCGAGCTGGTGAACCTGCTCACAAAAGGTCATTCGGGGCTTATCCCGGCGAAACTTGTGGATATCGTGGAACAGTTGGATGCGTTTGATCTGTCCGTATCCTCACAGGGTTATGTGGACGCCGTGCCGCGCGGATGCGATAAAGGCAGAGCGTTGCAGCGGCTGTGCCGCATGCTTGAGATCGACCGCGAAAACGTGATGGCGATCGGCGACGAGGAAAACGACATCCCCATGCTGCATTGGGCGGGCGTCGGCGTCGCGATGGGCCAGTCGGATGATATGGTAAAGCGCGCCGCGGACATTGTCACGGTGGACAACCGGGATGCGGGCGTCGCGAAAGCCATCTATGAGGTGGCGCTCGGGTACAGCTTTGAGTGAACGGCAGGTATTTGTGCCGTTCTTTTCTATATACAGCCTGATCGCGGACAACAAAATGTCACCCGGGATCAAACAGGCCAATTTTGGTTTTACGCGGATAAACGGGGGCAGCACAGCTGATTCTTTATCCGTTAGTCTATTTTTAAAGGGGATTTTATGGCAATTCGTTTGATTGTGACCGATTTGGACGGAACGTATTTGCACCAATCCAGCCTTTCTGATGAAAACAAGCAAGCGGTGGAACTGGCGCAAAAACAAGGCGTTAAAGTGATGGCGTGCACGGGGCGCAACTGGGCAATGTGCGACTGGCTGATCCCGACGCTTAACTTTGACGACTATTGCGTCACCAGCAACGGCGCATCCATCGTGCATACGCAAAGCGGTGAGATCGTCCATACCAAACGGCTCGACCCCAATTGGCTGCCCGTCCTTTTTGATGCGGGCATGCGAAGCGGTCGGCCGTTTGATGTTTATTGCGGGCCTTTTATTCACACCTATACGCCAAGGCGTTCCAGATGGACGCTTTTGAGCGAAGAGCGTGCGAAAAGCGCGCCCGCGGGACACTATACAAAATTCCGTCATTTTGATACGTATGACAGCTGGCTTGAAGCGACCAGGGATGTGGCGGAGATATTCCGCTTAGAGGCGGAACCGGGGCAACCCTATCCGAAGGAGATGCAGCAGGCTGTGGATCAATATGACATGGGCGACAACATCACCATGAGCTTTATCGACCATTACGATCTGTGCCATCCGCAGGCGACCAAACAGAACGCGATCGAGTTTATCTGCCAGAAGCTTTCCATTTCGCGCAGCGAAGTGATGGCGCTGGGCGACAGCGATAACGACACCGGCATGATACGCTACGCCGGCATCGGCGTCGCGATGGGCGACGCGAAGGAGGATGTGCGCAACGCGGCAAACGTTGTGGCGCCTTCCTGTGCACAAAACGGGTTTGCGTGGGCAATTCACCGGTTTGTGCTGCGGCAGGACGGCAATGCGTGATATCGGTCTTATCGTAACGGATCTCGACAATACGTTTACAAACAGCAAATATGATTTTTGTCCCGAAAACGGTGAAGCGGTCCGGCTTGCCCAAAAGATGGGCATCCGCGTTTGTGCCTGCACAGCACGCAACTGGGGACTGGCAAAAGGGCAGGTTCGCCGCGCAGGGTTTGACCAATATACCGTCACCTCAAACGGCGGATCGATTGTGGACAACGATACCGGGATACCGGTTGTCAGGCATCGCCTTGAAGCGTCCGATGTGGAGAGGCTGCTGTTGATCGGAATCAAACACAGCGCCTGTGTTGGCGTATATACCAACGAGCAAATCCTATATTTGGACGGGCAAGCGGCGGCGCACTATTGCGCGTATCCCGGACAATGGGCAACCGTGGACAGGGATCTTGCCATTCCTGCCACATGCTGCAAAAGCGTGCTTGAGATGGTGGTCTTAGGGGCAGAGGCGGCGGAACTTGTGGAGATAAGCCGGCCGGATTTTTCCTCGCTCGATGAAGAGGAACGCGCGTTTCTCTCGAAGTTTTCCGTTTCGGGCATCGGGGGCTACTGCCTGTTTGTGCTGCAACAGGGCGTCAGCAAATTGAGCGGCGTGCAGGAGCTGTCAAAGATTATGGGCATCCCGCGCGAACGGGTGATGGCAGTCGGCGACAATATCAACGATGTCGAAATGCTGCAATGGGCGGGCATCGGCGTGGCGGTAGCAAACGGGGATGACAGAGCGAAGGCTGCTGCGGATTATATTACACTCGATCACGATAAAGCCGGCTTTTACCACGCCGTGATGGAATTGGCGATAGGCGAAGGTTCCGGCAGAAGGAGAAATATATGAACCAAATCAAGTTGATCGTGACTGACCTGGACGGGACGTTCCTCAACGGCTATCACGATCTCAACGAGGAGAACATCCGCGCCGTGAAAGTGGCCCGGGAGAACGGCATCATCGTCTGTCCTGTTACGGCGCGCAATTTCGACTGCGCGCGCTACGCGATTTTATCCTGCGGGTTCGATCCGCTGTGCGTGATGGACAACGGCGCAGCCATCGTGGACAGCCGCGATTTGAGCCACCGGTTCTCAAACTTCATCGATCCGGCTTCGGTGCGCGCGATCATAGAAGCCGCCATCGAAGCGGAGGCTTCCATCGATGTGTACACGACGCCGATCTCGGCGATTTACAGGCCGACGATGCGAAAAATGCGCGAAGAGCACGCACGGCGGTGGGCGGAAAAACCGGAGCATCTGCGGCCGAATTTCGTGTATTTCGACGACCTCGACGAGATGATGGAACGCGTGGGGCACATCGCGGAGAACATCACGCTGCACGGCAAGGATCTGGCGGAACTGCCCGGTTGGCTTTACCGCCGCATCATTGAGCAAGGAGAATTTTACCTGACGAGTTCGCACCATATGTGCATCGATATCATGGCGTACGGCGCCACCAAATGGCAGAGCGTTGCGCGGCTGGCGGAGATTCTGGACATACCGCGCGAAAACGTGATGTCGTTCGGGGACAACAGCAACGACATCGGCATGATCCGCTGGGCGGGCGTCGGCGTCGCAATGGGCAACGCGCCCGAGCCTGTCAAGCGCATCGCGGATATCGTGGCGGCGAAGAATACCGAAAACGGCTTCGCCAACATCGTGTATGAGCTCGTCGAAAAACAGGGAAAAATATAGGTCATCGACAAAGTCGATGACTTCAAGGGGGAATCCAATTCCCCCTTGAGTAACCCCCAGGAACGCCGTTGTTTTGAGAAACAACGGCGGAAAAAGGTGTTTTCCGACGCGCATGTCGCCGGAAAACAGAATTCATCACAATGATATCGATTTGTCGATATGCACAGGCCGCCAAGCATTTGGCGGCCTGTGATCTTTTTTGTGCATCTTATTGCGGGAAATCCGGCAAAGGATCCCTTTGCTTATGCCTGCTTTTCAATGCATCCTGTATCCGTTGTAATGAACTTTTCCCGGATCATACCGCTCCTTGGGAGCAACGTAACCCTGCGGATAGCCCAATGCGATGATCGCAAACGGTGTGATGTGGGAAGGCAGCGAAAAGATGTTTGTAATGTTCATCATCCGGTCCTCCAGCGGGGCGATGCCGAGCCAAACGCCGCCCAGATCCAGATGGACCGCTTCGAGCAGAATGTTTTGCGCGCACGCGCCCAAATCCTGTTCCCAATACGGCGGATATTTCATGTTTCGCATGTTGCCCAACAGCACGATGGCCAGCGGCGCTTTTGCCGTGTGCCTGGAATTTGGCGATGCCATAGCAAGCCTATCCAGCAGCGTCTGTTCCGTCACGACGATAAACTCCCATTCCTTTTGATTGCCGGCGGATGGTGCCGCCATGCCCGCTTCCAGCAATTTGCGTATCTTTTCCGCTTCGACCTTTCTGTCGGAGAAGTTCCGGATGCTCACCCTTTTAAAGATTTCCAGCATTTTTCAGTCCTCCTTTTGGGAATGATTCGTTGCAATTTTCCGCCGCATCATGCCCACCAAGCGCCGTTTGCAGCGGGGCTATGCTTTTACTGCCAGCAGGAAAATCCGGGGCATTACAAACAGAACGGTGCCGTCCTCCTGTTTGGGATATGAGGATTGCAGAGCGATCAGATACTCATCCAAAAATTCCTGCCGGATCTTTTCGTCGGGCAGCGCGTCAAGATAAGGGCGCAAACCCGAGCCCTTGTACCATTCGACAATGCCGAGATGGGATTGCATGGCGTATATATAGGATGTCTGCCAAAGGGTCAACGCGCACGGGAGCGTGCAAAGGATATTGTAAAATCGGCTGTACGGATGGTAAACGGGCTGGGAGGATACCGCGTTAAAGGCGTTTGCCCATTTGGGGGATTCGATGAGTCGGCGCAGCTGCCCATAAAAAGGCTCATCCGTCGGATCCGGCAACTGAAGTGCCAACACGCCGCCGGGGGCGACCATCGAAAACAAGCGCACAAGAAGCAAAGGATGATCGGGCATCCATTGCAGCGCCGCGTTTGAAAACACGATATCAAACGTACCGAGGCGGGACATATCCTGTGATACGTCCTGATGGATCCATTGGAGTTCCGGCTGTTCCTGTTGTGCCTTTTCCAGCATCGGCGCGGAATTGTCCAATCCCGTGACGGCGGCTTTTGGCCAGCGCTTTTGCAGAATCGCCGTGCTGTTGCCCGGCCCGCAGCCGATGTCGATGATGCGGCTCGGATTTTCAAGCTCGATCCGCGACACCAGATCGATGGTCGGTTGGGTGCGCTCCTTTTCGAACTTCAAATACTGGTTTGGCTGCCAGTCGGAAGCCGGTACTTTTTTTTCGGCCATAGGATGCCTCCGCCCATGCGCTATTTGTCTTCAGTATAGTGCGGGCAGCGGGTTGCCGCAATAGGATTTGTCGATCCCCGCCGCACGATAGGGAATAGAGAAGCATTGCCCCGCCGGGCGAGTTTTCATCGTTGCAAAAAAAGCGCATCTCGCGCCTTTTTTTAGTTTTGTCGTAAATTGCCATTGCATTTTTTCCGGCATTTTGCGTATAATATAAGAACAAATGTTCCCATATATGAGGTGCCATCATGCAGCGGTCCATTCTGCATTCGGATTTGAACAGTTTTTACGCCTCCGTGGAATGCCTGTATCATCCCGAGGTGCGGAACAAACCCGTTGCCGTGGGGGGCGATCCGGAGCTGCGCCACGGCATCGTGCTTGCCAAAAACCAGATCGCCAAAAAGTTTGGCATCGCAACCGGCGAGGCCATCTGGCAGGCGAAACAGAAGTGCCCCGATCTGGTGGTCTTCACGCCGGACTATGCGAAATACCTGAAATTCGCCCGCCTTGTGCGGGCGATCTACGCGGATTATTCCGACCGTGTGGAGCCTTTTGGGCTGGACGAAGCATGGCTGGATGTGAGCGGCAGCCGGGAAGACGGCGAATCCATCGCCTATGAGATCCGCCAGCGCATCCGGGAAGAGGTCGGCATCACGGCGTCCGTTGGCGTGGCGGACAACAAGATATTCGCGAAATTGGGCAGCGACATGAAAAAGCCGGACGCGACCACGGTGATCACGCGCGAAAACTTCCGCGACGTCGTGTGGAACCTTCCCGCGGCGGATCTTCTGTATGTGGGCCGCGCCACGGAGCGCAAGCTATTTTCGATCAACATCAAGACCATCGGGGACATCGCGCGCTGCGATCTTTCGATGCTGCAAACCTTTTTGGGCAAATGGGGCGAAACGCTCTGGTGCTTTGCCAACGGATTGGATATGTCGCCCGTCGCGCGCATCGGCGAAGAATCGCTTATCAAATCCATCGGCAACAGCACGACGACGCCGCGGGATTTAACCTGCGAACTGGATGTGTGGATGACGATGTGTGTGCTGTGCGAAAGCGTGGCCGCCCGCCTTCGGGACCACGGATTCAAATGCCGCACCGTACAGATCCATGTGCGCGACAACAAGCTGTTCACCTTCGAGCGGCAGGCGAAACTTTCCCATCCCTCGCAGGTTTCCACCGATATTTTAAAGGCGGCGATGGCATTGTTCCGCAACAACTACCGCTGGACTCAGCCCATCCGGAGCGTCGGCGTGCGCGGCGCGGATCTTGTCAATGCGCTGGATGACAAGCAGCTCGCGTTTTTTGAGGATGACGCGCGCGAGGAACAATATATAAAACTGGAGCGTACGGTGGATGATATACGCAGGCGCTTCGGGCATTTCAGCATTCAAAAGGCGATCATGCTCACGGACCGCCCGTTGACGGGGCTGAACCCGAAAGATGACCATGTGATTTTCCCGGTATCCTACTTTTAAAGCGATAAAGCGAGGTGAGCGCTGTGGCAAGAAAGGCATTTGTGAAAGTGGTGGCGGAGACCAACGTTGAAGGTGTTGTCAAACCGCTTTCCTTTACATGGGAAGACGGCAGGATATACCCGATCGACCGCATACTGGACATCCGGCGGGCCGCCTCGCTCAAAGCAGGCGGGATGGGAATCCGCTATACGTGCATGGTGCAGGGCCATCAGGTACAGCTGTTTTACGAAGAACCGTGTTGGTTTATCGAGGCAAAAGATGCATAATAGAGGCAGAACGCAAGCCACAATCCATAGGAGACGAGGGGAACGCGATGTGCGGCAGGTATACGGTTTCAACCGAAGAAGAGGTCATTGAGATCCGCGAGATCATCCATGAGATAAACCAGCGGCTGGTCAACACGCCGGAACACGCCCTGATGAAAACAGGCGAAATTTGCCCGACCAGCATTGCCCCCGTTCTGACATTGGAAAGCCAGTGCATGCGTCCGCAGCTGATGAAATGGGGGTTCCCGAAATGGCAGGGTTCCGGCGTTATCATCAATGCGCGCTCGGAGACGGCGGCGCAAAAACCGATGTTCCGCTCTTCGCTTGTTTCAAGGCGTTGCATCGTGCCCTCGACCGGGTTTTTTGAGTGGAGCCACGCTCCGGGTAAAAAGGAAAAATATCTGCTAAGGCTGCCGGATGCGCCTGCGCTGTATATGGCGGGCATCTACAACACGTTCTGCGACGAGCATCGGAAGCCCTATGCCGCCTATGCCATTTTGACCACCGCGGCGAACGAAGGCGTGTTGCCGCTGCACGACCGGATGCCGGTCATATTGAAAAAGGAGGAACTGGACGCCTGGCTTTTGGACAATGCCGCCGCGCAGGAACTTCTCTGCCGCACCGGGCCGGAATTGTGCATTGAAAAGATGGGGTGAGGATTTTAGATTCATCCCGTCCTGTGAATCGCGCAGTGAATGGCACGCTCATTTGTAGGGAACGGTCTTGATCGTTCCTTTTTTGTAATCCTTTTGGGGGTTTGGGCGATGCCCCAATGGGGGTCAGGGCGCGAAGCGTAAAAAAACGTTCCTGTGGAACGTTTTTAGCCAGAGCGGGGAGCGGCAGCGACCGGGAAACCCCTTCAATATTGGGCGGTGGGTGGAACCGCAAACGAGCGCTGCCAGTGGCAGATAAAGCGAGTTGGAGGTTCTGAAAACATGTGGTGAAGCTAAGCGACAGCGCAATCTGAACCCATGCTTTTCAGAGGCAATAGATATCCCCCGAAGGGAACGGCTTTTTACTTTTTCTTTGCCAAGGGGCCAGGGTGGGCTTCCGAGTTCCCCCCTAGGCCCCTTGGCGATCCCCATACCCCCTTAAAACGGCCACTGCGTGGAGCGGTTGTTTGCAGGAACGGTCACCCGCTCCTGCCTGTCGTCTAGGTGCCGTACTTTCCAAAAAGTTGATCTTCGGAACGGAGGATAAGGAGCGGGGTCATCAAGGGGCGATACGCGCCCTCTTGAATAAATCCGTTTTTCGCGAGCGCAGCTTCATGCGATGCGTAAAACTCCGCTACTCATCGTTTCATCTCAATGAACCGGTGACTCAGGGGAATACTCAAGGGGGAATAGGATCCCCCTTGAAGGGCGAACGCCCGGCGAAGCCCCATCAATATTGGGCGGTGGGTGGGTTAAGATAAGATCCTTTGCCGAAGTGGCAAGCATTGTTGGACGGGTTTAGATTTCTCACTTCGGAATTATGGGCGCAAAAAGAGGCAAGGGCTGCTTATCAACCCTTGCCTCTTGTATATGATAATTGTTCCTAACTGCAATCCTTGGCGTTTATCGTGCCATGTTTTGTCTGAATGGTATCCGTCTTGCCTTCCAGAAAGGCCTGAAAATCTTCGCAATTGAGAAGTTCATGAAGCTCCGCGGCCTTGTTTCCGATGTACTGCGGCGGATTGAAGCCGAGCAGCACATCAAGATTGCTCATCAATACCTTGCTTCGCCGGTAAAATTCCTCGTCCTGCTCTTTGTAGTCGTATTTGCGGCTCAGCATGATCTTCCGATGCAGCTCGCCGCGCATTCTGTCCATCATGCATATTTGCGATACATCGCAAAGTTCCGTCATCTGGTTGAGCATTTCAAGGTATTCCCGTTCAAGCCGGTATTCCGAATTGCGAGCACCCAACACATCATCTCCCGATTAAGAATCGTAAAAGAAAGGCGATATTCGCTGACTTCTACATTATAGCGGATTACGCCTTTTAAGAGTACTGTTTATTTCTCTATACCAAACCCGATGAACTTTTAAGTCGAATTACGCATCATTTTCGTCTGCATTATCCAGACCTACATACAATTCTTCCAATTCCTGAAGAGCCTTGATGAGCACGCTTTCGGAATTGTTCATCATTTCCTTTGCCGTCTGGATCATCTGCAGGGCATTGGCGATCTTAACGCTGAGATTGATAATTGATTGTTCTATTTGTTTGTTGTGTTTTGCGGTTATATGCGGTTCCATAAATAACCCCCCATTCGAAAACGCGATATGATGAGAAGTAGATTCATATAATTAGTATATGGGAATATCCCATAAAAATTAATAAGGGATATTCCCTTGAGCGATAATTGTTTTGAGGTGATCCACATGTACGAAAGAATCCGCAACATGCGGGAAGATCGGGATATGACACAAGCTCAAATGGCCGAATATTTGAGCATCCATCAAACCACCTATTCCGACTACGAGCGTGGAAACCTCAATATCACCATATCTGTATTGGATAAAATTGCAGACTTGTTTGGAACCAGCATTGATTATCTTGTGAATCGTACGGATGAAAGGAAGCCGTATCCGAGAAAGTAAAAATAAAGCATTGAAAAGTTTATATTTTCTTGCCAAGGGGCCAGGGTGGGCTTCCGAGTTCCCCCCTAGGCCCCTTGGCGATCCCCATACCCCCTTAAAACGGCCACTGCGTGGAGCTGGTAACTGCACCGCCGAGTTCCATTAAAAAACAGGTTGAACACTGATCATGAGCTTCCATAAAAACGATGCCGCGGCTTGATAAATCGAATTCCGCTCACTGCCTCCTTTTGATGGGTTTCGTCCTCTGCCCAAAGGGAAAGACATATAAAATGAACTGAAACAAGTTAAATATAATAAAAAAGAAAAATATAAGAACTATCCCAATGGTTGTTCATCATTTTCTAAAAATTCTTTAAATCTTGGTCAAATTATGCTATACTCAAAAGTAGTTAATAAGACAAAGAAAGCAAAAAACATATCATGCATTATATAGCAAATGTATAATACCATAATCTGGATTTCGTCAATTGTCAAATTGAAAGGGGCATAAATTATGACTGAAGAACTTTTGGCATTGGCAGTAGCACTAAAAGAACTTAAGTGTTTATCAGTAGAGACTTTGGCGGAGAGACTTTTAATTCAAAAAAAGATGTATCTTCTCCAAGAATCAGGAACAAACTTTGGTTTTATCTATAATTGGTATTTAAAGGGCCCATACTGCCCATACTTAACTGAAAAAGCATATGATATTACTCAAAACTATAATCTTAAGGAATTTGAACAATATACGTACAAAGATGTAATTGCTGAAAAAATCGAAAAGATTAATCAGATGGGAAAATCTGAATCATTTATACGCAGTAAATTAGAAGTTCCTGATTGGTATGAATTACTTGCTTCTATTCATTACTTGTTTAAGAAAAATCAAATAAAAGATAAACAAAAGAATAAAGAAGATTTATTAAAATATAAGCCAAAATATTGCGCTTATCACTTTGATTGTGCGTGGGAAGAGCTCATAAAGACAGAATTTGTTAATTAGATTGGACTTGCTATATGGGAAGTTATACAGACAATTTCAACTATAAGTACATAAATGACGCATTTTACGGGGGAATCGGTTTATCGGAATTTGAAGTTGATTTAATCGATACGCCAGTCTTTCAGAGACTTCGCCACTTAAATCAGCTTGGAATGTCTAGCTACGTTTTTCCGTGTGGGGAACACTCTCGATTCGTTCATTCACTTGGCGTACTTTTTATTATGGGAAGAATGTGCAACCATTTATTGGATTCTCATTCTATTGACTTAAAAGATATTATTAAGCTTAGATGCGCAGCCCTGTTGCATGATATAGGACAATTTCCGCTTTCTCATTTGGGAGAATCTGTTTATGGTTATATGGAAATGGTTAGTACAGTGGCGGAAATTAAATTTGGAGAGGGAAGTATTCCGAAAGATAAATCCATAAGCTTAATGAGCAAACTTACTAAATATTCTGAAAAACATGCAGATCATGAGAAGCTTGGAAAATATATAATTATGAACAATGATCAAATATCCGGGTTGCTGAAAAGTGCTGAACTTGATCCTATTGAAATTGGAAATATTGTAACAGGCGAAATTGGACCTTCAAAGCCTATATATTCGCAATTGTTGCATTCGAGCTTGGATGCTGATCGATTGGATTATTTATTAAGAGATTCTGCTCAAACTGGTGTAAAATACGGTATGGTAGATTTAGATTATATTATTAGATTAATGAAAGTTGCAGATTTTAAATATCGAGATGAAGCTCTAAATGAAATAAAAATAAATATTATTGCTTTTAATAAAAAGGGACAACATGCACTTGAACATTTTTTAATGTCAAGGTATTTTCATTATTCACAGGTTATTGGGCATAAAACGACTACTGCCTTTGAAAGTATCACTAAATTATTATATTATATATTAATAAGTAAGCATAAATTTGTTTTTAATTCTATTCAAGATATACGAGACAATATAAACAAACCTGGATTTTTAAATTTTACAGATGAAACTCTTTTTAAAGCTTTTGATGACTTTTATGAAGAGACTGATGACATGCAATTTAAAGACTTTTATTGGTCTGTTAAATGCAGGATTAGACCAAGAACAGTTATTGATGAAAAAGATTTAATTAACAAAAATATGAAACCACTAGTGTTTTCTAATGAAAGATATAGGTATTTAAACAAGATTATGAAATCAGCAAGTGTTCCTTGTGAAGAAATATGTCGCTTGCTGGAGATTGATACAGAATACTTAGCATACAAAGAGTTTTCTGTAAATGTTGAGTGCTTAACTACCGGGAATAGTCCCGATTATTTGTCAAGCGAAGAATTTGCACAAAGCGATTTTATTAACGCTGTAAAACTAGTAGATAAAGATGGATCAGTCTCTTTTTTAGCATTAGATAAAGCATCTATAATTAATAAATTAACAGATTACTCATCTATAGCATTTTATGTTTTTTACGTCGAACGTCATGACAAAGATAAAGATGAACTTGATCAAATTTTTGAAAGTGCAAAGAATTATATAAGTTCTTTAGGAACAGTTATGCAATGAAATTAAAAACACCGAGGCGGTTCCCTTGTTCCATTTAACAACCAGATATATCCCTATGCCAGCGGGTCTTTCCCCACAACCTTTGTTTTTGCAATAAACCCCTCCTGTGCAAAATCGGTCTTTAAAAACTCCCGGACAAATTCCTTTGCCAGCGCTTGATTCTGCGAAGCAAACGGGATCGCGAGCGCATGCGATATGGCACTTCCGCAAACACGGCTTTCTCCAAGATCAAATTCGACGGTCTGATACAGCGAATTGAGTTCCTCACAAGAGAGGTTCATTTCATCCGGAAGGTTTGCGTAGGGCTTGCCGCTGTTGCGCGCGCCGCTTAAATAGGTGAACATGTATTGCGGGCGCGGTTCCTGCCCCGTTTTTAACACGATGCGCCCCGGATGCTCCAACAATTTTTGGCTCAGCCCCGGCTCAAAGTTGTCCGCAAGCATGCAAGCCATGACGGCACGGTAACCGCCGGGATCGCCGGACGGATCAAAATGCCCGAAAGTGGTGTTCGGGTCAAGCAACGTCTGCTTCCACGTCTGTTCCGATATCGTTGCCCCTTCCTTTGCGGCCATCACCGCCATGCTGTTTCCGGCGAATACGAGGTATCCGTCGGCATAATCGGGCATCATCATGCTTTGAATAATCGCATCGTCCGCCAGGACGATCAGATCGCAGCGCTCGTTTGCCATCAGGCGGCGAATGCAATCCACCGAACCTCCGGGCTTTAGGATCACATCGACATCCGGATGGTTTTGTTTAAACCGTGCTGCCGAATCCTTCATCTGCTTGCTGACGCAACCTGCGTGTAAAATATGCAGTTCTTGCATTTCCTGTTGCCTCCGATACCTTTTGTTATCTTCAGTTTAACGCATGAGAAGAATCTGTCAAGCAATACTTGAACAAGGCATACTTGCGAAAAAAATATTTAAAACGATATCCTTAGAAGGAAATATCGCATTGACTTATGGCGCTTATAATTATACTATTAATATAAAATATAAACTGTTTCAACATCCGGGCTGATAAAGCCCACAACAGAATATACGAAATTTCCGAGCATGCCTGTCTAAACGCTTAAGCGCACGGCATCATGCCATTGGGTTATGAGGGAAACGTCATGGCCTCCCGTTTGGAAAGGAAAATGCGCAGAGAATGATTTGCCGATGGCAAATTTGTATGCGGCTCCTTTCGGAGCCGTTTTTTTTTGTAGATCGATGAGGGACAGCCTTATTGAATAAGAGTTCAACCGTCCCGCAAAAAGGAAAGGGGAAATGGCATGCAGGGTTCTTCGGCGCTTACGCGCAACCGTAGCAGAGAGAAAAAGACTATCGTCGTTTTGATTGCAGTATTGCTTGCAACGGCGGTGGTTTCGCTGACTATGGGACGCTATGGCATCGCCGTTGACAGGATACTAAAAGTCCTTTGGGAAGGGATTACAGGCAAAGCTGATCCCGCCAATTATGAAGCAAGCGTCGTGCTGTTTATCATACGCATCCCAAGGCTTCTGCTGGCGATCCTGGTCGGCGCGGCGCTTTCCGCAGCGGGGGCATCGTATCAGGGCCTTTTCAAAAATCCGATGGTTTCGCCCGATATATTGGGCGTGTCCGCGGGCGCGGGTTTCGGCGCCTCCATCGGGCTGTTGTTGAATTGGGGAGATATCCCTGTTCAACTGATGGCGCTGTGCTTCGGACTTCTTGCCGTGCTGGCGGTGCTGGCGCTGAGCACGGCGATCGGGCGCGGAAGCAGCACTCTGTTGATCATGGTACTCAGCGGAACGGTCATATCTTCCATATTTTCCTCGTTCAATTCCCTGATCAAATACGTGGCAGACCAGAGTTCCAAACTTCCTGAAATCACATTCTGGCTCATGGGCAGCTTTGCCAAGTCGGGCAGCTACCGCAACGTGATCGTGATGCTCATCGCGGTGGCGCTCGGCGCTTTGCCGCTTTTTCTGCTGCGTTGGAAAATGAACGTCCTGTCTTTTGGCGAGGAAGAAGCGCAGTCGATGGGCGTCAATACAAAACAGCTGCGCATTATCATCATCATCACTTCGACATTGCTGACCGCCTCGTCGGTAGCGCTCTGCGGCATGATCGGCTGGGTGGGATTGATCATCCCGCATATTTCGCGTTTTCTCGTCGGGCCGAATTACAATATCTTACTGCCGACCTCCATGCTCAACGGTGCCATTTTCATGCTTGCCGTGGACAACATCGCCCGCACCATCACCGCCGGGGAAATTCCGCTCGGCGTGCTGACGTCTATTATCGGCGCGCCATTTTTCATCTACATGATGTTCAAAGGAAGGAAGGGTTGGGTATGAAGCTGGAATTTGACGCGGTCACATGCGGATACAATGGCAAAGCTGTCGTGAGCGGATTTTCCGCAGCGCTTCACTCCGGCGAGATCCTTTGCCTTTTGGGCCCAAACGGCGTGGGAAAGACGACCTTGTTTAAAACCGTGCTGGGATTTGTAAAGACAATGGGCGGGCGGATACTCATCGACGGGCGGGACGCACACACATTGAGCAAAATCGAATTTGCCCGCGTTGTCGCGTATGTACCGCAGGCGCATGTGCCGCCGTTTCCGTTCACGGCGAAGGATGTTGTGTTGATGGGACGCACGGCGCACATCGGCGCTTTCGGTTCACCCTCCCGGCACGATCACCGCATCACTGAAGAAACGATGGAGAGCCTTTCCATCGATCATTTGCAGGACAGGATCTACACCGAATTGTCCGGAGGGGAACGGCAAATGGTGCTTGTCGCAAGGGCGCTGGCACAGGAACCCGCTTTTTTAATGATGGACGAGCCGACTTCCAACCTTGATTTCGGAAATCAGGTTCGTGTTTTGGAGCAGGTAAAGCGGCTTGCGGATAAAGGGCTGGGCATTCTTATGACCACGCATTTTCCGGATCACGCATTCCAATGTCATGGGAATGTGGTGCTCATGCAAAAGGATTCACGCTTCCTGTTTGGAACCGCTGTTGAGGTCATCACGGAGGATAATTTGAAAGCCGCCTACAACATCGATGTCAATGTGCTCGAACACAGCATCCAAGGGCAAATGATCCGCTATTGCCTGCCTGTACTGAACCACTAGACGCAAAGCGTCACTTATAGAGGGGGATATATTCATGAAGCGAAAGACCAAACAATTCTTACTCTGCGCACTGGCAATTGCCATGTGCCTCTGCCTCGCGGCGTGCGCCCAAACGACGGCTACCCCGTCGGCAGCTCAAACCAGAACGGTCAAGGATTCCAAGGGCACGGACATCGCCATTCCGCTCAATGTGGTGCGCGTATGCCCGCGCATCGGCGCGTTCAGCCAAATCACTTCAATGCTTGGAGCGCCGGAGAAGATCGTAGCATCCATCACAACCCTATCCGCCACCTTTAAAAAGGTGTTCCCGACGTTTGGCAACAAAGCCGGCAAGGACTCGAGCAACATCGAAGACATCATTGCTTCGGGCGCTCAGGTCGCATACGGGCCGAACTATTCGGATGACCAGATAACACAGCTCAACAAAGCGGGTATCGCCGTGGTACGCATGGATGTGTTTTCCACCGTCGAGCAGATGAAGGCTTGCGTTACGACCATAGGCTCTATCTTAGGAGGGGGCGCCGTTGACAAAGCGAAGGCATTCAACACGTATTATGACGGGAACATCGCCTATGTCTCCAATATCACCAAAAACCTGAAGACCGAAAACAAAGTCAGAATTTTAGCCCTGTACTACAGCGCGGGCGCTTTTACCACCATCAATGCCAGCGACATCTGCTCCGAATACATCAAAGCGGCGGGCGGAATCAACGTTGCGGCAGAGTTCCAGGGAACGAAAAGCACTACCGGATCTACGTCCATGACCGTCAACGCGGAGCAGATTGTGGCATGGAAGCCCGATCTTATCATCACGATGACCAAGGACGGTAAGGACGCGATTTTAAAGGACGCCAGCTTAAAAACGCTTGCTGCCGTCAAGTCCGGCAAGGTATACGTCATTCCGGAAGGAACCTATCCGTGGTCTGTCAGAAGCGGTGAAGGCGCGATGATGCCCCTGTGGGTCGGAAAAATCATGTATCCCGAACTGTTTGGAGATTTGAACATGGAACAGAAAGTGAAGGAATTCTTCAAAACATTCTACAACTATGACCTGAGCGCCGAAGAACTCGTGGCCATCCTGAAAACGGACATCAATAAATAACCATCAACGAATTCGGACGCTTCCCACCGCGGAGGCGTCCGATTGTAAAGGAGAGACAGACATGCAAGGATTGTTAAACTGGGAAGCCATACAAAAACTGATGTTTCGGAATATAGAAAGCGCTACGCAAAACAGACCGCCGGTGATGTGGGGAACACAGGCGGCCATGTACAACCAGATGGCGCGGATGGAGACGGAATATACCCAAAACCAGCTGGCGGAGCTGCTGTTGACTCCCGAAGATACCGTGCTGGACATCGGATGCGGCCCGGGGCGGTTGTCGGTTCCGATTGCAAAAAGGGTCAAGGCGGTGACTTCGCTGGATGTTGCGCCTCAGATGCTGGCATTCTGCGAAAAAAACGCGAAGGCCGCGGGCTTGGACAACGTTACGACCCGTTTGTTGGACTGGAACGACGCCATCATCGGCGAAAATATCCAGCAGCATGATGTGGTTATCGCGTCGAGATCCGTCGGCATGCAGGATGTGATGAAGCTCAACGCTGTGGCTAAAAAACATGTGTTTGTGCTGTCGTTTGCGCAGACCCCAAGCCTGAAGGAGGTTCGGGATTCCTTCTTCATCGGCGTCAGCGACGATATCAGCCATATGCCGCCGCAGAACAGGATGTTCGGCTACAATGTCACATTCAACCTGCTGTATGACATGGGCATCGACCCGTCCGTTAAGCTCATCACCGACGGATTCCACAAGGACTTTGCGAGCAGGCAAGAAGCGTACGATGATTTGAGGACGCTGTGTAACTTCCCCAAGGAAAAGGAAGATGTCTATCGCTCCAACGTCGACAAATGGTTGACACAAGGCAAGGATGGCGGATTTGTATTCCGCCGCGAGACCAAAACCTATGTCATACATTGGGAACCGAAGGCGCTTTAGAAGCACGCAGAGGTCAGGAGAAAACAAAATACCGCCCGTGCGCGATTGCCGGGCGGTATTTCATATTGCAAGCATTGGTCACAGAAACAGGCTGGTCGTTGAAGGCACATATAAAGCAGCACTATGCCAAGATAATCACTTCAACCGTTCCGCTAACGCATCCCGCAACACATGCGAGAGGCTAAGGCCGGATTCACGGGCTTTGTCATCCATCCATTTCGGAATGGATACGCTGCGGCGCACGGGCGTCATATCCTTTTTAAGGGCATAATCCTCCGTATCGGCTTCCACAAACGATACAAAACCGTTTCGCGCAGCAAAGGAATCCGAAGAGGACGCACATGGGATTACATCATTCTTCTTTTGCGCTGCGCCCAGCCATACGCAAAGCGCTTCCTTGGCCATGTGGAACGCATCCAAAGGCGTAGTACCCTCGGTGGTGCAGCCGTGAAGATCGGGGAAGGAAACGCTGTAACCGGCATCCGTCTTTTCAAAAACGGCAGGAAACGAATATGTCATGCAAACACGCACCTTTTGAACAATATAAAGAATGGGGTTCTTGTGCCGTATCACAGGGTCGGTTCCCGAAACACGGCGACGCTATCCCTATCATAGTACGCACAGCAAGCGATAACAATAGTCCGAAACGGACTGACGTCATCATTGCGCTGCGGCAGGTTTCTTTGCGCGACGTCAATTGCAGCGCGTCCTTGAAGATGCTATCATAGGGGCACGGAGGGGATTCGATGAAAGTGACCGTGGGGATGTCTGGCGGCGTAGATTCTGCCGTTTGCGCGTATCTTCTGAAAAAGCAGGGGCATGATGTTACGGGTATCTTTATGCTCAATTGGGAAGAAGAGGGCGAGGACGGGGTCTGCACTGCGGCGGAGGATTACGAAGATGTGCGCCGCGTGTGCGACGTGATCGGCATTCCTTACTTTACCGTGAACTTTTCACGCGAATACCGCGAGCGCGTGTTTTCGGTGTTTCTGCATGAATACGCCGCAGGGCGGACGCCCAACCCCGACGTTTTGTGCAACAGCGAGATCAAGTTCAACGCGTTTTTGGATTTTGCGATGAAGACCGACGCGCAAGCGCTCGCCACCGGGCATTACGCAAGGGTGGAGAAGCGCGACGGATTGACAGCGCTGCTGCGCGGTGTGGATAAAAGCAAGGATCAAAGTTATTTCCTGTGCGCGCTCAACCAGCGGCAGCTGCAAAACGTGCAATTTCCGGTAGGCGATATGCTCAAAAAGGACGTGCGCGCGCTGGCGGAACAAATTGGACTGCCCAACGCGCACAAGAAGGATTCGACCGGCATCTGCTTTATCGGCGAACGGAACTTCTTCGATTTTATCAGTCAACATGTGCCGACCGAGAGCGGGAACATGGTGGATGTGGATTCAAAGCGCGTCATGGGCAGGCACACGGGGCTTTCCCACTACACCATCGGACAGCGCAAGGGCATCGGGATCGGCGGCGTAGGCAGCGGCGACGCGTGGTTTGTGGCGGACAAAAACGCGAAGGAGAACATATTGTACATCTGCCAGGGACGGGATCATCCTTCCCTATATAAGGAAGGTCTGGTGACGGAAGGGTTCAGCTTCATCGCGGGCGAGGCTCCCGCCAAATCTTTTGACTGTACGGCGAAGTTCCGATACAGGCAGCAGGACAGCATCTGCCATGCACAAGTGGGCAGTGAAGGCGTGCGCGTACGGTTCCAAACAAAGCAGCGCGCGATAACCCCGGGGCAGTATTGCGTGCTGTACGCGGGCGAAACCTGCCTGGGCGGCGGCGTGATACAAAGCAGTTACTGACAATTTATGCGGTGCGTATGCGTATGATTAGAGGCTTATTGAACGCGTTGCTTGCGATTGGTTCGGTAAACCGCTTATGAAAATTTCACAAAAACGAGAAAAAAGTGTTGACTTAGCGGGCATGTATTGCTAATATAAATGAGCGTCCTCGGAGACACAACGAATCGGGGACACGGAGCACCTTCAAAACTGCATAGTAAATCCAAAAAAGAAACAAACAGCCAAGCGATTCCAAAGATAAAAGCGACAGCCTGGACAAACAAAGTAAAAAGCGCGAGAGCGTAAAATTTTACTCAAGAGTTTGATCCTGGCTCAGGACGAACGCTGGCGGCGTGTTTAACACATGCAAGTCGAACGGAGATCATCAAGTAGCAATACCTGATGTTCTTAGTGGCGGACGGGTGAGTAACGCGTGAGCAATTTGCCTTAGGGTGGGGGATAACAACGGGAAACCGTTGCTAATACCGCATATGACAGCTTATGGACATCCATTTGCTGTCAAAGGAGTAATTCGCCCTTAGATGAGCTCGCGTCCCATTAGGTAGTTGGTGAGATAACAGCCCACCAAGCCGACGATGGGTAGCCGGACTGAGAGGTTGGCCGGCCACACTGGAACTGAGACACGGTCCAGACTCCTACGGGAGGCAGCAGTGAAGAATATTGGGCAATGGGGGAAACCCTGACCCAGCAACGCCGCGTGAGGGAAGAAGGTTTTCGGATTGTAAACCTCTGTCCCATGGGAAGAAAAAAATGACGGTACCATGGGAGGAAGCCCCGGCTAACTACGTGCCAGCAGCCGCGGTAATACGTAGGGGGCAAGCGTTGTCCGGAATTATTGGGCGTAAAGGGTGCGTAGGCGGCCCTGCAAGTTGGATGTGAAATCCCCGTGCTTAACATGGGAATTGCATGCAAAACTGTGGGGCTTGAGTGTGGAAGAGGTAAGTGGAATTCCCAGTGTAGCGGTGAAATGCGTAGATATTGGGAGGAACACCAGTGGCGAAGGCGACTTACTGGGCCACAACTGACGCTGATGCACGAAAGCGTGGGGAGCAAACAGGATTAGATACCCTGGTAGTCCACGCGGTAAACGATGGATACTAGGTGTAGGAGGTAACACCCCTCCTGTGCCGCAGCTAACGCATTAAGTATCCCGCCTGGGGAGTACGGTCGCAAGATTGAAACTCAAAGGAATTGACGGGGGCCCGCACAAGCAGCGGAGCATGTGGTTTAATTCGAAGCAACGCGAAGAACCTTACCAAGGCTTGACATCCTCTGATCGCCATGGAAACATGGTTTCCCTTCGGGGCAGAGAGACAGGTGGTGCATGGTTGTCGTCAGCTCGTGTCGTGAGATGTTGGGTTAAGTCCCGCAACGAGCGCAACCCTTACACTTAGTTGCCAGCGGGTAATGCCGGGAACTCTAGGTGGACTGCCGGGGACAACTCGGAGGAAGGTGGGGACGACGTCAAATCATCATGCCCCTTATGTCTTGGGCTACACACGTGCTACAATGGCTACTACAAAGGGATGCAATGCCGCAAGGTGGAGCGAAACCCATAAAAGTAGTCCCAGTTCGGATTGTGGGCTGCAACCCGCCCACATGAAGTCGGAGTTGCTAGTAATCGCGGATCAGCATGCCGCGGTGAATGCGTTCCCGGGCCTTGTACACACCGCCCGTCACACCATGGGAGTTGGGAGCGCCCGAAGCCGGTGACTTAACCGCAAGGAGAGAGCCGTCGAAGGTGAGATCAATGACTGGGGTGAAGTCGTAACAAGGTAGCCGTATCGGAAGGTGCGGCTGGATCACCTCCTTTCTAAGGTGTACAACAAAAAACAGCAGGCGTCGCGTTTGGGACGCTGGCTGCAAGGGAAATTTAAGGATTTACTATGTGGCTTTGTGGGTGCACCTGCATCTACAGGCAAAAAGTGGCAGAGTACCGTCATGAACTATGGGGGTGTAGCTCAGCCGGGAGAGCACCTGCTTTGCAAGCAGGGGGTCAGCGGTTCGAACCCGCTCATCTCCACCAAGATCTGAGCGCCACAAGAGCAAAGAGCACGACCAATTATGGGCTCATAGCTCAGGCGGTTAGAGCGCACGCCTGATAAGCGTGAGGTCGGTGGTTCGAGTCCACTTGAGCCCACCAAGCTTGCCGCGTAAGCGGCATAAGCTAAACGGTGACGCAAGTCACCAAGGTAACAATGGTTACCGCGCACCTTGACAACTGCATAGAGAGAGAAAGAAAAACGCGAAGGCAAACAATACAATACAAATTTGGGAATGCGAAAGTATTCACAATTTCGTCAATTTAGCGATCAAGCTAAAAAGGGCGTAGGGAGGATGCCTTGGCACCAGGAGCCGAAGAAGGACGTGGCAAGCTGCGAAAAGCCATGGGGAGCCGCAAGCAGGCTTTGATCCATGGATGTCCGAATGGGGAAACCCGGCGGTGGTAATGCACCGTCACCCCTAGCTGAACACATAGGCTAGGAGGAGGGAACGCGGGGAACTGAAACATCTAATTACCCGCAGGAAAAGAAAGAAACATCGATTCCCGGAGTAGCGGCGAGCGAAAGGGGAACAGCCTAAACCTTGGATCTTCGGATCTGAGGGGTTACGGACCAACATAAAGCAACAAAGTGTTAGCTGAACACCTCTGGAAAGAGGGACCATAGGAGGTAATAGTCCTGTAAGCGAAAACGCTGCGTTGTGGGTTGGTATCCAGAGTACCACGGGACACGAGGAATCCCGTGGGAAGTCGGGGGGACCACCCCCAAGGCTAAATACTACCTGGTGACCGATAGAGTATAGTACCGTGAGGGAAAGGTGAAAAGCACCCCGGGAGGGGAGTGAAAAAGAACCTGAAACCCTATGCCTACAAGCAGAGGAAGCACGTTAATGTGTGACCTCGTACTTTTTGTAGAACGGGCCGGCGAGTTACGCTGTGTAGCAAGGTTAAGATGTAGAGCATCGGAGCCGTAGGGAAACCGAGTCTGAATAGGGCGAATTAGTTACATTGCGTAGACCCGAAACCGGGTGACCTATCCATGAGCAGGGTGAAGGTGGGGTAAGACCCACTGGAGGCCCGAACCACACGTCTGTTGAAAAAGACGGGGATGACTTGTGGATAGCGGAGAAATTCCAATCGAACCCGGAGATAGCTGGTTCTCCTCGAAATAGCTTTAGGGCTAGCCTCGAGAACAAGGGCCATGGGGGTAGAGCACTGAATGAGCTAGGGGGCCTCAAAGTCTACCGAACTCTATCAAACTCCGAATACCATGGATCCAATACTCGGGAGTCAGACTACGAGAGATAAGTTTCGTGGTCAAAAGGGAAACAGCCCAGATCAACAGCTAAGGTCCCCAAGTGTAAGTTAAGTGGAAAAGGATGTGCGATTGCATAGACAACCAGGATGTTGGCTTAGAAGCAGCCACTCATTTAAAGAGTGCGTAATAGCTCACTGGTCGAGTGGTCGTGCGCCGAAAATGTACCGGGGCTAAACTTACCACCGAAGCTTTGGACTTGTACACTTTGTGTGCAATTGGTAGAGGAGCATCGTATATGGGCTGAAGCGCGATCGTAAGGACGCGTGGACTGTATACGAGAGAGAATGCCGGCATGAGTAGCGAGAGCGAAGTGAGAATCTTTGCCGTCGAAAGCCTAAGGTTTCCTGAGGAAGGCTCGTCCTCTCAGGGTAAGTCGGGACCTAAGCCGAGGACGAAAGTCGTAGGCGATGGACAACAGGTTGATATTCCTGTACTACCGAAATATGTTTGACCGAAGCAGTGACACAGTAGGATAGGCGAAGCGGGCCGATGGTAGAGCCCGTCCAAGCACTGAGGGTGTTGTGTAGTGAAGTACGCACAACGTTAAGCCTGGGGTGTGAAGGGGACAGAAAAGAGTATGGAAGTCGCTGAATTCACACTGGCGAGAAAAGCTGCTAGGGAGTATTAGGTACCCGTACCGCAAACCGACACAGGTAGGCGAGGAGAGAATCCTAAGACGAGCGGGAGAACCCTTGTTAAGGAACTCGGCAAAATGACCCCGTAACTTAGGGAGAAGGGGTGCCTCAGTAATGAGGCCGCAGAGAATTGGCCCAAGCGACTGTTTAGCAAAAACACAGGTCTGTGCCAAGTAGAGATACGACGTATACAGGCTGACGCCTGCCCAGTGCCGGAAGGTCAAGGGGAAATGTTAGGGGCAACCTGAAGCATGGAACTTAAGCCCCGGTGAACGGCGGCCGTAACTATAACGGTCCTAAGGTAGCGAAATTCCTTGTCGGGTAAGTTCCGACCCGCACGAATGGCGTAACGATTTGGGCGCTGTCTCAACAAGGGACCCGGCGAAATTGTAGTATGCGTGAAGATGCGCATTGCCCGCGACTGGACGGAAAGACCCCGTAGAGCTTTACTGTAGCCTGACATTGGATTTTGGTAATGCATGCACAGGATAGGTGGGAGACTGAGAAGCGAGAACTCCGGTTTTCGTGGAGTCAATGTTGGGATACCACTCTTGTGTTACTGAAGTTCTAACGTTACGCGGTAATCCCGGTGACGGACATTGTCAGGTGGGCAGTTTGACTGGGGCGGTCGCCTCCGAAAGAGTAACGGAGGCGCCCAAAGGTTCCCTCAGAATGGTCGGAAATCATTCGGAGAGTGTAAAGGCACAAGGGAGCTTGACTGCGAGAGAGACATCTCGAGCAGGGACGAAAGTCGGGCTTAGTGATCCGGCGGCATTAAGTGGGTTAGCCGTCGCTCAACGGATAAAAGCTACCTCGGGGATAACAGGCTTATCTCCCCCAAGAGTCCACATCGACGGGGAGGTTTGGCACCTCGATGTCGGCTCGTCGCATCCTGGGGCTGGAGCAGGTCCCAAGGGTTTGGCTGTTCGCCAATTAAAGCGGCACGCGAGCTGGGTTCAGAACGTCGTGAGACAGTTCGGTCCCTATCCATCGTGGGCGTAGGAGATTTGAGAGGATTTGTCCTTAGTACGAGAGGACCAGGATGAACGCACCGATGGTGCACCGGTTGTTCTGCCAAGAGCATAGCCGGGTAGCCAAGTGCGGACGGGATAAACGCTGAAAGCATCTAAGCGTGAAACCCACCTCAAGATGAGATCTCCCATCCTTTATGGAGTAAGACCCCTTGAAGACTACAAGGTTGATAGGTCGGGTGTGGAAGTGCAGTAATGCATGAAGCTTACCGATACTAATAGGTCGAGGGCTTGATCAAAAGTCCTAAACGCGTTAATAACTTTCTCTCTATGCGGTTGTGAGGGTGCGCTAGGCATCCACAATCCAAAACAGTCACCCATTTTCCGGTGGTTATGGCTGAGGGGTCACACCTGTTCCCATTCCGAACACAGAAGTTAAGCCCTCAAGCGTCGACAATACTTGGCTGGTGACGGCCCGGGAAGATAGAACACCGCCGGATTCCAATATTCCTCAGTAGCTCAGCGGTAGAGCATCCGGCTGTTAACCGGAGTGTCGTAGGTTCAATCCCTACCTGAGGAGCCAAGTTTTAGCCCCCGACCAATTGGTCGGGGGCTTGGTTTTTGTTTATAAATCCCGCCGAAGCGGCAGAGAGGGATATTCCAAGGGAGAAGCTCTCCCTTGGAAGCAATAAGTTTTCCGCGAGCACAGCTCATGCGAAGCGGAAAACACCTTTACCCGCCGAGTTATCTCAATAAATTGGTGTACCTGGGGGTTACTCAAGGGGGCGCGAAGCGTGAAAAAACATTCCGGTGGAACGTTTTTAGCCAGAGCGGGGAGCGGCAGCGACTGGGACAGGATTCCCACTTGAAAGGCGAATGCCTGGGCGGTGGGAGGGTTAAGATAAATTCCGCGCAGTGCCATTACTTATATACCTTGACTGCTTCTGTTCATGCAGTCAAAATATTGTGTATTAATAAACCTTGTGTTTTCTTTTGCCAAGGGACCAGGGGAGGATTCCGATTTCCCCCCTAAGGTCCCTTGGCGATCCCATTACCCCCTTGAAACGGCCACTGCGTGGTGCTGCGCTTCGCGGTTCTCTATCGTGTCTCTGCTAAACTTCATTCGGGGTTCAAAGGGACTATAGCCCCTTGCGGGGGTCAGGGGGCGGAGCCCCGTCATTATCGGGCGGAGGGTGGGTTTAGATAATTACCCTTGAAAAGCGAAGCCTTGCGGGCGGGTATAGATAAAACCGAAGAGAATAGGGAGTTGCCAAGTTGATATATTGTGTTATTATATTGAGTAAACAAATATAAACCAATGAATTGGCAACGTGCTGAAAGCGAAACGAATTAATTCAACTGTCTCAAATTTACAATTGATCTTACGAATCGGGAAGTGATTACGGCATGCAACGGGCTTGAGGTGCCGCCGGATAAGTGCGTGTAATCCAATAAGGGGGTAATATATCATGCAGAAGGAATCACACAGCGCGTTGGAAGACTACTGGCAGCGGTATCTGAAGTCGAACCCGAAAGAAACGGCGACAGGCTATGTGCACTTCTATTTTTGTGACAATGAAGAGGATGCTCGCGAGCTCGCCGAACTGGTGGTTGCGGGGAAAAAGCGAGCGACCACGTCCTCGCTGACGGCATTGGAAAACGACGGGCAACATTTGCCGAAACGGGGTGATTGCAGCATCATCACAGACTATCACGGGAAGCCGTTGTGTATTGTAAAAACGGTCAAGGTAAAAGTAGTGCCCTTCAAAGAGGTAACACGGGAATACGCCGCCATCGAAGGCGAAGGCGACGGCAGCCTGGAGTATTGGCGGAGCGGGCACATCCGCTTCTTCACAAGGGAATGCGAAAGCTTGGGCATGCAATTTTCAGAGGAAATGAACGTTGTGTGCGAGCAGTTTGAAGTAGTGTTCATATAATTAAACGATGTTTGGTTCAAACCAACGATGAGGAGTCAGATTAAGCCCCCGACCAACTGGTCGGGGGCTTGGTTTTTTTATAACGGTATAAATCCAGGGAACATATCGGCGTCCTTATTGCGTCTTTAGCTGGCTTTGCGGCTTAGATCATAATAATGCGAGGCCGCATTGTAAAATTCTTCGGCGTCATTTGCGCAAGAGAAAGACCGCTTGGGAATAATACACGCCTGCGTGGCACTCCAAAACAGATAGAGATAGTCTTGATTCTGTTCAACCCTATCCATATCCACCCACGGATGGAAGCCATCCCGTACCGAAGTTCTTTCACGGACGCCATTGTCGTCCATTTCCACCAAATGCTCGCCCAGGAGGCCTGCAATGTTGTCGAGTTGCTTGGAATGCTGCGATTTCAAATTGTAATAGAAATACCAATCGGAAATCCCGCCGGCGAATATGGTCATTAAGATCAGGCTATAAAACGGAAAATGAAGAGCAAGGCTGTTCACAAGGAGCAATATCAAAAACGTATAGACGGGAATAGAGATAAGGTTTCGCAGTATACTTTGTCTCAAAGCCGGAATTGTCCGCATCAGATGTTTGTTATAATTCCAGCTGTCCTTTTGCGTAAGATCAAACAGTATCTTCAGCGCTGTGCACCTCTTTTTGTTTGTATAAAAATATCATAGCACGAACCGATCGGAAAATTCCAGAAAGGAAATTCCGATTCGGAATATTTCAGGTCAGCGACCCGTACAAAGCCAATGTCTTCTGCGCATCTTTGAAATTGACGATGACGGTAGCCGATTTGAACTTCATTATAAGATACGGGCCGACGGATGTATGGACGTACAGCCTGCAGGTCCCTAAGCCTTCCACCTTGAAATCGCCCTTTTTGACCTCACCGAGCGACGCGCCGTTGACCTTATACGTGACCGGCGGGATGCTGTTCTGCTTTTGCACTTCCACCAGTTCGCCAAGCGAATACGAAGCGCCATATTGTCCCGTAAAGGTGATCGTGCCGTTTTGTACGGAAACCTCGGTTTCCTTGTTCGTTCCGCCCATCAGCAGGAAGACAAAGACGCCGACGACGACCAAGATGGTGGCGCCCAGGATGACCGCGAGGGTAGTCTGCTTCATGGAAATCCTCCTTTTGTTCTTGCTATCGGAACTATTATACGATGCAAAGGCGAGAGGATAAAGCAAATTTTGGATATGAAATAGAACCAAGTATATTCCTTTGCCAAGGGACCAAGGGAGGGCTTCCGATTTCCCCCCTTAGGATGAACCCTCCTCGGAAAGGCACGGATTCGCGCTTCACTAGCGCTTACGCTTATCTCGTGCTTTCAGAACCTCCAATTCGCTTCATCGTTCCGCTGTTCACAATGGTCGTCTGCTTTCGCTGTCGCTCAGCACACCCCCTTGTTCACAGAATGTCAGACTCCTTTTATCTGCCACAGGCAACGCTCATTTCCGGTTCCCATAGCGATCCCTCCTCTGAAGGACATGGTCTCGAATTTCGCAACCGCTTACTCTCGCCTCATGCCTTCAGAACCTCCAGTTCGCTTCATCGCCCACAGGGCGCGCTCACTTTCGGTTCCCTTGAAAACGGCCACTGCGTGGAGCTTTCGCCTCCGCTACCTTCGCGAGACATACTCGGTTGACGCGGCCCGGGAGATAAGGCATCATCGGGAAACACGGGCGGATACATGAGGACAGTATTGTTTTACTCGATTCGATGTTAAATAATAACAAAACAAGGATGTTTTAAAATATTGCTAGGATAAATAAAAATAAAAAACCGTCCCTATGTTTCCTAAGATATTTCTATCCCAATTAACGAAGGCGTGGAAATGTAAAAAACTTTCTAGTAAAGCTGTTCCGATTTCCCTATATTATCAATGCTTATTCTAAAAAGGTTATCCGGCATTGTTGTTCCTCCATCGTCAAGGCATAACGAATAATATAGATCGTCCTTAATAATATATGCATAATTGCATATTTCTTTAGTTACTTTCTGAATTTCTTTGCTTTTGAGATTTTTTCGGAATATATAAAACTTTAAGTCTTCTTCATAGTTTTTATAATATATCCATCCATCATTAATACTAAAAATGGAAACTTTTGATGAATTCATTGAAAAACATTCACTTCTCTTTGTTCCATCTTCCTGTATTTTGTATAAAATCGGAATATTACCATAGATTTCTTTATATAGTTCTACTGGATCTATCCACAATCTAAATGGTACAAAATATAGCCATCCATTTTCGACACCGATAAAGTTTTCTGGAATATCAAAAAGCCACATTTTAACCGGTTGATGGTCATAGTTGAATTCAGAAAATTTTGTTCTTATTTCATCTACTTTCCACATTTGTAATTCATCAGGCTTTTCTATATTTCCTGTTTCTAAATCAATTCTATAATGAGAAATACCCATCTTAATAGACTCTGGAATGGCTCTTAAGAAATACAGTGAATGATGATAGATGAGTAGATCGCCAATAGTGCCCGCCCCATACTCAGCTTTATAAAGTATAGTTACATTTGATCCATCGCTATTAGCATGCTTTATAAGCTGTCCAGTCTCTTTAGTATTTTCAACCCAAAACAAACCAGCAGGGCAAATAATATAACTGCTTATGCCTTTTAAAATGAATTCAACATAATGACTTTGCGTATCAATACGAGAAAGATTTGTCGTTGAATCTAAAAAATAGATCCATTGTTGATAACTTTGAATGTTCCAAACTTCACCTTTTAATATAGGCAACAATGCACCGTCTTTAATTTTATATATTCCCTTGCCAGTACTTGTATATAATTCCTCATTTAAAACTTGAATGCCACTCGTCGCGGCTTTATATAATGTAACTTCATCCATATTTGATAAATCTATATTTAAAGATTTAGTGTACAATTTAGTAAACATACTACATCCTTGTATGATAGATAATATAACAACGCTGCTAATTAACTTTGTCAAATATTTCTTAAATCTCTGCATAGAACCTCCTATTGTATGGAAGATACATGAATATTAAGTGAAGTCTTTTGAACTTATCAGCTATTAAAAATTATGAATCTATAATATATTATATCATATTTCTATTTATATGGTATAGTGTCATCTGACAAACCAACAAGAAAATCTATGCTTGTCTTATAGAACTTTGCCAGTTTGATAAGCGAAAGGCTTGGGATATCAAGAACTCCGCTCTCATAACGTGAATATGTGGTTTGACTGATATTTAAAATCTTGGCAATTTCAGTTTGCGTCAAGTCCTTATCTTCTCTTAAATTTCGCAATCTCGGATACATGGTGTCACCTCAAACAGATTCTACAATATGCGATTATCGCATATTGACAATTATGCGGAAAACGCATAAAGTCTAGTCGATGAATATGGGGTGAGGTGATATTTATTTTGGATTACGAGAAAATGTATTATCAGCTTGCAGCCAAAGTTGCCGATGCGGTGGAGTTGCTGGTTTCCGCCCAACAGCAGGGGGAGAAGCAATTTGTTGAAAACACGGATCATGCCGAGGTGAGCCTTCTTCGGAAGGAGGAGAAGCCACCTCATCAGTCGCCTAAGGCGCCAGCTTCCCCTTAAGGGGAAGCCTTGAAGAACACATATTCCCATACAACAAACAAAGATATGTCCGGGAACCGCGAAGCGCAGCACCACGCAGTGGCCGTTTCAAGAGGGGCAGGGGATCGCCAAGGGGCCTGGGGAGAAAATCGGAAGTCGCCCCGGCTCCTTGGCAAAGAAAAGAGAAGCTTATTCACTATAGGAAATAGCAAAAACATTTATCACACGACAACGAGCTGAGCTCTGCTCCTCCCGAAGCGCCTTTAAGTCTAATTATCTACTTCGCCGTTGATCTCTTCCGAATAGTCGTTGCCGATGTTGTTGTACAGATTCGACAGGTCGCTCTTTGGAACTTTTGGGGCGGTAACCTTCTCGCCACTTAGGATAGAACCGGTCTCGGCCTCAAATTGCGCCACGATATGGCTGTATTCGTTGGATTTATCCTTTTTCTGCTTCCCCTTGTTTTTTGACAATGGGATTCACCTCCTTTGTTTCCGATATTGTATCCCGGGCATTGAAATCAAATCATGAAAATTGAAACAAACGTATGATGTTTCCGCTATGCGACTTAGTTACAGAGACCGTGCGGCGCGGGGTATATAGTAAAGGCATCAAAAAGCGGGGAGCGGATCAGGAATGTTCGAATTTTTGAAACGAAAGAGCGGCAAATCCATCAACGTGAACGATCTGGACGAGCTGATAGGAACCATAGAGATTATCGATATCAGGGAACCGCAGGAATTCAAAGCCGGCAGCCTGAAGACCGCGAAGAACATTCCGATGGCAAAACTGCTGGATAAACCCGATAGATTTCTGAAAAAAGACAAGACCTATTATGTCATGTGCCAAACCGGGATGAGGAGCAAGAGCGCCACGCAGATGCTTTTAAGCGCGGGGTATATGGTGATGCATGTCAAGGGCGGCATGGGGACATACAGCGGGAAGAACAAGGTATACAAATAGAGGAAAAGGGACGGGCATCCCTTTTTTGTCCGGGCCGGCAATGGTTTTATTGCCGGTCTTTTTTATTGGGATTCGGATAAGCTGTTGCCTAAGCGCCGCTCTTTTTGGGCGATTACTTGGACTTGTTGAGATTCAACGTCTCCAGTAGTTGTACGACTTCTTTATAGGTGTCGTTCATCTGCTTTTCCAGAAAACTTTTTCCGCCGAGTTTCGTATATTTCATATCCGGGACTTCCTTTTTATGTTCTTGTGAGTAAGGTTTCCTGTTTGGGACGTATTATGCGGAGGATCTAAACCGTAGACTTTCGCAAGGGGCTATGTACAAACCCTTAAAAGGCAGGAACGGTCAAGACCGTTCCCTACAGCGGTGGATGGATAAGGGCGTAGGGAAGGGTCTTGACCCTTCCACGTTAAAAACCAAGAAATGAAGCAAAAGGATTATCTAAACCCGCCCACCGCCCAATATTGACGGGGCTCCGCCCCCTAGCCCCCGCAAGGGGTTTGGACCCCTTTGAACCCCGATTGGACCGGGGAGGGAAACCAAGACAAATATCTGCAAACACACAGCAGGCATTCGCCTTTCAAGTGGGAATCCTGTCCCGGTCGCTGCCGAAATTTTGACCCCTCTGAAAAGCATGGGCTCAGCCTTCTCAGCTGCTTGGCCTCTCCTCATGTTTTCAGAACCTCCGCTTCACGGTATCCTCCACCGGAGGCGTTCAACTTCGGTTCCCGCTCCACTAAAAACGTTCCACTGGAACGTTTTTAAACGCTACGCACCCAACCCCCAATTAGGGGATGCGATCCCATAATAACCCCAAAGCAGGTATATGATTGGGAGGACGACGTAGAACTGACAACCGATCAAAAAACAAAAGGAGGACATTAGTCCCCCTTTGCTCTTCGGTCTATGACAAAATTTAAGATCAAATCATAGCAAATGCAATCAGCTCAACAGGGCTTTGTTGGTTTTGTAATAATCCACGGCTGCATTGAAAAAATCATCGGCTGCTTTTGCCGTAGCGAAAGACCTTTTGGGGATGACAAACGCGAATATGGTATCGACATAGACGTAGATGAACCGCTTGTCCTGCTCGATGCTGTAAATATCGCGCCACGCCGCGGACATTTCGGTGACCGGGGATGTTTCGCGGATGCCGCTATCATCGATTTCCAACGTGTGTTCGCCGCAGACTCCCGCATTTTTAGAGGGCAGCCTCATGATAATCTGCTTGCTGAGATACGAGAACAGCCAATACCCCAAAAGCCCGGCGATGACCGTTAAGCCGATGATGTACAGTGTGGTAAACGCGTCCTGAAAAAGCAGCATGGCTATCAGCACGATCACAGGAACACCGAAGGTATTGATCAGATAGCTCCGCCTCAGCGCGGGAACCCGCAAAATCGTGCGCATTTTGAACATCCGGCAATCGGAGGGATCGAAGTCAAACTTTATCGTCATGTGGATCCACCTCTCCATAATAATACTACAAATCGTTATAATAATTATATACTATTTTTGCAGGAAAACAAGTTGGAAAAGCAAAAATGATCTTTTTTGGAAAATTATTTCCGAAGAAGCCATTTCCTTCGGCGAACATCCACATCAAATTGCGATAAAACCCCTGTGTACCGTTTGGCTTTATGTGCCGGGTTGGTGTCCGCTTAAGCAAAAAGCCGTACAAAGCTGCACGGCTTTTTGTCCCACTATCCTTAATGGCTAAAGTTTACATAAAGTCCTCTTCGGTGACGATGCCGCGCACGAGCGCTTCCTGCTTCAATTCAAGATACAATCCTGCAAAACTCGTACGCAAATAGGGTACCGTATAGATTCCCAAAAAGCCCATCGTGATGCCGGTTAGTATCTGCCAGCCGATAAAACTTAGGCCAAAGATGAAGATATCCATTTTCCGTCCGTCGGTGATTAACATGGAAAGCTGCAGCGCCCGCCGTCCGCCGATGTGTTTGTATTCACCCATGATGTATTCCGTCATCGAATAGGCAAGGGCTTTGACGATGCCGGGAATGACCAAAAGCAGCGTCCAGAGAAAGGTGAAAAGCACTCTCCAGAGCATACCGCCCAGGTTGCGACCGTATTGGCCGAAACCATCGTTGTACATTTCCGCGACACTGCACTCCTCACCGCGGTAGGCGCGGATGCAAAAGGAGGCGTACCCTACCGACAGCGGCAGCAGCACAAACAGATTGATCAATGAAAACGGCGTTTGAATGGCAGGATTCACAACAAACATGCCGTTGCGCATCACAAAGTAGAAGCCCGGATTGAGCAATCGGATCGCCGACGGCACATAGGTATTGAGAATAGTGAAAATCACAAAGATGAGGCCCGCATAATAAACGGCGCTTCCGCGCTCCTTTAAAGCATCTTTGGCACGGGCTTTGATATCCGCTCTCGGTTTCATGGGTTCCCCTTTCGGTCATTTGTACAAAATTTTAAGCACATTGGTATCATTGTATTGTATTTAGGACGGAGTTACAACAATATTTGATGTGCGTTCCCCTGAATGTTTCATCCAACAGGATGCCCGACGGATTTCGATCCATACCGCACAGAGGACTATAAAACAGGTTGTCCGCGCTATAAATTTGAGGATTATGATTGCGGAGCCACGCTGATTAATAATGCATAACTTAAAATCCGGCTATTGCAACGTGCGGATTTGGTTTACAATAAAGATGGTTCCGAAATAAGATAAGCGAGGTAGTGCCAATGTTAGTGACCATGAAAGAGATGCTGCAAAAGGCGCGGCGCGAAGGGTACGGGGTCATCGCCCCGAGCATCCATGACAGCGATTCCAACGTTGCGATGGCCATCGAGGCCGCAGAGGAATTGAGATCTCCCGTGATACTCAACATCGGATACGGGGCCTTCACCGATTTGGAGTTTCAAATCCGCATTGCCCGCATGCGTGCCGAGCGCGCCACAGTGCCCGTTGCCATCAACCAGGATCACGGCGCGACGTATGAACAATCGATTCGCTGCATCCATTACGGCTATACCTCCGTTATGCCGGACAGGTCCATGCTCTCGTTTGAAGAGAATATCCGCGAAGTTTCCGCAATCGTCGAGGTCGCACACGCCTGCGGTGTTTCGGTAGAAGCGGAATTGGGCCATGTCGGCGTAGGCCTTCAATATGAGATCGACCGTGACGCCGCCTTGACCGATCCTGCGCTGGCGAAGGAGTATGTCGAGCGTACGGGCGTGGATTGCCTCGCGATCGCTATAGGGACCGCTCACGGCGTATACAGCGGCGTTCCGTATCTGGATTTCCCGCGCCTTTTAGAGATAGCGGCGGCGGTGGACGTGCCGCTCGTGCTGCATGGCGGATCGGGAACGGGCGATGATAACCTTGCCAAAGCATGCACGATGGGCATCAGCAAAGTCAATGTCGGCACCGAGTGCAGGCACGGTGCGGCCAATATCATGCGCAACGACGACTATAAAAGCGACGCGTATGCAAGGCCGTTCCGGACGATCAATCTGGGGTATAAGGCCGTCATTTTGCACTATATGAAGCTGTTCGGAAGCGTCGGCAAGGCATAAAACGAGGCCAAAACAAACAGGAAGAGAATCGGCATATAAACCGACAAGCTTTAAAGCAGACATTATCAACGGATGGTGTCTGCTTTTTTATAGTGGGGGTGCAATAAATGGTGAGTACGGGACGGAAGCTTAGGAAGCGGCGTTTCGATGGAAAGCTGCGCAAAGCCGATGCCGAAACGCTTAACCAATACCCAATATGCATGAAATGACACTGAAAATATATAAAGCAGCCAACAGACTATTGTTTTACTTTTCACTGGTTTAATTTAGCATTTTCTGAAAATTATCCTTGAGATTCCTCTATTGGTGATATATTCTTATTGTGTAATATATTCTTTCATTATTCGACAAATCTTATTCCGGGATGAACTGATCGCACGCCGCATACGCTGCAACAGGATCCCATGCGAAAATTATTTTTCTGGAGGTAGCTATGTTCTGTCAAAACTGTGGCTCTAAACAGCCCGATGATGGCGTCTTTTGTAACGAATGTGGGGAAAAACTGGTTATGCCCATCGCACCCGATGCCGAAAGTCCCAAAACGGAGGATCAAACCGCCGTTATGGACACGCAGGATGCGGCTCCTGTAACGGAAGCTGTTCCGGAAGCCGTGCAGGGCGCCTACAATGCGGATGAGTCCATAGCGGACGAACCTGTTAGCGGAAGCTATTCGTTTGCGCAAAGCGCGGAACCCGCGGATACGAATACACCCGTGCAGGGCGTTTATGTCAATCCGGTACAGCCGGAGACGTATTCTGAACCGATCCCTGTAGACACAGCACCGGCCAAAAAGAAAAAGTTCCTGTTTGACGATTCCGATCCGCAAGGTCAAACACCGCCTAAACCGCCACGGATAAAAAAGGAACGCGCGCAGAAAGCGGTTTTGTCGCAGAGCGATGATGCGTTTTCACAGGCTGCTCAAGCACCCAAGAAGCGCAACGGGTTGTATTTGGCCATCATCGGAACACTGGCGGTAGCGCTTATCGGCGTCGGCGTATGGCTGTTTATAACGCTAGGAAAAGTATCGTCCGCAAGCGCCGATCTTGCGTTAAAAGAGAGCAAAATCACCGAACTGCAGCAATCGGTGGACAGTTTGAACGTCGCAAAAGCGCAGGATCAGCAATCCATCACAACGCTGCAGGCGTCCGTTGCGGACTTGACAGCCCAGCTTACCGCGACGCAGGAGAAATCGACCTTCTTTGATACCTATGCCGGCATAATGCCCGATGATGGCACCAAGCTGTACCATACGTATCAATGTACCCACTACGACCATAGTTTAAGTTTTAATATCTATAACATTACCGCTGCGAAGGATGCGGGATATTCGCCCTGCCCATTTTGCCATTAAGCGGACTGCGATAGACGACTTTAAAGCAAAAGGAAAGTTTCCCGACTAAAGCATGGGAAACTTTCCTTTATACTAATAAGTAACTAAAAATATAAATATTAAACAAAGCGGCATATCTCCTCATAGGGAAGGGCAAGCCGCAGCGGTTCCCGTCAATGCCGGTGGAATTTCTTCTTGCCGAACACAAACAGCGCGATAGCGATGACAACGGCGATAATGCCGCCATAGAGAAACAACGTTGTGTTCTGTAACCCGAAACTTTTGCCCTTTATGAACACCGCGCAATCGCCCAGCGCCTTTGAAAGCCATAAGCCGAGCGAATTCAGGTTTGCAATAGCAACTGTGATGCAAAGCGCACCCAAAATCCCGATCAAAACGCCGGCCTTTCTCATCCCATATGCCCCCAATATCTACTTTCTTTAAGTTTAGCATGAAAAGGGAACAGGGACAAGGGTAACGGGGCGTTCGATTCTGCGAAAACGAGACATATACAGCCATAACAATGCAAAATAAATTCGAAAAATTCATAAAAATTGCGTAAAAATATTCTAATAATAAAAATAATTCTGATTAATATTTTCCATAAATAGACATATTTATTTAAATAAATGCAGATAAATACAATAAATTGTCAGACGAATATTTAATGGCAAAAAACATTTAAGAAATAGCAAGAAAACGCCCGTAATAAGGCAAAAATAAATACGTTAAATATATTAATTCAACGGCGAATTACGAGAAATGATTTACGATAATTCAAAAATACCATATAATTCAAACGAATTAATTTACAAAATAAAAAAATAATTATCAAATAGAAATAATTCATTTTTAATTATAAGAATTATTTTCAGATATACTCGCCAGAGAAATAAACAAGAGAATATAAAAATGCCGATTTATTGCTTTCATTTCGATTGTAAATGCCTTAAAATGTGGTTGAAAAGCTTGTCATACAGGAAAAAGCAGGGATAATTTACTTTGAAAGGGTGCATTATTTCATGAAAAAACGAACAGTATTTTTGGGAATTGCTGCGTTGATGCTGTTTCTGTCTTCGGGATGTACCCCAAAGGGACCAGAATCTACGCCAACACCGGTTATAAATACGACTCCGACGACAGCTATCGTACTGACACCAACGGCATCCATTCCGGTACAGACGATCACACCGACGTTTGCACCCACCCCGACACCCGGTATAACGGAAAAACGCATCGGTTATGTAGGTAAAGTATATACAAAGAGCGGCATAAACTATATCGATATTGATTATGTGAACTTCCTGACCGGTACTGCAGCGGTGGAAGCGGCAAAAGAGGACGGTTATGCAGAACAGGATGAGCTAGGAAACTGGTATGTGCCAAATGACTATTACATTACAAACGATAATAAGACGATTCGCACATTTCAGGTAGGCCTGAGTGCAAGCATCAAGATCGTGGATCTTGCGGGCAGCGGCAGCGGGATCCCGATGAAGAGCATAACATTTGCAAAGCTCAAAACGATGGGGCCGACGTTTGCTGACGGAGTCCTTCTGATGCACGTCGATGTTGTATCCGGGATCGTGCAGTCTCTGGAGGAACAATTCAGACCCTAAAGCCTTTGTTGCACGGGGCATAAGGCACGGTATATTGTTTACATATCAATAAAATATTCCATTTATTGCATTAAAATGCAAAGAAAATGAGAAAATAGAGTGATTTGGAAAGTAAATACTGCTAATATCCAATGTTTTCCTGTATACTGGTGCAAAGGGAACGGCAAAAAGTTACCATTGCTTATTGCCGATTCGATAAACGGGTTGTTATTCAGGTAAACCGAACTTATTTTACAGGAGGCGCAGTTGTATGAGGTACACTATTGAGGGGGGCACGCTGCCGGTAGCGTTGATCGATCTTGAACCGGGCGAGCAGCTTTTAAGCGAGCCGGGCGGGCGAAAGTGGGCGCGCGGGAACATCGAAACGGTGACCTCGGCGGAGGGCGGATTCAAAAAAGGACTTGGACGGATGCTCAGCGGGGAAAGCCTGTTTATGAGCAAATATACCGCCCGTGGGCCGGCACAGATAGCGTTTGCATCTTCTTTCCCCGGAAAGATCATCGTACGGCAGTTGGCACCCGGTGAGAGCGTCGTTGCGCAGAAGAAGTCGTTTATGGTTGCAACCGCTGGTGTGGAATTGAGCATCTTTTTTCAAAAGAAGCTCGGCGCCGGACTGGTAGGCGGCGAAGGCTTTATCATGCAAAAAATAACAGGTCCGGGATTGGTGTTTTTGGAACTCGACGGGCATGTTGTAGAGTATACGCTTCGCCCGGGTGAGCGCCTTGTATGCGATACCGGCGTACTTGCACTGATGGATGCAACCTGTTCCATGGATATTGAACGCGTAAAAGGGGTAAAGAACATCCTGTTCGGCGGAGAGGGATTGTTTGATACCATCATCACCGGACCGGGCAGGGTTTGGCTGCAGACGATGACCATTCCGAACCTCGCGTCGCTGATCGTGCCGTTTTTGCCGAGCAAATAAGTAAGAATCCTGAGAAAAAAGAGGAAAGGGCAGCTAACGCTGCCCTTTTTGCATCCAACTTTTGTGGTTACTTAGCAGCATTGCGGTATGCCCGGTAGAAGCCGGTTATCGTATCGCTGAACGCACCGATGGCTACGAGCGCCGTTAGCACAAGAAATCCTGTCGCAAACCCCTGCGAAACCGCTTGCGTGGTCAGTTTCATCAAATCGGCCATTTTGGCGAAAAAGGCTTCGTTGAAAACATGTGCCGAATTGAGAAAATAGGCGACATAAGCTAAGTTTGCGAAGCTGTATACCGCGTTGAGCACGGCAAGCCTGTAATTCCACGCGCCGAATATGATCTTTCCGGCGAAAACCAGGAGGGATAAAACTGCCAATGCAATGATATAGGGCACAAGGGAGATCAGTATGTCGATATGAAAGAATGGCACCGTGGGCACGCCCGCTTCATACCATGCGATATAGTTCGCATACCGATAGATTACGACGACCCATGCCACGCTGAACACTACGGAGAACACCATGGAAACGGCAGCGGACGTGCGCGAGATTCGAATCTGCTGTTTGGGGATATGGGGCAGGTCTTTGACGGTCCATTTCTTTTGATGTTCTGTCCCGAAATGTTCGTACATCGCAAACCCTATTGTGACCCAGGTAAACGCCGCAAAAGCCGAATTAAAAATGCTTTCCCCGACCACTTTTAGCATGCTGACGATAAATTCCGTTACGGTCGTGCTGCGCGATTGCAGCACTGCGCCGATCAGGCCAGCGATGATCGTTATGGAGAAAAGAACGGCTGCAACGATTTTTAGCACCATCAGATAGTCGTCGAAGACTGCGGGAGATATCAGATATCGCTTGGCGGTGCGGTATTGCTCCGACATTTTCGAAGGGGACCCCAGCGATTCCAGCACACGGATCACATCCGCATCGGTGGCGTTTTCGGGCAACATCGCCTCAATGTTGGAAACAAGCTCGGCTTTCACGTCTTCACGGTCGCGTTCCGGCAAATGGCGGATAACATCGTGTACATACCGATCAATCAGTGGATTCATCAACTTTCCTCCTTATCAAACAATGCAATCATTTCGTTGTTCAACTGTATCCAGGATTTTTTCAACGTTTCGTACACCTGTATGCCGGTCTGGCTGAGCGTGTAATACTTTCGCGGGCGACTCTCCGATGTGTCCCAATCGCTGTGCAGCAATCCCTGCTGTTCCAGCCGCCTAAGCATCGGGTACAGCGTGTTCGCTTCGATGTTCACATGCAGCGCTTCCAGGCTTTGCAGCAGCGAATAGCCGTATTGCGGCGTTTTCAGCTGGCTTAATACAGCTATGGAAAGGGTTCCGCGCCGGATTTCCGTCAACATATTGGCAATCAAATCATTTTGGGGCAAACTCATCACCTCGAAATGCATTATACTGTGTGACATACTATAATGTCAATAAAATTTTATAATAGAATTAATAATGTTATTATAAAAGTGCAGCCTCCGTAAAGCTGACGTTCTGTTTAAGCCATTGCGAGAATCCTATACAACGCAAAAACACGCCCCGCCTGTGGTTTCATAGGCGAAGCGCGTTTTGGAGATCTTGCGTTTTCGATCGGGTAGGATGAGGTATTATGGCTGTATGTACTGTTTACTTTGCAGGCGTTTCGAGCAGCCCCAAGAACAGCGGCGTACCGGAGGCGTTGTCCACGATGCCGAATACGAACGGTCTGTCAAAGCGGATATCGATTTCACTCGTCGGCATTGCGGTCAGGCCGACTTCCACCGACGTGACAGCCGCGGCTTCGGTGCCTTTTTCGTCAACACGGCAATAGGTCTTGTGCATCACATCGCTGATCAATAGCTCGCTGACGCCCTTGGCGTTGATGCGGGACAGATTTGCCGAATCGGTAAACGCTATGCCCATGCCAAGCGCGGTGAGTTCGTCCTTCAGACTGTTCTTGTATTGGATCTCAAACTTGGGCAATGTCAGCTTTACATAGCCGCTCTTCATGGATTTGATCAGACTTGTGATGGCGGCTCCGTCAAGTCCGTTGACATAGCTTTTAGCGTCCTGAGCGTCAGGCGGCAGAACGGCAAAGAAGGAGAATCGTCCGTTGTCATAGGGTAGCAGCACGCCTTTGACGCCGTTGGCATCAACATATTGCATCGTGCCCGAGCGGTGCATGAAATCCGCCTTGACGGTTGCGGAAGGCGTTTTGAAATCACCCTTTGCGGTAAGATGCGAATCAAACGGCGTCGTCCAGTCCGACTTGAAATACACCGCGTTGATCAGATACATAATCGTATTCGCATCGATCTTATCCACGATGCCGTCGATCTTGTCCTGCGTCTGTTTCTTGACCCAATCGTTGATGGTCTTGACGGCTTCGGCGGAATTAAAATCCAACGCCTGTGCCGCGGCGTCAAAATAATCGGCGTTGTTCTTTAAAAACGATTGGGATACGGGATAGTCTTTTCGGAACCAGATAGAGTTCGCAACGGATACGCTGGTCTTGTCTGTCTTGGTCCGAAGCAGGCTGATCCAGTCGCGGCATGCGGCGTTGAGCTGTTCCTGCGTGATGTTTTGGGCAGATAAGGCCGTACGCATGGCGGAAAGCGTATCGGCGTCCGCGCCGTTGAGCGTCATGGCAAGCGCCAGATAGATGGATGCCGGGGATATCAGAACGTTGCCGTTGCCTTTGAGCGTCTGCTTGAACATGTTCCAGGAGAAATTCATCATCGGCGTCTGAAACGACGCATCCAATTTGGCGGGCGGATCGGGCCATTTTGCGGCATTGATGCCGCTCATGAGATTTTGTGTAGAGCCAGTTGATGTACAGCCGGTGAGCAGCAGCGCCACAGAAAGCATGGCTGCGGCCAGGGCTGCAAAGATTTTTCTTCGTTTCATGAATAGGACCTCCTGCATTCATTGTCTTCTCGTAGTAACACCAAACACAAGCGCAAAAGGTTGCAGAAAATTATAAAAACTGTTGTTGTACAACCGGTGCATTGCAAAAATGCCGTCAGTGCGATGACCCACAATGATCTCGGCAGGTTGCCGTTTATCCCAAAATTCTCTCCAGCACCCTGCAAATGCAAAGCGATATCCAGAGCCTTCCGTCCGTCGTTTTGCTCTCCGATTTGTGGATGCCGGAATAGGAGAGCTTCCAAAGCCCGTCCTGCTGTTGATGATCGATCAGCCACGCAACTGCATTTTCAATGGGTTCTTCCTCCATGCCGAGTCCTATCAGCGACACCATGTCCAGGGCCGATACAAGGGTATTCCACCAATACGGAAACTGGAAACGGACCCAATTGTCCGGATGTTTATACCACGAATAATTGTCCTCGCGAAAGAACTTGCCGCATAGGAGCAATGCGGCTTTTTTAGCCTCTTCGGATTTCCTATAAACCGGATGGACCGCAAGCGCGCGGATCGCCATGCCGGTGCCCGCAGCGGAAAAGGGCAGAGATTTGTCAAAATCACGCTTGGGCGCATCCGTCCATGTCGACGTCAATGCCAGAACTTTCTTCCACGTACAATGCGCCATTCCGGGGCTGCCGATAAGCCAACCGCCGTCGTTCTGCCGCATGGAAAGCAGCCATTGCATCCCTTTTTCCACCCGTTCGTCATCGGCATATCCGGCTTTTATCAGAAGATACAAAAGCGCGCCGGTGTAATACGGCGCGTACTGGTTGCACAATATCCCGCGGAAATCCCCCTCGTCGCTCTGGCAGGAAAAAACATCTTCCGCCGCTTTATCGACAGTCTCACAGGACTTGTCCATTTGGTATTGATCCACCAGAACGCGCAACTGCCGCCACGTTTCGATCAGTTCATACTTGACGCCGAAACTGGATTTGGCCTTTGGGGGTGTGAAATATCCCTCCGGCTTTTGTTTTTTGAGGATCTTTGCGATTTCCGGCAAACGCCAAATAGCATCAATCGGACCGGCATCCAATTTCTGCAAATCCCTGTGCGCAAAGTAAATGACCGCTGCGCTGTCACAACCAAGAAGCGGTTGTATCGGATCATATCGCAGCACCTGCAAAAACCGGTTCATCGAAAATGCCTCCTTTTTAGGATGCGGTTTGAACCGCACTGCGGCAATCACCTGCAACGCCGCATCGGTTCTGTCGCTATAGGTATCTTCTGACCCTATGCCTGTATGCCTCGTACGCATCCCCAAATTTCTTCAAACACCAGCGCTCCTCCGAGAGGATGATGAAATGCGCCGAGACTTGAAAGACAAGAAGCAGTACCAACAGCGCCAAAGAGCGCGTCAGAATCGCGCACCCCAAAAAACACACAAAATACGCGACGTACATCGGATTGCGCGATACACGGTACAGGCCGCCGACATTCATCCCGCTTCGCTGCGGCTTGGCAAAATGTACGACAGATATCGCATACAAAGCGATGCCTAGAACATAAACGGAAAGACCTATCGGGAAAAAGATCGAATCCGTCCGAACCGTAAGGAAGAAGAGAAGGAGTATACACGCGATCCCCGTCGCCTGATATACCCAATAAGCCGGCATTTCGTTTTTGGCAAGCGGTGCGAAATAGGCGGCGCGTTCAAGCGCCGACCGGTTGGTCGATGCCATCAGCGCATAACGGATCAGCAGTATGGGCAGCACCAAAAATCCAGCGTTCATCGTATCAACATTCCTTTTTAAAGCACATACTGCGCCAAAGCAGCTGCCGTATAATGTAAAAACCGCGATAAGCCGCGGTATTTATCTCCAGCCCTTACTCCCTCGCAGCCGCCATCTTCCGTGCCAGCTCAAACGCCAGAACGAAACTTTGGGTGGATGCTTTGCCCTGATAAGCGATATCGAATGCCGTGCCGTGGTCGACAGACGTGCGGATGATCGGCAGCCCCAGCGTCACGTTTACACCGCCTTCAAAGTCCAGCATTTTCATCGGGATATGCCCCTGATCGTGGTACATGCACACGACGGCGTCAAAATGGCCGTTGATCGCCCGGTAAAACACCGTATCCGGCGCAATGGGGCCTGTGGCGTTGATGCCCTCGGCCTTTGCCGCTTCAACGGCGGGCTCGATTTCCCGTATATCCTCAAATCCGAACGAACCGTGTTCTCCGGCGTGCGCGTTGAGTCCCGCCACCGCGATGCGCGGGGAACCGACCACCCCGATAAGCGCTTCGTTGGTCAGGCGTATGACGTTTAAAATCCGTTCTTTCTTTACCAGCCTTACCGCTTCTTCCATCGACACATGCGTGCTCACATGCGTCACGGTCAGCTTTTCACTGCACAGCATCATGGTGAAATTCTCTTCGCCGCTCATCTGCGCGATCATCTCGGTATGCCCCGTGAAATCCGGATCGCTCAGTCGCGTCGCTTCCTTGTTCATCGGAAGCGTCACCATCGCGCCGATCTTTTTTTCAAGCGCGAGGTTCGCCGCTTTCTCCACATAAGCGCGTGCGGCTGCGCCCGATGCCTTGTCCATCTGTCCGATTTTAATGTCTTCGGGTCTTAGCTGTCCCATATCCAGCACGTTGAAAAAGCCTGCCAGAACGTCGTCCGGCCCTGTGGCTTTCCTCAGCGGAACACGAAGATCAAGCATAGTATTGCATACTTCCAGTGCGCTGTAATCGCCGATCAAGATAAAATTGTCCGTGACCTCGCCATTGCGGAATGCCTGTAAAGCGATCTCCGGCCCCACGCCGCTGCTGTCCCCCATCGTTACGCCCAATACCTTCATGATCTGTTCCTCCCGCAATATGCGATTATATTGTCCAGCACCGAACCCGTACCCAGTCCGCCCGCTTTGCTTACGAGATGCGTTTGCCCCAACCGGCTGTGCATCAGCGATATCGGAACACCGGGTTCTATTTCATCCACAGGCATTATACCATGGCAACCGGCGGCGTCCATGATGCCCATTGCGGTATCGCCGCCGAAAACCACGAGCATGCAGGGCTTGCACGTTTGAAGGATGCCATAGGTCAGCCTCCCCATGCTTTGCGCGATCGCCTCGCTCCATTGCGGGGACAGCCGTAACCTTCCCGGTTGCGTGGAACGAATCACAAGTTTGCCGTATTGGTCCAAATTTTCCGCCAACCGCAGGATGATGCGTTCCCCTTCCGGCGTATCCCACTTTTTTGCGTCCAGAAGGAAGCCCTGCGACGGAGAGAACATTTCAAAGCCAAGCCTTTCGGCGCACTCCAGCTGCTTGAGCGATTGCTCATGCACGCTGCCCGAAACGACGAGCATATTTTGCGGCAAGGAGCGTGCTTCATTTTTTTGATGTTCAAGCGGAAGCAGCATTGCCAGATACGCCGCAAAACCCGCGCAACCTGCCGTAAGCCGAAGTTTATCCTGCAATTTCAAGCGCAGGCATATTGAGGCCAGGTCCTCTTCCGTTTCTCCGTCGACCAAATAGATGCTGTTGTGCGCGTCGAATGACTTGAAATGATCCGGCTTCATGCCAATCACGGCACATTCCGTCTGTGCATGCAATATTTCGGCGATGTCGCTTGTTGAAATCGGGTTGAGCGGATCATCCGCAAACGCCGTCTGCTCCAGCGGCACGCCTTTTACATACTGCCTGCCGTTTACTGTCGTGCGACCGGCTTTCGGATAAGCGGGAACAAACACCACGGGGCCTCCCGCCGCTTCCATCAGCGCGCCTATTTCCGCGCCGATGTTGCCGCGCAGCGTGGAATCGGTCTTTTTATACAGATAGGGAACGCCTTGCAGCAACGCTGCGGTGGCGAGTCGATGCACGATTGAGGCCGCCTCTATTGGCGGCAGATGCCTGCTTTCGGTATCCACGACCAATACCTGCGCCTCCTGCGGCAGACTTGAAAAGTCTATTTCATGCACCATCGTAACAAAAGTGGAAATGCCCGCTTTGGAAAACTGAACGCCCGTATCCAATGCCCCCGTGAAATCATCGGCGATAATCAAAAGTTGAATCATAAATCACTGTGTCCCCCACATCTATTTTGCATCCCGGCTTCATCGGATGCCGTCACGATAAAATAGCCCGAAAACGATGGGCTCATTATGTCAAAGGTTAAGCTCCATCAAATTCAGGTCGTCGTACACACCGTCGACGCAAAAATAATCCTTGTGTGTACCGATCTTTATAAACCCACATTTTTTATAAATATGAATCGCGGCATCGTTGCCCGCGCGTACGCCCAGATGCAGATTTTTGATTCCTGCATGATCTTTGGCAAAGCGGATGATTTCCTTCATCATAACCTGGGCGATGCCAAGCCCCCAGTATTCCTTTTTGACCGTCAAACCGATATCCGCATTGTGCGCGTTTCGCGGCCTCCCCAGGGACCTTACATTTGCCATGCTCACCAATGCTCCGTCGATCCACCCGAACGCCATCAGACTGTTGGTGTCCGCGTTCGCGTTTTTGATGTATTCGCGCTCCTGTTCAAGGGTCAGGTGAAATTCCCCTTTTCCAAACAGCAGATTGTCGCTCTCCCCGCCGATAACGCTTAAATATGCCATAACCGCTTCAGCATCTTCCACCGCAGCCTTGCAAACGCTAAGGGTGGAGCCGTTCTTCAACAGCCCTTTGCATAAAATTGCTTTCCCCATATTGGTACCCTCTTACTTTTCATTTCTTCTATCATACTGAATAAAGTGCATCTTCACAACTCGGTTTTTACAGTCTTTTCTGCATAATTTGCAGGAATATTTGCTTTTTGTTTGACATTCAAACGCTGCCATACTAGAATTTTCCTGTAATAGAAGGAAAGGAACTGATTTGCATGAAAAGAAAGGTATCCATCATGCTGGTAACGTGTTTGTTGCTGGCTATGGTGACAGGGTGCTCAGGCTCCCAGAAAAACATCCCGCTCACACCCTCCGCCACACAGACACAAGCTCCGGTGGTTACTGCTGCGCCAAACAACCAAGGCACGACAGGCACTGCGGGCACTCCGTCGGACTCCTTTTCCAAGTACTTGGACATGAAAGGCGATGCGTATGATCGAATCAGCGAGAAAATAAAAAACAACGATAAGCTGAGCTTGTCGGTCGGGCTGGCGATGCTGCCCATCACCATGGTCGACCTCACACTTATTCCGCTGACGGTCATCGGACTCGACAAATCGTCCAGTACGGCGGCGCTTGAAATGCTTGGGATGTCAGGCGTCAATGTTACGCAGAACGGATCCGTATATACCGTCACCTATAAGGAAAAAGATGGCGCATCGGTTACGCAAACCTGCGAATATGATCCGGGGACCGATTCGGTTCGATCCAGCATCAAGGATTCCAAGGGCAAACAGATCATGTTCTTTGAGTATGTAAGGATCGGCAAAGGCTATGTCTCGCAATATTACATGCTGGATGAAGAAAAGGGCGATTATTCGCTGATCACCAGTTTCTTTGATGACAGCACCATCGTCGCGTTCGGCGTTGCATCGGCCAAGACGCAGCCCGCTTCGATCTTTAAAAACACCGGGTTGACAAAGGATTTTGTGATCAACAAAGAAGCCTATTTTATTTTGGAAAACGGTAAACTCTCGGTGCTTGAAAAAGGTAAAGTGACAGTCTATTGATCGATGAGCCAAAAAGAGCGGGCGTTGTCCGCTCTATGGGTGTAAAGCCGTATCCGCCCGCTGCCGGGCACGACAAAATTTGAGGTGCGCATGCCGAATATAACAGACATCATAGCCAACACGCCGCAGCCGCGGACAACACAATCCATCGCACGGGATCTTCGCGCACTGGGCATCCGTGAAGGCGACACGATCATCGTCCATTGCTCGCTGTCCAGCTTGGGTTGGATCAACGGCGGAGCGGTGGCGCTGATTTTGGCGTTGACAGACGTTCTGACCCCTGAGGGAACGCTGGTGATGCCAGCCCATTCGGGCGATTGGAGCGACCCTATCAATTGGAACAATCCGCCTGTGCCGGAAGCGTGGAAGCAGCAAATACGGGATACCATGCCCGCGTTTGACCCCGCGATCACCCCGACGCGCGCAATCGGCACCGTTGCCGAACTTTTTCGCACGTTTCCGGGCGTTGTGCGCAGCAGCCATCCCTCTCTTTCCTTCTCGGCACGGGGCAAACACGCGGCGGCTATCGTTGAAAACCATTCGCTTGAAAACGCGCTTGGGGAAGGTTCGCCGCTTGCCAGGCTGTATGACCTCGACGCATCGGTGCTTCTTCTGGGTGTAGGGTATGGCAGCAACACATCGATGCATTTGTCGGAATACAGATCCGGTGTGCGCGAAACCATCTTTTCGGGTGCGCCCATATTGGAAAACGGGCAGCGTGTATGGAAACAGTATCAAGACATCGATTTTGATTCGGACGAATTCCACTCTATCGGTGCGGACTTTGAGAAACAAAACAGCGTGCGAACGGGCGCTGTCGGCTCGGCAAATTGCCGGTTGATGAAAGTTAAAGAATTGGTGGATTTCGGTACAAACTGGCTGATGACAGCGCACGCCATAAGCCTCTAAAGAGCGGGAACAGCGGGTCAGCCAAAACACCAAAACACCAAAACGCAACAACGGCGAGTGAATCAATCACTCGCCGTTGTTTTGATTGCCATGATGGTGTCCGCCATGATGCCCGCCGCAATGACGGCAGCCGCCGCGCCCGTATCCGCAGGGCTCGCCTTCACCGCAAAGTGCAAAATCGCCGCCTTTGATAACAAGCGGCAGACCGTCCACAAGGCAAGCGGCAAGCTTCTTTCTGGCTTCGCTGTATATGCCCTGCACGGTGGTGCGCGCGACGCCCATGCGCTCGGCGCATTCCTCCTGTGTCAGGCTGGAATGGTCGATCAGGCGGATGGTTTCAAATTCGTCTACCGTCATCTGAATCGCGTTCCCGGCTTCGGCGTTGCTGGGATGAGGGCCGAAGTGGGAATGCGCAGGCATGCAGCAGACTCTGCGACCTTTTCGCGGTCTTGGCATGATATCACCTCATACGTTTGCGTTTTCGGTTTCCCACCCGATTGAGCTTTAGGATTTGCTCTGACAACGGAATGGTGGCTACTATGAAAAAACGTGTCAGCGACACGCTTTTGAACGCTTCAAACCTTTCTTCAAAAAAGATTATCCGGGTCATTCACAATTCTATAGGGTTTCGAGCGTCTGGTCAATTGCTTTAAGACGGTTTTGCAGATGTTCTTTTTGCTTTAAAAGATGTTCTTTATCCGCCGGCGCATGCCCGCCCTCATGGTGGCGACCCGCCCCATGCCCCATGCCGCGATTTACGTGGCCTTGATGGCCTTTATGGCTGCACTGGCAGCCCTCGCTGTTTTCATTCGTTTTGCTGATTTCCTGTGTCATGCTGTACACCTCCTTTATAAATGACATATGTCAGATACAATTCCGATTATACGCCGATTATGACATATGTCAATAACTAATTAAAAATATTTTTTCGGCCCAGCCAAGAAACGTTAAAACCATGACGAAAATGCATTATAATGGATTTGTATTCAAACAAGGTGCTGCGCGGATAAGGGATGCTCTTATAAAGGAACGAGAGAACGGGGCGGTGATTATTGGGATGAAGATCAAGGCATATAAAAAAGGGTATTATTATATCCTCGCTCTGTGTCTTTTTTTACCGCTGCTGTTTGTATATGTTTTAAGCATAGGTGCATCGCTCTATCTGACAATGCTCACGATAAGCTTTTGCGTCGCATTGGTTGTGTTCCTGTTCACAGCAGGGCGATCCATGATAACCGTTTTGACCATCAATGAGCAGGGCGTTTCGGCGAAAGCTTTCGGGCGGAAAGTTGGCAGCCTGCTTTGGGAGGAAATGGCGGAAGTCGGCATCGGCATGCAGGGCATCGGGCGAAAAGGGCAGCACTTTTTGTACTTCGTACGGTATCCGCTCAACGAGATACAGCGGCATATGATCATGAACATGATGCAGAATGACAGCGCGATTTGGGTACAGTTGACCAAGCAATCGCTGGAAGCCGTTACCACCTATTACAAGGGATATATCCACCAGATGGAACTGATGCTCTAAAGGCAAGTGAAAACTGCAACGGAACATTTTAAAAAGCCGCTCAGATGAGCGGCTTTTCCGCATGCGTGTGGAAATGACTGTGATCCATGCCGGTATGCTCGTGGTAATAGTCGTCCACAAGGTTTACCGAAATCAAAAGGTTGGTATCCGAAAGCAGATCCTTTGTCGGCCTGTCCGCAACGACACTATGCGTTTGATCAAACAGAACAGCGCGCGTGGAAAGTTCCTGCACCAATTCTAAGTTGTGGGTCGCGGTTATCAGCGTTTTGCCGGATTCGTGCAGCTTTGCCAGAAGCTCGACCAGCGAACGCTGCGTGCGCGGATCAAGGCCGTTTAGCGGTTCGTCGAGTGTCAACACATCGGGGTTCAGCGCAAGTGTTGCGGCAAGTGCCACCTTTCGCTTTTCACCGCCGCTGAGATGATAGGGCTGCCGGTGTTTTAGATTCTGGATTCCCAACAGATCCAGGCAATCCTCCACGCGCGCGCTGACCTCCTGCTCGCTCATCCCCATCTGGCGGGGGCCGAAAGCGATCTCATCATACACGTCGGCGCAAAAGAGCTGCGTGTCGGAGTTTTGAAAAACAAAGCCGACGCGGCGGTGGAATGCCTTTTGAAAGCGCGCATCGCGGAGTTTTGTTTCCGTTATTTCCTCCTTGTCAAACCTGTAAGTACCGGAATCGGGAAAGACAATGCCGTTTATCAGCTTTAAAAGCGTGGATTTGCCGCTGCCGTTGGGGCCAAGCAAAGCCACCGCTTCGCCCTTTTGGATGCGAAGGCTGACGCCGCAAAGAGCCGGCGCCCCTTCGTATGCGTACTGGATGTTCGTCAATTCGATCATATCGGGGCCCTTTCCAGAAAAACAAACAGGATTATCGCCGCTGCGGCCAACGCGCACACAAGCGCATCCATCCAATGAAACGCGAAGGAGACGGGCTTTTTGTATTCGCCCGTAAACCCCCGGCATATCATCGCTTCGTGCATTTGCTGCGCCATTTCGCGGGAGCGCAAAAACAGATGACCCGCAATGCCGGACAGCGATGTGCGCTTGTCCCTGTTGCTGCCGACCGAACGCAATTTGAGCGCATAGAGCATATTGAGCGAGAATTCGCCCAGAAGTGTTATGTATTTGATGGTGATATCCAAAACGAAGATGAACAGGTCTGGGATGAAGAACAATCGCAATGCCCCCGTCAACGCATCCGAACGCGTTGTGTTGGACAGCAACGAAAGCGTACAGACGCTGATGAACACTTTCGGCGCTATCGACATCAGGCTGTACCAGTTGCCGAATATTCCCGCGGGTAGCAGCACCAGCGCAGTGAACAGGGCCGCGCCAAGCCCGCTTTTGAGCACCTTCAAAATCTGCTCCGCGGGGAGCAGGCAAACGCGGCACGCAAGCGCTGCCAACAGGATGTACATAAACGCAGCGTTTCGAGAGAGGGACAGCAGCACGATGAGCATTATCGAAAAACCGAGCTTGATCCCAGCCTGCGCTTTGCCGGCTTTGGGGCCGAGCTGTGCGTGAATTTTGGAAAGCACCTTCAAAACGGACAGGATGCTCTTGTCCACAAAAGCATCCCTGTCCGTTTTGGGCTCATATTGCTGGCTTTGTTCAAGCCATGTTGGAAGCGTGTTGTTCATGAATCGGTGACGTGCTTTGCGCTTTTCTTTTGCACAAGGCTCAAAAGTTTAAACAGAATGATAAGGATTGAGACACCCAAGACCGCAGACAAGATATAGCTTATGATGTCGGGAAGCCCCGCGATCGAGTAATCCGGAAGCGGAGAATTGTAAGCGATGCCGGACGCCAATCCGGCGGGCGTATATCCCAATGCGCTGCCGTTTGAAACAGTGTGCTGGATCTCTTGTGCGCCCCACTCGCCCCAGGCGGTGCCCGTAGCGAGCAGTCCGATGGGCGTTAGCAGAACAAGCGCAAGCATCAGCACATACAGCGGCTTAATGCGGTTTTTTGCACCCTCGTAGAGCATACCGGGCGAGGCCTTTTTGATAAACGCAAAAATTGCGACGCTAAAAGCCGCTTCCACAAAACCCGCGGCGAGGATATGCGGTATCACCATTGCCGGCACGGCAACGGACAGCGGATAGGGGCTATACAGCGCAAGCCCCGCCGCGTCGTGAAACAGCAGCGGCTGCAAGCCAAACTCAACGGCGGTAAACAGTGCCGAAAGGTTCAAACCGATATAGGAGCCAACAGCGACGCCTATCAATTCGGCTTTGTCGGAGCGGACTATTTTTTTGATGAACGTGTAGACGAAATAGCCAGCGAAGGGCAGCACAAAGGCCATGTTGAAGCAGTTCGCGCCAAAGGATAAAATGCCGCCGTCGCCAAAGAGCAGCGCCTGGATCAACAGCGCAATGGTAACGCTGATACACGCGGAATAGGGACCGAGCAAACACGCGATCAGCGTTCCGCCAACGGCGTGTCCCGTTGTGCCGCCGGGCAGCGGAATGTTGAACATCATCAGCAAAAAGGTGAACGCCGCACCGACGCCAAGCATCGGCAGTTTTTCCCTGGTGAGTTCCTCTTTTGCCTTTTTTACGGCAACAGCCCAAACGGGTGCAATGGCCGCGCCCATCACAGCGCAGGTTGAGGGGCTTAAATAGTTATCGGGAATGTGCATATGCCATATCCTTTCAAAAAAATAAAAAACCCAAAAGCGCCGACTTCTGCGGTGCGCTTTGGGTTCATCCCAATTTGTTTTGGTCCGGGTCAAGGTCTTCGTGACCTTATTGCACGTTATTATAACATGACATCGCACGAATGCAAACGAAAAATGCATCAGACGGTCAAGCGGTCGGGTCAATAAAGAGATAGAACCCGTCGGATGCGCTGTATAATCCGCCTCTGTGAAGCCTTGATTTTCTTACGTCCATGCTCTAGCGGGAAGGGATTTACTCGCAGTTTGCCAACTTGTTTTTTTGGCGGATGCGCCTGATGATGAAAAACACCGCGATCACAGCCGCTACGGCAAGTACGACAAGGGTTATTTTGGCATAGGTATCGACGGATTTGCTGATGTTCTCCCATTGTGCGCCGGCAAACGCTCCGAGGGCTACCAGCACGATGTTCCATATAGCGGTTCCGATGGTCGTGAACAGTGTAAAGCGCCCCAACTTCATGTGCGACATGCCGGCGGGGATGGAGATGAGGCTGCGGACGATTGGGATAAAGCGGCAAAAGAAGACGGTGACGATGCCGCGGCGGTTGAACCAACCTTCCGCGCGCGCGATGTCTTCCCGTTTGAAGCCCAGAATGCGCCCGCATTTGTCCATTAGCCAATCAAAACGTTCCGGAGACAAAAGGCTGCCGATGCCATAGAGGATAAGTGCGCCCACGACCGACCCTATGGTTGCGAATAAGGACACCATCCACACGTTCATGTTTGTATAGGTGGTCATAAAGCCCGCAAAAGTCAGGATGACCTCGGAGGGGATGGGCGGAAAGATGTTCTCGATGGCTATTAAAAGCGCAATGCCAAGGTAGCCGAATTGGTTGACCACATTGATGATCCAGACCTGCATGCGTTTTGCTCCTTTAAAGGAAGAATACGTCTGATGATTTATCTTGCTTTCTTACTATACCATATCGAATCCGATGGCACCATACCGATTGTCTGCGCCCCCGTTCATACTGTCTTTAGATCCAGGAAGGCTTGACATACGGTACGCGGTTCATGAAAAAGCTCTCGGTGCGATCCACAATCGGGCCGTCGATTTGCGATGCAGTTGCAGCTGCTTTCCACTCGGGATCGTTTCGGAACGACTCGAACGCACAATCGCGCGCCTCGCGGTTTTCAAACGCACAGACGTAGTAGAGCTTGTCCTCACCCTGCGCATCTACGAAAAAATCACAGACTTTGATGCCGTGCTTCTCAAAAAGTGCGAGCGTGACGTCCTTGAAACGCTTGTTGATGGCCGGAAGCCGTCCGGGAAGGATATGATAGACCCTCAATTCATACAGCATGGTTTATACTCCTTCAGTCGATGATTTCGCTTTTATGTCAAACAGTATAGCATCGTTTGCGGCGATCAGCCATCCTGTCACAGATTTTAAGCGAAAAGGGCAAGCAAGGTCAAATACAACGTCAAGCCTACCGGCAAGTGGTCTCCATACGACAAAAAGGAGGACTGTTGTCCTCCTTCGCATCGTGCTGTTTATCAGAGCGATCCGCTTATGTCAGTTCCATCGAGGTGCCAGGCTCGGGCAGCGCGGCTTTTATGTGCCTTACGCTCCAGAAGAAATAGACCCTAACTGCGACGCTGACCCCGATAAGCCAGCCTCCGAGGACATCGCCCGCGTAGTGCACGCCCAAATAGATCCGGCTAAAGCCGATGGCGAGGATCACAAAGACACACAGGGCAGCGATGGAAAGCTTAAGAAGTCTGTTCTTAAAAAACCAAAAGGACAGAAGCACCAGCATGGTATACAGCGTTGCGGTGACCATCGCATGGCCGCTTGGGAAACTGTAGCTTGATTCGCTGACAAGCCGCAGCAGGTTTGGGCGCTGCCGGCTGAAAAGCGGCTTCAACAAAGAATTGAGCAGGGTGGATATGATGACGGCAAGCGATACAGGAAGCGCAATGGTCTTGCGGGTGCGTTTGTAAGTGATCAGAAGAAGGCAGAACGCCAATACGACAACGGTGTCCCCGACATGGGTAATGCACCTTAACAAAGCGGTGATGGTCGGACTCATCCGCGCCACCGCTTTTTGATAGGCCCACCCTTCAAAGCGGGATGTATATCCTGCGCATACGCAAAGCGCAAGAAGCGCAAAAAGTGCCAAGGGCAATACGTTTAGCCAGTTTTTTCGTTTTTTCATTGTACCTTCACGTTTTTATTGGGCGGAAGCCGGAATACACACTTCGTAAGTGTATCATATTTATCGTTCAATTGGCGACAAAATTCAGTAAAATGCTAAAAATAGTCAAAAAAGCGACAGCGTGTTCGGTGATGTAAAGACAAGAAAATCGTGCTTCTTTGGAATGCACATGGTATAATTCCGTTAAAGTAACAGGTTGTCCCGCTCTAATTGCAACGGAGGTTTTGGCTTTTGCCATTTTCATTTGCGAAATCGACAACACGCGTAAAGATACGGACGGTGCTTCTGGTATTTGCACTGGCTGTATTGGGCACGGTGATCGCCCTTTACCTCGCTCAGATGAAAGAGGGATATGAAGCGAACCTGCGTTCCAGACAGCTTCTGCAAAAAGCGCAGAATGTGGTGACGCCCGGGCGCGTGCTGCAAAACGCGGAAGGCTTTACCATCATCGCACGGTTGGATATTCCATCCATCGGAGTATCACTGCCGGTTATCGGGGAACTAACAAAAAAGGGGCTGTCCTATTCCGTATGCCGCCTCTTAGGACCGCCGGTACCGGGCAAAGCGGGGCATCTGGTTATAATGGGACACAGCTTTCGTGACGGATCGCATTTCGGGCTGCTGAACAGGCTTAAGAACGGTGACGCGGTGCAGTTGATGGATGCGTACGGAAATGTATACTACTATGAAGTGTATGAGATCGTAAGCGCGAAAGCGGACGACGAAAGCGCACTTGCAGTCTATTCGGGCGAACGCGGATTGTCGCTGATAACAACGGCCGACAGTACAAACAGGAGTGTGCTGGTGCGCTGCAGGGAAATCATAGCGAAATAGCATCTCATAGAGTATCAAGCATCGCTTATGAAAACGAATGATCGGTTTACATGCGCGCTTATCGTTGCGCAGCCTGCCGATAAGATTCGAATTCCGATGCGACAGACGGATGCGCCGAAAAAAAAGCATTCAACACACCGATACCTCCGAGCGTTTGCTCGCTGACGTTGTGCTCTATCAGCTCGGTTTGCTGCAAAATATTCTCGGCGCCGATAAGCCGCAAAAAATCCTCCATGGTTTTGTGGCGGTACAGCAGGTAGCTTCCAAACTCGCATCCGCGCGGCGTGAGTACGATATCGCCGTACTTCTCATATTGCAATAGGCCGAGCGCGCCGAGCTTCTGTACCATTTTCGTTGCGGACGATGCTTTGACATGCAAAAGCTCCGCCAACAGATTCATATGAAGCGCACCGCAGCGGTCGCGGTTGCGGCATATCATTTCGAGATAATCCTCCATCGCGGAGGTTATTTTTGTTTCCTGCCCTAAAAGCTGATAGCCCCGGACGGTAAAAAAACCGTTTTGATCCATTTTCTTCGCCCCTTTGCATTCTATTCGGAACACTTTTTTTCCTTGCGTCATAGTGTGCCAAAGATTAATTTTCCCGCGGCTAAAACAAACACACAAACTGGAGGGATCGGTATGATTGATCATTCGGCGATTCCGCTCAACGAGCTTAAGATAGGGCAAAAGGCGCAGGTACGGTATTTGATATCGGAAGGGAGCGCGCGCCGGCGGATGCTGGATTTGGGATTGGTCATCAATACCACCGTTGAGGCGCTGCAGAAAAGCCCGTTCGGAGACCCCACCGCATACGCGATACGCGGCGCGGTAATCGCGCTTCGCTCGGAGGAGGCGGCACGGATATTGGTGCAACCCGACTGATCCGGAGGTTTTTTATGGGACTGACGAACCAATCCACGGGTAAAAAGGCAGCGGACGGCCTGCTATCCATTCAAAAAAATTCGGACGGCGAGAAAACCGTAGCGCTGTTTGGAAACCCGAACGTGGGCAAAAGCACGGTATTCAATCAATTGACCGGGCTGAGACAGCATACCGGAAACTGGCCGGGAAAGACGGTTGCCAGCGCTTATGGCGAAACGCAACATCATGGGAATGTTTACCGCATGGTGGATCTGCCCGGAACCTATTCGCTTTTGGCCAACTCCGTTGAGGAAGAGGTCGCCAGGGATTTTCTCTGTTATGGCAATGCCGACGCAGCGGTGGTGGTTGCGGACGCAACATGCCTTGAACGGAATTTGAATCTGGTGCTTCAAACGCTGGAGATAACCGGCAATGTCGTGCTGTGCATCAATCTGATGGATGAAGCAAAGCGCAAGGGAATCGTAATTGACCTGGCGCTGTTGTCCCGGCTGTTGGGCGTGCCGGTCGTCGGCACCGATGCCAGGCGGGGCGGCGGACTAATAAAGCTGATGGATGCTGTAGAGAAGGTCGCGCAGGGCAATCGTCTGCCTCCGCTTGCGGTGCGATACGAAGATGCGATCGAACAGGCTATTGCCATGCTGGAACCTTTGCTGCAGATGGCATTGCAACATAAGCTCAACGCCCGGTGGGCTGCCTTGAGGATGCTTGAGGAGGAAACCTTTGGGGATTCCATTTCAAAAGCTATCGGGATCGACCTTCTGGGCGATGAAGCGATAGCGCGGAACCTGACGTGTGCCAAGGCGCTCCTTAACGAGCATGGCTATGACAGCACGTCTATTCGGGATGCTTTGGTTTTGAGCATCATAGCGCAAGCACAGGATATCGCCCGGCAGACGGTCGTTTTTGAGAAAAAGCGCCATGATGCCACAGACAGAAAACTGGACCGCATTTTAACGTCCAAAGCCTATGGCATTCCCGCCATGCTGCTGTTGCTGGCGCTTGTCTTTTGGATCACCATCACAGGCGCAAACGCCCCTTCACAAGCACTTTCGCGACTGTTGTTCTTGTTGCAGGATAAACTGACGGCTCTATTTGTGCACATCGGCGCGCCTGCGTGGCTGCACGGGGCATTGATCCTGGGCATATACCGGACGCTTGCGTGGGTCGTTTCGGTGATGCTGCCGCCTATGGCTATCTTTTTTCCGTTGTTTACGCTGCTGGAAGATGCGGGGTATTTGCCGCGCGTTGCGTTCAACCTTGACGCGCTGTTTAAAAAAGCGCGCGCACATGGGAAACAAGCGCTGTCAATGTGCATGGGGTTCGGGTGCAACGCCGCGGGCGTCATCGGCTGCCGCATCATCGATTCGCCGCGCGAGAGGCTGATCGCCATCATCACCAACAATTTCGTGCCGTGCAACGGGCGGTTCCCGACGCTGATAGCGATGATCACGATGTTTTTCACGATTCCGGCGAGCGGCATCATTCAGTCGGGCGCATCGGCATTGTTGCTGACGCTTGTCATCGTGCTTGGCATCGGGATGACGTTTGTCCTGTCCGGACTGCTGTCCAAGACCGTTCTTAAGGGGTTGCCTTCGTCGTTCACACTCGAACTGCCGCCATACCGCAGGCCGCAACTCGGCAAGGTTATCGTGCGCTCCGTCTTTGACCGTACGCTGTTTGTTCTCTCAAGAGCCGTATCGGTGGCAGCGCCCGCGGGGCTTGTCATCTGGTGCATGGCAAACATACAAGTGGGCAATGCGAGTCTTCTGATGTACTGTGCAAATTTCTTCGATCCGTTCGCAAGGCTTTTAGGGCTGGACGGTGTGATACTGATGGCGTTTGTTTTGGGATTCCCGGCGAACGAAATTGTGCTGCCCATCATCATCATGTGCTATATGTCCACAGGCAGCATCCTTTCGCTCGCATCGCTCGGTGCGTTGAAAGTACTTTTGGTTTCCCACGGATGGACCTGGCTTACGGCACTGTGCACGATGCTGTTCTCGCTGATGCATTTTCCGTGCGCGACGACATGCCTGACCATTTTAAAGGAAACGCGAAGCCTGAAGTGGACCGGTGTTTCGATGCTGGTTCCGACGATAACGGGGATGATGCTTTGCTTTTTGACAGCGACAGCGGCGAGGCTGCTGGGCTTTGCTTAACGGGAAAACCAAGGCATGAAAAGGGAGCCCGGATGGGATACTTCCAAGGTATCCTTAAAATTCGGGTGAAGTGCATGAAATACAGAAAAAAGCCGGTCATCGTCGAAGCCGTGCTGTGGGACGGCAGCAACATTTCCGAACTGCGTCAATTTTTGGGGGACAGCGTTTTCTTTTTTGATGAAAACAGGGTAATAGGCGGGCTTATCGTCAAAACGCTGGAAGGAGAAAACTCCGCATCCATCGGCGATTACATCGTCAGGGGCGTGGACGGTGAGTTTTATCCGTGCAAGCCCGATGTGTTTGAAAAGACGTATGAACCTGTGGGGTGACTGCATGGGCGATGTGTAAAAACCGTTTGGCAAGATTAGTCAGGCTGATCGTCCTTTGGGTCCGCAATGAGCGGCACGTACATCATCATTGCTTGGTTTTGTGTGACGAACTCTTCACTCAGCAGGACTCCGTTTTTGTCAAAACACTGACGAAAAAGTTCGTTGTTCCGACTGAATCCACCCCACCATTCGCCCTTTATAACGTGGTTTTTCTCGATGATCCGGTAATGGCAAAATGGCTCCTGATCGCTCCGCCATTCCCCTTCAAGGGTATCCGCTGCGACCTTGACACGAAGCTGAAACGTCGCGTCCGTATCGTTTCGCACCATCAAATCAAGGTAGGGATACGAGCAGGTCGCCCCGCTGCCAAACGGCTGTGTGCGCTCGGAATCTGGGAATACGTCATACCCGTGACGATGCCGTTCGCACACTGTAAGCGGCGTGTGCAGTGTCATCCAGTACAGCAGGTTGGACATCTGGCACAGCCCGCCGCCGATCCCCGCCGCAACCTTTCCTCCCTGCAGCACCATGCCGTTTAAATATCCTTTGCGGACACTCGGACGCCCGACGATCCGCCAAAAGCTCAACGATTGGCGCGGGCGCAGGAGAATTCCATCCAGCCTTTGGGAGGCAATACGAAGGTTTACAATTTTATTGTACTGGTATTGCATATCCACGTCTTTGAGTTGGCGCAACAGCGGTGAGCTGTGCGAAAAATAGGAATTTGGCAGGTTGCTGTCATGGTATTCACGTGCGAAGCTACGCCTGTGTATCGCCCAAGAGGCATACCGCAGCATGGTATAAGCGCCTTTGCCAAGGGCAAGGCGAAGCGGGCTTCGCAGCCTCGGTTTAAAATCATCCCGCCTGCCGAATTTCATCCAGTGCCTCCAAGGACGGATATTTCAATTGTGAACAACAGTGGTCACTCTAAACTATATGCTGCGATCATTCACTTTCGCCATCGTCGTAGGGGATCGAATGATACGTGAGGATTGCGCCAACGGTTAATGGAATCGATGCGTAGATCGCAAGCGAAAGCATGCTGGTGACAGAGCCTATCCCCATAAACCAGACGGCGAGCATGCTGCGTTTTTCAACGTTGAAGCCGCCGATAACAGCGAGGATGCCGCCGATAACCCCCACGATGCCAAAGACATTCATAAAACCTAACGTCAAGCAGGACAATGCAATAGCAATTTGTCCGCCTACGATTCCAAGACATTTACCCGCAATTGGCAAAACAAGCACCTCCCGATAAGCATTATGATAGATACACAAACCAATGGCATAAAGGTGTTATACGGCAAGCAAGCCGGGATTAGGCAGAAACTACCGTATCTCCCTTTGCACATCGGTTATCTGTGCTTCGGTGTTTTGCTCGATAAAGTTCAAAATCGTGTCCATGATGCTGTCAGCCTGAGCCGTGCTGCCCGCGAGAGCGGCAATTGCGAGGACGGCAGTTTTGTGGACATCTTGCGCGTCCGATTCGACTGCGGACACGTTGAACTTGGACAATTTTGCGAGAAGGCTTTTAACCACCGTGCGTTTTTCCTTCAGCGTATGAACAAAAGGGGCATACAGTGTTACGGTCAGAACGGCGATGTGCATGGGATTCTCCTTTTGTTGATCCGGCAAGCGTGCCAATTGAAGCGGGAGCATTCTAAACTTATCATATCAAAAAGCGCCGGATAAAAAAGATATAAGTACCACCTTCTTTATCCGGCGTCAAAAGTCTTCTACTACTGATGGACCCACTCCGTCCACTTGTATTCTTCCGGTTTGCAAACGACAATCGTTCCATCCGTCGTTTTATATCTTGTCAGAGCGACCCGGAATTCATAGCCGTCTTCAAAGCGGCCTATTCTCCAGTAATACAAGCTGCCCGATACACTGCCGCTTTTAAGCTTAGGGCTGTCGTAGGTGCAATTCATCTGATCAAAAGCGTTGTCCAATTGAACGGGATTTCCGCTTATGTCACGGCATTCAACAACAAAATAGAATTGTGATACGGTGGCATCCCCGCTGTTCTTAAAACGGACAAAAAGGCGTGTACTCCCGTTTTTTACTTTAACGCTGGTAACACTCAGAGAAAAAGGATACCGGTCATAGAGGCTTTCCAGATAATCATATGGTTGATCACTGTCTGAATCCGCTGAATCAGCCAGCACCTTTGCACTGGCAAACGCGCTGTCGTTGCCCTTTGATACAGCCGACTTCAAATCCTCTATGGCGTTATACAAGCCGATAATCTGTATGTCAGCGAGCGTTTTTATATCCTGCAGCCCATCAGGCGCGTTGGTCTTTAAAAAATTGGAACATGATGCCTGTAGGGATGACGCCTCATATCGGAACGAATCGTACCATTCCGCGTTAAGCTCCAAATCGCTTGACAAACGCTTTTGGAAAGCGGGCAGTGACTCGTTGAATATATCGTCGTATCGGCCCAAGGTAACAGAAAGCCAATCGAGATTATCCTCCGTCAGCGCGACATCATTCAGTGGTACGGTCTCTTTGTAGATGGGAACATCTTTGAGGTTTGGCACGTACGCTGCGGCTTGGAATTTGAAAGCCGTTTTTGCCGCGCATCCGGAAAGGAACAAAAAGAGAAGAGCGAAGAGAAAAGGGAAAAGCCGTTTTTTCATGACGCACCTCCTAATATGGCGTTATTTTATCATAAATACGCACCAATATCGATAAAAACAAGCATATCGCATGAATAATATCAAAATATGTTTCGTAAACATTCAAACCGTACAAATAAAGACAAAGATACTATTGAAGAATGCCTATAAAACGGCATTCAATGATAAAAGACATTTTTTGCACCAAATACGCCAAAGCGTATCAGCTCCTAAACATGATGCGGATGCACCGTTGAGGTCAACAGAAATAAGCGGACAGCGTCAAAGCTCCGCTTGATTGTTGTTGACGCTTATCGCGCCTGATACAGCATATAGGTGTATTTTTTATTCTCGAATATCTGCTTGACGGAATCGATCAGCTTGTAATTGTTGGAGAGGTAGGGTACATTGGGCGATTTGTCGTTCGCGCCAAGGCGCAGTACGACAAATTCAGCACCTTTGTTCTTGATGATCAGGTTCTGTGCCTGCATCATAGCGGGGTCGGGAATGTTGTTTTTACAGAAATACTTCGTCACAGGCAAAAGCCCGGCAGCGGTATAGAATCCGCCATCCAAAAAGCCGTAGTTCAAAAGCGTCGGGTTCTCGCTCTGGTTGATGATCCTGGCAAAGCGGAACTGGGCAAGCTGTGCCTGCTCCATTGCCATGAAACTCTTGTTCGGACTGCAAAGATAAGCGCCCGTGGTCGAAAACATGAACGCCAGAAGGGCGGTTATGATCACCACGCGTTTGACGGTTTGCGCAGAAGCAGGCTTTGCTTCGCTCTTTCCGAAGAAGTAAACCATGACCTTTGCCACCACGATAAGCGCCAGAACGAGGAAGACGTAGAAGATCAAAAAGTAATAGGGATATTTCTTGCCGCCACCGTATACGCCCAAAACCAACAGCGATACGATAAACGCAAGCGAGATCTTTGGCCAGACGCCGCGCTGCAGCTTGTTGGTGAACACGAAGCCTGCGATGGATGTCAGCCCTGCGTAAAGCATCAATGGGTTTTTATTCAGCGCGTCGCCGAAGTTTGCAGCGGTCGTTCTCAAAACGCTCCAAATGTTGGAGGATACTTTGCCGTAAACGACGATGTTGATATAAAAATACGTATGGTACCAATCGTACAGCGCGCCGTTGAGAACAAAATACAAAAAGCACGGGGCTGTCGCGATCGCCATTCCTAACAGGAAATACGCGCAGTACAAAAATGCCTGTTTGGGTTTTTTGCGCAGCAGCAAACCGATAAACACACAAAACATCCATGCGGCCCAGAATCCAAGCATCGTATATTTGATCCACAGCACGCCGCCCGCAAGAACGCCGCAGATGATGAGTGTTTTTTTGGATAAACCGTCTCCCTGGAAGAATTTCAGGATATAATACAGCCCCGCCATCAAAAGCGGCAGGCAGAATTCCTCGGCGCTGTCCCCCTCCGCAAAGCTCACCGATGTGTAGGTCAATACCGCCAGAATTGGCACAAGCACGTAGGATATCCGATGGGGCAGGTACAAATCGATAATCTTGGCAGCGTAATAAAGATAGAACGCGCCAGCCGCTACCTCAAAAAGATATACGCCAAAGAAAGAAGTGTTGGAGATAAGGTAGGAGACTCCGTGTATCAGGTAGAGGTAAAGGCCTTTTTGCTCGTATAAATCGCGGTAGACGACCTTGCCGTTCATCATGCTCTTGCCGACGGTGAAATAACAGTTGGCGTCCACCCAGTCGTTAAACGGGTAGAGGAAGGAGGATTTTGAGCAGATGGCAAGAACGAAGAACGAAACAAACAGACAGTATAAAAACAGCCTGTTTCTGCGCGCCCACAACGCGATCAATTCCAAAATAGCGGGCCTTTCTTCGATGAGTTCCTGCTGCTGCATCATGGTTACAATCCCCCGGGACGGATGGTTGCCATTGTGTATTGTATCACAGGATCGTGCGAGAACGAATGTTGTTTTTGTGATTTAATTGTGATTTGATGTGGCAACGGATAGAAATTTGTCAGGATTATTTCTCAAGCGCAGTATTGGACACCACCAGCAGCAGCGATACCGCAAACAAGGCGAATATCAGTATAAATGCCGCCAGCATGCCGTATTGCAATATGGGATGGATGGTTCCTTGCGGATAGACGAATTGAAAAAAACATCGAACAGCCCATAGTATGCTTGACAATGACAGCATGACGATAAGCGCGAAGCGCGTCGGCTGGAAATAAACGAACAGCATATTCGCAATCCCGAACAGTACCAGACATAGTGAAAAGAACACATTGATGGCGCGTATGGCCAGTACCAGTTCCGTAGCCTGTGCGTTGATGTAGGAATACCAGTTCCACTGCCCGGGGACAAAGAAGTGCCATATGCCAAAAGCCGTGGAGCAAACACTTCCCAACGTTGTGAGGATTTTTACTGCCATTTGTTCTCCTTTGCATGGGGATGCATCGCGCCAAATTCGATTATGATCATTCTATACTATAATACTGCGGACATACACAAAAAGTTGCATCAAAGCACATAAAGGCTTGCTGATACCGGATTTGACCTAAGACACGACCGATATCTGTCCGCCCGCCTTTGGTTTCATACAAACCGCTGCGCGTCGTGATGATTGCGAAGTATGCGATTTCGCTATATAATAAATCGACAATTTTTATCGTTGTCTCTCGGGAAGCAGAGTAGATGTTTGTGCGTCAAGTGTCGGTTGGACGGGGAGTTGCCAGCCGAACGAAAAGGACTTCGGTCCTTGCGGTACGAATGTCGCATCCCGCTGCTGCATGGGAGAGGTGGTACCTCTGCATGTAGCTTTTTACAATGAGGAGGTATTTTTATTTGGAAAACAAAAACAAGAATTCCCGACGTATGTTTGCCGACGTCCGCACGCTCGCAATCGCGGCGATGCTCGTTGCACTCAATGTCGTATTGACGCGCTATTTCTCCATATCCACACAGTTTTTGCGCATCGGATTTGGGTTTTTGCCGGTTGCTGTGTTCTCCATTCTCTACGGGCCGGTTCCAAGCGGCATAGCGGCGGCATTGGCGGATGTGATAGGCTATTTTCTCAATCCAATGGGACCGTATTTCCCCGGATTTACCTTGAGCGCGTTTTTGCTCGGGTTGATCTTCGGGCTGTTTCTGTACAAAAAAGAATTGAGCTTAAAGCGCATCATCGTTTGCTGCATATTTGCGGCATTCGCACTGGACGCGCTTGGTACTGTCTGGCTCACGATTTTATACCATTACGGCATCATGGCGATAATCTGGCAGAGACTGATGCAGGCGGTCGTCAAATTTGTCATTGAAGTGGTAATGCTTCTTGCGTATTCCAGGCTTTTGGACAAAACGCTGCGAAAGCAGATCCGTTCAAGCGCAGGGAGGGCATAACATGAAAGTAACGCCCATCAGGACCCAGCGGGTCGAAGCAAACGCACTCACGCTGAATGATCTGATAGCATCCGCCATTCAAGAAGTGCCGGAATACAGCGTCGTTGCCATCACATCCAAAGTGGTGTCGCTGTGCGAAGGGAACGTATTGGATCCGAAAACGACGGGCAGGGATGATGTCATTGAAAAGGAGGCCGATCTCTTTCTCCCCAAAAGCGGCCCCTATGACGTATATCTTACCATCAAAGGCAATGCGCTCACGCCCAATGCGGGTGTGGATGAGTCCAACGCGAACGGGTATTATGTGCTCTGGCCCGAAGATCCGCAGGCGTCGGCACAAAACTGCTGGCGGTTTATTCGCGAACGGTACAATGTCAAGCATGTCGGCGTCATCATCACGGACAGCACGACGGTTCCCTTAAAATGGGGCGTGACGGGCATTTGCATCGCGCATTGCGGCTTTGAAGCCATCAACGATAAAGTGGGGCAAAAGGATCTGTTTGAAAGAGAGCTGCGCATGACAAGGGTGAATGTGGCGGACGGGCTGGCTGCGGCGTGCGTATTGTGCATGGGAGAAGCCGACGAATGCACGCCATTGGCGCTTGCACAGGATTTGCCTTTCGTTCACTTTACGGACAATCCGCCGAAAGCTCAGGAATTGAACGCCATGAAGATCAGCATGGACGAGGATATGTACGGTCGGTTGCTGCGCTGTGCGGACTGGAAAACAACAAAACAATAGTGCCGGATTTGCGGCAGGCAGAGGAACGAACGATATGTTGACAATGTTGAAATCAAAAATTCACAGAGCCGTCGTGACAGAGGCAAATGTTAACTACGTCGGCAGCATCACCATCGACCGCGATTTGATGGATGCCGCAGGCATTCTGACCTATGAGCAGGTGCAGGTGGTGGATGTTAACAACGGCAACAGGCTAGAGACGTATGCAATCGAGGGTACGCGCGGCAGCGGGATGATCTGCCTCAACGGCGCCGCCGCGAAGCTTGTGGAGCCCGGCGACATCGTTATCATTATGGCGTACGCGCTTTTGGACGCTAAGGTGGCGGCGTACCACGTACCAAAGGTCGTGTTTGTGGATGGGGATAACCGTATTTTGCAGACGGCAAATTGCGAGGAGCATGGGCTGGCGTAAAACCAAGAACAACGAAAAGCCGCAGCGGTTGCGAATCCAAATCAACCGCTGCGGCTATCAAAGGGCGCATCAGGGGAATAAGGCGCTTGCCCGATGCAGCCCGGAGACGACTCCCCGTATACAAACGAAGAAGGGCGGTTTGCCCGTTTTCTTATGCGCTGTTAGAGTTTCCCCTATCTGGCTAAGCTACTGAACAAGTGCCGTCCTTCTTGTATTCATACTGTAACAAAAGCCCGGGGAAAGGGCAATGTTCGTTTCGGGCGGTTTTGAGCCGAATTGAATCAAAAAAGGACAAATCCGGCTGGGCCGAACCTCGCATTAAGCGGCATAAATCCGTTCAAAAAGTTTTGCAGCCAATCGCCGTATTTCAAAAAATAATAAAAAAAGGTCACAAACCAAACCGACAGAAATTTTGCATGCCGGATGATTGAACCGTGCAAATAATATCACGATCAACACGTTTCGTCAAGCCTTCTTGTGGATTGTGTGGGAAAAATGTGCAAGGATTGTGTATAATGCCGAACCCGAATGAAATACACAAACAGATAGACAGGAGACGTCGGGATTGATTACAATAGCAAAAGAGCAATACGAAATGAGGCGGCGGCATGAAGGTAAGATACAGCGGGGAAAGCGACCCCGACGGGCTGAAAAACGGCAATGCGTATGAGGTTATTGCCGTGGAAAAAAGCTGGTACCGCATTGTGGATGAATCCGGAGAGGAATGCCTGTATCCGCCGGATGTTTTTGATCCCGTTGAAAACCCAAAAAGCAGCAATACCAAAACCTCGCGAAAGCAAGATCGCTTTTAAGCAATCGTTTGCGCAGTTGTCATAACGGATTGCCGGGGTATATAATCATGGCAGTAATTGTTTTTTGCACTTTTGGGAGATTTGCCCGAATGATGCGCGAAGACGGGTATTCCTGTGTATGCCATGGCGCATACCCGGATGAAGGGAGACATGCATATGGTTCTCTGGATTGTATTGGGTATTGTCGCTGTTATCGCGCTGGTGCTGATCGGCCTGGAAGTGTCGCTCAAAATGGCGAGGAAAAAGAACGCGCGGTTTGACTTTCAGGAGTTTAAAGTTACCGACGTAACGTTGAAAAACAATGACGGAACGAAACGTCAGGAAATTTTGCAGGGCATTGCGGACAGAAAAGGCGAATACAAAAAGGTTGAATACAAGCTCAGCCAATATAAAGTCAAAAATGAGGATGCCTTTGGCGTCTTTGCAAACGGGCACCAGATCGGTAATATCCCCAAAACCGATGTGCCGGGACTTATCAAAAACTGGGATCAGATCGATCAAATCCATTATGTGAACGTTTATCCGGTAAAAGGCGGCAGAAATTTCGGCGCAACGGTTAAGCTGAGAATGAAAAAACAAGCCCAGACGGAGTAGCTGATCGGTAGAAGAATGAAGAAAAATCAGTTCGATTTGAAATATCATAGGAAAAGAGCCTGCATAGCAGGCTCTTTCCATGCGCACAGACAACTTGCCTTTAGAAGCTCTCCTCCTTGAGCGCGTCGATGATATTTTCCTTTTTGATCTTTTTGGTCGAGTACAGCATTGTGGTGAAAACAATGACGAGAATCACGAGGATTGCAAACGCATAGCTCCCATACGGAAGGCTGAAGGTTGAACCCAACACGCGCTGCTGCATCCGATAGAGTAGGTACGCAATCGCGACGCTGATCGGCAAACCGTACAGAAGCCCCTTGAGCCCGTAGAAAATGCTTTCAAAGCGGATCATCTTGTTAAAGCTTTTGGGCGTCATGCCAACTGAGCGAAGCATTGCGAATTCTTTGCGTCGCAACGCAATGTTGGTGGACACGGTGTTGAAGATGTTTACAATGCAGATCAGGCTGATCAAAACGATGAACCCGTATATGAACACACCCAAAAAGACAGAGGTGTTCCGTTCGGCGCGCGCGGCGCTGTGAATGTTATAGACATAGAGGTCGGAATCTGCACCGGGCAGCGCGGAGAGCTGTTTCTCAAGCGCCTGGTCGTCGTCCGTCGTCAGATAAATCATTTGCGATCCCTGCACATTCGCCTCTTTTAAAACCGCATCGAACACATCCTGTGTCATCACCATCGTCGCATTGCTTAAACCCTGGATTAAAACTCCCATCGGGCGTTCGTCCGTTATCGCTCCGATACCGACGTTTGCGCAAGGTTCGTTCTTATCGTTGTATAGGGCTACGGAATCGCCGTTTTTCAATGCAAGGATAGCGCCTGACTGCTTGATGTGTGTTTTGTCCGCCTGTGAATACAGGTACTGTTGCCCGTGGTTGATCAGCACGGCCTGCGGTTGTTTTGTATCACCAAAGGCGGACGGATCTATGCCTATGGCGGATGCATATGCCGAAAAGCTCTTTTGGTCGAGTGTGATCAGCGACAACGGGAAATCATAGCTGCCGTCCTCGCGCGGGGTTATAAACTGCTTTGCCAAAGCGGTCAGCCGGTCTTCTGCAAACACTGTGGGCCGGCTGGTTTGAACAGCCGATGTGTATTGAAGCACATGCGGCATCGTCGAGATGCTTTCTATTGTATCGGTGAACAGGGACGAATCGTTTTTGGGGAACTGGATGCTGATGTCATAGTTGAATCCCATATCCATCGCACCGGACAAATTCCGTGTCATGCCGATATAGGTGGAAGCGGTCAGGAACAACACCAAACTGATGACCAGCGATACGATGGTCGCGCGGTATTTTTTACGGCTTCGTTTCAAATTTTTAAGCGCGATTTCCGCTTCAAACCCGAACAGTTTGCGCGTCAGTTTGGATGTTTTGATGGCTTTGCGCGTGAGCTTGATCTCGTTGGATTGCCGGATCGCGTCGATCGGCGAGATTCTCGATGCCCGGCGCGCCGGTATATACACGGATATAAAGATGGTAATGGCGGACAGAACGGCGGCAAAAACGATGGCAAGCGGCGATACAACAAGCGAAAGCGCCACGCCGTCCGAGCTGTTGAGCGTATCCCGTAAAAGCGGTTGAAGGGCTTTGAGCGTTACGCCAATGCCGGCAATGCCCGCCAGAATACCAAGCGGCACACCGATAGAGCCTATGAAAAACGCTTCATAGTATACGCTTGTGCGTTTTTGCAGCCGTGTTGCGCCGACGCTGGAGAGAAGACCCAGCTGCTTGGCACGCTCCGAAACAGAGATCGCAAACGCGTTGTAGATCAGCGATACCGAAGCTATCACGATGATGCCGATGATGATGGCCGCAAAAGTGACGAGGAACTCAAACAAATTATCCCCGCTGATAACGCCGTAATAGCGCAGCAAATGATCGTTATAGGTGACATCCTTCGTCGCGTTTCCGGTCTGCTGCGCAATGGCAGGAAGTGTTTGATAGATGCCGCGATCGATGTCTTTCACGGTCAAATAGACGTCGATCTTGTCGGTTAAAGACAAGGCCGCTTTATCGATTATCCCCAATACGCCGCAGCCGGCGGACCAGCTGGATTCAAAGTTGGGGCGTTCCATGAAGCCGACAACGGTAAACTGCATGGCTTTGCCGGGGATGAACACCTCTTCAAGCGTGCTCTTGGTTCCGTCTTCGCTGCTTTGATAGTTCAACGAAGTATTGCCAATAATCACTTCGCCTTTTAGCGTTTGGCGGCTGCCCAGGGTTACGTTTAGGGTATCACCGATGGTATAGGAAACACCCGCACTGTTTTTTGCGGTTTCCGAAAGCACGACCTCGCCGCTTTTTTGCGGCAATGTGCCTGAGATCAAGCGGACGGACATTTGGGAGAATCCGTTTTCACTGTAGTTGCGGAAATACAAATAGGGCTTCTGTTTGTTCTTGGAACCCGAAAGAAGCGCGGTGCCGAGTTCCTGAGCCAAAACTACGGAACCTGTTGCCTTGTCCTGTTCGATTGCCGATACCTTTTGCATCTGAACATTTTGGATCTTGGCATGCCAGTTCCCGCCCATTGCAATTTCGGTGCGCTGCAGCGTTGAGAGAAACGAGGCGATAAACGTCGATACCGCCGTGATCATCGCCGCTGAGATGATCACGCCGATGATGGTGACAGCGGTGCGCTTCTTATTGGACAACAGGCTCTTTTTGGTAAACTGCCGCATCACATTCATTTTTGCAGCACCTCGTCGCGCACGATGCGCCCGTCTTCAATGTTCAAAATGCGCCCGGCCTGCAATGCGATGTTCATATCATGCGTGATGACGATCAGCGTCTGACCGTATTTGCGGTTGCAAAGCCGCAGCAGCGCCATGATTTCCGCGCTGTTCTTGCTGTCCAGATTGCCCGTGGGTTCATCCGCGAGTATCAGGGCGGGGTTGTTCACAAGCGCGCGCCCGATGGAAACGCGCTGCTGCTGGCCGCCCGAAAGCTGATTGGGCAAATGCCTTTTGCGGTCATCAAGGTTCAGCATGGAAAAGATGTCGCTCAACTGTTTTTCATCCGGTGTGCGCGAATCCAGCAAAAGCGGCAGCTTAATGTTCTCCTCTACGTCCAACACGGGGATCAGGTTGTAAAACTGGTATATAAGCCCGACCTGACGCCGCCTGAAAATGGCAAGACGGCTTTCGTCCATCGCGTAAATATCCGTATCTTCCACCAATACACGGCCGGAAGTCGGCCTGTCCACCCCGCCGATGATATGCAGCAGGGTGCTTTTTCCCGAGCCCGAAGAACCGACGATTGCGACGAACTCCCCTTTTTGCACGCTGAAGGATACATCGCTGAGCGCATGTACGGCGGCTTCACCGGAACCGTAGGTTTTGCCGATATTCTCCACTTTTAATATTTCCATTGAACAAATGCTCCTATTGTTTGATGCAAACAGCATATCTTCTGTACATGACGCTTTGGTGACGGCAATCGTGACGGTTTTGTCATTTTGGAAAGCGCATCACAAAACAGCTTCCGCCCTCAGGGGCATTGCCCGCCTCGATGGAGCCGCCCTGTTCCTGCACGATGGAGGAAGCCATCGCAAGGCCGATACCGATGCTGTCAAACGCTGCGTTTTTGCCTCGATAGAAGCGCTCGAAAATATGCGGCAAATCTGTTTTGTCGATGCCCGGTCCATTGTCCCGGATCATAATCTGCACAAAGAGAGGGTTTTGCGTACAGGCGATGGCGATCGTTCCAAACGCCGGCGTATGCTCCACACAGTTTTTGAGGATATTGAGCAAGGCTTCGGCAGTCCAATTGGCATCGCATCGCAGCAGGGTTTCGGTGCCTTCGACGTTTAAGGTCTGATTTTTTAATTCCAGCGGGATCAAAAGCGGCTCAAATGCCATTTGGAAAAGCTGTTTTGCCTCCAGCCGCTCCGGTTTAAACGCAACCGTTTTCGCATCCAGTCGAGAAAGCTTCAGCAGGGAAGTGACCAGCCATTGCAGCCGCTCCAATTGCACACGGATGCGGTCGGTAAACTCAAAACGCTTGTCTTCGGGCAGTTCGGCGCTAAGAAGAAGATCCGTCATCACAAACATGGAAGTCAACGGCGTTTTAAGCTGGTGCGAGATATCCGAAAGCGCGTTCTGCATCATTTCTTTATCCCGTTTGAGCAAATCGTTCTGCCTTTTGAGCATGACTGTGACCTTGTAGATCTCGTTTTTTAAAATGGAAAGTTCGCCCTCCGCATTGTCCCGCACGTCGAGCGTGTATTCTCCGTTGCTGATGCGCCCCAAATAATCGCTTAGCGTATTCATTTGCCTGTAACGCCAGCGTGTGAACAGGACCGATACCAGCATCAGCGACAGCGAGCAAACCGCCAGAAGCAAACCGGCCCGCAAGGACACAAGGAAGCCCGCCGCTGTGAATAAAAGCGACGGGATACATAACCACGATAGATAACGCCTGACTTCCAAATTCCGCAACAATTCACTCACCTGCCTTATAGCCTAAGCCGCGCACGGTCTGGATGATCTTGGGGTTTGCTGCGTCGTCCTCGATCTTTTCGCGCAGCCGCTTGATGTAGACGGTGAGCGTATTGTCGTTGACAAAGTCGCCCGCGATATCCCAAATGCCTTCCAGAAGCTGCGTACGGGAAAGAACCTGTCCGGCATTGGTCGCCAAGGTCAGAAGCAGGCGGTATTCCAAGGCCGTCAGAAAAATTTCCGATCCATGCTTTGTGATCCTTGCCTGTTTTGTGTTGATGCCGATGGATCCCAGATGCAACTCGTCCCCGCCCAACGCAGGCGTGTTCGCGCGCCGCAATACGGTACGCAACCGGGAGAGCAGCTCGCGAACGCGAAACGGCTTTGTAATATAATCGTCCGCGCCCATGTCCAGTCCCATGACGATATTGACCTCTTCGTCCCGGGCGGTCAGGAACACGACCGGTACGGTGCTGTGCTGGCGAATCTGCTTGCACAAATCAAATCCGCTGCCATCCGGCAGAGAAACATCCAAAACAGCGAGATCGAATGCTTGTTGTTGGATGGCGAGGCTTGCGGATGCGGCATCCAAGAAACTCAGGACGCGATATCCTTCCTGCGAAAGGGAATACTCCAAACCCATGACGATGGTCTTGTCATCCTCGACCAGCAATATCGTAATCATTTGCATCACCTGTTTGCATTATATCCGCCTTTGCGCATCGCTGCATGACGGAATTGTCATTTTATAGGATAAGCACCTTCAACAGAACAGCAATTTGCATCGTTCGCGATGAATGCAGGACGGAAATCAGGCAACAGAAGAGCGCCCTGCCATCGGTTGAAAATGACAGGGTGCCCGTTTTTTGGCAAATCCGATCGAATCAATACCGATTGCGGTTGTAATCCTCCTCGTGCTCATGATCCCGATCAAAAAGCTGGCGCAATAGCAGCAGACGCAAAAATTCGTCAAAATCCAAGTCGCGATGGCCCCGGTAATGCCTGTGGAAAAAGCGATAATTGTCGCGACCATCTCTGTCGCGGCTGTTTCGGTCATATGGACGGCGGTCCATCATGGTTCCCCCCTTTCACCCTTTTGATTTACTCCACTATATTCATATCCCGGATGGCGCGTGTGGCGGCAGCTAAATCGTCCGATCCTGTCAATACGTCGTTGGAACTATCCGACAAAGCCCCAAATTACGATAATCGGAATGCCGCAGACCGTTTGTGGTATGATGGATCTGTCGGCGCAGTGCGTTCCCGTACTGCGCAAAAATAGTTTACGCATTGAGGAGCACCATGAATTACAAACTCACCATTCAATATGACGGCGGACGCTACAAGGGCTGGCAGCGCCTAACCAGCGAAAACACCGTCCAGGGCAAAATCGAACAGGTATTGTCCGAAATGCTTGAAAAACACATCGAGATCAACGGTTGCAGCCGCACTGACGCGGGCGTGCATGCCTATGCTCAAATCGCGAATTTCAAAGTGAATGAAAAGCTGCATCCGCAGGAAGTAAAACGCTATTTAAACCGGTACCTGCCGCAGGATATCAGCGTAACGGATGTCGAAGTGGTTCCGGATGCTTTCCACGCGCGGCTGCATGCGAAGGAAAAGACCTATTTATACCAAGTCTGGAATGAGGCGTACGGCAATCCGTTTTTGCGCCGATACTCGATGCACGTCATGTCAAAACTCAACATCAATGACATGCGCAAAGCGGCCAAGCATTTTATCGGTACCCATGATTTTACCGCTTTCTCCAACGCAAAGTCCAAATCCAAAACGATGAATCGCGAACTGTACGCGATCGATATCATAGAAGACGGCGGTCTGGTTAGTATGCGTATCAGGGGCGACGGCTTTTTACACAACATGGTGCGCAGGATATCGGGCGTATTGATCGATGTCGGGATCGGCGAAATCAACCCGGACACCGTAGTGGAGATCATACAGTCCAAACAGCGCAGCGATGTCGGCGTTACGGCGGAAGCCTGCGGCCTTATATTGGAAAAGATCGAATACCAGTAGGCGGCTTTATGTGCGGCTGCCTTCGCAGCACCGCCTGTTCAAATCGCCGGTGCCAAAGGATGTAAACGATATCCGCAGTCAGCATCCCCAACAGATAGCCGCCCAACACATCGCCTGCGAAGTGCACGCCAAGATATACGCGGCTATAGCCTATGGCGTAGATCATCAGAAGGCACACAGAGGACAAGAGCAGCTTCTTTTTGATATTCCGGATAAACTTGAAAATGAGCAGGATTAAAAGCATATAAAGCGAAGCGTTGATCATCGCGTGGCCGCTGGGAAAGCTATAACTCGTCTCGTTGATAAGCCGCAGGATGTCCGGGCGCTCCCTTACAAACAGATGTTTTAAGATGAGATTCAGCGCTGTGGAAGCAAGGACACACACCGATACCGGCAGCGCTATCGTGACTCTGCTTTTGGGTATAAAAAACAACAACAGGCAGAATGATGCCACCGCAGCAGTGTTGCCCAAATGCGACACCGCTTTTAAAAACGCAGTTTTCAACGGATAGATCTTTTCGACGGCCTCATTGTAAGCCCAGCTCTCAAAATGGACGGTCAACCCTGCCTTAACACTGATGCTGAGCATCAGGAACAAGAACAGCGGCACGACGATGAACCAAACTTTTCGCTTGTACATGTTGCCTTTTCGCCCCCTGTTTATCATTTTGCTCCACGGAGAGATTCATATTCCACAGGGATCCGGTCATGGGACTTGGCATAGCCTCAAGTTGAAAAGACAGTATTGTTATGATAAAATAGCAATAACATACTGAAAGAAGCAGGGAACAGCGATGCGGATTATTCAAAGAGGAACTGAAACAATAACGGTACTTAACAATCAACCTATGGTTTCAAGCGCACAGGATATGCTGGATTTGATGGCGACAGAAAGCTATGAGCATGACGCGACCGCGATTGTCATCCCGGCTTCGAGCCTGGATGAGCGTTTCTTTTCCTTAAAAACCGGGTTGGCCGGTGAAATTCTTCAAAAGTTTTCCAACTATCAGATGAAGCTGGCCATTGTCGGCGATTTTTCCAATTTCAAGAGCAAACCTTTACAGGACTTTATCCGAGAGTGCAACCGGGGGAACCGGGTGTTTTTTAAAGACACGGAAGAGGAAGCGATCGAAGCGCTTTGCGGCAGTGCGGCGCGGTAGAGGGAAGCGTTCGGATGATTCTTGCCGCACAACAGGAACGACTTGATCGTTCTGTCGTGATACGAAGCACAAACAAAAAAAGCACCGGCTTTCGCCGGTTCAGGTCATCGACAAAGTCGATGACTTCAAGAGGGAATCCTATTCCCCCTTGAGCAACCCCCAGGAACGCCGTTTTTTTGAGAAAAAAGCGTCGGAAAAAGGTGTTTTCCGACGCACATGTCGCCGGAAAACAGGATTTATATTTATGATATTAATTTATTGATACGCTGAACCTGTAAAAGCCAGTTCAGCGTATTAGCATCAGTCGGAGGCTGCCGCAATCTGATTCGGATCTTCCGATTGGTATTTTTGCATCAGCGCATCCGTCAATTCCGTAAACTTTGTCTGCAAGGCGTACGCGGTCGCCTCATCCAGCTGTCCGTGCAGTGAAGGCGTTTCAAAAAACCGTTTGGGGAACTTGACCTTTGCCTGTTCAAACCCCATCGCCTTTTTAATGCGAAGCTTGGTGGCGTATATCTTTTCTGCAATGATGTCCAAGTCCTCGCCGGTGAGTTCATATCCAAAAGGCGCGAGCGCGCTGAGGATGGTGGTCTTGTCGTATACCTTGCGGGCAAACAGGCACATGATCAGGGAATTGACCATGCAGCGCTCCACTTCTTCCTTATAAAGCTTGCTGGCCAGATCCTCCGAATAGGCTTCCTTCATGCTCTGGTCCAGCGAATAACCTCCGTTGCAAAGATGCGAGTGCCTGGCACCGACGGACGCGCCAACAAGCGCACCGTAGCCGGTGTGATACCCGGGCATTTCGTTCCCGGCAATGTGCATGGCGATATCTTCGCCGCCGAATGCCGTCGACGCATATCGCACGCCCCTTGAGAGTGCCGCGTAAAAAATATTGTCACGCATTGCGATGTGCTCGATGGCCTTTGCATAGCTCTTTGTGTTGCCAAACGCAAGCGGCACGATGGTCTCTTTTTCGGTGATAAGACCCTTTTGGAACATCTCCGTCGCCCAGCCCAGCGCAACGCCGGTGGACATCGCGTCCATTCCCATCTCTTCAACCGCGTCGATCAGCTCGAGGATCTCGTCCGTGGTCTTGATGCCTAAGAAGCTTCCCAGCGAGAAGATCAGCTCATAATCATAGCCTACGCTGATGGATTCATATTCGTACCCGTGATTCGCGAATTCCCTGCGGAACTGCCCGATATGGATGCAACCTACGGGGCAACCGGTGCATGCGATCTTGCGCACGAGGTTCTTTTCCGCAAATTTTTCGCCGGAGATGTCCGCCGCGTTTTCATATTTCGTCGCTTGCAGGTTGTTGGTGGGCAATCCGCCCATGGTGCTTAGCGGCAAAACGTTGATGGGTGTACCCAAGTCGTGGTATTTCTGCATCAGCTCGGTGCCGGTGCATTTATCGTAGATCTCCCGGTACGCCTTCCAATAGGCGTTGTAATCCTTGATCGGGATGGAATTTTCGCCAAATACCTGTATTGCCTTGAGGTTTTTGGATCCCAGTACCGCGCCAAGTCCCAAACGCCCGAAATGGCGGTAGGTGTCGACAGATACGCTTGCATAGGTCACACCGTTTTCACCGGCGGGGCCGATGCGGATGATGCTGCGCTTGCCGGGACCCGGCTCCTTTTCGCGGATAATGCGGCCGATGGATTTGCACGGCATTCCCCAGATCGCGCGCGCGTCACGGAAAGCCACATCGTTCTGGCGAATGGATAGATAGGACGGTTTCTTGCATTTGCCTGTCAATACGATGGCGTCCAGCCCCGCATGCAGCATTGCGAATGCAAGGCGCCCGCCCGCATAGCTTTCGCCCAATTCTCTGGTGTGCGGGGAATAGAATACCGCCACCGTCTTGGTAAAAGCGGGGAAGACCGAGCTTGCGGCGCCTATCGCGAACACGACGGGCTGGTTTTCATGCAGCGGATCCAATTCGGGATAGAAGCTTTCCTCAAACAACTTTACGGCGATGCCGACGCCGCCTAAATACTCGCGGAGATCCTTGCGCTTTTCGATGCGAATTTTCTGGGTCGCGAGGTCGATAAACAGGATTCGTTTAAAATCTTCGTGCAACATCCGAAGGCACCTCCTCCAAAGTCAGGCACTCGTGCGGGCAAAAATGCGCGCAGACGCCGCAATGTTTACAGATGATGGGCACATGTTCGTCATCGTCGAATTGCACGGCACTGACGATGCAGGCATCCACACATTTTTTACAACCGATACATTTATCCGCAATCAGCGTCACGCCGCCGCCATCCCTTGGCAGCAACGCGCCGGTCGGGCAGGCTTCGGCGCAGGCACGTTCCTCCGTGCAGCCCAGGCAAACGATTCCCACGAAATTGCTGGTCATGCCGGATGCAGTCTTTACGCGTATCGCACTTTTAAAAGTGCTGTGTTCATGTTTGTTTACCGCGGCACAAGTCAGCATGCAGGTAAAACACCCGATGCACTTATTCATCCCGGCCGCCTTTAATACCCTTGGCATGGTACGCCTCACTCCGCATTGATAAATATTTAACAATATGATTTAACGATAAAATATTCACATTGTCAAGCGTTTTCTGCAAGATTATATATACCGGATGGAACAGATGCAATACCGATATCAATCAATCGCATTGCCCTGTCATTCGATCAACGGATGCAGTTTCCACCCCTATGATATATCGGCACGATCCCGTATTTCTGTATGGGGAACTGGCTCGACAATACATATGTCGCTTGGATTGAAAAGCCCGCGTGCCGAGAAGCCGGATGGAATTGATGAAACTGGGGTCGCAAACGAAAAGCGATTGAAGACCAGCAACAAAAGAGTTGAACATAACAAAAGGGCTTCCCGAAGGGGAAGCCCTTTATACACCGATCGCCCCGCAATACAAGAAGATCCCGGCCGCTTCAAGTCGTTCCGTATTCAATGCGGCGAAACCTCTTTTGCAAACACAGGTATCGCAAAAGCGTTCGGCTTTGCTATCACTATGCACAAAAAACGAAAACGGATACATGGCATTTGCTGGATTACGGTGAAAAGCATCCAGTGCATACGGCTTGCAAATTCATTCGGATGTGATAGAGTGGTAAAAATGACAAATACAGCCGATGGAGCTGCCGCTGCGCATAAAATCCGCGCCATGCGAGGAAAGCTATACCGCGATGCCAAAACCGTCGTAAAACCGGCGGTTCGGCAGGGTGTTTGGGCGGAGAACGGCATTTTTAAAGCGCAGGCAGTTGCAAAATGGGTAACCCTGTATTATGATTTGAGTGATCCCTCCAATGCAGGGATTTATCGCTATTGTGCAGACAAAGCGCCCAAGCGCTTGGAATTTAAAACTTTTATCAAGGAGAAGCATATGTCGGATATTGAAGATCGAATCCAGGAGCTAAAAGAGCAGAACAACGCCATTATCCTGGCGCATCTGTATCAGATGCCGGAGATTCAGGATGTGGCGGATTTTGTCGGCGATTCACTCGAACTGGCGCGCAAAGCGAAACAGACCGATGCGGACGTCATAGTGTTCTGCGGTGTGTGGTTTATGGCGGAAACCGCGAAAATCCTAAACCCCACCAAAACGGTCCTGCTGCCGGAACGCGCGGCAGGCTGCCCGATGGCGGATATGGTGACCCGTGCTGATGTGCTTAGGCTCAAACAGGAGCATCCGGATGCCGCCGTGGTGTGCTATGTCAATTCCAGCGCCGATGTCAAGGCAGAAAGCGACATCTGCTGCACGTCAAGCAACGCCGTGCGCGTTGTGCAGTCGCTGCCGAACAAAAAGATCATCTTTGTGCCCGACGAGAACCTGGCCCGTTATGTGGCAAGGTTCTGCCCGGACAAAACCTTTATCTACCATCCCGGTTTCTGCCCGACGCATCAGAAGATACAGGCTGCGGATGTCGCGCAGGCCCGCATGCAAAACCCCGGCGTACCCGTTTTGGTTCATCCAGAGTGCGTGCCGGAGGTCATCGATCTTGCGGATTTTGTGGGCAGCACGGCGCAGATCATAGAGCGCGCCATCAAAGGGGAAGAGAAGAAGTTTCTTATCGGCACGGAAAGCGGCGTTTTATACCGCTTAAAGACGCTGTGCCCCGAAAAGGAATACATGGCGCTGCGCGCAGGTCTCGTTTGCCCCAACATGAAGAAGACAAACATCTCAAGCTTGCTTCAGTCGCTTGAATGCATGCAGTATGAGATAACGCTGTCGCCGGAAATCATCCAAAAAGCGTCCCAAAGCGTTGAGCGCATGCTCACTATATAAGAAGCACGAAGGAGAATTATGCAAAGACGCTATGTTTTTTCTGGAAAGTTGGAGGACATCGAGTGCATCAAGACCGATGTCGCCATCGTTGGCTCCGGAGCAGCGGGACTTTTTGCCGCACTGCATTTGAATTCGTCGCTCGATTGTGTCGTTATCAACAAGATGGGGCCTGAGATTTGCAATTCGATGTATGCGCAGGGCGGCATTGCGGCGGTCATCGGCCAAAGCATGACCGATTCACCGGACAAACACTATCAGGATACACTTACAGCGGGCGCGGGATTGTGTGACACGAAGGCAGTGCGCGTGCTTGTGGACGAAGGCGCTGAGTGTATGCGTACGCTCATTGAGCTTGGCGTGCCCTTTGACAGGCACGACGGACTCATCTCGCTAACGCGCGAAGGTGGGCACAGCGAAAACAGGATTTTACACTGCGGCGGTGACGCCACGGGACTTCATTTGACCAGGCAGCTTTTCTCCGTCGCGGCGCAGCAGAAAAATATCCGCATCCTGCATAATATGCTGCTGACGGATATTCTAAAGAACGAGAACGGTGTTACAGGCATACTGGTCATGGATGAATTGGGCAAAACCATCCGCATTCTTTGCCAGCGTGTAATCATAGCATCCGGCGGCATCGGACGGGTATATCGCAACTCCACCAACGCGGCGTGCGCCACAGGCGATGGCATCGCCGCGGCAATACGGGCCGGTGCCGAGGTTATGGACATGGAGTTCGTGCAATTCCATCCGACGGCCCTGCTGCACCCGGACAACAACGGCAGATTTTTCCTCATATCCGAAGCGCTGCGCGGCGAGGGCGCCATATTGCGCAACCGCAACCGAGAAGCGTTCATGCAGGGCGTGCATCCGCTGGCGGATCTGGCGCCGCGAGACATCGTATCCCGCGCGATTATCCATGAGATGATGCAGAAGAACCTGCCCCATGTATATCTGGATATCACTTCAAAGTCCCGTTCGGCGCTTAAAAAACGGTTCCCGACCATCTACGCCGAATGCATGCGGCGCGGCATCGACATCGCCATCAATTGGATCCCTGTCATTCCGGTACAGCATTACTTCATGGGCGGCATCAAGACCGATCTGTATGCGCGCACCAACATAAAGGGCCTGTACGCTTGCGGCGAAACTGCCCGCACCGGCGTTCACGGCGCAAACAGGCTGGCGAGCAATTCGCTTTTGGAGTGCCTGGTGTTCGGCAAACGCTGTGCACAGGATATCAACAATAACATCGACAGCTTCGGGGATGAGAATGATTATGTGGAATTGCGTCGGGACATCTTCGCGGAGGAGTTTGACCTCGACTCGTTCATCACGGAAATGCGGGATGTCATGACGCGCAAATGCGGCATTCTGCGCAACGAACAATCGCTTCAGGAAGCAATCGATCGCATCGGGCAGCTGTACAATCTTCTCAACGATGCGGAACTTTTCAACATCAAAGCCATCGAGACGTACAATATCGCGTCCGTCGCAGGTGAGATCCTATCGGCAGCCCAGGCACGCAAACACAGTGTTGGTGCCCACTACCGCAGTGACGATATGGGGGGACAGTAAAAAATGAACATATTGATTCTGGATGAGTTCATCGAGAAGGCGCTGATCGAAGACATCGGCACCGGCGATATCACAACAAGCTCGGTTGTGCCCAAGGGGACAACTTCGACTGCCAGACTGATCGCCAAAGAGGATGGCGTCATATGCGGCTTGATGGTGTTCATGCGCGTATATGCCGTGCTGGACGAACGCGTCAAGGTGATACCCCTTGTGAAGGACGGCTCGTTCGTCTGCAAGGGCAGTGTCATCGCGACGGTGGAAGGGCCTTCACGGGCGGTGCTTACAGGAGAGCGCACAGCGATCAACCTGTTGCAGCATCTTTGCGGCATAGCGACCCGTACGCGCGCCGCCGTTAAAGCCATCGAGGGAACGCGTGCACGCATTACCGATACCAGAAAAACAACGCCGCTGATGCGTGAATTGGAAAAATATGCCGTGAGCGTCGGCGGGGGCATCAACCACCGGTTCAACCTGTCGGACGGGGTATTGATCAAGGACAACCATATCAAAGCGGCGGGCGGCATCACCGCGGCGGTGCAGGCAGCGCGCGAATCGGCACCGCATATGCTCAAAATCGAAGTCGAGGTGGAGAATTTCGAGCAGGTTGAAGAAGCCTTGAACATTCGGGCGGACATCATCATGCTGGACAACATGTCCATCCCCGATATGGCAAAGGCGGTCGAGATGATCAACGGCCGCGCCATTGTGGAGGCTTCCGGCAACATGGGCGAGAAGGATCTCAAAGAGGTTGCGGATACGGGCGTGGATTTGATCTCCATCGGCGCTTTAACCCATACCGTTCGCGCCATGGATATAAGCCTTCGTTTCTCGTGATGCAATAACAAAACAACGAAAAAAAGCTCCCAAATTATTGGGAGCTTTTTTGTTAATCCAAAGGACAGATACATTGCTGCTTAATGCCCGTTTCCGTTGTGCAGGCGGTGCCTGTTGGCGATTGCTTTGGCGATCTCAACGATCAAAAGGAGACTGAATGCGAAACCGATGACCATCAGCCATTCGCTTATAGCCAGCGGCACCAGTCCCAGAACGGTTCGAAGTCCCGGGATCAGGAAAGCTATCAGTATGGTCGCAATCCCCAAAGCAACGGACCAGATCAGCGGTTTGTTGGCGGATAGTTTGTTCATGCGGTGAAGCGGCAGCCGCAAGCTTCTGTAAGCGAAGATGTATATCATCGAATTGATCGCCAGCGTCGCAAAAACGATGCTGCGGCCTTCGGCAATGTTTTGATGGACCGAAAACAAATGATTGAATGCCAGCAGCGAGAAGACCGCGCTCGATATGCTGATCACGCAGATGAGGATAAAGCCCATCCTCGATAGGATCGGGTCCTTAAGCGGCTTCGGCTTTTCATCCATGATGCCCTTTTCGCTGGGTTCAAACCCCAGAATGATATCCGCGGGACCGTCGCAGATCAGGTGGATCCAGAGGATCTGGCCGACCAGCAGCGGCACCGGCCAACGAAGGATCATCGCAACCAAAATGGTCAGCACTTCCGCGAACGAATTGGAGAGCATATAGGCGACCACTTTTTTCACGTTTTCAAAAATGACCCTGCCTTCTTCGATGGAGGCGACAACCGTGGCAAAATCGTTGTCCAGCAGGATAAGGTCGGCGGTTTCCTTAGCCACATCGGTGGCGGATCCCACGACGACGCCGATATCCGCACGCTTGAGCGCAGGGGCATCGTTCACGCCGTCTCCGATCATCGAGGTGATCTCTCCGTTATCATTCAGCGCATTGACGATGCGGAACTTTTGCTGTGGGCGAATTCTGGCAAACACATCGGTAACGGCGACCCGCTTTTGCAGTTCTTCATCGCTGAGCGCGTCGATTTCGTCCCCTTCAAGCGTCCGGTCGATGCCCTGCAAAATCCCGATGCTGGCGGCGATGCGTTCCGCTGTTTTGCGGTAATCTCCGGTGATCATTTTAACCTGTATACCCGCATGCTGTGCGGACTTGACAGCTTCGAGCACGTCGCTTCTGATCGGGTCTTCCACGCCGACAAGCCCTGTCCATATGAATCCCGTCCGGTCCTCGATTAAGCCTTCCGGCTTGTAAGCAAACCCCAAAAGGCGAAGGCCCTTGTCGGCCCATTCGTCAATTTCGCGAAGTTTTTGTGTCCTATCGGCTTCATCCAACTCGCACATGGACAGCACGATCTCCGGCGCACCCTTGAGGAAGTATTTCCGCGTTTCGGCAAAAGGCCCGCCGGTCACGCCCGTGATCATGAATTTCGTTTCGGAGGAGAACAATTCTTCCGCGATCCGCTCAGCCTGGTCGAAACGGATCTGCGGGTCTTCTTCTATCCGCATTTGAGCATATTGCCATAGGGCAATTTCCATCGGCCCTTCCAGATTGTTGCAGTAAATCATGTTTTCTATGGAATGGTTTTCCTCGATCAGATCGGCGGAAACCACCCGCATCTTGCCTTCGGTCAGCGTTCCGGTCTTATCGGTGCAAATAACGGTAACGGAACCCAATGTCTCCACCGCAAGCAGCTTCTTGACAAGGCCTCTTCTTTTTAAAACCTTGCGCATTCCCAATACGAGGATGACGGTGACCGCGATCAACAGGCCTTCCGGAATGGCAGCTATCGCCAAAACGATGGCGGTTCGCACCATATCCAAAAAGCCGATGCCCATCACGAGGCCGACAGCCAATATCAAAGCGGTAAAACCGATGACGATCTTGGTCAGCAACGAGCTGAATGCCTTGATCCTGATCTGGAACGGCGTATCGTTCTCCTTCTGTGAGCTTAAGCTGGCTGCAATCTGCCCAAGTTCGGTTTTTACACCGGTCCGGTTGATCTGCAAAATGCCTCTTCCGGTGACGACGGTGGTGCCCATGTAAGCGCAATGCTTTTTGTCAGCCGGCATTTCTTCGGCGTTTAGGATATCGCGGTCTGCCTCTTCGATTTCCAGTTTTGAAACGGGTTCGCTTTCCCCTGTCAAAATCGATTCATCCATGGCTACCCGGACGGCTTCAATCAGCGTTCCGTCTCCCGGCGCCTTTTCCCCCGCGTTGAGAATAACAAGATCGCCGGGCACCAATTCCCAGATCTCCACTTCTTCACGCTGTCCGCCCCGAAGGACGGTTGCCGTCGGGTGGATCAGGCTCTTGAGCGCAACGTACGTCCGCTGGGCCTGAAATTCCTGGAAAAAACCGAGGATCACATCGGTGACGACAACGACCATGATGATGGTAAAGTCGCTCATTTCCCCCATGATCAGCGAGACTGCGGCGGCGACCAGGATAATGTAGATGAGCGGGCTTTTGACCTGGTTGAGTAAAAGTTTCCAAACAGAAACCTTTTGTTCTTCCGGTATGCGGTTTTCTCCAAATCTTTTACGGCGCTCTGCAACATCAGAAGGGGACAGCCCCTGATGTCCGTTGCCTTTTCGTACAGCGTCAGTCACTTGACCGGCATTGTTCATGGTATGACCTCCCAAAACAAAGTAAGGATTCCCGTTCTTCGTGCACTGTCCCGCCATACCGGATGTGTGTAAAATAAAAACACACACCGGTGGAACATCTCTGTCCCACAAATGTGTGTTAACAACATTTGTTGCCGATTGTTTCGGCCCAGCCCCACGGACCCATAAAGGTCCATCGCCTGCTCAGTTTGTACTGTATACTATGCAGTGCAAAGAAAGTTTTTTCATTCTATATCATTCCGATACATTCTGTCAATAGCTAAGTAGTATTTATATGTATGTTTTAGGCGGATGAAACACTTCCGTATTCATGTTTATGCCCGAATTGGCTGCATCATGCATTTGCATCCATACCTTTGTCGTTTAGATAAGAGACATGACGGATCAAGCGGACAAAGAAAACCCCCGTCGCTAATGCGGCGGGGGTTGGTATTCAAATGAAGTGATTGAAGTGGCGGTGCTATTTTTTGGCGCCAGGAAGCAGTTGAAAGACGGCGTACAGGAAAACCAGCATTCCCGGCAAAAGAAAAACCTGGATTCCGCATGCTCTCCAAACCTGCTCAAACGTCATGGTTCCGCTGACGACCAGCATGATTTCCGTGATCAAAAGGTACACGAGATAAACGGCGATCGCACTGAAGGCCTTTTTCTTTCTGTTGCCAAGGAATGCGCGCTTTTGTTCGCTGGGTACGCCCCATTCGTGATATACAACGAATGCCGCAGATGCAATCGCTATGACCACGGCCGTTATCATAAGTGTCCCGGCGGGATTGAGGCAAAGCCCGAAAAACGCGGCAACGCTCAAAGCCATGATCACGGCTTTTGTGATCAGTCCGCTTCCATCGGATGCGGATACGCCAATATCCTGAACCGGTTGTGTGAATACCTGACAACGGATGCATTGCCCGATCGTTCTGCCCATGCGTATCGATTCGTTTTTCATAGCTCCTGTCCCCCTGTTGATTCCAGTATAGCATAAAGATGCTCCAAAAACGGTGCAATACAGCAAACAGAAACAAGCCTGTACCCCAAAACTTTTCGGGTCCGTCGCGTGTTTTTCGATACACATCCATTGTGACGCAAATTTGAAAAAAATGAAAACGCCAATTGACAGCATATTGTTTTTTTGATACTGTTGGAAACAAGGCAGGGAGCATACTATAACAAAAAAGGCAATGGCGCCAACTATTTTTAGTTGGCGCTTTTTTTATTTAAAAAGCCGTCAGTATTAAAAGAAAGAGGCGATATTTTATGGAAACGGGAGTAATACTTGATACTATTTGGGTAATTTTTGCCGCAGCCTTGGTCTTCTTTATGAACCTTGGATTTGCGGCGGTAGAGAGCGGTCTCGCCCGTCAAAAAAACTCGGTAAACATACTCTCCAAAAACTTCATCGTTTTTGCGGTTTCATCCCTTGGCTTTTTTATCTTGGGATGGGGACTCATGTTCGGAGACGGTAACGGGTTTATGGGCTTAAAGGGCTTGTTTATGGCAAGCGGTGCCGATAACTCTCCTGCGGCAGGCGCCGCGTACCAGGGTGTCTACTCTGCAATTTCCTGGGCGCGTGTCCCTTTTTGGGCTAAGTATTTCTTCCAGTTGGTGTTCTGCGGGACCGCCGCCACCATCGTTTCGGGAGCAGTTGCAGAACGCATCAAATATTTATCGTTTATCGTATTCTCCTTGATTCTGACCATGTTCATCTACCCGATCGTCGGGCACTGGATATGGGGCGGAGGTTTCTTGGCAAAGCTTGGCATGCTGGACTTTGCCGGCGGATCGGTGGTTCATTCGGTCGGAGGTTGGGCTGCTTTGGCCGGCGTGATCATACTCGGACCCAGGGTAGGGAAATACACGAAGGATGGCAAAATCCATCCCATTCCGGGCCACAGCATGAGCCTTGCAACGATAGGCGCATTCGTACTGTGGTTTGGCTGGTTTGGATTTAACCCCGGATCCACGATGGCTGCAGACCCAAAAGCCATTTCTCACATCTTGGTCACAACCAATACCGCGGGCATTATGGCGACGCTGACAGCTACCGCAACATCTTGGCTCACCATCGGGAAGCCGGATCTGGGGATGTCGATCAACGGCCTTTTGGCGGGGCTTGTTGCAATCACGCCCGCTTGTGCTTATGTTAGCGTTCCAAGCTCGTTGATCATCGGCGCGGTTTCCGGTGTTGTCGTTGTGCTGTCCGTCGTGTTTTTCGACCGCAAAAAACTGGATGATCCTGTCGGTGCATTGTCCGTCCACCTCGTGCATGGAGTGCTCGGCACATTGTTCGTCGGTCTGTTTGCACAAAACGGTATTGCGGGAATCACTTCTTTGAACGGATTGTTCTTCGGCGGCGGCTTTGAATTGCTGGGCAAGCAGGCCTTGGGTGTTCTAAGCGTTGGCGCATTTGTTTTCCCGCTGACTCTGCTGGTCTGGGTGGCTTTAAAGAAAACGATGGGTATTCGCGTGTCCCTTAAAGAGGAGATCGAAGGATTGGATATCGGCGAACATGGCAATCAGGGATATCCGGATTTCGTAACCACCGATCTGACAAGCTCAATGGAAAGAATGGACTATGAGGTTCCGGTTTCCGTTGCCGTTCACGGCACTGTGCCGATGGAACATGCTGTTCCAGTGCAGATAGTCAGAGCGCCGAAGGAAGTTAAGTTGACAAAGGTCGAGATCATTACAAATCAGGGCATGTTCGAATCTTTGAAGAATGCCATGGATAAAATCGGTATTACGGGCATGACTGTGACGAATGTTCTTGGTTACGGCATTCAGGGAGGCCATGTGGAAAGCTATCGCGGCGTCGAATTCGAAACCCGTTTGCTTCCGAAGGTCAAAGTGGAAATTGTCGTAAGCAAGGTGCCTGTGAGAACGGTCGTTGAAACCGCCAAGAAAGTTTTGTATACAGGCAATGTCGGCGACGGCAAGATATTTGTCTACGACGTGGAGAACGTCATCAAGGTCCGCACGGGCGAAGAAGGATACGACGCTTTGCAGGACGTTGAATAGACGCTAAACCGCGTCCTGTGCGACAGGAGGACGTTGGACGGGCTTGCGGGCGCAATAGCGGCATTGTTTCAGAGCATCTGCTTTAGCGAATCCACCGTCTGCCTGTCCAAAGCCTGAACCAGCGCCATCACAAGCGCCACACTTTGCGCATAGTCATCCATGTGCGCCACACCGATGTGGCTATGGATATAGCGTACCGGAATGCCGATGACAATAGACGGCACGCCCTGCCTGAACAGGTGGATGCGCCCCGCGTCCGTCCCGCCGCTTGGCATCACCTCAATCTGATAGGGAATATTGTTCTTCTGCGCCACCTCCTGAGTCAAATTACGCAGCGGTAAATGCGGGATCATGCTCGCGTCATAGAAATCGATGACGGGACCTTTGCCCAAACCGGTGCGCGTGATGGCTTCGGCATCCGTGACGTTGGGCGTATCAAACGCGATGGTCACATCCAGCACGATGGCAACGTCCGGCACAACGACCGATACACTGGTCGCCGCCCCGCGTGTCCCGACCTCCTCCTGCACGGTCAAAACGCCGTAAACGGTACCGGGATGCTTCGATTGCGCAAGCCGCCGGAAGCACTCGACGATGATCGCGCAGCCCGCCCGGTCGTCCAGCGCCTTGCACATAAAGGATTTTTGGTTGCTGCAAAGTTCAAAGCTGCTAGCGGGGATGACGGGGTCGCCCGCACGCACCCCCGAATCTTCCGCTTCCTGTTTGCTCACAGCCCCGATATCGATGTACATGGTGTTGAGCTTCACGGCCTGTGCCATCTCCTCTGCGGAAAGCCCGTGCGGGGCTTTTGCGCCGATTACGCCTTTGACGATGCCGTCTTGCGTCAGGATCTCCACCTTTTGATCCAGCAATACCTGGCTCCACCAGCCGCCAAGCTGCTGAAAGCGGATAAAGCCGTTGTCCGTTATCTGCGTGACCATAAAGCCGACTTCATCCTGATGCGCAACAAGCATGATCTTCGGGTGTTCCTGCGATGTCTTGCGGCAGGCGATCAAGCTGCCGATATTGTCCGTTTCAACGGAGGTTGAAAACGGCGTCAGCAATTCGGATAACAGTTTGCGTATCGGACCTTCATACCCCGAAACGCCGGGGGTATCGGTCAGCCTCTTTATAAGTTCCAGTGAATTTGTCTGCATGGCATGCATTCCCATCCGTTTTTTATTTTTAAGGCTCAAATTATGCCTGATTTCCTGATATCGCGTGTATCGGGGGCGACCTACGCTTCCTGCTGTGCGTCGCAATCCTCCTGCAGGATATAGTTTGTGACGATGTTGCAAACCGCCTCGACCACTTCGGGTTCGATGCGCTCCGGCGTATCGTCCATCGTATGGTAAACGTGCTGCGAGCGAAACAGCGATGTCGGCATCGCGACCAAGGAGACCGCATCAACGCCCGCTTTGGCAAACGATGCCGCGTCGGTACCGCCGCCGCCGAACGGAAAATCACGGACAGGGACGCTGTAGCCCAATTCATTGCCAAGGCGGTGCAGTTTGCCCGCCAACGTGCGGGACAGCTTAACAAACCCGTGACTGTCGCTTTGCATCAGCGACAGATCCGAGAGCGCATACAGGCTGTCCAGGTTGATGACACTGGTCTTGACGGATTTTAGCTCCTCCTTGTGTTTTCGCACATAGCTTGCCGAACCGCGAAGGCCGATCTCTTCCCCATCCGCGCAAAGGAACACCAGCCTTGTGTGCCGAAGCGCATTGCCTTCTGCCGCACGTACGCAGAACAACCGGGACAGCTGCGTGCAGATGGTACAGCTGATAAGGTTATCGCCTGCGCCCGGCGACGATTTGTTGGAAATAAACGCATAGAGCGGAAGCAGAAACAAAGCACCCCCTATTGTCGCGAAGCGGATCAGCGTTTCAAGACGCAGCGGCAGCGAAGCGATCATCGTCACAACGGACAAGCCGGCCAGTACCACCACAAGCAGATATGCAGCGATTGCCAGCAACAGCCGTACGCCCGCAAGCATTTTAAAATGGGCCAGATAACCGAACACATGGGCGCTGTCGAGATGGGATACGATGAGTATCTGCCGCTTGACGGCCTGTTGCGGATCGATGGACGCCACAACGTTCATGCCCTGCGCTTTTATGAAAAACTTGTCAAACAGCGAGCCGAACGCAAAGAAGTGGATGCACAGATACGACAGCGTCAAAACACTGACGATGCATGCGGGGATGCACAGGTATCCGCCAAGATTCAAACAGATGCCGGTCAACAAAAAGGAGATGGCGGCGATCTTGCCCATCATCCACAGCGAATCGGGATGATGGCTAAAACCCTCCTTTGAAACTTCATGGCAGTGGGGGCGGAACTGGACAGCCAGATCCTCCGCTGCGTTCAGGCAGGCGGAAGTGCCGGTCGCCCGCGCGCCGTTGCGCTTTAAAATGCGTTTTGTTAAAGATATTGCCGATTCAACGATGTTCCGCTCCACAAAGATGCGTTCCAACCTCTGCATAAGGGCGCCTCAATTCCCGAAAGAAAAAAACTTTCGCGCCGCTTAGTATGGCTTTGAAAAGCGTTTTGAATTCTCTGAATTTTTTAAATAAGAGGACTTAACAAAATGAGCGATGGTGATGTTCGTGGTTTTGTCCATGAATGGCACGGGAATAAGCGTTATAAACTGGGCTTCCCCTTGAGGGGAAGCTGTCGCCGCAGGAGACTGATGAGGTGTTGTGTTTTTTGGTTTCCGTCACTAGGAAGGGTCAAGACCCTTCCCTACACTCTAACCTATTCCCATCGTAGGGAACGGTCTTGACCTTTGCGCAATTCCTCCACATAAGCAAAAAAGAAAAAGCCTGCTTTCGCAGACTTTTATCCGAACGGTCTAAACTTACTACTCGACGGTCTTGTGCTCTCCAAACTCCACTTTTTGCAGCTTTTTCTGGCTCTCAAGCTCCGCGACGATATAGTCCAGCTTTTGTTCCATAACCCGATCCTTCAGCGCACAGATCCAAATGCAGCCGATGATACACAGGAAAAACGCAACAAAGAAATAGGCGGTTTTGCTGTATCCTTTCTGTTCGGCGATGCATGCGAACCTGTAACTGATAAAGATCCAAAGCGCCAGAACGAGCAGGAACACGACGGCACACGCGATGATCGCTCCGGCAAACATGTTTGAAAACATGGAAAAGTCCCCATATTGACGGAAATACATGTAAAAAACCTCCTTTGTTTCTGAATGGCTTCTATCAGAAACAGTATACCATATAATCCCTGATAAGTTTATAGAGTCCGATCAACCTGCGAGCATCGAATCATTTTTCATCTATCCAAGCATTTCACTTTTTCCGTCATGGAAAGCGCAACACGCTCATATTCCTGTTGTAAGTGGTCTTTATTAAAGCGGCGGACACAATTTCCGCAAAGCGCACGGAGGACTCTTCCTTTTCTATTGGTATCGCGCAGGCCGCGCGAATTGAAAGCGAGGAGGGATGGAATGGCAAGGTATGACCTGTCGAATGTTTCAATGCATTGCACAGTTCCCGGGATAAGGGCGTCGCCGCATTGAAACCGCGGATTGTCAACGCGGGATCGTGACCATGAGGATTGCACCATATGGCGCTCTGCTTTTGCAGGGCAGCGAAATGCCGAACACAGGTAAATTATGGAACTATGGATATCACACAAGAAACTTTTGAATATAAGGGGGAGTGTGGAAGATCGATTTGTACGGTGAGGGGCGGGGAAGATTCCTAAACCAAACCACCGATAAAACAAGGATCAATGCTTTCTTTTTGCTAAGGGACCAAGGGTGGGCTTCCGATTTCCCCCCTAGGCCCCTTGGCGATCCCTCCTCTGAAAGGCACGGATTCACGCTTCACTAGCGCTTGCGCTTATCTCGTGCTTTCAGAACCTCCAGTTCGCTTTATCGTTCCGCTGTTCACAATGGTCGTCTGCTTTCGCTGCCGCTTAGCACACTCCCTTGTTCACAGAATGTCACCCTCTTTTTATCTGCCACCGGCAGCAGTCGGGCTCCATTCCACTGGCAACACTCATTTCCGGTTCCCCTAAAACGGCTACTGTGTGGTGCTGCGCTTCGCGGTTATCTACCAATCTTTAGTCGTGGAACGGGATAATTGTTATCAACAAGGCTTCCCCTCGAGGGGAAGCTGTCACCGCAGGTGACTGATGAGGTGGCGCTCACCTTGCGGGGGAAGGGGCGCGAAGCGTATAGAAAACGTTCCTGTGGAACGTTTTTAGCCAGAGCGGGGAGCGGTAGCGACCGGGAAAAGCCCCATCATTATTAGGTGGCGGGTGGGTTATGATAAAGACCGCCGTACGGTATTGTATTAATGTTCAAAGATGACAACTATCCCGTTTTTGCGGTGGTCAATATTTTTCTTTGCCAAGGCGCCAGGGTGGGCTTCCGAGTTCCCCCCTTAGGTCCGATCCCTCCTCTGAAAGGCACGGATTCGCGCTTCACTGCCGTTCGCGCTTATCTCGTGCTTTCAGAACCTCCAGTTCGCTTCATCGCCCACAGGGCGCGCTCACTTCCGGTTCCCTTGAAAACGGCCACTGCGTGGTGCTGCGCTTCGCGGTTCTCTACCAATCTTTAGTCGTGAAACGGGATAATTGTTATCAAAAAGGCTTCCCCTCGAGGGGAAGCTGTCACCGCAGGTGACTGACGAGGTGGCGCTCATCTGGCGGGGGAAGGGGCGCGAAGCGTATAGAAAACGTACCTGTGGAACGAATTTGATCGTTTGGAGCAGGAGATAAAATAATTTTAGACATTTGATAGATTATCTTCATAGATTATAGTTGATGACAATTATAGGATAACTTTGACATTTTGCGATTAGCTTCTCAATTCGATTATTATAGTTAAATATTTTCTCATATGAGTATACTCGGTTGAACTCCATTAACTCATCATATCCACGTATGTGTTTTAAAAATCCTTCAATATCGGGTATTATCTGAGCTGCCATTTTGATACCAACTTCGCGTGCCCATGGGTAATTACAATTACTGATTTTTGTTAAATGAGCTACTCCTTTGCTAATTCGCTCAAAAGCTTCCTTATTATTCTCATACTTTCCTAATGGTTTATAATTATAATCTCGTAAACTATTTATATCGTCGCGTCTCATTTGTTGTTTAGTTGCATAGAAAAAGTAATACAATGCTCTTGCGTTTATAAGATGAGATTTTGGATAGTTTAGATTACTATTAATATTAAAAAATGCTTGGACATCTATCTCAGGAATGGCATATATATACTCTTCCATGACATTAAGTGTTTCATTCAAATAGAATGCCTTTTCGTTAAGAGCAAATATATTAAACTCCTTTGCTTCTTTTTTAATATTTTTGCATATTGATAAATATTTGTAAATTGTTAAAAATAATGATCAATTCCTAAAATAACTAAACGCTTTGGCTTCGGACTATAGGTTACAGCTACACTTGGATTATTTCTTATACGAAAATACTATACAATAGAAACAAAGCCGGATTTATCCGGCTAAACTAATTGAGTATTATTCCGCCTTCAGCAGCGGCCGCATCACGTAGTAGATGATGGTAGAAGCCAGGCGGGGACTGATTCTATAAAGAATATCCGCCGCGTTGGCGTCGATGCCCACATTCAATCGGGAGCGGTTGCGCCGAATGCCGTTGATGATCTTCTTTGCCGCTGTTTTGGGTGTTTGCACTTTGATGATTTGCTGCAATCTTTCCAGTTTTTTGCTCATGCCGAATCCGGAGTTTTTCACAAGATCGGTGCCGACGGAACCGGGCAGCACGCACAGCGTTCGCACATTCGTTTTTCGAAGCTCAATGCGCAATCCTTCGGTCATCAGTTTGATCGCCGCCTTAGACGCCCCGTAGATCGTTTGTCCGGGGACGGGCAGAAAGCCGCCCATGCTGGATGTGTTCACGATATACGCTTCCGGCCTCGTCAACAGATGGGGCAAAAAGGCTTTTACCATCGAAAGCGTTCCGCCAAAATTGATCTTCATCAGCATGTTGATAATATCAATATTCAGTTCGTTTACCCCGATAAACGGCTGTATGATGCCGGCGCAATTGATGATGGCATCAACGGTTCCGTGCTTTGCGATCACATCTTCCACGAGCCCCTCGACGGCATTTTGATCGGTAATGTCCACCGTATGGGTGGACAATGCATCATCCGCCGCCTCTGCAAGTGCTATCGTTTGATCCAAAAAAGTTCTATTGATATCGACAGCCGCGACTTTGGCGCCGCGGGACAAAAGACTCAAAACCAGCTCCCGGCCTATGCCGTTTCCGCCGCCCGTTATGACGAAGACTTTCTTTTCGATGACCACTTAATTCTCCCAGTTCTTCCATATAATCAACATGATGTTGTTTTTCCATCACATAGAAACTATAATATACACAGTGTTGAAAAACAACCGACAGAATCGCCGATGTTGCGCGTTGCACCACACTATGCGCGGACGTGTCGGTATTATCAAAAAGTTTGGAGTCTCTATGAAAATGCAAAAGGCAGATCGCAGGGTAAAATATACGAAGCTGTTTTTGAAAAACAGCCTTGTGGAACTGATGCAGGAGCAGCCGATTTCCAAAATATCGGTCAAAGCATTGTGCGATGCCGCGGATGTCAACAGGAGCACCTTTTATGTGCACTATACCGACCAATATGATCTGCTCAGGCAGTTGGAGCAGGAAGTCATTGCGGAAGTGGAGAAACACATATCCAAATATGCGTTGTCCAAACGTACCGCGCAGGCAGTGCAGGTTTTGGATCAAATACTCTCCTACATCGCTTCAAACGCCGAATTGTTCAAGGTTTTGCTGAGCGAAAACGGGGATTTTGTGTTTCAAAAGGACATCATGCTTCTGGCGCAGCAAAAAATCATCTCCGACCTTCGCAACGACCAGACGATAGAGGAAAGAACATCGGAGTATCTGCAGTGCTTTGTTATAACGGGCGCTTTGAGCATCGTGCAAAAATGGCTGCATGACGGGATGCGGGAAACGACGACGGACATGGCGGAATTGATTTCAAAGTTGCTGTATAAAGGGCTGTCGGATTTTTATACGTAAAGATTTTTAAGCGATGAAGCCAAACTAGGAAGATGGAGTCCTCCTTTTCTTTTATAAGGCGGTGGGCAGGTTAAATATTCTCTTTTTGCCAAGGGACCAGGGGGCTTGCCCTTAGGGGAGAAAATCGAAAGTCGTCCCGGCTCCTTAGCAAAGAAAAAGAAAAACTGTTCCCTTCGGGGGATATCTATACCCACCCGCCACCCAAGCATTCGCCTTTCAAGTGGGAATCCATTCCCCCTTGAGTAACCCCCAGGGACACCGAGTTATTGAAATAACCCGGCGGGTAGTGGAGTTTTCCGCTTCGCGTGAAGCTGCGCTCGCGGAAAACAAATTTGTTCAAGAGGGCGAGCATCGCCCCTTGATGACCCCACTCGAAATGCTTCGCCCCCCAACCCCACAAGGGGTTGAGACCCCTTTGAACCCCAAAGGATTCTGCGTGGAAAATCTTTGTAGATAATTGGGGCATCACACCAATAGGCAGGAACGAATACGACCGTTCCTGCAAACTTCCGCGCCACGCAGTGGCCGTTTTCAAGGGAACCGGAAGTGAGCGCGCCCTGTGGGCGATGAAGCGAACTGGAGGTTCTGAAAGCACGAGATAAGCGCGAACGGCAGTGAAGCGCGAATCCGTGCCTTTCAGAGGAGGGATCGGACCTAAGGGGGGAACTCGGAAGCCCACCCTGGCCCCTTGGCAAAAAAAAGGAAAAGCTGTTCCCTTCGGAGGATATCTACACCCGCCCACAGCCCAATAAAGGACAAGGGGGCTTTGCCCCCTTGTTTAGAATTTGACAACTGATGGGCAGCGCTCATCTTTCAAACTGCCGGGCAATGCCTCCGGACATCATGTCCGCCATCCTGTTTGCCTGACTTTGGATCATGTCGAAGATTGCCACATCTGCCGCATACTGCCCGCCAAGCCGTTTTGCCGCTTCGTCCTCCGTCAGCCGAAGATGATCAAACAGCATGTTGCGCCAAACGCCCGCTCTCCAATGCGGGTTGATGCTTGCAAGGAAGCGGGCGATCTCTTCCGCGTTCTGATACCACAGCCTGCGCTGTTTGTCCGCTTCCGCGTTGTTGCCCGCCTTGGCGGCATTGACAAGCGCAGCGGCGATGGTCAAATGATCTTCCAGCAGCTTTCTAAATGCGTTGGCTTTCGCCGTGCCGTAAAAGCGGCGCAATGTATCCGCAAAGTCCGAAGGATTGCGCATCAGCCTTTTGGTCACAATATCCAGATCCGCCAAATCCGCCGCAGTGCTGATGATAAACGAGCGCGTCCAAAGCACATGATCCATCCACAACTGCCGCATCCGGTCATGTAAGTGGTTCGACAAACCGGGTTGTCGTTTGCGGTTGTCCTTGTTTTCCATTTCTTTCCTCCCAAATTGTAATTGGCATTCCATAGTATGAAAAAGCCGTAAAAGCTGACAGTAAGGGCAGAAAGGAAAACCGGCACAATAAAAGAACCGGTTCCTGGCTTGGGAGCGCTTGTTTGCCAAGAATCCGGTTCCTCGACACCGAACGATGCCTGTTCAGTGGTGGTCATACTATGCGCAGTTTGGAAAATTTCATGTATGAGAAAGCGGTTGTTTTTTTAACCCGGTCAATGCTTGTTCAAGGTGAATACGGCATATCGTGCGAAGGGAAGACCATCAAAACGTCCAATGTCTGAATCCGCCTCCAACTTTCCTGCATCGTTTCATTCGCAAAGGCTTCCAGCATGGAAAGGGAGGGAAGATCAGATGCAACTTATAGGCACAAGCGCAGCGCAAAGTTTGCCGATACTTTCAATATGCCTTCTTGTTGCCTTCTCGCTCGATGAGCGTTACATGCACGACATCCCCAGGCTGTTTTTGGATCTGTGCGCGGATGGCCTTTTGAATGCCGATAATATGACAGGGCGTTTTCATTTTGACAAGACTTCCCTCGTACGGCACACCGTCAAAGGTTGCCAGAACCGGTACGCGGCCACGGCCAAATTCCGCTTTGACGTCAAACGGTATCTCCACATACGCGCCGTCAATGTCTTCGACCTTTTTGATTTGTGCATCAAACTCATATGTTTTTGCCATAAGACCACCTCGTTTGTCCTTTTCTTTTATCATAGCAAAAACAACGGATAAAGACAGTTGGATTTACAGCAAACAGAAAGAATTTTGAAGTGGCTCCGCGTGAATTGTCAGCACGATCTAAAAATGTCAAAATGGGAGAACACTGTCCGCCCGATTTACCCGCCCAGCGTCACATCGCAATCCTGATACCATGCAAGCGCTTGCAAAAAATGCTCCTTGCGGAAATCCGGCCAATAGTCCTCGATGATATAGAAGTCCGCATACACCGACTGAACGGGCAAAAAGCCGCTTAAACGGCGCTTTCCGCCCCAGCGGATGATCAGATCCACGCGCGGAATATCACCGGATGCGAGGCGGTTGAAAAGACACAGGTGCTGCAAATCCCATTCCCAGTCATAGTTCACCAAAAAGTTGAGGTTGATCAGTCCTTTGCCGAAATGCACGCGATCGTTTGCATACGGATAAAGCTCCTTTGGAAACGCGGGAGAATCGGTGTTGCCGATCACCAGCAGGTTTGCATCCCTGCCGCTCAATTGCCCCACCGCTTCCACACAGGCTTTGGTAAACGCTTCGCGCTGATCCAAAGCCCGTTTGTTGTTGTCCTTTGTAAATCCATAGAAAGTGGCTTCCTTGACGCCATATTCGATCATCATTTCATACAGCGCAAAGCCGGGTGAAATGCCATGGGCATACCCGTCCTTCTTGTCAAAACCGTTTTGGACCGCCCAGCGCCGGTTGCCGTCGGGTATAATGCCGATATGGGAGGGAATTCTTGCAAATGTTTCCATTGAAGCCCTTTCTTGGATCGTACTTCCGGCATATCGATTGTGCCCAACGGCAAAAGAATTATAAGCCGCGCGACTGCCGCCGGATTCAAAATGGTATACCGTAAAGACATCGGAAGCTGCTTGACATGGCAGAATATTCGTCTTATAATGCATAAGGTATTACTAATTTAGTAAATTAGTTAGTATTGTACAATGCGCGAACCGGAGGGAAGCGAAGGATATGGAAGATAAACGGAATACCAATATCGCAGTGTTTTTGGATATAAACGGAAAAATCAAGCAATTGCCGGTGCCGAACCGTACGAAGATACCGGTGTTACAATATCTGTGCACAAAGTTCGAAACGGGAAGGACGTACAGCGAAAAGGAAGTCAACCGGATCATCGATGCATGGCACACGTTTGGGGATTATTTCATCCTGCGAAGGTCGCTGATCGACTACGGTTTCTTGGCGCGCACGGCAAACGGGGCGCAATACTGGGTGGTTATGGAGGAGCTTCAATGGACAGGCGACGGGAACTCAAGCAACAATACAAGATGACAAAACCCGACATGGGGCTTTTTATCGTACGCTGCAACGAGAACAACAAGGTTTTTTTGCAGGCGACGCAGGATATGCGAACCGTCAAAGCAGGTATCCTGGTAAGGCTTGAAAGCGGTATGCATCCGAACAGGGAACTGCAAAAGGAATGGAAGGAATTTGGCGGCGACAGCTTTTGCATGGAAATTCTGGAGGTCTTGCCCTATGAAAGCGACGCCTCTAAAACCGACTACAGCGATGATTTGAAATTGCTGCAATCGATGTGGGAGGAACAGCTGCAAAAAGACGGCAAGCAGCTGTATCAAAAGCGGCTTCCAACACCGCCAAAAGAGTAACGGACATATGGGGATAAGTCTGCTTCCTGTAGGCAAACTATCCCCATGATCCGAATATTTGTCATATCTTCATACATTATCGCCTGCATCTTCTTTGGGGACTGGTATAGATGGAAGGACTATTATCCGACCATCCTGTATGTCATTATTGTTGATTTTATCCATGATGTTATCTTTCAACAGTACACCTTGTGGCAGTATATGGGATGGGCAAACAGTACTTTTACCGACTTTACCTATTTGTTTATTGTATACCCGTGTGCTATCAATTTGTTTCTCACATACTTTCCAAAGGGCAAGATCAAATCGGTGCTTTACATCCTCGCATGGACGACAATCAATATACTATTCGAATATATTTCCTACAAAACGGGATACTTTGCCTATGATCATTCGTGGAATATATTTTGGTCGGCAGGGCTGCTCTTTATGGGATTCACGCTGACCAAAATCCATTATCATCACAACATCATCGTTTGGCCTGTCTCCTTCCTGTTCATCGGTTTGACAGTATGGATATTCAAGATGCCGTTTGCGCTTATAAAATAATGCAAAGGCACGCATGAGGATACCGCCGGCGCGGGCTGCCATTTTTCAATTTAATCTGGAAAGCACAAGCTGCATACGCTACAATAGAAACACAACAAAGCCGCAGATCCGAAAAGGGGAGACCGATGAATCTATTGTCCGCCATTGACCGCAGGGTTTCACGCCGCAGCTATCTGAGCACTCCGATCGATGCACAGACGGTAAAAGAGCTGCAGCAGTTCCTTACGGAACTCAACGCGAAATCCGGCTTATTTTTTGAATTTATGGAAGACGGCAGCGCCGCTTTTGCCGGTTTTCGCAAAAGCTACGGTATGTTTTCCGGTGTTCGCTCGCTGATTCTGCTCAAAGGACCAAAAGAGGACAAATTCCTTCAGGAGAAAGCGGGTTACTACGGGGAGCAGGCCATGCTGTATGCCGTAGAGCTCAACCTTGGCACTTGCTGGGTGGCGGGCAGCTACGACCGCAAAAGCGACATTTTCAAAGTGCCCGAAAGCGAGCAGCTTATAGCAGTAATAACGGTCGGCTATACACAGCAACTGAAAAGCCGACGGGAAAAGTTCATCCATTCCCTGACGCACCGTAAAAGCAAATCTGTCGATATGCTGCTAAAAACAGATTGCACGCCGCCGGAGTGGATAACGACTGCGATGAAGGCGGTTCAAAAAGCTCCTTCTGCCGCAAACAGACAGCCGGTGATGTTTGTCTATGAAAAAGGTGTGCTCAGGGCTTCGGTACCGGAAAATATCACTTTCAGCGGAATCGATTTGGGCATTGCCAAGCTGCATTTTGAACTTGCATCCCAAGGCTCCTTTGCGCTTGGCAACAACGCAATTTACCGCGAAAAACAATAGAGCGGCATTCCGGCTTCGTTGACAGTAAAATGCTTCCGTGATATGCTTCTTATGAACGCACAAAGGCGGCATGAAGCCGTTGAAGTCATAGACAATGTCTATGACTTCAAGTGAGAATCCAATTCCCCCTTGAGCAACCCCCAGGAACGCCGTTTTTTGAAAAAAACGGCGGGCAAAGGTGTTTTCCGACGCGCATGTCGCCGGAAAACAGATTTCATCACAATGGGTATTGGTTTGTCGATACTCACAAGGCAACACGAATCGTCCGGCTTAGGATGTTCAAACAGAAATATGTCATGAAGGCATTCCCGGCCAGCGAATGCCTTTTTTTGTACCTCAATACCAAACGGGAGAGAATGCTATGACCATCGAAGAGTTTTTCAAGGATAAAAAGCGCGTCGCAGTGGCGTTTTCCGGCGGCGTCGATTCGTCCTATCTGTTGTATGCCGCGTTGAAGACAGGCTGCGACATCCGTCCCTATTATGTCAAAACGCCGTTTCAACCCGAATTTGAGCTGGAAGATGCGCAGAAATTGGCGACGCAGCTTAACGCTCCGCTCAAGGTGCTGCACTTTGACGTTTTGACCATCCCCGATGTTGTTAAAAACGATGCCGTCCGATGCTATTACTGCAAAAATGCGATCTTCGGTCTGATCCAAAAAGCGGCCAAAGAGGACGGTTGCGAACTGATCGTGGACGGCACCAACGCGTCCGACGACGCGGACGACCGCCCGGGCATGAAAGCGCTGATGGAGATGGGCGTACTCTCCCCGCTTCGGGAGTGCGGCTTGTCAAAATCGGATATCCGCAGGCTTTCCAAAGAAGCGGGTCTTTTTACCTGGGACAAGCCCGCGTACGCCTGTCTGGCGACACGGGTTCCAACGGGAACGACCATTGACGCGATGACCCTGCAAAAAGTGGAAAAGGCGGAAGAGAAGCTCTTTGCGCTGGGGTTTACGGATTTTCGGGTCAGGGTAATGGGCAATGCAGCCAAACTCCAATTTCCGCAGGATCAATTGCAAAACGTATTGGATTTGCGCCTGGCCATTTTGGACGCATTGGCGGATTTTGACGAAATATACATAGATTTGAAGTGCAGGGGGTAGACCGATATGGAAAAGAATGAAACATTAGCGTTGCTGATGCGAATACAGCAGGGAAACCTGTCGCCTGAAGACGCGCTGATGCAATTGAAACTCCGCCCGTTTGAGGACCTTGGCTATGCAAAAGTGGATCACCATAGAAGTCTGCGGCAGGGCGCGCACGAGGTCATTTTCGGACAGAACAAAACGCCCGATCAAATCGTCGGCATTCTGCAGAGCATGATCGGAAACGGCGCCAAAGATATTCTGGTAACACGCTTATCGGAAGAAGCGGCATCACACCTGCAGGGCATCGTCCCGATCGAGTATCACCCTATCCCCAAGCTCGCCATCGTCAACAAACGGGAAGTCAGGGAACAGGTGGGGTTGGTTGTCGTGGCATCCGCCGGGACAAGCGACCTTTCGGTGTGTGAAGAGGCGGCGCTGACAGCCGAAGCGTTGGGAAGCCGTGTCATGCGCCTGTATGACGTCGGCGTGGCGGGGTTGCACCGGTTGCTGGCGCGGCTTGATGATTTGATGAAAGCCCGGGTCGTCGTTGCGGTCGCGGGCATGGAGGGCGCACTTGCAAGCGTCGTCGGCGGATTGGTCGACTGCCCTGTCATCGCGGTTCCGACAAGCGTCGGCTATGGCGCGAGCTTCGGCGGCATTACGGCGTTGCTGGCAATGCTAAATTCTTGCGCCAGCGGCGTTTCCGTGGTAAATATTGACAACGGCTTCGGCGCAGGCTTTTTGGCCAACCGCATCAATAAAATGGAGGGCGTACTATGAGGACACTGTATATCGAATGCAATATGGGTGCCGCGGGGGATATGCTCATGGCGGCGCTTCTGGAACTTAGCCCCGATCCCGACGCGATCCTGCGCAAGCTGAACTCGCTCATGCATGGCGTGGAGGTCAGACGCAGCGAATCCATCAAGTGCGGCATCAAAGGCACGCACATTTCCGTACGCATCCATGGCGATGAGGAAAAAGCGGCTTCTGTGCTTGCGCAAAGCGGGCATGCACACGATCATCCGCACACGGCTGGACACGAGCATCTGCATGAGGATCACGATTACGACCAAACGCATCCGCACACATACCGTGACCATGACCACCCGCATGCGTTCGACCCGCAAGCGCACGACCATGCGCACGATCATGATCATGACCACGACCATGACCACGACCATGACCACATCCATCCGCATACGCACGAAGACCCGCATCAGCACAGCCATTCAAGCGACTGCGACTGCGGCGAATGCGATGCGTGCGATGAATGCGACGGCACCGATGCGCACGGACAAGCCCATCATCACAGAGGCATTGCGGATATCGCGGCGCTCATCAAAGGACTTTCGGTGTCCGATGTCGTCAAGGAAAACGCGCTCTCGGTGTACGGATTGATTGCTTTGGCCGAATCGATCGCACACGGGGTTCCCGTATACGAGATCCATTTTCACGAAGTGGGACAGATCGACGCGGTGATGGATATCGTAGGCGTCTGCCTGTTGATGGAACAGCTAAACCCGGAAAACGTCCTCGTCTCCCCCGTGCATGTCGGCAGCGGACAGATAAAAACCGCCCACGGCATATTGCCGGTGCCCGCACCCGCGACAGCGACTATCCTTGCGGACGTGCCCATCTATTCGCGCGGTATCCGCGGCGAACTTTGCACGCCGACCGGGGCGGCGCTCTTAAAGCATTTCGCGCAGGGGTTTTCGGAAATGCCGGCGATGCGGATGGAAAAAATCGGTTACGGCATGGGTACGAAGGATTTTGAAGCGGCAAACTGCGTTCGGGCTATCTGGGGGCAAAGCGATGGCCTCGCACCCAACGACGCAATCGCAGAGCTGAACTGCAACCTCGACGATATGTCGCCGGAAGCCATCGGATACGCGTTGGAACTGTTGCTGCAAAACGGCGCGCTCGACGCGTTCGTAACGTCGATCCAAATGAAAAAGAACCGCCCTGCGCAACTTTTGACTTGCTTGTGCCGACAGGATCATGCTGCGGAATTGGCAAAGCTGATGCTCACACACACCACAACCATCGGCGTACGGCAATCCGAATGCAAACGCTATATCCTGCAATCCCAATTCAGGCGCGTTAAAACACCGTACGGCGAAGTGCGCATCAAGGTTTCCGAAGGCTTTGGCGTCAGTAAAGCCAAGCCCGAATACGGTGATGTCGCATCCTTGGCCAAGGAGCAGGACATACCGTTTGACGTGGTGTACCGCGCGGCACTTTTGGGGGAACCTGTGGATCATCAGGAATAAGCAGCGAAGAATTTAAAAACGGAGGCAAATCACCTCCGTTTTTTTGTTTCGCGACGATGGAGATGATTTGCTGTGCGCCTCCTTTTTGGTGCAATGCCTGTGGTATAATAAAATCAACAAACAGCATGAAGGTGATACGAATGCAAACCGAATTAAACAATTGCTTGGTAATCGGCGTCTCCTCGCGCGCGCTGTTCAGCCTGGAGGACGAGAACAGGATCTTTGAAGAGCAGGGACCGGAGGCGTATTCGAAGTACCAGATCGAACACGAGGATGAACCGCTCAAGCCGGGTGTCGCATTTTTGCTTGTCAAGGCGTTCCTGGATCTGAATGAAAAAGTCGGCAAAAATATCACCGAAGTCGTCCTGATGAGCAGGAACAACCCCGATGCCACGTTGCGGATTTTTAATTCCTTTGAACATCATCATTTGAACATCAAGAGGGCTGCGCTTTCAAGCGGCGCTTCGCTTGCTCCCTACCTCAACGCGTTCAAGGTCGATCTGTTCCTGTCCGCCTATGAGGAAGATGTTAAGATGGCGAACCAGGCGGGCGTTGCGGCAGCGCTCGTATACAGTACCTCCGCCGATTATCAAACACAGACCGATACCATCCGCATTGCGTTTGACGGCGATTCCGTTTTGTTTTCCGACGAAGCCGACCGTGTATTCAACGTAAGCGGCCTTGATGCGTTTATCGAGCACGAACGGGACAACGCGCGCAACCCGTTGCCGGAAGGGCCTTTCGCCAAACTTCTCAAAACCATTTCCTTCATCCAATCGCAATTCCCGGATCCGGAAAAGACACCGATTCGCACGGCACTGGTGACGGCACGCAACAATCCGGCGCACGAACGGGTCATCCGTACATTGCGCGGCTGGAAGGTGCGCATCGATGAAGCCTTTTTCATGGGCGGCGCGGACAAGACCGCCGTTTTGGAAGCGTTCAAACCCCATATGTTCTTTGACGATCAGGATGCCAACATTAACCGGGCTTCCTCCTTCGTGCCTTCCGCAAGGGTGCGGTGAATAAGGCGACACCGGCTTTGTGGTTAAGCATCGTTTCGCGCAATTTTATGCCACGCCCCGGATATGGTATAATATGGACGCTGAATCCATACAAAAATTGGCCGGCGGTTGACGCAAACCGCTAAAAGCAGACCGGAAACACATACGCTTGCCCGATAGTTTAGCCGACACGCCATCCGAAGGAGGAGTTGACATGGCAAAGCTGACCTATGCTATCGAACAAAACGGACTTAAGCATCTGGAGCTCACGTACAAGGGTTTCGTGTATGACGGAAGTTACATCTCGGTTACACTGGAAGACAGGGAACTGGGCGCAATTCCGGATAAATCGGCTCTCAAAGCAGGGCAGGAGTTCCTTTTGGAGGACGGTACAACGGTCGGTGTTTCCTATACAAAGAAGAACGGGATTGAGGTTCATTACAACGGACAAAGGATCATCGCCTTTGCGTCGCATAAGGATGTTCATTCGCACTTCGTGGCTTACGTCGTAACATTTTTCAACGGATATTTTTCACTGCTTATGGCGATCATCGCGTTGTCGTTTGGAAGGCTTGACATCATGAGCCCGTTCATCCTATATTGGCTGTTTGCAGGCGGCATCTTCCTGGTTCTTGGTTACTTCGTTAAGAAAGGATCCGTATGGGCATTGGCCATTGCGCTTTTGCTGTATGTCGCGGATGCTGTCGTACTGGTTATGCTGCCGAATCTTGAGCATTACTGGGCGGCGAGCCTTTTGATCTACCATCTGCTGCTGCTTTACCCGTTGTTCAGGGGCATCGGCGCGATTGCCCGCATGACAAAGGAAGAGGAAAACCAACCGATCAAACCCTTGCAGTAAAGGTACCGCATCCGGATCGGTTCGAACAAAGGCGGCAGTCAACCCTGCCGCTTTTTCGATGATATCGCAATAAGGCATCGGAACCCTCATCGGTTCGGCTTTTTAATGCGACCGAAAACCGTCGGATAACATGCCAGTTGTCTGACAAAGGGTGGAGCAGAGCGGCAGAACAAACGATATATTCCATTATAGGGACAAATAACGTATAATTTGGTGCATAACCTACGCTATCGTCTCGAATCACACCGGAGGGTTGAATGCAGAAAATGCGCGAATTGAATGTAATGATCGTTGAGGACAACAAGCAGTTTGCGGAAGCCATACAGCGCTTTTTTTCGATGAAAGAGGTTTTTCAAATCTGTGGCATCGCGCAGAATTCGCTGGAGGCGATCAATCTGCTCAAGACCGTCAACCCGGACATCATCCTGTTGGATCTGGTCATGCCGCAGTCGGACGGATTTGTCCTGCTCGAATACATGCACGGCCTGTTGGAATCGTCAAAGCCCGAGATCATCGTTTTGACCTCACTCAACCACGAGTCCACCATCCAACGGGCAAGCGATTTGGGTGCCGCTTACTACATGGCGAAGCCTATCAGTTTGGAAGACCTTCATGCGCGATGCCTGGATGTCATCGGTTTTCGCACCATATCATCCATCAAGGCTCCGGCACGCCAAAGCAGCATGACGCTCGAACAGCATATTGCTTCCATCATTTTTGACATGGGGATACCGTCTCACAGCAAGGGATACGAATACCTGATCGAAGCAATTTACCTGGTTTCTCAGAACTCCGATCTGATCTATCACATCACCAGGCAATTGTACCCCCTAATCGGCGAGAAATTCAACAACACCGCCAACAGCGTGGAGCGCGCCATACGCCATGCGATCGAGCTTGCCTGGAAGAACGACAAGCTGCAAAACGCGAACCGGATACTGCGCTCCATCGTGTTTACGCCTCAGCACAAGCCTACCAACGGCGAATTTATCTCCATCATCGTAAAAAAATGCGTATTATCCGGATAGCATCAAAGGAGCGAACATGTTTTCCAATCGCATCTCGTTCGAACACAGCCGAATCAAAGGTTTGGGCAAAGAAACAAGCAACGCCAACATCGGCAGTTTTGATTATGATTTTAAGACGAAAATCTTATGGCTGTCTGCCGGAACCAAGCAGATCCTCGGCTTGGATCAGCAACAGAACGTTGAATTAAAGCATGTCATAGCCCTGATGCATCCGCAAGATGTGGAAAGCGTTGCAAGATCGCACAGGGAGTATTCCGAGATGAGAGAGCCAAAAGCCATTGAACTGCGTATACGAAGACAGGATGGCAGTGAGGGTCTCGTCCATATGTTTGGGAAAGTATTCTTTGACGCATCCGGAGCCCCCGTGAACGTTTTGGGAACCGTTGCGGATATTGCAAAGCACGATACGATGCTAAAGAGGGTTAACCGTCACAGGATGTTTGAAAAATCCATCCTGCAGCTGTCGCATAGCTTTATCAACCGGCCGCTTCATGAATTGTCCGATGTCATTTACGATACGATACGAAGCATATGCAATTATTGCGAAGCGGATCGCATAGCCATCTATCGCTATGATTTTGCGAACAACACTGCCCAGCGCATGTTTGATCATAATACCGCTCATAATCAAAACGGATCCGACGATGCAAGCATCCCGTTTTCATCGCTGACGGAGGCTATCGCAGCGCATAAAACCCACAAAGTGTACCGTGCTTCCCCCGGCATGCAGTATCAAAGCGATGCCTCTTCAAGCGACGCATGGAAATCACAGCAATTGTATCCCATCGCAGCGGACAACGATCTGATGGGTTTCCTGATGATTGCCCGCCAGAAGGAAAACATCAGACTTTCGGATTCAAAGGAGATCATGCTTCGAATATTTGCCGAAATACTCGCCGCAACGCTGCAAAAGGAAGAGCGGGATAAAATATTGCGCGAAGCCGTCGAGCAGAACCGCCTTGCTATGGACGCTGCCGGAGACAGTATCGTTGTATTCAGCCGGGACGGCACCATTTTGAATACAAACATAGCATTTGCCGAATCGATCCAGATTGCGCCGGAGCAGGCTTTGGGCGCAAATATTCGGGAACTGTTGCAAGCAACACCGTACAAAGACATCGCCCGGAACCGATTTGCGTTGGTTGAGCAAGTCTTTAATACCGCTGTTCCAATTGTTGTTGAAGATCAATGGAACGATCAATGGTTTGAAAGCAGGATGTATCCCGTCATGCTGGACGACAAAGTGACTGCGGTATCACTCTGTCAAAAGAACATTACAGACCGCAAAAAAGCCGAAGAACAAGCGAAACGAAATGTACATCTGCAGCGGGATGCCGAAGATTTGCGCAAACGGGAACAGGAATATCTGGAACTTTTGGACGGATCAAGCGAAGGTTCCTGGATCTACGATTTCCAAAGCTGCATTCTGGAGTATTCGAAGTCCTGGGGGGAGAGATTCGGTAAATCCGATATGTATATCGAAGATATCCGAAGCTATATGTCCGCAATAATTCATCCGGAAGACAGGGAGCGGTTTTTTGAGCAATGGGCGGACGCAATTTCTAAAAGGCTCCCGAAATACCGGATTGAGTATAGGGTACGAACCGTTCAGCCAAAACAACTGTGGGTTTTGGATCGTTCCAAGATCCTTTACAACGCCGACGGGACGCCGCAGAAAATCTATACCACAACGACAGACATCACAGACCAAAAGAACAACGAGGCTCTTCTCAACCGCCAAAACAGAATCCTAAGAGAGATCAACCATATCTACGAGCAGGCGTTTGCGTCGGATTCGGCAAAAAAAACTGCTGAAGGTTGTTTGGATGTGGTTAAATCCATAACGCAAAGCCCCGTGGGATTTGTCTGTGAGCTGGACCAAAACAAATCGCTGCAAACCGTCGTTTTCAGCTGCCCGGGGCACAAACAGCCTGACAACAGCAGCCTCTTTTACCAGATGGCTGATTCACATGGCTTCATTGACAGCGTTCTGCGGGAAGGGAAACCCGTGATGAACAACGCCCTTCATTCCGATCCGGCGCATGGTTTCCCGCAGGATCATCCGAACATCGGTTCATTTTTATGTGTTCCCTATCTTCGGGACGGTAAAGTGTTGGGAATGATCGGGTTGGCCAACCGGGCAGGCGGATATCGCCAGATCGATCTGGAGATGCTTGAAACCCTGACACCGACCGTGTTTGAAGTGCTTTCCCGTAAAAAAGCCGAGGAAGAGCTGCGCGAAAGCAGAAACATTCTCCAAACGGTCATAGAAAGCGCTCCGGATCCCATCTATCTGAAGGACTGCGACAGCAGGATATTGCTTGCCAACTCCGCTTTCGGGAACAGACGGGTCGGCATGGACTTGCAAAAACTGATAGGCCGAACCGCTGTGGAAAGTCTGGACGACAAAGAAACCGCACAACGATACATAGAGGCGGACAGGCGGATGCTCGGCCTCAAACGGAAAGAGGAAGTGGAAGAGGAAATCCCGACTGTGTCAGGGCTTCGAACCTATATCACCTCCAGGGCACCGTGGTTTGACTCCAATGGCGAGATTGTCGGTATCATCTGTATATCCCGAGACATCACCGAACGCAAAAAGATGGAGGAGGAGCTGCGGGAAAGCGAGAAAAAATACCGCACACTGTTCAATTCGATAGACGAAGCTTTTTGCATTGTCGAAGTGCTGTATGACGAATCGAATCAACCGTACGATTTTAAATTCCTGGAAACCAACCCGGCGTTTCAAAAGCATAGCGGAACCGTAGATGTCGTTGGAAGAAGCATGCGCGAGATCGATTCAAGATTGGAAGACATTTTCTATCCGATGTTGGACGCTCTGTTGCGTTCGGGTGAGCCTGCGCGTTTTGAGGGGGAATCCAAGGCGCTCAACCGGTGGTTTGATGTGTATGCGTTTAAAATCGAAGGGCAGCAAAACAGGGTCGGCGTGCTTTTCAGCGATATATCCGGACGCAAGACAACCGAAGCGGAGCTTTTAAAAAATGAATCGCTGCTGCGTTCCATCATCGAAGGCACGGCGGATTCCATCTTCCTCAAGGATAAGCAGGGAAGGATACTCATGGGCAATTCGGCATTTGCCAAAGGCGTGGGCAAACCCATCGAAGAACTGATCGGGAAAACATCGTTTGATTACCGTCCAAGGGAAGTTGCGCAGAAGATGTTTGATGCCGACAGGCGCATCATGGAAGCGGACAGGGAAGAACTCATTGAAGAGAAGGTTCCCTCGAGCGACGGCAGCAGCATACGTACGGTTTCCACAATAAAGGCGCCCTGGCACAACGAAAGTGGCGAAGTCATTGGGCTAATCGGCGTTTCGCATGACATTTCGACACGCGTACGGATGGAGGAGGCTTTGCGAAGAAACGAAGCGCTGCTTCGTTCCGTTATCGAAGGAATCACGGATTTCATCTATCTCAAAGACCGTCAAGGGAGACTGATCATGGCCAACAGCGCGTTTTCGCGCGTTGTCGGCGTGCCCGTTGAGCAGATGATCGGGAAAAGCGTGTACGAATACCGTTCTTCGCATGATATAGCGGTTATCATTGACGCAGTCGACCAACGCATCATGGAATCCGATACGCCCGAGGTCATTGAACAACTGCTTCCAACGCCCGACGGCCTTCATATGAATACCTTTTTGACGACCAAAGTCCCCTGGCACAACGAAAAGGGCGAGGTCATCGGTATCATCGGCGTTTCCCGGGAGATAACGGACCGCAAGAAAATGGAGGAAGAGCTCAAGAAAACGGCGCAGGATCTGGAACGGAAAAATAGGCTCATCACGGATTTCTTCACAAATATGACACATGAGCTTAAAACACCGCTGACCATTATTCTCGTACAGCTAGAACTGATGGGACTCTATTTGGATGATGTGCGCAAGATACCGGAACTCATCGATTCGGCAACGCAGAATTCCTACAGGCTGCTGCGGCTTGTCGGGAACCTTTTGGACATCACAAGGATCGACGGCGGACATCTTCGGGTCGCGACGGCGGATGCGGATGCCGTGGCGCTGGTGCAGAGCATCTGCGAAACGGTGGATGCCTATGCCAAAGCGAAATCCATACGGCTTACGTTTACTTCCGCGATCAAAGAAAAGATGATGCCGTTGGATGTGGAAAAGACGGAGCGTATTCTGCTCAACCTGCTCTCCAATGCCATCAAATATACGGAGCCCAATGGCAGAATTACCGTTCGGCTTGATGATAAATACGATGAAGGCATCGCCCTGTCGGTGGAGGACAACGGGGTGGGTATCCCGGAGGACAAATTGGAGGTCATTTTCGACCGCTTTGCGCAAGTGGATTCATCGCTTTCCAAACAAGCGGAAGGCTGCGGCATCGGGCTTGCGCTTGTCAAATCGCTGGTACAGATGCTTGGGGGAACCATCAGAGTCAAGAGCAAACCGGGAAAGGGCAGCAACTTTACCGTAACTTTGCCAATGCTTAGTGAATCCCACGAGAGCGGCATCAATATGTACGATATGAACCTTGCCAAAAAAGCCGAAATGGAGCTTTCCGATTTGAATTTGGCACGGTAGCGGTGGGTATTTCTCAATGGCTGATATAAAGGGATAGGAAACCGCTTATCTTATCAAAAAGCATGGCTAAAAAAGACCCGTCACGGCGTTGAAACCGCGACGGGTCTTTTGTTGATGCATGGAGCCTTTGGCTGGGGCCGGAGCAAACGGCCGGTTCCATGCGTCAAAACTTACATGCTTATCTCCTGAAGGATAGCGTCCGCCATGGCTTTGCATCCCAGCACGGCATCGCCCGCCTTGGCGATGTCCGCCGTGCGCAGACCCTTGCGCAAAACGCGGGATACCGCGTCTTCAAGGCTTTTTGCTTCCGCTTCAAGCCCAAAGGACAGCCGAAGCATCATGGCAACGGACAACACGGTCGCGATCGGATTCGCCTTGTCCTGTCCCGCGATATCGGGTGCGGAGCCGTGGATCGGTTCATACATGCCGCGCTTGGTCTCCCCCAGCGAAGCGGAGGGAAGAAGGCCGATGGAACCGGTTATCTGCGACGCTTCGTCGGAGAGTATATCGCCGAACATGTTGGAGGTCACGATAACGTCGAACTGCGCCGGGTTTTTGACCAGCTGCATCGCAGCATTGTCCACCAGCATATGGGACAGCTGCACGTCGGGATATTGGGCAGAGAGCCTGATCATGACTTCGCGCCACAGCCTTGAACTTTCAAGGACATTGGCTTTGTCGATGCTGCACAGCTTATGGCCGCGTTCACGCGCAATCTCAAAACCGATGCGTCCGATGCGCTCTATTTCCATTTCGGAATAGCACTCGGTATCAAACGCCTCTTCGCCGTTTGCGCCGTGCCGCCGCCCGCGCTCTCCGAAGTACATGCCGCCGGTCAGTTCGCGGATGATCACGATGTCAAACCCGCGGTCTGCGACGTCCTGTCGCAGCGGACAAGCGTCGCGCAGTTCCTGCAGCAACTTGGCAGGGCGGATGTTCGCGTACAGCCCGAGCTTTTGGCGGATGCCCAACAACCCCGCTTCGGGGCGCAAATGTCCGGGAAGCGTATCCCATTTCGGTCCGCCGACGGCGCCTAGCAACACGCTGTCGGAAGCAAGGCAGGCATCCACGGTGCTCTGCGGCAGCGGCTCGCCGAATTTGTCGTAGGCGTTGCCGCCCATCGGCACCTTGTTGAAAACAAACGTATGCCCGTATAGTTTGCCTACAGATTCCAGCGCCTGCATTGCCGCGGATACGATTTCGGGGCCTATCCCGTCTCCCTCAATGACCGCGATATTGTAGTTCATAGACAATCACCGCCAATGGCTTTCATCAGCCCGCCTGCTGTGATGATCTTCTGTAAAAAGTCCGGGAACGGCGCAAAGGCCGATTCGGTCTTTTTGGTCAGGTTGTAAAGCTTGCCGTTGTCGAAGTCGATTTCGATGGCGTCGCCCTCGGCGATGTCGGCATCGCATTCCACGATCGGAAGGCCGGTGTTGATCGCGTTGCGGTAAAAGATCCTCGCAAAATTCTTGGCAACGACCGCGCCGACGCCGCTGCCCTTGAGCGCCATCGGCGCATGCTCGCGCGACGAGCCGCAGCCGAAGTTGTTGCCCGCCACGATGATATCGCCGGGCTTAACGCGCTTTAAAAAGGTCGGGTCAAGGTCTTCCATGCAGTGTACGGCAAGTTCGGCCTCGGTCTGCAGGTTCAGATAACGGGCGGGGATGATGACGTCGGTGTCCACGTTGTCCCCGTATTTGATGACGGTACCAGTCAGTTTCATATCCTCTTCTCCTTTGCCCTTATAGTGCGGGTGCGATTTTGCCTGCCAATGCAGATGCTGCTGCAACTGCCGGGCTAGCCAGATAGACTTCGCTCTTGGTATGTCCCATACGTCCTACGAAGTTGCGGTTGGTCGTGGCCACACAGCGCTCGCCGTCTGCCAGAATACCCATGTATCCGCCAAGGCACGGGCCGCAGGTGGGTGTGGATACAGCGCATCCGGACTCGATGAAATCCTTGATCAAACCCATTTCAAGCGCCTGCAGGTAGATCAGTTGCGTCGCGGGGATGATGATCACGCGAACGCCTTTTGCAACTTTCTTGCCGCGCAGGATGTCGGCTGCGATGATCAAATCCTCCAACCGTCCGTTGGTGCATGCGCCGATGACGACCTGGTCGATGTTGATGTCGGGCATATCGTCAAACGTACGCGCGTTTTCCGGCAAATGCGGGAAGGAGACGGTCTGTTTGATGGCAGAAAGGTCGAGGTTTATGACGCGGGAATACTCAGCGTCCACATCCGCCTCGTACACTTTGGGCTCGCGCGTGCTGTGCTCTTTGATGTAGGCAAGCGTCTGATCGTCAACCGGGAAAATGCCGTTCTTGGCGCCCGCTTCGATGGCCATGTTGCAAATGCAAAGCCGGTCGCTCATCGATAGCGACGCAACGCCCTCGCCCGAATACTCCATGGACTGATACAATGCGCCATCCACGCCGATCAACCCGATGATGTGCAAAATGACGTCCTTGCCGGATACATGCTTTTGCAGTTTGCCCGTGAGGTTGAATTTGATCGCGGTGGGGACCCGAAGCCATGTCTTGCCTGTCGCCATTCCGGCAGCCATATCGGTGGAACCGACGCCTGTGGAGAACGCGCCGAGCGCTCCGTAGGTGCAGGTATGGCTGTCCGCGCCGATGATCACATCGCCCGCGATGGCCAAGCCCTTTTCGGGGATCAGCGCGTGCTCAATGCCCATTTCGCCGACGTCGAAGAAGTTCTCAATCTGTTGTTTCTTGGCGAATTCGCGGATGAACTTGCTCTGTTCCGCCGACTTGATATCCTTGTTGGGCACAAAGTGATCCAGTACCAATGCAACCTTATTGCGGTCGAATACCTTGTCGCAACCCGCCTTTTCGAACTCCATGATGGCTACCGGAGCTGTGATGTCGTTGCCCATCACCAGATCCGCGTTCACCATGATGATCTCGCCTGCCGTGACTTCCTCTTTGCCGCAGTGCGCTGCCAGGATTTTCTGTGTCATGGTCATACTCATGTCATGTCCTCCATCCATAATTTGTATTCCAGTGAATCTACCAGGGCCATAAAACTTGCTTCGATGATGTCGGTGGATGCACCGACGGTCGTCCAGCGCCGCTCATTGTCTGTGCTCTCGATCAGAACGCGGACATGGGAACCTGTGGCGCTTCCGGTATCCAGCACGCGCACCTTGAAATCGACAAGGTACACATCCTGCAACGACGGATAGAACACGCACAGCGCTTTGCGAAGCGCCAGATCCAGCGCGTTTACCGGACCGTTGCCCATGGACGCGGTGGTTTCGGTCTGTCCTGCCACTTCGATCTTGATGATGGCGCTCGCGCTCATCTCGCCGTCCGGAGAGGGGAACTCGCCGCTTGTGCGGTACATTTTAAGATCAAAATGCGATTTGTATCTTCCCAGCGTCCGAAGCACCATCAGCGCGAAGCTCGCGTCCGCCGCCTCAAACTGGAATCCCAGATGCTCCAGTTCCTTGAGCCGAAAAAGAATATCCGCGACTTCCGTGCTGTCCTTGGTCAGATCCGGCGCAATGCTGCCAAGCTTCAGCAGGATGGCTTTGCGGCCGGAAACCTCCGAGAGCAAAAACCGCCGGTGGTTGCCCACCGTCTCCGGGTGGACATGCTCAAAAGAGCGGGGAAGCTTGTCTACGCCGTCGATGTGCATGCCGCCCTTGTGGGCAAACGCGCTCTCGCCGACATACGGTTTGTTGCTCGGAAGCGCGATGTTGGCAATCTCGGCGATTTTAATCGCCGTATCGCGCAGTGTGTCCATCGGTCCTTCGATGCACCGGTATCCGCCTTTTAATTGCAGGCTCGGGATGATCGCGGAAAGATCCGCGTTCCCGCACCGTTCACCGATGCCGTTGAACGTGCCCTGCACGTGTACCGCACCCCCGTCGACTGCCAGAAGCGAATTTGCGACAGCACAGCCGATGTCGTTGTGGCAGTGGATGCCGATGCGCATATTCGCAAATGTGTCGCACACCGCGCGGGTAACATTGAATATCTGCATAGGCTGCATGCCGCCGTTGGTATCGCACAGACACAATACGTCCGCGCCGCCTCTTGCGGCAGCGCCCAACACCTGCATCGCATAGGCGGGGTTCTGTTCATAGCCGTCGAAGAAATGTTCGGCGTCAAAGATGACTTCCTTGCCGTGCCGTTTGAAAAAGGCGACGGAGTCCTCAACGCACTTTAGGTTATCCGCAAGCGACGCCTTTAAAATTTCCGTCACATGCAGATCCCAGCTCTTTCCAAACAGCGAAACGGTGGGTGTATCGGCCAAAAGCAGCGATTGGAGGTTGGCGTCGGATTCAACGCTGCTGCCGATGCGCGCGGTGCTGCCAAAGGCGACAAGGCTGGCATTCTTCAATGGGATCTGCGAAGCCTGGCGGAAGAATTCCATGTCCTTGGGATTGCTGCCCGGATTGCCCGCCTCGATGTAACGGATGCCGAACTCGTCGAGCGTTTTTAACACGCCGATCTTGTCCGTCACCGAAAAGGAAACGCCTTCCGCCTGCGCTCCGTCGCGCAGCGTTGTATCCAGAATCTCGAGTTTCATATCAATCCCTCACCATCAGCAACCGGTTGATGCCGTTCAGATAGGCCAGAATGCTGGCTTCCATCACGTCGGTGGACAACCCTCTGCCGGTTATCAACTCGTTCTTGTATTGGAGTTTCACCACCACTTCGCCAAGGGCATCCTTGCCTTCGGTAACGGAGCGGATGGCGTAATCCTGCAATTCATAGGGCGGAGCGTCTATCAACTTGTCGATGGCGTTGTACGCGGCGTCCACCGGTCCGTTGCCAAGCGCCACATCCTCGGATTCCTCGCCGTCTTTGGCGAGGGTGACAGAACAGGTGGCTTTCGCTTCGGTGGCGGAATGCATGTCAAAGCGCTTGAGCTGATACCCGCCTTCGTTTAGCGAACCGTCCCGAATCAATGCCTCTATGTCGCCGTCGTGCACTTCCTTCTTCCGGTCGCACAGAGCCTTGAACATTTCAAAATACTGCGCCAGCTCCTGCTGGTTCAAATCGAAACCGAGTTCCTCGACGCGCGCGTCAAAAGCGTGGCGTCCGCTGTGCTTGCCCAGCACCAGCGTACCGGAGGTCAGCCCGATGGATGCGGGCGACATGATCTCGTACGTCGCGCGGTTTGCCATCACGCCGTGCTGGTGGATGCCCGCTTCGTGCGCAAATGCGTTTGCGCCAACGATGGGTTTGTTGCGCGGTGCTGCCATGCCGACGGCGGAATAGACCAGTTTGCTCGCACGCGAGAGCTCGGTCGTCACGACGCGGCACTGTGCGTCGTAAAAGCTTTTGCGCGTGTGCAGCGCCATTACAACCTCTTCCAAGGCGGCATTGCCGGCGCGCTCTCCGAGCCCGTTGACCGCGCATTCGATCTGCGTGGCGCCCGCCTGCAGAGAACTCAGCGAGTTTGCGACTGCCAGCCCCAAATCGTTGTGGCAATGTACCGACACGACGACCTTTTCGATGCCGTGCACGTTTTTGTTCAGATACTGCAAAAGCTGCACCATCTCCTGCGGCGTCGTGTAGCCCACGGTATCCGGCACGTTGATGACGGTAGCGCCCGCACGGATCACGGCAGAAAAGACCTTTGCCAAAAACTCGTAATCGCTTCTTGTCGCGTCCTCGGCGGAAAACTCCACGGCCGGGCATTTGCTTTTCGCATAGCGCACCATATCCTCCGCGCGCTGCAAAACGGCCTCGGGTTGCATCCGCAGCTTGTATTCCATGTGCAGCGGCGAGGTGGAGATAAACGTGTGGATCAGCGGAGATGCAGCGCAGCGCACCGCCTCGTACGCACGGTCAATATCCTTTTCAACAGCGCGCGCCAAAGACGCAACGGTACAATCCTTCACTGTTTGGGCTATTGCCAGCACCGATTCAAAATCACCGACGGAAGAGATGGCAAATCCCGCTTCAATAACGTCCACCTTGAGCTTCTCAAGCTGTTTGGCCACCTCGATCTTTTCATGTAGTTCCATGCTGCACCCCGGGGCCTGTTCACCGTCCCGAAGGGTAGTGTCAAAAATACGAATTGTCTGTGCCATTCGCCGCATCCTCCTTTCACTCGATGATAGCGCCCTTGTCCGCGGAGCTAACGCGTTCGCGGTAGCGCTTGAGATATCCCGTAAACTCATTTTTCTTTAAAACCGTGTTCTCACGGCGCGTCTTTAGTTCTTCCTCCGATACCAACAACTCGAGCGAATAGTTCGGTATGTTGATGGAAATCAAATCGCCGTCCTGAATATAGGCGATGGGTCCGCTGCTTGCGGCCTCCGGCGATACGTGGCCGATGCACGCCCCGCGCGTTGCGCCCGAAAACCGCCCGTCGGTGATAAGAGCAACGGACTTGTCTAGACCCATGCCCGCGATGGCGGATGTGGGTGCGAGCATTTCGCGCATACCCGGGCCTCCCGACGGCCCTTCATAGCGGATGACCAGCACATCGCCGGATTTTACCTTGCCGCCGTAGATGGCTTCGCTGGCTTCCTCTTCGCTGTTGAAAACGCGCGCCGGACCTTTGTGAACCAGCATTTCAGGATCGACCGCGCTGCGTTTGACGACGCTGCCGTTGGGAGCCAACGACCCGAACAGGACGGCCAAACCGCCGGTCTTCGCATACGGCTCTTTGACGCTTCGAATTACATTGCGGTCTTTGACGGTCACGTTTGTTATGTTATTTTCGACGCTTTGCCCCGTCACAGTCAACAGCGATCCGTTTATGAACCCGTTTTCAAAGAGCTCTTTCATCACAGCCTGCACGCCGCCCGCCAGATCCAGATCCTGCATGTGGTGTCCGCCGGCGGGTGCGAGTTTGCACAGATTGGGCGTGTTTTCGGAGATATCGTTTATCATGTTCAGATCGTAATGGATGCCCGCTTCGTGCGCGATCGCCGCCAGATGCAGCACGGTATTGGTGGAGCAACCGAGCGCCATATCCACCGTCAGCGCGTTGTGCATCGCGTCCGGCGTCATGATATCCAGCGCCTTGATGCCTTTGTTGTAAAGCTCCATCACCTTTTCACCCGCCGCCTTGGCCAGGCGTATGCGCCCGGCGTATACCGCGGGGATGGTGCCGTTGCCCGGCAGCGCCATACCGATGGCTTCGCACAGGCAGTTCATGGAATTGGCGGTGAACATTCCGGCGCACGATCCGCAGCCCGGACAGGCGTTGTCCTCCACATGCTGCAATTGAGCCTCGTCGATCTTGCCGACCTTATAGCTTCCCACGGCCTCGAAGACGCTGTTTAGATCCAGATCCCGCCCGTAGGCGTCCCGGACGGAAAGCATCGGGCCGCCGGATACGAAGATGGAAGGAAGGTTGAGCCTTGCCGCCGCCATCAGCATGCCGGGCACGATCTTGTCACAGTTGGGGATGAACACCAGCGCGTCAAAGCAGTGTGCCCGCACCATGCATTCGATGGTATCCGCGATCAGTTCGCGCGACGCCAGGGAGTATTTCATGCCGACATGCCCCATCGCGATGCCGTCGCATACGCCGATGGTGTTGAACTCCACGGGCATGCCGCCCGCCGCCAACACCCCGTCTTTGACGGCGCGCGCTATGGTGTTGAGATGAACATGGCCGGGGATGATCTCGTTGAACGAATTCACGATGCCGATCATCGGTTTTCTGATTTGGCTGTCCGTCATGCCGAGCGCCTTTAAAAGCGAACGGTGAGGCGCGCGCTCAACGCCAACCTTGACGTTATCGCTATTCATCCGTAGGCTCCTTCTGCCAGCTCATCAGACCGCGCAGCTGCTTGCCTGTGGACTCGATCAACAGACCCTGTTCCTGCTTGCGGCGCGCGTTGAAGAACGGACGGTTTGACATGTTTTCCAAAATCCATTTGCGCGCGAATTCGCCGTTTTGGATTTCGCTCAAAATCTGCTTCATCTCTTTGCGCGTTTCCTGCGTGATGATGCGGCTGCCCGTGGTGTAGTCGCCATATTCCGCAGTATCGCTGATGGAATAACGCATGAAGCTCAGTCCTCCCTGTACGACCAGGTCGATGATGAGTTTCATCTCGTGCAGACACTCGAAATATGCGCTCTCGGGCTGGTATCCGGCTTCGACAAGCGTGTCAAAGCCCGCTTTCATCAGTTCGCAGACGCCGCCGCACAGAACTGCCTGTTCGCCGAACAGATCGGTCTCGGTCTCTTCACGGAACGTTGTCTCCAAAACGCCCGCCCGCGCTCCGCCGATGCCGAGCGCATATGCCAGCGCGATATCCTTCGCGTGTCCGCTCGCATCCTGATGGACCGCGATGAGGCAGGGAACGCCTTTGCCTTCGGTATATTGGCTACGAACCGTATGTCCGGGGCCTTTGGGGGCTATCATGATGACATCGATGAAACTCGGCGGGACGATCTGGCCGAAATGGATGTTGAAGCCGTGGGCAAACGCCATTGCCATCCCTTCACGCAGGTTCGGCGCCACGTCGTTTCTATACAGCACAGCCTGCTTCTCGTCGTTGATCAGGATCATGACGACATCCGCTTTTTGTACGGCTTCCGCCGCGTTGTAAACGGTAAAACCAGCCGCTTTCGCGCGAAGCGCGGACTTTGATCCTTCATACAACCCTACGATGACATTAACGCCGCTGTCCCGAAGGTTTTGTGCGTGTGCGTGACCCTGGCTGCCATAGCCGATAACCGCCACCGTTTTGCCGGATAGAAGACCAAGGTTACAATCCTTTTCATAGTACATCGTTGCCATTTATAAAATCCTCCTCAGTATTTTTATCATACGCCAGGCAGTAAGTGCTTCTGCCGATGGCGGTAGGACCGGTTCTGCAGATTTCGATGATGCCGTAGGGCTCCACGTACTTCAAAAATGCGTTGAGCTTGTTCGGGTCGCCTGTGATCTCGATCATCATGGACGTTGGCGACAGGTCCACAACCGAAGCGCGGTAGGCATTGACCGCCTCCATGATCTGCGCAAGCTGCTCCTTTTCCATTTGAAGCTTGACGATCAACAGTTCGCGCACGACGATTTTCTCTAAATCCATCAATTCCACGCACTTCACATCAAAGAGCTTTTCAAGCTGGCGTACGATCTGGGTCTTTACGTTCTCGTCGCCGCGGGAAACGATGGTGATGCGCGATATGGTCGGATCCACCGTAACGCCTACGGTGAGGCTGTCGATGTTGAACGCGCGCCGCGCGAACAGGGCGGAAACCCTTGTCAACACGCCGGCGTGGTTGTTGACCAGAAGCGATACGACGAATTGTTCTTTTTCCATGATCACCCTCCTATTCAGCGTAAAATGATATCGTTTATGCCAAGCCCGGGCGGTATCATCGGCAGCACCTGTTCATCCTCATCGATGCGGCAGTCGATAACGACGGGGCCGTCGCAATCGAATGCCTCCCGGATGCGCGCATCGAATTCCGCCTTGCTCGTTGCCCGAAGACCCTTAGCGCCGAAGCTCTGCGCAAGCATTACATAGTCCGTCTTGCGCTCAAGGCTCGTGCAGGAGTACCGCTGGGCGTAAAACAGTGTTTGCCATTGCCTTACCATTCCCAAAACACCGTTGTTGATCAGAACGACCACAAGCGGAAGGTTGAAAGATACGGCGGTTGCCAGTTCGTTCATGTTCATGTGGAAGCTTCCGTCGCTTGTAAAGAGCAATGTTTTTTTCTGTGTGCCGATGCATGCGCCGATGGCTGCTCCCATGCCGAATCCCATCGTCCCCAGCCCGCCGCTTGTTACAAACGTGCGCGGCTTTTTAAACTTGTAATATTGCGTCGTCCACATCTGGTGCTGCCCCACATCGGTTGCCACCGCGCTATCGCTGTTGTAGCTGCACGCCGTTTCGATGATGTGCTGCGGCGTCAGACGGGAATTGCCCATATCCAAAGAGTTCTTGGGGTCTTCCTTCATCGCCCGGACTTCCTGGTTCCAGATTGTATGCGATTTTTCGTTGACCGCTTCCAAAAGCCTTTGCAAAACGCTCTTTACATCGCCCATCAGGCTGACGTCGGTCGGAATATTCTTGCCTATCTCCGCAGGGTCAATGTCTATTTGAATGACCTTGCGACCGCGGGAGAACTCGGATTTTTTGCCCGTTGCCCGGTCTGAAAACCGCACGCCCACGGCGATTAAAAGATCACTCTGGTACAGCGCGTTTGTCGCTGCATACTTGCCGTGCATGCCCACCATGCCCAGAAAATGCGGATTGTCGTATGCGACGGCGGAAAGTCCCATCATGCTGCTGCCCACAGGGGCGTCGATCTTCTCACAGAGTGCAACAAGTTCCTCCGTTGCATCGGAAAGCACCACGCCGCCGCCGCAGTAAATGAAAGGCCGCTGCGACTTATCGATGATCTCAACCGCATCGCACAGATCCTGTTGGGACGGGGAAGATGTCCTGGCCTTTTTTACGGGGTTGGCAGGTATATAATCAGCCTTTGATGCCTGTACATCCTTGGGCACGTCGATCAGTACCGGTCCGGGTCGTCCGCTTTTCGCAATGCGGAACGCGTCGCGGAGGGTATCCGCAAGCTCTGTAACATCCTTGACAATGGTACTGTGCTTGGTGATCGGGATGGTTATCCCCGCGATATCCACTTCCTGAAAGCTGTCTCTGCCTAAGAGCTCTGTTGCCACGTTGCCTGTTATGGCGATCATCGGTGTACTGTCTAAAAATGCCGACGCAATACCTGTCACAAGGTTGGTAGCGCCGGGGCCCGATGTCGCGATGCAAACGCCGACACCGCCGGTTACCCTCGCATACCCGTCTGCCGCGTGTGCCGCGCCCTGCTCATGGCAGGTGGTGATATGGCGGATGCGGTGCTGGTTCTTATACAATTCGTCGTAAAGAGGCAATACTGACCCGCCCGGATAGCCGAATACCGTGCCGACACCCTGTTCCAACAATGTTTCGATGATTATCTGTGCGCCCGTCATGATCATGGTTCTGCCTCCTATTGCATCGTGTTGATAAACAAAAAGCCCTGCGGTGATTGGCAATCACTGCAGGGCTTGCGGTTCCGTTGAGTCTTACCCCCGTATGTCAGTCAATCGCCAATCCCTATGTCTAAGAGCCCGTACTACAAGAAGGAGTACGAGCAGGTTAATAAGGATAACGATAACATTCGCGAATGGCATGGAGGATCTCCGATCCAATTTTTTATAACATTAACATAGCTATATGCACGTGTCAAGCAAATGTGACCGAATCGAATTAAGTACTTTTTTCACAAGTGGTTAGCAGTACTAATCTTCTGCAAATGGCCTTTTATAGAAAAACTGCATGAATGTTAAAAAGCAGTCTTATTCGACGCACGCCCTATGTTCGCGGCGTTCTCACCCGACATTGTAAGAGCCAGGACCTTTTTTGGGCATACGTCTGCGCAGCTGGCGCAGAGGATGCATTCGGCATCGGTCATTTTGCCGTTCTGCACCATGCCCATAACGTCCAGGCTCATCGGACAGGCTTTGTTGCAGGATTGACAGCCAATGCACATAGGCTTATCGGCAACAAGGCGAAGGCCGGGAATATGAAGTTTGTTTCGAAGCCAATTCCCGATTGTCATAAACGGCGCCATCCAGCAAACGCTGTGGCAGAATCCGCGGCGGCCGAAAATCAGGGATAAGACAACGATAAGCAGCACGACGGAAAAGTAAATGTAATAGCCCGTGGGCGCGTTTACGGAGATACCCCCGTCGGTGTAGTAAAGAATGTCGATGTGCCGCAAACCGCCCGCGCGGATGAAACCAAACACGATGAATGCGAGCCACGGAACCCAGATCAGGTATTTGATAAGGTTCAAAGAACGCTTTACAGGCTTGGAGTTTATGCTCGCGCATACATCCTGCAAGCTTCCCGCAGGGCACAGCCATCCGCAAAAAGCACGCCCGAACAGCAAGGAAAAAAGCAGCAAGGATAAAAACAGCACACCGCTGCCGGATAGTACGCCTTCAAAGCTCCCCTGAATGATCAGGTACGGCGAAAAGTAATTCAGCGTGATTACAAACAGCAGCAGCGACAGCAGCAGCATCGTTTTACGGACAGTCTGGCGTTTCATGGGTTTGCCTCCGTTTCCGTTTGTCGGGACAGAAGCGCTTTGGCATCCGTTGCCCAACGCAAATAAGCATCGTAGACATATTCGCCGAACAACACCGTGAGATAGTAATACAGATGGTCATCGCTCGCATCCAAAAGGGCGGAGAGCTCCTGTTTGAACAGCCGCATCAACGCCAGGCTCTGTTCCTGCCGCTGCGCAAACGCATCGATGCGCGAGATGTTGGCTAACGTATCACTCTGTGCTCCAAAGAAAAGTTTTAAAAGGATCTCATACTTTGCGTATTCTTTATCGACAGGTTCCTGCAGCCACTGTTTGAGCGCATCCCGCCCGCATGGGGTGATGGCGTACAAATGCTTTTGCGGACCCTTGGAAGGCGATCCCTCAGCCGTTTTTATCAATCCCTCGCGCAATAACTCGTTTAACGTCGGGTAAATCTGTCCAAATCCTATAGGCCAAAAATGGCTTATGGAAATATCCATCCGCTTTTTCATGTCATAGCCGCTTTGCGGTTCATGGCTTAGCAATCCCAGCAGAATGTAGCGCGTCGTGTTTTCTTTCGGCAATGGATCCACCTCCCATTGCAGACTATATCAACATGATATAGATTTGTCAAGCACAGTTTCACTCCGATGACGGATAAGCGGGTCCATCGCATTCGGATTGTCAAATAACCCAATTAAAACACGGTTATAAAAATAGATGCATGCTCTTTGCATTATTTGGAAGGCCACTATTCGTGAATTGAAATGTTGGGACATGTGTATTATGATACCAATGGCATTGCAAAAAATGCTTTGTGATCGACAAGAATACAGGAGGTTGTGTGTGACCACATCAACCAAAAAGAATATATTTCTGTTGACTTTCGGACGATTCGTTTCCATGTTCGGAACAGGTGTGCAGGGAATCGCGGTCCCGCTGTATATTTTGGAAGTTACCGGCAAAGCGTCCATGATGGCCCTGTTTTCCTTGAGTACCCTGATCCCCGCGCTGATCGCGGCGCCGTTTGCGGGCGTTATCGGCGATCATTTCAACCGTAAGACCGTTATGGTGATAACCGACGCTGCACGCTTTTTGCTTATCGGTTCGCTTGCGTTTTTCGCGTTTACGGGAGCGCTGTCCCTCTGGATGCTGTTTGTGGTGCAGATCTTCGTTGCGATCTCGGACAGCCTGTTCAATTCCTCCACGGACGGCATTTTGCCGGATCTCGCCGGGAGTGAGCATCTTCACCAGGCCAACGCCGCCAAGGGCAGCACCGACGCCATGTCTATGATCCTCGGACCGGTAACGGGGGGCGTTCTGTTCGGGATAGGCGGAATCTTTCCGGTCTTTTTGATCAACGCTTTGTCGTTTGCCTTGTCCGGGCTGATGGAAATGATGATCTCCTATCAAAAGACCACAAGCTTGCAAGAGAAACTGACACCGATAGCATTTGTACAACAGATCCGGCATACCCTGTCGTTTATTTGGGATCGGACATCGGTTCGTTTTTTATTTTTAATGGGCATGATCCTCTATTTTTTGTTCTATCCGCTGTTCGATATCGTATTTCCGTATGTCGTGAAAAAGACATTCGGATTTTCGTCCGCACAGCTCGGTATCTTCTTTGCGTTTCTGATGGGCGGCGTCCTGGTCGGCAATATCCTTACCGGCAAGTTGTTCCAAACGGCAGGTTCCGGGCGGCTGATGCATTCCGGTGTGCTGTTTGAAACGGGGCTCATCATGCTTGTCGGCGCTATCTCGCTGCCCATTGTGCGCGTTATTCTCGGCGGGGTGGGCTTACGGCTGATGACGATGCTGTGCATTCTTCTGTTTTTTATCGGATTCTTTTCCGCATGGGTGTTGATACCGGTACAGGTGAACCTGCAAACTCTGGTGCCCAACGATATGCGCTCCAAGTTCTATTCCATGCTGAACTTCTTCTCCCAGGCAGCCGTACCGGCAGGCGCGATGATATATGGAATACTGTTGGATACAGTGCAATCGTACTATATCATTTTTGGGGTCGGGCTTCTTTTTGCAGCTTTGGCATTTTCATTTTTATCGAAGTTGAAGATCGAGTTTTATTACAGCAAAGAAGAAGAATAGACATCCTTTATCATATCTTGCACGCAAAGAATCATAAGGCAATTTTAAGAATGCGCAGCATACTTAGGTCATCGACTTTGTCAATGACCTTCAAGGGGGAATCCTGTCCCGGTCGCTGCCGCTTTACGCTCTGGCTAAAAACGTTCCACTGGAACGTTTTTTTACGCTTCGCGCCCCTTGAGCAACCCCCAGGAACGCCGCTTTTATCAAAAAAACGGCGGGAAAAGGTGTTTTCCGACGCGCATGTCGCCGGAAAACAGATTTCATCAAGGTGATATTGGTTTGTCGATACGCTGAGAATGCAGTGCATTCTTTTTCTTTATCCCGCTTTTTAACATTGCCCGGAATGAACGGATGCGACATCCGGATGCGTCACCGGTAAAAAAGAAATGCCTGCAAGGAGAAGGGAAGAAGCAATTGCGTTTGCATCCGCTGACGGTTGAGAGCGGAATCGTTGTGTCCGTTGGAAACAGTTGCCAAGTGTAATATGTTGGAAGTTCCAGAAAATATAAGCAAATCCATGGATCACGAGGAAAGCAGGGTATGCCGATCGAAGCGTTTTTTCGAAGAAGAAGAGAAAAGGCCATTGCGGACAAAGTGGATTCCTTCAACCGCCAGCAGCAGGAATTGAAGGTTGACGCATCGCTTCGCCGGAACATCGACTTGATGAAAGAGCTGTTCCGCGATGTCGACATCATACGGTACAGGGATATACAAAGCCGTACGGATAACAGTCTTCGGTGCTGTCTTGTCTTCACCGACGGAATGGTAGACAACAACGCCATCAACGATAACATCGTAAAGCCGCTTACCGGGGCCTCCTTGGATAAATCTCAAGGAGAGCCGATGGATGCGTTGTTAAGCCGTGTCATTCAAATCGGCGAAACAAAAACAGCGGATGGCTTTAAAGAGATCATTGAGGCTGTAACGTACGGGGATTCCATCCTGTTTGTCGATGGATGCAGGGAAGCGGCGATCGTCAACACCAAAAAGTTTGTTCTGCGGGCAGTCGTCGAACCGGAGAGCGATCGGGTGATCAGCGGACCGCACGAGGGATTCAACGAATCGCTCATGCAGAACCTTTCGCAATTGCGCCGCCGCGTGCGTACCAATGAGTTGAAAATCAAGTACCTGACATTGGGCAGACGTACCCAGACCGCCGTCGCCGTCTGCTATTTTGACAGCCTGGTCGATCATGATATCCTCCATGATTTATTGAATCGACTCAACGGCATCGACATTGATGCCGTACTGGACGCCAACTACATCACGGAGCTTATAAGGGATAATCCCCACTCGCCTTTTCGCTCCACCGGTTACGCAGAGCGGCCCGATTCCATCGTGGGAAAGCTTCTCGAAGGCCGCATGGCCATTTTGGTGGATGGCTCACCGGTGGTGCTCAGCGTGCCGTATCTTTTCATCGAAAATTTTCAAAGCGCTGAAGACTACTATTTAAACTACTATTACACAACGTTTTCCCGCATTCTGCGCATCGCAGGATTTTTAATAACCATCGCGGTGCCGGGCTTCTATATCGCCATGGTGGCTTTCCAGAAGGAAATGCTGCCGACGCCGCTGTTCATCAGCGTCGTAGCCGACCGGATGGGCGTCCCGTTTCCGGTTGCCGTGGAAGCGTTTGTCATGATCGTTATGTTTGACATACTACGCGAAACCGGCATCCGAATGCCTTCGAGTATCGGTCAGGCACTGAGCATCGTTGGTGCCCTTGTCATAGGGCAGGCGGCTGTGACGGCAAAGCTTGTGTCGGCGCCGATGATCATCATCGTTGCTGTCACCGGCGTCGCCAACCTGATGATCCCCAAATTGAACGCGCCCGTCATATACGCACGTCTATTCATTTTGGCCATATCAACCTCTTTTGGCTTGTATGGATTTGTTCTGTCGCTGGCTGTCGTGTTCATCCATATCCTTAATCTCACCTCCATGGGAATCCCCCAAGTTTCCCTGGAAGGCAACTATACATACCAGGATATGAAGGATATCGCGTTTCGGGCTCCGTGGTGGCGCATGCTTAAGCGGCCAAGGCAACTTACAGACAACAGGACAAGGCAAACTGGCGGCAAAGAAGATGCATAAAAAGAAGCTGCTTGTCAAGCTCTGCGTGTTGATCCTTGCATTGGTGCTCACGGGCTGCTGGGACTACCGCGGATTGAATCAGATCAACATCGTCACCGGCATGGCCATCGACATGGACGATGTGACGGGGCAATATCTTATCACCTTTGAGGTCGCGGACCTGTCAGGCAACGTCGCCCAGCAGGGGGCGAAGGCGAAGGTGATTCAAGCCGAGGGCAGAACTGTTTTTGACGCCACACGCAATGCCAAATTGAGAACGGAACATAAGCTCTATTTCGGCGATATGCAGATGCTCATCATCAGCAATTACTTAGCATCCCACGAGGATATCGGCGGGATTATCCGATGGTTTTTGGCCCAGTATGAATGTAGGGATACCGTTTGCGTCGCGGTGTCCATGGAGCAAACGGCAAGCAGTATTTTTCAGCTTACAGATGAAGAAAAGAACATCAAAGCGTTTGAACTATACCAAATTATCACCGAGGACAATCAGAACACCAGCTCGTCCGCCTCCGACGTAATGCTCTATAAGATATACGGCATCATCCATACAGAGGGCAAAATGCTCACCTTGCCATTGGTGCATCAACCGCTCAACAACGAAAAGCCCGTCAACGAGTTGTTCGGTACCGCAGTCTATAAAGCGGAAAAAATGGTTGGCACATTGAACCCCGAAGAATCCAAATACTTTTTGTTTGCAACCGATCAGGTCAAGGGCGGCATGTTGACGCTGCCGTTGGGCGATGAAGAGATCTATGACATATCGCTGGAAGTATCCAAAAACACGACGAGAGTCTCCTACACGGACGACGATAACGGGAACATCGTTGTTCATATCAAAACGGACAGCGATGTGTCCTTGGGCGAAACGAGGCTTGACATCGATATGTCGAGTGAAAAGCAGATCAAGGCATTGGAGGATGCCGCCGCCGACGCATTGGAGAAGAACATTGCAAAAGTCGTGAAAAAGGTGCAGACCCAGTACAACTCGGATATTTTCGGCTTTGGGAGCATGATCGGAAAACAGAACAACAAACGCTGGGAGCAAGTTGGCTCCCAATGGGATACTCTGTTTCCCAATCTTCTGGTGGAAGTGGATTCATCGGTCCATATCATAAACTCGGCTTTTATACAGACGAAAGGGAAATGAAATGCTCACAACCATCGTCTTTATTGTGTTCCTGCTCGTCATGGTCGTGGATTACCGCCCCATGCGTAAGTCTGCAGGAAAAAACGAAAGAATCTGGTATCTGGTTTTGGTGGGTATCAGCTTTTGTGTTTTATTGCTGTACAGCTTTCGCGTCGTTGTTCCTTCTCCGGCGAAGGGCATCATTACCATCCTGGACGCGCTTTTTCCAAAAATCGCGCAATAGAGAAAGAAGATCATGCAAAAAGAAAGCCTCACCCTCAGGCAAGGCCAGTGCCTTCTGATCATGTTTATTTTCGGCAGCAGCGCGGTTCTTGGGGCTAGCAATTTAGCGGGGCAGGATGCCTGGGCGTCGCTGGCGCTTGGGATAACCATAGCCATACCCATTGTTCTGTTGTATGCCCGCATCATGAAATTGTTTCCTGAACAGAGCCTCTATGACATCATGGAAACGCTGTTCGGCAAGCTCGTTGCAAAGGTATTCGCCATTTTGATGGTATGGTATGCCGTGCACCTAGGTTCGCTGGTCATGCGGAACTTTTCAGAGTTCATCATGGTCTCGGCGTTGCCGTCAACGCCGCAACTCGCGGTGATGTTCGTCCTGCTGTTCGTTACGATGTATATGGCGCGAAGTGGCATCCAAATCCTTGCCAAGTGGTCGATCGCCTTGCTTCCTGTTGTGTTGATCGTCGTGGTGATAACCATAGCTCTATCGCTGCAAATCATGGATTTTTCCAATATTTTGCCGTTTTTATCCCACAGTCCCCGGACCATTGCCATCGGCGCATGGCAGGACACAAGTTTTCCCTACGCCGAAACCGTACTGTTTTTATGTGCGTCCAAAGGGATCAAAAAAGAGGACAGCCCGTACAGACTCTACTTTTTTGCGGTTATCATCGGCGGATCAGTTTTAATGCTGGTGTTTTTGCGCAATCTGTTCATCTTAGGCGCCGCATTGCTTCGCATTGAATATTTCCCATCCTTTGTTGCAACCAGCGTCATCCAGGTCGGTGATTTCCTAGGACGCATCGAGGGGAGCATCTCGTTGAATTTCATCCTTGCGGGCATCGTTAAAATCACGGTGTGCCTGTTGGCAGCAAGCCGCGGATTGGCAAAGATTTTCGGTGTCCCGGATCACAACAAGTTGATCGTTCCGGCAGGCCTTCTGGCCACTGCGTTAGGTGCCATCGTGTACAACAGCACCATGGAGATGTACGGTTTTTTGAAGTACTATGGCGTTTATACAATCCCGTTTCAAATACTGATCCCGCTTATTGTTTGGATCACCGCGGAAATACGCACACGCAAAACCCATGCTTTAAAACAGCCAAAGTCCGAATCGGTAACGGGGGATTGATGATGACATAAGTGCTGACAATGCGGCAGCGCAAGATCGGCCAAATTGGCCGTCCCCAAAGCGAACGGACGGCGAAAAGCGGTTACAGCCCGGTATAGGCGGAAAGACCTTTGTCCGCTTCGATGTTGGTGATGCGAAAGACATCGCCTTCAGGTTCAATGGTCAGTTTCGCCGCAAAGGTTTGCGCCGGCCCCGTGGACGTGGCAGTCGCAAACGATAGGGTGACGGTGCTCTTGTTGCCCTGCGTCTTTATATCGGTGATGCCAAATCCGCTGACGAAGGGGCTGGATACGCCAGTCACCCAATTTGGTGCGGTCTTCTCCAGGCGCGCCGCATAGCTTTCCTTCAATTCGGAACTCATCACGGCATACTGCATCGCCGCGTTGCGCAGTTTGACGCCCTGCGCCCATACTTTGGCTGCCTCATCGGGACTGCTGACACCGACATATGCCATGGTTTCCAACAACAGCTTATTTCGCGTTTCAAATTTATCGGCGTTGGAGACTTGGGCAAAAACGCTGATGGCGGGTACGTCAAAGATCGCACCCACCAGCTGCAACAGGCAGAAGGCCAATATACAGGTGACGGCAATGATAAACCCCAGCCTTTTAGTATGTTTTTTTACTTCCGATTTCATCGGGAATACCTCCTTATTATTCTTGTGTATCCTATGTATCAGCAAAGCCATATAATCACTCCAACAAAAAAGAGCGCCAGCGGAACCTGCGGCTCTTATGGCAGGGTTCCGCAATAAAAAAACCACCCGGCGAAACCCTTTGCCGAATGGTTTTAGATATTGGATTTGGATAGTGTCTTGCCTGTTATTGTTTATCGATTTGCTTTGCGCTGCGCTCCACCATCCGAATGAACACCTCTGTCAAATGGGGATCCAGAGCCTTGCCGGCTCTTTCGCGCAGCTCTTTTAGCGCCTCGGGCAACGGCTGATCGATACCGTCGACGATCTTGAGACGGTCAAAAACGATCGGTATCAAGATGATGCGCGCATAGAACGGAATGCTCTCCTCGCGCAGCTGTTTGGGAAAGCCTTCGCCGTCCCATCGTTCCTGATGGGAAAGCACCGCTTCGGCGATCTCCTCTTTGACATCGAAGAAACTGAGTATGCGGTACCCCACAAGAGGGTGACGCCGAAACTCCTGCAACTCCGCCTCGGTATACAGCGACATCGGTTTTTCAACAAGTTTTTGATCCATCACTATTTTTCCGATATCGTTCAGGTAGGCGGCTTCTTTAATGTCTTTTACCGCTTCTTCGCCAAGCTGCAACTCTTTGGCAAACGCTTCGGCAAGAACGCTCACACGCAGGGCTTTTTCCTTTTCATCCGGGCTATGCTGACCAAACGCGTTGAGGATTGCCTCAAGCGCAACATTTTTGACCTCATCATGCTCCAGTGTCTTGTTGATATACATTTGTTCTTCGGCCTGATTGAGGATCTCATGAAGGTCGTCGGCCATGGTGTTTTTCAATGCATAGCCAACCGAAACGCTGCCCCGGATGCCCTTGATGGTCTCTTTGGCAAACTGGGATTTGATGCGCCGCTTGATGGACTCCGCGATATTCTGGTTGGTGTTGGGCAACAGCAGCACAAATTCGTCGCCTCCCCAGCGTGCGATGATATCGTCCGACCGGCAGGCTTTCTTCAGTGATTCGGCTACCTTTTTCAAAAGAACATCGCCTGTGCTGTGCCCAAAAATATCGTTGGTCAATTTCAGGTTGTTCACATCCACCATGATCATCGTGATGGGCAGGTTGCGCTGCGTATCCAACCTTCGCATCTCCTCTTCAAAGAAGCGGCGGTTGTATAAACCGGTTAAGGAATCATGGAAGCTCAGATATTCGATATAGCGCTGCTGTTCAATCTTTTTTGTGGCGTCGCGGAATACGATCACGACACCGACCGTGTTGCCCGAATCGTCTTTGATGGGGGCGGCGCTGTCCTCAAGCGAATAGCGCGTGCCGTCTTTGGATGTCAATATGGCGTGCCCGGTAAGATGCTGCGATTGTCCCGTTCTTAATGCCGCTTCCACGGGATCCTCAAGATCAATCCCATCCTCCCGGGACAACGCAAACACTTCCTGATAGGGCCTTCCTTCGGCCTGAGAAAGCGTATAGCCGCAAAGATGCTCCGCGACGGCGTTGAGCATTTCCACACGGCCCGACTGATCCACGACCATAACGCCTTCACCGATGGACATCAACGTCTGTAACGACTTGTTGCGCTCATACGAGAGGCTTTCAAGCGCATCAAGACGCGCGACGGCGTTCCAGACACCGCTCATCAAAAGCGTCATCTCATAGACATCGTTGTCGCTGTACGCATCTTCCTTGTTGGCAAAGCCGGCAGCCGCAACGATGCGCCCTTCGATGAACAGCGGAATGGACATGAATCTGACAAGGTCCACATGCCCCTGCGGGTATCCCTTTTTGCGCGCATCCGGTGCCTGAAAATCATTAAGGATGATGGGTTTTCGCTGGCGCACCACCTCTCCCCACAACCCCGTGGTTTCAAGGCGGTAGACGCTTTGAGGCTTCTTCACCCGGCAATCCTCCATCACGTCATGGCTCCAGGAATTCAGCGTAAACTGCTGCTTGGCTTCGTCGTAGAGATAGATATAACCGTACTTGCTTCCCATCAGCTTCAACGATTCGTTCAATGTGTAGTCCAGAAGCTCCTGTCTATCGGAAAAACTCCGGCTGAAAACTTCCAGCAGGATCTGATTTCTCAGGGATGCTTTTGTGCGCTCTTTTTCTTTTCGCCGCGACTCCGTTATATCCTTAAAATAGCAACCAAGGCCCAAACGGCCGTTTTGCATGGTGACGGGGAACTTCGTCACTTCATATACGCCGTTTTTATAGCTGATCTCCGTGACGATCGACACCTTTTTGGTCCAAGCATCAAGGTCCAAATCGTGCTGCAGCTTGGCGAAATCATCTTGCGCAATGCTGAAATCGTCTTTCCCGACGATATCCTTCTCTTTAACCTGAAAGAATTCTTCAAAGGCACGGTTGACGAACACATAGTTGAGTTTCTCGTCCTTTAAATACACGATTTCATCGCTGGCATTCATGAACGTCTTGCGAAGAGCATCAATATTTTCGATTTGTTCTCTGGACGCTCTGAGTTTGCGCCGGTTGCTGATCATCTGGATCAGGATTAAAACCAAAAGCGACGCGACCAGAATACCCGAAACATAAATGGTGGTGATGAGCCGGCCGTTGCCCTCCGCGGACACCGCCGCAAGCGGCGCTGCCAATGACACGTGGGAAAAAGTCAAAAGAACGATGGAAACGATCATGATGAAGATCTTTTTCATACGACACCTCCCGCCACAATGGTTGCGGATACAAACCCTCTTTAGCGCACAAAGGAATGGCGCGATGCGAAAAAATGCATCGATGCTTGCATGTACGGCATTGACCTTGGTTTGTGAAAAAACAACAGAGGCAAATGCCCGTCCTCAAGAGATAGTACAAGTATATCATCTATCTCTTCTGTGTAAAATACCCAAGTATTTATGATCGATATAAAATCAATAATACAAATTAATACCAACTACAGACTGCGCCTTGTAAAGTTCCTGTGCACAATTGCCAATTTCGCGTTTCGAGCACGCCTTTGAATATCAGTATATAGTCAATATCGCACTTTTTCAACAAAAAACGATGTATTTCGACAGTAATGCGTCAGTACTGAGAAAAATGCAACGGACATAAAACCCTCCTTCAAGTTTTATGAATAGCAAATGCATTGTCAAAGTATAGTAGGGTAGCTTCATCATAGCAGAATAAGGCGGCAGGATGAAAAATCAGGGAGTTCCGGCGATCAAAATTGCAGCGGCATATATCAGCACCGTCGTCGGCGCGGGCTTTGCAACCGGGCAGGAAGTACTGCAGTTCTTTACCCGATTCGGCATCACGGGAACTCTCGGTTTGGCTGTTGCCACGACGCTGTTCGTCTTTTTTGGCTATCGCATCATGCTCTTGGGCAGAAAGCTCCACGCGCGGTCACACCTTGTTGTCATCCGTTTTTGCGCGCACAGGTTTGCGCCCATTCTGGACGGGGTCATCGCCTTCTTTTTGTTGGGTGCGCTGGCGACGATGCTCGCAGGCAACAGCGCGCTGTTTGGCATGCTGTTTCAAAACGGTTTTGCGGGCGGGCTGCTGATGGCTGCTTTGACCGCCATGACGGTTCTGGGAGGATTCAAAGGCGTCGTCAACAGCATGAGCGTTGTGGCGCCGTTTCTGCTTGCTGCGGTTTTCATAACAGGAATCGCATCGCTTTTTGGTACATCATCCGCACCACCTGTGCAAACGCCCGGAAACCAACCCGGCTGGCTGTTTACGGCGCTCTTGTACGTCTCCTATAACATCCTTTTAAGTATTGCGGTGCTCTCACCGTTGGGTGCGGAGTCCCAAAACACGAAAGCCATCCTGTTCGGGGCGCTTTTGGGCGGCATTGGTTTGGGACTTGGCGCGCTGATGATCCATAGTGCCATGCTGCATGGCCCCGCAGCTGCGATGCAAGGCGATATGCCGATGCTCTATTTGGCACAAAGCATCTCACCGACGTTCAGGCTTGGTTACGCGATGGTTCTGAGCGCCGAGATCTACACAACGGCAACAAGCTCGCTGTTTGGCTTTGCAGCGCGGTTTGCAAATCGGGATAACGCGAAGAGATGGCGGGCTGTTGTTCTTGTCACAACGTGCGTCGCGCTTATGTTAAGCCGTTTGGGCTTTGTCAAACTCGTCGCTTATTTCTATCCGCTGGTCGGATTGTGCGGCATTGCGCTTTTGGTGTGTCTTGTCGGTATCCGCCAAATGCCCGAGGGCTGAAACCGTGATTGCCTCCTTTGCTCTCCGCAAGGCAAATTAACCGGCATGAATATTGACAGTGATCGATGTTTGCGTATATCGTAGAGGAGCTTTGATCAAAACAGCGGCAAACGCGCGGAGGCCGTCATGGATTATCTTTCCGAATCAATACGCTTCAAAGCGCTGAGCGAGCCTATGAGGCTTCGTATTTTGGATATACTCGGAAGCTCGCAGGTGTCCGCACGTACACTTTTGGACGCTCTGAACATCTCCCAAGCGACGCTCTTTCGCCATTTGAAGGTGCTGACGGAATGCGGCTTGGTCATCGACAGAAAAGAAGGGCCAGAGAGGTACTATTCCATCCATGCACAGCGTATGTTGGAGCTTCAGCGATGCCTGGATGCATGGGCGGGCAAAAAGGAAAATGTGATACAAACAATAAACTGCTGAACTTAAGGGGAAAACAAAAATGCATAAGATTGAGCTGTTTGAAGGCGCGGTAAAAGACACTGAAAATTCGGATCTCCAATTGGTGGCGGCAGCCATCAATCTGTTAAAACTCTGGGGCGCCACGGTCGAGCGGTACAACCTTCAAAAGGATCCGCAGGCCTTTGCCAACATCGCTGTCAGCGAACTTTTACAGGCGCAGGGAGAAGACGTTCTTCCGATAACGCTCGTGGACGGCAAGGTTGTAAAAACCAAGGAATATCCTACCAATGAGGAATTTGTAAACTTCAGCGGTGTGGAACAGGACGATGACGAGTGCGGCTGCGGATGCGATCACGCCGACGGATGCGACTGCGGATGTGAGCACGCCGACGGCTGTGACGGCACATGCGAAGGGCATCATCATTAGAATCAGCGTCCCGAAAGAGACAGACGCATGACATCGGAGAATGGAGACCGCACCGGGTTCTGCATAAAGGAAAAAGGGCAAGCGATGCTTGCCCTTTTGATTGTTTTTCTTACTTTATTAAATTCTTCAGGTTTTTGCAGGCTATCTTGGCGGCTTCCCCCATCAAAGTCCGTATTTCCGGTTTGTTCGAATTGCCGGTCATGATGACAAGGTAGTATCCGTCCGTCAGGATGTGCAGACCGGCTGTTCCAAAGAAATACTCGTTCCCGATGCCGTCCACTTTCATGGCTTTCGTGCTGTCGTTGATGTTCGCCTTCGTCGAATTGTAAAGGCTCTCGGGGGTATTGTTCTTGTTGTTCATAAACGCGGTTTGCGTGACGGCGATTTGAACGTAGGTCTGCGTGCTATCGTTGAGCGGGGCATAGAAGCTGAGTTTCTGACCGACGGCCGGCTGTTCTTTCTTTTCGCCTTCCTTGACCGCTTCACCCAGCAGCTGCGCCGCTTCGCTTTTTGATATCAGTTGTTCCGGTTCCACCAATTTGGCGGACTGATTGGTTGAATTGGCCCCGGCAGGCGCCTTCGCACCCGAACATCCGGATAAAAGCACGGCGGACACAATCAGAGCAGCCAGGCATACACTCCATTTTCTCATCGTTGGTTTTCCTTTCGCCGAATAACAAGATATTGTAACAGACATGGTACAAAATGTTACGGTTGACTATACCATTTTAAATCATACATGTCCACAATATATAAAAATAAAAGCAATACAATGCATTGTAGACAAAAGAAAACAGCATTGTATTTATACAATGCTGCCCGGATGGGTATTGTCAAATGAAACTGTATAATCCCAATCCCACCACGCCGGCTGCCAGCATGACATAAACCGGATTGATCTTCCATTTTTGAAGCGCAACAAGCGATGCCAAAAAAATGCCTATGGAAACATAGTCCAAATTCGGTATGCTGAAACTCTTAAGCGTTCCGTTCCACAGTGCGAGCGCTATCATCGAGGCGCCTGCGGAAGCGATCAACCCTACGACTGCCGGGCGCAAACGCTTCAAAACGCCCTGTACGGAGCTAAGATTGCGGTATTTTGTGTAGAAATACGCCAGGGTCAGCACGATGATGATCGAAGGCAAAACGACGCCGATGTTGGCGACCAGCGACCCCCAAAAACCCGCCACTTTGATTCCCACAAAGCTTGCGGCGGCTGTGGCGATGGGGCCCGGGGTCATCTGTGAGATGGTCACGACATCGGCAAACGCCGACATGTCGAGCCAACCGTGCAATACGATGATCTGGTATTGGATAAGCGGCAGCGCCGCGTATCCGCCGCCGATGCTGAACAGGCCGATTTGGAAAAAGCTCCAGAACAACTGCAGGAGTATCAAGTCGGATCACCTGCCTTATGAGCGGATCTTCTGGTGATAAACACCACTTCAAAAAGGCCGATCAGGATGCACAAAAGTATGATGATGGCTACGTTCACCTTAAAAAATGCCGCGGCGATAAATACGGCGATCATGATGAAAAGAGGTTCAAAGCGCTTTTGTTTGATGATGTCCTTCGCCATGCCGTATACGACGTTGGTCAGCATCGCCGCCACGCCCACCTGCATGCCTTTTAACACCATCGACACGATCCGGTTGTCGCGGATGGCCGAATAGCCGACTGCGATGAGCGAGACGATGATAAACGGAGGCAGGATGGTTCCCAAAACGGTAATGAGCGCACCCGGGATACCGGCAAGTTTGTAGCCCATAATAATCGATGTGTTCACAGCGATCATTCCCGGAGCTGATTGCGCGATGGCGATCATTTCCAGCATCTCCTGTTCCTCAACCCAATGAAGCTCGTCTACAAATTTCTTGCGCATCAGCGGAACGATAACATACCCTCCGCCGAAGGTGAAAGCGCTCAAATAGAACGTGGAAAAAAACAGCTTTGTCAGAAACCTGAAATCCTTCTTCATCATGTCACCCCCAGGTGCGATTATACCCGTTATCGGCGGGAAAGCACAATGAAAAAACGACAAATGCCGCAAAAAAGCGTATATCTTGCGGCATTTCAAAGTCAAGTCCAGGTAAAGACCTATAGGGTATCGCGGTGATGCAGGAGCAAAAATCGTGCATATTTTTTTAAGACCGATTGGATTGCATGCGTGGACATCCATAGCGTCATCAGTGCGCCGACTCCGATCGGGCCGAAAAAAAAGCTGAGCTGTTTAAACGCGCAGCCCAAGGCTCCGATACTCATAAGGACGATCAAAGCGGAAACAAGCACCATCAGCCTCTCAAAGCTTCTTTTCAGCTTGACGGTTTCCGTTTCGCAATGCCGGTCGTTCAGCAAACTGCTGACGAGTTGCTCTTCATCGGTCTTCAACAGCTGCTTCACTTGCTTTTTAAGTTCCGATTGCGTAAGGGCAGGTTGGAATTTGGTTTCATTCGGTTCGAAAATTTCAAGCTGATTCATGGCAATCCCCCGTTTCGATGATACAAGTTTGCCCGAAGCAGGCCATCTCATGAGCCGAAAAAGTCACGATGGCGAAATTTTTTAATCCCCGAAACAGGATGTCGCATAAACAGGCGCATCCTATAAAAAAGCCTTCATCCTCAACGGAAGAAGGCAGCATACGAAATGCTTCGGCGCTTTTGGGCAAAACCTGCAAAACAAGGGCGGCTACGACCTTGTGAGAAACTCCTTCGTCCTCACAAGGATCGTTTCGCGGTCCTTCGGGGAGAAGTAGGCATGATGGGATTCGGGAAGATAGACAGGCCCTTCGGATGTAAGCAAATCTCTTTTTAACAGATTCGCGTTTTTGATGTGCACCGTTTCATCCAAGGCGGATTGCACGATAAGCGTATGCGCCTTTACCTTGCCGATGCATTTTCTGCATTGATGCATGATGCCAAACAAGCCCATGTATTGCCTGATCCACAGCGGATAATCATAGAATCTTGCGCCGGTGACACCATAGTTCAGTCTGTACACCGAGAGAATCTCGTTGCCCTTTACATTGGAATATAACTTTCTTTTAAAAGCCAGTTGGCTTATGCCAAATTTGATAGCCAGCGGGGTATTGATCATGACAAGCCCGTCAATGTGGTTTTTGGCCGCGTACTGCAAACAGATCAACCCACCCATCGAATGGCCGATCAGGTATAGCTTTTTATAACGGCTCCGAATTTCTTCGATGCGCCGGTGGGCATAGCCGACCCATTCCCGCCCGGGCGTTTTGGAAAAATCTCTTGCCGTTCCGCCATGGCCGGGCAGCAGAAGCGCTTCGCAGTCATACGAGTGCGAAAGCTGCTCCGTGAGAAAACGAAACTGATTCGGCGTACCCAGAATACCGTGAACAAACACGATGACTGCTTCGTTTCCGTTTTGATAGGAATACTCCTGATGATGCTGCATCCAATTCTCCCATTTTGTCGAAGTCTATCCTATTATAGCAGTTGTATTGAAAAATGTTCCTGGTTTGTCGCCTTGATCGGGGGCAACAACAAATATGACCTCTGCCGGGAGAATTGCAAAGTCGGAGATATGTTGTTAATGTTCCAAATGGCACATTTTATTGACAACCAAAACGAACAGGGAAGACTGACTTTTCCTTTGGTTACATCCAAAAAAAGTCCTTTCAATCTTTGAACCGAAATAGTGTTGTTCAGATACAAATAAAAAGAATGTATATATCGAAATATATAAGAAAAATCAATCAATCGGGACTGTGTCAAATATTGACAGTGCTTGTGTCGAGGACTACAATACATAGTACACGGTTATGGGGAAGCCCATGCATATGGTGTATGTAACGTTTTAGATAGATCAAATAGTTCCAGAGGTGAATGGTATGTTGCAACAGATAATCAAACGAGACGGTTCCTGTGTTCCCTTCAAAAAGGAAAAGATAGTGCTTGCCATCTTTAAGGCGGCGCAATCCGTTGGCGGCGACGATTTTATGACGGCGCAGCATTTGGGGGATGAAGTTGTCCGGCTTGCAGAATTAAAATTTCCGGACGGCATAGCGGACGTCGAGGGCATTCAGGATCTTGCAGAAAAGGTGCTCATCGAAGAAGGACATGCCAAAACCGCCAAAGCCTATATCCTATATCGCGAAAAGCGGCGTGCCGCGCGTGAATCAAACGCGCTGATCGGCGCTACCATCCAGATGTTTTCAGAATATCTCAACGACAAGGATTGGCAGATCAACGAGAACGCGAACACGCAAAAGTCCATCAACGGGCTGAACAACTATATCCGGGAGGCGTTCACGAAAAACTTCTGGCTGCACGAAGTATACACGGAATCTGTCCGTGAAGCGCACCAGTCGGGCGATATCCACCTGCACGATTTGGGGTTTTTCGGACCCTATTGCGCCGGATGGGATCTTAGACAGCTTTTGTCCTTCGGTTTCGGCGGCGTACCCGGCAAGGTGGAATCCAAACCGGCCAAGCACCTGCGCTCTTTTTTGGGACAAATCGTAAACTCCACCTTTACCACACAGGGTGAAACGGCGGGCGCCCAGGCATGGAGCTCGTTTGATACCTATTGCGCGCCGTTTATCCGCTATGACGATTTAAGTTATCAAACCATCAAGCAGGCGCTGCAGGAATTTATCTTCAACCTCAACGTCCCCACAAGGGTGGGGTTCCAGTGCCCGTTTTCCAACCTGACGTTTGACATCGTACCGCCAAGCACATTGCGGGATCAGAACGTCATCATTGGAGGCGTGCTGCAAAAGGAAACCTACGGCGAGTTCCAGCAGGAGATGGATTTGCTGAATATGGCTTTCTGCGAAGTCATGATGGAGGGAGACAGCAAGGGCAGGGTATTCACGTTCCCGATCCCCACCATCAACGTCACCAAGAATTTTCAGTGGGACAGCCCCGTTATCGATAAGTTCATGGAAATCACGTGCAAATACGGCATCCCGTATTTCTCCAATTACATCAATTCGGATCTGTCCCCCGAGGACGCGCTTTCCATGTGCTGCCGTTTGCGGCTTGACACGACGGAATTGCGCAAGCGCGGTGGCGGTCTGTTCGGTTCCAACCCGCTGACGGGTTCCATCGGCGTTGTCACCATCAACCTGCCTAAGCTGGCGTATATCAGCAAGAGCGAAATGGAATTCCGCACAAGGTTATGGCAGCAGATGAACATTGCCAAGAACAGCCTTGAAATCAAGCGCAAGGTGATTGAGGAGCAGACGGGCAAAGGGCTTTACCCCTATGCCGCCAATTTCCTCAAGGATGTCAAGCTTAGGACGGGAAGTTACTGGTACAACCATTTCAACACCATCGGCCTTATCGGCATGAACGAAGCGTGCCAGAACCTGTTGGGTGCGGAGCATGATTTGACGACACCGGAAGGCCAGCAGTTCTCCATCCGCACGCTCCAGTACATGCGGGACGTCATCAAGGAAATTCAGGACGAAACCGGGAATTATTACAACCTCGAAGCAACGCCTGCGGAAGGCACGAGCTACAGGCTGGCCAAGCGGGACAAAGAGAACTATCCCGACATCATCACCGCTGGCGATAAGGTCCCGTATTATACCAACTCGACGCAGTTGCCCGTCGGATACACGGACGACATCTTTGAAACGCTGGACCTGCAGGACGAGCTGCAGTCGCTCTATACCGGCGGCACGGTGCTGCATCTGTATCTGGGCGAGGAGATCAAGGACACCGGCGCCGCAAAGCGCCTGATCAAAAAGGCGTTTACCAACTACAAACTGCCGTATATCTCGCTGACGCCGACTTTCTCTGTGTGCAACGACCACGGATACATCTCGGGCGAGCATTTCAACTGCCCCGTCTGCGATGCGCCGGCAGAGGTGTGGAGCCGCGTTGTGGGGTACCTGCGACCGGTGCAGAATTTCAACGAAGGCAAGCGCGAGGAGTATGACCTGCGCAAAAAATACGCCATCAGGGAGTAGCGATGGTCATAGCGGGCAAGGTATCGAGCACTCTTGTGGATTTTCCAAACCATATCGCCTGCGTACTGTTTATGGCGGGCTGCGGTTTTGATTGTTTCTATTGCCACAACCGCCCGCTGATAGACGGGACGGCTGAACCTCTGGACAGCGACGGGGTATGGGAATTTTTAGAAAAGCGCAAAGGACAGCTCGACGGCGTTGTCCTTTCCGGCGGCGAGCCGACATTGCAGCGGGGTTTGCTTCCGTTTATGCGAAGGATCAAGGAAATGGGCTATCCAATAAAGCTGGATACCAACGGGTCAAGGCCGGTCATCGTTGCCCAGTGCGTTGCGGAAAAGCTCTGCGATTACGTTGCGGTGGATTATAAGGCGCCGATGCAGCGTTATCGGGAAATTTGCGGGGAGAAAGCGGATGCGCAGGCGGTGTTGCAGACCATCCATGTGCTGATGCACAGCGGCACCCCGTTTGAGGTTAGGACGACCGTCATTCCGCAACTGTCTCCGATCGATCTGCTGTTGATGGCAAACGAGTTGCCCGTTGTGCCCCGCTACGTGCTCAACCGATACCGCAAACCGGAGCTGTTTTTGGAGAAGGACCGCGAGCGGATCGAACAAAGACCGTACACGCAGGAGCAAATAAACGACATAGCGCAGAGCCTGCACATCGTCCAGCCCAACATCATCGGTTAGCAAACCGAGTTACCGATAGAATAACAGGGAACAGCAAAACACCCGCGGATTGGAGCACGAATTCCAACCGAGGGTGTTTTGTTCTGTTGACAAAACGAAGTATCCGGAGCATACTGCTTATTAGTAAATTACTATATTACTAATAAGCGAGAAATGAACATGAAAGTATTTGCCATCAACGGCAGTCCCAAAGGGCAACAGAGCATAAGCGCCGTGATGCTGTCGGCGCTTAAAAGCGGCATGCGGGATTGTGAAATCGTATCGGTCAATCTGGCGGACAAACATATTCAACATTGCAGAGGCTGCTATGCCTGCTGGACAAGCAGCAATGGCTGCATTCTTCAGGATGATTTTAACGAAATCATCGCATCGGCACAGGGAACCGATCTGATCGTTTTTGAAACGCCCGTCTATTTTGAGAATGTCAGCGGTTTGTTCAAGAATTTTATAGATAGGCTTACTTCCACAGGCAATCCGCACGCACAAGTCAAAATCGGGGCGCCGAAATTCGTCATGCTGTCAAATTGCGGCTTTGTGTCGGAAAAGGAATTCGAAATAATCTCCCTCTGGGTGCACCGTTTTGTTCAAAAAATGCAAAGCGAACTATTGGGCGAATTTTACTTCCCCGGCGGCAAACGCCTGCGCGATGCACAGGACGAAACAGCGATGCAATACCTGAAGTTTTTGCAGGAGCAGGGAACTGTCATTGTAAAGTTTTTGGCGGAGCCGGGGGCAAAGCAATTCGGAACGGTGTCTATCTGAACTGATCGAACCATCGTGGGAGTTCCGCGGCTGTCGTATTGTGATTTGAGCCATCCGGCAACCGAATGCTACAAAATCCCTGACTTCCACCGCCGCTGACGTGCATTTCACCCCCATTAGCGAACAGAACTTTTGCCAAAAAATCATGCGTTGTGCCGATATCATCACGATAATATCTTTCCAGATTGTAGGCAAAAACAAAGGATTGTATCTGGATCATGCTGCAAGCGATGGGATCTCCATTCAAATAGGAAACTTGGATAGAGACGATATCCCGATCGTCTATGTGGGGAAGACGTTCGGCTGGTATCAGTCTTTCCACTAGCAGGATATACCCTGAAAATAGCAATACCGTGCAAAAAATAATAAAAGGTTTATTGATACTGCTTTTCATTTTTCAACTCTCCAACATTGGTCACATGGTATGACTTAATGCAATAATATCAACATAGCAAACAATAAGCAATCAAATAAACATATATAAAAATATCGAATGTACAAAAAATGCCCGCTATTTGGCGGGCATTGCTTTATCTATCGCAAACAGGGTTTCAGTGGACACCCAACAGCTCTTTTACCTGTTCTTCATGTTCAAACAGCGTACAGCCGCCGTCATGTTCGCCGCCGACCAATTCGGCGTCCTTGAGCTTTTTAAAAAACGGGGACTTCAATACATCCAACAGTGAATGGGTCTTTAAGCTGCGGTCGGAATACGGCGCGAACGGGCAGGCTTCCGCATCGCCCTGCGCGTTGATGTGGAAAAAGCCGCGCCCAGCGGCGAGGCATCCGCCCGCCATTTTTTCGTCGCCGGGAAAGGACAGGAAAATGAGTTTCGGATAGGATATCCGAAGCGCCGCCAGCGTTTGTTCGAGCTGCATGCGCTGAAGTTCCGTTTGCGCCAAATGCTCGGTGCCCTTTTCCACCGGTACGAAGGAAATGTAAAACGCAAGTTTGCTGCCGCAGCTTACAAGCGAATCCAAAAACGTGCGGGATGTCAATTCCGAAACGTTTTGCGACGTCACCGTCAGCGAGGTGCCGAAGAGTATGCCGCGCTTGTTGAGTTTTTGCATCGCGGCAAAAACGGTGGCAAACGTGCCGGCACCCCGACGTTCATCGGTCTTTTCGCCGTCGCCCTCGATGCTCAGAATCGGAATAAGGTTCCGGTTCTTGTCGAACAGGTCAAGATACGCATCATCCAAAAGCGTGCCGTTTGTGAAGACGGGGAACAGGATGCTGCCGACGTTGCCTGCGGACGCTATCACATCCCGTCGTAAAAGCGGTTCGCCGCCCGCTAGCAGCATGAAGGAGACGCCTAAAAGGGAAGCCTGGGCAAAGATGTTCCGCCACTCATGAACGCTCAAAGGCTCCGCTTTCGGGGCTTGTGCGCACAGCCCGTTTGCCCGCGCGTAGCATCCCTTGCAGAACAGGTTGCAGTCCGTGGTGATGGAGGATATCAAAAACGGAGGGATGTGCACACCCTTGTTCTCATAGGTTTGCCGGGTTTTTTCATTCCGGGCGTTCTCACCGCGGTATTTGATGAAAAAAGCCGATTCTTTCGGATTCTTCAGCGACGCCTTTAAAACGTCCGCAATCAGCTGGTCGATGCTCTTGCTCAAATACGCAAACAAATCCTGATTCGCCATCGTTACCGTCCTTAAAACCAAAATCATACAGTATCATATACAACGCGCATGCGAAACGCAACAGGTTGGGAAATGAGCATCCTATGCATCGTATGGCGCCTTTTGGACACTCATGCCATCCACGCCACAAGCTCATCGGTAAATACGGCGCCCGGTATGCGGCCTGTCATGCCAAGCGACGCTTCGTTGTCGGGAAAGATATGCGCATAGGGGATTTCGCCTGAGGCGAGCACGAGGTTTATCATGAAACAACCAAGCGCTGATCCGATGCCAAGCCGCTGAAATTGCGCCAATACTTCGAGCATCCCCATCGATCCGTCCGAATGCCTGCCCGCAAACCCCGCAAGCGCACCGTTGTAATACGCGCCGTATACATGCCCGCAGGATATGCGCTCCGCAATGTACCCGTCGTCCAGGTGCATCTTGTAATGCGCGCATACGAAAGCAAGATCATCGATGGAAAGCGGCTTGATTTCAAGCCCGTCAATGGGCGGACACACCGGCGCTTTGCCCAAAAAGAGCATTTGGCGGCACGGATTGACGACCGCAGGACGGATAGTATCTTTTGCGGCTTCGATGTTGTTCTCGCGAAGCACAAGGCATTCCGCCTGCAACGACGCATCCCGCCAATCGGAATCCAAAAGCGCATTGTCATCGAGGCTAATGTAATAGAGGTTGATCGCCCTTTCATAGAGGATCACGCCGCCTTTTTGGCAGAACACGACCTCCGCCCCGCGCTTGAGTGCGTGAATTGCGGGAAGGTTTTGATCCCGGTTCCTGATAAGATACTGGTATGCCGAATCCATACAGAACGCCCCTTTTACGATTGCTTTTTCGACCATGCAAAGCTGCTTTTCTATGATTCCAATACGATTATGCGCCCAAATTGATCTGCTGCGTCTTCGGCTTAGGTTTGTTCACGCCGTAGACGCACACGATGATGACCAATGATCCGATCAGCTGATAGATTCCGAAGTTTTCGCGCAGCAACAGAACGCCCGCAACGATCGATATGATGGTGGTGACATTGGCAAAGATGGCGGTTTTCGCGACACTGATATAAGTCATCGCATAGTTGAGCATCAAAAAGGCCGCAACGGAGGAGAGTGCGGAGAGGAACAGGATAGAGACCCAGAAGCCCGCATCCAGAAGCGGCGCAATCAGCGAAGCTGGGTCGGCGACCCCCTGCATCAGCGCGACGCCGGCAAACACGATGCTGCCCAGACCGAACATCGCATAGGTACGCTCAAACGAAGAGAATTCCGCCGATATCTTGCGGCTTACAACGTTGTATACGGAGGTCGCGGCGACAGCGCCGATGATCGCAAGAAAACCAAAGACGGTGGAACCTGAAAAATTTTGTCCGACGGTCGTCAACGCGACGCCAAAAATGGAGAGCACGGAGCAGACGATCTGAAAAGGACGCACCGTTTCACGCAAAAACAAAAAGCCGAGCAGCATGCTTGTGACCGGTACGAGGGATACGATGATGCCGACAAAGGACGTCGCCAAAAGCTTCACGCCGAGATTCTCCAGAATGAAATACAAAACCGGCTGGACCAACCCCAACAGCAGCAACAGTTTTATGGATTTGCCTTTGAAGCGGAGTTTAAACTTGCCTGTTAAAAGCAGCAAATTCAAAATCAAAAAAGCAACGCAAAAGCGGACTGCCAGCAGCATAAACGGCGATGCTATCATCAATGCTTTCTTGGAAAACAAAAAGCTGAAACCGAAGATGGTATAGCCTAAAAATGCAAAGACAACGGACAGATTTGTTCTTGTTTGTTCACGCATCATTACCCTCACTCAAATCACGACAATATGCTGATTATAGCCAACCGGATGCACAACGGCAAGCGCAAAAACCATCGGGAATGCGGATTTTGAGGTTGATTGTTGTTTTTATTCGCCAAGGCGGTTAAAAAACAAAAGAGGCGAGGGAATAGCGTAACGCTCTGTTCGCCCGGGTGCATTGTTGGAAGGCGATCAAATCGTCGGCAGCGGCAACAGGGTTGCCGGCCCCAGAACACGCATCATGACATTCATCCCCTTTTGAAGCTCCTTGAGGTATTTCTTTGCCAACAGAGGATCGGTGCCGGCTTGACAATCCAGCAAAGCTTGGCGAAGATCGAACACGCGCATTTTTTTGGTCTCCCCGGGCGCGGCGATGGCTTTGCACCAGGTCGGTATATAATTGACGTCGACGATGTTGATTTTACCGGTTTGTTCGTCCTTGCGGATGGTCAGATTCAGCATCTGCGCGTATTGCCTGTCCCACGAATCGCGGTAGGTGACGATGTTGCCCAACGAGTAGGAGTAAAAGAACGTGCCTTCTGCGTCAAGCGCCATCGGCTGCACGACATGCGGATGGTGGCCGATCACCGCGTCCGCACCCGCGGCCTTCAATTGTTTGACGATGCTCTTTTGGTAGTTGTTGGCATAGTGGGTGTATTGGGTGCCGAAATGCAGAAAGAAGATGACGGCATCGGCGCCCTGCGTTCGCGCATTTTGCATATCCTGTTTCATGCGTGGGATATCGATGAGGTTTACGCCCATCCCCAGTTTGTTTCTGGAAGAGAGATTCAACGATTTCGCATAGGCTAAAATCGCAACTTTGACGCCGTTTTTTTCGACGAACATTATCGTATCGCGCTCCTGCGCGTTGCGGTAGGTGCCGGTGGTCTGCATGCCATAGGCCTGCACGCTCTGTATGGTTTTTGCAAGCGCTGGGAAGCCTTGGTCCATCGCATGGTTGTTGGCGGTGCACAGGACGTCAAATCCCGCTTGCTGCATCGCCTGGATGGCTTCAATCGGCGCGCAGAAACGGAATGTTCCGATCTTGCTCTTGCTGAATTCCCAGACGGGCGATTCGAGATTGCCGATCGCGAAATCGGCACTTTGGATCAGCGGTGCTATATGTTCAAAATAGGAGCTGAAATCAAATTGCTGGGTTTTTTTGTCCCACTGCATCTGTACCGTCGGACCATGGAACATGATGTCGCCCGTAAAGAGAAGATGGATGTCTTTTGATGCGGCAGCGCCGGAGGCGCTTACGGTTGCGGCAGTGCCAATTGGCAACGCCGAAGAGGGAGGCGGACCCGCCGTAACGAGCACAACGGAGTCGCATGCCGACAGCAGTAGGATAGCAGTGAGGAGTGCAATAAACCCAAAACGTCTGTGTTTCATGGAAATCCTCGCATTTTGTATTGTTATATAAAAATATACCATAGTACGGCACAAAGAAAAAGAGCCTGCTTGCAATTGCCAAAAAACGCAACCGGCGCTTGGAGCAGATTCTATGGAGAAGACGGAATCAGCACAGGCAATTCGCTGCGCGCGTTGCAGCTAAAACGGTACGGTTGTGCTATGCTGTTTATGGGCAGGGTTCATACGCCGGCGTATTTGTTACGCTTTGCGCAATGTTGACAGCGAAAAGGCCGAATGCTAAGATTAGGCCTTGCTGAACGTATGAATGAAAATGGCAGTGTTTCGGCGTTTTTAATACAATCGGAAAACCGGGCGGATCGGACGATCCACAGGAAGAAAGGTATCAATAAGGATGCATGAGTATCCGGCAACCGTGGAAATTGTGAGGCTTGCACAGAATGCCGCGCGCAGCCAAAACGCAGTCAAAGTCACCAAGATAGCGCTGGTGATCGGGGATCAGAGCGGGTATGTGGGAGATTCCATTCATCTGTATTTCGACGCGGTGGCAAAGGATACGATGTGCGAGGGGTGCGAGCTTGAAATCCGGCGCGTGAGATCGATGCTGCAATGCGAAAAATGTCAAACCATGTTTGAGCGCATGCCCTTTTCGTTTGCATGCCCCGAATGCGGCGGCGAGGGACATCCGAGCGATATCGGCAACGAATTCTTCATCGATTATATAGAGGCAATTCAAGGAGAAATAGATGGAAATCAAGATTGACGTGCAGCAGAACATATACGACGAGAACGACAGGATAGCAAAGCAGACGAACGGGCAGTTCACGGACAAGGGCATCTTTGCCGTCAACGTGATGGGCGCCCCCGGAAGCGGCAAGACTTCCGTCATCCGCGGCGTTATCCAAAAAATGGGCGGCAAACAATACGTTCTCGAAGGGGATATCGAATCGGATATCGATACGTTGGCACTGCAAAAGCTCGGCATCGAGGCCGTGCAGATCAACACGCACGGCGAATGCCATCTCGACTCGCTCAACATCCGCGACGCGCTGCCCAAGCTTGCGTTTATACAGCACGGCACGCTTTTTATCGAGAACATCGGCAACCTTGTGTGCCCGGCGGAGTTTTCCATCGGCGAACACATCAAAATGTTGATCGTGACGGTGACAGACGGCAGCGACAAACCCTATAAATACCCGTTGGCGTTTGAAAAGGCGGATATTATCGTGCTGAACAAAGCCGATTTGCTGCCCTATGTTGAATTTGACGAGGCATATTTCATGCGCGGCGTGCGTGCGCTGAACCAAAAAGTCAATGTATTTAAGGTATCCGCCAAAACAGGGCAGGGCATGGAAGAAGTGGCGCAATGGATAAACGCGAAAGCACAGAGTGTAACTGCATAGGACTGCGCCTCTACGGCGTCGTGCAGGGCGTGGGGTTTCGTCCGTTTGTGGCGAAGCTTGCGCTTGAGCATAGCATCACGGGGACGGTCAAAAACAGCGGGGGTTGCGTGGAAATCGTGGCATGCGGCTTATCTTGTCAACGGAGTGCCTTTTTGGAGGCACTCTTTGTGCATAAACCCGCTCACGCGCAAATCGTATATTGCGAACAACAGGAGCTTGCGTACCAGGAGTATCCGTCGTTTTCCATATTGCCAAGCGACAACGCGACGGGCCGTGTTTTTCTTCCAACCGATCTTCCGGCATGCGAACGCTGCCTCTTTGAGATGGAAGACCCAAACGACCGCAGGTTTTTAAACCCGTTTATCAGTTGCATGTCCTGCGGGCCGCGCTACAGCGTCATCGAGCGGGTACCCTATGACAGGGATACCACGACGATGCGCGATTTTGCACTGTGCCCGCAGTGCGAAAGCGAATATACAAGCCCAAGCGACAGGCGGTTTCACGCGCAGACGATAAGCTGCCATGATTGCGGCCCGACCGTGTATTACAAGGATGGGGCGGGAAGCATAACGCAGCGGCAGCAAGCTTTGGATTGCGCCGCGGAGGCGCTTTTAAACGGCGGTATCGTTGCGATCAAAGGCATCGGCGGGTATCATCTTGCCTGTTCACCTTTGGATGAGCAAGCGGTTCTGCGCATGCGGCTTTTAAAGCAGCGCGAACACAAACCGTTTGCCGTGTTGTTTGAAAATGTCGAAGGCATTCGGGAATACGGCATCGTATCCCAAAAAGAAGAAGAGCTGCTGAACGCTACAGCACGGCCAATCGTATTGCTGCACAAGGGGAAAAAGCAATTTGCTCCTTCCGTGTGCAATAAAAGCCGGTTTATCGGTGCGTTTTTGGCGTATACACCGCTGCAATCGATGCTGATATCGCGCTGCGGTCCGCTTGTGATGACCAGCGCTAACGTGTCCGAAGACCCGATCATCAAGGACGACGAGGCGATGTTTGCGTGGCAGAGCCCGTATCTAAACGGCGTATTGTACAACGACAGGCGGATATCGATACGGCTGGACGATTCCGTATGCAAAACAACCGCCGGCAGGACGCTTATTTTACGGCGGTCAAGGGGCTACACGCCGTTGCCCGTCGTGATGAAAGGGGATCTTAAAAAGGACATCTGTGTGTTTGCCGCGGGCGGACACCTGAAATCGGCGTTTTTATTTGCGGATGCTCCGTTCGCAACGCTGTGCGAGCACGTGGGCGATCTTGAGAGCGAGTACAACGCAAACGCTTATGCCGACAACTATGAGCGGATCCGGGAACTGTTCGCGTTTTCGCCTTCGTTTGCCGTGTGTGACGCGCATCCGGCGTATCATTCCACCGCGTTTGCGAAAAGCCTTGGCTTGCCGGTACTTGAGGTGCAGCACCATCACGCGCATATCGCGGCCGTGATGGCGGAGCACGGATTGAAGGATGCCATCGGCGTAGCGTTTGACGGGACGGGGTACGGCACGGACGGCGCCGTATGGGGCGGCGAATTTCTGGTGTGCAGCGGGAATGAATATACCCGCGCGGCACATCTTCGTTATGTTGTCCAGTTAAACGGCGACGAAGGTATGAAGGATGCGAAGAAATCCGCGATGTGCCATCTGTATGCCGCGGGGCTTGAAAGTGACATCGACGACGAGCGCTGGAATATCATCAAACCGGCAATCGATAACCGTATAAACGTACACCAAAGCTCCAGCATCGGAAGGCTGTTCGACGCGGTAAGCGCCTATCTTGGCGTTTGCCAATACAGCCGCTTTGAAGCGGAATGCGCGCAGGAATTGGAAAACCTTGCAGCGCAGGCCATAGAAGCAGGCATTGCGCCCGTTTGGATGGCGTTTGGGATATCGGATGAGAACGGCATGCTGCAACTCGACGCAAAACCCTTGTGGGAGACGCTGCATGCCCAAAGATTTGCGGACAAACGCGCGCTGTCACTCGGTTTTCATCAAGCCGTGGCTGAGGGCGTTATCGATATCTGCCAAAGGCTGCGTCATGATACGGGCATTACTTGCGTGGCCCTATCCGGCGGGGTGTTCCAAAACGAAGTGCTGTTTGAAAGTACCGCTGAGGGTTTGGAGCAAGACGGATTTACGGTATATACCAACGAGGCGGTGCCGCAAAACGACGGCGGCATCGCATTGGGGCAGGCGTTTGTCGCCCTATACCAACAGAAGGGGAAACCAACATGTGCATAGCGGTACCGGGAAAAGTGATGTCGATGAACGAAGGCAAAGGCATTGTGGATTTTAACGGAAACGGCGTAGAGGTGGATCTGCGTCTTGTGGATGCGGTCGTGGGCGATTATGTGCTCGTGCACGCGGGATGCGCCATCCAGGTGATGCGAACCGACGAAGCGGAAGAACTGTCCGCGCTGTTGGCGGAAATAGAGGAGTTGGGCCGTGGATAACCTGCAGGATATCATCCAAACGCTGAAATCCTACGACGGCAGGCCGATCAAGGTGATGGAGGTTTGCGGAACGCATACGTCTGCCATTTTCAAAAGCGGCATACGGGGTTTGTTGTCCGAAAAAATCCGCCTTGTGTCGGGGCCGGGATGCCCGGTATGCCTCGCGTGCGAAGGGTACATCGACCGACTCTGTACGCTTGCACTTTTAAAGGACACCATCGTTGCCTCCTTTGGCGATCTGTTCAAGGTAAAGGGAACGAAGATGAGCTTGGCGGACGCCAGAGCCAGCGGCGGCAATGTCGCGCTTGTGTATTCGCCGCTGGATACAGTAAAGATAGCTCGTGAGAATCCGGATAAAACCGTCGTCATGGCGGCGGTGGGCTTTGAGACGACGGCACCGCTGTACGCGCTTTTAATCCGATCCTGCATTGAGCAGCGGATTGAAAATATCAAGGTTTTGACGGCTCTAAAACTGTTGCCGCCCGCGCTTTCACTTCTGTGCGCGGAGGATATCGACGCGTTTTTAGCACCGGGACATGTGGCGGCCATCATCGGCAGCGATGCGTTTATCCCGCTCGCACAGACGTTTTGCAAGCCGTTCGCGGTAGCCGGGTTTACGCCGGAGAATATTCTGATGGCGCTGTATTACCTGTTGCGGCAGACGGAATTAAACGCGCACTGTGTATGCAACGTATACGGCGAGGCCGTGACAGCATCGGGCAATGAAAAAGCGCTGTCCATCCTTCAAACGTTCTTTGAGCCGGGCAACGCCTATTGGCGCGGCCTGTCCGAAATCGAAAGTTCCGGCTTGTATCTCAAAGCGGAATACCAGCGATTTGACGCCGGAAGCCGCGGATTGAAGGATGATGAATCGGAAACGAAAATCTGCCGGTGCGCGCAGGTTTTAACGGGGAAGATTGACCCGGAGGAATGCCCGCTTTTCGCATCTGCCTGTACGCCTCAAAACGCATACGGCCCCTGCATGGTGTCCGCGGAGGGCGCCTGTGGAATCTGGTATCGGGAGGGATCGCATTGCTGATCACATTGGCGCACGGCAGTGGCGGCGTGGAGACGGAACAGCTGATCCAAAGCGTGTTTTTAAAGCATTTTCAAAGCGATAAGAACCGGATGGAGGATGCGGCGGTTTTTGAACTTCACGGGAAAGTTGCGTTTACAACCGATTCGTTTGTCGTCTCACCGCTGTTTTTTCCGGGCGGCAATATAGGCAGGCTTGCCGTATGCGGTACCGTAAACGACCTGTGCATGATGGGCGCAATCCCGAAATACCTCAGCGCCGGCTTTATCATCGAAGAGGGCATGGATTCCGAAACCCTGGAATGCGTCTGCGCTTCGATGGCAAATGCGGCGCGGGAAGCGAATGTCGAGATCGTAGCGGGAGACACAAAGGTCATAGAGGGCAAGGGCGGACTGTTTATCAACACATCGGGCATCGGCTTGATCCCTAATGGTCGGGAAGTTTCCGCGGCAAACTGCAGCATCGGCGACGCGATCCTGTGTTCGGGATTTCTGGGGGATCATCACGCGTGCATTCTGAGCGCGCGTCTTCGCATTCAAAACGGTATCCGATCCGATGCCGCGCCGCTGAACCGCTTTGTTGAGGCGCTGTTTGGAGCCGGCATCCGCATAAAAGCCATGCGCGACATTACACGCGGCGGGCTTGCGACGATCCTTCATGAGCTCTGCCAAGCCTCCCGCACGGGAGCGGATATTTTGGAACAGGCTCTGCCGATTCGGGAACAGACCGCGGCGTTTTGCGAAATTCTGGGGCTCGATCCGCTGACGATGGGCAACGAGGGCAAGTTTGTCGCGGTCGTGGATGCGCGGGATGCACAATCTGCGCTCGAACTTCTGCACGCGCAACAGGACGGGCAAAACGCCGCGATCATCGGGCACATACGTGCGGGCGAAGGCGTTACGCTTGAAACAAAATTGGGCGCAAGGCGAAAAGTGAATCCGCTGTACGGGGAAGGGTTGCCAAGGATCTGCTGAAAACGCAAAAGTCATAAGAAAAGCAAAAAAGGGCTCCGGATTTGCCCCTTAGAACCCCAAAGAAGCAAGGGCAAAACTTTGTAAAAAGTATCGACTGCATATACCGACAGGCAGGAACGGGTGACCGCTCCTGCAAACAACCGCACCACGCAGTGGCCGTTTTAAGAGGGGAACCGGAGATGAGCGCCTCCAGTGGAGGATAAAGCGAATCGGAGGTTCTGATGGTATGAGGTGAAGCCAAACGGAAGTGTAGGCTGAGCCCATATCCTTCAGAGGAAGGGATCGCCAAGCGTTCGCTTTTCAAGGGGGATCCAATTCCCCCTTGAGTAATCCCCTGAGTCGCAGATTCATTGATATGAATCTGCGGGTAATGGTGTTTTCCGCTTCGCATAAAGCTTCGCTTGCGGAAAACCGATTGATTCCAAGGGAGAGCTTCTCCCTTGGACGATCCCACTCTTATGCTGCGGCTGTAGGGGAGAAAATCGGAAGTCGCCCCGGCCCCTTGGCAAAAGAAAGAGAGATACTCCTAGCCAAGGGATTATCTGAACCCACCCACCACCCCAAATTGATGCGGCTTCGCCCCCTTCCCCCATTGGGGCTGTGCCCCAAACCCCAAGGTAGGAATGTTCCCTACAAGCGCAGGAACGACATCGGGTAGTATTTAATAACTGAAATGTGGACGAACACCGCAGAGTGCCACACCACAGATTAGCCGTTTCATGAGAACAGAAAACCTCGACTTTGCCGGGGCATTTTTTGTCTGCAAAGACGGCAACCTTGCCTATTTCGTTACTACAAGAAACACAAGATCAAGAAAAATGTTTGCATAGGCGGTCCAGATCACGTACTTGGGCGGCAGCAACTTCTTGAAGAGCAGATTGTACAGGCTGCAGCAATAGAGTATAAGCAGCGTGATGGACAGCGTCAGGCTGATGAAAAGATTGTTGTCGATATTGTGCCACCCGAGCGGCCCGAAATCGATGCTGAGAATCGGCAGAAAGCTCCCCATTGCCATGACAAAGTTCAAAGCGGTGGCGATAAAAATCAAGACAAAGCTTGTATAGATGACTTTCCTGTTATAGACAAATTTGGCGACGGACATAGCCGATCCCTCCCGGTGTATTTTGTTGAACAGATTTGCCAGCTTCAGCGGGTCCTCAAAGGACTGGAGAACACAGGATACGCTTTCCTTTTCCGAGTAACCCCGAAGCAGATAATCGTTGTGTTTATCCGACAGGCTTTGGCCGATTTCGGCTACGATATCCTGTGTGACCTGTTCCTGCGTCTTGAGGTTGGTTTGAAGCTGCGTCAGATATTGCACAAATTCAGGTGGTCTGTCCATAGATGATTGCCCTCATGGTTCCGATAAAGGACACCCACTTTTCCCGTTCCACCTCGATGAAACTTTTGCCTTTATCCGTCAGTTTGTAATATTTCCGGCCCGGTTTGCCCGGATCCGTTTGCGACCAATAGCCTTCGACGTATCCCTGCTTTTCCAGCTTGTGCAGCGCCGGATACAGGCTGCCTTCTTTCAACACAATGGCGCCGTTTGTGGCAATGCCAACCTGTTTTGTGATCTCATAGCCGTACCTGTCGCCGTTTGTCAAGCAGGACAGCAGGATCAGATCCATATTGCCCTTAACCGATGCGTTGGGGACCAAACCAGCCACCTCCTTTGTTTATTCTATGTAAAATTATAACCTATATACATAGAATGTCAATGCATTATTTTGACATAAAAAGAGGGTGGCAATTACAGACGCGCATCAATCGGTCTATCGTATGCCACCCGTTCTATGATCAGTTTTTGCCTATGTTTTTCAGTATCTCGCGGTATTTCTGCGTTGCAAGCTCGCTCGGTTCGCCTTTTTTGCAGCAAGCAAAGCGGGCGAGTTTCGGATTCGGGCGTTCCACCACGATTTTGCCATCCGAAAGTTTGGATTCAAGAACGCCAAGCGCTTCTAAAAACCGGCTGTCGGTCTTTGCCCGATCGTAAAAGGAAAGAACATAGACGTAGCTAAAAAGATTGTAGTTGGAAAACGGGTAAACGACCTGCATGAACAGCGTGCCGATCCCGTAATGGCACGGGCCCAAGGGTTTGCGGGTGACCCAGTGGTCCAGCAGGAAATCGACAGCCCTGTTTAGCGATTCGTCTTTGTTGGCAATCCCTGCAAGCCTGAACGCGTCCAAGGCCGCAAGCGTCGGTCCGGGATTGGATGCCTCCGTTTCGGGCCCTTTTCCATAGCTGAATTTCGCGCACCGCCAAGCGCCGTCGCTGTGCCGGGTATTAAGAAGATGGGAAAACGTCTTTTGCAACCTTTCATCCCCGGCATACCCCAAATGGCTAAGAACCCTTGCGGCGTTGATGGTTTGGCAAGGATAAATAGATCCCTGCGGGGACAGCCTGAACTTTCCGTCGTCCCGCCATACGCTAAAGATCAGATCGGCCGCTCCTCGTAGTACGGGATCGCTTCGATCCATGCCCAACTCATGGAGCATGAAAGCGCTCTCAAGGGTTGTGAACGGACTCCCTTTGATCAGGCGTTTATCGGGAGTCGTCCAAAAATCGGCGCCGTTGTCGTGGCGCTTTGAAAGTATTGCGTCGATATCCGATTGATAGATGTTGGCAGCCAACACGAACCCCCCTTGCATTGTTTTTCTTTGGAAACCGTATCTGTCTTTATTTTACATCAAAACAGCAAAAAGCCAATAAAAATCCCCCAATAGAATAGCCTTCAGGCATTATGACAATAGTTGGCAATTCGTTTCCATGATATAATAAAAATACAGCGAAGTAAGCCCTGACATCCCATAGAAATCACCTTATATCGACCTTCGAAATCCTTGCGGCATTGCCTTGAAAGCGAACGGACATTCTGAAGAACAAAACGATCTTGCGTGTACATTGAGGGAGGTTTGTATCATGGGAAAAGCAACGGATGATCTAAGAACCGAACACGAATCCATTTTGTATGTTTTGAAGCTGCTGGCAAAAATGCTTCCGGATGATCCGAAGGATGCCAAACATCTGTCCGATTGCAACGATATGGTCTATTTTTTCAAGACGTTTGCCGACAAATGCCATCACGGGAAGGAAGAAATATATCTATTCCCCACCTTAATAGAGCGGGGTATCCCGAAAGAAGGCGGTCCCATCGGCGTCATGCTTCGTGAGCACGACCAGGGCAGGGGGTATATCGCCCAGATGACCAAAGCCTTAGAAACTGACGATGCCAAAGCGTACGGCACCGCTGCCAAACTGTATGCCGATCTGTTGTTCAGGCATATCGAAAAGGAAAACGATATCCTCTTTAAAATGGCGGATCAGGTACTGGACGGCGAAATGCAGCAGCTGATGTCCGAACAGTTCGAGAGGTTTGAACAGCAGGTCATCGGGCACGGCGTCCATGAGCAACTGCATGCGATGATCGAATCATGGACACAAACATACGACTCTTAAGCGATAAAACGATATAGGTAAAATCGCAGAATATTTCTTAAAAAGGGTGATTTGCTTTGGAATCGATAAGCCGCCGCCGTTTATTTCTCGCATTTTTAAAAATCGGCAGTTCCTCTTTCGGCCTTGCAATGGCGGCGGAATTTAAACGCGTCATAGCACAGCAACGCGGTTGGCTCAGCGATGCGGAGATGATGGAAGGTTTGGCACTCGCCCAGACCCTGCCCGGCCCGACGTTCGTATTGCTGTCCGCCTATATCGGCAACAAATTAAAAGGCGTATTGGGTGCCGCCTTAAGCGTTATCGGATTCATACTGCCATCCTTTTTGATGATGTGCTTGTTGTCCTGGGTCTATTTTCGCTTCAATGAAGTTGCGTTTGTCCACACGCTGTTCCGCGGTTTAAGCGCAATCGTTGTGGCGCTTATCCTCAATGCCGTGTTCATCATCGGCAAAAGCGCGATCAAGAGCGCCTGGGCGCTGATCGTGGTGGCATATGCGATTGCGATGACTTTTCTGTACAACAACGTCTTTGTCATCCTCATCGGCGCGGCATTGCTGGGCATTGTGATCTTCAAGCGCACACTGCCCGCCAACGAGCAGAAAGCGGAAGAGAAGATTGACAAAAAGGCGGCTTTTTTGGACATCGCCAAGGTCGCGGCGTTTATCGTCGCGTTCTTTGCGCTACTATCTTTAAACGGAACATTGTTTACGATGGGCACTTCGTTCTTTCGCATCGGGCTGTTTGTATTCGGCAACGGATATACGATGATGCCGTTGATCCAGCAGGAGGTCGTTGCCGTACGCGGCTGGCTTACCACAAATCAGTTCCTCGTCGGCGTGGCGCTGGGACAGATCACCCCGGGACCCGTGACGATAACCGCGGTGTTCATCGGCTACAGCCTGATGGGATTGCTGGGCGGCCTTGTCGGGATCATCTCCATGTACCTTCCGGCGGTGCTTTTGGTCATCATTGTTTCGCCCGTTTTCAAACGGATCAAGAACAACCCGTGGATCCGCTCTTCACTGATGGGCTTAAATGCCGCGTTTGTGGGGTTGATGGTCTACTTCCTGATCCGCTCAAGCATGACCGCGCTTGTGGACATTCCGACCATTGTGCTGGCAACAGGCGCGTTTGCTGCGATAAAGCTGACCAAGATCAACACCATCCTGATCATCCTGGGCGGAACGGCGCTGTTTCTTCTGGCATCGTTTGTTCTATAGATAGCCTGTCTTTAAAATCCTGTCATAATGCGTACTATTGCTTTCTTGCATCAAAAAGGCACGGGTTTCCGTGCCTTTGCTGTTTATTGGAATTGATAGATTGCCAGATAACCGTAAAGGAAACTTCACGGACATTGAATAAAACCCTGCGCCCAAAGGCATGCTCCGCAGGTGGGATGCTCGTTCGCAAAACAATCGTCCTCATTGTCCACGATCCTGTCACAGCCGCCGCATGACGTGCAAGGCGGGAAATCAAACCGGCGCACTTTATCGCGAAACGACGCGTACGCTTCGGACGACCAGATTTCCATAAGCGTTTGCGCAGATATGTTGCCATAGCTCTTGGGCTTGATGATCCGGTGCTTATCGTTGAGGAATGTCTCGCTCGGATGCAGCAGTCCCATGCATGGCGAAACGTCCCCGTTCCATTTGACAAACACGTTGTTCTCCTGCACGAAACGGCAGTAATCCTCCTTGCGGCACAGCGGATCGCCCATCACGGAAAAAGTACTCAGCGTCTTGAGCATGCTGATAAGAGGCTGCGTTGTTTGCTCCGTCCAGTCCATCAACGGGAAGTCGACATGGGACGGCGCTTCGTAGCCCAGACAATCACACGTCGGGGTTCCTATGTCGTCCTCTCTGTCCCGGTTTTTCAAATACGAGCCGGATTTCAATGTCGTAAAGAAAAGCGCCTGCTGCATGTATTCCTCGGTATAGGGCAACACGTGGGATATCTTGATATCCTTCGCGCCGCATTGCATCGCCAGCAACATCAAATCCATCAGGTGGTGAATGTTGTCCTTCATCGCGACAAAGGTCAGCCCGATTTGAAAATGAATAAACCGTGGTTGCCTGCGTAGCTCACCCAATTGCAACAAGTTCTGCTTGACGAGCGCAAAACTGCCGTGTTCCGCGTTTTCTTCGTTTTGTTCATCAAATCCGTCCACGCTGAACCAAACTTTGTCAAGGCCGGCTTCGATGATCTCCTGTGCTCGATCAGGCGTCATCAGCGTACCGTTGGTCACGCATTCCACCCGTTTGCCCGCGGATTTTGCCATCCGCACCATCTCCACAAAGTCTGGATGGAACATCGGTTCACCGACGCCGCCGAAGAATATTGTATGGATGCTCTTGAGGCCTTTAACTTCTTCAATCAGCTTACGATATAAATTCATGTCCATATGGCCAAGCAACTCGCCTTTCCAGCCCTGCCGCATGCACATGGTACAATCGAGGTTGCAAAGCGTGCTCGCTTCAACATACAGTTTTTCTATCGGTTCCATTTTGCCCCTCATATTCGGTGGTAGTATGAAAAAGTATATATTTTCCGCACGGAAAAGTAAATCCGATGCATGGTTACAGCAGCGTGTGTTCCGACGCTTTTGATAGGACCGGACAAAAAGAAGAAAGGGAAATCATATTGATTTCCCTTTCGTTGGCCAACGCTTACGGCAGATCCACAGCCCACTGCTCGAGTGCTACGATTTGATCCTTGCTCAACGTGCCCTTTTGTTTTAAGAGTTCTGCCGCCGCCCTCGGAAGATAGGTTGCCAAGTTGTCCGCAGAGGGTATTCCCTTATAAAGGGCAACGAAGTAACGGACGGACCCGGTGCCGATTTCTTTTCCTTCGGGGAGGTTGGCATACATCGATTCAAGGTCTTTGCATTTGACCACGGCAAAGTCGCCGGAGGAACCGTTGCCAAACGCCGTCTTTAAGTCGCCGATCGGAACGCCATAGCTGCCGGCTATGTCGCCGAAGGTATAGGAGCCCCGAATGTCCGCCGGATCGGCCGATCCTGCAAACTCGCCGTCCTTGATCTTTGCGGGTTGCTTGTCGGTCGTCGTTTGCCACAAACCCATTGCAGAGGATACGGCGATGCCGCCAAAGAGGATGGCAACGCTCAGCACAGCCAAAAGCCACGTTTTAATTTTCATATTACTTCTCCCCCTTTGCTGCCAACGCTACCGTATCCCCGATCGGGCAAGCGGATTCCGATGTGCACTTCATGCAGGAGATACACTGGTGGTCGCGCACGGTTGAGGTGCCTGAAACTTCAATGTTCATCGGGCACGCGTTGTCACAGGCTTTGCAATCGATGCAACTCGATACACGGCGCCTTATGGCAAAGATGCGCAAACGGTTGAAAATGCCCAGCAACGCGCCGTACGGACAGGCATACTTGCACCAGGGGCGCTCCACGAACAACGACAAGAGCATCGTCGCACCGAGCACGATGAAGGCGGTTATTGCTACCTCACCGGTATAGAAATTGAACATCGCATAGTAGGGATCCACGCTTTGAAACAACAGCGTTGCGGAAGTCGCCGTCATGTACACAACAAGCGCCAGCACGACGTAGCGAAGATAGCGCAGGACGCGGTCAACACGTTGCGGAATCATGTTGTTATAGCGCTGTTTGAATATTTTTTTGCCGAGTTTTCCGATCCATTCCTGCAGTGAGCCAAGCGGGCAAAACCAGCCGCAGAGCACAGGCCCGAACAGGATAGACAGCAACAGTACGATTACCATCAGCACGAATGCCGACGCGTGGATCTTTTGAATGAAAGTACCTACAGTGAGGAACTGGTAGAACGTCTCCACGCCGCCGAACGGACAGATCGAATGCAGGGACACTGCGCCCAGCAGCGGGAGTGTAATGCCCGCCGCCGAAAGCGCCTTGCCGGCTGTCAGAAACACCACAAAGGAGAAGAAGAATATTTGTACGCCGGTGCGGAGCTTCTGCGCAGCCTTGACAGGTTTGCGCTTCGATCCGGTTGCGGCTTTGTCTGTCGGTTCATTCATGCTTGTATAACCCCCGTTGAAAGATAGATGAAACGTTGACGATCCATGAATCTACTTGCGTTCGCCGCAATTTTCCTCGCCGCAGGAAGCGCAATCATGTTCTTTGACGGATGCGCCTTCGTGTTCGTCCTGATGCTCGCCATGATGGCTGTGCGTTGCGTTCGGATCGAAAACCAGGGTTCCCGCCAAAAGCAACGCCACCGCTTCATCCGCTTCGCCTGTTACACTGCCATAGAGTTTGATGCCTGCCTCATCCAGTCCGCGCTTTGCCCCGTCGCCTATTCCGCCGCAGATGACCGCGTCCACTTCGAGATTGCTTAGCATGCCCGCCACGGCGTTGTGCCCGCTGCCGATTGTGTTGACGACGACAGCCCCTACGACTTTGCCGTCCGTGACATCATAAATCTTAAAGCTCCTGGAGCTTCCGAAGTGCTGGAATACCTGTCCGTCTTCGTATGTTACCGCTATTTTCATTTTGTTTTTCTCACTTTCTGTTTTTTGTTTTATTGAGTTACTTTGATTGGAATTCGGGAAAGGGGTTTTTTGCGTATCGTTCGTATCCCCCAGCCGGCAAGCGTTCCTGTCGCATCGTTTGCACCCGCAAAAAGACGTATTGCCGTCGCACAGAACATAATCGCCGCCGCTTATGGATAGTTTTGTACCGCTGATCAGAAACTCTGCCAATTTTAAGCGCGCGCTGTTGTAGATCGCCTGTGCAGTCGTCCGGGCTACATTCATCCGCTCGGCACATTCCTCCTGGCTCAGCCTGTCAAGGTCTATGAGCCGTATCGTTTCGAACTCATCAACGGTCATCATGACAACGGTTTGCTCTTTGGCCTCTTCGCCCACCGGGGCAAAGATTCGGCTGCCCGGCATGCAGCAGACGCGCCGGCACTTTCTTGGTCTTGGCATTGATCCCATCCTTTCGATATCTATAAATGGCATATGCCATTAACTAAAAGGAGAATAACATTCAAATTGGCATATGTCAATAATAGTTTGGCGATTTCCTTACCTTGTGTGACCAGGTTACAAAGCGAACCCGTTTGTGGATATTTGTTTGCAGTACGTAAGGATTGTGTTTATTATAGAAGCATATCGGATGATGCTTCCCACGTCTTTGTATGGGGCGCAAGAGGCTGCATGGATTTGAACAAGCATAATGTGTTCCAATAAACAAGAGCATTGGAGGATTTTTAAAATGAAAGTCGGATTGATTCGCTGTATGCAGACGGAAGATATGTGCCCTTCGGCAACCTGTTTTCGCATCATGCGGGAAAAGAAGAACGCGTTTGAGCCGGAGCAAGAAGATGTCGTTGTGATCGGGGTGAATACCTGCGGCGGGTGTCCCGGGAAGAAAGCGGTGACGAGGGCTGCCGAAATGGTAAAACGCGGGGCGGATACCATCGTGATGGCATCCTGCATTCAAAAGGGAAGCCCCATCGGTTTTCCGTGCCCCAATTTTGAACAGATGAAGGAAGCCATCGCGAAAAAAGTCGGAGAGTCCGTTCGCATCATCGACTATACCCACTGACGCCAAGTGCATTTTTTCATGCAAGGAGCCGCACGCGATGCGGCTCTTTTGTTTGAAGAAAAAAACAATGATTGACAGAACCATATAGCCAAAATATAATATGATTAAGTAGTAACTTAAATAAAAACAGAGGTTGTGCCATGGATAATGTTGTGGAAATTTTAAAAGCCCTGTCCGATCCATCAAGATACCTGATCGTGAACTTGCTGTTGCACCGCGATTTTTGTGTGGGCGCCTTGGCAAAAAGGGTGGGAATATCCGAAGCCGCAGTATCGCAGCACCTTCAGTTGCTGCGAAAAGCCGGTATCGTCAAAGGGGAAAAGCGCGGGTATTTTACCCATTATCAGGTCGACCGTGATCTTTTAAAAGCGATTGCGAACGAGTTTATGGGATTGGCAGCACAAATCGCCGAAAGCGGATGCGGCTGTCAGGGGCAAAACAGGCAGATCGAATGCTGCGGTTGCAGGAAGGAGGGTACGGAAAATGAATCATTGTCATTGTGAACATCCGGAGTTGAAACCCGAAGACGGGAAATGCAGCGAAAAGCAGATCCAAGAGTGCCACGGCGACGTGACGGAACACGCGTGCGAATGCGGCTGTGACTGCGAGAAGGAATAAAGTTGCACAAGGAGCAATTCCCGAATCCTCCTCCTTCGGAATTGCTCATATTTAAAGCGGAACTTCAGCCAATGCGGCCCAACGGGAAACGTATTGAGTTTGTTTGAAAGGAAATTCTCCGATGGATATATTCAACATTCTGTTGTATGCGGCGGCAGCGTCGTTTTTGCTGATCTCCTTTGTCAAGGACAAGGCAAAGACAAAAATGGCGCTAAAGCGCGCGTGGAAGTCGTTCGAAAACATATTGCCCCAATTTCTCTCGGTTCTGGTTATCATCGGGATCGTGCTTTCGGTCCTTAACGCGCAGACGATTTCACTGCTGATCGGTAAAAACTCCGGCTTTGTCGGCGTGATCGTACTTGCAATAATCGGAGCCATCACACTGATACCCGGGTTTATCGCCTTCCCGCTTGCAGCATCGCTGCTTGCAAACGGTGCGGGCTACATGCAGTTGGCGGCGTTCATATCCACCCTGATGATGGTTGGAATTGTGACTATGCCGCTTGAAATCAAATTCTTTGGCAAAAAAGCGGCTATCTTGCGAAACGGATTGGCATTTTTGTTTTCCTTCGCAATCGCCGGGATCATAGGGGTGGTACTGGGATGAAAAAAATACTGAAGCGATACGCAATTTTTATCATACTGCTATTGATCAACGTCGCGATCATCGTGTTTTACCCGGCAACGGGCATCAAGGCTTTTCAGATAACGGGGAAAAACGCGCTGGAGATGCTCTCCATCCTGCCCGCCGTATTCATTTTGCTGGGTCTTCTTGACGTCTGGGTAAAAAAGGAGACGATGATCAAATTGATGGGCGAAAAATCAAAGCTGCTCGGCATCGCGATCGCATTCGTGCTGGGTTCCGCCGCGGCAGGTCCTCTGTATGCCGCATTTCCGGTCGCAGCGATGCTGATGAAAAAAGGAAGCAAATACTCCAATGTTCTGATCTTCCTGGGCGCATGGTCGACAACCAAAATCCCGATGATGCTCTTTGAGGCGTCCTCCATGGGCCTGACGTTTATGCTGCTGCGCTTCGCCATCAATATTCCGGTGATATTCGCCATCGCCTACATCACCGAAAAAGTCATGAAAAAGGAAGAAATTGAGCAGATCTATCTGCAAGCGGAAAAGATGACGCAGTAACGGCAGCTCTTTAGCAGATTAAGGCATTGGCATACCGGACTCAACGCAGCGAAGCCGATGGGGTGCCGCTTCGATTTGTATAGCGGCGCTCCCGGGGAACAAGGTTGGAGGATCTAATGAAAATCGCAGTTGCATGTGATGGCATGAAGGTGACCGAGCGTTTCGGCCAATGTGAAGCTTTTCAAATCTTTGAATCGCAAAACAACCAAATATACAAGAGCAGCTCTGTGCCGAATCCAGGCAATCAGGCAGGGTTTTTACCCGAACTCATCAACAAGATGGGCGTTAATGTCCTTATTTCCGGCGGTGTAGGCGGCAGGGCAATGGACTATTTCAATGAAAAGGGCATTGCAGTCGTCAATACAACCGGGGATGCAACATCGGCAGTAAACGCTTACCTGAAGGATAAGTCTCAATCCTCCGGCACCACCGGCAACGACCAACCCACTCAAAAGTCCGGCACGGGCAACGGAAAACCGGATCAACGCAATGGTGCGGGAACCGGTATACCCGGCAGTTCGCCCGGCACAGGGAACGGAAATCCGGGTTCAACACCCGGTATGGGAAGCGGAAGACCGGGGCAGCCGCCTATGCCAAAAGGCGGAGTGCTGAAGATCCTGGGACGGCTTATGAAATACATGCGCGCCTATCGCGGCACTGTGTTCCTGTTAAGCTTCGGAATTTTGCTGTCAACACTTTTAAGCCTGCTTCCTCCTTCGCTTGTAAGACTTGCTTTGGACAGCTATCTCGTTCCGGCGAAAATACAAGCGCTATGGCTCATTGCCGCTTCCATTGTCGGTGCCGCTGTTTTGCAGGGAACGCTTGATTTTGTCACGAGATACATTGCCGGATCCCGCGGTCAGCGTATCATTTACACCATTCGCCAGGACGTATACCGGCATTTGTTGCATCAATCCTTTTCCTATTTCGATCAGGCAAGAATCGGTGATGTTATGGCAAGGATAACCGAGGATGCGCAGACGCTGCAAGCGTTCTTCGACAGCGCCCTTGTGTACATCATCAGCCACAGCCTGTTTTTATTGGGCATTCTCGCAGTGATGTTCTCGTGGAACATCAAGCTGGCGCTGCTTTACGTCTGCATCCTACCCTTTATCGTTCACGGCATGACACGCTATACGTCCCGCGTGCAGCCGGCGTACCGCAGAATCAGGCGCAGCCTAGGACAACTGACCATGCATTTGCAAGAACAGCTGCAAGGTATTCAACTAATCAAACTGTTCGGGCGGGAACAATACGCAAACCAGCAGTTTGGCCGCATGAACGAGCAATACAAAAATGCCAACGTTCAGGCAGGCCGCATAACTTCGCTTTGGATGCCGTATGTTTTTGTCATCATGGGGCTGGCAACGGGGGCTTTGATGTGGTATGGAGGCAGGGAGGTCATTGCGGGCACCATCACGCTTGGCACTCTCGTCGGCTTTTCCACGTATATCGGCATGATGATGCGTCCGATCCGCCAGACCGGCATGCTCTTGAGCCAGGCTATCAATGCGGCGGCATCCGCTGAACGGATATTCGAAGTGCTGGATGCAAAGCCTGAAGTAAAGGATGCGCCAGGTGCTGTGGATATGCCGCAGGCAAAGGGCGATATTCGGTTTGAGAACATCAATTTCTCGTATGACAAGCAATCACCTGTGTTACAAAACATTAATTTTTCGGTCCAACAGGGTGAAACAATCGCACTCGTGGGTCCGACTGGTGCAGGGAAAACCACGTTGGTACATCTCTTGCCGAGATTTTATGAAGCGGACAGCGGGACAATCTATATAGACGGCACCGATTATAAGCGCTATACGGTGAACAGTCTTCGAAAGAATATTGGCATTGTTTTGCAGCAAACATATTTGTTCAACACATCGGTGGGCGACAACATCGCAATGGGTAAAGAGGGCGCAACCTTCGAGCAGATAAGGCAAGCGGCCAAGAGCGCACAGATCGATGACTTCATCACGGGGCTGCCAAACGGATATGACACGTTGGTTGGAGAAAGAGGCGTTATGCTTTCGGGCGGTCAACGCCAGCGCGTCAACATCGCACGTACGCTTTTGATGAACCCACGCATCCTGATCATGGATGAACCGACGTCCGGCGTGGATGCAAAGACGGACGAAGGCATCCAGACAGCCATCGATACCCTAAGCCAGGGACGCACCGTTTTTATCATCGCACACCGTTTGTGGACGCTTAAAAATGCGGACAAGATCCTGGTGTTGCGAAACGGGAGCATCGAACAATTCGGGACGCATGAAGAACTGTTACAACAGGACGGTTTGTATCATGAGCTGTACGCCATGCAAATGTCGGGTGAATCGGGCGGCTTATCACCGGAGGATATGCAACAGGAACAGGAGGGGAACCGGTAATGCAACAGGGTATGATGGCTGGCATGAACCAGCAAGAGACTGAAACCAAGAAGCTCAAGGATATAGACAAACAGGTATTCCGCCTCTTTTTTGCGGCGCTTCGGCCATACAAAAATACGCTGCGGCTGGCTATGGGCGCGGCGATGCTCGTCGCAGCCGCCAACATTGCAGCACCTGCGTTGACAGCGTGGGCAATCGACGGTTTCATCATCCCCAAAAACGCTCCGGGGCTTACCCTGGTGCTTTTGGGCTATTTGCTTGTTTACGGGGTATATTGGGCGGCTTCTTATATAAGTTCGTATCTGACGATAAAGATAGGCCAGAACCTCGTAGCCGATGTACGCAAAAAACTGTTCCATCACATCAGTACGCTGTCGATGGATTACTTCAGCAAAAGTAAGACGGGCGATATCGTTTCGAGGCTTAGCGGTGATGTAAACACGCTGGCTGAATTCGTATCATCCGGATTGGTCAATCTGGCAGGTGACATCGCGACACTCGTCGGCATCATCACGGTGATGTTTGTTCTGCACCCGGGACTTGCGGCGGTAGTGGTTATAACAGTTCCGCTGATATTGCTCGGTACATCCCTGTTGGGCCGTCATATGCGAAAGGCGTACAGCGATGTACGGCAAATAACCGCCAATCTCAACGCGGGTGTCGAGGATAATCTGTCCGGCATCCGGGTGGTGCAGGCTTCATCGCGCCAAAGCGACAACGCTCGAACCTTCGAAAAACTGAATAGGGAGACGATGAAAGCCAACACGAAAGCCATCCTGATCACGGCATTGTTCTTTCCGTTCATGTCGATCTCCGGTGCTTTGGGCACGGCACTCGTCGTTATGAGCGGCAGCATGATGATTGCTGCCGGCAGCGCCACAGTCGGCCTTCTTACGGCCTTTTTGGGGTATACAAACAGATTTTTCATACCGCTGCGGGATTTAAGCCAAATCTACAATACATACCAAACCGCAGCCGCATCCTCAGAGCGTATCCAGCAAACGCTGGATATTCGCCCTACCGTGCTGCCGCCCAAAACCCCCATAGATCTTTCGGCGAGCGGGAATCTTGATGTTGAATTCCGCGATGTGTCCTTTGCATATGAACCAAAACGAAAAGTGATCGACAGCATGAATCTTATCATTCCCGCAGGGCAGACGATTGCCATCGTCGGCCCAACGGGTGCAGGCAAATCCACCGTCGTCAAGTTGTTGTCAAGACTCTACGATGTGGACGCCGGTGCTGTTACCATCGGTGGTGTTGACGTTCGGGATATCGGGTTTGGAGACCTGCGCGAAGCGGTGATGGTGGTCCCGCAAGAAGTGTTTTTGTTCGCGGGGACCATCATGGAGAATATCAGATACGGCAAAATCGAGGCAACCGACGAGCAGGTTAAAGCGGCGGCAAAAAAAGCCTGTACCAATACCTTTATTGAAAAACTGCCGAATGGCTATGAAACACAGGTGGGCGAAGGCGGCGCAATGCTTTCAGGCGGGCAGCGCCAGCTCATTGCCTTTGCAAGGGCTGTTCTGGCGGACCGTCCTATCCTGATTCTGGACGAAGCGACCTCCAGCGTTGATGCAGCCACCGAAGATTTGATCAAAGAGGCGCTGGACAATCTGATTAAAGGCCGTACAACCTTGATGATCGCACACCGTTTTACGACACTGCAGAAGGCTCAGCGAACGGTCGTTATGGAGAGCGGGCAAATCGTTGGATTCGACACGCATGAAAACCTTATGAAAACCTGCACGCTTTACCGTGAATTGTATGAAAAGCAGAGGGTGCATGTCTGAATCCCCCAATGCAAAATGTCCTTTGATGCAAAAGCGTCGCAGCGGCTGGATTTTTAAAGATCGATGCGTTATCATCAGGAAAAGAATCTTTATGCGAGGAGTATGCCGATGCAAACTGGTAGTATTTACGCCATCTCCATCAGCCCGCAGAGAGGGCAATTGAAAAAGGAGATCGGTAAAGCGAATGTTGTCGAAAATTTCGGCATTGAGAACGACGGCCACGCGGGCGACTGGGGCAGGCAGGTCACATGCCTGAGCCGGGACAGCGTTTTAAAATCAAACCGGGAAAATCACCTGAATATGGGACCGGGAGATTTTGCGGAGAACATTCTGATCGACGGACTGGATTTTTCGGTTATCACGGTCGGAAGCAAACTAAAACTGGGACGGGATGTCATTCTGGAGGTGACCCAGATCGGAAAAGAGGATCATCCAAGCATCGTCACGAAAACGTTCGGCGTGAGCCTCTTGCCAAGCGAAGGCTTGTTCTTAAAAGTCAACCAGGGCGGGGAAATTCAAAAAGGCGATCCTGTGGAAATACTGTAACGCATTCAAAAGGGGGCGACCCCTTTTTTTGTTTGCCAAATCGCCGATTGATAAATCCCGTACCATTCTATATAATTCAAGGGAACCACTGCGTTTTGCGTTTTATACCCTGTGACCCGAACGGCAGGATTTGCACACGATCCAAAGATCCGGCAAAAAAGCCGTTTGAACCGGAGGTGAATGCGCGATGGAAAACTGGAAAACTTGGCTTAAACAAGACCCCACCGATTTGATGCTTCAAGAGGACAACCCGTCTGTGCGCTATTATGCGTTGAAGGATATCCTCGATTTGCCTGAAGAGGACGCGAGGGTACAGTCGGCCAAGGAAGCGATCATGAACCAAGGCCTCGTCCCGGAGATACTCTCGTTGCAGCGTGATCCTGCGTATCTGAAAACCTTTCCCCAATTCTATACGTATAAATACAAGGGGCTCGTCTGGACGCTGATCGTGCTCGCGGAACTGGGCGCATCGCCCAATGAGCAGATTCAAGAGCAGTGCGAGTATATTCTTAACAACGCACAGGAACGCGAAGACGGCGGCTTTTCGATGCATGAGGCAATGAAGTCGGGTGGCGGCAGAAAAACCGAGGTCATACCGTGCCTGTCGGGGAATATGGTCTGGAGCCTGATACGCTTCGGATATCTCGACGATCCAAGGCTGCAAAAGGGCATCGACTGGCTTTTAAGGTTTATGCGGTTGAACGACGGCGAGGAAATTGACCCGCAAGTTATGCCCTATAATCGTTATGAAATGTGCTGGGGCAAGCATACGTGCCATATGGGTGTTGTCAAGACGCTCAAAGCGCTCAGCGCAATTCCTCCCGAGGCCAGGAGCGCCGAATGCCGTGCACTGATACAAAGGGCAGCCGAGTTTCTGCTGATACACCACATCTATAAACAAAGCCACAACCTGAAAAAGACGTCCAAACCCGGCTGGCTGAAGTTCGGATTTCCACTGATGTACCAGACGGATGTGCTGGAAATATTGGATATATTAACCGGGCTCGGCATAAAGGACAGCCGCATGGACGAAGCGCTGCGCATTGTGCTATCCAAACAGGATGGCATGGGCCGGTGGAAAACAGAGAATACCTACAACAACGACCGGCTTCTCATTCCGATGGAGCAAAAGGATGAACAGAGCAAATGGCTTACGCTTCGCGCTTTGAGGGTAATAAAGAGGGTTCAGTCCGGCAATCAATCGCTTTTTTAAGCAGTGATGTAAAGGAGCCTTTATATGGGAACGCTGGTAATGACGCGGCTGGACGCGCGGATGATCCACGGCCAGGTCGTGGTGGGGTGGATACGGCTCACACAGCCGACGCATATCCTCATCATCGACGATGTGATCGTCAAGGATCCGTTTATGACGCAGGTTCTTTTGCTGGCAACGCCGCCGCTTCGCAAACTGCGCGTCATCAGCACCCAAACGGCAGCCGAAGAATGGCAGAAAGACCAATTCGGCGAAGGGAAGTTCTTCGCGTTGTTCCAGAACGTACGCTGCGCACGCGACGCGTATATGGCGGGGTTTACGTTTCCGAATCTTCTGATCGGCAACATCGGGATGGCGCCGGGCAAGATCAACGTGCACGGATCGATCTCGATGGACGTGAACGAAGCGAAGCTGTTGCAGGAGTTGACCCAAAACGGCTGTGACGTGGTGCTTCAGGCCGGGGGGCGCGAGGTACGTTCGGAGGATATCCGCAAGAAGTATTTTCCGAATGTTTAGCGACCTGTTGTTGCTTTTCAATAAACAGGTTCAATGATCCACTCGTACCCGACAGGATACCGCCCGACAAGCGGGCGGCTAAAGAATCGGATGCGACCGCGCTCTGTAAGCGATAAAGGGAGCAGGAGATTCTGAAAGCATTAGGCGTGTGCAAACGGCAGTGAAGCACAAGCCAATGCCTTTCAGAGTTGTCTAAATTGCTTCGCAATAAACAGGTTCAATAATTCCCTCGGGTGTAGCAAGAAAAAGGACTGCCTTAATGGCAGTCCTTTTTCTTGCTTAATGTTGACAAAAGAGATGCATGTTCACTCAACGCCGCCGAAGGCGGCGATCGCAAAAAAACGGTAGGGACGTAGCGGACGAGTAGGCGACTTGTTTACAAGCCGCCCGACCGCAGGCGCTTGGTTTTTTGCGGAAGAGGAGCGGTGACGGAGCACGAAAAAACTGCCATTTTTTGATGACTGTTTTTAAATTTGGTCCGAGTGATATTATAGGACTTGGCAAAAGTAAGTAATATCAATGGTTTGCAGGCAATCGCAACCAGTATATACAAGAACTCAATCTAATCCGTATATGTCTTTTTGTATAATTTATCTACGTATTTCTGTGCCGCAAGGATTTCTTTTTCATGCTCATCGTAATCGTTTACTAGCACTTGAATAATATCGAGGGGATCTAAATCTTGCCCTAATATATCTTTTTTTAGAACAGATAGTATTTTGCACCAAATATATATTGTCACTTCGGTGGGCTGGTCTTTATATTTGTCTTGCTGCAATTTATTTTGAATGGCTAATATTCTACCCGTTTCTTTACCTCCATATTTTAGTGTATTTATTCTATATCTTGATATTTTATCAACGCTAACCAATTCCTGATATTTCTTCTGATGTTTTTGCCTTTCTTGCTCAGCTAAATTAACATTGTCCTTGATATGTGTTATGCGAACTACATCAAACCAATAATCAAAAATATCCTTAAGGTCTTTTTCGTAATTGCTCTTATAGAATTCCAACTCTTTCATTTGGTATAGAAACTCACGATTTCGATTTTCTTCGATCTGTGATACTTTAATCTGAATGCCAGCCATTACTTGTTCTATTGCGGTACTAATTAGTCCTTCGCCTGGCAATCCCATAAGTATTCCTCCTTTAAGTTTATTATTATATTTTAGTTTGTGTCAATTGTAACATATTATAAAAATGCAATCTACAAAAGTCTAAGCAATTAATAAATCTTATCATTCACATTTGTTTCTGAGTGTCCTTATAAGACTTGCTATCTGACAACCCACACAAATACTAGCAAAAAGCAAAAACCGTCGACATAAATCGACGGTCTTTCAATGGTGTACCCGACAGGATACCGCCCGACAAGCGGGCGGCTAAAGATCCCCCCGTTATTGCTTCGCAATAAACAGGTTCATTAACCCAGACGGATAAGCCAAAACAAATAGCCGCCATATAGGCGGCTATTTGTTTTGGTGTACCCGACAGGATTTGAACCTGCGACCTACAGAGTCGGAGTCTGTCACTCTATCCAGCTGAGCTACGGGTACATGCGCGGGCACAATTATAACACGTGCATCCGGGTTTGGCAATTCATCACATCTATCCACATTTTGTTGTTACTTATAGAGACGGATGATCGGGCGTTTAAAAACAACAAGAACAGGCAATTCGATTGCAGATAAAAAAGCCCCCCGAAGAAATCTTCGGGGGGAGGCGGCAGGGCCTTTAAAAGACCGTGCCAACAAGGGTGGAAAAGACGGGGTATGACGGATCCGATTGAACCGTACCTTGTTTTTTATTGCGCTGCGTCTTTGATGATGATGCTGATCGTTTCGACAACCCCATTGCGTATGCGCGCAATCGCTGCGGTGTCGCCAACGTGGGAGGAAGCTACCAGCGAATCCAGCATGGCCGTATTTGTTAAGGCAACGCCGTTATAGGAAATCAATATGTCGCCGGTTACGATACCGGCCAATTGTGCGGTGCCGCCTGTTTTTACAAAGGTGACGCGCACGCCGTTTTCAAGTCCCAATGCCGATTTTTGCCGCGCTGTCAATTCAACGACCAGAATATCCAGCGAAGCGCGCTGAATGCTTCTGCCGGTTATAAGCGTTTTTAAGATCGGGGATATCGCATCGCTGGGCACCGCAAACGTCATGCCAAGTGCCGATACCGGATCGCCCTTGCTGTCATAGCCCGCATCGACGCGGATATCGGTGAGCATGCCTATCATCTCGCCGCGGTTGTTGAACAGAACACCGCCGGACTCTCCCGGATTGGTAGCCGCGTCGGTGATCAGATACTGCGTTTTGCTGCCGCTTAAGGTTTGGTTCACGCCGCTGATGATGCCGCGCGTTACCAAATTTTGATAACGGGTATCAAGAGGCGTTCCCACGGCAATGACAAAATCCCCGGGCTTGACGAAGACGCTCTGTGCCCAGGTGACCGGAACCAGATCGGTGCGTGAGGTGGATAGCACCATCAGGTCGCTTTCCACATCGTATTGAACAACACTTGCCAATGTCGGCGTCGTTTCGCCGTTGATCAGCACGGTATAGCTGGATGCTTTTTCAAAGCCTTTATAGGATGTAACGATGAAACCGTCGCCGTAGACAAAACCCGAATGCATGACCTGGCTTTTGCCGTATTGCGCCAAAACGATAACAACGCTCTGCTTGGCAAACGCGACGGTATCCGACATCGAATCCTGCGGATTGATGGGCGTTGGCGCCGGTGTAGGAACAAAGGTGGAACCGGGGGTCGGTTCCCCAACGGCGATGCCGGGCGATTCGGTCGGCGGATTGAGCAGCACAGTCGCTGTCGGACTCGCCTCCGGCGTTTCCCCGGGGAGCAGAGCTGCTTTTTGGCGCGCCGCGATGATGGAAGGCAATACAAACAGACCCAAAAGCGCGCCGCCGATCAACAGCAAAACGCACAATACGGATATCCAAAAGAAGCGGGATCGCGGCTTTTGCGGGATTTCCATAGCATATCCTCCCCACGAAGGTTTTCTGTGACGTACTATACATTGTATCGTGTTTTGTACATTGCGACAAGAGAAAGGTGAATATTCCGAAAAATCCGCCGCGGCGTCGCATAATACCGCGAAATATTGCGGTTTGGGGCACGAAGCAGCCTGTATGTGTGGCATAAAGCAGTGAAAAAACCAGGCGGCAAGCGTGCATTTACCATGGAAAGAGGCAGACGATCCTTTGGTATTGAAACGGTTTATTCATCGGCAACTGTAACCCCGCAAGCAGTCTACCGCTGCTGGCGTACACAATGTGGTCGCATCGGCAGGCGAAAGCGGGAGACATACGTTGCCGGAACACGGAATTTGTCGGCTGTTTTAAAGTTGCAAGGTGATGGCGTACACATTCTGTTCGTATTTATGTATAGATTAAGGCAACGGATCGAACAATCATGACAGATGCCGTTCGTCCATTGCAACGCGAAAATTGGAAGATTATAATAAGGGCACCACCGCTGAATCGGTGCTGATCAACTCAAATGACAGAAAGGTGGAATTGCTGTTGCCACAGGTTCCCTTGATTTTAATATGCGACGATCAACGCATGGTACACGAAACGCTGGGTGTGTACCTTGACTCGGAGGGATTTGCCCATCTGTCCGCCTATGACGGAGAACAGGCGCTGAAGATGGCGCAGGACAAACAACCGGACCTGATCCTTCTCGATCTGATGATGCCCAAAATGTCCGGCACCGACGTATGCCGGGAAATCCGAAAGACTAGCCACGCCCCTATCATCATGCTGACCGCCAAGGGCGAGGAAGTGGACAGGATCGTGGGCCTTGAGCTGGGTGCGGACGATTACATCGTAAAGCCGTTTTCCCCGCGCGAGGTGTTGGCCAGGATAAAGGCGGTGCTTCGGCGCAGCGGCGAACATGTGGAGGAATCCAAACCGGTTTTGCGCTTTGACAACCTTGAAATCAACATCAACCATTATGAAGTCAAGATCTTCGGTGAGCCTGTTGCCTGCACCCCCAAGGAAGTGGAGATACTCCATCTTCTGGCGTCCCATCCCGGACAGGTCTTCGACCGTGAACAGATTCTTTCCCGCGTCTGGGATTACGGGTATTTCGGTGACACGCGCACCGTGGATACGCAGATAAAGCGTATCCGCCAAAAGCTTCCGGCTGAAGGCGTCGCGTGGCGCATCCGCACCATCTACGGCGTCGGCTACAAGTTCGAGGTCGATACATGAAGCGTGGAACGCTGTTTCGCCGCCTGCTGCTGTTGCAGGTGATAACCATACTCGTGGTAGCCGTCGTGGTAGGCGTCGCTTTCATGCGCATTTCCGGTCCTGTGTTCACGCGGGCGAAAACGGACGAAGTTCTGCCCAAAGCGCAGGCGGTAGCCGTCTATTATCAGCAATATGCCGACGGTACCCTGAACCTTCGCGATATGCAATCCGCCATTTCCGTATCCGGAACGCTTTCAAACGCCCAGCTGCAGATCTACGACGCACTGGGCAATCTGGTCATCTTTTCACTGGACAAGGGCGATGACTTCTTCTACCGCGCCGACAGCCAGCAAATGCAGAACATAACGCAGCCTATAGCGATCGAAGCGATGAGCACGGGGATAAGCACTACCAGAACCGTGCGGGAAGATACACGCAAAGCGGAATACATGGTGGTAGCTGTTCCGGTGTTTAAAAGCGGCAATATTATCGGTGCCGTCGTGCTCACATCCTCGATGCGAATTGTGCAGTCTCCGCTGGAACGCCTGTATGTCCTTTTGGGGATCAGCTGCCTGATCGCATTTGTCGTCATGCTGCTGCCGCTTTACTATTTCCTAAAGCGCATGGTGAAACCGCTTGCGCAAATGAACACCGTAGCATTATCGATGGCGCAGGGCAATTTCTCGCTGCGTGCCGATGAAAAAACCAAAGGCGAGATCGGCGAACTGGCCCATTCCATCAACCATCTGGCAACACAGCTCGGGAGCACGCTCGAAGCGCTCGTTTTGGAGCGCAACCGGCTGCAGCTTACCATCGACGGATTGGCGGAAGGCATTTTGGCACTGGATGAGAGCGGTGCGCTGTTGCATTCCAATCCGGCTCTGTACGGGCTTCTCAACATTCCAACACAAGAGGCGCAGCTTCTCCAAGCCGTGGACAATTGCGAAGGAACGCTGATGCAGGATATCAAAGCCGTGGCACAGACCGGGCAGCCCATGACACGGAACGTTGTGATAAACGGCGTCATACTTCGCGTCATCGCCACGCCGATTACCGACGAGACGAAGGTCTGCCGCGGCGTGGTGGCACTGTTTCACGATATCACCGAGTCGGAGAGGCTGGAGCAGACGCGGCGGGATTATGTCGCGAACGTTTCCCATGAGCTTCGTACGCCGCTGTCCGCCGTACGCGGGCTTGCGGAAGCGCTCAACGACGATTTGATCAAAACGCCGCAGGACAGAAGCCGTTATTACGGGTATATCCTTCGCGAATGCATGCGTCTTGGCAGGTTGATAGAGGATCTGTTGGAGCTCTCCCGCCTGCAAAGCGGCGGAATAGCGCTGCAAAAAGCCGAGGTCGACTTAACGGCCCTGTTGAATGATATCAGGATGCGCTACGCAAACCTCAGCTACGATCTGGGCATCCATTTCGATGTTGATTGTCCCGAATGCCCCATGGTTTTTTCCAACGCCGACCGCATCGAACAGGTGTTGGTCATACTGCTGGACAACGCTTTCAAGTTCACCGAAGAAGGCGGATATGTGAAGGTGTATACCGCATGCGACGCCGATAAAGTGACGATATGCGTTTCGGACGACGGTGCGGGAATAGGACGAGAGGATATTGGCCATGTGTTTGAGCGGTTCTACAAGGCGGAAAGGTCCCACAGCGGCGGCGGCACAGGCCTTGGACTATCCATTGCGCGCGAAGTGCTCACGCTGATGGGGGAAACCATTGCGGTTGTAAGCGAAGTGGGGAAGGGGACAACATTTCGGTTTACCCTTCAAAGAGCGGACAGGAATCGCTAGCGATACAAGCCTATTGGAAAAAACAGGAAGAGGAACGCCAAAACCGGTCCGCTTTCTGTTTTTTCTGTTGTTTTTGATTCATAACCATATAGCATTTTATTGTTGTAAATAGGATAGTTAGAATTCTATCAAGTATGTATCATACCGCAGATATTTTCTTTGCACTCTTTCATTGATTTAAAATAATTTATATCAAATATAACAATCAAATTCTGATAATTATATATCAATTATGCGATAAATGCATCTTGACGAACAATAATCAATAGTATATAGTAATTGGTAGATTGGTTACTCTATGATGCTCACATTCTTACCAATATTACATTTACATTTCAACACCACCGCCCGTTGCCGCGGAAAAGGAGGGTAGCGATTTGGCAATATCTCGTCTTTCCATTCAATGGACGTCTTTTGAATAGGTTAAGGAGGAGAAAGAATGGCAGAGCTTACCACTTTAAGAGTCATACTTTTGTGTACGTACTACTGGATTTCAAACCTGAGCTTGGGCTATCAGACCAGTTGGGGCCGCCCGGTCTTTTGCGCGATAGTGTATGGTGCCATCCTTGGCGATATCACTACGGGAACAAAAATCGGCGCTTTCATTCAGCCCATGTTTCTGGCGTTCACAGGCGCCGGCGGCACCAGGGTTTGGGATGCGAACGCAGGGACGCTGATGGCATGCGCCGTCGTGATGTCATCCGGCCTGCCAATCGAGCAGGGGCTGACCATCGCGGTTCCGGTATCGCTGCTGCTGGTACAACTGCAGACCATTCGCCGCATTCTGTTCGCATGGAATGCGAGTATGGCGGATAAGGCTGCGTTGAAGGGCAATGATAAAGCCATCGTATTCTGGGGCAGCTATGCTACCTGGCTGATAAAAATTCCACTGTTTTTTATACCCATGTACCTTTCGATCTCACTTGGCGCTGAATTCATCGGGAAGGTAATCGCAGGGCTGCCTTTGTGGGCGACCAACGCGCTGACTGCCGTTGGAGGCATGCTTCCTGCGCTTGGAATGGCGATGACCATCCGCGTTATCGGCCGTCCGAGTTTCTGGCCGTTCTTCCTGGGCGGTTTCTTCCTGGTCCAGTATACGAAGGTGAGCGGGCTGTTCCTGGCATTCATCGGCGCATTCTGGGCGTTTATTTATTTCCTCGTGCTGCAATCGAATCAGCAAGAGGATGCCGCCGATATGAGTGAGGCCGGCGCCGCGTCGCTGGACGAAACGACCGAACGGGTACTGACCAAAAAAGATATCACAAGACATTGGTATCGATGGCTATTTTGGATCGAACAGAGCAACAGCTTTGCGCGTTTGCAGTCCATCCCATACTGCATGGCGTTCATACCGATCCTGAAAAAACTCTATGGGAACGATCCGGAAGAATACAGGAACGCGTTGACGCGTCATCTGATGTTCTTCAATACACAGGGAATCTTTGGCTGCCTGATCGTGGGCATCACCATCGCGATGGAAGAGCAGCGCGCGTTGGGTGCTCCGATCGGCGTTGATGCTATCACGGGCGTCAAAGCCGGTTTGATGGGTCCGTTCGCCGGTATCGGCGATACGATTTTCGGGTCGACCTTAAACCCGTTGATGACCATCATGATCGCCATCCCGTTGGCGGCACAGGGCAACCCGTTAGGACCGATTCTTTACTTCGCCTTGCACACGGGTACTGCCTGGGCAACCGGTTATTACTTCATCCACTATAGTTACCGGATGGGGACACGCGCCGCGCTGACAATCCTGCAGGGATCCAAGATCAACACGTTCATATCCGTTGCCGCCGTGCTCGGTCTTTTCATGATCGGCGGCATGTCGGCACAGATGGTCAAACTCTCTACACCGATCTTCATCCCGACGTCGGGAACGCCGATGATGGTGCAGACCGGCATACTCGACAAGGTCGCTCCGGGACTGCTGCCCTTGGGTCTGATCCTGCTGGTCTTCGCATACCTGAAGAGAGGCGGAACCATGATGAAAGCAGCGCTGGGGTTGACTTTCATCGGAATCGTGCTTGGCGCGATCGGCATCTTCGGCGACGGCGGACTTGTCTTCAAAGCCTATGTAAAACCCAAATGAGAACCAGATTGTGTATGCCGTCTGTTTAGGCATACCGACAAAAAAGGAACGCCTTCGGGCGTTCCTTTTATTTGTAAAACAGTCGATTTGGCAAGCCGTCAATCCGTGCAACAAATCGGACATGCAAGGCGATCAATACAAGGCTATTGTTGAAAAAAGCGTCATTATAAAGCCAATCAGCGTGTATAATTATTCTATAAAGACCTATATGGCGTATGTTCGATTTATCCTGATTTTGCATGTATAAAATAATTTATATTCCGGAACATTGACTAATCTGCGGGATTATCCCATATTGACGCCCAATTATCAATAGTCTATAGTAAATATTAAGGTACATTCCTGCGATGCCAATATTCACATGAACACTTTGCGTATGCATTTCTATACACTGCCGCCGCATATGGCAATACTTTTAGTTGGAAGCCCGCATATAGTCGCTTTACAAACTCGCAATATTCATTTCACCATACTACCGCCGGTTGCCGCGGAAAAGGAGGGTAGCGAATTGGCAATATCTCGTCTTTCCGTTCAATGAACGTCGTTTGAATAGGTTAAGGAGGAGAAAAGCTTGGTAGAACTTACCTTTATAAGAGTGTTTCTTATGGCCACCTTTTATTGGCTTTCCAATTTGAGCTGGGGCTACCAGACAGCCTGGGCCCGACCGGTTTTTGTTGGAATGGTGTATGGATTAATCCTTGGCGATATTGTAACCGGAACAAAAATCGGAGCTGTCATTCAACCCATGTTTCTGGCGTTTACAGGCGCCGGCGGCACCAGGGTTTGGGATCCGAACGCGGGCACGGCCATGGCGTGCGCCGTCGTTATGTCGTCCGGTCTGCCGGTTGAGCAGGGACTGACAATTGCAATTCCAATATCGCTTCTGTTGGTACAGCTGCAAACCCTGCGCCGCATCCTGTTCGCATGGAATGCGAGTATGGCCGATAAAGCAGCCGAAAAAGGAAATGACAAAGCCATCATGTTCTGGGGCGGGGCGGCGACGTGGCTTATGAAAATCCCGCTGTTCTGGCTGCCGATGTATTTGGCCATTTCACTGGGAGCCACAGCCATCGGAAACTTAATGAACAATTTGCCGGTCTGGCTGATCAACGCGCTGACCGCCGTTGGCGGCATGCTTCCTGCGCTTGGTATGGCGATGACCATCCGCGTTATTGCACGGCCCGCATTTTGGCCGTTCTTCCTGGGCGGCTATTTCCTGGTACAGTACACCGGTGCCAGCGGGCTGTTCCTCGCGTTCATCGGCGCGTTCTGGGCCTTTGTGTACTATCTGATTCTGGCCTCCAATCAGACCGAGGGGGAAAGCGGCGATATGGCGGCAGCCGAAGCCGCAACCGTAGCCGGGGAAGACGAAAAGAGGGTTCTGCAGAAGAAGGATGTCACCAAAGCATTGATTCGTTGGCTCTTTTACATCGAGCAGAGCAACAGCTTTGCGCGCTTGCAATCCATCCCGTATTGCATGGCGTTCATTCCGATTCTAAAGAAACTCTACGGAAACGATCCCGAAGAGTACAAGAACGCTTTGACCCGCCATCTGATGTTCTTCAATACGCAGGGAATCTTTGGCTGCATCATCTATGGCATCACCATCGCCATGGAGGAACAGCGCGCGTTGGGAGCGCCGATTGACGTCGCCGCCATCACAGGCGTCAAAGCAGGTCTTATGGGACCGTTTGCCGGCATCGGGGATACGATCTTCGGATCGACGCTAAACCCGCTGCTGATCATCATGATCGCGTTGCCGATGGCGAATACGGGCAATCCGTTGGGACCGATCCTGCTGTTTATCATCACACCGGCGATCGCTTGGTCTGTCGGCTACTATTTCATCCATTACAGCTACAGGTTGGGAACGCGCGCCGCGCTGACCATCCTGCAGGGATCCAAGATCAACACGTTTATATCCGTTGCTTCAGTGCTCGGCTTGTTCATGATCGGCGGTTTGTCGGCGCAGATGGTCAAGCTCTCCACACCGATCTTCATCCCGACGTCCGGCACACCCATGATGGTGCAGACCGGCATACTCGACAAGGTTGCCCCGGGACTGTTGCCTCTGGGACTTATCCTGGGTGTGTATGCGTACCTGCAGAAGGGCGGAACCATGATGAAAGCGGCGCTGATACTGACCGTTCTTGGTATCACGCTGGGTGCGATCGGCATCTTTGGCGCCGGCGGACTGGTTTTCAAAGCCTATGTAAAACCTAAATGAGAATCGGTTTACATTCATAGTACTTGCGTCGGGGACGCTGACAAAAGGAGGAACGCGCTGTGCGTTCCTCCTTCGCTTTTATGGGTTGCTTGCCATTGCTATGGTTTGAACTCCGTGTTTTCCTTTTGAAAGGTAGGGGCGTTTTTCGGCGCGCTGGCACGTCTCACCGCATGATAATAGGCATAGGTCATCGGGTTGTTGTCCGTTCCCGCCATGGTATCCAAAAGACGCGCGAAGTAAACGACATGTGTCTCCATATCCACGCTGTGCAACACCTTGCATGCGATGGACCCGCAGCTTTGTGCCAAAACAGGCAAGTCATGGAAAAACACATGGTCAATGGATTCAAATTTTTTGACATCCCGTCCGGAACGGTAGCCCAACATGGCAATAACGGCTTGATCTGCCTGCTCGTGAAGGATGGACAAGGCAAACATTCCCGTCTTTTGCAAAACCGTATGGGTATGGTTGTTCTTATTCAAGGCAATGGAAAAGACGGGGTTTTCGCTCGTGATCTGACAGGCGGTGTTGATCATGCATCCGGTGGGCGAATCGCCGTCCATGACCCCTATGGCATACATGCCGTAGGATATGTTTCTTAGAACCGAAAGATCCACTGGACTTCCTCCTTCGCTTTTGTTCGCTTTGTCTTGAGTGTGGGATAAAACAAGGGTTTTGTCAATTGCGTCGACAGGAAACGCATACCAACTGTTCATTGAGCTAAATTTATCAAATTCAAGCATCTTCTCTTGATTTTTTACACGCATCGGATACAATGGTAGAGGTGGCAAATTGCCCCAAACTTTCAATTTGACAACAATAATACCACATAGAAGGAGTGCAGATGTCATGAACAAGCAGAGCATTACGGACATCAAGGATTTAAAAGGCAAGCGAGTGCTGATGCGTGTTGATTTCAACGTGCCGATGGACAAAGAAGGCCATATCACCGATGAAACGCGCATCGTGGGTGCCATGAAGTCGATCGAGTATTTGTACAAGAACGGCGCAAAGGTCATTCTTTGCTCGCATCTGGGCCGTCCCGACGGGGAATTCAACCCCAAGTTCTCCCTCGCACCGGTAGCACTGCGCCTGGCTGAACTGGTGGATACCAAGGTGACCATGGCGAAGGACGTCGTCGGCGACGATGCCAAAGCCTGCATCGCGGCGATGAAGGACGGCGAAATCGTGATGCTGGAGAACGTCCGCTTCCATAAGGAAGAAGAGCTCAACGACGCTGGTTTTTCCAAACAACTGGCTTCGCTTGCGGATGTTTATGTCAATGACGCATTCGGCACCGCGCACCGCGCACATGCATCCACGGCGGGCGCTGCAGATTACCTTCCAGCTTATGCGGGCTTTCTGATCCAAAAGGAAGTCGAGATCATGGGCAAGGCGCTGCAAAACCCAGAGCGGCCGTTTGTCGCCATATTGGGCGGCGCCAAGGTCAAGGATAAGATCGCGGTGATCACCAACCTTTTGGAGAAAGTGGATACATTGATCATCGGCGGCGGCATGGCATTCACGTTCTTGAAAGCAAAGGGCTATGAGATCGGAAAATCGCTTCTGGACGAGGGCAATATCGACTTCGCCAGAAATTTGATGGAAACTGCCCAGAAAAAGGGCGTCAAGCTGCTGATCCCGGTCGATACCGTCGTAGCGGCAGCGTTTGCCGCTGATGCGGAGCACAAGGTCGTGGATTCCGACAGCATCCCCGCCGAGTGGCAGGGACTGGACATCGGACCCAAGACATGCGCATTGTTCGCCGAAGCCATCAAAGGCGCCGGCACCGTTGTATGGAACGGACCGATGGGCGTGTTCGAGTTCCCGGCGTTTGCGCTTGGCACCAAAGCGGTAGCCCAGGCAATGGCTGACAGCGGCGCGATCACCATCATCGGCGGCGGAGACAGCGCGGCGGCGGTCGAGCAGTTGGGCTTTGGTGACAAGATGACGCACATCTCAACCGGCGGCGGCGCTTCGCTGGAATTCCTCGAAGGCAAAGTCCTTCCCGGCGTCGCCTGCATCCCCGACAAATAAATCAACGGGACAATCTCAACCTTAAAACAAATTGCCTTTTGACATTTGTCAAAAGGCAATTTGAAAACTATACACAACAGAATCTTAGGAGGACAATGTTATGCGCAAACCCATCATCGCCGGAAACTGGAAAATGAACAACACCCCGGACGAAGCAAAAGTACTGCTTGAAGGCCTCAAACCGCTGATCGCGAACAACGATAAGACCGAAGCCGTCGTCTGCGTACCTGCCATTCTGGTACAGAGCGTCAAAGAACTGATCGCCGGAAGCAACATCAAGCTTGGCGTGCAGAACATGCACTGGGAAGAAAAGGGCGCGTTCACAGGCGAAATCAGCCCGATCATGCTCAACGCATTCGGCGTGGAATACGTCATCATCGGACACAGCGAACGCCGTCAGTATTTTGCCGAAGTCGACGAGACCGTCAACAAGAAGGCGCTCTCCGCATTGGCACACGGCTTGAAACCCATCATCTGTGTAGGCGAAACCCTTGCCGAACGCGAAGCGGGCATTACGGATACACTCGTTGCCTCCCAGGTCGAAAAAGCGTTTGCCTCAATCAGCGACATCGCCAATGTGGTCATCGCCTATGAGCCCGTGTGGGCCATCGGCACCGGCAAGACCGCAACAGCGGAAGAAGCCAACCGCGTTTGCGGCATTATCCGCGACAAGATCGGCGCATTGCTTGGAAGTGAAGCGGCGGAAGCCGTCCGCATCCAGTATGGCGGCAGCATGAATCCCAAGAACGTTGCGGAGCTGATGGAACAGCCCAACATCGACGGCGGCCTCATCGGCGGCGCTTCGTTGAAGGCCGAGGATTTCTCCGCACTCGTGAACAACTGAGGTGATGCAATGGCTAAAACCCTAACGGCATTGGTCATTCTGGACGGGTTTGGCCTTCGGGACGACCCGTGCATGAACGCAATAAAGCACGCAAAAACGCCGAACCTGGACAGGATTTTTGCGAAATATCCCCATGCCGAACTGGACGCTTCCGGCATGGCGGTCGGTCTGCCCGAAGGGCAAATGGGCAACAGTGAAGTGGGGCATCTGAACATCGGCGCAGGCCGTGTCGTGTATCAGGAGCTGACCCGCGTCACCAAATCCATCCTGGACGGCGACTTTTTCCAAAACGAAGCTTTTGTCGGCGCAATGCAAAAAGCCAAGCAAAGCGGCAAAGCTTTGCACATCTTCGGCTTATTGTCCGATGGCGGTGTACACAGCCACATCGACCACATCGTGGCTTTGGTTGAGATGGCCAAGCAGCAGGGATTGACGAACGTCTTCCTGCATTGCTTCATGGACGGCCGTGACGTACCGCCGCAGAGCGGATTGGGTTTCGTCGAGCAGCTGCAGCAGAAACTGCAGGAGATTGGTACCGGAAAGATCGCTACCGTCATCGGACGCTATTACGCCATGGACCGCGACAACCGCTGGGAGCGGGTGGAACAGGCTTACAACGCGCTGGTGGAAGGTGAAGGAAATCAGGGATCCGATCCCGTGCAGATGGTGCAAAAGAGCTATGACGAGGGCGTGACGGACGAATTCATCAAGCCAATCGTGGTGACATCCAACGGGAAACCTGTCGCCACCATCCAAGAAGGGGACAGCATCATCTTTATGAACTTCCGGCCCGACCGGGCAAGGGAGATCACCCGCGCTTTCATCTTCGAAGATTTTGACGGCTTCGTTCGCAAAAACGGCTATTTTAACGTAAATTATGTTTCGTTGACGCAATATGACCTGACGTTTGAGGGTAAGATTAACGTTGCCTATCACCCTGTTTTCCTCGACAATACGTTGGGAGAATACTTGGGAGAGCTTGGCAAGACGCAGCTTCGTATCGCGGAAACGGAAAAATACGCCCATGTCACTTTCTTTTTCAACGGCGGCGTTGAAAAGGAAAATCCCGGCGAGGATCGTGTTCTGATTCCGTCTTCCAAAGTCGCGACCTATGACCTTAAGCCGGAAATGAGCGCGTATGAAGTGGCGGAAGAAGCGAAAAACCGCATTCTAAGCGGCAAATACGATCTGATGGTACTGAATTTTGCCAACCCGGACATGGTAGGGCATACCGGCATTCTGGAGGCGGCGATCAAAGCTGTTGAAGCCGTCGATGCATGTACCGGCATCGTTGTGGACGCCATCCTGTCCGTCGGAGGAACGTGTCTTCTGACGGCGGACCACGGAAACGCCGAATGTATGTTGGATGAGGAAGGCAACCCGATGACCGCACATACCGTCAATCCCGTTCCGCTTATATACATCAGCGACACGAAGACGGGCAAAACGCTTCGCTCAGGCGGATCGCTGTGTGACATCGCACCGACGCTTCTGGAAATTATGGGCATTGAACAGCCCAAAGAAATGACAGGCAAAACGCTTTTAGCGTAAAGCGTCTTCAAAGGGCAAAGCTTCGGCTTTGCCCTTTATTTGTGAAAAACCGGTGTCGGGTGTCATGCTTTGCATAGAGTGCACTCCATGCACGCGCAGGTGCGCTTTTTGGTCTTTCAAGAAAGGCAGGGCGTTTTGTCGTACGTTTATATGGTACAATGCCGCGACGGATCGCTGTATACGGGTTATGCCGAGGATGTGATTTCCCGCGTTGCAACGCACAACGACGGGTCGGGTGCAAAATATACCCGCGGACGCATGCCTGTCACATTGGTATATTCCCAATGGGCGGAAAACCGATCCAAAGCGCAACAGATGGAGCGCGCTCTGAAGAAACTCAACAGGGCACAGAAGCTTGCGCTTTGCCAAGCGTGGGCGAAAGATGCGTGTTTGAATCCATAAGCCTTGTATCAAAAGATACCGCAGCATACTCGATGTCCTGAAGCCCCGGCATTTCTGCCGGGGCTTCAGGTTATGGAAAGCAGTTTCTGTCAGGAGGTGTGCTTCCATCCTACAATATGCCATGGACTGTGCGATTGTTACCGGAGGCGGAAAACCAAAACCGGATTGAACAATCAAGACGGGCAGTCTTCTGATGCTAAGCGCAGCGGTTTGCACAAACGCCTGTTTTTTCGAGCTTCACACCGATGGGAGACGCTTGAAAAGAAAGGTTCTTTCCTGTATCGTGTTTTCTGGGACTTCTCCCGCAGCGGCACGCATTAATAAGAACCCCCACATCATAAACCGATAACAGGATGGAGAGCATTGTATGGTTGCATTCTTTCAAACGCTTCCGCCGGTCACCCAAGCGCTGCTCAGTTCATTGTTTACCTGGGCGGTTACCATTGCAGGCGCGGCGATGGTCTTCTTCTTCAAAAGCGTTCAGGGCAAAATGATCAAGGGAATGCTGGGTTTTGCCGCCGGCGTGATGATGGCGGCAAGTTTTTTCTCGTTGCTATCGCCCGCTATCGAGATGGCAAAACAACTGCAGATGAACCATTGGTTTGTCGTAGCCGTCGGCTTTTTGGGCGGTGGTCTTTTCCTGTTCGGCGTGGATAAAACGCTGCCGCATTTGCACATGGGATTCGAGCGCAACAATGCTGAAGGCTTAAAAACGCGCTGGCAGCGAAGTTTGCTGCTGATTATGGCCATCACGCTGCACAACATCCCCGAAGGACTTGCGGTAGGCGTTGCGTTCGGCGCGGCGACATTCGGCCTCGGAACGGCAAGCTTATCCGGAGCGATCGTGCTTGCCATCGGCATCGGCTTACAGAACTTTCCCGAGGGAGCGGCGGTATCCCTTCCGCTGCGCATGGAGGGTTATTCAAAGTTTCGTGCGTTTCTTTACGGACAGGCGTCGGGCATTGTCGAACCCATTGCGGCCGTGATCGGTGCAAGCGCCGTAATTGCCATGCAGTCCATCTTGCCCTATGTGCTGGCCTTTGCAGCGGGCGCGATGATCTATGTTGTCGTGGAGGATCTGATCCCGCAAGCACAGCAAAAGGAAGACAGCGCCAGCACCGACATTGCGACCATAGGCTGCATGGCAGGCTTCGCGCTGATGATGGTGTTGGATATAGCCCTGGGTTAGTCGGGCATCAAAGCGATACTTGCATAACACAAGTCGACGAATAAATCGGTGCGAGCGCATCCGTTATACGCTGAAGAACCGGGTGGTTGGGGCGTATAGCGAAGAACTCGTTACGCCCCAACCAACAATGGTCCTTTTGGCTGCAATCCAATTCGGATTTGCAATCGCCGGCAATAGTATATGCAGCATATATCATGTCATACGAAACCGCGTATGCCAATCATTGTATGTTTTCGTTTCTTAAAAATTCTGGATAACCTATTGACAAAAACAGCCTTCGGTGCTATTTAAAAAGTAGGGTTAGCACTCTTTATACGAGAGTGCTAGCACCTGGATTTTGCATAAAGGAGTTGTTGATCATGGCCGGTTTGGTACCTTTTAACAGCAGGAAAAATGACTTGGCGAACACGGGATATGGCGGCTTTTACAACATGCTTGATGACTTTTTTGCCGAGGGTTGGCCGTTTACCAGAAGCCTGATCGGCGATACGTTCAAGCTGGATGTGCGCGAGGATGAGAAAGCCTATTACGTTGAAGCAGAATTGCCCGGTGTAAAAAAGGAAGAGATCGGGGTTGTAATCGACGACGGCAGGTTGCATATCAGCGTGGAGCGATCGGAGCAAACGGAGGATAAGCAGAAGAACTATATCCACAAGGAACGGCGTTATAGCTCGATGCAGCGCAATGTTTACCTTGCGGACGCGGATGCCCAAAGCATCAAGGCAAAACTTGACAACGGCGTGTTGAGCATCACCCTATCCAAAAAAGCGAGAGAATCGACCTCCAAACACATTGAGATCGAATGACCCTTTGATCAGGTAAAATCTGTACAGGCCGCATCTGCGGCCTGTTAATTTTTTGGGCATGACATTGAGCGCGAAGATGGACAAGCATCCGCCACTTTCGTATAATATGATGGAATTGGACAGGAGAGGTTACCAATGCATTATAAATTACTGGCGCTGGACATCGACGGCACGCTTTTGAATTCTCAAAAGAAAATCACGCCGCGCGTACGCGAAGCTATCCGCGCAGCTGTGGATAAAGGTTGCTTTGTGCTGTTGGCCACAGGCCGGATGTATCGCGCTATGGTTCATATCAACGAGTCGCTGGGGCTTACCATGCCGTGTATGGTCTATGGCGGCGGTCAGATCGTCAAAGACGGAGAAATCATCTACAACCGCCCCTTGAAGAGCGAGGTGGCGCATGAGGTTTTGAATTGGGCACACGACAACGGAATGTATGCGCAGGCATACCACGGCCACGATTTTGTATTTGAGAAGGCGAACAGGTTTTCCGACGAGTATGCCGTGTTCTGTGATTTTCCCGGCGTCGAAATGCCGGATTTGAGATCGAGGATGGATCTTTTGACACCGAAAATCCTCATCATCGCAGATCCGCAAGACAATCTCCGCTACGAGAGAATGGCGCGCGAACGCTTTGGCGATATGCTGCAAATTTCAAGAAGCAAACCGATGTTTTTGGAATTGAACGATCCCGGCGCCACCAAGGGCAATGCGCTGGAGTTTTTGGCGAAGTCCCTTAACCTTAGCAGCGCCAGTTGCATTGCCATCGGCGATGCGACGCTGGATCTGCCAATGATCGAGTATGCCGGTTTGGGCGTGGCAATGGGCAATGCGGACGAATTCACCAAAAGCCGCGCCGATATCATCTGCCCCAGCAACGATGAGGATGGGGTCGCCGTTATCATCGAAGAGTATATCTTAAAAGAGGAACGGCCATAGAGAAGGAGCAACAATGGAGAAGGTCATTACCACCAGCGAATTCGAACAGGGCGCGGAACTCGTGTGTGCTTTTGAGGGTCGTGGCAGCATCACGGTGTCCACGTCGGACATCAACCGTCCGGCCATGCAGTTTGCCGGATATTACGAGCATTTTTCCTTCGAGCGCATCCAGCTTTTCGGCAATCAGGAGATGGGTTGGATGGCAACATTGTCTCCCGAAACGCTGCGCGAACGCACGGAAACATTCTTCTCCTACGGTATCCCCGGTCTTGTGGTATGCAACGGCGATGCTATACCGCCTTGGCTTTGGGAAGCGGCGGTCAAAGCGCAGGTTCCGATGTTCACCTCCCAGAACAGCACAAGCACCGTGGTACAGTATGTTGTGAGCTATCTGGATGAAATGCTTGCGCCGGAGCTTACCGTACACGCGAATCTTGTGGACGTACACAATGTCGGTGTGCTTCTTCGCGCCGATTCCGGCATGGGCAAGAGCGAGCTGTCCTTGGAATTGATCAAACGTGGGCATGTGCTGGTAGCGGATGATGTAACGGTGATCCGCAAAACAGCGCTCAAGCGGCTGACGGGGTTTGCTCCCGAAGAGACAAGAGGGCTTATGGAAATCCGGGGATTGGGCATCATGGACGTCCGAAAGGTCTACGGAAGCGCCATGGTGCTGGACCGCAAGGATCTGCAGATTATCATCGATATGGAGATGTGGGACGAACAACAGAGCTATGACCGCCTTGGATTTGAAATCCAGTATGAAAAGCTTCTGGGGGTTGAGATACCGCGCTATGTGATGCCTGTGCGTCCGGGGCGCAACCTTGCCGTGGTGGTGGAGGCGACTGCCATGGACTATCGGATGAAGCGCTCCGGGTTCAACATCGAAAAGGAGATTTTCACCCGCTTTCGGGATACGTTTTAAAGCACATATTAATATTGAGACAGATATTTTTAGGTTCGTTCGGCGGCAAACGATCATTTGCCGCCGAACCTTTTGCATGCCGGAGCCCGTCTTCCCATAAGATGAACGGAGAGGGGGAAAGGCAATGCGCAAAATGCTGTTGGGCGGCATCTGTGCCGTCACCGCCGCTTTGATGTTGCTGTTTCCCGCGCCTTTTTTAATGGATATGCGCAACAGGGTGCTCGAGCATTGGCTTTTCGGCGGAAAGATTGCGTATGAAGGCGATCTTTCGGTCTGGGTTGTGGATGTGCGGGCGGACGGAAAGCAATCGCTCTTGAGCTGGATCCGGGGACGTATCGCCTTTTATGAAGCCGGTCATTTCGGCATTTATCCAAAGGTGGAAGGGCCGATGACAATCGAAGAGGTACAATTGCGCATGCGCAACGGGGCTCATCCCGACGTGCTTCTGTGCGGCGTCGACGTGCCGGAACCGATACTTGAAAACGCGGTACGATACGACGGCCCTTTTTTGATGGATCCCATCCTGCCGCAGCGTTCCGAAGGCCTCATTACACCGATTTTACAGAGCGGAACGCTGGTGCTGCTAAACGAAGATGCCCTTTACCGGGCGGGCTTGAATCCTCCCGCCGGGCTTTCGGGGATGGATTCGCAATGGCTTCAAACCGTTCTTCAGGAACTTCCAAACGCCGCAGGACATGAGGATGGCGTTTGTTTGATGGCGGCTGTTATGAGCGAAATGCCCCAAGCCATGCAGCAGGCTTTTTTAAAGAGCAAGCGCGGCAATCTGGATGCGCTTTTAAAAGGGGAACTTGCGATCTATCTTTCGCAACAGGGGTCGCTGTGGCAGCTGTATAAACAGGATCTCCTTGGCAAAACACTGCCCGGCGTGATCGCTTATCCGCTATCCGGTCTTTCGCCGAGGATGCAATGCGCAGTGCTGATAAAGAACAATGACCGGCACAGGCATGAGGCGGCGGCTGCCCTGATTACGACGCTTTTGGGGAAACAGGCGCAAACGGCGCTGGCTGACATCTACGCGCTGCCTGTTGTCACCGGTACTTCCTGCGTACGCGCCGATCTTGTGTCACTGTGGCAAAAAGCGGAGGAGACGGAATGGGTTTATCCCAATACGGGTGAGGCGGAGTTCCTGACGTTGGTATCCAAAGACGCACCGCTTTCTGATTTGCAAAGCTATGTGCGCAATCTCTGCCGGCCACCCTGATGCGCGGACGGATACAAGACGCATATGCCCTCCTGTTGAGAAAGCCACTGTTTCACGGCATACAGAACGGGATGCAGGCGAGGCTAATGCCTTGCCAATAATCCTTGCAACGTGTACAATAAATGTCTGAGTAAGGCATTAATTTGAGGATGTGATCGGATGGATTTGACGCCCGCTATTGCAAGTCTGCGCGCCTTTTTGCCGCAGCATGCTGTGCAGGTCAACCAATCACTAAAGTGTTATACAACGTTTCGCATCGGCGGCCCGTGTGACCTTATGGTATTCCCCGAAAATGAAGGGCAGACGGTACGATGCATTCAAACGTTGCATGATTATAGTGTTCCATATATCATACTGGGAAATGGCAGCAATGTTCTTATCCACGACGAGGGAATTCGCGGTTGTGTTGTTAAGCTCGCGCATAAGGGCGATGAAGTGACGGTCGATACTGCGGACCATACCATGTTCGTCGGCGCGGGCGAGAGCATGATGAAAGTGGCCGAACATGCGATACGAAACGGTCTTGCAGGCATGGAGTTTGCCAGCGGCATACCCGGTACGCTCGGCGGCGCGGTGTATATGAACGCTGGCGCTTATGAGCATGAAATGAAAGATATCGTCAAAAGCGTTCGCGTACTGACCCAACAGGGTCAGGTACTTGAAGTGGACAACGATGCCATGCAGTTTTCCTACCGAAAAAGTGTCGCCCACAACAACGGCTGGCTTATCCTGGGAGCGACACTGCAATTGCGTCCTGATCAACCTGAAAACATACGCTTTCGGGTGGAGGATTTCTCAAGACGCCGCTGTGAAAAGCAGCCGATAGCCTATCCGAGCGCGGGAAGCACATTTAAGCGCCCAAACGGATTCTATGCGGCGAAGCTTATCGATGAAGCGGGGCTCAAGGGCGTGCACATCGGCGGGGCGCAGGTGAGCGAGCAACATGCGGGGTTTATCATCAACCGCGGCGAGGCGACTTGCGCCGATGTTTTGGCGTTGATGAAGCAGATCCAGCGTATCGTGTTTGAAAAATTCGGCGTGCAATTAAAACCCGAGGTGCACCTGTTCGGGCCCACGCTATGAACATTATCGCGGACTATCATGTTCACAGCAGATTCAGCGACGGACAAGCCTCCCTGCAACAGAATGCCGCCGCCGCGTTGGCCAAAGGACTCAAAGCGGTTGCGATGACCGAGCACGGACCAAGGCATCTTCATGCGGGCATCAAGGACAAACAGATCGCCGATTTCTTGGAACAGACAGCCGCACTTGCGCAGCAATACCGTGGACTCCTTTATATAAAGGCCGGTATCGAGGCGAATCCGCTCCATAGGGACGGAACCATCGATATCCCGGAAAATTTCAAAAGTTCCTTTGACGTGGTATGCCTTGGCGTTCACCGCAGCGTATGGGCAAAAGAATGGAAAAGCAACGTAGATTTTCATATAAAAAGGCACATGTTGCCACGCAAAAATCGAAGCCGGGCAATGACGGATATGTTGATTGCCGCGATGGAGCGCAACCGGGTGTCGTTTTTGGCGCATCCCGGACAATACACCGGGCCTTTGGATTGGAAGCGGCTGGCAACTGCCTGCAGCCGCAACAACGTTGCCATCGAGATAAACGCACGCAGCGGCCATTTATGCTTTGACGCGAATGATGCCCGATTGATGCGGGATTGCGGCGCGGTGTTTGTGGTGAATTCCGATGCGCACAAAACCGATGAGATAGGCGCGTTTGATCCCATAGCGACCTTTTTGCACAACGCGTCGTTGACGCACCATGATATCGTCAATGCGCAGGGATACGACGGCAAACGGCCATTTGGTCTGAACGAACCGGAGGGATTGTCATGCATTGCATCATTGTAACAGGGATGTCCGGCGGCGGCCGTACGCTTGCACTCCGCCAACTGGAGGACATGGGGTACTTTTGCGTCGACAACATTCCGCCGCAAATGATAGGCACCCTTATTTCCATGTGCATGCAGGAAAAGCAGATTGAAAAGGCTGCCGTTGTGGTGGATACGCGCGCCGGGATATTCTTTGACAACATCTATCAAGCCATCGATGATATGGAAAAGATGGGTGTGCAATGCGATTTGCTTTTTTTGGAAACGGCGGATGAGGTGCTCATACGCCGCTATAAGGAAAGCCGCCGCCGCCACCCGATGGATCCCAACAACATTGCATCCGGCATCGCAAAGGAACGGCAGCTCTTGAGGCGTCTTCGCGCGCAGGCACGCTATGTTGTGGATACCTCCTACCTGCAGCCGCGCCAGTTGCGCGACGAGTTGTGGGGCATGTTCAGCCCTGGGCAGCGTGATGTACTGCTGCCGATCATTGTGTCTTTCGGCTATAAGAACGGCCTTCCGCTGGATGCCGACCTCGTGTTTGACGCGCGGTTTTTGCCAAATCCATACTATGATCCCGACCTGCGGCAATTCAGCGGCTTGGACCATCAAATCCGTGATTTTGTCTACGGGTATGATGTCACGCAGGCGTTTGAGGATAAACTGATGGATATGCTCGTCTACCTGATGCCGTACTACCAGAAAGAAGGCAAGTATCAGCTGGTTATCGGTATCGGCTGCACCGGCGGTATGCACCGGTCTGTGGCCGTGGCGGAGAGCCTGCATGACCGGCTTGACAAGGCGGGCATTTATTCGGTGGTACAACACCGCGATATCGGGAAGGATGCGCAGCAGTCTTGAGTAAGGGCATCGGACAATCGTTTGCGGCCGGTATGCGCGACGAACTGTTGCATGTGACGCCCCGCCACAAACCATGTCAAAAAGCGGAGCTGTGCGCTGCTGTCCAGGTATGCGGCAGCCTTATCTTAAGCGGGGGGGAAGTGCTTCTTCGCATCACAACGGAAAACACGGGGCTGGCGCGCAAACTGTATACCGTCATCAAGGAAATGACCGGAGAGCGTGTGACGATATCCTTGCGCGAAAACCGGCGTCTGAACAAGCGCGACACCGTTATGCTGGATCTTTTGGGGCGGGACATTGTCCTGCCATTTTTATCGGAGCTTGGAATTTATGAAAACGGGTGCCTGTTGCGCATGCTGCCCGACAACTATACGCGCACCTGCTGCAAGCGCTCGTATCTTCGGGGATTGTTTTTGGCCTGTGGCAGCATCACCAATCCGGAACGCGCGTATCACATAGAATGGGTTCTGCGCGATGAGCAGATGGCACAAAACGTACAGACCCTGTTGGCGGAGCTCAATATCGACGCACAGCAAAGCAAGCGCAAGAGTCAATTTATCGTCTATCTCAAAGACGGCGAGGGCATTGCCCGTACACTGGCGCAGATAGGGGCGCACAACGCGCTGTTTGCGCTGGAGAACACGCGCATCCTGCATGAAGTGAAGAACAAGGTGAACCGCTCTGTAAACTGCGAAACGGCAAATGTCACCAAGACGGTCAACGCGTCGATGCGGCAGGTGCAATGCATCGAATATTTGGCAAAAACCGGACGCATGGCAAAACTTAACGCAAGTTTGCGCCAGGCAGCAGATGCAAGGCTTGATAACCCGCAGGCGAGTCTGATTGAACTGGCGCAACTGATGAGCCCGGTCGCCACCAAATCGGGGATGAACCATCGGCTGCGGCGGTTGGTGGAGCTTGCGGAACAATCGGGGTATTGTCCTTCCGAATAATGAAAATGCGGCGTTTTACTGTCCTGTTCTGCTATAATATTGTTTGATACATACGATAATCGTCCATTCATATCCGGAAAGGGGGAGGCACATGGCGGACTTTGCGCATTTGCACGTACATACGACATACAGTTTGCTCGACGGTGCGGCGCGCATCCATGAACTGGTGGAAAAGGCCAAAGAGCTCGGCATGACACATCTTGCCATGACGGATCACGGCGTGATGTACGGCGCTGTGGAGTTTGTAAAAACATGCAAAGACAACGGCATCGTGCCCGTCCTCGGGTGTGAGGTCTATGTCGCCAAACAATCCATGGAGGACAAGCAGGGAAGGGCGGATCGGGAATACGCCCACCTTGTGCTGCTTGCGGAAAACGAGACAGGGTATCGAAACCTGATCAAACTGGTATCCATGGGATGGCTTCGCGGGTTCTATTATAAGCCGCGCATCGACTATCAAACGCTCAAACAATACAGCTGTGGGCTTATCGGCCTATCCGCGTGTTTGTCCGGGGATATCCCGCAGCTGATCATAGCGGGGCAAATGGATCAGGCAAGGGACATGTGCCGGCAATTAAAGGGCATATTTGCACACGACAGCTTTTTCCTTGAAATGCAGGAGCATGGATTGACGCAGCAGAAGTCCGTCAATACAGCGCTTCGCAGTTTATCCCTTGAACTTGATATCCCGATGGTTGTCACAAACGACATCCACTATATCAACCGCGAAGACGCGCAGGTTCAGGACGTCCTGTTGTGCATCCAGACCGCCCGGTTTCTGGATGAAGTAGACCGGATGCGCATGGACACCGACCAGATGTACCTCAAGAGCGAACAGGAGATGCGCTCGCTGTTCCCCAACGATGCCGAAGCCATGTTGAACACCATGCGCATCGCACAGCGCTGCAACGTCCAGCTGGATTTCAACACCCAGCACCTGCCGCATTTTGCGGTGGAACAGGGCGTGGATAAGTTTGAACTTTTGTGCGGCATCGCGCGCGAAGGATTCGCCGAGCGCTACGCAGATAACGGGCCCGTTCAAAACCGCCTTGAAGAAGAACTCCTGATGATACGCGACATGGGGTATGTGGACTATTTCCTCATCGTGTGGGATTTTATCCACTATGCCCACGAGAAGGGCATTGCCGTGGGGCCCGGCAGAGGAAGCGCCGCGGGCAGCGTCGCTGCGTATTGCCTGTATATAACCGACGTTGATCCGATCGAATACGGCCTTATCTTTGAGCGGTTCTTGAACCCCGAACGCATCTCGATGCCGGATATCGACATCGACTTCTGCTACGAGCGTCGGCAGGAAGTCATCAACTATGTGATCGACAAATACGGTGCGGATCACGTTTGCCAGATCATAACCTTTGGAACGATGAAAGCCCGCGCTGCCATTAGAGATGTCGGACGCGTGCTGCGCGTGCCCTATAACGATGTGAACCGCATCGCAAAGCTTGTGCCGGGAGATCTCGGGATGACGCTGGACAAAGCGCTTGTGATAAGCGCGCCACTTCGTCAGGCGATGCAGGAGGACGCACGCATTGCCGAGATGATCGACGTGGCAAGAAAGCTTGAGGGCATGCCACGCCACTCCGGCACGCACGCCGCAGGCGTTGTGATATCCGCACAGCCATTGTCGGACATCATTCCGTTGCAGAAGAACGACGACACCGTCACCACGCAGTTCCCGATGGGCGCGGTGGAGGAACTCGGCCTTCTCAAAATGGATTTTCTGGGGCTTCGCAACCTGACCATCATCGAATACGCCTGCAATTTTGTGGAGCAAACCACGGGCAAGCGGCCGGATATGCGCAGCATACCGCTTGACGATATGACGGTATACAATATGATAGGGCAGGGCGACACCGACGGCGTGTTCCAGCTTGAAAGCGCCGGAATGCGAAACTTGCTGCGCGAGCTCAAGCCCAACTGCTTTGAGGACATCATCGCGTGCATTTCACTGTACCGACCGGGACCGATGGAAGAAATTCCCAAATACGTCAAGGGAAAGCACAACCCCAAGAGTGTTCATATGCTCTGTGAGCAGCTGCGCCCCATATTGGAAGTGACATACGGCTGCATGGTATACCAGGAGCAGGTCATGCAGATCGTTCGCGATCTCGCGGGCTATTCCTGGGCGCGAAGCGACCTTGTCCGTAGGGCTATGAGCAAGAAGAAGGCGGACGTCATGGAGCAGGAGCGCAAGATGTTTGTCTACGGCTCCGAGGACGGGGAAGTCATGGGCGCGGTTCGAAACGGCGTCGACGCCAAAATCGCCAACGAATTGTTTGACCACATGATGGACTTCGCTTCCTACGCGTTCAACAAATCCCACGCCGCGGCGTATGCCGTCGTCGCATACAGAACGGCATGGCTCAAGGCGCATTATCCGGTGGAAACGATGGCGGCGCTGATGAACACCAACCTCGGCAACACCGATAAGATCGCCCAATACATCGCCTATTGCATCAAGCACGGCATAACAATTTTGCCTCCGGATGTCAATTATTCCGGCAAAACGTTCCTGGTGGAAAACGGCGCGATCCGTTTCGGGCTGTGCGCGGTTAAAAATGTCGGCGATAAGGCGATGGAGCAGGTGATCACTCAGCGGCTGAGCGACGGGCTGTACCGTGATTTCTTTGATTTTCTGCGGCGCGTCCCCACCGAAGCGCTCAACAAACGCATGGTGGAGAGCATGATAGCGGCGGGCTGTTTCGATTCGATGGGGCATACGCGCGCGGCGCTGAGCTTCGTGTGCGAAAAGGCCATCGAGGAGACCGTCAACCGCAAGAAGCGCAACATCGAAGGGCAGATCTCCCTGTTCGATATGGGCGGGGTGCAGGCGGAGCCACTATCCATGGCGCTTCCCGACATCCGCGAATTTGACAGCAATATCCGTTATGCGATGGAGAAGGAAATGACCGGCGTTTACATCACCGGACACCCGCTTTCGGCATACGCGGAATTCATGGCAAAACTGCCGATGACCATTGTGGATATCAAGGCGGAAGAAAACGGTCTGAGCCTGGACGGACACGAAACCGTCCTGATGGGTATCGTGACCGAGCGCCGCACACGCTCCACGCGTCAAAACGCGCTGATGGGGTATTATGTACTGGAGGATCTAACCGGCTCTCTGAACCTTCTCGCGTTTCCCCGCACGCTCGAATCGGTGGACGGGGCAATGCAGGCGGACAGCATCGTATTGGTGCGGGGGCGCATCAGCGTGCGCGAGGAAGAGGAACCGTCGTTTGTCGTCGACAGCGCGATTTGTTACAAACAGGACGATCCGCAAATGATATCCTTCTTGAAAAACGGCAAGCAGCGCTCCTATGCTCCCAAGCGCAGGGCAGAGGCGACGCCGGATATGGACGAAGCCGGGCCCGCCCGCTATGAAGCGGATGCCGAAAGCATTGTACACACTCCCGCGCTGGAAGTTGACAATGCAACACTATGGCTTCGCCTGCGATCTTTTGACAACGATTTTCTGATGTCCGGCTTGATAAACATGCTTGCGGAACATCCGGGCCAGACCGCCGTTAAGGCGTATGCGCTTGACAGCAAAAAGTCCATGCGGCTGCGCACAGGCATCACGCCGCATCAGGAGATGCTCCGTATGCTTCGGGATTATCTGGGGGAAGAAAACGTAAAACTGATCCAAGGCAATTGAGCGAACATTCGATTTTGGATACCAACCATCAAGTATTGGGGGTAGGCAGATGCAAAAAAAGACAAAACGCATCGGCGTTCTTGCAAGCGGCGGAGACTCGCCGGGCATGAACGCGGCAATTCGCGCGGTAGTACAAGCCGCCGATGAGGAGGATATCGAGGTTTTCGGCATCCGCTACGGTTTTAGGGGTCTGATGGAAGGGCTGATCATACGCCTGGATGGCAGCATGGTGAAAAACATCGCCCATGAAGGCGGCACGATCATAAAGACCTCCCGCAGCAAGGCTTTCATGATGGAAGAAGGGATGAACCGCGCCGTGACAATGTCGTTGGCCTATGAATTCGACGGCATCATCACCATCGGCGGAGACGGCACCATGCGCGGCGCGGCGGACCTTTGCCGGCGTGGCATCCGCTGTATCACGCTTCCCGGCACCATCGACAACGATTTGGCGTATACCGATTATACCATCGGGTTTGATACGGCAGTTGCCGGCGTCGTTGAGGAACTAAGCCGCATCAGGGATACCATGGAATCGCACGACCGCATCGGGGTGGTGGAGGTTATGGGCAATAAATGCGGCGATATCGCGCTGTTCTCGGCCCTGGCAAGTTCCTCGGAATATGTCCTTGTGCCCGAGGTTCCGTTTGACATGGAGGTCATTGCGGCTGAACTTACCAGGAAGGCCTTCAAGGGACAGTTTGCCTCCATGATCGTGCTGTCCGAGGGCGCGGGCAAAGCTGCGGAAATCGCGGATTTCTTAGCGGAGAGCACGCGTCTTGAAGTTAAAAGCGTGACGCTTGGCTATACGCAGCGCGGCGGCAGCCCGACGGCACGCGACCGCAACGTAGCCTCGCATCTTGGCGCGCAAGCCGTGAAGCTGCTGGCGCTGGGCATCGGCAACCGCGCAGTCGGCATCAAGGGCGAAAGGGTCGTAGACATAGACATCATGGAAGCGCTGCAGGCACCCAAGGAATTCCGCAAAGATCTGTATGATCTGGCCTACACGCTGGCAAGGTAGAAGAAGATGCAAAATCGTTTGATAGGTGCCATATCCATGCTTTTGAGCCTGGCCATCGTCGGCTTCATAGGGGTTGCGCTGATGCGCATTTTGACCTTTGCCGCCGTGTCGGGTGTTGTCGTGGGCTTGTTTTCGGCGCAGTTCCTGCTTTTCGGCATCGATTTGTGGCTGCAGGAGAGAAAAATATCCGCCGTGTTTGCACTTGTACCGGCGGTGCTGGGCTTGTACTTTGCAATTGTATTGTTTTTTTAGCACACAAGGGCACCGGTTAAGGCCGCATAGCGTGCGCGTCATGCAAAAGGCCTTGCATTGCGGTGGATTCGATGCTATAATGCCACTGTTATACCCAAGCAGGAGGGATTTCTTTTGAATACGATTATGGTGATCAGCCAAATCATCCTATGTTTGCTTAGTGCCGTGGTTGTCATTGCAGTACTGCTGCAAAAACCGGCGGATGCTAACATGGGTTCGGCATTTGGCCAGGGCGGTTCGTACGCCAAGTCGATGAAAACGCACACGGCGGAAGGAAAGCTGAACACCATTACGAAGTACGGAGCAATCGCAGTGTTATGCATATCGCTGTTGCTCACGATACTGCAGCGCTTCGTGAAGTGATTGTAAACAGAGAAACCGGTGCTCTTGCTAAGAGCACTTTTTCTTTTATTTGGGTATGATGTTAGGGGTGAAAAAAATGGGTGAACAAGGACTGATAGCGGTTCTGGAATATATGCAAAAGACGAGTGCGCCGAAAAATGCCGACGAGGTATCAAAAGCGCTGGACATGGACCAATCGGTTGCGGAAAATAGTCTGCGTGAGCTTCTTGAGCAAGGCAAGCTTATTCGCACCAAGCGCGGCAAATATGCGTCACCGGCGCAGATAGGCGGTGTCGTGGGGCGGCTTGTGGGTTTGCGGCGCGGCGACGCTTACTTTGTGCCTCTTGACGGATCGGAAGAGATGTTCATACGCGAAACACAGCGGAATACCGCGATGCACGGCGATACCGTCGTGGCGCGCAGGACACAAAAAAGCGGGATAGGCAGGAAGGACAACGGCGAAATCGTCAGTGTCACGACACGCGCCCATGAGACGGTCGTGGGTACGGTGATGATCCAAAACGGCGGCGGGGTGCTCATCCCGGACGACAGGCGGATCTGCGACATACAAATTCCCACCGACAAGCTCAACAACGCACAAAGCCGCCAAATGGCGCTGGTTCGCATCACCGATTACGGCAGCGACACACAACCTATGTGCGGCGAGGTGGAGCAGATTTTCGGCGAAGAGGGAACGATCAAGGCCGGCATTGCCGTCGTGATCCACGAATACAACCTCTTGCAGGAGTTTAAGCCGCGTACGCTTTCGGATGCGCACAACGTGCCGCAGGAAGTAACGCAGGAGCAAAGCCAAAACCGCGAGGATTATCGCGATCTGTGCACCGTCACCATCGACGGCGCGGACGCGAAGGACTTTGACGACGCGATCTCGCTTACAAAAACCGATAAGGGTTATACCCTGTATGTGCACATTGCGGATGTGACGCATTATGTCAAGGAGAACTCGGCGCTGGACAAGGAATCCTACACCAGGGCGACCAGCGTCTATTTTCCGGGAGCCGTGCTGCCGATGCTGCCCGAAGCGCTTTCAAACGGCATCTGTTCTTTAAAAGAAGGCGTGGACAGGCTGTGCCTGACCTGCATCATGAACCTTGACGTTCACGGACAAATGCTGGATTACCGGTTTGCGCGCGGCATCATCCGTTCGGCGAAGCGCTGCGTCTACGAGCAGGTCAATGTCCTTTCCGATGAGGAAAAGGATCCGCTGATGGAGCAGTATGGGCACGTCTGGCCGATGCTGCAGGAGATGATAAAACTCTCCGTCAAGCTTACGAAGCTGCGCGTCTTAAGAGGGGCGCTGGATTTTGACTTGAGCGAACCGACGTTTACCCTCAACGAAGAGGGCGATCCGGTCGCGATCACGCCAAGCATGCGCGGCATCGCGAATCAGATGATTGAGGAATTCATGCTGCTGGCCAACGAATGCGCCGCGAAATACGTGAAGGAACGCGGCTTGCCGGCGCTCTACCGCATCCATGAAGATCCCGATCAGGAACGCATCCAATCGTTCGGGCTGCTGCTCAAGGCGCTGGGGCTGCCGGGATGGAAGAAAACAGATCGGGTCACACCGCGCACGTTGCAATCGATTTTGCATAAGGTAGCTGGCGAACCGTATGAACTGGCGGTCAGCCGTGTCATGCTGCGCACGCTGCAAAAGGCGAAGTACAGCGATCAGCCCATCGGTCATTTCGGCCTGGCGCTGAAAGACTACTGCCACTTCACATCGCCGATCCGCCGCTATCCCGACATTGTGATCCACAGAGCCATCATCGCCTCTTTAGAGGGCGGGTTAGCTGAAAAGGCGTCGGAGCAGAAGCACGCGCTGATGCCGTCGATGGGGGCGCACACGAGCGAACGCGAGCGCGCGTCGATGGAAGCGGAGCGCGCGGTGGATGATCTGTATTGCGCGGCATATATGAAGGGCAAAATCGGCGAGCGGTACAAGGGATTCATTTCCGGGGTTGCCGAGTTCGGCATCTTTGTGGAGATTTTGGGTGCCGTCGAGGGCATGATTCCGCTTGGCACGCTCGGCGAGGACGTGTTTCAGTACGACGAGGTGCTGTACCGTATCACGGGGCGGCATACCGGCGTAAGCTATACGCTGGGCGACGAGATGGAAATAGTCGTTGCGGGAGCGGATATGATCCGGCGCCGCGTGGACTTTGTGCCATATAAAGCGCAGAACAAACCGGTCGTAAGAAAAGGCAACAACCAGGCCGGCAATGGCAAAGGGAAGGCAAAAGGCAAGGGCAAGAGCGCCGGCGGGAAGTCGCGCGGTTTTGCAAAAAAGCGCTGAAAATGATATAATAGCAAAGGAGGTGGATGACGTGGGCGATGCGCGTTATGTGTCCATACAGAACAGACGTGCGCGGCACGAGTATTTCGTTGAAGAAACGTACGAGGCCGGATTGAGCCTCTGCGGCACCGAAGTAAAATCCATCCGCCTTGGCAAAGCCAACCTGAACGACAGTTTTGCCGCCATCAAAGGATCGGAAGTCTTCGTCGTGGGCTTCCATATCAGCCCCTATGAAAAGGGCAACCAGTTCAACCACGATCCGATGCGGGACAAAAAACTGCTGATGCACCGCTCGGAAATTCGCAAACTACAGGGGCAGGTGTCCCGGGATGGTTTTACGCTGATCCCGCTGGCGGTATACTTTAAAGGTAACCGCGTCAAGGTGGAATTGGGCGTTTGCCGGGGCAAGAAGCTATATGACAAGCGCGAAAGCTTGAAACAGCAGGATGACGAGCGCGAAATAGAGCGCACATTCCGCCAAAGACAAAGGGCGGAATAAGGAAAGACTGATTGAATCAGTGATGCACAAACATGGGGGCGTCAAGGTTTCGACGGGGTCGCCTAAGGCATGCAAAGCGAGCCGCAGTTGCTGGATCTGCGTTAAAAGTCGGCAAAACTATAACTGCGAACAACAACGAATTCGCTTTAGCAGCCTAATAAGCTGCTAACGTTCCTCCTGCCGGCTCGCGGGGCAGGGTCAGGGGCGTCATTTACGCGGGGAACTGGCACCGGAAAGCTTTGACCGGATGTCCGATTCATGAAGCTACTGAAGGTAAGATCTTGCAGGCGTAGAGCTTACTGGAGGGAATGTTAAACCACCTGATGCGCTCGGAGAAAAACATGTGGTAGGGATTTCGGACAGGGGTTCGATTCCCCTCGCCTCCACCACAAAAAACCACAATTCTTGTGAAAAAACAGGAGTTGTGGCTTTTTCATATTACATGGTTTATTATATAAAATATAGTATGCATGGGAAATACGATGCTGTTGGATTGACTCCAAATCAGCAGAGTTTGAAAATTATGTAGAGCACTTAATCAATATTTGGCAGAATAACGTGGGGAGTACTAGATGATAAACTACTCGAATGGAGATATCTGTATAGATATAAGAGAAAAAAGCATAAATCTATTATTACACCATGACGGAAAAGTAGAGTAGATAAGGTTACCGTGTGTAAGAGGAATGAGAGCTCTACGTCATTCAATATGTTTGATTTACAAAAGTGATCCGAGCTAAACAAAAAAACGAAGACATAAAATTCTATGATTGGCGAGGAAGGTTCATGAGATTATTTGTCAATTTGATAATTTGCTCAAACAGCTATTTTGCGGATTTGGTAGGTGTTGAAACAGTTTTCAGTGCTCTTTGCCAAATACAAACAGCTATAATCGCCGTTGTTGCAACTGTTCTAACTGTTGGAATAACCTTATCTGAGAAAAAATATTATGGAATATCGGGCCGTGAATATCTTGAACTTCAAAAATCGAGGTCATTTTTGTCAATCATACCATTTATAATTATTGAAATTCTTATCCTTTTGATTTCTGTATATTCTTTACTGACAAAATTATATATTATTAACATAATAATGTTTAGCATATCAACATCTTATTGCATTGCTATTTGCATTCACTATTCACTGGTATTTAAGGATGAACGTGGGATCAGAAAACTTATTAATAATGGTGGTATTTCGAAGATTGTTTTAAAATCAAGTGAATCAAAAATAAATGAAGATAAAATAAATGTGTTCTTACAGGAATATGTCATAATGCATGGGATCAAAGTGAGTCTCGACAACTTATGTAGTAAAACAAATGAAAGCGAAAATGCAAGAATAAGAGCTAGGTTAATAGAAATTCTTAAAGGTTTAGCTGTTTCTATTGATCAAGCGACGTCCGATGATGAAACTATGAAATTATTTCAAAACATATACTGGATGATTGAAAATACGCCTGACGAAGAGAATGATTTAAGTTATAATAACATATTCTGGTTTGCATCTTCACTAATTGTTCACATGAATCATTATTCTTCAAGAAATAATAAGTTAGCTCTATCATTATTTGACTTTTTCGAATCTGCTGTTTTATATATTGATTACGTTGAAGAAAAAAATGCCAAAATGTTAGCCCGAATATTGATTTATGTATTAAAAGATTCCCTTGAAAACAAAAATACCCGTATATTAGCCATATATAGGGATATTATATCCCAAAACATAAACTTTTCTGAAAGGAATAGTCGAAGCGCAGCACTTTTCTCCAAAGTTCAAATGTATCTCTTCTACTTTTGCCGTGTTGATGGAAAAGTTCCCAAAGAAATCTCGAAGACAGTAGAAGATTTTATGGGAGACGAGTCTTCGGAGAGAATGCACTACAAAACAAAATCAATGACAGAATTATTTGACGAACTGACATCATCATTTGATTTTGATTTGAAATATTATCTTATGAATACGGGTGATATATATGATCTAGAATTTATTATTTATAATATTGTCACACATGCAGTACTAGAAGATAAATTCGTTGTTGATTGGTGGTATAAAATGTGGATAATGAAAAATAGATATTTCTATGATGAAATTATTGAAAGTTATGAAAAAGAATCTACGGAGTTTTTAACTAATGTTCATTTAGCATTATCACCATATTGTAATGATGACGATATGAAATACAATATCTCGACTTCATTAAAAGATGTCTACAGTTTATTTGGAGTAGCGCCTATAGAGAATGAAAGGCTTGAGGTTGCTTTATTCTCATTGAAAAATGTTATATTTCAAACCATCAATGAAAGACAATTACATAGAATAGACGAAACAGTAATTAAGGAATTCGATAAGCAAGTTTTTGTAGGCCTCAGTAAAATGCTTTCAGAGATGGAGTTCAATTCAAGTAAGAATGAAACAAAATTAGAAGAGCAATCTTTTCTAATTTATCACAGTTCGCTATCTTCATGTTTCGAGAACAATGAAAAACGAATTATCATGACAGCGTATAGTTTTTTAGTCAATACCATTAGATCTCAGATAAATGGTTTATCTATCATAAACATGCTTGAGGTTGATCCAAATGCGTTATGCAAGACACTAGGTGAAATAAATCCGGTGTTCTACACGCGCTCAATACTGCCTTATGCAAACCGTCATTCTTTCCCGCTGATTCTTATGGAGCAAATATCAGATATTGAGAAAGAGGCAAAGCAGATAAAGGGTGAAATATTCGAAAATTATACTTATATTGGCGAGAATGCTGTTGATATTCAGGTTGAACTATATAATGTAAATACCCAAATGCTTTCTGGGGATGAACTTGAACAAAGGGTTAACTTATATTTGAGACAAGACGGAACATATTACTATGATGGGATGTATGGAAACCATGAAAATGCAAAAAAATTTATATCAAATAAATATTGCAAAACGGAAATAAAATATGGTTTGAATGTTAAATGCAATCCTATAAAGTGGTGTGTTGTTGATATTATGGGTTTAGTTACTAAAAGGATAGAAAAGATCAAAAATTCAGAAAATAAATGATTAAAGTATTGTCATGTCATCCAACTCAAATATAGAGGTATAAATGGTGACATTTTTGGAGATGGTGCAGTTGATACTTGCTTAAAGCACGACTGTTAAGATTTGGAAGCAGAGCTTGGAATGTGGTATGGCTCAGTAGGTCACAACTTTCGGGTTAATTGGGCTTATAAGATCGCCAATACTGTTTAATACTATATTGAAGCATAGTTTAGCATACATGGAGAATATTAACACAGCAAACAACGGTAGATCTTGAAACACCGGCTTTCAGTGCACGATAATTCTCTCCACCTTATCTTTCACCTGATCGACAAACTCTTTGATCATTTCAGCATCTTCCTCTTTCATACATTGCCATTGTGCTGATCAAAGAACATCGTCAAATTACACCTTAAGCACGGCAATTAGCCAGGGCTGATCCTCAAAGTTAATTTTGTGGATTGTTGATATCTGTTATGGAAATGATCGCTGTATTCGGATTCTCCCTTTTAGATGTTTCGTTTATAGCCTCTCGTTGACTCATAACAACAATATCCATACGAGTTAACCTTTCTTTGAGTTCATGCGCATATCGATTCTCAAAATGCTGCTTATAGATATTGAGACTCAATCGGCAGATGATAAGGGACTGCAGTCATATATTATATTATACTTCTCTACCAAAGTTCATCTAATTATTTAAGCACTTTATTGTGTTTTTGTTGAATTATCCATTTAGAAAACTCCTCGACAGCCTTCTCTTCGTTAAAGCCCTTTAACGAATTTCGTTTTTCATTGAGAGTCTTCTTTGCTCTATAAAACTCATCCTCAGACAGTTTCTTCATGTAATATAAATGATAAAGTCTATGGTATTCTTTATCATACAATATATTCACGGCACTCCTTTTCCGTTGTATCCTATAGGCATTTTGCCGGTTGCATTGCTCACAGTATTCAGATCTACCATGTGCCTTGAATAGAGCATTGCAAATTTTGCAGCGCCTTATTTTCTCGCCATCTGGAGATGAAATCAACAAAGCCAATTGAATGAATGGAACATCAATTAAATCTTTGCCAACAATTTTGAATACTGGTTGATCCCCATTATAACTTACGAAAATACTCGTGTGTGAGTATGCTAAAAAACTATATTGTAAGGCGAATTTTGCTTCATCAATATCTTCAGACAAGAATCTATTTTCTTTTGATTTAGCAATATTATTTCTATATATCCGCTCCCAATGAAGAAAGGTATCACAAAGATGCGCGATACCAACATAAAAGTCACCTATTCGGAAACCAAAACTTATTTTTTCATTGATAAAGCCATTCTTATCTATTGTTCTTGTAGATAAATTTTCAATAAAGGGTGCTCCGAATCGATAACACCACTCAAGTATTAATTTAATATCTGAATCTGTACAATGCCTTTCAAACATGTCAGGATTTATCGGCAAAGATGAAAGCATAGATCCAAGTCTTATAGTTGCAAATAGAATATCAAGCTTTTTAATCCCCACATCATCAAGGCCCTTAACCGTGGGATCACTTTTAACTATCAAGTACTTCTTATTGTCGATAACTTGGAGTTCATATTTGTCAAAGTATGACCACAAACAAGGTATTTCGTCGACACTTCCCAAATCAAAATAATCGCTAATATTCATCTTTGCACCTCGTAAAGTGACGATAAATCATACGTTATACCGATGAGAGTCACTTTATTCTTTCATATAATGAAGAAGAAATCAAGAAGCAAAACACGCTGAGTCTGAGAACAGAAAACATCCGGCATGTCATTGTAAACCATGCCCCAAAGAAGGATAGGAGGTGAATTCAAATAGATCGTAAGAGACAAAGAGAAAATAGAAAAAAGAAGGAGCAAGTGCTCGCTCAATTGCGAAGAGACGATAACTTTGGTAAATACAACAAATATGGTTTTAAGGATCTCACACCATATAATGTAGATCGATTAATGTCTGGTGGGAGTATAAAAGAAATCGCATTGAAATGAAGAGGCGACGGAGTGCTTAGTTCTTTCTATGGAGGAGAACTCCTAAATATTCTACTTTGGCACGACAATAAAGGAGATGAATATATTTGACAGGAGACCATTCTGATATGGGAAACGAGCGGCTGTTTGTCGATCTGAATAGAGACAAGTTGTCCCATAACGGCGCATGGGGATGGACGGCATGGAACGGGAGCTCTTGGGTAAAGGGCGCGGACTGGCTGGCAATGAAAGCAGCCAAAGATACGGCAGATAAACTGTTGGAGATCGCACACGAGCAATTGGACGTGGCCAGCAAGATCGATGGTGAGGCGGGGCGTCAGTTTCAAAGGCAAGCTATGAGTATATACAACCACGCATGCAAGTCAAGGCAGGAGCAAAGGCTGCATGCGATATTAAGCCTGGCACGGTCATCCCTGCATGAAGAAGCGAATGCCTTTGATTTCAATCCGTTCGATCTAAACACGCCTGCGGGGATCGTTGATTTGAAGACAGGGATTGCGCGAAAGCATGATCCGAAAGCCAAATGCACCATGATCACAGCCGTAGCGCCCGGTATCGTACCGACACCCATGTTTGCTACATTATTGCATACCATCGCATGTGAGGCTGAAGAGCTTATTCACTACCTCCAGCAGATAGCCGGCATGGCAGCTATTGGAAAAGCGTTTGTTGAAGGGCTGGTTATCTGTTATGGAAAAGGGCGAAACGGGAAAAGCACCTTTCTTAATCTTCTAGCCCGTGTGTTGGGCGACTATGCATGCAGTATATCTCCGGAGATCTTGATGGCACAACGATTCGGGCAACAACCTCAAGGAATGGCAGCGGTAAGGGGAAAGCGATTGGTCATATCCCAAGAGACTGAGGAAGGCAAGAGGCTGTCGATCTCTGCTGTAAAGCAGCTTTCCTCAACAGACAAAATCGTCGCAAAACGGTTATACAGGGATCCGGAAGAGTTCATACCAACCCACACACTCATTCTGGCTACGAACTTTCTGCCCAAGGTTAGCAGTTTAGATACCGGGACATGGCGGCGATTGATTGTAGTGCCATTCCTAAATACCATCCCGGATTCGGAAGTTCAGCCGGATTTCCTTGACATGCTCTATGCATCGGAAGCACCGGCAGTGCTGCAATGGATCATTGACGGTGCGGTGCGGTTTGTTCAGAACAACTACAGGCTTGATGTACCGGAGATCGTTCGGAATGCGTCCGAACAGTATGCCATCGCAGAAAACTGGTTACTGAACTTTATAGCGGAATGCTGTGAGACAGGACCGGGATATCGGGAGCAGGGAGGACGACTGTACGAGGCATACAGGGCTTGGGCACAAAGTAATGGGGATATCATCCGTACATCGATGGATGTTGCGGCCGCGCTAGAAATGGCGGGATATACCAAGATAAGAACACGGAAGGGATCAGAGTGGCAGGCAATCCGTATTCTGCCTCGAATCGATCTAAAGAAGGCTTACTGTGACAGCTCGTGACAGCTATATACATAAACTCTCTTACGCGTAGGCGTATACAAGGAAAGTTATGGTTGCAGCTGCAACAGCTGCAACAGAATGTATGGGGCAGAAGAAATTGTGCTGAAACATGATGCATTGAATCCAATATGCAATGTCAATATACGAAGGAAACAGAACCAAATGACCATGTGGACCAAAAAAAAACGAAAAGGAGAAGGAAGAGAATTGTACTATCTAAACGTTGTAAAACTGCGCTTTGACATCTTCAAAGCAGGAAATTACCAGGCACATAAACTCCGGGAAGACACCACAATCTATACGTTTACGAACAACGACGTGATGGCAGTTTTGAGCACCTGTAATGAGTCCATTATTAAAGGGATTGAAAGAGGATTTAAACAAAACGATATGTATTTTGACATTACTGTCCCGGGAAGTCCACATATGGAGTATATGATGCCTTATATAGTGGCGACTTCGCTCGCAGAACTTATTCTGAAGAGAAGTAACATCAATGCGATACGGACAACCAGTGGAGAGATTGAAGGAGGAAAGGTTTGAATTTGATAAAGTGCGAACGTGAAACGATCATCCGGTTCGATGAGGAGTACCAGGGAGCAACTGTGTACACATGCAACAGGAAACTCCAGAACAAGCTCGATGCAATCTGTAAGGAAAACACGACGTTTGTTGTAGTCAGACAGGATGAATACAGCAAGCTGTATGAAATACCCAAGCGATGCATATCAATCCGAAAACCAACGATAATCATCGATGTAAATCGGGTAGAAATGGCATCCAGAGCAAGGAGGATGGTGGAGCAAAGAAAAGAACGTCAGGTATAAAGAATCATTGATCATCGAGCACCAATGAGCGCCAAGGAAGGCGTTCTATTTATTTCATCGGAAAGGAGAGAAACCAGAAGAAGGCAGCCGTGTCTTCAGTGAGATGAAACTTGATGTGGGAGATCACAGGTAGAAAGGGCATCGGCAACTGAAGGTCTCTGTGTCAACACAAAGAAGGAATGAAATATGTAAAGGATAGTGCAGGTATCTGAGCAAGACCCCCCCAGGGGCAACTATATACTCACAACCGCACATAACGAAACGGAACGCCTTCTTCGCGCGAGTGTTTCGATTTTTGGAACAAAAAAACGGGCAACACAGAAAACACGAAAAAGTAACAGTAGGACTGCGATTATGGCAATATTTGAGGAGGATATTCTGAATTGGAAGTAAAAAATGTACCTATTTCACGCTTGAAACCATATGAAAATAACCCAAGAAAGAACGAAAAAGCGGTAGATAAAGTGGTTGAAAGCATAAGGGCTTTCGGGTTCAAACAACCGCTCGTCGCGGATAGAAACGGTGTGATCATCGTTGGGCACACACGGTATAAGGCAGCACTCAAGCTGGGATTGACGGAAGTACCGGTGTTGTACGCGATTGATCTGACCGACGAACAGACAAAAGCATACCGGCTTGCGGACAACAAGACAGCCGAGTTCGCCGAGTGGGATTCCGAACTGCTCGGTATCGAACTCGAAACACTTGCCCTGGAATCGTTCGATATGACGCGATTCGGGTTTGATGAACCGGAACACGAAATTGCGGATGACGACTTTGACGTCGATGCTGCCGTACCGGATGAACCCGTCAGCCAGCGCGGAGATATCTGGCATCTGGGCAATCATCGTCTTATGTGCGGGGACAGCACAGTTATGGAGGATGTGCAAACACTGATGGATGGATTCAGAGCAGCGTTCGTCTTCACCGATCCACCGTGGAACGTGGACTATGGAGCAGACGATAAGCATCCTAGCTGGAAGGCGAGACAGATAATGAACGACAAGATGAGCACCGAAGACTTCGGCGCTTTTTTAATGCGGGCGTTTACCTGCATGCGGGATGTATCCGAGGAAGGTTGCATGACCTATGTAGTGATGAGCGGTCAGGAATGGGGAAACCTCATGCAGGTAATGGACAATCTTGGCTATCACTGGTCAAGCACAATCATCTGGGTAAAGGACAGTTTGGTGCTATCACGAAAGGACTACCACACACAACACGAACCGATCTGGTACGGATGGCTTAACGGCTCAAGACTGTGTCCGCTCACTGATCGAAAACAGAGTGATGTATGGGAGTTCCAACGACCGAAGGTATCCATAGAACACCCGACGATGAAGCCGATCCCGTTGGTCGCGAGAGCCATTGCCAACAGCTCCCAATCACACGATAACATCCTGGACCTGTTCGGCGGCAGCGGTACCACGCTGATCGCGGCAGAACAAACAGACCGAAATTGCTTCATGATGGAGCTTGATCCCAAGTACTGCGACGTGATCGTAAAGCGGTATGCCAAGTACAAGAATAGCTATGACGATGTGTATCTTGAGCGATCGGGCCAACTGGTCGATTACACAGAGACAGGTATTATGGTAGCTTTAGGTGATGTGCCGGTTTCATTCAGCGACGGTCTTGAAGCAGCATACCAAGAGGAGGAGATGACATGGGCGGACGAAAACCACATCCGTATTCGATGATGGCGGAGAACAACGATCAGAATCATCTGACCAAACGAGATTTACGGGAGAGGAAAAAGAACGAGCCGACAATAGAGTCTCGCTTTTTAAAGTGCCCGGCGCATCTCAGCCCGGAGGCTAAGAAAGAATGGCGGCGGATCGTGAAACTGTATGATGAGCTCAACGTGCCCATTCTGACCGATCTCGATACGAACGCGCTCGAGGTGTATTGCGAATCGTTTACGACGTACAAAAAGGCGATCGCGAGGGTACGGGAGACATCGGAGGTGTATGTCAACAAATCTGATCAGAATAAACCGAAGAAGAATCCCTGGCTGACAGTGGCCAACGAAGCCGCGTTGCAGATGAAGAAGTATGGGGATGTACTTCTGCTGGATCCTGTATCCAGAGCCAGGGCAGGAATGGTGAAGAAGAACCCCAAAGACATGTCACCAATGCAACACCATCTAATGGAGCTTGAAAAGCGAAGAAAAGAAGAAGAGATCCAGCGACGTGTTCAAATTGAACTGGAACGCATCCGCAGAGAGGAGGAGAGAAAAGCTGCCAGAGAAAATTCAAACCCGGATGCAGTCGAAACGGGCGTTAATTGACTTGATGTTGTGGCATTACAGAGTTAACATGCGACATGACAAAACCACACTTTTGAGGCTTGGATAGATGGATGAGCTTCGAGTGGTAAGGGTCAGCGTGTCAAGAGACGCGTTGAAAGGATGTACATATGACCCAGAATGTGTTGTGTTGGAGGGAAAGGATGAGAGGCCGTGTATGAAGGTTCTAAACGAGGTGCTGAATCGGCAATTGAAAGAGGTGATCTGCAGACATGAATCTTCGTAGAGCGGTAGCGTACTGCCGGTTCAGTTCGGATAACCAGCGACAGGAAAGCGTTATGGCACAAGAACGGGCGATACGGGAGTACTGTGAGCGAAATAGTTTTGTGCTGATAAGAACGTATGCCGATGAAGCCATGACAGGTACGAACGACAAACGGGAACGCTTCTTGCAGATGATTGAAGACAGCAAGACGTGTGAGTTTGACAGCGTGATCGTTCATAAGTTGGACAGGTTCAGCAGGGACAGGTATGATACGGCATTCTACAAGAGAGAGCTGCGGAAGAACAACGTGGCTCTCTTCTCTGTATTGGAGAACATCGACGGAAGCCCTGAGAGCATCATCCTTGAGAGCGTCATAACTGGTATGGCTGAGTACTACAGCAAGAACCTTGCCCGTGAAGTGATGAAGGGGATGCGGGAATCGGCTTACCAGTGTCTGCATGTCGGGGGCAAGCCCCCATTCGGGTACAGGGTCAACCCTGAGACCAGAAAGTATGAGATAGAGGAACATGAAGCTGAAGGCGTACGGCTCATCTTCTCATCCGTGCTTGAAGGGAAGGGATACGATCAAATCATCCGGGAACTTAACGCACGAGGGTTTAGGACTAAAAACGGGAAAACATTCGGGAAGAACTCGATCCACGAGATCCTGCGGAATGAAAAGTACCGGGGCGTTTACGTTTTCAACAAGAAAGTTTCCAAGGACATCAGCGGGATGAGGAACAATCACCTTAATAAGCCTGCCGATGAGATCATCCGCATCGAGGGCGGAATGCCAAGGATCGTTGACGACAAGACATTTGAAACAGCGGCTTCGATCATCTCAGGACGCAAGAGAACCGAAAAGAACGGACAGGCAAGGGAAACGTACCTGTTGTCCGGGAAGATCTTCTGCGGCGAATGCGGTCAGGCGTTTGGCGGTGCACGGAAGTTCTCGGGGCGAAACAAAACGCTCTATGTGACCTACCGATGTTTCAACCGCGACAGAACTGCCGAAGTAGCGTGTAAGAACAAGGAGATAAGCAGGGATAGGATAGAGAAGTTCGTTCTCAATGAACTGGTCGACAAGGTGTTCAACGAGTCTGTATACAAGCAATGGCTGAAGGAATACGAGAAGGACAAAGAAAAGCAGGCTCAGGATGGAGGCGGGAAGCTCAAAGAATTGGAGCATACCCTCGTCATGATTGACGGGCAGATAGATAACATGTTGAGTGCGATATCCCGAAGCCCAAATACGAGCAAAGCGATGCTGGAACGGTTGAGCGAGCTTGAGGTTAAGCGAAGAACTGTCGAAGATGAACTGCAGCAGAATCGAAATATGAGTCAGATTGTTGACGTCGCGGAAGAGGATATGCGACGGGCATATGATAGGGCAAGGGAGATGCTTAAAAACGGGACGCTGCCCGAGATCCGGCAGGTGATCAATCTGTATGTCGAGAAGGTCATTGTTTACAGGGAGCACATGGAGGTTTACTACCATGTGCTCCCTGTATTTGCGTTTATAAACAGAAGTGCAATACAGAGTAGAGAAATTAGTATTGAAACTCTAATAATGGTCTGTGACAACATAAACAGATGAAATCTGGATATTCAAGAAATTGACGGTATAAACAAAGCGGCATCGACTTGAAATCACATTATCCCTTGTTGTATCATCATTGTACTTTGTTTCGACATCAATATCGAGATATAATTGAATTGTTTTCTGTTAAAAGGGCTTTAAGAAGCGCTATTTGACATATTCCACGATTGCGATTCGATCACCTTCCAACTCCATATAGTCTTCTGTCTCGCTTCTCTCAAAGCCGCTCGCTTCGTAGAACCGGCACGCTCGCGCGTTGTCACGTATCACCCATAAATGTGTTCGGACGCAATTCATTTGCGTCAATTCGCTCAGCATTAGCGCCATAAGTGCCCTGCCCATTCCTTTTCCCCAGGCATCAGGAAGGACATACAGGGCGATGATTTCGCCCCAATTTTTTTCTTTTTTATCACGCGACCAGCCAAATATACCCGCACCGACATCGCGTTGTCCGTCGTTGACGATGATGATGGAAAAACTTCGAGTTCGTACCATGTCGCTAAGCCGCGTTTTCCACCGCTCCGGGCGAACGGTTAGCAACGCTTCGTCGCGGAATATGTTTCGATAGGCAGCCCTCCAACTTACAGCGAAGATTTCGCTTACAGACTCGCAATCTTTTGTATCCTGAGCAAAACGTAGGTCCATGTGTACATCCCTCAGCTCTTTTTAATTGATACAAATGCCAAAATGATATTTCAAAGTGGCTTCTCGCCACCGCTTCTAACAGCATTCGGATTGACCTAAAACGTTGATAAATGTTGCGTTCTAAGCGCTCCTATTAAAAGATCAAAGCTATACGTAAGAAAATCACCTTCCCCCAGATCGAGTTTGCTCCACATACTTAACGTGGATACCGTGTATAGCAGGCTGAACGCCGAGAAGAACGCAAAAAACACGGCTTTACCGGCATCCAGCGAGGGATTGATGCTTTTGTCCAACTGACTTTCTTCCACAAGCCTCATAAAGTACTGCATCCTTATGCCGTCCATGACTTCCAGATCGAGGTAATGGGGGCTTTGTTCAACATTGAATCTGTTGGCAGGACTGTAGTTCATAAGACGGAACATGCCGGGATAACTATTATAAAATTCCAAGTATGCCATATTCCCGAGACGTATCTTTTCAAGAGCATTTAGTCCTTTGCTCATCGCTTCCTCATAAACGGCGAGAAGTTGTTTCGCACCTTTGAGCGTGACAGCGCAGAACAGATCCTCTTTACTTAAAAAATACTGGTAAAGAGTACGCTTGGTCAATCCTGCATTTTTTGCGACCTCGTCTACCGATGTTTTATCAAATCCATTTTCAATAAACAGCCGCTCGGCCCCATCTATAAGAGCGGCCTTTTTCTGCGATTTGTTCTGTTCCCGTTTAGAGACCTTTTGTTCCATTTCCATTGCTCCTTCACTGTTTAAAATATTTTTTAGAAACTTGTTGACAAATATGTATACCGTTAGTATACTATTGTCGAAAAGTATACCGACGGTGTAGTAACGCTGATAGCATAACGTATGCAAAGCCGTCTGTCAATATTTTCAGATTCTAAGTGAAAGGAGAATTTACCATGAACGCAGCGAACAGCGCAAAACCCAAAAAGGAAAAGTCGAAGAAGTTAAGTGGCTGGATTATCGCCCTCATCGTAGCCGTCGTTATTTTCGCGGCCGGTGGTATATGCTGCTATGCGTTTGGCCCAAAAACGGCTGCCCCGCAGGCTACCGTCGGAACCGTAAAGTAGCAAAGCCTGAGTATGTGGGGGCAGGGAAATCCGTTCCCGAAAAAGCAATCCGGCAAAACCGAAAAATTTGGAGGTCAAAAATGAAAACATTGGTTTTATCGTATTCGTTCACAGGAAACAACGACGCCCTTGCCAAAAGCGTCGCGATCAATTTAGATGCCGAGCACATCAGGGTGACGGAACCCCGCAAGCGCACGCAAGCCAATATCATCGTCGATCTTTTACTCAACAGAACGCCAAAGATTGATATGGTACCTTTTTGCCCCCAAAACTATGACATGGTGCTGTTTATGGGGCCGGTTTGGATCGGACATCCCGCGACACCTTTGCGCCCCTATCTTAAGCTGATCAAAGCTCCAAAGTACGCGTACGCTTCCATAAGCGGCGGGGCGGATGGCCCGAACCCGAAGCTTTCCGAAGAACTTGAGAAGCTGACAGGAAGAGCACCTGATGTGGTTATTGACCTGCACATAGCCGACCTTCTGCCTGTCGAGCCTAAGCCTACTCGCAAGGTTACGATGGCCTACAAGATAAACGAAGAAGAGATATACAAACTGGCTGAGGCGGTTGTAAAAGCAGTTCGGCAAGTAGTTTAGCAACATTCCATCTTACAAAGGGGAGGTGAAGGAAATGTCAGGATGGTTGATAGCTCTACTCGTTATGATTGTAACAGCCGGAATGTGTGCGATCTACTCAAAGAAAATAAGAGAGGCTTGCAACGCCAGAGATCACAAGTAAGCGAGATTCTGCTTCGGAGGTGAAAACCCCTAGAGAGCCGAAAGGATATACAGAGCAGTAAAGAACCTAGACAAAGGAGGCAAGGAAAATGACAGGATGGATCATTGTTTCAATCATAATCATAGCTGCAGTCGGGCTAGGAGCAGTATTATGCGTGGCAGCGGTAGCCGGACTATATTCAGGCCTATACAAAATAATATACGAGGTTTTAACACCAAACCTCACAAATAAGCGGGTTTCTGCTTCGGTAGCGGGAAACCCCTTGCATGCAGCAAGGTGACACAGAGTATTTATAGACAAAGACAAAGGAGGTGAAAAAAATGACAGGATTGATCGTTGCGTTGGCCTTAATCGTGGCCGCATTCGGTGTAGGAGCAGTATTCTGCGCGCCCTGGTCACCGGTTCACAAAGCACAGGAAGCCGCGAAGAATCGCATGCAGAATACCACGCGGTAAGGCATCTGCTCCGAGATGGTAAAAGAATCCGATGATTGGCAAAGAAAGGAGGAATCCCGATGGAAAACATTGACGCACGCAAGTCCCCAAAAGAGGCGAGCAGAAGAATGAGAGGATGGGTCATCGCTCTAGGCATCGTCGCAGCCTTTTTTGCGGTAGGTTTTGTCTGCTGCACGTTTATATGGTAATCAGTCGGCTATTGAAGCATCTTCTACCGCCGTCGAGAGAAAGAATTTTGAAGAATAGAATGCAGAATCGAGCCGCCCCAGAGTTAACCCCGTGATGACGCACAAAGCGTACCTCGGAAAAGCTGGGGAGGCTCGAACACGGTACAGGAGGGAACCGAGCGACTGGTATGGATACCCTAGCCATCTCCTGTCCGACACAGCGGTGTCAATACGTTAGCAAACATCCAAAGTAGAAGAGTGGGCGAAAAGATTAAGGAAAAGCATGTATTTATGTTTGTAGAAGGATTAACTTCTATCGGATTAGGCGACGAAAATCTCACGAACCGTTCACGAGATCTGAGAAAATGTTACTAGCACATACAAATAAAATAGACATAGAGGTGTAAGAAATGAACGCGATGCATAAAAAAGTCTTCTTTTTACGAATCAGCTATTGGGTCTGCGCAATTTTCGAATTACTTACCGTCATGCCGATGCTGTCTCCGAAACTATTCGGATTGACCTTGGGAATCCCGGACTTCCATCCCGGAAATGATTATAGATATGCCATGGGAGTTGCCACTTCGTTTGTATTGGGGTGGGTGGCTTTGTTAATCTGGGCCAATCGCAAACCATTGGAACGAAAAGGCGTTTTATTGCTGACCATTCCGGTCTTTGTGGGAAATGTGATTAGCGGTATTTATGCCGCGTCAAGCGGATTGATAAAGAAAACTACCATGCTTCCTTCCTGGATCATGCAAATAATCATTATAGTTCTATTTGGGTTCAGCTATTATTACGCGAGAAAGACGGTTAAATAAAACAATTCAACATATAGAAAATGGTGATAATTGCAGTCTTGATAAGTCGGAATTAAAGCAATGGATATTTGTCGTTACTACTGTTTGTTCGGGTAAGCAGCGCGTCTAATATTTCTCTTAGCTCGTTTCCGCAAAACCAAACCCACATTCTTGTATAGTCGGTACGACATACCAGATTCAGCTTACATGAAATATAAGAGAACCACAAGATTACAAGTTTTTCCAACAAGTTCTAGAATATCCTTTTTCTCTATGATATTATAAGTCATGTAATCCATCGACAATAAACGACAATAGTGGAGGAATTTGCGTGGATGATCGTTTCATTTCATCACGAAGAATTAAAAGCATCAACCATGTAGCAGACGGAAACATCTTGAAAATTGTCTTTGCAAATGGCATGACTTATCGATATAGCAATGTGCCCGAGAGTATCTATCTTGAGATGAAGAGATCAAAAGACCAAAACACATTTTTTGATAAGAAGATTTACGCCCACTATACCTTGTTGGATCAGCAATATATTCTTTCTTACCGGCAGAAATAAAGTCGCCTAGAAGAGAAATACGCAGACCTGATATACAGTATCTATCGGAACATTGGTATGTAAGTCTCTTATGGGATCGTTATACAGATGAATCACCATATGGGTCATATGAACAAAGAGTCTGTACATCATAATAAGAGAGGTGGCATGGGCATTGGACAAGACAACAATAACCAGCCAAAGGAGATCAACCTCAAAAGCAGATAGCTTTTTAATATCATTTTCAGATTTACCGATTGGCTTAATGTTGATAGACGCCAATGCTATAGTAGTTGAGGCAAACAGCAATATTTTTAAGTACCTTATGAGGAATGATCTTGAAAAATTAGATAGACGATTTGGTAATCTTTTTAATTGTAATGTCGCTGTTTCTGAGAACATTGAATGTGGCACAGGCATACCTTGTCAAACCTGCGAAATCAATCAAGGGGTTCATCAAGTGCTTTCTGAGGGGCAAGAGCTCAAAGAAGTAGAACTATCGCATAACTTCATTATGAACGGAAGAGAAGGCATTAAGTGGTTTGCCATCAATGCAAAACGAATATTTCAAAAAGGCAAGGCCTATGCCTTGGTTGCATTTACGGATATATCAAACAGGAAAAAAATTGAAAATGAATTGGTTAAATTGGGAATTCTTGATGAATTGACTGGATTGTATAATCGAAGATATATTATTCAGCAATTTGAAACTATATTGAATACCTATAGTGAAGAACGAGGCCCTTCTTCAGTTGCTTTGCTTGATCTTGATGAATTCAAAGAAATAAATGATACATTTGGACATAACGTCGGCGATGAGGTACTTATCTGCTTTTCAAAACTCATGCAGTCTGTTACTAGAGAAACAGAGATCGTTGGCAGATATGGGGGAGATGAATTTCTGCTTATATTTACAAATTCTGATTCACAGGCGGCTAATAAAATATTATTACGCATACTCGAACAATCAAAAAACTTAATGAAAGATAAATTCAATATACAACTGACGTTTAGTGCCGGTTTGGTTGAGATCAAAAGCAAAGTTACACAAGATGATAGCACAAAGGCTATAATTGAAAAAGTCGATCGACTTTTATACTTAGCCAAAGAAACTGGTAGAAACCGTATAGAATTGGATTCGACAATCAGTTGTCCAATACAGTTCTCTTCCAACATCGAAAGAAGTATATCATAAATAAGTTTAGTTACAATTATATTAAATTTAAATGAAGAAGAGGTAAATTGTGGAAAAGAAACAGCTTTGCATCCTATTAATTGATGACAATCGTGATAATCTGACTACTCTTCGTGCTTTGCTAGCCGAAACATTTGTAGATGCATCTGTTATCACCGCAAATACAGGACAATCTGGGATTGAGATCGCATTATTGAAGGATCCTGATGTGATTATCCTAGATATCGTAATGCCCGAAATTGATGGATTGGAAACATGTAAATGGTTAAAAGCAAATCCAAAAACACGTGACATACCTATCATATTTTTGACGGCACTTCACGGTGACATACGAACGAAGGTTGCGGCGCTGGATGCAGGTGGAGACGCTTTCCTTTCAAAACCTTTTGATCGAACTGAGTTGATTGCACAAGTACACGCTATGATTAAAATCAAAGATGCAAATAAAAACAAACGGTATGAAGTATTACGTCTTTTACAAACAATTGATCTGCAAGGTAGAGAGTTTATTGAATCCTACAATGAAAAGCTTCGACTCTTTGAGTTGCTGAAACAAGAAGAGGCGAAGAGAAAAACGAGCGAGGAAATCCTTAATGAGGCACAGGCATTGGGTCTCATCGGAAGTTTTGAGATAAGTGCTGAAAATCAAAGAGTTATTCCATCCGATACAGTCCTTCAGATATTTGGAATAGATAAGAGCAATTTCAACGGAGAGCTCTCTGAACTATTAAGATTGGTCCACCCAAATGATATAGATTGGGTAGAACAACGGATTAAGGACTCTAAAGAAAGCGGAACGCCTGTTGATCTGATATTTCGAATTCTTAATGCCAAGATCGGAGAGCGGATTATATTACTAAAATATAAACCGCAGAATGCTCCACATAGGATATTGAGCGCGGGGATTGGGATAATTCAGGATATAACAGAGCGCGAAATGCTGGAAGACAAATTGGTCCATAGTGAGGAAGAGTTTAGCTATATATTTTATAACGCAGTCGAAGGGAAGTCACTCACTTCATTTACAGGGGATCTTCGTGTAAACAATGCTTTTTGTGAAATGCTTGGATATTCCGAAGTGGAGCTAATGGGAAAGAAGTGGCAAGATATTACTCATCCAGAGGATATTGAAGAAAGTGAACTCGAGTTAGAATTACTGCTTTCCCGTAAAAAAGAAATTGTGCATTTGGAAAAGAGATATATCAAGAAAGACGGTTCAATAATCTGGGCAGATGTAAATGTAAAAGTCAAATTCGATCCACTTGGGAAGCCTGACTATTTAATTACCTCTGTTGTTGATATAACCGATAAGAAAGAGACAGAACGAGCGCTTGTGGAAAGCGAGCAAAAGCATAGACGTCTGGTGACGCAGATGAGTCAAGGACTTGCACTTCACGAAATCATTGTGGATGCAAACGACGCGCCTATCAATTATCGGTTCCTTGATGTCAACGATAGTTTTGAACGAATTACAGGACTTCAAAGAAAAGATATCATAGGAAGAACGATTCTTGAAGTATTGCCAGAGACTGAACCAATATGGATAGAAACGTACGGCCACGTTGCCTTAACAGGCGCTCCAGTTGAATTTGAAAACTATTCTAGCGCATTGCAAAAATACTTTCATGTTTCTGCATATTGTCCAACACCGAACCAATTCGCAACTATATTTATAGATGTTACTGAGCAAATGCTAATTCAAAAGGAGCTTGTCAGTAGCGAATCACGCTTCCGCGCACTGAGCGAACAATCCTTGATTGGCATCTCCATTCTCGATAAAAACCGTGTGCGGATATATGCCAATGCAGAATATGCGAAAATCCTTGGCTGTGATATTGATGAATTGATAGGAGTCGATATTCTTGAAGGAATTCATCCGGATGATATCGAAAAAGTAAGAAGCGCTGTCGCAGCAAAACTCAACGGCAATGTAAAAAGCACTCAATATCGATACAAAAGAAGGAACAAAAGCGGAGAATATAGGGACATAGAAGTCTTCTCTACGTTGGCCGATCTTGGAGGGGAACCCATAAATATCAGTAGTAGCATCGACATTACAGACCGTTTGCGAGCAGAGAATGCATTAATTGAATCTGAGATACGTTACCGACGACTGTTTGAAGCTGCAAAGGATGGGATCGTAATTATAAACACAGATTCTGGAATAATCGAACATGCCAATCCATATGTTTGCGAGATGTTGGGGTATCCGGTTGACCAACTGGTTGGAAAGACATTGTTCGATCTTGGTATAGTTATGAAGTATGATAGCGTAAGAGAACTGATAAAAGTGCTAGAAGTAAACAAATACTTCCAGATTGATGAGACAACATTTAAAACTGATAAAGGCAACGAGTTGTCGATTGAACTCTCGTTCAATATGTATTCTATTGGAGAAGGACGCGTTGTACAAGTAGATTTTAAGGACATCACCAACACAAAGAAAGCAGTCGACGAATTGAGAGAGAGTGAAGAACTATTTCATTCTGCATTCGACAGTTCAGTATTAGGGATATGTATGCTCAATGCGAATGGTAGATATATTAGAGCAAATAATAAAATATGCGAAATGTTGGGCTACTCATCGGAAGAACTGCTAACGATGACATTTATGGACGTTACACATCATGACGATATCCAATATGGAATTGAGAACTTGAAGCGCTTTATAGCCAATGAAATAGAAAACATGAATTACGATAAAAGATATATTAGAAAAGATGGAAGCGTGTTTTGGGGTAATATTACAATTTCTTCAATTCGAGACAAGAACAATCGATTCATGTATAACGTTAACTATATCCAAGATATTACAGAGCAAAAAAATAGTGCCCAAGAACACAAGAGGATGCTTCATGATACAATTCGGACACTGGCGCAGGTTATCGAAACCAGAGATCCCTATACTTCTGGACATCAGAAACGGGTTGCTGATCTAGCCATTTATATCGCAAAGATTTTAAAACTACCTGATGAGAAGCTTGAGGCACTCGAACTTGCATGTCTTGTTCATGATATTGGCAAAATTCAAATTCCATCTGATATCTTGAACAGACCTAGTGTACTATCTGACGTTGAAAGAGGAATGATTCAGTATCATCCTGAGTTGGGATACGATATTTTAAAAGGAATCGAAACGAAATTACCAATAGCTGAGATAGTTTTTGAACACCATGAAAGATCAGATGGTTCTGGATATCCAAGAGGCTTGGCGGGTGATTCGATCATGGTTGAAGCTAAAATTTTAGGTATTGCTGATGTAATAGAGAGCATGCTGTCTCATCGACCCTATCGACCTGCATTATCCAAAGAAAACGTCATTGAGGAGTTAACAGAAGGGAAAGGAAATAAATACGATCAAAAGATTGTAGAGGTCGGTCTCATTTTTCTAAAGAATTATCGAGTGGGTCAATGGGTAGAGAGGTAAGCGGTTGACCTTAAAAGAGAAACGATACAAATAAGAGTATCCAAGATGGTGCATCCGCGATTAACAGATCGAGATAAGGATCGTTGTCAAAAAGATTCTAAAGCAATTTTGCTTCAGAGTTGTAGATTAAAGAAGAACAAGGTAAAATCAAGGAACGAACGTACGCTTTATATGTATGGCAGTAGATTCAATGCTCCCATGAGACATGATGCATGGAGGACTTATGGAAAGAGAAGCCCTGGATTCTATCGTTATAATCATGAGACAGAAATACAATATGGACATATCAGTATATAAATACGGATTTCTTCTCAAATCAGTGGAGAAGAGAAGGCGTCTGATAGGTTATAATCCGATAGAGTATTGTTTATATTTGGAAAACGACATCAACGAAGCAGAATTTTTATTTCAATCGATGATCATATCTCATAGCAAATTCTTTAGGGAGCCGATTACCTATGAGTTGCTCGAACAGTATGTTCTACCTAACATTGTTAGCGGTAAAAATATTAGTAGTGAGATTCGGATCTGGTCAGCAGGGTGTGCATGTGGTGAGGAGCCTTATTCTCTGGCTATTCTGACTTCGGAAGCAATTCAAGCTAGCACGAACAAAGGGATACGATTCCGTATAATCGCTACAGATATTTCAAAAGAAGCAATCGCGGTTGCACAAGCCGGTATTTATGATGAATCCTCAATGCATGAAGTAAAGCTAAAGTACTGGAACAAACACTTCACAAACCATCACAGCAATTACATAATCGATCCTCAACTTAAAAAGCACGTCGAATTTTCCCACTATAATCTATTGGATCCGAAGACAACAGCCCCACCGGATAGTATCTTTGGAGATTTTGATTTGATAATTTGCAGTAATCTTCTTATTTACTATAACATTGATGCCCAACAGGTTATATTGAAGAAACTAAAGCAGGCTTTGTCACCGAATGGATACTTGGTGACGAGCGAAACTGAAAAAGCCCTGATCGAGAGCACTGAAGGCTTGGAAATAGTCTCCGTTCCCATTGCCATATTTAAAAACAACAAGAGGAATAACAGATGAATATTAAAAACACAAAAGTCGGAACACAGCTAAAAGTCGGGTTTGCAATTATCTTGCTGTTTGTTTTAATTATGGGCGTTGTTGCCTATATACAAACGGGGTATCTGCATCAACAGACAGATACAATGTATCAACATCCATTGATCGTCCGAAGAGCATTAAGCATACTTGAAAGCGATGTTCTGAAAATAAACATTGATATCAGAGACTTGTTGGTCGTAGAAAGCGAGAATGAACAACATAAATACATTCTCGATTTAGCTTTATTACAATCAGATATCAAATCACAGTTTACGATTTTGAATGATAGATACTTGGGACCTAAAGCTGATATAGATGCAGCTTATGAAGCATACATTTCGTGGGAGTTGACAATCGAAGAAAATATAGGGTTGATACGTTTTGGCAACATTGAAACAGCTAGGCAAAATATATACACAGGAAGCCAATTCAGCCAGCATAGTGCGGATTTGGATGAAAATATTCGTAGGATAGATGCTTTTTCGTTTCAGAAAGGAGAAACCCTATATGCGGCTTCCGTCCAATACAGTACTACATTGAAGACGCAGCTTTTTAGCATTATGGCCGTTATTATTGTATTAGTGACCTTGATCGTATACATTTTACTTCGTAATACACATAGACCATTAAACCAAATAAACGATGCTGTCCAGCGTTTTCGTCATGGAGACATGCAGGCACGTAGCAATTACACGTTAAAAAACGAGTTTGGAATACTATCTTCTTCCATAAACGAATTGGCAGACATGGTTCAGAGCAATATTCAGCTTAATTCAAATCTTACGTATATAACCAATAGCATGTTATCCACTGATAATGATGTGAAGTTTTTCCGCAACACGCTCGAAATGCTTTCAACTTACACGGAATCACAAATGGCAGCCTTGTATTTGTTGAGTGATGATGAAAAAGCGTTTTATCACTTTGATTCAATTGGGCTGGGAAGTGACGCAAAAAAAGTCTTTTTTGCGGATGTTTTAGAAGGAGAATTTGGAGCTGCACTCCTCTCCCATAAGATACAATATATTAAGGACATACCGAGTGATTCACAATTTATATTTGAAACCGTCAGCGGGAAATTTATACCAAGAGAAATTATAACGATACCAATTCTCAGTGGCAACCGTGTAACGGCAATCATTTCCCTTGCCAGTATTACCCAATTTAACAGTCAATCCTTAGAGTTGTTAAATAGATTGCTTGACACGTTGCATGCTAGAGTGGAGGGTGTGCTGGCATATAAGTCAATTCGAGAGTATAGAAATTTATTGGAGAAGCAAAACGTTGAATTGAATGCCCAGAAGAACGAGCTTGCACTGCAATCAACAGAATTGATTCAGCAAAATGAAGAATTGAAAATGCAAAAGAATCAAGTAGATGAAGCAAGTCGGCTCAAAACAAATTTTCTATCAAACATGAGTCATGAATTAAGAACACCTTTAAACTCTGTTATAGCGCTATCGGGTGTATTAAATAGAAGGCTGACTAATAAGATTACTGAAGAAGAGAGTGGATTTCTAGAGATCATTGAAAGGAATGGTAAAAACTTACTTTTGCTCATCAATGATATCCTAGATATATCTCGTATTGAAGCAGGCTATGAGGTAATAGAATTATCGACGTTCAATGTGCAGAATGTTATTGCCGATATCGTAACGACTATAAAGCCTCAGGCTAATCAGAAAGGGATTGCGCTATATGTCAAAAACGCGGATGCGGAAATTAAGATATGTAGTGATGAGAAGAAGATATATCATATCCTACAAAATATAATTGCGAATGCTGTTAAGTTTACTGAAGAAGGAAATGTAACGATTTCTTCTGAGAAAAGTGTTGAGCAGGTTATAGTAAAAATAGTCGATACTGGGATCGGAATTTCAGATGAAAGTCTTCCTCATATCTTTGAGGAGTTCAGACAAGCAGACAGTAGTACATCAAGGAGATTTGGTGGCACAGGACTTGGCTTGGCAATTGCTCAAAAGTATGCAACCATGCTCGGTGGTACAATTTCGGTCACGAGCATAGTCGATAAGGGATCAGAGTTTTCATTGTCTATACCTCTTCAATACGAAGAAGGGGCCGCGGTCGAAAATGAAATCATGTACGCCGAAAACAAACTTGAACCGTTAACTGTGTTGTTGACAAAGGAGGACGCTTCTGAAAAGACGATTCTTTTGGTGGATGACAATGAATCCGCGCTTATTCAGATCAGCGATCTTTTAGTGGAAATGGGGTATCATGTTCTTACTGCTCGGGGTGGTGCGGAAGCATTAGCCCATATTGAAAGTTGCATACCCGACGCAATGATATTGGATCTTATGATGCCGGGAATTGACGGATTCTATGTGCTGGAAATCTTGCGCAATGCCGAAAGAACAGCACATGTACCTGTACTGATTCTTACCGCAAAGCACATTACGAAAGAAGAATTGAAATTCTTAAGGAAAAATCATATTCATGAGTTAATACAAAAAGGTGATATTGAAAGGAATAAGTTTAAACATGCAATTGCTAATCTTCTATTACCTTCAAAAGTGAAAGAATCAGGTCGCGTGAACAAAAGTCAATTGTTACGAGAGAAACCAGTAGTGTTAGTTGTTGAAGACAACCCGGACAACATGACCACTGTCAGAGCTCTTTTGTCGGATCAGTATACCGTTCTTGAAGCGACGGATGCTAGTCAGGGTATTAAAATGGCGCTTGAGCACATCCCGGATCTAATTTTAATGGATATAGCGCTTACGGGAATGGATGGTATAGAGGCGTTTCATTATATTCGTGGAAGATCAAAATCGCAGAATATTCCTATTATCGCGCTGACTGCCAGCGCTATGGAGCATGAACGTGAAACGATACTGGCGCATGGTTTTGATTCGTTCATTGCTAAACCTATAATAGCAAATCAGTTTTTCGAAGTAATCAACGAGGTGTTGTATGGAAAATAAAATAATTAAGATATTAGCAATCGATGATAATAGGGATAATCTAATCATACTAAAGGCGTTAATAGAAGAGGCTTTTCCGAATGCAGAGGTTCATACGACAATCAAAGGTAAAGAGGGTATAAATCTTGCTGCGGAAATAGTGCCTGATGTAATATTGCTTGATATAATAATGCCTGGCATTGATGGTTTTGAAGTTTGCCGACAAATAAAGGCAGATACACAGTTGTTTGATATTCCTGTGGTTTTTACGACTGCGCTAAAAGGAGATAAGGATAACCGTATCCGGGCCTTGGAGTCTGGGGCAGATGCGTTTCTTTCAAAACCGATCGATGAGAGCGAGTTGGTAGCACAAATTCGCGCAATGCTTAAAATTAAAGACGCTAATATGCTTAAGAAAAGAGAGAAAGAACTGCTTGTCGAGCAAGTCGAGGAAAAAACGAAAGAACTGCGGCAAGCAACTGAGCAGCTGCGTCGCAGCGAGGCGATGTTCCGAATGCTGGCGGAAAACGCTATGGTTGGCGTATATTTAATGCAGGATGGGAAGTTCGTTTATGCTAACCGGACAATACTGGAAATGTTTGGGTATGAATCAAAAGAACTTATCGGACATGAAACTTTGATGCTCATTTATCCGGAGGATCACGAGTACGCTTTTGTTAACCGTCGACGACGCGCTACAGGGCTCACAGGAAAAATCGAATATGAAATCCGTGGATTAAAAAAGAACCAAGATGTGATAATTCTTGCCGTTGCGAGCTCAAGTATCGAATATGACAACAAGCCCGCCGTCATCGTTGTTATGCGGGATATTACCGAGTCCAAGGAGTTGGAGAATAGTCTGCGTGATAGTGAGGCACGCTTTCGCACGTTGGCGGATAACACATTAATAGGTGTGTATATGACACATAACGGTAAATTCGCGTATGTCAATCATACGATCGCAGAAATCTTTGGTCGTACAGCGGATGAAATGATTGGAGTTGACGCGCTTGAAGTTATTCACCCCGATGACAATCATGTCGTAACAGATTACCGTGCGCGTCGTAGAGAAGGTGAGCTCGGAAAGTTCGAATACGAGGTCCGTGCGTTGCGACCCGACGGTACAATCCGCAACGTTGCCGGTGTTGCTTCTGCCACCCTTATTAACGGAAAGCCCATTATCATAGGTGCTATGCGTGACATCACCGAAAGCAAGGCTGCGATCGAAAAACTTATCGAGAGTGAGGAGCGGTTTCGTGTGCTCGCCGAGAATACACTCATTGGTGTATATATTGCGAAGAATATGCGTATCTCCTATGCCAATAAGACATTGATGGAAATCTTTGGCTTTGACGACTCTGAGATTTTGGGTATCGAATTACCGAATTTGATCTATCCGGAAGACAGGCAAGCAATCTTCGGCTTACGTGATAAACTCTTTGCAGGCGATATTACCAAAGCTGAGTTCGAGGCACGTGGTGTTCGCAAGGATGGTCAAATTAACAATCTAGATATCATGGTTTCTGCAGTAGTAATTGGAAATCAAAAGTTGACGATAGGTGCAATACAGGATATTACAGGTAAAAAGCACGCATATGATAGTTTGCGGGAAAGCGAAGAGTTTTTCCGTAACTCCTTTGAAAATGCATCCCTCGGTGCATGCCTTAGTAGTTTAGATGGTGTATTTTTGCGCGTCAATGAAATGTTCTGCAAAAGCATTGGCTACACTGCAGATGAGCTTGTGGGCTTGCCTTTCAATGCAATTACACATCCCGACGACTTGAATGTCGGTCTTGATGTGCTATCAAAACTGACGTGTGGAGAAATAGAAAGAGCTGAGTTCGAAAAGCGCTATATACATAAGAATGGTCATACCGTGTGGTGTCGGCTATCCGCGGGTATTGTGCGTGATAATGAGAACCGCGCGCTATATATCGTAACTTATGCACAGAATATTACTGAACAAAAGAGAATAGAAGAAGAAATAGAAGTACGCAATAACCAATTGATGACTGCTGCGATGGAGACCATTGAATGTCTTGGCTTTGTTGTTGAAACGCGAGACCCTTACACTAGTGGGCATCAGCGCCGCGTTGCTGGCCTTGCAGCTGCTATTGCAGAAGATATGGGATTGTCTGTTAACCAGATTAGTGCAATACGTATCGCAGGTACAGTTCATGATATTGGGAAGATGAGCATTCCTGCCGAAATTTTAAGTAAACCTACAAAGCTTAATGAATATGAGTATAACTATATCCGCCAACATGCAGAGAATGGATATCAAATTTTGAACCGTATTCATTTCCCATGGCCTATAGCAGAAATAGTATATCAACATCATGAACATATCGATGGATCAGGTTACCCGCGAGGGCTGACCGGTGATCAGATGACCATCGAGGGAAAGATTCTTTGTGTTGCTGACGTAGTTGAAGCCATGTCTTCACACAGACCATATCGCCCCGCACTCGGAATCGATCGAGCACTCGATGAGATCAAACAGTACAGTGGATCATCCTATGATGCAAAGGTTGTAAGCGCATGTATAAGGTTGTTTGTTGAACAGGGATATCAACTTGATAGCTAACATAGAAATCATTTGTTTAGCTGACTAAACAAGGGAATCAAATGTTTCCGACAAGAGCGAGGTGTTGTAAAACATCGCTAGACATATAAAAAGCCTTCCAATATCGCGAGCATTATGCCGTTAACGTGCTATACAGAAAGGATGTAAATCTTCAATGAACAATTCCGCAATCGTATACGCAACCAAAACCAAACATTCCCAAAAGTTGGCAGAGGCTATTGGCCAAAGACTTCAGATAGCAGCTCTAAACATAAAACAAAATCCAGCATTAGGAGATTTGGATTTGCTGTTCATTGTTGGTGGAATTTACGCCAGTAAAAGCATGCCAGAGCTTTTAGAATATGTAGATCGCTTAGATCGTAGGAGAATAAGGAAAGTTGCATTAATTACTTCATGTGCATCAAATAGGCAGAAGCAGGACAGCGTCCGCAGTATTCTCAATAATAAGGGTATAGACGTAGTGGACGAATTTGTTTGTCAAGGCAATTTTTTACTTCTCGGGAAAGGTCATCCAAATATGGAAGATATTGAAAATGCTGTAAACTTCGCGGTAAAAGTTTCAAAAATGCATATCGAAAAATAACATCGCAAATCAATAAAATTCTAAAGCAGAATAGTATGGAGAAATATTATATTATAATTAGTATTCTAAATTATGAACTAAATATGTCGTATTTCATTGGATAAGCTACAAATACAAGGAGGAGATGTGACTGGACCATACGATTCGTCCTGATTGAACTCCTCCAAGAATTCGAAAAGTCGAAAATTGGAATTGAACAAATGCTTAAGATAAGGATTGGACTATGAGCAAAGATTATTTTGTTGCAGATTTTGAATTTACGCAGTGCACCAAGGCGGTGGGGCGACCGCGCGGGTTTTTCTCAGAGATTATTGAAGTTGGGGCTGTAAAGATAGACGGTGTCACAAAGGAAACCATAGGATATATCCAGCATTTTGTGAAACCACATTTTTATCCCAACCATGTAAAGGAAAGCATGGTCTTTTGTATGATCACGGAACAGGACATGAAAACGGCGATTGAATTCCGTGATATGCTGGAGAAGATCTGTTCCCTCTATGTACCGCACGAGACATACTTTGTTGCCTGGGGCGATGCTGATTATCAGGTTGTGCAGGAAGGCTGCACAAGGCATAATCTACCAAATCCGATTCTGGCTGAAGATTATCTAGATTTGGCGGCAGCTTATAAACTCATGAAGGGAGACGCCTTAACCACAGGTTTACGCAAGGCCATAGAAGAGCAGAGCGTCGATACGGGAGGCCTTTGGCATACGGCATATGACGATGCTGCCAATACGGGCAAGCTGTTGATGAAAATGCTTGCAGACAATTGGAATCCCGAAGATTATTTTGCCTTAGCGGCGAACCTCGACAACCAACGATTTTCAAAGTCGATGCACTAAAAATGTCTCATCCTTTCTGATATCCTGAGAGCACAAGGAGGGATGGGACATGATCTTCTATAAAATTGAAGCAGATATCAAAAAAATGGAGGAGATTTGCTCCGAAGAATACGAAAAGGAGTATGAATTGACTCTTCGTCTAAGGTCTAGCCAGTTCTCACAGAGATATCTCGGTAATGTGTTTATCACTGTATCGCACATAAAAAGATCGACAATGATAATGGGCGCCATATGCAACGGAGATTATAATATTGAAGAATTGGTGAAATCTTATTTAGTCTTCACAGAAATACAATGCAAAGCACATCGTATTGAAGAAATAGAACTCAAAGAGATCATACGTCTCTTAAAGATTGCGCATCGGAATGAGTATGCGGCAGATGAGGACGAAGTGTTAGAGGATTTCGACTTGGACTGCTTTGCGGAGCGATTCACTTCGGAACTGAAATTCAAAGAGCGCTTGGTATCCAAGGAAAAAACTGAAATGGATCTCTTGGCTAAAACCTTCGACTTTTTGTGTGTATCCTCCTTGTCGGATGAGGTCAGCCGAATATATAAAGGGGCATCGATTCAGGTTAAAAAGGGGCACCCGGTCCACTATATGATTCAAACTGACGATCTGAGTGTTCGAAATGTCATGCTTGATACACTTATGATGGCACTGCACAGCAATGACAGAATCAAAAACAGACGATACAGCATCATTGATCTATCCTCGCATAAAAATATTCTCGGTGAAAGCTATGAAGCCTTGTTTAAGGCAAATACAGGCGGAACAATTATTGCTGGTATTGAGAGGGCAGACAGTGATGATGAGGAGTTCGCATCTGTTGATATAGAGATAACAAATGGTTTTTGTATGCTTGCTCAAAAATATCAAAATGATGTTCTGACAATCTTTAGCCTTCCCAGAAGCTGTGAGAAGATAAAAGCCGTTTTGTTTGAGCAGTTGGGTGCGATCAGCGTCGTTCAAATCAGCGAGGACGTTCTATTTGGGGATAAAGCAATAGATCAATTAAAACAAATCGCTGAAAATCAAGGTATAATTCACAGTGAAACGCTTATAAGCGAGATGGACGATTCTAACAAAGGGTACCTTTTATCGGATCTGCATATTATATTCCGCAAATGGTACTCGCAACAGCTCAAAGAAACGATTTATCCACAATACTCAAATATCCAGTCTGTAAAGACATATGTAGCCCAAAGGCTGCCGAAAGGTAGCGCCTATTCGAAACTTGAACGAATGATCGGCCTTAACGAAGCGAAAGCAACCATCAATCAGGCGCTAGACTTTTACAAGGCACAGAAGCTGTTTAAAGATATGGGAATGGTAGATGACAGAGTTTCTTCCCATATGATCTTTACAGGCAATCCAGGAACAGCTAAAACTACCGTTGCCAGACTATTTGCGCAAATCATGAAGGAAAACAGTATTCTGTCCAGCGGCAACCTGGTCGAAGTGGGCAGAGCAGATCTGGTGGGGAAATATGTCGGTTGGACCGCTAAAACCGTGAAGTCAAAGTTCCGAGAAGCAAGAGGATCTGTTCTTTTTATCGATGAGGCATATTCGCTTGTTGATGATCGGGACGGGTTGTTCGGCGATGAGGCTATCAATACGATTGTTCAAGAAATGGAAAACAACAACGAGCAGACGGTTGTAATATTTGCCGGTTATCCCGATAAGATGGAAAAGTTCATGATGAAAAATCCTGGACTTCGTTCCAGAATCTCATTTCATGTCCACTTCAACGATTATAATGCGGAAGAATTGTTTCAAATAACTGAACTAATGGCGGAAGAGAAAAAGATCCAATTGGACGATTCTGTAAAGGACAAACTGCTCCCAATATTCCAAGAAGCGATTGGAATTCAGGATTTTGGCAATGGTCGGTTTGCTCGTAACGTATTTGAAAAGGCGCGTATGAAACAAGCCGGTAGATTGCTATCACTGGATACAAATACTATTACAAAGAACCAGATTGTCACGCTTATATCTGATGATTTTGAGAAACAGAAAATAACAGCAGTGGATCAAAACAGTAAGATAATTGGGTTTTGTTCGCAGGTGTCATAAAAGTACGCAATACATATGAGGTGATTTCATACTGGCAGGGCAACCAAAGAAAATGCTCATTTTGAACATCCTTGATATCCTTAAACGATATTCCGATGAAAATCATCGCTTGTCGCAGAAGGATATCAAGGAAATCCTCGAAACCGAGTACGAGATGAAGGTGGACCGGAAGTCTGTCAAGCGGAATCTGATGGATCTTGTTGAATTTGGTTATGATATTGAGTATAGTGAATCAGTAAGAAAGAATAGCAATCAAATAGAGGAGACAATGCTTACTGATTGGTATCTTAACCGGGACTTTCAGGACAGCGAGATCCGGCTACTCATCGACAGTCTTTTGTTTTCGAAGCATATACCTTATAGCCAATGCAAGGCGTTGATTGAGAAACTTAAAAATCTTTCAAATCAGTATTTCAACGCGAAGGTCAAACATATATGCAATCTGCCGGAAACAATGCCTTCGAACCAACAACTGTTCTACACGATCGAGGTTTTGGATGAAGCGATCAACAAGGGCAAGCAGGTATCGTTTTCCTATAGCAATTATGATATCGATAAGAAGCTTCATCCCAGATTAACCGGGAAGGGAAAGGAGCGAACATACAGAATAAACCCATACCAAATGGTCGCCACAAACGGGCGATACTATCTTATCTGCAACAACCAAGCGTATGATAATATTTCGCATTACCGAGTCGACCGGATTTCGAATATCAAACTGGTAGACCACAAGACCAAAGACAGAAGCCTCGTTAAAGGCCTTGAGAACGGTTTAGACCTACCTAAACACATGGCTGAACACATTTATATGTTTGCGGGAGAAAGTGTAATGGTGAGGTTTAGGGCTGATAGATCAATCGTCAGCGATATTATCGATTGGTTAGGAACGGATATTGAGTTTTCGAACGAATTTGAATCTGAAGTCGAGGCAAATGTCAGAGTCAACGAGAATGCTTTCACGTTGTGGTCGTTACAATACGGGCAGTATATCGAAGTTATCGAACCATCGTCGATTCGTGAAAGAATAAAGGCTGCGGTTAATGAGATGGGCCTAAAGTATTTGTGAGTGATAGATAGAGCATTAGGAAGAAAAGGAAGGAAGATAAGATGAATAATGATCGTTATGTTGACCTAATAAAAAGTATACCGGTAGAGGACCAGACATGTTATCCATCAAAAGAAAGATGGATAAAGCTCCTACAGGAATCACAAAAGAGCGAATATATTGATACGACTCAATGGGAACTTGGATATTCAAGAAAAGATCTATTCGATTTAAAACTTAATGAAGAGAAGTTGATACGTATTCTAATGTGGGGTTACGAAACAGGTGGAAGAGGTAAACATATATATGAATTACTAAGAAATCAGTTGGCTAATATTGTATCTATTCTCAGAGAATACGATGAGAATAGTTTTGATGATATTACCATAAAGCAATTAATCTCAAGGTTGGATAGAATACAGAATCTTGGTCCTTCGACCTGGTCAAAATTCTTATATTTTTGTAATATTAAACTTGGCAATATACCACTCTTGATATTGGATAATAAAGTGGCTAAAGCAATTGATTGTAGAGAATTATATGGTGCAAATTTCGGTAAATACAGTTTGGGCTTTTCAATTGATGATTACTTGGATTATTGCATTAAAGTAGACGCAATTAGTAAGCAACTTCTTGTTAATAATGATAAAATAGAGTTGTTTTTCTTTCTTTTCGTAAGGATGCTTAGAATATAAAATATCTATAGTAAAATGATAATAAGAAGAGGTGGTTAATTGTAAAACAGAGAATATTGTACTTGTTACTATAAAAATTCAAATTGATATTTTAGTTTTACTATTCCAAGAAAAGGAGCTGTACTAATGGATATATATGACTTCAGCCGAAAGCTAAACCAGTTGAGCTCGAAGATCAAGAGACAACAAAAGACAATGTTAGAAGTTGGTGGTAAAGGTTATTTTGAAAACCCCACGAGCGACCTGCTAGCTTTTTTTTGTGATCCGCAAGAAGAGCATGAATTTGGGGACATGGTACTTGGCGCGTTAATCAAATGTCTTCCTGAACATGCTAAACCTGATCTATTAAATTTGGCAAGCAAACCGATGCGAGAACTTTCTACCAATACAGGACGAATTGATTTGATGTTCGAAGGTGATGATTGGATTTTAACCATTGAAAACAAGATTTATCATAATTTAAATAACGACTTCGAGGAATACGAAAACTATATAAAAACAAATAATAAAGATAAGAAAAAATTGTTCTTTGCAGTGCTAGCGCCTTTTAATTATTCGCATAAAGTAAAGCAACCTTGGATATCGATAACGTATAGTCAGCTCATATTCAATCTGAAGTCTGAATTGAGTAAAGAAAGATTGCCACTAAGCAAATGGACCGTTTTTTTAGATGAGTTCATAAACACATTAGAACATATTGTGAAGGGAGAAAACACTATGGCTAATATATCAGAAAAGCAGTTACAATTTATTGAATCCAATATTCTTGAGGCTTATAAAACAGAATCTACATTAAATGACTACTTTACTATGGTCAAATCAAGACAGATAGCCGGGTTTTTAGAAAACATTATGGGTCAAACTGGGTTTATTTGCAATTGGAGAAGGAATTGGAATAATGGAATGGCTTATCACTGCACAACTGATATAAACAAATATATATGGTTATATATTGTCTTTAACAACAGCGGTTATATATACATCCAATACTACATAAACCGCACAAATGCACTTAACGAAGATGCATTAAGAGATTTTATGATGTTAGATAGTTATGAAGTGCAAACAGAAGGAAAAACATGGTATAAATACAAACCGTCAAATCAAGAAATATATAGAGATATCAATGAGTTGGAGATCGTTTTAGCGGAACTATCACTTAAATATAATGAAATGTTATTAGATAAAAAATGGTTTAAGTAAATGGAGTGATAAATAATACTTATCATTGATAAAAAGTGCAAGATGAATATAGCGGAGGTTATTGAACGAATGGAAGATCCAAAGAGGGAATACTTAATAAAAACCTTTTCTCGTACTAAGCGAAAGGATTACGAAAACTACATTCTCAACGCTATCTGGCATAAGCTCGATAGAAGTGATATCCAACCTGTTTCGCAGCAATATATAAAACGGTCTGATGGGCTTTATGCATTAGTAGACTTGTTTTTTCCACAAATCAACATCGGTATAGAATGTGATGAAGCATATCATCTCGATAATGAAGAAAAGGACAGCAACCGCGAGCTTACGATGGAACAGATGCTTTCTGCATATGATGAAACAAAGGATTTCAAGCTTTACAGAATCAAAGCATATGAGAAAATTGAGGATATAGAAAGGCAGATTGATGACGTTGTCTCAAGCATAAAGAACAAAATACGCCAAAGTACATTCCCTGCCTGGGACTTCAACGAAAGCCCATATAATGTCGTGATTAAGAAAAAGATGATACACATCGCTGATAGGATCGCTTTCCGAACCATTGTAGATATTTGTAAATGCTTTGGTAAGAACTACAGTGGAATGCAATTATCATTCTTTGATATCGGTCATGGCTACCAGCTTTGGTGTCCAAAACTAGCAATTTATCAAGAAGGTAAGCATAGGTCTGTCGCAAGTGGTTGGATAAATATTCTCTCTGATGATTGGAACAGTATTTATGAAACAAATGATGATCCGAGCAAAATAAATACCGATAGTCATATAGCATCCCGCCCGAGGATTGTCTTTGCCAAAAGTATAGATATATTAGGGCAGAATGCATATCGATTTCTAGGCGTTTTTCAAATTGATCCGGAAGATCCGAAAACATCAGACACATCAACAAATTACAAAAGGACAGCCCAATATATTGATTTAGCTCCCTGGCTGGCTCTAGCTAAATGAAATCTCATATAAATGTGGATATCTCCAATCAATAGCAGATTCCACTCGGAATAAACTTTGTATAAGGAGCCGGACATGGAATTGTGGAATGAAAAAGTAAAACATAAGAGCTTGGGAATCGGCAAAATCATAGATTTTGATGGCCAATACGTAACGATACAGTTTGAGGGTAAAACTTCGGAATTCTCATATCCGGTAGCCTTTGAAAACTTCCTAACGCTAGATAATGCCGAGAAGCAGTGCATCATTCTCGCAGAAAACACCCGTATGAAGCAGGCTGAGACTGATAAAAAACGCGCTCAAGAAGAGGCTCGTATAATGGCCGAAGATAGACGTAAGGCCGCCATTGCAGCGAAACCGACCATCAGTGGTCGTTCCAAGTTAAAAAGCATTGACGAGATGTTCTCAAAAGATTACCATGCTGCACATCTGGCAAGGCAGCCTATATTGACATACCAACAGGTTGAAGATCAATTTGGCATACAAGTTTCTGGTTTTGGCAGAGGTATCAACACCACACCAACAACCATCGTGCTTATTTCGTCCATCGGCAAGACTGGCGGCAATTTCGTTTATCATGACAAGTGGACCTCGGACGGAGATTATATCTACTCCGGAGAAGGTAAAACCGGGAACCAGGCAATGACAAAGGGCAACTCTGCCATTAAGAATGCCGCCCTTGACGGCAAAAACATTCATCTTTTTGTTAAATTCTCACCCCAGGAGTATTACTACCAAGGAGTGTTCAAGCTGGTGGATATCACATGCGAAGATGATAAGGACGAGAAGGGTGATACCCGAAAAGAATATAAGTTCTGTCTACGGAAGGTGCAATAATGGTTGAAGTAGTAGCGGCTCTCATCTGGAAGAACGATAAGTTTATGATTTGTCAACGGCCGACAAGTAAGGCCAGGGCTCTTTTGTGGGAATTTATAGGCGGAAAGGTCGAACCAGGAGAAACAAAGGAGCAGGCTCTCGTCAGGGAGTGCCAAGAGGAACTCGCCATAACGCTTTCTGTAGGGAGCGAGTTTATGGATGTGATCTACGAATACCCGGATATCGAAGTTCACCTGACGCTCTTTAATTCATCGATTAAAGAGGGTGAGCCAAAGCTCCTGGAGCACAACGATATCCGGTGGATAACGCCAGCCGAGATACCACAGTATGATTTTTGCCCAGCAGATAAGGAGATTTTGAAAAAAATACAAGGGTTGCATGATGGGAATTAGAATTGACACGGGACCAGTCCCCTTGTCCCTTGTAAGGAGGTTATCTCAATGTCAACAATATTGAATACTTTAGATTGTCATATGCAGTATCGTTTTGATCCACAATATGATAATCCAAATGATTTACCTGATCAACCTGGGATATATATGATATGTATAAAAAACAAAGATATTATTGAGGAAGTAATGCCGAGAGCTGCATGCAAAGAAATCGGGGATGCTCCTATCCTTTATATTGGTATATCCAAGACTCAAGGTTTGAAGAATAGAGACTACCGAAATCATTTTAAAGGAACAGCAAGGAATTCAACGCTTCGAAAAAGTCTTGGTTCCATATTCGGTTGGAGAGCAGACAGAATTTATGATAACAGAGGCAAATATAAATTTAGTTTAGCACGTGAGCAAGAGCTCACCAGATGGATGCATGATAATTTGATTATAATGTACTGGATTAATTTGAATACTGAGATAGGTATTTTAGAAACAAAGCTTATAAATGAACTGGACCCCCCATTGAATATTGCAAAAAATAAATCGCATAAAAACGAAGCGTTCAGAAAAGAACTAATGAAGCTTCGAAGTTGATGCCAACTTATATGGTATTAACCGACACCGTGAAAAAGTTGGGGGCATCGAGCGAATCCTCGCGATAACTATCGAGTTCTAGATGCATTTGTACAGGGCAGGACGGCGTAAAAAGGGGGTGGTTTGATGCCGTACGGCAGTGAGGAGATGGAGCATGTCCGGGGGCGGATCAAAGAGCTGTTCGCGATCGCCACGGAACTTGAAAACACCTTTCCTGGACGAAAATTCACGTTGGACGGACATCTCGTGGGTAGCATCGGTGAAGTGATCGCCGCCTATTTCTACGATCTCGAACTGTTGCGGAACTCTTTTGAAAAACACGATGCCAGAGCCTCAAGCGGAACATTGGTGCAGATCAAGGCTACACAGGGGTCACACGGCGTCGCGCTTAGAAGCTGCCCGGAGCACCTAATCGTGCTTTGGATCGACGATTTGAACGGCGAAGCATATGAGGTGTACAACGGTCCAGGTGCAACGGTTTGGGATGCCTGCCGCAAAATGGCATCCAACGGCACACAGACAGTGTCCATGACAAAGATAGGCTCGCTGGCAGCAGTGGTAAAGCCGAATCAGAGGATCGAGTCTGTCCATCCAATTGCGCGCAAGTGAAGGGATGCTCAGGTGAAAACGGCGCGGTACGGGAGCCGCAACAACGAGACACCAATTTCCAATACCTCGTTTCATTTATATGTACCATTTTTAGTACCTATATTCTGTTATATTGAGATTACTAGGGAGGGACAGTATATGGCTAGTTATGGGAAGCGTAGCACCTGTGGATTAATTATAGACTTGATTTTGACTTTTTGTACTGGCGGGTTGTGGCTTATTTGGATACTCATACAGTATCTGAGAAACGGGCATCGATAGCCCAGCAAAAAAAGTTGGGTGCTGGGAGAAGTATAGTATTAATAGTGGTATTTATAAGTAGATTGGTTGTGTTATAATTGTTATAAATTAAAAAATCTGAGAATGGTTGACGATTTCTACTAGAAGGCTGCCAAAATCTCCAGTACATATGAAACGGAGCGATAGAAATGCCTGCTTATGCGGCCAACATTGGAATGGGATTTAATCCGGATCCTATCGAACCAGTAATGCTGAGTCTTTTTCAACAATACGAAAGGGTGTTGATTGGGTGTCTAGTGACATCCTTTGGGTTGGACTTTATAGTAAAAGATCAGTACGGAGGCGATGTGGACACGGTCTATAATGTTCTGAAGATTATAGAGTCGGACTCGGAGATGAAATATAAAAACCCTGATAACGCAACTGACTATGCTAATAGAGGCGACTATGCAAAGAAAGACTATGACAACTCTCCAAACTACGTAAACTTGAAAGGGAATGCCAGAAAAGCTTACAACGAATCGCACCAAACTATTAAGGATGCTTATACGGGAAAAGATCTTCATTTTCTAGGTCACAGTAAAGGCGCACAACCCCGAATAAACGCAGAAGTCGATCATGTCATTGCCACGAAAGCTATCCACGATGACAGAGGACGAGTACTCGCTGGTATAAGAGGTAAGGATTTGGCAGACGCCCGAGACAATCTTCGGTTTACCAACAAAAGCCTGAATGCTTCAATGCAGGATGTAGATATTCCGGTCTATATTGAAAAGCACCCAGAGTTACCCGATGATGACAAGCAGAGGATGCTGACCAACTACAATAAGGCCAAGTCCTCTTATGACGCAAAGGTGGCCACTGATTACTATACAAGCTCAAAATTTGCTAAAGATTTGTCTACAGCGGCTACTAAGGTAGGCCTTCGCATGGGTGTGCGACAGGCTTTGGGTTTCTTATTTGCAGAAATATGGTTTGCGGTTAAAGAGGAGTTCCAAAAGATTGAAAGTCAAGAGACCTTCGATCTGGGAGAATTTTTTATAGCTCTTGGCAATGGTTTGAAACGGGGTTTCGAAAATGCAAAGGAAAAGTACGAAGTACTATTCTCACACTTCTTTGACGGGGTTATAGCGGGTGCGTTATCTAGCCTTACAACAACATTGTGCAATATCTTCTTTACCACAGCAAAAAATGTTGTCAATATTATACGTCAATCTTATGCATCATTAGTAGAAGCTATTAAAATAATGTTCATCAACCCTGAAAACCATGAGCTTGGTGATAGAATGTGTGCTGTAGTAAAGACAATTGCTACTGGATCAAGCGTAATTTTAGGTGTTATTGTGCACGATGCGGTTGCGAAACTACCAATCTCTACCTTGCCTGTAATTTGTGATGTTGTTCCAGAGTTTTGCGGAGCGTTTTCCTCCCTAATTCTCAGTTGCACTATGCTCTATTTCATCGATAGGAGCGAAACCATTAATAAGCTGGTTGGTATGCTCAATACACTAAACACAATTGAAACCGAAGTCCATTATTATTGTGAGCAGGCCATATATTTTGAAAAATGCGCCGCAGAGCTTGCAAGTATAGATTATGACGCTTTCCATTCGGAAATTGCACTGTTTAAAAATATCAGTGGCAATATAGAGGAGATTCAGGACCCGATAGAGTTGAATAAAATGTTGAGGAATGCACTTCAAGCACTCGAGATAACCGCCCCATGGGGTAAGGACAGAAGTTTTGATGCATTTATAAGCGACAAAAATGCATATTTGGTATTCGAATGATGTTTAAGTGTTATAAGTGCGGCTTATGTTGCAGGAATTTGCATCTATCCCGATTATATTGTGACCTCGATAAAGGCGACGGGGCATGCAAGTACCTTGTAGGAAACTTGTGTGGTATATATGAGAACCGCCCACTTCTGTGTCGCATTGATGAAAGCTACGATGCCTTTTTTAAGAGCGTCATGAGCACGGACGACTATTATAGGCTTAATCAAGATGCCTGTGATAAATCTATGAGAGTAGGAGACTAATATTATGCCATTACCATTGATCCTAGCAATAGGTGCAGCCATCGCGGGGGCGGGTGGCCTTGGGGCTGGAGTTTTTGGGGCGATAGAAATGGATAAGGCGAACAATACCATGAGGTCAGCCGATATACAGCACAAAAAAAATGTAGAACGATTTGAGGAACAAAGTAAAGTAACAAGTGCGGTTATGGATAAACTGGGCAAACTTGAGCTGGAGATTATCGGGAGCTTTGATAAGTTCACTGAAGTGTTTGACAAAATTCACGGGAAACCACAGTTCGCATCCATTAGCATAGGCGATAACTGTATTCCGGTATATAACCCCGAGGAAATAAAAAAAGCATCCGTTGGTGCAGGTGTTTTAATTGGAGGTCTTGGGGGAGCCGCCCTTGGTACTGCGGGCGGTTTTGCTGCGGCGGGTGCGACAACAGCTGCGGTAATGGCATTAGGTACTGCCTCAACCGGAACAGCCATTGCATCTTTAAGCGGAGCAGCGGCGACAAACGCAACATTAGCGGCTATAGGTGGCGGTGCGCTTGCCGCAGGCGGAGGTGGCATTGCACTTGGAACAGTCATACTAGGAGCGGCTACATTTGGAATAGGTTTGTTGGTTGGTGGTGTTATCTTTAACTTGACAGGTACTGCACTTTCCAACAAAGCGGAAGAAGCTGAGGAGCAGATGAAAAAGGCTGAGAAGGAAATAAACAAAATTTGCGCCTATCTAAAAAAGCTTTATAACTATGCAATTGAATACGAGAAGTCATTAAGCAGGGTAAAGCAAATCTACGACAGTCATCTAACGATGCTATCTAACACTGTAAACGTTTTAAAAAAGACGAAATGGAACGAATTTTCAGAAGAAGAGAAGATATTTACTGAGAACACTGCAATGCTGACTAGTCTGCTTTTTAATATGTGCAAGGTGCAGATTGTTAAGCATTCTGGAGATGCAACAAAAGCTAACCGTTTAAATAAGATGGCCATAGATAAGGCGATGTCTGATGCTGATTCTTTCCTCATTGAGCGCGGGTTGGCAGCTTCTGAAATTTGAGTAATCCGCAGGATTGCTTGTGCCGAAAAGAAGTACAAAATGGCCATCACCAGATATAATCGCTTAAACGACGCAAGTTGGATAAGCTGCTCATGGGTGATTCACTGCAGTTCCAGTCGCCCTAAGGAAGCGTATTCGATTGTGGTATTCTCACGATTCCCCTCGCCTCCACCATCAAAAACCACAATCTGATTGTGGTTTTTTCCTTTGCATGGAGCTTTTATAAAGATCTTGAAATTTGCCGAAACAGGATGCGATATTTCGTGTCCGGTAAACAGGGTGCAGTCCAGCAGTCCATCACAAGAATAGTGGTTTTTTAATATATTTAATTGAAATAGTATTATCTTTAATTTATCTCTTTTGGTGCTGTTATTTGCTATCAATTCCCAATAACACACCAAACTCATCAACATCCAAAGCGGCTTAGAAATGTAAGAACTATTTCATCCAGTATAGTGTCAGCCAGTTTTAAGTTTTCGCCGTCTGAAAATAAAGCGGGGTAGGTCAGGCATCCCTCAACCAAACCGTAAAAGATTCGAGCTGTAAATTCCGGGGATTGGAAGTTTAGTTTTTGGTTTTCCTTTGCGGACTGGAGCCAAACGATAAACCGCTTATGGGGATCATTGGCGCTTACAATCTTCCTCGCATAAGTATTATCCATCAAAAAAAAGGAAGTAAGGAATTTTGACAGACCCCTCCGCGTTGGATCATTGATCAAATATAGTTCGGCTTGCGCAAATTCCTTCAGTTGTTCTGCGATTGGCAGAGTCTTGGAGTATTCAATGGGTTTGATCTCATCGCGATGCCGAAGAAAATCCCCAACGATGGCATGAAACAGCTTTTCTTTGCTTTGAAAATGGTTATAAACAGTGCGTTTGGAGACACCTGCCATTTCCGCAATGCTATCCATGCTTGAAACATCATAGCCCTTTTCTATAAAGACTTTGATAGCCCCGTCTATAATGGCCTGATGCTTCCGCCCTGTATCTTTCTTCTGTTTGCCTTGTGTTGTCTCCGGCATATTTACACTCTCCTCATATTTACTACACGGTGCAGTAAAATAATATTGACAAATACTAACCTACACCGTATAGTGTAAATATAGATGGCGATAAAGTCAAGTCTTTAAAAAAATAGTAGAAAGTGAAGGAGTATAACCATGAAAGCAAACAAGAAAGACGCTCTAAGGGCGGGACTCTTCTACCTTGCATTCAACATAACATGCATCTTTGCAGGCGTTGTCCGCTCCAGGCTGATTATTCTTGGGGATGCCGCCCGGACAGCTGATCTACTTAGAAATTCAATGTGGCTGCTTCGCGTTGATTTTGTTGTCGATCTGATCTCCGCCGTGTTATTTCTGCTGGCAGCCTGGTCACTTTATGTCCTTCTAAAGCGGGTTCATAAAGATATTGCTCTTCTGTTTCTTTTATTGAATGCAGTAGGTGTTGCCGTACAGTGCTTAAGTTTACTGAACCTCTTTGCTCCTCTGCTTACCAATGGTGGGGTTGATTTCGTCAAGGCTTTTCAGCCCGGTCAACTTGATTCATTGAATCTGCTGTTTTTCAATCTTCATAAAAGCGGTTTTACAATAGCCCAGGTATTTTATGGCACATGGCTTTTACCGCTCGGCTATCTGGTGTTCAAATCAGAATTTCTTCCGAAATGGCTTGGGATACTGCTGATGGCTGACTTTGCCGGTGTCATGATATGGTTTTTTCAGTTTTTCCTCTTGCCCGGTTTTGACATTATCGCCTATCCGGGGCTCGCCATCGGCTTTATCGCGGAATTCTCGCTGAGTTTATGGCTGATTGTCAAGAGGGTAAACGATCGGGAGCCCAGATCTCTGAATGCCCGAATATAACCTGCAAGCAAGCCTTTTATCTGCCATGTAGTTCATTCAATCCCATATAAAAGAAAGGATAAACATGAAAGCGGTTTTTTGTACCGGATATGGATCGCCGGAGGTGCTTCAGGTCAAAGAAGCAAGAAAGCCTTTTCCTAAAAGCAATGAGGTTTGCATTAGAATAATCGCTACCGCCGTTACATCAAGCGATTGTATCGTCAGGGCATTCAACGTACCATTGGGATTAAAGCCGCTCATGGGCATGGTAATAGGCTTTGCGAAGCCGAGAAATCCAATCCTCGGCATGGTCCTCTCAGGGGAGGTGGATTCTGTAGGGAAAGATGTGAAAAAATTCAAAAAGGGCGATCAGGTATTTGGTTTCAATCGTTCTGATTTCGGCTGCTACGCTCAGTTTGTATGTTGGCCGGAAAGTGCAGTCATTACATGCAAACCATCCAATATATCGCATGAGGAGGCCGCAGCGCTACCTTACGGAGGGCTTTTAGCCCTGCATTATTTGCGACAATGCAATATACACCAAAACCAGAAAATTCTTATTTACGGAGCGTCCGGCGCAGTAGGCACTTCAGCGGTACAGCTGGCTAAATACTTTGGCGCTATCGTTACAGGTGTTTGCAGTACTGGAAATTTGGAAATGGTGAAATCCCTAGGAGCTGACCGGATAGTGGATTATACAAAAGTGGATGTATCCGAAAACGGAGAGCTTTATGATGTCATCTTCGATGCTGTTCCCGCGGCGCATCGAACAATAAAAATTCCATACAACAAAATGCTTAACGTAAAAGGGAAATACATTTCTGTTACCAAAGGCGCTCCCAAAATAGGAACGGAGGATTTAGTCCTTATAAAAAAGCTGGCTGAGTCTGGAAAGATTAAAGCTGTTATCGACCGAGTGTATCCAATGGATGCGATTGTTGAAGCGCATCGGTATGTGGATCTTGGGCGAAAAAGAGGGAATGTTATCATTGATATTCCATGAACCTTCTAAAAACCCAACGAAACGTGCGTTAGCGGATGACACATTTAGCAAGCAAGAAAAAATCAGAAACGGAGATCGCGCGATGAGCAAAACAAAACAGGTAAAGCTGCATGTACTGACTCTTGGAGGCGCGGCAGCATTTTGGGCGACTACCGTCATTACCTCTTTGTTTCCCATCGCGGCGGGATATCGAGCTGCCTTTTCAAATTGGAGTATTCAGACGGTTTGGATCAATTCCTTGATAGCCGGGCTGCTTATTGGAAGCTGCATCAGCTATCTTTTACGCCGCTTTTATAAAAAGATTCCAACAAAGAACCCAATCATTAAATCCGTGATCCTAAGCACCGTCGCTCTAGTTGTCGCTATACTACTGATTGATGTTCCAATGAGTTTGCATGGGAAGGGCAATGCAATTTATTACTTTCTCATCGGTGTATTCTTTAATGCAGTCCGTTTTCTCTTGCTCGGATTGGTTATTGGCTGTCTATACAAAAGGCTGTACAACGGCGACCGGAAGCTCCTGCTCGAGGTTGCCGCTAAAACAAAAGGGTAACCCCAAACCCACCCACGAAGACGAAAGTATTCGTTTTTGGGTTCATTTGCTCCACCACAAAAAACCACAATTCTCGTAAATTTTGAGGGTTGTGGTTTTTTATCTGCTTAGGCAAAGCAAGGTTGGAAACTTGTTTGACCACTGATGCAGGAATTCATATAGCAGAAAGCTGATAGCGCAGGAAATAAGAAAGAGATCACCCTAAAAAGGCGTCATAAACACAAAGAAGGCAAATTCGTAAAGCAACTTCCCATTATGATTGTCTCATTCTTTCCCTTTTTCCAGGCGGTATTTGACAAAGCGTTCCAGCTCCCAGGTTGCCGAGCGGATGTCCTTGAAGACAGGCACGCCTGCGTCCTCCATAACTCGCACGAACTTGTCGAACTGCTGTCCGGCGTTGACCGTTACCACCATGGGCTTGTCGTATTTTTTGAAGATATTGATGATCTGGTTTGCGATGGCTCCGGGCTTATCGCAGACGTCGTCCGTTGTCATTAGGCTTTCGGCATGGGGGATAACGGCGACAAAAACACAGTCCACATTACTGTCTTCCATCACCGCCGTGAGGAATTGCGCAAAGAGTGCGTCGTTGGTCATAGGTGATACGTCTAAAAAGGACGCCGGGACGTTGACGAGGCCGTTAACACTCTTGTTGAGACAATGCAGCGTATCTACGGTTTCGTCCGTGTAGTGTGCGCTCTGGAGGAATTCGAGGTTGTCTGCGCCTGCCGTGCTTTCAAACCCGGCATTGACAACGCCGGCCACGCGGTTGCCGCGCACCTTTTTTTCCCAGAGCAGGGAGAAAGCCCGGATGGCATCATAGAAACCCTCGATCTCGTCGATGAGCACAACGCCCGCCTGACTGCATGCCGCCGAAAATACCTCATAGCTGCCGCTTATGGCCGCCGTATGGGATGCCGCCGCCATAGCGCCTGCTTCCGTCCTGCCGGATTTGAATACAAGGATGGGCTTTTTCGATGATTTGGCTAAATCAAAAAACTGCCTGCCTTCGCCTCGGGTGAGGCCTTCGAAATACATAGCCATGACATCCACATCTTTTTCGTTTTCAAAGTGTGCCATAAGCTCGGGGATTCCCACGTCCGCGCTGTTGCCGAAGGACACAATTGCCCTAAAAAGACCGTAGCTATGGAGCCTGTCCAAACATGTTAAGGCCATTCCGCCGCTCTGGGAAAAGAGAGCCGTATTGCAGCGGATATCCCATTTGATGGGCATCCGTTCCGCACTGATAAACAGGGTGTTTACGCCCTCGCCTTTTTGATTCGGGGCATGGAATACGCCCATACAGTTTGGCCCCACGATCCGTACGCCGTCTTTTTTGGCCGCGTTGAGCATGAGCAGGAACTCCGGATATTTTATATCCGACGGGATACCGGAAATCAGTATGATGCACTTGTTTGGTTCCACCTGGACCAAAAAGTCTAGCATATATTTTGCCGGAGCCGTATAGACATAGAGGCCGACGGGGGCGGGAATATCGGAAATGCTTTTGTAAAGAGAATAGTTTTTGCCCAGAAGGGTCGTTTCGCCGCCTTTTGTGTTGACGAGGTAGACATCTTCACGACCCATTTCCAGCAAAAGCTGGGAGATGACCCGTCCCATGGACGATGTTTTATCCGTCTGGCCTGATACACCGACAACGGCGATGCCTTCGGGGTTGAAAAAGCCGGACAGCCCTTTTTTGCTGGCTTGTGCAATGTTGTCGTCTGCTTGCGCTGTAGCGAAATCCGCATAGCCGTCCACAGCAATAAAGCGGTCGTCCAATGTGAAAACAACCGGGTTGATATCCAAGGCTTTGATATGGTACTTCGTTCGAATCGGGGAGATAAAGGAATACGTCTGCATGAGGTCGGAGATCTTCAAAAGCGTTTCGGTGATCATGCCAGTGTAAAAACCACGACCGACCTGCTCAAATTTATGTCGGATGCGTAGACCCTGCATCACTGCCGTCGCTTCCTCCTCGGATAACGGAGAAAGGGACAGGTTTGCCGGATCGTAATATTTTGCGAAGAACTCCGCGTCGTCGCCGCCCTTGCTCAAAGTGAGCACAGGGCCGAAGGAACCATCCTCCCGGGCGCCAAACAACACTTCATAGCCCAAACCCTGTCGGAAAGAGATGAATTCAACGATCATGAAGCCGTCGATCTTTGGTTCTCTGCCTTCTTCAAAGTGGGAATAAATCTCCTCTTTCATGGCGGACATCACAAAACGGACGTACAGGGATTCGTTTGTTTCAACGACTTTCACGCCACCGTATTTTTGCTTGTGCGGCAGATCCTGTGAGACGACTTTGACTACCATTTTTCCGTGGAATTGTTTGATCAGCCCTTCGTTAACTTCGCGCTCATTTGCAACGATAACGAATTTAGGTGTTTCGAGTCCGACAAAAGAGAGCATTTTGTAGACTTCATGTTCAAATAAAATCGTTCTGCCTTTGTCCAGAGCTTCCTTGAAAATCTCGTCGATCTTCGCAACAACATGCGGTTGCAGCACCATGAACGAAGCACCTCCGCTATAGAGATAATTTTGTCATAGGAATAAAACCAAACTGTTCTTTCTCTGTATCCTTCTTGATTATACTTGGTATCTGATTCAAAGCAAAGGGAGTATCTTGTCACTTCAGCGCGGCTGAGAGTAACGTGCCTCCGTTGATATGGGAAAGACCACCATGATCGAATAACTCCATGCAATGTGTACTGCGGTAAAAAAGAACAGTGGGTAATGTTACCATATGCATTGAGGAAGGAGAACTTTATGACGAGCAATAACGTTATTACATAATTTAAATATATCCACGTTAAATACTTAACTTCTGTTATTTTCTCCATTCTTATACTTAGCGTTACAAACACTATATGCTTACTAAACACATAATTAACGATTATTCTACTAACGTTGTTCTAACAGTAATTTTTAAGGCGCGCGTTGTGTAGGAGATACTGGCCTGCAAAGCATCGTGAGTATACTATGAAACAGGCGCGAGATCATGCCTACGGAAACACGGGGACGGTTCCGCTGTTTCGGTGATATTGGGAGATGTCATATGTAAATATTAACTCCAAACCCACCCACAAAGACGAAAGTGTTCTTTTTTGGGTGCCTTCGGCCCACCACGAAAAACCACAATTCTGCGAAAACAGGGTTGTGGCTTTTTCATATTAGATGGTTTATTATATGAATTATAGCATGTGCATCATTTCTGGCACATTTGTTTGATAAGAAAAAGCAGAAGAGGAGAATCAATGTATGTCGTGTTTGTTTTATACTTTTAAGATACATCACGAAAGGACATTCCATCCTTCGCAAAATCAGCTAACGTATTTAAATGGATCGGAATAAGGAAAATATAGATGAGATCCGTTTCAAACATGAGCAAGATATAAACATATAATTACCGCTTACACTGCATTGGAAAGCATAAATGGAAAACGAAAATACGTTAATTATCTCTTTGCATTTGACTTAGGTATTTTCAAATTCTTTAGAGAAAAACGCTTATCCCAAACCTATCCGAAAAAGAGAATATTATGATTGTATTTGAGGAGATAAGAACAGTCACAGTCGATAAATGATCGTCTGAAAACACTTGAATAAGAGAGCGGCGGCGTAAAGGGGTAGACAATGAAAAAAGCAATCATCTATGTCATTGCCATGATAACCATGATTTCTCTACTTTTCCCCAATAACGAGAGAACGTTTGCCGTAAGTGCGGACGATGTTTTTCAATGTTGGAATTGCGATAGATTCAATTATCGGTCTGCCTGCAACAACTGCCGTCTATGCGGATGGGATTTCTGTTCCCAATGCGGAGCCTGCAGACCGGGATGCTCTGAGGACAAAGATATTGGCGTAAAAATTAATAATACTAAAAACATAATCACCATTGCATTGTTTTTTATATTCGCTGGTTTTTTTATTGTAATGATAGTATTTGTTATTATAGCTAAGATTAATTTTAGAAAAGATGAAACAACGCATGATATTCCACTCGAAACGAAAGACCCGGTTGCAACACCAACAAATGATCAGCGTTCCTCGAAGCAGCTGGATATACTAGAAAACCAATCTCGGCAATCCTCTTCGTCCCAATCGGCTGGAAAAATGGAACTGTGGCGGACAGAGCGAGAAGACTTAAAGCAGCAAATCCTTGATTTAAAACCGAATGATCTTATTGTTCATAAAAAGTTTGGACGCATGATGGTGATATCCACAAACGAAGATATCACAGCAGTTGTAGTTGAAAAAACACAGCAACCCAAAATGTTTAAGACAGAATTATTATATACAGTCCTATATGAAGTTATAAAACAATAAAATGAAGACTTTAAGATGTAAGTTTTAGAACACGGATTTTTATAGCAAAAAGTGTTCGGTTTTGGGTTTATATGATACCCAAATGACTCAGAGCGGCCTATGTATGCGGGTTGTTAAATCTGTATGAGTACAATCCGAAAGCTTCAAAGGGCCATATGCACACCAAGAAGAGCGTGCTTGATAGCAAGGGATAGTAAAGTATGGTGTGCGGTATTGGAATTACTAGTCTGGGAAAAATGTTTTGATGCATGAAGAGTCTTTGATAGATCTGAAATTAAATAGATGGTTTCAAAATTTAGAATTGAACATACAAAAATGTTTGTTTATCTAGGTAATTTGCTCCATTAAAGGACACAATATATATCTTATGTGGCTTTTGTGTTGTTGAAAAATAATGGAATATAGACTAAACTCTATATCGAGACAACCCTATAAAGTGAAGCATAAGAACTGGTATTAGAATGGTTGTACTTGGATCTTATAACGGAAGAAATGTTCTCAAACGCACAAGTTGAGGTGGTGATCAAACTTTGGAAACCGATATGATATGCTATACTGTTGGGCATTCTACAGGGACTGTTGATAAGTTTATCAGTCTTTTATCCAAATATAGGATAATGTATCTCATTGATATACGGAGTACACCCTATAGTAAGCATGCTCCTCAATTTAATAGCGAAACTTTGAAAGCTACACTTAAAGCTAATGGGATTATTTATGGTCATATGGGTAAAGAACTCGGAGCAAGATATGATGATCCTAATTTGCTTTTTAAGGAAGGGAGAGTTGATTTTAAGAAGGTTAGGAATACCAGTACATTTAAACTTGGAATTGATAGAATAATTCAAGGTATTAAGCAAGGAAATGCAATAGCTGTTATGTGTTCTGAAAAGGAACCATTTGAGTGCCATAGGTTTTGTTTGGTTTCTTATGAGCTTAGTAAGCGAGGAGTTGCTGTACTTCATATTTTGGAAGATGGATCTGTGGTTTCCAATGAAATGCTTGAAGAGAGGTTGTTGGAAAAGTACAGGCCTAATTATAATCAGTTACGTCTTTTAGGACCAGCAAAATCAAGGGATGAATTTATTGAAGAATGTTACATCGAGCAGAACAAACAAATAGGATATAAAAATTTGGAGGATTAGAAATCATATGAAGGTTTTTACAATAGGGTTTACTAAGAAGTCTGCGCAGAAATTTTTTGACCTTCTTAAGGATAATAACATTAGGCTATTGGTGGATATCAGGCTAAACAATTCTTCTCAGCTTGCCGGATTTACTAAGGGGAATGATCTGAAATATTTTCTTAAAGAAATTTGCAACTCTCAATATATTCATTTACTGGATCTTGCTCCTACCAAGGAGATATTGGATGGTTATAAGAAAGGAGATTTGCTTTGGAAAGAATATGTAGAAAAATATATTGAACTATTAAACAGACGAGATGCCAAAGAAGTTTTGAAACAAAAATTGAAAGAGGACTTTGATCATATATGTTTGTTATGTAGTGAAGCAACTCCAGACAATTGCCATAGGCGGCTTGCAGCTGAATATATTAGGGAAAGATTTACGGATCAAAATATAGAGATTGTTCATATTTAAGCAGTTGGAATAAATAGTGGGAGTGGTAGGGTTAATGGATAAAACCATTATTTTACTTGCATGTTCAAGAAAAATGAGTAACTTTTGTGTTGCTGGTATAGACAGCGATACAGGTCATTGGGTGAGAATTGTTTCGGAAGACAGCAGTATACAACACGCTATAAGATTGGAAGATATGAGTTATGAAAATGGTAGTATGCCGCAGATGTTTGATATCATTAGGATACAATGCAAGCATCACTCTCCTACTTACTATCAACCTGAGAATTGGGTTTTTGATAACCATTATTATTGGCAAAAGGTTGGCTGCTCCAATATTACTTCAGTTTTAAAAATGCATTCAGTTGATACCCCTACATACATATTCTATGATTCTTCTTGGAAAGTAGAGGCAGACTATATATCACAAGTAAGTTCAGATCACAAGCATTCATTAACACTTATTCGTCCTAATAATTTGAAGGTATGCGTTGAGTCGAGATCAAATAGGCTAAACCAAAAATCGATGTATGCCCAATTCAACTATAACGGAAACTACTACAATTATATTAAGATCACAGATCCAATCTTTGAAGACATATATTCCGGATTTGAAAATGGCACTTATACCATAAATGGTCATGCATTACTGGTATTAAGTTTAGCAGATATATATAAGAATTATCATTACAAACTGGTTGCTACAATACTAAATATCTAAGAGGCACCTTGGAAGAGATAAGATCTTTTGGGAAGCGAGTTTATTGTCTACAGTGGTTGGTGCATTTTCGTTAGTTTAAAATGCTAGCACATTTTGGTTAAAAATGTTGAAAGAATATTATTTATAATTAAGGTTATAAAAAAGATTGTGACTAATACCATAACAGAAATAGGGGATAAAGTGACAGATTCCGCGTCCTAACTAGGAGAAACGGAAGCACTAGGAGAAACACAGGAACGGTCTGCTGTTTCAGTCATTAAAGAAAGTACTAATCCCGAACCCTCCTACGAAGACAAAAGTGTTCATTTTTAGGCTCATATGCGCCACCACAAAAAACCATAATTCGGAAATGGGCTGTGGTTTTTTCATATTAGATGGTTTATTATATGAATTATAGTATGTGCATCATTTTTGGCACACTTGTATGGTAAGATAAAGCGTAGAGGAGAATTAATGGTAGCCATGCTTTTATACTTTTCATGAAACATCGCAAAGGGACATGCCATCTTTGTAAAATCAGCTAACTTATTTAGGTTATATCGAAAGGAATGATTGCAATTGGAACAGAATATCGGGAAAAAAATCGACGCAGAAAATCTGGAACGATACTTTTCAATGAATGGTGATGATGAATATATATTTTACGCAAATAATGCTCTTTACGATGATGACTTAATAAGCAAGATACAAATAACAGAAAAAATAGCAGAATATTGGAGATACTATGGCATTGATCTAAGATTGTATATCTGGGTAGATTCAAATTATAGTATTCAAGATATACAAGTACACAAATACAAAGACAATTCATCCGGTCACGGGAGATATGACATTGATGAATTAACTCCGAATCAGCAAGAGTATCGAATATTAAAAAGAGCACTTAATCTATGTTTAGCTAAATAGCATGGTAGTTCTTGTTGAAGAGTTAAAGCAGAGTTAAAATAGAATCGAATATCTTTGAAGTTCCAACTCCATTGTTAAGCGCGGGTAGAATTAATTCGTTCGTCTGGACATGCTGATGATTACCACAAAAAGTGAGGTTCTATAGTGAATAAGCAACAACTAGCAAATAAGATTTGGGAATCTGCAAATAAGATGCGTTCCAAAATAGAAGCCAACGAGTACAAAGACTACATTCTTGGCTTTATCTTCTATAAGTTCCTTTCGGATAAAGAAGTCCGCTTCATGCAAAGCAAAGGCGCTACAGTTGAGGAAATCAAGCAATTAAGTGAAGAGGATACTGAAACCGTCAAGTACATCCAGGGCAATATCGGCTATTTCATCGCCTATAAAGACTTGCTTTCTACTTGGCTGTCGATGGGCAAAGATTTTGATGTTTCCAATGTACGCGATGCGCTCTCTGCATTTAACCGCCTCATTGACAGTAATTACAAAAAGGTCTTTGATAACATTTTTGAAACCCTGCAAACAGGTTTATCCAAGCTGGGTGAAAGCGCAGGATCACAAACGAAAGCCATCAGCGATCTCATACAGCTGATTAAAGATATCCCGATGGACGGCAAACAGGACTATGACGTTTTAGGATTCATTTATGAGTATCTTATTTCTAATTTTGCAGCTAATGCAGGCAAGAAAGCCGGTGAATTCTACACCCCGCATGAAGTATCGCTTTTAATGAGCGAAATTGTCGCTACTCATCTGAAAGATCGTAAGGAAATCCAGATCTACGATCCGACGAGTGGTTCAGGAAGCTTGCTAATTAATATCGGGCGCAGCGTTGCCAAACACATTGATGATGATGACAACATCAAATACTTCGCCCAAGAGCTGAAACAGAATACCTATAACCTGACCCGTATGAATCTCGTCATGCGTGGCATTTTGCCATCAAACATCACGACTCGAAACGGCGATACATTAGAGGACGACTGGCCGTATTTTGAAGAAAGTGACCCGGTTGGCAGCTATAACCCGCTGTATGTGGACGCGGTTGTTTCCAATCCACCATATTCGCAACAATGGGATCCGGAAGGCAAAGACACAGACCCGCGCTATGCCCGATTTGGTCTGGCACCAAAAGGGAAAGCAGACTATGCCTTTTTACTGCATGACTTGTATCACGTCAAGCCCAATGGCATCATGGCCATTGTTCTTCCCCACGGTGTTCTATTCCGAGGTGGCGAAGAAGGTGCTATACGTAAGAACCTGATCGAGAACAATCATATCGATGTCGTCATTGGATTGCCAGCCAATATCTTTTTCGGCACAGGTATACCAACCATTATTATGGTGCTTAAACAAAAACGTGATAATACGGACGTGCTGATCATCGATGCATCAAAGGGCTTTATGAAGGTCGGCAAAAACAATATGCTTCAAGCATCGGATATAAAACGAGTATCCGATACGGTAGCTGCTCGTAAAGATGTGTCGAAGTTTGCTCGTGTGGTCAGCCGCGATGAGATTCGAAAGAACGAATACAATCTCAACATACCACGCTATGTGGATTCTTCCGAGGCTCCTGAAAGCTGGGATATTTACGCTTCTATGTTTGGTGGTATACCCAAAAAGGAAATTGAAGAACTCTCTGCTTATTGGCAGAATTTTCCTGAGCTAAAGACGGATTTGTTCACGAATGACCTTGGTGAACATGTACATATTGCAGAGGGCAACGTCAAAGATATCATCAAAAACCATCCGAATGTAGTCTCTTTCAAGGAACACTACGCGAGGGCTTTCGAAGGTTTTGATGCCGAGCTATATAGAGATCTTGTAGAGTGTATGAAAACTTTGAATATCTCCAAAGAAGAAACTAAGCTTAGCGATGAAATTTTTAATCGTCTAGCAACTGTGCCGTTGGTGGATGAATACAATGCCTATCAGATCCTAAATGATGAGTGGGTCAAGATAGCCGTTGACTTAGAAATGATTCAAACAGAAGGTTTTGACGCTACCAAGCAAGTTGACCCTAATATGGTCGTAAAGAAAAAGAATGGAAATGATGTTGAAGTTCAAGAAGGCTGGCTAGGCAGAATCATCCCATTTGACCTAGTGCAAGAAACGCTTCTCTATGAGGAAACAACAGCCCTAAAAGAAAAGGAAGAACGCCTCATGCAGGTTGCTGCCGAGCAACAAGAAATCCTTGATTCACTGACGGAAGAAGAAAAAGAAGACTTGACGGATGTTCTGAATGACGATAACACCGCATTTCTGGCAAACCCGGTAATTAAAATGGCTAAAGATCTGCTCAAAGGGCACGTCGCTTCAGATTACGCCGAAGACAGCCCACAAAGCAAGATCATTACTGTGATGTGCTTGCTCGATGAAGAAAGGGAACTGAAGAAAGTCATTAAGACGGATTCAGCTAAACTACACTTACGCACAAAAGAAACCATTGAAAACCTGACAGACGAGCAAATTTCCTCTTTGCTGGAGTTAAAATGGATCACTCCACTGACGGTAGAATTACGACAGATGCCTGAAGTCATCCTGGACAAGCTCGCAGCCAAAGTGCAGGCTCTTGCGGATAAATACGCTATTACATTCGCCGATGTGGAAGACAACATCGAAGAAACAGAAGCAACACTCTCGTCCATGATTGAACAGCTCACAGGTAGCGATGTGGATATGAAGGGTCTGACTGAACTGAAAACCCTGCTGAGAGGTGAGTAAAATGCTTGAAAAAGCAAAAGTACCTGCGATCAGGTTCAAAGGGTTCACCGACGCTTGGGAACAGCGTAAGGTTGGAGAGCTGCTCATAGAACGCAATGAACAAGCACCTATGAGTGATGAATATCTCCTTATGGCTTTCATAGCAAACGAAGGTGTTGCACCAAAGGGAGAACGATATGATCGAAGTTCATTGGTTTCTGATACAGAAAACAAACTATATAAACGAACCGAATCCGGGGACTTTATTTACAGTTCAAATAATCTGGAAACAGGGTCTATCGGTTTGAATAAGTATGGAAATGCCTCGATTTCTCCTGTTTACAGTGTTTTTCAGCCAACCGGAATTGCTGACTCTGATTTCTTAGGTCGTCGTCTGGTGCGTAAAGACTTTATCAACGCAATGGTTAAATGGCGTCAAGGTGTCATATATGGACAATGGAGAATTCACGAATCCGACTTCATCAAAATAGAGATTCCAGTTCCATCAGGGGAAGAACAGCGGAAAATTGGAGCTATTCTTGATGATCTCGACAATCTTATTACCCTTCATCAGCGTAAGCTTTTGAAACTAAAAAATATTAAAAAAGCCATGCTTGAAAAAATGTTTCCTAAAAACGGAAGTAACGTTCCTGAAATTCGATTCGCTGGATTTACTGATGCTTGGGAACAGCGTAAGTTGGGAGATATCGCTGATATTATTGGCGGTGGGACTCCTAGTACAATGAATTCTGATTATTGGGATGGAGATATTGATTGGTATGCTCCTGCTGAGATGGAAGGGCAAAGGTACACCGTTGGCAGCACAAGAAAAATTACTGACTTGGGGCTTCAAAAAAGTTCTGCGAGGTTATTGCCGGCAGGAAAAACAGTATTGTTTACAAGCCGAGCTGGAATCGGAAAAATGGCGATTCTACAGCATTCCGCAGCTACCAATCAGGGGTTTCAATCTCTCGTTTTAAGAGATGGGTACAATTCATATTTTGTTTATACAATGGGAGATCAAATTAAGGAGAAAGCTGAAGGAGTAGCCTCTGGATCAACCTTCTTGGAAATCTCAGGCAAGATGCTTGGGAATCTTGAAATAAAGGTTCCCTCCTTAGCTGAGCAAAACAAACTTGCTGATTATTTCCGACAGCTCGACGACCTTATCATTCTTCATCAGAATAAGTATGAAAAATTGCAGAATCTCAAAAAAGCTTGTCTTGAGAAGATGTTTGTATAAGAAAGGAGCGTGAACTTGTGATATTTAAAACCGAAGCCGAATTTGAAGCAGCCATGATTGCTGCCTTGCAGAATAAAGGTTGGGAAAATCAAGTTCTTAAATACCCCACAGAAGAGGTATTGCTCAAGAACTGGGCGGATATTTTGTTTGAGAACAATCGTGGTATAGATCGGTTGAATGATGCTCCTTTGACGGATACGGAGATGCAACAGATTCTTGAGCAAATTTTGGCTCTGCGTACTCCCTTAAAGCTCAATGGCTTTATTAACGGTAAGACGGTCTCCATTACCCGTGATAATCCGGATGATTCTTTTCATCTTGGCAAAGAAGTGAGCCTCAAGATTTATGACCGTCATGAAATAGCCGCCGGGCAAAGCAGGTACCAAATAGCGCAGCAGCCTAAATATAAACCCAAGTCGAAAATTCTTAATGACCGCCGCGGCGATTTGATGCTGCTTATTAACGGTATGCCCGTGTTTCATTTGGAGCTGAAAAAGACTGGCATTCCTGTAAGTCAGGCGTATTACCAGATTGAAAAGTACTCTGATGAGGGTATCTTCACAGGGATCTTCTCTTTGGTGCAGATATTTGTGGCGATGCAGCCGGATGAGACAGTCTACTTTGCTAATCCTGGTCCGGATGGGGTCTTTAATAAAGACTTTTATTTCCATTGGGCTGATTTCAACAACGAGCCCATCAACAATTGGAGAGATATCGCAACCTATCTTTTGTCGATTCCGATGGCTCATCAGATGATCGGTTTTTACACGGTAGCTGACGATTCAGATGGCGTGCTTAAAGTAATGCGTAGCTATCAGTATTTTGCGGCCAATGCAATCTCTGACCGTGTATCAAAGGTTGACTGGAGCGATAAGCAGCTTCTTGGAGGCTATATTTGGCACACAACAGGCTCTGGAAAAACGATGACGAGCTTTAAATCTGCCCAGCTCATTGCTAATTCGAAGGATGCCGATAAAGTTATCTTCCTGATGGACAGGATCGAACTCGGTACGCAGTCGCTTCGGGAGTATCGTGCTTTTGCGGAAGACAACGAGGAGGTGCAGGCGACGGAGGACACCCACGCTCTTATCACGAAGCTGAAAAGCAAGAATCCTGCCGATACCCTGATTGTCACATCCATTCAAAAGATGAGCAATATAAAGGATGAAGAAGGCGGATTGAATGCCGCTGATATTAAGGCGATGAGCTCCAAGCGAATCGTTTTCATCGTGGATGAAGCACATCGCTCTACGTTTGGAGAAATGTTGATCGCCGTTAAACAGACATTCCCTGGTGCCGTGTTTTTTGGATTTACCGGCACACCTATTCAATCGGAAAATCAGATAAATATGAATACTACTGCGACCGTTTTTGGCAATGAGCTACACCGCTACAGCATTGCTGACGGGATTCGTGACGGGAATGTACTCGGTTTCGATCCATACAAGATTCTGACCTATAGGGACATTGATCTGCGTAAAGCGGTGGCGCTTATGTTGGTGAATGCCGCTACAGAAGAAGAAGCCATTAAAGACCCGATGAAAGCAAAAAAATATTACCATTACATGGATGCTTCCAAAGTAAAAATGGCCGGACACAGTGAAAAGAGTGGCAAATACATCAAAGGCATTGAAGACTATCTGCCAAGAGAACAGTACGAGCGTGCCGAACACCAGAAAATGGTTGTTCGGGACATTTTAGACAACTGGCTGCGGTTGAGTCATGCCTCGAAGTTCCATGCGATTTTTGCCACCAGCAGCATCCCGGAAGCCATTGAATATTACAGACTGATCAAAGAGTCAAAACCTGAGTTTAAAATCACGGCTCTTTTTGATCCAAACATCGACAATAATGGTGGTGTAAAGTTCAAGGAAGACGGCCTTGTTGAGCTTTTGGAAGATTACAACGCAAGATATCAGCAGGACTTTACTTTAGCCACCCACGGGAAATTCAAGAAGGATATTGCAGCACGCCTGGCGCATAAAAAACCCTATGAACGTATCGAGCGAACCCCCGAAAAACAGATTGACCTTTTGATTGTTGTAGATCAGATGCTCACTGGCTTTGACTCTAAGTGGGTGAACACACTTTACATGGATAAGGTGCTCAAATACCAGAACATCATTCAGGCATTCTCCCGCACCAACCGCCTGTTTGGCCCGGATAAGCCTTTCGGCACGATTCGTTATTACCGGTATCCAAACACGATGGAAAGAAACATTAATAATGCAATAGCTCTTTACTCCGGCAATAGGCCGCTGGGTTTGTTTGTAGAACATCTAGACTACAACTTGGAGAAGATGAATCAAATCTTTGCGGATATTTCACGACTGTTTACTATAGCTGGCATCTCTGACTTTTCCCGCCTGCCAGAAGATTTAGACGAGTGCGGCAGGTTTGCCAAGTTGTTCAGTAGTCTTAATGATTACCTCCAAGCAGCAAAGATTCAAGGGTTCACATGGAAACAACAGAAATATTCTTTTGAAAATCCCAATAAGGTGATCGAGATGGAATTCGATGAGAATACCTATCTGATCTTAGCTTTGCGTTACAAAGAGCTTTTTGTGGTAGGCGGTGGAGGTGGCGGTGATATCCCGTTTGAAATTGATGGATATCTGGTGGCCATCGACACGGGAAGAATCGATACCGATTACATGAACTCACGTTTTGAGAAATATCTTAAAGTGCTGCTCCAAAAGGATGTTGACCAAGAGCAGCTTCAAGCAACCTTAGATGAGTTGCATAAATCTTTTGCGACCCTTACCCAAGAAGAACAGAAGTATGCCAACATTTTTATCCATGATGTGCAAAGTGGAGATGTTGAAATTGAGGATGACAAATCTTTTAGAGACTATATTACTGAATACCAATTCCGCGCTAAAAATGAGCAAGTCCGCCAACTAGCGAACGCTCTTGGAATTGATATTCCAAAGTTGACAAACCTTATGAATATTGATATTACCGAAGCGAACATCAATGAATATGGTAGGTTTGATGATCTAAAGAAAACCGTAGACAGGGACAAAGCAAAAGCATACTTTGAAGCCTTAGAAGGCGCGAGTATTCCCGCATTTCGCCTGAGCATTAAAATTGAAAAGTTGCTCAAAGAATTTATCTTGAGTGGAGGATTCGATATTGGTTGAGATAAGAAATAAGGTGAAGGCAAATGGGTTCTTGAAAATATAGCAAGAAAAACAGGAGAAATTATATGAAAACATTTGATTTTCCAGCATGGATCCGCTTCGGTAAATTGGACGGTACGGATACCTTTGTTACATTTGAACTGACAGACGAAGAGGCTGAACGCTTAATAGCTGTTGCACATAAAGGCAGTTATTATGGGTTGGATGAATGTGAAGAGGTATCGGACATTCATGCAAAGGTTTATTCTGCAGCGGTTGAACAAATCACACGGGAATTACGCGAATCCGATTGGTGCAAGGAAGCCCAAGACGAAAGCTGGAGAGCTGATGAACTTTATGATATTGGTGTGAATTTCCCCGAAGAATTGCAAGACTGTGAAGAAGACTGCGACCAAGACGAATAGGAATACCATCCATGCTTGGCTTGAGAAGTGTAATCTTCAAACAAAGAACATTCGCGACTATGTCAACTGAACGGCAACCACTTTCAACGCTTGCGTCTAAACTCGCAGATGCAATATGTGAACGTAGGTTGTACTTGCAGAGAATTGGAAGTTAGTTTCAATATACACAGATCAGAGCGCGATGTGGACATTATCCTGACCTATGTGAAGCGCTTCCAGGTAACTTTATTAAATAAAAGGAGGGTATAAATAATGAGTGGAGAGGCTTTGTGGAACAGAATCATTGAAGTGATTCCTGTTTCAGGCGAAGAATTACAAACTACCACTGGTCTTTGGTTCAAGGTATCCTCAATCGACGGTCGATTGTCTGTTGATAAGGCGACCGACCATTCACCATCCAGCGAATTATCGATGCAAAGGCCTATCTTGAAGAAGGATTTCTTGCTCGTTTATTCCTATTATGATCGTTGGGTTAACGGAGAAGTAGGCGTAAGACATGAGGTTAGTAGAAAGTCGCGAAATACAGCATATATTTTTGCATTGGTAGGGAAATACATCTAGATGCAATTAAGATTCCGAGAGATGTAATTGAATCAATAACGATCACTGCAGGTCCTTAATTCAATATTGGAAGAACTAGAGGCTTTCATGAGGTCTAAAATAGGTATTTTGAAAAGCCTCGTATTGACTGCCGGTCACGGGAATAGGAGTTTGTATGTTTGAGATTCTAGATTCAGAAATAGAGCTGATTGATCAGTTTGTTCTTGAAATGGATCAAACTGAGGATTTGAACAAATTGGGTGGTTGGGGTATAGTTCACTTGGTTTGTGGTGCATATTACGCGCAGCAAGAAAGAGTGAAAAGGATAATAATTCAGAAACTTAATGAGCCTATGCTGATATTTAATTACTATGACGAAGATTATGCAGTAGTATTTGCCGAACATCTTAAGCAATGGGCTGAATCGGATGGAGGATTAGCCTTGGCAGAAAGAAGGCTAAAGACACAAGCTCGTGCACTAACTGTACAGCAATTCAAAACATCGAAGAGATATCTAGGATTATCGATAGTATTGAATAGTCTAAAAGATCTAAGTTGTGATGAGGAGCTCGCCAGAGTTGGTGATTGGACAAGAGAGAATAAATACGGATGGCAAAAACTATTCTTTGGAGCGGGTATGCTATTGACTAATGATGCCAAATTTTACTGGTCCGATTATAGCGAGTGTCTCCAATCCATGAAAGGCTCAAGGGATAGATTTGAAAAGTTATTTAAACACTTTGAATAGAGAGGCAAATTAGCTTAAGATGGTTTTATCGTGGAAGAGAATTATCTTTTAGAAAGCATAAATCGCAAAGTGAACCGTGGTAAAAACAATCTACTTATAAGTTAGGGGTTATCGATCGTGAGCATAATAAAGGGCGAAACAGATCTCTCTATTTTGGATCAAATAATTCATGAGGCGCTTATCGGTTGTGAAATCTGGGCTGATTTAAAAATTAGCGATGAAGAATTTAGGTTCTTGACAACAAAAATACAAGAAGCTCTTTCGATAGAACCCAGTGCAAGAGAATATATTCGAGTGCTTGAAAAATACCCAAGTTGTTGTGTCACCCAAATGGTCTTCCATATGATCAACAGCCCTGTTGATGATTTCTGGGGACCTTGGGCTGAGCAACTAAATATAACGATCGAAAATAATCAGACACGGGCAATTGGGCAAAAGGTCAATGCAACATTTAAAGCAAATGGCTTTACATATGACGAAGATGGATATACATATATCACACCGATTACCTGTCAAGCTGGGATCCCGCATATTTACCTAAAAGATCTATTTGAAATTGTGCATGATGATGGCCAGAGGATTTTTGATCCGATTTCAATAATAAATGAGCTTAAGGGTTGGAAGAGCTATACAGTACATAAACCAGTTTCTAGGTTTATCAACAATTATCGAGAAAAGGCTATTACGCTATTAAATGACATTAATGATATTAAGCAAAGTAGATCTTCCAATTGCCTAAATGCAGATGCATATGACGATGTACTTCTCAATGCTTTTTTTGAATGGGAGACTAGCCGGAAGAATATTAGCACTCGTAGAGGAGCAATACAGAATGACTATCCTTTCCCAACGATAGTGTTCTCGGAAGATGGGAAAGGCGTATGTTTACTGCTGCCCTCCATCATATCGCACAATGAGTACGCATCTCAAATTACCTGGGTTATATCGGTTGAGGGCCAAAAGGATATGCAGGTCAATCGTAAGTACTATAACGATTTCGAAAAGCTATATTCGAATGAAGCTCTGATATCCATAACACCAGCATCTAACTATCAAATTAAGCTTTTCGATGACATTAAACAAGACACACCCTTGAAAGAACAACGAGTCATTGGTTTGGGCGATTCCTGTTATCTGTTGTTTGACTCTCACGGTAAGCGCATCTATGATAACTTCCTGCCTAATGACTCCGGATACATTATTTGTAATAGAAATCATCAAATTATTTTTGAGAATATAAATTTTAACACGATAGATATGCCAATAAACGCTAATGCCTACACGGCTTATGTTTTTGCACCGGAATCTTCCAATGCAAGAATCCGGATTCTATCTGATAGCGAAGACATTGTTTTGAGGACACACCACTTTCTACTAACAAGCCTTGTCGATACTCGTTGCCTATTCGGTGAAGAAGCTAAAAGCGGGATGCTACCGATCTTGACAGTATTTCCAAACTTGTCCATCAATAAAAATGAGCAGGAGCAATGGGATGATTTCTCGATTACCCTGCATCACAGGCAAACAGGGTTTAAACAAACCTACATGGCAAAGGAAATCGAAAGTAGTGAAGATCACCTAAAGCTCTCCAGTCTGTTTGCGAATGAAAATCCCTTTCATGGCATTTATGATATACGTATTTATGAGGGATCATCGTTTCGAAAAAATATGAGCTTTATCTATGTGCCAGATGTTCAGTACGTTGATGATGGCTTGTCCCCATGGCCGCATAAATCATCAAGCGCAAAAAGAACAGGATTCAGCTATGTATGTCCTAAAAATGTCAGTATTCAAATACAATCTGATGCTAATACGTCTTTAGAGAATCAAGATGGGCAAACATGGACGCGGGTGTGGTTGGATGCAGCAAGATCAACAATAACGGGCACTATTGCCTTCGATAGTGGTAGTGTGTCAACTGTGATCACATGGATAAAAACTGTTCGCTTTTTGAGTTGGAGTTTTTGGGATGAATCAAAACTCGAATCCGAACATTGCTTTGAGACGCGATTATTCACAGAGACTGATCTTAAGGATTCGAAATATTGGTTGTTATTATGGATGCAACGATCCGAGCTAGATAATATACCAATTATCGAACTGCGAAATAAGAGTGGAAATATCCTGCAAACCATGGAAATAAATATGGCAAACAGTGGTAAATGCGCTATATCATTTAATAGCTTTGCAACAACAATTGAAAATAATAAGCTCCCCATCGATTTTGTCCTTTGCTTTCGATCGAGAGGAATACTGCATCAAGTAGTGCTCGCACATTTGAGCGAATCAGTGATTCTTTCAAATTTGCAGTATCAGAATGACGAAAGAACGAAGGATCGTCCTGTGCTGTTTTGGAAAGCAGACCATCCGACTCCGAGTACCCCGGTGTCAATCAGAGGAATCACAGAGACGGATTTTGAGCTAACCATAGCTTTTGATAAAGTAAGGTATTCTGAGCAACAAATAAAATATTATTTGTATCTTCAACAAGCGCTGCCTGCCGGCTTATATAAAGTCGAGCCGCAGGTTATGGAAGACTTTTTTGCTGAGGATTCAGGATATCGTCCTCCAATCCTCCAGGGAGAAAATATGCTCTATGTCAATGTGAATGATCTCGAAAAAAACATCAAAAATTTAGTTGGATTACTTAAATTAATTTTGGTGTGTAGCAACAAACTTCAAAGTCTAGAGCGAATATCCCATTTTATTGAGAAGAACAGCGAAAAAATATCAGTTGACGTAAATGACACCGTATGCAAACTTTTGTCCTGTCTAATAGTCAATTTTGCTGAGGAGGAAGATGCCCGGTCGCAATTGATTATGCAATTAATAGATCTAATCAATACGCGCTTGCTATCGGATGTACACCGTACACGGATTTCCAAACAAATGCTTACATACTCCCTGAGCGACGCCAAGATAAAGTTATGCTTTCATAAACTCAGACTTTGGCTGTTTAAAGCGGATATAAAAAGTGATATCAGTTTTGAGGAAATTCGAAAAATCGGTGAATTGAGTTCTGAATGGGAATTGCTTTGGATGCTAAGAACCAAACGGCAGAAAGGGTTAGTACAAAAGCTTAAAAATACTGTAGGGCCTGACACGTTAAAGGAAATATTATGTTTTAAACCATCGCGGCTTTGTTACAATCCCCTTTGGGATACTTGTCTTGAAAACGTCATAAACAACCAATGTGCTTGCACAAATGTTGTAATATCGAAAAATTTATGTGGCATATCTGAAGATTTCAGAAACATGTTCGACTGGGGCGTCGGTTATGCAAAACCCTGGCTTGACCTTAAGAGAAGGCCATTAACTGGAACTTATTTCTGTGGCAAAACCTATATTGATTTAATTATTACATGGTATTTAAATGCTTCAAAAGGAAACAGGAACCCTAGCGATTATGCTGAATCCGTACACCGGCTTTACCCTCAACTTGATACATTAATAGGCTGTATGTTCACAAAGATGAAGGGCATTACTAGCAAATACTTACTGAACATGGCTGGTAGAAATATGGGAATAGATGACGGGTTTTATCCGCTATTCTACTATTGTGCGATTTCTGCCCTCGCATCTTCTTTCTACTCTCATGATCTGATTTCTGAGGAAGAGTACGCGCCAGCACAGTCTTTTTTGATTAGTATGATAGCCATCTTTCCTCAACTCGTACAATGGGATCTTCTATTATGTGAACTGATTCTTTTTTTTGAAAGGGGTATATAGTCAATGTCAATGGATCCAATCATTACAAAAAACACTATTGAGCAGGAATACCGCGACTATCTAATATCTATTTTGACAGTGCGCAACAATGAGATCACGCAGAAAGCCGAACAAGCGATCAAGAAAAGTACTTTTGTAAAGGGCCCATATTTGGAGACGACACCACCTTTTAAAACCGGAAGAAGTCTTCGGGATTTACACAAGGAAGGCATTCTGAGCGGTGAATTTGAAAAGATTGCTTCTGAAATTCATTACGATCGTGCTCTCTATTTGCATCAAGAAACTGCTATCAGAAAAATTACTTCTGAAGGCAAAAACATCATCGTTGCAACCGGGACTGGAAGCGGAAAAACAGAGTGCTATTTTTTGCCGATCTTTGATTCCCTGATGAAACAGGCAGAAGAGGGGACGCTCAACTCTGGAGTTCAAGCTCTTTTGCTATTCCCTATGAATGCTTTAGCAAACGACCAACTAAAAAAGCTACGGCAATTGCTTGCCCATTATCCGCAAATAACTTTTGGTAGGTATACCGGTGAATCATCCTTTGATGATGAGGAATCCGCCCGACGTGAGTATGAACAAAAATACAATGAGTCGCCTCTTCCCAATGAATGCCTCTCCAGACCAAGAATGCAAAATGATCCCCCACACCTACTACTCACTAATTATTCAATGTTGGAATATCTGCTCTTGCGGCCCGATGACAGTAAGTTCTTCGATGGCTTACTAGCGAAGAACTGGCGCTTTTTGATAATCGACGAAGCCCACACATATAAAGGAGCTAATGGAACGGAAATTGCATTGCTTCTTCGTAGACTTAAGGAGCGGATTTCCCATAACACAGATCGCAAACTTCGGTGTATTGCGACAAGCGCAACGCTGGGTAATGAAGATGCCAAGGATGATTTGGCTGAATTTGCAACAAGTATCTTTGGTGAACCGTTTATTGCAAACGATATTATTACATCCAAGCGAGTCCGAAGGGAATTGGATGCAACGATGAGTAATTTTTCGCCAGAGGATTACTTGAAATTGCGGAAGATTGTCAAAGGGCAAAGCGAGGAAGAGAAAGGCTACGCAGTTTGGAGTGAGCTTGTTAAAGACAAACGTATTATCGATACCCACAATATATTAGAGAACAATCCAAGGCGTTTTGATGACGTCGCAGATCATGTCTTTAAAGACCTACCAACAGCAAAGCAACGCGAGGATAGCTTATCGAACATGGTTGAGCTAGCGACACTAGCAAAACCAGATTATAATTCGGCATCACTGCTGCCGGCACGTTATCACCTGTTTATTAAGTCGTTGGAAGGCATGTTTGTATCTCTCTACCCAGATTATCGCGTCTATTTGGATAGAAAGGAGCGAATTTACGAGAATGGCCTTGCGCTTCCGGTGTTTGAACTCGCCAATTGTCAGCACTGTGGGCAGGAATATATCATTGGGAAAACCTCTATTGACGGATATCTACATCAGGTGAGCGAACAGGAAAAACCCGAGTACTATTTATTCTCGCTACAGTCAACCGATGTCAATATAGAGGTAGATGACGATGCTTTTGAGGACACAGATATTAATAATTTAGAGGCGTTTGATCTTTGTGCCTCATGTGGAAAAATAACTCATACGATAGAAGGGAAAGCACAGTGCTGCAGCGAATCTAATAAAAACAAAACAATACATGTATATAAATTGAATTACAGCGGGCGCCATAACGACATGAACACCTGTGCAGTTTGCGGATCGGTTTCTGCTTCGGTTGTTAGACGTTTTCTTACTTCCAATCATGCCGCAACATTTGCCATTGCAAACAGTCTTTACTCCTTAATTCCCCCAAGGCAAAATTTTAAGCCAGTGGATCCCGAGGATGATTTTTTTAGTGCTGATGTTCCCACTGTTAATTCAGCATATAACGAGGAAAGCGGCAGGAAGCTGCTCATTTTTTCAGACAATCGCCAAGAAGCAGCATTTTTCGCCGGCTATATGAACAATAAATACAACCAGCTCATGTGGCGACGTTTAATGCTTAAAGAACTACAAAACCAGCCAAATGGTATGCGATTGGATGATTTGATGTCTAACATCGTATCCGAAGCGGATAGGGCCGGATTATTCCAACGAATCAGTGTGGATTCGTTAAGCGATGCTCAAAAAAAGAATTTAGCTGCAATGTATGTCATGTATGAGTTTATAGCCATTGATAAATCAACAGGGCTCGAAGGACGTGGTTATGTAGAAATCTTTCCAGAAAAGCTCAAATCTGGGAGCAAATGGGAGTTGACCTCTGATGAAACTTGGGATGTTCTCCGCTATATGATGGATACACTGCGAACAGCTGGTGCTTGTATTTTTCCCGACCAGGTCAATGTAAGAGATGAATTCTTTTTTCCAAGGAATCGGGATGTGTTCTTCCGTAAAGAAAAGAGAGCACATTCTGCCGGTAAAGAGATACTAAGCTTTATCCCAGAAGGAAATCGGAAAAACAAAAGACTTAAATACATCATGAAGTTACTTGAACAGCAAGGAGTTGCAGAGGAAGGAAGGAATAAAAAGGCACTTAAATTACTGGATGAAGCATATCAACTGCTTTCAAAGTTGGCAGAGAGAGGATATTTCGTTAAGGAGAATCTTGGAAACGCCGGTGTTGGTTACTCAATCAACTTCCGCAAATGGTATGCTAAATATATCCCTGACGATACAACCTTGTTTTGTTGTGATAAATGCGGGCAAATTGCTACATATAATGTTCTCAATATTTGTTCAGAGCTTAAGTGTACCGGTAAGCTTATTCCAATCGTTGCCTCGTCCCTTCGAAGTGATCCATATTATAGTGGCCTTTACACTAATACAAAAATAATCCCAATGATCGCAAAGGAACATACTGCGCAACTGACAAAGGAGGCTGCTGGTGATTATCAACATGATTTTGAAAATGGTAATATTAATGTATTAAGTTGCTCGACAACCTTTGAAATGGGTGTAGATGTTGGTGAGTTAGAGGCAACCTTCCTTCGTAATGTGCCACCTGAGACGACAAACTACATTCAGCGAGCCGGAAGAGCGGGACGACGCACATCTTCAACAGCCTTTTCTGTCACCTTCGCTCGACGCAATAGCCATGATATCAACTATTTCAACCATCCATCGGAAATAATCAATGGAAAGATACATCCTCCGTACATTGAAGTAAGTAATGATAAGATAGCCTTGCGCCATGTGAATTCTGTCATCTTTGCCTGGTTTTTTAAGAGATATCCTGTATATTTCAGGGATGGTGTAAAGGCCCTAGTAGGATACGGCGGTGGGGTTAGTGCTCCTACGGTTCTACTAGATGAATTAAGCAAGCACCCTGCCGAATTGATACAGGCAATAAAGACGATACTCCCACAAGACCTAATTACTCGTATGGGAATTGAAACATGGCAATTTGTGGAGCTCTTGGTAGGTTCTGATGGCTCCCTGACGAAAGCTATTTCCATTAGGAAAGAAGAATTAGAGCATTTACAACAATTGAGAACAAAACTATTTGAGAAGGAACATTCAACAAAATCCGTAGAATCTCTCATTAATACTTACAGGGAAGAAAAAACGATTAACTTTTTAGCCTCAAACGGTGTTCTTCCTAAATATGGATTCCCGATTGATGTAGTATCACTAAACATTCTAAACAACTCGGAAGATGCAAAGCGTGTTGATTTGTCTCGTGATCTCAGACTCGCTATTGCCGAATTTGCTCCACCAAGCAGTGTCGTAGCGAATGGGAAGGTTTGGAAGAGCAGTTATATCAATACAATTCCTGGTAAAGGATGGCCTGTTTATAACTATTTTGAATGCTCAAATTTGAGATGTAAGCATATTTCTCCCCCGGAGGAGCTAGCCGTCCTGGATCAGGATGACACCGAGCAAGAAATGCCATGCCCGCTTTGCTCGGAACTAATGAGAAGAAGAAAATTCCTTATCCCCATATTCGGCTTTTCGACTTCCATGGAGGACAAACCGAAATCAGTCGGTGATAATAGACCCCAACACGGCTATTCAAACCGTATCCAGTTTTGGGGCATTGGCAATTTAGATACATATCAACAACAATTGCGCAAAGAGAGTAGTATATTTGAAAATGAGCGCGTGGTGAAGGCGGAGTATTCGCCAAATGGTAAACTAGTTGTTTTAAACCGTGGGAAGAATGGCGCAGGTCTTTGGGTGTGTCAAACATGTGGATTTGTAAAGGAGTTTCCTACCGAACCGAAGCACAAGAACAAATATGGCTATGATTGTGTCAATACACATTTATTGAATGCATCATTAGGACATTCATTCACGACTGATGTTTTGCGATTGGAAATGCCTTACCACTTGAACCCCTTTGTAGTAGGTGAAAAAGACGTTAGGTTATCCGTTCTCTATGCCATCTTAGATGGCGCTGCTGATGCGCTAGGAATATCACGGAATGACATTAGCGGTTGCATTGACTATGATAGTGAAAATCCTGCCATTATCATTTTCGATGAATCTTCGGGCGGTGCAGGCCATGTAAAGAAGATATTTGAAAATCTATCTTCAGTTTTGAATGCTTCATTGAGACGAGTTAATGGTGATTGTGGTTGCTCGGATGAGACATCATGTTATGGCTGCTTACGCAGTTATGAAAATCAGTATGAACATGAAAAGCTGACCAGAGGCGGGGCGAAGGAATATTTAACTTGGCTGTTAAAATAAAAATCAAACCTTGGCTATAACAGTATTGAGCTGGTTGAACAGTCTTCGCAAAATACTGCAAGACTAATTTGATTAATCGTAAAAATGCCATATTGGTTTCCCGAGATGCTAATAACACTTTTTTCGATTAAAGGTAAAGTTGAACTAATAAAGGGTGGCAGGAGTTTGCATAATGAAAGATCTATCTAAGTATATGGGTTGCCTGATCGGCGGCGCTGCTGGTGATGCACTGGGCTATGCGGTTGAGTTTTCGAGCATTGCTCAGATCCATCGGAAATATGGCGAAAATGGCATACAGCAATATTCCATATCGTCTTCAGGCAAAGCGCTATTATCCGATGATACACAGATGACTCTATTTACAGCGAACGGTCTATTGCTGGGCATTACCAGAGGACGTTTGCGAGGCATTATGGGTCCGATAGAGGACTATATATATCGGGCTTATCTCGATTGGCTATATACACAGACAGGCAAATCACCACATGATTATCAATATACGTGGCTTAGGAATGTCGAAAGGTTAAACGCCAGAAGAGCGCCCGGGACCACTTGCCTTAGTGCACTTTCAAGCAGTAAATGTGGCACGATGGATCAGCCGATCAACGACAGCAAGGGTTGCGGCGGGGTCATGCGTGTAGCACCAATAGGGCTCTATTTTTGCGAGCATGAGAACGAAGAGTTAATAACTGATCTTGGAGCAAAGACAGCTGCCATTACCCATGGGCATCCATTGGGTTTCATTCCGGCAGCAACTCTAGTTAATATTGTCTACAATTGCTTCAGAGATAGTTTTAGTTCTCTTGAAGCAGTCATTAATCATAGTATTGAATTCACCGCAAAAATATATTCAAAATATCCCGATACCGATTATTTGCTAAACCTCCTAAAAAAGGCAGTTGAACTTTCAAAGACTGATTATGAAGATATAATCTGCATAGAACAACTCGGCGAAGGTTGGGTTGCGGAAGAAGCGCTTGCTATTGCCATCTATTGTTCATTGAAGTATACCGACAACTTTGAGAAGGCAGTTGTCGCAGCTGTTAATCATAGTGGAGACAGTGATTCGATAGGTTCAGTGACTGGCAATATCTTAGGAACTTGGTTAGGGATAGGGAGTATTCCACAGCATTTTAAAGATGAACTTGAGCTATTGGATGTTATCGAAGAAATTGCCAAGGATTTATATAACGACTGCAAAATGTCTGAGTATTCGACTTATGCGGATGATGTTTGGGAAAGTAAATATGCTGAAGTGATATATGGCAGATAAGACGAATACAAGAATCTGATAGACATTGGAAGAGGCGCTTAAGCACCTTTGACATGGTTGCTATATTATGGGATTTTTGGCAGATACATATAAGAAATATCGAAACGCAGTCTACCTTATGTCGTTTGGAGGCAATATGGATAAAGTGCAAAGAAAGAGCAACGTTGTTAAAATCGGTAGAGACTCATACTACATTACTTGCGCCGCATGTGGAAAAGAGACTATCTGTTTCGGAGATCAAAGCAACTCCAGAAGCGAGACAGATGATGTGTTGACGACAATGTTGACGAGAAGTCGGGAGAAACAATACAAATATCTGGGTATAGTCATTTCGAGATATATTGATGTGACTCACAAGCTGGCAATCATTACTTTGTTGAAACACAACAGGATTCCAGAGCTGAATGATTATTTGGTTGCCAATTGTTCTTTTTCAGAGGGCATGGATGCTTATTGCCCGGAATGCAGCTGCATTTATTGCCGTGAACATTATCATATACAGACTGTAATGGCAGATGACTACCCAGGATTTTACGATTGCACAACGGGACTATGCCCTAACGGACATAAAAGAATAATTGATGATTGACCTTTCTTTGAGGGCCAGTTCCCATATAACAGAATAGATCATTATTAGTTAATGCATAGACATGTAATTGAGAAGTAAAAAATTATAAAAAGAACTATCATCTTCCGATCATTGAAACATCTGGCCTTGCTTCATTTTTAGTGCGTGCCGATTGATAATATATAAATGGATATAAGGGATTCTATTAAGGAGATGACTTTATTGAGAATTGAACCAAAAGATATTGATTTTCTTTACAAAGAGCTGAAATACCGAATCGTCAGCCGAAGAGAAGAGTTTGATCAGCTCACTGATTTTCTTGAAAACAAAACTGAATGGCTGCAAGCACCGGCGAGTACGAAATATCATCTTGCAATTGAGAAGGGTTTGTTAATACATTCGATAGGAGTTGCATATCAACTTTTAAAAATTAAAGATGCACTTCTGCCTGGTGTGAGTGACGAAAGTTGCATTATCTGTGGCTTGTTTCATGATATAGGTAAACTAGGAACCCCTGAACATCCTTTATATAAAAAAGCTTTTAACGGGTATTATTACAATCCAGATACAATAACTATGGGTTTAGGGGTTAGAAGTTTGTTTCTTGTTTCACAATTTATACCATTGTTGGATGATGAAGCTCAGGCGATTTGTTATCATGATGGACAATATATTCCAGAGAATGAAATTATCGCACATAAAGAGACTCCGTTAGCGTTGTTACTACATTATGCGGATTATTGGCAGGCACATATGTATGAAGATGAGCGACGGTACAATAAATACATCAAGGCGAAAATTGATTTAATTAGTTGCTAATAGCTCATTGAGAGATTATTATATTTTCAGAGAGTAAAGGAGTATAGTAAAATGGCAAAGATTAAAATAAACAATCTTTTTGGACTATACAATAATGAAATTGATCTTGATAGACGTTGTAATATTCTGATTGGTGAAAATGGAGTTGGGAAGTCAACAATCCTTAAGATAATCAAATGTATAGCTGACTTAAACTTTATTGAGCTTGCGGAGTTTTATTTTGATTCGATCTCCATTATCTCTGACGCTGGTTCAGTTGATATAAAATACGCTGACTTATTTCCATCATATAAAGCTATTATTGAAGAATTGGGAAACCATTTACAACCTTGTGCAATTTCTGATCCTAAAAATCCTGAAGATGGAATAACGAATATTGATTATATGATAAGGGCGCTTTCAGTTTTAAAAAATGTTAACGGAGGGAAGTATCTCTGCCATTATCTTTCCGCGTGTTACTTTAATAAGCCAATAAGCAGAGCAATAAGTAGGTATATAAATAAGTATCTTACTGTTATATTTAGAAAAGATGATCACCCTACTTCGAGCGAGATAATAAAAGAAACGCTAACGAGTTTGCAAACTCGAATTTCTTTAGGTTTTTTACTTGCAGAAAAGCATATTATTTACTTGTTTCGTGATTCTGACGTATATAGAAATATCGAGGAAATTAAGTATATTGTCCGTGGGGATTCAGGTGGACATGTCGAAGATGAAATGATTTCCTTTGAGGTCAACACTAAAGGACTTGATCTTAAAGAAATATATTATTTTGACTTGGTTAAACAGCATCATTTGTCATCTGAGTTAAATATGGACAGCATTGTATCCTCCCGGATTGTATCATGGATAAAGTCCTTTCCTGCTGATAGATTTGAAAAAAGGGATATACTTTTTGGAATTGAAAGCATATATCCATCAGAATATACTGATGGCGTTTCTGAAGCGATGCGATCTTTATTACGGCAGAATACTGATGATTACTCGATTAATCCAAGCCTGAAAGTGATAAAAGAACAGTTTATTGAAAGACTCTCTTTCAGTCAGATTGTAGATATTAATAAATTAGTCAGTTTTAATTATTATGATTGGGAATTTATACGAAATATAAACCAAATAGCATTTTCCTACTATAAAGATCTAATTGGCAAGGATACGGAAATTCCTCAGGAATATAATGAGATTTGGTCAAATGGGGAGAAGTGTAATGATTACATCGACAGCTTCTATCTAAATGAGGATATATATCAAAACATAATACATTTTATTCGACCCGTAATACTTAAAGATAGTGAATTCGATATCGACTTTATTTATAAAAGAGATCAAATACAAGAAGATAATCCCTGCGAATTTACAATATTTGATATTGCATATAGAAAGTTTTACGATCATGAATTTCATAGATTCAAAGAGAATAAGTCCGAGAAGATTAAAACTTTAGAAATGTTACTAAAGAAGTATATCTCGAACAAAGATATCCTTTTGACTCCATCCGGAATGATTGTTCAAAAGATAAGTACTGTTGAGAGAAAAAAGGGTAACTTTGCAGTCATCGAAAATGAGCAATTTGATATTCCTCTAGATAACCTATCTTCAGGCGAAAAGAAAATTATACTTCTCTTTTTAGTATGTTTATTCTTTGATGAAGCCACACTCTTGATTGATGAACCCGAATTATCTTTATCAATAATCTGGCAAGAGCAACTATTGCCAGATCTCTTAAAGTATACAACTATCAAACAATTAATTGTTGCTACACATTCTCCTTTTATTGCGAGTGATGAAGATTTGAAGGATTACATTGTCCCACTTCCAACAGAGGATGAGTAAAGTTGACTATTGGAAATGATCGATTTCTTAAATGTAAAAACGGTCAAACCTTACCGAACTCAGTTTTTACATATAAGATTAACTCGTTGAGGAATAATCCTAGCATCGAATATTTTTGTATTGTTGAAGGCAAGTCGGATGAAACATTCTATAACAATACGACTATATCATATTTAAATTCAGATAAGACGAGATATATTTTTAGCGAATATTCAGAAAACAGTAACGATTTAGCAGGTAAAAGTGCAGTGGTTCAAGCATTCAAAGACTATAAAAGAAAATTCCCGTACTTAATGAATCGTTGTATTTTCATCGTGGATCACGATTGGGATGGTCTTGATTATAAGAAGTACAAGTTGTCAAAACAAGATTTTGAGGGGATAACTGTAACGCCATGTTATTCGTATGAAAACTATTTTTTATATGAAAATAATATTGAGTGCATATTTGATTATTTGTTTGGTGAGCAAAATTGCAAAGTCAATTTTAAAAATGATTTAATGCTATTCTCACAAGAACTTTCCGAATACTATGCTTTAAAAAATACATATTCAAGATGTTACTCAGAAGATGCTTTAAGGCGTTTCCTAATTAAAAGAAATGAGTTCTGTAATGAGGAAAGTATCATTATCTTGAATTTTAAAGAAAATACCCTTATTGACAAATCAATTTTAAATCAAGAGATAAAAACAATAAGAAGCATGATAGCATGGAACAATATAACAATTTATTACTATAATACATATTTGAATGCCATTCGAAATGATATTATGTGCTTAAAAGGAAAGATTTTGTTTAGATTTTTAAAGCAGTATTTACTACAAAAGTCAAGAAAGGATATTGGTCCTCGAAATATATCGCTATATTCAAAGCTTGTATCAAAGCTCAATATAGATCTTGATGTTAGATTTGGAAATGGAAAAAGGAAACCTGATGTGGAAATTAAGAATGATTTATGAGTGAGGAGAAATGCTATGTATTACAAGTCGATCGATTCTCTTTTGCAACTTACGCATTATGACTTTAAAAATGAAGAAGAACTTCAGAGAATTCTGTTTAGCCATCCTGAGATTATTACAAACATATCCGAACTTGGTATTGGTAGTGTAGAAATTGCGTATAAGTTTAGAGAGTACCCCACATCCAGGGGCCCCGTTGATGTTCTTTATATTTCCAGCAATGCGGATATTATCTTGATAGAAACAAAGTTGATTAGAAATCCGGAATCCATTAGAACAGTTATCGCTCAGGTCATCGACTATATCAAAGCGATCTCACAAAATGGCCTTGATAATATAACAAGCCAAAAAGTCAGATCATATACAGACTTTGTGCCGAATGATAGATTTTGGGGTTTGCTTAGTAGAAATATTCAGACCGGGAACATTAATGCAGTTATCATCGGAGATGATATTCATCCAAACTTACTAGGCTTAGTGGAATCAATCCAATCTGCAGCACATCTTGCATTTCATATCAATCTGATAAAGGTTGAGGCATATGAGTTGCAGGATAATTTAGTGATAAATGCGTTTAATGTTGAAAACACCAGAGAAGTCGAGAGAAGCGTAATACGTATTTCGTTTGGAAACAACGATATAAAACCTATCATTGAATCAGAAACCCCTTCAATAGATGGTCAAGGATCGAGACCGATACTATCCTGGGATCAGTATTTAAGCAATGTCGATTCAAAATATCAAAGTACTGTAAATGAGTTTCGACAAGAGTGGTTAAAGAATTTTGGGAATCGGAACAGTATAAATATGGGAACTGCAGGCTTCTCATGTGGACTTCTTATTGGCTCTAAAAGGCAAGTCATTACATTTGTTTTAAACTGGTATATTGATCTTATAACGGAGAACTCAAGAGATCAGAAGGGTTTTCCGGATCTTATCTATGAAAAATATAAAACGGAATTAAAAAAGACGCCGGAAATCTTTGATGGATATTTGATGAGTGGGAAAACCCATATTCCTTTTAATCAAGTATCCATTGAATCACTCAAAAATGTTTTTAATGCAACGCTTCTGTTTGCACGTGATTTGAAAAATCAATATGAAGAAGAGTGAAATAAGTAATAGCAAAGAAGAGGATTATCTATGAATAAAGATATATTAGACCAGGTGCTTCAAAACTATATAAACAAATTTGAAGAAATGAACAACATAGTAAACAACGAAACTTATAAGTGGGTTGCGATAAAACATTTCCAGGACCACTGGAATATGGAAGCGAACGATTTTGGTTCCATGTTCAAGTTTGCAATAAGCAGAACTGAAAATCTGATTGACGGTTCTCGAAAACAACCAATAGCTGGTATTCAAAGATTATGCGTGCTGGAACCAGAAACCATTAGGAAAATATTTAACATACTATTTTCTGATGATGACGGCGACTTGAATGTTAGGCAAGACCGTATTATGGAGTTTGTATCTTCGACTAATAGCTTACTGGAAAAGTATGAACCCAGGAAATGGACGTTAACACAGGAATTGCGATCTGCCATTTCGTACCTGAATCTAGGTAATCCGGATATGAATTATTTGTACAAGCCTAACGAAGCGAAGTTGTTTGCGCAATATATACAATATGGTGATGACTTCGGGAGTGGTCGAACATTTAAACTGGAAAAATATTATGATATGTGCGATGAACTGATTGAATACATTAGTAGTTTTCCTAAGTTGTTAGAAGTTCATCAAGGACGTTTAAATGATTTCACTTATCTTGATAAAAGCAACCATATTCTAGCATATGATATTATCTATTGTGCTTCAACGTATAGTCTCTACAATAACATTATTAGGCCGAAGACTGATAAGAAGAAAGAAGCACCCAAAAAAACGAGAGAAGAGAATCATAGGCAGACTTTATCTATAGAATCAGAACTTGAAATAATATCACAGCAAATAGCAGAGATAGAAAATACTCCTTTGTTAGGTATAACAGTCAGCAATAAAAGCTATGGTCAAGGTGAGATTATTCAACATTCCGGTACAAATATCTTAGTCCGTTTCACAGAGGGGGAAAGGCGGTTTTCTTTGCCGCTTGCATTTACAAGCGGGCATCTACTCTTGAACGATACAAGAGTGCTTCAACAATTTTATTGTCTGGATGAATTGATAAAAAGAGAAAGCAGACTAAAAGCTGAATTGAACGCTGCTAAAATAGATAGATAACAATACTTAAACATTGTAAGGAGCGAACTTTATGAACCAGCAACTATCATTTACCTCTGTCGTCGAGAGTGCGGCAAAACTCCCGCTTGTCCACATCGACCGAGAAGAATTCTTGACCAAGAACCTCAGCAAGCTGTGTACCCAAACGCAGTTGCAAAAGGCTATTATTGAGGGAACGCTTCATGCCGACATTCCGATTGCAACATTGGACAGTCTGGCCAACGCCGTAATTAATGCAGAAACCTTCAAGGTAACCGCCATATCAACAGTGGCAGGCATACCGGGCGGGTTTGCTATGGCTGCTACTATCCCGGCTGATTTGGCGCAGTTCTACGGATTTGTGATCCGTACTGCGCAAGAACTGGCATACATATACGGTTGGGACGAGATGTTTACCGAATCGTCTGAGCTTGACGCGGCCACGGAGTCTCAACTCATTTTGTTTATCGGTGTGATGTCCGGTGTAGGAGCCGCCAACAAGGTCGTGACCAAGTTGTTCGGTGAAACTGCAATGAGGGCAGTTGCAAAAAAAGTTGCAGCCAAAGCGCTTACTAAAACGTGGTATTTTCCAATTGTCAAGAAAATCGCGGCAATGTTGGGGCAAAAAATGGTAAAGGCTACATTTGCCAAGGGAGTATCAAAAGCTGTGCCTATACTTGGCGGCGCTATCTCTGGCGGTATCACACTGGCAACGTTTAAGCCGATGGCATACAGACTTAAGAAGCATCTCTCAGCAATGGCTCATATGTCGCCGGAAGAGTTTGCCGAATACGAAGCCGCTATTGTCGTTGATGCGGAAGACTCAGACATAGATGGCGAGATTGTTGACGTAGTGATTGAGGAGGTTGCGACAAACTATTGGGTATGTACTTGTGGCGCGGAGAACAAAGGTAAATTCTGCCCTGAGTGTGGCAAAACAAAGCCCGCCGGGATACCGCAATACAAATGTGACAAGTGCGGTTGGGAACCGGATGATAAGACTCACCCGCCAAAGTTCTGTCAGGAATGTGGCGACCCATTTGATGACGGCGACATAGTATTGGTATAACAAGGAATTGATGATTACTTGGATTATTGAATTAAAGCAGACATAATTAACAAGCAACTTCCTGTTGATAATGATAAAATTGAGTTGTTTTTATTTCTTTTTGGAAGGATGCTTAGAATATAAAATATCTATAAAATGATAACAAGAAGTGGTGGATAATTGTAAAACAGAGAATATTGTATTGTTACGATAGAAATTCAAATTGATATTTTGGTTTTACTATTCCAAGAAAAGGGGCTGTACTACTGAATATATATGACTTCATCCGAAAGGCAAACCAGTTGAGCTCGAAGATCAAGAAACGACGATTCCATTTGGGACAAGTAAGGTCATCTGTTTTAAGAAAAGAGCGAAGTGAGGTAAAAACAAAGGCATTCTGCTTATTGTCATTATCCTAGTAAATTACTATATGGTCTATATAGGAGGATTAACATGAGCCAAATCGAACTGGATGAGATCTTCAAAGCAAACCGACGAACCCCACCCGTTGCCGGGTAGGGTTCGATCTGCTTTGCGTTGCCGCAAACATCAGTATTTGGATGAAGAAGTTTTATTTTTTTGGCGCTACATACGCTTTGAAGAGCAGCCCGCCATCGCCGAACACGCCTAACGCACTGAGAACAAGACCAAACACTGTTAACAATAGCACCGCTTTCTGGATGGTGCCTTTTTGTAAGTAAGCATAGACTCCCATGAGGACACCCAGAGGAAGCAGCCCGGGCACAATTGCGTCCAAAAGACCTTTCTGCACAAGCACGGGAGTCGCTCCCGTCGCAATCCAGATAGGAGTCGTCACCTTCACCATCGATGCCGATATGCCACCGAGCATAAACAAGCCCAACACAGAGGCAACATCGATGAATTTGATAAAGCTTCCAGACTTTAAAACTGTCAGTGCAGCTTGCGTGCCCAACCTGTAGCCCATGTGGCAAAGCGAATAGGCTAAAGACCATAATCCTGCACAAATGATTACAAGGGTTAGTATAGGTCCCATTATATTCCCTTGCTGAGCCAATGGCAGGAGCAGGATAATAACCAACGGGGCGTAGATGGATCCCTTGATCGTGTCCCCGATACCGGCAAACGGACCCATCAATCCGGCTTTTATGCCAATGATCGCAGCTGCATCTATCGGTACACCCAGGGCACGTTGTTCTTCCATCGCCGCCACGATGCCAAATATTAAGGACCCGACGATTCCATCCGTATTAAAGAACATCAAGTGACGCGTGAGTGCATCCGAATACGCCTGAGGATCGTTTCCATACAGCTTCTTTAACATAGGAACGAATGCGATACAAAATGCTATGGACTGCAGCCTGGCAAAGCTATTGCTTTGTTCCGCATAAAAGATCCATCTCATCCACATTCTGGTAACGTCTTTCTTAGTGAGTAGTAGCTTTGCGTCCTGCGATGCGACATCAGCCGATTCAATTGTTGTATCTTCGTCCTTTCGGTCAGACTTGATTGTCAGGGAATAGACAAACATAACGAATGCACCGATGAGCGCAAGGTACATGCCTCCAATTTTCGTGTATTGAACCAGGAAAAAGCCACCCAAAAAGAACGGCAGGAGTTCTCTGCGGCCAATAACGCGAACGGTCATCGCCATACCAATGGCAGGAAGCATTCCTCCGACGGCGTTCATAGCATTCTTTAGCCATACGGGGAAATTTGCCATTAATCTACCGATGGCCTCGGCGCCTAGCATTATGGAGATGAACATTGGTATCATGAATATAACGACCCTGGATAACTGACAGAATATGCCTCCGTAAAAAATGATCGCTCTGTCGTTACCCTTTAAAGCGGCTTTATCCGCCATGGCGGCAGGATAAGCAAACCAGATCCGTCGCACCGTATGCAACTGTGCAAACAAAAGCGACACAGGAAGGGCGACCGTCAGCGCCTGTTCCAATGGTAGGTTGGAAGACATCACAATCACGCATCCCATAATAGTGCCTGCCTGCGGATCCCAAACCACTGTACCGCCGGCACCGGTGAATGCCAAAAACATCGGCTGGATAATCGCACCAATCTTAATAGCAGTAACTACATCGCCCAGAATCAGGCCGACGACTGGAGCTAAAATGACTGGTCGATTGATATTTGAACTATAGAACATGCTTGAAATTGTGAACCAATACCATACCGATAACAGAAATGCTTGGATAACGGAAATTTGCATTTTCTTTCTCCTTTCAGTATCTAACACATTTGACTATTTCTTCAGAGAATCGAGTTCCGTGTATCGATGGTGCGGTTAAACAGGAAACAAGTTGTGTCGAAGTCACCCCCTCTCTTCTAGCCATAAGGAAATTAAGAAGTGTCTTTTCGTGGAAGAAGTCTCTTCAAAGAAATCCCCCCTTCAACCGTGTTCGGGGTGTCCCGTAGAGGAACGAGCAATTAGATAACTTGCAATAAAACATAATAGTGTTACTTTAAACAAAGTGAACTGTGCTGATTCAAATCAAAACTAATTAAATAATCAAACTGTATTGCTGGAAAATCAAACCTCCTTTCAACCACTCAAATAGAAATAAGCTATATCTACTAGAATTATATTAGCATCAAGTCCATTTATATTCAAGGTTTATTAAGTATTAAATAACACATAATATGTAATATATAGTATTCTAAGTAAAGTGAAATTTGATTTAATTGTTTCCATCGGTGATCGACAACAGTATTTTCGGAAAATGAGCGACTTAATAATCTAACTCTCCATAAACCTTACCTTTTGTTTCAAGGCTCGTTTTATCATCTCATGTCTGACATTCCTGATAATATAGTTCTTGGATTCGGGATCGTATGAATCCGCAAAGGACATCATGATAGTAGCTGTCAAAATTTAATGCTATTACAGTAAATCATGTGAAAATACTCGATGTAAAACTTATACTAGAGGCATAGCTTCGAGATAAAATATAGCCCTTTCTAAAACCGGAGGGATTGCAGATGATCAGAATTTTGTTTTATGATATTTGTAAGCCTTCCAAAGTCTAGTTCTGGTATTCCCACGATTCCCCTCGCCTCCACCATATACGAAAAGCTATACCCGTACGGGTATAGCTTTTTCGTATTATCTTTGAGTGAGACAAGGGGAATCGAACCCGGGAGGGAGCGTAGCTTTAAGAAAACAGTCCGGTGGAACCGGAGTTGAGCGCTGCCAGTGGCAGAACTAGCGAAACGAAGGTTCTGAGAGTATGAGATATATGTGAGCGGAAGCGAAATGTGAATCCATGTCTTTTAGAGGGAGTTTTTAGCGGAGCTGCCCAAAGCCATGGCTGAGGGCCTCAGGACGCGAAGCGGATGCTCAATCTGCGAATTACAGCTTTCTACCGAGCACAAAAGAGACGACTGGCAACCCCACTATACGGAATTTTGCCTGTTTGATAACCGTATCCTGAAAACCGGATGCCTGCATCAACGGCAGCAATTCCTTCAGATCGTGCTGCAGCATAAACCCGAGTATCAACTTTACGAATGCCCTGGTAACCTTATGTATGGGCGGCGATAGATCGATTATCAGCAGCCGACCTCGCGGTTTTAGAACCCGGAAAATTTCTTCTATTCCTTTATTACGAACTGTTTCAGACATATGGAAAATCATGAAGCTGCACATCACAACGTCAAACTGATCAGTAAAGGGGATATCTTCGATGCTTCCAAGCTGAAAATCCACATCCAAACCGGCCTTGGCGGCTTTTTGTTTGCTGTGCTCGATCATCCCGGGAATAATATCAATCCCGCAAACTTTACCCGAAGGTCCAGCTTTCCGCTTGGCTGCCAGAGTGAGTGTACCTGTACCGCAACCTACCTCAAGGACGCTGTCACCGGGTTTAATCTCTGCAGCATTTACCGTTGCCTCCCGCAAAACATTTTCGCGGCCAAAAGTTATTCTCCTCATGTAGGTGTCGTAGGTATCCACCATTTTTTCCATCTGGCTTTTGAGCACACTGTCTTCATCCATTAGAACAGGCGGCTTTTCGTTGCTTATCATTGCATCTTCTCCTCTTTGAATATTGAATTACAATCCATTATTGAACAATATGTGCCATATGTGTTATTGTACTATAAGCTAAACTGGCTTTGAAGGCCAAAAAGACCCGATATATTCAGTAATGAACAAAAACGACCAACTTGTACAAGAGGACTAAAACATGCCTGAAGTGTTCATGGATCGTAGGGTACAAAAAACCCGGCAACTGCTCAAAGACGCGCTGATAACTTTGATTTCTGAAAAAGGATTTGAAGCGGTCACGATTCAGGATATCCTTGATAAAGCCAACGTAGGACGTTCCACGTTTTATTTCCATTTTGAAAACAAGCAGGAACTGCTACACAGTTGTTTTGAAGATCTTCACCGCTTGATTGAACAACAGAATACGGTTATGGCAAACAGAGATGTGAGTTCGGCGCACTTTATCAGCAGCGATTTTACACGCAACCTGTTTCAGTTAATCGACCAGAATCATCGCCTGTTCAAAGCCATTTTCGGAAAAGATGTTATGAGCACGCTGAACAGCCCCATCCGGGATGTTGTTTTTGTCCATATCAGTGAAACACTTAAAGCTTTAACACAAAACAAGAAAGCGGATCCTCTTCAATCGGAAATACTGGCGAATTATTTGACAAGCGCTTTTATAGGCATTTTGAAATGGTGGATCGATAATGATAAGCCTTGTACAGCCGATGAACTGGATAAAAGTTTTAGAAAGTTCGCGTTATATGATATCCAACAGGTAATGAGTTAAGAAAGGACAATATTGTTTCGTTCGCAATCGCCGATACAGTAAAGTTGGTGTCACCACTGCCTGCGATTTTAGCGATTACATCGAAGAAGTATCCTTACGCGGAGAACAATATCGCTTTTGTCAGAACATAAAGCGGGCCCTTATATAAACGCACAGGTTAAGCAGAGATTGCCCGGCGCGAAATCGGTCATCATTCTGACATGGGACTATGTGCAAAAATCATTTCCTCCTCCGCTTGTGGGAAAGATTGGGCGCGTTTATATGGCAGGTTTTACCTCCGACATTGCGAATAAGTAGGGCCCGGGAGCAATTGATGAAAGAATTTCTCAACAAAAGCGGCTGCGAGACTATCACAATGGAAATACCAATGCGCCCTGCCGCCGCAAGAGCGGGCGTTGCCACCATAGGTCGGAACAATTTTGCTTATGTGGATGGCATAGGGTCTTTCGTTTCATTTTCCGCCTTTGTGACGGACAGGGAACTGGAATACGACAAACCTACAATTGAATGCATTTGCTCGAAGGGATGCGAACTTTGCATTCACGCGTGTCCTACGAAAGCGCTCAAGCCCTTTTGTCTGGACCCGGCCCGATGCATTGCCTTCAACAACTTCAGGGCAGAGGAACACTACATCCCGCGTGATATACACGAAAAGATGGGGGAGCACGTATTCGGATGTGATATATGCCAGAAAGTCTGTCAACGTAACCAAGAGAAGTTAAAAGTAGAGGCTCCGCCGGACGAATTTTTAACCGGTTATCAGAAGGAATTCTCCCGTCCACGTATATCTCGTGAATGTACAGAACAAGAGTGAAACAAAAGAACCGTCCCTGTATTTCTCAGAACAAGAGTGAAACAAAAGAACCGTTTCTGTGTTTCCCTGTGTTTCCCTGTGTTTCTCTGTGTTTCTTGTGGTTCTGTGTTTCCCGGCAGCATCTAATTCAAACTCGTTAAAAGAGTTTGGAGATAAAGGGAACATGGATACAGTAACAGGTACTGTAATTTTTGGTGCTGTATCCGCCGTAGCTGCATATGCTTCCACCACAAGTAGGGGGGCATCGAGCGAATCCTCGCGATAACTATCGAGTTCTAGATGCATTTGTACAGAGCAGGACGGTGTAAAAAGGGGGTGGTTTGATGCCGTACGGCAGTGAGGAAATGGAGTATATCCGGGGGCGGATCAAAGAGCTGTTCACGATCGCAACGGAGCTTGAAAACACCTTTCCCGGACGAAAATTCACGTTGGACGGACATCTGGTGGGCAGCATCGGTGAGGTGATCGCCGCCTATTTCTACGATCTAGAACTGTTGCCGAACTCTTTTGAAAAGCACGATGCCAGAGCCTCAAACGGAACATTGGTGCAGATCAAGGCTACACAGGGGTCACACGGCGTCGCGCTTAGAAGCTGCCCCGAGCACCTGATCGTGCTTTGGATCGACGATTTGAACGGCGACTCCCGTGAGGTGTATAACGGACCGGGTGCACCGGTCTGGGACGCCTGCCGTAAAATGGCATCCAACGGCACGCGGACAGTGTCCATGACCAAGATTCGCTCGCTGTCAGCATTGGTAAAGCCGAATCAGAGGATCGAGCCTGTCCATCCCATTGCGCGCATGTGAATGGATTCCCAGGTGAAATGGTATGGCACGGGAGCCGCCACAAAGAGACGTCGATTTACAATACCCCGGGTGGATAGATCGTTTCATACGCCGGTTAACCCGGTGCACAAACGGCAGTGAGTAGGTGATCTAAACCCAAATAACTTCGTCAATAGGAATGTTAGTAATTAGATGAAAAAATGAACGGAGTGCACTGCGGTGGGAGATGAAGAGTGGGCAATATTCTTATATGCATAATGTTTAGGGGTTCAACGATCGAATCAGTCGAATGCGAATATCCTGTTTATAAATAAGATATATAAATTTACTCTATGTTGTCGTGTTTTCGCAGATTGCAGCGTGCACATAAAAGTTGAATATTAGCCGTTGTCGTAGACGATCCACCTTTTGAGAATGGGATAATATGATCATAATGCAAATTAATTGTAGATCCACAATTAACACATTTACCTTTATCCCGACTCCAAACCTCCACCTTGATACTTGTTGGTATCAAGCGATTATGTTCAAGTTCCAGTTCGTTCAACTCTGCAGATGCTGTACTTTCGATATTTTCTTCCTGCATCTCCAACTTAAACTTAAAAACATTTCGATTCCCAATTTTTTCAATCCACGCATTCGCAAGCAAAAAGTATCCGTTATAAACCCAAATCCCTGACTTTATCTTTTCATATACCTTGATGACCTTTGCAGGTTTTCCATGATTACGCTGCTTTGCAGCCTCATAGAATCTCCCGTTTTCTGTAAGACCACCAGATGGGGTTAGCTTTGGCTGGTCAATATCTTTCGGATTGCTGTCGTTTTGTATGTAGTTTGATTGGACGTCGTGACCTTCATAAATGATTGTTGTACCATTATCCTCATAACGATCAGCGTAGGGAGCATTGTTACGTACACTCATTAGTATGATACCGTAATCACGGCCGCTAACGTTAAAATTCATCCCGCGCTGGATGGAGAAGCCCTCAGCGATAGTCATATCGACGTAGCGAATGACATCTCCGCGATTCATTGTCTGTTCACTCATGCTGTTCTCCTTTGGTGGTAAGGTATTTTCATAGAAAAATGTACAAACTATTGTTTTCAATTATACAGGAAAACAAAATGATTTGCATATGTAAAGACGTGCATTGTGGCGGGAAAAGGAAAGTGGGTAGGATTCAAATATGCATATATTGGGAGAGCTCAACGAATGCATAGACAAATGTGGTTTTTCAACCGTACGCCTCGCCTCCACCACAAAAAAGCCTCAATCTCTATGAGATATCCTAAGCCATAATTGTTTACTTATTGATATCGTTTTCATGCTCTAAATGTCGAGGTTTGTATTTCTCCATATGTTTGCTTTTATCGCTATGGATTATCTTGTTATATTTTAGATGCTTATCTTCAGATTTTTACTTCATGCAATTCTCCCCTTCGTTAAAGGACTGTTTTGAATTGGTTCTTCATAAAAAAAGAACAGTCGAAACACGTCGAATATTGTCTAATAATATCGAACTAATTAGACATATATAGACAATACAAAAGTAAGATATATAATCAAGATAATTTAATAATTAGTCCGCGTTCTTCTAATAAAAATGGTTGTCAAAATATTGATGGGGGTTAATCCTATGACAAGCAAACCAACGAAGACATTTTTTAGGACTTTGTGCGTAGTTCTTGTGATGACATTTGTTTTCACAGGAACTCTTTTTATGGGTAGGGCTTTTGCTGTAGGAGAGACAACGCCACCGCCTGATAATCTTCTTCAAGTGCAACAAAATGCATCCACCATAACAGATAATATGGATGGTGTGGAGCAAATAGATAAAAGAAACTCATTCACAAAAGTATATAAACTTGAGAACGGTGAATATGCTGCAATAGTAAGCGGTCTTCCGGTACATTATATAGAAGACGGTGTTTACAAAGATATTGACAATAGCATGTCTTTAATAACAGATAAATCGGGTAAGCAGGTATATGTGAACAAAGACAACGCTTTTAAAGCTGAAATTTCGTCATTATCAGATGGATTTAGCATGTCTAGAGGAATATATAAAATATCATGGACTGTCGATGGCATGTTAAAAGATAAGAGTGGTTTGAAAGAGGAAGCTTTAACTAAAGAACAATGGAATACAATGTCAAAAGGTGAAAAGCGAAAAAATGTTCCTAATATATCTTCTTCAGTAACCTATAAAGGAGTAATGTCAGACGTTGACTTGCAGTACGCTGTTATTTCAAATAAGCTAATTGAAAACATTATCCTCAATAAAAAAACAGACATAACCCAAGTCGTTGAAAGACTAAAAACAGAAAATCTTGATCTCATTAAGAATGAAGATAATTCAATAAGTGCAGTCGATATCAAAACAAAGGAAATTGTGTTTATTTTGCCGGCTCCCTTTATTACTGATAACGAGGGCAACATATGCAATAATGTGGGCGTTGATCTGTCATTGAAAGAAAAAGAGTATATTCTTACCTATACTTTGGATACGAAATGGCTTGAAACTGCTGTATATCCATGTGCGATTGATCCTTCTGTGACAATAAATGGAGACACAAGTAATCTGATTGATAATAAAATATTATCAGCAACAGCATATAGAAATACCTGCTATAGCAATACCTATTTTGTTTCAACAGGAGTTGGAAGCAGCTCTGGTACAAACCAAACATTAATAAAATTCGTTTCCTTGCCTTATGATAGTTATTGTACGGTAGACTCCGCAGTCCTTCGACTTCAGATGACATATAATTTGGCGACGACAAGCAGCATCATTCGCACACATTATGTGAACTATAACTGGACGGACAGTGTTACATGGACAAGTTTTTATGCTAATAGTACCCCTTATAACACGGCAGTATATTCTCAAGTTACAGTAGGGCCAACGCAATATCAGTCGTACGACTTTGATATAAAAGACATAGCAGATTCATGGAAAGCTACAAATTATGGCGTTTTGCTGGATGATTATTATACTACAAACAAATATAAGATATATGCATCAACAAATCTGGATGGTGTACACCCTGGAACGCCACCTATCGGATACTTCACATGGCATGACTCTACCCCACCCACTGCACCAACAGAATTTCAGCTCTGGCCTATGCCTTGGACAAATGATAATCCTACAATAGTATGGAGTGGCATCACCGACAATGGAGGTTCTGGATTGGCGAAAGCTCAATACAGTATTGACGGTGCCCCGTATAATGATATTCCTACTTCTAATGGAATAAGCTCTGGCAGTTATACAATTGATATGTCAGGTTATCCGACTGGCGAATATGGGATCAACATCAGGGCTGTGGATGGCTACGGTAATCCTGGAGTTCCATATCCATATTGGTCAACATATTATAGAGATATTTCTGCACCTCATACTCCAAATCAACCTACTATCAATATGAGTAATGATCCAAATAATAGCAATAATGTAGTTATCGGCATAAGTTGTTCAACTGTAAAAGATCCTCCAACAGAAGTTGCGGTTACGCGTTACGGACTGTTGATGAGTACTGACAATCTGAATTATACTAAGATTGATGAGAAGACTACTCCATCATTTCAAACTTCACAGCCAGATAATACTGAATTTTATTTTGAGATTAGAGCCTGTGATGATGCAGGGCTATATATTGAAGATAATTATGTGGATTCTCCTCATACTTCTTGTATTACATATGATAGAACGGGACCAGTAATCCCTGCTGGTAGCGTATCAATTTCTCCTGACACCAGTTCTCAAAATGCATGGACAAAGGTTGTCACTCCTACTATTACATGGCAAAATATTACCGATGAAGGTAGTAACCTGAGTTATATCGGTATGCAAATCGATGGTACAAACGACCAAAACTGGACGCAAATCGGGAGCAGTGCCAATGGTTCATCTATCATTCAATGTGGATCATTGCCTGATGGAACGCACACAGTGTATGTGTTAGCAAAGGATTCGGTAGGCAATTCAAGCAATATTATTAGCCTTACCTATAAAAAGGATACAACTATTAACCCAGATAATGTAAAAATTGAAACGCCACAAATGGAAGATGTAGTAACGGTGGAGCCGAGTGGCGATGTAATAATCTATGCAAAAGCAAATGACGAACATCTGGCAAGCTGGATCATCGATTATGCATTCGGAACATCACCGCAGGAGAGCGATTTTATAGACCACAATATTAGCAACGGAACATCAACGTTGATAAATACACCGCAGAATCTATGGCATGTTTCAAGTTTAAATCTTGAACAAGACAGGATCTACACCATAAAACTCACCGCAACTGACGCCGCGGGAAACGTTGCATCGCATAGTATAAAAGTCATGTATGCCGTCGATGTCAATGGTGTTGAACCAGCACTTGCACTAACCCTTAAGGACGATAATAATAACGTCATTGTGGAAAGTGATGTAATCGATGTAGATAATGTAAATGCATACTATTCTCCGTCTACAGGAAGAATGGGTACTCTCTATGTCAACGATGAAGTGAAGGATACCGAATCGACAGGGAATATGGATTTGGACTTTAATCCACTGCAATATGACAGTGAGAATAATCAATGGATTTACCCTGAAGGTAGCCAGGTGTTTATCCGAACCATGACAGTAGACGAAAACGATAAATATGATTATACCAATTATTCCTATGAAGGACACAATATCACCGATTCATTTGATAGTGATTCTGGAATTGTTTTGGACCCTACAACAACTACTCGCATAGATGGACATATAGAGCTTAAGGCAAGCATACTGGAAGGTTCTTTTACAAGCACCGAGCAAAAAATCAATGGACGAATCAGCTATGTCGATCTGACGGTTGATGAAGAGAAGCCGGCTGGAAGCACTATTGAGTACAGACTGATTTATGGAAGCGAACCCAACAATTTTATCGTGTTAACGCCTGGCAAGACAATATTGGATTTGCCCATGAATTCCTATACACTAAAAGCGACAATGTCTAGACCCAACACATCTGTCTCACCTAAGGTTAACGCTTGGCATGTTAAAACGATGTACGTTGCCTTTAGTGATTCTGTTGTTGTAAACAACAGTTTCGAGGATAACGGAAGGGGATTTTGCTGCTTAGATAAGGTTATACATAATGAAGCACACGGTTGGATAGAACTCGCGCCCGTTGCCGCACCAGGCATAGGCTACAAAACTTCAGGAAGCGTTTTAAGTACTGTACGTGTGACACCAGGTAAAGTTTGGGAAGCCCATTTGAAAGTAGATCAGACACTTAATACAGGAAGCATTTCCTATTCTATCAGCACGGATGGAGGAACCTATTGGCAATCCATTATACCTGGTACAAATCCTGACATCGATACTTGGACGCCAATCACTCCCACTGGTAATCAAATCGTTTTAAAAGCGGAATTATCCGGTGACGGAAGCCACACGCCCCAGTTGGAAAGATGGATATTAAAGTGCCGTCAGACGATGGCAGGAGAAGCGCACGATGTTAAATTCATTGATGAGCCGGACAACCTATCGACCCTGGTAGATGCAAACTATATGACGCTGCTGCGTTGGGAACCGTCGGAGACCATAGGTGTTACCTATAACGTATATCGCAGCACAACGCCGTATTTTGACATTACCACAGCAACACCCATTAAGCCTGGAGTGACAACGAACTATTGGAGCGACTTCAACCTGAATTATGGACAACGTTTCTATTATAAAGTGACGGCCGTCAAATCCATCGAGGTGTCACCGGGTGTATTCGCGAACAGGGAAAGCCTAGCCAGCAATGAAGCCTGGGCTGATGTCGTTGCTCAAAATGAGCTTGAAAAGAAGCTGGGACTCGAGAATTACTGGACTTATGACGGCTATAAAGCCGGTAACGGGACCGGATATGTGAATATCGCAAACGGAAATACTGTATTCCAATCTACGGATACGGTGATTCCAGGACCGTTCTTCGGCATGGTGATGCGCCGCACCTATAACCTGATGGCAGATACAAAAACGCCGATGGGTTATGGTTGGGACTATTCGTTCAACACCTGTTTATTCAAGGAACTTGATGCAAATAACGTAGAGCTGGCTATTATTCTAAAAGACGGCGACGGCAGCTTCCATCGGTTTGCATTGGAAGAGGGAGTATACAAGGCCGCCAAAGGTACCTTTATGTCCCTGACTTTGGAAAACAATGAGTATCTAGTCAAACGGAAAGACGATGTCACATATCATTTCAGCGCCCAGACAATGAAACTAGAAAAGTTTACCAATTTAAACAATGTTGAGCTAAGTTTTTTCTATGATGACAGAGGCAATCTTTCAATGGTTACTAACGACGTAGAGGAATCTCTGACTTTTGAATATTTTGTGGACGGTGCTGTGGAAACCGATCCAGACTACATCTACGTCAACAACAACGTGGATATGCTCAAACATGTGACTTGGACGCAGGACGTTGAAACCAATCCGGTAAGCACCGTCTACAACTATGTCTACGATGACCAGGATAGGTTGACGGAAGTTCACACGACATATAAGGACCATCTTGGCAATCACAATGTCTGTATGAGCTCGTTTGACTACAATGCCAACCTTGACAACGACGCGACTACCGAGGACCACAATGTCGTGATAACGGATGCCAACAATAACAAGACGGTGATCCTGTATAACGTAAGCGGTGCAGTTGAAAAAATCTATGATCCGGTGACAACATTAAGCACATTATCAAGCGCGCATTATAAAACATACACATACGAAGATTTAACGGGCGATGATAAGACTACGGTTACAACAGATCTGGGCATATCATCCATCTACTATTACGATGATAATGCTGTCAATCAGGATAGCGGCATGCTCACCCGTTTTGAGGACGCTCTGGGACATTACATGGCTTATAATAACGATTATGTTAACATGCTGGTGCTTAGCAAAATGTACCAAAATACCGTCGGCGGTGTTGAAAAAAATATCAAGTATCTATATGTCTATGATGACAACGGGAATATCGAACAGGTGAAAGCGCAGAGTAAGGCCGTCAGCGCCCAGGATTATACAGATTTGGGACCTCAAACGGACTATACGTACAACACAACATTCCCCAACATGATCGCGACTCAGAGTGTAAAGAAAGACAGCGGAACAACTGTTGTAACATCTTACGAGTATTATGCTGACGGAAAACTGCATACCGTTACCGTCGCGTCTGGCACATCCGACGCAAAGACAACGACATACGATTATTACAGTACAAGTGGTTCCGAAGGTCTGCAGCACCAATTGAAGAGCACGACGGATGAGTTTGGTAAGAAAACGCTGTATATATATAACACGAAAGGCCAGCTCGTCAATACCGATGAGTATATTGCACAAGATATACAAGATATATATGTACGTACTGTCGGCACATATACTTATGATGCTTACGGCTACACGGATACCCTTACGGACGCGTACAATAAAAATGCGTCACCTCCGACACCGCATGTCACGAATTTGGATTATGATTCACTCGGAAGGCTTGAAAAACAAGTCAATCCGGACAATACTGCCATCAAATGGGAGTATGACCTGAACGGAAACAACACATTTATCAAATATGGGCGCATGAACGGCGCGGAATTTGAACAAAGGAATGTTGTTGTAAACGTCTACGATTGCCTTGACAGATTAGAAAGCAGCACAATTCAAAACGGTTCGGGTACGGCGGACGATGTGGGATCCATTATCAATTACAATCAAAAATGGGATAGTACAAGCGCAATTTCCGGATCTGAATCCAGCAAAATTGTCAAGACAGATCCCAACACACTTTTACAAACGCATGAGTATTACAATATCATCGGACAACTCGTCAAAGTACAGCAGTATGATGGGAGTTCATATTTGACGATTGCGGAATACGAGTACGATGCTGCCGGTAATCAAATCAAATCGACGGATGGCGCGGGCAGGGTCAGCAAAGCGTACTATAACGAGCTGAACCAACAGGTCAGCACAGTGACAGATCCGTTTGTCACAGGACAAACAGGCCATTTGAATCTTGAAACCAGATACACATATGACTATTTGGGGAACAAGCGAAGCGTAACCCAGCGGTCATATAGCGAAGTCGCCGGCTCCGGTTCACAGGAAACTCTTGTGGATAGCTATGGTTCAGCGAATGCGACAGATGCCGAATGGATCGTTCCTACGACCAGCCTTGGTCAATCGTTTGATTCAGGGTCTGTTTCGCGACAGCTTTCCAAAGCGAAATTCTACATCTACAGAGGTTCGGATGCTAACGGATCACCGAATGTGTATGCCAGGCTTTATGCGCATAGCGGCACATGGGGCTCAACCGGCATACCGGCAACAGGATTGAATTCTTACTTGGCACAGTCTGATCCGGTTTCTGTTAATTCTTTGTCAGAGACAGCTGGATTTGTGGAATTCACATTCTCGACTCCGTATACACTTGCAGCCAATACCAAATACTGCCTGATGCTATATTTGGAAAATGATGCGTCTGCAGAAATCGTAGCCATGGAGGATGATTCTGTTTATACGCATCCTGGCAATGCTATCGCCGATTACGAAGGTGACGGTTCATGGGAAGAGCAGGATTGGTGTGATCTCATTTTTGAGGTTTACGGCATTGAGAGCACCGGCACTACACAGACTTACACCGATTATACGACGGCCTATACGTACGATAACCTTTCCAGGCTAAAGACCGTTTCGCAGCAGAATCCAAATTACAACCAAACCGAGAAACCCCAGAGTGATCTTGAATACCTTGTTACACGATATGAGTACGATGTAGAAGGGGAAGGGGATTACGAAGGACTGATATGCAATTCGACCATCGATCCGCTGAACAGGCTTCAGGATACCTATTTCGATGAAATGGGCAGAAAAAAGTATGACATCAACTATGGGGATGTAACGTGGAACGCAGGTGTTCCCGACAGGACGAACGACCCGGTCAAGAAGACTACTATATACGATGAATACGACGCAAACTTCAATCTCATCTGGATAACGCGCATTGACGGCAGCCGGGAAAACTACGAATACAATGCGATGGGACAGGTTACGCATGCGTATTATTACGAAAACGGTGCGCAGACATATACCGCTAACATTGATTATGCCTATTATGATACGAATGGGAAGTTGCATAGTGAAACGATTACAGATGGAACCGGTACCCATACGACGAGCTACGACTATGACGCAATGGGCAGAGTTACAAGCGTTTGGGACGGAGATGAAGGATCCGGCGGGCTGGATCTGGAATATGAATACGAGTTGGACGGACAGCTCAAATTGCTCAATTACATGACAACAGGCGCCTATGACCATAACCTTGTGTATGTGTACGACAATTTCCGGCGGATATCCGAAATTCGTCTTGATCCGGTGTCGGGAGACAACAACGTTGTGCGCAAATACAACTACAATACGACGACCGGAGATATCCAAAACGTAGAAACTGCTAGAAATTTCACGGCTTTCAATAACGGCAACGAGGACGATCTTAAAAAAGTCATTACGACGGCTTATGAGTTCAACGGCGCCGGAAAGACCAGCAAGATAACCGTATCGGATGCTGATTTCATCGACACAAACAATTCCACAGGCGTAACGGAACGGTATACGGTCAAATATGACGGAAGGGGATATATCAACCAGGAAACACTTGAGACGGATTACAGCACATCTACCGGCATCACGACAAAGTACAAGGGATATCTGTATGATGAGATCGGGAGGCTTGCGAAGGCAGGAAACGGCAATGATGTCCCGGCCAGCTGGGATCAGTGGGCCAACAAGAGCGAATATGTTTACGATGGCGTCGGAAACAGAAAGGTCATGACAGTGGGAAGCGAGACGACCAAGTACGATTATTCCGACTACAACCAATTGACGACCGTGAAAAACGGCAGTGATGTAACACTGGAATCTTACGGCTTCGACGCGAGGGGTAATCAGGTCTCAGTAAACAAGTACGATATCAACGGTATGCTCACAATGCATGGCGATTACGTGTTCGACCTCTTGAACAGGATGACATCAACCACAGTAGATGACAGTTCGCTTGCTTACGACGTAATAACGAAGAATTTTTATAACGCATCCGGGCAGCGCATCATGAAGGAGATTTGGAACGAGACTCAACCTAATCCCGCGGTCAAAACCGATACGACAAAGTACTTCTACACAGGCAGTTCCGTGTTGTATACTACAGATATAAACAGCCAAATCAAGACGGAGAACGTACTGAGCCAAAGCGGCAGCATCATCGCAAGCTGGCGGAACAGGGAGCTTGGTTCACAGCAGGCGTATTTCTACAACTATGACATCCGGGGCAGTGTAACCAACATCGTAACAAGCGCTGGAATGACTGAAAACGGTTATTCCTACGACGAGTTCGGCAACACGCAGGAAAGTGGCAACACGAATTTCCTCAATGAGACGACGTATACCGGCAGCATCAAGGACGACAGCACAGGGCTGCAGTACATGAACGCCAGGTTCTACGATGCCAAGTCGGGCAGGTTCCTAAGCCAGGATTCGTACTCCGGCAACGCCTACGACCCGTGGACACAGCACCTGTACAGTTATTGTGGCAATAACCCGACAAACTTCGTTGATCCGACGGGACATATAGCTGTCATCGCTGATGATGAAAATGGACGCCCGATTGTTTCACAAAGGCAATTAGACGCATATAACGCGAGGATAGCAAAGAAAAACTCCAAACCGGCACCGACCCCAATAGTAATTACATTATATGTTAATAGCTTTATGGATGGAACTAAAATTGAAGATACTCAGAAGGATGCTGATAAGGCAGCAGAGCTTCTAAATGGTGTAGAAAATCCAGAATACACCTATTCTATAAATGTAAAACAAGGTACGCTTCCTAATAATTTGGTTCAAATCGAACAAAGTGGTCAGGTGAATATTCCAATAGCCAATGGGGTCTGGAAAGCTGGTCCCAAAAATATGAATCAAATGCCTGAACAATCGTTAGCTAATCCAGGAGAACGAATATTTCAATACGTCCGAGGTGATGACATGCATATTAATGCAGTCGTCTTAATCGAAGAAATGACCCACGCTGTCGGAATGGATGAAGAGCATTATAAAAATGAGGGACAAGGATATGAATTCTGCAACCGAAATCCATGTAATTTTGCTGGTACAGCGTTTGCGGATTTTCCAAAGACAGACACTAGTGTCATAAGCAGAACTATAAACAAGACACTTGGTGATGCTATCATGAATTATCCAAACGGCTATGTTCCATGTCCATAAACTTAGAAGATGTGTTCCATGGAGGAAAGGCAATGCGTAGACTAATTAAGATCCTGCCACTGTTGATTTTTTGCATAATCTTCTTGGCTGGATGTAAAAACAGAGTAATTGAAACGCAGAGTGTTGATCTTTCGAAGATGGATGAATCAACAATGTACGATGAATACACAATTAGTAATGTAGCAGTCATTGAGGGTAAGGTCTATTATTGCCATAAGTTGGATAACACATCTGAACCGGAGGTTCAAATACTTCGTTTGGATACAAACGAACCCTCAATAATTTATGAAGGTCATATATATAATATAAGAGCTTATGGTAAATGGATGTATTTTAAAGAAGAGACCGATGGAAATGCTCTTTGGCGTATCGACCTGACTAGCGGTGCAGTTGAAAAAATACTGGATGAAGTACTTAGGTTTATTATAAGCCCTGCTGGAATATTTTGGGCGGACAATAAAGCCATATCAATACAGCATGCTGATCTTGATGGGCGAAACATTAGTACAATATTTGAACTTGAAAATGGCGACTATCGTAGAATAGGAGGTCTATCACTATTCCATTACTCTCTATATTTTAAAGCAATACCAGCCGAGTCGCCTCGATATGATGTTATTAGTTATCGGATAGACTTAAATACTAAAAGCGTATATAAGATTCCTGAACATAGTCTATTACAAAAATCAAATGAAAATATTAGCAAGATGTCCGATGCTGTTCATCTTTTTATCAAAAAAGAGCCGATAAGACTGTGGTTATATGAGTTACAGAGTGGTATATTTGCTGCGGAAAATGGTTGGACATATAATTATATAAATATGATTTGGTATGATCAAGAGACTAAGTTATTTGAACTATCAACTCAGCAAGGCTATATATTAAAAACTATAGAGGACGGTACGCAAAAAAGAGTTTTATTCAAAAGATCCGAATCAGCTGACTATTTTACTGTGCGTAATGGTTGGATTTATTTTATCGAGAACTCCAAATTGAAGCGAATAAAAGAAGATGGGGAAAATACACATACTATTATTGAAGATTCCATTAAATTAATAGATGTTTTTAACGGGTATGTCTACTATTCGCTTCTTTCTGATAAAAACGAGAAACCGATTAAAGATAATCTTTTCAGGATCAATCTCGACACCTTGGGAAAACCGGAGCAATTGTATTAAAGATTTTACGATTAAGAACCTTGAGAGAAGCTTAAACGCGCTTCTCTCTTGTCCTACTATAGCCTTATATATACAGATGTGAACAGCCAAGTCAAGACGGAGTAAGTGCTGAGCCTTTCCGGCAGCATCATCGCAAGTTGGCGGAACAGGGAGCTTAGCGCACAGCAGGCGTATTTCTACAACTATGACGTTCGAGGCAGCGTAACCAACATCGTAACAAGCGCCGGAGTGACTGAAAACGGGTACTTCTACGACGAGTTCGGCAATGCCCAGGAAAGCGGCAACACGAATTTCCTCAACGAAACAACATATACCGGCAGCATCAAGGACGACAGCACGGGACTGCAATACATGAACGCTAGGTTCTATGATGCCAAGTCGGGCAGGTTCTTAAGTCAGGATTCGTACTCCGGTAACGCCTATGACCCGTGGACACAGCACCTGTACAGCTATTGCGGCAACAACCCGACGAACTTCACTGATCCGACAGGGCACTTTTCGGAAAGCGATCTGGAAGGGGCGTCTGCAGAAATGAAAAGAGCGCTACGAGTGATGGAACGCGAGGGTGTGATAACTAAGGCAGATCTGCCGAATTGGATACCGAAAAGGTCAACGAAGGATTCCAAAGATGATTTAATGAATCAATTAGAAGGATTAAAGGGCAATACTTATTCGTCAAGTGATACGGCGGCAGCAGAAGCTGGTCAGATTATTGAAAAATTAACAATACTCTGCGGTAATAAAATTGAGTTTGGCGTATGGGGTAATGAAGTTGGTGGTAGCTACTTTATACGAGGTATAGTTCTTGGGGATACACAACGGCCTCGAATTGCTTTTGGAAGCCTACCTGGAAATGGGGTATTTACTGTGCATGGACATTATGAATCTGAACTAGCCGGCGTTGCAGAAGAGACTGGTTTATATCATTCATCTTGGGATTTTGCGGCGTTTGGTGATACTTCGGCAAATATTTCTACGTCTTATGTAGTGTCAGCCGGAAAGATGGAGAGAATCAACATGAAAGCATTAGATCAAGAATTGTATAATCATGTCAATAAGTACTGTTATGAGGGTGGTTCCAAACCAGACTATTCTTCAATAAAAGGATACCCACAATACAATTACAAGTTCGGCTCTTACAACGAGTATTAGGAGGAATTTGAACCAGATGAGAAAAGTGTTATTGATATATTTATGTTTGGCAATCCAAATCCTTTGCGTCGGATGTCAAAGTAATACTCCGATTTTATCAGCTGAACCTAACAGCAACTCGGTAGCTATTAATCCTGAGGGATGGACTAAACTAGGAAAGAAGCCAAATCTATTTCCGGTTTTTGATATTAAAATAGGTAAATATGGTTACATGGATTATAATGGTAATCTTATTGTTCCTGCTATATATGATTCAACCTATCCATTTTCTGATTTTGGCACTGCACTAGTAGTAAACTTTGATTCGACAAATTCTGCAACAATAATAAATGCTGAGGGCACAATGTTGCTGGATATAAAGTACGATACAATTGAAGTAGATGAAAACACACAAACGATTAAATATACTATAGACACTAATACAAAAGATATAAAGGATGAGTTTGTTACTTACGAGGGGTGTTGTGATTTTCAAGGAAATGTTTTAGTGTCATTATCTACGAAATATAATAAATTATGGTATTTTTCTGAGGAGAGAATTTTCGTAAAAAAAGATGGCAAATTTATGATTGTTGATAAAGACGGAAATATATATAAAACACTAGATAAAATTACTAGATTAGGATATAAAGGGGAAGATAGGATTGCATATAGCACAGATCAATATAATAACATAAAAACCTTTACAGGCAAATGGGGTTATATGGATATGGATGGAAATATCATTGTGGAGGAGCAGTATTCTAAAGTTACTAAGTTTTCTTATGGAATTGCTGCAGTAATACAAGGAACATCAGAATATCTACTAATTGACAAGAACGGAAAAACAATCGCTAAATATAACAATGTAGAGTTTGGGGGATATACAGTATTAAATCCTATTTCTGATGGTATAATTATCGGTCGATCAGACGGGAAATATGGCGCAATTAATTCAAAAGGAGAGTGGATTATAAAACCTACATTTTCTTTTGCATCTATAAACGAAGGAATAATTAGCGCCTATATCAGCAGTAAGCCGGGTGAAATAGTTAAATATTATTATTTTGACATCAACGGTAAAAAACTTTTAGAAGAAGAATACCCTTGTACGAAATATGAAAATGGACATATATTTAGCATTAAAAATGGACGTATAGTAATGCTGGATATTAAAGGGAAAACTATCCTGACTATCCCAGAAGGTTGCATACCAGTTGCAGCAAATGAAATATGGTATAAATGGAAAAGTAAATCTAAATAGCTACATTCTTGTCTTCCAAGTTGGCAATAAAAACGCAACAGCAATTAATGTCCTTATAATTATTAATATGACATAATGGCATCTAAAACTGACGCCATTTGTTTTAAATTGCGACGTACAAAGGCAACTTGAACGACTGATAGGCAGGCTGGCTAACGCCGGTAATGGCGACAATAATCCCGCAAGCTGGGATCAATGGGACAACAAGACAGAATATGTCTATGACGGCGTCGGGAACAGAAAGGTCATGACAGCGGGAACCAATACGACAAAGTACGATTATTCCGACTACAACCAATTGACGACCGTGAAAAACGGCAGCAACGTAACGCTGGAATCGTACGGCTTTGACGCGCGGGGCAACCAGACTTCCGTGGACCGGTATTACACGAACGGCACGCTGGCCGTGCATGAGAACTATACTTTTGACCTTCTAAACAGGATGACGTCAACGACGGTGGACAACCGCTCCAAGAACTATGACGAAACGACGAAGAACTTCTATAACGCCTCTGGGCAGCGGATCATGAAGGAGATCTGGAACGACGAGGTTCAACAGGGAACAATGCTGAAAAAGGATACAACAAGGTACTTCTACACGGGCAGCTCTGTGTTGTATACTACAAATGAGACCACTCTGGTCAAGACGGAAAACGTGCTGAGCCTTTCCGGCAGCATCATCGCAAGCTGGCGGGATAGGGAACTGGAATCCACACCGGAAAAGGCATACTTCTACAACTACGACATCCGCGGTAGCGTGACGAACATCGTCACCAAAGACGGCATGACTGAAAATGGCTACTCCTACGACGAATTCGGCAACACGCAGGAAAGCGGCAACACGAATTTCCTCAATGAGACGACGTATACCGGCAGCATCAAAGACGACAGCACAGGGCTGCAGTACATGAACGCAAGGTTCTACGATGCCAAGTCTGGCAGGTTCTTAAGTCAGGATTCATACACTGGCAACGCCTACGACCCGTGGACGCAGCACTTGTACAGTTATTGCGGCAACAACCCGACGAACTTTATGGATCCGACGGGGCACGATTACGAAGATCCGAGCTGGGACTGGGATCAATATAACAAAGCAGTTGACGGTTATATGGCTTTGCTTCCAGATATGAATTTTAAAGGTGCTGATCTGAGCTATATGGCTATAGAGATTGACACGACCGTGACAACCGAGATTGCTCCTTCAGTTGGGATTCATGGATTTTATACTACAGAAAATGGTGGTGGAAGTACAAAAGTGACAAATACAAAGAGAATTGGTTTCGGGAAACCTGGAGATCCGAGCTTTATAAAACTAGAACAGAATACATTGTTCTCTCTTGGTAATGTACCACAAGTTAGCTATAGTGGATCGGTAGACTTTGGAATAGTACATGCTTCTGTGGGCGTATCGTTTTCCGATGAGATATCCATATTTGGAAATGTAGGATACCCATGGTTTGGCAACAAAAAGAAAGATAGTCGTTTAGATATATCAGGGGGTCACTTCATCCTTGATTCAACCGTTGGGCTTCATTTTTATACTACAGATTCAAATAGTAATTATGACGTAAACGGTGGAAGAGCTAATACCTTTTTAACAGGATTAACATTAGGAATAGCGGCAGAAGCTGCAGGCGCGCTAGGAGGACTACAATCAGTGTCAGCTATTGCTCCATAATTTCTAAGTTGAGCATAGGGTCTCTTATGGAAACAAGATTCGACTATAAGAGGCCCTAAATCTAAATAAATAAGAATGGCTTTAGAAACATGCAAAAAAAAATAAAGAGGGACATATGAGTATTCTTCAGAGACTTAGAATATGGAACACGCCGAATTATAAGCAACGGAAAGACTATGCCGTTATAACAGGCATTCTATTCATTATTGGATTGGTTGCGTACGGTTCATTAACATATAATTATAATATACAATTTCCTGATACTCCAGAAAATCTATTTTCCGGGGCTTTTTCAGGTGGATTATTGTTAGGTGGATACTGCTCTGGAATAATAATTTTTAAGAGACTGCTACCACACATGTCACACATGTTAAAAATAATCAGTTGTGTATTATTTTTATTCACAATGTGTTTTATCGGGCTAATTGGCATTTTCCCATTTATACCATATTACGTTTATAATATTGTGATGTTAATAATTGAAAAACGCAAACAGCCAGCAAGACCAAAAACGAACTCTCTTGGTATTGTTATTAGATTCAGGATTCAGCGAATAGTGTTCTTCATTCTTTTAATCGCAACTTTATATTTATCTGTATTTTATAAAGTTTTTATTCTCCAGTTTTTGTGGTATGGCATGGTTGTTTATTTTGGCGTATTTCTCTATTTTAAATGGGAATACAAACAGGCTCTTAAACTACTTACTGATACGCGCGATCCCTTTTACTATCTTGATATCATTAGCCGCATATATAGAAAGAAAGTAGCAGAGTTTTTTACTATCCCGGGATATTTTTTCGCTGGAAATTATGAAAAAACTGTTGAAACGGGCAAAGAATTATTAAGAACAAATAAAAATTACAATGCACGTTTTAACGCTATTGCCCATAATATGCAGGCTTATTTCTTCATGGGTAAATGGGATGAAATTCAATCTTTGAAAATGTCAATATCAACTCTTTCCAGTTATGGTTATTTTAAGGAGCAACAGCACAAAGCCAATTTAAACTACTTGAACGGTCTATTGGATTACTTCCAGTCTTTTAAAAGCGGTGACTTTGAAGAGGCAAAACGATACGCCAAATCTTTGCCTTTTAAATCGATCCCTTTTAAACTTTTGAATAACTACTATATCATCCCCTTGCCAATTCAAAATGCCAAAATCCGGAAGATGTCTGGACACTGTACGATGAGGATCATAAAGGATGGAAACAAGTTGATGATTGTTGAGATTGTGCAGGAGATCATGCACCCAGATCGAAAAAGAGATTAACCTCTGTCTTGACAATGAATCGAAATAGTTCCTGGTCTTGTATTAATAATTATATCTAAAGAATAAACAATGAAATGATCAATACACACTAATTCTGCATCAAAGAAATGTACGAAAACGATAAGGAAAGCTTGAGGTATTAGTAACATGTGGTTTAATCAAGCGGGATATAGGGTGAATTTAATTGAGACTACTTTTATAAAATTAGACTACGCATTATAGATTATATCTTCAAATTTACTTGTTGAATGTTATAATAGAACGAGTTAGCGATTGCATCTTCGTGGATAAAATCTATAGCGAAAGCAGAACACGAAGACAAATAGGGGGATGTTAAAGATGAAAAGAGCTTTGCTAATTATAATTACGTTGGGCTTGGCTGTGATGTCTATCATGGGATGTATGTCGGAAGATGCTAGAATGCAAAAGTTTATTACAGATTCGGCAGACATCATTAATAAAGACTGTCCAAAACTGATTAATAGTGGAACACGCCTCGACAATGTAACAGGGTTGCCAAATAAAACAATACAATTTTCGTCTACATTAATGAATTATTCAAAGAGTCAATTAACAGATAGTCAGCTCGAAACTAGCAAGACTAATGCAATACCTATTATGATTAATAATATAAAATCAAATAGCAGTCTGAAGCGATTTAGAGAGTATGGGGCGACCTTTAAATGTATCTATAAATCCAATGATGGTTTCGAGCTTTTTATAATTAAAATAACTCCGGCGGATTATCAATAGGGAATCGCGTTGCGCAGACGCTGCTCGATGCGAATAATTTCGCCTTCAATGCAGCTTTGCTCGTTCTTCGCCTACACGGGTGAAACACGGGAACGGTTTGCAATGAGCCCCAAAAACGCGACAGTATTCAGATGGGCGTCCCCATGATTTTTGAAAAGGTTAAGCGTAATGGCGTCTGAATACAACAGGCGCCATTCGCTTTCAGAGTAATAGATATTTGACAGGCGTTTCCCTCCGTTTCCCCTCCGATGATATTTGATGACAATAATTATCGATGTACGAAATGAACCCAATACACTTATTATACAGCATGAAATTGAATGAAGATTAACAATGATATTTGACGCTTTATGACTTGTTGCGGGCTCATAACCCGGAGTCGTGTGGTTCAAATCCCACCCCCGCTCCAACGTCGGAGCAAATTGCGCTCCACAACGGAATTCCCAGTCGAAAGACTGGGAATTCTTCGGTTCGCTTCATTGCTTCTCATTTCCCCACAAAGTCAATCGGACTTTGAGGGAGCCCCCAGAGCCTTTGCAGCTCTTTACATGGCGGCGTAACGCAGCGATCTTGAGTAATCGGTTCATACCCGGCCTGTTATCCGTTCTAAGCGGATCGCCGCTACCAAAAAAGAAGTCCTCGCAAGAGGGTTTCTTTTGTTATTGTGAAAGATAAAGAAGATTGTTTTAAAACTGTATCGTGGTATACTATTATAAAGTAAAGCGAATGGAATTCTGGTTTAGGGAAAATTCGAGGATGATGAGTTAAACAAAAGAACCGCCCCTGTGTTTCGTAGATCCAAATGGACTTAATGGTTTAATGAATTCAATGAATATCGACTTTGAATATATGAACGCAAACTTCAACTAAGAAGGTGTGAATATGTTATATAAGATAACATTAAGCATATTGATATTTGTAGTAGCAAATATTGGTGCGTATATTAATAATAAGTACTTTCTGAAGTTTAAAGCCAAAGATGTACAGGACCAAATGATAATAGCTAATATTGTCGCTTTAATTATAGTAATATTTGGGTTTTGGGTTAAGTAGGAGGTATGTGGGGACGGCTTGCAGTGCAAATCCAAAACAGGGCAGGGTTCAGAACGGCACCCCTATGTTTGTAAACGGTTGATGAATAATGGCGTTCTCTATTCAACAAGTGCCAAAGGTACACTAGGGTACAACACGGAGACGGTAACCGTGTACCACGTGGGTTTGACTTACCAACAAAAGAAAGAAGATTATAAAAGCCGGGACTATGCTATATACGATATAGCATCAACGCAACAAGAAGCTGATCAAAATACCTCGTCCGATCTTTCAAAAAAATATATGATGGATCAATGGGTGGATTATTACTATGGTACGGCAACTATAGAGGGGGCCAATGGACTATTGTCACAATGGTTTCCTAAATGGAAATTGGCAAATGAATTCAATGAAGCAGTTAATGGACACAAGAGTATACTGGGTGGTTTAAAAAATCCAATAATAAAAAATGAAGGTCTCGGGTTGTCCGAATATTGGGTCGAACCGGGTGATGTTTTAAAAACAAAGGGTTTTTGGGCAATGAAGTCTATGAATGGTAGAACTTCTGAATTGGTATTCGTAGGTTTTAATCAAGTTGTGCATAGTGACAATAGTATGGATGATAGGATTTACGGGAGAGAGTGGTCATTAATTGATTATGAGTAAGCAGTATACATAAAGGAGTAAAAAGATGAAAAAGGTTGCAATCTTATTGGCAGTGCTGACTATTGCCGTTTTAATATCCGGTTGCGGCGGCACATATGACAGCCTGAAAAGTTTTAAAGTGGATGGATATATTGAAGCTCCTGCGAATATATTCAGCACTTCCTCCACGAAACAAAATCTCGATAACACGTTGATGTATGTAGATGGAAAGGTGACAAAAATAGTTGATAGCTTCAGTAATACCCCTACTCCTGCATACTACGTTGAAACATCAAATGGGCAAATTGTTTTTCTAATAACCGAATATACTAATCACTGGAAGGATATCAAAGTTGGTGACAACATCAGAACGTATTTCTTATATGCTGGGATATTAGAGCAAGCAGTTACTGGATTTTATATAGATTGTATAGACCCGAAAAACATTCCTACTGTAATTCCAAACGATTTATTATTGGCAAAAGCCAAATATTCAAAACCGGTAACAGAGCCAACACAGGTTCCTAAGTATGTTCAAGATATCTATAACAGTTTTGATAGGGTTCTTGCGATGGGGAATTTTTCTATATCTCTTGAGAAAGGAAGTTTAAGAAAGACTAACGATATAGGGAATTACGCGTTCGCTGTATCTAATGAGAGGTATTTCAATTCAATTGTTTTTTTAAGCAATGGAAGTGCAACAAGAAATGCTTTTTATACAGAAAGCGTTATTAGAAGTAATAGAGGAAGAGCTGAGGAATTGATAACTCTTTTTCTAATGGCAACCGAACCAAATCAAGACAGAGATAGTGTAATACCAAAAGTAAAAGATATAGCAGATTCTTATCGGACTGAAGCACCCAGTAACGTTATTCTGAGCGGTGATTATTATGTATTTATTGCATCAAATATGCAAAAAGAGATAACAGCAGTGCATAAAGATGAAATGTTTTTAATTGATAAGACTAAATATGTAGAATTTGATTTTGAAAAAATAGTACTTAATCAGTCTGTATTCGTTTATGGAACGGTTATGAATATTAAGTCAGACTGGAATGGCATTCTTGGTACAAACTATGTCGTTACTTTAATAAGTAACAATGGTAAAGAGTATTCGTTAAAATATAATTTTGATGATTTCCCAATGGGAATGAAAGTAGGAGATAAATACACGGCATATGGGATTGTAAGTAAGAACGAAAATGGAAAGGTGACAATTAAGCTTGAAAAAGTAGTGATCTGAACCAAAAAAAGTTGAAAATATACTGGACGTCAGAGGTCGGGCAAAAAATCCTAAGCACGATTAAGCCCAAAGACATAAATGGAGACATTGCGTTTTTGAACACTGCATTGACCGAGCGGATTTCCACATATTCTGATACTTTATCGAAGTTTCTATATCAAACCGCAGATACCAAACGTACCAACAAAGACAACAAGTGTTCAATTTTGGTTGCCTTCAGCCCACTACAATTTCGGTTGTGGTTTTTTTTATTGTTACTATTTTGTCCGTTTGCTTAAAGGCGAGAAGATTGTTCGTCGTTTAAAAATGCATATGGCATTGGGAAGACAAAAGGACTATACAGTTTATGAACAAAGTTTCAAGCAATGCTGGGCCTCCGCGCCGCCTCTGATCGCTGCGATATTTCACACCAAGCTTTTGGATTTCCTTTTATTTATAAAAGACAATTGACAGAGTATTTGAATAGGACTAAAATATAGTTAGAACAATAATTGAAACAATAGTAAGTATATATGTTTGCCAAATATGGCAATTGTCGATGCCATCCTCTGTTTGGCGGGTATGGCTCCAATGAAAAGGGACACTACAAGTTCTTGATATCCGAGAACTGACCCGAAAAATATTTATGAAAGGAGAAAAGACAATGGGAAGAACAGTCGGTATTGATTTGGGCACAACGAATTCTGTGGTCGCGATCATGGAAGGTGGTTCGCCTACTGTAATTGTGAACTCGGAAGGCGGAAGGACAACGCCTTCGGTTGTTGCTTTCAAAGACAACGGGGAAATCCTGGTAGGGCAAATCGCACGAAGGCAAGCGGTCCTGAATCCGGAGAAAACCCTTTATTCGGTAAAACGTTTTATTGGAAGACGCTTTTCCGAGGTTGTCGATGAGCGTAAGCTGGTCCCCTATAAGGTCGTGCAGGGTTCAAATGATACTGTGAGGTTTGATATCGGCGGTAAGCTTTACGCACCGGAAGAAATCTCAGCGAATGTTTTGAAGAAACTGGTGGAGGATGCTTCCAAGTATCTGGGCGAGAAAATAACCGACGCAGTCATTACGGTACCCGCCTATTTTAACGATGCACAACGCCAGGCTACCAAAGATGCCGGAAAGATTGCGGGGCTGAATGTCCTGCGTATTATCAATGAGCCAACCGCGGCCTCGCTGGCCTACGGAATGGATAAAAAGAAAAATGAAACCATCCTTGTTTTCGACTTGGGAGGAGGAACTTTTGATGTTTCCATTTTGGACGTTGGCGAAGGTGTATTTGAAGTAAAAGCTACCAACGGAGACACACACCTGGGCGGAGACAACTTTGATAAAGCCATCGTGGATTGGCTGGCGGATGAATTTAAAAAGGACAACGGAATTGATTTGCGCCAAGATAGACAAGCGCTTCAGCGCCTCACAGAGGAAGCTGAAAAAGCCAAAATCGAGCTTTCCAGTGCGCTGGAGACACAAATCAGCATACCTTTCATTACAGCTGATGCTACCGGCCCCAAACATTTAAGCATAAAGCTAAGTAGGGCAAAGTTTGACGATCTGACCCATAGCTTGGTGGAGCGATGCCGTCAACCGGTTCTGAATGCTCTTGCAGATGCCAAGCTTACAGAAAAGGATCTTGACGAGGTAATACTCGTCGGCGGATCGACCAGGATGCCCTCGGTTCAAAAGCTGGTTCGTGACCTGACTGGCGGGCGCGCGCCGAATCAAAGTGTGAATCCCGATGAAGTTGTTGCTGTAGGCGCGGCAATTCAGGCGAGTGTGCTCACCGGAGAGACGAAAGATATCCTGTTGCTGGACGTAACACCGCTCTCCTTGGGTGTTGAGACGATGGGCGGTATTGTGGCAAGAATCATCGAGCGCAATACGACAATCCCTGTAAGGAAGAGCCAAGTGTTCTCTACAGCAGATGACAATCAGTCGGCTGTTGACATTCATGTCGTGCAGGGGGAAAGAGAACTTGTCAAAGACAATCGAACGCTCGGACAGTTCAGGTTGGACGGCATTCCGCCAGCGCGAAGAGGTATACCGCAAATCGAAGTCACTTTTGATATTGACGCCAACGGAATATTGAAGGTGACCGCCCAAGACAAAGCGACCAACAAGGAACAGAATGTCACCATTTCCGGAAGTACAAGTCTTGATAAATCGGAAATCGACCGGATGGTTCGCGACGCAGAAGCGCATGTCAGTGAGGATAAGCAGCGACGTCAGGAAGTGGAAGTTAAAAACGAAACAGACGCGGCAATCTATCAGGTTCAACGGCAATTGAGTGAAGCCGGGGACAAACTTCCCGGTCATGAGAAAAGCCGGATGGAGCAGCTTGTGGCCGATGCGAGGAAAGCGCTTGGTGAGAATGCGCCTGTCGAACGGCTCAGGGCGCTTACCAGTGATCTGATGCAGGCGATCAACATGTTCCATACAAGTCAGGGACCGACGCATCAGGCTTCCGGCGGACAGGCATCAGGGAATGCGCCGGATTCGGATGACGTCATTGATGCAGAGTATACGGAAGAAAGATAAAAAAGGTCCTAAAAGCATCCGGGATGCCGTTGTGCGGGGTAAGCGCCATCAGGCATCCCGAGTTTTGTATGAAGAGTTGATGAGATGGCTACGACTTTCAAAGATTACTATAAGACTCTGGGAGTAGAACGCAAAGCAACGCAGGATGAGATTAAAGCAGCTTATCGTAAAGCTGCTCGGAAATATCATCCTGATCTTGCTGCAAAGAACGAAAAGGCTGTTGCGGAAGAAAAGTTTAAAGAAATCAACGAAGCGAATGAAGTGTTAAGCGATCCCGAGAAGCGTGCCAAATATGATCAATACGGCGAGAACTGGCGCGATGGGCAGCAATGGCAACCACCGCCTGATGCAAGCGGATACCAGAACAACGCGTGGAGCGGAACCAACGAGCAAGGTTTCAGCGATTTCTTCGAAAGTTTGTTCGGAAGATCAGGTTTTGGCGGATTTTCCGAGGGGTTTGGGCAACAAGGGAGTCGGCAGCGGAAACAGAGAGGTCAAGATCTTGAAGCGGAAATCCAATTGCGCTTAGAAGAAGCCTACCATGGCGGACAAAAAACCCTCCAGTTTTCGGTTCGGGAACTGTGCAACACATGCAACGGTATAGGCACAACCGGTCAAAAAATATGCCAAAACTGCGGGGGTACAGGATATAAGAACGCCGTTAAAACGTTGGATGTTAAAGTCCCCAAAGGAGTCAGGGATGGCTCCAAAATTCGTCTTCGTGGACAGGGCGGAGATGGAATCGGTGGTGGCGAACGCGGTGATTTACTGTTAATGGTCAAAATTCTTCCGCATCCGCATTTCACGTTAAAGGGACAGCATCTGGAAACGACGATAAAAATCAGGCCTGAACAAGCAGTGTTGGGTGCACAGGTTCCCGCTCCAACATTGGACGGTGATGTGATAATCACTGTACCGCCGATGTCACATAACAATCAAATACTGCGGCTGCGCTCGAAAGGATGGCCCAACAACGATGGGAAGCGCGGGGATGAATATGTGAAGATTATGATAGACATCCCGCATTCCCTTAGCCAAGCAGAGCGGGAGATTTACCAACGTTTAGCGGAAGAGGGTCTAAAACCGTGATAAAATATTATATTCAGGTCTACCACGGCGGTGCAAAAGAGTCATTATCGCATGACAGCGTTAAGGTGGAAGATTTGCCTTATCAGCAGGCGCTTCTGGAGAGATTTGCCGCACTAGGGGTTATTGACATTCAAGACGGCATGCTTCCCATGAATCAAATTGAGCGCGTTGCCAAGATTCTGCGCCTTCGTCAAACTCTTGGCGTGAATCTGCCGGGTGCTGAGATTATTTGCGCGCTTTTAGAGAGGCTTGAAGAATTGGAAAGAGAACTTGAAATCCTGAGATGATGTTGAATATAGGAATAGTACAACCTTTGTTGTGCACAACAATGTCAAAAGCAGATAGCTTGCAAACATGCCGATAGTTAAGGGAGAAAGCCCTTCGGATAGGCGTGTCGTCAGATGCTCGCTGTTGCAGAGAGTCTGATCCGATCAAAAGATTTTAGCATAGACAGACAGAAAAGAGGCGAAGCCGATGTATAACATCCTCATTGGCGGTGCGGCCGGGCAGGGGATCGACACGACAGCCGCTATACTCGAAAAGACTTTAAAGCGGTCGGGATACAATGTCTTTACCGTCCGTGATTTTATGTCAAGGATCAGAGGCGGGCATAACTTTTCGCTCATACGGTTTGGAACCAAGAGCATTCTTTCCCACAGCTATAGTCTTGATGGCATCATTGCGCTCAACGAGGAGACCATTGATCTGCACAAAGACAAACTGAAAGAGGGCGGGTTTATCCTCTGCGACAGCAGCCTTCATGTAAGCGACCCGCGCTCGATCAAAATTGCGATGGATGAAATGGCGAAATCGCTCGGGAATCCGCGTGTATCCGGCAGTATTGCAATCGGCATCATCCTTAAACTCTTTAGCGAAAGCACTGAAAACATCGAGGATGTCTTTCGTACCATACTCGAAGATAAATATCTGGATATAAACCTAAAAGCAGTACGGGAAGGCTTTGACAGTGTACAGAACAGGTACCCGCATTTACAAGGGGATTCCGGCGCAAAGATGATCTTATCAGGAAGCGACGCGATAGCCTTGGGAGCGATTGCGGCAGGGTTAAGATTCTACAGCGCATATCCGATGTCTCCCTCAACTTCTATTATGGTATATTTGGCGTCAAAGAGCCATGACACAGGCATTGTCGTCGAACAAGCGGAAGATGAAATTGCTGCCATCAATATGGCGATAGGCGCTTCCTACGCAGGCGCACGGGCGATGACGGGAACTTCGGGCGGAGGTTTTTCGCTGATGGTCGAAGCGCTTGGTCTCTCAGGCATGGCGGAAATACCACTGGTGGTGGTTAACATGCAAAGACCGGGGCCTTCAACCGGGCTTCCAACGCGAACGGAACAGGGTGACCTGAAATTCATGATCAATGCGGGGCATGGCGAATTCCCAAGGATGGTCATAGCACCCCGCAATCATACCGAAGCGTTTTATCAGACGATACGTGCTTTGAATATCGCCGAAAAATTCCAAATGCCCGTTATATTGTTAAGCGATCAGTATTTGGCGGATTCTTCCGCTACGATCGAACCGTTTGATGTAAGCAACATCGAAATCGTCAAGCCAATCGAAGAACAGGAGATTGGTGAATACCGGCGTTACCGCTATACCGAAAGCGGCATTTCACCGCGCTCTATTCCCGGAAAATCGAAGAACCTTGTTGCAATTGACAGCGACGAGCATGATGAATGGGGTAGAATCACCGAATCTGCCGAAGTCCGCACGAGGATGATGGACAAGCGGATGAAGAAGCTTGAACTGCTGGCACACGAACTGCAGGAGCCGGAGTTTCTGGGGGTGGAACCTTTTGACACACTGCTGCTCGGCTGGGGATCCATGTACGGTCCGATTGCCGAAGCGCTGGATCTGTTGAACGGGGAATCAAGCAGGAAATATGCGGCGCTCGTCTTTGGAGATGTGTTCCCGTTGCCGCAGCATCTGCTCAACGAGAAAGCCAAAAATGCGCAACGGATCGTCAACGTCGAGCAAAATTCCACGGGACAGCTTGCGGGGCTTATCAGGGAACATACAGGCATTGCCTGTACGAGCAGCATTTTAAAATACGACGGGCGCCAGATAAGCGCTGCGGAGATAGCGGCTGCTGTTATAAAGGAGGCTCATCAAAATGGCTGACACAACCTTCTATACCAATGAAACAGCATGGTGCCCCGGATGCGGCAATTTCAGCATCCTGGAATGTCTGAAGACTTCGCTGGAAGATCTTCATAAAGAACCCGGCGAAGTTCTTATTGTCGCAGGTATCGGGCAAGCTGCAAAGATTCCTCAATATATCAACACAAACGCATTCTGCGGATTGCACGGGCGCGGGCTTCCTGCTGCCGTTGCCGCTAAAATTGCCAACGAAAAACTGACGGTTATTCTTAGCACCGGAGATGGGGATACCTATGGCGAGGGCGGGAACCACTTTATTCATAACATTCGCCGCAATATAGACGTTGCGCATTTCGTACATGACAATCAGATCTATGGCCTTACCAAAGGGCAGGCTTCACCGACAAGCGGCGAAGGAATTGTCACCGGTGTGCAGACGGATGGAAATATGAATGCGCCGCTTAACCCAATTCTTATCGCCATCGCCGCCGGCGCCGGTTTTGTAGCAAGGGGATTTGCCGGGAACAAAGAGCATTTGATCAGAATGATGAAAGAGGCAATAGAGTATAAAGGATACGCGATTCTGGATATCCTTCAGCCATGTATCACTTTTAATAAAGTGAATACCTATGCGTGGTATACGGAAAGGGTGTATGCGCTGGATGAAAACCACAATCCCGAAGATAAGATCGCCGCAATTCAAAAGGCGATGGAATTCGGGGAAAAAATACCGATAGGCGTAATTTACCGCGAGGATAAGCGTACTTTCCACGAGAAAAATAGGGTTCTTAATCGCGGAATACCTTTGATGGAGATGGAAACCGATCCGGCTGTCGTTAAAAGGCTTATTCAGGAATTTGTATAAGAAACGATATTTCATATGCGATCAAAGCACACAACGGGGTCCAGTTTTCCATTGTCGGTTCACTGTCTAAAAAACTTGCGATTAAAATGGCGGAATTCTTACGGTGACATGCTCCTTTACAGCCACGACCTCCTTCATGGGGGCCGTGATGCTTTTACGGACTCAATTCAGATGCTTTTATGATTCATTGTTTAAAAGAACCACGGCGGCGTTTCGCCGTAGAGTTGAAACAATGTTTCCGGCAACGTGTTTTCAGCTTCGTCAGCAATACGTCGACAATCGGCAATAAAATCATCCACAACTACGTGCGAGCTGTGCACAATTTGACTAAAAGCGAGATCATAGCAGAAATACAATCCGGATATGGATATTTTCCGCGTTAAATTTGATGTAAGCAGTTTAAAATACACACAAACCTCTAATACAAATCCATATCTGAGACGTTTTCTCACTGTAAAAGTCCCTGGCTGCTCATACCTATATTCCCAGTCTTTGAAAAACATCTTGAGCGGTTTTTTTACTGTAAAACGAACCATTGCAGTATCAATATAAGCTTCCGTTTTACTATTCATTTTTTGATCTGTTTTCGTTCGCTTCTGAAAAGCGATGATTTCTGGTTTCATTTTGCTCTTCATTAAAGCTATGTGGTTATTTTCTTCCTCAGTAAATCTATATCTGCGACCCCTTGATTTGAGTGAACCGAAATAACGTTCATTTAATGCTTTTACTATCGTGGAATCGTCCAATAGCGCACATGGGTTATGCATGTCTGTGATATCGATTTCAGCTGATACCTCAAATTTTGCACCGCTTGGCCATATGCTCCGCTCAAATCCAAGAAAGCCATCGCCGCAGGATTGTAACCAATCTATACCGTTGAAACGTATTGCGAAAGTGGATAAATTCAATGGTCTTGGTACCTTTGACAACAAATCCTGCAATTTATCCAGATCGACTTGTTCATGTTTCAGATTTGCATTTTCTTGTTTTGTGTCGGGCATGAGAAAAGAATTCATTTCCGGCGCATTTGTAAATCTATGGGTACAATCCCCTGGAGACGGCGAGACAGAATACCCATGCCAGTATGGATATTTTTTTAAGAATACATCTGCATGATCAGATTCATTTCCCCAGATTGAAATGTCAAAGTTGAAGAGAACTTCTTTATAGTCCCATCAGCTTTCCTGTAAAAAGCTATTCGTAAAACCATACAGGTTACGAAACAGAACCTGTGATTTGTGTATATACCCGCTATATGCATGAGAAATTCGCATCCACCGTAGTCCTCCTTTACTATTCATGCAATATTATAGCATAAAACAGAGGTGGAAGCCGTCGCGAAGCAAACGCGTCTCTTGCTTCCACTACTCAAAAGCCACATTTTATGAACAGTGGTGTTAACTTTTGTTGCTATGCGCTGGAATTTGTTCTAAACTAGAATCGAAAAGTCGGAAAATGCGGGGCAAGGGAACCTGTTTTCGTATCCCAAAGTGTCTCCCATGGTTTTAAGAGGGATTGGGCATATCAAACAGCAGAGATTCAGAAAATTATATATGCCGAGGATACTATCTATACCCGCACCGCTTTTTCAATGAATATTGGCTACGATGTCCGCTAATGCCCCCTTGTTGTTTGCAATCAGCCAAAAAGGAGAATTTGTATGGATGATCTGAATGTCAGAATCGAACTGGTCAATCAAAAAGTGCAGTTCAAGGTCGTTTCCGATTTGAATCCGGATACGCCGGTATTGATGGATTTCATACCTCCCATAGGGGACGGCGAAGGATTTGCGGGTCTCGAATTGCTCCTGATGAGCTTAACGGGATGCTTCAGCACGGCAGTCGTGGGCTTGCTTCGGCGAATGGGCAAAAAGGAGCTGCGCTATTCGGTACAAGCCATCGGTATCCGGGAAGAGAACCCGTTGACTTTGAAAAAGGTTATTCTGAAAGTGTCTGTACAATCGGATGCCGTCGAACCGGCAGAACTGGAACGGGCAATAAACGCAGCCGCTGCCATTTCTCCTGTGTTGCTGGCGGTAAAGAATAACGTGGAAGTCGTGACGGAATTTGAATTGAATAAAAAATAGATGATGCAAAGGCACCGAAGAAACTGCAATTGCTATCGGGCACCTTGTCCTTATAAATATCTAGCCTCGATTGCATTGAGTAATCAAAGCGTGGGACAAGGGACCTGTCCCCGGTGGGTTTGTCCCCGGTGGGTTTGTTTGGAGCTGGATGTATATTAAGATTAATGCCGCCACTATAAGGAGGAAATAAATGCACGCAAAAAAAAGGATATGGGAGAATTCATGTTATGCTCGTTTAGCAAAACATAAATGCCCTAATTGCGGAGCGATTCTGAGTATTGTCAAGGAAAGAAAGACTGTGAACTCGAACTCTGATGATGCGAAGTGTTTTGATTTTCAAAATTATGATACCAGTTTCATCGGAGATGTTGAATTTATTTGGGATGAATTCAAGTGCAATAATTGCAATTTCCGCTCATCTATAAAAGAGATGAAAAGCCTAGAGAGGCAAAGTTTTAAAAGGAACTGACCTTCTTCCTTGCTGCTTACTGCTTCTTCCTGCTTTTTTTATTGATTATTAACATAACCGGGTATATGATAAAAATACAATTGATAGGGACTAAAACATCCCGTACACATTAACGCTGAAACGCCCATGGCTGCCACTAAAAAGATTACAGGAAAACAGATACGTCTTAAAATTTTATACAAAAATATATTCCGATACACACCGGCTCGTTCAACGTGATTCTTCTGTTCACAAAGAAATCATTATAAAGGGGAGTTGAAGTACCATGTATGGTTACGCGGGAAAGTTTTTGTTTGTAGACCTGACGGAAAAGCGCATTTGGGTAGAGGAGTTTACACAGGAGTTTGCGGATCTTTACTTTGGCGGTTACGGCTTCGGGGCGAAAGTCCTGTTCGATCGGATGAAGCCCGGCGCCGATCCGTTGGGTCCGGAGAACATCATCGGATTTATCACCGGTCCTGTGGTTGGCAGCGGCGCGATGTTCGGCGGCCGGTATACGGTGGTGTGCAAAAGCCCCGCGACCGGCGGGTGGAACGACGCGAATTCAGGCGGCTTTTTCTCGCCGGAACTCAAGCGCGCGGGGTACGATGCGCTGTTCGTGCTGGGGGCCAGCGAAACGCCGGTGTATATCTGGATCGACAACAGCAAAGTGGAAATACGCGATGCCTCGCATCTGTGGGGGATGACGGTCAACGATGCAAGAAAGGCGATGGAGAAAGAGCACGGCTCGGAAATACGCTCGTCGCTGATCGGACCGGCTGGTGAAAACCTTTCAAAAATCGCAGCCGTGATGAACGACGACCACCGCGCGGCGGGCCGCGGCGGCTCCGGTGCGGTGATGGGCTCCAAAAAGCTCAAAGCGGTCGCGGTGCACGGCAACACGTTCCGGGTTGAGATCGCCGACCGGGAAAACTTTTTGAAGATCAACCGTGCGGTCGGGCAATTCGTGACCAATCCGCCGGCGGATAATCCGCAGTCAGCCAGGCTCGTCAATCGCAAAAAATATGGCACCACAGCATCGGCTACAGGTTCCTCTCAATCGGGCGACTCCCCGGTGAAGAACTGGAGCGGGTCCGGCCAGGTGGATTTTACCGAAGAAGAAGCACAGAGGCTGAGCGTTGCCAATTACGATGCGAAATACAATATCGGCAAAGCATCCTGCGCCGCCTGCCCGGTAAGCTGCGCGGCGGTCTACAATGTGCAGGACGGCAAATGGCCGGTTGGAGAGACCGGCAGACCGGAATATGAGACAATGGCATCGTTTGGCTGCGACTGCCTGGTGTCTGACATACACGCGATCATCAAATGCAACGATCTGTGTAACCGCTACGGATTCGACACCATTTCTGCAGGCTCGGTCATCGCCTGGGTGATGGAATGCTATGAACACGGAGCTTTAACCAAAGAGGATTTGGATGGCATCGAGGCGAATTGGCGCGACGGAGACGCGATGGTAGCGTTGATGGAGAAAATGGCCTACAACGAAGGCTGCGGCAAAAAGTTGGCGCTGGGCCAGGTTGGGGCTGCCAATGCCTTTGGCAAAGGGCACGAGCATCTGAGCGTGTTCGGGGGGATCGAACCGGGTATGCACGATCCGCGTATGCCGGGCGCTGCAGGCCGCATACGCGCCTACGAATACGACCCGACACCGGGACGCCATAACAGGGGTGCCGCACGCGTGACCCCGCCTGACGGCAACCACGGCAAGGCGGATGTGGAAGCCGCCGCGCAAACCGAGATGACCAACTGTTCGGGTATGTGCTCCACGGGGAACAACTCGGGATACAGCATCATCCCCGGTGGCATGACGGCCATCTACGAAACGATCCTAGGCCGCAAGCTTGATAAACAGACCTTCAACACCATCGGAACGCGCGTCTTTTTGCTGCGCCACAGCTTTAACATCAGGGAAGGGATCACCCGCGATAAGATCACAATGAGCCCGCGGCTTCAGGGCAATCCGCCTCTTTCTGGCGGCCCCAACAAGGACATCGTTGTGGATGCCGAAGGATATGGAGACAAATTCTATGAAGCGCTGGGCTGCGACGTGAAAACCGGAAAGCCATACCGGGAGACGCTGGAGAAGATCGGCGGATTGGATGAAGTGATCCGTCAGCTCTACGATTGAGGATGGTACGGATGGTCAGGATCAAATACATCGGCAGTTATGAGCTCAACCTGCCCGAATCGATCGAATTGGATGGAGTTCCTAGCATTGAGGAAGTGATGAAGCGGCTGGTAAGCGGATGCGGATTGCCGGAGGATTATTTCTGGGAGTGGCATTTCGTACTGCTCAACGGAGGACGCCCCGAGATGGATGATTCCGTAACGGACGGTGACCGGTTGGAGATCATCATGTATTCAGAGGGCGGCTGATCCCCCGACCAATACCCGGGGTTATCGGATGCGGCTTGAGCCATTCCATCCAAGGAACAAAGCGGGAGGTGCTTTCACCCCATGCGGTACGAAAGGCAGCTATTGCTTGCGCAAATAGGCGAAAGCGGGCAGAAGAAGCTATCGGAGTCAATCGTAACGGTTGTAGGCTGTGGCGGATTGGGAAGCCCGGTGCTGACCTATTTAGCGTGTGCCGGCGTCGGAACTCTGCGCATCATCGATTGCGACACCGTTTCGGATTCCAACCTGAACCGGCAGTTTTTGCACGATGAGCAGAGCGTCGGATCGGCTAAAACCGAATCCGCGATGCATGCGCTGCAAGCGAAAAACGGGACCATTCGCATCGAGCCGTTTCAGGTGGCAGTGGACGAGGGCAATATCGGAACCTTGATTAACGGAAGCACGGCTGTGGTGGATTGTACGGACAACAGTGCCACACGTCTGATCGTAAACACTGCCTGCATCCGTGCCGGAATTCCTCTTGTGGAAGGCGGTGTACACGGGTTTTCCGGTTTCGTGATGTGCGTTGACGAGGATCATGCATGCCTTGGCTGCCTGGGGTATGAACGGGCTGTTAAACAGGGTCCGATTCCGGTATTGGGAGCCACCGCCGGTGTCATTGGGAGCCTGCAGGCAATGGAATGCCTGAAGATTTTGCTCGGTGCGGGGGAGCCCCTATTCGGTACGCTGCTGCAGTATGACGGATTGACGGGCTCATTCACACGTGTTACCGTGCGCAAATATGCCCGTTGCATCTGCCACGGATCGCGTTAGTGCTGCGTTTCGGGGACACAAAGAGGGATCAAAGTGGAACATCCACAACTAGGAAACGGTGCCGGTCATGATAAAGGTCATGAACACAATGCCGATGATTTCATCCGCTGACGCCAAATCCACTTTCACAGCAGAAAGTATTTGTTACAGATTTCGCACCATCAATTCAAGGCCGCAATTGAAAAGATTGCGGCCTTTGCTTTGTTGATAAACGCGAAGATTTATACTAAACTCGAAATAAATAAAGTGGCAGCGTGTGCGATAAGGGACCAATCCTGATCTCCGTTGTCGCTTCCCGATCCTGCCTTGTCCGACCGAAAAGACGGATCTATTGGGCATGGATTGCGGCTGTCAGGCGGGATTTATAATAGACTTGGTTGAAATGCCAGGTTAAGCGAGACAAACGCGACGGGAAGGAAGAAATGCTCACATGACGTTGTATACAGGCGAACCATATTGGGACAAAACAGTGCTTAGCCCATTCCGGTTTGGAAAAGTGACAGAAGCAAAACAGACCGACGTCTTAATTGTCGGCGGAGGGATCAGCGGGAATTTATGCGCCTACGTTCTGTCAGCCGCCGGAATTGACGTTATGATTGTCGATGAGAATAGAATAGGGAAAGGAAGCAGTATCGTCAACACGGGATTGCTGCAATATCGCAGTGATAAAATGCTCTGTGAGTTTGTTGATGATATCGGAGAGCAACGGGGACGTTTGTTTTATCAAATGTGCCTTGAAGCGATGGACCAACTTACTTCGATCAACGATTCGTTAGGGGATTCGGCAGAGTATAGATTGAAAGACAGCATCTATTATGCGTCTGCAGAAGAAGATGAAAACAAACTAGCAAGAGAATACGAAATTCTGACGAAATATGGTTTCCCCGTAGAGTTCCTGAATAAAAACGAATTGATAAAGCGATATCAAATAGATAAGTCGTGCGCGCTTCGAACCTGGCATGATGCCGACGTGAATCCCTACAAATTCATTCAAGCTTTAACCAAAAAGAATCTGCAGCAAGGCGTACGTTATTTTGAAAACACACATGTGGAGTTGGAAAGCAACCAGGGAAACAGCATCCTTACCAAAGAGGGACATGCAATAACCTTTAAAAGCATTGTATTGACAACAGGCTACGCAAAGATCTATTCCATACTAAAGGATAAAATCATCATCCGGCGAACCTATGCCTTTTGCTCCGAACCTTATGAAAAATATCTATGGAAAGACGATGCGATGATTTGGGAAACAAAAAGGCCATATCTGTATTTTCGAACGACAAAGGATCGCCGAATTATCGGCGGCGGACTGGACGACAACAATACCGAAGCGGAGCAGGACGAACAAAGCATTCTGGAGAAAGCAAAAGAGATCGCCAGGCGGATCGAATCCATCTATCCAAGACTGAATATTGATATTTCCTATTGCTGGAGCGCACTGTTTTTCGGATCGGACGATGGGCTCCCCTTCATAGGCAAGGACCCGGATAAATCCAATGTATACTATTTATTGGGATATGAAGGGAATGGGACATGTTATTCTATGGCCGGGGCACTGATCATCAAAGATGGCATTGTCGGCAAATCGAATGTTTATCAGGACATTGTCAAAGTAAACCGAATATAAGTTGTGCAACGAAGGGATGCGGGGAGATAGCACCCCGATGGAAATAAAACACAGATTTACTTCGCATTTCTCTTACACTCTGTTGCTCAAGTTACCGGTTGATATTTTTTCCTTAAATCCGATACATAAAGGACAAAAACATTTTTTGTAAAAAACCGAACTTTTTTACAGCGTTATTCGTTTATAGCATTAAGGGGGATCCCATGGGTGAACAGCAGGATATATTTAAGGACTTTGCTAAAGGAAATGTAGAGGCAATGGAACAATTAATCGATCAGTATAAATTCGATGTGTACAATCTGTGCCACCGGCTTTCTTTTGATACGCATCTGGCGGACGAGCTGTTTCAGGATACCTGGCTGCAAGCGGTAAAACGCGCGCGCCACTACGAGGACAAGTCATTTCAGAACTGGTTGTATACCATTTGTATCAACCGGTACAGGGACTTGTGCCGCAGGGAAAAACGCAGGGGAGGGTTTCTGGCAGACAGCTTTGCTACCGTTGAAGCAAAGGAATATGCCATGTCACTCATTGTATCGGAGGATAACGTGGAGGAGTCGGTGCAGGATCATTTTCTGCGCGCACGGCTGCTCACGCATATCGAATCGCTCAGTGACAAACTGAAGCTTCCCATCAAACTTTTTTATTACCATGATATGAACTACGCGCAGATCGCAGCCATTTTACGCATACCGGAAGGCACGGTAAAATCAAGGCTTTCGGCAGCTAAACTGCAATTGCGCGAGATGTTGGAGCGTGAAATATAATGATAAACATCGATAAAGAACTTGAACAATTGAAGATAAAAGAAGTAGAACCGGATGATCGGTTGGTCAGCCAAACCAAGATGCGCATCCGCAAGATACTGGACAAAAAGACGAAACGCGCACCGGTACATGCAAAAACGGAGGGGAAAAGGCCATCCGTGCTGATGAAATGGCTGCCCGTAGCGCTTGCGTTGACGATCGTGTTTTTGGCGGTTCCGTTTGGCATCCTTCCCGCAATCGAAAAGCAATCAGGCTCGGCTTTCTATACCATCGACATCAATCCCAGCGTGGAGCTGACGGTGGACGATGCGGATACCATCATCAGCGTTGTCTGCAAGAACAACGACGCGTTAAAACTGATGGCGGGGATAGACTGCATCGGGCAGAACATCGCGCAGGCCATCCCGAAGATTGTATCCGAAGCACACAGGCTCGGATACATTAAGGATAATGCGGCTAACTACGTGCTTATCGCGCGGTTCGGGCAATCGCAAGGCACCGTCACACAGGACAAACTCAGCAGTCTCGTGACCGACGCAGCGGGTGCCCAGGCTCGCGTATTGTATCTGCTTGGAACATTAAGCGATAAGCAGGAAGCGGACGCCCAGAATAAATCAGCCGGCGTGATGCTTTTGGAAAAGGAAGCGATCAAAAAGGGCATTGATCCCGGGCAATACGCACAGCAGGACAAAGGGGAGATCGGCAGCATCATACAATGCATCGATGATAAGGAACTTCCGGTGCCCAAAATAAGCGGCGCCATCAGCGGCGAAAAGGTGCGCCTAAGCTGGAACAAAATTGAGAATGCCGCGTTTGTCGGCTACAAGATCGTGGCTTCGGCTACGAATGAGAATCCGAAGTACCCTGCAGACGGCTATATCAAATACATCACCGATGCAGCAACCACGGCGCTTTCGGTCTATGAAGGCTTTGGCGGCCTAAAGGGCGGCAAAAGCTATTACTTCAGCGTTACGGCGGTGTATGAAGGGGATAAATATATAAGCGGCAACACCGTTTATCTGAAAGTACCCGACATAGCGGAAGAACCCGAACCTACGACGAATCCCACAGACACAGATATGAAAGCGGCGACCATAAGCGGTACGATAGCGGACGGCAAGGTCAAATTGAGCTGGAGCAAAATTGAGCATGCGAGCTTCAGCGGGTATAAGGTGGTCAAATCGGCAACCAACCCGAATCCCAAATATCCGGATGACGGCTATATGAGCTACATCACAAACGCAGGCACAACAACCGCCAGCTATCCTTTAAGCTCGTTCGAGCCCAACAAGACATATTATTTCAGCGTTACGGTCTTGTATAGCGACGGCACGAAAAAAGCGGGCAACGCGATTGCGCTGACGATGCCGGAAGGCACCCCGGTGCCTGCCATGACAAGCACAAACATTACAGGGAGCATTGACGCGGCAGGAAAAATCCATCTCAGCTGGGGCAAGATAGAACATCCCAACTTTGACGGGTATAAAGTGGTTTACTCGAAAAGCCCGAATCCCGCATATCCAAGCGCGGCATATAAAAGCTGGATCACCGATGCATCCACGACCAGTGTTACCTATAACGCCTCGGATTTTGACCCGGCCAGCACATATTATTTCTCGATCACCGTTTTGTATAGCAACCCCAGCGTCATGAAAGCGGGCAACGACGTCGCAATCGTCATACCGTAAACGCTTGTTTCTATGAATCCCATACAATTGCGACAAACAACACAAGGCAACGATTCCAAAGAATGGTTGCCTTGTCTTTTTGCAAGTGAAGTCAATACCATCCTTGAAAGCGAGGGGATATGGTTGTTGACACCGCATCCAATCGGTGATATTTTGCAAACGAAGTGATCTTTATTACGTTCGGTTTAAAAACAGCAAACCGGCACTTCCAGCACAACATAGAAAATCAAAGGATTCTTCCGAAGAAGAATAAAAAAATGAAACGAGGTGTTTCCAATGATAAAGGGCATCTGTTTGGGGAACATTGGGATTGACTGTAAAGACGCACAGAAACTTCAGAATTTTTACGCCGAACTTCTCGGTTGGGAAAAGCTTGCGTTGTACGATTGTCCGGCGGTGAGCAATCAAAACGGCATCATATTTTTGTTTGATCAAGCCGATGATTATGTTTATGATCGGCCTGTGTGGCCGGAGCAGGCCTTCAGGCAGCAAAAGCAGATGCACTTTGATTTTCAGGTGGACGATTTGCCAACCGCGGTGATGCAGGCAGAAGCTATCGGCGCGGTTAAAGCGGACAGTCAATTTGGCGGCGATCATTTTGTCACAATGCTCGACCCTGAAGGTCACCCGTTTTGCCTGTGCGCAAAATAGAGCTGCACGTTGCGCTATCGCCTTGATGACAGTACAGTTGTGAAACGTCCATGCATGATCGCGTTGCGGATATACCGGCACAAAAAAACCACACGGTTTCGGCCATGTGGTTTTCCTTTTGCATTCAAGGCGCTTGTTCGGTCTGCCGTTGGGTATCGGGCAACTCGGGATCCGCGTGTTCACCTGCCGCAGCATCCCGATTTGGCTGTGCCTTGCCATGCAGAAAGCGCGTTGCCATCATGAGCACCGCAATAATTGTCCCGCAGCCGAGAAAACCTGCCGGCGCACCGAAACCCTGTGTGATCACACCGGTATATGCGTTTCCGATCGGCATTGCGCCGCCGCTGACCAAGCTGTAAACGCTCATCACACGACCCCGAAACCGATCATTGGTACTGTATTGGACGATCGAGTTCGCCGTTGCCATAAAGGAAACGACGAAGAAACCCAGCAGGGCGAGCCCGAAACCCGTGAGCCAGAATACGCGCGTGATTGCAATAAAGCAAAGCATTGCTGCAATTAAGTACGGAAATAGTGTGAGGAGCACACTCTTTGGCCCCCCGTGACTCGTAGAGGCGATGAACATGGACCCAATAAACGATCCGAGACCCATCAGGGACATGAGAAGACCGTACCCTTTTTCACCCTCCAAAAGAATATTTTTGGCAAATACCGGCAAAAGTGTGCTCATGTTCATGGAAAATGCACTGATGACAAACACGGAAGCCAACGTTTTGAAGATCACTTCGTTGCCGCGAATATAAACGAGGCCTTCCTTGATGCTGTGCAATACCTTTTCCTTCTTTTCAATACGCACATTTTCCATCGGTTTGATGAAAAACAAACTGATGATGACGGCGCCAAAGCTGATCGAGTTGAAAGCGAAACAGGCAAAGACGCCCAGTTGCGCCATGACAAAACCCGCAATGCCGGGTCCAAGCACACGGGCCACATTGAAAATGGAGGAATTGATCGCAATGGCGTTGTGCAACGACTCCTTGCCGACCAGTTCGACAACAAAAGCCTGCCGCGTCGGCATATCAAGGGTATTGACGACGCCCATGGCTAAGGCACTGGCGAGGAGATGCCAGTATTGGACTTTTCCCGACCAGACCAGAACAGTTAAGATGCCTGTTATGATCAGCAGCGCTGTATGGGTGAAGAACATGATCTTCTTTTTCGATATGCGGTCAATGATGACGCCGGAGAACAACGAAAAAATCAGCATCGGCAGAAAATGCATGATGGCGATCAGGCTTACCAGCAACGGCGATCCTGTCAGCGTATACGCGAGCCAGGGTTGCGCAACATTCTGCATCCACGAGCCGATGAGTGAAATCAACATTCCCGCCGAATAGAGGGAAAAGTTCTGATTCTGTTTAAGCGCTGAAAGAGGATTGTTCAGCTTGGTTTTCCTTTTCTTTTCCATTCGGGTATTTTCTCCGTTCCGTTGATGCAAAATTGACTCTTTGTAAAATTCTTCGGCACACCATCTCGCAACATATTCCTATTTTACCCTGCCGCATGATGCAATGGAAGAGAATTATTGAAACGACCAAACGGCCAACAATCATTTGTCAAGGCGGTTTTATCAACCGGATGCAGCCAACGTGCAACGGATGCTGATCCGGTCACGGATACTGCCGTAGCCCGGATTGGGTGAATCAAACGCTCCATCTTTTGGGTATAAAAAACGGTTCTCCTGTTGCAGGAGAACCGTCTGTATAGCGGCGCAGGAACAGGCGAAGACATAGAGCATCCAATGCAAAGCCTTCATTCTGCCGCGTAAGAGCAAAAAAGGGTCACTGTATACAGCCGTGAACGCGGCAAATCAATCGATGAAAGCCAGGTTGACTTCTATCGGAATATCATCCGCCATGAGTTCAACACAAAGGATCTGATCCGAAACCATTTTGATCGACATGCTATCCCCTTGAAGCATCGTGGGCGTCGAAATTTCGATGGAAATTCCGATATTGTAGAAACAGGTAGCGGCGTTTGCCGTGAGCATATTCGTCAATTCGGACAATGCGCTCGATGCGATCTCATCAAACTCCTCAATCGGCAGACCCATCATCATGGTGGACGCTATTTTTTTTGCATCCTCTGTTTGCATCCTGTAAACCACATTTCCTTTGATATCCCCCAAGAGACCCAGGACGATTACAACGCCGTTGCAATTTACCTCCTTGGTTTTGACGCTCAATCTGCCAATGGTAACCGCGCCGAATCCAAGCTGAGGCATTACCGATTTAAAGGATTCGATAAACGGATTTACACGCTTTACATCCATTCTGATTCCCCCTTCGAAAAGCCAACGTCTAGCAGCAGCTCGCCGAAATTCGTTTGCCCTATTGCGGTTGTCGTACTGAAGTTTGGCGCTAATATGAGAACGCTGTCCCCGGTCAGGATAGAAGGCGGAGCCACACGAAGGCCCAAAGCCTTATACCTTCTGTTCATGATGGAGCAAGCATTTCCTGCGATGATGTTAGCGAATTCTCCGAGTGCAGCAATCATTTCATCGCTGTCCTTCGGATCTCTTTTAAAAACAGCAGCCGCCATATTGTTGGCAGTTTCCCTGGACAGATCAATGAGCATCCGGCCGGAAAATTTGCCAATTATACCGATGATAACGGAGATACCTGCAGACGCATGATCTTGAGTGTTGGAATAATCCTCCTTGAACGATACGAGGGTCTTGGTCATTTTGTTTATGCCATCCATCAGCGATTCTTTAAACGCCGCGAAATATTCTTCCTGAAGATAGGCATACAACTCTTCGGTGGCCATCAGCCTGTTGATGATCATCATAAGCTCGTCGGCGTCAAAGGGCTTTTGAATATAGCCGTTCACTTTGCACTTTTTTGCTTTGTTTACGATCTCGTCGTCCATCATAGAGCTTATGACGATTACCTTTATGCTTGCATCGATCGCATGGATGGCACGAGTGCATTCCAGACCATCGGTACCGGGTAGCGTCATGTCCATCGTAACCAAATTGGGTTTCGTATCTTGAACAACCTGCTTTACTTCTTCCAGTGTACCGGCGACTCCGACCACTTCATACCCGTTGAATTCGAGAATATTCCTGACAAATTCCACGGAAAAAGCGGAATCGTCGACAATGACTATTCTTATACCTTTCATGAGAGATCAGCCCTCTTTTCTGATTTACTATGGATGGAATACTAATAATGAATCGGCATTTTTCAAGGACTCTTAAGATGTTATTCGGCAAAAAAAGAGCGAACTCTGTTCGCGGCAACAAGAATGTTCCACGGATAACAGTAAAGAGCGGAAATACAAAGCGTGCGTGTATGGAATTTAAGACGAATCTGTGTTTTTACGCAACGTATCCCGAAATATGATAAACTAAACCTGACAGCAGGATTACCGTATGTTTGCGCTGTATTTTTTGGTTTATGCGGGCATTGCCAAAGCATTCCGTCCGCCGCTGTTTATTGGGAGATAAACGATGGATTCACTCAATTTTCATGTTGAAGAATACACAAACCAACTCGCAAAAGGACAAATTCAAAAAGCCTATCGGGGGATTATGGCGTTCATGTCTGATCTTTTGGCATATCTGGAACGTCAGCACACCGATTGTTCAGTGAGCGCATTGTATTTCGGTTATATGGATATGACCTACTTTGCCTTTACGCCATCCGATCTTAAGAGCAAAAAATTGAAGGTCGCTGTTGTCTATATCCATGAGGAATGTAGGTTTGAAGTGTGGCTTGCCGCAAACAACCGGCAGATTCAAGCAAAATACGCAGCGTTGCTGAGCAAGATGGATTGCGGGTTTGCCGTTTCGCAGATGGGACCCGGTGTGGATTCGATCATCGCATCGACCATTGTCGAACAACCTGATTTTGATCATCCTGAAGAATTAAAGAAGAGCATCGAAACCAAAACGATGGCGTTTTCCCAAGCGATAAATTCACTCTTAACCATGCACCAAAACGATGTGCGGCAGGAGCAATGAAAAACGGACTCTACGCATACATATCTGGCGACCAAAACGATAAAATTGGCAAAGGAGCGAGCCATACGTGCTATGAATACAAGCATTGACCGACTCGGGGCGATAGTTGCAATCGTTTTCTTCCTATCGGCTATTTTGGTTTTTGTTTCCAGGCTGGCGGGGAAACCGCGCATCGGCCATTGGATTGGGATATTTGAATTTTGTCTGGTATTCCGATGATCTATTTGCTGATAAAGGCACCCGGGCTCAATCGGCCAATACTGTACTATATTCAAATCGGATTGATGCTGCTGTGGTTAGGGATTGAATTGCTGTTGGATTATATTTTAAAAATGAATTTCCGGAAAGTGCAATGGATGGTTGTAAGCTATGTGACGTTGTTTTTTGCCGGCACCGGAGGCATGCTTGGCATAGCCAATCATGCAGGGGGAGGATGGAGCATTTCAGCGATTGGTTTATTCCTGATAATGTCGGTACTGGCGTTTATTCAAAGAAGGGCAACAGGCATGTAACGCGCAAAGTGTATTGCTTTAAACAGGATGCCTTGATAGACGGAACAGGGCATATTCTTAGCTTTTTTCGGCGCCATAACAATCCAAAACCCCGAAAGACAAGGGCTGAAAAATCCGTGCGGATGATGCGGTAAGGGATTGGCCGATCAGCCTTTTTTAAGCCGGATTGAACTTCACTGCGCCATGCTAAAGTAAATCGGAAAAGTGCCGATAAAAAGTACTGTATGGAAACAGTTTCGTCTCCGCAAGCACATACGGTCATTTTGATTCAGCCGGAGATTTCTTACTATTTACGCCGGGCATTCGTACATGCAAGATCGGATCATTCTATGGGGATATTCAGAAGCATCACGAAGTACCTTCAAAGAGAAAACACTGCCGTGGTGCCAAAAGAGCATATGCAGGAACTCAAAAGAGAAGTGGCCAAGGAAAATTATTTTCGCCTGGCGTATGTCTCGTTGGCTATGTTCGCCCTTGAGTGTTATCTCTATATCATCGAAGGCAGCATTTTCTATGTGGGGCCTGTGATACGAAACTTTCTGATCGCCTGTGCGGTCTTTCTTCCTTTAATCTGGTTTGTTAAGATGAAGATCAAAACCATCCATCTGACCTATGCGATGCTCGTGCAGTATTCTTTCATCGCACTGTGTCTGGTGTTTGGCGCCTCTCTTGCGCTGTATATCCAAAGTGAAGTCGATTTGATCCATATGTACCTGCTGATGGTATTCTTCGCGGCTGCCTTTTTTTACATGCGCCCTTTGGGAAGCGCGGTTTTGTTTTTATTGACATATTTGTATTTTTTTTATTTGCTTCCGCAGTATGTGTCCAATCCGGAGACGATGCTTGTGATCCAGATCAATACCGCCTTTTCCAACATGGCCGCCTGGATGATGAGCAATGTTCTGTGGAGAGCAAAGGTATCCGTGTTTTCCAACCGAAAAACCCTGTACAAGCAAAACAACATCCTGTTGGAATTGAGCAAGAAGGATGCGATGACAAGCCTTTACAACCACGAAACATCGCTGCATATCCTGGAAACGGAAATGACGCGATCGGCGAAACTCAACCACCCGTTATCGTTAATCATCGCTGATATCGACGATTTTAAAAGGGTCAACGATAACCACGGACATCTTTTAGGGGATCATGTCATCAAAAGCGTTGCAAAAACGATCGCCGATACCGTTCGGAAAACGGATTTCGTCGGCCGATACGGCGGCGAGGAATTTATCATTATCATGCCTTTTACGGATCTGGCATCGGCATGTGCGCTATCCGAGCGGATCCAATGGGAGATAGGAACAGCGCGTCTGTACGACGATATTCGCGTAACGCTCAGCGGAGGCGTCAGTGAGTTCAGCGGAGAGACACTCAACGAGTTTATCCGCATCACGGATCAAAAGCTTTATTTTGCCAAAAATACCGGAAAAAACAGCTTCGCGGCAAGCAACGATCCGCTGCGGGATGCGATCCATATTTAAAGAGCCCCAGTCGGGCATTGGATAGCCAAAGTATCCCAACTTGCGCCGGAAGACGGACTTCCAAGGAAAAGCCACAAATCCGTTCGGATTTGTGGCTTTCGTACGATTTAACAGAGGCAAACGGCTTTATAAATCACCCTCAGATATTTTTCATCGACAGCGAGATCCGCTTGCGATCAGGTTCGACCTTCATCACCCGAACCAGCACGACGTCGCCTGCTTTGACCACTTCCATCGGATCGCGCACAAAGCGGTCAGCCAGTTCGGATACGTGCACAAGACCGTCCTGATGCACGCCGATGTCAACAAATGCGCCGAAGTCCGCAACGTTGCGCACGGTGCCATAAAGCGTCATTCCGGGCTTCAGGTCGTCCATCTCAAGCACTTGGGAAGACAACAGCGGTTTGGGCAACGCATCGCGGGGGTCGCGGCCGGGTCTTGCCAGTTCCTTCAAAATATCGCGAAGGGTAGGTACGCCTACGCCAATTTGCTGCGCCACTTTATCATAGCCGATTGCCGCTACCTCCGCGTCCAAGACAAAGGGGCTCAGCGCTGTCATATCCGCAATCCTGTGTCCGGTGAGTTTGAGCAGTTTTTCCGCAGCTTCATACGATTCCGGATGCACGGCTGTGTTATCCAAAACATACTCTGCGTTGGGGATGCGCAAAAACCCGGCGCATTGTTCAAACGACTTCGCGCCCAGCTTTTTTACTTTGAGCAATTCACGGCGGGAACGGAACCTTCCCGCGACAGCGCGGTATGCAATGATGTTTGAAGCCACAACTCCGCTGATACCCGCAACGTGGCCCAAGAGCGCGGGAGACGCTGTGTTGATGTTGACGCCTACGCTGTTCACACAATCCTCCACAACGCCGCTAAGCGCCTCGTCAAGGCGCTTTTGATTGATGTCATGCTGATATTGTCCCACGCCGATGGCTTTGGGATCGATCTTCACAAGTTCCGCGAGCGGATCCTGCAACCGGCGGGCGATGGAGACGGCGCTGCGCAGCGACACGTCAAATTCGGGGAATTCCTCCGCGGCAAGCTTGGATGCCGAATAGACGGAAGCGCCGGCTTCACTGACCATCGTATACTGTACTTTGCATGGCACACTTTTGATCACGTCCGCGGCAAATTGTTCCGTTTCCCGCGAGGCGGTACCGTTGCCGATAGCAATGATCTCAACCCCGTATTTTTCGATCATAGCCTTGACAAGACGGGACGCTTCTTCCACTTTGCTCTGCGGCGGGGTAGGGTAGATAACACCGGTTTGCAGCACATTGCCTATCTCATCCACCACTGCAAACTTGCATCCCGTACGGTAGGCGGGATCAAGCCCCAATACGGCATGAACCTTAACCGGCGGTTGCATCAGCAGGCTTTTTAGATTCTGCGCGAAAACCTTGATCGCTTTTTCCGAAGCCGCATCGGAGAGGGCATTGCGTATTTCGTTTTCCAACGACGGCGCAATCAACCTGGCATAGGCATCCTCGATCGCGGCTTCAACAAGCTTTGCCATGGCGGAAGTGTTTTTTACGATCCTGCGCTTGAGCGAATCTATAATTCTGGATTCCGGCGCTTCAAGCTTTACTTGCAGGAAGCCCTCGCGTTCACCCCGGTCGATGGCGGAAACGCGGTGCGGGGCAATGCGTGCGGCAGATTCGCGAAACTCGTAATACATCCGATATGCAGAGTCTTCCTTCTTTTTGGCGGCGGTGGCGACAAACCCCTCCGAAAAGGTCAGCTCACGCGAAACCTTTCGATACCCGGCGTTGTCCGAAATCATTTCCGCGATGATGTCACACGCGCCCGAAAGCGCATCCTCGATGCAAGTTACACCCAACGCTTCCCGGATAAACGCCTTCGCTTCCGTTTCGGGGATTAGCCTTGGATCTTGAAGCAGTATGGTCATGCTCAGCGGTTCCAACCCTTTCTCACGCGCAACAGAAGCTCTTGTGCGCCGTTTTGGGCGAAACGGCCTGTAGATATCGTCAATTTCGCTTAACGCTTCGGCAGCATCCAGCGACTTCGCTATGTCGTCGGTCAACTGACCGTGGGATTCGATCAGCCGACGTACCTCCTCACGGCGGGACTCCAGACTCCGAAGATAGTTCAACCGGTCATACAGTTCCCGCAATACCTGGTCGTCAATGGAACCGGTAGCCTCTTTGCGGTATCGTGCGATAAACGGAATGGTGTTGCCCTCGTCGATCAAAGCAATGGTGGATTCTATCTGCTGGGGTCTTAGGGTGAACTCCCGGGCCAACCTGCCGTTGATGTCTGCCATGCATTTCTCCTTAACCTTCTTTGCAAACATCGTACCCCTTGTTTTGCGGTTTGTAAACAAAGAGCGGGTTTTAAAATGCGCATCCTGATTCCGTAAGAGGTTTTTGTCTTCGGTCGTTTTGGGTATATGATCATAAAATATGCATAGATTGCGGTATTGGGCTGTTACCCTAGGCAGCCATTTTAAAATGTTTTTTTATGTTCAAAGAATCCGGATTTCGGGTTGTAACATTCCAAGTATGGGACTATAATCGGAAAAGTGTTTTGGAGGATGCTTGTCCCCGACGTTAAGGTTGCGTGAACACAATAAAAAAAGATGCGCTCCGAAATGCGCACCGATGAGGTGTACCATGGAAAGTGAAGTGACGGCAACATCGAGTGCCGAGCCAAAACTTTGGACGGCGCCGTTTTTCAAGATCGTAAGCGCAAACACGCTCAGTTCCGTCTGCAACAGCATGATCGCCCAGGCTTTGCCGCTGTATGTCATGTGGCTCGGAGGCAGCAAGACCGTAGCGGGACTGATCATGGGATTCTTCACCATAGCGGCGCTTGTGTGCAGGCCTTTTTTTGGAATTCTGATCGATTCACGGGGACGCCGGCATGTGCTGCTCATTGGCATCACCATCATTGTGATCACCAGTTTTGGCTTTAGCCTGACATCCGCCGTGATGCTCATACTGATCATACGCGGCATCCAGGGCGCCGGATACAGTGCGTTTACAACCTCGGCCGGAACGATCGTAGCCGATATATTGCCTAAAAACCGTCTGAACGAAGGCATCGGGTACTACGGCGTTTCCTTTAACATCGCTTCTTCGTTCGGACCGGCACTGATGCTCTTTATGCGGGATCACCTGGGGTATCAGAGCATTTTCTACGTGACGGGGATCATCGGATTGCTGGCGCTTTTAATCGGTTCCGCAGTGAACTATGAGAAAACCAATCCGAAGCCGGCGCAGGCATCACGGCAAAAAGTCAAACGGATCCAGCTCTCTTCCTTGTTTGAAAAGACCGCTCTGCCAAGCGCACTTGTCTTGATCCTGATCTCGATCCCCAACGGGCTGGTTGGAACTTTTCTGGTCAAATACAGCGAGACGCTCGCCATTCGCGGAATCGGCTTGTACTTTACCTTTAATGCGATTGCCATGATCATGAGCCGTGTTTTTGCGGGTAAAATCTGCGACCGTGTCGGCGCGCAACGCGTGCTTCCTCCCGGTTTGATGCTGGTGTTCGGCGGGTTGCTGCTGATCGCTTTCGCACGCGCGCTGCCATTGTTTCTTTTGGCGGGTTCCATGTTCGGTTTTGGATACGGCATTTTATTTCCGACCATACAGGCGTTTGTGATACGCTCGGCACCCGCGAACAGGCGCGGGGCAGCAAGCGCTACCTATTATTCTGCACAGGATCTCGGCGCAGGAACCGGTTCCATCATCGGAGGCATGATGACGGAAGCGATCGGTTTTACGGCATCCTTTGCCATGTATGCGCTGTTTATCGTGGGTGCGTATGGCATGTTCCGCCTGGTATTGCAAAAACGCATCACACCGGCCGAAGCAGGGTCTTCTGAATCGAGTCTGAAATGCTGATTCAAGTGTGCATATCCATCAGCTGTTCCATTGTCATAAAACTACAACCCTTTTTAACACAATAATCGACAAGCTGCGCGAAAAGTCCGGAGTCCGTTTGGGGATAACTGCCAAACGGGATCTTGTCATTGCACATCACTGTATCAAACGGCTGGCGTGCGTAGAGTGAATGGACAAAAAACACGATGATCGTCTTTTGCTCGTATGCTTTGTCTACAAGCAGTTTCAGTTTATGCAATTCGTCAACCGTCTGCATGTCCGCGGTTATCGATTCGACGGCATATGGATTGAGATGGTTCAAATCAACGAAATTCGTCGTCAGATTGTTGGCAAGTCTGGCTTGCTTCCGAAACGCTTTGATACCGTCGATCACCCGCGTGTTGTAACAGCCGTACGGATACGCCGTTATTTCTGGCGCTTTAAGCCCTTGCCGCACGAAGGATTGATCGACCATCTCCATGCTGTGTTTGATCTGCGCATCCGTCATGTCTTCCATCCGGTTGTGCTCAAACGAGTGGCAGCCGAATGACCAGCCATCGGCATGCATCTGTTTGATCTGTGTCCAGTTCATCCTTCCGGGATATCTTTCGTCGATGGCTTTTGTATTGAGATAGGAAGTACCTTTTATGCCATATTGCTCCAGAATCGGATACGCCAGTAAATAATCCGAAACACTGCCGTCATCAAATGTAAAAATTACCGTTGCATTGCCCGGCTTTGTCGGGGTGGGTTTGGTACCCGCAGTCGGACTTGGGACAAGACCGCCGGATTTGCCCTGAAAGCTCAGAAGCAATAATGTCGCCGGGATTATTAAAAACATGGCAACAAGCCGTTTGATCAAATTTATAGTCTCCTTATCCAGCGGATGGTTTTATATCGTCTGGTTTATGCATAATCAAAGGATATGGTTATACGCTTTATAGTATATTCCTATAAACTATAATAGGCGTATATTTATATGTCAACGAAGTTATGCCATATGATAGATAAAAAAGCAATTAACAGGTATAACAAGCGTAAACATTCAGATAGAATAAGCGATATTCTTTTAAATAGCGCTGAATATAAAAATAGCAATTCCCAAAAAGGCCTTTTGCCGTTATAATTTGATGGGTAACTGAGGAAGGTTTATCTGAACCTAGGTAAACCGATCAAACGTCGCAAAGTGGTGCCGTTTGAACCTGAATTATCAGGAGAACGATTTTTCAAAACCGGAGGAAAGAATTGAGCATATTGCTTTGCATGCTGGTACTGGGTTTGCCGAGCCTGCTATTCGCATCCGTGTACAACAAACGATTTGAAGAATCGATGCCCGTTACTGTCTTGTCTGTCGTTTTACTGTTGTTCGTGTTTGGAATTGTGGATCAGTTGCGATTCGCTTTGATTCTTTCCATCCTCCTTTGCAGCGCGGCTTCTATCACCGGCGTTGTGATCATGGTTGCCAAAAGGAAAACACGTATCGTGCTTAAGCAGATGCTGACACCGGCATTTTTTGTGTTTGTGTTTCTGTCGTTTATGATATGGTATATCAACCGGGATATGCAGCTTTGCGTCTGGGATGAGTTTTCGCATTGGGGCAGGGCTGCCAAGGCAATGTTTATATCCAACAAAATCAGTCCCTATACGGGAATTGACTTGATCTATCGTTCCTATCCGCCAGCCGTTACGCTGTTCCAATACTTTGTTGCATCCCTGAGGGGCGTTTTTGTCGAAGCAGACCTGATCCGAAGCTTTTCGATTTTCGGTTTGATCCCGTTTGTCCCCTTCTTTAAGAATATGGAAGGGAAACGCGTCAAAACCGTTTTCGGCACGCTGATTCTGATATTCCTATCGCCAATGCTGTTTTATAACAATTATTATGCGTCGATGTTGGTGGATCCCATGCTCGCGGTCTATTTTGGAGCCTGCTTGGCGGAGATATATCTTTATAAAACCGGAGATACATTTTCCTTCCTAAGGATATGCCTTTCCCTGTGCATGCTGCCAATCATCAAGGACGCAGGCCTGCTTCTGGCGATGATCGCATGTTCCATTTTTATCGCAAAAAGGGTGCACAACGGTACGCTGAGCAACAAGACAGACATCCGCTTTGACGGCACGATAAAGCATGAATTGCGGTTTCTCCGGTACAAAGCAAAACTCAATGCCCTTTTCGCACATGCGCTGTTGATGCTCATGCCGCTTATCGTTTACGGATTGTGGGATTTAAGTTTACGAATAGCCGACACAGCAAGAGTATTTTCCGCCCACGTCAATTGGATCACATTGCTAAGGATCGTGACGGGGAGCTTGGTTGATTATCGCAAAACGGTCATCGACAGCTTTTTTACATCGCTCTTTGGCGCAAATTTGACAAACGGTCCGTTGGCTTCTTCCTTTTTCATTTGGGTGGCAATTTTGGCATTGCTTCTTTACGTTCTGGCCATGCGCAAAAAAGACGACAACCGGTTCTCCATTGGTTTCAACACCGGAGTGCTGGCAGGTCTGGCAGTGTATGTGCTATCGTTGCTCATCGCATATATGTTTAAGTTTGCGGATGTTGAAGCCGTCCGGGTCGCTTCGTTTTCACGGTATATATGCACTTATTTACAGGCGGTATTTATCTGTGTCACGCTGATTGTCGTTGCATATTCCCTTGATCCGGATGAGCAGAACAAAGCGTTTATGCCTCTGTTTAAAATCATGCTTATTCTGATACTCACCTTTTTCATTCCGCTGACCAATATCACAGATCTTGCGTTGCGAAAAAATGTGGAGAGGGCAAGGAATGCGAGGGAACCCTATCATATCGTTGTCGAAAAAATGGAAGCGCTTCATGTGAAGCCAGGCAGCAGGATATGGATCATCAGTCAGAATTCAAGCGGGTTCGATTATTACGTATTAAAATACGAATTCATTCAATGCAAAGTCAATCCGTTCTTTACATGGAGCATTGGCGAACAGACGTGCGAAGGCGGCTTTTGGACGTGCGACATCACAGCGAGCGATTGGGAAAAGCAATTGTTCAGGTATGACTACGTTGTGTTGTACAAGATCAGCGATATTTTCATCGATAAGTATCATACCCTTTTTGAAGACGGCAAAGCCATCTTTGCCAACACGGTCTACAGGGTGGAAAAAAACGGGAAGAAAATCAACCTTCAGCGAGTGCCCTCCGAATAGCATTTGCAAAACCAAATTGGCGGATGCCTGAAAAGCCAGAATGCTGTGACCCATACCGATAGGAAATTTTGTGCTAAAGCGGGAACGCCTTTGCAATTTGTCTTAACTATTTGTGCATTATGTCGAATTATAGAATAGGCATTAAAAATCGGATGAGCCGGAAGCAAAATGCTCAATGATGATACTGGAGGGAACCATGCAAGTCCTAAGACCGACAAAAGTTTTTGTCCTTATGATAGCAATGATGACAATGTTTATCGCTTTTCCTGCGATGGCCAAGGCTGCCAATCCGGACGATAGAGTAACCGAAGCGCAAATCAACGAAGATGCAACGGCGACGGTTATCATTGCCGATCCCAAAATCCCTTTGAACGGCAGAAAGGCTTCTTCGTCAATGCTTGCCCCGATTCTGGTGGGAGGAGTGCTGTTTGCGCAGTGGCCAATCACCTACTTCCTTTCGAAAAAACGCATGACCAGACAAGAAAGCTTGTGACGGACGAGTACGCTATGCCGTGCAAAAAAGCCACAAATCCTGTAATGATTTGTGGCGTTGCTTTTGCAGATGGGGCGGATTTCAAAAGTATATTCTATCGCCCTTGCTGGATGGCTTCATAGGCGAATCGATACATCTCGAAAAGCGCAAATGCCGCAGGGTCGTCTATATTGACATCGGGATGATATTTGCTGAGTATCCCGTTCCAGCCGATTTCCAGAATTTCTTTCTTCATGGCTTCAAATCGAGCCATTGCGCCGGTGATCCGGTTGATTTCTTCGAGTTTGTCCCTGATTTCCATAAGCTTCGTCAGAGCTTCATTCATGCCTTCGCGCATCCTGAGCGTTTCATCACCGGCCATTGTTTTTCCTCCCATACATTGGGAATATGTTTCCGTCATCCCAACACTTCGTAATACGACGAATTCATTATAAACTGGCTATGGTTAAAAACAAGTTACACTCCAAGTACAGTATACAACAATTCCGGTGTAATGGGTTGTAAAAGAAAAGAGTTGGTTAACCGGCGGAACAAATACCCTTTAGCGGGGCTATGGTCTTCACCGGATGCCTGTGATAAGGGTCTGTGATGTCCCGTGTCCACACCCAAATGAATCGGAACGGATTTTCGAATGTTAAGTTTAAACGAAACCGCGACTGGGTACTTGCTAACATAGAACAATAATTATAGAATAAATATAATAATGTAAATTTCTATTTACAGGAAAATGAGAGGAGACAGAACGTATGGATCAGAAAACGTTCAAAGCCATTACGATGGTTGACACGGGGAAATTGGAATTGCGGGATTACCCGATGCCCAAACCCGCACACGGTCAGGTCTTGATGAAGATTCTGGCTACGGCTATCTGCACGGTCGACCAACGTGCGTACAGAGGCATCACACATCCCAAATTTCCCACGGTACAGGGCCATGAAGCAGTAGGCGAGGTCGTGGAATTGGGCGAAGGCGTACAAAGCCTTCAATTGGGCGACCACGTTATACTTGGCCGCTTCCAGTGCTTTGCCTGTCCCAGATGCCGCGCAGGGAAGAACGGCTGCACAGACCCCAGCAGAGTGCCGTTCAACTATTTTTCCGAGTACGTTGTACGGGATGTCCCGCAACTGACCAAGGTCAGCAAGGATGTTCCCGCGGAATGGGCCGCTATCGGCGAGCCGATTTCCTGCGTCGTGCACAGCATCAGGCGATCCCGCCTGAAAGCCGGTGAGACCATCGCTATCATCGGAGCCGGTATCATGGGCCTTCTGCACACGCAGATCGCCAAGGATATGGGTGCCACGGTCATCGTTTCGGAGCCGGATGCCCGCCGCCGTGAGCGTGCCGTGCAATGCGGAGCCGATTTCGTGGTGGATCCGTCCAAAGAGGATCCGGTACAGTTCGTTAAGGATCACAACGGCGGATTTGGCGCGGATGTCGTTATCTTTGCCATCGCGATAACCAAGGCGTTCCCGCAGGCGATGGAAATGCTTGACCGCGCAGGCCGCATCATTTGCTACAGCTCGCAGCATCCGGATGAGCCGATAGGCCTCAAGATCGGCGAAATCCACGGCAAAGAGTATGAAATCATCGGCACGATCGGCTCCACCGCGGACGATTTCACCCGCGCCGCACAGCTGCTCGACCAGAAAAAGCTGAAGATGGATCTCGTGATCGATCACATCGTTCCGTTTGATGATCCGATGGATGCGTTTGAAAAGTCCATTCAACCCGGCACATACCGCGTTGTGATGATGACGAAATAGGGAAAGAGACTATCTTTTAGTTCTATCGGCGGAATGACTTTACCATGCGTCTGCAAGTCGATTTATAGCCACAATTTCCTTTTTGGGAGTTGTGGCTATTTTTATTGCTAACAAATGCGACTTGTTATACACTTAATGAATGTCCGGTGTATTTTTAAGACAAGAGAACTTTTGAAAAAGAGATCCTTGTTTTTATCACGCAGGACATATGCCGGATCATATCGGCCGGACGAACGAGGGAATTTGATCACATGAGGAGGGCATCATGCTGGAACAATACGTATTAAGAATGCCAAAGGAAGTATACAGCGGCGAAAACGCGTTGGACAGGGTTACAACGATCGTACGGGGTAACTATTCCAAAGTCGCATTGTTTACCGACAAAGGGATCCGCAGCACCGGGATCCTGGACAAGCTTATAAGTGATTTGGAACAATGCGGCGTTGAGACCATGATATTGGATCAACTGCCGGCAGAACCGACCTGCGATCAGGCACAAGCCGTTATCGATCAATTCAAGGCGCTGAACGCGGATTTTATCATAGCGGCGGGCGGCGGAAGCGTTATGGACATCGCCAAACTGGCGTCGATAGCGGCAACCGATGCCTATGGCGTTCGCGATTTGTTGGATAACCCCGCATTGGGGAAAAAGACCGTCAAAACGCTTTTGATACCCACGACTGCAGGCACCGGATCGGAGGCGACACCGAACAGCATTGTTTCCGTTCCGGAGAAAGAATTGAAAGTCGGGATCGTCAATACGGAAATGATAGCGGATGCTGTGATACTCGACGGCAGCATGATAAGCAATCTGCCAAAAAAGATAGCGGCATCAACCGGAATCGATGCGTTGGCCCACGCGATTGAATGTTATACATCCAACAAAGCGAATCCGTTCAGCAATCTTTTTGCGATGGAAGCATTGAAATTGATTTTTGCGAACATCGAAACCGCCTGTGAAAACAGCGATGCTGTGACGGAGAAAACAAACATGCTGATCGCGGCATTTTACGCCGGGGTGGCAATCACGGCTTCCGGCACGACGGCGGTTCATGCCCTGTCCTATCCGCTGGGCGGCAAATACCATATTCCCCATGGCGTTTCCAACGCGATGATGCTGTTGCCTGTGCTTAATTTCAACAAGCCGAACTGTTATCAGGAATTCGCAGAAGTGTATGATGTGGTGAATCCCGGCGGCACAGAATCATCCTGTGAAGCAAAATCCGATTGGGTGCTCAACAGGATCGATCAGATGATCGAACGCCTGCAAATCCCGAAGTCTTTGACGGCTTTCGGGGTCGGGAAAGAGGACCTGGAAATTCTGGTCGAAGCGGGAATGAACGTTCAGCGGCTTTTGGTTAACAACAAAAGGCTTGTAACCGCCGACGATGCCAGAGACTTGTATTTGGAAATTATGTAAAAAATCTGACGAAACCCAATCAGCACTCCGTTTGGCACAACGGAGTGCTGATTCTTTTGCGGATTTGGAATTTTGTCTTTTGGCGGCACTGTTGAAACAAAAAAATACATGCCGATACACAGGGTAGCATCGCCCATTTTCAACCCACGGTCTCGTTCAATACAGTTTCATGCTCTCAGCGATGTGAATCATTTCCTTTTTTGATAATACACTTATTAACATAAAAGCATTCTCTTTAAGCTTAAAGACCAGTTTGTGCTCGGTTTCCTTTTCAAAATATTGCGCTGGTGCATCATTCACTGTTACATGCTCGGCGTTGCCATCTTCGCTGTCAACACCCAGGGTTGTTCCTCCCGGAAGTGCTTTTAGGCTTATTTCGGCGCTTTTATCATTGGTAAATTTTATAACGTACAGCGTTGCAAATCGTTCAATGGACTTTATAGAATACCCATCCGGAACATAACTTGGCAGATACAATCCTTTTATCTTTTCGGAAAACTGCTGATAGTCAACAGCCTTTTCTTCAACAGTTATCGTTGTCGATTCCTTTTTTGTTTCGGAGAATAAATTCAAAAACGGTATCCGAAACGCTTCAACGCTGAAAATTACGGTTGTGGAAACAGCCAAAAACGCCACAATGGCGGCGGCGATTTTCAACGCAGACTTGCCAAGGCGACCATAAAACTGTCTGCGCCGCACGGACTTGAAAGTGTGATCCATTCTTGCTTGAAAAGATGGCGACAAAGACACTTGCGCATCCAAGTCCGCATCACAAGGGAGCCGGGCGCAAAAGTCATCTATTTGCTTTTGCGCGGCATATGATATTAACTGATCCAGCATTTTATCATCCGGTTCAGATGTACTCATCGCTTAACCGCTCCTTTTTTAAATTTTCCACCAACATCTTTTTGGCTCTATGAAGCCTAACCCTTGCGAGCTGCTCCGAAATGCCCAGAAGAGACGCAATCTCCAACGTTGCGTAATCATAGACATACCGCATGACCGCGACATCGGAGTATTTGGTATCCATCGTTTTCAATGCATGTTGTATGCCTGAGAGGCTTTCCCGACTGAGAAAACTATCCAACGGGGATGCGGCGTCATCTGTGATGTTGGATAATTCATCCTCAAGATACAGATTTTCCCGCCTATGTTGATTGTAAATATCGATGGATGCGTTTCTAACTATAATAACCATGAAATACTTGGTTTTGTTACAAATAACAGAGTCGATGTTGAAATTATTTTTAGTCAACTTCATAAAAGCGGTTTGCACGGCATCTTCAGCCAGATACGAATCATGCAGAATTCCATAGGAAACATGATACATCAGCTTTCCATACGCAACGTATAACTGCTCCAGTACCTGTATTTTATTTTTATCCCTGCCGGAAAAGGACAATGCCACGGATGACCTCCTTCAGGTCTGACCACATAAGAAAAAACTGTCGGAACGTGCGCCTGTCCCGGAACGAATTTTCATCGTCCGGGGCAACCGGTCAAATGCCGATATCGAACACATGCTTAGCGCTAATGTAGCACAGAACCATCCTGTTTTCAACAGGACGGAGACAGGATACAAACGATAGGAACGACGCAACCGAAAACAGGAATATAAAAAAGAATAAATAAATATCTATATTGTGTAACAGATAAAGCGATATTCCGGTTTATATGTATGAAAAAACAAAAAGAAAAGAGGTGACTTAGAATGGCAAAAACCAAGAAACTATTCGCTGTGTTGTTGATCGTTTCACTGTTGATCATGAGTGCGTCTCCCGCCTATGCGGCAACGGCAAAGAAGCAAAGCAGCCTAAAAGCAGGCGGGGTATCCATTATGTGGACCTATATCAGCACTGTCCTGACATGGATGGATATAGACGCATATGGTGAGGCGTCCATGGCTGCGTCCATGGATGCATATGCTGGCGTGACTTCGATCAAGATCACTTCATACCTGCAAAGATATTCGGGGTCAGGGTGGACACCCATCAAATCCTGGACGCAGACGTTTTCAGGAACTTATGGAACCTGGACGCAAACGTATTATGTTTCCAGCGGATATCTCTATCGTCTGCGGTCGTATTTCTATGCATACGTCGGAACAACGATGGTTGAAAGCACAAATCTGATTTCCGGAATCGTAGATTATTAGAAACAGGCGTTGAACGATCTGAAATGATTCCGCATGGAATCATTTCAGATCATAAAGGAGCAGACAAAAGATGAGGATACTATTGATCCAGGACAGAGACTTAAGCGTCGACATCATCTCCGAATATTTCTTGAAACGGGGAGATGTGGAAATATTTAATATCGTGCATACATTGTATGATGCTATAAAATTAATCAAATACAGGATGCCTGACATCATACTGCTGGATACCGAAACGCCGCAAAGCAGCATGAATGCATTGCTGGAATCCATCAACATAAACGATGTCCATCCAAAACCGGATGTAATCGTTCTATCTTCCATCAACAATGATGCCGTGATTCAGGAATCCTGCATGTTGGGAGCCTCCTATTATATTGCCAAACCCATCCGTATGGAATTTCTTTACAAAAGAGTGTTTGAAGTATCCAGGCAAGACAGCCGAATGATCGTATAGAGGAACAGATCCATCAAAACGCCTACCGCAACTTGCTTCCACCGGTCTGGTTTTTAATTCCGGGAATACCGACAACAAAGCCGCAAATCCTTGACGGATTTGCGGCTTTTTTGCTGACTTTGCCGGAGATTCATAAATTTGTCAAAAATTATTGATAAAGCAAAAATAAAAAACAATAATGCCAGTAAGCATAGTATATAATTATACAAAAAATACTATAATAACGGATTAAAGATGATACGGTTTGCAAACCACAACACTTAGCAAATATAAAGTAAATGTCAATATTGAATCAGGAATGTATAAAGAGATCAAAAAATCTGTTACAATGTTTGAGGTAAAATGGGGTACAGGGTTATTGAAAAGCGTTCCGTCTGTGAAAGATATGCGCAGATCGTCGCAACCACGCAAAAACATCCCGAACCAAACCGAGAACGATTGCATGCTATACCGACACAGACACATGTTTTGCTATAAAATACTCAACGGGGGTATTTCAAATGGATATATTTTCAATCATTACGCTGTTCGGAGGCATTGCATTGTTCCTCTACGGCATGTCGCTGATGGGCAACGGGCTTAAGAATGTTGCCGGAAACAAGATGGAAACGATTCTGTGGAAACTTTCCTCAACGCCGCTAAAAGGTCTTTTGCTCGGTACGTTCGCAACCGCCATCATACAATCCTCGGCAGCTACAACCTGTATGGTCATCGGTTTTGTAAACGCCGGGATGATGAAGGTTTCCCAGTCGATCGGCGTTATTATGGGTGCCGAGATCGGCACTACGATGACAGGCTGGCTGCTTACGCTGGCAAGCATATCCGGAAAAAGCGCAGCTGCCCGGGTGTTTTCAACCTCAACATTCGTTCCGGTTCTTTCCGTGATCGGCATTTGCTTCTATATGTTTTCCAGGAGAGCTGTCAAAAAGCATATAGGGACTATCATACTCGGATTTACGGTGCTCATGTTTGGTATGATCACCATAAGCGGTGCCGTAGCACCCCTCAAAAACGATCCCAATTTTACACGCATCCTGATGCTGTTCTCCAATCCATTTTTAGGCATTCTGGCGGGCTGTTTTCTGACTGTCATCATCCAAAGCTGCTCAGCCGGCGTTGGCATCCTTCAGGCATTGTCCATTACTGGGGCGCTTACCTTTTCTGCCTGCCTGCCGCTGATCCTTGGTATCAATCTTGGAGCATCCACACCGGTGCTGTTCGCCATGATCGGCTCAAACAAGAAGGGCAAGCGTGCCGCCATGGCATATCTTGTATGCAACGTTTTGGGTATCCTCATCATCAGTTTGCTGTATTATCCACTAAGGGCTATCGCGGGGCTTCCCTTTATGGACAGCATTGCAGGCCCTGTGGGCATCGCGATACTGAACACAGTGATGCGGGTTATCATCATGGTTTTCCTGCTGCCGGGCTTTAAGTTTGTCGAAAAGCTTTTGTATATCATCATAAAGTATGACAAATCCGAAGATGAGGACGAGGAGGATATCAACAAGCTGGATGACCGCGCTTTGCAATATCCACAAACCGCTCTGGGACTGAGCATCGATGCGACTTACAACATGGCGCGCATCGCAGAGGAAAGCGTCCTATGTTCCATGGATATTTTGGATGATTACAACAGGAATATTGCCTCGCGAATCATGGAGAAGGAGACTATTCTTGATAAATACGAGGATAAAGTCGGCGCTTATGTGATGAAGCTGCGTATCAATGAGCTCCGTGCCGACCAACAGAAAACGGTCGCGAAACTGCTCAACGCTCTAAGTGATTTTGAAAGGCTTGGCGATCATTCGGTAAACCTTGCGCAACTCGCGACGGAGAAAGAGGAGAAGAAGATTGTCTTTTCATCCGAGGCGAGCAGAGAACTTGTACTTTTAACGGATGCTATCAAGTGCATTGTGTCTAAATCGATTGAAGCGTATTGTACGGACAATGTAGACCTTGCGCTGAGCGTGGAACCACTGGAACATATCGTGAATATTCTGTGTGACGACATGAAAATGCGCCACGTAAACAGACTACAGACAGGGCAGTGTACCATTGGCATCGGTTTCATATTCAACGACATTCTGACCAATTACGAGAGGATCTCCGATCATTGTTCCAACATTGCAATATGCATGCTCCGTCTAAACGATCCGGATTTTATGCCGCATGAATACGCAATAAATGCTACAAAAACGCAAATATACATACAAAATTACGAGGAATATATGGATAAATACGTAAAGCCGATTCAAATAACCATCCAAACGGAAGATGTACAGCGGATTATCAATCTATAGACTGGAACCGATTTCTGGCTCTGGAACTTTGTTGGTTTGAAGGAGCATATCGCATTTGAGTTGAAGAAGCCCCAAAGCGGGGCTTCTTCTTTTACATAAGCCAGGATGGCAGCGATGGCTGAGCTTCAAATTGTTTAGTGCCGATTTGTAAGTTAAACAGTTTATAGATGGCTTCATGCTCCGCTTGGCTTGGCAAAGATAGACGCTCCTTTCAATTTATTGTATCCTTGCTATAAGAAGCAACGGATCGATGTATGAAGGGCTGCCAGGTTACAGAAGCAGCACATCAAGAAGCCAGGCTGCTCTTATAGTGTGTGAACCTTTGGGGGTTAGAAATGAATACAGTTTTGCGTGACATTGCCTCGGCGTTAACAAAAGGATTCGCCTCCCTTGTGAAATGGCTGAAGCAAACGCCACAGGAAGCCAAACCGGTACAGCCAATCGATGTTGCCGTCCGGTCGTTTTTGCAGGATGGCAATATTGCGGTCACATTGCCCAGAGGATTTGATTCTTCGCTGTTTTGGAGACCCTCCGCGGCGTTTGATCCATATCTCGCCGAGTTGTCCGCCGTAACGGCTGCGGCTGCCTACAACAACGGCGGGATGCTGGACAGGGAAGATGGCAATGCGCCCGATGCTTGTATCAAAGACGCCTTTGAAAAATTTGGTTTCACCGTTTTTCAAACATATCATTACGAACAGCAGTCAACGGATGAAAGTAAAGATACCGTTGCGTTTGGAATAGGATACCGCAAGCTTCTTGGCAAAGGCAGAAACGATTCCGATCTGCTGGCGATCGTTGTTCGGGGTACGGTTGGAAAAGAGTGGGAAAGCAACTTTCGCATCGCAAAAGAAGGCGGCCCAATCGAAGCGAATCACTATGGATTTATGACCGCTGCAACCGGTGTCATGCAGGCTTTCGACCAGTTTCTCAAAGATCACGCAGTCGAGATAAAGCGCGGCAAGGCTAACACAAAAATTTGGATTGTCGGACACAGCCGCGGCGCAGCCGTCGCAAATATGGTTGCACATGCACTAAACCAAAGCGCAGCGATAGCGTCACCGACAAACATCTATGCCTATACCTTTGGGACGCCGAACGTGTCAACGTTTGCATCGGCCTTTTACGAACCGAATATCATTAACATTGCAAATGAAATGGATTTTGTTACAAAGGTGCCTTTGCAAGAGGGCTGGGGCTATGGAAAATACGGGATTACGATCGGGTTTGACGCATATGCGATCAAGGGCTTTATGGAGTATTTTAAAGAAAAGACCGAAAGCGGTATCCCCTATGCCGGCTTTGACGATGTCAGCGCGGTAAATAAACTGACGGACAATATTGTAAAAATTGCCCCAACCGTCGCAGACTATTACATAACGCCGACAGGCCGTTCCAATCTTTCGATCCGAACGCTGCTGGACACACTGTCGATGTATTTAAACGATAAGACATCGGCGCACAAAATGGAATTCATACTTTATTGGTTGCATATCCGGTATCATCCCATTGCGGATTTTTTTGTCAAAAACGGCAATTTCAACGGTGAGAAGATTTGGCATGCACACTGCATGGAAGCGTATATCTGTTATACACAAGCGTTTTATCATAATTCGCTCCTTAGCGGACTGCCTGAAAACGATCAAAAATAACTGCGGAACAAAATCGCTTAAAGAGTTCATTTTTTTGAAGGGAAGAACAAGGCAGATTCAAGAAAAGGCCTTAAGAAGATTACGACATCCGACGCGCAGCAATAGCCTAAAAGGCTATCTTGAATAATAAAGAGGGCGAAATCAATCCTTTCGCCCTCTTTGTTATTAGTGGTATCCGATTATTTATCTGCCGGTTTGCCCGCACCGGGCTCCTCTACCGGTAAAGCTCTGGCAGCCTTAATGGTAGCATAAACTTCATGATCCGGATCAAGCACCTTGATCTCAGGGGCGAGGTGAAAGTCGATCGCTGTAATGCTTTCTCCCAATTCCTTTTTGGCAACATCAACCACGATCACATCGGGCATCAGTGCCGTTTTTCCCTCAACTTCCATTTCCGATTTAAGCACATGGACCTGCAACATTCTGTGTTCCAACTCATCCCTGCCATGAAAGCTGATCGGAAGCTGTAATTTAATCACCTGATCCGTTGAAACCAACTGAATCGCAACATGTAAGATGTTTCTTTCAACGTTATGCCTTTGAATTTCTTTCACGAAGCCAAAGACTTTTGCGTCTTCTAGTTCAACCCATATTTTTGCGTTCGTCCCATTTTTTGCAATGACTTTATTCAGTTCTTTAGCATCGAATTTTACGGAGGTCGAAGCTGTGCCGGGACCGTTTAAAACGCCCGGAATGAAACCTGCATTTCTGACTATTTTTGGGCTTTCCATTCTTGGCAAAGCTTTTAATAACGCATTATCCATGGAATTACACTCCTTACGGCTATAGTCCATCTTCCTTTTGAATCATGATGGTTCTCTCATTCTATACTTATATTGGCAAAAGTCAAATTAATAAAATTTACTATTATTGATAAAATATTACTAATTACAATACTAATATTGAATAATATAATAATATTTATTAATAAAGTTAAATAAATAATATATTGTATTTCTATATACTACGGTATAAGTGAACACAAATTCAAGGGGAACATCCCTGGTTGGGCAATGCAGAACGAGGCGCGAAGATTTGTTGCGATGGGGCAAGCATTTGTCGGGAATTCTTTTGCACCTCAAAATAAATATACAAAGCGGCTTGAAGAAGAAGGCAAGCCGCTTTGTATATCTGAGAAATAACATGGGAACTATTAAGAATTTATCATAATATGTAGATAATAAGCAACGCAGAAAGATGTCGAAATTGATCGAATAAATGCGAATGCGAAATTTGGAAGTATATGTTTATTATAGAAGGATTAACTTCATCAACCAAAGTGATATAATTTCCATTATTTGGCAAATAACGCCGGATATGAAAGCACGGCGATCGCTCAAACATCAGTCATCGGGCACAAGCTGTCAGAATCAGGATGATGGCAGGTGCTGAAGACTCGATGCCGAGCAAATGGTTAGGAGCATTGTACAACGTTACCCGACATTATAGAATATACGTTGATACAAAAAAGAATCGATGCTATGATGGTCAAAAGGCTATGCAAAGGAGTGTATCTTATGTGGAATCAATTGAAAACGGATGAGTATGAGGGGATGTTGGCAGAGACGGTCACCTTGAGCGGATACAACGGCGATCTGATACACGGTTATTTTTCAAGACCTCTGGGAAAGGGCCCATTTCCGGCAATCGTGTTGATCTCTCATATGCCCGGATGGGATGAATGGATGCGTGAGACGGCGCGCCGGTTTACCCAGCACGGGTATCTCGTCATGCTGCCCGACATCTATTGCCGGTTTGGACATGGTACTCCGGAAGAAGTTATAACAAAAGTCCGGGCTGAGGGGGGCGTTCCCGATGTCAGCGTGATGGGAGATTGTGAAGGCTCCTTGAAATTCTTGCGCGCGTTGCCTTATTCCAACGGCAAAGTTGGCGTCATAGGCATGTGCTCCGGCGGGCGACACGCATATCTGGCGGCGTGCACAGTCGAAGGGTTTGACGCAGTTATCGATTGCTGGGGCGGCGGTGTGATCACTGCAAAGGAAAGTTTAACACCCGCCCGGCCGGTTGCTCCGATCGACTACACGCCAAATCTGAACATCCCGCTGTTGGGCTTATTCGGCAACGATGATCATTCCCCCACAGCCGAACAGGTTAACCTGCACGAAGAGGAGCTCAAAAAATACGGGAAGAATTATCAATTCTATCGCTATGACGGTGCGGGACACGGCTTTTGGTATTACCATACGAAAAGCTACCGGCAAGAACAGGCAATGGACGCTTGGGGAAAGGCTTTTGAATTTTTCAAAGAGCATTTACAGGCCTAATCGTTTTGCAAAAACACAACGTTGGGTTGTTGTAAAGTATACTGCATTTGTCGTTGCCGTTGCAGCCCGCTACCAAACGGGTGCAGCGGCAATGCACTGCCGTAGGTTATACGGATAGACTTTAAGACTTCGCGTCCAAGGAGGGCGGATAAAATGCAGGGGAAAGCTCTCAACACAAAAACAGCAGCGTCGGAACCCTTCGTTGTGATGGCCAAACCGACGGGTCCGCTGTGCAATTTACAATGCGGATACTGTTACTATTTGGATACGGAGCGATTCTATCAGACGCCGCATCCGTTTTTTATGTCGGATGATCTGTTGGAGACGTTTGTCCGCCAATTTATCGAGGCGAGCCCCGGGCCTGTGGTATCATTCACGTGGCATGGCGGGGAACCGACGCTGGCCGGGCTTGACTTTTACAAGCGGGCCGTGGAACTCCAAAAACGGTATCTTCCGCAGGGCTGGACATGCTGGAACAATCTTCAGACGAACGGAATACTTTTGGACGATGAATGGTGTTCGTTTTTGGCGGATGCCCGCTTTGATGTCGGCTTAAGCCTGGACGGGACAAAATGGCTGCATGACGAATACCGAAAGGACCACAGCGGACGCGGTACGTATGATCGTGCTGTGGCATCCGTGCGCCGTCTGCAAGCCCACGGCGTCCAACCCGATCTGCTGTGCACGGTAACCGCCTCCATAGCGAACGAACCTGTCGCTGTTTACAATGCACTACGCGACCTCAATACCGGATGGATCCAGTTTATACCCATCGTGAATAAATCGGCAGACGGACAGGTGCTGCCCGAATCTGTTTCAGGCGAGGCGTATGGAAATTTCCTGTGCACGGTTTTCGACGAATGGATCCGCCGTGATATCGGACGGCTGGAAGTTCAGCTGTTTGCCGAGATGTCTTTGGTCCTATCGGGAGGGCAATCAAGCCTGTGCTGGATGGCTCCTACTTGCGGGAAAGCACTCATCGTGGAACACGACGGCGGCGTTTATTCCTGCGATCACTATGTTGCACCTTCGCACCGCATCGGCGACATCGGCATATCCCATCTGGGCATCCTGGCAGATCTGCCCGAACAGCGCCGCTTTGGCTGTGATAAGCGGGACAGCCTACCTTCGCAATGCCGCAGCTGCGCATGGCTGTCGTTGTGCAACGGAGGGTGCCCGAAAGACCGGTTTATGCAAACCGGTGACGGCGAGGGCGGGCTTAATTATCTCTGCAGCGGTTTTAAGCGGATTTTCTCCCATGCAGAGCAACCGCTGAAGCAAATCATACAGCTTAAAAAACGCGGGCTGAAGTCCGAAGCCATCATGGCCGAAATCAATGCCGAGGCACACTTCATGTGGAGAGACATAGGGCGAAACGACCCCTGTCCTTGCGGCAGCGGGCGCAAGGCGAAGAACTGCTGCTGGTCCAAACGGCCGTAAGCCTTTTGATCCTGCAAGGCGCCATGGAGCCTGTGCGTAGAGTCCTTTTGCCGCTAAGCAACAGGGCATTGCGGCGATCCCATTGCCCCCCTCCTTAGAAGAGACAACCAACCGGTTGTCTTTTTTCTTTGGATCAATACCGGCAGCAATTGACAAACAACACACAAAGCGTTATTCTCTATAAGGAATATCGTATTGGCTTTGCTATTATCATACAAACAAAAATATCGGTTCCAACGAACCGAAAAAATACAGGAGGGAAAAATGAAAAACTTTTCGAATTTCACGTTTCACATGACAACAGAAATCGTCTTCGGCAAAGATGCCGAGTTGCAGACGGCTTCGTTGATCAAAAAGCACGGCGGCACCAAGGTCATGATCGTCACGGACGGCGGCGGTTTCGTCAAGAAAAACGGCTTGTTCGATAAGGCTGCCGACACATTGAAAACCGCAGGGATCCCGTTTGTCGAACTCGAAGGCGTGCAGCCCAATCCGCGCCGATCCCTTGTCTACAAAGGCCTTGAGCTGGCCAAAAAAGAAAAAGTCGATTTCCTTCTTGCCATCGGCGGCGGCAGCACCATCGATACCGCCAAAGCAATCGGCATGGGTATGGAATACGACGGCGACCTGTGGGATTTTTACACGGGCAAAGCGGAAGCAAAGAAAAGCACCCCGGTGGGCGTTATCATCACGATCGCCGCCACAGGCAGCGAAACCAGCACGAGCAGCGTCATTCTCGACGATATCGACGCGCATACAAAGACCGGCGCGCGTCCACCGCGCCCCGTTTTTGCCATCATGAACCCGGAGATTACCTATACGCTTCCGCCGTTCCAGACGGGCGCAGGCGCCGCGGATATCCTCGCCCACTCGTTTGACAGCTATTTTACCTATGGCGAATCCTATCTTGGCGATCGGTTCAGCGAGAGCACGATGAGCGCTGCGGTAAAATACGGACCCCTTGCATTGAAGGATCCCACCAACTATGAATACAGGGCAGAATTGATGCTGACATCGTCCTTTGCCCACAATGACACATGCCGCATCGGACGCGCACGCTATCCGATGTCGGGGGGCGGCCATAACCTGGAACGGAACCTAAGCGGCATGTTTGACACAGCGCACGGCGCAGGGCTGGCTGTGATGATGCCCGCTATGCTTGAGTATATGCTGGAGCATGACCAGACAACGATTCCCAAGATTGCACAATTCGCAAACAGGGTATTTAACGTTGAAGCCGATCCGTGCAACCCCAAAGAAGTCGCGCAGGAAGGCGTCATCCGTTTCCGCGCATGGATCAAAGCGCTTGGGATGCCGGGAACACTGCATGAACTGCTGCGCAGGGACGTTACCGATGCCGACATCGATGCGTTGGTTAAATCCGTCCGTTATAACGCAGAAGGCCTGTTCCAGGGTTTTGGTCATCTTACCAAAGAGGACGTCAAAAAGCTTTACCTCTCCGTCCGATAATAGCCATAGCAGAACCACAATGACAGGGAACTCAGACAAACACTTTGACGAATACAAAAAGAGAAGCAACAGGATATCCCTGTTGCTTCTCTTTGTAACCTATTTATGCCACAAGTTCGGGTTTCTTGTCGGCCAAGTTGGCATCGCGCTTTTTCTCGCTGCGGCGCAGCCAAATATAGAGAGGGATACCTATGAGAACAAAAGCTGCGAAGCTGTAAAACGTATTGCCGTAGCCGATTCCCGTGGCCAAAAAGCCACCCGCGGCAGGAGCCATGGTATTGAGAAGATCCTGCCCAATATGAATGGTAGCGGATGAAACACCGGCCCGTTCACGCCCCAATCGCTTGATGGATGCTCCCTGGATGGAAGCTAAAGCGACGCCTTGGCTCAGGGCTTTGCAAATTCCCGCAAGGACGATGACGGTTATAGAATTGGCGGCGCCGATGAGCAAAAAGGTCAGGGAGTTGAATATAAAAGCGGGATAAAGCAGTACGGGCAAGCCGAATCGATCCAGAATGCGACCGGCGATCGGCCGTATGGTCAGAGCAATAATGGAATACACGGTGAAGAATATGGCAACGCCGGGAATGACCCGCTCCTTGGCAATGAGTGCCAAAAAGGAGTTGGCCATTTGGGTGGAAATGGAGAATAGACCCGCTAAAAAAGCATAGGGCAGGATTTCCACGGCGATCAGATTGTTCAGCTTCAGCTTTTTTATATGGAATTCGCCTCGGATATGCTTGTAGGGCAACACAGAAAGAACCACAGCGCCGGAAATGCAAAGGATGTTGGATATCAAAAAGCAGATATTGTAGCCAAATCGATCCGACAACCATAATCCGATGGCGGGACCGACCGCTTGAGAGAGCACAACGCCGAACGACGTCAAAGCAACGCCTTCGCCCATCCGGTCCTTTGGGATAAAGCTCGTTGCAAAGGAAATCCGTGCGACGCTCATAAATGCAAAGGAAAAACCTTGCAGCAAGCGGGAAACGATCATTCCTGCGATACTGGGGAAAATCATGTAGCCGGCATAGGACAACGAGGAAATCAGGATGGAGCCTACCATCACATACTTGCGGTTGAGAACATCATTGGCTGCTCCCGAGATCGGACGCAAAAACATAGCCATCATGGACGTCATGCCCACGATGGTTCCCGCAAGGGAAAGCGAGGCACCCAGACTCTTCGCATAGCTGGAAAGCTGAGGATTCACCATTTGACCGGCCGTGCCGCTGATAAAGCCAAACACAAGGATCATGATGAATGCGGGGTTCCACAATGTTTGCGGGTCTTCGACAGTGAGGAAAGAGCGAATTCTTTTAAACAACATACAGAAGCAGATCCCTTCATTAATTAATTAGAAATCAAACTGTAAACTTCGGTATATTTTAAGCATCAACAGATGCAATTCACTTTATAGACAGGCTTCGTTGATGTGATTTTGCCAGGTGTCTGTTAACAAACCCTTTCATAAATTACTTAGTCGTCAAACTATTATACTCATCAGTATATGCCAAGTATCTGTCATATGCAAATCACATTTGGATAAAATTTGCGACAATTCTTTTTTGGCGTATCCACCGGCAAGATATCCAATCAATGAACAAAACCTGCCTTTTTAAAACAGCTTATAGACCTTAAAGCAACAGCGGTTTTATACTAAAGACACAGACGCGGCACAAAAAAACCGCCCCGAAAGGCGGCTGATCTGTGCTTGTGCAGGATCGGAATCATGGACAAGTCCAAATGAACAAACCCGATATAGCTCCTGCCTATGATAAAAATCAATCGGGAGTTCCGTCTCCGTCCTGGTCATCAAATATACTGTTTGTCTCGTCGTCCGTTTCGCGGATCAAGCCTGCCGCACCATAGATCTCGCGGCCTGTCAGTCCCTTTGCGACGCGTTGCCGTTCGACGATCTGACTGATAAAGCGCTGTACATCCCTTGATTTTTTAACATTTTTGATCTCGGCCATATTGTTGGACTGATCGGCGCTGTAGAGGGTGATCGTGCCGACACCGAAGATTTTTTGCCCGAACGTACGAACCAGCTTGATATCCAAAATGCGATATAGCAAAATCTCGTTGGTTTCTGTACGAAAAAGGCCCTTGCGCGATGTGAAACGCTCATTGTCAACCTGATAGACAGTGAAACTGATGGGCATCCCCAAAATGCGCTTGCGATCACGCCAGAGTATTTTTTCTTCGGAAATGTTGTTTAAATAATCCTTTTTTGGCATGTGCTTCACCAACCTAACGTCGTTTCTGAAATGATTATACTTTATTTTACTTGTTGTATCAATTGATATTCGTAACTGTCTTTACTTTTGTATTTCCATTGTAGTGAATGAACGGTTGATTTGAACAAGCAAAGCATCGGGGTGTTTATTGCTTTACGGATATGCATTGTTGCCGATCATGCAAAGCACGCGATGATTAAAAATAAAATATCCAAAGCAAATCAGTAAATCCGTGCAGTATTTGGTATAATACGTTAAGATGGAAAAGCATCGAATACACGTGCATGGATGACTTGATTATTGATTTGAGGAGCATGGCTATGATGAAGAGCCCGTTCGCTATCATTACCGACAGCACCAGTGACTTGCCCAAGGAATACCTTGAGCAGCATCATGTTTTTATGATCCCGCTGCAAGTCCATACGCCCAAGGGACAGTTTCTCGACGGCGTGGATATCACCCCCGATGAGATCTACGACGGTATGCCCGAGGTGATACCCACAACTTCGCAGCCTGCACCCGATTATGTGCAGCAGGTTTTTGAACAGATTAAAGCGGAGGGTTACAGGGAAGCCGTCGCCATTTGCATCTCTTCGGGACTCAGCGGTACATACGATGTATTGCGCCTGTGCGCGCGCGATGTGGAAGGTTTAGCTGTGCAGGTCGTTGACAGCCGCCGCCTTTCGATGGCTTTGGGCTTCCAGGTGATGCACGCGGTTGATATGGCTGAAGAAGGCAAATCCTTGCATGACGTGGTGATCGCGCTAAACGACGGATGGAAACAAACCAACGGGCTGTTCTGCATGCCCACGCTGACTTACCTGATCAAAGGCGGCAGAATCGGTCTGGTGGCGGGAACTGTGGGTAAACTGTTGGGCCTTGTTCCTGTCATTATGATAAACGATGAGGGTAAATATATCACGCTTGCCAAAACGCGAAGCTATACAAAGGCGATTGATAAAATCAAAGAGGTCGTCGGTGAATTGATCGCGGGGAAATTGGCGGATGTTGCCATCTTGCAAGGCGGTGCCAAGGAGCAGGCAAAGCAGGTCTTTGACTCGCTTAAAAACTTGAAGGGTTTGCGCAATCTTCATATGGCGCAGATAAGCCCCGTTCTTGGCGTCCATACGGGTCCGGGTTTGTTTGGTATCGCATACAGGATTGTTGAGTAAAAAAGCACGGCATGTCTTTGGCAATGTATGAAATACGGCAAAAACACAATTTCGCGATTGCAGGAGTTGTGTTTTTGTTTCTGCACAGAGCAAATATTGTGGAATTTGCAAAGGATCCTCTGCCAAAATGCAAAAACTGTATTGTTCCGAATCATAAATCGGATAGAATCATATCAGCGACAGCATCTGCCAAAGACTGCTAAGAATTCAAAGGAGGGAAAGCATATGCCGGAACCGAGACCGATCAGATCCAATTTGAAATCCAAACGGATTGTATGGGAAGAGGAAAAGCCGATCCGGTGGTCGTTTATGAAGGTTCTTCGGGAATACAGCAATATCAAGTGGGAGTATCCGGTCAATCCCTACGCGGAGGTATACCCGTTTCGGAATAACCTCTATTGCATTTTTACCGAAAGCATCGACGGCGGCGGCGACCCTTGGATGTATCTGATCGACGGACCTGAAAAATGCATGCTGATCGATACCGGCTTTGGCGTGGGCGATCTCAAAGGGTTGGTCCAAGAAATCGTCAAGGACAAACCGCTGATCGTTGCCAATACACATGCGCACCCTGATCACGCCTTAGGCAATTGCCAATTCGATACCTGCTTTTGTCATGCGTATGATGTGCAGCGGATGAAAGCAATGAACAATCCGCATATGTGGGACCACTGCTTTGATCAGAACGGGAAGCCGATCTTTACGGATTTTGACCGCAACGATATCATCCCATTCCGCGAATATGAGATCATCGGCGTTCCGGACGGCACTTTGTTTGATCTGGGCGGCGGTTATAAAGTGGAATTGGTCCATCTTCCCGGGCATACGTCGGGGCAATGCGCTTACTTAGATCATCAAAATCATACCATCTTCACCGGCGACACCACGAACATCGGGATTGGCGTTGCACAGGACGCCCCCTATCGGGAATACTGTACCGTCACCGCGCTGCGCGATGCGCTTATCAGGCTCAAACCGCGCTTTTCGGAGATATCCGGCGTCTTTCCGGGGCATGGGATGCTCGATCAATCCTATATCACGCTGCAATACCTGTTGGATACGGCGCAAGCTGTCATCGCCCATCCCGACCGGTACGACAGCACAACGGAGAATGTCCGCGGAGGCAAATCGACGGTGTTCTATGTCAAGAACATATACGAGGGCAGCGCGATCCGTTACACCATGAACAGCGTTTGATAGAAAACGGTAACAAGTGACGGGTTGTACCTTGCATAGACGTATTTTACCGCGACCGAACCTGTTGTCTATACTGCGGTGCTCTCGGGCACTTTTTGTTTGTTTGCTCTACTGTGAAGCAGCGTATAGATTTCAGCGGCGGCAAACAGAATGATGCATGCGACAACGGCGAATATGACAAGAGGATATTGGCTGGCAAATCCTGTGGCGGATGTATGCTTGATAAAAATACCGGCGTAAGCCCAGATAAGGACAAGCCCATAGGCATAATCCCGATTCCGGATGATCGTCGCAGCGCCGATGGCCATGCCGACAGCCAGGATTATCACAGCCCATACCGATTCCGGTATTCCAAAGCCGTTCCAATGCAGGCTTACCAAAAGGGCAGTGGCATTTGCTATTGTTGCCACCGTTATCCAACCAAAATAAACGCTGAAGGGAAGCCGGACAAAAATCCTTTCCTTTGCCGTGAGCGTTTCCTTCTTTGTCAGTTGGTTGATCCATATCAGACAGACGAGGATGACAAGCATCAACAGCATGGTGATCTGTATATTGAAAGAATGCCACGCAAAGATCCAGATCGCGTTGGCAACGGATGATACGCAGAACAGGATATTAATTTTATGTATCAGATGTGTCTTGAGATCCGAACCCTTTTTTTGAAACAAACCAAGCTGATACAGGCTGTACATCGCGAGCAAAACATAGATGACACCCCATATCGCGAAGGTAATGCCGGCAGGGGCAAACAGGTTTGGGTAAGAGTCTGAAACCTGTCCGGTATTGACGCCGTTTAGCGGAAGCAGATTGGCCAGCATATTGACCACGATCATCAAAAGATATGTGATGACAGTCACTATTTGAAGTGCTTTGATTTTTGGTCTTTGCTCCAACATACACACCTCCCAGTTTTTTTAATTATACCGATCCTCAAGGCCATCATAGGGTATATTCCAAGTTCTATCAACAAATTTCGATATCAGGCTTGGAAAAACACAGATGTATATCGATTGGGAAAATTTATTCCAATGCTGTCCGACAAATATTACGATTGCAACATAAAATATCTTAATATATAATATAACAATATATGGTAATATTATAGGAGGATAAACGCATGAAAAAAAACAAAATATTATTTCTGGTAGTAATAGTACTGATTGTGGTTTCATTGGCGGTTTCATGTTATCAACCTGAAAAAGCAGATACCAATGAGAACGGACGATACTCGATTATAGTGCATGGAAGCAATATCATATTGTTGGATACAAAAACCGGGACATTCTGGAGGAAGTTTTTGCTTGACAATCAAGCCCCGACAGATTGGAAAAAGGAAGTATTACCCGAATAGCCTATTTTATCGGTGGACTCTATTGCGTATTAGCAGGAAATCGGAAAATACGGGTGCCGTTGCCCGATCCTCCCAAGGTTGATGCGTTTGCTTGCATTTGCGTGCCAATTCATCAAAACGCAAAACTCCATACTTGCGCCCTTGCGCCCTTGCGCCCATCATTCTATACTTGATGCATGAGCAATTTTCCGGAATACAGGAGGAATAACGGTAAACTGTTGCATCCTGCAGCGAGGCATGTCAAAAAGCCTTGGCATTGACGAAGATGACTAAAGCACAATAGGAGGTTATCGATGGGAAAGATCAAACTTATCGCCACCGACCTTGACGGGACCTTTTTGGTTGCGGGAGGACAGGTTCCCGAGCAGAATCTAAAAGCAATCAAGGTCGCACAGGAGGCAGGGATCATGGTTTGCGCATGTTCTGCCAGACTATGGGCTTTGGGACGGCATCTGGTGCAAAAATGCGGTTTTGACCCACTGGCAATTTTAAGCGGCGGCGCTACCATTGTGGATTGCCCCACAGGGAGGCTGATCTACCGGAAGGGCCTTGATCCGGAGCATTATATGGATCTGCTCAAAGGTTCCATATCCTTCGGCGCGATGGTACAGAGCTGGAACCATGATTTTATCGGAGTTTACAGCCCTACGATGGGTGAACGGGGAATCACAAGCATTAAAAACTATACAAACCCGGAATCCCTGATGCATTGCGAAGTCCGCGTATACGATACCCTTGAAAGTATGAATGAAGGGTGCAAGGACAGGGCAAACCAAATCCTGCTCTTTCCCGGCAAAGAGTACGTGGATGCCGTAAGAGCCGAACTTTCAAAGGTCTGTGAAGTGGAAGTGACCAGCTCATCCGCCATGGTAGTCGATGTAACCACGCCCGGGGTAACCAAGGGTGCGGCCTTACAAAAGCTGGCCGAGCATCTTGGCATACAACGCGAAAACATCATGGCGATCGGCGACGGTTTAAGCGACGTCGATATGCTGGAATTTGCAGGGCTGAAAGTTGCGGTGGAAAACGCCGAGGAAAGCCTGAAAAGAGTAGCCCAACATGTCGTAGCATCCAATGTTGACGCAGGATTTGCACAAGCCGTCTACGAACTTGCCCTAAAGGCATAGCGCTTCGGGATAAAACCCGATACACGTATGTTAAGCAGGCAACGAATCATATTCCAAAAGCAAAAAACCACAATTTCCGTTTGAGAAAGTTGTGGTTTTTTAAAAGTTTTTCGTGAGAGGATGGGCATTGATTTCTCGGAGAATTGCCGCCAAAATACGACAAAGCCTCTTGAATTCGTTCCGCCTTTATACTATTGTAAATGCGGACAGAACCGATGGTTATCTCATAAACTGCCTGTGCTGCGCGCCTTTAGAGGCATCGGCCCCACTGAAACCCGTGGAGACCGTGACAACGCATGTTTGCGCTTGGGCGGTAATGGAATCTCTTTGATCAGGTCGTTGCCTGTTTGGTACGGTGTTCCAATTGGTTTGTATGGAGGGGGCGGTGCTGTTGAAAAACAGCGTTAAAAGGTCTGTTCAGCTTGCTTTTTCTGTTTTGGCAGCTGCGGCATTGCTGTTTTTTCATACAACAAAATCCAGCGCCGCCCCTGAAAGCAAGCTGCAAAAGTACAGCAAAACCCCAAGCGGAATCGTTTGCCTGACCATTGACGACGGCTTCAGCCGGGACGACCTGATTTTAAACCTTACCGTATTGCGACAGTACAAAGTTCGTTGCACGTTATTTGTCATCGGTTGTATGCTGACCAAATACCCCGATCTTTGGCAGCAAGCCATCCGGGACGGGCATGAGATCTGTTACCATACGATGTATCACCATGAAATTTCGGCATGGGGCAATAAGAGGATTGTTGCAGATTTAAACCGCTGGGTGGACACGGCGCACAAAGTTCTTGGAAACGAGTATGTCGTACCGAAATTTGTGCGTTTCCCCGGTGGCCGGGGAAGCGGCAGCAGAAGAATATTAAAACTCTTTGATGATTTGGGGTATAAGGTGATCTATTGGGATATCGATACCTATTCTCAGGCGCATATCAAGCATATCAGCATTGAGAATTTCATCAAAGCAAGTACAAAGAGCGGCTCGATCATACTCACACATTTTCGAAAATTCGATTCGACTGCACTGCCGAACTATATTTCCTGGCTTGTGCAAAACTTCAGGCTTGGTACGTTGACGGAGGCTTTTTCGGACACTGCCCCTGCAACGGATCCTCCGGTTGAGCATTTGCCGCAAACGACAATTCCGGGCGGTCTGCCGTTTGTGCCGGCGAGGTTTCCTGTCGATTTGTTTTTGGATTCCTTTCTTCGATATAAAGCGTAATCTTCTTTAAACACACGATATCCGCAACGCCGGGTATCGCACTATACATACAGGGTAATGGTCCTGTTTTTATATCGGAGCAAGTGTTCATCCTGCATTTTTTTCAACTCTCTGAACAGCGAGGGTCTTTGCACGCCCATATAATCAGCCAACTGCTTTTTGCTCATCGGCAATAGTACGGTGTCGGAGTTCTGTTGGATCATCAGCTTCTTTAAATATGCGCTCAGGTTTTCTCTGAGGGTATTTTGCGAAAGGAAAGATACCTTTTGGTTCAGCCCGTCAGAGTTTTTTGACAGAGCCTGAATATAGGCCAGGGCAAATTGATAGTTGTGAAGCAGTTCTTTCACACATTCCGATGTGAGATGTATCATGCTGCAGTCCGTTTGACAACAGATCGTAAGCGGATATTTGTTCTGTGCGGAAAAAAGCAAATTTGCTCCGATGACCGCTCCTGATGAGAATTCGAACATCGTTGTTGCATTGCCATTCTCCGAGAGGGCATATGCAAAAAGTTTTCCATATACGACGATATCCAATGCCACGCATGTTTCAGCAGCCGCATGCAGCGTATGGTTTTTTGCATAACTCCGGCGAAATATGTCCGAAGCGGAAAACAACTGTGCCATTGCGTCGTCGTTGATCGCCTTTAGCAAAGGATGCGAATGCAGGAAGCCATTTTCCATGTTTTCTATCACCTCGGAATATAGAATACAACAAAAGACACATAGGTGTCTATTCCATCGCGCAAGTCCCGTTTACAATGAGGAAAAGCAATCGGGAGGATGCCATGGATTTTTTTACAGCCGCCGTTTGGGCAGGCACAGCAGGATTTTTTGTTTTTTCCATGATCAAGGACAAGAAAAAAACAATACGCGCACTCCAGATGGCAAAAAACATGGGCGTTGGCATGGCGGGCAGCATCGTATCCATCGTGTTGCTCATAGGCTTGGTTCTGGCCTTTTTTCCGCTGGGCCGCATCACTGCGTTTATCGGAAATCAGTCAACGCTGCTCGCGACCGTCATCTGTGCTTTGGTAGGGACGATAACACTGGTTCCCGCGTTTATTGCGTTCCCGCTGGTGGGGTCGCTGGTAAAGTCTGGGTTGAGCGTCATGCCCGCCGTGGCCTTCCTGACGACGTTGACGATGGTTGGCATCGTCACGTTTCCGCTTGAAAGAAAAGAGTTCGGGACAAAATTTACCATTGTGCGAAACGCTCTGAGTTTTGTTTTTGCAATCTTCATCGCCTTGATCATGGGGGTGATGCTGTGAGTGCGGCACAAAAAATAAAAAACAACCTCTTTCTCGTAATTGTTGTTCTTTCGTATGCTTTGCTCGCTGTGGTAAAGCCGGATATCGCTGTTGCTTCGGCAAAAAACAGCGTCTACTATTTCAAGGAAATGCTGTTGATCATGCCCGTGGTGTTTCTTCTCACGGCACTGCTCGACGCCTGGGTACCCAAAGAAACAATTATAAAATACCTGGGTTCGGAATCAAAGGGGAAAGGATTGTTTCTCTCTTTCGCTATGGGCAGCATTTCAGCGGGACCTGTCTATTCCGCTTTTCCTATCTGCGTCATGCTTTTGAAAAAGGGCGCGTCTGTACGCAATATCGTGATCATATTAAGTTCCTGGGCGGTAATCAAAATCCCGATGCTTATCAATGAGGTCAAGTTTCTGGGTTTGACCTTTATGGCAATCAGGTGGATTCTCACGGTTCTTGCCATCCTCTGCTTTTCCTACATCACGGACAAGATGGTGAAGAAAAAGGATATGCCCCTCCATGCACGAGAGGAACATGGCATTGCACTGCAGAGAGAATTCTGCATGGGGTGCTCTCTTTGCGCGAAAAGCTATCCCGAACTTTTTGTGATGCAGGGTAAAAAGGCAACCGTTAACGATGCGTTGAATGATATCGATCTTGAAAAACTCGAAAGTGCGTGCTCTGCATGCCCCTGCAGCGCAATCCGGTATACGAAAGAGCAAACGTAAAGGAAAAAAGAAATGCATCCTTTATTATTTGCCGAGCGGATGCAAAAAGGGAACATGGCAATGAACGGCATAAAAAAAGCAGAGATAACGATTATGCCTCTGCTTTTTGTCCTATTGTAAAGAAAGAATCATTTTTGGATATCTGCGCAGAAGCATTCTTCAAAAATCGCTTTGACCGCTTCGCAAGACAAGCTTTCAAAACGCCGATATTGTTCCAAAAAGCGGGTTCCGGCTTCTGTCAGAACAGTGCCGCCGCCGCCTGCACCGCCTGCTTTCGCAGAGATGAGCTTAATGCCAAGATCCGCCTCCGCCTTTTTGAAATGTGTCCAGGCTTTGCTGTAGGCCATCTTCATGTCTTCGGCGGCGCTCTTGAGGGAATGTCCGTTTTGAATGCGCGTCATGAGCATCACGACGCCCATGCCGAAACTTGGTCTTTCGTTGAAAACCTGAAAGCGAACCATAAAATGCCGGGGCGATTGTTGCATAACAGACGCCTCCTTTTATTGCGTATATCATAGCACGTGCCAGTTTAGGTTTCAATGTTTGTGCCCTAAGGATGGAACCCAACGTCAAAGTCTTCGTAAAAGCGCTATGATAATCATTCCTGACTTGCATAGCAGCAACGATGATTTTTAAACCTGTGTAAGCATCTTAAGAAGCCGGGATTCCTGAAAACGGGAATTTCGGCTTCTTTTTATTCGTGTCACAATGTATTTCCATGCTTGTGACAAGAACGGAAAGCACCCTTTGCGGGTGCTTTTTTGTTTTCAAAAAATCCTGCAAATCCGCTCATTTCGGCCGTCTGTGACCGCCTGGAGACAAGTATAACATGTTACTTGCTTTTACGACAATAATAGTGCAATAAAGACAAATAAAACTACTATAAATTAATAATATTTCAATTAGAATATACATTAGATTTAATATCCAATGATACTATACATAAAGGAGCAAGGCTATGTACAGAAACAAGTCTCAGAGAAAATGGCAAAGATCGCTGATCTTTCTGATCTCATGCGCATTTGTTCTCATGCAGTTCATGCCGGGCCTTATGGCCAATGCGGAAGGCGGAACGACCGTTTCCGTCAAGGACGTTCCTTCCAGTGCCACCGGCGTTTCGGTGAATGTCGACGGCATTGTGAAGGATTGTACAAAAAAGGGTGAATTATGGGCGTTCATGGACGGGGGTTGGTATGACAAGGATGATATTTTAAGCGTCACCGTGCTTTTTGGTGACAAATCGACAGTATTTCCCCGTTCCAGCCTGGAGATTGAAACGACGGAGCGTTGTGTTAATATCCAGATCGATATAGATCCAAAATTATACAACATCAATCATCATTATAAAACCATTCTGAACGGTACGCCGATTGTGGATGGCAAGGTCGAAGATTCCGCGTATGCCTATAAAGGCGCGGTTATCAACCTGGACTCGCTTAAAGTGCTCTCCTATGGCGGGAAAACGTATGCCTTTGACTATAGCGATCCTACGACCGACCCAACAATTCCCAGAAATGAAAAGTTGACGATTGACCTGTACTATACAAGAGTCGTCAACACCTACAGCATTGATACAACCGTTGCCTTTGGCAAAATTACACCGGATGAATCCAATATACCGTCCGGCGAAGACAGGACCATCCAATATAGCCCTGACAAAGGGTATCACCTGGCCAGTGTAACAATAGATGGCGCAGATGCTAAAGAAACGAACCCCAATAGCGTCACGTTCAGTAACATCGCCGCCAACCATACGGTCGACGTTGTATATGAACTGAACAAGTACAGCATCGACACCACGGTCACGAATGGTACGATTACAAACGACGAATCGGGCATCCCCTACGGCGCAGACAGAATCGTCAAATACAGCCCGAAGACGGGGTTCCATCTTGTTAACGTTACGGTGGATGGCAAAGACGTCACCGAAACGAATCCCGATGAGATCAGTTTTAAAGCCATGGATGCCGACCATACGGTCGTTGTCGTATACGAAAGCAACAAGTACGGCATTGACACAACGGTCATGGACGGTACGATTACAAACGACGAAACGGGCATCCCCTACGGGGAAGACAGGACCGTTAAATACAGCCCGAAGACGGGATTCCATCTTGTAAGCGTGACGGTAGACGGCAAAGACGTCACCGAAACGAATCCCGAAGAAATCAGTTTTAAAGCCATAGATGCCGACCATACGGTCGTTGTCGTATACGAAAGCAACAAGTACGGCATTGACACAACGGTCACGGACGGAACGATTACAAACGACGAATCGGGCATCCCATTTGGCGAAAACAGGACCGTTAAATACAGCCCGAACGCAGGCTTCCATCTTGTGAGCGTAACGGTGGACGGCAAAGACGTTACCGAAACAAATCCTCATGAGATCACGTTTTCTGCCATCGACGCCAACCACACGGTTGCAGTCGTGTATGAGGTGGACAGATTCTCCATCTGCACAAGCGTTGTCAACGGCATCATCACGCCGGACGAAGACGGGATCGCCTATGGTTCGGACAGGACCATCCACTATACTCCGTTCACCGGGTTCCACCTTCTGAGCGTCAAGGTAGACGGTAAACCGGTCGATATATTGGCTTGTCCGGACAGCTACACGTTTGAAGATATCGCGATCAACCATACAATAGACGTTGTGTATTGCATCAACCTGTACACCGTCAAAACATCCGTTGTAAACGGAACGATTTCGCCGACGTTTTCCGGCATCCCGTACGGTCTTCCCATATTCCCCGTGGCGTACGCACCGGATCCCGGCTGTTACCTCGTGAGCGTGACGGTGGACGGCGTCGCCCAGGACATCAACGATTGCGCCTTCCTGTACCTGTTTAAAAACGTCACGGCAAATCATACGGTAGACGTTGTGTACGCGCCGTGTACGTTCTCCATCGATACACAGGTGACGGGTGGCACGATTACACCGGATCAGTTCGGCATTCCGTATGCCACCGACAAGACCATCACTTACAGCCCGAACACAGGATATCATCTTGTGAGCGTGACGGTGGACGGCAACCCGGTTGACATCGCCGCATATCCAAACAGCTACAAGTTCGAGTGTATTAAAAGCAACCATACGATTGCCGTTGTGTATGAGATCGATAGGTTCACCATCGATACGGCGGTAACAAACGGCACCATCACACCGGACGAGTCGGGCATTCCATACGGGGATGACAGGACCGTCACCTACAGCCCGAACGTTGGGTATCACGTAAGCAGTGTTACGGTAGACGGCGCAGCGGCAGACATCGCGACGCATCCCACAAGCTACGCATTCAATGATATCGCTGCAAACCATACGATCGCCGTCGTGTTTGAGATTGACAAGTTCAGCATCGACACCGCGGTGACAAACGGCACCATTACACCGGATGAGTCCGACATTGCCTATGGCTCTACCAGAACCGTTACCTACAGCCCCGGCACAGGATATCATCTTGTGAGTGTCACCGTAGACGGCGTTGCTGTGAACATTGCCACCTATCCCAACAGCTATGCCTTCAACAACATCGCGGCCAACCATACGATCGTCGTGGTGTACCAAATCGATATGTTCACCATCGATACCGCCGTGACCAACGGTACAATCACGCCGGATGCCTCCGTTGCGTACGGATCCTCCATGACGGTGACCTACAGTGCGAACGACGGCTATGCCATCAAGAGCGTTACGGTAGACGGCGTTGCGGTCGATGTGGCAGCATTCCCCGGCAGCTATACCTTTAACAACATCACCGCCAATCATGCGGTGGTCGTCGTGTACGAGAGCAGTGACATACCCGACACGGGAGACCAGGGAAACATCCCGCTTTATGTTGCATTGATGGCGCTGTCCCTGCTGGGCCTTGTGGCATCTTTCGGAATGGCGCGTGCACCCAAACAGAAGAACAGGTAGTTCAGTCCCCTTATAAAAGGTGAGTCGAAAATCAACGAAGGAGGTTTGCTTATCCAAGCAGACCTCCTTTCAAAAGGAGCAACCGATGAAAACAAATTGTACAGGCAAAAACAGGATGCGGATTTTTACGGCAGCCGGTTGTATTTTTTTTGCGGTGTTTATGTTTTTTGCATATACGCTAGTCAGCACTATGATCCAGTATAAACAGGCAGATGAGGCTTACGATACGCTGAAGAATGACTCGACTGTATCCAATACTTCCACCGTTGTCTCGGGATCGGATTCCGTGCCGATAAAGGTGGACTTTGACGCACTGCTGAAGAAGAATCCGGATATCGTCGGATGGCTGTACTGTGAGGGAACTGTCATAAACTATCCGGTCGTGCAGGGAAAGGACAACAGCTTTTATATCAGTCATCTTTCAGACGGGTCAAAGAACATCAACGGATCGTTGTTTGTCGATTACCGCAACGGCAAAAATTTTACGGATGAAAACACCGTTGTCTATGGCCATCATATGAAGAACGGCAGCATGTTTGCGAGCCTCGTGCATTACCGCTCGCAGGCTTATTATGACAAACACCCGAAATTGTATTTTTTGACGCCCGGGCGCAATTACAGCATCGAATTGTTCAGCGGGTTTATCTGCAAATCCAATGCGGCCTTCTTTAACAGGCAAATCAAACCCGAAGCGGATTTTGCCGCGTATCTTGAAGATTCAAAAAAGAATTCCGACTTCAAAAGCGGCGTAAACGTCGCGGTCACGGACAGGATACTGACACTCTCGACGTGTACATACGAATACAAAAACGCACGGTATGTCGTGCAGGGCAAAATCGTATCATTACCATAAGCATAGGATGAGGAGGGAGCAGCATGTCTGAAATGGTAGTCTATTTAAGCGACGGGTGGCGTGCACAGGCACGAAGAATGCTGGAACGTCAATTGACGCCGCAAAATACCGGCAACGTGTGCCTTTCGATGTCCACTGCCTATACAAACTGTCCTGACGGCATTGATAAATACACGTTTGCAAAGCTCGTGGACGGGTCATTGGAGACGTTTGACATTGGCAAAGGCGATGCCCCGGAAGCGGATCTTTGCATATGCGCGGATTACTCCGTGTTTGTGCAGATAGCATCGCAGCAGCTAAGCGGACAATCGGCCTTGATGAGCGGCAAACTGAAAATTAAGGGCAACATGATGAAGGTCATGCAATTCGCACCGTTGTCCGATGCGATCATGAAGGTGCTCGCTTCCATACCAACCGTTTACGAATGAAAATTTGAGCTTTACAATACCTTCGGACGCGAAAAACCCTCCCGTTGCACGGTGTTAAGACTCATGCAACAGGGAGGATTTTATTTTTTGGGTTTCGGACTTAATCCAACGATTTTAAGGATTCCACCATGTCTATTTTCCGCAAGCGGAAATGCATGACGAAATTGACCACAACGGTGAACAATACGGTCAATAGTCCGGAGAACAGATAATTGAAACCGTTGAGCGTTCGCCCGAACATAACGATGTCCATTTCTGCGGATGCTACAACAAAATGGTGTAGCACAACGCCAAGGAACGCCCCGGCTATCATTCCCAGCAGCATCAGAATAATATTTTCCCGGAAAACAAAGTTGGATGTTTCGTTGTCATAGAAGCCCAGCACCTTGATGGTCGCGATCTCGCGGACGCGTTCGCTGATGTTGATGTTGGTCAGGTTATACAATACCACGAAGGCCAGAAGCCCTGCGCATATGATCATCACCAATACGACGGAATTCAGGCTGTCGATGGAATCGGCAAAGGTTTTGCTCACATTGGTGACATACCAGACGGTCATTATCTTATCGTTCTTCAGCCAGTAGCTTGCCAGAAGCTTTTTGACGGCATCGCTCTTATCGGACAGATTGGCCAGAATTGTATTGAATTGGGGCTTTTCGCCATACGCCTGTTCGTATACGTTCGGTGTCATATACACATAGTGATGCACGTAGTTTTCCGTAATGTCGGTTATGTTGTATTCCATGGTCCGGTCACCGTCTTTAAGGGAAATCGTATCGCCGATTTTGACGCGAAGCATATCCGCCAGTTTTTCGGTTATCACGACACCTGAATCGGAAAGCCCGATGCCTGTTCCGTCTGATCTGTGGCGCAGGGAGACAAATCCTGCAAGTTTGTTCACATCGTCGGGTACGAATATGCTTACCTCCAGTTTCTTGGCTCCAATTTGAACATGAAGCATCTGCTGGCAGGTAAACAGATCGGATTGTATTCTGCTGTCGGCGCTTATCGAAGCGTCCATATCAAATTTATCCTGCGCTGAAAGGTTGTCTTTCAGGCTGAAGACCATATCGTACCGATATATTTCGCCAAACTGCTTGTTCACGACCATCGATACCGAACTTTTCAAGCCGAAGCCTGCGACCATCAGCGCCATGCATCCCGCGATACCCAGAACCGTCATATAAAAGCGTATTTTATAGCGGAACAGGTTGCGGCCGGTGATTTTGGAGATGAAGCTCATCCGCGACCATAGGAATGTCGTTTTCTCCAAGAAGATCCGCTTCCCGGGTTTGGGCGGTTTTGGACGCATTAAAAGAGAAGGCTGCGATAAAAGTTCTTTGACGCAGGCAAAGACAGCCGTAAGCGTTGTGCACAGCACGGTGACGGCAACACTGAGAATGGCAATGCCCCAGGGCATGACGGTGATCACGGGCGGCAGGCTGTACATGATATCAAAGGCACCGTAAATCACCTTTGGGAAGATCACATAGCCGGCAAATATGCCCGCCACGCTGCCCAGGATGCTTGCGAGCACCGCATAGCAGAAATACTTGGATGCGATCCTGACGTGGTTGTAGCCAAGGGCTTTGTAGGTGCCGATCTGCGTACGCTGCTCTTCGACCATGCGAAGCATGGTCGTCAGACAAACAAGGCAGACAACAAGCAGGAAAAAGAGCGGAAAGAGCGTAGCGACTCCGTCCATCCGGTCGGCATTCTCCCTGTATCCGGCATATCCGGGATTGTCCTCGCGCGAAAACAGCATCCACTCGGGCACTTCAAGATCATCAAGTTCGTCCTGTGCTTTTGCGATATCCTTCTTTGCATCGTCGATCTTGACCTTTGCTTCATCGAGATCTTTTTGCGCGTCCTTTTTGGCGCGATCAAGCTTTCTGTGTTGACTGTCCAATTGCGTTTTTGTCTGTTCGAGCTGAATCTTTGTCTGTGCCAGTTGATTTTCCGTGGATTCAAGCTGCGCTTTCTGGGCCGACAGCTGCGCGGTCCCACCGTCGTATTGTGTCGTCATATCGGCCAACTGTTGCTCCATGGCGGGAAGGTTCGGATCGTCGGACGGTGTGGCATCTATCTGCGTCTGAAGTGCCAGGATCTGTTCATGGAGCTGATCCAGCTCCTTCTGCTTCTGATCGATCTGTGCCAGCGCCTGGGGCTTGGTGCTTTGAAAATCGTCGTTGGCCTGCACATACTTCGCTTTTTCCTGATTGTATTGTTTATAAGCGCTGTTGAGCTTCTTTTCGTTTGCCGTTATCTTGCGCTTATACGTTGCCAGCGCGTCATCGTATTCCTTCTCGCCGTCGGAAAGCTTTTGCTTTGCGTCCTTGATCTCTATGTCCGCCTCGGATTTAACGTTGATGTACCGGATCATCGAACGCTGCTCCCCGATCGGACCGAGGATGTCTTTACTTGTTGCAACGGCATCGCTGTATTCATTGCCAAATGCGGAAATACCCATCGTTGCAGACAGGCTCACATAGATATCCGTGTAGACCGAGTAATTGAAGTCCTCCGACGGAATGAACATAAAGCAACCGACGGAACCGCTTCCGATGGTACTGCTGCCCCTTTCCAGGGAAATATATTGCGGGGAATCAACAAAACCCACAACGACGAATGTATCGACTTTCAGGCTATCCGATATATCCTTGCCCTCTTCGGGAAGGAACACGACGGTATCCCCCAAATTAAACGTGATGGGATTCTGCAGGTTATTCTGTTCGACAACGCATTCGCCTGATTTTTGCGGAAGGGAGCCGGACAGAAGAACGAGATTGTTCAATGTTTTGGAGGAGGCATCGTATGCCTTTGGCATTGCGTGCACTTTGACAACGATGTTGGAACCCTGCGCTGCCATCAGAGCGTCGGTCGTATAGGACGGCATGACTGCTGCGATTTCCTTTTGATCGCGCAGTGCCTGAACATCAGCGTCTTCGAATCCAAGCGTTGACAGGATGTGCAGATCGCTCAGATCCGTCGATTTGAAATAGGCATCGGCTGTGAGCTTCATATCGGGACAGGTGGCTTTAAGCCCGACAAAAAAGCTGGTGCCTATCGCGACGATCAATAAAATGGAGATAAAGCGGCTTGGTTTGTTCCTGATCTCCCGTATGGTATCTTTAAGTGAAGCGTTTCGCACGGCCTTTTATCCCTTTCTTTTAAACTCTACCACTCGATGGACTCGACCGGGCGAGGTTCGCTGTTCAATACGATTTCACTGACCCTGCCGCTGCGCATGCGTATGATACGGTTGGCCATCGGCGTAATTGCCTGATTATGGGTGACGACAACGACGGTTTTTCCGTTGATCCGGCACATATCCTGTAAAAGCTTAAGGATTGTTTTGCCCGTGTTGTAGTCAAGCGCACCGGTTGGCTCATCGCACAACAACAGTTTGGGACGTTTGGCAAGCGCCCGGGCGATGGCGACGCGCTGCTGTTCACCGCCGGAGAGCTGGGAAGGGAAATTGTTCATGCGATCGTTTAAGCCGACATCGTGGAGTACGGAGGCGGCGTCAAGCGGGTCGTTGCATATTTGTGTTGCCAGTTCCACGTTTTCCTTGGCTGTCAAATTCTGTATAAGGTTGTAAAACTGGAATACAAAGCCAATGTCATGCCGGCGATACGCGGCCAACTGGCGGCGCGAAAGGCCGCTTACAAGGTTTCCGTCCACGCAGACCTTTCCCTCATCGCAAGCGTCCATGCCGCCCAGTATATTCAGAACGGTCGTCTTGCCTGCGCCGCTTGGACCTACCACAACGGCGAATTCTCCTTTGCAGACGCCAAAGGTAACACCATCTGCAGCCGGGATTGTCACTTCACCCATCTTGTATCGTTTGTAAACGTTGTTGAATTCCACATAATCAGACATTGGATAGTAGCCTCCGTATTCATTCACCCTGCCTTATCCGGTTGGCCGCAAAAGGGTCCGGATTTGCAGGGGTGGAGCGGTTCGCGGTGTATGAATATTTATACATACACTTCATGCATATATTTTGGGTTTGTATATTTATACAAATTGCATATGTATCGTTATTTTGCGCGGTTGATGTAGAAGGCCAGATCGCCGATGGACAAAAGGGTGCGGATGTCCCGTTCCGCGATGACGACGTTAAACTCCACTTCGCATTCCGCGACGATATTCATAACGTCAAAAGAAGTCAGACCCATCTCACGAATGTCCGTTTCATAGGCTATTTCTTCCGGTTTGACATCAACATATTTACATATAATGAATCGTAACTTTTGAAGCATGCCAATCACCTCTAAACTGCTTTGTATCGTTTGATTTTTTTGGATGTTGTCTTCTCGAACTCCTCATATTGGATCTGTATGTGCCCAATATGCTTATACGTCGGAAGTTGCCGGTTGATTTTTGCAATATCGGTTCGAAGCTGCGCTTCGGGGCTTTGTATATCGTTTGACTGAATGTATTCCTCGTCGAGCACGAACGCGGCTGAAATGATGGGTTCCTTTCCTTCGCTTTGAACAGAGGGGAATACGATGACCTCCTTGATATAAGGAATCCGCGAGGCCAGCAGATCTTCGAGCTCCTCAGGTTGAACGTTCTTGCCGTTGCTCAGGATGATGGTGTTCTTTAATCTGCCCGTGACATATACGAACCCGTCGCCGTCAACACGGCCTATGTCCCCGGTTCTGAACCATTCCCCGATAAACGTCTTTTTTGTATCTTCTTCATTTTTGTAGTAACCAAGCATGACGTTATCTCCTCGTACGAGGATCTCACCGTCCCCGGATTCGTTTGGGTTCTCGATGCGAACTTGACAACAGGGTATCGTAATGCCGACGGAATCGGCCTTGTAGAATCTGTTCCGGTTTGCGCTGACAAGCGGCGCACATTCGGTGATGCCGTAACCGTTTAGAACCTGAATCCCCAGTTCGATGAATCCTGTGACCAAATCCGTCCGCAGCGGTGCTCCGCCGCTAATGATCAGCTTTAAATTCCCACCGAACGCTTGCCGGATGCTTCTGAAAAATACGCTTCTAAGGTCGATCCCGACTTTGATAAACAGATTGCTGATATGGATAAGTTTGCGCAGCATGACCGTTTTGCCGGCTTTTGCCGCTTTGTCCCAAATGTTTTTATACATAGCCTCCAAAAACAGCGGGACAAGAAGCAACATATGGGGTTTGAATAGCTTCAGGTTGTCGGAAATATATTTCAGACTGTCGTTAAAGCAGATGGTCATTCCGTTGTATAACGCCGTGAGAATACCGCAGGAGTTTTCGTAGGTATGGTGTATGGGAAGCACGGACATCGTTACCCGTTCCGGCTTTATTGCGCACATGGCGCCATAGAGGACGGCTGCAAAATTTCGGTGGCAAAGCATCACTCCTTTGCTTTTGCCGGTGGTTCCGGAGGTATAGAGTAAAACGCACAACTTTTTGGCGTCGATCGGTGCTTTGGTGAAACTTTCATCCCCCCTTCTCAAAAGCTGTCTGCCGATCTCGAGTAGGTACGAAAAGCTCATAATGCCATCCTGTTCGGACTGAGAATGCATGTTGATGTAGATCGTGATGTTTGGGACCATTGGCATCAGCGATTGGATGATCTTTTCAAAACTTGCTGAAAAGACGATGGCAGAAGCGTCGCTTTGGTTTAGGATACCGGCGATGTCCTCCTCGGATAACTCTTTATCGACCGGCACGCTTACGCCGACGCCGTTGACCGTGGCGAGGTATGTGACAACCCATTCGTAGCTGTTTTCCCCGATCACGGCAATATGGCGGTCCTTAAGGCCCAAATGGATCAGTGCCGTTCCCAATGCGTTTACGTCCCGGTTCAGCTGTTCAAAACTGATGCTACGTATGCCGCCCTCAAGCGTTTTAATGCGAAAGGCATCCCGCTTACCGTAAGTGAGCGCACTGTTTTGAAGCATTTCGCGCAGATCTGTCATTTGCCTGCACGGGTACCAACGATAGTTTTTGATTGGTTTCACCGCCTCGCGATAATTGATGGAAAGTTTAGAGGTTCTTTAGCAGCCGGTCCGGTTCTTCGATGCCTTTTTGAAGGATCGAAACCAAACCGGCATGGATCTGATCGATCTGCTGTACGCTGAACAGATCAGGATGATACTCGTAATGGATGATATACCGGCCGATATCGTCCCAATCCGTTACATTGATGTACAGCGGTAAGGCAAAGCTGCCGCTTGAATACCACATAACCTGGCTTTTTACCTTTTCGCGGGTCCGGATGCGTGAAACGTGGTAGGCCATGCCGCAATCCCACAAAGCAAACAAATTGTATTTCGCATAGATGTTCATTAAAAAGTTCAATTGCGGATAACGCATATGGCGCACCATGCGAAGCCGCTGCTGGTTGATATCGGCACAGACTTCAAAAAACGGCTTGTTCTGGTCAAGTTTGAACCAGATATTCAGATTGTTTACAAGCGGTCCGCAGGTACGCTTTTCCCTGAGTGTCGAACGAAGCAGCGATAGACTGCCAAACAGGACATCCGTGCTGTCCCTTAACCGGTACAGATAGATGGCCAGGAGCGTTTCAAAGAAAGTGGCAGGGGACAGGGAATGGGCTTTGCAGAATGCTTTGACGGCTGATGTAAGATCGGCATCCAACGAAACGGTTTTACGGACGCTGTTGCCTGTTTGGCCCAGGATAAATTCGTTCTTGTCGTTGATGAATGTCGCAGGCGGCTTGGAATCGTACATGGAAAGCCAAAAGGCTTCATCCTGTGCAAACGCGGGAGAATTCAGATAAGCTTGTTCCTGTGCGATGTAATCGATGAAGGAATACGCCGGGGGCGGAAGCTCTTCGCCCCTTTTAAGCGCGTAGTAGACTTCGATCATTTCAACGCAGAGCATCATGCTCATCCACGCATCGGTTGCCATGTGGTCGATCTTACAGAAGACGCCTTGTCTGCCGTCGCAAGATTTAACCATGATAAATTCGTAAAACGGCGATTCGAAAACATCGATCGGCTCGCTGTTCCAAAGTTTGATCTGATCGTCCATTTCCTGCTGCGTTTTTTGAGAAAAGTCGACGCAGGGGATATCCGAAGGCACTTTACCCGTATCGTATTGGCGCACCTTGTTGAAAATGAATTGCCTAGTCAGATCTGCTTCATCGTCGGATTTCACCAATCGGAGCCTTAACGCATCGTTGCGCGAAACGCACAACTGTATCGTCTTTTGAAGAAGGTCGAAGTCGAGATCATCTTCCAGGAGCAACAGGCCGCCGATGTTGTTCACCGCGCTGCCGGGAAATATCTGCCCGGATTGTCCGATCACTTTCTGTCCGCTTGTTAAAGGATATGTGATTCTCTCCATATCGCATTTACCTCTCCGAATGATTGAAACCGCCGTGAAAAACCTATGTATTGGGTATTATTTCCAAATATTGACTTTTTATATATATTCCATAAAACTATATTCATGACTGATCAAAGCAAAAAACGAGTGATTTAATAAGTGAAATTTATCGGAATCACCTTTTCCCGCCGCGCGTTGGTATAATGGGAAAGAACCGGATGCTGTATGCGTTGGAATCCATCCAAGAAAGAGAAACGATGATACGAAATCTAAACGTGGCGATAGGAACGCTTAATTCCCAATACATCCACTCCTCTTTGGCTCCATGGTATTTGCTGTCAGCTATTGTGGCAAATTGCCGGGACGGGATTTCGGCTGCCGTTGTGGAAGGCACGATCAATGAAAAGACGGAAATAGCCGCAGCTCGCATCGTACAGAGCCATCCGGACGTCGTTTGCCTCTGCTGCTATATTTGGAACATTGAACAGACGCTTGAAATGATACGCCAAATCAAGCGTGTTTTGCCCGATACAGTCATCGTGCTGGGTGGACCGGAAGTCAGCTACAACGCGCAGCAGATACTGTCGGAAAACGAAGCGGATTACGTCGTTTGCGGCGAAGGAGAGGTTCCGATCGTTCGATTGCTCAATGCATTGCAACAACAAACGGATACAAAGGGAATCCCCGGACTTTGTTGTCGAAGCGAGGCAGGGATATCCGGATGTAAACCCTATGTATCGGAGGATGAACCGCCGTCCCCGTATCTTTTTGAATACTTTCAAGCACTTCAAGGCCGCATTGCCTATATTGAAACGAGCAGGGGCTGTCCGTTTTCCTGTGCGTTTTGCCTCTCCGGCCTTTGTGGCAGCGTCCGGTATTTTGATGCGGACCGTGTCAAAAAAGACATCATCCGCCTGGCCAACAGCGGAACAAAAACAGTCAAATTTGTCGACCGCACGTTTAATGCAAACCGGGGTCGGGCCCGGGAGTTGTTTTCATTTATCATTCAAAACTATGGCAGCAATATCCCTGTTGGCGTGTGCTTTCACTTTGAAATTGCAGGCGATTTGCTGGACGATCAAACCATAGCGCTTTTGTCCACAGCGCCGGCAGGGCTGATGCAGTTTGAAATCGGGTTGCAAAGCTTCAATGCGCAGACGCTGCGAAGCATTCACCGGAAGACGGATTTGGAACTGCTGAAACAGAACATTCGGCAGCTGACAGCGTTTGGCAATGTCCATCTGCATATCGACCTTATTGCAGGATTGCCATACGAGGATTGGGAAAGTTTGCAGGCTAGCTTTCATGAAGCGTTCTTGCTGTCTCCCCATATGCTGCAGCTCGGCTTTTTAAAGATGCTTCACGGATCACAGATGCGTGAACAACCGAAGGACTACCCTTGCGACTATACGGCGGATCCGCCTTATGAGGTGATACAAACGCCCTGGTTGTCATCTGTGGAAGTTTGGTCGCTGCATCGGTTGGAGGATGCGCTCAACCGGCTGTATAACAGCGGCCGTTTTGCAAGAACGATCCAATATCTTTTGGAAAGTTTGGGATGCACACCGTTTGCACTTTTTCAGCTCTTCGGCGACCACGCATGCGACAAGGTCACATCGGATATTTCGCTGGATGACTATACGCAGATCCTCTTCCATTTCTTTTCAAACAAAGGGCATGTCGATCCTATGGCATTGCGGGATATGCTGGTATGCGACAGACTGGCGTCCAACGCATCCGGCTTCCTGCCAAAAACACTTCGAATTGCGGATCCGGTGCTGCGGCGAATCAAGGCGGAAATAAACAGGAATCATTCCAAGCCTGCCGGGGTCAAACGGGCTGTAGCATTGCTATATTCCAGGCAATGCGCCGTTTACGTTGATTATCAGGATAAAAATCCGGTTACCGGGAAATACGAACTGGAAGAATATACGACAGACGGATTGCAAAAGCCCAAAACCGCAGAAACAGAGGTCTTATGATGAAAATACTCATCGATGCGGACGGATGCCCTGTGGTGAACCAGGCTGTCGCGATCGCCAAACGGCAAGGGGTGGAGTGCCTAATCCTGTGCGATACCTCCCATATAATCGAGATGGAAGGTATAAAGACCATCACCGTTTCCAAAGGAGCGGACAGCGTTGATTTTGTATTGGTCAACATGGCACAAAAGGGCGATATCGTGGTGACACAGGATTATGGTTTGGCTGCGATGTGTCTGGCGAGGCTGGCAATACCGGTTGACCAAAACGGTATGGAATACACACAGCAGAACATCGATTCTTTGCTGTTTGCCCGCCATATTGCCAAGAAGATAAGAAGCGCCGGCGGAAGGTTAAAAGGCCCTTCCAAACGCAACAAAGAGCAGGATAAAACCTTTGTTGAAAAGTTTACGGATTTGGTGCTGCGGCACAAAAAGGATGAAAGTCAAGGATAAGCCTTGCATTGTTGATAAGAGGGTTTGGCAAAGGGTGACTTGATTGTAGTATTCCCGGCTCAATGCTATACTATAGATGCGGTTCCCGATATTGTCACAATCAGTTTGCGTGGCGTGGGGATAATACACTTTCAGGATTTTTACAGAAAGGCAGGAATGATTGATATGGGAGATAAAAGCCCGAAGAAGCGGGAGAAAAAGAAGAAAGCAACCGAGAAGGTCAAAGCGATCTCCGCGATCTCAGCGGATAGTTCTTCGATTCCAAAGCCTATAAAAGATATCAAAAAGTAATTTCAGTTCAATACCACAAAGCAATATCTGTTGATCGATCTGTTCATAGGCGCAGTATAAAAATCTTCAATCAAAATACAACAAAGAATGACCCTTATGTGCATGGCACAAGAGGGTCATTCTGTTTTTTACATTGGCAGGTTATTGAACCAGCCTGCTTATGATCAGCATTGACAGACCGCGATTTACAGGTATTGTATAAAATCGTCCAGCAGTCCGATATCCCACAGAAGGCTGGAGACCAGATATTTGTTGCGGATCTCGCGCGAACCGATAAAAGCGTCGACGGTATCCTGATGGCTCAGGTCAAGTTCCTGCGGCGTGGTGGGGATGCCAAGTCCTTTGAGGCGTGAAACGGTATTCTGCGCATCCGGCAGTTCTTCGGCGATGGAACGAACGATGTCGTCCCACCGGTTTATAATTGTTTCCAGACGCTGCGCATGGCCTTGCGCGTCATTCTTGTGCCAGGAATTGCGTTCGCCGTTGATGATAGAGGAAGAGACGCTTCCAAAGATACGTAACATATCTTCTTCCCATTTTTGTTGCGAGAAAGCGGCGCGTTTTGCCAACGCATATTCTTTATCAGGCGCTATTTCAAGCAGATGCTGATACAGCGACAGGCATATGCAGGTGCCTACGCCGACCTGTATGCCGTGCAGTTCGGTCGGCGCGTGGCGCTGCAGCGTCACCATTTCCCACATGTGCGAGAAATAATGTTCCAGTCCGGAAGCAGGGCGGGAAGACCCCGCGAACGACATTGCGACACCGGAAAGAACGAGGCCTTCGACCACGCTTTGGATGGCTTCCGGCTCGCGCCGCATCAGCCCCTCGGCATTGTCGAGGCACTTTTGGACGCAATAGCGCATCAGATTTGCCAACGTTTCGCAGTACGCTTCGCCCACGACGATCTCGGCTATGCGCCAATCGGCCAGCGCGACGCACTTTGCCAGAACATCACCCAATCCCGCCATCAGCATTCGTATCGGAGCGTCCTTCATGATATCAAGGTCCGCGATAACCGCAATCGGGCAGTCGTTATACAGGCTGACCTTAAGTCCGTTTTGAACCATGGAGGAGGAGTTGGAAGCAAAGCCGTCCATGGATGGTGCGGTACCCACCACGATGGAAGGGATTTTCGCGATATGGGCCAGCACCTTGCAGGTATCGTTGATTACACCGGAACCGACGGCAAGAACCACATCGCAGGCGGGGTCGAACGCCATTGACGCGCTGCCTACGGTATACTCGTCCGGTTCAAGATGTACGCCTTTGTCTGTCGGGAAAACAAAGAGCGTATATTGTACGCCCGAATCCTTTAAGATCTGGACGACCTTCTCGCCCGCGGCGGCATAGGTGTTGGGATCACATACGACAAAGGGCTTTTTAAAGCCGAAAATATCGAGCGCTTCGGGGATAAGCCGGATAACGCCGGAACCGATTTTGAGGTATTTCAAAGTCGTTGAATGCACCATGCCGCAGGAACATGGATGACCGCCCTCGCGCAGCAGCTCGTCATAGGTCATCGTTGTGAAATCAACCATCGCGCACACACCTTTCGATATGAAACTCTTTTTCTGACGGAAACTTGAAAAGGGAAATGAATAAAAACTTCTGAACAGATGATTTTTGGCATTGTTTTTATGATAAAGCCTGCCGAAGCCGTTTGTCAATGACGGGCAGTGCCCGAAATCCTGTATGAAAGCCGTATACAGCGGTTTGATCTTATATCCGAAGAATATGATATGATAAATACATCCAAACAACATTCAAATTTAAAAGGGGGAGTATGTATGGCGGTTTTTACCACAAACGACATCTTCTCACACGAGAAGGTTTCCGACCGGCTCTGCGTCGTGCGGGAAAGCTATTCGTGGGATCACAGGTTTCCCATCGGTCTTGTAATCGGCGATGACAAGGCCATTGTCATAGACAGCGGTTTGGGTGCTGTGGACGGCTTGCGCCGCTATACCGAAACGATCACCGACAAGCCCCTCGTCTGTATTCTGACCCACGGGCACCCCGACCACGCGGGCGGCGCAATCCTTTTTGACGAAGCCTATATGAACGAACGGGACCTCGACAGGATTGACCGGGCGCTGGATAAGGACAAACGCCTTTTGGATCTGGAATCTTTCAGTTTGAACAACAAAGAGATCATGGACTACGCGGCGCAACATTGCGTGGATTGCACCGGGACAAAGTTCAAAAACATCGACGAAGGGGAAGTCATCGACGCGGGCGGCGTCAAGCTTGAAGTCATCAAGATTCCCGGCCATTCCAACGGGTCCATCGCATTGTATAACCGTGCGGAAGGATATGCCTTTGTCGGTGATGCCATTCTCAAGCGCACCCATTTGGGGAGATGCGGCAAGGAGGGACTGCTCGAATATGCCGATACCGTTCGACGGTTCATCAGCATGGTGGAGGACGGCATCACACTTTACAACGGACATCAGCAGGATTACGTTTTCCCCGGCACCCCGACGCTGCAGTTGGCGAAGGACCTAATTGCCGCGTGCGAAGAAGTGGCGGACGGTAAAACCGAAAATGATATCGTCCGAAAAGCGTTTTTCAAAGATCAGGATACGGGAAAGCAACGGGAGATGATCCATATCGCAGGATGTGCCCATATGCTTTATGATGCAAATCTGCTGTGATTTTAAAGGATCGGTCTGAAGGATTTTAACAGAAGCTCGATTCTTTTTGGCTTCATATGTAAAGCCACAATTTCAATGGAGAAATTGTGGCTTTTTACGACTTATGCTGACACCAATCCTTAGATACCTTTCTGAAAGCCTATCGCAAGGATGTTTATGCTATCTGTGTTACCGGGATGCAGAGGGAAATGACAATTATCTTTTTTTGCACCCATCAAAGGCGTTTATCGGTTTCTTGCAACACGTTGTTCATCATATGTCCGAGCAGCCGCAAAAGGTCCTTTTGATCGTGTTCATCCATTCCGGCTGTTACGGTGTCACGCCATGATTGAAGCAGCGTACGGATCAGCGGCAGCAATTCATTGCCGCTTTGCGTCAGATACAGCTTGTTTTGCCGCCTGTCTTGCTGAGATTGTTCACGATGAATGTAGTCCAAGTCCTCCAGTTTACGGCAGATGCGCGTTACTCCGCTCTTGTCGATACCCAGAAATGCGACCAGATCATCCTGATTGGAGCCGGGCTCCCTCTCAAGGTACAGTATTACCATGAACATCGAACCGTACAACTTCTTATCGCGAAGGTGTTCGTCAAGATAGCGGCGACGCTGCCGCTCCAATCGAGAGATATAGCGTTGGATGCTTCCCGCGGATTCTTGGTTTTCTTTGTTCATTCAAACCGCTCCTTATCTATATTTCTTCCGGTTCCAATTCGAGCTGATTGCAGAGCAACATCTGCTGAGCATCCGCTTCGGCTAACCCCTGCGCCTCCAACTCCGCCTGCTCCGCCTCTTTGTATTTGAGTTCCTTAAATAGTTTTATCACCATGGGAAGCGCCAGTAAAGCGGTTAGGACATCCGCCAAGGCCTGTGCCGATGCCAGTCCATATACACCGAATATCGCCGAGAGTATGACGACACTCGGTATCAGGAAAATCACCTGCCTTGAAAGACCCAAAACAGCTGCACTGATGGGTCGTCCCACCGCCTGATACAAGCCGTTGGCGATCATGCCCCATACATGTGGAATCATGGTGATGCATTGGGAAATGATCATATAGGAACCCAGCTTTACGATCATCGTATCGTTCGATGCGGTAAAAACACCAACCAAATTCGTTGCTGAAAACGCCATAATCGATCCGAGCACCAAACCGGCGCCTGCTCCCATGGCGCTGCAAGTCCAGAATGCCTGACGGACACGTTTGTAATTCTTCGCTCCCCAGCAATAACCCGCCAGAGGCTGAAAGCCTTGCCCAAGTCCCATAATCGCTGAGCCGACCAGGCGCGTACACTTATTTGCCACCGAAACGGCTGCAAGCGCGTAATCTCCGAAGCCACCGGCGAAAACATTGGTAACGATAGACGAGACGGTTAGCATACTGCTGCGCAAAAGAGTGGGGATGCCCATACGGGCGATTTCTCCGTAGATCTCCTTATTCGGTGTAAATAGCTTGAATTTCAAATCCAGTAACGAGCGGTTCCGTAAAAACGGCGACAGCAACACAATGAAGCTGACGACCTTCGACAGGCTGGTCGCGATGGCTGCACCCGCCACGCCCCAGCCGAATACGCTTATGAACAGCGGATCGAGGGCCATATTCAAAATACAGCCACAAATCATGCCGATCATGGACATTTTAGTACTGCCTTCAGCACGCAGTATTTGGCTTAATACGACCGTACCGCCGGTAAACGGCGAAGCGAGCAGTATCCATCGGGCATAATCCATCGAATATGGCATAACCGTCGCTGTCGCGCCCATCATCTTGAGCATCGGAGCCATCAGAACGTATGCGATCAAACCGAGCACCGTCAGCGACGCCATTGATGTAAAGAACGCGGTTGTACCCACACGACTGGCTTGTTCGTCTCGTTTTGCACCCAGCAGGCGAGAGATATAGCTGGATGCACCCATTCCAAATCCCATTGCGACGGAGCGCATCAAATGCATCAGCGAATCGTTGACGCCCACGGCTGCCGTAGCCGCGATGCCCAACTGGCTGACGAAATAGGTGTCCGTGATATTATAGATCGAGTCGATCAGCATTGCGACGATCATCGGTATCGCTACCGTTGGAATGACTTTAACGACAGGCCCTTCCAACATCATTTTTCGCCGCTTTTCGCGGTGGGACATTTGATTTTCCGTCAATATGATTCCTCCCAATAATGTTAAGTTATAAAATAGTTGTGTGTTGATATAGTTGTTATATGCAATTATATTACTACAAAGCATCCTTGTATAGAAGGAAAATTAAAATCAATTCAACGACTTACAATTTATTGAAAACGCTACAATAGGATATCAGTGTTCTAACCCTTGTTTTCGCCTTTTGTTTTCATACAGCAGTGTGTCTACCTGCTTAAAAAACGCCTCTGCGCTCATACCGGTTGGATGGTCATAGATGGCATACCCCATGCTGATGGTGGGGCAAAAAGGAAGGAGTCCGGAATGATTCAACGAACCGAAATCGTTGTTGATACGCAACACAGCCGAATCCAGGCAACTTTTTTCGGATATATCCATGATCAAACAAAACTCATCTCCGCCATAGCGGGTGACATAATCCTTTGAACGCACACTTTTTTCCAGCAATTCCGCGAAAGCCTTCAAGACCTTGTCGCCCATGTCGTGACCCAATGTATCGTTTATTTCTTTAAAATTATTGATGTCTACCATAATCAGTGAAAAGGTTCTGTCCCGCGAGGATTTCGCAACTTTCTCTTTCAGCACGGCTTCAAGCTTCTTCCTGTTGCCTACACCCGTCAAATGATCCGTATAAACATCTTCGTTTTGAATGCTTAGCGTGACGATCATCAAAGAAAGCACCGTGCCGTTGAGCGCAAAAGAAACCCCATAGATGAACAGCTGCAGAAAGATGCAGACAAACGGCGGCACCGGGAAAAAGATAAACGGAACAAGCTGTTTGGTCGAAAGCTTTTCTTTGTTTAGGATAACTTCCATAAAAGCCACAAGCAGCAAAGAAAAGGGTAGTGTGCTTGCAAGGATAAACAAAGGCCCTCTGTGGTATATGTTGTTGGCATCAATGGTATAATACCAGCCATTGGATTGGGATAGGAGAACCACGATGAAGTTTGCCGCTATCAGGAAAAGAAGCAGGATTACCAATCTTTTTGTTCTTTTATCATCATGAAATATTTGGGAGTCGACATAGATCAGCCAAATGGATGGTAAGACGGGATTGAGCAAAAATATCAGAAAATTGCCCGCACGGTTGAAAAGACTGTATATGGTACCCGCATTTCCGTCAAACCTGCTGAATATATCCAAAACAAGCAAGACCATGGTGCATACAAGCATTGCATAGTAAGCTCTCTGCTGAATGGAATTTTTATCCAGACGATTCAAAGAATACATAAACAGTATTGCCAGCAATAACAAAGAAAAAATATTAAGGATAGCATTGTTAATCAAAATAGACGGCTCCTCATAAACATTCGTTCCAACAGTGTTCAAGCATCATCCGTTGCCAATCCGATGTCATGGAAAAGGTCAGCAGGGTGATATTGTTGTATACCCGTATGATGCATCGCCCAAGTCCCATGTCGCTAAAAAATAACCATTTTATTATAAACTATAATTTAAACTTTTGGAAGATACAGAAAGATATCAAAACGCAACTATCGTCGTATCCCGATTCTAACGATATTATAATATATTGGCCATGGCGTTGCGCACAGTATCACTTCTGCAGGAAGATTCCAGCCGCAATGTGCAGAACGAACCTGAGAAAAAAACAGCATAGGCATATTAAGCGCAGATAAAATAATTTATTGCCAGATGGATAAATGGTATAATTCAACAAATGTCATGTTGGAGTATAGAATCTATGATTGATATAAGAGCATTGAAAAGTGATTGCGATATCGCAGCCGATCAAGCAGACGCGTTGGAGAGAATATTCTCTATCAATCTCGATCTGTTTGGCATCGCCGACACAGACGGTACCCTCCTTCGGGTCAATGCGATGTGGCTTGATACGTTCGGCTCTTCAACACAAGGGACAGGCGATAAGTTTCTGCATTTCGTGCATCCCGATGATATCCATCAAACGCGCAACGATATGCAAAGGCTTTCCCATGAAGATACCATCGATTTTATCAACCGATATCGATGTGCCGATAATTCCTATCGGACCATCCAATGGCGGTCTTGTTCGTATTCGGATAAAGTCTGTATTTCAGGCAGGGATATAACCGAACGCAAACCTGCCGACATGGAAACCAAGCGAATGAGGGAGTTTCTGGACGAAGCGCAGAGCATCGCGCACATCGGCAGTTGGGAACGGGATTATGTGACAAACACTTATTTCTGGTCCGACGAATGCTACCGGATTTTTGGAGTTGAAAAGGGCATCTTCGTACCTTCGAACACAGCTGTAATGGCGCTGCGCCACCCGGAGGACAGAGAAAGGGCGGCGATCGCGAACGAGGAAGCGCTCAACGGTAAAGAATATATAGAATACGATTATCGGATCTTCAAACCGCCCGGCGAAATACGATATGTCCATGCCACCAGAAAAACAGACTATGATGCAAAGGGAAGAGCCTTACGTGGTATGGGAACCCTGCAGGATGTAACCGAACGCAAACTGGCGGAGATCGAAGGAAGAAGAGTCAGGGAGTTTCTGGACGAAGCGCAGAACATCGCGCACATCGGCAGTTGGGAACGGGATTATCTGACGGATACCTATTTCTGGTCCGACGAATGCTACCGGATTTTTGGTGTTGAAAAGGGCGCCATTATCCTCACAGCCGAGGCTATTATGGCTTTGCGTCATCCGGATGACAGGGAAAAAGCCGTCAACGCGATAGCGGAATCCCTAAACGGCAAAGAGTATTTGGAACATGAATATAGGATTGTCCGGCCAAACGGGGACATACGGTATATCCATGCTACCAGAAAAACACATTATGACGAGTCCGGGCGAGCTGTTCGTGGACTGGGTACTCTGCAGGATGTTACGGAACGCAAGTTCGTTGAAATGGAAATGCGCATGGCCAAAGAAAACCTCGAGGATGCGCAGAGCATTGCACATGTTGGGAGTTGGGTTAGGGATTACCGGACGGATACCTACTTCTGGTCCGACGAATGTTACCGTATTAGCGGTGTGGATAAAAGCACCTATACGATCACCTCCCAATCGCTGGAGGCGATGAGGCATCCGGACGACCGGCAGAAGCTGCGTGAGATCATTGAAGATTCGTTAAGCGGGAAAGCCTTTTTGGAATATGATTACCGTATCGTCAGACCGGACGGAGAAATACGTTATATACACACAACCAGAAAGACGCTCTATGACGAGGCGGGCAGCCCGCTATACGGCATCGGCACAAACCAGGATATCACTGAACGCAAGATTGCAGAACTGCAAACAGAGCGGATCCGTGAATTTTTTGAAGAAGCACAGGCCAGCGCCCATATCGGAAGCTGGGAGAGGGACTTCCGCACCGACGGCTTTTATTGGTCCGATGAAGCGTATCGGATTTACGGGGTGGATAAACACAGTTTCATACCCACCAGCGAAGCCGTGATGCAAATGCGGCATCCCGAAGACAGAAAAAAAGCAAAGCTTGCGATAGAACAATCGTTTGACGGCAAGGAATATCTGGAACATGAATACCGCATCATCCGGCCGGACGGTGAAATACGGTATATCCGGGCGACCCGAAAAACCTATTACGATGAGTCCGGTGTTGCCGTACGCGGAATTGGTACAACACAGGATATAACGGAAAGAGTATTGCTGGAAAAAGAGATTTTCAATGAGAGGGAATTGTTCCGGACAACACTGCTTTCCGTCGGCGACGGCGTTATCTCAACGGACAGTATGGGGAACATCGTTATCATAAACCAGATGGCGCAAGCGCTTTGCGGCGTCAAGCGGCAGGATGCCATCGCGAAGCCTTTGGGAGAAGTCTTTCAAACGGTGCATGAAATTTCAAGGCAACCGGTCGAAAATCCCGTATACCATGTCCTTGAAACCGGCGAAATAAGCAAAGGCGAGAGCAATTCGATTCTGCTTTCCAAATCCGGCAAAGAGATTGCAATTGAAAACAGCGCCGCACCCATACGGGACAGCGAGGGGCATACGACCGGGGTGGTGATCGTGTTTCGCGATATCACCGAAAAGAGGGAGAAGCAAAAGCAGGTTGAATACCTCAGCATGCATGACCATCTAACAGGTCTCTACAACCGTGCGTATATGGAGGACGCTTTCAAACGACTGGATACAAAACGGAACCAGCCGTTTTCCATCATGGTTCTGGATGTAAACGGTCTGAAGCTGACCAATGATGCTTTCGGTCATCAGATGGGTGATATGCTGTTAAAGACGGTGGCGGGAATCCTTACAAGCACATGCAGGGCGGATGATATCATCTGCAGAACAGGCGGTGATGAGTTTGCTATTCTGCTTCCCAAAACGGACGCGGACGAAGCCGAGGCTATCAAAGCGAGAATCATCGAGGCGACGGAAGGAACAAAACTGGATTCTGTGATGGTTTCTTTGGCTATCGGTTTTTCTACCAAAGACTTCAAGGATAAAGACGTTGTAGGATTGTACAAGGACGCGGATAACAATATGTACAGGGATAAAATGAAACACGGCAAGATCATGCGAAGCCGTACCATCGAGACAGTCCTCCGAAATATCAACAACAAATATGATCAGGAACAAATACACACGGAAAGGGTATCCCAATTCTGTGTTAGCATCGCCAAAGCGATGAATCTCGGCAGCAAGGAGATCGACGAGATCAAGATTGCGGGAATCCTGCATGACATCGGTAAAATCATCGTGCCGGCGGAAGTGCTCAACAAACCAGAAAAGCTCAACGCCGAAGAAGGAGAGCTGATAAGACGACATCCTTTTATCGGTTATGAGATGCTCAAAGGAGTTGAGGAATATGCCGCTTTCGCTGAATCGGTGCTATACCACCACGAGCGGTGGGACGGCAAGGGGTATCCCGAGGGACTTAAGCAGGAGGAAATACCATTTCAAGCGAGGATCATTGCAGTGGCCGACGCTTACGAAGCGATGACGGCGAAAAGACCCTATCAAAAGGCGAAATCGAAGGATGAAGCGCGTGTTGAGCTGATCAGGCAATCAGGTTCACAGTTCGATCCGGAAATAGTGCGGATATTCGTCGAAAAAGTACTCTGACAGGAATTTTAAAAATTTAATCCGGCACGAAAGATCAAGCGAACCCCGGAACTGCCGGCATTTGCTTCCAATCGGGAGATTTTTCTTTCCATTTATACTTATTGAAATACAGATTGTTGATATACAGCGCATTTTGTACTAAAATTCTATTGTTCTATATTTTATAGGAATCGGGACGGTTGATTGAGCGCGTCCCAATGATTTTTGATTTATCAAGCAGTTTCAACCCAAAAACATGTCCGGTGCCTACAAGCGCTGCGAAATCTTACGATCCGACAAACCAAGGCAAAAGCAAATTCCCGGCATCAACAAAAAAATCATGAATATACTAATCTTCCAGCCGTTCTTAACAAACGCAAGGAGTGTGAAGCATTTGAAATCAATATGGACAGGCGCCATATCTTTCGGATTGGTCAACATCCCCGTCAATTTGTTCTCCGCCGAACAGGACAATGATCTGAAGTTCCATCTCATCGATGCCCGCGATGATAACAAAATCAAATATCAGCGGGTGAACGAGGTTACCGGCGAAGAAGTCTCCTGGGACAATATTGCAAAAGCATATGAGTTCGATGACGGCAATTACGTGGTCATGACGGATGAGGATTTTGTCAGAGCCGATGCGTCGGCAGCAAAAACGCTGGCGATCGAAACCTTTATCAGCCAGCAAGAGCTTTCCCTGATATATCTGGACAAGCCCTATTATATTTCGCCTGAAAAGGGAGGGGAAAAAGCCTATGTCCTTCTGCGCGAGGCGATGAAAAAGACCGGCAAAACTGCCATTGCCCGGGTTGTGATCAGGACCAAAGGCCACCTTGCGGCGATCTATTCCCACAACGACGCATTGGTTCTCAACCTTATACGATTTTATGATGAACTTCGTTCCATCGAAGAGTTGAAAATTCCGCACACAGAAAAGTTTTCCCAAAAAGAAATGGAACTTGCGGAAAGCCTTATCAACGGCATGTCAGAAGAATGGAAACCCGAGAACTACAAAGACGAATACCGCGAAGCCGTTATGAAGCGGATCGAAGGCAAATCCAAAAAGACGCTTGTCGATGTTGAGGATAAAGACGACGATCAGCCGCAAGCAAGCTCGGGCAAGATCATTGACATTGTGGATCTTTTAAAAAAAAGTGTGGAAGCAAGAAAGCCGCAGGCGGACAAGAAGGTTGGTAAAGGCTGATGGCTGCGGAGCTTGAAAAATACAACCAAAAAAGAGATTTTGACAAAACCGGGGAACCGGTCGGGAAAATTGCAGCGTCAGGCAAACAGCTGAGGTTTGTCATCCAACACCATATAGCCAGCAGGGATCACTATGATTTCCGTCTGGAGTGGAATGGCGTTCTTTTAAGCTGGGCCGTACCCAAAGGGCCATCCTATGATCCTCATACAAAGAGACTTGCCGTCAAAGTGGAGGATCATCCTTTGGAATACCTTGACTTCGAAGGCATCATACCCAAAGGCGAATATGGCGGCGGCGTCGATATGCTCTGGGATGAAGGGACCTGGGAACCTTTGGAGAATGCAGAGCTGGGGCTGACCGAGGGGTCGTTGAAGTTGATCCTTTACGGAAAAAGGTTGAAGGGCAAATGGGCTTTGATCAGGATGAAGCCCAAAGCGGGTGAAACGGATAAGAACTGGCTGCTGTTTAAGGAAAAAGACGAATATGCCCTGAACGAAGACGGGGTTTCCGGATTCACTACCAGCATCAGAACCGGGCGCACCATGGAGGAGATCGAACAAGGCATCAACCCGAGCGGGGAAGGCAATCCTTTTGACAAGATTGAAGTCCAGTTGGCAAAGCTTGTGGATAAAGTGCCGGCCGGTACGGATTGGCTGTATGAATTGAAATATGACGGGTACAGGACACTCGCGTATTTGCAGGACAACGGAGTTCGGCTCGTGAGCAGGAACGGACTGGACTATACAAAGCAGTTTCAGGCGATCGCAGCTTCGCTTATCGAATGGGCAGGAGGCAGGAGCATGGTTGTGGACGGCGAAGTGGTTGTTGTGGATGCGCAGGGCAAAACGGATTTTCAAGCCCTGCAAAAATACATGAAAAACCCGGAGGGTGAAAATCTTACCTATGTCGTTTTTGACCTTCTTGCGCTGGACGGAACAGACTTGAGAAATCAGCGCTTGACAGATCGTAAAGAAAAATTGGCAGCGCTGATGGAACATGCACCGGACAACCTGCACTATAGCAGCCATACCGCAGGCAATGGAAAAGAAATATTTGCTGCCGCGTGCCAGGCAAATATGGAAGGGATCATAGGCAAGAAAGCAAATTCCGTTTACAGTGGTTCAAGAAACGGCGACTGGATCAAGATAAAGTGCGACAACAGGCAGGAGTTCGTCATCGGAGGGTATACGGTTTCCGATAAGAACAAAAACGGGGTAAGCTCGCTTTTGCTTGGGGTCTATAACGGGAAGGAACTGGTCTATACAGGGCGCGCAGGAACCGGTTTTACCGAGCAGTCCGCGAAGGAGCTTGGGGAAAAGTTCGCCAAGATCCAAACTGAAACATCTCCTTTTCAACAAGCGCCGAAATCCGGGATGAACGAGAAGCTTTTTTGGCTTAAGCCCGTATTGGTCGCACAGGTCAAGTTTGCACAATGGACAGAGGACAATCTGCTAAGACAAGCCAGTTTTAAGGGCCTTCGTGCAGACAAGAATCCGTTTGAAATCACACGGGAAACACCAGGCACAGACAACGAATTGCCGGCTGATCAGCAAACCGGACCAAACACTGCATCCGCGCAGCCGATAAGGAAAAGGAAAATGAAAGCGAACGATCAAACCATCGTTGTAGACGGGGTAACGATAAGCAAACCCGACAAGGTAATGTTTGAAGGTACCGGAATCACAAAGGGGGATGTGGTACGGTACTATGAAAAGGTGTCAGAACGCATGTTGCCGTATGTTGGGAACAGGATTCTCAGTATTGTGCGCTGTCCCGACGGAGCATCCAACGCGTGTTTTTATCAGAAGCATCCCGGGCCGGACGTCGACGGAATCATCACAATCCCGATTCTGGAGAATGACGGGGAGACCGAGGAGTATTTCTACATCAGGGATGTTCGCGGACTGCTGGCGGAGGTGCAGATGGGCACTTTGGAATTCCATCCATGGGGAAGCCGCGTTGAAAACCTTGAAAAGCCGGATATGATGGTGTTTGACCTGGATCCGGATGAGGGATTGGATCTTCAAAAGGTCCGCGAAGGTGTCAGGGACTTAAAAAGCCTCCTCGATGAGCTTTCCTTGGTATCGTATCTAAAGACCAGCGGCGGGAAAGGGTACCATGTGGTCATACCTTTGGAGCCGTCCGCGGGGTGGGATGCATTTCGTGAATTTGCCAAACGCATAGCCGAGGCCATGGAACAGCGATGGCCGGAATGCTACACAAGCAACGTCAGAAAGGTCAGAAGAAAGGGCAAGATCTTCGTTGACTGGATCCGAAACGGCAGAGGTGCTACCAGCGTTGCCCCCTATTCTCTACGAGCCAGAAAAGGAGCGCCGGTCTCCATGCCCATTTTATGGGAAGAGCTTGATTCGGTGATCCCCAATGGCGTGAAGATGGAGGATGCGCTTGTTAGAATGGCCTATGAAGATCCGTGGAAGGATTTTTTTCAGACGCACCAACGGCTAAAAACAGAACTGTAAAGAGCCGTTGGGCAAAGAAGCGGGAACACCAAACCGGTTTTCTTGTCCGGGAAAACGAAGCGAAACGGGAATGAGTCCAAGCAAATATTTACAAAAGTATTACAAATAATACGAATGTGTTTTACATTGATGACATATTATGAACTGGTTTACATGGAATATCAGACGATCTATATTGGGTATATAGGCGAAACATTTAACCTGAACCATCCGGATTGAAGGGTCAAACCATGCAGGCACAGTCCAAATATGATCCCATATAAAAGAGAGGAGTCAATCATGAAGAAGAGATTAATTATACTGTTGGCAGTTGCCATGACGCTCGTGTTCTTTACGGGCACGGTTGCATTCGCATCGCCAATGCCGGTGCATCATAATGAGGCTTCCCATGTACAATCCTCATTGGCATTGCTAAAAGACCCCGGAATATCGGCAGGGACAATATCACCGGCATTTTCCCAGCATCGGTATGCATATCGCATAAGACTCGCGGAAAACGTCAGCAGCATCACTTTCACGCCAGTGGCTGAAAACAGCGAGGCTTTGGTTTGGATCAACGGCGTGCCGACCAGCGTCAATCCGAGCCGTACATTCGAGATTGGAAACGGCAGAACGAGGACAGTATTCATCAAGGTAAGATCCTCCGGTCGCACGCATGTTTACAGCTTTGTCATCAAGCGCGACAAATCAACCAACAACCTGTTGGCATCGCTTGGTGTCAGCGCAGGCGTGCTAAGTCCCGCATTTGATCCCGCCGTGCTGAACTACACGTTGACGCTCGACGAGTTCACGCCCAAAACAACGATAAAAGCCACCTTGCAAACGCCGGGAATGGCCAGGGCAACCTTCCTGAAAAAAACGGTCTATCTCGAACCCGGTCAAACCAGAACCGTTACGCTCAAGGTCAGATCGCAATCCAGCGTATCGAAGTCGTACGTGATCACGGTCGTCCGGCAGAAATCGACGAACGCCAACCTGAGAAAACTTGTGGTATGGGGATATGATCTGGTGCCCGTGTTTGATAAAGCTACCATGAACTACACGGTCACGTTGCCGGCGAACATCGATAAGGTCGTGGTCTCTGCCAGAGCGGACGGGTATCGGGCAAAGATCATGATGGATGGCATTTACCGGCACAACGAAACAGTAATCCTGGCACCCGGTGAAACCAAGATCGTCAAGGTCGTTGTCACAGCGCAGGATGGTGTGACGACCAAGGAATACAGTGTTTCCGTCATTAGAAGCATCTAGGAAAACGCGAACATCGTTTGGGGAGCGCATGTGATTTCACGTGTGCTCCTTTGTTTTACGTCGGATCATATAGATTCACAAAGCAGGGTATTGAGCCAAAACAACAAGTCCGCAGAAAATCCGCGTTTATCCGGCCTTGTGCTCTTGTGCAACGTATCCTATACTGGCTTTACAGCCAATTCATACAACGGGAGGATTTAGCATGGAGTTTATGACGCTTGCCAAAAACAGATATTCCGTTCGGAAGTTCAAAGACCTGCCTGTGGAAGACGAAAAGATACAGCTTATCCTGCAAGCCGGGCATGTAGCACCGACTGCCGGCAACAAACAACCCCAGCGCATCCTTGTGATAAACAGCGCGGAAGCACTCAACAAGCTTACGGAGTGTACGGGTTCGCACTTCAACGCGCCGCTGGCACTGCTTGTCTGCTTTGACAAGACCGTTTGCTGGCAGCGAATACGGTTCGACAACAAGGACAGCGGAGACATTGACGCCAGTATCGTTACCACCCACATGATGCTCCAGGCTGCTGATATCGGCATCGGTTCCACATGGGTGATGCACTTCGACCCGCAGAAGGTAAGGGATATGTACCATATTCCGGACAACTATGAGCCAACAGCACTGCTTGTCCTGGGGTATGCCGCCGCCGATGCAACGCCAAGCGAGCGCCATAGCCAATTTGTCAACATGGACGACATTGTTTTCTACAACGACTTTTGCGCCGAATAAAGTCCGCAGAAAAAAACATCACACCGGATGAACCGCGAACCTCGCATCATGAGAATCGCGGTTCTTTATCGGATATAAGAACAGCCGCTATGCACGGCTGAAATGCATCCTGCATACAATGCATCTAGCGCCAGGGTTATGCTTGGTGTAGCATATTGGCATAGTACGGTTTTTAAACCAGTCCGACGAAAACATATTGTCAGCCGCCACAAGACTTCTTTTAAGCAACATCAAAGGGGAGAAATGCGCAATGCCGAAGAACAACGCCAAAAAATGGGCTGTTATCGCGATAGTCCTTGCCGCTGTCGGCGTCGTTATGACTGTTTTGGGGTTTATCCTGGACGATATGGATTATTATTGGATGATTTTTGTCGGGCTCATTTTGGGCATCACTTTTTTCATATGCTTTTTCATATTCCTTGCGCAGGCAAAGCGCCTCGAACGGATGTTCACACAGGAGGAATTGTTGGCGCACTGGTCGTTTGACGTGTCGGAGCATTTTCAAAAGGCGGAAGAAGAATACCACGCAAGAAAGCGAAGCAACCGAATGCTTCTTTCTATTGTCATTGCGTTCTTCGTCCTTTTCACCGCGATATTCACTGTCCTGGGCTTTGATGACGTAACGGACGCTTCAACATTCCTGTTGATTATGGCCGGCACGCTTGCTCTGATTTGCGCTGTTGCTCTTCTGGCTCCGGGAATGGCATACAGGCGCATGAAACAATCGCTTCCGGAAGTCTATGTGGGACCATTCGGAGCCTGGATCATGGGTGAATATGTGCAATGGAAAGCGCCTATGACACGGTTTAACAGCGTGACGTTCGAGCGGGGAAAAAGCGGCGTTGTCATTTCCGTCAGCTACGACATTTTCCAGCGCTTTGGCTACCAGAATCACATTTGCCGTATTCCGGTGCCCGCGGACCGTGAACAGGAAGCCCGCAAGGTCGCGCAGGACATTGCCGTATTCAGCAACGTAGCTTTTTTTGAAGCCTAGAGAAGGATTTGCCGGGGTACAAGCATCATTTTAATGGGACGAACACATATATAGATTGCGAATTTCGAGATGCGAAATTCTGGTATCCGCTCGGTTGTCGAGCCGCATCGCAAGCATTACAGCGTTTGAGCTTTATTTTAGCGCTACGGCATTTGACAGTGCAAATTGTTTTAATTATAATATATAAGGTTGGTTCAATTTTTGAATGTCCATTGCCGGTTCTTGGATCAGACGGCTTCGATACACGAATGAAAAAGTCAAGATGAATATATGTCGTTAAATGGTTGTCTGTTGGCAATTCTTTATTCAAATCGCGTGGATATTTTCCTTTGGCTGGTATAGTTGAAACATATCCGGGGCGTTCGCACGTCTTGTGAACAAATAGTACAGTGATCTTTGCAATATATTTGGATATCTTCGGCTATGCCGTAACGATATAAAATATTTTTGGAGGAAAAAAGATGATTACAAACGGAAAGCAAATCCTTCTCGATGCCAGAGCCAACGGCTATGGCGTGGGCGCGTTCAATGTGGGTGATCCCGCGATGGTCGAAATGGTGCTCGGCGCTGCCGAAGCCCTTAACACGCCGGTCATGCTGCAAATCGGCGACTGGTCGAATCCGAATGCCCAGGAGAGCAGGCGGATGAGCCAATTCGATGCGGACAATCTGGGGATGTTCATGCGCAACCGCGCCGCGGCTTCTCCTGTGCCGGTTATCATCCATCTTGACCATTGCCCCACATTCGAAGGCTGCATCCGCGCGATCAAGCAGGGAGCGAGCTCCGTTATGATCGACGCATCCATGAAGTCCTTTGAGGAAAACGTAGCCCTCACAAACAAGGTTATCGAAGCTGCCCATGCCTGCAATGTCATGGTCGAAGCCGAGATTGGGCACGTATCCGGACATGCCAACAGCACCGGCGCCGTGTATACCACCGTTGAAGAAGCAAAAGCGTTTTACGATGCAACGCATGTTGATATGCTTGCGGTTTCCATCGGAACCGTTCACGGCGTGTACACGAGCAAACCGTCGCTGCAGTTCGCACGCATTGCAGAGCTTCGCGACGCGATCCCCGTACCGCTGGTCATGCATGGCTCAAGCGGCCTGGAGCCCGATGAATTCCGCAAGTGCGTCACCAACGGCATCTGCAAGATCAACTTCGCGACCTATCTGCAGTTGGTTACCGCAGAAGCGGTCGTCAACGCGATCAAGGCCAACGGAGACGGCGAACTGCGTCTTGGCGTGATCACGTCCGCTGCGAAAAAGCGCGGCACGGAATATGTCAAAGAGCATATCGGTTACTTCGGCACAAAACCGTTCAAAGCATAGTATTAAAAAGTTAAAGCGGTTTGTGAACAACGCAAATTGAATCGTTTTTAGGATAACCGGCAACACAAATCCGTGGTTGCCGGTTTGTCTTTTTAGCGAACATTCCCGAAAATCCGATCCGTGATTCTCGGTACCGCGTCGCACGGATGGACTTCTCCTAAAAAGGCAAAAGAGAAAGAAATAACCAAAGGATTTTCGTTCCCGCTCCCTTATGCTATAATCCTATTTTGTGGATGATAACGCAATCGGAGGATATCTGTGAGTATATTGACGGTAGAAAATGTCAGCCAGGGATTCGGCGCCAGAACGATTCTGGAGAACGCCTCCTTTCGGCTGCTCAACGGCGAGCATGTTGGCCTGGTGGGGGCCAACGGAGAAGGGAAATCCACCTTTTTAAATATCATCACCGGCAAGCTGACGCCCGATTCGGGCAAAGTGGAGTGGTGCAAACGCATCACCACGGGATATCTGGATCAGAACACCACCCTGACAAAGGGAAAAAGCATCCGCGAAGTATTGCATGAGGCGTTCGGGCATATGTTTGAACTCGAAGCGGAAATGCTTGCGATCTATGACCGCTTAGGTGAAGCGGACGAAGCGGAACAGCAACGCTTGTTGGAAGATGCCGGCGAGATTCAGCACGCTTTGGAACACAACGGCTTTTACAGCATCGATCCCAGCATTGAAAAAGTGGCATTCGGATTGGGGCTGGGTGATATCGGTCTGGACCGCGACGTATCCGAGTTAAGCGGCGGGCAGAGAGCCAAGGTGCTGCTGACCAAGTTGCTTCTTCAAAACCCGATGATACTGATCCTCGATGAGCCCACGAACTTTTTGGATGAGAACCATATCCAATGGCTCAAAGGATTTTTGCAAAACTACGAAAACGCGTTTATTCTGGTCTCCCATGACATACCGTTTCTCAATGATGTTGTCAATGTTGTCTACCATGTGGAAAATGCCGTTTTGACCCGGTATACCGGCGATTATGAGCAGTTCCTCAAAATGCATGATCTGAAGAAACATCAAAATGAAAAGGCCTATGAAAAACAGCAGAAGGAAATCAATTCGCTGGAGGACTTCATTGCCAGAAACAAAGCGCGCGTCGCAACCTCCAACATGGCAAAGAGCAGACAGAAGAAACTGGATAAAATGGATATGATAGAGCTGGCCAAGGACAAGCCAAAGCCGGTATTCAAGTTCAAAGAAGCAAGGACACCGGGCAGAGTCATCCTGCAGACGAAGGACATGGTGATCGGATACGACGAGCCACTGACCTGTGCGCTCAACATAACGTTGGAGCGAGGGCAGAAGGTGGCAATCAAGGGCGTCAACGGCTTGGGCAAAACGACGCTGCTTAAAACCCTGCTGGGTTTGCTGCCGCCGGTTAGCGGAAGCGTTGAGCTGGATCAATATCTGTATCCTGGGTATTTTGAGCAGGAAGAGAAGACCGGGAACCTGACTGCGATGGAGGAGATCTGGGCGGAGTATCCGACCATGACCAACGGTGAAGTGAGGGCGGCGCTGGCCAAGTGCGGATTGACCACCAATCACATCACAAGCCAAATGATGGTGCTCTCCGGCGGGGAGAACGCCAAAGTGCGCCTGTGTAAGCTTATGCTGCGGGAAGCCAATTTTCTGGTGCTGGACGAACCCACCAACCACCTGGATGCCGAAGCAAAAGAGGAGCTGAAGCGGGCGATCCGTGAATTCAAAGGCTCGGTTTTATTGGTAAGCCATGAACCGGAGTTTTATGCGGATTGGATCACCCATATCTGGAATGTGGAGGACTGGACAACGAAGATCGTCTAGCGCCGATCGGAAACCAACGGCTCAATGCCTACGGTTGGATTGGAATATTTGAACGATGACAAAACGAGCAGGGCGAATTCGCCCTGCTCGTTTGTATTGTATGGAAAGGCGGTGCGGGTTTACATCAAACTTTCAGCCCATTGCAGATCAAGCTCGTATATCTTGGAGCGTTTTACAGCGCCGGTGTTGGCATCAAAGCCGGCCATATCGTAGAAGAACGCAATGACCTCTTTAAGTTTGTCCCGATCCACGTATTGGCCTGCGCTTGCGCCGACCGTAAGCGGTTGGAATACCTTTTCAGGCAGCGAATCGTCTTCCTTGGTGAGCCCTTCGCGATAGTTGAACATGCGCATCAAAGCTTTGACGCGCTCTCCCGATTTCATCAATTCAAAATAGTTGGTTTCCCAATCGGTGATCGCGTTTACGATGTTCACTTGCGATTCGATCGGATACATACTGTCGCGCGATCCGAAGCACCGTGCGCAATAGCATAGGGAATCGTCAATCGCCGCGCGGCATTGGGAGTAATACACAAGCTTTGCCGCCCGCAGATCCAACACACCCAGTTCCATCGGCTCATAGAAGCCGATCTGGTACATTCCACGGGCTTTGATCCCATCGAAATTGTTCTTATTCAATTGATTGGCGCCGTGCCCGACGTGATCCCCGCCGATGGGATTGATCGCATAATGCAGGCCGATCGCGCGTTTTGTCCTGTCTCTGGTCATGTGTGCCGCAAGCGGGAGACCTTTGGCGGTCGCAAGATATTTTTGCGCCCCGTTGCCCAGCGCTTTTGCTGCGTTGTCTGTTCCTTGCGCCAGCAGCTCGCCCAAGAAACCTTCGCGGTTTGCGATTTTTTCCAAAAGCCAAATGGCCGCCTGACGGTTGCCAAAAACGAGATCGTGACCTTCGGCCATCTCGGGGGTGATGATGCCGTTTTCATAACATTCCATCGCGAACGCGACGGCAGCGCCCGCGCTGATGGTGTCAAGCCCGTAGGCGTTGCATATTTCATTCGCCTTGGCAACGGTGGGCATGTCGTCTATCATCAAAAAACTGCCGAAGGATGCAACTGTTTCATATTCCGGTCCGCCGTAATCCGGGTCCACATCCCAACCGTCTTTTTCCGCCGTGCATTTGACATGCCTTTTGCAGGCAATGTGGCACATATAACAGCGCTCCGATCCGATGGAGATGGTTTCATTCATGACCATGCTGGTCAACTTTGTCTCGGTCGGTTCAAAATACCCTTCCGAGTGGTTGCGTGTGGGCAATCCGCCGTTGCTGTTGTTGTTGGTGATGCCTCCGTTGGTTCCGTAATTCACCAGTCTCGCGTATTGGGGGCTTGTTTTTGCCCATTCACCGGCCTGCTTGGCAAACTCCTTAAGCTTGCCCGGATCTGCGTATTCGTAGGGAGGTCTTTTGCCGATCGCCGCCACACACTTGAGGTTTTTAGAACCCATCACAGCGCCCATGCCGGTACGCCCGCACGCATGGCTGCGCTCGTTGATGATGCACGCATAAAGGTTAAGCTTTTCTCCTGAAGGGCCGATGCCCGCAACGACGACATCGCTGTTGATTTCCTTGCGAAGCGCAGCCTCGTAATCCTTGTTCTTCATGCCCCAGATGTGCGAAGCGTCCCGGATTTCCGCCTTGCCGTCGGCAACGAAGATATACACGGGTTTTTCGGCTTTTCCCTTGACGACAACCGCGTCAAACCCCGCGTATTTGAATGCCGGCGCCCAGTATCCGCCCGCCTGTGAGTCCCCGATCCCGCCTGACAAGGGCGATTTTGCGTTGGCGCTCATTCTGGAAGCCGCCATCACAGGTGCACCGGTCAAAACGCCGGTGGAAAGCACCAGCACGTTGTCGGGACCCAACGGGTCGGCACCCTTTGGAATATCCCTCATGCAGTAATACGTTCCAAGCCCTGTGCCGCCCAAAAATTGGCGGTAGAACTTTTCGCCCGGCTCCTCAACGCCGATGCTGCCTGTGGTCAAATCGACCATCAGGACCTTGTTGTTGTAACCCAGTGCCATACTTTCTCCCCCTCTTGGTTTTGGTAAATTCAATCAGGATTTTTTATCGTTTCTTTTGGGTAACGGAAGGGTTTGCAAAACCTTTTTATGTTGTCTCGAGCACTTTGAATTGTTGCTTAATTATACCATAAGGAATATAGCATTAAAGGCCGGCGGGATATTTGTAATTTATAATGTAGAAACAAAAACCGTGGCGTTCAGATCTGGCAGGGAAATGTTGCTCAAAGGTATCGATTGACAAATAGAATGCTAAGCATTATTCTACAAAAGGAATAACGGTTATCCCGGCAATTGAAAAAATCGGTCTCATAAACCGATAAATATACAGGAGGAAACTCATGAAAAATTTTTCAAACTTCACATTCCACTTCCCGACGGAGATCGTCTTCGGCAAGGACACTGAGTTGCAGACGGCTGCTTTGATCCAAAAACATGGTGGCACAAAAGTCATGATCATCATGGACGGCGGCGGCTTCATCAAAAAGAACGGGCTGTTTGATAAGGTCGCGGGCACGCTGAATGCAGCGGGCATACCGTTTGTCGAACTCGAAGGCGTGCAGCCCAACCCGCGCCTGTCCCTTGCCTATAAGGGGCTGGAGCTGGTCAAAAAGGAAAATGTTGATTTTCTTCTCGCCATCGGCGGCGGCAGCACCATTGATACCTCCAAGGCGATTGCCGCCGGTATGGCGTACGACGGCGACCTGTGGGATTTTTATTGCGGAAAGGCTGTGCCGCAAAAGTTCGCAAAGCTGGGTGTCATAAGCACCATCGCCGCGACGGGCAGTGAAACCAGCGGTGGATCAGTCATATTGGACGACATCAAAACACACACGAAATACAGTTTTAAGCAAAACCACACCCGGGCTACATTTGCCATCATGAACCCCGAATTGACCTATACGCTGCCGTCCTATCAGACAGGCTGTGGCGCTACGGACATTTTGGCACATGCATTTGATACCTATTTTACCTATGGCGACTCCTACCTGGGCGACAAGTTCTGCGAGAGCACCATGTGCGCGGCGGTGAAGTACGGACCGATCGCTCTTTTGGATCCGACAAACTACGAAGCGCGTTCTGAGCTGATGCTCACATCGTCTTTTTCACACAACGACACATGCCGTATCGGGCGTTCGGCACCGGCGGGCGGAGGTCACAACCTGGAACGGCATTTGAGCGGCTCGTTTGACTCTGCGCACGGCGCCGGCCTTGCTGTGATGATGCCGGCCATGCTGCAATACATGCTGGATCACGACGATACCACGATACCGAAAATCGCGCAGTTCGCGAACAGGGTTTTCAATGTCGAGGCCGATCCGTGCAATCCCCGTGAAGTCGGTCAGGAAGGCATCAACCGTTTCCGCGCATGGCTTAAGCTGCTCGGCATGCCCGCAACGTTGAGCGACCTTACGCGTCGCGAAATCACGGATGCACACATCGATGAGTTGGTCGATCAGGTAAGGTATACGCCCAATGGCACCATGGCCGGCTTTGGCCATTGCACCAAAGAAGATATTAAAAACCTCTTCCTGTCCGTCAGGTAGTTTTTATATTTTTCATCATGAATACAAGCAGAGCATTTTGCCCTGCTTGTATTCATGATATAAGTTTATAACGTATCGATGTTTCGCTTTTATGATGCAATATCAGAGAGGATTATCATGGAATTATCCGCAGGGCAATCTGACCGGCAGCGCCGAACTTTGTTGTGCTTCGTCAATTTTTTACAAGGGGCGGCAGGCGCAACCATCACGTTTCACGTACTGTTTCTAAAAACACATGGCATGTCACCGAGTCTTGTGGGGATTGTCATGGCAACAAACTCCTTGCTGGGAGCTTTGTCACCGCCTATATGGGGTATCATTGCCGATCGTATCCGCTCCAAATACCGTATCTTTATCTATACCGTTTTGGGAACCGCAATTGTATGCGCCCTGGTTCCCGCATCGGCGTATGTATCCATCGGCGGCATTCTTTTAACCTCCGCGATGATTCCGATGCTGAACTTCTTTCGCATGCCAAGCCAGGCGGTTTTGGATGCAACGTCCGTTACCGCATCCACCATGGTAAAAGGCATGGAGTACAGCAATGTGCGGTACTGGCTTTCCATCGGTTGGACGCTGATGTGCTTTGCGTATAGTCCGCTCATCGACCTGTTTGGCGTCGCTATCCCCTATTATGGATCTGTATTCATCATGGTGGCGCTATTGTTGTGCAGCAAAACGATGAAGCAATACGATGTGGTCGCGGAAAACAAACATGCGCCCAAACAGCGCCTGCAGTTCTCGCTCCTATTTAAAAACTACTATCTGATGGTGTTTCTCGTCATCAATATACTCTTGAGAATCCCGGGTAATTGCGGGCAGTTTGCAGCTTACATGCTCTCGAATGTGGGTGCCAACACATCGCTTGTGGGTACAATATCGGGCATACGGGTCTGCGGAGAAATCGTTGTACTGCTGCTGGCGCCGAAAATTCGCCGCGTCGTGCCCATGCCGATGATGTTTGTGCTGGCAATGGTCTGTTCGTTGGTCGAATTGCTGTCCTATCAGTTTGTAACCAACTTTGCAGGTGTGGCTATTGCGTCGGCATTCGGGGGAGCATACAACGGGTTTACGCTTGCAACCGGGTACAACTATGTCAGCAACCTCTCGCCGCCGGAACTCAGGACGACGTCCATTTCGCTGTATACAATGGGAACCGCGCTTGCGGGCGTCATCGTGTATTTTCTTGGCGGGCAGATAATCACCTATCAGGGCGTACGGTCGCTCTACCTGTACGCCGCGGGATGCATCGCGCTGTGGTTTGTCCTGTTTATAGGCGCACATATCTTCGGGGAGAAGGTACTGAAACACAAGCCGCAGATACCGCTGTTGCGCCGTGCATAGCCGGATTACCGGACATTCGGCAAAATCATATCCGGCAGGGTAAACAGACAAGGAGAAAGTCAAAAACGGTTCTTTTGAACCGAAAAAATACAGGAGGAAACAAATGAAAAATTTCTCGAATTTCACTTTCCACATGCCGACGGAGATCGTCTTCGGCAAAGACACCGAACTGCAAACGGCTGCGTTGATCAGAAAATACGGCGGCACAAAGGTCATGATCGTTACCGACGGCGGCGGCTTCGTCAAGAAGAACGGGCTGTTTGACCGGGTTGCGGGCACGCTCAATACCGCAGGCATTCCGTTCATCGAATTGGAAGGCGTTCAGCCAAATCCACGGCTGACCCTTGTCTATCAAGGCCTGGAGCTGGTCAAGAAAGAAAAGGTTGATTTTCTCATCGCCATCGGCGGTGGAAGCACCATCGATACCGCCAAGGCCATCGCCCTTGGCATGGTGTATGACGGGGATCTTTGGGATTTCTTTTGCGGCAAGGCGATTCCCAAAGCGCTCGCACCGGTGGGAGCCATCAGCACGATTGCAGCCACGGGCAGCGAAACAAGCGGCTCCGCGGTTATCATGGATGATATCAATACCCATACGAAATACGGATTCATGTTCAACCATATCCGGCCGGTATTCGCTGTTATGAACCCTGAGGTAACGTATACGCTGCCACCCTTCCAAACCGGCGCGGGTTCAACGGATATTCTGGCCCACTCGTTTGACAGTTGTTTTACCTATGCAGACTCCTATCTGGGCGACAGATTTGCAGAGAGCACCATGTGCGCCGCTGTGAAGTACGGCCCCATCGCGTTGCAGGATCCCACCAACTATGAAGCCAGAGCGGAACTGATGCTTACATCGTCCTTTTCTCACAACGATACATGCCGTATCGGTCGCGGACGGACACCGTTAACGGGCGGAGGGCACAATCTGGAAAGGCATCTGAGCGGTATGTTCGATACGGCACACGGCGCAGGTCTTGCCGTTATGATGCCCGCCTTGCTGCAATACCTACTGGATCATGACGAGATCACAATCCCCAAAATCGCGCAGTTCGCGAACAGGATATTCAATGTTGAAGCCGATCCGTGTAATCCCGGAGAAGTTGCCCAGCAAGGCATCAACCGTTTCCGCGCCTGGTTAAAAATGCTTGGAATGCCGGCAACGCTGCATGAGCTCGCGCGCCGTGAAATCACGGACGCGCATATTGATGAATTGGTAAACGCCGTAAGGTATACCCCGGAAGGCATGATGCAGGGCTTTGGCCACAACACCAAGGAGGATGTACGAAACATCTTTCGATCGGTAAGATAAGGTTCTATCATTCGGACGATTGCAAAAAAACAAGCAGGGAAGTACTGCTTGTTTTTTGCTGCTTTTTTGGATGTTGTCCACATTGTTTTACCATGGGAGCATTCTCTACAGTACGTCGTGCCGTAATTCCTGCGCGGATTTTGGTGAGAGGTCACCGATGGGTATATCGAAGATGGTGATCGCTCCTGTACGTCCGGCTTTGCGCATCCGGTAAACCGCGCGAGCGCAGGCAACCAGCACGCTTGAGGTGAATTCAGGATTGCTGTCCAGTTTCAAGGAGAATTCGGCAACCTGCCTGATGCCTTCGGAGGTTTCGCCGCTTCGGATGACAAATCCGCCGTGCGGCAATCCCGCATGCTTTTGTGCCAGCTCTTGGATGGAGATGAAGGTTACGGTTGTGTCGTAATCGGCAAAATAGTCGGGCATGTTGACAATGGTTTGGCGAATGACTTCTTTGTCCGCATCCGGTGCCGCCACAACATAGCAATCCCGAACGTGCTTTTGACGGGTGGTGAGCTTTACGTTTTCACCCGATCGCACAGCTTCTAAAGCGGATTCGATAGGAACGGTATACTGTCTTGCGTCCACAACGCCCGGAACGCGGCGGATAGCGTCGGAATGACCCTGGCTGACACCTTTTCCCCAAAACGTGAAATCCGTTCCGTTTGGAAGGACGCTTTGAAAAAGAGACCGCATCAGCGAGAAAAGTCCCGGATCCCAGCCGACGGAGATCAGCGACAGGTGATTTGCTGAAAATGCCGCGCTATCCACTTCGTCAAAATAGTGCGGAATTTTAGCGTGGGTATCAAAGCTGTCCACCGTGTTAAACAGTTTGGCAAATTGAGGCCCCTGCACAGGCAAATCTGTTGCGGATCCGCCGCAGAGTATCATGACGTCAATGCTTTGTTGATATTGCAACGCATCCGCAATCGGATAAACGGGAGCGCCGGATAGGGTGGGTTTGATCGCAGCAGGGTCGCGTCTTGTAAAGATTGCCTGAAGTTTCATATCGGGATTTTGGGAAACGGTCTTTTCGATACCGCGTCCCAAATTGCCATAGCCGACAATACCAATATGTATCATAGGATCATCCCCTCACTATGTTTATTTTAGCATAATCATGCACTATTATTCTATATTAAAAATCAAACCGAAGATAAAAACATGAAAACACGGATGGGTTTCGACATGTAAAAGTGGGAGGCCTATATATCACATAGGCAGAAAAAGAACAGCCAAGCTGTATCAGGAATCACAGGCTTGGCGTTTACAATAGCATTTATCGGGCTTTTGAACGGGTATTTAGCAATCCGAGAGCTTATCAAAACAAATCAAAAAAAACAGAAACCGGCAAAGGACGACACGGACATGCGTGCCGTTCGCTCTTTGCCGGTTCTTTGACAACGATTATGCGTACATCGTATCCTGCAAAGCCTTAATATCCGCGTTCTCGTAATACTCATCAAAGGTCGTCCGCCTGTCGATCAAGCCTTTTGGGGTGATCTCCATGATGCGGTTGGCTACGGTCTGTACGAACTGATGATCCTGGGAGACGAAAAGAACGATGCCGTTAAAACTTGTAAGCGCGTTGTTCAGCGAAGTGATCGATTCCATATCCAGGTGGTTGGTCGGCTCATCCAGAATCAGTACGTTGGCTCCGCTGAGCATAACGCGGGCAAGCATGCAGCGAACCCGTTCTCCGCCGGATAAGACGCTTGCTTTTTTTTGTGATTCATCCCCGGAGAAGAGCATTCTCCCTAAGAACCCTCGAAGGAAGGTTTCGTTCGGTTCTTTGGAGAATTGCCGCAGCCATTCCACAAGATTTAAACTGGTATCAAAATAGGATGCGTAATCAAGCGGAAGATACGCTTGCGTTGTGGTGTTGCCCCAAGTGAACCCTCCGCTATCCGGTTTGATTTCCTCCATGAGTGTCTGGAAAAGGGTTGTTTTTGCAATACCGTCGGAACCGACAAAGGCTACCTTATCGCCCTTGCTTAAAACAAAGGAGAGATCGTCGATTATCTTTTTACCCGAACTTGTTACGGTCAGGTTTTTCACCGTCAGGATGCTGTTGCCCGCTTCACGCTCAGGCGTAAAATTGATGTAAGGGTATTTTCGGGAGGAAGGTTTGATGTCGTCGAGCGTCAGTTTTTCGAGCTGCTTTTTGCGCGAAGTCGCTTGTTTCGCTTTGGATGCATTGGAACTGAACCTTTCGATAAACCGCTGGAGTTCCTCGATCTTGTCTTCCTTTTTCTTGTTGGACTCGCGCATCAAGCGCAATGCCAACTGGCTGGATTCATACCAGAAGTCATAGTTGCCAACATAAAGCTGACACTTGCCAAAGTCGATATCGGCAATATGCGTGCAAACTTTGTTGAGAAAATGCCGGTCATGCGAGACGACGATGACGGTGTTATCGTAATTGTAGAGAAAATTTTCCAGCCAGGTGATGGACTGCAGATCAAGATGGTTGGTCGGCTCATCCAGCAGCAATATATCGGGACTTCCAAACAGGGCTTGAGCGAGCAATACGCGCACCCTTTGGTCCCCGTTTAAGTCTTTCATCTTACAATTGTGGAGGTCTTTGCCGATGCCCAATCCCATCAGAAGTTCGGAGACTTCGGTCTCCGCCTGCCAGCCGTTGAGCTGCGCAAACTCGTCTTCGAGTTCGGAAGCGTTCACCCCGTCTTCTTCGGTAAAATCCGGTTTCGCATAGAGCGCTTCCTTTTCCTTCATGATCTGAAAAAGTCTTTCATGCCCCATCATGACGGTATCCATGACTTCCGATTCGGCATACTCAAAGTGATCCTGTTTCAATACGCCGATGCGTTCGCCCGGGGTAAGAAAAACATCCCCGCTTGTCGGCTCGATTTCACCGGATAGTATTTGCAGGAAGGTCGATTTGCCGGCACCGTTTGCGCCAATCAGCCCATAACAATTCCCAGGAAGGAATTTTACATTCACATCCTCAAAAAGCGTTCTCTTGCCATGTTTTAAGGTGATTCCATTGGTACTTATCATAGGTTGTAGTATTCCTCTTTTTCTGTTTGCAAAATCGTATTATAACAATTTCTCCTATAAAAGTACAGCAAAAGTTTTATAAAGATACGGCTGCCAAGGGCGCAGCGAAGGGATGCATGGCGTTTGGAACAGTCCGCCTATCCATTTTTTGCTATTCTTTTCCCAATATATTCCGTATAATAATAGCTGGGTTCTACAAAAGAATAAGAGAGGATCGATACGATGGAGCGGTTGATAGGTACTGTATCTATGGGGATCCGCGCCCCGATCATTCGCCAGGGGGATGATATTGTGGCATTTGCGGTGGACAGTTTGCTGGCGGCTACAAACAACGGACAGTATTTGCTTGCGGACAATGACATCATTGGTATTACGGAATCCGTCGTTGCACGATCGCAAGGAAACTATGCGAGTGTGGACCAGATCGCAGCGGATGTCAGGGCGAAATACAACGGGGATACCGTCGGGGTGATCTTCCCGATTCTAAGCCGAAATCGTTTTGCCATCTGCTTAAAAGGCATCGCCAAAGGTCTATCCAAGATGGTGCTCATGCTAAGCTATCCATCCGACGAAGTGGGCAACCAGCTCATCGATCCGGATCTGCTTGACGAAAAGGGTGTGGACCCTTATAAAGACGTGTTGAGCGAAAAAGAATTTCACGACCTTTTCGGTCATCCCAAACACATTTTTACGGGCGTTGACTATATTGCGTATTACAAAGAGCTGATCGCAAGCGTTGGCTGCGAAGTGGAAGTGATCCTGGCAAACGATTGCCGCGCCATATTGCCGTTTACCAAAAGCGTATTGTGCTGCGATATCCATTCCCGCGCCCGTTCAAAGAGGCTTCTTCGTGCGGCGGGTGCGCACAAGGTATACGGGCTTGATGATATTCTATCGCGATGTGTAAACGGCAGCGGCTTCAATGAGGACTACGGCTTGCTGGGAAGCAATAAAGCCAACGAAGAAACTGTAAAACTGTTTCCCCGCAACGGAAAATCGATCGTGGATAAGATACAGCAGCGCATCTATGAATGTACCGGGAAAAAAGTGGAAGTGATGATCTACGGGGACGGCGCGTTTAAGGACCCGGTCGGAAAGATATGGGAACTGGCCGATCCTGTCGTATCCCCGGCCTATACGGACGGTTTGATCGGAACACCCAGCGAAGTAAAATTAAAATATCTGGCGGATGATAATTTTACCGGATTGACCGGGGAAGCATTGAAAGAAGCGATCTGTGAGTATATCCGGACCAAAGACACGGATTTGGTGGGGAAGATGGTTTCCCAGGGTACAACGCCGCGCCGCCTTACGGATCTTGTCGGGTCGCTGTGCGATTTAACGTCGGGAAGCGGCGATAAAGGGACGCCGATCGTACTTGTACACGGATATTTCGACAACTATACGGACAAATAAAGCCAAAAGGGCAAGGCCCGTCCACCCAAAACAGAAAAATAACAAATAAAAAGGAGATACACGATTATGTCGGGAAAGAAGAAGTTTACCTCGGAACAAGCACAGGAATATGGGGAAAAACTGGGGATTGACTGGAAGAAATTTGACGTGGAGCAATTCCGTATGGGCATGGATGTCGAGCTCGAACATGGAACACGGGATCTCTTCACGAACGTGACCGATGATGAGCCTATGATCACCGCAAAGATAGCCTTGGCTCATTTGAGTGAATTCCCGGATTACTATACCCGACTTGAGAAGATGGAACAGGAAGCGGAAGCATTTTGGGACAATAAGTAAATCGGCGATCCGAATAAAAGGCCGAAGCCGGGGTTGTTTTCCGGCTTCGGTCTTTTTTTACAGGGCAACGGCGAGGCAACATCGATTACAAGGCAGAGCGTTCCATTGCCTTTCTTCGCTACCATCTTATGGAGCCGAACAACCCGCGAATGATGCTTTTGCCGACTTCACGGCCGATGGTATTCATGGCGCTGTTTGCGGCTCTGGTAAGAGCTTTGTTGGCGGCGTTCGCCGTTTTTTTGGAAGCAGCGGGCTGTTTGGAACTTCTTCGTTCCACTTCCGCCGCTTCTTGCGAAGATTCAAGTTCCGCCGCTTCTTGCTTCTTCGTGCGTTCAAGGCTTTCAAACGCGGAATCCCGATCGATGGTTTTGCCATATTTGTGCAGCAGATCGCTGCTTTTTATAATCGCATTGCGATCCTGATCCTCAATGGCACCCATTTGGCTCTGCGGGGGCAGAATAAACGCTCTCTCCACGATGCCCGGGCGGCCTTCTTCGTCCAGGAAAGAGACAAGCGCTTCCCCTACGCCGAGTTCGGAAATGGCGCTTTCCGTTTCAAAGGCAGGATTGGGGCGGAATGTTTGCGCAGCGACACGAACGGCTTTTTGTTCGGCAGGCGTATAGGCGCGCAGCGCGTGCTGAACGCGGTTTGAAAGCTGCGAAAGCACCGTATCGGGAATATCGCTTGGGCTCTGGGATATAAAATAAATGCCAACGCCTTTTGAACGGATGAGCCGGATGACCTGTTCGATTTTTTGAAGCAGAATTTTCGGGGCTTCATTGAACAGCAGGTGGGCTTCGTCGAAAAAGAAGACGATGCGAGGCTTATCAAGATCGCCCACTTCGGGCATCTGCTCAAAAAGTTCACTCATCAGATACAGCATGAACGTGGCATAGAGCGTCGGATTTTGAACGAGTTTGACGCTGTGGAATATGTTGATAAAGCCGCGTCCGCCGGAATCGGTTTTGATCCAATCGAAAATATCGATGGCCGGTTCGCCGAAGAAAATGTCACCGCCCTGATCTTCAAGGGAGAGCAACGCGCGCTGTATCGAACCCACGCTGGCTGTAGACATGTTGCCATACTCTGTTGTAAATTCCGTGCGGTGATCGCCCACATATCGCAACATGGCGCGCAGGTCTTTTAAATCGACAAGCAGCAACCCTTTGTCGTCGGCGATGCGGAAGATGATGTTGAGTACATCGTTTTGTATGTCCGAAAGCTGCATCAGACGAGAGAGGAGCAAAGGCCCCATCTCGGAAACGGTGGTGCGTACCGGATGGCCGAATTCACCGTAGATATCCCAAAAGCGTGTCGGGAAGGTTTTGTATTTCCAGTCCGCTATATCAAAACGGGCGATGCGTTTTTGCATAGCGAGGCTGTCAAGGCCGGGTTTGCACATCCCTGCAAGATCGCCTTTGATATCGGCAAGAAATACAGGAACACCCATATCCGAAAAGGATTCCGCCATCACTTTGAGCGTGATGGTCTTGCCGGTGCCGCTCGCTCCGGTGATAAGACCATGCCTGTTTGACATCTTGGGCAGAATATTCAAGCGGATTGCACTCTTCGCCAACCAAACCATCTCGTTGCTGTACATTGTTGCACCCCCAAAATGATGAGCTTATAGGAAAAGTATACCATGCACAACATGTATGTAAAGCAAGAGGTTTCGCATGGGAATGCGGCAGTCAGGTTGTATTTGGCCGATTGATTCCGGCATCATGGTTTGAATGATCTATCATTGCCCGCAAGTCTATGACACAACCTCCATTAGAAGAAAAAGCAAAAATGTGATATACTACCAACAATGAGAATTCATGCTGTTTTATCATGTCCTTTATAGACTGATACGGATTTCATGCTTCTAAATCGGCGCATTGTTAACCTTTGGAAGCCATCAGAAAAGCATCGTACTTGAATTTGATCAAGCTGCAAAAGCATATGTCATCCTGTACGGACTTCGAAGCGATGACAAACAACAGACAAGGCAAAGCTTCGGACTCGATGACTGTGTAAATGTACGCCGGCGAAGTGCAAACAACGAGGCAATTAGAAAGTTTTCAATATTGAGGTACCATCTACGGGCGATCGCATGACCAAAGCGATTCGCAAGAAAGGAAATCGAATGCCCATATTCAGCACAAAGGACAGTCAAGGGAATACAACGCTTAACGTGGTGATGGGAAATGGCATATCCACGATCAACAAGGGTTTGCCCGTTTGCTTAACGGTGCAGGACGGTTATTTTGTGATCCAGCAACGCTTTTCCAAAAATGCATCTGTCGTATTGAAGTGTTCTCAAATCAAGAAAATTCAAAAAATCAGCGAAAAAGATTTCATCGTTAAAAATTTGAGTTTGGTTGGCAAAGCGGAAAAAGGCGAATCACTCTTCAGCCTGCGTGCAAAAATTCCGGGCCTGAAAACACAAAAATCATCGAACTTCAAAGACTTTATCGTCATCAATTATGAATCGACATCCAAAAAAGTTATTATCTTTGAAGAGGTCATCGGAACGACCATCGGTTCAGAAGAGTTTATTCAACAAGTGCAGGAAACGATAAGAGCAGAAAAGTCCGAAAAGAATGCATTGCAGGAACAAACGCTCTAGACAAAATTGTGGGCAGGGAATGTGCGCTAGGTTCACGCTCTCTGCCTTTTGTGTATCCGCACCCAGCCCAATAGGACAATCGTGCAATCAAGAATTAAAAAAACGGATGGTTGGCAACAGTGGCAAAAAGCATACCGATGGTTCCCGCATCTGAATTAAAAAACCGCTTGAAAGCGTTTCGCGCAACGATGGACATGCAAAGCCCGGATTGGAGACTGGCTTTGTTTGTCAGCAAAATCAACTTGTATTACTTTACGGGTACCATGCAGGAGGGTTTGCTTTTAATCCCACGGGATGCCGAAGCCGTCTTTTGGGTGCGCCGCAGCTTTGAGAGAGCCATCGAGGAGTCCTACTTTGCGGATATCCGGCAGATGGAGAGCTATCGGGATATTGTGCTTTATGACGAGGTCCCCGCTGCCGTTTATTTGGAAACGGAGATAATGCCGCTGGCGATGTTAACGCGGCTCATGAAATATTTCCCGTTCTCGGATGCCAAACCACTCGATGCGCAGATCGCAAAAGTCCGGTCGGTAAAATCGGAGTATGAGCTTGATCTTATGAAAAGATCCGGATTTCTGCACGCGAAAGTTCTGGAACAACGTCTTCCAACCGTATTTCGAAAAGGGATGAGCGAATTGGATCTCTGTGCGCAGCTTTTTTCCATAATGCTGGAAGAAGGATATCACGGGATCACACGCTTCGCGATGTTCGATACCGAAATCGTCTTGGGCCAGATGGGATTCGGGGAGAATTCCCTCTATCCCGCTTATTTCAACGGACCCGGCGGAAGTCTTGGCATGAGCCCTGCGTCTCCTTTGCTGGGCAGCCGGGAGCGCAAACTCCAAAGCGGCGACCTTGTTTTTGTTGACATGGGATTTGGCATACAAGGCTACCATACAGACAAGACCATGACCTACGTATTTCGCACAGAGCTTCCGACAGACACGGTTTTAAACCACAACAGATGCCTCGATATTCAGGACGAAGTGGCGTCGATGCTCAAACCGGGCGCGATACCCTCCGAAATTTACCGCACGATCATGCACAAGCAGGATCCGGTATTTTTAAAGAATTTCATGGGTTATCAAAACAGAAAAGCGAAGTTTTTGGGACACGGAATAGGCCTTGTCATCGATGAGTATCCCGTTATCGCAATGGGATTTGACGAGCCGCTGGAAGAGGGCATGGCAATCGCGCTTGAGCCTAAATACGGCGTGGCCGGAATCGGCATGGTGGGTATCGAAAACACATTTGTCGTAACCGCTCAAGGCGGGATCTGCATCACGGGATCGGGCAGGGGCCTGATGCCTGTGGATGGAAACGATTAAAGCAGAGCATTGAACGGTTTTTTATTCCTGTCGCTTGTTCATTCATTTTTTGAACGAGCCTAAGTCAACTGGCAATTGTAAAAAAGTTTCTGTTGGTATATATATTGGATTAGGCTTATTTTCTTTTCATGAATGTTTATCGCAAATTTGATTGTGGTTTTTGGTTGACCATGATGCATATAGTTTTATTATGTATGATTTAATGTTGGCAAAGGCCGATAAATTTATAAAAAGGAATTCATCATATGCAATCAAAACAGAATACATTTATGCAAACCACTTTTAAATCTTTACGCAACAGAAACTATCGTTACTATTGGATCGGACAGTGCATCTCGGTCATTGGCACGCAGATGCAGCGTACAACGCAGTTTTACCTGGCTGACAGCCTTACAAAGTCCCCGCTTTTGGTAGGCTTAATGGGGGCTTGCCAATTCTTACCGCTGCTTTTGTTTTCGCTTTTTGCAGGGGTCATCGCCGACCGCTTTGATAAAAAGAAAGTGTTGCTGGTCACGCAATCCTTGTATATGCTTCAGGCGTTTGTAATGGCATTTTTAACGCTCACCGGGCTCATACGGTACTGGCACCTGCTCGTTTTGATCATCTTCTATGGGATAACACAAAGCTTTGACATGCCTGTGCGTCAGGCATTCGTCTATGAGCTGGTCGGAAAAGAGGATATTCTCAACGCCATATCGCTCAATTCTTCCATTATGAATCTCGGCAGGATCATCGGCCCTACCGTTGCAGGTGTGCTGATGGTGTTTTTCAGTCCCGGCATGTGCTTTTTGGTCAATGCGTTGAGCTATCTGGCCGTTATCGCCGGAATCATGATGATCCGCCTTGAGAAGCGCGAATCAAGGCCCGCAAGCAAGAGACTGCTCGGAGAGTTGAAAAATGGCCTCATCTATATGAAGCGAAGCGAAGTCCTTATGATGTGCATTACGATTATGATGGTGGTAAGCACGTTTTCGCTGAACAACGATGTCAACGTAACCACCTTTAACAGAGTCGTCTTTGCGGGTGGTCCCAAAGGGCTGGCTACGCTGATGTCAGCCATGGGTGTTGGCTCTCTTGTCGGAACCATGTATATGGCGTATTCCAGCAAACACGGCGTGCGGAAACGGTTTCTGCTGTATTGCAGTGTATTGGTTGCATTGCTTCAGATGTCCAGCATTCTCATGCATCAGTTCTACATGTTTATGCTGTTGCTCGTCGTGCTGGGCGGCGTCAACGTGATGTATATGAATACGATGACGGCACTGTTTCAAGTCAACGCGACGGACGAATACCGCGGAAGGGTCATGAGCGTTTACGGATTCATCAACCAGGGCTCTCACCCCTTGGGCAATACCGTTGCGGGAGCCGCAATGCAAATGCTGGGCGGCGGCATGGGTTATTTCTTTGGGGGATCGTCCACGTTGTTGCTGCTGTCCCTCGTATTTCTTGTAAAACGCAAGACCCTAAAAGCATGGATCACGGAAAAGAACGGAAACGGTGAAAAGACTTCGGAAGCGTCATAGCTATAAGATCACCGTATGGATACGCCAAGCGATAAAAGGTTTTTTTGCAAAAACAGTACATTGTGGGGAATAGTATGATAAACTGTAATCCGCTGCATGGATTATAGGGAAATGATGTGGTGTTTCCCCCGGTTATTTGTCTTTACGATTCATAGCCACAATTTCCGCTTGTGGAGGTTGTGGTTTTTCATTTGGATGCGCGGCACGAATAAAAGCCACGCGGGAACTGCCGGATAAAACAGGGAGCAATTTTATGTCAATAAGGAGTAACAATGGAATTCAAAGATCTACCGATAATAGAGCCAATCCAAAAGGCATTGGGCAATCTGCAATACACAACGCCCACGCCGATTCAGGAACAGGCGATCCCGCCCATTATGGAGGGAAGGGACGTACTGGGCTGCGCACAGACCGGCACGGGCAAAACAGCGGCATTCGCCGTGCCCATACTGCAAAGGCTGTATCTTAAAAGCCAAGCTGTCACCAACAATGCAAAGCGCCCGATCCGTTCGCTCATTCTAAGCCCGACGAGGGAACTTGCCATGCAGATCTACGAAAGTTTCTGCGCCTACGGCAAGTATACCGGCTTGCGATTTGCCGTCGTTTTTGGCGGTGTATCGCAGAAACCGCAGGAGTATGCGCTTCAAAAGGGCGTGGATATTCTTGTCGCAACACCGGGCAGGCTGGATGATTTGATGAATCAAGGCTTCATTAATCTTAGCAACGTGGAGATATTGACGCTCGATGAGGCGGATATGATGCTGGATATGGGTTTCATCCATGCTGTCAGAAAGATCATAGCCAAGATCCCGACCGAGCGGCAAACACTGTTTTTCTCCGCGACGATGCCACCGGAAATTCTGGATCTGTCCCGAACGATCCTATCGAATCCGGTGAGGATTACCATTACACCCGATGCACCGGCGGTGGAGGCCATCGATCAACGGATCTATTTTGTGGACAAGATAAACAAACGGCAGCTGCTGCTGTATCTTCTTCATGATAAGTCCATCACTTCTGCGCTGGTGTTTACAAGGACGAAGCATAGCGCGGACCGCGTGGTGCAGGAGCTTTGGAAAGGACAGATAAGAGCGGATGTCATCCACGGCAACAAATCGCAAAACGCGCGGCAACAGGCATTGAAAAGCTTTAAGAACGGAGCGATCCGGGTTCTTGTGGCAACGGACGTCGCGGCACGCGGCCTTGATATTGACGATATATCCCATGTCTTCAATTTCGATCTTCCCGAGGTGCCGGAAACATACGTGCACCGTATCGGAAGAACGGGACGCGCCGGAAACAGCGGAATCGCCATTTCCTTTTGCGATATCGAGGAAAAGACGCTGCTCAAGGATATCGAAAAGCTGTTGGGAAAACCCATCCAATCGGTTTCCGATCACCCGTTTCCGCTGCGGATCATACATGTGCCGCCGAAACAGCCAAGGACAATGCGCGAAATGCCGCGACAGGAGCAACAAAGAAGGCCGGGCATGCAAAGCGGCATGCAGCAACACGGCACTGCGCGGGGCAGAGGATACGCAGGCAGCCAGCATGGACCGCGAAGCCATAAGCCGTCGTAATCGCACGGGGACGACAGGCATGCCACAGCGTGACAAGGTGATATTTTCGAAATAAGCCGTAAGTAATGACGGAACAGCCCCTGCTGATGCATAAAGCGAGGGCTGTTTTTTTAATGACGGCAATCTGTTGAATCCTTCCAATAAGGAGCAACTTTCGCAGGAATGATACAATAAAACCTATATAGTATTAAACCCAATATATGGTATAATATCGGAAGGGATTTCTCCGTTTGGAGAAAGAAAAATTTGAAAGTGAGGAAATGAGTATGGCACCAACCGTAAAACATTTTGGAGCGATCATGGGGCACAACGTAGCCGAGATGCATGAGGAACCGCTGCGTCCAATCGGTCCGGATGAGATCCTTGTCAAAGGCGAGACCTGCAACATCTGCACAACGGATTATCAGCAATGGCAGGGTCTGCGCGACCATCAAGGCTTCCCGATGGCAGGCGGACATGAGTGGTCCGGTATCATCGTGGAAAAGGGCGAAAAGGTTATTGATATGTTCCAGGTCGGCGACCGTGTCGGTACCGGCGGAGCAGGCTGCGGAATGTGCGATAATTGCCGCAGGGGGCTTACATCGGATTGCTCGTCACGCGCCGGCGGAAGGCAAATGACGAACGGTTTTTACGGCCAACACGCATTCGCGGACTATATCATTCTGAACCAGCGGACAACCTACAAGCTTTCCAAGGAAATCTCCGCGGCGGAAGCCGGCTTTTTGGAGCCGTTGGCCACTGCCGTATCGGGAAATAAAAAAGTTCGAGTCAGCCCGATGGAAGATGTCGTCGTCATCGGTGCAGGCACGATGGGCCTTGTAAACGCGCAGGTCGCGCATGCATTCGGAGCCCGCGTGATGATCTCGGAATTGACACCCAAAAAGTTGGAGCGCGCCGCTTCGATGGGATTTGCGGATATCATCGATGCGAAGAATTGCGACCCCGTAGAGGAAGTCAAGAAATTGACCGGCGGCAAGGGCGCTGATGTCGTTATCGTGGCAGTGGGCAATACGTTCGCTTACAAGCAGGCTTATGCAATGCTCAAACCGCTCCGCGGCAGAATATTGCTGTTTGCGGCCGGATATCCGAAGCCGGAGATGCAGATCGACCCCAACGAGATCCATTATCGGAAGATAGAGATCATCGGAACGATGAGCGGCAATACGGCGGACTTCGTCGATTCCGCGCAGCTGATGGGCAAGAAGCTCGTCAATATGAGCTATTCACTCGAAGGGAAAGTATTCCCGCTGCGTGAGATCCAGGCTGCATATGAAGCTGCTGCGACACCGGATATGTACCGCGTAACCGTAGATCTGCAAGGAATCTAGGCCTTAAAAACGTAAAAGGGTGGCAAATGCCACCCTTTTTTCTATGTAAAGAAGTGCAAACACAACGAAACAATGACCTTCGGATATATTTCAGTTTGGCGATTCAATCTCGACATACGAGTGTCCTTTCACGGATGAATTTACTACAGAATTCGGTGACATGTCTTTAATATCAAATAGTAATGATGCGATGATGTGTTGCTATGTGCATCGTCTTATATTGTGAAACCATGGAAATATTGGAATGGTATGGATGCGTTTTTTAAACGGTTTCGAATGATAGTTTGCATCGGCAGCACCCTTTTAAGGATGCCTTTGACAGGATGAGCGTATCAGGATAAAATAAATGATTGAGAAGAAAAAAAATCGCCGTATTGGCCGTGAATCGCGCGGCCAGAGTATTAGGCAAAAGGGCTGTCAACGAAGATCTTTGGACAGGAAGAGGAGAGGAAATGTACCGTTTTCGATGGCGGATAGTAGTTGTAAGCCTCTTGTTGAGCATAACAATGGTTTTTAACATAGCATGCATGTCTGTTTCGGCGTTCGCAGCCTCCTCGGTGGGGGATTCGGGGGATTTGGGAAGCAATTTGCTGAATTTCCCGGTAGCCAACGCGCAGATATTACGAGAAGACTTTAACACCGGCAATTTGTTCCTATATCCTGCAAGTCTGATCCCACAGACTACCGGTTCGATCGGCATTCCTGCAGCCACGGACGGAGGTTCCCAGCCATCAACAGATGGCGGCGGAGAAGGGGACGATTCAGCGGTCGATACGCCGGACGAACCGGAAATCGTAGCAACTGTGGCGCGCGTGGTTGGCTCGAGTGTGAAAATGTATGCCGCCGCAACGGTTGATTCGCCGATCGCAGCCGATTTGAGCGACGGCGTAACGCTGAGCATTATCGGAAAAGAAGGCCAATGGCTGCACGTATCGTTTGGCATTATACAAGGATATGTAAAAAGCACAAATGTATTTCAAGTATTGCCGGCTGGTATGAGCGGATACATCATGCGCGACGGGATCAACTTTCGAGAACAAAACAATACGGATGCTTTGATCTTAGAAACGCTCTTTGCAGGGACAGGCGTACAGGCGCTGGACTATGCAAACGGCTGGTACCGGATACTGTATAGCGGCAAATACGGGTATGTGCGAAGCGATTGCATCGTTGTATCCGGGGCGTATACCGGAACGCAGACGACACTGCTAAAGGGCGGAATGAGCGGCAATGCGGTCAAACAAGCGCAGAGTGAACTCAAGCGGCGGGGTTTCTTTGTGGGCCTAGCCAACGGAGACTATGGCTCGGAGACCGCCAAAGCCGTCGAGGCTTTTCAGGCAATGGCGAACCTCGATTCGGATGGCATTTTGGGACCGCAGACGCTGGGAATGCTCTATGGAAGCAACAATATAAAATTGACCGTTTCGATAGCGCAAAAGGTAGGCGTAAAAGGAAAGGCCAAAATGACCGACTGGAGCAGGGTCAGCAATCTGATCCCCAACGGCGCGAAATTTAAAGTCATCGATGTTCGAACAGGCGTTTCATGGTACCAAATACGCTCGTGCGGACATTTTCATATGGACTGCGATACAGCGTCGGCTGCCGATACGGCGAAACTCAAAAGCGTATACGGCGGCAAATGGACGTGGGCACGGCGACCGATCTGGGTGGTCTATAGGGGTTATGTATTCGCCGCAAGCATGAACGGCATGCCGCATGCGCCCAACGAAAAGGTTGTATCCGGCAACAATTTTCCCGGCATTAACTGTATCCATTTTCTAAACAGCAAAATACATGCAACCGGGAAAATAGACTCCGTGCACCAGTCGTGCATCCGGTCGGCATACAACGCAGGCAAATAAGGCGCAACAGAAAGGTTTTCGCATAAAAGAATCTCCTATTTTGGATCAACACCAAACGGGAGGTTCTTTTTTAAGTATCAAAAGCAATTTAGGCGCTATTGTCATCCTGATTCATATAGGGTATAATTTTATCAAGAAAACGACCGAACGGTCGGTCGGTAGAATTGGGAGAAAAGCCATGTCCATTCAGGATGCGCGCCAGGATAAGAAAAAGACTATATACAAGGCAGCACTAGAGGCCTACGCCAGATACGGTATTCATGCTGCCACAGCCAGACAGATCGCTGAAATTGCCCATATCGGAAAGTCAACCATATTTGAGTATTTTGAAAGTACCGAAGCTTTGATGGACGAGGCATTTTCCTGGCATATCAGCGAGGAAAACGCTATATGGGACAGGCTGCATATTCTCGCGAAGTCGATTCCCGCAACGGCATTGTCAGTGTATTTTGACAACCTGATCAAGGTAATTCTTACCGAACCGCGTAAAATGCTTCTTCTGTCGCAATACGCCACGACCATTCTCGCTTCCGATGGTGAATTTTCACAAATCAAAGTGCAATACGCACAGAAGCTGCAACCCGCAGCAGATGCTTTGCTTGAAGAGTTCAGGTTTATTGTGGATACGGGCATCGCATCCGGTGCTTTTAAGCCTCTGAACATGAATGCGGGGGATGTTGCGTTGCTTATCCATGCCATTGTCAGGCAGATGCAGGCACAGGTATTTATTCCGGATCCCTCACAGATCAGAAACACCTGCAAAAGGCTTAAACATATGGCCTTTGCGCTGCTTGGCGTTGATGACAAGGCGGGATCAAACGGGTGATGCGGGAACAAATTCTGCCCAAAATCACGAGATTCGATAAAAATGCATTTTGAATTGGTTCCTTATGGAGAGACGAAAAAGGACAGCTGAAAAAGCAGCTGTCCTTTAAAATTATGAGACTTGCGAAAGGATCAAACCATTACTTCGGCAAGCGTTTGCTTCAATCCTCTGTACAGGACCTTATTGTCCTGCGTTACAATGATCAACCGCACGCCCATATCACGAAGTTCTTTGGTCCGTTGTGCGGTGCTTGAGAGGATCATCGGCTGCTTTTTGTAAGAAACAGCTTTTTCGATGATGGTCTTTTCCGTTTCCAGAATGAAGGGATTCAGCGGATCGCCCAACATACCGAAGGATTGCGAAAGATCGTTTCGTCCCGTTACGACGATGTCGATACCTTCCTGTGAAAGGATGCTGTCAATGTTTTCAAAAGCCAGCTTTTGTTCGATTTGAACGCCAAGCATAACATGCTCGTCGTTTGCACTGAATAAATAATCGTTTACGCTGTCATGACCGTATCGGATAGCACGGGAATCGCCTGAAATGCCGCGCAAGCCCAACGGATAGAACTTGGCTTCGCGAATGGCGTCCAAAGCGCCTTGCGCGTTTGTGATGCCGGGCATCAGCACGCAGTTGACACCCGCGTCCAAAAGTGCTGTAAAGTCCTCCAGCCTGGGTACTCGGACCTGTACTGCTACATCCAGGAAATTTGCAGTCCTCACCATTTCGCGAACTTCTTCAGGGCTGAAGAGTTTGTGTTCAATGTCGATTCGTATGAAATCGATTCCGGCGTATTTCGCTATTTCCACGATCGCGGGATCGGGAATGTTGACGAACATCCCATAGCAAACTTCCTTTTCGCGCAGCAACCGCTGAAAACTCATCATATCAGCATACCTCCCTTTTCATGGAATGATTATAACACGTCGAGTAGCTTCACGTCACCATTTGCATCATGGTTTCAAACGGTGAGCTTGACATGGAACGAGGATTTGGTATAATAAATAAGAACAAATGTTCTCGTTATCGGATGATTCAGGAATGCGCCATAGGGAGGTCTGTATTGGATCTTTTTGATAAGCTGCAGATACTTGCCGATTCTGCAAAGTTCGATGTCGCGTGCACCAGCAGCGGCGCAAACAGGAGCGCCGGCACCGGGCGTATCGGAAATGCAGTCTCAAGCGGTATCTGCCACAGCTTCTCAGCGGATGGGAGGTGCATATCGCTGTTGAAGGTGCTTATGACCAATGTCTGCGCCTACAACTGCCAGTACTGTGTCAATCGGGCATCCAACGATACCAGAAGGGCAACCTTTACTCCGCGTGAACTTGCAGAGCTGACCATACAGTTTTACAGGCGCAACTATATTGAGGGACTGTTTTTAAGCTCGGGCATCATTCGTAACCCCGATTATACCTGCGAACGGATGATCGAAACGCTGCGGCTTCTGCGGGAAGATTACGGATTCAACGGCTATATCCATGCCAAAGCGATCCCCGGCGCCGATGAACTGTTGCTGTCCCGACTTGGGTATTTGGCGGACCGGCTAAGCGTCAACATCGAATTGCCGTCCTTTGCAAGCCTGCAAGCCTTGGCACCCGAAAAATCCAAGGCATCCATCTTGCAGCCGATGGGGATGATACACGAAAAAATTCAGCAGAACAGCACGGAGCTCGTGCGGTATCACAGCAAAGTCCGTTTTTCTCCCGCCGGGCAGAGCACGCAAATGATCGTCGGCGCTACACCGGACAGCGATTACCAGATACTGAAACTGACCTCCGCGCTGTACAAAAAATACAAGCTTAAGCGCGTTTTCTTCTCCGCTTATATTCCCGTGGCAAACAACCCGCTGCTGCCCGCGCTCACCACCAAACCGCCGCTGTTGCGCGAACACAGGCTTTATCAGGCGGACTGGCTGTTGCGGTTCTACGGATTTGAAGCCGAAGAGCTGCTTGACGAACAGCATGCGAATTTCAACCCGTTTCTTGACCCGAAATGCAATTGGGCGATCAACCATTTGGAATTGTTTCCGGTGGAAATCAACAGCGCACCCAGAGAAACATTGTTAAGGGTTCCGGGAATCGGGGTGACCAGCGCGATGCGGATTCTGCGCGCGAGAAGAGCGATGAAACTTGATTTTGCGGGGCTCAAAAAACTTGGGGTGGTTCTCAAGCGGGCGCAATACTTCATCACCTGCAGCGGCAAGCCGATGATGGGCTTGAAATTCAGCGATGACATCCTGCTTCGGTCGCTTGTTTCGGAAAAATGCCGGGATATGCTGCATGCCGGAGAAGATCAGATGAACTTTTTTGATGCGCAAGTAACCAGAGAGGATGTCGTAAAATGCCTGAGCGGTCAGATGTGACGTATATTTACGACGGTTCACTCGAAGGGCTGTTATGCTGCATTTTTGAAAGCTATCAGAAAAAAGAGCAGCCCATCGATATCCACGCGAACGATATGGATCAGATGACCTTGTATTTGAAAAGAATTATCGAAACGGACAATACAAAAGCCGACCGTGTGCGAAACGGGATCATGCAAAGGGCATCCGCCGATGCGTTTGATATGATCGAATATGGATTCCATACCTGCCATCCGCAAAAGGAGATGCTGCTTCTTCGATTTGCATATCTTGCGATGGAACATGGAAATAAAGCGCTCCATATGCTGACAAACGATACGGTTGATGCCCTTGTGAACGCCGTGAATGCGTTGTTACGTGAGAGCGAAAAACTCAGGGGATTTGTTCGCTTCTCGGATGTTGACGGCGTGATGGTGGCAATCATCGAACCGAAAAATAAGGTGCTTTCGCTGTTGGCACCGCATTTTTGCGACCGGTTCCCAAACGAAGCTTTTATGATTTATGACAGGACGCACAGCGATGCCTTGCTGTTCAGAGCAGGGCAAAGTGTCATCGTGCCACTGAACGAAATGAATTTGCCAAACGCCGATAAACAGGAAGCGAAATTTCGTTCATTGTGGAAGCTGTTCTACGATACCATTGCGATTGATGCCCGGTACAATCCCAAATGCCGCATGTCGTTTATGCCGAAGCGATATTGGAAGCACCTGACAGAGATGAACGGGGAAGGCGTAACACCGCTTTTGGACGACAAACAGGAATTGCCCCGCCTCACACAGACCGATTCAGTACAACTTTCAAAGTGAAGTCAAAGTACACCGTCCGGGTTTAAAGCGGAGCGAAATACAAGAGGAACATAAAAAACCGTTTCGTATTGCAGAAACGGTTTTTTGCTTTTTTATACAAACTTGTTTCCCAAATCCTTTTTCCACGAATCCAAAGAAGCATGGATGACACGGCCGGCAAAACACCTGCGCAGAAACTGCAACGATGCCGTTCGCTTGACGGCCATTTTATACAGTGCATTTTGCTTTTGATACAGTTCTTCCTCCGGGATGAAAATCACCTCGCGATGGAAATCGATGGCTTCGATTGCGTGGTTCAGACGCATCGCGAACGCGTCCCAATCGCCCGTAAACCGATAGAGATAGGTTGCGGCGGAAGTGTCGTCAGAGACGGCCATTTCAAGTGCGGCCATACCGCCCGCATTGCCGGGTTTCGGTGCAACGCTCCATAAAACATCCAAATTCTCATCGCCCGCAAGATTGGATTTCGAGCCGATCAAAATATTCATGGGGTCGCAGATTTCCAAAAAGTGTTGGTACATATCTTTGGCTCTGCTGTTGCGTATCTTTTCTTCCAGCGCGCGCGGGAATGAGGAAGCGATGGCATGGAGCTTGCCAAGCGGCGCCGCAACCCCTTGTGGCATCAGATCGGCTATCCGGGAGGACTGCATCGTGCTGAGCGACCCATCCGTTTTCAACACGGCGTCTATGGCATTCTGACGGATCGCATACAGGCATTCGGTCAGCTTCTTGTCAAAAGGATCGGTGTCCAGGCCCAGGCGCATAAACTCATAGATTTCACCCGTGTCCAGCGTCAATGTATGATGATAAGCTGATTTGTCAAATGTGCGCACAAAGCAAAGCGGGATCCGCCTGGCTGCATCGTTGGGCGGCAGAATACACAGACAGCGATCATAGAGCTCTATCACCGCCTGTCCATAGGCGGAACCGCCCTCGTCGCGGAAACGGTATTCTCCTTTTGTGCGCATCATTGGATCTTTGCTGATAAAGAGCGCTTTTCGGACCGTATTGTTGTATTTTTCATAGAGTTCCAAATAGGCAGGCGTCAGGTTGCTGCCCAATTTGGATGCCTTAAGGATGCCGGATTCCGATTGGATGGTCAACTGATGGTTTTCCATATCGATGGACGTAATTTCTGTAAAGGGAAGGGCGTATTGGTCAAAAGGTGTCAGACAGCAAAGTTCATCGTCTGTCAGCGTTAATTTGCCTTCACCCGAAAGATCCAGATATTCGATTGAGCAGCGATATTCCATCTTTTTATCCTCATTGATCCATAAGCTTGCAAAAAGCAAAACAGTTGCATCAATCATTGTATAGTAAAGGTTCGGCTATTTCAATTGTTGAGACTGCTGATGGTAAGGTGTGCGGCAATGCAAAACGTGCTTCTATTCGTTTGAAGGAGCCGTGTATTTTTGGATGAGTGTCTGCACCTTCTCATCGGAAACATTGAAATAGTTCTGCAACTGCTTCAATGCGATGGATTGCCTCTTTTCAAGCGCGCTTCTGAGTTCGGCTATCTCGCTTTGCCATGTCTGCAAGCTGTAAGGCCGATGCCACTTTTGGATGTGTGCTTGCATTTCGCTCTGCATCTGTGCCGTCATGCCGTCAAAAACCGTAAGAACCCGCTCGGTGTCAAACTGTGTTACAGCAAGCTGTACAAAGCGTTCCACAAACCGGTCGCGCCACGCTTCGTTCTCCATCAAACCGCTGAAAATATACAATTCAGTGGTGAGCGTATTGCCTTGCGAATCCATGCCTCCGATGGAAGGCGTTGGAGAAAGGTATCTATTAAAAACATTGCGGTTTTCATCGTTGTTGCGCAAACAGAAATCAAGGTCAAAGAACAACGGTCTCCATTTGGAGAAGTAGTCGGACGTACGCCAGAACCGGTTGTTGATAACGTCTCCGTTTCCGAAATATATCTGAGCGATGAGGTAATCGATGCAGGCATCCACATCGACAAGCTTTGCGAATTCCGCAAAGACATCGTCGTCTTTTAGTTCCCATGTACGCGCGTACTGGATAATGCGTTTGTATTCGGTGCTTTCCCCGGTGATCTGGGTCGTGCGATGGTTGACCAATTCGATGTCATCACTGTCCACATTGTAATAGGAAGCGAGGTACTCTTCGTTCTGTTCTTCGGCAAGATCATATAAGCCGAAGTATTTCCCGTTTATATAGACAACGACAGGACGGGTGTGCACCGTATCGACATCGATGCCGTTGCATACTGCATGGACAAACGAATCGCGGATTCTGGCTGCTGCGGCATCCTGCCCTGCATTTCGAAGCGTAAGGTTGGAGAAAGTAACCATATCGCTCTGCGGAAAGAACGGATAGGTGACGTGTTGCTGACCATAGGCGTTTCGTAGCGCAATGGTAAGGGAATTTTGGGGCAGGCTCAGGGATGACTTTCCTTTGGGGCGCAATCCGGAAGGGAACGAGACTCCAAGGGTGCCGTCGGCTTCATAATATTCGGTGAATACGTCGTATTCAGGTTTGTACCCTATTCTGTTTACACTCAGCACGACGTTCAATTCGGAAGACTTACCGCTCAGGCATACGACCGGAACGGTATGCGGCGCGTCGAATACATAGGTCCGGGATAGGTCGTCGCTTGGCAAACAACCATCGGCAAGAGCTATGGCACGGACAGACGTATTATTAGAAATGGGGATAAGCCCGGAATATTTTTGGGATGAAAGCGTTGGCATTGTTCCATCCGTCGTAAAGTAGATTCCGGCGTTCGGTGTCGTGCAGGATAGGCTCAATGAAAAAGCATTCGCATGGTATAGCGAGTTGTCGGAAAAGACAGGTGACGCCGTATAAGTCGTATACCTGTTTTGGGAATTGCGTTGTGCTTTTGTGGGAGTATCGAAATAGACTCGCTGTATGCTGCCATCGCCTTGCACCCTGCCGCTTGTAACACCGGCGCGCAGCACGCCGCTATCAAAGACATCGATGATGCTGCCCTGGGGGTTGCTCAATATCAGCGTGTCGCCCGTGGGTGAAATGCCAAACGGGGCAACGGTGACTTCCGATGTGGCAGGGGATGCTTCGATGACGGCATATCCTTTTGCCCGTATGGTAAGCGAAGGAATTGTCCATTTTCCGGGGTTTTCGCGATCATCCGAAACGGTATATCCCGAAAGATCCACATCCGAATCCGATCCGTTGAAAAACTCGATCCAGTCGCTGGATTCGCTGCTCCTGGCATTGGCTGCGCATACTTCGCTGATATAGACACCGTCGGGATCAAACAGGGAGGCGTGGCTTTGAATGTATTGAGAAACAGCCGAATCGGTTGCCTGTGCAGGAACGACTGCGGGTTTATCGTTTTGTATGACGATGTCTTCGTTCTTTTCACCCGGTGTCGCGCAGGCGCAATACCCGTAGGAGCCATCGTTGCGCCTCGCATAGGAAATATCCTGATCCAGGGACGCAATGTTTAGCTGTTGAACGATATTGTCATTCGGGTCAACAAGGTAGAGCGTTTCCCCTTCCTTGGACAGTTTAAAACCGGTTGAACAAACGTCCCCAATCATTCCGGGCGTTTCGGACGCGTAGACAAGCAATGTCTCGCCGGAAGGGATAGAGATTTTCGGGAAAACAAATTGGCTGATATCCTCCATCGAATCCGTAAGGCTGTAGCCGTTTAGCGAAATAGCCTTGTCGGTGGCATTGTACAGCTCGATCCAATCAGGTGTTTTATAGGTGGCGTCAAAAAGCGTTTTTGTGTTGCCGGACATCACTTCGCTTATGACCAGCGATGCGCTGTCAACGCCCTTGGATAAAACGTTGAGCCCCAAGGACAACAGTATGATCAGCATGCTCATCGCAAGACAAAGCGCGCCTAAAAGGGAATTGGAAAACACAAAAAAGGAGGGTTGCTTCTGCCCGCCGTTTCTGTTTTCCAGGATGTTGTCCATGCGGTATTATCCCTGCCTTGTATGTTTTTGATCCCGAGCTTTCTGACAAGCCCCTATTATAACCCTTCTTTTATCGAATTATCAACAAAATATATGGACAGAGAATGGTGCTATTGCGTCGGAAAGTTGATAAACAATAAAAAGTCGTTCGCATAATAATAGCACAATAAGGAATAAAAAGACAAGTTTAGCGGGGCCTCCATGCATCCAAAACACAGCGCCGTTTTAACCTAAGGCACAGAGGAAACTTTGTCGGTTTGCGAAATGACAGCCATGCCGTTTGGTGGTAAAATCAAAGAGTACCAATCGAAGGAGAGGATGGATCTGATGAAAAAAATTGCGCTGTGCATGTGTGTCATTGCAGTAATGCTCGCAGCCGGATGTCAAGCCAAATCCAAAGCCCCGGTTTTGGAGCCGAATGCGCTTTTATCGTCGGAAAAAGCATCCGCAATCACGGGTTTCGCGGTTGCTCTGGACAAGGGTTCGCTGTATCGGAACACGGAAAGCGGGATCATATCCGAAAGATACGTCTACGACATCAACAAATCAACCATTCATGCATTGGTACAGATCGAGCAGAACGGCTTGAAGACGGACGCTGCGATCAATGCCGGGAACACCGCGCTGAAGTCCTTTACCACCGAATCGGAGTTCAGCAAAAAAAATATCACGTCCGTTGATCTGGGCGATAAGGCCTTTAGCGTCAATGGAACAGGTCAGCTGCATATGGTCTATCAAGACTACTATATCATTGTGGCCTTTGACGCACACGAGTACGAGACTACCGGGAACGCAGCGCTGAATATCCTGTTGGGCAAAGAAATACTGGCAAACCTGAAGCAGAAATTAAAATAATATAAGAAGCGGGCTCAATCGACTTATCGACGAAGAAACCCCCTTGAACTGCGTTGCTCAAGGGGGTTCTTATGATGCGATTTTATTGTACGTTGTACATGCCGTGCGTATGCATGTACTGGAAAAGCATCTCTCCATGCCGTTGCTCTTCCTGTTGAATGTGCTGCAGTGCCTTTCGGATCGTTGGGTTCGCCGCTTCAAAAACGCCCGTATCATACGTTCCCGAGACATACTTTTCGGTGGACAGCAAGTCGCTGCAAAGAATCTTGTCGTTCGCATTGCCCTGCATGCCTTGCGCATTGCCCTGTTGCGGGCTTGCTTGTTGCTGGTTTTGTGACGCTTGGCCCATGGTGGGTTCCTGCCCCGAGAGCATTTGATTGACCATATCAAAATGATGCTTCTCCTCGGTGGCCAGAGAGCTAAAGAGCTGTTTGAGTTGCTGGTCCTGTGCTTGCGCAGAATAGTTTTGATATTTAGCCACGCAAATTTCTTCCTGACTTTTCTGGTCTTGCAGAATCATTCGTTCCTTTTGACTCAGTTGTATCATGTATATCACCTCGTCGGATAGTGTGAACAAAACGCCGCATATTATTCGCTTTTGAAGAATTAAAAATTGAAGCTGTCGGGAAGCGAATAAAAGGAAAAGATTTACTATGTACAATGGCTGTAATGACACCTATTGACATCCATAGCGGAATACTCTATATTGATAAATATACACAATAATAGAGCAATGAAAAAGGAAAGTAAGCGGATTGGAACTTGCCAGGGAGGGTTTGTCGAGACTGGAAGCAAACCCGAAGGGATAACCGCCGAAGTTCCCTTTTGAGCGGGTCGGTTGAAGCGATTGGTTCGTTGTAGACAGACGCGGGTTCCCGCCGGTACAAGGGATATGGGTTAAGCTTATATTGACCTGAAAATGAGTGCGCAGCGCATAAACATGCATTGCGAAATTGGGTGGTAACACGGAAGCACAGCCTTTCGTCCCTGTAGGGGCGGAAGGCTGTTTTTTTATAGATTGGGTTGGAGGTGAAGCGAGGAAACGGTAGAACGGTTTGACGGGAACTTAACCATAAATTGTAGAAAGGCAGGACGGTATTATGTTTGGTTTACAGGATGCATCGATTTGGTTGGCATATGTTCTTTGCATTGGCGGTACATTGCTGTGCGTGGTGTACGGATTGATCAATTGGAATAAGGATGGGGACAACGGAGGTGAGTCGAAATGACAACGGTTATCATTTCGTTGGTTGTGTATGTCTGCGTCATGGTCTTCCTCGCCTATCTCGGCTATAAGAAGACCAAGGATACAAGCGATTATCTGCTTGCGGGCAAAAAGGTACACCCTCTGGTCATGGCATTGTCCTATGGCGCGACGTTTATCAGCACTTCGGCCATTATCGGATTCGGCGGTGCCGCAGGCCAGTATGGCATGGGCCTTTTGTGGCTGACGGCGCTTAATATTATCGTTGGCATTTTTATTGCGTTTGTCATATTCGGGAAAAAGACGAGGGAAATCGGACACAAGCTGGGCGCGAACACCATGCCGGAATTGTTTTCGCTCCGTTTTGGATCCCGTTTCATGCAGGGTTATGCCGGGATACTCATCTTTTTGTTTATGCCCATCTATGCCTCGGCAGTGCTCAAAGGCATTGTGGATTATGTCGCGAGTTATTTTTCCATGAGCTTTGTTACGGTGCTGCTGATCCTCGGCGCATTGGCGGCAATCAGCGTGCTCTTTGGCGGTCTTAAAGGCCTCATGTACGGTGACGCATTCCAAGGAGCGTTGATGTTTGCCGGCATGGCGTTTTTGGTATTCTCAACCTATTCCTTGTTGGGCGGCGTCACCAGCGCACATACCGCGCTTACCAACCTTCCTTCCATGCCCGGTGTGGCGGCACAAACCGCTAAACTGGCAAAAATCGGGTTTGTGGGCTGGACATCCATGCCCCTGAGCGGAACACCGCTGTGGTGGAATATCGTTACGACGCTGGTCGCGGGCGTCGGCATCGGCGTTTTGGCACAGCCGCAGCTCTCGGTACGTTTTATGACCGTAAAAAGCGGCAGGGAACTGAACAGGGCAGTTTTGGCAGGCGGCATTTTTATCCTGTTCATGACAGGCGGCGCGTTTACCGTGGGTGCTCTTTCCAATGTGGCATTCTACAACGCGACAGGGAAGATCGCCATCACAGCGGCGGTGGCGAACGACAGCATCATCCCCATGTTCATTAAAACCTTCTTGCCCTCATGGTTCGGCAGTATTTTCCTGGTGGTGTTGCTTGCGGCGTCCATGTCAACACTCAACGCGCTGTGTCACACGATGGGGACGGCGCTTGGCAGGGATTTTCTCAAACAGTCGCTTAAGCTCAAGGCCGAAACCATGACATTAACGCGCATCGCTATGATCATCGGTATCGTGATAAGCGTTGTGTTGGCTTATCTTTCCAGCAAGCTCGATATGAGCATGGCCATTATTGCGCAGGGCACATCGCTGTTCTTTGGCCTGTGCGCGGCGACGTTCCTTCCGGTATACATCGCTGCGTTGTTTATCAAGAAATTCCCCAAACCGGCCGCTTTGACCAGCATGATCGCAGGTTCGGCAACCAGTCTGTTCTGGCTGTTCTTTATCCAGGAGAAGACCGCAACAGCACTGCAGCTGTGCAAACTCCTGTTCAAAACGACATCCTTGTTCAAGGGAACAGCATTATCAACGCTAACGATGGTGGATGCGATTGTGATTGCATTGCCGGTTTCCATCATCGCGGGCCTTATCGCATGGGCAATAACAGCCAAAAAAGCAAACAAAACGGAACCCGCCGTATAAAGCGGAACGTACGGCACAAAGAATAAAGAACCTGAGCCGGAGGCCTTTTTTCAATAGGAGAAGGCCTTCGGCTTTTTGCAGGCCTTGGACACAATGTTCGTATTCGACTGATTTGTTATGATGACGAGCCATAGGAAAATATTTTGTCATCGTATATGGTAATATGGTTTGGATTCGATATACTATAACCGTACGGATCGGCATCTCACGATGGCTTTCCAGAAATTTTTTTAAAGGGGAATACACTGTATGATCCATGAAATAGACCCGAAGCGTTACAACAACGCTTTCAAATCAAAAAAACCAACCGAAGCGGATTGTCTGCTCTGTTACGACAACAACAGATTGCTTCTTCAAAAGAACGAGAACGGCTATACTTTTCCCAACTGTTCGATGTTGCCCGCGGAATGCTGGCAGGATGCGGATTATTTGTTTTCCGTTGACGATATGGATTTCTATTTGATGCCGGACACGATCGATCCGCAAACCGGACCTTTTGAATTCTACCCGGTACAGCAGATGCGTGAATTTGATCCGCGATGGATGGGATTCGCAGCCATTACAGGCTGGCAGTTGAGCCGGTGGAAAGCCAATCATAAGTTCTGCAGCAGATGCGGTGAACAGATGGCGCCAAGCGTCAAGGAACGCGCGTTTTTGTGCCCGTCCTGCGGATTTATCGTGTATCCGAGAATATCGCCCGCCGTCATTGTTGCGGTGACGGACGGGGACAGGATATTGATGATCAACGCGAAAAACGCTCCTCCCGAAAGATACCACCTGATCGCGGGCTTTGTGGAGATCGGCGAAAGCCTGGAGCAGGCTGTGGCAAGGGAAGTCAAAGAAGAGGCGGGGATCAACGTTAAGAATATCCGCTACTATAAAAACCAGCCCTGGTCTGTCACCGACACGCTGATGGTCGGGTTTACAGCAGAATTGGACGGCGATGACACGCTGACGCCGCAGGAAAGCGAAATCTCGGATGCCAAATGGTTCAGCCGGTCCGATCTTCCGGTGAATGCGTCAACCGCCAGCATTGGCAGCGAACTCTCCAACAGATTTAAAGCAGGGCTCCTGTAAACAGCTTGAAATATCGTTTTTAAGATCAAGTACGGGGGTGTGCCCCGACGGATCGCGTAAAGCATTGGAACCGATTCCATTCAAGCAAACCATAACCCTGACCGAGTGTATTGGGCTGATGGGGCCTGTATAATCATTTCAATGTGGAGGGATGAGGCATGGATCTTGGATTGAAAGGCAAAGTTGCCATCGTTACGGGAGGCGCAAAGGGCATCGGATCCGGAATCAGCGAAGTGCTTGCGGAAGAAGGTGCCAATCTTGTCATCGATTACCGCTCCGATCCGGAATATTGCGAAAAGTTCGCAGCGGATCTGGCGCGGCGGTGCGGGATAAGAGCGCTCGCGGTTCAGGCAGACGTAAGCCGCGCGGAGGAAGTCGACAAGCTGTATGAAGCCGCTTTCGCTGAATTCGGCCGCATCGACATCCTTGTAAACAACGCTGGCGGCGGTTCGGGGCCACCCAAACCCTTCTGGGATCTGGAGATCGCGGATTTCCGTCGCTCCCAAGACAACAATTTAAACAGCGCTTTTATGATGAGCCGGCTTGCCGTCAAATATTGGGTGGCAAACAAAATGGAAGGGCATATCATCAACGTATGCAGCAAAAATGCGATCACGACCAACAGCTATAACAATACATCCTACATATCCGCCAAAGGCGGTATGGTATCCATGACCAGAGGGCTTGCCCACGAGGTCGCCCACTTGGGTATCTGGGTCAACGGTATCTTGCCGGGATACGTGGAAAACAGCAAAGGCTCGCATAAGCTCGGGCATGAGCGTGGCGACAGGGTCATCCAGTATATCCCAACCAAGAAATTTGCGACCCCACGAGAAATGGGAAATGTTGTTGCGTTTCTCAGCTCTGAAAAATCCGCACAGATGATCGGTGCCATTGTAGACGTATCCGGCGGAACGATGCTGTAAACCCCGATGCTGTGCAATGCAAAGCAAACATTCAAAAGCCGCCGCAACCATCGGCGGCTTTCATTCGCCCGTCGGATGCGCAATCGTTTGATTGGCAGTCTAATATACCCGTCGTCTGCGCAGGCAGCTGCGCAAAACCCGGTTTTATTCTTCTTTTTAGAAGATAATCGCATTGTGTCAAAGTCACAAAAGGAATAAGAATATTTCGTTGAATACCGATCATGGAAATGGTAAGATATAAATGAAACAAAGCATACCGAAGAACGATGGATTGTCGAACAAATCGACAAAACCAACAACAATACGATTGTGTGTTGTCGGTTGAAAAGATCCATTCAAAAATTTAAAGGAGGGTCTTTTGATGAAAGGGAATCAGGAAGTAATTGATGCGCTTAACGGACTTTTGGCCGGTGAATTGGCTGCGGTCAACCAGTACATGGTTCACTCCGAAATGAGTGCAAACTGGGGCTACGACAAGCTCCATGAACATTTTGAAAAGCGCGCGATCGATGAGATGAAACATGCCGAAAAACTTATCGGCAGGATATTGTTCCTCGAAGGGATTCCGATTGTAAGCAAGCTGGATTCTATTCATATCGGCAGCGATGTTCCCAAACAGCTGGCTGCGGATCATGCGGCAGAAGAAGGCGCCATACGAGACTATAATTCGGCAATTCTGCTCGCGGGCGAAAAACGTGATTTTGCAACGCGCGAAATTTTGGAAAGCATTTTAAACGACGAAGACAGGCACATCGACGGGATCGAAGAACTGTTGGATCAGATCGAGCATATGTCCGTGCCGATTTTCCTGTCAACCCAGCTTTAATCCGAAGCAGAGCCTAAAACGATGGGCTCCGATGCAAAAGTCACAATGCCATATTTTAGCATTGTGACTTTACTGTTTATTCATTTCGCTTCTTTACGCAATACCATATTTGTTTTTTGACTTGTGAACAGAGCTGTTGACAAATTATGTTGCGTTGTTGCTGTAATAGACAAGGGAACGATCATGGCGGCACAGTGCGTCGGAAACGCACCGTGATGGCGTCGGGGCAGAACGTGGCCCGGAAGTTAATAAACTACATAGCCAAACGGAGGAATAACCATGAAAGTGATCGCGATCAACGGGAGTCCCCGGAAACATTGGAATACCGCAACGCTTTTGGAAAATGCGCTGGACGGCGCCAAATCCCAAGGTGCCGAAACGGAATTGATCCACCTGTATGATTACAGCTTTACCGGCTGCACAAGCTGCTTTTCCTGTAAAAGAAAAGGCAGCCCAAGTTACGGCGAATGCGCCGTGAACGATGAACTCAAACCGCTCCTTGAAAAAATCGCGGCGGCGGATGTACTGATTCTGGGATCGCCGATCTATTTCGGATCGGTAACCGGAATGATGCGCAGCTTTCTGGAACGGCTGTTGTTCCAGTACATCGTCTACGACGCGAACCGTTCCGCGCTGTTTGACAGGAAAATCCCCACGGGGTTTGTCTATACAATGAACGCTTCCGAGGAACGGCTGAAAAGCAGCATGGAACAACACCTGCTGGTTACGCAGCGGACGCTGGAGCGGGTCTTCGGTTCTGCCGAAGCGCTGTATAGCACGGACACGTACCAGTTTGACGATTATTCCAAGTATGAATCCTCCTCGTTCAACGAACAAGCAAAGGCCAAGCGGCGCAAAGAAGTGTTCCCGCAGGACTGCAAAAACGCGTATGACATGGGCGCGAGGTTTGCGAAATAGCAAAAAAAGACCGGCCGCATATGCGGCCGGTCATCTTTTTGCACTTTATTCGGGGCGTGGAGCCGTAGGCTCCTGGATGAAGATGGCGCCGTTCGGGCATACCTCCTGGCAGCAGAAGCAGCGGATGCAGCGGTCGTAATCGTAGGTCGGGGCATGGGTTGTATCTTTGTCATGCCAGTCAACCACCTTGGGAACGATCGGGCACATGTCAACGCAAACGCCGCAGCGGATGCATTTTTCCTCGACGATGTACGGCTTGGGCACCAAAGCATCGTCCAGAAAGGAGAAAATCCCCTGTCCGATCCGGATGTTGCTGATGGGATCGCGGTTCACATTGAAATCTGCCGCCACAAAGCTTTCAAGCGGATCGCCCAAAAGCTCGATCTCCTGCGCAACGTAGGTGCCTTGTCCGCCCTGCATTCCAAGGGATACAGTGTAGGAATATTCGGGCTTCACGTTGACAAGCCGACATACCGTGGCGTCCAGTGCGACGGGATCGGTGGAGAGCAGCAATACGTTCATCTTTTTGGGATCGCCGTTCATCGGACCGTTGCCTTCCATCGCGACGATGCCGTCCATAATATACAGCCTCGGGTGGAGGAACCTGTTGAGATCAATGAGCATGCGGGCAAAATCCGCGGGTCTGTGGATCTGCGCGTGGTATGCGCCTTTGCGCTTGCCCGGAATGGTTCCCAGCTGGTTTTTGATCGCTCCGGTCATCTTGAGGAATCCGTGTGTTTTCATTTTGGGAAGGCTTATGATGCCGTCGCAATCCAGCGCGCCGCAGGCGATGAAAAAATCCCGCGGCTCAAAACCGGCTGTCGTGTGGACATCTCTGCCATGCAAAAAGTCCGCGAGCGGTATATGGAGCGCGTTGGCCACCGCCGAAAATCCGGTGGCGATCGCTGCGGCCTCTGCAGCCTCTTCCGTCGTACCGCTTCCGGGTGAATCTCCGTAGCTAAGGTTGGCATCCGCAGCCTGGAAAATCTCGCAGACCGCTTTAAACACGGACGGATGCGTTGTGGCGTTGCGCTCCGGCGGCACCGCCATGATCCAGTTTGGCTTCAACAGTATCTTTTCGCCAGGTTTGACAAAAGCGGCAGCTCCCCCCAACAGGTCTATGCCTCTTTGCACGGCGGTTTTCACAACATCATTTTCATAGCTTTCACAGCGGATCAAAGCAACTTTTGACATGGGCAACCTCCTGATATTTGTTGGTTAAATAGTTCGATATAAAACTATTATAGGAGCACCTTGACGCCTTGTCCATACATGACCCTTTGTTGGTCGCAAGTTCGGTGGTATACTTAACTTATACTATATTTTGGAGGGAAAACATGATTGTACATGCGTTGATGGAATTTGCTTTGGGATTGGCGGAAAACAAACAACTCCAAGACGTTCGGATCGGTTTGGGGTATACGGCGGTGTTGCTGGACGACGGGAGCTGTGGGTTGAGCTTTACATTTGCGCGTGAGGTTGGCGGATGCGGTTATATGGACGAAGCGGGATCGCTTGCCGGTATGGATGCACAAAAAGCAGTTGGATGGGCAATGGAGACAAACCTTGCAAAAGCTGCCGTCGGCATTGCCACAATCAACGCGCTCACATCCTGGGGATTAAGCGGGTCTACGAAAGCAAATGCGATCGATGAGATCGACATACGCCCCGATGACGTATTGGGAATGGTCGGCTACTTTTTGCCAATCCTTCAGAAAAGAGGCCCGCTGGCATCCAAAACCTACATTTTCGACCGCGTTCCTTCCCACGATACCCTGCCCGATTGGGCGGAGGATATCTATCTGCCGGAATGCGATGTTGTGATCATCACCGGAACGACACTGCTGAACAAGACGGCGGATCATGTATTGTCCTTGTGTTCTCGGGCGCACGAGATCGTTTTGATGGGACCCACAACCTGCCTTGTGCCAGAAGTGTTTAAAAAATATGGTGTCACGCTGCTTGCCGGATCCAGGGTGACGGATGCAAAAAAGGCGTTGCAGGCAGTCAGCGAAGGCGGCGGCGGCTTGCATGTGAAGAATTTTGCCGAATACCTGTGTATCCGGCCATAGACCGTTGCTTCAAGGAGAATATTTACAGATATTTCCATACATGGTAGTATTTTCTTATCAGTTTTTTGCTTTATCGTGACTTTATATAGGCTCTTTCCATAAAAGGCGAGATGCAAAATACAAACCGTATTTTTGCTATGGTTTTATATTGCATGATGCTGATTCTTTATCATAACATGTAACCACTATATCCCAGTTTGCGAAGGAGAGGCTATGACCGAGCGAAAACCAACACGCACACCCTTAGGAGAAGCCCTGCATGTCGCATTGCCGTACCTGATACTCGGGTGTTTGTGGATATTTCTGACAGATCGTATGATAGGAATATTCAGCGACCCTTCCCAAGCGCTGCTGCTCTCGAATTTGAAGGGGTGGCTGTTCGTTTTTTTCACGTCGGTGTACATAGTGGTTCTGATCAAACGGCGTGAGATCAAGGTAAGGGATCATCAGGAACATCTTGAGGCAAGCGAAGCGCGTTTCCGCCTGTTGGTGGAAAGCGCACCGGACGCGGTGTTTGTACAAACGGATTCCCGCTTTGCCTATGTAAACAAAAAGACGGTGGAAATCTTTGGCGTGAAGTCGGAAGAAGAGCTGATCGGCAAATACATACCGGACTTTCTTGTCGGTGAATTCCGTAAAAAAGTTGAGAACGATATAAAAAATATCAACGAGCACAAGCTTCCCGTTGTATTCAGCGAGGAGACCATCCTGCGCAGGAACGGAGGGTATATGGATGTCGAAGTGAAAGCAGTTCCTATTGCGTATAATAAACGGGACGGTGCCTTGGTTTTCATGCGGGACATAACGGAACGAAGAAGATATGAACAGAGAAAAGGGGAGATAGAAGTACGGCTGAGGGAGAAACAGAAGCTCGAATCCATCGGTACGCTTGCAGGGGGTGTGGCACATGAGATCAACAACCCGATCAACGGTATTATCAACTATGCACAGCTGATTCAGGATGAAGAGGATGCAAACCCCAAGATAGTGGAGTATAGCGAAGAGATCATGCGCGAAGGGCAAAGAGTAGCTGATATCGTCAAGAGTCTGCTCAGTTTTGCGCGGCAGGAAAAGCAGATTCAAAGCCCAGCACAGATGAACGATATCGTAGGCAGGACTGTTGCTCTGGTAGGTTCTGTGCTGCGCCATGATCAGATCGATTTTCAAATAAGCGTTCCCGATGATTTGCCCCGTGTTGTATGCTGCGCTCAGCAGATCCAACAAGTGCTGCTCAACCTGATCACCAACGCCCGCTATGCCTTGAATGCCAGGTACAAGGGGTACGATGCAAACAAACAGATGAGCCTGGGTTGTTCCGCGTTTGAAAAGGACGGGCACGATTGGGTGCGCATTGAGGTCAAGGATAACGGCGGAGGCATTGACAAGGAGATACTTTCTAAAGTGTTCGACCCGTTCTTCACCACCAAACCACGGGACGAGGGCACGGGACTGGGATTATCGATCAGCCATGGGATCATTTTGGATCATCACGGCGATATTTATTTCAAGTCGGAACCGGGGCAAACCACACAAGCCATTGTCGAATTGCCAGTTGAAGGCATTGCATTGACGGATAGAGCAAAATCGGTCGGGGAAGGTTGAATGGCGCAGGGATAACGGATATGGATAAAGAAGGGCCTGAGAAATCGGGCTCTTTGTTTTATGCAACAATGTGCCTTATACCATTTGGAAGTAGGGCTTGTCATAAAGGCATATTTCCCGTCGAACCCGATATACATTTCATACGGATGGATTGCCGCCTTTCTGGCGCTTTCATTGTTCCTATTCAGGTCAATTGGGGGAGGAAACCGAGTATGAAAAGGCTCATTTTGCCGGGAGTTGTTCTGTTTCTCTGTACAGCCATCTTTGGCCTTGTATATTTGAAGCAACAGCCCGGCAGGCAAACGGTTCAGACCGCCGATACGAAGGCGGCGGAAAAGATCATCTTTCCGAATACGCCGGAAGATTTTGCCATCAGTACGGCAGTCAGCATCATCTCCTATCAAAATACAAAATACGGCTTTGATTTCAATTTGCCGGACAGCTGGAAAAACTACGGAATCGTATTGGAAAACTGGGAGGGCAAAGCCGTCGGCGACAAAACCGTACAGACGGGGACTGTGATCCTCATCCGGCATCCGCAATGGGCAGAAAAGAATCCGCGTCAGGACATCCCCATTATGGTGTTTACCATAGCGCAATGGAATTCGCTTCAGGCGGGTAATTTCCACATCGGCGCCGCACCCATGAATCCTTCCGAGCTTGGGCGAAATTCAAGGTATGTGTTTGCGCTTCCGGCGCGCTATAATTATGCGTTCCCGACGGGATATGAAGAAGTGGAAACCATTGTGAAGAACAAACCGCTGCAGCCGACGGAGAATTTTCAATAGTACAAGAGAAACCGCCCGAATATTGCATGCAGCGAGTCTCGTGTGTTTGGCATACAAGAGCGGAAAATCATGGCAAGCGTATTCAAGAGCCTGTGCATTTGATACAATATATGCAAAGTCAACAGATGAAGGGAAAAGCGGGCGTTCGTGCAAAAGAAGTGGATGCGGATCGGATTACAGATAATTGCTGTTGCTGTCGCTTTAACAGCCATGGCATGTAAGAATATTGCGCAGAGGGAGGCCGCTTTGGAATCTTCGTCAACCGCTCTGACACTGATGCCGAGCATTGTTCCTGTGCCGAGTACCGGTGTACTGGCAGCCGAGACCACTGTTCCGGAGCCGACGCAGTCGCCGTCAGCGGCAACTGCGACACCGACGCCTTCCAATCAATCCGCTCAGCCGCCCCTTTTGTCCTCCATGCTGGACAAGTCGGAACTACCCTATCCCAAACTGGCCGGAAGCCAGTTGTTGCTGGTGGTCTATGATGCGGGCAACACAAAGCTGTATGCCTATGAGAAAGGGAGCAACGGAATCTTCAAGCTTGCGCTTGATCCGGTTTCTGCCAGCGTCGGGCGCAACGGCGTTTCTTCCAACAAGAAAGAGGGAGACGGCTGCACGCCGTTGGGACTGTATGATCTTGGTTTTGCATTCGGAAATGCAGCCAAGCCCGATACAATGCTGTCATACAAGAAAGTAACGGCCGAGAGCTATTGGGTGGATGATCCGGACTCCGTGTTTTACAACACATGGGTGGAAGGAACAGCCAAAAAGGACTGGGACAGCGCGGAGCATCTCATCGATATGAAGACCGTCTATGAATACGCCGTCGTGATCGAATACAACACAAATCCGATCGTCAAGGGAAAGGGCTCTGCCATCTTCCTGCATTGCGGGAGCGGACCTACGGCAGGCTGCGTTGCCGTCAGCCGATCCAATATGCTAAAAATGTTGCATTGGCTTGATCCCAACACAAAGCCGCAGATACTCATCGTTTCAGCGAAATAAACAAAAAGCCCGCTTGCGTACGAAAACCGGAGCGGGCTTTTGCCTGTTCAAAAATGCTGTTTGCCAATTTATATTATGCGCCCGATACGGCCTGCTTCATCTTTCGTACATAGTCGCATACCAATGCCAGGCTATCCTTACCATGCTGTTCGATGATTTTGACAATGGCACTACCCACGATGACACCGTCCGCCATGCATGCCATTTTGGCAGCCTGTTCGGGTGTGCTGATACCAAAGCCGATGGCACACGGGATATCCGTGACAGCTTTAACCTGTGACGTCATAGACGCGATGTCGGATGTGATGTTCTCCCGTACCCCTGTGACGCCCAGCGACGAGACGCAATAGACAAATCCCTGGGCGCTTGCGGCGATTTTTTGGATGCGCTCGTCGGATGTCGGGGCAATCAGCGGTATCAGCGATATACCGTACGCATCGCAGTACGGCGCAATCTCATCCCGCTCCTCAAAGGGCAAATCGGGCACGATGATGCCGTCCAGGCCGCAATCCGCCGCGGTTTTAAGAAACCGTTGTGTGCCGTACACGAAAACCGGATTGACATACGTCATAAAGACCAGAGGCACTTCGGTTTTTCTGCGAAGACTGCGCACCATAGCGAATATTCCGTCGGTGGTGGTGCCGGAAGCGAGCGCACGTTCGTCTGCGCGCTGGATCACTTCGCCCTCCGCGACGGGGTCGGAAAAGGGTATGCCGATTTCGATCAAATCGGCGCCCGCGTCCGCCATCCCCAAAATGAGTTGCTCGGTGGTGGACAGATCCGGATCACCCGCGGTCACAAACGCGATGAAAGCCTTCTTTTTCGCGAACGCATTCGGAATCCTATTCATGCAGTTGCACCCCCCTGTATCGTGCGATAGCAGCAACATCCTTGTCACCGCGCCCCGAAAGATTGATCACCATAATGCTGTCCTTTGCCATCGTCGGCGCAAGCATCATCGCATGGGCTACGGCGTGCGCGCTCTCGATGGCGGGTATGATGCCCTCAACTCTGGAAAGGAACTCAAAAGCGTTTACCGCCTCCTCATCGGTGACCGGTACATATTCCGACCGGGCGATGTCGTGCAGATGCGCATGCTCCGGCCCGATGCCGGGATAGTCCAAACCCGCGGAAATTGAATATACCGGCGCTATCTGCCCGTATTCATCCTGGCAGAAATAGGACTTCATGCCGTGGAATATGCCGACAGTTCCGTTGGCTACGGTGGCCGCGTTTTGGGGCGTATCCACCCCGCGTCCCGCCGCCTCGCATCCGATCAGACGTACGGACGGCTCGTCGATGAACTCATAGAATAAACCCATCGCGTTGGAACCGCCGCCAACGCAGGCCAGCAGCACGTCGGGCAGCCGGCCTTCCGTTTTTAGAAGCTGCGTGCGCACTTCGCGCCCGATAACGCTTTGGAAATCGCGGACGATCAGCGGGAACGGGTGCGGCCCCATCACCGAACCCAGCACATAATGCGTGTCGTCCATGCGCGTCGTCCATTCCCGGAACGTCTCGTTGACTGCGTCCTTGAGCGTTTGCGTACCGCTTGTCACCCGATGCACGCGCGCTCCAAGCAATTCCATGCGGAACACGTTGAGCGCCTGACGCTGTGTATCTTCCAGACCCATGTATATATCGCACTCCATGCCGAACAGTGCCGCGGCGGTGGCGGTGGCCACGCCGTGCTGTCCCGCGCCCGTTTCCGCGATCAGGCGCGTTTTGCCCATGCGTTTTGCCAACAACGCCTGGCCCAGCACGTTGTTGATCTTGTGCGACCCGGTATGGTTGAGGTCTTCGCGTTTCAGATAAATCTTAGCGCCACCCAACGCCTGCGTCATGCGGCTTGCATAGTACAACAGGGAAGGCCTTCCCGCATAGTTGTGCAAAAGAGCATCCAGTTCGGCGCAAAATTCGGGATCGTTTCGATAACGCTCATAAGCTTCTTCCAGCTCGATGATCGCGTTCATCAGCGTTTCGGGGATATATTGACCGCCATAGTTGCCGTAGCGTCCTTTCTTCATGGTTGCCTCCTTACAAGATCGACTGCCTGTCGAATTTTTAGCCCATCCTTCAATCCGTCCGTTTCCACGCCGCTGCTTATGTCCAGACAATAGGCGGGAAGAACGGCTGCTTTCGCGAGATTCTGCAAGTTCAAGCCGCCGGATAGAAAATAAGGCTTTTCCAGTTTCGGGATAAGCGTCCAGTCAAACGATGTTCCGGTGCCGCCCATACGGTCTTTTTGATAGGTATCCAACAAAACATAATCGCAGGGCAGGGACTGGGCTTTTTCAATCTGTTGCGTATCCTGTACCCGTATAGCCTTGATGACGGGAATCGTGATCAACGCTTTCAATGATTGGATGTAGGTGGCATCCTCATCGCCGTGCAGCTGAACAAGATCGATAACGCCGTGGTCGACCAAAGCCGCGATTTCATCTGCCGGAGCGTTTACAAAAACGCCGACCGTCCGGATACAATTGAGTATGCTTTTCTTCATCGCCTGCGCCTGCTGAAGCGATACCTTGCGGCGGCTTGGCGCAAAAACAAACCCAACAGAGTCCGGCATCGCTGCATTGACAAACGCAACGTCTTCCGTGCGGCTTATGCCGCAAATTTTGATTTTCATGGCGTAGAGCCCGCTTTCAAATCCGCCAACGACTTGGTCTTGTCCGCGCTCGCCATCAGCGTTTCACCGATCAATACCCCGTCAAAGCCCTTTGCATACAGCCGTGCCATATCCTGAGGCGTCTTAATGCCGCTCTCTGCAACGCAGATTGTATTGCGCGGCACCATATCGCGAAGGGTCAAAGCGTTGTTGATGTCGGTCACAAATGTGTTCAAATCCCTGTTGTTGATGCCGATGATATCAACGCCCGCGGACATTGCGGTTTTAATCTCCTGCGCCGTATGCGTTTCCACAAGTGCCGACAGGCCAAGATCCGTCGCAATTTTATAGAGCCGATCCAGCGAATCGGGCGTCAGCATGGCGCAGATCAGCAGAACCGCCTGCGCGCCGATGACCTTCGCTTCATAGATCTGGTATTCGTCTACGAGAAAGTCCTTGCGCAACAAAGGCGTTTTGACCGCTTTGTGAACTTCGCGAAGATAATCGTTGCTGCCAAGAAAGTATTCCGGCTCCGTCAAAACCGAAATGGCGGCGGCACCTGCTTCTTCGTATTCGCGCGCAATGTCGAGATAGGGAAAATGTTCCGAGATCATGCCCCGAGACGGCGAGGCCCGCTTTATTTCACAGATAAAGGACAAACCGTCCTGCGCCAATGCCTTTTTGAACGGGAAATCGCCCTTTGGCATCGCTTTTGCCATTTCTCGCATCGCATCTATCGGCACGGTCATTTTTGCCGTCTCCACCCGATGGAGCGAAGAAGCCGTCATTTTGTCTAAAAAAGTCATGATTCCACCTCCTGTTTTGTCGCCTGCACAAATGCATGCATTGTTGCCAGCGCACATCCGCTGTCCAAAACCTGTTGTGCGAGTGCTATTCCGTCCTGCAAAGTGTCCGCTTTGCCGTAGAGGTAAAGGCATGCTCCGGCGTTTAGGAGCACGACATCGCGTTTGGGCCCCTTGTCGCCTGAAAAGATTTGGCGCGCAAGCATAGCGTTTTCCGCAGCGTCACCGCCCGTTAAAGCATCCTTTTCGCAGAGATCAAAACCCAATTTCTGCGGGTCAAGCACGTAAGAGTGCAGGGTATTCTCCTTGATTTCACAGACGCTCGTGGTAGTGCAAAGCGTGATCTCATCCATGCCGTCGTTTCCGCAAACCACCATTGCGCGCTTTACGCCAAGGTTTAAAAGCGTCTGCGCCAGCGGCTCCACAAGGTTTTTTTCGTATACGCCCAGCAATTGGACTTTTGCATCCGCCGGATTGCAAAGCGGACCTAAGATATTGAAGATGGTGCGCACGCCAAGATCACGGCGGATGGGCGCCACATGCTTCATGGCAGGATGGTAGACGGGCGCAAACAGGAAACACAAACCCGTTTTGGCAAGGATTCTCTGGCAGTGATCCGCATCCAGCGCTATATTGGCTCCAAGCGCTTCAAGCAAATCTGCAGCGCCGCATTTGCTCGATACGCTGCGGTTTCCGTGCTTGGCAACCGGGACGCCCGCTGCTGCCACCACAAAAGCGGAAACGGTCGAGATATTGAACGAATGGGTAAGGTCGCCGCCTGTCCCCACGATTTCCAGCAGGTCCCCGTCATGCATAAGTTTTGTGCAATGTTCCCGCATTGCCGTGGCACAGGCCGTGATTTCACCGATGGTTTCGCCCTTCATGCGAAGGGCTGTTAAAAATGCCGCCACCTGCGTGGGAACGGCGTTGCCTCCCATGATTTCATCCATTGCGGCATGCGCCGCTTCAAAGGACAGATCTTCCTTTTGTATCAGCGTTTGAATCGCTTGTTTCAGCATTTTCTTCCCTCCGGTTGCAGGAAATTTTGCATGATGACATGACCCATCGGCGTGAGTACGGATTCGGGATGAAATTGAAGTCCGTAAATGGGTAAAGTACGGTGCGCTACGCCCATGACCTCGCCGATGTCATCCTGTGCGATGACATCAAGGCAATCGGGCAGGGCTTCGCGCGTGGCGATGAGCGAATGATACCGCGCGGCGTCGATGTGTTCCTCCAATCCCAAAAACAGCGGATGGTTCTTCTGCAGGCGTATACGGCTTTTCTTGCCGTGCATCAGCTGTCTCGCGTGGGCAATTTCGCCGCCAAAGGCCTCACATATCGCCTGGTGCCCCAAACAGATGCCGAGCATCGGGATGTCCCCACCAAGTGCAAGCACGGCTTGCTCACAGATCCCCGCATTTTTGGGATGACCGGGGCCGGGCGAGAGGATGATGTGTGAAGGATGAAGCGCGCGTATATCCTCTGACGTGAGCGCATCGTTGCGTACGACTTTAATATCCGGCGTAAACTTTCCCGCGAGCTGCACAAGGTTATAGGTGAAGCTGTCGTAATTGTCGATAAAGAGTATCATCGTTCGTCCACCTCCGCTGCATGGAGCAATGCGTTGATTACGGCTTGCGCTTTGTGGCCGGATTCCTCATATTCAAGACGGGGGACGCTGTCCGCCACGATGCCGCCGCCCGCCTGTACATAGACCTTGTTGTCCTTTTTGACCGCCATGCGAATGGCAATACAGGTATCGAGGTTGCCTGTGAAATCGATGTATCCGAGCGCTCCTCCATAAATGCCGCGGGGCACCGTCTCCATCTGTTCGATGATCTCACACGCCCGTATTTTGGGGGCTCCGGATAGCGTCCCGGCAGGGAGGATGGCCTCTATCGCATCGCAGGCATCACAGTCACTGCGGATGGTGCCGTCCACACGCGAGGCAATGTGCATTATTTTGGAATACCGGTGAATCATCATATAATCCGTCACCTTGATGCTGTTGAGATCACAGATGCGCCCGAGATCGTTGCGGCCAAGGTCGACGAGCATGTTGTGCTCGGACAGCTCCTTTTCGTCGGCAAGAAGCTCTGTTTCGAGCGCGCGATCGTGCGCTTCGTCCCGTCCGCGCGGACGGGATCCGGCGACGGGGAAGGTGGACAGCAGCCCGTTTTGCAGCCGGATCAGCGTTTCCGGAGACGAGCACATGATCTGTGTATCGTCAAGCTGCATGAATACCATGTACGGCGAGGGATTGGTGGTGCGAAGCACGCGATAGGGGTTCAGCAGGCTTCCTTGAAAGTCCGCCTCGAATCTTCTGGAAAGTACCGCCTGAAAAATGTCACCGTCGCGGATATAAGCACGGGTTTTCTCCACGTTGCGGCAATAGGTCTCTTCATCGGTGTTGCAGACGAACCCGGAGGTCACGCATCCGTTGGCAGCTTCGTTCGGTGTTGTGTCCGTGATGATATGGATGATGCGCTCGATTTCGGCGATGGCGCGTCCGTAATTCTCCATCACATGGTCGGTTTCCATGTTCACGATGACACAGATCTTCTGCTTGAGATGGTCGAAGGCAATCACCTTCTTAAAAAGCATCAGATCATAATCGTCGAAGCCTCCGCGTTTGATGTTTAGCGACGGTTCCGCATAACCCATCATCGCATAGCCGTAATAGCCAACGAATCCGCCGCAAAAAGGCGGCATGCCGGGAATCTTGGGAGCATGAAAGCGCGAAAGGTACGAGCGTACCACATCCAACGGCTTGTCTGTATGGATGGTCTTTTGTTCATCCCCCTCGACGGTGACCACGCTATCCTTGCAGCGAAGCCGAAGTTCGGGTTCAAACCCCAGGAAGGAATAGCGGCCCCAGGTTTCGCCGCCCTCCACGCTTTCGAGCAAAAAGCAGCGGCAGCTTTGCACCAGCAACCGTTGCAGCACCAAAATCGGCGTCGCGACATCCGCAAAGATTTCGCTGTAAAGCGGGACGGTGTCGTACAGTTGGGCGTAGTGTTGGATAGTCTCACAATTCGGATAATACATTTTGACCACGTTTTTCATCCTGATGGTGAGATGAAACTCCTTTTTTAATTTTGGAGGCAAAACAAAAAGCTCCTGTCCTCAAAGGGACAGGAGCCAAAGCTTCTGCGGTGCCACCCAATTTGATGAAATAAATCATCCTCTTGTTTTGCATACCATCATATGCACCCCACTGATAACGGACGGGGTTCCCGTTGGCGTCTACTCCCATAAAGGTTTTGAGCCACCCTCGCAAGTCCATTCGAAAGCATCTGTACTGCCGTCATTCCACCGCCGACGACTCTCTTTATATACCCGACGCGATTTACTTCTCTTGCTCAACGGTTTGTTATTGTGTTGCACTATAGCACAGCGTTCCGGTGCTGTCAACCCAAAATTTTATCAATGCCAAAGAGACCCAATTTGCAAAAGTTCACGGGGAAACAAACGTCACCCCTAAAACCATCGTCCTTCAATACAACAACTGGAAACAACAATCCAAAAGTACCAAAGAATACATCAAGGGAAGCATAACTTGTTCCGATACATGAAGAACAGAGGCTTAAAAAACGCAGCGCATATTGATTTTCCGGATGCTTACCGGATGAACAAGGGGATCCTAAAATGAATGGAAGAAACAGGAACGTAAACATAAAAAACATCTGCCATTCGATCAGGAATGATCAGGATGAAAACATGTTTTCCATCCACTACAATATGCTTATTTGCATGTTTGCCTCACGTTTGCTCGTATTGGGAGCAGCGATAAGCATCATCATCGGACAGCACGATTCATATGAAAAAATATTGACTGATTGCTCCGTATTGCTTGTGTTCGCTGCGATTTTCGAATTGTATTCCAAGAGCACATTTATCAGCAACGAAAAATCCATTCATGTTATATCGCCGTTGTATACATTTGTATTTGTATACATCGCATTTCGATTTTACAGCTTTATCGGACCTTCCATCTGGGCGCTCGGAACAGTTCAGCTTTTGTTCGCCTTGGGTCAAAACAACAAAATCATGATCAACTATCTGGTGTCTGCCATGATAGCTTTCGGAATATATATCGGATTCTCCTCCGCGCCTCAGATTTATCCTTATTACAATGTTTGCCTGATACTATTCTTTGTCATTGCTTGGATGGTTGCTTCGATTGTATACATGATTATCGATACACGTAAACAAATGATCAAGAATCAGATTGAACAGAGAAGAAAAACAGAACAAGTCAATATCCGCTTGTCGCTGTATGATCACCTGACCGGATTGCCGAACAAAATGCATTTTAACGACCGACTGAATCAGGCGATGCTGTATGCAAAGCAACAGCAGAGCAGTCTGTATGTCCTGTTTGTGGATATCGATAATTTTAAGTTGATCAACGACACCAGAGGACACAGCATGGGGGATGAACTGCTGAAAAAAATAGCGGTCAGATTGTCCGACTCGCTGCGTAAAAGCGATGTCGTAGCCCGGATAGGCGGGGATGAATTCCTGATTTTCCTGCAGGATGTCAGTTGTGAGCAAGATGCCGCAAAGGTCGCAAATAACATCCTTGCCGCGATATCCAGACCGTTTTTTATCGAGAATAAGCAGTTTTCCATTTCATGCAGCATCGGAATTTCAAGGTTTCTCTCCGAAAGAGCGGATGTGGACACGCTTATCCAATGTGCCGATCTTGCGATGTACAAGGCAAAAGAGGAAGGAAAGAACTGTTATGCGTTTTATTCGGAGAACCTGAAAAACATCCTGCTCAAAGAATTGGATATGGTCAACGACATGCAACACGCGTTGCGCAACAACGAGTTTATTCTTCACTACCAACCTCAAATAAACAGCAGAACAAAGCAGATCATCGGCATTGAAGCCCTTATCCGATGGAATCATCCAACTTTGGGACTATTGTTTCCGGATCAATTTCTGCCCATTGCCGAGAAGACAGGATTTATTGTACCGATCGGGGAATGGGTATTGAGGACAGTATGCATGCAGAACAAGGCATGGCATGATGAAGGTTTTGTAAAAGTTCCTGTTGCCGTCAATATGTCAGGCAAACAACTTCTGAATAAAACGTTGGTGAGTCAACTTTCCACGATCCTTCTGGAAACTGATCTGGGTGCAAAATATCTGGAAATTGAAATTACTGAAAAGCTGCTCATCAGCGACATCATAAAGGTAAAGGCGGAGATGGAGGCGATCCGGGATTTGGGCGTCAGAATAGCCATTGATGATTTTGGCACCGGATATACATCCATCATCAACATCAAGCAGCTGCCGATCGATGTCATTAAAATACCGTTGGAATTTGTGCACGGGATAGATATCAATTTGAAAGACGAATCGATCATTTCCGTTATACTCGGATTGGCAGCAAGTCTGGATATAGATGTGATCGCAGAGGGTGTTGAAACCATCAATCAGTTGGAGTTTTTAAACGACAGATCATGCAATAATATTCAAGGATACTACTTTTGCAAACCTATGGAGGCTTCCACTTTGAGAACCGCCTATGCATTTTGGGAAACCGTACCCGCATAATATACCCCTGATATGCCAAAATACGCCAGATCATCGCGCAGGTTCAGCTGCGCTTTTTGGCATTGCAATCAATGATCCGTAAAAAACAATGTCAATATTCAAACCCGGACACCTTCCGGAACACCTGCCGTACTTTACTTGTTTCGTACCGCGGGTTATGATTGTAACGGACATACCTTCGTGCAGGTTACAGAAGAAACCGGATGCGTCGAAGGATGCCCGGTGCTTGACATTGGGCAGCGAAAGCCGTAGATTGTATAAAAATACATAAAATACATAGTATGAAATGTTGTTCACCCGATCCCTCTGGATTGCGCGGGGTTTGGGAATGCGGATAACAAAAAAGCGGAAGGGGGATTGTTTCGTGAAGCAAACGGTGTCTACCTTTGTAAAAGCCAAACAGGAAGGCAGAAGGCTGTCCATGCTGACCGCCTACGACTATTCGATGGCGAAGCTGGTGGATCAAAGCGGTGTGGACGGTATTCTGGTTGGGGATTCGCTTGGCATGGTATGCCTCGGATACAAGGACACGCTCAAAGTAACGATGCAAGATATGATACATCATACCGCCGCGGTGTCCAGGGGTGTCAGCGAGGCGCTTCTAGTAAGCGATCTGCCGTTTATGTCCTACCATGTATCGGTTGAACAAGCGGTCATCAATGCGGGCAGGCTTATTCAGCAAGGCGGCGCCGAAGCCGTTAAATTAGAAGGCGGCAGCGATATCATTCCGCAGGTTGTCGCTATCATCAAAGCGCAGATACCCGTGATGGGACATCTGGGACTTACGCCGCAATCGGTGCATATGTTTGGCGGCTTCAAGGTTCAGGGAAGAGAAATCCAACGCGCAAAGCAAATACTCGATGACGCAAAAAGGCTTGAGGACTGCGGTGTGTTCTCCATTGTCCTCGAGTGTGTGCCAAAAGAGCTTGCCGAATTGATAACACAGAGCATTTCGATCCCCACCATCGGCATTGGCGCAGGAGCCCAATGCGATGGGCAAATACTGGTGTATCAGGATTTGCTGGATCTATACGGCAACATGAAGCCCAAATTTGTGAAAGTCTATGCCAACGCCGGCGAGACCATCCGTGAAGGCATCAAAACATATGTGGAGGAAGTCCAGACAGGCGCTTTCCCCGAAGAAAAACACTCCTACACCATGCAGGAAGATGCTTTGCGGGCGTTAAAGGCGGAATCGGGGGAATTGTCATGATACAGATCGAGACTGTCAAGCATATGCGGGATACGGTGAAGCAATGGAAAGATCTAGGATGCAGCATCGGTTTTGTTCCGACAATGGGTTATTTGCACGCAGGCCATGTCAGTCTGATCGAACGTGCGCGGCAGGAGAACGATAAAGTGGTGGTCAGCGTTTTTGTAAACCCTACACAATTCGGTCCCAACGAAGATTTTGAAAAATACCCACGGGATCTTAACGGAGATATGCGTGCATGCGAGAAAGCAGGGGCGGATGCCGTTTTTGCGCCCGATGCCGCGCAGATGTATCCAATGGCGAACAAAGCGTATGTGGACATTCTCGAACTGTCAGACACGCTGTGCGGGGCAGCGAGAGCGGGGCATTTTCGCGGTGTTTGTACGGTGGTGTCCAAGCTTTTTAACATCGTTTCCCCGGACAACGCATATTTCGGGGAAAAGGATGCGCAGCAGCTTGCCATCATACAAAAGATGGTGTCGGATTTGAACTTCCCGGTTCAAATCGTGCCTTGCCCGATCGTCCGCGAACAAAGCGGGCTGGCAATGAGCTCGCGCAATGCCTATCTGTCTGTGGAAGAAAGGGAAGCGGCAACGATCCTGCACAGAAGTCTTGAAGAGGCAAAACAACAATTGGAACAGGGCGAAACAGACGCCGATGCGTTGCGCCGGATGATTCGATGCAGCATAGAGAGCCAGCCGCTGTCCCGTATCGACTATATCGAAGTGGTGGACGCTATGACGCTCAAGCCTGTTTTGCGAATTGTCGAACCGGTACTCGTAGCATTGGCGGTGTATTTTGGCAAGACGCGGCTTATCGATAATTTCTCTTTTGTTCCCAAAGAATGGTAACAGCGGCATGGTATCGACCTTCGAAAAATTTCGGGGGCTTTTTATTTTGTCGAAACAAATCCATTCGCCATCGCGGCAGGTTCCGATCAAAACAATTTGGATTGCGCTTGGACAATGATATAATGGCATCATAAATGAAATTTCAGTTTTGGGAGGACAAAACGATGGCAAAAATGCTGGAACCCCTTCGCATACGGTCGATGGAATTGCACAACCGTCTGGTCATGCCGCCTATGGCAACCAGAAAAGCGGAATCTGACGGGCGAATCAATCAATCCGTCCTGGATTATTACGATGAAAAATCCGCAGGCGGAACTATAGGTCTGGTTATCACCGAACATCAATATATCAGCATCCAAGGCAAAGCGAGCGCGAATCAGATTTCGGTTGAAGACGACTCTGCGGTGGAAAATCTTAAAAAGCTAGCCGGGATAATCCACCAAAACGGCTCCAAAGGCGTTGTGCAAATCAGTCATGCCGGCAGTACGGCGTTGCGGGAATTCACGCAGGTAAGCCCTGTCGCACCGTCATCGGTTGCAAACCCAAGGGTGGAAAACGAATTGCCGCATGCATTGACAGTTCAGGAGATAGCTCAAATCGTCTCGGACTTTGCAAGTGCGGCGGCCCGCGTCAAAAGCGCGGGATTTGATGGTGTGGAGATCCACAGCGCCCACGGGTATCTGTTAAGCCAATTCTTTTCACCGCTTACAAACCTTCGGAATGATGAATACGGCGGAAGCGTACAAAACCGCATCCGCATCCATTTGGAAATCGTAAGCGCCGTGCGAAAAGCGGTGGGGGAAGACTTTCCTATTTTTCTGCGGCTTGGCGCTTCGGATTATATGGAAGGCGGCATAACACCGGAACAGAGCGTTCTCGCAGCCCGTGCATTGGAAGATGCGGGTGTTGATGTACTGGATATATCCGGCGGGTTCTGCATGTACACCATTCCCTCAATGGCAAATCCGCCGCAGGGGTATTTTGCACCGCTTTCGGAAGCAATAAAGAGGGAATTGCGCATCCCGGTCATTCTGACAGGAGGCGTCAACGATATCCTTGCCGCCGAACAATTGCTTTTGGATCAAAAGGCCGATCTGATCGGCGTGGGAAGGGCTATACGAAACGATTCGGGATGGGCAGCCAAAGCCGTTGAAACGCTTCGGCAATGAAAAACGATGCGACGTGCGTTGATCGGGAGATGAAAATTGGCGTGTATGGTGGAACCTATTACGAAAATTGACATTGGTTTGAAATATGTTAGAATTCAAATGATATCATATTGTCTGAATGGAGAAGGCCATGCGCTATCAGGGACTAAAACAAGAAGCATATGATTATATCTTTGAACTGCTGATGAGCAACCGATTTAAGCACGGAGACCGAATACGGGAGGATCAGATCGCGCAGGAGATGGGTGTGAGCCGAACTCCCGTCCGCGAAGCGGTCAACCAATTGGTCGCGGAAGGTTTCATCGTAAATATCCCCAGAAAAGGCCTGTTTGCTGCCGAAGTTTCCAAAGACGATATTCTCAAAATGATCGATGTCAGAACAGCGTTGGAAGCTCTGGCAATTGAAAAATGCTGTGAACTGATAACGGACAGCGAAATGGAAAAACTGGAGGAAATCGGCGCAGCGTATTGCGCGAAAGTGGATGCGTTTGATCCGCTTGAGATCGCCCTGTGGGACAATGCGTTTCATGCCTATATCGTTTCCATTTCAAAGAACAAAAAGCTTCAGAAATATATTAAGGATTTGCTGGATTTCTTCACCTATGCAAAAGTTCAGAACATTAAAAACATGAAGCCGGACGGCGCGACAAGAAGCAAGGCGGAGCACAGGGAAATACTGGATGTCATCCGCAACCGCGACGCGGTAAAAGCAAAGGAATTGCTGGCGCTTCATCTGCAAAAACTGAAATACCTTAACGACGAGGGCAACGCCTGAAATCAAGACAAAATATAATAAGTTTCGTATGTACGCCAAAACCTTCCGATATGTATCGGGAGGTTTTGGCGTTAATGCATCGTTTTGTGCAATGAACGATTCGCAGACTGAATACCATCAAGGTCGAAACGCTGTATATTATATGAATCATTATAATAGATAGATTAATGATTTAAAAGTATATAAATAATTAATAAGTAATATAATATATGTATATCATTTAATAGTGCTGCCGAATATAAAAAACATTTGCTTTCTGAATGTTTGTTGAATGCATGTTTATCATCTGTCTGATAAAAATTAAACAATTCTTGCAACTTGAAAAACTAAGACTATAATGAGTTAGGTTCTCAAGACCAGATGTTGATTCACGCCCGATTGCGCTAATTGTCTGCAATCCGCGATGACAGGATATTGATAGAGGTGTTCGGATATATGGGTTCATATCTGCTGTGTGCCATTTTTGTACCGGTGGTGGGTTCTCTGATGCTTCCATTGGCGGGAAAGGCATCTGCGAAGTTGCGCAATTCGCTCGCGTTGCTTTTCGTTGCCACCGCATTTTTTGCCTCGTTGGCACTACTGCCGGCAGTTTTATCGAATCAGATCGTGAAGGTATCCATGACTTTGCCTTTGGGGTTCAGCTTTGGCTTTATCGCCGACGGCCTTGCGGTGTTTATGGCGATGGTATCAAGTCTTGTGGCTCTGGTCATCGTTGTCTATTCCTTTTCCTATATGGAACATTACGAGAATCAGAATGAATATTTCTTCATGGTGGTGCTGTTCATAGGGGCAATGATGGGGCTTGTTTATTCCACCAGCCTGCTGATGCTCTATTTGTTCTGGGAGATTTCGGCGGTCGTTTGCTGGCGGCTTATCGGATTCTTCCGTGAAAAGGAATATGTCAGGCGCGCGGACAAGGCAATGCTCATTACCGTGTTCGGTGCGCTGTGCATGTTGTTGGGATTTGTCGCCATCTACACACAAACCGGCACCTTTGATATGACGGCGATGAAGGGAACCGGCATCTCCAATCTTGCCGTGACCCTGATCCTCCTCGGGATACTGAGCAAATCGGCAACATTGCCGCTTCATACCTGGCTTCCCGATGCGGGGGTCGCACCGTCGCCGGTGACGAGCCTTTTGCACGCTGCCGTCCTTGTGAAGATCGGGGTATATGCTTTCGCCCGATTGTTCCTCGTAACCTTTGATATCGATTCGCTTTGGCATATCGCCGTACCGGTCATAGCAGCCGCAAGCGCGCTTGTCAGTGCGGGCGCGGCCATCCTGGAAAACGACATCAAGCGCATCATCGCGTACTCCACCGTCAGTCAGCTGGCGTTTATCCTGCTTGGACTCTCCACAGGAAGCGCCTTAGGCGCAGCAGGAGGTCTGTTGTACATCCTGATGCACAGCATAGCCAAAGGTGGCTTGTTCCTGTGCGCGGGTATCGTGGAGCACAATACGCACACCAAGGATATACGCGAGATGGGTGGACTTGCCAGATCGATGCCTGTAACGGCGGTGGCGTTTATAGCCTGCGCGTTCTCCGTGATGGGCATACCGCCGTTCGGCGGGTTCTTTGCCAAATACATGGTCATCGGCGGGGCGGTCAATGCCGGTCAACCGTATATTGCCGCCGTTTTTATCATCGGAGCCATCATGACCATCATCTACCTTCTGCGCGTGTTTTCGGCGGTATTCCTTGGCGTGCCCAAGGAAGAAACCAAAGCACATCTGCCGCGTGAAGGATCCAAAACGATGGTAGCGTCCGTTGTTTTTCTGGCGGCGCTTTCACTTCTTGGAGGAATCCTTATCATGTATCCGGCAGGTTTCGTTCAACAGATCGTTCGTGGAATGGCGGTGATGTTTCAATGAGCGATACGATGCTCTTTCTTCCGATAGCGATTCCCGCGTTGGCCGCGCTGTTGGTTTTCCTCTCGCCCAAGTCCGATCGTATATTTAAGCAAACGGTATCGCTCGGGTCTTCGGCTATAACATTGGCTGTCGCGATCTTTTTCTTCGGCAAAACAGCGGCATTCACAATGCCCTGGGCTGGCTTCGGCATAGATTTTTCGCTACGGCTTTACCAGTTCAGCTCGTTTATCGTGTTGGCGGCCAGTGCTTTTACAACATTGATTGTGATGTATGCCCTGTCTTTCCTGCGCGGGAAACCTCGACTTCGCCAATTCTACGGTTTCCTTTTGCTGACGCTTTCATTTGTCAACGGAGCGGTGCTTGCAAACAACTTGATTTTAATGCTCTTCTTCTGGGAAGGGCTTCTGGTGATGCTGTATGCTATGATCCTCACGGGAGGGGAGAAGGCTTCGCCCACAGCCATCAAGGCATTGATCATCAATGGTGCTGCGGATCTGTGCCTGATGCTGGGCATCGGGCTGACGATATACATCGCCAAAACCGCCGACATGTCTTTGATTTCCGGCATCCCTCTTTCGGGACTCGGTATCCCGGCATTCATTCTGATGATGATAGGCGCTATTGCCAAAGCGGGCTCCATGCCGTTCCACAGCTGGATTCCGGACGCGGCATCGGACGTGCCGCTGCCGTTTATGGCGTTTCTGCCGGGTGCCATCGAAAAGCTGATCGGCATCTATCTTTTGACAAGAGTAAGCCTGGATCTGTTTGACTTTGTTCCCGGCTCCGCAATGAGCATCCTTATGATGTCCATCGGTGCCGTTACGCTGCTTTGCGCCGTTATGATGGCGCTGATCCAAAAGGACTATAAGCGGCTGCTCGCTTACCACGCCATCAGTCAGGTGGGGTATATGATTCTGGGCATCGGCACCGCGCTGCCGGTAGGCATCATAGGCGGATTGTTCCACATGATCAACAACGCCATCTTCAAAAGCGGGTTGTTTTTAACAGGCGGCGCCGTCGAAAAACAAACCGGCACCACCGATCTGCACGAGCTTGGCGGGCTGCGTAAAAAGATGCCTGTTACGTTTGCATGCTTTCTTATCATGGCGCTTTCCATCGCCGGTGTGCCGCTGTTCAACGGGTTCTATTCCAAGGAGCTGATCTTTGACGGCGCGCTTGAAAGCGGCGTGATCTTCTATATCTGTGCTGCCGTGGGCGCTTTTTTCACAGCGGCTTCATTTTTGAAGCTTGGTCACGCAGCCTACTTTGGAAAGCCGTCAAAGGCCGCGGAAAAGGCAAAGGAAGCGCCTTTTTCCATGCTGCTTCCGATGGTGCTACTGGCGGCACTGTGCATCGTCTTCGGCGTTTTCAATGCGCTGCCCCTGGAGCATCTGATTCAGCCAATTTTGGGTGTGCATGCCGAGGGTGAAGTGTTCTCGGGTTTACTTCCGAAAAATTGGGTGATTGCGGGCATATCGCTCGCAGTGCTGCTGCTTGCCATTGTGAATCACGCGTACGGCGTCAAAAAGACCGGCAAGGGGTTGGAGGCTGTGGATCATATCCACTATGCGCCGGGGCTTAAGCAGATATACAAGCTTGCCGAACAGAAAGTATTTGACCCATACCATATCGGCATGGCCATTATCAACGGACTATCCCATGTATTGCTCAAGATAGACAGGGCGATCGATTGGTTTTACGAAAAAGCGGTCACAAACGCTGTCAGTTATGGAAGCTATGCGGTGCGAAAGCCGCACAACGGAACGCATTGGATGTATATCCTTTGGGCGCTGGGCGGTGCCGTATTGGTTGGAGTTATATTCCTCAGCGTGTTTTAACCCGCAACGAAGGTTCCTTTCGGGCGTGTCCCGATTTAAAATCCGCCGTCGCGGCAAGCGCTGCGCAGGTGGGAAGTATGATGGGGAATGCCCCATGAAAAAAGAGGATTCATATGCCAGCAATCATTCTGTTCATTCCATTGGCCGGTATATTCATACAGAATATACCGAGCCACAAAACCGGCGAACGGATTTCCGTTTGGGTGACGGGCACGATTTGCATCGCCATTATGGCGATGGCGGTGACATTCAACGCGCCTTTTTGGCAGGAACTGCTCAAAGCTGTCAAAATGCCTTTTGGCAGCAACCTGCGCATTGATTTATTGAGCGCAGTCGTTCTTTTCACCATCGGACTCGTAGCGTTGATGGCCGTCGCCGTAAGCACCAAGAGTGACAGCCTTAACTTTACAAACCTTGTGCTTATTTCGCTGATGGGAATGTGCGGGGTTGCCATGGTACGCGACCTGTTTACCCTGTACATCTTTCTTGAGATCACCGGTATCGCTTCCTACGTCATGATTGCCATCCGCAGGGAAACAAACGGTTTGGAAGGCGCCTTCAAATATCTTGTGATGTCCGCTGTTGCAACAGTCATGCTGTTGTCGGCGATCTCGCTGATATACATTGCGGTCGGCAAGCTGGAATTTGCTTCCATAGCGCAGTATCTCAGCGCCGGGAACCCCGGAGATTGGTCATTGCTGGTAAAGGCTGCACTGGTATTGCTCGTTGCGGCATTCTGTATCAAAGCCGGTGTCGTACCGTTTCACGGTTGGGCACCCGGAGCGTATACGGCTGCGCCTCCGGCAGTATCGGTGCTGATGGCAGGCATCGTTACAAAAGCAGGCGGCGTGTACATCATTCTGCGCATGATGAGCGATGTGTTTAAAGGAGCGCGGATCGGTTTGCCGTTTATGGTGCTGGGCACACTAAGCATCATCGTTGGCGCTTTGGCAGCCATCGGACAAAAGGATCTCAAAAAAATGCTGGCGTGGTCCAGCATCAGCCAGATAGGATATATCATCCTCGGTGCAGGAGTGGGTACGCCGCTTGCGCTCACCGGCGCTCTGTTGCACTTTTTCAACCATGCAGTGTTTAAATCGCTGCTGTTTATCAACTCTGCCGCCGTCGATCAGCAAACCGGAACGCGGGATATGGATAAGCTGGGCGGACTCGCCTCCAGGATGAAAATCACAGGGTTGACATCCGTCATCGGCTTTCTCTCCACTGCAGGGGTGCCGCCGTTTTCCGGTTTTTGGAGCAAATTGCTCATCATCATGGCTTTATGGGCGGCGAAGGACTATGTCTATGCCGTTTTGGCATTGCTGGCAAGCCTTCTTACGCTTGGCTACTTCTTGAAAATGCAGAGAAAAGTCTTCTTTGGCAAGATAGCGCCCGGCTTGGAAGGAACACAGGAAGGCGGCGTAAAATATACAGCGACCGCCCTGATCCTTTCTTTGATTACCATCGCAGTCGGCGTGCTTTTTCCGCTGGCGATGCAACTGCTTCAAAATCAGGGGTTGCTGTAATGCGTACGAACCATTTTGACGATGCCTTTTCAAAGGAGGTAAGGAATTGACGAACAATAGTATAATCTATGTGGTGCTGTTATTGTCTTTGGTTATATCAGCGGTGTGCACCATCATGATGAACAATATACTCAAAGCGGCTATATGGCTCTCCGGCTGTTCGGCGATACTCACCGTCATCATGTACTTAATGGGCGCAACATTGGCGGCGGTGTTGGAACTGTCCGTATGCGCAGGGCTTATCACCGCGATATTCGTCAGCACCATCAGCATGACGGAAGTCGAAACGACAGAAGAATTTGCGTTGAAACGGGTATCGAGGTTCAGACGCTATATTTTTCTTCCTTTCATCCTGGTTGCGGTGGGCATAGGCGTCTATATGCTGTGGCCCAATCTGCCGATGTCTGTTGCGGCTGCAACCGCCGGAAGTGATACGTCCGTCAAAACGCTTTTGTGGGATTCCCACCAACTTGATATATTCGGTCAGATACTTGTGGTTCTGGCCGGGGTTTTCAGTGTGGTCGTGCTATTCCGTTCAAGGACGGTGAACAAATAATGCTGACGATGTTTATTGCGGCAATCATCATGATGTTTGCAGTAGGTTTCTATAGTCTTATCGTAACCCGCAGCCTTATCCGCGTGGTCATCGCACTGGAGATTATCACAAAAGGTGCGACGCTATTGACGATCATCGCCGGGTCCGTTACGGGCAATATGCCACAAGCCGAGGTGTTTGTCATCATGATGATCGTCATCGAAGTGATCGTGATGGCTGTTGCGGCGGGCATCATCATCGGCGTGTTCAACAACGCCGGGTCGCTGTTGACCAGAAGCATAACCAACCTGAAAGAGGATCCGGATAAAGAAAAACCGTGATCCCAAAAACGGACAGAGCGGAGAATTTGGCATTGAAAACCTGGCAGTGTTTATATCACCGACAGCCAACGGTATTTCGTAAAAGATAGGAGTGAAGAACTTGAGCTTGCTGTTGTTTCCGGCTGTGGCATTTGCCATTATGCTGTTGTTATCCTGGGGCCTATCCGGCATCGCTTCGGTTTTTGCGGCCAAGGGTACTGCCTCCAGAGGAAAAGAACGTTCTTACGCCTGCGGACAGGATGTTCCGCAGAACCGTATCCAACCGGATTATGCGGAGTTTTTTCCGATTGCTTTCTTCTTTACCATCTTGCACGTATCCGCGCTCACCATAGCGACATCGCCAAAGGGAGAGTGGGTTTCCAGCGTGCTCTATGCCGCGGTCATTTTGCTGGCGCTTCGAGTGCTGTTCAGGAGAGATAAGAATGTCGATCATCGATAAAATAGTGACTTGGTCGAGAATGAAATCGCCTTGGATCATCCATTTCAACACGGGCGCCTGCAATGCCTGTGACATTGAAATCTTGGCAGCGCTCGCGCCCAAGTACGACTTGGAGCGTTTTGGCGTACAGCTCAAGGGCACACCCCGACATGCGGATGTGTTGGTTTGTTCAGGCCCCGTCACCATGCAGACGCGGGACAGGCTTATCCGGATCTATGAACAGATGGCGGAACCTAAGTTTGTCGTAGCGGTCGGCACCTGCGCCTGCTCGGGCGGCGTGTTTGAGAATTGTTATGGCGTTGAAGGCGGCATTGATGCGGCGATTCCGGTATCCGCCTACATTCCGGGCTGTCCGGCGTCACCGGAAGCCATCATCGACGGCGTGGTAAAACTTTTATCTACGTTGGAACATAAAGAGGAAAAAGCGGCAGAGGGTCCGCAGGGCGAAACGAATCACGAGGAGGGGAAGCAGGATGCTTGAAAAGGAAGAAGCGATCGCGCAAAAGCTTACGCAGAAGTTTCCCGAAACAGCATGCAAGATCATCCGGCAGCGGAGACTTACAGCCACTGCATCAAGGGAGCAGCTGCTCCAAGTAACGGCCTTTTTAAAGAACGATTTTGGATTCGATTCGCTTTGTACCATCACGGCGCTCGACTCCGATGAGAACTTTGAGATGATCTATCATTTCGCAAACGCAGGCGTTGTACTGAATCTTAAGGTGACGGCACCGAAGTCCGATCCGGTGTTTGAAACCGTAACCGGCCTGTACGAAGGTGCGACGCTCTATGAACTGGAAGCGCATAACCTGCTTGGATTGATTGTCAAGGATATACCGATAGGCATAAAATACCCGCTGCCCGACGATTGGCCGGATGGCGAATACCCGCTTCGCAAGGACTGGAAAAAGTCTGCGGACGAAAAGCTGGGAGGGTAAGAGCATGGGAAAAGTAGTGATACCTCTTGGTCCGCAACATCCGGCGCTCAAGGAGCCGGAAAACTTCCTTCTCTCGCTTGACGGCGAAAAGGTGGTTGGTGCGGCGCTTAACCTCGGATACAACCACAGAGGGATAGAAAAAGCCTGCGAATCGCGGACATACATGCAGGATATTTATCTGATTGAGCGTATCTGCGGCATTTGCTCGCATTCGCACTCGACGGCGTTCATCCAAGCCGTGGAAGAAATCGCCGGTGTTGAGATCCCGGCACGCGCGGCATATATCCGCACGCTCGTCGGGGAGCTGGAACGCCTCCACAGCCATTTGCTCTGGCTGGGCGTTGCGGGGCATGAGCTGGGATTCGACACACTGTTCATGTATTCATGGCGGGATCGGGAACTGGTATTGGATCTTTGCGCTATGCTGACAGGAAACCGCGTGAATTACGGCATCAATACCTACGGCGGCGTTCGGCGCGATATCACACCGGAGCAGGCGGCGGAAGTGCTTAAAATTCTGGATGAACTGGAAGAGCGCGCCAAATATTATCTGGAGCTTGCAGCCGGGGAAAAGACGCTCCAAATGCGCATGTCGCTCGTTGGAAAGCTCTCTTTTGAAGACGCGCTCAGACTGGGCGCTGCGGGGCCTGTTGCCCGTGCCGCCGGGGTTGATAGGGATGTCCGCCGTGACGATCCTTATGCGGCATACGGTGAAATCCCGTTTCAGGTCATAACCGATGATCATGCGGATGTGCTTGGCCGTACCATCGTACGGGCGAAGGAACTTTTCGAAAGCGTCAAAATCATCCGCTTTGTATTGAACAATCTGCCCGATGGGCCCGTATCGGTAAGATTTCCGCGGCGTGTTCCAATGGGCGAAGCGCTGAGCCGTTACGAAGCGCCAAGAGGAGAGGACGTGCATTTTGTACGTTCCAACGGCACCGATATACCGGAGCGGGTGAAGGTTCGCGCCCCTACGATGGCCAACGCGGCATCTGTTGCCTTGATGCTCCAGGGCGGTTATCTGGCGGACGTTCCGATCGTCATTGCCGCCATTGATCCGTGCTTTTCCTGTACGGACCGATCCATTGAGATCCAGGATATGAACAGCGGCAAAGAGACTGTTATCGGCTGGAACGCGCTTCGCGAATACAGCATCGCATGGCATAAAGAGCGGGGCTTGGATTTTTCGACAATGAAATTCGGAGGTCGCGGTTAAATGGCGTTGACGCTTTTCCATATCATCGTGTTCCCGGGTTTTCTGTTTTTGCTGATCTACGGACTTTTCGTCGAGTTCGTGGACAGGAAACTGTATGCCCGGTTTCAAAACCGTAAAGGACCGCCATGGTTTCAGCCACTTGCCGATCTTGTAAAACTGATGAGCAAGGAGTCGGTCATTCCTTCGGAAGCGGATCGCCGGTGGTTCAGAGTGCTGCCCATCGTGGCGTTGTCGGCTGTGGCGACTGCCTTTTTGTACGTGCCCATTTGGAGTACGCAGTCGCTGATGCCTTTTGACGGGGATATCATCGTCATTCTCTATCTGTTAACGATCCCAACGCTTACGTTCTTTTTGGCGGGATGGAATTCTTCGTCCATGTTCGCTACGCTTGGTGCGGTTCGCACATTAACGCAATTGTTCGCCTACGAGGTTCCGTTGTTTATGGCCATTCTGGGACCGGCGCTTCTGGCAAACACCTGGTCGTTGTCCGGGATTACGGCGTTTTATGCTGCGAATCCGCTGCTTGCTCTTGTAAATATTCCCGGATTTATAGCGGCCATCATCGCCATGCAGGGCAAGCTGGAACGCGTGCCGTTTGATACACCGGAAGCCGAAACGGAAATCGTTGCCGGGGCATTTACAGAGTACGGAAGCAGGCATCTGGCCATCTTCCGCCTTGCCATCGATATGGAAGCCGTCGTATTGGCCTCCATTCTTTCTGCGGTATTTCTGCCTCCGTATACGTCCAATCCGTTGCTGGGCATCGTGCTTTATGGCAGCAAGACCCTGTTCGTCGTATTTATCCTCAGCGCTTTCCGATCGGTTATGGCACGGCTTCGCATCGAACAAATGGTTCGGTTCTGCTGGAGTTATCTGACACCGCTTGCGCTTGCGCAGCTTTTGATAGACCTTTTTGTGAAGGGGTTGGTGAAATGAGCAGAATCAAAGCAGGCAAAATGCTTCCGGCGGCCATTCGGTCGCTGTTTAGTAAACCTGCGACAGGAAACTATCCGTTTATCAAGGAAGAGCGTCCGGTCAATTACCGCGGACGCCTGGAGTTTGATGCCGAAAAATGCATCGGATGCAAGCTGTGCATGCGTGACTGCCCCTCCAACGCCATCGATATAATCAAGATTGGGGATAAGCAATTCAAAGCCGTTGTGCGGCTTGATAAATGCATCTATTGTGCGCAATGCTGCGACAGCTGCAACCGCGGAGCGCTTAAAGCCACAACACACTATGAACTGGCAAACTTTACGCGCGAAGCTTTGAAGGTGGATATCGGCGTTGATAAGCATTGAGCAATTCCTGAAAAATCTTTTTTCACAGACCGGACGCATCGTCCTGCTGGGTGTCGGATCACATTTGATGGGAGACGATGCGGCGGGCGTAACCGTGACCGATAGGCTGATTCAGCACCTTGGCGAAAACATACAGGACAGATTCTTTATACTATCGGGCGCTAACGCACCGGAATGCCTGACCGGCGTTATCAAGAGCATCAAACCGGATAGGGTACTCATCATCGATGCAGCAGACATTAAAGCGGATCCCGGTGAATGCATCGACATCGATCCTGCTGTCGTTTCGGGCGTATCGTTCTCAACCCATATGCTTCCGCTAAAGGTCATGCTGGTGTATCTGCAAAAGGAAATCGGCTGTCAAACGGTCATACTCGGTATTCAGCCGGCGTGTTTGGAGTTTGGGTCGGACATGACACCGCGGGTGCAGGAAACGGTGGAGGAACTGGTACAAACGATCCGAAAGATCATTGAAGATGCGACGTTATAAAAACGATAGACGATAAAAGGCATCCGCGCAGGATGCCTTTTTGTCATCGACTATGTCGATGACTTCAAGGGGGAATCCAATTCCCCCTTGAGCAACCCCCAGGAACGCCGTTTTATTGAGAAAAAACTGCGGGCAAAGGTGTTTTCCGACGCACATGTCGCCGGAAAACAGAATTTAACACAATGATATTGTTTGTCGATATTCTGAGGCATCCGAGCAGGATGCCTTTAACATTTTTTAACGATTGTCTGACAGATCGTCAGGTGCCAAGGGAGGGGAATATCATACCCAAGATCAGGGTAATGGTCAATCCGATTAGGATGGCAATGGTCGTCCATCCGATAAAGTTTTGAACTTTGTTGTTTACGTAAGTGCCCATGACATCCTTTTTGTTTATGATGAGCATCATCGCCAAAAGCACGACCGGCAACAGAATGCCGTTGATTCGCTGCGACCACAAAGATATCTGAATCAAAGGAGCATTGGGCAAAAGGATGATGCTGGCGCTGATGACAATAATGATCGTGTACAGCCAGTAAAACTGGGGAGCTTCCTTCCATTTTTTATCAAGACCGGCTTCAAATCCAAAGGCTTCGCAGATATAGAAAGACACCGAGACGGGCAGGATGACTGCCGCGAACACTGACGCCACCAGAAGTCCGAAAGCGAACACCTGCGCGGCAAAAGGCCCTGCAAGCGGCTTCAACGCCTGTGCCGCGTCGCTGGCGGTGGTGATGACGACACCGTTTACATGCAGCGTGGACGCACAGGCGACCATGATGAAAAATGCCACGGTCACCGTTGCTACGCATCCGACGAATACATCGGCGATCGTGTATTTATAATCCTTCAGCTTCAGTCCTTTTTCAATGACGGAAGATTGAATGTAAAACTGCATCCATGGTGCGATCGTCGTACCGATAAGGCCGATGATGGTGGCGATCATTCCAAAGCTCAGGTTCATTTTGGGGTTGATGATGGCCGCTCCCACTTCACCCCAATTCGGGTGGCCCATCAGAGCGGATACGATATAGGTCAGAAGGGCAAAACTGAGCACCAGAAATATACGTTCCGCTATTTTATAGGTTCCTCGCACAACCAGAATCCACACGATAAACGCCACGACGGGAACCGCTATATACTTGCTGACACCGAAGATCTGCATGGAACCGGCCACACCCGCGAATTCGGTGGTAGTGTTGCCGATGTCAGCCAACAATAAAAACAAGCATACAACAAAGGTCAGCTTGACGCCCGCATTTTCACGGATAAGGTCAGCGAGCCCTTTGCCTGTAACGATGCCCATGCGGGTATTCATTTCCTGCACGATAAACAACACGATAAACGCCGGTATCAGCGTCCATATAAGGTTGTAGCCATAGGTCGCGGCAGCGACGGAATAGGTTGTGATACCGCCGACGTCGTTGTCAACGCTGCCTGTTACGATGCCCGGGCCGAGCACTACCAAAAACAACAGAAGGTTTTTGACAAAGCGGGATTTTTTTAATTTTGCAAACAGTCCCATGGATTCAATCCTCCTTTCATAGCCATTTCCTTCTGGATTTCAACAAATTGTACATGATGTCGTTGATGATGACCATGCCGAGCATCAGGTTGTTGGCGTCCACAACGGGGATGGCAAGGAGGTTGTATTTTGCCACGATGTCATTGAGGGATTCGATCCTGTCCTCATCGTGGACATAGACCATATCGGTCTTCATGATGTCTTTTAGCAGTGTCTGAGGCTGTGCGATCACGATATCGCGCAGCGATACGATGCCCTCGAGTTTTCTCTGGTTATCGACGATATACAAATAATAGATCATATCGCTTTCGGGTTTGACTTCGCGCAGTATGCTAAGCGTTTCGTTCACCGTGTTCTGTGCATTGAAAGCGACATAGTCCGTGGTCATAAGAGATCCGACTTCGTTATCCTCATACTCCATCAGCTCACGGACTTCAAACGAGGCGGTAACTTCCATCTCGTTGAGGATCTCTTCGGCTTTTTCCTCACTGACCTCATCGAGGATATCGGCAACTTCGTCGGCAGGCATGATCTCCAAAAGATCCGCTATCTGTTCAATCGGCATGCTGTCCAACAGGTTTTCGCGGGCGTCGCTTTCCATCTCTTCCAGAACATCGGCCGCTTTCTCCGAATCCAGAGAGCTGAAAACCTGAATCCTCGTGTTGCGGTCCATCACTTCCAGAATATCCGCCAAATCGGACGGGTGCAGTCGGTCCAGGTTGGTTGTTTCCTTGTTAAGCTTAATGCCGGAATCGATTCCGATGGCTTCCACATCGTCCCACAAGATCAGATGGCTGGAAACGGGAACTTTCAAGGGCTTGAAAATGTTGGACAGAAACGATGTCATGCCCAGTCTTCTTAGCAGGCCTTCGGCGCCGACGTCTACGGCCACCAAAGAGATGCCGTTCTGCGTTACGGCCATGTTGATATCGTTAACGCGTACAAGTTTATGACCGTTGACATCAACGATTTGTCTGTCCAATACGTTGTGTTTCAGACTGAACAGCGATAAACCCTCCACAGAGAAAGGGCGCAGTTCGGTACATTCTATGATGTATCTGTTTTCGGGTTTGTAAACGGAAAAGGTGCTGAAATCGACGATGTCCTTTGAGCCGTTCGCAACGATTTCCGCGGCAACAATTTTTGGACGCAACGAAAAATCAGCATAGAGGTCTTTAAGCCTGCCGATCACTTTGCCGTTTGCGTCAATGATTTTTTTGCCTGCAATATTGCTGAAGTAGAAAGTGGATACAGATTTCATGTGCTATCCCTCCTGTCTGTCAGAAGGAAAACGCACATCATTACACTAAACCGCTAAAGTCAGTTGAGCGCCATGGCATTTGTCCTTCCGCATATTGGTCATCCTACTACCTGTAGGGTCTCCTTCCACAGGAACTCAACTCCTTCTTATCAAAATATGATTCCGCCAATGCAGCGGCAACTGTTTTTGGGAAAAATATTCGTTGTATCCCATGAGTATTGTAGAACGCAATGCTGCAATTTGTCAAATACTATCCGATATTTTCGACAGATTATTTATTAATTTCGGACGGTTAGCCGCTTGTTTATCCGAAAAAGCGCCAATTGTATCAAAATAGTAGATTGCAGCTCGGTAAATCGCAGTATTTTAAAGCCATGCGCTGAATATCTCAAAACAAAACATAGGATCACACTTTCTGAATCCCATTGTAAAATCACGCTTGAAAATGTCCGGGCTGCCAAGGACAAGGCCGGTTTGGGATCGACTGAGCATGAAATAAGTATTGTCAAGAGAAGGTAAACTCCCGGTCAGAAACAGGTCAAATTTGAGGGAATCCCTTGAAATAGCCTGTAAACTATGAGAAAATAATTTGAAAAATTTAATTGCCGAAGAGGCATATGCGTTCTGATTTCTTATATAAATTTGGGATTAAACCTTCAAAATTGAAAGGAGTTGGCTAAGCATGGATAATCTGTTGTTGTTTGAGATTATCGGCATCCTCGTTGCCCTACTGGCATTTGCGGTAGCGGCGTATTTTTATGTTTGGGTCAAAAAGCTGCCCGGCGGAGACCCGGCCCTAGAGAACATCGGCTTAATGATCAAGAAGGGTGCAAGGACATTTTTACGAAGAGAATATAGGGTTTTATCTTACTTTGTAGGCGTTGTTGCGATCCTCATTCTTGTGTTCCTTCCAAAGCCTGTGTGGGGCCAGGGAGCCAATTTTGTCGACAACCTCATTATGGCGCTGGCCTACATCGCGGGTTCGGTATTTTCCGGATTTGCCGGTAAAATAGGCATCGAGGTTGCTACTATTGCGAACGTGAAGGCTGCCGTTGCTGCAAAGAGCGGCATCGGCAAAGCATTCTCTGCCGGTTTCCGCGGCGGCGCTGTCATGGGAATGGCTGTTGTAGGCGCGAGCTTGCTGGGCACTTCGCTGCTTCTTCTTTTAACAAATGACATCAACGCAGTTCTTGGATTCTCCTTTGGCGCTTCTACACTGGCTCTTTTTGCCAAGGCCGGTGGCGGTATCTTTACAAAGACTGCGGATATCTCTGCGGATCTTGTCGGCAAAGTTGAACTGGGCATCGATGAAGACGACCCGAGAAACCCTGCCGTTATTGCCGATAACGTCGGTGATAATGTTGGCGACGTGGCTGGCATGGGTGCGGATCTGTTCGATTCCAATATCGCTGCCATCGTAGCTGCCATCATCATGGGTGTTGCACTCAAGAAGGTGGACATGATCCTCTGTTATTCAGCCATGGGGCTTCTGGCGTCCATCGTCGGTGTCTTGGTTTCCAAAATCGGTCAAGACGGGGATCCCGGCAAGGCATTAAACCGGGGTACATACATCACAACGGCTTTGTATGCTCTGCTCACAGCAGGGGCAACAATCGTCTTTGGGTATCAATGGCAAATTTGGGGCGCCGCTGTTGTCGGCCTTCTTGTGGGCGTTCTGATCGGACTTACAACGGATTACTTTACCAATGATGCAAAAAAACCCGTACAGAACGTTGCCAAAGCAAGTGCAACCGGGCCGGCTTTTACCATCCTTGGCGGTTTTAGTTACGGACTGTTGAGCGTTTTGCCCGCACTAATCGGCATCGGTGTATCCGCTTTTACGGCTTACACCCTCTGTGCGCCGCTTGGGGAAGGGTATGCGATGTTTGGCATCGGCATGGCTGCTTTGGGTATGCTCTCCATCGTCGGCATGATCGTTTCCAACGACGCCTATGGCCCCATCGTGGACAATTCCCGTGGCCTTGCCGAAATGGGACATATGGGTGAAGAGGTCATTCGGATATCGGATGAATTGGATTCGGCGGGCAATACCGTGAAAGCCATCACCAAAGGATTTTCCATCGGCGCTGCCGGGCTTACGGTCATCGCGCTGTTGGGGGCATTCCAGGAAACGGTCAAGACCTTAACAGGTATAACGATCGTTTTTGATATTATGAATCCGCTTGTATTCTTTGGAATGCTTGTCGGACTTGCAATACCCGCGGTGTTCTCCGCCATGCTGATTTTGGGCGTAACGCGCAACGCGCAACGTATGGTCCAGGAGATCCACCGGCAGTTTGAGGAGATCCCGGGATTGAAAGAGGGCAAAGAAGGGGTTATGCCCGAATACGAGAAGTGCATTGACATCGCTACCATCGGTGCGATCAAGGAATTGGTTCCGGCCGGATTGATGGCGATACTCATAACGCTTGCCGTTGGATTTATCGGCGGCGTAACAGCCATCGGCGGATTCTTGACGGGCAACATCATGTCCGGCTTGCTGCTGGCGCTGCTGATGAGCAATTCCGGCGGATTATGGGATAATTCCAAAAAGTATATTGAAGCAGGGCACTTTGGCGGCAAGGGAAGCGATGCGCATAAAGCGGCCGTCATCGGCGACACGGTTGGCGATCCGTTTAAGGACACGTCGGGACCGTCCATCAACACACAAATTACGGTGGTTTCCCTTGTGGCAAACCTGGCAGCCGTGTTGTTCATCGCCGTCTCCGTGTTCAAATAACACAAATCGGATAATAAGGAAGAAACCATCTTAGAATCGAACAACCTTTTAAGAGGACATTGACTCGAAGAAACCCTCTGCCGTTAAAAAACGACAGAGGGTTTTTAATAAGGCCCGTACGTCAACCTATCATACCCCTGATGGGATACGGTCATTCGCTACATCGGACGTTGTTCTTGTTCTGCAGCTTTGCTGCATATAGGAGGGCATCGGCTTTTTGTATCAGTTCTTTGACCGACGACTCGCAACTCATCTCCACGACACCAAAGCTGCATGTAACGCCATACTTCTTGAGAACTTCATTTTCCTCGATGGATCTACGGATTCGCTCCGAATAAACGACGGCATCCCCGAGCTTGATGCAGGGCAAGAGCAAAACAAACTCATCTCCGCCCCAACGGGCAATAACATCTTCCTTTCGTGATTGGGCGGCAATAAGCTTGGACAGATCTACCAGCACGGTGTCGCCGGCCAAATGACCATGTACGTCATTGATCTGTTTTAGCCCGTCCACATCCACGAAAACAAGGCAAAGGCTCAGCGTATGCCTATGGCAGAAATCGATCCACTTGACAGCTTCCTCCTCCAACTTTTGCCGGTTGAACGTCAGGGTCAAATGGTCGGTATAACCGATGTACTCCAATTGAGTTTTTGCAACGTATTCGTTGTATTGATGCCTTTCGGCGTTTTGTACAACGATGGCACACAGCGCGATATCAATTGCCAAGTACACAGCCGTCGCTGCTGCAAAGGACGCAACGACTGTTGTATAAAGCATGATGTATGCCAGATAGCAAATAGCGCCGAATACCGAAATACCTATCATATTTCGCAGTCTATTCGGGATGAGGAAAATGGAGATCGTTATTGTTATGATCCCAAGCGTTTGAATGTACATATTGGGATCATTGTACCGGCTAAGCACAAAAAGGAAAATGGAAAGAGCAAACAATTCACAACACGAAACGATGCGGCACAGCGTGCGGAAGGATTCAATTCGCTTGAGCTGAAAAAAGAGTGCAACTAAAGTGAGCGTAAAAAGAATACGCAAAACGATTATGAGGATATTGGACGGAGCAGTGACATGCATCAGATCCGGAACGAGGAGAAACAAATTAAACAAAGCAAATATAAAAACAAATGCATCCATTTGCTTTTTTGAAACTGCAAACTTATACAGTGCGTAAGATTCTGCCAAATCGGGAAAGGGGTTGCTATTCGCTTCATAAGGAATGACAGCCATATAGAGATCACCTCAAAACAATACGTCACATCCGGTAGAGTGCCAAAGCAGGCAAAAGCGAGTAGGGAAGTATATCTAAAAGCTGCATACGTTATTATTTCGCAGCCAGCATGCGATAGTATTATAATGATGCATTACTATATCATGTTTATGTATTGTTTACAATATACAGATTGCACAAATGCAATAAAAGTTTCATTAGATGCTGTTTGGAAATACCAAAAATGCTTTACAATCAAATGCCGGTTTGGAAGAGCATTCAGAGCACCCTTTTGTTTTTGATGCCAGATGATTATAATAGAGCGCATAGGGTCGAAAAAGATAAAATCCCGGAGGATAAAGATGATCCGTTTTAATTGTGATTACAGTGAAGGTGCGCACCCAACGGTTTTGGATATGCTTTTAAAGACCAACATGGTGCAGACTGCCGGATATGGTGAAGATGCCTATTGTGTGCAGGCAGCACAGCGCATCAAGGATCTTTGCGGGAATATGGATGTGGACGTCCATTTCCTTGTGGGGGGTACGCAGACGAATATGACATTTATCGCTTCTGCACTGCGCCCCCATCAGGGAGTTCTCGCGGCTGATACCGGGCACATCAACACTCACGAGAGCGGCGCGATTGAGGCGACCGGACATAAGGTGCTGATTCTTCCGAATACAGATGGCAAAATAACCGCACAACAGATTCAAAACGCGTATGATGAGCACTTTCATGATGCGAATCATGAGCATATCGTTCAGCCTAAACTCGTCTATTTGTCAAACGCTACGGAAATGGGATCGATTTATACAGACACCGAAATGAAGGCCATCAGCGCAGTATGCCGCAAAAATAGCCTGATTCTGTATATGGATGGCGCACGGCTGGGCGTTGCGTTGTGCGCGGACGGCAATGACTTAACCCTTGAGGCAATCGCGAAATACTGTGACGCCTTTTATATCGGCGGCACCAAAAACGGCATGCTTTTCGGGGAAGCACTGGTTATATGCAATGAGAATCTGAAGGAGGATTTTCGCTACATCATCAAACAGAAGGGTGGCATGCTGGCGAAGGGAAGGCTGCTGGGCGTTCAGTTTCTGGCAGTGTTGGAGGACGGTCTCTTTTTTAAAATGGCAAAGTATGCCAATCAAATGGCAATGTTGATCCGAAACGCATGCATTCAAAAGGGATATTCTTTCTTGTCGCCATCCCTGACGAACCAACAGTTTCCGATACTTCCCAATAAACTATTGGATGAATTGAAAAAAAACTTTGAATTCAGTTTTTGGCAAAAAATCGATGATGACCATAGTGCCGTTCGTTTTTGTACAAGCTGGGCGACACAACTGGATGATGTGCTTGAATTGGTCGCCGATATCAGCCGATTTTAACGGAACACGCTAAAAACTAAAACGTCACTTTCAAAAGATACTTTTTCATCATAAGAACAGGAGCCTAAAGAAGTGAAACCGGTTCACTATACAACCGATTTCACTTTTTCCGTTATAAGCGTTGGAGTCTCAATATTATAATTCTCGATCGTATAAACAGTGGCGGCTTCGGCATGGATAACCGGGTCGGCGTCTTGCTTGCGATAGATCTTCGTTTGCTGATGGCCTTCAATAAAGCCTTTGTGTGTCAATACGATAATAAACGAACGCATCAGGATGTTAGCATCGATCGAAAGGCCAAAATGATTCAAATAGTACTCGTCATACTTTACCTTTTGAAGCGGCGTCAACAGATCTCTGCCATTGATTTGGGCATAGCCCGTCAATCCGGGTTTGACGGCATAGATGCCCTTTTTCATGCGCATGGCATGAATATCCTTCTCATTGACGATAAGCGGCCTTGGGCCAACGATGCTCATGTCTCCTTTTAGAACATTGATGAACTGCGGGAACTCGTCGATGCTGGTTTTGCGCAAGAATCTGCCGATCTTCGTGATGTACATATCGGAATCCGTGAACTCCGCGGATGAAATCTCAGTAGGGGCTTTAGAGCTCATGGTACGGAATTTGTAAATCGTGATAAGCTTACCGTTCTTTCCGACCCGCTGTTGACGAAAGAACACGGGACCATCTTTTTCCAAAAGGATCAGAATAATGAAGACAAGACTTATTGGGGATGACAAGACAAGAAACATTGCGGAAAAAAGAATATCCAAAAGCCTCTTGATCGGCAAATACACCAACTGCCACGCAGAAAATGAGATTTCCTTTGTTGAGATAGGATCTTCCCAATACCGACCATGCCTTTTGACATCATACAGTTTCATAGTTCCCCCAACACTCGCCTATTTGTTGTATATCAATGCCCAAATAGCCGCCTTGTTCTTCTCAATATCAGGAACGAGAACAGACATTCCGCGAACAGCCGTGTTTCTGTAAGATCCAGCAACGGGTATGGTTAGCTGTGCAATCTGATAATTCATTAACGTGCCGGATTCCGTTATCAGTCCGGTAATTTGTCCATACGTTAGGTCCGTCTGTATCTGCGGCAGAAACTGGTTAGCAATTCCGAGGATTGTCGAAGCATTTGAGCTCTTCAGCTTTGTGAGAATCGATTGTATAACGTTGCGCTGGCGGCTGGTACGCCCAAAATCACTGTCAATATGACGGATTCTGGCATAGGCTAAAGCAGTTGCCCCATTCAGATTGTTTTTTCCGATACTCACTTTTTGGATGGCACCAAATTCCGTATAACCACCGGAGTTGTTCAATTCGTTGGCTTCAGCAGTTGTCAAGTTTACCGTGACACCATGCATTGCATCTATGATGTCCTTGAAACTCTGATAGTCGATTCGAGCATAGTTATCAATTTTAATACGGAAATTGTTTTGTATTGTTTCAACCAGAAGCTTAGGGCCACCATACCCATAAGCAGTATTGATTCGATTGTCCTGAATTCCTGCAATTTTCACGTAGAGGTCACGCAGGATAGATGTCAACACAATTCGGTTGCTCTTTCTATCTATGGAGACGAGAATCATTGAATCGGATCGTCCGTATCCTGATCCGCCTCGTGTGTCGCTACCGATAAGAAGGATGTTTTGAATTTGTTTATCGCTGATGATTTGACCGGTAGCCCATTGCATATCTCCCGGATTCTCCGATGGCAGGGAAGGATCGGCATCAGCATCATCGGTTGGAACCGAACTTGCTAAAGGAAACTTGTCCAGAGCCGTATAATTGATTTTGGATAGATAAAAGATTGCAAATCCTGCTGCTGCTAAGATTAGAAAACCCAATAGGCTGGCGATAATAACGATGGCTTTTCCGCGCGCTGTGCTAGTTAAGCGTTTTTTGGTCTTTTTTTTTGTTCTGCCGGTTGGTTGACGACGCTGCATGATGAAACTCCCTTATTTGACAAACCTAGAAATGTAATCACTGAATAAAAGAGTAGTACATGTGAAACGGTTTGTCAATGTTGGTGCGCGCTATTTACAAAGGGTTTACGAATAGGATCATTGATTTATAAGGATATTCTTGAGAGAGTCGATATTAATTTTATCAATAAGCGCAGCGTTCATGTCGGCAATGTAGTCATATATGCAACAGAAAACCCCGTTAAAAGCAAGCTTTTTAACGGGGTTTCATAAAGCGAAAACAATGAAGGATATGTTAATTAACGGTAATGTTCACATTGTTCGGGTGCACTGCAATCCATGTATTGCCAGGAATAAGGACGATTTCTTTGCCATTCGCATCTTTATAAACGGTTGTGGAGTCATAGCTTTTTCGTTCCCATGTACCAACAATGTGTTTTCCCCCCAAAAAGAATTCTGCTTTGCCCGTACCCAAAAGATCACAAAGCCAAAGTCCGCCGGGCATGTCGTTATGATAAAAACGAGCATACTGAACGATAACATTCTGAACGGTGATCGCTTTGTTTGTAGCGGCATCTTTGAATTCCTTGCCGCTCATATACCTTGTTAATACATTTGTTTTAGCATCATACTTATAGGTAGTGCTGCTGCCATTAAAAGGAAGTGTCACTTCCGAAAATGAATCTCCGGTATATGCGGCATTATCATCAAACAGGAAAGTACGTCCAGCAGCCTCTTGTTTCATCAACGTTTGAAGTTTTTGTATGTCCGTATAGGCATTGTGAGGTGCGATACGATCCTTTGTACGCCAATAATAATTGTTAAATCCGGTCAGGAAGTTGATGCGTGTTTTGATGTGTTTAGAGATATCCTCGGCGTTTACATCGGCAGCTCCATACGTAGCGCCGCCAAAATGAGCATATGCGCTATCCCATTCCTGTTGAATACGCATAAAATAGACTCGCGCGGATCTGACAGGGCCGGCAACTTTAGGAAGGTTATCGTTAAATATACAGAAAAAACGAGTGACACTCCCTTCTACCGGCGCTTCGTATACAACATCAGCAGATTGTAAGCCCGTTTGAGGTCTAGCTGCGGGGCTGTTTTCAATCATGATGCCGACGGGCTTGTACGCTGCAGAAGCGCTGAGAAGTTTGCCGGAAGTTTTGGATCTAAAAACCTGCATCGTTGGAGCAGGATCTGGAGTATTCGTTGCTGCAGGCGATTGTGTTTGTGTTGTTTTCGCAGATGAGGAGCATCCTCCAACACAGAGTAAACCTACCAGAAACAGTGTTAACAGCCTTTTTTTTGTTCTCATCGTGAGAGCCTCCGTCAGATTGTTGATAGTGTCAAATACAGCCAAGCAATAATATCAGTATAAATGATAGTATAAGAAATAACAATATAGCATTGCTCTTTGCGTGATGTTGATCTTCGGATATTGAATCTGTTTCTTTGCAGGTCTATGCAACGAGAAAGAGAAGAATCCTTCACGTATTCGGATGATGAATCCATGATTGAAAAAAAAGCGATCAAGATGTATAATTTGCTGTATGCAATAGATTGCACAATAGGACACATCACAACAAATATAGACAAAAGATCAGATGATCGGGAGTGGCATGGGGAATTATAAGATATCGCTATCTATAGTTACTTACAATAGCGAAAAATATATAAGCCAATCGATTGATACTATATTAGAGAACACTAAAAATTCCGACTTTTGTATCTATATTATCGACAACGGATCAACAGACAGATCTGTTGAAATAATAAAGAGCAAAAACTGTTCGCGTATTGTCCTTATAGAGAATAAAACGAATATAGGATTTGGAAAAGGGCATAACATGGCATTAAAAGCAGCCAATTCTAAATACCATTTTTTTGTTAATCCGGATATAGTGATTAAAGATGATGTAATATACAAAATGTCTCAATATTTTGAGGAACATGAGGATGTCGGCGTTGTTACACCAAAGATTCTCTATCCTGATGGGCGCTTGCAACTATTGCCAAAAAGGAATCCCAGGTTCATCTACTTGGTTGCCCGCAGGTTGCATTTTAAGTTTTTAAAAAGGTATCGTGAAGAATATGAAATGATTTCTATGGGGCAAAATGAAATTTTTGATATTGAGTTCTGCACGGGTTCGTTTATGGCTGCCCGTACGGATGTCCTGAAGAAGGTAGGCGGTTTTGACGAGCGATACTTTATGTATTTCGAAGATGCCGATTTAACCAGAGAAATTCGCAAATATGCCCGTGCGCAATACAATCCCAATTTTGTGGTCTACCATGATTGGGAGCGTGCAGGATCTAAGCAGTTAAAGTATATGTTTATTCAGATTGGCTCAATGATCCTATATAAACTAAAATGGACAAAAGGAAGAAAGTGAGATCAATAATTGCAATTGCTTTGCTTTTTCAAGTTGAAGGAGGCTCAAAGACCTTGATATTGATAATTGGTTCAAACGGTCAATTGGGACGTGAAATGCAAAAAGCACTAATTAAGCGCAATCTTGACTTTAAAGCATTTGATTATCCTGATATTGATATCACAAAAAAAGAGGATTTGTACAGTTTGATTAGCGCGGTAAACCCAACTGCCGTCGTTAATTGCGCGGCTTATACCAATGTTGATAAAGCAGAACAGGATTATGATGCTGCTTATCAAATAAACGCTGTTGGTCCAAAAAGCATTGCTGAAATTTGCCATGAGAAAGGGATCGAAATGGTGCAGGTTTCTACCGATTACGTGTTCAGCGGTGAACCGATCATGGAGAATGGAAAGCCACGCCCCTACATTGAATCGGACAAATGTGAACCCCAAACCGTATATGGGAAGACGAAATTGGAGGGGGAAATTTTTGCACAATCAGCACACGACAAAGTGTATCTGCTTCGCACTGCCTGGTTGTACGGAGACGGCAACAATTTTGTAAGAACCATGTTTAGACTGGCAGAAACAAAAAAATCATTAACGATAGTCAACGATCAAATCGGTTCACCGACTTCAACGGTAGATTTAGCAAATGCTATATGTGAATTGTTGGGAACTGGTGCATACGGCCTATATCACGCAACATGTGAAGGGCAATGCAGCTGGTATGATTTTTCGAAGAAAATATTTGAGATCAAAGGAATTGATATAGAAGTAATCCCGGTTACAAGTGAAGAATATGCCAGCCTTACAAAGCGACCGAAATGGAGTGTCCTCGAAAATAAAAACCTGACAGAACTCAATAAAAACGTTTTTAGAAATTGGGAAGATTCATTGAAAGAGTATTTAAAGTTTTAAATAATTTTGGAGGTACGCATATGAAAGGGATTATTTTAGCTGGCGGTTCGGGAACGAGGCTCTTTCCCATCACAAAATGCGTAACAAAACAATTGATGCCTATCTATGATAAGCCGATGGTATACTATCCCTTATCGTCGTTGATGCTGGCTGGGATTAGGGATATACTCATTATTTCTACACCTGAAGATTTGCCGCTATTTCAAAAACTCTTTGGAGACGGCCAGGAAATGGGGTTGCATTTTGAATACAAAGTTCAATATGCACCAAATGGATTGGCAGAAGCATTTCTCATCGGAGAAGAGTTTATCGGCAAGGAGCATTGCGCTCTTGCTCTTGGCGACAATGTGTTTTATGGACACGGTTTCACAAACAGTATTCAGAAAGCCGCAAGGCTTGAAAAGGGCGCTGTAATTTTCGGCTATTATGTCAATCAGCCGAGCGCGTATGGCGTGGTGGAATTTGATCAAAGCGGGCATGCAATTTCCATCGAAGAAAAACCAATCAACCCAAAATCCAACTATGCGGTACCCGGTTTGTATTTTTATGACAATGAGGTCGTTCAAATTGCAAAAAACGTTAAGCCATCCGCACGCGGCGAACTTGAAATTACTTCCGTTAATGATGAATACCTAAAAAGAGGCTTGCTTGATGTGGAGATTCTTGGCAGGGGAACAGCCTGGCTGGACACAGGAACACATGACGACTTGCTTTCTGCGGCACAATTCGTTGCAACGATTCAAAAACGACAAGGGCTTTACATTGCATGCATTGAAGAGATTGCATTTCGCATGGGATATATAGACAGTGCCCGACTTCAAAGATTGGCTCAACCATTGATAAAAACCGACTACGGTAAATACATCGATGCGATAGCACGAGCACACGGAGTTTGATATGGCAGATATAAAAGTCATCAAGACATCAATTGAAGGTTTGCTTATCATTGAACCCCGCGTTTTTGGTGATGCCCGCGGATACTTTCTGGAGACATACAATCAAGAAGTGTTCTCACAAGCCAGGCTTACGATGACATTTGTACAGGACAATGAATCCAAGTCAAAAAGAGGCGTATTGCGCGGTCTCCACCTGCAAACCAAATTTTCTCAGGGTAAGCTTGTTCGCGTTATCTCGGGAGCTGTCTACGATGTTGGGGTCGACTTAAGAAAGGATTCACCTACGTATGGGAAATATGAGGGCGTAGTACTCTCAGAGGAAAACAAGCGGATGTTCTATGTGCCCGAAGGATTTGCCCACGGATTCCTCGTGTTATCCGAAGAAGCGGTGTTTACGTACAAGTGCACAAATTTCTATCATCCGGAATACGATGCAGGCATTATCTACAATGATCCTGATATCGGCGTTGCGTGGCCTACCGAAGGGCTGCAGGTACTTTTATCCGAGAAGGATCAAAAACTGCCGACCTTAAAACAGGCGGGCTATGTTTTCTAGTTAGGAGAAATACTCATGAAAAGCGTTTTAGTAACCGGTGGAGCAGGATTCATCGGATCCAATTTTATTACATTGATGCTGCAAGAACATGAAGACTGGATGATCGTCAACCTGGATGCATTGACCTATGCCGGAAACCTTGAGAATCTCAAGAATATCAGGGATGATAAGCGATATATTTTTAAGAAGGGCGATATCACGGAACGCGCAATCGTATTGAAGCTGTTTGATGAATATAGATTTGAAATCGTTGTGAACTTTGCCGCAGAAAGTCATGTGGACAGGAGCATTCACGATCCGGAGATCTTTTTAAAAACGAATATCCTTGGAACCCAGTGCCTTCTGGATTGCGCAAAGGCAACCTGGCAGATCGGGAAGGATGAAGAGGGTTACCCAACATACAGAGAAGGTGTTCGCTTTTTGCAGGTTTCCACCGACGAAGTGTATGGTGCTCTTGGCAAAACCGGACTGTTTTGTGAAAGTACACCGTTAAGCCCCAACAGTCCGTATTCCGTAAGCAAAGCGGCTGCCGATATGCTCACAAGAGCATATTTTACGACGTTTAAGCTACCGGTGAACGTTACACGATGCTCCAACAATTACGGTCCGTATCAATTCCCGGAAAAACTAATCCCGCTTATGATCGGCAACGCATTGGAGGGCAAGCATTTGCCGGTATATGGAGACGGTATGCAGGTTAGGGACTGGCTGCATGTTTACGATCATTGCTACGCTATCGATGCTGTGCTGCAAAAGGGATGTATCGGTGAGATATACAACATCGGAGGAAACAATGAAAAGGCGAACATTGAAATCGTAAAACTCATAATCAGCAATTTGGACAAGACTGATGACCTGATCCGATATGTTGCTGACAGACTTGGGCATGATCGCCGCTATGCGATTGACAATACCAAAATCACTTCAGAACTCGGTTGGGAACCGCAATACACTTTTGAGCAGGGCATGGAGGAAACCATCGCCTGGTATCTGGAGAACAAGGCATGGCTCGATGGCGTGCGCTCGGGAGCATATCGCGATTATTACAAGACGTACTATGGAGTGATATAATACATGGCATATAATCTCAGCAAACCCGATTCATGTGTACATTAGGTGAGTATATGAAGCAAGATAAAAAGATTTCTATATTATTGGCAACATACAACGGCGAGGCTTATGTTCACCAGCAGGTCAATTCGATTTTGCGTCAATCATATCAAAACTTTGTAATCATTGCTTCAGACGATGGATCGAGTGACGCAACAAAGATGATTCTTCATGATTATCAAACAAAATATCCTGGTAAAGTGATATTGTTAGAGGATCATGTGCCGTTTTATAGCGCAAGGGATAACTTTTTTTATTTAATGGAGTGCTGTCCGGACGGTTATGCCATGTTTTGTGATCAGGACGACGTATGGGAGACCGAAAAAATAGAGAAGACACTAAACGTTATGTGTGAACTTGAGGAAAAGGGCAGTCAAAGTGATCCTCATTTGGTCTTTACTGATCTTGAAGTCGTTGACGCGAATTTACGAACGATAGCACGGTCTTTTATGAGATTCTCCAAGATCGACGGAAAAAGAACGATCCTTCGCAATCTTCTGATACAAAACGTTGTCACCGGTTGCACTGTCATGATGAACGGCGCATTGCGCACATCGGCACTTCGGTGTGTCGACCGAACTGCTGTTTTAATGCATGACTGGTGGATTGCCCTGGTGGCCGCGGTGTTTGGACAAATTGCCTTTATAGATGAGACGACGGTTAAATACCGCCAGCATGGATCTAATACCATCGGAGCTAAAAAATATTTGAATAACCCAAAACTTCTGCTTACAAGGATCTTCCAATCAAATATCAAGCAATCTATAAAAGGAACCACGTTTCAGGCAAGAGCATTTTTAAAGACATATGGTAGTATCATGCAGCCACAAGACAGGAAGTTGCTAGAAGGTTTCGCGAATTTATATGATCGAAGAAAATGGTCACGAATAGATTTTATGATGCGCAATAGACTTTTAAAATATGGTGCATTGCGGAAATTCGCACAGATTATTTGGGGATAACTGATGAGATTCGATTCAAGTAAGAAATTAACCACATTCCATAAGCTGAGTTTTCTGGAAAGACTAGATGGTATTTCCTTTAATTCATTATGTTTGCTTATAGTTGATTGCACTGTCTCCGGTGGTGGGCGTTGGTTTATGATAGGACCATTAAGTCTCCGGATGATTTTGGGTATCATTTCTTTTGTATGTGCAATACCCAAAATGGTAAACAAAACTAAACACTGGATGCAGAGTCCAATGGTTTACTGTTTAGTGGCATTTGTACTTTACTTGGGGATCAGCGCATTAATCGGGATATCTCATCAAAACAATATTGACGTGCTTTTTAGCGATATAAAAGGCTTTTTGTGGCTTTTTCTTGTACCGATTGTACTAGCGGTCGTTGATAATAGGGAGCGAATCCATATTATAATGAAATGTATTGTCGTAGGTGCAACTATTCAGGCAGCATTGATCATTGGTTTAAATATCTTTTGTATTTATTTTAAGAACTGGTATGTCGTGCTGCATAAACAGTTACTACAGCTTCAGGTCTGCTTTTTGGATAACGTTACCGGTTCACTGTTTCGTGTGTTTTTTAAGAGCAGCCCCTATTTAATAGTAGGCTGTGTATGCATGCTATATTATCAGATAGTCGGTAACAGGCTTAAATGGCTATATTCTTTATGTACGGCTATTTGTTTGAACGCTATCTTGATTTCATTTACTCGCTCTTTGTATGGAGCAGCAGGTATCACCGCTGCTATTGTCATTATTCTTCATTTATTATTTAATCCCCTTAAATGGAAGACAATTGTTCCCCATATTGTCGTTACAGGGATTTTTTTTATGGTACTGATTGCGGTACAGCAACACATATCCAAGACTAATTACTTCAGGTTTGCGGTTTCAAGAACGTTGCTATTGGATATCTCACAAGAACAGAAAATACCAGATAATGCTGAAAATCCAGAAAAAGACAAGCTTCCAGATAAAACAGTGCAGGCAGATAGAATTGAACAGCAAGATACTGCTGAACAGCAAGAATACATCGAAAGGACAAAGATATCTGATAGTATTGTACGAAATACTGTTCTTGAGCAACTGAAAAGCAGTATATCTAAAAGTCCATTGTTTGGAAACGGATTAGGAGCAACAATAGAATTCAGAAGTGATGGTTATGTAGAGTATTTTTATTTCGATATTCTGAATAAAATGGGAATAATTGGGTTCCTGCTTTATCTATTTCCGGTTGGATATATGGTATATATCCTGTTGCGGGGTTGGAGGAAGAGCGATAAACAGCTGGTATTGCTTCATATCACCTGGATCAGCGGACTGGCAGCGTTTCTTTTCGCATCCTATTTCAATCCGTATTTGAATGCAGCTTTGGGAATTTCATGCTATAGTATTGTCATAGGATATTTTATCAACAGTATTATAATAAAAGAAAAAATGGATACATTTGTTTAAGTTATAATAGAGCACATTAAGCAAAGTTGGCGCCAGCCAATTTTGGGACGTTAGAAGCAAATAAGCCAATTCCTAGCTGGTTCAACGAAAGGTGCACTCTTAGTAGTTTTTGTAGTTGTTGAAACAAAGAGGGTCTAGTATAATGGGTCACAGGGTTTTTCTAAGAAGAGGACCCGGGCTGGAGTATATTGATGAACTGGATAAAAACAAGGATGCAAGGCTTTATGAAATACAAGCCACTATTGGGGCAGTTAGTTCTGCGGGATATAAAGCTGAAATATAGACGCAGCATTCTGGGATACTTGTGGAGCGTATTGAACCCTCTGCTTATCATGGCGGTGATGAGCATTGTATTTTCACAACTTTTTAAAAGCAATATTCAATACTTTCCAGTATATTTACTGACGGGTCAAATCATGTTTGCTTTTATGACCGAATCTACGTCATTGGCAATAAGCTCCATAACCGGTAGTGGAGCGCTCATTAAAAAGACGTATGTGCCAAAATATATTTTTACCGTCTCGAAGATAACAAGCTCGCTTGTTACCTTATTGTTTTCGTCGATTGCTCTGTGGATCGTTGTTTTTGTGATGGGTGTGCCACTAACGTTTAAAGCATTGCTATTTCCTTTTGTATTTCTGGAATTATACTTATTTTGTATCGGTCTTGGAATGTTTCTTGCGCAGGCATCTGTATTTTTTCGCGACATTCAATATATATACAGTGTACTTACGACCGCATGGATGTATATGACGCCGATTTTCTATCCCGCTTCATTGATGTTGGGTGGGTTAAAAGGGATTGTATCGCATCTAAACCCAATGTATTATTATATTATGCAATTTCGTGACATTGTTCTTTATGGTCAATTGCCATCAATTGGCGAGATAGGGGGCGGAATTGCTTTTGCAATTATATTTTTGATCATAGGAGTATGGTCATTTATGCGGAGCCAGGATAAATTCATTCTTTATATTTGATTGGAAACTGATATGGAAGATTATATGATAAGCGTTGACCACGCAACAGTTAGATTCAATTTGTCAAAAGAGCGGGTCGATAGCATAAAAGAATATTGTATTAAACTGATTAAGAGACAATTGCTTTTTCAGGAGTTTTTTGCACTCAAAGATGTAAGCCTCCAAATCAAGGCGGGAGAGTCATGGGGGATCATTGGAGCCAACGGTTCGGGTAAGTCGACGCTGCTCAAATTGGTTTGCGGGATTTTAAGACCATATTCTGGTACAGTCACGCTTCGAGGTACCGTGGCACCGCTTATTGAACTAGGCGCTGGGTTTGACATGGATCTAACCGCGCGTGAAAATATCTTTTTGAATGGTGCAGTCCTTGGACATTCAAAGCAGTTTATGAAAGATAATTTTGACGAAATCGTACAGTTCGCCGAGATCGAACAATTTTTAGATGTACCAATTAAAAATTACTCGTCCGGAATGACGGCTAGACTCGGATTTTCGATTGCGACCATTGTCAAACCACAGGTACTTATTATTGATGAGATTTTGGCTGTTGGTGATTACTCTTTTCAGAAGAAGTGCGAAAAGCGTATGAACGATATGATCAGCGGAGGCACGACAGTCTTATATGTCTCCCATAGCCACGAGACGGTAAAGGAGATGTGCACCAAAGCCTTGTGGCTTTCGCACGGCGAGGTTATGATGGTTGGGGACTCTGCTTCTGTATGTGATGCTTATATCAAATCACAGGGAGGATGAAACATAGACGATTCAAATCCTTCATCAGTTTATTTGATGTGTGGAGGAACATTGTTTATGTTTGGTGAACATTAGTAAACAATTGTATTTTTGATGCAATCTGTAATTTATCATCGTTGGAGGTAGGATCGTTGAGTCAAAAAGGGTTGGATATCACGGTCATTATTCCAGTCTACAATGCCGAAAAATATATAGCTAGATGTTTGGATTCGGTACTGTCCCAGACACACCCAAATATTCATGTTGTCGTTGTGGATGACGGTTCCTCCGATTCTTCACCGGAGATTATTCGCTCCTATGCATTCCATGATAATGTAGTTGCTGTTTACAACGAATTCAACCGTGGCGCTGGATACTGTAGGAATGTCGGGCTTCAGATGACTGAAACAGAATATGTTGGCTTCGTCGATGCCGATGATTATATCGATAAACGTTATTATGATTTGCTTTCTAGTGAGATGGTAAAAACAGGAGCCGATGTAGCTGTTTGTGATTTTCATATTATCGGTAAAAATCTGGATCTGTATATTGAAGCCGCACAGGGCGAAAAAGATACCTATGCTTTTGTCAACCATAGTATGGCTGCATCGCCATGCAACAAATTGTTTAAGAAAAAGCAAATTGAGACATATGCGTTTCCGGAGGGAATCATGAACGAGGACATTGCCTCTGTGATTCCGACACTTGTTCACGCGCAAAAGATCTGTTATGTGCCACGTTGCTATTATCATTACATCCAACATCACGAGTCGGTTCAGAACAGTAAACTATCTATGAAGAGACTCGATATATTTCAGGCCGTAGATATAGCGATCGAGAGGATACGTGATGCCGCTGGGTTTGAGCGTTATCGCGAGGCTGTGATATTTCAGCAGCTAATCATGTTCCTGATCGGGGTGATTCCCAAGGAAGGGCACTTTGGTAAGCGGTTGAACTACCTACGCATCTATAACAAGAACATCGCGAAATACAAGCTTAAGGTCGTAAAGATTGTCCGACAGTTTCTATCGGATCATTCAATCAAAATGAAAATGGCTTATTATATATTGATGACGCTGTCACGTTGTCATATGGCTTTTCTAACGAACTGCGCAATGCAAATATTCACTGCCTATAAACGATACAGGGAGCGTGCATTGCGCATTGTGGTCAGGCATGATCTAACGGAGGCCAATTTGATCGATGCTGCCCAAAGACAGAGCGCTCTTGATGATCCGGGCATCAGCATTTCCGTAATTATACCCAACTACAATTATGCACGATATTTGAATCAGCGATTGTTCAGTATCTTAAGTCAAGGGGTTAAGCTTCAGGAGATCATCCTATTGGACGACCATTCTTCCGACGAAAGCTGTGAAGTAATAGAACGAATTGTGAAGGCGATAGGGCCATACGTGAACATCCGCACGGTTTTTAACGACGCCAACTCTGGCAGTGCCTTTTTGCAGTGGCGCAAGGGAATTGAGATGGCGTTGGGTGATTATATCTGGATTGCTGAGGCGGACGACTATTGCGAGCCCGGTATGCTGGAGAAGTTGGTGGAGCCCATACGGCAGGATCATGCTGTAACATTGTCATACTGCAACACTGCATTTATGAACAATGGTGGACAACTGCTGCCCGTTGATGTGATTAAAATGATCGATTTAATGCATACAGGCCACTGGCGTTCAAGCTATATTAACGACGGGCTGGAGGAAATCAGCCGTTACGCATTTTTAAACTGCACCATCAGCAACGTGTCCAGCGTACTGTTCAAGGCAGGGTTCGTGACGGATTTTGATCAAATCATACAATATCGGCAAGCCGGCGACTGGCTATTCTACATCAAGCTGATGTCAAAAGGGAAGGTCGCTTTTACTGCCGAGAAACTGAATTATTATCGTATGCACGGCAGCAACGTGTCGAATACCACCAAAAGGGCTGACGCGCTTGATGAGATCATCCGCGTTCACAAGTCTGTTAAAGCGAGTTTTGGGTTGAACGATAAGCAAAAACGTTGTATTATAAAGCGATATATATTTTTGATCAGGGTATGGAAATTGAAGGACTTCTGTATCAACAATAACCGATTGAATATTACTGATTGATTATCGAGGAGATTTGTATGAACATACCTAAAGTATCGATTGTGATTCCGGTCTATAACGGCTCGAACTATCTACGCGAAGCGATAGATAGCGCTGTTGCCCAGACCTATCGTAATATTGAAATCATCGTGGTTAACGATGGTTCCAATGACAACGGTGAGACAGAAACAATTGCGCTCTCTTATGGAGATAAAATCCGATATTTTTCGAAGGAAAATGGAGGAACATCTACTGCGCTCAATATGGGAATTATTAATATGACCGGCGAATATTTTTCCTGGTTAAGTCATGATGATAAGTACTATCCTGATAAGATAAAAAGACAGATTGAAGAACTTGACAAGCTGGAAGATAAAGCAACGATTATGATGACAGACTTGGATGGCATCAACGAGCGGTATGAAAAGATCTATCAAACTAATTATGTAAACCATATTAAACAATACCCTTTACGTGAGAAGTCGTTTATACATCCTATCATATACAACCAAACGCATGGTTGCACACTACTGATACCCACCGTTTGTTTTGAAGAAATTGGTTTGTTCGATGAGAGTCAGAGGGTAGCACAAGACTTTGAATTTTTTTACAGGATCTTTAAAAAATATCCTCACAAATTAATATCGGAAGTATTAGTCACGGCTCGCGATAGTAACGGAAGGCAAGGACTAAGAAGTAAGGTACAGGGAAACATTGAGTATAGTTTATTGTTTATCAAAATAATTGAAGGCTTATCAGAGGATGAATATCTGTTACTGGCTGAATCGAAAATGGATTTTTATACAGACAGATATAGCTTTTTTGAAAGCGCTGGTTATACTATAGCCTTAGAATATATTAGGAAAAAAATTGAAGTTTTAGAACCGACTTACTTTATAAATCGCGAGCTGGCAAATGTGCAAGTACCCATGGACAACAATCAAGTATCTGAGGATATTAATCAAGTATCCAATGACAATAATCAGCAAACTGGCAGATCGATCTACTATTTATCATTGTTTAAACGGTCTTTAAAATATGATGGACTATATGTAACGCTAAAAAGGATACTGAAGAAAATGGTGAAGAAGCTTAGGAGAAAATGATGGACTATAAATTTACAAACTTGCAAGTTGGAGATAACGATTTAATAGGTAATAAATTCAACGGCCATGATTTGCATTTATATTTGAGGGAACAGAGGATTAATGCTTTTCATTATGTTCACAATAAAGAATCTGACGATGGAAATACGTTTGTTTATTCCAACATTGGAAATGGGACTGCGCTTGACCTAATAAAAAGTAGATGGTTTATTGAGTCAGATATTGTACATCTTCATCTGATTCACAATACAAATTTTGACATAAGCTATCTCCCGCTCATGACATCGTTAAAACCTACTGTCATTACACTTCATGATGCGTTCTTTTTGGCAGGACATTGTTTGCACTCCGAAGAATGTGAGAAGTGGAAAAACATTTGTTTTGATTGCGATCGCATGAATACACCTAAATTTATCAATAAAGATGAGACGGCTCTTCTATACGAAATCAAGCGGCAGGCTTTTCAAAACTCAAATATTTCCCTGATAGTTGCTTCTGATTTCATGTTTGATAGAGTACGGCAAGCACCTATCATGTCAAATAAAAAAATATTTAAAATTCCTTTTGGGGTCAACGGTGGCTTGTTTAAACCCTACGATACCGTCTTGGCAAAAAGTAAATTGGGAATAGATAAGGATCAAACGGTTTTAATGTTCCGCTCCACTCCCGTCGAGTATAAAGGCGGAAACTTACTTAAAGACTGCTTTCGAAGACTTCCTGCCAATAGCAACTTGGTAATATTAACGGTTGACTCCAAAGGGTTGCTGGATGAATTTGTAGATAAATTCAAGATTGTCGAATACGGTTGGGTTAAAGACGATGTATGTCTAGCCAACCTGTATCAAGCTTGCGATCTCTTCCTGATGCCATCCGAACAGGAAGGGTTTGGCATGATGGCCATCGAGGCAATGAGCTGTGGGAAACCGGTTTTGTCTACAAAGGGGACTGCGTTGGAGGGAGTGACCAATGCTCCGTATTGTGGAGTATGCGTAAGCAGACAAGATTATTACGATACACTTGTGCATTTAATTTATAATCCTGAAGAATTAACGCAGAGAGGAGAGTTGTCTTTAAAATTTGCAAAAGAGAATTATTCAAAAGAAGTATACGTCGAAAGAATGATTCAAACATACGAAACAGTAATGCAATCCTTTACTCCGGGGGAGAACGCTACCCTGATATTGCGCCAGTTATTAAAACATTCTGTAATCGATTTGCCTTCTACGATACCCTCTACGATACCTTCTACGATGCCCTCACGAGCGATTGGGCCAACGCCGGAGAATGACAATGAGCCGGTTGTAGACGACTATACCAAAACGCTTTCTTGGCGTATCACGAAACCGCTGAGAATAGCCAGAAAAACCCAGATCTTTTACAAGAAGTATGGTTCTAAAAGAACTATAAAGGCTATATGGAGTAAGATGTTTCGGTAAAAACAAAGAAGCTTTTATCCGGCTTCAGCGCATTCTTTTGAAGTTTGGATATACTGAATGATTCATGATACTGGGGCGTGGATATTTTGGAAATTGTGAGTTGGATCGGCCTTTGATCCAGAGCGAGCAGTATCCCAAATGCGGTTTATTGAGGTGTCTACAGTAAAGAAGGAAGTTAAAACACTATGTACCAGTAACGACTAGTTAGTGCACATTACTATTTCAGTGCCTGTGTAGAAATCGTGAACTCGGATATCGTGTTCATGTGCGGAAATACATCAACGTTTGCGGGATCAATACATCATAAAAATTGCGAAAAGACTGCAATAATAGGAAGCTTGGACTGTGAGGAATTTTGACCGATGAAAAATCTTACTGACGGATACGTTAGTGATAATAGAATGCTCCTAACTGACGATCAGCTACCGGGAGACAAGACTTTTCATCCCATGGTATCCATTGTTATTCCGGTATACAATGGTAGTAATTATATGCGTGAAGCTATTGATAGCGCATTGGCTCAAACATATAAAAACATTGAAATACTGGTCATAAATGATGGATCCAGTGATAAGGGAGAGACGGAACGCATCGCATTGTCCTATGGCGACAAAATCCGATATTTCAATAAAGATAATGGTGGGGTGGCAACCGCCCTCAATTTTGGGATTGAGAAGATGGAGGGCGAGTATTTTTCCTGGTTAAGTCACGACGATCTATATACCCCTGAAAAAATCGGGAAGCAGATTGATGCGCTCCTTCGCTGTGAGGATAAAACAGTCATTGTGAATTGCGGATATCAGGTGATTGATTCGCACGGCAAATGGCTTTACGATATGGATCCTTTCAAGCGTTTTTCCAAAGAACAGTTGGCAAAACCGCTTTTTGCTCTGTTACGCGGATGTGTGCATGGGTGCACGCTCCTTATCCATATGAGCCATTTTGAGCGATCAGGTGTATTTGATATTACACTACCGACAACACAGGACTATGATCTGTGGTTTCGGATTATGCGTGGACGCACAATCCTAAATATTGAAGGTCTGTTCGTCAAATCCCGGTGTCACGATGAGCAAGACAGTAAAAAACTGATTAATTCCCATATAGAAGAATGCACCCATTTGTGGTTGGGAATGGTTTCCTCTTTATCCGAATCCGAGAAGTGTCAGATGGATGGGTCATTATATGGATTCTACTTCAATACAAGATCATATTTAGTTGACTATTCCAGGTATACCGATGTAATTGCGCAATTGGATGTACTTGCTTTGTACACAGCAAAAAATGAATGGCTGGAATCTGGCGTGGATGAGCACCTGAAGAGTGAACTTGGGTCTAATTTAACAGATATAGAATATCTCCGGATTGCACAACTGCTTCGGATACAGAAGCAGAGGCCGCGCATTGCTTTCATACTTCCCATACCAGATGCCTTGGGTGGACTCGATAAGGTTGTCCTTCAAGTCGCATCACAGTTATGCGATCATTACGAAGTGTTAGTACCATCCATATACGAAGGTCAACCAAGATATCCGTTGGATGACCGCGCCATTCGCTTCGCATTGCCTACAATCAATACAGATCGGAAGTTAATCGTAAAAGTTCTTAGTCTGATTGAGACTGATGTCTGTATTGTTAGCCATAATATCGATAAATACTGGCTAAAGCTATATGGTGAGCTACATTTATACGGAATCAAATCCATCGCATGGAATCACGAATTCTATTTTTTACCATATTGGAGTGCAACACACTTTAACTGTTTGGAAAGTAGAAATGCAGAGTTGGCCAAAGCGGACGCTGCGATATGGTTGAATAGCTTCAGCGCTAATGCTTATGCATTGTTACATGATAATGCTGTTGTTATGCATAACCCAGTTACGATTGACACACCTAAATCACTCCCCGATATAAGAAAAAAGAATATTGTGGCTTTAGGGCGGTTTGATGATCCGAGAAAGGGACTTAAAGAGCTTCTGTACACATTCGCTGAGGTGGCGAAGCGTTGTCTCGAATCATCGCTCTATGTGCTGGGCTCTTACGATCTTGATCAGATAGTACCGGATGTAGAGGACAATATTACATATGCTCAGTTGATAAAACTGTTGCGTCTGCCAAAGGACCGGCTGCATTTTGTGGGATGGAAAGAAGAGATAGGGGACTATTTGTATAATGCCCGTGTCCATCTTTTGCCGTCAAAATATGAAGGATTTGGTCTGGTCATTACGGAGGCCGCGGCATATGGGTTACCCTCAGTAATTTTTGACGGATCCGGTTTGGACGATATCATTACAGATGGCATCGACGGTCGTATTTTACCCGGTGGCGATATCAAGGGGATGGCAACTGCCGTAATTGAACTGCTTGAAAACGACAGCCTTTTCAACCAAATGAGCAAAGCGACTCTAAAAATTGCAGACTCTTTTAAAATGGATATTGTTATTACTAGATGGAAGGAACTGCTCGAAACCCTTTTGTTGAAATCAGGAGATGAATTACAATCATGTCTTGCAGATAAGTTTATGTTTCCAGTGAAAAACAAAGTTGCCTTTATCCGGCAGTTCGCTGTGGAATATGAAATGTGCGTTGTCAAGCTTGCCGCAAGGTATGATGCTGCGTTGCCGGTGCTCGACTTTTACAAAGAAGAATACGATAAGATTAGAAATACGCTTTCGTGGCGCATTACGAAGCCCCTGCGTCTGGTTCGCAAAGTACAAGTTTATTATAAGGACAACGGGTTGAAGACTACAATAAAGACAATAATCAGGAAATTACGAAAAAAATAGAGAGGTAAAAGATCAGTGCAATCCTATAGAGATTCAATAACGGGACGCGTATATTTGAGGTCGGACCATTGAACAGGTCAATAATTAGACGTGACTATAAACTGATAGCTAATGGCAAATATACAACAAATTAATGTTATAATGTAAAAACCGTTAGCAGACAGTTCGCAGCAAGATTGATTTTATGAAGTTGATTAATAGAGTAAGACTAACTACTTTCTTGGAGGTGCAAAATATGAAATGGACCCATCCTGGCCACGAGCTGGATAATTTAGGGGCGCGATATCTTAGAGTTAAGAACTTGTATATCTACGGTGTCGATGAAATTTCAAAGAAGACTTATGATTTTCTTCAATGGCTTGGTGTGGCAGATGAATTTAGCATCTCCTTTGTAATTGATATTACCAATTTCAAAAGAGAGAGTGATCACACATTTTGTGGAAAACGCGTCATTGCATTTCAAACGGATTTAAGTATCGAATTGTGTAGTGCCTTTGAAGAAAGCGTGATTGCGTTGCCATGGGTTGCTCTGGCTAATGAGAGGGAAATATTAGAACGGACAGGCTTTGCCAATATATTTTATCTCTCTCACTCTCACAATCGAAGTGATAATTTTATTCAAAACTTTGTTTGTGTCTGGCTTATGTATAAACATGGAAAACTGCTGTCCCATTGGACAAATTTTGTTACCACATTGAAATGCAACCTTAACTGCAGTCACTGTCTCAATTATACTGAGTTTATTATCGATCCCAAAGATGTGAGTTTTGAAGATTTTAAAGAACACATTGACATACTGTTTTCTAAGTTTGATTATTTATATTCCCTTCATTTTACAGGTGGAGAACCAATGCTAGTAAAGGAATTGCCAAGATTTCTCCGTTATATTGAGGATAACTACAAGGATAGAATATTTGAATTTTTTGTTATTACAAATGCTACCATTATTCCCAATGAGGAAGTAATGTCAGCCATAAAATCGATGAATGGAAGCTTCTTTTTAGATGATTATTCTGCGAGTGTTCCAAATTCCAAAGTTGAAGAGATAAAAAAAGCATTAAAAGCACATGATATCGGCTATATTGTCGGTAAAGCGGAGTACTGGTTTGATTTAGACATCAAAAACACAGATAACACCAAGTTGTCCAATGAAGAGCTAGAGAATTATAAAGATAATTGTCATTCATTTCTTCACGAATTTGGGGAAAAAAGAATTTATGCCTGCTGCTATCAGCAATATGCTAATCGTGCCGGAATAGGGACGACTACATCAAATGATTATATTGATATAGATAGTACATCTAAGATGGAAATTCTCGAATTCAGGCAGGGATATACACTTAAAGGTTATGTCGATTTCTGTAAGCAATGCAGAGGTCTCGGTAGTAATGCAAAAAAAGTCGCTACCGCTATACAGATGCCAAGGAAATCCATAACCAAAGAGCAGGAACAACCGAAGACGAATGTTAAGATGAAGGATTTGGTGTCTATTTGCGTTCCAATTTACAATACCGGGAAGTATTTAGTTCGCTGTGTAGACAGTCTTATTGCTCAAACGTATAGTAATTTGGAAATTGTTTTGGTTGACGATGGTTCAACCGATAATTGCGGCATGATTTGTGATGATTACGCAAGAATTGATTCAAGAGTTGTCGTCGTGCATAAGGATAACGGTGGTGAAGCCTCCGGACGTAACGCGGGATTACGTGCTGCTAAAGGCGATTACATTATGTTCATTGATTCTGACGATGAATATCTGCCTAATGCGGTTGAACTTATGATAGAGGCTGTTAAGTCAGATGAAGTAGATTTGGTGATGGGAGGATACCTTGAAAGACGTGGTGAAATAGAACATTTTGCCACGGGGCATCTGCGGAGCTACTCCGCAAAAGAAGCTGCTCATGGTTATCTGTACCCTGATTGTAACTATGGGATAATCTATATAATATCAACAGTCAATGCCAAGTTGTTTCGGCGTGAAATCATCAGTGCCAATAGCATTTCATTTGATGAGCGGTTTGTTGTAGGCAATGATATGCTTTTTATCTGTGAATATCTGAAACACACAAGAACAGTTTACGATATATTTGCGCCGATTTATGTTTACTACAAGTTTCATCCGTCAGAAAGAATACAGGGGATGGCATGGCATTATCCCGATGCCTTTTTTCTATTCGCATATGTTGCGGATCAAATGATTAAGATTGCTCAACCGGATGAAAATGAGTACAAGCAACTCATCATAAAGCAATATAAGGACCTATTAAACGGCTTGGTAAACGCAAGCGCCAATAAAGAACGTTTCCAGAATGGTTTGATGCCATATTTAACCTCTTTCTGTAGCGAAATAGATTTATTACAAATTGGTGCAAGCCTGGATCTGGCTGAGGATTACATAAAGAAAGAAGATGGAGCCCTGCCCATCAGGTTAATATCTTACCTTATTGTTAACAAGCGTTTTAATGAATTATATGAAATGCTTCAGGCAATTGGCAAAGCAAGGAAAATAATCCCTTTCGAGGGTCAGCAAGTTCGTCAAATGATTCAATTAGAGCATGAGCGTAGCGAGAATCATGATGAATCGATAGTAGTTAGCATGATTAAAGCGAATGAGGAGCTTCATTCTGACCGTTTCAGCTTTACTGATGATAAAATACTAGTTGAGCAAGTAAATGAGCTGGTATCAACCATCATAACTGGCCAGCGGCAGATAGATGCTTGCGAAGCCGAACTCAATGATTACAAAGCAAAGGCAGATACATATAAAACTGAACTGGAAACAACCATCATAGCGAGCCAGCGGCAAGTAGATTCTTACGAAGCCAAAATCGATGAGTACAAAGCCAAAATCAATGAGTACGAAGCCAAAATCAATGATTGCGAAGCAAAGGCTGACACATATAAAACTGAAATTGACCATTATATTCAGTCAAGCAGTTGGCGTGTTACAAAACCTTTGCGTGTGATCGGAAGAGTATTTAGAAAAAGCAAATAACTATTTTTCGGAGGCATACATGTTTAAGGACAAAGTACTTATGATCACCGGGGGGACAGGCTCTTTTGGCAACGCGGTGCTGCGCCGGTTCCTCGGTTCGGATTTGAAGGAAATCCGTATATTCAGCCGCGACGAGAAAAAGCAGGATGATATGCGCAATCTCTATAAGAATCCAAAGATTAAGTTCTACGTAGGTGACGTGCGTAACATAGATAGCATTAACGGGGCGATGAGGGGTGTGGACTATGTTTTCCATGCGGCGGCACTCAAGCAGGTGCCGTCCTGCGAGTTCTTTCCTCTTGAGGCGGTAAAGACGAACGTGCTGGGTACTCAAAACGTGATAGACTCGGCAATATCGAACGGTATCAAAAAAGTCGTCTGCCTGTCCACCGACAAGGCCGTATATCCGATCAACGCGATGGGCATGTCCAAGGCGATGATGGAAAAGATCGCGGTGTCGGCGACCCGTATGGGAAGCTGCGGGGATACGACCATCGCGGTGACGCGCTACGGCAATGTGATGTGCTCGCGGGGCTCGGTGATCCCATTGTTCATTTCACAAATCAAGCAAAACATCCCGATGACCGTCACCGACCCCAATATGACGCGTTTTATGATGTCTCTGGATAACGCGATTGATCTTGTGCTATATGCATTTGAACATGCCAAGGGTGGCGAGCTGTTTATTCAGAAAGCGCCCGCGGCAACCATCATGGACTTGGCAGAGATAGTCAGGGATATATTCGAAGGCACCAACGAGATCCGCAGCATCGGCACACGCCACGGGGAGAAGCTGTTTGAGTCGCTGCTGACACGGGAAGAGATGGCCAACGCCGTCGATGTGGGCGACTATTATATTGTACCGCTTGACAACCGCGACCTCAACTATGCCAACTACTTCGTTGATGGAAAGCAGACTGTCTCTGCGAGCATGGATTATACATCACACAGCACCCATCGCTTAAGCAAGGCTGAGCTCAAGGAGTTGCTGCTTTCGCTGGATTACGTGAAAAATGCATCGGAGACAGGGTACGCCGGGGAAGGATATTGAGCATGAAAGTCATGACAATCGTGGGAACACGCCCCGAGATCATCAAACTAAGCTGCGTGATCGAAGAACTTGACCGATATACCGAGCATGTTCTAGTCCATACCGGACAGAACTACGATTATGAGCTGAACGGGATATTCTTTGCTGGCATGGGCATACGCAAACCGGATATCTTTCTGAATGTAGCGGGAGGTACGGCAGCCGAGACGATCGGCAACGTTATCATCAGGACGGATGATCTTATTAAAACCCAGAAGCCCGATGCCATCCTTCTATATGGCGATACGAACTCCTGTCTTTCGGTGATCTCAGCCAAGCGCAACCGCGTGCCGGTGTTTCATATGGAAGCCGGTAACCGTTGCTTTGACCAGCGCGTGCCGGAGGAGCTCAACAGGAAGGTCGTCGACCACTTGTCGGACATCAATATGACGCTGACCGAGCATGCCCGACGTTATTTGCTGACTGAGGGCATTGCACCTGAGACGGTCATCAAGGTGGGTTCCTCTATGAAGGAGGTTCTTCTTCGTCAGAAAGAATCTATTGAAAAATCCGATGTTTTAGAGCGCCTGGGGCTAAATCCAGGCGGATATTTCGTACTCTCCAGTCACCGGGAGGAAAACGTAGACTCCGATCAGAACTTCAACGATCTGATCTCTTCCATCCGTACGATATGCGAAAAGTACGATAAGCGAGTCGTTTTCTCAGTGCATCCACGTACCCGAAAGAAGATGGAAGAAGGCGGGATCAGCTTGCCGTCACTTGTGGAGAGCATGAAGCCTCTGGGTTTTGCGGATTATTGCAGGCTGCAGCAGCATGCATTCTGTGTGATAAGCGACAGCGGCACCATTACTGAAGAGTCCTCGCTGCTCGGATTCCCTGCGATAACGATCCGGCAAGCCCATGAGCGCCCCGAGGGCATGGATGTAGGCACGCTTATCATGGCAGGACTCAAACCGCAGGATATTATCACAGCCATCGACACCGTTGTCGGACAGTTCAGCCGACATATGATTCCGCCGGTGGTACCGGACTATGACACAGAAAACGTCGCCGAAAAGGTGGTTCGCATCATTTTGAGCTATACGAACTATGTTCGCCGCACAGTGTGGAGGGAAAACGCATGAAAAGAGTCGCCGTATTAGGCGGTACCGGCATGGCTGGGCATGTCGTGGCTACTTACCTAGAGGAACAAGGCTATGATGTTTTCATTACTTCAAGAAGTGCCTCAACCGGACTGAAAAGCCAGCCAATAGATGCGACGGATTTCCCTGCCTTGGAACAATGGCTTCGCGGAGTGAAACCGGACGTCGTTGTAAACTGCATTGGTATACTGCAGAAGCAAGCGGATGCTCAGCCCCATCTAGCAATACAGATTAACGCATATCTTCCGCGCTGGATGGAGAATATGTTTCGCAACACGGATACCCGCATCATCCATCTGTCCACAGACTGCGTGTTTTCTGGTCGAAGGGGTGGCTATGCCGAGAAGGATGATCCGGACGGCAACTCAATATATGACCGCAGCAAAGCTTTGGGAGAGATTAATAATGACAAGGACTTAACATTCCGCATGTCAATCATCGGTCCGGATCGAAACGAACAGGGAACAGGGCTGTTTCATTGGTTCATGGGGCAGACAGGGGAGATCAGTGGATATAGCCACGCCATATGGAACGGTGTAACGACAATACATCTGGCTCGAGCCATCGACTCCGCCATCCAGCAAAACCTAACCGGGCTGTATCATCTGGTTTGCAAAGAGCCCATAGACAAATACCATCTGTTGCAGCTTTTTAAGAAGGCGTTCCCTAAAAATAATATCCATGTTATCCCTTTCGATGGCTACGTGGTGGATAAATCTTTGGTCAACACCCGTACAGACTTCGCATTCAACGTCGAGCTGTATCCCAAACAGGTTCGCGAGATGTACGACTGGATACATGCCCATAGATCGCTCTATGGAGAACGGTATTTTCAGGTTTGAACCATACAAGTAAAGAAAATTTAGCCTGTCTTTCTGAGAATGGGAAACAGCTTTTGTTCAATTGGAACCAAGATGTAATATACACATGCTAATAAAGCAATTGTATATAGATAAACCGATAGAGGTGTCGTAGGAGCAACTTTTATACCTAAAACGCTAAATGCGCAGGGAACCAAGAAGTTTACCAGTTGTTCGTTTCCACAAAACATGAGAGTTTTTTTTCCAAACTCTACAGATAGTTTTAATTTTGAAATCCAAAAGCTCAGATAAATATTAAGTATAATTCCAATGATAGGCAGTATAACAGATTGCAGATTTAAAAAGCCTCCAAGCGATAGGAGTTTAAATATTTTTTCTGTTTTTTGAAAATAGAATAACAGAGAAAGACATACTATACCTACTAAAATAAACCACCAAAGAAATTTATACCATACAGATAGTTTATAATAGTTTAAACTCTTGATAAAAGTAAATGTTGACGCACCGAGCGAATAATAAAATATATAAAGAAACATATAGTTTATATTAAAAAACAAGGGTATCAATGAGAAAAAACGAAACGCAAAATACATCATTGCAATAGATAAAAATAGAACAAGTGCTTTTTTTTTCACTAATTTATACAATGCAAAATATGTAATCTTCATTAAAAACATACATGGTAGAAACCAAAGGGAATAAGCAGGCATTAACTTGTCACGAATCCCAGAAAATATTAAAGGAAAGTATGACTTAATCTGGGCAAAGTTAAAATTCGCTCCTACTCCCAAAGCAATTAGAGTAATAATATTAAATACAAAGTAGGGAATTAATATGGAAATAATATTCTTTTTTATATAGGATAGCAAACTGATTTCTTTTGAAGGAACAGCGAAAAATCCTGAAACGAAAAAAAATAGAGGTACATGATAAGTATACACATAGGGATATGATAATCCTGCTACATCTGCAAAATGTCCGACATATACTGCAAAGATTCCAAGGAATTTGAGAGTATCTACCCATGAAATACGCTCATTTTGTCCCTGTAATTCCATAAACCCATCCCACTCTCGGATTATTTATTTCTGAATCCACGTTGATTTTTGATCTTTTCGATTAAAACTTCATCGAGCATTATTATATTTATCGTACTCCATCTCAAAAATCATTATATATCAAAAAACGACGAATACAACTAGATAAACTATAAATATTCATAGATTAGCGTATCATTCCTCAAGACCATGTCACTTATTTATCGCAAAATTCGGTATTGACAGAAATACAAAACCGTATAAAATATCCAATAGTACGTATTCGAAATATCCCGATCGGAAATATTCTTGATCTAGATATTGCGCGGAATTATTAGCGGGAGGTAAAGCGGTGTTGGAGTTTTTTGACGTTATTCGCAAAATGCAGATGTTGTTTATGCACGCAGCTCATCCGATCATAGCGGAATACGGTTTGAGTAAAACGGAGATTTTTGTTTTGATGAGTGTGTATCATAAAAAGGGCTTTCGTGTTACCGATCTCGCCAGGATGGCGGATGTACCTGCCAGTACGTTCACGGGCATCATTGACAGGTTGGTTCAAAGGGAGTTTATCGTGCGCGTTGCAGATCCGCAGGACAGGCGCAGCGTATTGGTTCAGGGTACGCAAGTGTTGCAAGACACAATCGGCAAGGTGATGGAGAAATTCGACGAAGTAATGGCAGATGTGCTGAAGCCTGTACCGGCAGAATTGATACAGAACACAGTGGATAACCTTAAGCGTATATATGAGTATACTAAGAACCAACCCGATGGCTGTACAGTTAAGCTGACAATTAAAAATAACTGAAGGCGGATTATGCAATGAAGAAAGCATCCAAATTGAAACTTGTTCTTATCATCGTCGTCGCGCTTTTACTTCTGGGCGGCGGTGGCACGCTATATGGGATTTACTATAATGACACACATTATTATTATACCGAAAACGCGCAGGTTATGGCTGACATGATCTCAGTGTCTCCGCTGATGACAGGAAAATTATCCGAATGGAATGTCAAAGAAGGGGATATGGTCAAAATCGGACAAATCCTTGGCCGTCAGGATACCGGTACGTTGTCATCCAGCAGTTCGGTCAACAGTGCGGCTCTTGGCACTACCGGAGACGTGATTGCGAATAAAGCGGATATCGTATCCCCCATCGACGGCATGGTTCTCCAATCAACCGTCATCAAAGGGGAGATGGTAGCACCCGGAACGTCGGTTGTGACCATTGCCGATATTTCCAATATGTACATCACCGCGAACATAGAAGAGACCAACATCTTTAAAATCAAGAAAGGGCAGCTCGTGGATGTGACCATCGACGCATACGCCGGACAGAAGTTTACCGGGTATGTGACGGGCGTTGGAAAGGCTACCAATTCGGTTTTCAATCCTTTCTCCAACATCACCACCAGCGGCACATTTTCCAAGACCACGCAGCTCGTCCCGGTTAAGATAACCGTGGCGGGAGCTCAAAATCTTACGCTTTATCCGGGATTCAACGCGACTGTCCGGATTCATATTCAGTGATTGGGAGGACGGAATTCTATGTTTGCATATAAGAAGAAACTGTATTCTGCTGCGCTGGTACTGCTGATAGCCACAGGGATGATAAGCGGGTGTGCCTCCCCCCAAAACGCATCGATCGCCGTTGTCACGGCAGTCGTTCAAAAGCAATCGATCGAAACAACCATTCCGGTCTCCGGCGTGCTGCTTCCCCAGACATCGGTGGTTCTATCAAGCAAATCCATGGCCGAAGCCAAAACCGTTTGCGTACAGGTCGGCGACAAGGTCAAAAAGGGCCAGACGCTGATCGTGCTGGATACGGCTCAGCTAAGGGCACAGCTTGCTCAAGCCAGAGCGGCTCTCAAGCAAGCGCAGGCATCGGCTGCGGCGGCAGCAACGTCGGTCTCCTCTACTGCAGCAGCAATAGCGGCAATGCAGGGGCAAGCCGATTTGGCAAAAATCAATTTCGATACCGCGAAAGCTTCCTACGACGCCATCGTAATCGCCCATGACGGCGGCACCGCCAGCGACGGGGATGTGCAACAGGCGTATGTTGTGTTGCAGGTGGCACAAACGCAATACAACAACGCGTTGGCTTCCGTGGGCCAGACATCCGCATCGGCAGCGGCGGCCGGCAATTCTGTGAACACCGTCAACGCAGCTGTGGAAGTGGCACAGGCAAACGTCAACATCATCTACGTACAGTTAAGGGCTGCGACAATCAAAGCGCCGATTGACGGCATCGTTACCAACCGCAACATCAATCCGGGTGAACTTGCAACCGCGGGCGCGCAGTTGATGACCATCATCCAACAGGGAGCCGTCAAACTTAAAGGCAGCGTTTCTCAGAGCGCATTGCCGCTGCTGAGCGTGGGGCAGAGCATCGACATCAACGTAGATATTTATCCGGATCGCACCTTTAAAGGGAATTTATCGCTGATTGCCCCGATGGCGATAACGAGCGGGGAATATTTCCCGATCGAGATTACCGTTGCGGCAGCGGATCAGCTCAAGCCCGGAATGAGCGCCCATGCGCAGATAGCGGTTAAATCACAGCTTAGCCTGAGCGTACCCGCAAGCGCTGTTCTAACCGAAAGCGGTCAGAGCTTCGTGTTTGTCATTGAAAACGGACTTGCGAAGAAGGTCAATGTTGTTGCGGGCATCACAAACGGCACCGATACCCAAATTCTCAGCGGTTTGAACGAAGGACAGGAGATCATCGTTTCGCAAGCAAACATTCTAAAGGAAAACATGCCGGTAAACAAACAGTAAGGAGGGCCAATGATTAAAATATTCAAGTACCTCCGGCCCTTTATCGGCTTGGTTGTGCTTATCATAGTGTTTCTGATCGTACAATCGATATCGGATCTGTATCTGCCCACGCTGATGTCCGAAGTCGTGAACAACGGCATGATGAAAGCCAATTTCGGCTACATCTGGCGATACGGTTTTTACATGCTGCTCATTGCAGGTCTTTCCGGCGCCTCTTCCATAGCCGGCGCTTACCTGTCCTCCAAGGCAGCCGTGGGCTTGGGACGGGATCTGAGGGATGCAGTGTTCACCAAAGTTGAAGGATATTCGCTGCATGAAATAGACAAGCTCGGCACTGCTTCTTTGATTACGCGCACCACCAATGACATTACGCAGGTGCAGATGACCACCATTATGATGATGCGGTTCATGGTAACGGCACCCATCATGTGTGTCGGCGGCATCATTATGGCTCTTTCCAAGGATGAAAAGCTTGCGACCATACTGGCCGTTGTTCTGCCTGTGATGCTTTTGATCATCATCGTGGTAGCACGCCTTGTCATCCCGCTGTTCCAGTCATTGCAGAAGAAGCTGGACAGGGTCAATCTGGTGCTTCGCGAAAACCTGACGGGGATCCGCGTTATCCGCGCATTTAACCGCCTGCAAAAGGAGCGCATACGTTTTGACGAGGCAAACGGTGATCTGACAAATCTTTCCATTAAAGTGAACCGTATCATGGCTGTTATGCAACCGATCATGATGCTGCTGATGAACGGAACGACGCTTGCGATCATCTGGTTCGGAGGGTTGCGCATCAGCACGGGCGATTTGGGAATCGGGGATATGATGGCGTTTTTGCAGTACGCCATGCAGATCATGTTTTCCATCATTATGGTTGCGATGATGTTTATCATGATCCCGCGTGCCCAGGCTTCGGCAAACCGCATCAACGAGGTGCTGGATTTAAAACCTGAAATCGTTGATGCCGAAAATCCGATCGTACAGGAAACGATCAAGGGCTATGTGGAATTTAAAGATGTGACATTCTATTATCCCGGAACCCAATTACCGGCACTGGAGCATATCAGCTTTCAAGCCAAGCCTGGTGAAATAACCGCTATCATCGGCGGTACGGGCGCCGGAAAATCTTCTCTGATCAACCTTATCCCGCGCTTTTACGATGTGACGGACGGAAGCGTATCGGTCGACGGGGTGGACGTAAGAAACATGGCGCAGGAAGTGCTGCGCAAAAAGATCGGCTTTGTTCCGCAGACAGCCATCCTGTTTTCGGGTACCGTTGCACAAAACATCCGCTACGGCAAACAGGATGCGACGGATGAGGAAGTAAGACATGCGGCGCAAGTCGCGCAAGCGCTGGAGTTCATCACTTCGATGCAACAGGGCTTTGATTCTCCCATCGCGCAGGGGGGCACAAACGTCTCCGGCGGGCAAAAACAGCGGCTATCCATCGCGCGCGCGTTGATTTCCAAGCCGGAAATCTATATCTTTGACGACAGCTTTTCAGCTTTGGATTTTAAGACCGACGCAAACCTGCGCGCCGCATTGAAAAAGGAAACAAAAAGCTCGACCGTGATCATCGTAGCACAGCGCGTAAGCACCATCATGGATGCTGATCGCATCATCGTGCTGGATGAAGGCAAAATCGTCGGCATGGGAACGCATCGGGAACTGCTGCGAACAAACAGTGTTTACTACGAGATCGTAACCTCGCAGTTGTCCGAGGAGGAAATTGCATGAGCGAATCAACGAACAGAGGACCAGCCGCGTCAGGCCGCCCGCCCCAAGGAGGCGGACCGCCGGGACCGATAGGCGGAGGCGGCCCTATGGGTGCCATGGGGCGTCCGGTCTCAAAAGCAAAAGATTTTAAAGGGACGCTCAATCGGCTTGTACAATATCTGATGATGTTTAAAACGCGCTTTATCGCCGTTTTTCTGCTGGCTGTCGGCAGCACGGTATTCTCGATTGTCGGGCCGAAAGTTTTGGGGTTGGCCACAACGAAACTTGGGGAAGGAATTATCGCGCAGTACAGGCACATCGTGCTCGTCCAGACGGCGATCCTTCGCAAATTACCGTCGAGCGTGATCGCCCAGCTGCAGATGCAGCCCGTTGCCAAGTTTGATTTCGGATACATCGGCAGCATCATCCTGCTGATGGTTTTCCTGTATACCATAAGCGCACTGTTCAACTTCCTCATGGGGTATGTGATGTCTACGGTATCGCAAAAGACCGTGTTCAAGATGCGCAACGACGTCAAAGCGAAGCTTGACAGGCTTCCGTTGAAATATTTCGACGAGCATACACACGGTGAGATTCTAAGCCGCGTGACCAACGACATGGACAACATAGCGACAACGCTGCAGCAAAGCCTGGGGCAACTGATCACCTCTGTGGTCACCATCATAGGCGTTCTCGCCATGATGATATCCATCAGTCCCGTAATGACCGTCATCGCACTGGTGACGCTGCCGCTGAGCGCTGTGATTACCATGAGCATCGCCAAACGGTCGCAAAAGTACTATGCCGAACAGCAAAGCGTCTTAGGGCAGCTCAACGGACACGTGGAAGAGATGTACACCGGGCATAAGATTATCAAGGTGCTGGCACGGGAAAAGGAATCCATCGCGCAGTTTAAGGCGATCAACGCCAAACTGTATACGTCCGCCCGCAAAGCCCAGTTCATGTCCGGCATCATTATGCCGCTGTTGAGCTTTGTCAACAATGTGGGCTATGTGGCGGTATGTGTTGTCGGCGGAGTGCTGGTGGCAAAGAACGCCGTAAAGATCGGCGACATCCAGGCATTTATCCAATACATCCGAACGTTTACGCAGCCGATCGTGCAGACTGCGAACATCGCCAACGTGATCCAGTCGACCGTAGCATCGGCAGAGCGCGTTTTTGAAGTGCTGGATGAGCAGGAACAGATCCCGGATAAAGAGCCGTCCATGAAGAACGAAGTTCCCAAGGGCGAAGTGGTTTTCGATCACGTGAAGTTCTCCTATAAGGAGGATATTCCGCTGATAGAGGACATGAACATGCACGTCAAGCCCGGCGATACCATCGCGATCGTCGGACCGACCGGTGCGGGGAAGACCACGCTGGTCAACCTCTTAATGCGATTCTATGAGATCAACGACGGGCGCATCGTCATTGACGGCATCGATACGCGGGATATGTCCCGCGAAGATCTGCGGCATATGTTTGGCATGGTGCTGCAGGATACCTGGCTGTTTAACGGGACCATCCGCGACAACATTGCGTACGGACGGGATGATGCCACGCAGGAGCAGATCATCAATGCTGCCAAAGCGGCGCATGCGGATCACTTTATTGCCAGTTTGCCCGAGGGGTATGAAACGGTGCTCAATGAAGAAGCATCCAATATTTCTCAGGGACAGAAACAGCTTATCACCATTGCCCGTGCGATATTGGCCGACCCGGCGATCCTCATCCTCGATGAGGCGACCAGCAACGTGGATACGCGTTCCGAAGTTCTCATCCAGCGTGCAATGGCGACTTTGATGGAAGGACGCACAAGCTTCGTCATCGCACATAGGCTTTCCACCATTCGCGATGCCAACATCATCCTCGTGATGAACAAGGGCTCAATCATCGAGCAGGGCAATCACAGGGACTTGTTGGCCAAAGGCGGCTTTTATGCCGATCTGTACAACAGCCAGTTCTCGGCGCCGTTTGTGGAACAATAAAAAACAGATACTCAGTCGGATGAATGCTTCGTCTTTTTGGCGAAGCATTTTTATATTCCGGTGGATGCAGAGGGAACGGATGAATTGCGGATACGGGCATCTCCGTATGGATTTTCGTTTACGCTTTTTTCAACAAGCATTATAATGAAGGTGAAATCCCGAAAAGAGGTGTGAGCAATGCCAGAACAATCACAAAAGGCCAAGGAGATATACCTTGCGGGCGGATGTTTTTGGGGTACCGAGAAGTTTCTTTCACAGATTCTGGGAGTGTTGCATACGGAGGTTGGCTACGCAAACGGCAAAACGGAAATTCCGACCTATGAACAGGTGTGTTACAACAACACGGGACACGCGGAAACCGTGAAGGTCGTATACAATCCGGATAAACTAAGTCTGAAATATCTGTTGGATCTATTCTACGAAACGATAGATCCGGTATCCGTCAACCGGCAAGGCGGGGACAGCGGAACGCAATACCGCACAGGCATTTATTATACAGACGAACAGGACCGGGAAATTATCGCGCAATCGATTGCACAGCTGCAGAAGAAATACGATAAGCCCATTGCCATAGATGTTTTGCCGCTTGAAAATTATTGTGCTGCGGAAGGATACCACCAGAAGTATTTGGATAAAAACCCCGGCGGATACTGCCATATCAGCAACAAGACCTTCACGAAGGCGCAAACCGCCAGGGATCCCGATGCGAAATACAAACCCGTTCCCAAAGAGATACTCAAGCAGACATTAAGCCCGATGCAGTACAATGTTACGCAGAAATCCGATACCGAGCCGCCGTTTCAAAACGAGTACTTCAGCAATTTCAACGACGGAATCTATGTCGATATTACAACCGGCGAACCGCTTTTTCTCTCAACCGACAAGTTCGAATCAGGCTGCGGCTGGCCGGCGTTTTCCAAACCGATCGAAGCGGCGTTGGTACGCGAATTTACAGACCGTTCGTTGTTTAGAACGCGGACGGAGGTTCGCAGCGCCACAGGCGACGCGCATTTGGGCCATGTGTTTGCGGACGGCCCGAAGGAATCGGGAGGGCTTCGCTATTGTATCAACAGCGCGTCGTTGAGGTTCATTCCGAAAGAAAAAATGGAAGAAGAAGGATACGGAGAATTTCTCGTGCTGCTTGATAAATAGGCAGAGCACAGGACGCCCATAGGTGTATTGTGTCAGAAGAACAATTGTTTCTTCGTAAAGCAGATTGTATAGAAAGAGCCTTTCCGAAGAGCTGCGCTCTTCGGAAAGGCTTTTGTGCATCCAGCGGGATTTTACAAAGACAGGTCGATGTGATGGATGGTACCTGCCGTTCCGTTCTCCTTCAGGTAAAAGGAACTGGATCGCATTGTACCGTAATCGCTTGTCGAGTCCTTGATGCTAAACGGGGTCGCGGCGCTTTGAAGATAAATCGCGCCGATTCCCACATCGCTTAAGCGAACCAGTGTCCGTTGTCCTGCCTGATCACTTGAGAGGATGGCAAGCTTGCGAAACACGTCGTCCGACTCGTCTATCCAGCCGTTGCCGTCAAGATCGTATAGCTGCAGGTCTTCGAATCCATTGCCCGACTGTGGTCCGAAAAGCTCGGTGCCGTCGTTGATTTGCCCGTCGCCGTTCTTGTCCAGGGCCAAAAAGCCGCTGCCGTTGGTGGCGAAGGCTATCCGGTCCAGCTTCCCGTCGCCGTCAATGTCGAAATCCTGCTTGAGCGTTGTTAACGCCGGGGCGCTGCCCTGCGCAACAACAACCAGCGGATCAACCTTTGCGGCATCTCCCATTCGGATTGTGGTGTTTTGCTGCTCTACGAACGCGCGCGACAGACTGAAATTGACTTTAAACGCTATCGTCTTGCCGCCGGAGGTGGTGACCGTGCCTTCTGCGTTGTATTGAACGCTTTCGTTTTCCGCCACGGTTTGCTGATACTCGTAAACCAGCCCCCAGCCATCCCGATTGCTCTGTCCGGTCACCGTTTGTGAAGTGCTGAGCATTACGGCTGGCTGAGGATTGTGCAGCCGGAGCTCCGGGGAGCGAAGTTTGACAGTTTTTCCCGTCATTTGGTAGATCAGAGACTCGATCAGTTTCAGTTTTACGTCGGTGGTCTGATCCTCTACCGATTCGGCATCGGTATTTGCGACCGAACAAGGCTTCGCTGTTTTGTACTGGTATGGATTGGGTTTGTTTCCAATTTCCACCACATACGCCACGTTCTGATCGGTATTCGGCCGATTGTGCCAAACTTCCAGCTTTTGTGTGATTTCCTTTTCGGAGTCCATTCGATAGGTAGTCTTTGTTTGTACATTACTATCGATGATTCTCATTTTTCGCCTCCTTGCATCATTGTTAACCCGAATCCTTCGGGTATTGTGATAGACCCCTCAAATCTAGAATCGAAACTTTGCCATCCCGACATTAACAAAATGTGAAATAATTTAAAAAGCGAGCCTAATCAAACGGCCCGCTGTTTATCCTTTTGCAGGTATACCGAACCTGTAATTCGTCAAGTTTTCGTATCCCCGGAGCGAAATGAATACAGGCGCCGCATCAATGCACGAGCGTCGGATGCTTTTAAATCCACAGCATCCAAACCATCCGGAAAGACAAAGGTTGATTTATCAGGCATGTTGTTTTCGGGCGATTCGACCGATGCCCGATCGGTCAACAGGGAAGCCTGTTCCAGGTTAAACAGGCGTTGCTGAAGCAAGTCAAGGTGTCGGTTGTCTTCTTCATAAACGGATGAGCGCAACAGATCAAGATGGTGCTGCTCCATACGTTGCGAGCTCTGCCTCAATTCTTGAAGCCTATGCTCCATTTCACGCGCGTTCGTTCGCTCGGACATGGTTGCATCTGCCGAATCCACATAACGGGCATTTATTTCTTTAAATTCCGTCGCCAATCGCAGATTCTCCTCTACCACCTCATGCAGGCGCTGTTCGTAGGCCTTCTGACTTTTGAGAATATATCCGTACAACGTCAGTCTGTAGGCATCCACCTGCTTGGCGTTCAAGCCGATCAATGTGCGTTTGAGCGGGCGAAATGCAGAGGTTCTGTAATTGCCATACAACTGCGCTGTGGTTGGGCTCGATTTGTCACCTGTGAACGTTTTACGCTGCATGCTGCCCCAGCTGTTCTTTTGTTTTCGATAGGCAAACAGCGCCTCAACCCGAAAAATCGTGTTGATTTGCCGGTATCCGAAATTGTCTATGATGGCATAGAATGTAAGCTTTAGCAACTGCCTGAAAGACGGATACTTTTTAAATGTGTTTTCTTCCAAAAGCAGGGCGCCGATGGACAGTACGATGCCGTAGAGTACAGCCACGGCAAAGAAACCGAGAAAGAAATTAACGTTGATGATACCCATTGCATACGAGATCGGAACGGCAATGTAGCCCAAGAGTTCAAAGACAGGGCCGACGAATTCGAACAGCCAGTAATAGGGCAGACTTGCCATGCCAATGCGCCCGTATTTCGGGTTCAACAGCATCTTCTTATGTTTGAACAGGGAGAACATAAGCCCGATCTGCCAGCGTCTGCGCTGCTTGCGAAGATCCTTTACGGTTTCAGGCGGCTGCGTCCAGCATACGGGGTCGGGAATGAATTTGATGCGGTATTTTGTTTTTCGCTCGCGCAGCATCCGATGCATCTTGATGACAAGTTCCATATCTTCGCCGATGCAGTCGTTGGAATATCCGCCTGCCTCGATCGCGGTTTGCTTGTTGAATGCGCCGAAGGCACCGGATACGATAAGCAACATGCCCATTGCGTCAAAACCGATGCGTCCCGTCAAAAAGGAGCGGAGATATTCCACCGTCTGCAGATTGACGATTGCCTTTCGGGACAAGTCAATCGTTTTTAGCTCTCCGTCCACAATCTTGCATCCGCTCGCGATGCGGACGATGCCGCCGACACCCACCACCCTGTGGTCTTTGACAAAGGGCATGATTATTTTGATCAGCGATTCCTTTTCAAGAATGGAATCGGCATCGATGGATACAAACACGGGGTAGCGTGAAACGTTGATGCCGGCATTGAGCGCGTCCGCCTTGCCACCGTTACGCTTGTCGATAATGACAAGATTCGGATGATCGGGCGAACGATAAATCGCATTTACTTCCTTCGTTTGCAGCGACCGCTTAAACGGCTGGTTTACGGCAAAGAGCTTAAACGTTTGAATCAGAAGCGGCAAGGTTTTATCCTTTGATCCGTCGTTGATGATGATAAGCTCGTATTCGGGGAAGTTCAGTGCCAGCAGATTCTTAACATTGTCGATAATCGTTGCTTCTTCGTTGTACGCAGGCACCAACAGCGAAATTGGGATCATATTCTCGGAATCGACGTAGCGTTCATGATCGGAATAGTGGCGAGACTTTACATATTTGCTCAGGCTCAGCGAAGAACTGATCAGTTGAACAAGGTACACGCAGTCCACCAATATCACGTAAATCAGCGATAAAACGTTGATCGCAATGATCGCAAAATAGAACGGGTTCATAGCGCCACCTGCCTTTTGGTTTGACTTGCCATGAATTGAAGAATATCATACGCGTATTTGTCGCCCGATTGTTTGACGCTCACGAGCAGTCCATCGATATCGGAATATTCCGCAAGCGCTTTTGCCGCATTGTAACGAACCTGCCATTCCCGGTCGAACAACACATCGGCGATCTGCGGGGCATAGCGTTCCAAATCGATGCCGGATAGCGCTGAGGCTGCAATGCTTCGAACTTCCCACCGCACGTGTGATAATAGTTCGATGAGTTTGGGTGCTGCGGGGGCATATTTCAGCTGTCCCAGCGTTCGCGCCGCGTCAAGGACGGTGTTGAAGTCCTCACTTTCAAGGCAGGGGTGTATCAACGGTGCAAATCCGTCCAACCCTTCCAACCCGATGCGCTTGATGCAGATACGCCGGACGAACTTGTCGGGAGAGTCCAGCAACGCTCCGTACAATGCGCATTTATCACCGTCATACACTTTGAATATTTCCTGAAGGCTCCGGAAGGAAAGCGTCTGGATGTAGTTTTTATCCTGTGCAATGTGAACGATCTGTTCATGACCGGCCAACTGGGCCAAGCTTAGCAAGCCCTGGTACTGCAGATCGATATCGCTTTTATGCTTATACAGAAGTTTCATGATGTCATTTGCGAATACCGTGAGCTTCAATTCGCCGACAAGGCGGATGGTAATGATCAGATCGCCGATGTTGCGGTCTTTTATCCGACGCTTCAGAACTCTTTCAAATCCCGCTGCAATAACCAGTTCGCGCAACGCTTTTTCATACGGCTCATCATTTCCTTCGAACAGATCAACCAATATGGCAAGTCCTTTGCGTGAGCGCATCTTGTTCAGCTTCGCGGATACGTCGGCAGCGGACTTGTAATTCCGTTGCACCGCATGCACGGACGCCGTCACGCTGGCCTTCAGATGCTGCTTTCTGCGCTCGCGGATGGCCGTCTGTGTATGGATGTACATAAGCGCCAGAATAAAATAGACGATCAGGGAAAGCATGAACGCGATCATATAGTTTAAAACAGGCTGAATGGGGAACCATGTGGCGATTTTGGAAAACGCGGATTGGTTCCATTTTAACCAAAAGAGCTCAAAGCCGGTGCGCTGCGAAACATGCGCCGATGCGATGTTGGCAAAATAGTCCTTTACGATGAAATAGGACTTTTTAAGCCGTTCGTGATATGTGGGTTGTTCCCATTTCTGCCATGTGTATTTGCCGATACCGCCGGTGCCCGTTTGGGAGGTGACGCCGAAGGTGAATCCATCCGCTTCCTGGGCTTTGATGCCCTGATTCCGGTACATGTTTCCGATGATCTTTTTGCCGGAAGGATCCATGACGTTGAGCAGCAGCCACGGAATGCGTATTTCAACAGATCCGTTGCCATAAAAGAGATCGGAAAGGGAATCGTAGTCGCCCGAATTCGGGTTTGCGTTGCCATATCGGAGTTTTCCGGCGTCGAACATGGAAAACGGAACGCTCTGGCCTGTTTGAGGTATGGACAATGCGCGGTTTAGTACCTGCGTGATGGTCACGAAGTTACCGGTATCGGTTTTTTCGAATTCCGGATTGCGGGCCAATAAGGTTTTGCTCACACCGTATTCGTAATAGGTGACGTCATAATGAGGGTCCACCAACAGCATGCTGTTGTCGCGGCCCGATATCACAAGCATGAAATCCGCGCCCATGTTCAGGTTTATGCCTTGATACGAAGTATTTCCCTGATCGGCGATGGTATCGATCGGGATATAGAGCGTATCGCGGGCAAAATCGGCAATGTTTACCTTGAGATAAACAAATGCCTCGTCCGATTTTACATAGAGCTTCGTTTCGCCGTTTTGCGCTATAAGATCGGTTTCTTTCCATTCGGACGGATCCCCGTCCACCGTTGCAGCGGTTGCGGTATTGCCGGGATCAAATGCCAGAAGCCCGAAGTTCTGCTCGTTTGTCTGGTAATCCAGCCAGTAAGCACGATTGTCTTTCAGATCCAGATCCATCGTGTTCCAGGTGGTCTTAAACCACTCGTCGTCCCAGGAAAAGATCAGTGCACCCATGCAGCCTTCGGATTTGATATCCCCGATCAGGGAAGTGAGCATACGGCCTTGTTCGGATTCCTCAACGTTTCCCTGGTTAAACCCCGTCAGCATGTTTTCGTGGGCAATACCGCGGGATGCGGGTATACCAACCTCCGCCACAAGCAAAGGCACGCTGTGGTACGCATCAAGTTCCTTTAAGTAAGCGGCATATGTGTTCTTGTTTCCGCCCTGTTGGTATTTGACTTCATAGCTGAACATGTCCGGGTAATAGGGGTAAATATGATAGGAAGCGAAAAAGCCTGCTTCAAATCCGTCTTTTGCAACAAGATGCTCCACATCCACGCTGACGGCATCCTCTTTGGGGTTGGGCTCATTCGGATGCGAAAGCGGATCGGTCGTAACCCAGTTGCAAATCGCAACCGGGCGCTGTTCTTTATAATGCAGGGTTTCATATGCAATGGCCGTATCGGCCGCTTCCGCCAAAAATGCTTCAAACGGGGACGCGTTATCGGTTTTCACAAAGGTGCCGTCATAACTATTCAAAGTAGGATTGTTCGTGTTGGTGGTGATGACAAACGCGGGATCCCACTCGATGCCTAAAATCAAACCTATGACATATTGCGAAACGTCTGCCCGATAGATTCCACCCGCGTTGCCCGGTAACTTCTGGATAGTCGCTTTGCCGTGGATGATGTCGACGGCGCGCTTGATATCCGCATTAAAGTCCACCTTGATTTTGCCGTCCTGGGCATAGGCATCCTGGTATTGTGCAATATCCGCTTCGTTGTTGTATACACCCTGCATGAGATACAGCGGATTTGAAGCGGTTTCGTTGAATTCATAAAGCGCTTCATAGAACACGGGCATCATCAGCGTATAGACGCGGATGGTGTTGGCATTCATGTCGCTTATGTATTGGAACCAACGCAGGTATTCCTGTTTGGTGATGGACAGCTCACCGGGATAGCTGCCGGGTTTGGCGGAACCCAGGTTTACACCCGCCACAAAAAGTTTCTTCCAATAGCCTTGTTCATCGTAAATTAAAAAGTTTTTGCCCTGCGTTTTGCCGACGTAGGCTATGCCGTTTTCGCTGTGGTATTTTTGAGAATAGGAACCTTGAAGAAGATAGAGCCGGTTGCCGAAAAAAACGGCGACAAGCACCGAAAAAAACAGTATATAGCCGAGCATGATTCGTTTAGGAATGATGTTTTCCTCAATTCCATAAAAGTATGACGGAAAGGCCTTTTCCTTTGTGTGACAAGTACTTACAAAGCACAGGCTCACTGGGTAAAAGTCGCCAACATATTTCGATATCAGTATACAGGAAACGACATGGCGTTGGAATATGGCTGATCGGTATAAATTAAAAAATATCCAGAATAAACGTTGTATTTTTTATTGAAACAAAGATACAAACAGCACGATAAAAAACAAAAGGGAAAAGCCGGAAAGAGCGTTCCTCTTTCCGGCTTTTCGTGGGTGAGGCTTTTATATCCCGGTATATACTGTTTGCCCCGATATAATGGGTTAGAGCAGTTAGAGGATGTTCCCGTCTTTGTCAAACACAAGCGAATATGGTTCGGAAGCGATCTCAAGATAGGGATTCGCCAGCACCTCATCCATCAGAGACTCGCTGACTTCGATGACATCCAGCTGCAAGGTATTTTTGATCCGGACGAGTCGCACATTTTCCTTGTCCAGGATGTTGCAGGTCTTGATGGCTGCCTGGAACACCTGCAAGTCGTTTTTGAACACCATCGGCATCTTGACCGTAAGCGGAACGGTGGATGTCAAAGCATTCGGATAGGATTGTTCCGGAATGAACTTGTCTGCCAGGCGTTTGGTGGTGTAGTCGACAATACCGACGCCATTCGCATTGCCGTGTGAACGATCCGTCAGATCAAGGATGCCCATTTTGGAGATGTTCGGGCCGCCGGATATGAAAGGCGTATGATAGCGCCCCACAACGCCGGTGTCAAATCCCGTTCCGCTGATATCCTTGCCGATCTCATCCATGATGAGCACGTCGAGCTGATCGAACTGTATGCGCGGGCACAACTCTCTGGAAAGCAGCTGCAAACCGATTTCACGCTCGGCAATCTCATCCTTGTTCAACACAACCAGCGTGTGTGTTTCATGGAAGGCATTTTCCAGCAAGCCTACCGCAAAGAGGATGTTCTTCATTTCGATCATCACATTTGCGATCTCCGGGATGTTTACCGCCATCTTTCCAAAACCCAATTCATGGCAAATATCTGCGCCTTGCTGCTTGCCCAATCCGATGGTGAGCATTTTCATCAGACCGCTCTCATAAGGCCCGCGGAACGATGTATGCGGCTTGATGCGGTTGATGATGACGATGCCATCCGCCTCGCTTGCGTATTTATCCATCAGAACAGGCAAGCCGTTCACCGTTTCTGCAAGCTGCACCGTTTCCATGGAGGCATGGATCGGGGCATCCACGTAATCCTCCGTGATGCCCATGCCTTCAAGCATGCTCTTTTGGCCTTCGGCCGTTGCGCCGCCGTGGCTGCCCATCGCGGGTACGATGAAAGGTTCCGCACCTTTTTCGCGAAGTTTTGCGATGATGATCTTCACACACAGCGGCAGATTCGTGATCCCCCGGCTGCCCACTGCGACGGCAATTTTCATACCGGGCGTGATGGATCGGTATCCTCTGTTGGATTGAATCTGTTCCATCAGCGTTGCTTCGACGTCTTCTAGCTTTGTGCGGTCAAAGGTTTGCGTGACTTTCATCACTTTTGGAATCGGAATGCCCTCAAGCAATATATCAATAGCGTCCATGGTATCCTCCTGTTTTAAAGGGTATCTGTATTCTGTGACATTGTAAACTTATAGCTTAATGGCAACACGCAGGCAATCGAAGCTCGTTGCAGCAAGATCAAAACCTGCATACCAATCTTCAAGCGAAAACGTATGCGTCACCAACGGATCAAGCTTAACGGCGCCGCTTTGCACCAGCTTTATCGCCGTCGTCCAGTCGTAGGGGATCTGGGAGATCTCACCGCGAACATCCAGTTCCTTCACGATGATCTTGTAGGTATCCACCGGTGCCACAATGCCGCCCCTGATACCGCCGCCGGCCCACATGACCCTGCCGCCCTTGCGTACGATGTCCAGGGACTCATCGATGGGCTCTACCGACCCCGTATTCTCAAGAACCACATCCACGCCCAGACCGCCTGTGATCTCGGCGACCCTCTTACGCACATCTTCCTTTTCGACGTTGATGGTGTAATCGCAGCCCAATTCTTTTGCCATGGCCAAACGTGTGGGTTCGTCCCTGGTCAATCCCGTCATGATGATAGGACCGGCGCCGATCGCCTTGCAGACCTGCATCAACAGGATGCCTCTCGCACCCGGGCCCAGAATTGCTACGGATTCTCCCGCCTTGACGTTCATCCGCGTGATGACGCTGTGCACGGAACCTGCTGTTGGTTCCATCAGCACGGCCGATCTCGGATTGATGTTGTCCGGCAGTTTGTGCAGCTGAAATTCAGGCCAAACGGTGTACTTTGCAAAACCGCCGCCTGTGACGAAATGAGCACGCCCTTCCATCGGAGCGATGGTGTTGCATATATTGAACTTGCCTTCCAGACAGTTGGGGCAGCGGCCGCAGTAGAACGTTACGATCTCATGGATCACGCGGTCTCCGACTTTCACGTTTTTTACGGCAGGGCCAATTTCCTTTACGACACTCACGATTTCATGCCCCACGACGACCTTTCGCGGGGAGGTCTTAACACCCGTTTTATCGGCGTTCCAACGGTGTATATCGCTGCCGCAGATGCCGCAATACTCCACCTCGCAAAGCACGTCGTGCGGCGCGTAGGGATTGTTGCCCAATGTAGGGACAGGTACGGTTTCCAACTCCAGATCACCGTTGGGATAGGCGATAATGCCCTTCATTTCCATGATGCGTCCTCCTGATTGTAATTGGCTTTTGATGCAACCATTTTCAAAAGTGATTCATTATGATTCCAATACTGATGATACACTGCAAGCATAGCGGACGCAATACTTCACATCCGCAGTTTCTCTCAAAGTCGATCCGAATTGGCACCGTCAACAATGGTGTGATTCCGCGACTTTGTTGCTATAATAGGATAAGAGTTATTCTGTTTTGTCCTGACAGCAACGCTGCATAAGGCGGGAGGCCAAGCATGTTTTCCAACGAGTATTTGAATATTGCCATCAGTTCTTTGAGCGTCTATGTCTTTATCCTCGCAGCCATACGCATAACGGGCAGGAAAGAACTAAGCCAATTGTCCGTTATCGATCTGGTATTCATACTATTGATCAGCAATGCGGTGCAGAATGCCATGGTAGGTCCCAATACATCGCTGCTGGGAGGTTTAACCGCAGCCGGTACGCTGTTTGTGGCCAATTTCGTGCTCAAGGAGCTTATGTTTCGCTCCAGGATGCTGAGCAAACTGATCCAGGGGAGTGAAGTCATGCTGATCTACAACGGCGTTGTCAACGGGAAGAATCTTCAAAAAGTGAAGATGAGCATGGAGGAGTTGGAGGAAGCCGTACGGGAACACGGAATCTCGGACGTTGGGGATGTGAATCTGGCGGTGCTTGAAGTGGACGGAAACATCAGCGTGTTATCGGACAATTACCGGAATAAATCCGTCAAGCGGCGCAAAGCACACAAAACACTTCGGAAGAATACATGAAACGATTCTTCTAAAAGGTTTAGGGATTCTGTTCCATTGAAAGGCATGTGTTGGCAATCAACACATCTGCGTATAAAGACGTATAAAAAGGAGAGAGAGTCATGCTTGCAGGTGCTTTTATCGTGCCGCATCCGCCACTGGCGATAGCGCAAGTAGGGCGGGGACAGGAAAAAGAAATTCAAAAGACCATCGATGCGTTGCTGGATGTTGCGAAGCGGATCGCGGATTTGAAGCCGGATACCATCGTTCTGACGACGCCCCATTCCGTACTGTATGCGGATTATTTTCATATTTCGCCAGGATCGGGCGCGAAAGGGGATTTCAGGACTTTCGGCGCCGGTGATGCCGGAATGAAAGTGGACTATGACACGGAGTTCGTCGAAAGTATATCCCAAATCGCCGGAGCGCGGGATATTCCCGCCGGAACGCAGGGCGAGCGGGACAAGACGCTGGATCATGGAACGCTGGTGCCGCTGATGTTTGTCAACCGCTTTTATACGGCGTACAAGCTCGTCCGTATCGGGCTTTCAGGCCTTTCGCTGCTCACACACTACCAATTTGGAAAATGCATCCAGGAAGCTGCTCTTCGTAGCGACAAACGTATGGTGCTGATTGCAAGCGGCGATCTGTCGCATAAGCTCAAATCGGACGGCCCCTATGGTTTTGCGCCGGAAGGCCCGGAATTCGACCGCAACGTTACCGAGGCGATGGCAAACGGAGATTTCCTGCGGTTTCTTGACTTTGAAGAGGAAATCTCTGAAGCGGCAGCAGAATGCGGCTTGCGTTCCTTTGTCATCATGGTGGGAGCGCTGGACGGCCTTATGGTCAAACCGGAGCTTTTAAGCTACGAAGGACCTTATGGCGTAGGATATGCCGTTGCATCTTTTTCCATAGAGGGTACGGATGAAAACAGACATTTCGATATCCTGTTTGAACAACAGGAAAAAGAACGGCTCGATGAGCGCAGGGCAAGCGAAGACGCGTATGTGCGCTTGGCCAGGCAGACGGTTGAACACTATGTCAGGACGGGCACGCACATAAAAAGACCGGAAGGACTTCCTGATTCGATGACGGCACAGCGGGCAGGCGTGTTCGTATCGCTTAAAAAGGAAGGGAAACTCCGGGGCTGCATCGGGACCATCTCTGCGGTGACACAAAGCATCGCGGATGAAATCATCAAAATGGCCGTGAGCGCCGCTGTGGAAGATCCGCGCTTTGCCGCCGTGCGTAAAGAGGAATTGCCCAAACTGGTGTATAGCGTTGACGTTTTGATGATGCCGGAGCCCATCTTATCCATCGATGAGCTCGATGTGAAACAATACGGTGTCATCGTCCGTTCCCGCGGCAAGCTGGGGCTTCTGCTGCCGAATCTTCAAGGCGTAGACACACCGCAGCAGCAGGTCGAGGTCGCGCTGCAAAAAGGAAATATATCCCCAAACGACACATACTCGATGGAGCGCTTTAAGGTGGTTAGACACACATGAGCAAACTGGGATGCACTATCTGCCCGCATCATTGCATGCTGGATGAAAATGAGATCGGGTTTTGCAACGCCAGGAGCAATATCGGCGGTGCCATTACTGCGATCAACTATGGAAAGATTACAGCCATTGCGCTGGATCCGATCGAAAAGAAACCGCTGTATCGGTTTTATCCTAAAAGCACCATCCTTTCGGTGGGAAGCTTCGGATGCAACCTGCGCTGCCCGTTTTGCCAGAATTTCGAGATTTCCATGGCGGACAGTCAAAGCACCGTTGTACGGGAGATGACGCCGGAGGAGCTCGCAGATCTTGCCGTAACCAAGAAGAGCCAGGGCAATATCGGCGTTGCCTATACCTATAACGAACCGCTGATAGGCTATGAATTCGTGCGCGACTGTTCGCAGGCGGTACATCGGCGCGGTCTTAAAAACGTGCTGGTCACCAACGGCTATATCTGTGAAGAACCGTTCAAACAGCTTCTGCCCGATATCGATGCGCTGAACATCGATTTAAAGGCGTTTTCGGAAGAATTCTACAAACGCATCTCCGGCGACCTTCAAACGGTCAAGCGATCCATCGAATTGGCAGCGAAGCGATGCCATGTGGAAGTGACGACGCTAGTCATCCCGGGCGAAAACGACGACGAAGAGGATATCCGAAGCCTCAGCCGTTGGTTGGCATCTGTACGCTTTGATATTCCGCTGCATCTGACACGATTTTTCCCGCGCTATAAGATGACGGACAAGAACATGACGCAGATTGCTTCGATTCAAAGACTGGCCGAAATCGCGAGAGAATCGCTTCGTTATGTCTTCATCGGAAACTGTTAAGGGCAGGTATATCCCAAAGATCAATCATGGAAACGGGTGGAGCTATGAATCTGTGTGTGCAAATGGAAAATATCAGGCTCAATGACGCCAAAGACGCGATCATCATCCTCGATCAAACACGCCTTCCCAACTACGTCGAATATGTGACGCTACGTTCAGCCCAGGAGATGTTCGATGCCATTCGCACGCTGAAGGTGCGCGGCGCACCTGCCATCGGCATCTGTGCAGGGTATGCGATGTACTGCTTGGCACAGCAGATCAAGGCGGATTCGTACGACACTTTTGCCCGTGAATTCAAAAACCAATTGCAATATCTCAATGCGTCCCGCCCGACGGCAGTGAATCTGAGCTGGGCGCTTGAGCGGATGGAGAAGGTCGTTGAAAAAAACAAAGAGATGGATATTGCGGAAATCATCCGACTGCTTGGAGACGAATGCCGGGCGATACACGAAGAAGACATCGCGATGTGCAGCGCCATCTCGGAATACGGACTTTCCCTGTTAAAGGATGGTGACGGCGTTCTGACGCACTGCAACGCTGGGCCTTTGGCCACCTCCCGCTACGGCACTGCGCTTGGACCGCTGCTTTTGGCACACGAACGCGGCATGAAACTCAGGGTCTTTGCCGATGAAACCCGGCCTCTGTTGCAGGGCGCGCGACTGACAGCATTTGAGCTGCATCAGGCAGGGATCGATGTGACGCTCATCTGTGACAACATGGCGAGCATCGTGATGCAAAACGGATGGGTGCAGGCCTGCTTTGTGGGATGCGACCGGGTCGCCGCAAACGGGGATGTGGCGAATAAAATCGGTACAAGCGGCGTTGCTATTCTGGCCAAACACTACGGTATTCCGTTCTACGTGCTCGGGCCCACTTCCACCATCGATATGCGCTGTAAAACGGGCAAACAAATACAGATCGAACAACGTGACCCGCAGGAGATCAAGCAACTGTTCTTCAAAGAACCGGTGGCACCAGAGGGCGTGAAATGTTATAATCCGGCGTTTGATGTGACGGATCATACGCTTATCGCCGGCATTGTGACGGAAAAGGGCATTTGCCGCCCGCCTTATGAGGAAAGTCTAAAAGCGCTGTTCGACTGAACCGTTTTGTGTCGCCCCGCTTCCAGCCTTAACGGGCAGGAATCTTAGCATGCATGGCATGTGGACACATCCGGACGGACCGCATTTTGAATGCACAAACACTCTGTTCGGGGAATTTTATTGGGAACGGTCCCCGAAGCACCGCAGTGCAAAATGTACACGCTCCTATTGACAAGCAGGAATATATTTTCATATACTTAACCGACTAAATATTAATCGGCTAATTAAAGGTGGGCGCATGGTGAACGAAGATATTGCATTGATTGAAAGCAGCTTTCGGAAGCTTAACCGTGTGTACAGGCGCAGGATGCGTGAAATCATGCTTGCGCACGGAATCTATTTCGGGCAGCCTCAAATCCTTTTCGCGCTTCTTGGTTCTGGAGGAAGCACACAGAAAGAAATCTCGGAACAGCTTTCCGTGAGCCAGGCTACTGTGGCCGTATCCATCAGACGCTTATTGAAAGGCGGCTTTATTACCAAAGCAACCGATAAAAAGGATCTTCGACGAAACCGCATAGAGCTTACGGAAAAAGGGCAGGAGGCTGCCGTCGCGTGCAGGAACGAGAGTGACTCGTTGTTTACGAATATGTGCGCGGGATTTGATACAAACGAAATCAAAAGAATGGCCGAGTACTTTTCGCGGTTGAGCGAAAACCTCAGCGTAAAACAATGACACGGACAATATGACGCATGGAGTGTGTATATGAAACGGTTTCTCATCTATTTTAAAAAATATCGGCGAGCCGCCATCACCGGACCGGTGCTCGTCATCATAGACGTTTTTGCGGAGATCGTCCAACCGGCGCTGATGTCGAAAATCGTCGATTATGGCATCGTCGGCAGGAATGTCGGGTATATCGTGCAAGTTGGCATGGTGATGACGGCATTGGCACTGATCGCGTTGGTGACAAATTTCGGCAGCGTCTATTTTTCGTCTAAAGCAAGCCAGGGAATGGGTGCCGAACTGCGAAAAGCCGTGTTCGCCAAAGTGCAGACGTTTTCCTTTGCCAACATTGACAAGTTTGGTTCCGCTTCGCTGATAACAAGGCTTACCAACGATATCAATACCCTGCAACAAACCGCGATGATGATCATGCGCATGCTGATAAGAGCGCCGCTGACACTCATCATGGCATTGGGATTGTCTTTTGCGATCAATGCGCGGGTCGCCCTGGTTCTTCTTCTGGCATTGCCGGTTTTGAGCGTTGCCATCGTGTTGATCATCAGCCGGGGCCTTCCGCTGTTTTCCAAAATGCAGGATAAGCTCGATAAGCTCAACGAGAACATTCAGGAGAATCTGACCAACGTCAGAGTCATCAAATCGTTTGTGACACAGAATACGGAACGGAAAAAGTTTCTTGCCTCCAACGAGGATTTGATGAACGCCACCATCCGTGCGATGAATGTGACCATCATGACGATGCCCGTCACGATGCTGCTGATGAACATGACGACCATCCTGGTCATTTGGTTTGGCGGGAATCTGGTCGGGCAAGGCAAGCTGATGACAGGACAGCTTATTTCATTCATAAGCTACGTGACGCAGATATTGATGTCGCTGACAGCGCTTTCACAGGCGTTCATGATGTTCTCCCGCTCCCGCGCCTCAAGCCGGCGCGTCATTGAAGTGCTCGACTCGCCAGTGGACATCCTCGACGGCTCCGCGGAGAGCTTGTCGGTCACCCGCGGGCAAGTGGAATTTCAGGATGTCAGCTTTTCCTACAATAAGCACGCGAGTGAGAAAGTCATTCAAAACGTCAGCTTTACGGCGAACGCCGGAGAAGTTGTCGCCATTGTCGGGTCTACGGGATCGGGGAAAACAACGCTCATATCGTTGATCTCCCGCCTGTATGATACCGATTCGGGGCAGATTATGGTGGACGGCAACGATGTGAAAGAGTATAGCCTGCTCAAACTCAGGCAGGGTATAGGGATGGTCATGCAGCGCAGCATGCTCTTTTCGGGTACCATTCGGGAGAATATTGCCTGGGGAAAGCAAGACGCGTCGATGGAAGAAATTTTGATTGCGGCAAAGGCTGCACAAGCGCACGACTTCATCATGGAAATGCCGCAGGGATATGAAACCGAGTTGGGACAGGGCGGTGTTACCCTCTCCGGCGGTCAAAAGCAGCGTATGTGTATTGCCCGCGCAATGATCAAAAGACCGAAGATTCTGATACTGGATGACAGCACCAGCGCCGTCGACTCGGCTACCGAATTGAGAATTCGCGAGGCGTTCGATACGATTCTCAAAGATACGACCACGTTTATCATCGCACAGCGCATCAGTTCGGTACGATACGCGGACAAGATAATCGTTATGGACAATGGCCGGATATCCGGCATCGGTACCCATAAAGAATTGATGGCGCAAAACGCCATTTACAAAGAGATATATGATTCGCAGCAGGAAGAGGTGAAAAACTGATGGCACAACAAACCAACAGAGATCCTGTCGTCATGCCAATGCGGGGTGGCGGACGGTTTGGGGGCATCCGGTCTTTCGCCAAGCCAAAGAACATAAAGGGGACGGCAAGAAGGCTGTGGGACTACCTGAAGAGGAGCAAGGTCACCTTGTTGGTGGTTTTCCTGCTTGTTGTTATCCGCACAGCGGCATCGCTTACGGGCAGTTATTTCATCCGTCCGCTGATCAACAACTACATTATCCCGAAAAATTTTGCGGGGCTTTCGCAGATGCTCCTCATTTTGGCGTGCATCTATATAACGGGCGTGACTTCGACATACCTGATGAATAAAACGATGATCGCCGTTTCGCAAAGAACCGTGCGGTCCATGCGCGAGGACCTGTTCCAAAAAATCCAATCGCTGCCTTTGCGCTTTTTCGATACCCATGTGCACGGCGAGGTTATGAGCCGGTTCACCAACGATATGGACAGTGTCTCCACCTCGTTGAACAACGCGATAACGCAGCTGTTTTCAAGCGCGATAACCGTCGTAGGCACTTTTTCTCTTATGATTTTCATCAGCCCCGTCTTAACGTTGGTGACGCTTGTCATCATGCCGCTGATGCTTTCGGTTGCGAGATGGGTCATCAAGCGGAGCCGGAACTATTTCAGCGCCCAGCAACGGAGCCTCGGGGCCATGAACGGCTACATCGAGGAGATGATGGAGGGGCAGCGCGAAGTTAAGGTGTTCTGCCGTGAGGGCGATGTGCATGCACGTTTTGAGAACCTCGTCGAGCAGCACCGAGCGAACGCGACCAGAGCACAGCTGTTTTCCGGCATGATGATGCCGCTGATGGCGAATATCAACACCGTCAACTATGCGTTTACTTCCGCAATCGGCGGCGTACTGGCGGTATCGGGAGTATTGGATATCGGCGGGCTGGGTGCATTTCTTCAATATACAAGGCAAATATCCCATCCGGTCAACGAGATTTCCAACCAGATCAACACCATCCAAAGCGCTTTGGCCGGTGCGGAGCGCATGTTTGAAATCATGGACGAGGTTCCGGAATCCGCAGATGCACCGGACGCTGTGGAGCTTAAAGATGTCAAAGGCGACGTCCGCTTTGAAAACGTGACGTTCAGCTATATCCCGGGCAAAACGGTGTTGAAGAACATCTCGCTGTATGCGAAACCCGGACAGAAAATCGCGTTTGTCGGTTCGACCGGAGCGGGCAAGACGACGGTGACAAACCTCATAACCCGCTTCTACGATATAGACCAGGGACGGATTACCATCGACGGCATCGACATTAAACACATTCAAAAGGACAGTTTGCGCAAATCATTGGGCATGGTGCTGCAGGATACGCATTTGTTCGACGGCACGGTACTGGATAACATCCGCTACGGCAGGCCGGATGCGACCGACGAGGAGTGCATCGAAGCGGCAAAAATAGCCAGCGCCGACACATTTATCCGGCAACTGCCCGAAGGATATCAAACAGTTCTGACCGATGACGGGGCGAATTTGAGTCAGGGGCAGCGGCAGCTTTTAAGCATTGCGCGGGCGGCTGCAGCCGATCCTCCGATATTGATCCTCGATGAAGCGACAAGTTCCATCGATACCCGCACCGAGCGGCTGATCGAACGCGGCATGGATAAGATCATGGAGGGAAGGACGACGTTTGTCATCGCACACCGGCTTTCCACCGTTCGCAATGCCAACGCGATCATGGTCATTGAGAACGGGGAAATCATCGAGCGCGGCGACCACGATGATCTTCTCAGGCAGAAAGGCCGCTACTACCAACTGTATACCGGGCAGTTCGAGCTGGATTAGAAGGCCGCAATACAAGGCGAGATCAAGACACATTGTCTCTGTTGACAACGCAAGAGAGCCCTGCATGGCAAGGCTCTCTTGTTTGGTTCAGATTGAAAACAAAATGGTCTCGTACTTCTTCCACTGCGATATGAAGACTTCATAGATCAGCTGATAACCAAATTCGTTGGGGTGGATGCCGTCTTCGCAAACCCACTCCCGATACGGCCTGTTGGCGAGGAAATATTCCCTGACGGGAAGACAGGGGATGCTTTGCTCCAGCGCGATCTGCATGTTTATCAGGCTGTAGTACTCCTGCCAGCGATAGATTTGCTGCACGTCGCCGAGAAAAGCCAGAATGTTTTCACCGTTGAGACCAACACTTGTGATGCCCCGAAAGAAGCTGTTGGCATTGAGCGGCGGAAGCGTCGTCATCACGGGATACCCGCCCGCGTTTTTGATTATCCCGATCATTTTCAACAGGGTATCCCTGTATTGATCGGGAGGTACATGGCAGACATGTTGCGCAGACGGTTCCTGTGCAATCTTCCGCCAGTCGAAGTCACAGTCGTTGCCGCCAAATTCCAACAGCACCACATGGTTTTTGAGTTTAGCGGCATCGGATTCCAGCATGTTCTGGTATCCCGTTAGTACGGTATTGCCCATGCGGGCATGGTTCACAACCGGCAGCCCGATTGCCGACGCCGCCATGTCGACCGGCGGGCGGGATGTAAGGACGTGCCGTTTGCGCGTACCGTCGTATTGAACGCCGCGAAACAACGAATCGCCCCAAATCTGGATTCCCTCAACGATCAATTGACCTCACCTCTTAATAATTGTTAATACCATGATATAAGATAATCAAAATCCTGTCAAGAAATATAGATATATAAATAGACAATATTAAATATATATGATAGGCTACAGATATTAAAATGCCGGAGGGAAAGCATGAAGCAGCGTACGGAGGAAATAGCGGCGAATCTATCCAGTTACCATACCGTAACATATGACGAACTGCCGGATATCGAACTGTATCTGGATCAGGTGGTAGGCTATGTCCAAAGACAAATGGCGTTGTTTCAGCGCTCCCAGACGGAGAACCTTGTGACGCCCGCCATTTTGAGCAACAGTGTCAAATCGGGATTGATCCCAAGACCAAACAAGAAAAAATATGTAAAGCGGCATCTGGCTGCTTCTGTCATGGCATGCACATTGAAGCAGGTTTTCCCGGTTCAGCAGGTCGAACAACTGTTGAATCTGTTCGAAGGCGAGGACGAAAAGAAATTTGAAGCCTTTGGACGCTTGCAGGACGAATCACTGGCTTGTGTTGCAAAGAGCATCAGCTATACAGGCGAAGACGCTCAACAGATGTTTGACCAAATCATGCGATTGGCCTTGCGTGCCAACGCGAACCGGCTTGCTGCGCGTATGCTGCTGAAGCAGCTGGAACATGTGCCGAAAGGATAAAATCCCGGATAATAGAGAAGGGGATCGCACCATTTGTGCGGTCCCCTCTTTTGTGTTTACAGCCCGGTGGCTTTTAAGAGCGCCTGGTCTAAATCAAAGAGCAAATCGTTGATGTCCTCGATGCCGATGGAGAGCCGAATCTGGCCGGGTGTGACGCCGGATTTTATCTGGTCCTGTTCGCTTAACTGGGAATGCGTTGTCGATGCCGGATGGATGACGAGCGATTTTGCGTCGCCGACATTGGCAAGATTCGAGAAAATCTCCAAACCGTCGATGAACTTTTTGCCGGCCTCGACACCGCCTTTGAGTTCAAAGGTGAATATAGCACCCGGACCTTTGGGCAGATATTTTTGCGCAAGATCATAGTATTTGTTGCCGGCAAGCCCCGGGTAATTCACGGCGGCAACGCTTGCATGGGTTGAAAGGAACGCGGCAACTGTCTGCGCGTTTGAAACATGCCGTTCCATACGCAAGGACAGCGTTTCCAATCCTTGAAGGAACAAAAATGCGTTGAACGGGGAAAGCGCTGCGCCGGTATCGCGCAAGAGCGTTACCCGCGCCCGCGTGATAAACGCAACAGGCCCCAGAGCTTGTGCGAATTGCAAACCGTGGTAACTCGGGTCGGGTTGTGTATAGGCGGGGAACTTACCGCTGGCCCAGTCAAACTTGCCGCCGTCCACGATAAGCCCGCCGATGGAGGTGCCATGGCCGCCCAAAAACTTGGTTGCGGAATGGACCACGATATCCGCACCGTACTGTATAGGCTTTATGAGATACGGGGTGCCAAAGGTATTGTCGATGATAAGCGGAATACCGTTTTGATGGGCGATCTGTGCCACTTTTTCGATATCGATGATGTTGATGCCCGGGTTGCCGATGGTTTCAATGTACAGCGCTTTTGTTTGTGGTGTTATCGCCTTTGCGAAGTTTTGCGGATCATCCGCATCCACAAAAATGGTCTTGATGCCATAGCGCGGCAGGGTATGGGCGAAAAGGTTATACGTGCCGCCATAGAGCGTGGCAGCGGATACGATGTTGTCTCCCGCGTTTGCCACATTCATAACGGCATAGGTGATCGCGGCGGATCCCGAGCTTACCGCAAGTGCAGCGACGCCGCCTTCCAATGCCGCAATGCGGTTTTCAAGCACATCGGTTGTGGGATTCATGATGCGCGTATAGATGTTGCCGGATTCCTTTAAGGCAAACAGGTTGGCGGCATGCTCCGCGCTGTTGAATACGTAGGACGAAGTCTGGTAAATCGGTACGGCGCGCGAGCCGGTGGTGGGATCGGGCTTTTGCCCGGCGTGCAACTGCAAAGTGTCAAATCCAAGCGTTCTTTCGCTCATTGTATAAAACCTCCAAAAAATCTGCTGTTTATTGTGAAACTATGAGTATCTCGGCATACAGCCACACATTCGGCAACAACGGGGACCATGCGACTGTTTTCTTGTTTCGCATTGTTTCGTAAAAAACATCCCGATGATCTCCTTCCCATTCGACATAAATAAATCCTATCGAATTAGTAATTTTATGTTATTATATCATAGCTGGTTTGGATGTCAACGGAGATTTTTGCGGTTCCAAGGAATTTGACTAATATTAATTCCATGGGTATAATAAGTTTAAAATATTGATGGCGGTGATCCTATGATCTATCTTGATAATGCGGCAACCTCCTATCCGAAACCGGAGGAAGTTTATAAGGCGGTGGACGATTGCATGCGAAATGCCGGGGCAAATCCCGGACGATCCGGGCATTCAATGTCTGTTCGCGCCGGTAAAATTGTGTTGGAAACGAGGCAGCTAACTGCGCAGCTCATCGGGGCAAAAACAAATCAGGTCGTCTTTACACAGAATGCGACCGATTCCATCAACCTTGCCCTCAAAGGGTTGCTCAAGCCGGGCGATCATGTCATTACAAGCGCTATGGAGCACAACGCGATGGCAAGACCGTTGGAGGCACTTAAAAAACTGGGCGTGGAAGTGGAAAAAGTCCGTACATCTGCGGTTTTTGGTGTGGATCCGGATGATATAAAGGCATCCATACGGAAAAATACAAAATTGATCGCACTTACCCATGCATCCAATGTCACCGGCACCATCAATCCGGTAACGGAAATCGGAAAAGCAGCGCGCAAAGCGGGCATACCGCTGTTGGTCGACGCGGCGCAGACGGCAGGCTTTTTGCCCATCCATGTGGCGGAGATGAACATATCCCTCTTGGCGCTGGCAGGCCATAAATCCCTCCTAGGAGCGCAAGGAACAGGTGTGCTGTACATCGAAGAAGGGCTGGAAGTAGAGCCTTTGAAACAGGGAGGCACGGGAAGCGCTTCCGAGCAACTTGAACAGCCAAGGGCAATGCCGGACAGATATGAAAGCGGAACAGTCAACACACCCGGGCTTGCAGGGCTTGGCGCCGGCATCCGGTACATTCAAAAGACGGGGCTTTGCACGATCCATGATCATGAATGCCAGGTAGTCCAGCAACTGATTGCGGGTTTACAGAACTTGGCGGGGATAACCGTATATGGGCCCAACGCCGGCATGGAACGGGCTTGTGTTGTCTCCTTCAACGTGGAGGGCATGGATTGCCAGACGGTCGGCATGATCCTTGATGATTCGTTTGGCATTGCAGTACGGCCCGGGTTGCACTGCGCCCCCGATGCCCACAGGATCATCGGCACGCTGGCAATGGGCGGAACGGTGCGTGTCAGTCCCGGATGCTTTACCACGGAGGAAGAAATCGAGGCGTTTATCGAAGCGATCCATAGGATCGCAAAGAGTTGACAGGGAGGATAACGATGGAACAAAGGTATCTTCGGCAAAGCGCGTTTTCAAAGCTTGGGGTTTCCGGACAGGCTAAACTCAAAGAGTCAAGGGTTGCAATCGTGGGGGTAGGCGCACTGGGCACCGTGATCGCAAACAACCTCGCCCGCGCCGGTGTCGGATATTTGCGCCTGATAGACCGGGATTTTGTGGAGCTGCACAATCTTCACCGGCAAATCCTGTTTAGCGAATCGGATGTTGCCGACAATCTTCCCAAGGCCATAGCGGCAAAAAAAAGATTGCTGGAGGCTAATTCACAGATCACAATCGAAGCGGAAGTGGAGGATTTCAATGCTTTTAACGCAGAAACCCTCATAAACGGCGTCGATCTGGTACTGGACGGTACGGACAATCGCGAAACGAGGCACCTGATCAACGAAGCATGTTGCAAACACGGCATTCCCTGGGTTTTCGGCGGAGCATTGGGCAGCGTGGGGATGACGATGAACATTGTTCCGGGCGTCACCGCATGTTATCACTGCATGACCGGTGAGGCAGTGGGCGGCACCGGTGAATCATGCAGCACAGCGGGTGTGCTCAATACGCTGACTTCCATCATTGCGTCCTACCAAGCCACAGAGGCGATAAAAATCCTAACGGGTAGTCCGAAAGCACGGCATGATTTGATCGTGTTGGATATATGGGAGAACACATTTCATTCGCTGCCGGTACAAAAGAAGCCCGATTGCCCCGTATGCGGGTTGGGTGAATACCATAGACTTCAAAATACGGGCGGCACGTATACCACCCAGATCTGCGGGCAGGATGCCGTGCAAGTGGTCCCCGGCTTCAAGCGAAAAATGGATTTCGCGGAGCTCTCTCAAAAGCTCGAAGGGGTTTGTGACATTGCGTACAACGACTTCATTCTGAATCTTAAAAGCGCTCAAACGGAAATAAGCTTATTCTCTGACGGCAGGGCTATCATCAAAAATGCCGGAGACGCCAACCGGGCAAAGTCGATATACACGGAGTATTTTGGATAATAACAGAAGACAGGTACCGTCGGTTGCATTTGCGAGGCGGTACCACTATAATCGAACTTATCAGAGCAGTGTATTTAATAAGTTTACGTAACGGATATGGAGGAACGGGGTTTGAGAATTTCAACACGCGGACGATACGGGCTGCAGGCGATGGTCATACTCGCGAATCACCCCGGTGACTTACCTGTTATGCTCAAGGAAATTGCGCAGGAAGCCGATGTGTCGGAAGGATATTTGCAGCAGCTGTTCATCGGACTTCGATCGGGGAATTTGGTTGTTGGCATCAAAGGCGCCGCACCCGGATATTTGCTTGCAAGACCTGCCGATTCGATCAGTGTCGGCGATGTGCTGCGTCAGATGGAAAGTGCCTTTACCACGGTAGATTGCCTCGCCGACGGAGACTGTGAACGCCGTGATCTCTGCGTAGCCCGCGATGTCTGGAGAGGGCTAAAGGATGAGATAGATGCCTTTGTGGATTCCGTAAGACTATCGGATCTGGCCGAAAGCTACCATATCGCGCATAAAGCAGACAGCTCATGGAACTACTCAATATGAAATCCGGGAGGGTATTATTTTGAAACTTTCCACCAAAAGCAGATATGGCGTTCGCATGCTTGTGGATATGGCGATGCATCAGGATCAGCCGCACTGCAATCTGGCGGATATCGCCAAGCGGCAGGATATTTCCCCGCGATACCTTGAGCAGATCGCCGCAGAGCTCAAGCGAAACAGCATCATTAAAAGTGTTCGGGGAGCCCATGGCGGATACCGTTTGGGATTTCCGGCGGAAAAGCTGATGCTCAAAGAAATCCTGGACGTTCTGGAAGGGGATCTTCATATCGTGGATGAGCAGGATTCCTATACGGCTTTGCAGCAGTGCCTGAATGAAAATGTCTATGATCCGTTAAGCCGCGTCATGCAATCTTATCTTGGGAAAATATCCCTGCAGGATATGGCGGAGCAATCGCGTTTGAAGGACGATGGCGAGATGTACTATCTCTAAGAGTCCAAAACCGAGCGCGCTGCAGCGTGACATCCGGCATAATGCACAAACGGTATTTGTTTGAAACGCGAAGCAAACAGGTGTGGGCAGGATCACTATCAACTCCAACCGCTGCTTTGTTTGAAGCATTGTATAAAACGTGCAGTATTTTGCCAACAGTATACAGAAGTTGTTTGTCGGTCATGCTGTTTGTACAAACGCCGGCAAACGGAATAATCTCAATGCCTCCCGCGGCCGGCATAAATTCATCTGTAATGTATGCGATAAAAGTGATAAACTATGAATAATTTATAGAATGCTGAGAGGGGCTCGACAATGGACTTATTTACCAAATGTGAAAATTTTACTGCAGCAAAAGAAGCAAGAGAACGAGGGGTATATCCATATTTTCATGCACTGCAATCCCGCCAGGATATCGAAGTTATTATGGAGGGGAAGCGCCGTATCATGTTGGGTTCCAACAACTATCTGGGGCTGACAACAAACGAAGAGGTCATTGAAGCGGGCATCAAAGCGTTTGAGCGTTACGGCTCCGGCTGCTCCGGCTCCAGGTTTTTAAACGGAACGCTGGAAATGCATTTGGAATTGGAAAAAGAACTGGCGGCATTTGTCTATAAAGAAGCGGCCGTGACGTTTTCAACAGGGTTTCAAACCAATCTCGGAATCATAAGCGCGCTCGTCGGCAGGAACGACTATGCCATTTGCGACAAGGAAAACCACGCCAGCATCTACGACGGATGCAAGCTCAGCTTTGGCAAAATGGCACGCTATAACCACAACGATATGCAGGATCTTGAAAATACGCTCAAAACAATACCGGAAAGTGCCGGAAAGCTCATCATTACCGACGGCGTGTTCAGCATGGGAGGCGATATTGCGGATCTTCCGGGGATCGTCAAGCTTGCAAAGCAATACGGCGCGCGGGTGATGGTCGACGATGCGCATGCGCTGGGCGTTATTGGCAACGGGGGCAGGGGTACTGCGGACTATTTTGGCCTGAATGATGAAGTGGATATCATCATGGGGACTTTCAGCAAATCCCTGGCAAGCCTCGGCGGCTTTATGGCGACCACGGAAAGCGTTGCGGAGTATGTCAGACACAGTTCCCGCCCGTTTATTTTCTCGGCATCGATCCCGCCTGCAAACTGCGCATGTGCGTTGGCAGCGCTTCGGTATCTTGAAAAGCATCCGGAAATTTCACAGCGACTGATCGACATTTCCGCATATGCCAGAGCCGGATTCAAAAAGCGCGATATCCGGATACGCGAATCGGTGACGCCCATCATACCGCTGTATACCTATGATTTGGAAAATACCCTTATCAAATCCAAACGCCTGTACGACGAAGGCGTGTATGTTAATCCGGTGCTTCCGCCTGCCACGCCGCCGTCGGAATGCCTGCTTCGCACCAGTTATATGGCAACGCACACGGAAACGATTCTCGATGAGGCTATGGATATTATCGCAAAGGTGTTCAAGGAGACGCAATGAGCAGGATTGCCGTTATAACGGGCGGAAGCAGCGGCATCGGAATGGCGCTTGTACAAGAATTCGCGCGTCATGGATTTCTTGTCTTTGAACTCAGCCGAAGCGGTTTGTCTTATGAAACAGTCCACCATATCGATACCGACGTATCCGATCCAAAGAGCATCCAATCGGCTTTTGCGCAGATTCACAGACAGACGGATCACATAGACGTGCTTGTCAACAACGCCGGGATGGGCATTTCCGGTGCGGTGGAGTATACGGATTATGCTGACGCTCATAAGCTGTTCGACGTCAATTTCTTCGGGACGGTGGCGTCCGTGCAGTGTGCACTCCCGCTGCTTAAAAAAGGATATGGACGAATCGTCAACGTGAGCTCTGCGGCAGCGGTGCTCCCTGTGCCGTTCCAGGCGTACTATTCCGCCTCCAAGGCGGCAATCAACGCCTATTCACTGGCGCTCGCCAATGAGATTGGACGTTTTGGTGTCGGCGTTTGTATTGTAATGCCCGGCGATGCCAAAACCGCATTTACCGACAAACGCAACAAAAGTGATCTGGGCGATGAAGCATACAAAGGTGCGATCGGACGTTCCGTTTCTTTGATGGAAAAAGACGAGCAGCACGGAATGTCCGCAACGTATGTTGCAAATAAAATCTACCATATCGCAACGAAAAAACGCGCAAAGACAATTGCCACGATCGGCATTAAATATCAGTTGTTTGCGGTGCTGTCAAAATTTTTACCAACGGGGTTGGTCAACAGGCTTATCGGATCCATATACGCGAAATAAACCTGTATATACAGTTATTTACTCAATCATCGATCACAAAAAAAGAACGGCATTGCTGCCGTTCTTTTTGCATGATCACTATTTACCGTAACCGGCGAGGTTTCCCCAGAAGCTGACACACTCATAGGTATACAGCTTGCTCTTGCCGTATAGCCTGTTGTCTGGTTCCGGCTCGATTCCCGCAATTTCACCTGAAAAAATCCGTTTGGCTCCTTCTATCAGCGTGGACAACATGGATACAGGAACTTCAAGATCATAATGGGAGGCGTAAACGATGTCAAAACTGTCGGTCATAGCCTGAAGCTTCTCCATGCTCGCGATATACCCGGGGAAATTGCGTGCCGCGCCAAACATATGAATGGGACCGGGTTGTATGCTGTCACCGCCGATGAGAATCCGATTCGCCCTATCCAAAAGTACGATGCTGCCCGGTGTGTGACCCGGGATATGGATGATCTCAAAGCATCTGCCTCCAAGATCAAGCACATCCTTCTCCCAAAGCGGCGCAACGGGACATCCGGCAAAAGCACCGCTGTTGTACAATGCAAATTCCGAGGGGTGCATGTGCGCCCGAGAGAATCCTCTGTTTGCTCCGATGTGGTCACCGTCCGCGTGCGTGATGACAAGCGTCAACGGCTTTGAAGTGATGCTCAAAACCAAAGAGGCAAGATCGCCTGTGCCAAAACCGGTATCAACCAAAATGGCACGATCTTTTCCTTCGACAAGAAAACAGCGTACACGGCCATCCTCAATGCTCCAAAACCCGTCCGAAATCTTGTTGATGAGATAATTTTCCATATCTGTCACCTTCCTTAATCGAGATTATTTCATTCATAGGAAAACTTGTCAATATGCGATAAATCGCCAATGCGGCAGCAATAGAGTCAGTGGGGTATAAACATTTTATCATTGAATATAGTAACTATGCTATACTATATATGCATTTAAATATGCATTAAAAAAACACTGGAGGAAAAGGACGATGGAAATCGATTTTGGACAAATACTCACCCTATTGGCATACGTTGCAGGCGGGGTGGTTGTCCTCTACGTATTGATCTTTAAAATCCTTGGATTGCGCGTCATTCGCTCCGATGAAGTAGCTGTGATTGAAAAATGGTGGAGCATGAAAGGATCGCTCAAAGATGCCATCATTGCGCTCAACGGCGAAGCCGGTTATTCTCCGGACTTGCTGCGCGGCGGCATCCATTTCAAGTCGGTGCTCAAATTCAAGATCCATCGCTATCCGCTTATAACCATTCCGCAAGGCCAGATAGCCTATATCTTCGCTAAGGACGGAACGCCGCTTCAGCCTTCCCAAACGCTTGGAAAGGTCATTCCCGAGGCGAACAACTTCCAAAGCGTCAGGGGCTTTTTGCAAAACGGCGGGCAAAGAGGGCCGCAGCGCGGTATTCTTCGAGAAGGAACCTATGCTATCAACCTTGCACAGTTTGTCGTTATTACACCAAACGAAATCAAGGCCATCATGACCGGCGCACGGCAGGAACGGACGGAAATCGCAGGCATGCAGCAGACGCTTCTTTCCAGAGATGCGTTCAGCCCGGTCGTCATCATGGGGAACAGCAAGGAAACCAGCGACCTGATGGGCATTGTCACCGTTCACGACGGACCTTCGCTGGAACAGGGTGAAATCATCGCGCCGAGCGTCGGACAAGGTCACGCCAGTTTTCAGGATCCGGAAAAATTTCTTGAATTGGACGGCAAGCGCGGCAAACAGCTGCAAGTACTTACCGACGGTACCTATTATATCAACCGACTTTTTGCAACCGTTGAATACCGTCCAAAGACGGTCGTGCCAATCGGCTTTGTCGGCGTGGTCGTTTCGTTCTATGGCATTGAGGGCGTGGATACCACGGGAGTTGATTACCGTCACGGGGAATTGGTGCAGGTAGGCGCCAAAGGCGTGCAGGAAAAACCGCTGATGACCGGCAAGTATGCGTTTAATACCGATGCGGGCAAAGTCGTGCTTGTTCCGACGACCAATATCATTCTGAAATGGAACCGCAATGAAACGGGTGACCATAAATACGACGAGAACCTTTCCGAAGTGGACATCATCACCAAGGATGCGTTTGAGCCGTCACTGCCGCTTTCGGTTGTTATGCATATCGACTACAAACAGGCGCCGTGGGTCATCCAACGCTTTGGCGACATCAACATGCTGGTCAACCAATCGCTGGATCCGCTGGTCAGCGCTTATTTCAAGGATGTCGCGCAGACCAAGACCCTCATCGAGTTGATCCAGGAGCGCAGCGCTATCCGTGAGCGGGCAGTGCTGGAGATGCGTGAAAAATTCCGATATTACAATTTGCAGCTCGAAGAAGTGCTGATCGGCACACCCAAATCCATGGTGGCGGATGTGCAAATAGAAAATATTCTAACACAACTGCGCGAACGCCAAATTGCCGAGGAGAAAAAGGTCACCTATCAAAAGCAGCAAGAGGCAGCCGAAAGCGAAAAGGCGTTGCGTGAAGCGCAGGCAACAGCCGAGCAGCAGAGCTTCTTGACCAAGTCGAAGATACAGATCGAAGTGGAACGCAACAGCGGCGCCGCATTGGCAAGCAAAGCCGAACAGGAAGCGTACCAGATCATAGCGCTTGCCAAGGCCAACGCCGAAAAGGTGCGCCTTGAAGGCGAAGCGGAAGCGTCCAAGGAAACCAACGTCGGTTTGGCCAAAGCGCAGGCCATCGACGCACAGGTCAAAGCATATGGCGGGGCGGAGTATCGCGTTATACAGGAAGTTGCCGATAAACTGTCCGACGCCATCAAACAGACACACGTGGACATTGTGCCAAAGACAGTTGTCAACATGGGCGGACAGGGAAACGACACCGGCGGCGGAACCATTTTGGATAACCTGTTGCGGTTCATCTCGCTGGAAAAACTTGGCGTTTCGCTCCATGCGACGGCAAACCCGACGGATGCTGCGGCAACGGGCACAGAGGAAACACAGACGGAAAACAAACAATGACGATTTGAATGCGCGCATTCAGATGGAAAAGCAACGGAGAATTCATCACCCGTTGCTTTTCTCTTGCGCGTATAAAGCTGAAAACTTGACGGATGCTTTGATCAATTTCATTAGAAATATGATCGTTAAAATGATATACTCTGAATCGATTGTAACTTATCATTATTTTGGGGGTTATTATGAAACATTTTTCTGTTCTCCTTCTATCGGTGCTGCTGCTGATAGGATCAGCCGGATGTGCATCCGGCAACGCGGGAAAAACTGCGGCGCCATCCGTCCAACCATCTGCAAATTCACAAGCTGCTGCCACGCCGAAAGGCGAGCCAACGCCGAAAGATTATTTGGAGATCGGGTTTGATCTTATGGACAAAGAAGCGTTGGGGCAACTGAAACTCAATATGACGGAAAGCCAGCTGACAGAAAAAATCGGCAAGCCGAACACAAAATCCAAAGCACAGGTATGGGGTGCGGACGGATTTGAGCATTCCACCTGGTCCTTTACCAAAATCGGTCTGAGCATTGATATGCAAAAAGAGGTCGATTCCAAGGCGGAGTCAGTGGTTTATTCCATCACGGCAAAAGCCCCCTGCGACTATGCCACACTGCGCGGGATCAAGATCGGCGATAAAAAGGAAGCCGTCCTAAGTGCATATCGGGACGAAGTAGACCAACAGGCGGGTGATGATCAAAGCATTGTCATCGGTTCCGTCTATGGCGGGATCATCGTTGGAATTAAAAACGGCATGGTACAGTCCATTTTCATCGGTGCCAGCGCGGAATAATCGATTTCGCGAACAGCAGAATCAAGAAGCGGAACGGGATAATATATCCCGGTTTCCGCTTTTTATGTTATCGGCCAATCGCTGCCAACTGTTCGTTAAGATTACACATTGCCCGTAGGCTTGCAATTCAAAAGATGGTACACTGTTGACATGTGCTGATTGAAGAGGGAATGTTTGATGGATCAAAAGGTCATCGAGATCAATTTGGAATATGGCAATCCGACGGTGGACAGCGCCCTTATGAATATGGTGAACCAATTGACAACACACATGCGCCGGGGTTGCAAAGCGGCTATCCTGATACACGGGTATGGTTCAACCGGTACAGGCGGCAGCATCAAAACGGCGGTGCGAAGCAAGCTCGCAGACAGCAGCTTAAAAGGCATTGTTCGCGTGGCGGTCGGGGGAGAAGATTGGTTTTTCAGGCGAAAAGAGCTATACGCTCTTTGCAAGTCGCTGGAGAAATTTGACCGCAGAATCGCCAACAACGAAGGAATAACCGTTGTTTTGCTGCGCTGAGACACTTTTATTAGAATATATCCTCAACGTAAGTTGATTTAGAATCAGAATTGACAGAGGGGAACATGGAAAAAAGATCAATACAAAACATCAAAGCATTTGAAATCCGCGACGGAGACCGGACTTTTTTTGGATTTCGCCAGAAATGGTATAAAACCGGTTGGCAGCGCATGTCGGGTTGCGGACCGACAGTCGTTGCCAACATCGTATACTATTACAATTCCAGAAAAAGAACCGTATCCGCCGGCACACCGGTTCAAAAGGATTCGATTGTTGAGATCATGGAAGAAATCTGGCAGCACGTCAAGCCAACGGTCAGAGGACTGCCGGAAGCAAGGCTGCTGCACGAAGGCGTACTTCAATATGCACGGGCAAAAAGGCTGCGCCCCAAGACCGCCATGTTGAATATACCGCAAAAGGGCAATAAGCGGCCGCCATTTTTGGACGTTATCCAGTTTGTTGACAGTGCGTTGAAAGAGGATTCGCCTGTTGCGTTTCTCAACTTAAACCACGGAGAGGAAAAGCAGCTGGAATCCTGGCACTGGGTCACTATTGTTTCGATGGAATACTCGCAGGACGGTGATTCTGCATTCATTGAGATTCTGGATGAAGGGTATATCAAAAGAATCGATCTTGCAAAATGGTATCGGACAACATCCCTTGGCGGAGGTCTTGTAAGCTTTGCTTTTGATGATGCCATGCCTGTCGTTGTTTAATCGCCATAGAAACGACCGGTTCGCGCCTGTTTACAATCTCATATGAATAAATATTGAAATGATACGATTTATAGTAGTGTAGGACTTGGCAGTGTTGATTTAAAGGCGAAGCTATGAGAATTGAGAAATCCTTTCAGAACGCGGCAAGAGAATATACTACGGTTCAGCAGGTACAAGGAAGTGTACCTGTTGCTAAAAATACGCAAATACACAGCGGGACCGATCTGGTAAACGATATGATCCAAGGCGCAGCAAAAGCAGACGGACTTCACGAGCATTTGGCCGACACAACGATATTGCCGCCTTCCATCAAAGGGCTTGTGCAGATGGCAGCGAGTTTGAGTGAGCGGGATTGGAGCTCGTTTAGCCAGCATGTTCAATTGTCCGGGGTGGCCGGTTCCGTTGCGGCATTGACAACGCCGTTTGCCAAGGTGGACGCGGCATGCTATCGCCTCGAAGTGTATATACTGGATCAGAACGGACAAGAGGTGCTTGTTCTGCGTGAAGGCAATTTTGACGTATTCACCATTCGGGACAGGAGCAGTACTGACGCAATCCTCGTTGATGCGCAAAGTTTTGGCGGCACATTGCTGCTGGAAACTGTTTTTGACGAAATCGTTTCAGCCCAGGCACTGCCTGCACATGTAAAGAGCATGCTTGGAGATAACCTCCATGCAACTGGTTTCCACATCGTTGAAAGCGCCATTCTCGCAGGCATTCCATTGGGTATTGCGGGCGAAGTTTACATACGAAACGGCATCGTTCATATTCGCAGATATTACGACGGATCGGGTACGCCCATCACCAAAGAGATGCAGCAAAAGCAAATGTCCGGTAAAAGAATTCAAAGGATTGTATTCTCAAGCGTGATCGGTGTGGCTGTACTCGTGTTTGCGTTAATCGTCTTGCTTTTCTCCGCCAGATAAGAAACCCGACGTATCAACAATTATCGGCGGAACTTTAAAAATGGATATTCATTCAGTTTATTGCATGTTCGGGAATCGTGCCGATTCGGACGTCATGATTAGCAATATTGTCTAAAAATAGTCAATATCTATTGTTAAACCGCACATACAAACCAATTTTTCCTTCGGCAAAAATCAGCAGCATAAAAAAGCATCAAGAATATTGCATGTTTATTACTTCGCCTATTGTTGGATAGGCAAATATTTGATACTATTTATATGCTACTGATATAAGATTGAAGGAGGGAACTCAATGATAAATTATCAGAAGAGTAACGATGTATTGGGCACAGTCAACAGGGGAAATCCGGCGGAATCCGGCCTTTGCACGCTATGCAGAGCGGACTGTAAAGGCAGATGCGAAACTTGGCTTTCCAGCATCAAGGGCAGAAAGATGCTTTATCCCAGAGATTTTGGAACGATCACGGCAGGAAGTTCCAATATCAACCACATTGGCCTCTGCTACAACAACCTCCGTATCCAGGGATACTGCTACGGTGCAAACGGTCTTCCCGATGGCATGACCAACAGCCAGGACGATTGCCTTTTCACCAATGTCAGCCTCGAAACCTCTTTTGGCAAACAGGTAAAGACGAAATCGAAAGTCCCCATGATGACCGGCGCGCTTGGATCCACTTTTATCGCAGCTAAGTATTGGAGCTCCTTTGCCATTGGTGCAGCTTTGGTAGGGTTTCCGATCGTTATCGGCGAAAACGTCGTAGGCATCGACAGGCAAGCCGTGTTTGAAAACGGCAAAATCAAGACTGCACCCGAACTGGAGCGCAGGATCGATGAGTATCTTCGCTACTATGACGGATACGGTGCAATCATTGTACAGATGAACGTGGAAGATACCAACAACGGTGTTGCAGAATTTTTGGCGGAAAAATACGGAGACAAGGTCATTCTTGAGCTCAAATGGGGCCAGGGCGCCAAGGATATCGGCGGAGAAATCCAGGTCACGAACCTCGATTATGCTATTTTCCTCAAAAATCGCGGCTATGTCGTGGATCCCGATCCCACCAAACCCGAAGTCCAGGCAGCGTTTACGAGCGGTGCTATCCGTTCGTTTGCCCGTCACTCCAGGCTTGGCAACACAACGCTTTCCAGCTATCAGCAGGTGCAGGATAGCTTTATGAAAGCCATCGAATACTACCGCAGCATCGGTCACAAGCGCATCACGCTCAAAACAGGCTCCTACGGCATGGAAGGGCTTGCGATGGCCATCAAATTCTCAACGGATGCAAAACTGGATCTTCTGACCGTTGACGGTTCCGGCGGCGGAACCGGCATGAGTCCGTGGAACATGATGGAATCATGGGGCGTCCCCTCCATTGTCCTGCATTCCAAGGCAAGGGAGTATGCCGGAATTCTGTCCCAAAAAGGCGCGGATGTCGTGGATATGGCGTTTGCGGGCGGATTGGCCAGAGAAGATCATATATTCAAAGCACTGGCACTCGGCGCTCCGTACACCAAGTTGGTATGCATGGGTCGTGCGTTGATGATCCCGGGATTCCTTGGATCCAACATCGAAGGCGCGCTCAACCCGCAGAAGAAAGAAGCATTGTGCGGCAACTGGGATGAACTGCCCAAGAGCATGGTGGAAGAGTTTGGCGGCACACCGGAGCAGATCTTCGCAGGCTACTACGATGTGCAGAGCAAAGTGGGTGCATCCGAGATGAAGAACATCCCCTACGGCGCCATTGCGGTTTGGACGCTTGCCGACAAGCTGGGTTCCGGTCTGCAGCAGATGATGGCGGGCGCAAGAAAATTCCAGATCGACGCCATCTCGCGTGACGACCTCTTTGCAGGCAACCGGGAAACCGAGAAAGAAACGGGTATCCGTTTCGTGGGCGATGTCGGAGATGAAACAGCCAAAAAGATATTGAGCCTGTAATACAGGACAACGGGCGCCAGTGCCTTCCTTTCTTGGCGCATACGTTCTTTGGCTCAGTTGGACCTCTTGCATGTTGGCCAAAAGCCCCGGCCGTTTGACGGCCGGGGCTTTTATTCCGCCTAAAATGCGGCTGTTGGGGCATTTCTTTCTCCGGGCGCCTTGCTATCAAAGTATCCGGTATGCTATCATAAACCGAATTGCTTGGGGGATGTTTGGATGCTTGAGAAATCAACAAAAGGGCCTATATTGATTGCAATCACCGCTATACTATGGAGTTTTGGCGGCTTGCTCATCAAACTGATCCCGTGGGATGCGATGACGATCATCGGTTTGCGCGCTGTATTTGCCGCCGTTATTATCGCCATCTATATGCGCCGTCCCAAAATCGAGTTTTCGCTCTCGGTCATTTTGGGTGCCGTGTGCATGTCGGGCACGACCATTCTGTTTGTTTTTGCCAACAAACTGACAACGGCTGCAAACGCCATTGTTCTGCAATACACTGCGCCGATATTTGTCATCATACTCTCTGCATTGTTTCTAAAGAAACGGGCAAAAGCACCGGATCTGATCGCGGTGCTGATCGTTTTTTTCGGCATAGCGCTGTTTTTCTTTGACAAGCTCAAAGGAAGTGCGATGCTGGGAAATATATTGGCGCTGCTGTCCGGCATCACGTTTGCCGGCGTATTTATGATGAACCAGATGCCCAAAGCCAAGCCGGAACAAGCCATTTTATTGGGGCATCTGATCAATATCACGATCGGTTTGCCGTTTGTTTTGAGAAATGTCACATTCGCGCCCGTTCCGTGGCTGGCCATCACATTGCTGGGCATCTTCCAGTTGGGGTTGGCATATGTGCTCTTCAGCATCGGCATCAAGTTGACACCCGCGGTCTCCGCTTCTTTGATAGCGTCATTGGAACCCTTGCTGAATCCGATTTGGGTCTTTATGCTCACGGGCGAGAAACCCGGCTTTTGGGCACTTGTGGGAGGCGCTGTCGTGTTGATCACGGTCATCATCTATACCGTAACGTCCAATAAAAATGCAAAGCAACCGATGGTTGTGGATGAGCCGGCAAACGCAGAACTTTTGGAGAATACCGGCATTTTGATGGAAGACAAACCGTAAAGCGGGTTCTATTGCTGTGCCAACAGCGCAGCTTCCTAAAGAGCAGCAACCAAACATCCTGAAAATAGCCAATCCAAACAGAGCGATGTATGCTCTCTTTTTTTGCCTGCGGAGCCCTCGCAACGCTTGCGTCCTTCCTCGGAACATGTTATGAATAGGAGAGATTTATGTCTAGCGATGAGGAGGTCATCCATGCACGCGTTGGAAAAAATGCTGGCAAGGGCTGCTGGCAAAGAAAAAGTTGAAACCGGCGAAATTGTAAACTGTAAAATTGATTTTGTGGAAATCAACGATCTATACCCCCAAACCATGTATTCCTTCTATGAAATGGGAGGCAAACGAGTCTGGGATAAGGACAAAGCCGCCTTCATCTTTGACCACTATGCTCCGTCACCAACCATTAAAACCGCTCAAATACACAAAGAAATGCGGGCTTTTGCAAAGGAGCACGGGCTTACGCACCACTTCGATATCAATTCTGGCGTTTGCCATCAAGTGATGGCGGAAGCCGGTGTGGTCTGGCCCGGGATGATCTTAGTGGCCACGGATTCGCATACCACCACGCACGGTGCATTCGGCGCGTTCGGCACCGGTGTCGGCGCCACCGACATGGCAACGATTCTGATATCCGGAGAATTGTGGTTCAGGGTACCCGAAATCATGCGCATCATTATCGACGGCAAACTGCAAAAGGGCGTATATGCCAAAGACGTCATTCTGCATATTCTGGGAGAACTCAAAGCAGACGCGGCGGTATACAAAGCCATCGAGTTCTGCGGGTCGTATGTGGACTCCATCGGTGTTGCCGACCGCATGACCATCTGCAACATGGCGGTGGAGATGGGCGCCAAGACCGCCTATATGAAGCCGAACCAGGCGGTTCTCGACTATGTCCGCAGCCGGACCGATAGGGAATTTGATCTGCTTGAAACGGATGAAGATTATATGTTCTGTGAAACTTATTCGTTCCAGGTGGATGACCTGACTCCGCAAATCGCCTGCCCACACAGTGTGGACAATGTATTTTCCATTGAAAACGTCCAAAGAGTCGCCGTCGATCAGGCGTTCATCGGCTCCTGTACGGGCGGAAGACTGGAGGATATTGCAGCGGCGACTTCGATCCTCCTTGGAAAGCATATCCATCCGGATGTTCGCCTTGTCGTGATCCCGGCTTCCAAGGAAGTCTACATGGAGGCGATGAAGCATGGCTATGTACAGGCTTTGATGGATGCGGGTGCTGCGTTTGCAGCTCCGGGCTGTGGGCCATGTCTTGGGACGCACGCGGGCCTTCTGGCGGACGGGGAAGTGTGCATCTCCTCCACCAACCGTAATTTCCCCGGCAGGATGGGCAGCACAAAAGCGGATATCTATCTCGGATCTCCGGCTTGCGTGGCGGCCTCCGCGTTGTGCGGCATATTGACGGACCCAAGAACCACAGCAGACGAGGTGGAATGATGGATACGATTATAGCAGCGAAAGCCCATGTGTTTGGAAAGAACATCGATACCGACCAGATCCTGCCAGGCAGATTCCTTGAGCTGACCAAGCCGGAAGAAATAGCACAGCACTGTCTTGAAGGTGCCGATCCTCAGTTTGCGAAAAGCATGGAAAAAGGCGACATCGTGGTGGCCGGTACGAATTTCGGCTGCGGATCCAGCCGCGAGCACGCGGCTATAGCGTTGCTCAACGCCGGTGTCAGCGTTGTATTGGCGGAATCGTTTGCGAGGATATTTTACCGCAATGCCATCAACCTAGCGCTGCCGCTGATGGTATGTCCTAATATCGGCTCCATGGTGCACCGGGGAGACAGGCTTCGCGTTGACCTGGCATCAGGATTGATCGAGAACCTTTCCACAGGGGAAAACCTGCAAGGACAGCGCATCTCGGAATATGCGATGAATATTTTGCAAAGCGGCGGCATCAAGCCGATGTTTTTGAAAATTACGCAGAAGATGTACCAGAACGATTGAAGAAGGATACGCAAAAGAAGAGCACAGGGAAGACCTGTGCTCTTCTTTTTATGTTGGAAAAGGCGGCGTTTCCTGCCTCTCAGGTGCAAATGGAGATCTACAATTGTTTAATTGTTCGCGTTGCTCTTGCGTTCCCGGTTCTTGTACCGGAAGTACAAAAGGATATCCGCACTGACGAACACAATGTTGAATACATAGAAGATCAGCACATAATTCCTGTCAAACATCAGTTTTGCGGTGATTCCAAAGACATAACCTATGAAGATGAGCATCAGAAATAGCAGGCTTTTTCCCTTGGTGCTCTTCGTACGAAGAGATTTCATCACATTGATCGGCCAGGATATGCCAAAACAGAGTATCATTGCAGCTTCCAGAAGACTTTTCACGATTGTTCCTTCTCCCTCAAACGATTCAGCACTTTTGAACGCGGCAAAATCGCATAATAACTGCAAGTATAAAATTTTCGTACCGTTCTGTCAAAGGGATTCCATATAAAAGACGGTATCAAAAAACTATTTGAAAAATATATAAAAATATTTCTGAGATACCTTGACAGGCGAAGTAAATACGAATATTATATAGCTGTAAAAGCAAGACAGGAAGGAGCTGAGCAGGTGTCAATCACATCGGACTTGATCCGGGGCAACACGGATACCATCATATTGGCGCAGCTGTTGGAAAAAGACAGTTACGGATACGAGATCAACAAAGTGATCGTTGAAAAATCCAAAGGAAGCTTTGAAGCAAAGGAAGCCACACTGTATTCGGCCTTTCGCAGGCTTGAGGAATCCGGGATGATCACCTCCTATTGGGGGGACGAAACGACGGGCGCTCGGCGCAGATACTATTCCATCACCAATCTCGGACGGGCGCTGTATGATAAGAACAAACTGGACTGGCATGAGGCCAAACAGATCATAGATCGATTGATATAGGGAGAAGTGAAGATGATAGAAAAACTGCGTGATCATGTTGAGGGGCTTTTCGCCGATGCACCAAAGACCAGAAAGGCGAACGAGCTTAAAGAGGAACTGTTGGCAAACCTCATCGATAAATACAACGACCTTCTTTCACAGGGAAGCACCGAATCGGACGCTTTTGTGAAGGTCAAAGCGAGCATCGGGGATATTGACGAATTGATTCGGGGATTGAAGGAGACGGATGTTATGGATTTCGGACTAACACAAAAAGAACGCAAAAAGACCGCTCTTGTCGTGTCCATTGCCGTAGGACTGTATATGCTGGCTTTTCTGTTTTTGATCATAACGGTCGCGGCACTGAACCAGAATCCGGTGATCATGTTTGCCTGCACGGTTTTTATCAGCGCTATCCCGACGTGCATGCTCATCTACCACTTCATGTCGCGTCCGAAGTATGAAAAGGCCGACGATACCCTGGTGGAAGAGTTCAAGCAATGGAAATCCAAGTCCTCGCACCAACAGAAGGTCTATACGTCCATATCCTCCATTTTTATGACCTTCGTCGTGGCGATCTACCTGTTGGTGAGTTTCGTAACCGGCGCATGGGGCATAACCTGGATTATCTTCATCATTGCTGCGGCAGTCGACAAGATCATCAAGCTGCTGTTCCAGCTTAAGGAGGCCAAAGATGAATAGACGCTCCATTCTGCTGAGAATCGTACTTTTGGGGGTAGCCGTTGTGGCACTGCTGGGTGTTCTGGCGTTCGTGCTAAACCGCGGATTCTTCATAGGATCGATCCGGACGGGAGACTTGAAGCTGGTGCATGAACAGTCGGTTTCCGCCGATGGTCTGCAGAATATCGCTCTTGATTTTGGAAGCATGGAAGTTGTGGTCTTTGTCACGGAGGAAAAAGACATACGCATCCAACAGTTTGCTTCCGGAAGCATCCAAGAGGACGAATTCTTCACTGTGGTGAATACGAACAGTACCCTCGATATTGGGCAGCGCAACATGAAGCCCTTTTTGGGACTGTTCCGGATCAATACGTATCAGATGCTCAAGCTTTATCTGCCCAAAAGCTTTACGAACAACTTGGTCATCAGCACGAGTTCCGGCAATGTGGACTTCCAAAACGAGATCATGATGCGCAACATCAATGTCCGCATGACGTCCGGGAACTGCACAAGCGGTCAAGCGATCAATGCTTCGCAGATCACGCTCGTTGTGACATCCGGGAACATCGATTTGCCTTCGATTGTATGTCAAAACTATCAGATCAAATCGACGTCAGGCAACATCAAGATCAGATCGCTGGAAGGATCGGGATCTGTGGACGGGACATCGGGGAACATCAACCTTGGCAACTATAAAGGCGCAGGAAGCATCCACACGACATCCGGCAACATCACGGCAGAGCTTATAACGCTCACCGGCAACCTGAATGTTGGGCTTACATCCGGCGACATCCGCTTGAGCGTCGGCACCGACGCAAGCTTCAACCTGCTGGCCTCCTGTGTTTCGGGGACAATTCGGGGCGATCTTGGAATGACTGTGACCAACAGCGGCAAAGCGGCATCGGCCAACATCGGGAGCAATCCGACGGCTTCGCTGACGGTACAGGCGACATCGGGCGGCATCACCATCAACCGGGTAAAATAAATTCGTTTCAGAGGCGGCACAGGAAACTTGCCGCCTTTTTTTGTCCAAAAGTACGCGAATTCAATTGATGCCGGTGATATGGTGGAAAATAGCTTCGGGGAAATATTTCCGCCAGGTGACGTTTTTGCCGTTGTATGTATGCTGGCAAACCAGAGGCTCGCCGTTGCTGTCAAAGCCGGTGATGATGGCGGAGTGTTGGATTCTGCCTTGATCGTTGCGGTATTGGATCAAATCTCCCGGTTCGACCTTGCCCTTTATGCTGCTTGCATACCCGTTGTTGTCATCAAGATAATACGTCTTTGCCCTGATGCCGAAACTGTTCCGTGCCGAGCAGGTGCGGATATACCAGAACAGCGAATGCGCGACAGCCCAGCAAACCGAAGGGCGTCCGTCGTACCACCAGGGATGCGTACGGTTATAATCGTTTTTAGCGCCCCCTGCGCGCAGGCACTGTGAGATAAAGTTGCTGCAATCGTTGTCTTCATAATAGACATAAGCCCTGTTGGGAGAAAGAGCGTATTGCAGTGCGTAGCGGACTGCTGCATTCCGGTCATAGTTCATATCATCGCCTCGGTTTTATTCTATGAGTCCGGGGCGGATTTGTGACGAAGCCGAACACTGTCGCTGTCATCCACATTTGTTTGTGCTCCTGTGGGATTATCGAAGTGTGCGTGAAATACTAAAAGTGGAAGTTTGGGCAATTCTATGGTAAAGTGAAACTACAATCCAGATTGGGTTTTGTTAAAAAGGAAATACAAGAGAACCGATTGAGAAGAGGGATACAATGAGTTACTCCAGAAAAAAATCGTACAATACAACGTGGGACCAACGGCAGAAGGAATCGCAACAGGCACAAAAAGCTGTCGTTGAAAAAGCACTTTCCAAAAAGACAGACTCGGCGTCAGGCAAACCGGATTCACAGGATGGCAACGATCCCGAGACGAAACAGCAGTAGGCTGCAAAATCATAAAACGGCAAGCGGACAGGATTTGAAAGACCAAATCCTGTCTTTTGTATTGGCGCTAAAGATGCAAGGCACAGTTTACGGGAACTGTTTTGCATTAAACAGTTATGTTATAATGAATTCGGTATCTAAACGAAACGGAGGACAGAAGATGGTGCCTGCGGATATGCAAACGTTGATCGCTCCATGCGGGATGAATTGCGCGTTGTGCTCCGGTTACCAACGGAAGAAAAACCACTGCGCGGGCTGCAATGCGCAAAGTGAAGAAAAGGTTGCCCATTGCGCTACTTGCAGCATCCGACATTGCCAGGCGCTTGCGGACGGACAAGCAGGCTTCTGCTATGCCTGCAGTCGTTATCCGTGCAGAAGGCTTAAACAATTGGATAAACGCTATGTCACCAAATACGCAATGAGCATGCTGGAGAACCAGGCTTTTATCCGGGATATGGGGATGGATGCGTTTTTATCGGCACAAGAAGAGCAATGGACATGCAAGACATGCGGCGAATTGCTTTGCGTCCACAAAGGTGTTTGCCTTACATGCAAACCCAACGGATAAGCCGCGAGCGTTGAGAGGCGGCATGATAGGAGGGGATCATTTGGAGATCCGAAGTTTGGTTGAGCAGGATTTACAGGCGGCTCACGAGCTGGTTTGGCAGGTTTTCTCGCAATTTGAAGCACCCGAATACAGCGAAGAAGGCATCCGAACTTTTTCGGACTTTATCCAAACGCAATCGATGCGACAACGGATATTGGACGGCGAATTGGTCCTGTATGGCGCTTGGCGGCTGAACGAACTCATAGGAGTGCTTGCGGCCAAAGCGGGCGGTCATATCAGTCTGTTTTTTATACGTGCGGAATATCACCGGCAAGGGTTTGGGAAGATGTTGTTTCAACGCTATCTCAAGGATGCTGCAGCAAGCGGCACAGAAATCATTACGGTGAACTCGTCCCCCTATGCCGTTGCGGTCTATGAAAAATTGGGTTTCTCCAAAACAAGTGAAGAACAAACGATCCAGGGAATTCGGTTTGTCCCGATGAAATTCTGCATAACGAACGCGAATTTGTAACAGGTCAAACGGTGTGATCCCTTAGCCTTAAATACGGCTGTAATACTTTCTTCGCACGCTTTTTGTAAAACCGTAGTCAATGATAACAATTTTGTCGTTCACCCATCCCCAGCTCGACGAACGGCAAAAATCCGCAAACACAAGATTATACGTATCACAGAGTTTTCGAATTTGCGGAACTCTGGAGAGTCCCGAATTGCTATGAACGGAAAAGTATTTCCAAACCTCTGACATACTGCTCACGCGCTCTGCTTTCTGCATGATAAGCAATCCGAAATCCTCGGACACCTGTACGATTGGGGCAAACAAATCGGAGTGGTTGTCGCAGGCGATTTCATACTCGGCTCTGTTTTGCGCATACCCCTTTCTGTTTTTGGCAGCTTTGACTACATAGCCATTTGAAAGATCAAACACGTATCTGCCCGATCCCGAGCCAATATACCCGTAGCGGTTGCTTCTTGCGTTGATCAATATTTCATCCAGATCGAGTTTCATTCCATCCACCTAATCCGTTTGTATTCCAGTCACTCCAAACTATTAATGAGAGAAATATTTGGTGAATGGATCAATCGGCAGACGGGACTATGCATACCTGTCATGCAGGCATCAACAACCAGAGTTCGTCATAGTTGGCAAAACGAGGGCTTGAAGCCCTCGTTTTGCCAATTGCTCATGGACGGCGCTTTCGCTTGCCGCCCTTTTTGTGACAGGCTCGTTTCTCATGCTTTTCACATTTATCGTGCTTGTCACATTTTTCCTGTTCATCCGAACCAGAGCCGGTACCGCTGCAGTTGTTGCCTTTTTCACCGCAGCAACACAGAAGCAACAGGACGGGAAGGAAACTGCCGCATCCGCCGCCTCCATTGAAAAAGCCCATTTCGACGCCTCCTATAGCCGTTGTTTCGCCATGTAAATGGCTGGTCTATAATACGTGGATACAACACATGTTGTTCAAGGCCGTTTATAGCTTAACAGTCATAGAATAATCCCGGTCTTTGTCGGGTTGGCTCTCATGCTGCGCATGGTAAGCCGGTTGACATGGACAATTTTGGCTTAATGATTTATATTGGTGGAGAGAGACTAAAACATAACAACGTTAATATGCATTTAAACCAATCAATAGGAAAGAATAGCTGCGGGCATAACAAACAAGGAGATACCATGAAACTATACGCATCCATAAGAGACAGGATCCGACGTATAACCGATGCCTTCGAACGCTATCCGTTGACCGTGGCGTTCTTGCTGATAGCCGTTATCCTGATGGCGATTCAGATCAATACGGACAGGGAATATTCCAATGCACTCTGGACGCTGTCGTTCGGGGCTGTGCTCTGTGCCGCAATACAGTCGGCATACGAGCGATATTTCACAAAAACCGCGACAAAGTTGCTGCTGTACGGTATCGGGATTGCGCTGACGGCGGGTTATTATCTGCTGGTACAAAAATCTGCTGAACCAGGCAGGGAAACCGAGATACGGACGCTCATCGCGATCTTTGCCCTTGTCATGGCAACGATATGGCTTCCGGTCATCAAAAGCAGTGTCAGTTTTAACGAGAGCTTTATGGCTTCGTTCAAAGCGTTTTTTCTGGCCCTGTTATTTTCCGCCGTGCTGTTCGCCGGTTGCTCGTTGATCTTTGCCGCAACGAATACGCTTATCACCCATGTGGATTCCAAAGCCTATTCGCATGCCGCCAATATCATCTTCGTGTTGTTCGCGCCTGTTCTGTTCCTCTCGCTCATTCCCGTATATCCCGGGGAAGGAATACTGCCGGACAATCAATTAAGCGCGAATAAGGTTGACCTGGAGAAGGCATCGAGGAGTCCGCGTTTTCTCGAAGTTTTGATTTCGTATGTCATCATCCCGTTAGCGGCGGTGTTTACCGTCATACTGGTCGCCTATATCGCCATCAATATCAAAGGGCAATTCTGGACCAACAACCTTTTGGAACCCATGCTTGTCTCCTATGCCGTAAGCATTATCCTGCTGTATGTGCTTTCAAGCAGGATGGAGAACAAAGTTGCGATGCTTTTCCGCAAGGTGTTTCCGAAGATATTGATCCCGATCGTCCTGTTTCAGATTGCGGCGTCCGTATTGAACTTACGGGATACCGGATTGACGCATGCCCGCTATCTTGTTATTCTGTTCGGGTTGTTCGCAGCTGTATCCGGCGTTGTGTTAAGCATTGTGCCCGTGCGGAAAAACGGCATCATTGCGGCGTTGCTCATTGTGTTTTCTCTGTTTTCGATCACGCCGCCTGTCGATGCGTTTACCTTGAGCCGCATGAGCCAAACAGGCATCCTGACGGAGACGCTTACAAAAAACAACATGCTTTCGGATAACCGCATCACGCCCAAAGCGACTATTGCGACCGGGGATAAACAAAAGATCGTTTCCTCCGTGCAATACCTCCAAGCGATGGGTTATACCGGATCGATCGGTTACCTGCCGGCCGGATTTGACTCATTCAGGGATTTCAATGCGGTCTTCGGTTTTAACGACTTTGATCTGCCCGGATCGCCATCCGGCTATATAAGCGTCATCCTCGGCCAGTCCGAACCGATCGATGTTCAAGGCTATGACGATATGGCAAGGACGTATATCGGAAGATTTAACGATCAGTTTAACGACGGGGAAGAAGCAACGATTTGTACCTTCGACTTTGACGGAAATCAGTATGTTCTGCAAAAGGACAAGACGGCAGGCAAGTATGACATCATTCTTGCGGATCAAGGGGGACAGGAACTGATACGCTTTAAAACCGATGACATCCGTGAAAGGTATAGCGCTTATACGACGGAGAAAACCGGGATGTCGGCTGCGCAAGCCGCCTTTACCCAACAGAACGATTTGGTGAAACTAACCGTCGTTGTCAACAACGCCAACATCGACTTGAACATGAAACAGAATTATAGCGCGGATTTGTATCTGTTCGTGCAGTTCAAATAGCGAATAGCTATCACGGTATGGAGCATTCGGATGAAAAACAAAAGGGATGAAGAGGTATCCATGAAAACGATCATCAGCGGCATCGTGCAACAGGGGAAACGGATGGGACGCGAGCTGGGTTTCCCAACGGCGAACATTGCGATTCCCGTTTCCGTACAATTGCCGCAAGACGGTGTCTATATCGGTATGGTGACGCTGGAGGACGGCAGCAAGCAACCGTGTATTCTCAATCAGGGAAAGCATCCGACCCTTCCGGAGGGACAGGCGAGCATCGAAGCGCACCTTTTGGATTTTGAAGGCGACCTGTACGGGAAACGCATTTCCATTGAATACCTTCACCGGCTTCGGCCCGAGCATAAGTTTCCGAATGTCGGAGCGCTTCGGGAACAGCTTAAAAAGGACAGGGCGGATGCACAGGCATGGTTCGCACAAAACAAATCGAGTCACGAAACCGATGCAGCCAAACCATAAGCACAAAGAAAAAGCGGTGATGAATATATCACCGCTTTTATATTGATATGTATTATTCGCCGGTATGGATGACGGAAACGGGGCAGGAATCCTCGGCATCCAAAACGCTGTCCTTCAATTCATCCGGCACAATCCCTTTGGAGACGTCAGCTTTTTCGTCTTCCGCCATGAAGAACACAAAGGGGGACAGACTGATGCAAACGCCGCAGCTGATGCATCCGTCCCTGTCGATGGTAACTTTCATAGTGCGCTCTCCTTTCCCATGAGTATGCCGCATGTACGGCTTGTGCGATTATCATGTGCAAAAAGGCAAAAATATATAAGCGCTAAATGCGGCGACGTACGCTTGGAACGAAACGCCGAAAACTGTTACGCAAGAGCAAGACCGAGCAAAAAGACACCAAGATTATCGCGAAAAATCTCATCGAATTGGTTCAATGGCAACGGATTTTCCCCAATACCCGATTCGATGGTATAGCCGGGAAGGTTATACTGCAAAATGAACCAATCCTTATAGCCCGCGAAACCGGATTCATAAGGCGTATCCACCAGCGCATAGCCGCTTGCGTTTGCAAACGCCTGCCCGATCTGCTGTGCGCGCGGAGGCCGCATATCCAAATACTTCCAATAGATCTCCTGACCCTGTGTATGATAGGCGAGGACCAAGGCAAACGAATGTGACAGCGTAAAGTTATACATTGCCTGGCTTTCGGGCTCCGACAATGCATTGGAACCGACAAAATCACGGGGACCGGGCTTATTATACCCCTGCCGGTATTTGATCTCCTTTGCGTTTTCCCAGCCGGCAGGATAATTGAGATTCAAATCCACGCCGTTGATATTCGCTTTCCAGCCGTCGGGAAACGGGATCGTGGGGTAGTTGTCTGCATAGGATCGCGCCTGCTTATAAAACGGGTTGCTTACGGGGATGGCCCCGTTTACCAGATCGACGCCGTCAGGATTGACCAGCGGAATGAGAAACAGAGATGTTTTGTTGTAGAGATCCCGGGCGTCGAAATCGCCGATATTCCGCCCCGAGGCATAGGAAGAAGAATAATCCTCCAGAAACTTCAACAAAACCGGTGTGTTGATCCATTCGTTCGCATGGTGCGAGGCGTTGTAGGATATTTCTGTCTCTCCCTGTCCGATACGAACACCCCATAACGGTCTGCCCATCATACTGCGTCCTATGATAAATGTCTGCAAAAAAGGATAACGATGCTGTAATCCGTTGATAATCTGCTCTGTCAGATAACTTGTATAACGGATCCCAACGGGCACGACGGGAAAAGCAAACGGGATAACCAGTTGCTGCCCTATCCGCAGACGGAAAGCATCTGCAGACGGATTGGCCTGCACAATCGCATACAGCGTTGTTCCGTATTGACGGGAAAGCCGGTACAGGGTATCGCCCTTTGCTATGGTATGGATGACGTAGCCGCGAAGGTATGGCGCGAGCGCCTCTTGTGTCCTGGGGCCTACTATGCCATCCGCCAACAGGTTGTGATCGCTTTGAAACTGCAATACGGCACTCTGCGTCCGTCCGCCAAAGATGCCGTCTATGGCGCCAGGCTGATAGCCTGCGCGTGTCAATGCAAGCTGAAGAGCCTCCACATGCGCCCCGCGGCTTCCGATACGCAAGATTTCCATTGTCGGTCCTCCCAATATGATTCTATTGTATCGTATGAAGCGAAGGTTAAAAAGTATCATGCTTCCGCCGGAAATTGAATGTGGAAGTGCGATATGTTAAAATTACACTATGTTTTGATTATGACAGAGGAGGCGCAATATGGGAAAACTCAACGTATTGGTATTATGGGATAATATGACCGAACAAAGAAAGACAGTGCTCGAATCGGTTTCACCGGAGGCTGAATATACCTATTCGGACACGAAGCAGGTGGACAGGGAAACGGTGCAAGCCGCGCAGGTCATCCTCGGGATCCCGCCGGTGGAATATGTCAGGGATTCACCGAATTTGAAGTATCTTCAATTGTCCTGGGCCGGCGCTGAGGTCTATTTACAGGAAGGTGTTTTGCGGGATGACGTTCTGCTGTGCAGCGGAACGGGCACATACGGCATGCCGATCTCGGAATACATGGTGGGAGCGGTAATCGCCATGTTCAAGAATTTCCCGATCTACCGTGACCAGCAGAAACAGGGACTCTGGCAGCGGACGCGTTTGTATACCAACAAACCGATTTATGGCGCGACAGTGATGTCTGTCGGCACAGGGGATATCGGCGGCACATTCCTAAAACATATGAAGGAGCTGGGCTGCAGAACAATCGGTATCCGGCGCACAGCGGGTGAAAAGCCCGAATATGTTGACGAGATGTACACGACCGAGGAAATGGACGATGTGCTGCCGCGTGCGGATGTCGTGGCGCTTTCAATGCCGCAGACCCCGCAGACCATCGGCATGTTTGACAAGCGCCGTCTTGGGTTGATGAAAGAGGATTCGGTTTTGATCAACATAGGACGCGGTTCCGCCATCGTTACACAGGCTCTGTGCGATGAGCTTTCTTTGGGCCGCATACGCGGCGCGGTGCTGGATGTGACCGATCCCGAGCCATTGCCCAAGGATCACCCGCTTTGGAAATTTGACAACGTCTTGATCACGCCGCATTGCTGTGCGGGCGGTTCAACGCTGACGCAGCAAAAATCCTTTGAAGTCTGCTACGAGAACTTCAAAGCGTTTGTCGAAGGCCGTGACCCTATGTCCCGGGTGGACAGATCAACAGGGTACCGCATTTCAAGGAGATAAGGCAAAATATATTTTTGGCAACAAAAAGGCGGGATAACCGCCTTTTTGCTAAAAGTGCAATTGCGGAGCGCATCATGGCGGAATATGCAGGCAACGATGTTTCGTTTGTTGAACATGCGTGTACAGTATGTTAGAATTCAAAGTATTAAGCGGCAGGAGGATTCAGAATGGCCAATTTAAAAATACTGGTGCTGTGGGAGCACCTGACAGACGAACGAAAAGCGATGCTTCAATCGGTCGCACCGGAAGCCGAATACACCTTTGCAAGCCGGGACAGCGTGGATATGCAGACCGTACAAGGCGCGCATATCATACTCGGGAACCCTCCGTATGACAAGGTGACAGGATCTTTGAACCTAAAGTATTTGCAGCTAAACTCCGCGGGAGCCGAACGGTATCTCAACGAAGGCATTTTGCGGCCCGAAGTCCTGCTGTGCAGCGGAACGGGCACATACGGCATTCCTATCTCCGAATACATGGTCGGCGCCGTGTTCGCAATGTTCAAGAACTTCATGCTGTACCGCGATCAGCAAAAACAGGCAACATGGCAGCGGATCCGCAACTATACCAATAAGCCGGTATACGGTTCCACGGCGATGGTCGTGGGTGCAGGAGACATCGGCAGCAACTTTTTGATGCGCATGAAGGCTCTGGGGTGCAGGACCATCGGCATTCGACGTACAGCGGGGGAGAAGCCAGAGTATGTCGATGAGCAGTATACGACAGATGAAATGGACGACGTCCTGCCGCGCGCGGACATCGTGGCGCTGGCATTGCCGCACACACCGGAGACCGCAGGCCTATTCGATGCACGCAGGCTATCGCTTTTAAAAGATGATGCCGTATTGATAAACGTAGGCCGTGGCACGGCCATCGTGACACAGGCGCTGTGCGATGAGCTATCAAAGGGCCGCATCCGCGGAGCGGTGCTGGATGTTGTGAATCCCGAACCTCTGCCCGCCGACCACCCGTTGTGGAAATTTGACAACGTATTCATCACGCCGCATGCGTGCGCCACCAATTCGGAATTGACACAACAGAAATCGTTTGAAGTGTGCTACGAGAACTTCAAAGCTTATATTGAAGGACGGGAGCCGATGTCCCTCATTGACAGGGCGACCGGGTACCGCGTTTCAAGGAAATAAACGCACGTTGACACAAGACAAAAAAAGACGGAAATTCCGTCTTTTTTTATGTTCGGATTGGTCGCAGCACCGATCCGGCTCCCATTTGATTTTATTGTTCTGACATTCGATCAGAACGGATGCAAGCTGCTAATTGTTTCTGTTGCTGCTGTCTGTCAGGGTCAGCTGCAGAGTGATTTGCTTCTTGTCACGCTCGATGACCATCTTTATGACCTGACCCACACGGGAGCCGTCGATGAAGGCATCGATATCCGAAATGCTTGTGATTGTCTTTGTGTCGATGGATACAATGCGATCCCCGATCGCCAGGCCGGCCTTTTCCGCGGCGGAATTGCTGTATACCTGCACGACGTAAACACCGGGTGTATCCCCCATTCGGGTTGAGGTTATTTCCTGCATGGAGATGCCGATATAAGGCCTGTCCTTTACGTATCCATAGGTGAGAAGCTGTTCGATCACCGAAGTTATCTTGTTGAGCGGAATGGCGAATCCCAACCCCTCAACGCTTGTACCGCTGGATTTCGCGTTGACAATGCCGATCAGCTGCCCTTGGCTGTTTAGAAGCGCCCCGCCGGAATTGCCGGGGTTGATGGCGGCATCGGTCTGCAATACCGTCATGGAATAGTTGCCGATGACGATGCTGCGATCCACAGCGCTGATTACGCCAACGGTTACCGAACCGTTGAGTTCGCCTAGCGGATTCCCGATTGCGATGACGTTGTCGCCAAGCCGAAGCTGGCTGGAATCGCCGAGCGAAACAGGCGAGAGATTCGTTGCGCTTATTTTCAACACGGCAATATCGGATTTTTCATCAGAGCCGACCACCTGTGCTTCATACTCCTGTCCATTTTTCAGGTAAACTTTAATGCTCTTGGAACCCTCAATCACATGCGCGCAGGTGACGATGATGCCGTCCGCGCGGATGATAACGCCAGAACCGGCGCTCGTAGCGGTAGAACCGTAAAAATTGGTGCCCTGTCCTTGTGCGGTGATGGCAACAACGCCCTCGGAGGATTGTTCGATCACATCCGAAAAGCTGCTTGCCTGATAGGATGCGCTGGTGCCGCTGACGATAGGTTTCAGCGATATGGAATTGACGACACGGGTTACCGCTTGATTGATAAGTACTTCCAAATTGCCGCGCATCAGAAAGTATGTGGCAGTGCTGCCGGCAATCCCGCCAAATAAAGCCAAACACAACATCGCTGCGATCATGCGAAAACGATGTCTTTTAGGCTGTTTCCTGCGTGGCTCCTTTTCGTAAGCCATAACGGGGGGCGTTGGCTCATGCTCATCGTGCGGTTCCGGATCCTTTAATTTAAAGCGTTCCCATCCGAAAGGGTCGTTTGTATCCCGTTCTCTTCCCTCATCGTGGACGCGGTATTCACTCATGTTGATCCTCCTATCCCGGAATGAAAATCCCTTTTAACCATTATATACCGAATAATTGTGTCATGGGTAGGGTAGGCTTGCGTCAAATATTTATGCGAAGTGGTAATTCTTAAAAAGAATAGAAACAAGCAATGTGGAAAACCTATCCATCCGAGGAGGAAACACCATGTTGATGATCTTTTTGCGTGCGCTGTTGCTGTATATGATTGTGGTCTTGTTTATGCGGCTGATGGGAAAGCGTCAAATAGGGCAGCTGGAGCCGTTTGAGCTTGTTATCACGCTGATGGTTGCCGATCTGGTGGCTGTGCCGATGCAGGATATCGGTGTTCCCATCGTCGAAGGGATCATACCGATGCTGGCGTTGTTTGCCATTCATAATGTCATATCGTTGCTCTCGGTACGAATTCAACCGCTTCGCGTTTTGTTTTGCGGGAAGCCGAACATTCTGATCGATCACGGGATCATCAATGAAAAGGAACTGAAAAAAATGAACATCAGCGTTCAGGAATTGATGGAGGGACTGCGGGTAAAAGGTGTTCCCGATGTATCGGATGTGTACCGGGCTATGCTGGAAACGAATGGCGATATGAGCGTGATTGTTAAAAAAGAAGCCCAGCCCGTTATTGCACGTGAAGAAGGAGCGAAAGTTGGCATGGACAGCCTGCCGATGACGCTGATTACCGATGGCAAGCTGGATCCCGGCAACCTGCGTGTCTTGAGCATTACGGAGCAATCATTGACAACCGCGCTTCGCGGAATGGGCATTGAGGACCTCAAGCAGATATTTGTTGCGATGTCGGATGAATCGGGGACATTATGGGTGCAGCAGCGCAACGTGCAGCAAATGCAAAAAGGAAAGGTCAATGTGAGCAGATGAAACGTTTGTTGCCGACGTTGTTGCTCGTGGCAGTGTTCGTGGCGGCTTCGCTTGTTTGGGAAGGCCATGTTCGCAACCATGCGGAATCTCTTGTCAAAACGGTGGAGGAAGCGATGGAGGCAGTTGAAGTCGAGCAGAATTTTTTACGATGCAGGGAACTTTTGGACGATTTCTCCAAACAATGGGAGCATGTGCACGATTCGTGGGAAACGCTCATCGCACACAAGCGGTTGACCGACATCGATTCCTCGCTTGTGCAGGCACAATATGCGGCACAAAACAGCGACGCTGAGCAGACACTTTCGCATCTTGCCGTCCTGCGTCTTGAACTGGTTCATCTTGGCGCCTATTATTCGCTTTCCTGGTCGAATTTGCTGTAAAAGGGATAGGAAACGCTCGCGAAATCGACTATAATGATTCCATATTGTAAGACTTCTGTATGAAGTCGCTATTCATAGGAGGGTGTGTTTTTTGGTTGAAATCCGGGAAGTAAAAACAGCGAAACAGCTGTCCGATTTCTGTAAGTTCCCGATAAAATTATACCGTGATTGTCCAAATTTTGTCCCCGATTTGATCTCGGATGAAAAGAACATGTTTCGTAAGAACAAAAACCCGGCTTTTGAGTTTTGTGATGCGAAATGTTTTTTGGCATATAAAGACGGGCGTTTGGTTGGCCGCATTGCTGGCATCATCAGCCATGCCGCCAACAACAAATGGGGCACCAAACGCGTGCGTTTTTCCCGTATTGATTTTGAAGAGGATATCGAGATAGCAAAAGCGCTCATTCGCGCAGTGGAAGACTGGGGAACCGGCATGGGGATGGAAGAGATCCAAGGCCCTATCGGATTCTGTGATTTGGATCAGGAGGGCATGCTGATAAAGGGTTTTGAATATCCCAGCATGTTCATCACTATATACAACCATGCCTATTATCCCGAATACCTCGAAAAACTTGGTTTCTGCAAAGATGTTGACTGGGTTGAATACCGCATCCATACCCCGGGGAAACCCAACGAACGCATAGAACGGCTGAGCCGGGCAGTGCTTGAACGGTACAACCTGACATTGATCACCCCAAAGAGCAAAAGAGAAATCGCACCGCTGGTCCGACCTGTTTTGGATGTCATCAACCGCACTTATGATGTATTATATGGCACGGTGAAGCTTTCGGATGCGCTGCTTGAAAAGTATTACGAACAATTTAAGCTTTTAATGAATCCCAAATACATTCGCGTCATCAAGGATAAAACCGGAGCTTTGATCGGATTTGGACTTGCAATGCCGTCGCTGAGCGAAGCGATCAGAAAGTCCAAGGGCAGACTGTTTCCGTTTGGCTGGTACCGCATTCTGCGCACACCGTATAAAAAGGCCGAGGTGGTGGACCTGTACCTTGTAGGGGTTATTCCGGAAATGCAGAACATGGGCCTTCCCGCCGTTTTGTTGGATTCGATAACGCGCACCGCCATTGAAAACGGGGTCCAATATGCCGAAACCGGGCCGGAACTGGAATTGAACACCAAAGTGCAGGCTATGTGGCAGGCTTATCCGACAACGCAGCACAAGCGCAGGCGTTGTTTCATCAAACCAATTGAGAAGTCGTCGTGATCCGTGTTTCTTGATAGACGATATTAAAAAAAGCCCCGAGGGGCTTTTTTTGATGGAAAGGTCATTTTCCTCTTCTGCGCTGTGAGCGAGGTGCGAAAGAAGGTGCATGCGTCAACCTCGGTTCGTTTAAAACGGTATTTTCGCTAGGCTTCGGTGCTCTTGCTTGATCCGGAGAACTCGTGGGCGCTGCCGTTGGTCTTGTTTGAACCTGTTCCGCTTTTTTATCCGGCAGAGCAGAACCGTCAATCCGGCGGAACACCTGTGTTGCATCCATCGATTCACTGGTTTGAGCAATCGATTCGGCTTGTTGCACCACGGCTACCTGGACCGGCGGAATTTTCCGTTGGGGAATTGCGATTGGCTCTTCATCCTTGTAAGCTTCTGTCTGGCTTCCGCGACGCCGCTCCTTGACAGGCTGGGGCTGGTCATCATCAAACAAATCGGATTCGGCGTCGTCCGCCATTTGTTTGCTCTTTCCAAACAGACCGCGTTTGCTTTTACGGCCGATGGAAACGTCTTCCTCCAAATCCTCGTCGAGGATCAATAGGTCGCTTAACGGCTCGTCTATATGCTCAAGCTGAGGGAATTCATCCCGTTTTCGCTTAAAATTCACCTGCAAAACGCAGCCAAGCACCCCGATGATAAATGCAGCAAGCAGCAGGAACATCTTGACGGTCGGGGAGATCATTGCGTTTAGGCCGAATATCTTGGTCAAAAAATTACCGGCAAGAGCCGGATCTGTAGAACCAAACCCGCCCGCCGTGAACCACATCAGCACAAGCGTCAGGGTGAGCACGGCTGCATAACTCCCGCTGAATGCCGTGGTCAGCCATTTTGCCCCTTCATGCCAGATCAGACAAAGTATGAATGTAATGGCTATCAAAGCAACGCTGATACTGGTGTAGAGCAGAGGGTCGATGGCTCCTTTTAGCAAAATATCGACGGTATCCACCACGCCGACTCCGTAAAAATAACCCATGCATATACCGCCGAGGCCAGCGCCGACGATTGGCACAAATCCACCAAGAAGCCCAAGGAACAACCCGAATACGGGTGTGCCGATCATGACCGGGAGCGAGGTGTATGAAAAGCCAAATTGTGAGGCGGCGAACAGCATACCAACCATCCCCAGGCCGAAGCCGAAAAAGGCCCCGCTTAGGCGGAATGCCCGATGGCCAAAAAACGTCATCCACACACCGAGAATAAAAACACCCGACAAAAGGGTAAGCAATATGATGGTTTGCAGCATAATAACCTCTCCTTACATGGCAATAAATCAAGTGGACCCATTGCAGACATTGTTGCATATTCAAGCAAGGAAATCAAGACAAACGGGCTTTTTCAACAACGTAAGCCCCGGTGATGTCGGATTGTCCGGCATAAGTTCATTCTTTCACATTGCTTTACGGACATGGAGAAATACTTTATAATGAAAACAAAATGCAGTTGAATTGGAAACGAGAGGTGCTTTTTTGCGAGCTCTGCGATTTGGTATGGGAGGCGTTGCACCGTTACGCCGCCAGCATGAAGGTAAGGCGCTAACGCAGGATAAACCCATCGTTACGCTTGCTCTAAAAGGGAACGTCAGTATTCCGCTGATGCAGAACATCGGTTCGCCGTGCCGGGCAATTGTCAAAGCCGGCCAGCGAGTCTGCGTCGGTGAGAAAATAGCGGAGCCAACCGGTTATGTCGGTGCGCCGGTCCACGCCAGCGTATCGGGAAAAGTGTTGGCTGTTCGGGATATGCTGCATGTCACCGGCTTAAGGCTGCCGCATATTGAAATCGAAAACGACAACCTTTATGAGATAAAAAGTGATCTTAGGGCTTATTCCTTCGCGGACGCGATGGAATTGCCGCCCGGCGAATTGCAAAAAATAGTGCAGGAAGCCGGCGTTGTCGGTGCCGGCGGCGCAACATTTCCGACCCACGTTAAACTGAATGTCCCAGCAGATAAAAAAATCGATACGCTGTTGATAAACGGCGCGGAATGCGAACCGTTTATTACCGCTGATTATCGGCTGATGCTTGAATACGGTTCCCAGATAGTAGACGGAGCCGCCATCGCGATGCACATCCTCGGCGTTGAAAAGGGAATCATCGGCATAGAGGACAACAAGCCGATGGCGATCGAAGCGATGAAGAAAGCGGCTCAAACACATCCCGGGATATCCGTCGCGGTGCTCATGACCAAATACCCGCAAGGATCGGAAAAACACTTAATCGAAGCCATCCTTCACCGAAGGGTTCCATCGGGCATGCTGCCAATGGATGTGGGTTGCGTCGTGTGCAATGTCGGTACATGCGCTGCAATAAGCGATGCCGTGCTGTTGGGAATGCCGATGATCAGTCGCGTTACAACGGTCAGCGGCAGTGTTCTGAATCCGCAAAATCTGCGTATACGCATCGGTTGTTCTTTCGCCGAGGCTATCGAAGCATGTGGCGGATACGTCGGTGAACCCACAAAGCTGATATCAGGCGGGCCGATGATGGGCGTGACGCAGAGTGAAGACAGCGTCTGCGTGGTAAAGGGAACATCGGGTATACTTGTTTTAAACGCCAAATCTACAGCCTATCCCAAGGAATTGAACTGCATACGGTGCGCAAAATGCGTTTACGTTTGTCCGGTAGGGTTGGTGCCTACATCCATTGATCTGTGGTCACGAAACAAAGACTGGGAACGTGCTGAGGACTATCTTGCAGCCAATTGTATCGAGTGCGGTTGCTGTGCTTATATCTGCCCGAGCAAGAGGCATCTTGTGCAGAGCATACGCCTTGCCAAAGGGGAGATAACCAAGCGGCAAAGAGAGCGCGCCTCAAAAGCACAGGGAGGGACCAAACCATGACCGTTCCACGTTTTATTGTTTCCTCCTCTCCGCATATCCGCCAATCGCAGACGATTCCCAAAATCATGGGTGACGTATGTTTGGCGTTGTTGCCGGCTGCAATTTTCGGTGTTGTCCGTTTTGGTGTCTATGCGGCCTGGATACTGCTGGCTTCGATCTTAGGTGCGGTATTGACGGAATTGATTGGTTGCGCTTTGATGAGAAAACCAACGAGCATCGATGACGGATCCGCTGTTGTTACAGGGCTTCTATTGGGCATGTGCTGCCCGCCGTATGTGCCGCTTTGGCTGCCGTTTATCGGCGGTGTGTTTGCGATTGCAATCGTCAAACTGCCGTTCGGCGGCTTGGGACATAACTTTTTAAACCCTGCGTTGACCGCTCGGGCGTTTCTTTTGGCAAGCTGGCCGGCGTTGATGACGCAATGGAAACCCGCAGAGATCATTTTAAAAACTACGGAAACCATATCACTCGCTACACCGTTGGCAGCGTATAAACTGGGCACCCAGAAAAGTTATATGGACCTGTTCTTAGGCAACGTCGACGGTTCTATCGGTGAAGTTTGCAAGCTTGCTCTGATCGCGGGCGCTCTTTACCTGATTGTCCGGTGGATCATCAATTTGAATACGCCGGTCGGCTTCCTTGCGGGGCTGTTTGTATTCACCTGGATATTTGGCGGCAAGGCCGGCTTGTTTACGGGAGATGGCCTGTTTGCCATCCTCTCGGGAGGAGCAATGCTGGGTGCACTGTTCATGTGCAATGATTACGCGACATCTCCGATTACGCCGATGGGGCAGTTTATCATGGGAATAGGAGCCGGTATACTAACGGCACTCATACGCATCTTCGGATCCTACGTCGAAGGCGTTACCTATGCTATTCTTTTTATGAACGTGCTGACGCCGTTGATCGATCGGTTCATACGACCAAAAGCTTTCGGTGAAGCAGAAAAGCGCGCGCAGCTCTTGCGTCGACAGGGGGTAAACCAATGAAGCTGAAAAAGGTGTTTTGGAACGGCATCATTCCCGAGAATCCTACATTGCGGCTGGTTCTTGGAACATGCCCCACCATAGCCATCAGCAAGACGGCAATGAACGGACTTGGCATGGGTTTGGCAGCGACATTCGTGCTGATTGGCAGCAATGTCATCGTGTCTCTGTTGCGCAATTTCATCCCGAGCAAGGCGCGTATTCCCGCCTTTGTTGTCATTATCGCGACCTTCGTTACCATCGTGGATCTGTTTATCAAGGCATACGCACCTGCTTTGAACAACTCGCTGGGCATTTTTATTCCGCTTATCGTTGTCAACTGTATCATTCTGGCGCGCGCGGAAGCATTCGCAAGCCAAAACGGCGTGATGGCGTCGCTCGTTGACGGCGTGGGAATGGGGCTTGGGTTTACCCTTGCACTGACGTTCATTTCGGCAGTCCGTGAAATACTGGGAAATGGATCGTTGTTTGGAATGACTTTGTTCGGGGTGGGATTCCAGCCCATCATGATGTTCGCGCAATCTCCGGGTGGATTTATCGTATTTGGCTTTACCATAGGCGCCGCCAACGTCATTATGAACTACCGGGCGCGTCGGAAGGAGGTGCGTTCATAATGTCGGGAATGCTTCAATCTCTTGTTATTATGATCAATGCGGTTTTCGTCAACAATATCGTTATGTCGCAATTTCTTGGCATCTGCCCGTTTTTGGGTGTATCCAAGAAACTGGATACGGCTATTTCGATGGGTCTCGCGGTGACATTCGTCATGGCGCTGGCAAGTGTTATCACCTATCTGATACAATACAGCGTACTGGTTCCGCTCCATATCGAGTATATGCAGACCATTGTGTTTATTCTGGTCATTGCGGCTTTGGTGCAGTTTGTGGAAATGGTCATAAACAAATCATCGCCGGCCCTGTACCGGGCACTGGGCATTTATCTGCCGCTGATTACAACCAACTGCGCCGTGTTGGGCGTCGCAATTTTGAACATCCAGGAAGGCTACAATCTGTTCAATACGCTGATAAACGGCATTAGCGTGGGGTTGTCCTTTCTGTTTGCGATTGTGTTGTTTGCGGGGATTCGCGAACGACTGGAAACCAGCAATATACCGCCCGCCTTGCAGGGATTTCCGATTGCACTCATCTCAGCGGGACTGATGAGCATTGCATTCTTTGGTTTTGCCGGGCTGACAAACGCCTTATTATAGGAGGAATTTATGGCCATTCTCATACCAACGCTCGTTATCAGCATATTGGGACTGGCATTCGGTCTTCTTTTAGGATATGCGGGCAAGAAATTTGCCGTGGATGTCGATGAAAGCGTTATGCGGATTCGCGATCTTTTGCCGGGCGCGAATTGCGGCGGATGCGGAAACCCAAGCTGCGATGCTTTTGCTGCCTTGCTGGCTGCCGGAAAAGCGGATGTCAGCGACTGCGCCGTTAATTCGGCGGATAACAGCAATGCCATCGGGGTACTATTGGGAGTGGAAGTCAAAGAAGCATTGCCAAGCGTTGCCACCGTATTTTGCCAGGGTGATGAGGACAACTGCAAGGCCAAGGCGTCCTACAGCGGGCTTTTAACCTGCAAAGCGGCGAGCACACTGGGCGGGAACAAGGGATGTGCGCAGGCTTGCCTGGGATTGGGCGATTGCGAAAGGGTCTGTGCCTTTGATGCGCTTTCCATCCATCACGGCTTGGCGAAAGTCGATCCGGACAAATGCACCGCTTGCGGCACCTGCGTCAAAGAATGCCCGAGGCAAATTATACGCATTGTCCCCAAGGGAAAGACCGCACGAACCCTGTGCCGGACAACGCTGAACCCGCGCGAATCGCGCGCGGTCTGCAAAACAGCTTGCATCAAGTGCCAGTTGTGCGTAAGGAGCTGTCCCGAATCTGCCATTTCATTTGTCAGCAATCAGATCGAAGTGGATAGGGAAAAATGTACATCCTGCGGTATTTGTGTCGATAAATGCCCGACGAATGCGATCTTGTTAGGCGAAGATCAGTAGGATATCTGTCAAGTAAAGCCGCGCTTGTGCAATCGGATTTTGTGCGAAACGCGAACCCTTTGGCGCTTAAGAAGACCGAATATTTCGGTCTTTTTTCACAAGGAGGAACACATGCAGATTATTTTGGCGTCTCAGTCTCCCAGGCGGCGGGAGGCGCTGTGTAAAATGGGTCTTAACTATACATGGATAGAACCGAAGACCGACGAAACGATACCCAGCGGAATGCCGGTACAGCAAGGAGTGCAGCTTCTTGCAAAACGAAAGGCACTTCAGATAGCGCAGACGAATCCGCAGGCTATCTGCATCGGTGCTGACACCTTGGTCGTTTTAAGCGAACGGGTATTGGGAAAGCCTACGGATGATCATGATGCCTTTTGTATGCTGACAATGCTGCAAGACGCAAGCCATGATGTCTATACAGGTGTATGCGTTTGCTGCAAGGACAGCGGCAAGACGCTGACGGATTTCAGGCATTCCGTCGTCCGCTTTCTTCCCATGAGCGCGCAGCAGATTCAAACATACATCGATACCGGGGAACCGATGGATAAGGCGGGCGGCTATGGCATACAAGGAAGGGCAGCGGCGTATATCCACGGAATCGTCGGAAGCTACGATAATGTCGTCGGCTTGCCGATGTCGCTTCTTCGGCAAATGCTTTTGGAGTTTGATGTAGAAGTATAAGGATCTTTCCGCCAATGCGAAGCGAGAGTCTGTCAATGAGAATACGCAATCCCGATTCGATGCAGCGTATTTGGTACCGTAACTTTGGAGCGCCGCGAAAAGCAAGTCATCATGCAGCCTATACGAAGGCTGTTTTTTATTGTCCGGCATGTCCCGCATGCAAGGTTGTTCCGAATAACACAGTAAATATTTGGGAATAATCTGCGTAGTTTTCGCTGTTGAAAAAGATGGCGGACAAGGAGGACTGCAATGGCGATCAATCTGATGGGACGTGACTTGGCCATAGATTTGGGAACAGCCAATACGCTTGTGTATATGAAGGGAAGGGGAATCATCCTGCGTGAACCGTCGGTGGTGGCTGTTAAAAACGGAACGCGGCGGGAGGTTCTGGCAGTCGGAGAGGAAGCCAGGGATATGATCGGGCGTACCCCGGGCAACATCGTTGCAATTCGCCCGTTAAAGGAGGGGGTCATCGCCGATTTTGACATCACGGAAGTCATGCTCAAATATTTTATTCGAAAGGCGGTGCCGCGTACGTCGTCGCTGTTTAATCCTCGCGTCGTGCTTTGCGTGCCGTGCGGTATCACGGAAGTGGAGCGCAGGGCGGTGGAAGAAGCAACGCGCAGTGCCGGAGCACGAGAAGCGCTTTTGATGGAAGAACCGATGGCGGCAGCTTTGGGTGCCGGGCTTGACGTATACGCACCCTGCGGCAGTATGATCGTCGATATCGGCGGCGGGACGGCGGAAGTGGCGGTTTTATCCTTAGGGGGAATCGTTACGTCAAGATCCCTGCGTGTCGGAGGGAACAACATGGATGACGCCATCGTGGATTATATCCGGCGTGAGTATAACATGATGATCGGTGAGAGGACGGCGGAGGATATTAAAATACGCATCGGAAGCGTCTATCCGGTGCAGGAGGAGCGCAGCATGGAAGTTCGCGGACGGGATCTGATAAACGGATTGCCCTGTACGATCACCATCAATTCACGAGAGATCCGGCATGCGCTGCGGGAGCCGGTGTCGATTATCGTCGCTGCTGTCAGGCAAACGTTGGAACAGACGCCGCCCGAGCTTTCCGGCGATATCATGCAGAGCGGAATAACGCTTTCCGGAGGCACCGCCTGCCTGACGGGGCTGCAACAGCTGCTGCAGGTAGAAACAGGGATGCCGGTGCATGTCGCGGCAAATCCACTGGATTGCGTCGTCATGGGGGCCAGCGCTGTGGTCGATCAGCTTGGGAACGCACACAGACCGTTGCAGCACGTAAGGGCGGAAAGTGTTTGAATTGTGTCGGAAGTTTGTTAAAACCCGTTCATTGACGGCATTCGCTTGCTTGGAGTGGAAAGCCATCGACGTATATGCTATAATGGCAACGCCTGTTGGGAGTTGACCATTGTGGTGTATTCGTGCAGGTGAAACCAACGATGAGGATGGATCATGCGCTTTTTAAACGATCGGCCGCTATTGATCACGATTGCGATCACGCTGGTACTTTTGATCGTAATGTTTGCGTTCGGTTCCGGCGGAAAGACATCCGGAGCGGAAAACCTGGTTGGCGCGACCACCAACGGCGTCCAAAGCATCTTCAGCGGGATTGCAAACGGTGTGGGCGGTTTCTTCAAAAACATTTTCTCTCCCAGTGATTTGGAGAAAGAAAACATCGAAATGCGCTCGCAAGTGGCGAAATTGCAACAACAGATTCAGACAATGCAGGAGCTTCAGGCGGAAAACGAGCGCCTTAAGAGCCTGCTTTCCTATGCGCAAAACAATATAAATTATACGTATATCACGGCTAAAGTAACCACAAAGGATCCGGGCTACTATTTCGACACCTTTATCATCAATGCAGGATACAATGACGGGATTGCCGTCAACGATGCCGTGATAACAGCCGACGGACTGGTGGGCCGTGTGATTGAAACCGGTGGTACATACAGCAAAGTGATGGCGATCATCGATTCGCGAAGCTCTGTAAGCGGTACCGTGGAGCGCACCCGTGACAATGGCGTCGTCAACGGACTGGCACAGGCAGAAAGCACAAACGATAACTGCGAAATGGTATTCCTCCCGCTGGAAGCGGAACTGCTGCCGGGAGACAGGGTCATATCCAATGGTCTTGGCGGGGTATTCCCCAGCGGATTTCTTATCGGAACGGTTGTGGAAGTTTCCAAAACCGGCGCCAGTACTACAGGAAAAACGGTGCTGATCAAACCGTCGGTCGATTTCCTGCATCTGGAAGAAGTGATGATCGTTAAAGCAAACAAGACGGGAAGTCAGAATCCATGAGGCGGCTTACGCTGTTTCTCATCATGCTTGCGGCGGTGTCTTTGGATTGCGCTGTATTGACGAAGCTTGAAATCTTCGGCATTAAGCCCAGCCTTACGCTTTGTGTGCTGATCTGCATTGTTGCCGTTTACGGGAAATTCAGCGGCGCTCTGGCGGGGCTTGCCATCGGAGCGCTCCTGGACGTTCTGTTTGCGCCGGCACGCGGTTTTTATTCCCTGCAAAACATGCTCACAGGGTATATTGCAGGCTTTGTGTTTGAAAAGGGCATGCGAGACGATTCGTTTTTGATCGGCATACTGGCGTTTGGAATGTATTTTATTCGAGAAGTGATAGGCGCGATTCTTGCGGCGTTTCTGGGTGTAAATATTGGGAATATTTTCTTCCTGGTTATTCGCTATCTGCTTCCATCGGCCGTTTTAACGGGGCTAATCTGTATTCCTCTGTTTATGCTGTTGCGGTCTTTTATGACTACGGGATATATGAAGCGTCGTCGCGTTGGCTTGGATTGATTTAAACCAAGGTGAAAGGGGGGGCATATTTGTGTCACAACAAAAAGCGATACTGAAAATGATGGCAGTTTTTGCACTGTGTATTTTGTTGTTGGTCGGTGCCTTATTCAACCTTACCGTGCTCAGAGGGGAAGATCTGCTGGCGCAAAGCCAGAGCAACAAAACAAGGACGGTTTCTGTAACTGCCAAGCGCGGAAGCATCCTGGATTCTTCCGGAATTCCGCTTGCCTACGATAAAACGAGCTACAACATCGCATTTTATCGGGACCCGCTTCGCATAGGCGCCAAATGGCGGGCCATCTATACGGATATCATACTCAAGACCATCGAAGTATTGGAAAAGAACGGCAACAAGGTAATCGATTCGTTTTCCATCAAACGGGATGATGCCGGTATCTATTCCTTTGATTGGGGAAATGTTACCGATCCTGCGGTGATCCAAAAGAAAGAAAAGCTATGGCGTGATAATATGTCCGTAGAATCGGCGGGGGCGGGAGAGGCTTTTCAGATTCTGCGCCAGAGCTATGGAATTCCTGATTCTATGGATTATGAGACTGCGCACAAGGTGTTGTCCATTTGGCAGGAGGTACAGAATTACTCCTATAAAAGTTATGTCTCCGTCGTGATTGCCTATGATGTTGATGCGTCCAGTGTGGCGGAAATTACCCAACGGCAGATGGAATTGCAGGGTATGAGCGCCGAGCAAAGCTACGCGCGCATTTATCCCACAGGCACATCGGCAGCGCATATCACCGGTTATTTGAGCAAAGTATACGATGATAAACTCGAAGCATTGAAGGCGCTCGGCTACAGTGAACAGGATCTTGTGGGCGTGATGGGTGTTGAAGCGACTATGGAAGAGCAGCTGAGCAGCAGCATCGGAACACGCAAAGGCACACAGACGGTCGAAGTGGACAGCCATGGCAAAATCGTTCGCGTATTGAGTGAAACGACTGCTACAGAAGGCAACAATGTGATCCTTACCATCGACGAGGATCTGCAAAAAGTCGTCGAACAGGCGTTGGCGGATAATATTGAGTATATTTACAATGCACAGCAGAGCAGATACAATTCGAACCTAGCGCATTACCAGGAAAAGGAGAGCGACCGCGGCGGCATTGCCACACGCTTTGCCAAAACAGGCGCCGCCATCGTGATGGATGTCAATACCGGGCAAATATTGGCTTTGGCAAGCAATCCGCCCTTTGACCCGAATGAATTCACCGGGGGCATTTCGGTGGCTGACTATGCCAAACTCAACGATGAGACGACGACGCCGCTTTTCAACAAGGCAATCAGCAGCCGTGCGGAGCCCGGATCCGTCTTCAAGATGGTAACAGGTTTTGCGGGGCTGATGGAAGGGGTCATAACTCCGGACGAAGAAATCGATGACCTGGGCGCGTGGCAGAAGGATATCACCTCGGGAAAAGCACCTGCATGCTGGCAAAAGGATTCCAGTAAGCACGCCGATGAAAACATCACAAAGGCGCTTAAGGACAGTTGCAACTATTACTTCTTTACGGTAGCGGACAGGCTTGAGATACACAAACTGAACAAATGGGCCGGTATCTTTGGCCTTACCAGCAAGACAGGCATTGAATTGCCCGGGGAAGTGACAAGCTACGTCGCCAATCCGACGGTGCTATATGACAATACCAAGGACATCAATACCGGGCAAGTCAGCTCAAAACCGTATTTGGTACGCAAAGCCGTAGCCAAGCTGCTGCAGTATTTCGGCACGCTGCGCGGTGTGGTTTATACCGAAGAGATGATTAACAAAGCGGCAACGCGCATTGTGCAGTTGGTTGGTTCGGGCGAAGATCTCTATCCTGCCATTCGTGCCATTCTGCGCGAGGATTTGGATATCCCCGAATCCATCTCTTATGCCAAACGCTGGGATTTTCAGGTAAACTCCATCCTCTATGAAATCAAGTGGAATCCCGTTCAAACGGTTACCACCGGCATCGGACAATCCGTGTCGTCCATTACACCAATCGCGATCGCCCGCTATATCGCAGCTATTGCCAACGGCGGGACGATCTACGAAGCGAGCATCATCAAACGCGTGGTGAGACCCGACGGCACGGTGGTTCTGGAAAACAATCCCAAAGTTGTCAACACCATGAGCGATACGAACAATTTTCTGTCCTATATCCAAATGGGCATGAAGGAAGTCATATCCGCCGAAGACGGCGGTACCGCAGCCAGCGCGTTTGACGGATTTGATTATGTCGATGATATGGCGGCAAAGACCGGTACGGCACAGGTCAGTACGATAGACTTGGAGAACACGGCATGGTTTGTCGCTTACACGCCGTTTGAGAATGCCCAAATCGCTATTGTCATCTATATACCAAACGGTTACAAGGGTGCAATGGCAGCGCAGGCAACGCGCGATATCATACAGTTCTACAGGGACAGGCAACAGCAACAGACCAATACGGTCGTTGAAAAGCCGGGCGGTCTGGTGGAATAGCAAACGGAAAGGTAGGCTCCAATGGCGGGTATTTCGTTGCGGAAAAACTGGAAAAATATTGATTGGCTGCTGGTTCTGACCATTGTAGCGCTTGTGCTGTTTGGCTTAATCAGCCTGGCGGCGGCAAGGGCAACGGCATCTACCGGTACCGAAGTTACTTTAGCGGAAAAGCTTGCCAATCTAAATTTGGATCTTGTGGTTCGTCAGGCACTCTGGTTCCTGGTCGGCCTTGCCGTCATGATCGTTGTGATGATGGTGGATCATACGGCTTTGATGGAGTTCGCACCCGTGATTTATTGGGTGAATATCGTACTTCTGCTGATGCTGTTTGTGCTGGCAACGGTAGTCAACAAAACAGTGAGCTGGTATAAGGTTTTCGGCGGGATTGGATTTCAGCCAAGCGAAATTATGAAAATTTCCCTGATGCTGATGCTGGCACGTCTGTTTTCGCGCAGACCGACGGAGCAGAAGATGGAAGGTCTGGGGGATTTCTGGCAACCGGCTTTGCTTGCGCTTTTACCATTCCTGCTTGTGGCGCTTCAACCCGACATGGGAACAGCAATGGTCATCTTAAGCATTGCGATCGGCATCATGCTCATCATAGGCATGCGTAAAAAACTGGTGTTTACCATTTTGGGATCGGCTGCGGTCGGTATGCCGCTGATATGGCTGCTGCTTTCCGATATGCAAAAGAGCCGCATCAAGGTGTTTTTCGATCCTTCGCTGGATCTGACCAATACAGGCTATAGTGTGATGCGCTCAAAAATTGCGATCGGAAGCGGGCAATGGACCGGAAAGGGCATCTTTTCGGAAGGGAATCTTTCCCAGCTCAACTGGGTGCCGGTGAAGGAATCGGACTTCATCTTTACGGTGACAGGAGAAATGTTTGGATTCGTCGGCGGAATGATCATGTTGCTGCTCTTCGGATTCTTGCTGTATCGAACGCTTCGCATAGCCATGCGTGCAAGGGACAGATTCGGCACCCTGGTCGTTGTTGGCGTAGCCACGATGATATTCATCCATATGTTTGAAAATATCGGAATGACGATGGGACTAATGCCGGTCACGGGCATCCCGCTCCCGTTTATCAGCTACGGCGGAAGCAGCATGGTCACCAATATGCTGGCGTATGGCCTTGTTCTCAACATAGGATCGAAATGGTAGCGACGCAGTGCGAACGAAACAGATGATTGCAAGAGCCGATTGGATCGGCTCTTTTTTTATATCTTGAAATCGAGCGCAAAACAGATGCCTGACTATTTCCTCTTTTTGGAGCATACGCTTTTTAATGGAGGCGATGGAATTGCAGCAACAAGGGCAACAAAAGATGGAATTTGTATCACGGGAGATACCGGATAAACGGCGCTTGCCGGACAACAGATTGCCGGCAGTATACAGGGCAATGCATAAAAACCGTTCAGCGTTGGGAATAAAGAACAAGCGCAGTCCGTTTGCCATCAAAGCAGGAGTGTGTGTGTTGGTAGCCGTCTGTTGTCTTGCAATGCGCTTTCTCCCATGGCAATGGGTTCTGGACACGAGAAAGGCGATGAACAGCCTGTTCACCTATGATTTGGAGTTTGATGAATCGCTTGGCAGGCTGAAATTCGTACAGAACCTGTTCCCGGGCGTGGCGGCGGTTTTCAACACAAAGCAGGCCATGCAATACCCCGTGGACGGACTTCTGCAATCGGCGTACGGGGCAGACGGGCAGGACCATGTCGTTTTTAAATGCGAAGCGAATACCAACGTCAAAGCGGTTTCAGACGGGCGTGTCATCAAAAGGGGCATCCATGAACAATACGGCAATTATCTGATGATCGAGCACGCGGGGAACATGGTATCTGTATATTATGGCTTGAAAAGCTCCGGGCTTGAAAAAGGCGCCACTGTGAAGGGCGGGGATGTTATAGGCTCTTTGACACAAAGCGGAGAACTGGTATTTGAACTGCGACTGTTCGAAAAAGCGCAGAACCCGATGCGCTATCTTGGCATGAATTAGTGGTGTAAGATGAAACATACTCGACTGACATTGGATCCTTTGATGCTGGCGCTGCTTATCCCCGCAGCGTTTTTTGGGTATTTCTGGGCAGTGATAACAGGATTCGTCGCTGTGCTGTTTCATGAATGCTGCCACATTCTTGCTGCTAGGATGTTCGGAATCCAAACGAAGCGGGTCGATCTTTCGCCCTTCGGAGGGCTTGCCGCGATGGACAGCGCACCTACTCCCAAAGCGGCTTTTTTCATCGCGCTTGTGGGGCCGCTATGCAACCTCGTTATGGTGCAATTGCTGCTGATGCTGTATCGGATCGTGCAGGCACCGATTGTCCAGATGTTTATCGTCGCCAATTTAAGCATCGGCTTATTTAACCTGCTGCCGGCCTATCCGTTGGATGGCGGGCGTATGCTGCACATTCTGCTAACGCCGCTTATGGGATTTGAGCGGGCCAAGCGGCTTTGCTGTTATATCGGGATTTTTCTTGCCTTTTCTATACTGGCGATTGCGGTATACAACGCGTTTGTGTTGCGTGTTGTAAACCTGAGCTTTTTGATGATAGGCGGGATGCTGCTGTTTATGGCAAAGCGCCAGCTTGCAGCCGATGTCTACACGGCGCTGCAGCATTCACAGCGAAAGCGAACAGTGCTTCGTTCCAGACCGATCGAAACGCGGCAGGTCGTGGCCAACGACAAGACGGCAGCGATGGAATTGTTAAAAAAACTTCAAAAAGGGCAATACTTGACAACCTACATCGTGGACGACGGGATGAGAGTGTGCGGGATTCTGGACGAGACCCAAATTCTCGACGGCATCGTGCGCTTTGGCAGCACGGCTACGTTGAAGAAAATCCTTGACCATCAGCAAAGTTCCCGTGTAAACTGATGGTTTGGAAGGATGGATCAGAAAACATGCAAAACCTGCTGCAACGCGTGGACAAGCCTGCAAGGTATACCGGCGGAGAACTGAATATGATTCAAAAAAATCCGGAAGGAAAGCTTCGCTTTGCGCTGTGTTTTCCGGACGTATATGAAGTAGGCATGAGCCATCTGGGCTCCCGGATTCTATACGAAGCGCTCAACCGTTGCGATAACGTATTCTGTGAGCGTTCGTTTGCACCGTGGATAGACATGGAAAGCCTTCTTCGCGAACAAAACATTCCGTTGTATGCGATCGAAAGCGGAGACGCGCTTTCGTCGTTTGATATTCTGGGCTTTTCGCTGCAATACGAGATGTCCTATACCAATGTTTTAAATATGCTGGATCTTGCCGGGATCCCTCTGTACGCAAAGGATCGGGATGAAACGCACCCGCTGATCGTTGTGGGAGGTCCCAATGCCTATCATGCGGAACCTTTGGCGCCGTTTGTGGATCTGATGCTCTTGGGCGACGGGGAACAGACAGTGGTTGAATTGGCACAAGCCGTATCGGATGCCAAGCAAAGAAAAATCAGCCGACTGCAGTTGTTTGAATTGCTTTGTAAAAAAGATGGATTTTATGTCCCATCCTTTTACGAACTGTGCTATGATGAACAAGGATTTATCCGTGAGATAAAAGCTAAAAACGGCGCGCCGGAAAGCGTTAAAAAGGCAGTCGTTTTGGATCTGGAACACGCGGTTTATCCGCTGTGCCCCATTTTGCCAAGTACCGCCATCATCCATGACAGAGCCGTTTTGGAATTGTTCCGCGGCTGCACGCGCGGTTGCCGGTTTTGCCAGGCTGGATATGTCTACAGACCCGTCCGCTGCAGATCCGTGCAACTATTGGCGGAACAGGCAACGAAGCTTATCGAAAACACCGGTTATGAGGAGATTTCGCTCACCTCGCTCTCAAGCGGCGATTACCCGGAATTGGTGCCGTTGATGGATAGCCTCGGTGCCTTGCACGAAAAGCGCGTATCGTTGTCCTTGCCGTCTCTTCGCATCGATTCCTTTCTAAAGGACTTTGCAGAGGGAACAGCAGGGGTGCGAAAGAGCGGGCTTACATTCGCGCCTGAAGCCGGAACGCAAAGGCTTCGGGATATCATCAACAAAGGCGTTACGGAAGAAGACTTGCTGCGATCGGTTCACGACGCATTTGAATCGGGATACAGCAATATCAAATTATATTTCATGCTTGGACTCCCGACGGAGACGGATGAGGATCTGTACGGCATCGTCGAATTGGCAAAGAAAGTGGTGGAACTCTACTACACGCTGCCAAAGGAACAACGCTTAAAACCGCCTCAAATCAGCGTAAGCGTATCGCCGTTTGTCCCGAAGCCCTTTACGCCGTTTCAATGGGAACCACAGGCTACAATCGAAGAATTGCGCCGTAAGCAGCGGTTGCTCCGTGAGGCGCTAAAGTATCATAAACGCATAAAATTTGCCAGTCACGATGCAAGACTTTGTACAATCGAAGCGGTTTTGGCACGCGGGGACAGAAGGCTTTCCGACGTTTTATACCGGGTTTATAAACTCGGAGCACGCATGGATGGCTGGGCGGATCAGTTCCGGTATGACCTGTGGATACAGGCGATGGATGAATGCGGATATACAAGCGAGTTCTACGCAAACCGTCTCAGGGCGGACGACGAGATATTTCCCTGGGATCACATCGATGTCGGTGTAAGCAAGCGATACCTCGCAGATGAACGAAAACGTGCCTATGAGGGGATCACCACCCCGGACTGTCGAGCGGGATGCACCGGTTGCGGATTGATGGATGTTTGCGAGGATCTGCGATGAATATGCTTGTAAAGTTTGCCAGAATCGGAGCGATCAGTTTCTGTTCACATCTGGATCTGTTAAGGTGTGTGCAGCGTACGATGCGCCGGTCGGGAATGCCGATGCAGTATTCACAGGGGTTTAACCCACATCCGATCTTGACGTTTGCACAGGCGCTGGGCGTCGGATTGGAAACAAGGGGAGACTATTTTGCCGTTGGGCTTTGCGAAAATATCGAGCCGCAAGTGTTTATCCGGCGTTTCAACGAACATGCACCCAAGGGTTTGACAGCTCTTGACGCCCGCGAAATGGAGGAGCAGGAGAAGAGCCCGATGGCGCTCGTGCAAGCGGCACTGTACAGGGTAGAGGTCCAATCGGACGATCTTGACGCGCTTCACGAAGGCATAAAGAAATTGCTGGCGGAGTCTTCCTATTGTCATATAATAAGGGAAAAGGAACAAGACATCCGCAAGCTGATCTTTACGATCGATTGCGAGACAAACGGCGCGCTGTGCTGCGTGTCCTGCGGAAATGAGAATTTATCCCACAAGGTGATTGCAGAAGTTCTCTCTGACGTATGCGATATCCGGCGGGATGCTATAAAGGTTTTAAGAGAGGATCTCTTAACAAAAATTGGATCGGATGCTTTGATATCGTTGATTGAAGCACACCCATCCATAAAAGTGGCAGGTGAATAGTGTGGGGAACCGTATTTACCTTGAGGCAAACCCCTATCAGGTGAGGGTTGCACTCACGGAGGATGACGCGCTCGCGGAGCTGTATATCGAGCGCAAGGGCGGGGAACGGATTGACGGGAATATCTACAAAGGCAAAGTCAAAAACGTTCTGCCTGGCATGCAAGCCGCGTTTGTAGACATAGGATTGGACAAGAACGCGTTTTTGTATGCGGGCGATATCATCAACATAGCGGAAAGGGATGACTTCCGCTTCAATGGCAAACCGGCGGAGGAAACTTCCACACTGGATATCCGATCGATGGTAAAAACGGGTCAGGAGATCATGGTGCAGGTCATCAAGGAGCCGTTTGGGACCAAAGGAGCGCGCATAACGACCAACATCACCTTGCCCGGACGCTCCATCGTTTTGATGCCCAACGCCGATTATGTCGGCGTATCCCGGCGCATCGAAAACGAGGAAGACCGCACGGCATTGCGGGAAGTTTTGGAGAGAATCCGCCCGCCGCACATCGGCGTGATTGCCAGAACCGTTTCGTTGGGATTGTCGGAGGAAGCGCTGCACGAGCAGATTGACCAGCAGATGCGACTCTACCGCCAGATTATGCTGCACTACGAAGAGGTAAAGTCCCCGTGTCTGGTTCACAGCGAGGAAAGCCTTGTCTATCGAACGGTGCGGGATATGCTGCGCGACGATATCCAGGCGTTTCTGGTCAACGATGCCGCCCTGTATCAGCGCATCGTGCAGACGGTAAAAGTCATGAGCCCGCATCTGGTTGACCGTATAAGGCTGTTCCATAAGCATTATGATATGTTCGCCTATTACGATTTGGAGAGCAAGATAGAAAAGGCGCTCAGGCGCAAGGTTTGGCTTAAGAGCGGCAGCTATCTGGTGTTTGACAGCGCTGAGGCGCTGACCGTCATCGATGTGAACACAGGAAAATATGTCGGCACCAACGATCTGCAATCCACCATTCTCCATACCAACATCGAAGCGGCGCAGGAAGTGGCACGGCAGATTCGCGTGCGGGATATCTCCGGCATCATAGCCGTGGACTTTATCGACATGGAGGATGCCGCCAACCGTGAAAAACTGTTGGAAGTTCTGCGTGAAGCCACAAAGAGAGACCGTACGCGCACGAGCATCATGGGCATTACGGGTTTGGGAATCGTGGAGATGACGCGCAAGAAACTCAAGCAGTCCTTGAGCAGCGTATTTTATGAATCCTGCCCCTATTGCGACGGGCTGGGTATTTTGAAAAACAAATCGACCATGGCTATGGAAGCGCGAAAGGAATGCCTGAAGCTCTTCTATGATACCGACTGCAAAGCGGTTATCATCAAAGGACATCCCGTTATCATTGCGGAGGTTATGTCCATGACGAAGCCGGAAGCAAGGCTTATTCCGCTGGTGCAGAACAAGATGGTCTATGTGATGCCGTGTGACAACATGCACTGGGAACATCTTGAGGTGGAGCCGGTCTATAATTTACAGGATCTGCGCGATTCGGGCGCCGTCAAACTTCCTTAGTTGACAGCGTAAATCCATCATGATACAATACTTCGGTGTTACCGCTCGGAAAGGGTCTAAGTGCGAAAGCCACCCGAGCCGGCGAGTCCCATAAAAAAAGTTGGGGAGGTGCAACAGATGTATGCAATTGTAAAAACAGGCGGCAAACAGTTTAAGGTTGAACAGGGCGATGTGCTCTATGTGGAAAAACTGGAAGCGGAAGCCGGCGAAACCGTCACACTGGACGTTATGATGCTGGTAGACGGAGAAACCCGCAAGGTCGGAACGCCCACGCTCGATGGCGTTGTGGCGACAGCCAAGGTTCTGTCCCAAGGAAAGCAGAAGAAGATCATCATCTACAAATACAAGGCAAAGAAGAATGTCCGCAAGAAAAACGGACATCGTCAGCCTTATACAAAACTAGAGATCATATCCATCGGATAAATCCGTATAGACGAAGCGAGGTGTAACCCATGGCACATAAAAAAGGTGTAGGAAGTTCCAGAAACGGACGAGACAGCGCGTCACAGCGCTTGGGCGTCAAGCGCGGGGACGGACAGTTTGTGCTGGCCGGCAACATTTTGGTGCGTCAGCGCGGAACCAAAATGCATCCCGGGCAGAATGTAGGCATCGGCGGCGACGATACGCTGTTCGCACTTGTGGACGGAAACGTCAAGTTCGAGCGCAAAGGCCGCGACAAAAAACAGGTTTCTGTTTACGGGGAAGCCGTACAATAACAGACATGGAAAAGCGTCGTTTCAGACGCTTTTTTTGTTTTGGGCGATAAAAACTATCGCGGTTTGCTTGGAAATTTTGTATAATAATACAAACCTTATTGGACAAGACCCGCTTTGAAGCATGGGAGGTATTTACAATGGCAAAAGCTGCTGTGATCATGGGGAGCGACAGCGATTTCAATGTGATGCAGGACGCTGTAAAAACCCTGAAATCCTTTGGCGTGTCGGTTGAAGTTCACGTAATGAGCGCACACCGGACCCCGGTTGAAGCGGGTGATTTTGCAAACAGCGCATTTGAAAACGGATTTGGTGTCATCATTGCGGCAGCCGGTATGGCAGCACATCTCGCCGGGGCCATGGCCGGACATACCATTTTGCCGGTTATCGGCGTTCCGCTGGTTTCGGGCTCTTTGGGCGGTCTTGACGCGCTGTTGGCAACGGTACAGATGCCTTCGGGCGTTCCGGTGGCTACGGTCGCATTGAACGCCGCGCAGAACGCCGCTATTCTGGCAGTCCAGATCCTGGCGGCAGGTGAACCTGCGTTGTGGGATAAACTCAAGGAGCACAAGGCTATGATGGCGCAAAAAGTCAAAGACAGAGACAAAGCGGTTCGCGCGCAAGCGGACGCTCTATAGATCGGAGGATACGATGTCAAACAGTTATGCAAAGGCCGGCGTGGATGTCGAAGCGGGGTATGAAACCGTTTCGCGCATCAAGGGCATGGCGAAAAATACGTTTGATCAAAATGTTTTGGCAGGGCTTGGCAGTTTCGGCGGGTTTTATGCGATACCCGATGTGAAAAACATGCAGGAGCCTGTCCTGATATCCGGCACGGACGGCGTGGGCACAAAGCTGCGGCTGGCGATGGTATTGGACAAACATGATACCATCGGCGTCGACTGCGTCGCGATGTGCGTTAACGACATCGCATGCCATGGCGCGAAACCGTTGTTTTTTCTGGATTATCTGGCGGTCGGCAAGCTGTATCCCGAACGTGCGGCGAGCATCGTCAAAGGCGTTGCGGATGGCTGCCTGCAGGCCGGCTGTTCGCTCATAGGCGGGGAGACGGCGGAAATGCCCGGCTTTTACGGGGAAGATGAATACGATCTTGCGGGATTTGCAGTCGGTCTTGTGGATAAGACCAACGTCATCGACGGAAGTACGATCAAAGATGGCGATGTGCTGTTGGGCCTTGCGTCCTCCGGCGTACACAGCAACGGGTTTTCGCTTGTGCGAAAAATATTTCCCATCACGGTTGAAAACCTAAACACCCGTGTTGCCGAGCTTGGCGAAACGCTCGGCGAAGCGTTGCTCAGACCGACGCGCATCTATGTCAAGGCCGTTCAGGCTGCCATGGAGCAGGCAAAACTAAACGGCATCGCACATATAACGGGTGGCGGGTTCATTGAAAACGTGCCGCGTATCATACCCGACGGACTATGCGCTGCGATTAAGCTTTCAAATTGTCATACGCCGCCGCTGTTTGATCTTATGGAAAAGCAGGGGCAATTGGATCGTATGGAAATGTATAACATTTTCAATATGGGCATCGGACTGGTTGTCGCCGTATCGAAGGATGAAGCCGACAAGGCGCAGCGCGCGTTTGAGAGTGCGGGAGAAAAGGCCTATTTCATTGGGCATGTTGAGAAGGGCGAACAGAAGGTGAAGCTTCTGTGAAACGTTTTTCGGTTCTGGTATCAGGCGGCGGTACCAATTTACAGGCGCTGATTGACCGGATCGAAGACAAAACGATCCCGGCTGAGATAGCATCGGTCATTTCTTCCAAAAGCGACGTATACGCGCTGACGCGCGCCAAAGACCACGGTATCCCGACACGAGTCATCAACAAGAAAATTTGCGGATCACAGGATGCCTGCGATGAAGCGCTGTTGAGGGCGCTCAACGACGACAAGGCGGACTTTGTGGTGCTGGCCGGGTATTTGTCTATTTTGGGGAAACGGGTGGTGCAGGCGCTTTCGGGCCGCATCATCAACACGCATCCGGCTCTTTTGCCAAGCTTTGGCGGCAAGGGATACTACGGGCTGCACGTGCATGAAGCTGTGCTGGAGTATGGCGCGAGGGTATCGGGCGCAACCGTGCACTTTGTGGACGAGGGAACGGATACGGGCCCCATCATTTTGCAGCAGTGTGTGCCTGTGCTTTCAGACGATACGCCTGAGATTCTGCAACAGAGGGTTTTGGAAATAGAGCATAAACTGTTGCCGCTGGCGGTCCAGTGGATGGCACAAGACAGACTGGCAGTCGTTGGCAGACACGTCATCGTTAAAGAGGGCGATCTATAAACAGATCAAAGCGGAAGAGCTATGCAATCAAGGCAGCCGGTAAAGCGTAAAAAGTCATGAAAGCACCGGCATATGCTATTTTATACATTGAGGTGCAAGATGAAGATATTGGTCATCGGAGGCGGCGGCCGTGAGCATACGGTCGTTTGGAAACTCCATCAGGAAGGGAACCACGAGATATTCTGTGCCCCGGGCAATGCCGGTATCGCTAAAATCGCGACCTGTGTTGCGATACAGGCGACGGATGTCGAAAAGCTCGCGGACTATGCGGAGCAACACGGGTTTGATTTCGTCGTGGTCACACCGGACGATCCGCTTGCGCTGGGTCTTGTTGATCTGCTCAACGAAAGGGGCATAAAAGCCTTCGGTCCCACCAAGGCTGCCGCGCAGATTGAGGCAAGCAAAGCGTTTTCCAAAAACCTCATGAAGAAATACGATATTCCTACGGCTGCGTTCGCGGTCTTTGACGATGCGGAGCAGGCGAAGGATTATATAAAGGCCCAGCCGGTGCCGGTCGTGGTCAAAGCGGACGGGTTGGCACTTGGCAAAGGTGTGTTCATTTGCGAGTCGGTTGCGGATGCCTGCGATGCGATCGATGAGATCATGGTGCGCAACGCCTTTGGCGCAGCGGGCGCGCGCGTGGTTATCGAAGAATTTATGACCGGACCGGAAGTTTCGTTGCTGTGCTTTTGTGACGGCGAACATGTGGTGCCGATGCCAGCCGCGCAGGACCACAAACGCATTTATGACGGGGACAAGGGCCCGAATACGGGCGGAATGGGCGCTTTTGCCCCGACGCCGACGCTGTCAAAAGAACTTCGGGACAGAATCATCCAAGGAATCGTTTTGCCTACCGTTCGCGCCATGAAGCAGGAGAACAGGGAATTCCACGGCGTGTTGTACTGTGGCCTTATGCTCACGCCAAACGGACCAAAAGTGCTCGAATACAACGCGCGCTTTGGTGACCCGGAGACACAGGCGATACTGCCGCTTTTAAAAACGCCGCTTACCGATGCGTTGTTTGCCACCATCGACGGAACGCTGGAACAAGCCAAGATCGAGTTTTCCGAAGGCGCTTGCGTATGCATTGTAGCAGCTTCGGGGGGCTATCCGCAAAACTATCAAAAAGGGTATCCTATTGACGGGATCGACAAATGCGAAGCGTTGGGCGCTTTGGTGTTTCATGCGGGCACGGACGAAAAAGACGGTGTGTTTGTTACCAGCGGCGGGCGCGTGTTGGGTGTTGTGGAGTGCGGGGATACGCTCAAAGATGCCATCCAAAAGGCATACCGCGCGATGGATGAAATCCGATTCGAAGGAAAACAAATACGCCGGGACATAGGCGTAAAACCGTAACCATCCTGATTACGATTTTTTCTGCAAGTCCATTTAGGAGGCGGAAATGGCTCAATTGTCCTGTGTGCGCATCGATGCTCATCTGATCCACGGGCAGGTAAGGAACGTCTGGCTCAAGCGTTTTCCTTCCAAAGTCATCGTGTTGATCGACAACCCGATCGCAGCCGATCCTTTTTTGTCTCAGGTTCACGCAATGGCTTGCCCCGTAGGCTGCAAGCTTCTGACGTTGTCCACCAAAGACGCTGCGGAACAATGGAAAAGGGACAAGTTTGGCATCCTGGGGCCTGTTTTTGTTGTGATGGGTGACATTAAAACGGCGCACGAGACCTATAGAATGGGCTTTGATTTTCCCGAATTGATGGTCGGATGCCTGTCCGGCACAACAGGCAGCGGACCCGTGCTGGATCCGTTTGATGCCAGCGATGCCGAAAAGCAACTGCTTAAAGCGTTGGAGGAACAAGGCTGCAAGGTTTCGTTCCAGAATATACCGGCAGAATATTCTGTTTGAGGATTCCGAACGATGGTGATATCAAAAAAGCTGCGTGTCAACACGCAGCTTTGATTTTTAATCGGAGAGAACAGGTTCTAGACATTGCCGCTCTTTTCAAATCTTAGATAGATGCCTTCAATCGCCTTCGCCTGACAACGGATCTGCAAAGCGCAACAGATGCTCATAGACTTCCGGTGCAGCCTCGGTCCACCGGGTAGTCAATGCGTGTGCCTGCTCCATGGTCGGAAGGTTTACACTGATCTGCATTAAAAGCATGCCGCACTCAAAAATGCGCAGGTCAGCGACGTATTGGCCCCGCTCCACGCGGTGGTAATCTCCCAAATACATCACGGCCATGCGCGCTTTCTCCCGCATGTTCTGTGCGTCCTGTTCCAGGCGGTTACGCTGGGACAGCGGAATTTCACGGTAGAGCTGCTCCAACGTTTTGATGCCGTTTTCGGTTATCTCGTAACGCCGCTCGGCTGTAAACACGGCGCTGACTTTGATTAATCCCGAATTGTAGAGGTCTGAGAGTGCTGACTGAAGCGGGAAATACGAAAACCATTGTTCGCAGAATTCCCATAAATCCTCGCGGCTGACAGGCGAGCGCGTCTGCTCGATAAGATAGAGCAGCTTGAGCTTATCCATTGGCAGTTTGACCGGCATGCGCATTCCTCCCGTTTCATGATATCGAATTATAGCAACCGTTGCAAGCATAGAATGGAATAAGCGTAGATGCGGCTCAAACGGGGCAAACTGTATCGACGCATGATGAAAATACAGATTGGAAGTCCTTCACCGCTTTAAAAAAGGGGTTGCAAAGTGGTCGAATATCTGTATAATAAAACATGCGGTTCGCGGGGGCGGTTAGCTCAGTTGGTAGAGCATCACGTTGACATCGTGGAGGTCGCTGGTTCAAGTCCAGTATCGCCCACCAGAAACACGTTCCTGTGGTGTTCGTTTCGTTCTCTATTTTAAACCCACAGATTTACATCGGGAGCTCGACGGTTCATGTTCCCAGTACGCCACGCCCACATTTATGCGGGATCGCGGAAAAGGCTGGCAGAGCACCCACCTGCCATAGAGGCGGGTTGTAAACGGGGAACGGACGACACTATGGGAACCTTTTTAATGGCATAGCGGAATTGTGTAACGGTAGCACCTACGACTCTGACTCGTATTGTCTAGGTTCAAATCCTAGTTCCGCTGCCACACGGCTCCTTGGTCAAGCGGTCAAGACACCGCCCTCTCAAGGCGGTAACAGGGGTTCGATTCCCCTAGGAGCTACCAGCGAAAAAGCGCTTACGCAGGCGCTTTTTTTATGCCCAAAAATGCCGGATCGCCAAGCTGCAATCAGCCGTTGCCAATTTATGTTTACGCCTGCATGTATAACCTATGAAAATTTATCATATTACTACTTTACAAGGCCGTTCGTTTGTGATAGTCTTTTAGAAATTACAAAAGGAGATTGCTTTCACTCCATGCAACAATACACAGCAGCAAACTATTATTACTTTTACTTTTACTTTACGGGCTTCCCCGATAAGGTGAGTTTTGCTGCAGATGGAAACAGAAAGCGACCCGAGTAAAGCGAAAGCGTAACTTAGGAAACAGAGTTCCACAGTGAAATTCACTGTGGAACTTTTTTTATAACAAACAAGGAGGAAACATGTTATGATCGTACTACTTAAAGCGAATCCGGATCCCAAACAACAGGAATACTTGCTGAACTGGCTGAAAAGTCTCGGATTGGATACCCATATCTCTAAGGGCACAACCCAGACCATCATCGGCCTCATCGGCGATACGACGAGCGTTGACATCGACGCCATCCGCGCCTTGGACATCGTACAAGATGTTAAGCGCATCATGGAACCTTACAAGAGCGTGAATCGCAAATTCCATCCCGAAGATACCGTCATCGATATCAACGGCGTAAAAATCGGCGGCGGCAACTTCGCGGTCATGGCGGGGCCTTGTTCGGTGGAATCCGAAGAGCAGATCCTATCCGTTGCCCACAGCGTTAAAAAATCCGGCGCAAACTTGCTGCGTGGCGGCGCATTCAAACCGCGCTCGTCGCCGTATTCCTTCCAGGGGCTTCATGCCGACGGCATTGAACTTTTGCTCAAAGCGAAGGAGCAGACAGGGCTTCCCATCATCAGCGAACTGATGGATGTCGAATCGCTGCCGTTGTTCGAAGGCGTGGATATTTTGCAGATAGGTGCTAGGAGCATGCAAAACTTCCAACTTTTAAAGGAACTCGGAAAACTAAGAAGGCCGATCATGCTCAAGCGCGGCTTTGGCAATACGCTCGAAGAGCTGTTGATGAGCGCGGAATATGTCATGGCAGGTGGAAACAATCAGGTCATTTTGTGCGAGCGCGGCATCCGTACGTTTGAGACATATACCCGTACCACACTCGACTTATCTGCAGTCCCAGTACTCCGCCGCCTGACGCATTTACCCGTTGTGGTGGATCCAAGCCATTCAACAGGTATGTCGGCATTGGTCAAGTCGATGTCTTTGGCTGCAACCATAGCAGGAGCAGACGGATTGCTCGTGGAAGTGCACAACGATCCCGCACATGCGCTCTGCGATGGTCCGCAATCCATAACCCCCGAAACATTCGATGAATTGATGAAAAAAATAACAAGTATTCTGCCGTTTGCGGAGCGCTAAAGAGAGGGTGTTTTGATGAACATCGGGATTGCCGGCTTGGGACTTATAGGAGGTTCCATAGCCAAAGCTGTACAAACGCGGACCGATCATGTCGTATTTGGTTTTGATATCTCCAAAGAGGTAACAGAAGCGGCGATTAAAGAGGGCGCAATCGACGGTGTTCTGGACGAAGCCGCACTTGAAGGCTGCGATCTGGTCATTGTGGCGCTGTATCCGAAAGATGCCGTCGAGTTTGTCACCCAACATGCACAGCATATCAGGACCGATGCCGTCGTCGTAGACTGCTGTGGGGTTAAGCGATTTGTCTGCAACAGCATGAGCGAAGCTGCCCGTTCCCGGGGATTTGTGTTCGTGGGCGGGCATCCGATGGCGGGAACGGAGCGATGGGGGTTTACAGCTTCGAGGGAAAACCTGTTTGCAGGCGCTTCGATGATTATCACGCCCGATGAAACGGTGCCAAGATGGGCACTCCAACGGGTAAGCGATGTGTTTCTGGAGATCGGATTCGGACGCATGCAGTATTCCACGCCGGAGGAACACGATTTTATCATCTCCTACACATCGCAGCTGGCACATGTGGTTTCCAGCGCCTATATCGATACGGACAGTGCGGACAGGACGATTGGGTTCTCGGCAGGAAGTTTCCGCGATATGACACGCGTTGCATGGCTGAATGAAGCCATGTGGACGGAGCTCTTTCTAGAGAATGCCGATTATCTTGCGAACGAAGTGGATGAACTGATCGCCCGGCTGGGAGTCTTTAGCAAGGCGCTGCGGACACAGGATAAGGATACGATGTTGTGCCTTTTGAAACGGAGCCGGGAGAAAAAAGAACAGATCGACATCAAGCAAGGGAGGAGCTGACCCGATGAAGTCGGTGCGTGTTAAAACATCCTGCGAATATGATGTGAACATCGGAGCCGGGCTGATCCAAAATACGGGAACGATGATGGCACAGGTGTTCAAGCCCAACACGGTGGCATTGCTCACCGATGAAAACGTGGCGCAGCGGTACCTTAAAACTGTGGAGCAATCGCTTCTAGAGGCAGGATACACCGTACACAGCCTTGTGCTTCGAAGCGGAGAGGGTACCAAAAGCCTGCAGGCGTTGGAAAGCATACTGGACTTTTTGTGCGAAAAAGAATTGACCCGATCCGATGTGGTCGCAGCGCTTGGCGGCGGCGTGATCGGGGATGCCGCGGGTTTTGCGGCATCGGTATACCTGCGCGGCATTCCCTATGTACAGATTCCAACGACATTTTTAGCCAGCATCGATTCGTCAGTCGGCGGCAAGACGGCTGTTAACCTGCATGCCGGAAAAAATCTTGCCGGAACTTTCTGGCAGCCGAAACTGGTGGTCTGTGATACGGATACGCTGCATTCGCTGCCAAAAGCCGTTTATGCCGAGGGCGTCGCGGAAGCGATCAAATATGGAATGATAGGCAAAAAGGAGCTTTTCACGCAACTCAAAAACGGTTTGCGTGAAGATGAAGTGGAAGGCGTCATTGCGCAATGCGTTACCATGAAAGCCGAAATCGTGGGCGAGGATGAGTTCGACGAAGGACAGCGGCAACTGCTCAATTTCGGACATACGGTAGGACACGCGATTGAAGCGTGCAGCGGGCTTGAAATCCACCACGGCGTTGCGGTGGGGATCGGCATGGTCATCGCGTCAAGGGCGGCATGGAAGAGAGGGTTTTCCACACAAGACTGCACGCCGGCTTTGCGTGAAGCGCTCAGGAACAACGATCTTCCCGACAGCTGCGGGTTTAGTGCGTCTGAATTGGCGCATGCGGCGATGGGGGATAAAAAGCGCAGAGGCGGTAACATCACCCTCATTTTGCCAAAATATGTGGGGCTTTGTGAACGGGTATCCATTCCGGTATCGGAACTGCAACAATTTATACAGGATGGGCTTGCATGATGAATACAGAAGACAAAGATATTTGCATACAACCGCGCATGCTATGCGGTGACATAGACGCCATATCCTCCAAATCCGATGTACATCGGATCCTGATCTGCGCAGCTCTTTCCCAAGCGCCGACAAAGGTACAGTTCTCAACGCTGTCCAACGATATACTCACGACCATCGGGTGCTTGCGGTCGATGGGTGCAGCGATCGAACAACAGGAAGACTGCTGGTATGTTACGCCGATTGCGCAAAAGCCGACCGGGCAGGTGCGGATCAATTGTGCCGAAAGCGGATCAACCGTACGGTTTTTGATTCCCGTGGCCGCAGCTCTTGATCTGGACGCCTGTTTTACGGGAGAGGGCAGGCTTCCGCAGCGCCCTCTGGGTGCTCTGCTTTTGGAAATGGAAAATCACGGTATCCGGTTTTCACAGCATATGCTTCCCATTGAAATGACAGGCCGCCTGGAGCCCGGACAGTATTCGATTCCCGGCAATATCAGCTCCCAATACATCACGGGTCTGTTGATGGCGCTGCCGCTTTTGTCATCGGACAGCACGATCCATCTGACAACGCACCTCGAATCGCGCCCCTATGTGGAGCTGACCATCGCGACTTTGCGCAAGTTTGGCGTTGTGATCGAAACACTGGAAAACGGATTTGCCGTCGCGGGAAATCAAACCTTCCGTTCACCGGGCAGTATCCGGGCGGAAGGGGACTGGTCCAACGCCGCTTTTTGGCTGTGTGCGGGCGCTATCGGGAAAAAGATCTCTTGCCACAAGCTCGACATACACTCCGTGCAGGGTGACAGGGAGGTAGTGGATATCCTGCGTCAATTCGGCGCTCACGTCGAAGTGGACGGGGATACGGTGTCGGTTGAAAAGGGCGATTTAAAAGGCATTGAAATAGACGCCTCGGCGATCCCCGACCTGATAACGGCTCTTGTGGTTGTGGCCGCCGTAGCACAAGGCACTACGACGATACATTCGGCGGGGCGGCTGCGCATCAAGGAGAGCGACCGGTTATCGGCGCTGTCGGAATACCTTCTGGCACTGGGCGCGGACGTTACGGAGCAGCCGGAAGGTCTGTTGATCAGCGGGAGGCCGAAGCTTCGTGGCGGTTGTGTAGACGGGCAAGGGGATCACCGCATTGTGATGTCCGCCGCTGTCGCCTCGGTGATGTGTGAAGAAGAGGTATGCATCCACGGTGCGGATGCCGTCAACAAATCCTATCCGGAATTCTTCGAAGATTTTCTAATGTTGGGAGGCGAGTCGCATGTCATCCATGATCGGTAACCAACTTACCATCAGTATATTCGGGCAGTCCCACGGCAAGGCGATCGGCATTGTAATGGACGGAATTCCGGCAGGCGAGACCATCGATACGGAAGTGATGCAGCAATTCCTGCAGCGTCGTGCACCCGGGAGGGCCAGCCATACCACCGCAAGAAGGGAAGAGGACGTTCCGATTTTTCTTTCAGGGCTTGTCGGGAACACCACGTGCGGCGCCCCGCTGTGTGCCATCATCGAAAACAACGATGCGCGATCGCAGGACTATGAGGCAATGCGGGATATTCCGCGGCCATCGCACGCGGATTTCGCCGCCTATGAAAAATACGGTACGTTTTTTGATATCAGAGGCGGCGGCCAGTTTTCGGGCAGGCTCACGGCACCGCTGTGCATTGCGGGCGCCATCTGCCTTCAAATGCTCAGCCGGCGCGGCGTCACAATCGGTTCCCATATCGCATCCATCGGCTCGGTGGAGGATAAGGCGTTTGATCCGGTCAACATCGAAACATCGCTGCTTCAAAGCTTAACGCAAAAGCCGTTTCCCGTGATTGACGACAAGGCAGGAGAAACCATGCTGCAGGCCATTTCGGAAGCTCAAGTGGACGGAGATTCGATCGGCGGCATTGTGGAAGCCTGTGCCATAGGCGTTCCGACGGGCATCGGACAGCCCATGTTCGACGGCATTGAAAACTGCCTGGCCAAGATCCTCTTTGGCATTCCGGCCGTCAAGGGCGTCGAATTCGGCAGCGGATTTGCAGGCGCTTTGCTTCGCGGCTCGCAGAACAACGATGCGTTCTATTATGATTCTCAGGGCAAAGTGAAAACCAGGACCAATTCGCACGGGGGCAGCCTTGGCGGCATCAGCTCCGGCATGCCGATATTGGTTCGCGCGGCATTTAAACCGACGCCTTCGATCTCGCAAGAGCAACAATCCGTCAGTTTCAGTGGCAAGAAAGACGCTGTATTAAGTGTAAAAGGCAGGCATGATCCCTGTATCGTACCAAGAGCGGTGCCTTGCGTCGAAGCGGCAATCGCGGTTGCGCTGATGGATTTGATGCTTCAAAGGGCATCGGAAACTAATATCTGATTTCAACTATAGCAAAAGGAGCTGTTTTAAATGGAATTACCCTATTTACGCCAGGAAATTGACCGGATAGACGATGAAATGGCAAAATTATTCGCCCTTCGCATGGATACGGTTTTGAAGGTGGCGGAATATAAAAAGCAAAGCGGATCGCCGGTGATGGATATGGGCAGGGAGCGTGAGATTATCCATCGTGTTGCGGAAATCGTAGGTCCCGAATATGCGGGCTACGCAAAGCAACTGTATTCCACCATGTTTGAGCTCAGCCGCAGCTACCAGAACCAGAAGCTTTCAGAGCAGACGGCGTTGATCCAAAGCATTCGGCATGCACAGCAGAATACCGCAAGATTGTTCCCTTCAAAGGCTGTCGTAGCCTGTCAGGGCGTGGAAGGCGCGTATTCGCAGCAGGCCTGCGATAAATTGTTCCCCATCGCGGATGTGATGTATTGCAGCCGGTTTGAAGGCGTATTTCAGGCGGTGGATTCCGGGATATGCCAATACGGTGTCCTGCCCATTGAGAACAGCTCCGCGGGTTCGGTAACGGCGGTATACGATCTGATGCGGAAATACAATTTCTTTATCGTGCGCAGCGTGCGGCTCAAGATCGATCACGCGCTTTTGGCAAACGCCGATGCCAACATTTCGACCATTCGGGAAATCGTTTCCCATGAACAGGCATTGAGCCAGTGCAGCGAGTATTTGCGGCAGCACCCTCAGATCAAAGTGACGGTATACGAGAATACGGCAACGGCGGCAAAGTATGTTGCGCAATCCGGCAGGAACGATCTAGCGGCGATCTCGTCGGCAAACTGCGCGGAGCTGTACGGCTTAAAGCAGCTTGATGTCAATGTTCAGAATTCCGATCACAACTATACCCGGTTCATCTGTATTTCCAAAAGGATGGAAATTTATCCGGGAGCCAACCGCATCAGCCTTATGCTGACAACGGCGCATAAGCCGGGATCGCTCTACGCTATCGTTGCAAAGTTCGCATCGCTTGGCATCAATCTGCTCAAGCTCGAGAGCAGGCCGATATCGGGAAGCGATTTCGAATTCATGTTCTATTTTGATATCGAGGCGACCGTCGATGCGGAGGAAACAATATCGCTTATATCCCATCTGGAGAAAGATCTGCAGACCTTCGTATTCCTTGGAAACTATTCGGAAGTATAACGAGGTATAAGATGCAGTACGGACTTATCGGAGAAAAGCTCGGTCACAGCTTTTCCAAACAAATACACGGCATGCTTGGCGATTATGCCTACGATCTGAAAAGCCTGCCTCAAGAAGAGCTTGGCCCGTTTCTTTGTGACGGACAATGGCTTGGGCTAAACGTCACCATCCCGTATAAGCAGGCTGTTATTCCCTATTGCGATACGCTGACAAAGACCGCACAAGCCATCGGCAGCGTCAATACGCTGGTGCGCCGTAACGGGAAAATCATCGGCGACAACACGGATCTTTACGGCCTGTGCGCTATGGCAAAACGGGCGGGCATCACATTTTTGAACAAAAAGGTGCTGATCCTTGGCAGCGGCGGGACAAGCCTGACAGCCCAGGCGGCTGCAAAGAACGGCGGAGCAAAACAGATCGTCGTGGTGTCCCGCAAGGGACAGGACAATTATGAGAATATAAGCCGGCACAGCGATGTGCAATGCATCATCAACACAACACCCGTCGGTATGTTTCCGAATAGCGGGGAAAGCTTGGCCGATTTGAATCGGTTTCCTCAGTGCAGCGGCGTTTTGGATGTCATCTACAATCCGTTGCGCACCAAGCTGTTGCTCGATGCAAAGGAGCTCGGCATTCCTCACAGCGGCGGACTTTTCATGCTGGTGGCCCAGGCCAAAAAGGCTTCGGAGCTCTTTGCGGAAAAAGAAATTGATGATCAAAAGATAGAACAGATTCATGCCGTACTTGAAAAACAGCTGACCAATATCGTGCTTATCGGCATGCCAGGCTGCGGCAAGACGACCATCGGAAGGGCTATCGCGGACAGCCTTAAGCGCAAGCACGCGGACGTCGATGAATTGATAGCGCAACAGGCAGGCATGATGCCCGCGCAAATCATTCGCGAGCAGGGGGAAAAAGCTTTCCGGCGGTTTGAAACGGAGATTTTGGCCGAAGTCGGCAAACAGACCGGTATTGTTATCTCCACCGGAGGCGGCGCGGTGACGATGGAAGAGAACTATTTGCCGCTCAAACAAAATGGGCTGCTTTTCTTTATCGAGAGGGATCTTGAAAGACTGCCGACACAGGGAAGGCCGCTGTCCCAAGGGCTTGATGCTTTGACGCAGCTGTACCAGACCCGTCTGCCGCTCTATCTTGATTTTGCGGATCACCGCATCGACGGAAACGGCACCGTGGAGCAGACGGCAAAGAAAATCATGGAGGTGTTCAATGAATCTGCTTGTGATTAACGGCCCCAACATCAACATGCTGGGTATCCGGGAAAAGCATCTGTATGGCGCGGAAACCTATGATAATCTCGTGGCGTACATCCAACGGATTTGCACAGACCTCGGCATAAGCGTTACCTTTTTCCAATCCAACCATGAAGGCGCCATCGTGGATGCCATTCAAGAGGCATATCAAAACATGGATGCCATCGTCATCAATCCTGCCGCCTATACCCATACCAGCATCGCCATTCTGGATGCTCTCAAGGCCGTGGCGCTGCCGGCTGTGGAGGTGCATTTGACGGACATAAAAAAACGCGAAGCATTTCGCCACAACTCCTACGCGGGCATGGCATGTGAAAAAACCTTCGCGGGACTTGGATTTGCGGGATACGAAAAAGCCATTTCGTATCTGCACGGGAAATTGGAACCATAATGTGATTCAAACAAAAAAGCAAGCACAGGCTTGCTTTTTTTTGTTTGAAAAGACAACGATTTAAAATTTGAACAGACTTAGTTTGCGTTTGCCCGCGCCCATTTGATCAACACCGGCCAGAGGTTTTTGTTCTTAGCCCAGATCGTTGAAAACTGAGAGAGCGGAAGAGGACAGCTGACACTGCCGGTTTCGATGGTGACGGACGGAATTCCGCATGCGGAAAGCGCCCAATCCTTATAGCCCGCGCCTTCCGTCAACGGCGTACCGAATATCCCGTACCCCGTCAGCGCGCTTATGGTGCTGCCCAGGGAGCGGCTCTTCGCATTGACGGCATCGCTTGCGAGCGGGAACTCGACATAGATGTCGCTGCCGGTGGAATGATAGCTGACGGTGACATCAAACGTGTGGCTTTGCGTATACGCCGCCAACGCCAAAGCTTCCGGTTCTTTCATCGGGGCATCACCTTTGTAGTCAACACCCGCAGGTTTATTGACACTGTCTTTTTCGTTCCAGCCGGACGGGAACTGAAGATTCAGATCCACGCCGTTCGCGTTGGCCTTCCACAGCATAAGGTAATTCGGTAAATTCGAGGAACTGACCAGATTCAGCGTGCAGATCGCAAGAACGTCGCTGGAACCGGATTTGGTTTGGCTGATCGTGATGCCGTCCGGATTGATCATCGGGATGATGTGGAAACACGCGTCGGCCATCCATTGCGCATTGGTTTGCCCATCGTAAACGGTTCCCGGGTTTGCCAGCATGGATTCAACCTGCATCATCACGATATTCGGATTCATATATTCGCGCCCGTGTATACCGGCATGGATCAATACCTGATTGGCAGCGTTGGGATTGCCAACCACCAACACCGGGATATCCCTGCCTTGCACGCTTTGACCGACAGAAGCAACGGCTATTTGGTCGGAATACCGGGATTTCAGCGACGCAATATCCTGTTTCATCTGCTCATAGGAATAGATCGACCTTGCTTGTACGACGGGGCTGACAGAAGAATAGAGCGTTACATTCAGAAGACTGCTGCTGATCCAGGCATGCTGGCCGTTGAAATCGATCTCGACCCACTTTGCCTGTACACTGTAAACCGGAAAAACGTCACTCCCATACGCTTTGCCGAGCGCCGTGTACGTGGTTCCGGGTCCCTTACGAACGTTGGCGAAAGTCGTCACATTGATAACTGCGCCCGTACCGATCGTGCCATCGGGCAATGGAGGCTGTGGGGAAGGAGACGGTGAAATGCTGGGCGTGGGTGTTGGGGTTGATGCATCCGTCGGAACGGGGGACGGTGTTGAAGGCGCAGCCGAAACCGGCGTAAATGCAATGTAGCTGGCAATCACCCAGCCCGGATTGCCATTGTAAAGTATCTGATACCAACTGCCTTGCTTTTGATAGATATATTGCGTGGAGCCATTGTTGACCCTGCCCAGGATGGCATAGCCGGTGCTTGCCCCGGAACGCACATTCAGCGCACTTCCGCCTGTTTTTACAACGCCTACTCCTATGGCATTGGGCGGAGCATTGGTCGGCGTACTCGTTGATGTGCTTGGAGTAAACCTGATGTATTTGCCGCTGACCCAACCCAAAGCGCTCTTAAATGCGATCTGGTACCAGCCGTTTTTTGACTGATATACCGTAACGGCCGCACCTCTTGTGATGCTTCCGAGTCTGGTGCCGGATGTCGAGGGCGAGGAACGCACACTAAGGCTGCTCGCGGTGCAAACGCCGGAACCTATGGGTGTTTGCGCATGTGCGGAATTTGAAAACAAAGCAAACGATAGTAACAAAAGAGAGATCGATAGAAAAATGATAATTGGTTTTCGGATGTGACTTGCGGTCGATTGTTGCAAAGGGGGAAGCTCCTTCCAAAACCAGCTAATATTGCATATAAGAAGATGATAATACGTAGAAGATGTTTTATCAACACCTAATTTATGGATTGGAAAAACAGCAAAGCGGCATTGACATGCCGCTTTGAAATTCCACTATTTGCCAGCCAAATAGGCTTGCTCAATCGCGCTCTTATGATCGGGGTCCACCTTATAATCGCAGTGCGTTTTGGAACCGACGAAATGCAGGCAGATCTGTCCTCTCATGCCGTTGTTGGGAAGGGTGTCGCCGCTGTGCGGCATGCCGTTGATGGAACCGGCATATGCCTGGCCGTTGATGATGGCCCATACGGGTCTGCGATTCCAGGTCCAACGCCCGCCGTAGCAAGCTTTTAAGGCAGCGGTGTCCGCTTTGGTAGCCGGCTCAATGTCGGCATGATTGGTTCCGCGCCAGTATTTCATTTGCATAACGGTACCCGTACGGACATCCACCAAGGTGAAGTAGCTGCCTCTTTGCCAAAATTCACGCAAGCCGTCTTTGCCAAACCAGTCTATGAGCTTAACCGTACCTTTTATCTGACTGACCAATGGATCGGCATCTGCCGGAAGCATTGTTACAGACGCGGTTGCCTGGGTGATATTGATCACCTTGATATAGGATTTGCTCGCATACCCAAAGGATCCTTCATAGCTGATGCAATACCAACTGCCCGAGATGGACATGATATCGACCGTTTCGCCCTTGGCAATCCGATAGACCGCACTATATTTGGTTCCCGGACCTTTGCGGACACACAGCGATCCGCTTACAGTGTTGACGATACCGGTTCCTATCGGCGTACTGTCATCAATTGCATCGTCAGGGTTGGCTGAATCGCCGCTTCTGCTTTCCTCTGTCGATTGTGTAACGGTCGCGGATCGCAGGGAATAGACCACATATTTTTTGCTTATCCAGCCGAAGCGTGTGCCAAGCTGTATCTTTAGCCAGCCGTTTTGTTCGGCGTAGACATCGTGGCAGGTGTTTTTTGAGGCGGTGCCAATGCGCTTATAGCTTGATCCCGGACCCAAACGCACGTTGAGCGATCCTTTGACAAGCTTGACGACGGCTGTCCCCAGAATTCCCGACGTGTCCGGCGTTGAAGTCGGAGCCGGTGAAACGGACGAATCAGGGGTTGAAGCAGACGCATGTGATAGAGACGGTTCGGTTGTCGTAGGTGAAGCAGTCGATACCAACTGCACAACCGGCAGTTGAGAATTCTTCGAAAAGGAGGTGTTTACATCGCCGGATGCTGCAAAACTCTTGGAGGCCGGCATCAACACAGTTAAAAGCGATGCGATGATGGCGGCACTTATAAGCTTACGAAGGTGAATTCTTGTAAACATGTAAGAACTCCTTAAACAAACGGTAACATTTTCTCTATAATAACCCGTCGATTTCGAATTATCAAGCATTAAAAAAAATGAAACACTCGTTTTACCGCATCGATGTGCCCTTGACGAAAAAGTTCGCTATGATATACTTAAAAACGACAAGCGCCGGAGTGGCGGAATGGCAGACGCATGGGACTTAAAATCCCCCGCTCGCAAGAGCGTACCGGTTCAAGTCCGGTCTTCGGCACCAAAACTGTTCCTGATCCGAATACAGGAGCAGTTTTTTAATTAAACATTGCATAACTTTGAAAACTATAATATGATATTTAATGAATCTATATTGTTAAATAATAATATTATAGTATTGATAGAAACAATATAGAATTAATACGATGAATAGTTAAAAATAACAGACGCACTTATGCTAAAGTCGTGGAGAATGTATAACCAGACAAACCAAAAAGCAGTGTTAAAATCAAACAATTTCAAAGACCTGACCTCGAACACGCGGATACGATCATCGGGAAATCTGCGCAATAACAGATTTACATACAAGTTTACGATGCGTATAATGTCCTTAATAAGGATACAAGAAAAGGTTAAGCGTATTTCATCATTATTCTAGCATAACGGGGGCAAATATCGGTGCATGATGTGGCTTTTCGTGGGATGAATATCGAACGATACCCACTTTCGAATAGCCAAATGAATATATGGAACCTTGAGAAATCCAATCAAGGTACTTCCATTAATGTTATCTGCGAATCCATCCACATTCGCGGTACTTTTGATGTTGCGCTCATTCAGAAGAGCCTCAATCTTATTCTGCATTCGGACGGTTCGCTGCGGACTCAGATAACGCTTGATGAACATGAACCGATGCAGTATGAAGAGCCGTTTTTGGAAAAGCAATTTCCCGTTTACGATTTTACCACGACATCCGAAACCAACATCCGATATTGGGAGGAGGTCATCACCCGCGAAGTGATGACGTTGTATGATTCGCCGCTATGCCAGTTCTCCATCTTGAAATTGGGGGAACACGAAGGCAGTCTTTTAATTAAAACGCATCATATCATCTCCGACGGATGGTCACAGGTGCTTTTGATCAACCGCATTGCGAGTACCTATCTTGCTCTTGTCAATGGGGAAGAAGCACAACTGACTGCTTCGCCGAGCTACCGATTGCATGTGGAAGAGGAAGAACGCTATCTTGCTTCCGATGTGTATAAGCGCGACAGCGCTTATTGGACGCAGGGTATGTCGCTTAGCGCGCAACCTGCCTCCCTTAAGACATTCTCAGGCGCATTTATCAGCCCCGTTGGCCGCAGAAAATCGTTTGTATTTCCCCAAATCTTAAGCCAGTCCATCATAAGTTTTTGCAATCAATACCGGGTCGCCCCCTTTGCGGTGTATTATATGGCCTTGGCGATATACCTCAAACGAATCGGGGGAGCAGAACGGTTTCGTATCGGCGTCCCGATTTTCAATCGAATCAATGCGACAGAGCGTGAAACGAGCGGCATGTTTGTCAGCACGCTTCCATTCACAGGCTCTGTGGATGAAAACTGGAGCTTGTCGGACTTTGTGGAAAACCTTACGGAAAACTGGTACGACATGCTGCGGCATCAGCGCTTTCCTCTGTCACAAATAATGCAGATGATGCGGGGATCCCATCCAACCACATTGGACGAGCCCGCGTTTAACATCGCGCTGTCTTTTCAGGGGAGTCGAATATACTGCAATCAGAACACGGAAATCGAGTTCTCCGGGCAGTGGCTTTACAGCGGCTACCAGAGCGAGCAATTGTGTATTCATTTGAGCAATATGGAAAATGAACGCCGCTTTACAGTGAACTACGATTATTTGACACAGTTGTTTTCCGAAACGGAAATCGAAGAGTTTCATTCCTATATATCGACCATTTTAAGCGAAGCGCTGGCGAATCCCCGCAAGCCAATCTGGCAGCTGCCTGTGATCAGCACAGATGAACAGGAAAAAATTCTATTCGGTTTTAACCGATTTGAAGCGGTTTGTCGTGATGGAAGCATTGCGGAACGATTCCGAGATGTCGCCAACCGTCACCCGGACAAGGTAGCTGTCATCCATCGCGGCGCGCGCACCTGTTACAAGACATTGCGGGAAAAAGCGGATGACATATCCCATGCCCTATCAGGCAAAGTTGCGAACGAACAGGGTGTGGTCGCAATTCTTTTGCCAAAAAGCGTTGAAATGGTGGCTGCAATGGTTGGCATTGCACAGGCAGGACATGCATGGATGATACTGTCAACGCAGTGGCCGTATAAGCGCATAGAAGAAATATTGGCGGACAGCGGCGCATGCGCGCTGATATCGACAAAAGAATGCATCGGGGAGACGGAAGTTGGTATTCCCGTATTGGATGCCCATTCGCTGCCGCATCGGGATGAGCTTTATCCTCTGGTGAAGACAAAACCGACCGATCTTGCCTATGTTGTGTATACATCGGGCAGTACTGGCAAACCCAAAGGTGTGGAGATAGAGCAGGGGAGCCTTGCAAACTTTGCGAGTGCAATCGCGCATCTCTACAGCCATGATGCCGTGCTTTCGGTGTTCAGCGCAAGCTTCGATGCGTTTTTGGTCGACAGCATCTGCGCATTGCTAAACAGCCGCACCATTGTTCTCCCGGAAGAAGAGGATATTGAAAGCGGTGCAAAACTCGCATCGCTGATCCGGCGTTATGCCGTCGGTTTTATCAATATGTCACCGTCCCGTCTTGCAACTTTTTGCAGGGATCGCTCCTTCCTCTCGTCACTCAACAGAATGGAAAGCATTGTCTGTGGCGGGGAGCATTTTCCCAGCGAACTGCTGACGCTCTTAAAGCACCGTACAAAAGCCCGGATCTATAACATATATGGACCAACCGAGACAACCATCGGTGTAAGTTGCCGCCAGTTAAACGACGCGGCTCGTATCTCCATCGGAGCACCGCTGCCCGGCTGCAGGCTCTATGTTCTGGACGAACATCGCCAACCTTTGCCAATTGGCGTATACGGAGAATTATACATCGGCGGAATCTGTGTCGGGCGCGGATACCGCAATGATCAGCAGCTTACAGACAAGGTTTATTTTGACAATCCGTTTGAATACGGAGAACGCATCTATAAAAGCGGCGATACAGCCTGCTGGACCCCTGAAGGGGAGATACTTCTGCGCGGCCGAAAAGACGAGCAAGTCAAGTTGCGCGGGCTGCGCATCGAGCCGCAGGAAATTGCAGCTAAAATAGCACAGCATCAAGCGGTGGAAAGCTCGTTTGTCCGTGTGGTGGAGATTGGCGAAGCGCAAACCTTGGTCGCCTACTACACGTCTAAAAAACCCATTCCCGAATATGAATTGCTGGCGTTTGCAGCCACCTATTTGCCAACCTACATGATTCCATCCTGTTTCATTCATTTGGAGCGGGTTCCCATGACACAGAACGGAAAAATTGATTTTGATCTCCTCCCAAAACCGATATCACAGCAATCGGATAAACCTGCATCTTCGGTAATGCAACAGCGGATCGTTGATATTTTTAAACAAGTATTGGGATCGAATGAGATTTCCGCTGCTTCGGATTATTTTATTAGCGGGGGCAACTCCCTCAACGCTTTGGAGACACTGGCGCTCATGGAGGAGACCTTTGGGCAACGGCTGCGCGCAGCTGATCTATGGGCCTGCCGCAACGCCATACGGCTTGAGCAACTGCTTCTGGGAGGACAGTCTGTACAACCGATCGAGAACATTAAGCCGGCGCCCGTTATGCCGGATTATCCGCTTTCCTCCACACAGCAGAGCATCTACGTTCAATGCGTTGCGGATCCGACCGGACTTGCTTACAATATGCCCGGTGCGCTCCGTATCAATGGAAAGCTGGACGAACATACGCTTGAAAACGCGCTGAAATCCATGATATCTGCTTTGACTATTCTGCGTACGTCCTTCCACATGCTAGATAAGGGGCTGGTGCAGGAGATATCGGAGAACGTTGCGTTTGAGCTTTTGAAAATTCAAGCGAGCAGCATGGACGAAGCGGCCAGCCAATTTGTTCAACCGTTTGATTTAGCCCAAGCACCATTGTTTCGTGCGGCACTTTGGCAGGAGAGTAAGGATACGGATGTACTGTTCATCGACATGCATCATATTATCTCGGACGGGCTAAGCACGCCGATGCTTCTTAATCATCTGAATGCGCGCTATAACGGTAATCAACCGACTGTCTCGAAAATCGATTACAAGGATTATGCTTACTGGAATGCTACGGAACATGCGGAACTTTCCGCGCAGGCCAGATCTTATTGGGAACAGACGTTGCAAGGGCTTGAAAGCCCGCTGGATCTGCCGCTTGACCATTCGCGTCCGAAGCTGTTCGATTTTAGCGGGGACGCGGTGATGCTCGCTATTCCTGCGGATTTGCAGACAAAACTGGATGCAGCTGCCAAGCAACAGCAGATTACGCCGTATACGCTATTCATGGCTGCTTTTGGCATACTGTTGCAAAAGCTGTCCGGCAGTGAGGATTTTGTCGTAGGGACCCCTGTATCAGGGCGGTATCTGCCGGATACAATGCAAGTGATCGGCTCCTTTATTCAAACACTTCCGCTTCGTCTGAAACCCAAAGCAAACTTGTCTTTGTCCGAATACCTGCAAGAAGTAAAGGAATCCGTTGTGGGTTTGCTGGACAACCAGCAGATACCGATCGAAGAAATCATCTCGCTTTTGAGTATAGGCCGTGAACTTGGACGCAGTACGCTTTACAATACCATGGTGACCATGCGGCCTGTGGACGACGGAATCTTTCATTTGGGAGAGCAACCAGCCGAAACCATTCCTTTGTCAACCCATACCTCCAAACTGGATCTAAGCCTTGAGGTGTTTATACGCAAAGGCAACTACGGGTTGAGCTTTGAATTCGCAACCTCGCTTTTCAACCGGGAGACCATTGAGCTGTATTCGAGAAGCTACCTGAAAATCCTCACAGCGTTGGTTGAAGAACAGGAGCAAAAAATTTCTCAAATAGACGCGGTGGATGTTCGGGATCAAATCGCTCTGTTTGAAAACCAACATCATCTGTATACGCCGTTTGTGGATCTGCCGATAGACATGCGCATTGAGCAGAAAGCAAGACTAATGCCACATGCTCCTGCGATGGTTTTCCGTGGCAAGACGGTTACCTATGAAGAACTGATGGCACGTGCCAGGCATATTGCGGGCAGACTGATTATAAGCGGCGCAAAAAAGGGCGATATCATCGGCTTGTCAATGCAGCGCGGCGTGGATATGATCGCCGCGATGATCGGCATCATGCAACTCGGATGCGCCTATATGCCATTGCTCGCATCTTTTCCGCACAACCGCCTGTGCGCAATAACACAGATTGCCGGTGCATCTTTGGTGATTTGTGATGAAGCGACAAATCCGGAACTACCTGCCAACTGGCCATGTAAAACGGTAGCTGTCGAAGGAGAAACTTCACCGTTTGTTGCTGTGGAAAACCGCCGCACAGATGACTTAATGCATGTTTTGTTTACTTCCGGATCAACGGGACAACCCAAAGGCGTAATGCTCACCCACCATGCAATAGCCAATCTTTTGTGCACATTGATGCCCTTGATGAACAGCACAGAAGGCAATGTCCTGTGTACGACGAATGTTATCTTCGACACTTTCTTTGCCGAAACGCTGTTGACGCTCTGTTGCGGGCGCTGCATTGTAATAGCAGACGAAGAGGAAATGCTGCTTCCGTGGCGGATAGCGCAACTGATCGAGCGTGAAAGCGTGCGGGTGATGCAATTGACGCCATCCCGACTGCAGATGTGTTTGGGTAACAACGCATTTGTTCAGGCTGTATCCAAGCTCTCCATGATGCTGCTTGCGGGTGAAGCGCTAAGCGTTGTGCTCAAAGACCGGCTTTGTTCCCTTGGGGATCTATCCGTAATCAATCTTTATGGACCGACGGAAGCGGCGGTATATGCGCTGGCGGCGGATGTGACGGACTGTAAGGATATGATCATTGGCAAACCGCTGCGCAATTGCCGTGCATATGTTCTTGATGAACAGTTGCACCCCGTAATGCCCACAGCGCGAGGCGAACTGTATTTGGCCGGTGAATGTCTTGCGAAAGGCTATATCGGACAGCAGCAGATGACCGATGCAGCCTTTGTCCCCGATCCATGGTTTCCCAACCAAAAGATGTATCGCACCGGCGATGTCGTGCGCATGCTTGCGGACGGAAATTACGTATTTATCGGGCGCAAGGATTCGCAGATCAAGCTTAACGGACAGCGAGTGGAACTTCAGGAAATTAGCGAGAAAGCCATATCCACGAAACTTGTCAAAGAGGCAGCTGCCTTGGCGTATAGCGTATCGGGCGGACTTGCCTTGCGTTTATATGCCGTGGTTGACGCCGATGCTACCGTATCCGAAACCGATCTCATCGAACAACTGAAGAAGGAATTGCCCGATTATATGATTCCAACAGAAGTTGTTTTCATCAACGAAATGCCAAGAACAGCATCGGGAAAGACAAATCTTCGCGCGCTGCAAACCTACGTAAGGGAGCAGACGGCTTTACAAAACTTCCAGACGGACGATTCGCAACAGATGTCCGCAGCGTCCGAAGCAGAGGCTGTATACCCGGAGGATGTTGGCGGATCAACGGCAGAAACCACAATGTCAAAGCCTTGCGAAGAGACGGAACTCGAATACCGGGAAATCCCATCCACTGCAACGGAAGCGCCTATGGATGCATCCATGCAACCGCAAACGGATGTTGCAAACGAGCCGGAACCAGCACGCCCGACGAATGACGAGCCTTTCAAAGCCACAGGTAAACCCACAAGCGAACAAATGGTATCGCTTTGGCGGCAAGTCCTTTCACGCGATAGTGTTGACATGTCATTGTCATTCTTCAAGCAGGGCGGCACGTCACTCGGAGCCCTGCATCTGCTGAGCTTGTATTTCAACCGTGGTTTGACCATGACAATGGTTCAGTTCTATGACAATCCGACGCTTTTACAACAGATTGCTCTTTTGGATATAAAGACGGAACAAACAGCACTACAAGAAGAAGCGGATAGCTTTGCAGACCAATTTGCGAATGACGCTGTTGCACCTGCATCGCGCACACAAATGGAACAAGCCCTCTTGCTGCAGGGAACAGATGGGCAGGATCAATCCACTCACTTGACAGAAGAAGCTTCGCACAAGCAGATATACGATGGACAGGTTATAGCCCGACAGCAAAAAGCACAGGAACAGGATGCTGTGCTGTTAACCGGAGCAACTGGATTTTTGGGTGCGCACCTCCTGAAAGAATTGTTGGGAAAGGGCACAAAGGCTGTGGTCTGTACTGTCCGCAACGGCGATGCTGGCAGACTTTGGGACGCTTTGATCTATTATTTCGGACAAACATGGTTTAAGGAGAACTTCCGCCGCATCACAGCGGTTTCGGGAGATGTCCGGCTGCCCAACCTTGGCATTGACATTCAATACCATACAAAGACGCTATCCCGCGTCGGATGTATCGTGCATGCGGCAGCGGATGTGAGGCATTATGCGCAGGATGACGGACACTTCAAGACAAACTATGAGGGAACGAAACATGTAATCGAACTTGCCCGTGCCTGGGACGTTAAACTGTGCCATATCTCCACCATCAGTGTCAGCGGTGAATACCTGGTCAACAATCCGCAACAAGACGTGCAGTATGATGAGACATGCAGGGATGTCGGGCAAAACTGGCGTGAAAACATCTATGTGAAGACGAAATTTATGGCGGAGAACCTTGTTTTTGCCGCGATGGATTCCGGCTTGGACGCCAAAATATTCCGTATCGGCCGCTTGGTCGGGCGAAGCGAGGATGGGGTGTTTCAACCCAATCCCGCCGGTAATACATTCTATAACATCGTTGTTGCCTTGCGGCAGATGGAGCAGATTCCCGACTCACTGGCAAATCTTAAAATTGAGATGACCGCTGTGGACGAATGCGCTCGTGCCGTTGTAACGCTCCTAAACGGAAAGAATAGCGTTTATCATGTGTATAACCCTCATCTTTTAACGTTGCATGCGCTGATGCGGGAGTTGGGAAACCATGCAACGGAAGTGGACGAAGCAAAATTCAGGCGCTATATCATGGCCAAACTCAATACGGGCAGTTTTGATGAACTGTCCCCGCTTATCGACATGTACAACAGATTGATCAAGCAAAAAGCTACCATCCACCCGAAGTGTGATGCGACATTGGAAGAACTCGCATCCCAACGTTTCGATTGGCAAAAGCTCAATGTGAGCTTGCTGTTGAAAGCTTTTTCCAGCCGACTCGAATCATCCGAAAAGGTGGTGATTGAATGATAACAGATCTGCAACTCGTCTTTTTTCTCGTAGCGATAGCCATTACACTGGTTTTCGTCGTGCGAAACGGAAAACCCAAGAATGCGAATTTGCTGCAAAAGCTCTTTATTGTTGTTGCGATTCTGTATATCTCGTGGCTTACAGAACTTATTGCGCTAAAGTTTGTAGGTTCTACAGATGTAATAATCTATTATATTTTGGATTCACTGATGTATATAAGCGTTGAGTTTTTACCTCCGCTGTCTTTGGTTATGGTGCTGGTTTTTTCGCGAGGAATAGAGCGCATGCCAAAGACTTTTTGGGCATTTTTTATCATCCCGACGATCGTCAACATCATGGTTTGGACCAATCCTTTGCATCATCTGTTCTATACCACGTTTACCCTTAGCGAAGTTGTATTCGGACCGGTGCTTTATCTTGGCGGATTCTACTCCGTCACATGTATGGTCGTTTCGGTCATTGTTATGCTGAGCTTCGCCATCAAGAGCAAAAGCGCACTGCATATCAAGCAATCGTTGATATTCCTGGTCGGAAGCCTGGTACCGTTGGTAACCAACGTTCTGATGCTTCTGGCAGTATTGCCTAAATCCATCGTCATAACGCCTATCAGTTTTGTCGCAACCCTCATATGTCACGGATACATCATCTATCGGCTGCATTTTCTGGACATCCGTCCTATCGCTATGCAGCACGTGCTCAATCTTATCTCGGACGGCTATCTCGTGACGAGCGAAAACGCTTTGATCGTCAATTACAATACGCAGTTCCGTGATATATTCGGCAACCAGCACGGCATCATGGAAAACAAGTACCTGGAGGATTGCCTCAAGGATGAGAACGTTGAGAACAAAATGGGTATCCACAATCTCTTAACGTCCGTCGAATCCAGCAAAAAATCGGGGACCAGCATCTACTACGAGCAATCCGTTAACTTAATGGAAGAAGGGGAATCGGTCAAGCGCTACTATATGGTGGAAGTCAAGCCGCTGATGATCTCACAGCGGATTTCCGGATTTATCTGCATCTTCAAAGATGTCACCAAGCTGAAGGAAAGCATGCAAAGGCTTCAAAACAACCAGGTGCGCATGATGGAACGCGAGAGACTTGCTACCTTGGGACAAATGATGGGCGGTATGGCGCACAACCTGAAAACACCGATCATGAGCATATCCGGCAGTTCAACCGCCATTGAGAACCTTGTGGAGGAATGCATATTAAGCCTCGACGATGCGGATATCACCAAAGAGGACTACCAGGAAATTTACGAGGAAATGAAGAAATGGCTTTCACGCGTGCGTGTTGCCTGTACTTATATGTCGGATATCATCAGCGCTGTAAAGGGACAAGCCACGAACATGAACGTGTCCAACGACACCGACTTTTCCGTTGATGAGATGCTCAAACGCGTATCGCTGCTGCTGCGTCACGAGTTGCTCAACAACGGGTGCAAGTTGGAGGTGGAAAACGCTTTCGATTGCGACGTGCTTCTTCACGGCGATATAAACAACATGGTTCAGGTCGTAAACAATCTTGTATCCAATGCCATCGACGCGCTTGAAACAAAGGGCGGAGGCGTAATTACAGTAGGAATCGGCGAAAATGAGGAAAATCTCCTGATCACCGTGAAAGATCATGGCATCGGCGTATCGCCGGAAGTGAAGCGGCGGTTGTTCAAACAGATGATCACCAGCAAAGGCGCCATGGGAACGGGTTTGGGTCTCTATATATCCAATGTGGTTATTCGAGGAAAGTTTGACGGGGAGATGTGGGTCGAGGACAATGTCGACGGAGGCGCTGTTTTTGGCATATCCATTCCCAAAGAGAATGTAAAATTTGTCCCGATACGTTCGGAGGTGGTTTCGTGAGAAAAAACAAAATCGGAATGGAACAGAATGAGTTTTCTATCCTTACCCTGGACGATGATGAGATTATGACGGTAACGCTGCAATCTTACTTTCAGTCGACCGGATTTCATGTGGACGTGGAGAATGATCCGCTCAAGGCGATTGAGCGGATTCGCGATACCCATTATGATATATTGCTTCTGGATTTCTTGATGTCACCGATCTGCGGCGACGTTGTCGTTCAAAAGATACGTGAATTCAACAAGGAGATTTTTATCATCCTGCTGACAGGCCATAGGAGTCTGGCTCCGCCCATCAAGACCATTCGGGATTTGGATATACAGGGATACTATGAGAAAAGCGACAGGTTTGACCAGCTTGAGCTGTTGGTGGAATCCTGTACCAAATCCATTCGGCAAATGCGAACCATTTCAAGATATCGCGACGGCCTTGGCAATATCCTGGATACACTTCCAATGATGTATCAGATGCAGACCGTTGATGAAATACTCCATACCATCCTGCAAAGCGCTATCTCCATGGTGGATGGCACAGACGGGTATATCTATCTCGACCAAAAAGCTGCACAAAACGGAACCAGCGATTCCGATGTCTATCGGTCTTTCTTCAAGGGCATAGGGAAATATGCGGCATTGCAAGCCATGGGTTTTGCACGCTTTGTCGAAATCGCAAACCGTAAAGAGAGCATCGGGATTCTGCGCGAGGGGACCGACGAGGGCGAACGCATCATAGCCCCGCTCTTTAACGAGAAAGATAAAGTTTTCGGAGTTATCAGCGTCGATGTCGAGGCGGGCGTAGAAGCAGAAATCGTACAGCTTCTGGAGATTTATGCAAAACAGGCTTCCTCTGTGTTGAACAATGCGCTGTTGGATGCCTTGGTGCGCATGAAGAACGAAGAACTTGAAAAAGCCTATACATCCCTTCAAAACAACTACCTCGAGATGATCAATGCCATCCGTTCCATGGTGGATGCCAAGGATATCTATACCCGCGGACATTCGGATCGCGTATCCTATTATGCGGCGTTGTTGGCCCGAAAGCTTGGCAAAAGAGAAGAATTCATCAAGCAAGTCGAGTTGGCAGGACTTTTTCATGATATTGGCAAAATCGGAACGCCGGAGACGATTCTGCTTAAGGACTCCAAGCTTACCAAAGAGGAATATGAACTGGTCAAACAGCATCCGAAGCGAGGATCGGAGATACTCTCCGTTATCTCCGCATTTGAGAGCATCGCAGCCATTATCGAAAATCATCATGAACGCATCGACGGGAAAGGGTATCCCAAGGGGATCCAAGGGGATGAGATCCCGGAGGAATCAAGGATGATAGCAATCGCGGATGCGTTTGATGCGATGATCACCAACCGTCATTACCGCAGCAGGCTTTCCTTGGAACAGGCAAAGCAGGAACTGCAGCTATGCAAAGGTACCCAACTGGACTTGGAGATGGTAAACGTTTTCATGGATATACTGCAGGACTTTGAGAACATTCAACAGAGTATAACCTGGACCTATGCAAACGACCAATTGAACGATATCTCGGAGGAAAACAAATGAAAAAGCAATATGCATTGAACCCCGTAACCTATTATGAAGACATGCAACAGATGCTTTCCTCCGTCGCGAAGAAGTATGGAACGCAGACAGCCGCCACGATCTATGACAGACAAGGGAATAAAAGCGCGTACAGCTTCATTCAGGTTGAGGAGGATGTCAACGCGTTTGCAAAAAGTCTTGTGCTGCACGAACTGGCAGGCAAGCATATTGCCATCGTAGGCGAGAACAGCTATGAATGGGTTGTTGCCTATTTTGGTGCAGCGATTACAGGCGGGGTTGCCGTCTGCATCGACATCGAACAATCCCAGGATGCGATCGCGGAACTGGTCGACCATGCCGATGTGGCAGCCATTGTTGCGTCGCAGGCGATGGCGGAGATATGTCATTCCATACAAAAGAACATTTCTAAGGTCAAGCGCGTTATCGGCATTGCCGAGGCGGGAGACAACGGCTTCCAGGCCTTCATGCAAAAAGGCCGGGATGCCAACATCGAATGCGTTACACAAAAACCCATTGATAAAAGGCAGACAGCAGCCATCGTTTTCACATCGGGCACGACGGGCAGGGCAAAAGCGGTTATGTTAAGCCACCACGCATTGCTGTGCAACGCCGGAGATTCCTTGGCGATGATAGCGGTTGACAGACCTTATCTTTTTGCGATGCTGCCATTTTATCATGCGTACGGGTTTACCTGTACGGTGCTTACCAGCTTGATAGCCGGCTTCAATTTCTGTATCAACGGTGACTTGAAAACCATGATCCGGGATATGACGTTGTTCCTGCCGGAAATCATCATTGCCGTTCCGCTTGTTGTGGAAGCATTGCATAAATACATTTGGACCGCTATAGAAAAGGCTGGGCAGAAGAAAAAAGTCCGCTTCTTTATGAAGCTCGGAACGCGGTTGGGAAATCCAAGCATGTTTCTAAAAAAGGTTATGCAGGAAAAGTTTAAAGGGACTTGCCTTGAAAAACTCAAGACCATTGTGAGCGGAGGCGCCTACTTGAGCCAAAGCGTCGCGGAAGATATCACTGCTTTTGGCATTACCGTACTACAGGGATATGGCATCACCGAATGTGCTCCGTTGGTTTCCGTCAACAGGAACAAGAGCTTTAACGCTGCATCCGTCGGGTTTGTTGTGCCGCATTTTGAAGTAAAGATCAAGAACGAAGAAATCTTGGTTCGCGGCGATTCTCTGATGAACGGGTATTATGGGCAAGAGGAACTGACCGCGTTGTTTTTCGACGACGGATGGTTTAAAACCGGCGACATAGGATACATGGATAAAAACGGACACCTTTATATCCAGGGTCGCATGAAAAACCTCATCGTGATGAAAAACGGCAAGAAAATTTCCCCTGAGGAAATTGAAGCGGCTGTCATTGCCGATACTTTGGTTAAGGACGTGTTGGCTTATGGTCTGAGCAGCGGGGATTCGGCGGATGATGTCAAGCTTGCCATTATGGTATACCCCGATCCGGAGGCAACAAAAGGAATGGAGTCTTATGAAATACTGGAGCATCTGCAGCGTTTCGTGGATACGCTCAACGTAAACCTTCCGGCATACAAACAAATACAGATGATCAACATCCGTGAGCAGGATTTTTCAAGGACCGCAACAAAGAAGATCCGCCGGGATGCTATATAATGTGGAGGAATATATATGCTTGAACTTGTACAGGAGATCGTTTTTAAAGTAACGGGGAAACGCAATATCAATCCGGAGACAGATTTTATCAAAGACCTCGATTTGAATTCGTTTGACATCATGAACATCGTCTGCGCCTTTGAGGATCACTTCAACATGTCGGTTCCGACCAGGGATGTATGGCGCATGCATCAGGTTAAAGATGTCATCGCATATATTGAACAAAAGGTCATTTCAAAAAACTAGGTGCACGGATTGAATCAAGAGATGTTGCCGGTATATCTATATAGAGGCCCAAAGCAAATGCTCATTGACAAGGATGCTCAGGTCTCTGCCTGTGCTTTGGATTTTGCGAAGCGGATGAACCTTTGTACGCCAAAGAAGCTGACCGTGGTGCGTGACGGGGGGAAGCCATTTTTTCAGGAATGGAGCGAGATCCACTTTTCCGTGTCACACAGCGAGGATATTTGGGCATGCGGGATTGCCACACAAACGCTTGGATTGGACATCCAGCGGCATGCCCGATGCAATCAAAGCGGGATCGCCAAACGCTTTTTTCACGTTGCAGAGTATCAACATCTGGAAAAAAACGGCTATGGCGATTTTTTTGATATATGGGCAGCCAAGGAAAGCTATGTCAAGTTTACCGGAAGCGGTATCGATGACGAGTTTTCTTCTTTTTCCGTCGTGAAAGACGGTAAATTGACAGAAGAGCTTAAAGAGGTGTGTTTTCAACATATAACCATGCTGCCTGGGTACAGTGTATGCATCTGTTGTGCCGTTAAGGCACAGGTTCATATAATCGATGTCGAATCCATGGTTGAGGAATAGAAAGGATATGACAGGTACACAGCAAGCCCCCGGAAACCCGGGGGCTTTGTCATGGGAAAGAGGAGGCTCTTTCGTCGTTTTAAGGACGCCGCATTGCCGGAGTTTTGTCGCTGCCAAAATGGTGCCACCCTTGATGTTACGTTATTGGTCAAATGGATAGTGCATATTTGTAATCTCTGGTATTAGAAGATGCTGGCAGGGTTTGAAGATATTCCCGAACATACGCTATCCGACAGCGGGAATACTGCTAGCGCTTTGAGAAAGAAAGAAAAGGACATCTGTATCACTTATCAGGATACCAAACCAAGCGTTTGGGCTGCCTTAAAAAAAAGCCTGCAGGATGAATACTCGTTGAGCGTTTCCATCCAGATGGATTGCCTGTGCCTTCAGTTGACGCCGAAGATGGGAAAGGAGGATATCCCGGAAATTGCGCACGCTCTGGCAGAGACGATAGCGGGCGTTGTGCAGCGCTTAACGATGGAGCGGATGATCCGGCATGTCCGGATGGGCGAATGCTCGGAATCTGTGGATATCCTTGTCATGCTCGCCATGGCGCGCGCCGCCCAAAAGGGTTACAGCCTGTCTGATGAAACCTATGTCGGCAACATCCAACGGCGCATCTATGATTGCATCAAAACGCATCGCACCTTTAACCTTGAAGGTTTTCTGACATTTCGCATGCGCGACTATTTAAACGGGTGGGCCGTCTGTGTGGACGATGTGCTTCAATATGTCACAGCCAAGGCGGAATACAACGCGTATATGGATATACTGAAGCAATTTTACAAAACGCAACCTTGCCGGTGCCAGAATGCTGTCGTATTTGAAAATTCGGGGGGCGGCTATGTCATCCGCGCGGATGGCAGGGATGTTCGGATATTCTGGCGTGCTCCTTTACGGATGCAAACGGCGGAAGAGGAATTGATGCATATCCTCTTGCAGCTGGCTCCGGCACATATAGAAGTGCGGTTGATACCGGAAGCGCATAAGATGGCCGTTATTCAAACACTGCAACTGGTATTTGGCTCGGTTGTAGAGATTAAACAAGATGATTGACAATTTGAACAAAGAGCGATAAAATGAGCGCATTGACGGGATGAACGGAAACGAGTATTCAATTTGCTGCTCCAAAGAGAGATGCGCCTTGGCTGAAAGCGTATCGTGCAAGGGTTGAAGAAAACCAGTCCGGGATCGTCACGCGCCAGCGTTATCGGGTGTTAAGCGGCGGGCGAAGCAAGCGTCTGCAATAAGGGTGGAACCACGGGTACAGCTCGTCCCTACGATGGGATAGGGCTTTTTTTATTACAGGATCCCAAAAAGCGCAGCTTTTTAGGGTGTGCAGGAGGAAAACACGATGAAGGTTTATTTGCCGGACGGATCGGAACGCAGTTTTGAAGGAGAGAATGCGCTGGCATTGGCCAAAAGCATCAGCCAGCGGTTGGCCAAGGAAGCCTTGGCGGCGGAAGTCGACGGGAAAGCCGTATCCCTTAACGCCCCTCTATGCGATGGCGCGACGGTAAAGATCCTGACTTTTGAAGATGAGGCGGGCAAAAGCGCCTTGCGGCATACGGCTTCGCATGTGATGGCACAGGCTGTGTTGCGCGTTTTTAAAGGAAAGAATGTGAAGCTCGGCATTGGACCTTCCATTGAGAATGGTTTTTACTATGACTTTGAGCTGGATGCCAGCATATCCGCGGATAATTTCGCCGCCATTGAAGCGGAAATGAAGAACATCGTCCGCGAAAATTTCCCCATTACACAATATACGCTGCCAAGACAGGAAGCGCTGTGCTGGGCGAATGAAACGGGGCAGCCCTACAAGCGCGAATTGATACAGGATCTGCCGGAGGATGTGGCGCTTTCGTTCTATCGTCAGGGCGAATTTATCGATCTGTGCGCGGGTCCCCATCTTCCCGGTACAGGCTCGCTCAAACATTTTCAGTTGCTCTCGGTGGCAGGTGCCTATTGGCGCGGCGACGAGAAACGCCCGATGATGCAGCGCATCTACGCCACGGCGTTTGATACGAAAGAAGCGCTGGAAGCGTATATCTTCCGCATGGAGGAAGCAAAGAAGCGCGATCACCGCAAGTTGGGCAAAGAACTCGATCTGTTCAGTATTCTGGATGAAGGCCCGGGATTCCCGTTCTTCCATCCCAAGGGAATGGTTATTAAAAACGAACTGATGGGTTTCTGGCGTCAGGTGCATACCGAATGGGGATATGAAGAAGTCAGCACACCGATGATCCTGTCCTCCGAACTCTGGAAAACGAGCGGGCATTGGGGCTACTACCGTAAAAACATGTATACGGTTGTCATCGATGAAAATGATTATGCAATCAAACCGATGAACTGTCCGGGCGGTATTCTGATGTATAAGCGCAGGATCTACAGCTACCGCGATTTTCCGCTGCGGATGGGCGAGTTGGGCACGGTTCATCGCCATGAGCTCTCCGGAGCCCTGCACGGACTGATGCGCGTGCGCTGCTTTACACAGGACGATGCCCATATCTTTATGACCAAAGAACAGATCACGGATGAGATCATCGGCGTTTTGGATCTGACAGAATACATCTACGGCATGTTCGGGTTCAAATACCACGTCGAGCTCTCCACACGCCCCGAAAACAGCATGGGAACGGACGAACAATGGGAAGAGGCGACAGAAGCGCTCCGAAAGGCGCTCGACCTCAAGGGTTGGACTTACAAGGTCAACGAAGGGGACGGAGCGTTTTATGGTCCGAAGATAGACATCCATCTGGAGGATTGCATCGGTCGGACATGGCAATGCGGAACGGTACAGCTGGATTTCCAGAATCCGGAGCGATTTGAGTTGACCTATGACGGAGCGGACGGGGAAAAGCATCAGCCTGTGATGATCCACCGCGTCATATTCGGCAGCATTGAACGATTTATCGGGATTTTGACGGAGCATTTCGCAGGCGCATTTCCGCTATGGCTCTCCCCGGTTCAGGTGAAGGTGATGACCATCACGGAACGGTCCAACGAAGTGGTGAAACAGACGGCCCAAACGCTGAAAAAACGCGGCATCCGTGTTGAATCGGACACGCGCAACGAAAAGATCGGCTATAAAATCCGGCAAGCCCAAATGGAAAAGGCGCCGTATATGCTTGTTATTGGCGACAAGGAGGCGGAAAACAACACCGTGTCCGTCCGCAAGCGCGGGGTGGGTGAGATCGGCACGATGTCGTTGGATGACTTCGCCGAAATGGCGTTGAAGGAAATCGCGGAGAAAACCATATTCTAGGTTTCCCAACGAATCCTTGCGTTCTCGGCGGACGATTTATTTGGTGTTGACAAAAGGATTTCTATGAGGTATTCTTTTATGGCAAAGCAGGAGCTGCCCGCTTCTCACCTGCCGATTTGGGTTGTCAGGTACCATGAAGAATTTCAATGCGCTTAAGAGCGGGCAAATTTTGCCCGCTTATTTTATTTCGGAGGTGTCTATAATCAGCGTCGATTACCAAGTCAATGAGGAAATTCGAGACAGGGAAGTTCGTTTAATCGATGATAACGGCGAACAATTGGGTATTGTATTGCTGGCGGTTGCAATGCGCATGGCAGAAGAGCGCGAGCTGGATCTTGTAAAAATCGCACCGCAAGCCAAACCGGCTGTTTGCAAGTTGATGGATTATTCCAAGTATCGCTTTGAAACCCAAAAGCGCGAGAAAGAAGCGCGCAAAAATCAGAAGATAACGCAGATCAAAGAGGTGCGCCTGTCAGCGACAATTGATAAGCATGATATGGACGTGAAGGCAAAAGCGGCGCAAAAGTTTTTGAAATCCGGCGATAAGGTGAAAGTCGCAATTCGTTTCCGCGGGCGTCAGATGGCCTATCAGGCTCAGGGAATTGAAGTGATGAATGAGTTTTTTGAGATGATCAAAGAATTCTCCACCATAGAGCGGAGGCCTTTGATGGAGGGCCGAAACATGATCATGATTTTGGCTCCTACGAACAATTAAAGAGGAGGAATCCACGTGCCCAAAATGAAGACCCACCGCGGTGCGGCGAAACGCTTTAAAGTGACCGGCAGCGGCAAAGTAAAAAGGTATAAGGCGTACAAGAGCCATATCCTGAACAAGAAGTCATCCAAACGCAAGCGTAATTTGCGCAAGTCCACGCTCATCGCAGCGGTGGAACAGAAAAAGATTAAAAGGCTGATTCCTTACAAATAAGCCTTCCAGAAGGAGATAGATACAATGGCTCGCGTAAAAAGGGCAGTAAATGCCGTTAAAAAACGCCGTAAGATATTGAAGTTGGCCAAGGGCTACTTCGGATTAAAGAGCACGAACTATCGCGTAGCCAGGCAGGCCGTGATGAAATCGCTGAACTACAGCTACAAAGGCCGTAAGCTTAGAAAGCGCGATTTCCGCCGCCTGTGGATTACGCGTATCAACGCCGCTGCCCGCATGAATGGCATCAGCTATTCCCGTATGATGGATGGTTTGAAGAAAGCCGGCATTGAAATCAACCGCAAAATGCTTGCGGATCTGGCCGTTCGCGATATGCCCGCCTTTGCGGAACTCGCAACTGTCGCCAAGCAGAAGGTCGGAGCATAACCCGTCCCTGTTGGATAAGATTAGTAAGAATGATGAAGACAAACCTCCCGCGCAGAAATGCAACGGGAGGTTTTTTCATGTACGCCGGAATCAAAATAGAAGTATGAGCATGTACAGGGATCCTGTTTAAAAGAGAAGTCTTGTCCCGATATCTTGACTGGATATACTAAATGAACTAAGAAAATAAAAATAGTACAGGTATATAGAAGGTCGGATCATTGTGGTTTGGAGAACAAAGATGAATCGAAAAAGAGAAGAAATAGTAAACACAACGATAGAGCTTTTTCTAAAAGTTGGAATACGGAAAATAACGATGGATGATATTGCGCAAAATGCGAATGTCTCCAAGGTTACGATCTATAAATACTTTCTGGATAAAGACAGCCTATATGCCGAAGTGTGCAGGCATATATGTGCATCCTACACAACAAGGATGGAAAACATCGTTGCATGCGAAGCGGATTTGAAACAAAGGTTATATGATTATCTGGACATCATTGCCGAGTGTACCAACAGCGGCCATTATGCCCTGTGCCATGAGCTGCGGTTTTACAATTTAGAAGCAGAAAAAGCGTATGAAGCCTTTATGCAAACATACAAACGTACAATGCTCAGGCTGATTGATGCGGGAATTGAAAGAAAACTGATCAAGAATAGCCTGAAACCGGATGAAATATTCCACTATATCGACATGAGCATATCCTATTACCAGCAGAACGCAGCATATCGCGAAAAAGTGCAATATGACAGCGATTTTAAAAAGAGGTTTCTGTTGTTCTATATCAGCAATATATTTGAAGACGGGAAAGAGATGTTCCCGGATGCAGGAGTGCAAATAGTACAAAGCTTGTTGCAGCGCACTATTGGCTTAGCAAAAGCTGGCACGAAAGGATCCATCGATGAAATCATGAAACACCTGAACATGGAAATGACAATAGCTGAATCCAAGTTTATTGATTTCGCATTGAGCTATGTGAATTCTGATGAAGGTGTAAAAGTCATGGAATATTACCTGTTCCATGGAACACAGGTACAGCGGAATTACTGCGCACTCTATTTTGCCCGTCTCGGCGAGTATCCGATCGTAAGAGAGGCATTTGATAAAGGGCTGATTGATGCAAAACAGGCGTTCTCTCGATAAGAGCGCATATAGGTAATATGGAAAAAGGGTTGTTTTCTTTCCATTGGATGGACAAAGCGAAGCAATCATGATACAAGTTTCTTATACCAATCGTATCGCGAACAGGCTGGTTGGTACTTTGGAGGCGGAATGCAGACAATATCATCGACAAAAAACCCGACCGTTGCGTTGCTCTCCCAATTGAAGACCAAAAAGGGACGGGATGAACAAGGGCTATACCTGATTGAAGGAACCCGGTTGGTTCGGGAAGCCATGTTAAATAACGCGGAAATCACAATGCTTGCCGTGACGGATGAAGAAGACGCAATGGACGATATCATCGGATATGCGCAGGCGAGCAACGCCCTTGTCCTTAATGTGCCGCAACATGTGATGGAGCGCATATGCGATACACAAAATCCGCAGGGGGTCGCAGCGGCTTTGAAATTGCCGCCGGCAGCGGATATTGCCGGACCTGCCATACTGGCGTTGGATCATATTGCGGATCCCGGCAATTTGGGAACGATGCTTCGCTCTGCGGCAGCGTTTGGGATAACGGACGTGTTGCTGTCTTCAGGTAGCGCGGATGCCTATGCGCCCAAATGTGTGCGGGCGGGGATGGGAGCGCATTTTCGGCTTCGGGTCCACACGACGGATCTGCGTTCGGCTTTGTCAGAAAAGAAGCAGGAAGGTTATTCGATCGTCGGAGCATCGGTTAACGGGCAAGAGGAATTTACAAAACTCGGCGATAAAAGAGTATTTGTTATCGGAAGTGAAGCACACGGCGTATCGGAAGATGTGGAAAAAGAATGTACTTATTTGTACCGCATACCGATGACCGAAGCAAGCGAAAGCCTCAACGCTGCCGTAGCTGCCGGAATCCTGTTGTTTTTGGGCTTTTGCGGACAGAATCAGGATTGAACAGCCAACACGGGTATGCTATAATTAAATGTGCTATGAAAGGGAAGAGTAGCGTATAAGGATCATGCAGAGAGGGAGAGACCACAGGCTGCAAGTTCTCCTATGAAACCGTGCGTGAAGTTCGCCCCGGAGCGTTCTTGCTGAAATTGCAGTAGGCAAGACGGGTGCGCCCGATAAAGCGCATAGAGGCGCGATATTCGCGTAAAGCACGGTGGTACCGCGGAGCGTTTGCTTCGCCCTGCAGAGGGCGAAGTATTTTTGTTTTTAGGCTTCGTGAAACATTGTTTTTCGGGGCGGTCAGGAAAGGATGACAGAAATGCAGGAGCAATTACAAGCGCTGAAGTTGCGCGTCACGCAAGAGCTGGATCAAATCAACAGCACTGAGCAACTTGAGAAATTACGGGTTGCAGTGTTGGGACGCAAGGGAGAGCTCACGGGGATGCTGCGCCTTCTGGGTACGCTGGATCCTTCAGCGCGGCCTGCGGCCGGTGCACTTGTCAACGACGTCCGTCAGCAGATAGACGACGCGATGAACGAAGCACAAATGAGGCTGCAAAGTGCCGAACAAAGGGAAAAGCTTCAAGCTGAAAGCATCGACGTTACAATGCCGGGAGAAGATATCCCGACAGGATCTCTGCACCCGCTGAGTTTGGTGTTGGGAGAGATCCGGGATATTTTTATCAGTATGGGTTTTTCCATCAAGGAAGGGCCGGAAATCGAGTTCGACAAATACAATTTCGAGATGCTGAATATTCCCAAGGACCACCCGGCGCGGGACACGCAGGATACGTTTTACATCAACGAAAACGTTGTGCTGCGAACGCATACCTCCCCTGTTCAGGTACGTACGATGCTGACGCAGGGCGTTCCGATCCGCATGATCTGTCCGGGGCGCGTGTACCGCAGCGACGATGTGGATGCCACACATTCACCGGTGTTCCATCAACTCGAGGGACTGGTCGTAGACAAGGGGATCACGTTGGGGCATCTGAAAGGCATACTCGATCATTTCCTGAAGATACTGTACGGATCTGCGACCAAAACCCGTTTCCGCCCGGGGTATTTTCCGTTTACCGAGCCGAGTGCCGAAGTGGACGTTACCTGTGTTGCCTGCGGCGGAAAAGGCTGCCGTATCTGCAAGGGAACGGGCTGGATAGAAGTATTGGGAAGCGGTATGGTACACCCGAACGTGCTTCGGGGATGCGGCATCGATCCCGAAGTATATTCCGGTTTTGCGTTCGGAATGGGCATCGACAGACTTGCCAATCTTAAGTACAACATCACGGACATCCGTTTGCTCTTTGACGGTGACGTTCGTTTCCTGTCGCAGTTTTAGGAGGAATAAAGAATGAAAGCACCGCTTAGCTGGTTAAAAGAATATGTGGATATACCGGTATCCACCGAAGAATTGTGCAGAAAAATGGTTATGCACGGCCTGGGCGTCGAAGGTGTGACACGCGAATATCAGGCGTATGATCGGGTGGTGGTAGGCAGGCTGCTGTCGGTGGAAAAACACCCGAATGCGGACAGGTTATCCGTCTGCAAAGCGGATATAGGCGATCAAGAACCGTCGCAGCTGATTACCGGTGCCGACAACGTCTATGTCGGCATGCTCTGCCCGATAGCGCTTGTGGGCGCCGATTTACCGTGCGGCAAACACATCGATGAAGGGGAAATACGGGAAGTCAAGTCGTTCGGGATGCTCTGCAGCGGGGAGGAACTGTGCCTGTTGGATGAGGATTTCAAAGGCGCATCCGTTCACGGGATATTGGATCTTGATGGTTCCTACGCTTCCAAACTGGGTCAGCGCTTCTTTGAAGCAGCCGATATGGACGGCGACATTGTGGAATTCGAGATTGCTGCGAACCGTGCTGACTGCATGAGCATCGTGGGAATCGCACGGGAAATCGGCGCGGCTCTGGGTCAGACGGTTCGGGAGCCTGAAATTTGTGTGCGGGAAAGTATCGAAGCGGCTTCTGAATATGTAAAAATTGATATAGAGGATAAAACGTTGTGCCCGCGCTACACCGCACGCGTTTTCAAGGATTTGAAAATCCAGCCCTCACCGATGTGGATGCAGCGGCGATTGCTGGCGGCAGGCACAAGACCGATCTCCAACATCGTCGATATCACGAACTATGTCATGCTTGAACTCGGATATCCGCTCCATGCGTTTGATTACCGTTGCGTCCATGACGGTCATATCATCGTACGGCGCAGCATTTCGGGCGAAGTTCTCGTTACGTTGGACGGAAACAGGCGTGTGCTGGATGACAGCATGCTCGTCATAGCCGATCCCGAAGGCGCCATCGGTTTGGCCGGCGTCATGGGCGGCGAGAACAGCGAGATCACCGAATCCACCGATACGGTTCTGTTGGAAGCCGCAAAGTTTGACGGGCCGAACAACCGCAGATCATCGCGGACGTTGGGATTGATGTCCGAAGCGGCATCCCGTTTCTCCAAGGGCCTTGACAACGAAGGAGTGGCTTTGGCGTCCGACCGCGCGGCACAGCTCTTCGTCGAGCTTGGCTGCGGCACGGTTTTGCAAGGGCGCGTGGATACACAAACGACTGCTTCTGAGCCGATTACCATCGTGTGGAAACCGGAACGCATCAACGAGATTTTGGGAAGCTGTCTCGATGAAACGACGATGGTCGCGGCATTGAAACGAGAGAATATTCCAAGCGAGAGATCCGGTGACGGCTACGCATCCGTGGCACCCTATTACCGTCAGGATATTCGGATCATCGAGGACCTGGCAGAGGAGATTGCCCGTATCGAAGGTTACGATAACCTCCCGATGCATGAACTAAAGGATATGGGACAAGAGGGCGGATTGACCCGTCGGCAGACAATGCTGGAGCAGATTCGCCAGCTTTTAAGCGGCATGGGCTTGCGGGAATCGATGACGCTGTCGTTGATAGGATATGGGGATTTCGACGCTGTCGGTTATGCTCCCGATGATAAAAAGCGGGAGTGTGTTACAGTCATGAACCCGTTAAGCGAAGAGTATTCGCTGATGCGAACGACCGTAGTGCCTTCGATGTCCAAAGCGCTTTCGCTCAATGCCCGCAACAAGAACGAAGCGGTGGCGCTGTTTGAATTGTCCAACGTTTATGCAAACGACTGGAAAGACGGACTTCCGAAACAAACGATGGTTTTGTGCATCGGGGTTTTGGGAGATAAATTCCTGTGGCTAAAAGGGGTATTGTCTGCATTGTTCCGGCGATTGGGTGCGAAATCCCCGACGTTTGTTTCGGGGGGCGGCGCGCAATATCACCCCGGACGCCGCGCGCTGATCACCGATGGCGAAGCGCTCGTTGGCGAAATCGGCGAGCTTCATCCGGACGTACTTGCCAAACTGGATATCCATGACCGCGCGGTCGTATTGGAGATGGATCTTGAGATCCTGTTCGCCCGTGCACGCACGCAGATAACCTATCAGCCGCTGCCGAGATATCCGGCTGTTATGAGGGATATGGCAGTGTTGGTCCAAAAGGGTACTCCCATCGGATCGATGATGGAGACGATTGAAAAAACCGGAGGAGCATTGGTTGAAAACGTGTCGCTCTTTGATGTCTATTTCGGGGAACAGGTCCCGGAAGGCTATATGAGCGCGGCGTTCACGCTTCGAATTCGGGACCAGAACAAAACGCTGCGGGACGAAGAGATAAACGCGCTGTTCGCCCGTGTTGTGAACGCACTTTCTGCGCAATACGGCGCAAAACTAAGAGGATAAGAAGAACATGCGCCAAGGATTGCATGTGATCCTTCCGGAATATCCGACAAACAGGAGGATAGCGTGGACGAACGAGTACGGCGGATTTTGGAATACGATAAGATTACACGTCAGATATCGACACACGCTGTGAGCGTTCTTGGCTCACAGTGCTGTATCGCGTTGGCTCCAAGTCCAAATTTTGAAGTTGTTCAACAAGCGCTTTTGATATCTACAGATGCAGATACTGCCTGGACGCGCACGGGCGGCAATCCGATGCAGGCATTTTTTGATTGCCGCGATCTGTTGCAGCGCTGCGCTATCGGCGGGATACCGGCCGCACCGGAACTGCTTGAAGCCGCATCGACATTGCGCGCCATACGGCTTGTAAAGACCAAACTCAGCCAGTGCGAGGGTATAGAGAGGATTAAAGTTCTGGCGGATTCGCTTTCGGCGCAGCAGCATACGGAACAGGAGATTTTCCGATGCATCGTCAACGAGGAAGAAATCGCAGATGATGCAAGCCCGGAATTGCGCAACATTCGCCGCCAAATCCGCATCGCTACGGAACAAGTGCGGCAGAAATTGAATGAAATCATATCCTCAGCATCCATGCGCACCATGCTGCAGGATAACATCATCACCATGCGCAACGGACGCTATGTCGTGCCTGTAAAAGCGGAATACGCCGGAACCGTAAGCGGACTCGAACACGACAGAAGCTCCAGCGGTGCGACGGTGTTCATTGAACCGCTGGCGGTATTGCAGGCCAACAACGCCCTGCGCGAATACCAGGCGGCGGAGCGCAACGAGATCCAGCGCATTTTACAAATGCTCGGGCAACTTTTGGAGGATCAATGCGAAAGCATCTCTTATAGCATCGAAACGATGGGAGAACTGGACCTGCTGTTCGCCAAAGTCGCATGGGGACGTTCGCAAAAAGCACTATGCCCTGTGATGCATACGAGTGGCGAACTCTCGCTTAAAGGGGCGCGCCATCCGTTGATCGCACGCGAAGCGGTGGTACCCATCGATATCATCTGCGGCGGTGAGACAAAGGCACTGATCATCACAGGCCCCAATACGGGCGGCAAGACAGTCACTTTAAAAACGGTCGGGTTGTTCATCCTGCTTGCGCAAAGCGGCGTGTTTCTGCCATGCATTAAAGCGGAATTGCCTTGTTATGATGCACTTTTTGCGGATATCGGGGACGAGCAGAGCATTGAACAATCGCTTTCCACCTTTTCCTCGCATATGGTCAACCTGGTGGATATTCTGCAGAAAGCCAGAGAGAAGACCATGGTGCTGGTGGATGAGCTTGGTGTTGGGACCGATCCGGTGGAAGGTGCGGCGCTGGCGATTGCACTACTTCAGGCGTTGACAAAAAAAGGTGCGGACGTTATCGCAACCACGCATTACAGTGAATTGAAATCGTTTGCGATGTCGGAGCCGGGTTATGTCAACGCGGGTATGGAATTTGATCTTACGACGCTGCGGCCGACTTTTAAGCTGTTAACCTGCTTTGCGGGAAGCAGCAATGCTTTTGAAATCAGCCGAAGGCTTGGTTTGCCCGGCGACGTTATCGACAACGCGAAAGAGCATGTCAGCCAGGAAGCGATGAGACTGGAATCTGCCATACAGGCGGCGGAAGCGTTGAGGCTTGCCGCACAAAAGCAACTGGATCAGACAATTTTGGATTCCAAAGAGGAACGACAGGTATTGCAGGGAGAATTGGATGCGTTGCGCCTGCAGATGCTAAAGGACGAGCAGCGATCCAAAGAAATGCTGTTAAAAGCACAACGGACGCTTGAACTGGCAAGACAGCAGGCAGATGAAGCGATTGAACAGGCCAGATTGGCTGCCAGTGCCGAGAACCGGGTTGAACGGGAACGCCTTTTGCAGAGCGCGAGAATATCGCAAAAGGCATTGGCTGATCTTAAATCCGAACTCGAAGAGGATATGACGGAACAGGACAACAGGCAGATCCCGAAGAATATCAATGTCGGGGACAGCGTTTACGTGTTGTCGCTGCGGACAAAAGCAACCGTGCTGACAAAACCGGACAGCAAAGGGGACGTTATGGTACAAGCCGGCATCTTAAAACTGTCCGTTTCTCAAGACCAGATCCGCATAGCGGAGACTGCCGAAGAAAGAGCCAAAAACGCCTCGAGGGTCACGCGCGAAGACAAAGGCGTTCCAATGGAGATCGACGTGCGCGGCCTGACGGTGGATGAGGCGATCATTGTGATCGATATGCATCTGGACGCCGCTTATCTGTCAAGCATGTTGCAAACGAGCATCATCCACGGGAAGGGAACGGGTGCGTTGCGAAAAGGTGTACGGGATTATCTAAAAAGGCATCCGCACATTAAGAGCATACGAAGCGGCGGGTACGGTGAAGGGGATGAAGGCGTAACCATTGTGGAGCTGAAATAGCACAGCTTATGCCAAAGAACCGATGTACATTCCCCGAACCCGGCAGAAGCGCAAAACCATAATGTTGGGCAAAGTATTCTTGCGGGAAACGAAAGCCTATGATAGTATCAGACATCCGTTAAACCAATTGGAGGAATTGCATAATGAAAGACGAAACAAAATGCCTGCACGCGGGATATGAGCCTAAAAACGGTGAACCCCGGGTGATGCCCATTGTGCAAAGCACCACCTATGTGTTTGATACGACCGAACAGATCGGCGCATTGTTCGATATGCCAACGGCGCATATGTATTCCCGCTTCTCCAACCCAACGGTGGAGGTTGTGGAAAAGAAGATCGCCGCGCTTGAAGGCGGAGTAGGCGCGATGTGCACGTCATCGGGTCAAGCGGCATCGCTGTTGTCCATCCTTAATTTGTGTAACAGCGGGGACAGCTTTGTCAGCGCTTCGACCGTCTATGGCGGAACGGTCAACCTGTTTGCTGTAACGCTTAAGAAACTTGGCATCGAGTGCATTTTTGTGGATGCGGATGCGGATGAAGCGACTATCCAGCAGGCTTTTAAACCGAATACCAAAGCCGTATTCGGCGAAACGCTGGCAAATCCCGCGTTGACGGTGTTGGATATCGAAAAATTTGCGCGCATTGCGCATCGAAACGCCGTGCCGCTGATCATCGACAACACGTTTGCAACACCGATCCTGTGCAAGCCGATTGAATTTGGCGCGGACATCATTGTACATTCCACCAGCAAATACATGGACGGTCATGCCTTGCAGGTTGGAGGCGTCATCGTGGATGCCGGAACGTTCGACTGGACCTGCGGCAAGTTCCCTGAGTTCACGCAGCCCGATGCGTCCTACCATGGCGTCGTATATACGCGGGAATTCGGAAAAGCCGCCTACATTGTAAAGGCGCGCATGCAGCTGATGCGGGATTTCGGCGCATATCCGGCTGCGCATTCTGCCTTTCTGCTGAATCTCGGGCTGGAAACACTATCGATCCGCATGGAGCGTTATTGTGAAAACGCGTGGAAAGTTGCGAACTTTTTACAGCCATCGGATAAACTCGAATCGATCCGTTACGCGGCGCTGCCGTCGGACAAATACCATGCCCTGGCACAGAAGTACCTGCCAAAAGGCACGTGCGGCGTCATTTCCATCACCATCAAAGGCGGCAGGCAGGCTGCTATCCGGTTTATAGACGCATTGAAACTGGCATCCAAAGAAGTGCACGTGGCCGATATCCGCACTTGTGTGCTGCATCCGGCAAGCGCGACACACCGGCAACTGACCGAAGAACAACTGATCGCCGCAGGCGTCAATCCCGGGCTCATACGCCTGTCCGTTGGTTTGGAAAACGTGGATGACATTATCGAAGACCTTCGGCAAAGCCTGGATCAACTCTAAAAGCAATGGCTGCTCTTCGTGCAGCCATTGCTTTTTTGCGTAGGAGAATACCGTTGTTCAAAATTATCTACATCCCGCTTGTGGCTTTATACGGATATGCATGCACGCGTTGCTGGCATCGCGTGTTTAAAAAAGTTCCGAAACTGCATTGGATCGCTTACGCGCTCCTATGTTCATTGTTTGCGGCAATCTTTTTGGTTTACAGATCAACAATCATCTTGCCATCCCAACTTTTGGGCATTGTGGCGAACATCGGGGGGTATTGGCTTGCATTTGCCTTTTACCTAATCTTATGTACGCTATTGCTCGATGCATTGATGCTTGCGCGAAAGCCCATAGCTGCGTTTATGCGCAAGCACGCACTTGGCGTTGGATTGTTGGCCATCGCAGCATCCTGCATCATCGTCGCTGCCGGTGCTTTCAACGCCGGTCATCCACGGATAAAGCAATATGAAATCGGAATTCAAGCAAATCAAAAAAACGAAACGCAGCTTAACGTCATCATGGTATCGGATATCCATCTTGATGAGTATGACGGCTTTGCACAGTTAACTTCTCTGGTACAGAAGATCAATGCACTGTCTCCCGATATTGTGTTGATTGCGGGCGATATCTTTGACAATGCGACGGTGAGCCTGCGCAATGCGACACAGATCAAATCGGAATTCTCAAAAATCAAAGCGCATTACGGCGTGTATGCCTGCCTCGGCAACCATGACAGCTACGACGGCGGAGCAGCAGCGATTGGTTTCTTTGATGATACGAATGTTCATCTGCTGGTTGATGAATCCGTTGTTGTGGATGATCGCTTTGTTCTTCTTGGCAGGAAGGACGCCAGAGATAAAAACAGGGAATCTATCGCCAATCTGATGCAGGGGACACAGAATCTTCCTGTGATCGTACTGGACCATCAGCCCAGTGATCTTGCAAAGGAAGAAGCTGCCGGTGTTTCGCTGGTGCTTTGCGGCCATACACATGACGGACAACTGTTCCCGGTCAATATCCTAACCGGCATTGCGTATGACGTAAGTTACGGATACGCCAAAAGGGGTAAGATGCATGCAGTCGTGTCGTCAGGATACGGCGTGTGGGCAACGCCCGTACGGGTGGGAAGCTACAGCGAAATCGTCCAGATTTATTTGAAATTGAGCCAATAACCGCTTGTGAACGCCTTTGGCTATGCTATACTGATCCTAAGCAAGCGAATGAAAACAGACGTATTGGAAGCCAATTTTTGCACAAACCTACAAACGCTATGCGGTGCTGTTAAATGATACATGTTCAAAACGGATACGAAAAAGGATGAAACCATTTTGGAAAATAGTAAACAAAAACTGATGGAACTTCCGATCTATGCTGCCGATTGGCAGGAAGCCGAAATGCAGTTGCTGCCAGAGTATATAAGCAAAGAGGAAACCCTTGCGGCTGCGGTATCCGTTTGTTATCAGCAGGTTCGAAGCTTGCTTATCCTGACCGACGAGCGGATATTGGTGCTCAATGCCGAAATGCAGCCTGTGATACTGCTGGATCTGCCCCTTGAAAACATTGAAAGAACGTACGCAGCCATGTGGTACAGCGCCGGAAATGTCAATTGTTACACCTCCGATAAAGAGTACTGTTTTTTACTTATGTCGACAGCTGTCTATGTGCCGCTTTCGAAAATGATCGAAGCCTTAGCGGAACAAAAACGGCAACAGATGCGGGAGGGAAGATGATGGATCAGACAGAAAAGCGCATTTTGGAAATCATCGAACAAAACAAGGAAAAGATACTCGGTTTCGGGCGGGATATCCATTCGCATGCCGAAATGGGTTACAAGGAAACGCGCACATCGGAAAAATTCGCACAGGCGCTTGAAGAACTCGGCTTAAATGCAACGCGTCAACTTGCCATAACGGGTGTCAAGAGTATATTAAAATCCGAAAACGGAGAAAATCTCTGTGTAGCGCTCATCGGGGAATTTGATGCGCTGATGATACCGGAAAACGCAACCTGCAATCCCGAAACCGGGGCTGCTCACTGTTGCGGACATGACGCGCAACTGACCGGCGTTTTGGGCGCAGCCATGGCGCTTGCCGACCCTGAGGTTCGAAAATTTCTGCAAGGGGATGTCTGCTTTTTCGGCGTCCCGAGTGAAGAGTACGGGGAAGTGGAGTTCAAAGATACCTTGATGCAGCAGGGCAAAATCCGTTATGGCGGCGGGAAGAGTGAACTCATTCGCATCGGCGCGTTTGATGATATCGACCTGTGTATCGCACATCACAGCGGCAATGTACCGCTGTCCGTCGGAAGCGGTACCAACAGCGGGTTTGTCTCCAAAGTCGTACGCATAAAGGGAAGGGCTTCCCACGCGGCAGGTTCGCCGGAAAAGGGAATCAACGCTTTGAATGCAGCAACGCTGGGATTAAGCGCGATGAGCATGGTCCGCGAAACGTTCCGTGACGAAGACCACGTTCGCATGCATGCCATCATGACAAAAGGCGGAGACCTGGTCAACGTCATTCCCAACAACGTCGTACTGGAAGGTCTGGTGCGCGCGATGACAATGGAGAGCGTACGGGAAATGGAAGTAAGGTTCGACAGAGCGTTTACCGGCGGCGCCGTCAGCATGGGTGCGGGCGTTGAAATCAGCACCCGTCCGGGTTATTTGCCTTGTATCCCGCTTGAAGACAACAGCATTTTGCTCGAAGCAGCGAAAGTGGCAGCGCCTGACATCCAAGCGTTCGAAACGCCGTTGTCATCCCATGGCGGCGGATCCACGGATGTTGGCGATGTGCAGCATATCATGCCCGTACTCCAATTCCGGACAGGCGGGTTTACCGGGGTAACACACGGAGCCGATTTTACAGTCGTTGATGAGGAACTGTATTACATTCTGACAGCGAAAATGTTCGCACTCGCAACATATCGGCTTTTAAGGGACAACGCGCAACGTGCGAAGGGTATTGTAAATAATTATAAGCCCAGACTGACCAAACACGCATATATCGAATATATGGAAAGCATGATTCGAGATGAAGCATTAGCCGAATTGGTGTGACACCTAATCAACGTTCCGGTAATCAGAGGCCGATAATCATCAATTCAGAAGAAATAAATAAGCATAATCATGCAAATGTGCGCAATTCCGTTTCAAAATATAAAAATCGATGCTAAAACACTTGACAAAATTTTCGAATAGGGTATGATTTAACTGTGCAATAACCAATCAAGACAAAACAAGAGCACGGTTACAAATCTAAAAAATGGCTGAACGATTTTGACCGTTTACGAAGGTTTGCAAACGATTGGTGAAAGCGCTGGGCGTTACACACGAAGGTTGAGAAGCCGAATGGCATTTTTTTCCAGAATGTTGGTAACGTCCGAACAAGGAAGATCGAGACTGCGAATGACATGCAGTGCATCGCGCATCCCTTGCCAGGGACAATCACTGCCAAACAGAATGCGGTCACTGCCATGACCTGCGATGATACGCCGTATTTGAAAAGGCGAGATCGAGCCGTAGAGAAAGGCAGTGTCCAGGTACACGTCGGTGCCAACAAGGTATTCTTCCACCTCATCAAAACACTGATAGCCGCCCAAATGGGCAGCTACGACAGGGGTGTTGAATACACAGAGCACACGTGACAAACGTTTTGGTGTGCAGTGAACAGGAGAAGGCAGGCCAAGGTCGCTCCCGCTATGAAAAACGGTTATCAGTCCTAGCGAAGAAGCCTTCTCGTACACGCGGATCGCTTTCGGGTCATCAACAAAGAAATCCTGATAATCGGGATGCAGTTTGATGCCACGTAAGCCTAACGCGGCAATGCGATCCAGTTCATCCAGAGCATCATCTGCAAACGGGTGGACGGAGCCAAATCCAACAAGGCGCTCCTGGCAAACGGAAAGAGCAAAGTCATTGACGACTCTTTGAGAAGTTGGTTTGGTGGCTATGTTCAGAACCACACAGATATCAACTCCGTTCATTGTGGAATGGCGCAATAACCCATCGGTAGTACCGTCGGTTTTGGGAAGAAGCCCACAGGTTGCGGAGAGGGTATTCATGGCATGATGTGCAATGCATTTGTCAAAAGCATGGGTGTGAAAATCGATGACCAAATAAGTTCACGCTCCTTGCAAGCATGTTAAAGCGGGATTGATGCTTTGTCAACAAAAACACAATAAGGGAGAGAATAACATGGAAACTTTTTACACACCTGAGGAAGTAGCGGCGATCTTGAAGGTTCGCAAGCACACAGTTTGGAACTGGCTGCGTGAAGGTTCGCTTAAGGGGACCAAGATCAACGGAAAAATCTGGCGCGTTACCGCCGATGAACTTGAAGCTTTCATCCGTTCAGACGGAACAAAAGCAGAATAACAACAAAGAAACGCGTTGCGAAAGCAAGGCGTTTCTTAACGAGTGGAGCCAAACGCATATCCTATCGAAGTATCAAGAGGCTGCCGGTTAGCTCGGCAGCCTTATCACTTTAAAAGCAACCTCGGAAGGAAATAAAGCACTCATGGAAGCGGTCATTCAAATTTCGCCCGTCGATCTCGATTACGCGGGATCGGTTATGGTAATAAAGCTGCTGGACTGCATGCAGCGCCTTGCGGACACACATGCAGATATTCTTGGAATCGGCAGGGAAGATTTAAAAAAGAGAAATCTTGTCTGGATGTCGGCAAGAAGTGCTATCGTTATGGAACGGGAAATCCAATTGGGTGAGAAGATTACGCTACGGACATGGACCGGTGAAAATACACGCGCATCCTGCCCTCGCTATTTCCTCTTTATCGATGAAGCCGGCTGCGAAATCGGCGGCGGAGCGACGACATGGATGATGATCGACCCGAATACCCGTCGGATCGTTTCACCGCAGAAGGTCGATTTGCCAGATATACCCGTATCGGAGGATGTTTCGTCCATTACAATGGATCAACTGCCGAAGCTTGCGCGCATCGATATTGCCGAAGTACGAAAACCCAAATATACCGATATCGACATCAACGGACATGTGAACAATGTCAGTTATGTCAAATGGGTTTTGGATGCCTTACCAATAGAGATTATGCATAAGCATTATGTCGGAGCGCTTCAGATAAACTACCATCAGGAGATCAGGCCGGAAGATGTTTGTGTTCTGGAATTTCAAATCTACGGGAGTGTCGTTTTGGTTTGCGGGAAATCGGAACAAGGTAAAATCTTTTTTGAAGCAAGGATACAAATGAACCCAAGGAAATAAAAAAGCGGCTTAGGCCGCTTTTTTCATAGGTGCACCTATTCGTAATCACGCGGATTGCGCAACCGGGATCCCGAAGATCTTGGACCGGTTTTGTTGGCGTACCGCCGGTTTTGTCTTACGCGTGTAGTGGTCGCTTTCCGTACGATCAAAATTACCAAAATCAAAGCAGCCAGGCTTAAAAGTATCATCGAAACGAGGAGGGTCTGTTCGTTGAGCCCGGGCTTTTCCACAGGCGTTTTAACGACGTCGCAGGAAAACAACTCGATACCCTGATAGGAATAGGCTACCGTTCCGATCACGACGTTGGAACCGGTGGGCTTTGGCGAAGCGACAGGGTTGATGGTATAGGCAACATCCAGCACAGACGCGTTGTCCGAGAGCTGGTTCGCAACGGCTGCGTCCAACCAGCGCACGATGCTTGTTACCCTCACAACGGCAGTAAGCTTTGTGGCGTCTTTGTCGCCCGGCAAAACGGAGCTGAGCTGTGTGGCCTTTATCTTGGCGTATAAATCAATGCGCTTTTGCGTAAAGCCATAATCGAAAAAATTTGCGGAATCCGTAAAGCGCTTATTCATGCCGGAAGTGCTGTCTCCCATCATCACGGCAATGTATAGTTGTCCATCCTTTTGCGCCGCAGCGATAAGACAGCCGTCAGCCGGATCTGTATAACCGGTTTTTACGCCGATCGCATAGGCATAATTGTATTTTTTATCGTCGCTGCTCGTTGATATAAGTTTGTTCGTGTTTTCAAGCGGCAATCCGTCCGGGTGCTTGTTGGTAGAGGCCGTTGTGTAGGACGGGGTGGCAACGACAGTCCGGAACACGGAATTTGCCAACGCGGTAACGGTCAGCTTTGCAAGATCGGCTGCGGTCGAATAATGATTCTCGTCGTGCAGGCCATGGGGATTGACAAAATGCGTACCCGACATCCCAAGCTGTGCGGCTTTCTCGTTCATCATGGCTGCGAAACCTTCGATCGATCCGCCGATATGAGTGGCGATGGTCAGTGCGGAATCGCCGCCGGAGGGCAGCATCAATCCGTACAGCAAATCCTTATAGGAAATGATTTCTCCCTTTTTAAGACCCATTATGGACGCATCTTTATCAAGAGAATCCAATTCATTGCCCACAGTAACCGTTTTGGACAGATCCTTTTCCTTGTCCAACAGGAGCAAAGCCGTCATGATTTTGGTCGTGCTGGCAGGATAGATGCGTTCATTGGGCTTGTTTGCAATTAGGATGTCCCCTGAAACCGCATCTGCCAACAGATAGCTGTTGCAACTGGAAGTGGGAGGAGTACCGCTTGCCAGCGCCGAAAAAGGAAATACAATCAGCTGCAGCGCAACGATCAGAACAAAAAACCGAAATATCTGCTGTTTTAAAGTGTCTTTACGTATCATCATAACCCCATTATAGTATGATTATTTTGTTTGGGAAAGAGTATTATTCATTCGGGCGTCCGTTGGGAGATGATTGTCGTCCCTGCCGATTGAGAGTGCCGGAGGGCGGGCGGATGGGGCGAACATTGTCGCGCTTTTCTTGGTTTGACACACGTCCGTTTGCGTTATGGACAGGCCTTCGTCCCGATCCGTCACCATTATGCCTCGTCTGCCCGTTTTGGGATGTCCTTTGGCTGGCAAGTGGCTTTGTGTTGCGGTTGGGATTGGGTGCGGGTCCTTTTGGTCTGCGGCGGCGTTTCAAGCGAAGCCGGCGCATCATGATGATGAAGAACAGAAGGGAAAAGCACAGCAAGAAAGCCAATGCCCAAAGTATGATTCTTATGGATTTACTCGGAGCGGCGCTTTGGCTGCTCTGCACCTTAACATCAGACGGCGTCAACGCAAGATTGACGCGGTATAGTTCCTGCTCCCCATACGAATACACTGCCGTGCCAATCGAATGCGAAGCAGGGGAGTAGACTGTAAAGGAACTGTTGTATTCGACTTTTACCGTAACAGCGCCGGGCAAAGATAGCGCCGCGGCACCGGCTTCATCCGTCCAATAGCCCAACGACGCGGGTGGCGCAGCATACAGCATGGCGCTACTGGAACCCGAAAGCGTACCGACCGTGGACAGCTTTGCTATATACGGAGATAATTCCACTCTGGTCAATCCAAATCCATAATCGAAAAATTTGACGGAATCGGTCCAGCGCTTGGCATATTGCAAATTGTTTACAACGCTGTCATCCCCCATCATCACCGCAATCAGCGTTCTTCCGTTTTTTTGCGCGGCCGCGACAAGACAGCCTTGCGCCGCCGAGGTGGAGCCTGTCTTGATCCCGATGGCGGCATCATAATGATAGGGCTTGTTTTCGTTCTTTGCGGAAAGGAGGCGGTTGGTGGTTTCAAGGAGTCGTCCGCTTGGCTTTTTATTGGTGGGAGACGTCGTATAATCGGGCGCTTTGACCACATCCGCAAAAATTGCATTTTTCATGCATACGATGGCTAGTTTGGCAAGATCAGCCGCTGTCGTGTAGTGTTCTTCGCTGTGCATGCCATGAGGATTGACAAAATGTGAATTTGTCATACCGAGTTCCGCCGCTTTTTGATTCATCAGTTGGGCAAAACCGTTGATGGATCCGCCAATGTTCACGGCAACGGTAGCTGCGGCATCGTTTCCGGAAACCAACAACATGCCATACAACAGATCCTTGTATGAAATGAGTTCGTTCTGGATCAGGCCCATCTTGCTTGCTTCCGGCCCAAAATTGTTTATCTCGGAACCCACCTTAACCTTTTCACTCAAATCGGGTTTTTTCTCGATCAGAATCAACGCCGTCATCATTTTGGTGACGCTGGCGGGATAAATGCGCTCGTTGGGCTTGTTGGCAAAGATGACCTCTGAAGTTGTCAAATCACAGAGCAAATAGCTGTTGCACGTGGATGTGGGCTGCTGCGGTGCCGCCAAAGACGCGGTGTCTGTAAAAACCAGGTTCCATCCACAAAGCAAAAGACAGAACACCATGGCTATTTTTTTAAACGTGTTTTGTACCATAATAAAATGAGTATATAATAACCGGAATGGATTGTCCATGATACAATCCGACATACTTTGTCAAGATAATGACGGAATGAAAAACAACAGAAAGCGTTGAAGAACCCATACCATAGGATTGCAATTAACAACACGCATAGCGGAATATGGCAAAAAAGTACAGATCACAGGAAAAGCGTATGCGCAAGCTATGGTATAATGCGCTGTTTTCTTTGCGTATTTCATGTTATAATATCGATGAATAAAGTTGGGAAGGGGCGAGCGCATTGGCTACTCGTATTCTCATCGTCGATGACGAGCCTATGATTGTAAAAGGCCTTCGTTTTTCATTGGAACAGGAAGGCTTTATGATTGACGAAGCAACCGACGGAATCGCTGCATTGGAAAAGTTCAAAGCAGACGATTTTCAACTGATCCTGTTGGACGTTATGCTGCCTCAATTGAGCGGCATGGACGTGCTGCGTCAAATCCGGGAAACCAGCGATGTGCCCGTCATTATGCTGACCGCAAAAGGCGAAGATATGGATAGAATTCTTGGCCTTGAATACGGCGCGGATGATTATATGGTTAAGCCTTTCAATATTCTGGAAGTAAAAGCGCGCATTAAAAGCGTTCTTCGCCGAACCATGAGCAAGAAGCAGGCAGCACAAAGCTTTTCATCCGACGGATTGTCCATCGATATCTCGTCACGCAGCGTTCGGCGGGATCAGACGGAAATCAACCTCACCGCGAAGGAGTTCAACCTTCTCTGGGCGATGGCCAGTCAACGCGGACGCGTATTTTCTCGCGAAGAACTCCATGATACGCTTTGGAAAAACGATAAAGATACAAACGGTTATGATCTTCGCACCGTGGATGTGCACATCCGCCGGTTGCGTGAAAAACTTGAGCTCGATCCCGCTAACCCAAAATATATCATGACGAAATGGGGAGTTGGATACTATTTTGCGGGTCACTAGGCTTCGTATTCTCTCCACCCTTCGAGGGCAAATCGTCGTCATCTATACGCTTCTGTTTGCGGTTGCGTTTTTTTTCATAAACCTCTCCGTCACGAAACTTGTCGGAGAGTTTTTGATTTCCCAACGAATCGATGCTCAATCGCAACAGATCAATGAAGCGGCAACGCAATTTGCCGTTGCCACATCGGAAAAGAATGCGGTTGAACTGTATGCACAAACCCTGCGCAATGCGGATGAACTTTCCGGGCGCGTTCTGGTTTTGGATATGGATGGCATTGTTATGGCTGATTCACACTCTGAGCTCAATGGCCGGATATTGCGACAGCCTGAAATTCAGTCGATTCTTTCCGGCAATCTCAATTCATCCTATGGTTTTCATCAGGTGACTGCCACCGGGAACGGGAGCAGCCTGCTTTTGCGCGACAAGAATTGGGCGGTTTACTATACGTCTGCCATCGTGTTTCAATCCCGCACGGTTGGCGTGCTTCTGGTGAGCACTTCGATTCAGGATGTTGTGGATCTTATAACAAGTGCGATACTCCGGTTTTCGTTTGTCGCTCTTGGAATTCTAACCGTGCTTGTCATGGCCAGCGTCATTGTTTCACGGTTTATCTCCCTGCCCATCGGTCAAATGACCGAAGCGATTACAATGATGGGGAAAGGGGAATTTCACGCAAGGACAAAGATCCGCGGCAACAGTGAGATCGCCCAGATGGCACGGACGTTTAATGCGATGAGCGAGCAATTGGAGAATATCGAGCGGCAGCGGCAGGAGTTTGTGGCCAACGCATCGCATGAACTCAAAACGCCGCTGTCTGCTATCAAGATCCTTACAGAATCGCTTTTGTACGAGCAGAATGTACCTGAAGCCACGTATAAGGAATTTCTTTCGGATATCAACGAGCAAATCGACAGAATGAATTATTTGTTGAGAGATTTGCTCATTTTGGCCCAATCGGAGCGGAGCAGCACCATTATGCGGTATACCACCGAATGGATCGATGCGTTGATCGCGGAATGTGCCAAAATGCTTCTGCCCCTCGCACAGGAGAAGCATATAGCCCTTAACCTTCCGACCAACAAGATCCAGATTCGGTGCGACCGGCTGAAAATTAACACAGCCATCACAAATCTTATATCCAACGGGATCAAATACACGCCCGAAGGCGGCAGCGTGACGGTTCGTATCGAAGAAGATGACCAGGACCCGTGGATAAGCATCATTGTCGCGGACACAGGTATCGGTATTCCGGAGGAAGACCGTGTTCATATTTTCGAACGATTTTATCGTGTGGATAAAGCACGATCTCGCGATACGGGCGGCACAGGCCTGGGTCTTGCCATCGTTCAACAGGTTGCGCGGCTTCACGGCGGCGAAGTTACGTTAAGCCCCAACACCGAACAGGGATCCGTGTTTATCATGCGGCTGCCCAGATGGGGGGTGGGCGCATGAAACGGTTGGCATGCATCGTGCTTTGCACGATATTGTTGCTCAGCATGGGATGCCAAAGCATACAGGAATCCTCGCCGGAATCCAAATTCATGCCTCAGATCAATCCATACAGTCAAAACACCGGCAATATGCAATCGGTGACGCTGTATTTTCCTGTAGCAGGGGAGCCGTATCTGTCAAGCTATACCACGACCATCGAGGTGCATGCCGATACAGGCGATACGCTGCAGGAGGCGCTGATGCGCGAGCTTATCAAAGGTCCGTTGCAGGGTTTGTCGCTGGACGCAGTCTTCTCTTCGAATCTGCGCAAAGAGTCGATGCAACGAACCGGGAATATGCTGAGCATTGTTCTGACGAAGGATCTTTTGACTTTGGGTGAAGGAACGAGCGACGACAGCGCGCTGAAAAAGAAATTGGCGATATATGCCATCGTTAATACGATGACAAAAAACGGAGATATCTCACAAGTACAGATACTGGTGGATATGGACGACAATGGCAAAGGCAGAGCGCCGAGCCGCCAACAAGCGGGATTTCTGGATTCGGATGATACGGAGTTGCTCGGACCGTTGGGCTTTTCCAACAGTTGGTTGTTGACGCCCAGCTCTGCTGCACAGATCGTTTTGGATGCCGGAAAATCAAAGGATGCCGAACGCATGCTTCGAATGCTGGACAGCACCGTTTTGATGCCGGATGAAGCAAAGCTAAGGAGTAATCTTCAGGACTCCAATATCCTGATCGTGGATTATTTTATTGCAAACGTCCAATTGAATGCCGATAACGTTCAGGCAACGGTATATGTCGACATCAAGTACGAGTTGATGGACGGATCGATAAAACAGGTGTTCAATCAACCAATCGCGCTCAAGAGAGAACGGAGCATATGGAAGGTGGATTATCAAAGTGTTGAGCCGCTGCTGTTCCCGTAAACGAATAGGGCTGGCATTGCTGCTGAGCATTGTGCTGATGCTCTCGGGATGTTCTGTGCGGTCTGAAAACGAAACGATGCCGTTTATTCAGCCCGTCTATCCTCCGCTGCAGCATCATTTGCGCGCAACCCTTTATTTTGCGAAACCCGATGGCAACCTATCTCCGGAAATCCGTTTGATAGACTTGGATCAATCGATCTCCGCTGAAAACGGTCTTGTGCGGCAGCTTATCGCCGGCCCCGCAGGCGGCCTTCTTCCCATTATCAGCAATACAACGGCATTGAACTACGTCTATATCGTAGAGGATACTGCCTATATCGATCTGTCCCTTGTGAAGCAGCAGCAACTTGCACAGTTCTCATCGGCGTGCATTCAATCTCTGCATGACGCGTTTAACGTGTCATACCTTGTAATGAGTGTGGACGGGAACACGGCTAACAATTCGTTCGGAGGCGTTGTAAGCGCAACACCGCAACGGGATACGACAACTGCCTACGTTCAGCTATTTTTCCCGGACAAACGCGGACAGTATATCATCCCGGTCGTTCGGCATATATCAAAACCTGCGGTTGGGAACGAGGCCAAAGCGATCCTTGACGCGTTACAGGATGGATCGATAAGAACGGACCTGTTGACGGCGATGGACAATGACGGCGTTGTGTTGTCCTCGCTGAACCAAACAGGGAGCAGGCTTGACGTTTACCTGCAGACGGAGCAAAACAGGATCAGTCTATATGGCTATGCCTGTCTGGCGATGTCGTTGCTGCGGAATGTTCCCAAGGTTGAGGAAGTTCGAATCAATGTCAACGGCGATTGGGTTCGCGATGTTCCGGGACTTGCGGGAGAAGGCAGTTTTAACATTGCATCCCTGGAGGATATACTCGGTGGACTGATTAATTTATATTTTGCGGGAGCGGACGGCAAGAACCTTGTCAAAGTGCCGCGTTCCGTATCTTTTAAGGACGCGGCTGATCCTTTGACGGCTGTTAAGGAGATCATACGCGGGCCTCTGGATGTTGAAAAGGCCGGCATTCTCAACGTATTGCCTGCAGGCGTGAAGACAAGCGATATCCTGACCTTGCATCGAAACGAGGATCTGGCCATCCTTGATTTGAAATCCACGTTCTATCAAGCAGGATCCACGTCGAAAGAGGAAGCGGAAAAGCTGTTGTTGTATGCCATAGTCAATGCGCTTACGGAAAGAGCGGACATCCAGAGCGTTTTATTTCTGAACAACGGCGCAAATGTGGAAACGCTCAGCGGGACTATTTCGCTCTATAAGCCGCTGCTGCGCAATCCGGGGCTTGTTTTGCAGCCATAGGAGATTTCAAGGGATGATGATCGAACTGATCGAAAAGAAAAAAGCCGGTCTGTCGCTTTCCAAACAGGAGATTGACTTTTTTGTCCGCGGATTTACAAACGGCGATATCCCGGATTATCAGGCATCCGCGCTGTTTATGGCGATATGCTTTGTGGGAATGGATGCCCGGGAAACGGCAGATCTGACGGATGCGATGATGCATTCGGGACAAGTGATGGACTTTTCCTCGCTTGGCGGCAACGTTGCGGACAAGCACTCCACAGGCGGCGTGGCTGACACGACAACGCTGATCCTTGTTCCGCTCTGCGCAAGTTTGGGGATAAAGATGGCAAAGATGTCGGGCAGAGGCTTAGGGCATACGGGCGGGACCATCGATAAACTGGAATCCATCCCCGGTTTGCGTGTGGAACAGAGCATGGAAGAAGTGAAAATGCTTTTGTTGCAAAACAGCGGCGTGATCATAGGGCAGACGAACGATTTAGCACCCGCGGATAAAAAGATGTATGCCTTGCGGGATGTGACCGCAACGGTAAACTCCATTCCGCTGATCGCATCCTCCATCATGAGCAAGAAACTGGCGCTGGGTACAGACATCATCGTTCTGGACGTCAAAGCCGGCAGCGGAGCGTTTATGCAGACTGTTGACGACGCATTTGTATTGGCGCAAACGATGGTCGATATCGGCGTGAATCTTCAAAAACAAGTGGCAGCGCTTGTGACAAACATGGATCAACCGCTGGGGAACATGGTGGGCAACGCGCTGGATGTCAAAGAAGCCATCGAAGTGCTCCAGGGAAAGCATATGGGCAGTGATCTTCTTTTAGTCACCTTGGCACTGGGCGTTGCATTGCTCAATATGACGGGGATCGAAAAGGACCAAGCCAAAGCAAATGCAATGCTTATTCGTGCCATACGATCGGGTAACGCACTCCATACGTTTGCAAAAATCATTCGGGCGCAAGGCGGGGATCCGCTGGTATGCGAGGACGTATCGCGCTTGGGGCAAGCCCGCCGTATCGTTGCAATCAAAGCTGAAGCAGAAGGCTTTATCCATCGAGTCGATGCGGCATCCATTGGCAGAGCCGCGCAGATGCTGGGCGCCGGGCGAAGCCGCTTGACAGACATCATTGATCCGTTGGTCGGCATACAGATGTGTCAAAGGGAGGGGGATGCGGTAAAAACAGGCGATACGCTGGCGCTGATGCATATCAATGACGAAGCCAACCTGGATGCTGCCAAAATGCGCATCCGTCAAGCGATCGTGATCGGAGAAAAACCGGAACAGCATCCGCTGATATACGGAACTGTATCCGCGACAGGCCAAAAACGCTTTTGAGGGAGGGAAGAGCATGGACGTTATCGCATGCGGAAATCCGGTGATGGATATTATCGTAAACATCGACCGCAGACCCGGTAAAAATGAAGGGATGGATGTTCGGGACCTCTCCTGGCAATATGGCGGCAAAGTGGCAACAGGCATTGTGGCCGCGGCAAGGCTCAGCGAACGTCCCTGCGCGATGATGGGCACCATAGGCGCTCAAAGCGGACAGTTTATCAAACGTGACTTTATGCGCCATAATGTCGATGTCTCTCATCTGTATGATGATCCCACGGGTCAATCACAACTTTGCCTTGTAATCGCGATTGCGGAGGATGAATCCCGCAATTTTTACAACAAGCGCGGGAAGCTCGACCGTTTGGCCCCCGAACAGGTGGACGAGCATTTTATATCGCAGGCACAATATCTGCTTTTGTCCGACTCGATGCCCTATAGCCTGCTTGCGGGGCGAATGGCAAGACATCACGATGTCAAGGTCGTTTATGACGCGGATAAGTATTATCCCGAAGGCATGCCGGAAATCATGCGCGAGGTGGACTATCTGATTCCGTCGGAATATACCTACAAGACGATGTTCCCGAATGGCGGTGATCTTGTCGAGAATCTTATGCGGATGCGGGATCTGGCGGCACCGGATGCTACCGTTATCGTCACTTTCGGGGAACGGGGCTTGAGCGGTTATGATAAAGACGGCTTCTTCTCTCTCCCTGCGTTTTCTGTAGACGTCGTTGACACAACCGGTGCAGGGGACGTGTTCCACGGAGCTTTTATTGCAGGCCTGTTGCGTGGCATGGATACGAGGGAATCAGCGCGATATGCCAGTGCCGCTTCGGCTATCAAGTGCACGCGCATCGGGGGCAGGGCGGGAATTCCGACCCATGATGTTGTAATGAAGTTTATGGAAACAGGGGAAATCGATTATGCCGAGATCGATCAAAGAGTTGCATATTACAATCGGATGCCGGTTTTATAAAAGGGAAGTTGCTTGCTATTTGATGCAAGTATCACATGAGTCTGGTGCTTGTTTTATAAACACTTATCGGACGTGTGCGTGAGGGGGAAAGAAGCATGGATGTTGTTGCATGCGGATCATCGGTGATGGATTTCATTGTCAACGTAGAAGGAAGGCTTGGCCCCAACGAGGCATGCGATGTTACGGGCATGTCCTGGCAGTACGGTGGCAGTACGGCCACGGGGATCGTTGCGGCGGCGATGCTAAGCGGCCGTCCCTGTGCGATGATGGGTACTGTTGGCGGTGAAATCGGGCAATTTATCAGACGGGACTTTATCCGTCACAACGTGGATGTGTCGCGTTTGATCGAAGTAGAAGGACAATCCGCCATTATTCTGGTGATGGCGATCGCATCGGACAGTTCACGCAACTTCTATCGGAACCGCAAACCCATGGCAACTCTTGCCATCGAGCAAGTGGATGAAAAGATGATTGCTTCCGCCAAATATCTCTTAATCTCCGATCCGATGCCATATAGTCTGCAGGCAGCCAAATATGCCAGAAAGCACAACGTCAAGGTTGTCTATGACGGCGGGAGTTATCACGATACAGGCATGCCGGAAATCATGCGTGAGGTTGACTACCTGATCCCTTCGGAATTCTTCTATAAAAAGCTCTATCCAAGCGGAGAACTGGAACAGAACCTTCATGCTTTGCGACAGCTTGCAGCCAATGATTCCACCGTCATCGTGACATTTGGCGATAAGGGTTTAAGCGGTATGGATGAAAGAGGATTCTTTTCATTGCCGGCATACAAGGTTAAGGCTGTGGACACGACAGGCGCCGGCGATGTATTTCACGGCGCGTTTATAGCCGGATTGCTTCGCGGCATGGATGCAAGGAGCGCGGCTCAATTTGCCAGCGCTTCATCCGCCATCAAGTGCACGAGGATCGGGGGCAGGGCGGGAATTCCGACCCATGATGTTGTGATGAAGTTCATGGAAACAGGAGAAATCGATTATACCGAGATCGATCAAAGGGTAGCCTATTATAACCGGATGCCGGTTCTGTGAGAATTGTAAAATAACGCAGCATTTCAACATAGTTGCATAAAAGCGCGGTGAATACCATTCACTGCGCTTTTTGCATAAAGGAAAGGAATGCTTTTAGACCGGGAACCAACACAGGAACCGCAAAGAATCGCCTTGGTTGGCATAGGAAAACTTCGTTATTTAGTGATCCAGTAACGTTTATTTGTTGTTTTACCTTGCGGTTCAATGCCGGATTGACTATAATGCGAAAGTATGAAAAATCAAAAGGTGATGTTGATGGAACCCATTTCAATCGCACAAACACATTCGTCGCTCAGCTATATCGTTTTGCCGCAGGACACCAACCCCGGAGGAACGCTGCATGGCGGCCGGTATTTGACTTTGCTGGATGAGACATCCTATTGCGCGGCGATGCGTTTTTGCAAAGAGCATATCGTCACCGTACGATTCGACGGCGCATTGACCCATATCGTACCCGTGGGTCACGTGATCAAATCGGACGCCCATGTTATCTATGCGGGAAATACGAGCATGCTCGTTGAGGTGATAGCCACGGCAGAGAATATGAGGACGGCAGAATGCTTTGAATGCGCACGATGCTATTTTACCTGCACGGCAGTGGATGACGAAACTTTCAAGCCGGTAGAGATTCCTAAGCTCATTGCAACCACGGAACAGGAAAAGGCAATGCAAAAGCTGGGTGCGCAGAAGATGGAAGAATATAAGAGGCAGCGAAAAAAATAGGAAAAGGCACTTCCCGAAAAGGAAGTGCCTTTTTACGTTGCGTGAAACAATCAATTCGGATGGACTCTTCTTTGGGTTGCGGATTTGGATTGACGGATAAGCGCCTTGCGCACCTTAAACAGAAGAAGAATCAAAACGGCCAAACCAATGCCAACGACGATCCAACCAACGATGTGCAGAACGGACAAGATGTTCGAATCGGTTCCGGCGATCTCAAGGATGCCCAAAAGGATGCTGTAAACTGTCAAAGTTCCGATGCCGGCGTTGTAGATATTGCTGTAAAGGCGATACCCCACGGTCCCGACAAACGGAAGGCGCTTCTGTATGGGAAGCAACAGCGCGTTTGGCAAAACGCCCAGAAAGAGGGGATAAAAGTATGCATGGGACATCGCATCAGATGTCACGCCCCGCCCGAAAAGCGTATAGACAAAGCCGACAATCAGAACAAAGACCGTTATGACAAAGAAGAAGAAAACCGTTCGACGCAACCTTTTCATAGTTTCCCTTTACTCCAAACCGATGTAGATTATGTCGCTTATATCTCTTTCATCGCCATAGGTAGGACTGTTGACGACCTTGTTATGCATGAACATTGTTGCGGATCCGCCGCCGTCCAGGTTGTAAGCGACGCTGCAGCCATAGTCCACAAACAGTTGTGCAAATTCTTTAAGCGTCAGGCCTTTGCTGTTTTCCAATCGCCCGTCAACCGTGATGAAGACGTAGTGAAGCGGTTCGATCATGCCGATGCCATTTCTCGGGTTTTTAACAGAAACGGAGCTTTCCCGCTCGACATAGGCTCCGTTGAGCACCAATGTGGGGCCGAAGAACCAACTGTGGAGCACACCTTGCTCTATCATGCTCGCTCCGGTAATGCTCTTGTCGAATATGCGCAATTCGCCGTTGGTCATCAAAGCCAATGTTTCACCGGATTTGTTGAATGCGGCGGTCGTTGGTTTGTCCCTGTACAAAGTGCCGTTGCGGATGATAACCCCGTTTTCACGATATCCGTAATAATCACCGCTGACGGCAAAGATTGCTTTATACCTTCTGGCGATGGACGAAGTCTCCTCATGCTGCTTGCCAAATTTATCGTTGGCAAATGCCACCTTTAAAAACTGCAAGCTGGTGATTTTCACATCCGCGACATAGTAAACCAGATCCGTTTTTACCACTTTGGTAATTTTGACATGAATATTTTCATCTGTATATTCGGTATCGGTATCCACTTTTTGTACGGGAGTTGCGTTGGGTACCGTCGGTACCGGCGTAAAGGTGATGGATGCGATTGGCGTCACCGGTTCTTCTGCGCTTACCCATACGAATGTTTTTAACATAACAAAAGCGCTTGACAATAGCAGCAACAGCGTCACAACGCCTGCGTACATAAACCGATGTTTATAGGGACTTCTTCTGAGCAATAGGTATCCCTCGCTGTTCTTATATGTTCGAAAAACGGAATAACTCAATAGATTTTACTTCGAACGCATTGGTTGTGCAAGCTTTTTCATAGGCTTGAAATTAAACTCTACCTGTGACAAGTCGATTCTATGTCGTTATACAGTTCGATATGATTTAAGCTTGTTAAAAGACAATAAATTCTAACTCGTTTCTTCGTTTACAGGTATGAGATGTTATCATATCCGGGAATAAAATACCGGATGCAAACCGGCAAATCATTGCAGATTTGGTCAATTGTTCTATAATATCCTTATAGGAGGTACCGAACATGAAAAACACAAAAATTGTTGCTACCATTGGCCCGGCAAGCGACGATCCGGTCATCCTGGAGAAACTCGTCCATGCCGGCGCCAATGTTTTTCGTTTGAATTTTTCTCACGGGAACCATCAGGAGCATGGCTTGCGCATTCAAAGGATTCAAGCCTTGCGCAAAAGAATGCAAATACCGTTGGGCATCATACTGGACACCAAAGGCCCCGAGATACGATTGGGCAATTTTTCCAAAGGCTCCATTTGCCTTGCGGAGGGGCAGGCCTTCGTACTGACGACGCGCGATGAAGACGGGGACGAAAATCATGTGTCCATAAGCTATAAGGAACTGATTTACGATGTGAAGCCCGGCGCGCGGATACTCATCGACGACGGCTTGATTTCGCTTGTTGTGGTACGTGTGGAAAATGAAGATATACATTGCACGGTTCTCAATGGCGGAGAGCTGTCCAACCATAAAGGCGTCAACGTGCCGGGCATCGACGTGAAACTTCCGTTTATTTCGGACAAGGATGTCGAGGATATTCTGTTTGGCATCAAAATGGGCGTGGATTTCATCGCGGCTTCCTTTGTCCGTAAAAGCGAAGACATTCTTGCGATCCGCCGCCTGCTGCACGAGAACGGCGGGGATGGCATCCAGATCATCAGTAAGATCGAGAGCCGTCAGGCAGTATTGAACATCGATGAAATCGTGCGGGTTTCGGATGCCGTGATGGTTGCCCGCGGAGACATGGGTGTTGAAATGCCCATGGAAGAAGTGCCGGTAATTCAAAAAGAACTGATCCGCATCTGCAAGGAGCTGGGCCGTCCTGTTATCGTCGCTACCCAGATGATGGACAGCATGATCCGCAACCCAAGACCCACCCGCGCCGAGGTCAACGACGTTGCCAACGCCGTATATGATCAGTGCGACTGTGTCATGCTCTCCGGTGAAAGTGCGTCAGGCGCCTATCCCGTTGAGGCTGTGCAAACCATGGCAACGATATGCAAAGCGATCGAAGCTACCGTGCCGATAAACGCACATACCAAACCGGGAGACAGCGTTGCGGATACCGTTGCATTCGCATGTTGCCAATGCGCGGAGAACCTGCAGGCAAAGGCCATACTCACGGTGACGTCTTCAGGGCATACAGCGCGCATGGTCGCTAAATACCGGCCGCAGGCGACCATCATCGCAACGACACCGTATGAGAAGGTCTTTCATCGGCTTTCCCTCGTATGGGGCGTGTACCCTATTATCAGCGAAGAAGCCGCTTCGACAGACGACATCATCGAAGGAGCCATAGCAACCGCACTCGCATCCAAACGCGTGAAAGACGGCGACGTTATCATCCTAACGGCAGGTCTTCCGGCAGGGATTCCGGGCTCGACCAACCTGATGAAAGTACATACCATCGGCAATGTTCTGGCACGCGGAATAGCGATGGGGCACGGGACTGTCCGCGGGCGCGTGTGTCTGGCAAAGACCATAACGGACTGTCAGCAGAATTTCCATCAGGGAGATATTTTGGTCGTCAAACAAACCGACCACGATTATCTGCCGTTTATGCGGCTGGCAGGCGCACTGTTGTGCGAGGACGGCAGAATCAATTGCCATACTGCGATCGTGGGTGTTGCACTTGGTCTGCCACTCATCTTGGGATTGGACGGCATCACCGACATTCTCAAAAACGGGGCGATCGTAACGGTGGATTCGGAACGCGGTTTTGTGATGAATGCGCAAGTGTGATATACTCATCAAAGCAAGATAAAGGAGGACTGGCTTTTCTTGAAAATTACAAAGGCGATTATACCGGCAGCGGGTCTTGGAACGCGGTTTTTACCCGCAACAAAGGCGCAACCCAAAGAAATGCTGCCAATTGTAGACAAACCAACCATCCAATACATCGTTGAGGAAGCAGTCGAAGCCGGCATTGAAGACATCATCATCATTACCGGGCGCAACAAACGCGCCATAGAGGATCACTTCGACTATATGCCTGAACTCGAATACGAATTGTCATCCAAAGGCAAAAGTGAGTTGCGCGATGAAGTGCGCGCCATTTCCGACATGGTTGGCATTCACTATATAAGGCAAAAGGAACCGCGCGGATTGGGACATGCCGTGTATTGTGCGAATAAGTTTTTGCGCAACGAACCATTCGCGGTGCTGTTGGGCGATGATATCGCGGTGTGTGAGCGACCGGCTTTGCGGCAATTGATGGATGTCTATGAAAAATACAATTCGACGGTCATCGGCGTTACCAAGGTTCCGGAGAAGGATGTGTCGCGCTACGGGGTTGTGGATCCCGATCCTTCTTTTTCGGACGGACCGGGACTGATGAAACTCAAAGGGCTGGTTGAAAAACCGCCTCTGGAACTGGCACCCTCGCGCTATGCCGTGTTTGGTCGCTATATCATAACACCGGCGATTTTTCCGATCCTTGAGAATACACCGCCGGGAGCAGGCGGGGAGATCCAATTGACAGACGCTCTGGTGGAATTGGCCAAACAGGAAGACGTATATGCATTGGATTTTATTGGAAAGCGCTACGACGTAGGCCAGAAACTCGGGTTTTTACGGGCTACAGTGGATTTTGCGATGATGCGGGACGATCTTCGGGAAGATTTCGCGGCAATGATGCGTGAAAAATACAAAAACGGGGAATTTAAATGCAACCCTATGAAATAGCAGATATTGAACATTGGCAAAAAGGCCAACAGAAGATCGATTGGGCGGCATCCCATATGCCGCTTTTGAATCATATCCGGGAACAATTCCAACAAACGAAGCCGTTTGCCGGTTTGAAAGTTGCCATCTCCATCCATCTTGAAGCCAAGACGGCGTATTTGGCAATCGTACTGCGCGATGGCGGGGCAGAAGTCGTTTGCACGGGATGCAATCCGCTCTCCACACAGGATTGGATAGCATCGGCGCTGGTGCACAACGGGTTTTCCGTATTTGCTATCCATGGTGCGGATCAAAATACGTATGAATCGCATTTGGTACAAGCACTGCAATCCATGCCGGATCTTATTCTGGACGATGGCGGTGATTTTTTGGCATTGTTGTCCGGACGGTATAAACACCTTGGAAAAAATGTCATTGCCGGAACAGAAGAGACGACAACGGGCGTCATGCGCTTGCGATGGATGCAGAAGCAGGGAACTTTGCCGTTTCCGATGATCGCCGTCAACGACGCTCGCTGCAAGCATCTTTTTGACAACCGCTACGGGACAGGACAATCCGTTATGGACGCGTTGTTGCGCACCAATTTATTGATAGCCGGCAAACTTGTGGTCGTTGCGGGGTATGGATGGTGCGCGCGCGGTATTGCAATGCGCGCTCATGGTTTGGGTGCAAGAGTCATTGTCACGGAAGTGGATGCGGTGCGCGCGCTTGAAGCCGCCATGGACGGTTTTACCGTTATGAAGATGGACGACGCGGCGCCTGTGGGCGATATCTTCATCACAGCTACGGGTTGCAAAGACATTATTGTCAAAAGGCATCTGATGCTTATGAAAGACGGTGCGTTGCTTTGCAATGCGGGGCATTTCGATGTCGAGATCAACAAAATCGATCTCGTGGACTTGTCTGTTGAGGAAGAAGAACCGAGGGAAAACATCCGCGCTTATCGCCTGCATGACAAAAGGACCCTCTATCTGATGGCAGAAGGAAGGCTTGTCAATATCGCCGCTGCAGAAGGACATCCGATTGAAATCATGGATATGAGCTTTGCACTCCAGGCACTGACGCTTGCTTATCTTGCAGAAAAAGGGAAGAATTTGCCGATTATGGTTAATCCTGTGCCCGAAAGTATCGATCAACAGGTAGCAAGGTTAAAACTCAGGACAATGGATTTGAGCGTGGATACCTTATCGCCGGATCAGGCCTTGTATGTCGGGAAAGAGGTTGAATGATGTCCTATTATTTGCAGAACGCCCGCGTTGTAAATCCCATCGATCGACAGAGTATGGAAGAAGCGGTCGTGATGGTGGAAAAGGATACAATAACCTACGTAGGCGACCCGCAGATGGCACCCAATATACCCGATAGCGCCGAAGTGATCGACCTTGGCGGAAGGATCGTTATACCGGGTCTTGTCAACGCGCATACGCACAGCCCAATGACGCTGTTTCGCGGAACATCGGATGATATGCCGTTGCACCGTTGGCTCAATGACCGAATCTGGCCGCTGGAAGAGCATCTGGATGAAGAAGCCGTGTATTGGGGCAGCATGCTTGCCATTGCCGAAATGATAGCGGGCGGTGTCTGCGCTTTCAATGACATGTATTTCTTGACGGAACAGACGGCACGTGCGGTAGAACAGATGCATATACGGGCAACACTGCCGCTGGCCATGACATGTCAATCCGACGATCCGGATGCCATCGCGGACAAGCTCGCTCCTGCCATCGCTTTTTTTGAGAGGTTTCACAACAAAGCACAAAAGAGAATCCGCGTAACATTGGCGCCGCATGCGGAATATACGTGCAGTCCGGCATTTTTACGGGAATGCGGTGTTCAGGCAAAAAGACTGGGAGCCGCTATTCATATCCATGTATCGGAAACAATGGATGAACACGAGGCTTGCAAGAAACGCTACGGCAAAACGCCGATGGGGCTGCTTGCTTCTTTAGGCGTCCTGGACGTACCGGTAATGGCCGCTCATTGCGTATTTGTGGAAGATGAAGATATCAGGATCATGGCGGATTACGGTGTTACCGTGCTGCATTGTCCGGGCTCCAATTTGAAGCTCGGCAGCGGCATTGCGCCCGTGCATAAGCTCATCAACGCCGGCGTTCTTTTAGCCTTGGGGACGGATGGTGCCGCCAGCAACAACAACCTTAACATGTTTGAAGAACTGCAGCTTGCTGCGTTGCTGCAAAAGGGAGTCCACCGGAATGCCGAACTTGTGAACGCCGAGCAAGCGCTTGCAATGGCAACGTTGAATGGCGCCCTGGCTCTGCAAACAGGCGGCGGAAAAGTGGCTGCAGGCTCCAAGGCCGATCTGGTCGTGCTGGATGTATACAAGCCGCACATGATGCCATTGTCCAACGCACTTCATAACATTGTATACAGTGCCCAGGCATCCGACGTTTGGATGAATATGGTGGATGGGGAAGTGCTGTATCACGCCGGCAATTACACGAGACTGGATCTGCATCGCGTGATGGAGCAGGCGTCGCTTGCAAGCTCGAGAATCGTTCAACACGCGCTTTAATTCATCCGTTCACAGATCGAAACAGAAACAACAAGGCCGATTTGCATGTGTCTATATGCAGACCGGCCTAAATTATCGGATAGTATTCTATGATTTGGGCGCTATTGCGGTTTGACACCATTTGATGACAACAGCAGATTGGCGTTGTGCTCCTGATCTTCCATGGCAGAATCCTCTGCGGTACTCCCAAAGAAATACAGGCACAACGTTTGGGCGTTGCCGTTGTCATGCAGATAGCCCCCCAGGGAAGACGCAATGATCTTTTTGTTGAATTCGACGACGCAAGGGCGCTTTTCCATGCTGGATCGACCCGAAAAGATGGCCAGATAACGATCCATATCCTCTGCTGTTGCAGGGGATATTTCCATGTGGTTGAGGCCGCCCGAGCGCACGGCATAGAAATAGTATTGGCTGTATAGATCTACCACAAGAAAACGGCTTCCGTTGGGAATCAGCGTGTTTACCTTTGCAAAGACCAGCGCTTCGCCATAGTCGCGCGGACGGACGGATGGCGGAGATGTGCCAGGCAACGGTACAGGCGTGGCAGCGGCATACTTCACGTCGTTTGAGAAAAGCGCGGCAAGCGTATCCTTGCTGACTATGCCGTCGACAAGCAGGTTGTTTGCTGCTTGAAAATTGCGTACAGCTGTCTGGGTCATACCGGCAAAATAACCCGTAGGCTTATAGGGGTAATACCCCAACGCATGCAGACGGGCTTGAACAGATGCCACAAACAGGCCCCTGTCACCGCCTTGAAGCGTTTGCGGATCAACAAATGGGGTTGGAACAGGCGTCGGTGTTGCCAAAGCCGAACCGGTCGGCGCAGCACTTGCTTTTGGAGTTGGCGTAAGCGATGCATTCGTTGTGGGCACTGTGGATTTAGAATCTCCGGCTTGTTGCTGTAATCGGGTTCGTAAAAAAAGCAGCAGAAACACAGCCACAAGCAGTCCCGCCGCGATGCCTGCACCGAGAATCAATTTCCTCAAAACAGGGGATTTCTGCATCTTTCACCTCACGTTAAAAAAATATACCATACCGACAACGATATCGCAAATTGTATTGAAGGCTCAGACGCTGTAGAATGAAACAGAGGTGATTGAATGCGTTGTAGTTGTGCGCTTTGCGCAACCTATATGGTGCAGCAGGAAAAAGGTCTCCAGAGTTGCTGCATCTGCCCCGAATGCCATCATACATGCAACGTATGCATGGGATCGGGAACAAAGATGGAAAAGGGCGGTGCCGTGCCGGATGATATTCTGTTGCGGTATGAATACGGCGATGATGACGGCGGATCGAAGTGAGTGTACACGTAACGCATTGTGCAGAGTTGCCGAAGTCGCGATAAAACGAAAGCGGCGTTTGCCGCTACAGGTTTTGCTTTAAATGTTGTGCATGAAGCTTTGCATGTTCGACGTCATGCAATGGCGCTATGGATGGATGCCCGTTTTGGGACTGGAGTAACTGGAGCAGCGCAAACTGATCTTCGGAAGCTTCCATCAGTAAGTCCTGCAACATGATGCGTATCGTAGCATCGGATGTGTCGGCCAGCAGTATGCAATAGTTTACCATTCGGTGCTTCTGCGTATTGTAAAGATCGGCGATCAAAGTCGTTTCATCCATATTTTCAGACTGGTGCATTTTCTATTCCTCTCCACGGCGTATGTTCAGAATGGCTGATTGTTCAAATAGTCATGAATGGTATCGAAACACTGCTTGTGATGGATGGATACATCCTCCAAAATGTGTTTGGACGGGATATCATGCATCAGGGATGCATAGGTTCTGGATTTATGAAAACAAAGGGATTCCTGGTTCAGCAAATCCAGCAAAATTTGTAAATCATGCGATCCTATTGGTTTCTGATGTATATAGCGATCCAATTTTATTTCTCCTTTTTGCATAGTACATACCCAACCGTGCACAGATTATTCATCGGGATTGTTGGAAGAACCGGCGAATCTCGTGTATAATGTAAGTAGTATAAAGTATTTTGGAGGAAGGGGAACTGTATTGCCCGACAATCCAAAAAAAACCTGCATAGACGCAGCGCTCGGCTATTTAACCACTCGTATGCGTTCCGCATACGAGATGAAAACATATCTTCACAGCAAAGGTTATATGGAGGAAGAAGTTGATCAAACCATGGTTCGATTGAACGAACTTGGATTCATCAACGATGAACAGTTCACCAGTGAACTGGTCCGTGCGAAAACGGCAATTCGGCCGATCGGAAGACGCGCTCTTTCCTATGCACTCAAGCAGAAGGGCATTCCCAAAGAATGCGCAGAACAAGGGCTTTCGCTCTATTCACAGGAGGACGAACAGACAGCATGTCTTGAGCTGTTTGAAAAACTTGCGCAGAAGCATGGCATGGATAGAAAGGGATACGGCAAAATTCAGCGCGCTCTGGTAGCCAGAGGATTCGGGTACGACACGATCCAACAGACCGCCTCGCAATTCAAGGAAAGGAACGAATGGGAATGAGGGAGCAAATACTGCGGTTTCTGATGCAAAACCCCGAAGCATATTATTCCGGCGAACAAATGGCGCAGTTGCTGCATGTGACGAGGGCGGCTATCTGGAAACATATCGATGCGCTCAAGAAAATGGGCTGTGAGATCGAATGCAAACCAAACAGGGGATACCGGCTTTTGCACATACCCGATGTGCTGCAACCGGAGATTTTGAGTATCTATGACTTTGCAGGATCGATGAAGTCCTATGATCTGAAGGCGGTTGAGTCAACGCCCAGCACCAACGAACTTGCAAAGCAGTTGGGTGCCAAAGGGACCGGGGAGCGAACCGTGGTTATGACGGAGATACAAACCGAGGGCAAAGGGCGCATGGGACGGACATGGTGCAGCGAAAAGGGATCGTCCCTGTTGTTTTCACTGCTTCTGCGCCCGCTTATATCCCCGATACATGCCAGCAAAATCGGATTGATCGCAGGCGTGGCGGCGGCACAGGCAATCAAAGAATGTACGGGAGCCGATGCCAGGCTTAAATGGCCCAACGATGTGCTGATCGGACGCAGAAAGGTCTGTGGGATACTCACGGAGATGAGCACGGAATGTGATACCATCGAGTACCTTGTGTGCGGCGTTGGTATCAACGTCAATCAAGCAGCCTTCCCGGAGGAATTGATGACGATCGCAACCAGCCTTCGGCTGGAAACGGGTAGGACGTATGTTCGAGGCCAACTGCTGCTGGCTTTTTTGGCGGCTTTTTTTGAACGATATGATGCATGGATCAAAACGGATGATTTTACGCCTGTCATTGCGGATTACACCATGTACAGCATGCTCGTCGGTGAAACGGTGAGCGTGGACAATCACAGAGAAAAACTGTCCGGGCAGTGCGTCGGTTTCGACAAAGACGGGTTCCTCGTCCTTTTAAAGGATGGCAAACGGCAACGGATCATGGCAGGCGATGTCAGCGTCAGGAGTGAAAATACCTATGTATAGCGGATGTATCACGGATGTTTTTGGCATAACGGCGGCTCACGCGACGGATGATGTCGGCAAGACCGGGTGTACGCTTATCCTGGCAAAGGATGGTGCGATAGGGTCGGTGGATGTTCGCGGCGGCGCACCGGGCACGCGGGAAACGGACGCCTTTTCTCCGTTGAACGTTGTGGACCGCGTGCACGCAGTTTTGTTGTGTGGCGGCAGCGCATTTGGACTGCAAGCTGCAGACGGCGTTATGCAAGCGCTTGAAGAATTAAACATAGGTTATGATACGGGCATTGCGAAAGTGCCCATTGTTGGCGCGGCGGTGCTGTTCGATTTGGGCTTCGGGGATAAAAAGGCGCGGCCTACATCGGCTATGGGCTATCAAACGGTTCGTCAGGCGTCACAGGCGCCGCTGATGCAAGGTTCCGCGGGTGCGGGTACGGGTGCTACTGTCTGCAAAATGATGGGCGCGCAAGGTGTGCAAAAGGGCGGGTTCGGCTGCGCTAGCATGAAAGCGGGCAAGGCCACGGTTGCTGCGGCGTTTGCCGTCAATGCGATCGGGAACATCTACGATTATCAAAACGGATCATGCGTCTTGGCGCCGCGCATGCAAACAGGGGATACTATACCGCCTGCTTTGGGAACAAATACAACCATCGGCGTCATCGCTACCGATGCTATTCTTACCAAGACGCAAGCCAAAAGATTGGCAATGCTCGCGCACGACGGACTTTCACTGGCAATACGGCCTGTGCATACGATGTACGATGGCGATACGGCATTTGCGCTTTCGACGGCTCTGGTTGCCGAGAATCCGGACTACGTTTTCGCCGTTGCGGCAGAAGTGGTGGCGAGAAGCATTTTCAATGCGGTGATGAGCGCACAGACGGGCAATTGATCGCATTGCGTATGATAGGTTTCCTTTGGCAAAAATAGAGCGTGACCCTTTGTTCTACCATGAGGGAGGCAGCGACGATGAAACCTGTTTATTTGGCTCAAGAGATCACTGAAATGGATGAATTCGCAGTGGCGCACGGCGTCGCGATGGAAGGACTGATCAATGCCGCGGGTTGTGCCGTTGCAGACATGATCCTAAAGTCCTATCCCGCCTGCTCTGTGCTGTTCTTCTGTGGGCCCGGTCATAACGGCGCAGACGGGTTGGCCGCGGCACGCATACTTGCGCCTACACACGGCATCACCGTTTTTCAATTTTTACCGGATAAGCTAAAAGACGCCACAAAAGTTCACAGGGAGCGTCTTGCACAAACACGTGTGCGCATTATCGATATTGATGATGAAGACGGACTTGTAAAAGCGTTGGATAGGATCAACCAGCCGGCTGTCGTTGTCGACGCTCTGCTTGGCGTCGGATCCAACAGAGCGCCGGAAGGTGTTCTGGCCAAAGCGGTAGAATCCATCAATGATTTGGCATTAAAGGCTGAAATCATCGCGGTGGATTTGCCGACAGGAACGATGGTGGATAACGGCAAGGTCTGTGAAAAGGTCGTACAAGCGCACCATACCATTGCTCTTATGGGGTATAAACCTGCGCATCTTTTATATCCTGCTGCTCAATACTGCGGCGGTTTGCGGTTGGTAATACCGTATCCGCTGGAATATGAACCGAATCACAATATGTTCTGGTTTCAAAGCGAAGATGTCAAGCCACTTTTTCGAAACAGAGGCACGCACAAGGGGAACTACGGATGCCTCTTGATCGCTGCGGGCAGCAGGGGATACAACGGCGCCGGGGAGATGTGCGCGCGATCCGCATTGCGTTCGGGATGCGGAACATTGGTACTGAGTGCACCGGAGAGCACAGTAGCCATTTATCGCGTCAAAGTGCCCGAAGCGATGACATTCTCTTTGCCTGAAACAGAAGAAGGCGGATATGACCACGCCAAAGAGGGCTTCAGCAAGGTTTTACAGCGCGCCAGCGCCTGTGCGATTGGTCCGGGAATGGGCGACGGCGTGGGCGTGATGGAAATCGTGGAAACCGCGCTTAAGAACAAGCTTCCCGTGGTGTTGGATGCCGACGCTATCAACGCGATGTCCAAACACGGAAAGGAAGCCCTGTACAATGCGACACAGGCGGTGCTGACGCCGCATCCGCGGGAGCTTTCGCGCTTATTGAACGTTGGAACAGCTGATATCCTGCAAGATCCGATCGGCCACGCGAACGCCCTTGCCCAGGAATATGGATGCATCTGCGTGTTGAAAATGGCAAGCACCATCATTGCATCCCCCGATTGCACCGCCATCACCACCACAGGCTGTGCGGGCATGGCAAAGGGTGGAAGCGGGGACGTTTTAACAGGATGCCTGGGTGCACTTCTGGCGCAGGGTATGGATCCGTTTTATGCCGCCTGTTTCGCTGCGCATGCATGCGGGCAAGCAGGGCAAATGGCCCAGCGCCATTGGGGCATGACATCCATGCAGCCTACCGATACCATCGTGCAACTGCCCAGGGTGTTTAAGAAATATGAACAGTAACAATTAACGTTTATACATTCCCCATTTCGTGTGTGATTGCATACTATTGAAGTGCAAACACAAAAGAAATCACAATGGGTGAATGTCAATGATCAAACGCGCTGATATTTATTTGGCGAACCTAAACCCTGTTGTGGGAAGTGAACAGGGGGGATTGCGGCCGGTGCTTATCATTCAGAACAACAAAGGAAACCGATACAGCCCGACCGTCATTGTGGCAGCCATCACGTCGTCCGAACAAAAACCCGATCTTCCGACGCATATCACGATACAGCCTGAACAAAGCGGTCTGAAAAAAACATCCATCATATTGCTGGAGCAGTTGAGAACATTGGATAAAAGCCGTCTTGTCTCCTATATTGGGACGCTGGATGATGAAACGATGATAAGAGTGGATCAGGCTTTGGTATGCAGTTTGGGGTTTTAACGCATACCCTCGCATGGTATAATGGCGGGAGCGATCCCGCCATCCCATACCTGCGTTCGGTACAGAAAAGGCGATTTGGATCAGAAGGCTGCCAGGCAATGACTCGATCATCCATATATATGAGTTTTGTGTAAGGGGTTATAATCCCAAACAGAGCGGAACGTTTTTCCGACTCGAAAGCGGGGAAGAACCCGTCTTTTGTTTTATGAAGGATGGAAGAAAATGCGTTTGAAAGATATGATCAAGAGCTGGGTGCTCATCATACTGGGATCGCTGCTGATGGCGGCAGCCATGAGGCTGTTTTTGGTGCCGAATAAAATAGCGCCGGGAGGCGTAAGCGGCCTGGCAACGGTCATCCATTATGTTACAGGCTGGCATACCGGTACGCTGATCCTGCTGATCAACATGCCGCTGTTTCTGATCACACTGATAACGGAAGGCTGGCGATTCGTTCTCAAAACACTGCTGTCCGTTGTCGCTATGTCTATCGGCACCGATTATCTTCCGATACCGATGCTCACGGAAAACCTGTTGCTCGCCAGCCTTTTTGGCGGAGTGCTGATGGGATATGGTCTGGGTATGGTGCAATACGCGGAAGGAAACTCAGGCGGAACGGCGCTTGTTTCCCATCTTGTGCATCGCCTTGTTCCGCATTTCTCCATTGCATGGGTGTTGTTCGCCATCGATTTTGTCGTCGTAGCGTTATCTGCGCTTGTCTTTGCGATGGATATCGCCCTATTTGCGTTGATATCGCTTTATATATCAAGTGAAGTGTTTGACCGTGTGATCATCGGATTCGGTTCCGGGAAAAGCATCTACATCGTTTCGGACAAGCTCAACGGAATCGCCGAACGAATCATGTCGGAAGTGGAAAGAGGCTGTACGAAGCTGGATGCTCACGGCATGTTTTCGGATGAACCGCGCGGCATGCTCCTATGCATCGTCAAAAACAGCCGGGAACTGCTCGCGGTCAAGCGCATCGTCATGCAAACGGATGAACACGCGTTTGTGTTTGTCGCCGAAGCAAAGGAAGTCATGGGAGAGGGGTTTGTCCGAACGCGCGGGCATTGAGGGATATGATTTTAGCGACGGAACAGCAAACAGAGAAGTTGGGGGAAAAAATAGCGAAGCAGCTGCAAATGGGCGATACGGTGCTGCTCTACGGGCAACCCGGCACAGGCAAGACGGCTCTTGTCCGCGGCATTGCCAGAGGACTTGGCGTGGATGCCGCTGTACACAGCCCCACTTTTACCATCATCAACGAATACCCGATGAATACCGGGAAGCTTATTCATATGGATTTGTACAGATTATCGCCTCAGGGGATTTGGGATATGGGGCTTGAAGAATACTTTGATGGCAACATATGCGTGGTGGAATGGCCGGACGATTTGAAATTCGAAGAGAACGCGCTGGTCGTGTCCATGTCCTATCACGACGGCGGAAGGGAAGTTGCATTCGCCGCACAGGGAAACGACCGCAAACGATGGGAGGATGCAATACATGCGATTACTGGCGATTGATACCAGCGGCCCCTTGGCCAGCGCGGCAACGTTTGCGGATGAGCGCATCGTCTGTCAGGCTGCACTGGAAGATAAGAAGACGCACAGTGAAAAAATAATGGCGCTCATAGAATTTGTGCTTGCCCAATCAACCATTCAAAAAGAGGAATTGGACGCCATAGCCGTCACGACGGGACCCGGCAGTTTTACGGGCATTCGCATCGGGTTATGCATTGCAAAGGCAATGGCGCAGGCGCTTGATATCCCTTGCATCGGCATCAATACGCTGGACGCGCTGTGCTATGCGGGACAAGGCTCCAGACTTCGCTGCGCCGTCATGGACGCGCGCCGCCAGGAAGTCTACTGCGCTGCCTATTTTGAGGATCGGCTTGTCCTGGAGCACGGTGTGCGCACGCTTGCGGCGGTGTTGGAAGCGGTGCGGGTTTTTGAAGAACCTGCGTTGTTCATCGGCGACGGTGTTCGTGCGTATCGGGAAAAGATCTCGCATACGCTCAAAGAGGCGCTTTATATGCCGGAACCGTATGTTGTGCAAACGGCTGCTTGTGTCGCCATGCTGGCGTCGCAAACACCAAGAGCGATGTGGAAGGATGCCTATACCATCGAAGCTGGTTATTACAGGCAATCTCAGGCAGAGCGTGAAGCTTTGCTGAAGCAACATGAATAACGGAAGCAGGTTTTTGTTCAGGCGGTTGACGGCGTTGGATGTGCAGCAGATGCACGCGATCGAGACGTTGTGCTTTGCGATGCCGTGGAGCACCGACTCGCTGTTGCAGGAGATGGACAACAACCCGTATGCCTGGTACCTGGGAGCCTTTCTTGAAAATGCGCTTGTGGGCTATGTAGGGATCTGGAAAATTATAGACGAAGCACATATGACAAATTTGGCTGTGCATCCGAAGTTTCAACGACAGGGAATCGCAAGAGAATTGCTTCGAAGAGTGAAGCAATACGCAGTTGAATCGGGAGCAAACAGCATGTCGCTGGAGGTCCGCGAAAGCAATGCAGCGGCGCAGAATTTGTATGTTTCCATGGGATTTTCTGCTGTGGGAAGACGCAAACGCTATTATTCGGACAACAAAGAGGATGCGCTGATCATGTGGTGCCGCGATTTGCATTGTCATGACAAGGGATGATAGGCTATAATCATTAAGATATTCATACGTTGGAGCGCAGCCGATGGTTTTTGAAACGAACGGGGTTCATATACAATATCAATGCCAGGGGAGCGGAGAGCCTGTCCTATTGCTGCACGGATGGGGCGGGCAGGCCGATAGCATGCGGCCGTTTTTTAATGCGCTGATTCAACACAAAACCGTGTATGCCATCGATTTTCCGGGCCATGGAGGCAGCGATATGCCGCCAACACCTTGGACAGTCGGCGATTTTGCGGATTCAACGCTCGCGTTTATCCAAGCGATGGGTATCATGGGCTGCGATGTGATAGCACATTCGTTCGGCGGACGGATCGTGATCAAGTTGGCGTCACGGGATAAGAATATCTTTTCCCGCATCGTTTTAACAGGCGTGCCCGGTGCCCGAAAAAAAAGATCGATCGGATACTATTTTCGCGTTTATTCTTATAAACTGGGCAAGAGAGCAAGCGGCATCGCATGGGTACGCCGGCTTCTAAAGAGCCTCGGAATAGACCTCAAAGCCCGGATCGACAAAGCCGGCAGTTCCGATTACAGGCAGCTACCCGAGCAGATGAAACGAACCTTCAGCAATGTTGTCAAGGAGAACCTTCGTCCGCTGTTAAAACATATAAAAAATCCGACGCTGCTTCTTTGGGGCGAAGCGGATACGGAAACGCCGCTGTGGATAGCAAAGGCAATGGAAAGCGAAATTCCGGATTGCGGACTTGTGGCCTATCCGAACGCCGGACATTTTGCTTACCTTGAATGTTTCGCGCAGGTTATGGCGGCGGTATCGCACTTTTTGTTGAATGAGAGGGAGCTATGAGCGCACTCCTATATGATATTGCCATCCAAATAGCCATCGTTGTGGCGGCGTTTTGCATTGTATCCGGATGCGTTCTTTATGCTTGCCATCACAGCAGCAACCGCTATCTGCATGTGCTGCAACTCAACTCCTACCAAAGAGACGGATTCTGGCGCAGTATGCGGCGCAGTGCAAATGCCGACCTTTGGCCGGGATGGATGATTTTCGCATCCGTTGTCGCAACGACGGTCGCAACGTCGTACTTGCTCGCATTGGAATCATCTTTCTTGCATATCGCAGGCATCGTGATCCCTCCCGTTGTTTTTGCCGTGTTTTCCGGCGCGCTTGCTAAAAAACGCGATGCGCAGAAACAGAAAAAAGCGCTTGTGTACACCGAAAGACTGCTGCGGTTGAAAAAGACTTATGACATGTTGTGCGTTGGCTTTTCCTTGTTGTTTCCTCTTGTCGGGGCAATAGCGTTTTGGTCGCTGATGGAATCATTCGTTCCTTTGGCGGCGTTTGTGCTCGCTTTTATAAGCTATGCACCGTATGCGCTGCTCCCTTTTTTGGTGGCGCTTAGCGCCAAATTGCGGGAGAAGCCCGAACAGAAGATCAATCAATCTTTCATCGACGATGCCAAGCGCATTTTGAACGGGCGAAAAGACCTGATACGCATCGGCATTACCGGAAGCTATGGCAAGACCAGCGCGAAATTTATATTGGGAACGATTCTCGGTGAAAAGTTTAAGGTGTTGGTTCCGCCGTCAAGCTACAACACTCCGATGGGCATAACCCGCATGGTCCGGGAGATGCTGGATGATTCCCACCAGATACTCATCGCCGAAATGGGAGCCAGGCATGTCCATGAAATAGCCGAACTGTGCGATATCGTACAACCGAACTACAGCCTGCTGACCAGCATCGGAAAGCAACATCTTGAGACGTTCGGAAGTTTTGAGAACATCGTACAGACGAAATACGAGATCATGCAATCGCTTGATAAGAAGGGAATAGGCTTTTTTCCAAACGACGACGGCGTGTGTCTTGAACTATACCGGCAATTTGACGGGAACAAGCGCTTGTTTGGCCTTCAAGCTAGCGGCAATGACGCTTGGGCGGAAGATGTTGAAATAGGCGCGTTTGGAAGCACGTTTGTCCTTTGCATCGGCACAGAGAGGCAACGCTGCACCACCGGTCTTTTGGGCAGGCACAATATTATGAATATACTCGGCTGCGCATCGGTCGCACATGCGTTGGGGCTTAGCCTTGTGGAAATTGCGCAGGGGATCCAGAAGATCGAACCGGTGGAACACAGGCTGCAGCTGATAAACCCCGGCAACGGCGTGCTTATCATCGACGATGCGTTCAACAGCAACCCGAACGGCACGCAGATGGCGATGGATGTTTTGTCTATGTTTTCAGATTTTCGAAAGATCTGCGTAACGCCGGGTATGGTAGAATTGGGAGAGAGCGAATACGAGGAGAATAAAAAATTCGGGAGCCATATGGCACGTATTTGCGATATAGTCATACTGGTAGGAGAGCAAAGAGCCAAGGCGTTGGCAGAGGGTTTGGCCGAGGGCGGTTTTTCTGCCGACCGGATGCACATTGTATCCGATCTTGAAAGGGCAACGGCGGTTTTGGCAAAACTGACAAGAGCCGGCGATGTCGTATTGTTTGAAAACGATCTGCCGGATCATTACGTATCCTAGGGGGCAACAGCATGAAATTAAACTTGGCCGTATTTTTCGGCGGACGCAGCGTTGAACATGATGTATCCATCGTAACGGGACTTCAGGCACTTGAGCACGTGGATTTGGGGAAATACAACGCATATCCTGTCTATCTGGCGCGTGACGGGAAATGGTACATCGGGGACGCGTTGAAAAACCTGGAAACCTACAAACAGTTTGATCCGCTCAAAGACGGCATCAAAGCGGTGCAGTTATCCGGCGTACCCGGACAAGGTTTGGTTTATCGCGAAGAAAAGGGCGGATTGTTCAACCGGGAAAACAAGGAGACCGTGGTTCCTGTGGATGCGGCACTTTTATGTATGCACGGCGTGCATGGGGAAGACGGCAGCCTTCAGGGAATGCTCGAGATGTCCGATATCGCCTATACCAGCGCCGCCGTAGGAGCCAGCGCAGCCGGCATGGACAAAGCGTTGATGAAAAAGGTTTTTCTCGGATGTTCGTTCCCGATCAGCGCATATACAGACTTCACACGGGAGGCCTTTGAAAAGGACGGCAAAAGCATCGCGGCAGAAATCCGGGAGAAGATAGGGTATCCCTGTTATGTGAAACCGGCCAACCTGGGTTCCAGCATCGGTATAACCTGCGTGCAGGAAGATGATACGCTTGAAGACGCGATTGCGCTGGCGCTTTCCTATGACAGGCGCATCGTTGTGGAGAAGGCCGTGCCAAACGCGATGGAGATCAATTGTTCCGTATTGGGTTACGGGGCGGATTGCAGGGCGAGTCTTTGCGAAAAACCCATCGGATGGAAGGACTTCCTGACCTTTGACGATAAATACCTGCAGCAGGGAAAAGGCGGCACATCGCGCATCATTCCGGCACCCATCGCGCAAGACATGACGGATTGCATCCGGAAGCTGGCGTGTGATGTCTTTAAGGCCATGGACTGCAAAGGCGTCGTACGCATCGATTTTCTGGTCAATGAGCAGACGCAGGAAGTGTTTGTCAACGAAATCAACACCATTCCGGGCTCCATGTCCTTTTATCTTTGGGAACCGACAGGCTTAAAATATGCCGATCTGATCGATGAGCTTGTCCGTATTGCGATACGGGCAAAAGAGGACAAGAAGAAAAACAGCTATGCCTATGATTCGAGCATTCTGGACAAAGTGCGCAGAGGGCTTGGAGTAAAGGGCGCAAAAGGACAAACCTATGGGACAAAACAGCGCTAACGAGTTGCATTGGAAAGCGTATCTGATAGGGCCATTGACCGGGATTCCGAAACTGCTGCGCGGCGTGCGGGACGAAGACCGGACAGAGGCTTTTCACGGAGCGCAGTCAACGGCATTGGGAGGTATTTTTATCCTCGGGTTCATCCTGCTGGGAATCCTGTTTCGACAGGCCCTGCCGATGATGGGCATTGAAAATGATGTCAAGAGCCTGACCATTTCCGTCACCGTGTGGCTTTGTTATTATGTATGGCTGGGCGGCGGTCTTTGGTTGTATCTATGCTGTCTTGTCACGGCGCGCGCAGGCGGATGGAACGTATCCGGATTTTTAACGTGGTGTGCGCTGCGGCTTGAAAATATTGTGGCAATCCTATTGAAAAAATAAAGAGTACAAAAGTGTAAAGGAGTGAGGCCAATGGCCAAAATTGCAATGAAAACCCCTTTGGTGGAGATGGACGGGGACGAAATGACCCGCATCATCTGGCGGATGATCAAGGATGATCTTATCTTGCCGTATGTTGACCTGAAAACGGAATACTACGATCTGGGGTTGACAAATCGTGACCGGACAGACGATCAGGTGACGATCGATTCTGCAAAAGCCAACATACGTCTGGGTGTTGCCGTAAAGTGCGCCACCATAACGCCCAATACGCAGCGCATGGAAGAATATACGCTAAAAAAGATGTATAAGAGCCCCAATGCGACAATCCGTGCGGCGCTGGACGGCACCGTGTTCCGTTCACCGATCGTGGTCAAAGGAATCGACCCGATCGTATCATGCTGGAAAAAACCCATCACCATAGCCCGCCACGCATATGGGGATATCTATAAAGCCGCCGAATTCGTGGTGGATGGACCCGGCATCGTCAAACTCGTATACCAGAGCGCGTCCGGGACGAAAGAATTTGAAGTGCAGCAATTTGATGGCAAAGGCATCGCGATGGGCATGCACAACACGGACGAATCCATCCGGAGCTTTGCCCGCTCATGCTTTACGTATGCGCTTGAGATCAAACAGGATCTGTGGTTTGGCACGAAAGATACCATTTTGAAAATATACGACGGTACCTTCAAGGTACTATTTGAGGATATCTATGTCAGTGAAGGGTACCAGAAGAGCTTCAAAGAAGCGGGGCTGCGGTATGAATATACGCTGATCGATGATGCGGTCGCCCGTGTCATGCGCAGCGAAGGCGGTTTCATCTGGGCATGCAAGAACTATGACGGCGACGTTATGAGCGATATGGTTGCGACTGCTTTCGGAAGCCTTGCCATGATGACAAGCGTATTGGTATCCCCCGACGGAAAATACGAATACGAAGCAGCACACGGTACAGTGACCCGTCACTACTACCGTCATCTGAAGGGCGAAAAGACCAGCACCAACCCGATAGCCACGCTGTTTGCATGGACGGGCGCACTGCGTACCCGCGCTATGATGGACTCACTGCCGGATCTGGCAGCGTATGCGGACAACATGGAACGTGCTGCGCTTCAAACCATTGAAAGCGGCAAAATGACCGGGGATTTGAAAAACATGACGACGATAGAAAACGCGCGAAGCCTCTATACGCATGACTTCATTCTTGCGATTCGCGATGCATATGATGTGATCGTCAAAGAAGGAGCATGAACATCCATGACTGTATACGAACAATGGGAGCAATTGGCCAAAAGCCAGACGGAAGAGACCACGGCCGACTTCGAAAAGGAATACTATTCCAAGGAACAGGCCGTATATCAGACTATCCTAAGCGAAAAGGATACCGTGATAGAAGGTACTTTTGATGAACTGGCACAAAGATTTTCATTTTCACACGCGATGTTTGCGGGGTTTATGGAGGGCATCAACACCAGTCTTTTGCAGTGCGTTGAAGTCGAATCCATGACGCCGGAAATGCACATCGCCCTGAACGTGGATTATGAAAAACTCTATGAGAATATGCTCAAGGCCAAAGCGGACTGGCTGTATAATTTAAGCGAATGGGACTCGGTTTTAAACGCGCAAAAACGCAAAGAAATCACAAAACAATACCATGACAGCTTAAGGGCAAAAAGCCAGAAAATTGACCGCAATGCTCCATGCCCGTGCGGCAGCGGAAAGAAATACAAAAAGTGCTGCGGCGCAAACAGCTAATCCTACACAAACCTATTTCCATTATTTATAGTAACCCCGTCAAGCAGGACTTGGCGGGGTTTTTACATAATCTTTTTTTGTATGGTGCACACTAGAAAAAAACAGAGGTGATAAAATGAAACGCATACTATGCATACTTGTCGTATCCTTGTTGGCGGCGTTTGTTGGCGGCTGCAACGTTGCGCCGGCTCCCTTGCCGCAGGTGACAATTCTGTCAACGGATATGCTGCCGGCATATTCAATTCCCGATGTCACGATGATTCCCCCCACGGGAACACCGATCTCTTCGCCCGGAATTATTCCTTCAGCCACATGACGTCCGGAACGATACCGAAAGTATCATTGCAAAATGCAAAGCACTCCATGCTGGAGTGCTTTGCTTATTCCGCTATAGGTGTTCCGCAAACAGGGCAATTGGGGTTGCGATCGATGCGGACGGTCGTTTTGGACAGATCTGTAAGACTGTAAATGTGCTTCGCGCCGGCGGGCACAGGCAACTTGAGAAGCATGCGGATGGCTATCCCTGCCTGCATCGAACCGATCATACCCGCAGCGGCTCCCAAAACGGGGATGGGTCCTTTGGGCTTGGCCGATGATTCCTGATTGGCACAGGCAAAACATGCCGTTTGATGGGGATAGATGGGGAACAGATATCCATCCATTCTGCTGATGCCGGCTTCGATCAACGGAATATTTAACTCGACACAAGCTTTGTTTACCAAAAAGCGCGTACTCGCATTGTCAACGCAGTCGATGATCAGATCCATCCCGGAAAACAGCGAAAGGATGTTATCCTCGTTCAGACGCACAGCGTGCGGAACGATATTGAGGGAACTGTCCAGCGCGCTTAAGCGTTCACAAGCGCGCGTCGCCTTCAAATGCCCGAGATCCGCTTCGGCAAAGAGGATTTGACGGTTTAAATTTGTGATGGAAACCACATCATCGTCCACAACATGGATCGTGCCGACTCCCGCAGCGGTCAGATAATACAGCGTCGGTCCGCCCAAACCGCCAGAGCCGGTAACAAGCACGCGTGAATTGCTTAAAAGGGACTGTCCGTCCAGACCGATTTCGGGTAAAATGATTTGACGAAGATGTCGATCATTCTGAATGCTTTGCAAAAGAATCAGCTCCTTTTTTTCATTATAAGAGCGGACAGGAAAGACATCAATGTTTATTTAAGGGTTTAAGAAAGGAAACGATATCGTTTTGTATGAAAATATCAATGGCAATACAGCAGGATTACCTCATGCTCTGTTAAACGAAATGAAGGAATTCTATGAGACAAGGATGTCTCGCGGCGAGTTTATAAGCGTTGAGTTCTGTCAAAGGCTGGCGTATTTTACCTCGCAAATAAACCGCGAAGTGTCGGTTCTGATAGCGCGCGACGGCATGGTCCTTGATGTCAGCATCGGACATTTCAACCGCGTAGCCATGCCCGAATTGAGAACCATCCGCTCCAAGACAAGGCTTAGCGGACTGCGCTGCATCCATACGCACCCGAACGCGTCGGGCGAACTGAGTGACGTGGATCTCGCGACGCTTGCGCAGACGCGTTTTGACGCGATGGCGGCGATCGGTGTTTTTCAAGGCAAAGCGATCGATTTTTATGCCGCGTATTTGACGGGGGAACAGGAACCGGAAAGCGAAATGATGGGACCCTTTGACCCCAACCAATCGTTGCCGGATTTTTTGTTTAAGCGTATTGCGCAAGCCGACAAAGCCTTTTCACGATTCGAGGCGTTCCTGCCCAAAGAGGAAGCTGAGAAAGCCGTATTGGTTGGCCTTAACGAAGACGGAATGGAAGAGCTGGCAGAGCTTGCCAAAACGGCGGGAGCACAGGTCGTGTATACGGAGGTACAAAATCGATCCAATCCCGATAATGCTACCTACATCGGTTCGGGCAAAGCGCAGGAACTCGCGATGAAACGGGGCGACTTGGGTGCCAACCTGTTCATTTTCGACGGGGAGCTTTCCGCTACGCAGACGCGAAACCTCGAAGAGATCATGCAATGCAAAATCATCGACAGGACATCGCTGATCCTGGATATTTTTGCGATGCGCGCACAGAGCCGTGAAGGCAAGCTTCAGGTGGAATTGGCGCAAATGCAATATCTTTTGCCGCGCTTAAGCGGTGCGGGCATTGCGATGAGCCGTCTTGGGGGCGGCATCGGAACGCGTGGCCCCGGAGAAACGCGCATTGAAACGGACAGACGGCGCATCCGGCGGCGCATCTATGAGCTGCAAACGGAAATAGATCAACTGTCCAAACAGCGCGAGATAAGAAGAAGCAAGCGCATCCGTTCCAACTTGTTCAGCATCGCGCTCGTAGGATACACGAATGCCGGAAAGAGCACGCTGTTAAACCGTTTGACGGGAGCGGACGCTTTGGCTGAAAACAAGCTGTTCGCTACGCTGGATCCATTGGCCAGACATACGACGATCGGCGGGCATGACGTGGTGGTAACAGACACTGTCGGGTTTGTCAGAAAACTGCCGCATGAATTGGTCGACGCGTTTCGCTCCACATTGGAAGAGACGCTGCATGCCGATTTGATATTGCATGTCATCGACGCTGCGCATCCGCAACGGGATACGCAGATGGACGTTGTGGAACAGGTTCTGGGTCAGCTTGGCGCATCCGAGACGCCGCAAATCCTTGTTTTCAACAAGGCGGACAAACAGAATGCGTTGATACCCACTGGCGCCATCGCAATCAGCGCCCTGGACGGCGAAGGCATTGATGCGCTGTGCACCGAGATCGCAAAATTCATCGAATCCCAATGGGTCACAACGGACATAACCGTGCCTTATGCGCGGGGCGATGTGCATAATTTCATTCGCAACAACGCCGCAGTGCTTTTGGAACAATACGAAGCCCTTGGCACTTCGATGAAAATCCGCGTGTCAAGGGCATTGTTGGATCGTATACAGAAAATGCTGCTTTAAGGTATTAGTGAACCACAAACCAGGCATAACACGTCGGGACGCTGTTGGTGAGCTTTTGTATTTCGCCGTAGACCGTTACCGCATCGCCGATGATGATCGGCGTATCTCCGTAATAGGAGAATGTAAGGGATTGGTTGTTTCCAAGAGCGAGCGTGAAAGTGTCCCCTTCGATGTTGGAAACTGTTCCCGAAAGCTTGAGTTTCGAGTTGACAAACGTGGACATCTTGGAGAACAGAGTGTTGAGGTCGGGTGTTTTGGCCGCTTTTTGATACTCGGTCGCGTTGGGTATGCGTTCGACCCTGAAGGAATACACGCCCTGATTCTTTCCGCTGAGCGTTGCGCTCAACGTGCCTTCATACAAGCCTAGGCTGTTCATGGTGAGCTTGATGGTAAATACGCCCGTTGCCTTCGTATAGGAGAGGGAGCCTTTGCCGACGAGCTTGAGGGTTGCGTTCTTTTCAGCGGTTCCGCTGATGGTCAGGGTTTTGGCTTCCGTGCGGCTTACCGGTTTAGGACTCACCGTAATGCTGACAGGGGGCAATACCCGATTGACTGTCAGCGTCTTTTTAAAGGAGCGGTAATAGGGCGTTTTCACGATGATTTCGAAGGTGTTTGTACCCATCACCACAGGAAGTGATTTGGAAAAAGCATTGTTGGAGATGCCTGCCGATTCATCCTGTCCATTGATGGTAACGCTCGAATTGGCAAGGACGTTCATAGACAGGGTAACGCTTGTCTGATAAACTTCGACGGTATCTTCCTGCGGCACGAGATTCTGCACAACGGTTTGCGGAACCTTTATCACAACCGGATCACACGGCACAGGCGTTTCCTTGTTCTGATTGTCAAGGATCGCAAGTTGGATGTTCTGCGTTATCGTTTCCGCATCATCCTGTACGTTCTGAGCGATAAAGTAAGAATCGGGGATTGTGATGGTGGCAAAACCGTTGATGAAGGTGATGCGCTGATTGTTGAGCATATGTACGATCAAAACATCGGGATTGTCGCCTTTTACCGTGAACTTATGGGCGGGAAAACCGTCCGTCCCGATCACTTCCTCTACCGTTGCAGGATAGGCAACCGTTTTGCCGATTCCGAAGACGACCTTGAACATGCGGGGCCAAGTCTTATAGTTGGCACGCACGTAAGCGTTTGTTCCGATGCCGCCACCGACCAGGATTGCGACGATGAAAACGGCAATAAAGATTTTCAGCGCTTTGGAAACAGGCTTCTTTTTTTTCTTTTTCCCGGACGTTCTGCCTTTTTTATCTTTGGAGGATTCGATTGTCTTGCGGCTTGCGCGATCTGTTCTTACATCGGAATCCATATCGGATGCCGTAAACGGACCCTCGGTGCCGACATTGTCCGCAGCCGACAGCGATGCCTTGGCGACACCGGGGTTGCCTGACTGTTCGGCGCCGGATGCTTTTGGCAATTCCACTCTGGGCGGAATCGGGATCGGTTTTGTATCAGACGAAGGCCTCTGTTTTACAGGCTTGTCCGCAGATAACGAAACGGAAGCTGAATCGAACGAGGGTTTGGATAACCCAACCGTTTTGCGTAAACTTGGTTGTGATGTCGGATCCGAATCGTTTTTTGGCGAAACGACCCGAAGCGAATAACCGCAGTCCGGGCAGAATTTTTGTGATTCCTCGATTCCGGCTCCACAGCGCGGACAATTCATCATGCAACACCTCTTGGAAGTAAGTTTCATATATTATAGCAGATACTTACGAAGTACAAAAGAGGAAGTCGAGGGAACATTCACTTGCTCTGGCTTTTGTATGCATGATATGATGAACGTCAAGGAGATTGGAAATGGCAGTATATTTTGATAACAGCGCGACAACCAGGCCTTTTGATTCCGTTGTGGAGCGTGTGCAAAGTGCTATGCTTCACTCGTATTTCAACCCTTCCTCGCTATATGCACCCGCAGTGACGGTTAAAAGGGAAATCCAGGGCGTCCGCCAGTCCATAGCGCGTGATCTTCGTGTTCGCGAGGAAGAAATACTCTTTACGTCGGGCGGCACAGAAAGCAACAATGCATCGATACTGGGAGTTGGATTGTCGCAAAAGCATGCATCCCACTTTATCGTTTCCGCATTGGAGCATGCCAGCATCTATGAGGTTTTCCGGTATCTTGAGCATAAAGGGCACGAGGTGACCTACCTGCCTTGCAATGCCGGCGGCGTTGTTACGAAAAGCATTTTGGCACAAGCGTTGCGCCCAAATACCGTATTGGTCAGCATCATGCATGTCAGCAACGAAGTCGGCAGCATTATGGACATCGCCGAACTTGCCCTGACCATAAAGCAACGAGCGCCTCATTGCATATTCCATGTTGACGGTGTTCAGGCATATCCCAAAATATTAACCGACCTGTCCAATGTGGATCTGTACAGCCTAAGCGCCCACAAGTTTCACGGTCCCCGGGGGGTCGGTGCGTTGGTATGCAAGCAGAACGTTAAGCTGCAGCCGATCCTGATCGGAGGGGGCCAGGAATTCGAATTAAGAAGCGGTACCGAAAACACACCCGGCATTCTCGGACTCGGAGTGGCACAGGCATACTATGCGATGCACCGCGAGCAAATCGTCGAACAATTGGCGGCCGTGAAAGCACGTTTGACGGAAGGACTCATGCAGATCCAGGACATCCGCATCAACGGCCCGGATATGGCGATGGCTGCCCCGCATATCCTTTCCGTCTCCTTTGAAGGCATACAGGGCGAAGCGCTTGTGCATACTTTGGAAGAAAAGCAAATATATGTGGGTACGGGAAGTGCGTGTTCGTCCCGCAAAAAGGGCGCCAACCGCATTTTGTCCGCAATGGGCGTCCCGTCCGATTTGGCAAGAGGTACGATCCGATTCAGCTTCGGATGTTTCAATACACAAGAAGAAAGCGACATCGCAGCACAAGAGACTGTACAGGCGGTGTTGTATTTGAGGAGGTTCAAACGTCGGTGATGATGGAACGGCTTCTTTTGATCAAATATGGTGAAATCCATTTGAAAGGGCTCAATCGCCCTTTTTTCAAACGCCTGTTGAAACAGCGCCTGCTTGAAACGTTGCAAGGATTGCACTGTGCCATTTTTGAATTGCACGGCCGAATTTTTGTGTCCGGGTACGATGAAAAGGACGAAGCGGCGGTCATTCAGCGCTGCCGGAATACGTTTGGCGTGGTAGGTGTATGCCCGGCGTTCAAAGTGGAGAAGGAGCTTGAAGCGATTGGCGCTGCGGCAGTGGAACAAATCCGTATAGCCATGACCGCCATGAATAAAAGCTTTCTTACTTTTAAAGTGCATGCCAGAAGAGAGGACAAGTCCTTTTCACCCAACAGCGAAGGGATACAGCGGGAGATTGGACACTATGTTTTGACGCACTGTGAAAATGTCAAAGTGGATGTTCATACGCCCGATGTTATGGCAGAGGTCGAGATTCGCGACAAGGCGTATGTATACGCGGCTGTGTATCCGGCCGTCGGCGGTATGCCGGTAGGCAGCAGCGGCAAAGCCATGCTGATGCTCTCGGGCGGTATTGACAGTCCCGTAGCGGGATGGATGATGGCAAAGCGGGGCATGATCGTATCTGCCGTGCATTTTATGAGCCCGCCGCATACCGGGGAGGCGGCAAAACAAAAAGTGCTGGATCTGGCAAAGCAGATGGCAATGTATTGCGGACCCGTCAACCTTCATCTGGTCACCTTTACAAGCATGCAGGAAGCCATCTATACGCAATGCCAGCCAAACCTTCTGACGGTCTTGATGCGTCGGGCGATGATTGAGATTGCACAGACACTTGCGCAACAAACCGGCGCAAAGGCATTGGTAACAGGAGAAAGCTTAGGGCAAGTAGCCAGCCAGACCATAGACGCGCTGTGCGCAACGGATGACGTGGCTGTCATGCCGGTGTTTCGTCCTTTGATCGGCATGGATAAAACGGAAATCATCGAAATCGCCAGGCGCATCGGGACATTTGCTATTTCCATCCAGCCCGGGGAAGATTGTTGCACGGTCTTTGTGCCGCGCCATCCGAGCACGCGGCCGGAAATCAGCAAACTGCGCCAGGAACAGAACAATATCCCATGGCAAACTTACATTGATGCATGCGTCGCAAATGCGCAGTGCGTTGAAATAAGACCATAAGAAAAGCCAAAACCGGTCAAAGACCGGTTTTTTCATGTGAGCGATCAGGGCACATAGATATAGAGCTTCGCGCTTGACGCACCCATTTTCTGCCCGTTTTCATCGACCGGCTGAACGGAATACGTATAACCGTGAAGATGCTGCGTCTGCGAGTCTTCAAAGGAAATAGCATCCTCGCCGTCCACGTTTGCTATAACCTTTTCGGATTCCCCTTCCGATACACGCAAAATTTGAAATTTCGCGATGTCGCTGGAAGCGTAAAAGGATAACACAGGACGCCCCGAATCGTTGAGTTTTACCTTAAAGCCGTAAACCAGACAGGAAAGGGCATTGTTTTGTACAAGAGCATCCTGGTCCGTGTATAAATACTCTTCGATGATATCTTTGTCCAAAAGATAGGATGCAGCTTGCTTTATCTCGCCGCCAATAAGAGCCGTGCGGTCAAGCTTTACACTGCGTACGCCCGCCGGAGGGGAATACTGCGGTGCGGTTTTGTCCTTGTAATACGGGGCGATGACCGCTTTAAGGAGTTTGGCGGGATAGCTGCCTCCCGTTGCATTGGCAGGGAGGGAATGGGCACTGTCGGTCTTGTCAAACCCCATCCATACGACTGCACACAGATCTGCATTGTATGCCGCCATCCATATATCCCGGTTGGTACCGTTGGAATTGCCGTTGGTGCCTGTCTTGCCGCAGAGCTGAATATCCTTCATGTACAAGTTCTTGCCCGTACCGCTCTTTACCACATCACAAAGCATGTCGGATACGATAAAAGCCGTCTCTTGCGACATCACTCGTTTGGAAGCATCCTTTGCCTGATACAGGACATTGCCTTTTGTATCCGCAATGGAGGTGACAAATGAGGGCGTATGTGAAATGCCCATGGAAGCCAACGCGCTGTATCCGGTGCATAACTCAAGCGGCGTTACGCCTGTTTCAAATCCTCCCAACGCAATGGACAAGCCGTTGTCGCCCGGGCCAAATTTGATGCCAAGCGAAGAAGCAAACGATTTGGCGCTGTTGATCCCGGTATTGAAGAGAATCTCTACCGCCGGAACATTGAGGGATTGCACCAATGCCTGACGCATTGTGACGATTCCGTGATACGTATCCCCGACGTTTTTGGGCGTATACTGCCCAAATGTTTTTGGTTCATCCTTTAAGACGGAGACGGGAGAATACGTGCGGCTTTGCAGCGCGGGCGCATACACCAACAAAGGTTTTATGACGGATCCGGGCTGCCGTTTGCTCTTAAGTGCGCGGTTCAGACCGCGCTGCACCTCATAGCTGCGGGCACCCATCAACGCCATGATATAGCCTGTTTTGGGATCGATGCAAATAGAAGAAGATTGTACCCTGGTTCCGTCCTCTGCATTTGCGGGAAAAAGCGTTTGATCGCGGTACGCCTGTTCCAAAAGGGTTTGCATTTTGACATCCATGGAAGTATAAACGCGAAAACCGCTGCTTACCAATTGCTCAAAGGTGATGCCCAGTATATCGGCTGCAGATTCCATCGCTGCGTCCAAATAAAAGCCATAGGGGTCTCCCGCCGGCTGCATAGACAATTTCAGGGCGACCTCTTTGGCTTGTGCGGCTTGTTCCTGCGAGATAAAACCGTATTCTGCCATTAGGCCAAGAATAACATTGCGCCGCCCTTTGGCTTCTTCCGGATTGGAATTGGGTGCGTAATGCGCGGTGGATTTGAGTATGCCTGCCAGCATTGCGCCTTCGTCAAGCGTCAGCTCTGAAGCCGGTTTATTAAAAAATGTTCTTGTCGCGGCTTCAATGCCGTATGCGTTGGAGCCGAAATATACATAGTTCAGATACATTTCAAGGATTTGATCCTTGCTGTAACGGCGTTCAAGTTCCATTGCCAGAAGCGCTTCTTCAATTTTGCGGGAAAACACTTTTTTGCTGTTGAGCAGACTGTTCTTGATCAGTTGCTGGGTGATGGTCGATGCCCCTTCGACCAATTGCCCGGCTTTGATATCGTTGACCAACGCGCCCAGGATACGCTTAATATCAATCCCGCTGTGGGAATAAAACCGGACATCTTCGGCGGCGATGAACGCATTGCGCACATGAACGGGAATGGCGGACAAAGGCACCCAGATGCGGTTTTCCAGCCCGTGCACGACGGCAATCTCCGTTCCTGTGCGGTCATAGACCAGCGTGCTCTGCTGTGAATTGTATATTTGCGATGGATCGAGGCGGCTGGTGATGTCAAAACCGAATATATAGGCAGTACCAAATGCTATGGCACAAACCAATGCAACGATCAGGAACAGGATCGATGTTTTGAGCAGCCGGATGATCCGCTGTCTTTTTTTTGTCGTTTGTTTATCCATCCTTATCAATATGCCCGGGAACGGAATGCTCTATAAGCGCAATAAATATACAACGGAAATTCTTTATGTTACCGCTTTTTTCAATCTATGTATAAATATGACAAATCTGGACAAAATAGGGGAAAAGTCGTGCTTTTTCGAGACAGGACAAGCACGGGTATAAATCGAATGTATTGGAATAGGGCAAGGGGGGAGAGCATGCAGACGAAAATCAAATACAAGGACGGGCTTTGTTTGGTTCAAATCATAGGCGAATTGGACCACCATAGTGCGCCCGGACTGGCTCGCGAGCTGGATACGGTCATTGCCTCGGAAAAAACGCGTGAACTGCGATTGGATTTGGGTCAAATGACTTTTATGGACAGCAGCGGAATCGGCGTTATCATCGGCAGATACAAGCGCCTTCGGCAAAAGGGAGCCAAGCTTAGTATCACAAAGCCGAATCAGGCTGTGGATAGAATTCTTCGATTGTCAGGTCTTTATCAGATTTGCAGCAAAGTGGGTTAATGGGAGGGTCAATGTATGAAACAGAATACGATGCGTCTTTGCTTTGATGCCATCTCGCAGAATGAAGCATTCGCTCGGGTTGCGGTCGGCGCGTTCTTCTCGCAGCTGAATCCGACGTTGGAAGAATTGGCAGACGTTAAAACTGCCGTCAGCGAGGCTGTTACAAACGCTATCATCCATGGCTACGCGCAGATTGAGGGGAATGTGGAAATCCGATGCGCGCTGAATGGAAAAAGCATGACGGTGTCTGTCATCGATTGCGGATGCGGCATTGCCGATATTGAAAAGGCGATGCAACCGTTTTACACAACCGGTTCACCGGAGGAACGCTCCGGTATGGGCTTTATGGTCATGCAGGCTTTCATGGATGATCTTGTGGTGGAAAGCGCTGCGGGCTCTGGAACGAAAGTCACGATGAAGAAGACTGTACGTGGAGATCAGGATGCAACAGAAGGATGAGCCAAGACATGAGCTTTTGACCCACGAACAAACGCTTGCATTGCTCGAACGTGTCAAAGAGGGAGACGAGAGTGCCAAAGAGATATTGGTATCCAAAAATGTCGCCCTTGTCAAGAGCGTCGTCAAGCGTTTTTTAGGGCGCAATCTGGATTATGACGATTTGTATCAGTTGGGTTGCATGGGACTTATAAAAGCCATCAACAATTATGATACATCGTTTAACGTGCGATTTTCTACGTACGCGGTGCCGCTGATATTGGGGGAGATCAGACGATTCCTGCGTGACGACGGAGCCGTCAAAGTGGCACGGCCCGTCAAAGAACTGTATTCAAAGGCGATGTCAGCCGCACAGAAACTGAGCATTCAAATCGGGCGCGAGGCCAGCGTGGAAGAAATTGCGTCGGAAGTCGGATGTTCCAAAGAGGAGATTGCGCAATCCCTTGAAGCGGCGCGGATGCCTGTGTCGCTCAACGCACCTCTGCAGGATGAAGGCGGAAGGGAACTGACACTGGATGATTGCATCGGAGGAGAAGACGAAAGCAATTCCACTTTGGATCGGCTGATGCTGCGCGAAATGCTACAGTGCCTTGCGCCGCGGGAACGTCAAGTTATCTTTCTTCGCTATTTTGAGGATCAGACGCAGAGTGAGATTGCAATCAGGCTGGGTATCTCCCAAGTGCAGGTTTCCAGGCTTGAAAGCAAAATAATCAAAAAACTACGGCAGGATGTCATAGGTTGAGTTTTTAACAGCGTGAGTCGACGAGGATCTGGAACAAACCGCCAGGTCTTTTTTGTCATTTAAAGACACATGCTTTGGTCGTATAGACGAAGAGTGTGTCGCTTTTTTAGTTGTTTCGGCATGATTGTTTTTCCATCCGCGGCGGGAACAAATTAAACAAACCTATCCGGCATCGCGAACGCATTATTCATGGACGGAAACTCCATGCCCGCTAAATATTTTCAATATTTTTGACCATACTAAGCAATGCCATCATCAAAGAAAGGAGCATTGTTATGCAAAAGAAAATCGTTCGGTCCATCTATGGCCCAAGGCTTTTGATAGCGCTTGGCATCGTGTTGGCTCTGGGGATTTTGCTATTCATCCATAGCTCCCTGTCCAACAGTGTGACCGGCATCAAACAGGTATTCCTAAAATGGTAAAGGAGGTAAAGCGGATGAGGCTGCACCGTTTGCCGGAACACAGGGTAATCGACGGGCATAACCTTGAGGAGCGCGAAGAACGTTATCATACGAAAGGCTATGCCGAGGAGAAGTAACCATGGAGCAATTTGACGCAAGTCAAAGCAAAAGCGAACAACAGCACATAGAAAAAGTGTATAACGCCTATATCATGCAAGCGATGCCCAAAACAAATGTTGCCAAGGGCTGCATCAGGGCGTTTTGGGTCGGCGGCCTGATCTGTGCCATCGGACAGGGGATCATCCAATTGGGCATGGACGTTTTCCATATGAAGAGCATTGATGCGCGCGGACTGGCATCCATTTGCCTGATCATCGTGGGCGCTGTGCTGACGGGTATCGGGATATTTGATCAGATAGGCAAATATGCAGGGGCAGGCTCGGTTGTGCCCATTACGGGGTTTTCCAACGGTATTGTGGCGCCTGCGATCGAATACAAACGCGAAGGCCTTGTGTTGGGCATCGGCGCCAATCTGTTCAAAATTGCAGGACCCGTGTTGGTGTGCGGCATTTCCGCTTCCGTTGTGTATGGGTTGATCTATTATGTATTAACAAGGTGATGCATGAATAAACGAATTGGAAAACGAACAGTTAAGCTCCAGCAAAAGGTTTATCTGGAATCCGCTGCCAGCATCGTCGGACCAAAAGAAGGGGAGGGACCCTGGGGGGCTTGTTTCGATTCTGTTTTGGAAGACGACATGTGGGGAGAGAAAAGCTGGGAAAAAGCGGAGACAAAGATGTTTTACGAATCGGTGCGGATGGCGCTTGACAAAGGAAACGCAAAGCCGGAGGACATTGATTTTGTTTTGGGCGGGGATTTGCTTAACCAGCTGATTGCGACATCGTTTGCAGTCAGAAGAATGGATATCCCGTTTTTGGGCCTTTATGGCGCATGCAGTACCATTACGGAGTCCATTGCGTTGGGAGCAATGCTGATCGACGGCGGATTTGCACGAAAAACCGCATGTTGCGCGACGTCGCACTTCAGCACGGCTGAACGGCAGTTCCGTTTTCCGCTGGAAATGGGCTCGCAACGAACCCCGACAGCCCAGCGTACCGTTACGGGGGCTGGAGCTGTTATGCTGGGCACGCAAGCCGTGCAGATGCCATATATCAGCACTATTACCATCGGCAAGGTTGTGGACTTTGGCATCAAAGACGCCAACAACATGGGTGCTGCGATGGCGCCGGCGGCATGCGATACAATCCTGGCGCATCTGATGGACACGGATACGCAGCTTTCGGACTACAGCGCGGTCATCACGGGAGATTTGGGGATATTTGGCCTTCAAATCCTGATCGACTTATTGCAAAAAGCCGGTGTTAAGACGGCCGGAAATCTTCGGGATTGCGGGGCGGAAATGTTTTCTTTTGAGCAGGATGTTCATTCCGGCGCCAGCGGATGCGGCTGTTGCGCGGTCACACTGTGCAGCAGACTGATTCCGGATTTGATGAGTCATCATCTTGATCGTATTCTGGTTTTGGCAACGGGGGCCTTGCTGTCTACCGTTTCCGCCATGCAAGGCGAGAGCATTCCGTGCATTGCACACGCAGTCTGCATTGAAAGGGGTTAAGAAAATGGCAATGGCACTCCCCTATATAAAAGCTTTCGCGGTTGGCGGGCTGCTCTGTGTGATCGGGCAACTTATGCTGGCCAAAACGAATCTGTCGTTCGCAAAAATACTGGTTATCTATGTGGTGTCCGGGGTTGTTCTCTCAGGAGTTTCCATTTACGGAAAACTCATTGAGTATGCCGGGGCCGGAGCGAGCATACCGCTGACCGGTTTCGGACATGCGCTCGCGCAGGGCGCAAAGACGGCGATCGATGAAAAAGGCTGGATCGGAATTCTGACGGGCGGTGTGACCGCTACGGCAGGAGGCATAACGACGGCAATCTTTTTCGGGTACCTTATTGCGTTGATCTTCAACCCAAAAACCAAAAGATGAATCTGGTTTTTGGCACAGCGTATTGACCGATTCAGGTGCAAGCGTACATAAAAGGACAGGGCATGCTAGGATATCCTGTCCTTTTTATTGTCAGTTTGGCGTTGTTTTGCTACAAAGAATAGTCGCTCTTTAGCTTGTTGATCATGGTTGTCAGAGCATTGGTAGCGTCGATGATGGAGGCGGTAGAGGACGTTTGGCTTTTGGCAAGGCTGTCGAGCGTCTGCACGGCCGTACTGAACGCTGCTGCACGGTCGGCGGGCAAGGAATTGATATGCGGCTGTATCTCCGCGGAGGCTCGTGATAAAGCGGCATTGGCATTGTTTATCGCCTGCTGGCGTTGAAGAGCCAGGTTGCCGGCGTTATGGATCGGACAAAAGAGAGTCGGGTCGGTCTGTTCGCTAAACGTATGGTCCGAAATATAAAACCATGGGAATGCGGATATATCGCACCGCGCATAAACGCTGTTCGGCGGGATAATGACATAGGATTTTCCGGATACGTTGGTGCAGAAGGATGTTGCCAATTTCCCGCTGTCAGCGCAATATTCCGCAGGAATATGGTAAGTGCATGGATCTTTCGGAGCGGAATCGGCAGGGAACCAGTCCGTGACAGGTTTAAGATTGCCGGTATCAAGATAGCACGCGTCTGTTGCAAGCATGCCGGAAATAGGACACACGGTTGCTTGAACCAACCCGAGGGATTGAGGTGCTTCGGTGATAATCGGAGCATTCGTCAGTTGCTTTTTCTGATATACGGCTGTCATGATATCGGAAAACAGAGGACCGGCAAAGGTGCCGCCGGAAGCCCCGTTCTGCAGCTGCTTATAGTTATCGTGGCCAATGTATATCGCACAGGCGTAGTGCGGTGTGATGCCGGCAAACGTAACGCCGCGGTAATTGTCATTGGTGCCGGTCTTACCCGCTACAGTCACGTCTTTGACCTGTGCTTTTGTGCCTGTACCGCTCCCAACGGCGGTTGTCAGCATATCCACCAACAGCCAAGCGGTTCCGGGTTTGAAGACCTGTGTGGGATGCTGCATGGCAACGGCGTTGAGAATGATCCTGTGATTGGTATCCTCAACCCGTGTAAAGGAGATCGGCGGGATATATTGGCCTTTATTCGCAATAGCGGCATATGCCGCCGCTTCATCCAAAGGTGAAATGCCGGAAGTACCCAGCGCCAAACCGGCAGGCGTTTCCTTGACGTAATCCATGTTGAGGCCGAGCCTGGAAAGATACGTTGCCGACACGTTGAGAGAATCCGACCCGGAAAGCTCCATCAACGTACGGGCTGCGCTCAGATTGAGCGATTCTTTGATGGCTGTGCGCATGGTGACGGGTGCTATGGTCGAACCGGTTGAAGGGAAACTCTTGTCCTTGCTCCACCCGATCACTTCGCCTTTTAAGTTGGCAATGATGGACGCGGCGCCCAAACCGGCATTGTCAATTGCCGGGCCATAGACGCTCAGCGGCTTGATGGAAGATCCGACGGGCTGATGCGACATATAGGCACGGTTTAGCACCTTAAGTCCGGTCGGCTCCGTACGACCGCCTACCATGGCTTTGATTTGACCGTTGCGGTAATCAATCACGACAACAGCCGCCTGAGGCTGAACGATTTGCGTTGTCGTTCCGTCGCTGTTTTGTGTGGTGGTGGTTGCATCGCCCGGGCTTTTTGTCTTGGGATATTTCTTATAGGTATAAACAGCCGTTTCCGCGGAACTCTGCACATCCATATCCAACGTGGTATAGATATGGTAGCCGGAGGTGCGCAATTCGTATTCGATGGCGTTGCGGTTTTCCTGTGTATCCGCAAGGCTTCGCGCCAAGAGGAAATGATCGATGACATCGTGGATGACATAATCCACAAAGCTCGGTGCTGCGCTTAGGGCAGAATTGGTACGCTCCGCTTTGACGGCAACTTTCTCCTTGAGCGCCTGTTCGTATTGTTCGGAGCTGATGTAGCCCTGACGGTACATGCGGCTTAAAACGGTATCGGTGCGGTTGTCCGTCAGTTCCGGGCGGTTGCGCGTAAAGTAGTTGCGCCTGGGATCATATGTGTTGGGGCCATTCACCATACCTGCCAGCATCGCACATTCACGAAGCGTCAATGCGTCAAGTTCCTTGCCGAAATAATCGCGCGCTGCGCTCTTTACGCCGTAATTGCCCTGTGAAAGATTCACATCGTTCAAATAAGCTTCCAGAATTTGTTCTTTTGCATATTGCTTTTCCAGCTGAAACGCCAAATAGGCTTCCTGGATTTTTCTCCGGTAGCTTCGTTCGGATGTCAGCATACGGTTTTTAATCAATTGCTGCGTGATGGTGGAAGCGCCCTGCGTATTGGAGTCACTTGTCAGATTGCTGATCAAGGATCCGGCGATTCGCTTGATATCCACACCGTTGTGGGTGAAATAACGGGTGTCTTCGATCGCGACGATAGCATTGATCAGGTTCTTGGGAAATTCGTTGTACGTCGCCCACAAGCGGTTCTGCGATCCGGAATAGGTGGTTATCAGCTTGCCGTCCTGATCATAGATCTGACTGGCCAAAGCGGTATCGGTCAGAACATTCAAATTCAAATCGGGGGCCGCATTGATATAAGCGCCGGCAATGCCAAAAAAGGCTCCGCACGCAATAAAGCCCAGGATGAGTATCACAACAATGAACAAACGGAACGATGTTACCGCAACGCTCAAAACAAAACCGGGAGGGTTTGTACGGGGTACGAATATGGCATTGGGATTGCTGCCGTCATGATCCACGCGTTTATCGATATAGAGAAGCAGCGCGTCATACCATCCATATATTCCGCTGCGCTTTGCCGGTTTGACCGCGGCTTTTTCGGTTGTGCGCACAGAATGCATCGGCAATGTTTGCTCATCCAGCGGGGACAGAGCATTGGCGCGCGAACGCTTCTGCGTGCCGCCATTTTTTGATCCGTTCATTGGAGGCTCCTTTGTGTCAACGCAATGCAAGTTCCTTCATAGTATACCATAGTGGACTTAAAATAAAAATCACAGGAACGAGGCCTGGCATGGGCAAGACGTTGTCAAAACGGAAAAGGATCGCACTGGCGATCGTGCTTTGTTTGCTCCTCTGCGCACTGGTCGCGTTGGGTTTTGAATTGAGCCTGCGCACTGTTGCGAAGCAGGTTGCGGTAGCCCGGGCAGCCGTTATCGTGAACAACGCGGTGACCGCATCCGCGTATCAAACCGATCTGACCCTTTATTATGAAAAGTTGGTCACCGTTGAGCGCGATGCTGTGGGCAGCATCCAAAGCGTGCGCATTGACGGCTATGCGCTGAGCCAATTGGCAGGGAATATTCAAAAATGGGTTGAATCTTCCGTGGAAAGCGACAGCAAAAAGCCATTTACCATCTCACTGTCCAGCATTTTGGGTACTGCCGCCATCGGAATCTCCGGGCCGCGCATCACGGTGGAATGCAATGCGCTTCCAAGCGTGGACGTTAGCATTCAAAGCAGATTTGATCAGGCAGGCATCAATCAGACAAAGCACAGTCTTACGGCAAACGTACATACCTATGTGCGGTTGTTTGTTTCGGGACGCTTAACGATCTATGAAAGCACCACGCCGGTTTTGCTGTGTGAAACGGTCATCGTGGGGGAAGTGCCCCAAACATACCTGCAAAACGATTCTAACAATTCCGTTCTTCCATTGCTGCCACTGACTCCGTAAGCTGGACAGATGGTGCGCCCGATGATATGATACAAAAAAAGCAGCGATGCAGATGGTACGGCGTATGATGTGCTGCATATTGCAATTTGCTTTGCAATTTGTAGCCGAACAAACATGCTAACACCGTCAACGCGATGCTGTGAATAAAGGAGTATCACTATGTCCGGGCATAATAAGTGGAGTACCATCAAATTCAAGAAGGGCAAAACCGATGCGCAGCGCGCGAAGGTTTTTACCAAAATAGGGCGTGAGATAGCTACTGCGATCAAAGAAGGCGGCGGCCCAAATCCCGACAGCAACAGCCGTCTGCGCGATGTCATCGCCAAGGCAAGAGCAAACAACATGCCAAACGACAATATCTCGCGCAGCATTGCCAAAGCATCGGGAGATTTGAGCAACGTTCACTATGAAGAAATCGTCTATGAAGGGTACGGCGCGGGCGGTATCGCCGTCGTTGTCGAAGCGCTTTCGGATAACCGCAACAGAACCGCAAGCGATGTGCGCCATGTGTTTGATAAATGGGGAGGCTCTCTTGGCACGACCGGATGTGTGTCCTGGATGTTCAGGCGTATGGGCGTATTGATCGTGGAACGCAAAGAGGGCATGGATGAGGACGAAATTATGACGATGGCGCTGGATGCCGGTGCATCGGATTTTGACGCGTCCGAGGAGGCCTTTGAAATCGATACAGATATAGCGAATTTTTCATCGGTTCGCGAAGCATTGGAATCCCGGGGACTGACGTTCCTTTCCGCCGAAATAGAGTGGGTTCCGGACAATACGGTTGAAGCGGACGAACAGACGGCGGAAAAAATGGAAATACTCATCGAAAAATTTGAAGAGTTGGACGATGTTCAAAACGTGTATCATAACATGTCGATGTAGCGGTATAGCCGACGATATTTGGGAAAAAATCATCCGTAGGGAGTAATCCGGAGGGATGATTTTTTGTTTACTGATTCCAGGAGAAAAAGGCGGCAAAAGAACAGATTGATAACGCTTGGCATCTGCTTGATGGTGCTTGGCGTGGCAATGTACGGCTATAATTTCTCGCGCGCACAGGTGAGGCAGCAAGCCGGGGCACAAACCCCAACTCCTGCGACAACGGTGATGCTTCCGGCGATGACTCCCAATATCCCTGCGATGGTACAGACAGAGCCTGTTATCGCAGAACATGCCGTGGTGCTGCTGAAAACAAAATACTTGAGTTGCAGCCATGTGAAGGAACAGGAGCTGACCGTCGACGGAACCTTGGGAATGAATCAGGCACAGTTCTCCGCACTTTTTCCGCAGTGTGTCATCACCATGTTCACGCCCACGCGCGTGGAAATGACAAGAGATCTCGAAGGGGTCTGTCAGAAACATTATGTTCTAAAGCAGGAAAACTACTCGCTTGTCATCTACCAACGCGAATCGGATGACTCGTGGCGCAAAGTGCAGACCATCGAAGATTTCGTGATGCCTTATAAAGATAAAGACCTGGAAAAGGGTGTCGTCTTTGATGATATGCACCAGATCGAGAGCTTTTTGGAGAACATAGACGAATAGGATCCGGCAATCCTGCCATACAGAGCGGCATAAGTGTTTTGAGTTTCAAAGCAATATCACCGTCTCCATCCTCCAGCGGCAAGAATGCGGAACGAAAAAAGCATGGTATGTACGCCATGTTTTTGTGTTGTTCAAAGCCAATTCCAGTTAATCGGATGGCGTAAATCTTGTTGACGGGAATGTGCCAAAATAATACAATCAAACAAATGGAAGGATGTGATCAGATGGACGACTGCATGCAAAGCGCGTTGAAGGCAAAAAATGCGGCACCGAAACTGGCGCTATTGGGCAGATCAAAGAAGGATGCAATCCTCCTTTCCATGGCGGAGGCGCTCATTCGAGAAAAAGAGTATATCCTGAGCGTCAATGCGGAAGATCTCGCCAATGCCAAGGAAAACGGCATGCGCGAGTCGCTGTTGGATCGACTTAAACTCACGGATGCACGCATTGAAGCCATGGCAGACGGCATCAAAGCCGTCGTCGCTTTGGATGATCCGACAAGCCGCATCCTTGGCGGATGGCAGCGTCCGAACGGCTTATGGATTGAAAAACGGTGTGTGCCGCTGGGCGTAATCGGCATCATATACGAAGCAAGACCCAACGTAACGCCAGATGTTGTCAGCCTGTGCATAAAAAGCGGAAATGCCTGCGTGCTGCGGGGTGGGAAGGAAGCCATCGCATCCAACAAAGCCATCATGGGTGTTCTGACAAAAGCCGGCGAAGAAGCCGGGATGCCCGAAGGCAGCATCGTTTTAATTACGGATACAGACCGTTCCTCTGCCCAGCAGATGATGCGCCTCAACGGCGTTATCGATGTTTTGATCCCGCGAGGCGGCAGCGGATTGATCCAATCGGTCCTTGAAAACGCTTCGATCCCTGTGATTGAAACCGGCATCGGGAATTGCCATGTATTCGTGGACGAATCAGCCAACTTTTCGATGGCGCTTCAAATCCTTATCAACGCGAAATGCAGCAGGCCCTCGGTTTGCAATGCCGCGGAGACGCTGCTGATCCATCAGAACATCAAGAATACGTTTCTGCCGTTGGCCGCCAAAGCGCTTGTGGACAATGGCGTTGAGATACGCGGTTGTGAATCGAGCATGAAGATCGTGCCCGACATGAAACCGGCAACGGAAGAAGACTGGGCGACGGAGTACGACGACTTGATCATGGCAATCCGCATCGTGCGAAGCCTTGACGAGGCTATGGATCACATTGCAAAATACGGAACGCGCCATAGCGAATGCATCATAACGGACAGCGAACAGAATTCGGAGCGGTTTTTAAACGAAGTGGATGCTGCATGTGTCTATGTCAATGCGTCCACCAGATTCACGGACGGCTTTGAATTCGGCTTTGGAGCCGAAATCGGCATCAGTACACAGAAGCTTCATGCGCGCGGCCCCATGGGGCTTAACGAGTTGACGAGCATCAAATATGTCGTGCGCGGCAACGGACAGATTCGATGATGTGTTGCAAAAATGCTTCTTGATCAACGTTCACGGGGGAGTAAAGCATGATCATCTTAGGACTTGATCCGGGTCTTGCCATCTTGGGCTATGGCGTTGTGGAATATCAGGCAGGTTATGATTTTAAGGTAGTGGATTTCGGGTGCGTCTATACCAAGGCGCATACGCCGCTGCCCGAGCGGCTGCTGCGCATCGGAAGCGGCGTAGAATTGCTGTGCCAGCAGTATTCGCCCGACGCGATCGCGGTGGAAGAGCTTTTCTTCAACAAGAATGTATCCACCGCTATCATGGTGGCGCAGGCCAGAGGTGCCGCGCTGATGAGCGCGGTAAAGCACACAAGGCAACTTTACGAATACACCCCGTTGCAGGTCAAGCAGGCGGTGGTGGGCTATGGCAGGGCCGACAAGCACCAGGTGCAGGAAATGGTCCGGCTGCTGCTTCACATGAGCGAGATACCAAAACCCGATGATGCGGCGGATGCGCTGGCAATTGCGATTTGCCATGCCAACAGCAGCGATTTGCCGCTGACAACCATGATTTGAGGGCATAAAATGTACGCATATCTTAGCGGTATCGTAGACAGATTTGGCAACGACAGCGTCGATTTGGATTGCAACGGGATAGGGTATGAAATTTTTACAAACCCTGCAACCCTGCAAACCCTTTCCTTGGGCGCACCGGCAAAGCTTTTTGTCCTGCTCATCGTGCGCGAAGACGCACATACACTTTATGGCTTCACGCAAAAAGAGGAAAAGGAAATGTTCTTGCGGCTTCTGAGTGTTTCCGGTATCGGGCCGCGGCTGGCTTTGGCGATCCTTTCGGCCATGTCATCGGTGCAAGTGGCGATGGCCATCATCACAAACGATGAAAGGGCACTGGTGCGCGTCCCCGGTCTGGGGAAAAAGATGGCGCAGCGGATGATTTTGGAATTGAAGAGCAAGATGCAGGCAGAGCATGTTTTGACGGAATCAATCACTGCGGTGTCAAGCGATGACACCATAGACGAGGCTGTTGCCATCCTGATGGCCATGGGTTTCTCGCTTGCGGACAGTGCCGCAGCGGTGGCCCTTGTACTTGCGGAAGGCGGCAGCGCACAACAGATGGCAATGAGCGCATTGCGGCGATTGGACAGAAAATGAATGAAAGAAACGGCGGTGCGGAATGGAAAACGATGATCGCATCCTGACGTCATCCATGCGTACGGAGGATGCGGAGATTGAACAATCCCTGCGCCCCAAGACACTGGACGAGTACATTGGCCAGGATAAAATAAAACAGCAGATGCGCATCTTTATTCAGGCGGCTCGCCTGCGCAATGAACCGCTGGATCATGTGCTGCTCTACGGCCCCCCCGGCTTGGGAAAGACCACGCTTGCTGCGATCGTGGCAAATGAGATGGGCGTGAACCTTCGCATGACGACAGGACCCGCGATTGAGCACCATGGCGATTTGGCAGCCATCCTTTCCAATTTGCGCCCCGGAGACGTTCTGTTTATCGATGAGATCCACCGCCTTAACAGCAATGTCGAGGAAAAACTGTACACGGCGATGGAGGATTTTGCGCTGGACATCATCATCGGCAAAGGGCCGAGCGCAAAAACGATGCGTCTGACACTGCCGCCGTTTACATTGGTCGGGGCGACGACGCGTGCGGGCATGCTGACAAGCCCGCTTCGGGACCGCTTTGGCGTCATCAACCGCCTTGATATGTACAGCGTTGGGGAACTGACTACCATCGTACTGCGTTCCGCCAAGATCATGAAAGTTGAAATTGTTCACAGCGGCGCTGTGGAAATCGCCAGCCGCAGCCGCGGCACGCCGCGCATAGCCAACCGCTTTTTACGAAGGGTACGAGATTATGCCCAGATTGTCGCGGACGGCATCATCACCGAAGAAGTAGCCATGAAAGCGTTGAATATGCTCGAAGTGGACGAGATAGGATTGGATTCGGTGGATCGCAATATCCTTAAAACCATCATCTATAAATTCAGCGGCGGACCGGTCGGACTTGATACGTTGGCGGCAAGCACCGGTGAGGAAACAGTGACCATTGAGGACGTGTATGAACCCTACCTGCTGCAGCTTGGATTCATCCAACGAACGCCCAGAGGCAGGATTGCCACGGAAAACGCGTATGCCCATCTTGGGATTGAAATGCCGCGCGAAACGAAGCCGGACCAGATACGATTCGATATGAAATAGGAAAAGAGACTTTCATTGGGATTGAATATACAAACAGAACAGGGAAATGCAAGGGTCGATTACAGCTATGAGCTTCCGCACGAACTCATAGCGCAAACCCCGGCGGATCAACGCGACCACTCACGGCTTCTGGTTTTGCACCGGAAGGATGGCTCGCTTGAACACCGCATTTTTTATGATGTGGTCGAATATTTACTGCCAGGCGATGTCGTTGTGGTCAACGAAAGCCAGGTAATTCCCGCGCGTCTGTTCGGCGTTCGGGAAACTACGGGAGCGAAGATAGAGATATTGTTTCTCAAACAAATCGAAAAGGATTGCTGGGAAACGTTGGTCAAACCCGGGCGTAGGGTAAAAACAGGCGAGTACCTCTGCTTTGGCGAAGGCAGGCTTCGCGCGCAGGTGCTTTCGCAGAAAGAGGGCGGTGTCCGCCTGATGCGTTTTTTCTATGAAGGGGAATTCTACGCGCTGCTGGATGAACTTGGAGAAATGCCGCTTCCGCCTTACATTCACAAAAAACCCAAGGATCCGTCGCGGTATCAAACGGTGTATGCAAAGTACAAGGGCAGCGCTGCGGCGCCAACGGCAGGACTGCATTTCACCAATGAACTGATGCAAAAACTGGAAGAAAAGGGCGTTCGCATTGTCAAGGTACTGTTGCATGTAGGCCTTGGGACCTTCCGTCCGGTTCACGTTGACGATATCCGCAAACACAACATGCACTCGGAGTACTACGAGATATCCGAAGAAGCTGCGAACGCGATCAATAGCGCCAAACGAAACGGTAATCGTGTTATTGCCGTCGGCACTACCAGCGTACGCGTTTTGGAGAGCAATGCGGACGAAAACGGAATGGTCGGATCCCGATCCGGGTGGACGAACATATTCATCTATCCGGGAATTCCGTTTCGCATCGTGGATGCGATGATAACGAATTTTCATCTGTCGGAATCAACGCTGTTGATGCTGGTAAGTGCCTTTGCCGGCAGGGAAACCATGCTAAATGCGTACAATACGGCTGTATCAATGCGATATCGCTTTTTTAGTTTTGGCGATGCCATGCTTATTGTGGATTAGGAGACAACGATGGCTATACGATTTGAGTTAGAGCATGTCTGCAAACAGACCGGCGCACGCGCCGGCATTTTGCATACTCCGCATGCCGATATACACACGCCCGTCTTTATGCCGGTCGGCACGCAGGCAACCGTCAAGGCGCTTTCGCCCGATACGGTTTACGGCCTTGGTGCGCGCATTGTTCTTTCCAATACCTATCACCTTGAAATGCGCCCGGGAAGCGACTTGGTCAAAGAGGCTGGCGGACTGCATTCCTTTATGCGCTGGCCGGGTGCGATCCTCACCGACAGCGGCGGATTTCAGGTTTTCAGCCTCAACGGGATGCGAAAAATAAGCGAGGACGGCGTGACGTTCCAGTCCCACATCGACGGCAGTTCGCACGTTTTTACGCCCGAAACCTCCATGGCAATCCAGCGGAATCTCGGATCGGACATCGTGATGTCCTTTGACGAATGCGCAGCGCATACGTCCACCTATGAGTACACGAAACAGGCCATGGAACGTACACACGCATGGGCAAAGCGCGGGCAGCAAGCCATGGAGCATTCCGAAGCGGCGTTGTTCGGCATCGCCCAGGGTGGAATGTTTGAAGATCTGCGTATCGAATCGGCCAAAGCAATCGATGCTTTGGGCTTTTGCGGCAATGCCATCGGCGGATTGAGCGTCGGGGAAGAAAAGCCGATCATGTACCGCATGCTGGATTTGGTAACGCCGTTGCTGGATCCTTTGAAGCCGCGATATCTGATGGGTGTCGGAAGCCCGGATTGCCTGGTCAACGGCGTACTCAGAGGCGTTGATATGTTTGACTGCGTCATGCAAACGCGCATGGGTCGAACAGCCGCAGCGTTTGACCCTTCCGGACGACGCATCAATTTGCGCAATGCGCAGTTTACACATGACTTAACCGTCATCGACGCGGATTGTCATTGCCCGGCGTGCAGCGGAGGTTTTACGAAAGCATATTTGCGGCATCTTTATATGGCTGAGGAAATGTTGGCTGCAACGCTTGTTTCTGCCCACAACATAGCTTATTCCTTGAATCTGATGAAACGGATGCGGCAGGCCATCATACTTGATGGTTTATCGGATTTTGTGCAGGATCACTTTTGTAGCGCTTGACGGGGGCAACGGATTCCTATAATATGATTCTGATATGGACTCAATGGACTCAAAGGAGAAGTGAATATGCCTTTAGAATTTGGACAGCAATTAATACAGAATTTACCCATGATCGCTATTATCGTAGTGTTCGTATTGATGACCATCATTCCGCAGCGCAAACGCAGCAAAGAAGTAAAAAAGATGATGGAAGGTATGAAAAGGGGCGATTGGGTCAAAACCATCGGCGGGCTGACCGGACGAATCGTTACCGTATCGGATGAGTACGTTACCTTGGAAACCGGTCCGCAGCACGTTCAGCTTACCTTTACACGCGGCGCAATCGCGTCCGTTGGCGATTCTCCCGTGCAGGCGGAAGGCATCTCCGAATCGGACGTGCAGGTTGCGATCAAAACCGACACCAAAAAGAAATAGATTCGGTGTATTTGCAAAGTTACAACGGAGATGCGGCAGTATTCTGCCGCATCTTTTCATATTGTCACAACGGTTGGCATATCCTGAACAAAGAATGCTAAAGGGGTTGTGGTCATGAAAAAGAAACGGGTATCAGCATTGCGGCCCCCGGGAAGCGATAAAAAAACTTCCCAGGTAGGCAGAAGAGTAACATTGGGTGTACTGAGCGCACTGGTATTTACAGCGGCTTGTATTTTGATCATAGCGTTTCTGATCAAAACCTTTAATCTGCCCGATGCATCGATCCACCCGATCAATATCGGCGTAAAAATGCTCGCGGCAATGGTCGCTGCCTATATTGCGACTAAGTCTTTGCCAAGCTACACATGGGCTGTCGGCTCCGCTGCGGGCGTCTTGTATACGCTGGCCGGTTATGTGCTGATCGCACTTCTCGACGGTGGATTCGGACATTTGGCACTGCTTTTGGGAGATGTTGTTATGGGTGCGATCGTCGGGTTCGCGACAGGCATTCTCGTACAATTGATGCCGCAGAAGAAAGCCGTCCTGAAACGATAAGACATCAATATGCCTTCTATAAATCTGCAGAACCCTGTTTCTCCATGGTTTGATGCCATACAAGGCGGCAAAACAAATGCCGCCGTTTTCTTTTGTTGTCAATCGGCAATGCGCTAAACATACCGATTCGGATTGACGCGGGTTTTTTTAACACCTATAATGATATGATAGCATAGTTGGTTTGAACGATGTTTGGAGGAATTGCATATGAAAAGGCGCGGCATCACCGGACTGGTCGTCATGATAGCCTTGTTGGCGGTTTTGGCTTATGTTGCAAAGTTCGGGGTCTCGTTCGGCGTGTGGGAAGTAAAACCCATCGGAGCGCAGATTAAGATCAATAAGCTGGGCTTGGATCTGACAGGCGGGTTTTCCGCCGTGTATCAGGCCAAGAGCGACGGCGTTGATAGTTTTGAAGAGAAGATGTTGGGCACCATCAATATTTTCCGTTCACGGCTGGATGCCAAAGGAATGACGGAGGCGACCATCACACGGCAGGGAACGGACAGCATCCGTGTAGAGATACCCTCTAGCAAAGACGATCCTTCTGAATTGAGTAAGTACCTGGCGTCCCCGGCTAACCTGGAATGGCGGGATCCCAGCGGGAAAGTGATTCTCACAGGCGCGGACGTTACGTCCGCTTCCGCCGGCTTGGACGAAGGCCAATATGTTGTTTCATTCAAATTGACAGCCAGCGGCACAACGAAATTCGCGACAGCCACCCAACAGTTTTTAAATCAAACAATCGGAATCTATGTAGACGATCAACAAATATCCAATCCGAGAGTTGACAGCGTCATCGCCAGCGGGGCAGGGACAATAACCGGGAGCTTTACGCGGGAAAGCGCGTTGGAGTTGGCGACGCAGATCGAATCGGGCGCCATTCCGCTTAGTTTGTCGGAACTTGAAGTGCACACCATCAGCGCTACGCTCGGTGCGGACGCGATCAGCAAAAGCATTACGGGCGGTGTCATCGGTTCCATTCTGATCCTGCTGTTTATGGTTGGTATGTACAGGCTGGCTGGCCTTATGGCGGACATTGCGCTTGGTTATTATCTGATAATCGTCTTCTTCTGTATTCTGACCATGCCGGGTGTGCAGCTGACGCTGGCGGGCATCGCGGGCATCATATTATCCATCGGCATGGCGGTGGATGCGAACGTCATCATTTTTGAACGCATTCGTGAAGAACTGAAAAACGGAAAGCCGGTGGACGCATCTGTTGAGGCAGGGTTCCACAAGGCATTCAGTGCGATTTTGGACTCGAACGTCACAACACTGATTGCGGCGTTTGTATTGATGTTCTTCGGTACCGGTTCCATCAAGGGATTTGCCTACACGCTGGCGATAGGCGTTGGCGTTTCAATGTTTTCGGCAATTACGATCACTCGATATCTTTTGAGCCGGTTGGTGAAACTGAACATCAAAAACAAGAAATGGCTGGTGAGAGTTTAAGATGAAAAATTTTAGTTTTGTCAAACATGCAAAAAAATTCCTGATACTTTCCATAGCGATTCTTGTGTTGGGCGTGGTCGTCGGCGTTTTCACAGGCGGTTTGAATCTGGGACTCGATTTTACAGGCGGGTCGCTTCTGTCGGTGAATATCGGCAGCACCTTTGAAGTTGCACCCATACAGAATGCTCTGAGCGATATCGGAGAAAAAGGATTTACGGTTCTTAAAACCACACAATCCGGCAGCCAGGAGCAAACAGTCGCCCAGCTGCGTTTGCGCACAAAGGCAACCGACGCGCAGGACCGCGCACAACGCGATGCGATCCTAAAGCAAATCCAGAAGACGTACCCCGCAGCGACCATCGGCGGCGTTGAACGTGTCGGCGCGGTAGCATCCGCGACCATGGTGAAGAACGCGCTCCTATCCGTGCTTGCGGCTTGGGTTTTAATCTTAATCTATGTCAGCATACGGTTTCAATTCCATTCGGCGCTCGCTGCTATTCTGTGCCTGATCAATGATGTTTTGGTGATGATAGCGGTGGTGACTATTTTGCGCGTTGAGATAAACAGCTCGTTTATCGCGGCAGTATTGACCATCATCGGCTACAGTATCAACAATACGATCGTGGTGTTTGACAGGGTGCGCAACGATAAAAAGGATGAACCGAACAAGTCGTTTCCCGAGCTGGTCGATCAGGCGACACGGGAAACGTTTACACGGAGCATGTATACATTCTTAACGACGATCATTACCATCGGTGCGCTGTTCATTTTCGGGTCCCCGTCCATCCGGGAATTCGCACTACCGATCATCGTGGGTCTGTTGGCGGGCGCCTATTCGAGTTTGTTTTTGGCCGGTCCGATTTGGGTTTGGATGGACAAAAACAGCAAGCCAAAACCTGCGGGTAAAAAGCGCATCGCAGCGCGCGCATAGAATGCCGGACGAGCTTTTGATAAAAGGCTCGTCTTATCTATTGGGGGGAGTATGCTACAGATCCGTGTCCGACAATCCGATAATGAGACGGCTAGTGTTGTAAACGCTATCGTCGAATCCACGGGCATTGAACCGTTGGCCGCCAGCATCTTAATTCGCAGGGGCTTCGATGACGAGCGCAAGGCAAAGGCTTTTTTAGCAGCCGATGTATGGCATGACCCGTTCCTGATGGATGGCATGGACTCCGCAGTCGAACTGATCCGCAAAGCGCAGGAAGAAAAATGGCCCGTCACCGTTTACGGGGATTATGATTGCGACGGGACCTGTGCCGCTTCCATACTCTATTTGGCATTTGTCAAAGCCGGGATACCCGTCCATGTCTATATACCGGACAGACACACAGAGGGTTATGGACTAAACGAGACCGCTATCCGATCCATAGCGGTGCGCGGCGGATTGCTCATAACGGTGGATTGCGGCATCACGAACCAAAGCGAAGTCGAACTGGCGCAAAGCCTAGGATTGCAGGTCATCGTAACCGATCATCATCAACCACTGGATAAACACCCGCCCTGCGTTTGTCTCAACCCACCTGCTGAGCGCCACTATCCGTTTTCGCAATTGTGCGGTGCAGGCATTGCACTCAAGCTGGTACATGGTCTTTTTGGGAAAGAGGCGATGCTGCAGCTTGTGGATTTGGCGGCCATCGCTACGGTAGCGGATCTTGTGCCGCTGTTGGATGAAAACCGATCCATCGTGAAGATGGGCTTGCAATTGCTTTCACAACAAGCGAGACCCGGCTTGAAAGCGCTGATGATCGCCAGCGGATTGAATGCGACAACACTCTCCACAGGGCAGATTGCGTTTGGTCTGGCACCGCGCATCAATGCCGCGGGTCGCATGGGGGATGCAAGCAGAGCGTTTACGCTTTTTACGACAACAGATGACGCACAGGCGTTTGAAATAGCATGTGATCTTGACAGGGAGAACCAACAACGCCAATTGCAGGAGCAGATAATCCTTCAAGAAGCATCCGACCTTCTTTCAGCGCAGATCGGTATGAAACGGACGGCGGTCGCGGCCCATAAAGGCTGGCAAAAGGGTGTGATCGGAATCGTTGCTTCAAGGATCACGGAAGCATACGGCAGGCCGTCTGCTGTAATCGCAATCGGGGAAGACGGGATCTGTACGGGTTCGACAAGGGGCATAAAGGGAGTGCATATCTTCCGGGCACTGGATGACTGCAAGCATTGCCTGTTGCGCTACGGAGGCCATCAGCAGGCGGGAGGCTTCTCGCTGCGGGAAGAAGACCTGGCGCTGTTCATGGATGCTTTTGAATCACATTTTGTGACCTGCTATCCTTCTTCGACTTTTACGCAAGGCATGGATTGCGACGCAACGCTGGAACCGCAGCAGATAAGCATTGCGCTTGCAAAGGATATGGAGAAATTGGCGCCTTTTGGGATCGGCAATCCAACGCCGTTGTTTCTGATGCGGGATGCTACGATGACTGGGCTGGCAAATCTTGGCAAATCGGATGAGCATCTACGCGTTCAGATGGAAAAGCAAGGATATAGGTCGGAAGGGTTGTTGTTCCGGGCAAAGCGGTTTGGTTTGCCGAAGATCCGGACCAAATGCGACTTTGTGGGAACATTGGAGACAGATGACTTCGGCGGGGTGGAACGGGTTAAATACATCCTCAACGCGGTACGCCCCGTTGTTGGCAGCCTGTTTGAAAACGCATCCAATGCCGGCGGTGTTTTCGGGTATGGGTTTGTGCGCTGTTTGTCCTCGCAGAAGCAATCCATATTGATGGAGGATGCAGCGCAGCAGAGCGTGCTGCAACCGTTCGGGCTGTTGCTTTGCATACACACGCCATTGGCTTTTGAGCGAATTCGAACGCATTGGCGCGATGATGAATCGGCAGAACTGCTGGACGTATACTTTCAGACCGTTTCTCATGCAGTCCACCGAAGGAATACGCTTATCATCGCTCCCAACACCCTGGAGTTGTCATATCCCTACAGCTTTAAGATTGATACCGACGACGAAATCATCCGTTACGCCAATTCGCTGCAATTGGATCGGGACGCGATGGCGAAAATGTATCGTATGCTGTTGGTCCAAGCCCGTAAGCCGATGGACCTAAACCAACGGTGCAGCGTTGTTGCCGAAAATACAGGCGTCACACAAGACAGCGTTGGAGCAGCATTGGCGGTTTTTGAAGAACTGGACTTGATTCGCATGGAAGCATTGGTGTTGAATCCGATAAAAGCTGAATCAAAAAGAAATCTTGACGACAGCATGCTGTATAATACAATAAGACGGATGCAAAGGGGGGAGAAATATGGAGCTTAAAGAGAACTTGACGATACCGGAGCTTTGCGAGTTCGCGCCCTGGTTGCCTCAGGCTGTCGGCAACTTTACGAACGAACAGTTGGACAAGATCCAACTTGCCCTCAATGTTGCCATTGAAGCGCACGACGGGCAGATGCGCAAATCCGGAGACCCCTATATTTCACACCCATGCGCTGTTGCAAAAATCCTGGTGGATTACGGAATGGATGCGGAAACGGTCATTGCATCCGTCTTGCACGATGTGGTGGAAGATACCCATGTCGCCATAGGCCAGATTGAAAATCAATTCGGCAAAACGGTTGCCGGCCTTGTGGAGGGCGTTACCAAAATATCGAAACTGGATTTCCGTTCCAAAGCCGACCGTCAGGCGGAAAGCCTGCGCAAAATGCTGATCGCCATGGCACAGGACGTGCGTGTTATCATCATAAAGTTGGCTGACAGGCTGCACAACATGCGAACGCTCAATGCGATGACGGATGAAAAGCAAAAAGAGATATCCAAAGAAACGCTTGATATCTATGCTCCGATTGCCGGAAGACTGGGTATGTACGCGATACGCAGCGAACTCGAGGATCTGTCTTTAAAGCATCTCGAACCGGAGCAATACGCTTACATCGAAACGGAGATCGAAAAACTCCGGCCTATCCAACGCAATTTTTTACAGGTTCAAATGCAGCAAATAAAAGAACATCTGGACAACATGGATATCAAGTGTGAAATCCACGGACGGGAAAAGCACATCTATTCCATATACCGCAAAATGATCCAACAGGAACGCAAGCCGGATGAGATTTATGATTTCATGGCAATGCGCATCATTGTGGAAACGGTTCGTGACTGCTATGCTGCTCTTGGCATCGTGCACACCATGTACAAACCCATTCCCGGACGTTTCAAAGACTTCATCGCTATGCCGAAGTCCAACATGTACCAGTCGCTGCACACGACGGTGATCAACCGATCCGGCATCCTCTTTGAGGTGCAGATTCGTACACACGAGATGCACAAGACAGCCGAATACGGCATAGCCGCACATTGGATGTACAAAGAAGGTACGGAGCACGCGGATAAATTTGACAAACAGATCGGATTTTTGCGCGAATTGCAGGCGCTTCAGAACGACGCGCCCGATCCGCACGATTTTTTGGATACCGTCCGCCTGGATATGTTCAACGATGAAGTGTTTGTCTTTACGCCAAAGGGTGAAGTGATCTCCCTGGTGCGCGGTGCTACGCCTATCGATTTTGCATACCGCATCCATTCGCGCGTGGGGGATACTTGCATCGGTTCGCGTATCAACGGACGGATCATGCCGTTGGATACGGTATTAAGCACAGGCGATGTGGTGGAGATACTCACGCGCAAAGACGGGCATCCGAGCCGTGATTGGCTGAATATATGCAAATCAAACAACGCGAAAAACCGCATCCGCGCGTGGTTCAAGCGGGAATTCAAGACCGAAAATATCGCAAAAGGCCGTGAAATGCTTGAACGCGAAGCGCGCAGACAGGGATACGATCTGTTTAGCCAGTTGATGAAACCGGAATGGCTGGAAATCGTTTTCCAAAAATACACGTTTCACAACATTGACGATATGTACTCCGCCATCGGATTCGGAGGGGTATCCACCATCCAGGTATTGCAGCGGCTTATAGACGAATACATCAAGTCGACGCGGGATGAAAAGATCAATATCGTAATCAAGGAAAAAACGATCTCTGCGCCGGTGGAAAGCAAAGCCAAAACAACCAATGCCAAAGGCGTTGTCGTCAAAGGGCAGGAGAACATGCTTGTACGCCTGGCGCACTGTTGTAACCCGGTCCCCGGGGATCGGATCGTTGGATTCATCACCAGAGGAAGGGGCGTTAGCGTTCACAGAGCCGATTGCTCCAATTTGAAGGATCTGGTGGAGGGTGACGAAGGCCGCTGGATTGAAGTTGGCTGGGCCAACGCGGACAAGGATGGCTACAGATCGAGCATTCGCCTGTTGACCGTTGATAAAATAGGCATTATGGCGGAACTGTCCCGTATCCTCTCCAACATGAACGTCGATATTGTCGGTGTTCAGGGGCGCGTGCTTAAGGGGCAATTCCATGTGGATTTTGAAGTGGCTGTGAAGGATACCGATCAGCTTGAATATGTGATCCGGCAATTCAGGCGGGTACCCGAAGTTATCGAAGTGTTCCGCGGAACCATGTGAGGAGGCCTCTGTTTGCGCGCAGTTGTGCAACGCGTCGCTGACGCCAGCGTCGAAGTGGAAGGGAAGACAAAAGCCGCTATCGGTGCGGGATTGCTGGTTTTGCTCGGTATCGAAAAAGAAGATAGGGAAGAAGACCTTCGGTATATCGTAGCGAAGATAGCAACGCTTCGCATTTTCACCGACGAAGACGGAAAGTTGAACAAAAGCGTACAGGATATTCAGGGTGCCGTTCTGATGGTTTCGCAGTTTACGCTTTTGGGGGATGCCAGGCATGGCCGCAGACCAAGCTACAGCGATGCCGCCAAGCCTGAGATCGCCAACGAAACCTATCAAAAGGCCATTGCTATGTTGTCGGATATGGGAATACCGACCCATTCCGGCCAGTTCATGGCGCATATGCAGGTGCGGCTGTGCAACGACGGACCTGTGACAATTTTGCTGGATAGCCGAAGGCGGTTTTAACGATGAACATCACAACACCCATGAAGGGATTGCAAAACGAGCTGGCGGAGGAAGTTCGCCAGTTTTGTCTTATAGAACCAATTGATGTTTATCACGAAATAACGCAGTCGGACGGCTGCAGTTGGCATACGGTGCGTGTGCAAAACGCAGGACGCACCGCCAGTGCACAAGTGTGCGGAGCATATGCGTATGAGGAATATTGGGAACAGAAGCGCAAGGACAAGCGTGCAGCGAAACTGGCGTGTTACAGTGCGCTTTGTGTATTGAACGAAACTTCGCAGCCGTGGGGAAGCTTAACGGGCGTAAGGCCGACGGCATTGCTGAGGCAGCTTGTCCGAAAGGGACAGGACAGCTTGTTTGTCGATTTTTATGGTGTTGCCCCCCCAAAATTTGAACTCGCGAAGAAGATACTTTCGGTGCAGGATGATGTGATGTCATCGGTGGATGCCAATGCCATATGCCTGTATATCGGCATTCCGTTCTGCGTCACGCGTTGCAGCTATTGTTCGTTCCCCGGTCGCATCGCCAAAAGAGGCGAAATGGAAGCGTATGTCGATGCGCTGCTTCGGGAAATGGATGCGGCAGCGCAGTGCATCGCGCAATCCGGACATCCCATCGCCGCAATCTACATCGGCGGCGGGACGCCGACCAGCTTACCGCTGCCGCTTTTGGAAAAACTTCTCGATAAGACGGAGATTTTTGGAAGCGTGCCGGAAATAACACTGGAAGCGGGACGGCCCGATACGCTGGACGCGGACAAGCTACAATGCGCCAAACGACATGGCGTGAACCGCCTTTGCATCAATCCGCAGACGATGGCGGATCGGACGCTTGTTCGAATTGGCCGCTCCCATAGCGCCGAGGATGTTGAAGAAGCGGTGCGTTTGGCACAATCCGCCGGATTCTCGCATATCAATATGGACATCATCGCGGGACTGCCGGGAGAAAGCATTGACGATTTTGATTATACGCTTTCAAGGATAATGGCATTGAACCCGAGCTCTTTTACATGCCATACGCTAAGCATCAAGCGGGGCAGCAGGCTTCAGATGGAACAGCATGACCTGTGCGATGCCAAAACGGTCGGCGAAATGGTGGATAGGGCAAGAACATGCGCGCAGAGCATGGGAATGGATCCGTATTATATGTACCGCCAAAAATACATGGCAGGCAACCTTGAAAACGTCGGATATGCCAAAGCCGGTGATGCGTGTGTGTACAATATTGCGATGATGGACGAGATGCGCTCCATCATGGCACTGGGCGTCGGATCGGTCGGAAAGCTGCTTTGCGGCAATCTGATCGTGCGTAAACCCAACCCACGTGATCTGTTTGTCTATCTGCAGCGGATAGAATCCATCCTGGAACAAAAGCGCACGTTCTTCTGCATTGACAACGGAAATGCCGCGGTTTATAATAACCAAAATGACGATGACGAAGACAGGGGAACCGTGTGACCTCTCAGGGAGCCGCAGCCGTGACTGTAAGCTGTAGCGATGTGTCGTGGTTTCATGAACAGCTTCCGAGTCTCCTGTAAAAGCAGGACGCAGGCTGCGTTAAGGCCGAATAAGCGGAACGAAAAGTTCAATGAGGGTGGCACCACGGGGGAAACCTCGTCCCTATGGGGTTTGTCGCTCTTTTTTGTTTTATAAGATTTCGAGGAGGAAACGATGAAATACAGCGCATTGAAAGGTACAAAGGATGTATTGCCGCAGGATAGCTATCAGTGGCATCATATAGAGCAGGCAATCCGCCGCATCTGCGCGCTGTACGGGATGCGTGAGATCCGCACACCCGTTATCGAACATACCGAGCTTTTTTTGCGCGGTGTAGGCGATACGACGGATATCGTGCAAAAAGAGACCTACACGTTTACAGACCGCGGCGATCGAAGCGTTACGCTCAAGCCGGAGGGCACGGCGGGCGTTGTGCGCGCTTATATCGAAAGCGGTTTGTCCTCCGCACAACAGCCCACCAAGATGTATTATCTCAATTGCCCTGTTTTCCGCTATGAACGACCGCAATCGGGCAGGCTTCGGGAGCATCACCAGTTTGGCATAGAGATTTTTGGCGCTCAAAGCGCATTGGTGGATGCCGAGGTCATTTCATTGGCTTTGCGGGTTTTGGATACATTGGGCATCAAAGGCCTTGCGACGCGTATCAACAGCATCGGATGCCCGAATTGCAGACCCGCTTATCATGTCGCACTCAAAGGCTTTTTTAAGGATCACTTAAATGACCTGTGCGGGACATGCCGTGAACGCTATGAGCGCAATCCCCTTCGACTGCTCGACTGCAAGGAAGAGAAGTGCAAGGTTATCGCAAAGGATGCGCCTTCGATGATCGAATATCTGTGCGAGGAATGTTCGGAACATTTCAATGTGTTGCAAGGGGCACTGCAGTCGCTCGATATCCAGTACGAAGTTGATCCTACCATCGTACGGGGGCTCGATTACTATACCAAAACGGTTTTTGAAGTTGTTTCCAACCACATCGGTTCCCAAGGAACGGTGTGCGGCGGGGGACGGTATGACGGATTGATCGAGACCTGCGGCGGGAAACCCACGCCGGGTGTCGGCTTTGGCATGGGGATGGAGCGTCTTTTGCTCGTGATGCAGGCGCAGGGGATCGAGATTCCGGAACCCTCCCGCTGCGATGTGTTCATCCATGCGTTCTCCGATACGGACCGGGCGTTTCTGTTGTGTGCCAAGCTGCGCGAATGCGGCGTATGCGCTGAATATGATCCGATGGAAAGAAGCACCAAAGCGCAGATGCGCTATGCGGAAAAGCTGGGCGTGCAGGCAGTTCTGTTCGAAGGCGAAGAGGAACGGCAAAACAATCAGGCAACCATTCGAATGATGGCAACGGGCGAACAGCAGAGCCATGATCTGCAGGATGCCCTGACAATACTTACACAACTCTACAAACGTTGAAGGATAAGGCGGGAAAACAATGGCTGATATGATGATGGATTGGAAACGCGACATGATGTGCGCAGAGGTGACGAGCGCGCATGTCGGGCAGACACTGACGCTGATGGGCTGGGTGGACAACAGACGCGATTTTGGGTCGCTTATCTTTATCGATTTAAGGGATCGAAGCGGAATCGTACAGTGTGTGTTCGATCAGGCTCTGTTTGCATCGGATTTTGAAAAGGTGGAGTCCATCCGCGGTGAATTTGTGCTTGCGATACGCGGAAAAGCCGTGCTTCGAAGTGAGGACACCATCAATCCGAAGATAAAAACAGGCACGCTTGAGATCAAAGCAGAGGTTGTGAAGATCCTTTCCACAGCGCAGACGACGCCATTTTACATTCAGGATGATCTGAATGTCCGTGAAGATTTGCGGCTGCAATACCGTTATCTCGATTTGCGGCGTCCTACGATGCAGCAAAACCTGATTCTGCGCTCCAAAGTTGCAATGCTGACCAGGCAATATCTGACGGAACACGGCTTCTTGGAAATCGAGACGCCGATGCTGGCGAAAGACTCGCCCGAAGGCGCGCGCGAGTATCTTGTTCCTTCCCGTGTGCAGCCCGGAACGTTCTATGCGCTTCCGCAATCGCCACAGATGTTCAAGCAGCTTTTCATGGTATCCGGCCTCGACCGGTATTTTCAGATCGTACGCTGTTTTCGGGATGAGGATCTGCGTGCAGACCGCCAACCCGAATTCACACAGATTGACCTTGAAATGTCATTCGTCCAGGCTGAGGATGTCATGCAAATCAACGAAGGGCTAATCCGCCTGATATTTAAACAGGCATGGAACTATGTTCTGCCGGAGCGATTCGTCAGAATGACATATCGTGAAGCGATGGACAGGTTTGGTTCGGACAAGCCGGATACGCGCTTCGGACTGGAAATCAAAGATATCACAGACATCGTCAAAGACTCGGAATTCAAGGTGTTCACGCAGAGCATTCAAAACGGCGGCAGCGTGCGTGGGATCAATGTCAAAGGCGGTGCACAGAATATTGCACGGCGTGAGCTTGATGCCCTTGTGGAATTTGTCAAAAAGTTCGGCGCCAAAGGGATGGCATGGATCACGGTACGGGAAAACGAACTGCAATCCCCCATCGTCAAATTCTTCAGTGAAGAGCAGACGATGTCCATATTAAAGCGCATGGATGCAGAGGTTGACGATATTCTGATGTTTGTGTCCGACGCGGATGAACATATCGTATTTGATGTGTTGGGCAGGTTGAGGCTGGAGCTGGGTGAGCGGCTTGGCTTGATCGATCATGATCTGCTGGATGTGCTGTGGATCACCGAGTTCCCGCTGTTCGAATACGATGCGGATGCCAAGCGCTTAAGCGCGATGCACCATCCGTTCACGGCTCCGATGGATGAGGACTTGGAACTGCTGGATATTGATCCGCTGCGGGTACGGGCGAAAGCCTATGATCTTGTCATCAACGGCATGGAAGCCGGAGGCGGAAGCTGCCGTATCTACACGCCCGAATTGCAGCAGAAGATGTTCTCGCTGTTGGGCTATACCGAAGACGAAGCAAAAAAACGTTTTGGCCATCTGCTTGAAGCATTCAAATACGGCACACCGCCGCATGGCGGATTGGCTTTCGGGTTCGACAGGCTTATCATGATCCTGTGCAAGGGGACCTCCATTCGCGACGTCATCGCGTTCCCCAAGGTGCAGTCCGGCTCGTGCCTGTTAACGGGAGCGCCCGATGTTGTGGACCAAAAGCAATTGAATGAATTGCATATTGCCGTTGTTGAAGATAAGTAAGCCGTTTAAAGGACGCAAAGAGGAGAGTATGCCATGAAGGAGATCGGGCAGGTTATCCGTATCCAAAACGACGACTGCCAAGTGGAATTCGCGCGCACCTCTGCTTGCGAATCGTGCGGGGCATGCATGAGATTCGGTGAAAAGTCCATGACCGTTACGATGGAGAATACATTGGGCGCGAAACCGGGAGATGCTGTTGTTGTAGAGATGAGTGCGAAAAGCGTGATCGGCGCAGGGATGTGGGCATATGTGTTTCCGCTGTTCATGCTTGTAATCGGTGCCATCGTCGGAAAGCTTGTTATGCCGATGCTTTCCATCAAAGGCGATACCATGGTTGCGATCATAGCGTTGGCGTTCGTCGGCATCTCGTTTCTCATCCTCAAATGGCTGGATCCTTTCTTTGCAAAGCGCAAGGGATTCAAGCCCAAGATGGTGGAAATAATCCAAACGTGAAAAAGGATACAATAAACGAGGAGGTACATCATGCAAAACGATCTGGTAAAAACCTTGACAGAGGACAATTTTGAACAAACGGTACTCAAAAGCGACACTGTTGTATTGGTGGATTTTTGGGCGACATGGTGCGGGCCGTGCCGGATGGTGTCTCCTGTTATCGACGAAATAGCCAAGGATTTCCAGGGAAAGATCATCGTCGGCAAAATCAATGTTGATGAACAGCCAAAACTGGCGGAACAATACCGCATCATGACCATACCGACCATCATGGTCTTTAAAGGCGGGCAAGTGGTTAACCGCAAATCGGGCGCATTCGCCAAAACCGAGTACGCCGCCATGATCACACAAGCACTATAAAAATTTACCATAGGGGGAATTGTCAATGATTCAATGGCCGACGATTGAGAAGGTCGACGCAGAGGTAGCGCATGCAATGCAGCAGGAGCTTGGGCGGCAGCGAACCCATCTGGAGCTGATTGCAAGCGAAAACTTTGTACATCCGGCGGTTTTGGAAGCGGCGGGATCTGTGCTGACCAACAAATATGCGGAAGGCTACCCGGGACATCGCTATTACGGCGGCTGCGAATACGTCGATGTGGTGGAGGATATCGCCCGCGAACGCGCGAAGGCGTTGTTCCAATGCGACTATGTAAACGTGCAACCGCATAGCGGCTCACAGGCCAACAGTGCCGTGTATTACGCATTGTTGCAGCCCGGGGACACTGTTTTGGGTATGAGCCTGGCCCACGGCGGCCATTTGACGCATGGAAGCCCGGTAAACTTTTCCGGAAGAACCTATCATTTCTGTTCCTATGGCGTTGAGCCTGATACGGAAGTGATCGACTACGACAAGGTAAGGGAAATCGCTCTTCAGCATAAGCCCCGAATGATCGTTGCCGGTTATTCCGCATATCCGCGCATTTTGGATTTCAAAACGTTCCGTGAGATCGCGGATGAAATCGGTGCAACTCTTATGGTGGATATCGCGCACATTGCCGGACTGGTATCATCCGGTGTCCATCCCTCGCCGATCCCATATGCGGATGTGGTCACTACCACCACCCACAAAACGCTGCGCGGACCGCGCGGCGGCATGATCATGGCGAAAAAAGAATATGGCAAAGCCATCGACAAGGCTATTTTCCCCGGGACCCAGGGCGGCCCATTGATGCATATCATCGCAGCAAAAGCGGTATGCTTCGGGTTGGCAGCTCAACCGGATTTCACTGCGTATTCCAAACAGATCGTCCTGAATGCGCATGCACTTTCCAAAGGTTTGATGGAGCGCAATATTAAGCTTGTGTCCAACGGAACGGACAATCATCTGATGCTGCTGGATCTCAGGTCATACGATTTGACGGGTAAACGCCTGGAAGATCTGCTTCACGATGCGCATATCACCACCAACAAGAATGCCATTCCGTTTGATCCGCAGAAACCCACGGTAACCAGCGGCATCCGCATCGGAACGCCTGCGATGACAACGCGCGGCATGATGGAAACACAAATGGATCAGATTGCCTCCATGATTGCGGATATCGTGAAGAACAAGGAGACTGCGATTCCAAGGGTCAAAGAGGAAGTATTAAGTCTTTGCGAGAAATTCCCTCTGTACGAATAGACCAATTCCCGACGTCGGGGAATCCGGTTGAATGAACCCAAATGCAATGGCCGTCCCGTCACTCCCCAAAAGGGGATGCGGGGCGGCATTTTTTTAAAAATGAACCTTGACAATCACAAGGATTACGGTTACATTTAATTCGTACAATATAAGTCGGAATTAAGAGAGCAGCAATGCGCATATCCACAAAAGGCCGTTATGGCATCAAAGCTATGATGGAATTGGCGAACAAACACGGTTTGGGACCGCTTTCGGTCCGGGAACTGGCAGAAGGATCGGGCGTTCCCGCCACGTATCTGGAGCAGTTGTTCAAAAAACTGAGGGATGCAAACATCATAACAGCGGTTCGCGGAGCTCAAGGCGGGTACATCCTGACAAAGTCTCCGAAAGAGACAACGGTCGGGGTTATCATCCGCACCCTTGAGGGCAGCGTCGCACCGATGATATGCGCAGAAGAAGGCTTTCATTGCGAAAACTCCGACACCTGCATCGAATCATTTCTCTATCGGCGCATTCGCGAGGGGATCGATGAGGTCATCGATAATATCACCTTGCAGGACATGCTGGATGAACATGCGAAGATGGAGAAAAATATATTAAACCCATTCAACGGTTTACATCAGGAGGAACTCAAGTGCCGGAAAAAATGATCTATATGGATCACGCTGCAACAACTTATCTGAAGCCCGCTGTTCTTCAAGCCATGCTGCCGTATTTCACGGAGCATTTCGGCAACCCGTCCGGTATCTATTCCGTTTCACGCGACGCATTGAATGCGATAGATCGGGCCCGCGAGCAGGTGGCAACCGCTTTGAACTGTCAAAGGTCAAACGAGATCTATTTCACCGGCAGCGGGACGGAAAGCGACAACTGGGCGCTTAAAGGCGTTGCGTTCGCCAATGCGAACAAGGGCAAGCACATCATTACATCCAAAATCGAGCACCACGCCATTCTTCACACATGCGAATGGCTGCAAAAGCAGGGTTTTGATATAACCTATCTTGATGTGGACAGTGAAGGCATCGTATCCCCTGATTCGGTCCAACAGGCAATCCGCCCGGATACGATACTGGTCTCTGTCATGTTCGCGAACAACGAGATCGGAACCATCGAACCCATAGCGCAGATCGGTGAGATTTGCAGGGAACGGCGTGTATTGTTCCATACGGATGCCGTACAGGCGTTTGGAAGCGTACCGATCGATGTACAGGCAATGAAGATCGATCTGTTGTCACTGACAGCCCACAAGCTCTACGGACCCAAAGGGACAGGCGCATTGTACATCCGAAACGGCGTACGCTGCGATCCGTTGATCCACGGCGGCGCACAGGAACGGGGAAGGCGTGCCAGCACCGAAAATGTTGCGGGCATCGTCGGATTGGGTGCGGCAGCCGAGATCGCTCATGCGCAATTGGCGGAGAATGCACAACGATTGATCGCTTTGCGCGACAAGCTTATCGAAGGGATCCAGCAGAGCATTCCCTATGCCCAGCTCAACGGTCCCAGATTGGACAGGCTCCCCAACAACGTCAATTTCTGTTTCCGGTTTATCGAGGGAGAAGGTCTGCTGCTGTTGTTGGACCGCGCAGGCATCGAAGCCAGCAGCGGAAGCGCCTGCACGTCCGGATCGATCGAACCGTCGCATGTGCTGCTTGCGATCGGGCTCCCGCATGAAATTGCGCACGGGTCGCTTCGTCTGAGCCTGGGAGAACGCACTCAGGCGGAAGACATCGACACAGTATTGGAAACGCTGCCGCCTATCGTTCAACGCTTGCGCGATATGTCGCCACTGTACGATCAGAGAGAGGAAAACAGCAATGTATAGCGAAAAAGTTATGGATCATTTTATGAATCCGCGCAATATGGGAGAAATTCCGGATGCCGACGGCGTCGGTGAAGTGGGCAATGCCCAATGCGGCGATATCATGCGCATCTATCTGAAGATCAATGAAAAAGACGTTATCGAAGACGTGAAATTCAAAACCTTCGGATGCGGTGCCGCCATTGCCACAAGCAGCATCGCAACGGAGATGATCAAGAACAAAACGATCGATGAGGCGATGACGCTGACGAACAAAGCTGTTGTTGATGCGCTCGACGGTCTTCCGCCGCAGAAACTGCATTGCAGCGTGTTGGCACAGGATGCTGTTCAGGCTGCCATCGAGGATTATCACAAGCGCAAACAGCAATAGTTACCAAAATTTCTTTCTTATGTTTGAGCCCCTTTCGGAAACACTACATTTGTGAATACGCAAGGAAAGGGGCACTGGGATGAAAGGAAATCTGATACTTGGTATGGCGACGGGCACATTGCTCGGTGCTGCGGCGGCATGGGCGATCTCCGGCGATTTGAACGCGAGGGGCATGATGCGCATTTCGCGAAAAATCAGCAGGGGCGCGAGCAGGTTGAGAATAGACAGATAGCGGATTGCGAATCATTGGCAGAACGATCCGCATCGTTCGGTAAGGATCACATGCAACGAAGCCTTCAACGAAAGAGCAGTGTCATCTGCTCTTTTATCATGCTGGCATTCAAATTGATACATACATTCCACTTTAAAGAGCCGGAAATGTTTGAAATGTGTCACAAGTTAAGATATACTATCTTCAGAGGGGTTTTGAGTTTGAATCAGAGAGGTGTATCCATGAATACAAACGACCGTACGATGTCTTTCACACCTGTTCGCGAGGATTCGGCGGAACAGATTTTGATGCGCGTATATACGGCTTTAAAAGCAAAAGGATATGACCCTGTCAACCAGTTGGTCGGTTACATTATTTCCGGAGATCCCACCTACATCACAAGCTACGACAACGCACGTTCTCTGATACGGCGCATAGAGCGCGACGAACTGCTCGAAGAGGTGTTGCGTTATTATCTGATGCAGAAGATTGGATGAACCGCACAGCGTTGGGGCGAACCGGACTTGAAGTATCAAGGATATGTTTCGGCACCTTGACATGCAGTCCACTGCAAGCGCGGATGTCGCCGCCCGAATCTGCCAAATTGTTGGAATTTGCCTTTCAATGCGGCATCAATATTTTGGATACCGCCGAGTATTACGACAACTATCAGCATATCCGTGCCGCGGGGTCGGCTGTTGAGGATATGCTGATCATCACGAAATGTCATGCTTATGACAGGGAAAGCGCAAGACGAAGTTTACAATCAGCGTTGATGGGCACCGGGCGGAGCAGTATCGATGTTATGATGCTCCATGAGCAGGAAAGCGAATGGACTTTACGTGGGCATGCGCAAGCGCTCGCGTATTTTTATGAGCAGAAAGCGCTCGGCGTGATAAAAGCCGTCGGCGTTTCAACGCATTTTGTCAGATGTGCAAAAGCCGCGGCGCACCTTGAGGGAATCGATGTTATCGAAGCCATTTGCAATCCTCTTGGCATTGGCATTGCCGACGGAACGCAGCAAGAGATGAACGAAGCGCTTAACATGGCGCATGAAAACGGCAAGGGTATCATCGCAATCAAAGCACTGGGCGGCGGGCACTTAAGCGGCGACTCGGAAAATGCGCTCAAAACCGTGCTTTCATGGCAATTTGTAGATACGATTGCGATTGGGATGCAGAACAGGGCGGAAATAGAGTATAATCTATCTGTGGCACAAGGGGCGGTCCGCGACGACCTGAAAGAACAATTGAACAAGCAGTCACGAAGCCTGCATATTGCAGATTGGTGCACAGGATGCGGACAATGTGCACAACGATGCCAAAGCGGTGCGTTGAAACTGTCTTGCGGCAAGATGCAGGTGGATTTACAAAGGTGTGCTTTATGTGGATACTGTGCACCGGTCTGCAAAGAATTTTGTATAAAGGTGTATTGAATGCGTATAGCAGGACTTGACATAGGGGACGTTCGGATCGGTATCGCGCTGAGCGATGAACGGGCAATATTGGCCAGCAGTGTGGAAAGCTATACCTGCGTCGGCGATGTTGACAAGGATGCCCAGATCATCGCGAACAAGCTTTCGGCATTGAAAGCGGAGCATATCGTGCTTGGACTGCCGAAAAACATGAACAATACCGAAGGTCCGGCGGCTCAAAAGATCCGCACCTTCGCACAGGCACTCTCACAACATACAACGACGGATATGTCCTTTTTCGATGAACGACTGACAACCGCTCAGGCTCAGCGCATGCTCATATCCGGCAATGTTTCACGGAAAAAGAGAAAACTGGTTATCGACAAACTGGCAGCCCAAATCATTCTTCAGAACTATCTGGATGCAAGGGGGTATTCCGATGATTGAGGTAACCAACGCGATGAAAGCAACGCTGACGATGGCCGACGGCGTAACGGTGGACTATACACCGGCAGCCGTGCTGATGGTGGAAGACGAACAATACCTGGTGATGCGTGCCGAAAAAGGGCATTTGGTACAGGACGATGTTCTTCTGCTGCGCATCGACCATGATGAAGACGGAACGAAGCTGCATATCGTGGAAGACCGGCGTCCGTTTGAACACGCGATCGAGGATTCCTTGGGTGAATCCAAGCAAATACACTAAGGGGTGAATGAAGGTGTTTGAGAAGCGGAGCAATTTTGCGCAGTATATTCAGAGGCGTCAGTTCTATGAGGCGTTCCTTGAATACATGACGAATGAAGATGCCTTTGAAGAAGAGCTTCAAAAACTAAAACAAAGTCCAAACAAGGACGAATATATAAAATATTGCGCTGTATGGAACAGCTTCCGCGAATATGTAATCCGCGGTGAATTTGATCAGGCGCAAAGCTTGCTGGCAAATTCGCCGTACAAACGTGATATGGGTATCCTGGAAGCAAAAAGCATCCTCAACGACCTTGCGGACAAGACCGGCAACTTTAACTGCTATGAGATGTTTTGGCGCTTATGCGGAGAAGATACGGTGTTTGCGCACGACGAAGCCATATCACTTCTCAACAGCAGCCTTGCCGGCTGCCCCGAAAGCAAACCGAAAGCACGGGAGCATCTGTGGTGGATTATCAACAACACGAGCAACCGGGAAAAGTTGAAATATGCCGAACTGGGATTGGAATATTTTCTAAAGCCCAATTCGTTTGTTACTTCGGAGGAAGCTGCAGAGTTTATTACCATCGCACGCAAGATCAATCCAAAGAGCAAAGGCGCACTGAAGACCGAATATGCGCTGTTTGATCAGGACAAAGCCGCGCTTGCCAAAATCAGGCCGCTGTTGAACGAAAAACTGTACGACGAAGCGTTTGAAATATTAGGCGGCGTTGAGAATGATCAAATACGACGGACGTTAATGCGTGGCGCACACGAAAACAAATCCGATGCAATTTTGTTTGTCAACGCGCTAAAGGAATTATACAGACAAACAAGAGACCCCAGGAACGCATATTCCGCGGCGCTGGCTATTTGGAACAGCGACGTACGCAAGAACCCGGAGGAATTGAATTGGTCCATGGACACAGCGCTGGCTATTCTGGACGAATTGCCCCATAGAAGCAGAGCTGCCGCAACGGTTTTGGACGCGCTGTATCTGATGGATCCTTATCCTTTGGCGGATGAAACCGCAAAGGTTTTGGCGGAATCGGTGTTGCAGGAAAATCCTGAAAACGAAATAGCGCTGGAATGCCTTGCTATCATACGGGAACAGGCGAAGAGCCAGAAATAATCGATTGCTTTTGAATATCAAACATGCTATAATGCAGCGGATTAAAAACACACCCGCCATCAAACCATCCTTCTGCCCATAGGGTTGACGGTATAGGCGGGGAGGAACTCAAGGAGGAAACACATGTCTATTATTTCCATGAAACAGCTTTTGGAAGCCGGAGTACATTTCGGCCACCAGACGCGCCGTTGGAACCCCAAAATGAAGACCTATATCTTCACGGAGCGCAACGGCATCTACATCATCGATCTTCAAAAGACCGTCAAAAAAGCCGAAGAAGCCTATTTGTTTATCCGTGACATCGCGACGGACGGCGGTACTGTGTTGTTCGTAGGCACCAAAAAGCAAGCACGTGAAAGCGTTGAACAGGAAGCCAAACGCTGCAACATGTATTATGTCAACAACCGCTGGCTGGGCGGCATGCTTACCAATTTTAAAACCATTCGCCAAAGTATTTCCAGGCTTAACCGTATCTATCAAATGGAGAAAAACGGCGAGTTCAGTGCGCTTCCCAAAAAGGAAGTCATAAAACTCGTGCTGGAACGCGACAAGCTTGAAAAGAACCTGGGCGGCATCAAGGATATGCGCTCGCTTCCGCAGGCCATCTTCATCGTTGACCCGCGCAAAGAACATATTGCAATCCGTGAAGCGCGTACGCTTGGCATACCGATTGTCGGAATATGCGATACCAACTGTGATCCCGATGAACTTGATTATGTAATCCCCGGCAACGACGATGCTATCCGTGCGGTCAAACTCATCGCAAGCAAGATGGCGGATGCGATCATCGAAGGACGTCAGGGCGAACAGATGGAAGCCGAAGAAGAACACGAAGTACCTGCCGAATTGACAGAAGAACAGCAGGAAGCGGCTGCCGCAGAGGAAATCGACAGTGATTCGCTGTTTGAACAGAATGCATAATTAAAGGAGATAACGATATGGCAATCAGTGCAAACGATGTAAAAATACTTCGCGAACGTACGGGCGCCGGCATGATGGATTGCAAAAAGGCATTGACAGATGCCGATGGCGATGCAGAGAAAGCCTGCGAGCTGCTGCGCGAAAGAGGCTTGGCAAGCGCGGCAAAAAAAGCGGGACGTATTGCGACCGAAGGTGCTGTGGAGAGTTATATTCATATGGGCGGACGCATCGGCGTTCTGGTTGAAGTCAATTGCGAAACGGATTTTGTGGCGAAAACCGATCAATTCAAGGCGTTCATACGCGACGTCGCACTGCAGATAGCTGCGGCGAATCCGCAATATGTCCGTCGTGAAGAAGTGCCGGCAGCGGAGATTGAGAAAGAAAAAGAAATCCTGCGCGCACAGGCTCTCAACGAAGGAAAACCTGAGAAAATTATCGACCGTATGGTCGAAGGCCGCATTGAAAAGTACTACAAGGATAACTGCCTGCTGGAGCAGCTGTTCATCCGTGATACCGATAAAAGCATCAACGACTATCAGAACGAGACCATCGCGGCTCTTGGAGAAAAGGTAGCCATTCGCAGGTTCACAAGATATGAGCTCGGTGAAGGATTGCAAAAACGCGAGGATGATTTCGTCAATGAGGTCATGAAACAAGCCGGTATATAAAAAAACCATATGGAAGGGCCGCAAGGCCCTTCTTTTCTAAAGGAGGATATTGCTTTGTTGAAATACAAACGTGTCGTGCTGAAAATCAGCGGTGAAGCCTTGGCGGGACCTGACCATTTTGGCTTGCATCAGCCCACGATCAGCGAGATCGGCAACCAATTGATCCACATTGCCGAAATGGGATGCGAGGTCTGTGTCGTGGTCGGCGGCGGGAACTTCTGGCGCGGCAGACAGGGAACCAATATGGACAGGGCAACTGCGGATTATATGGGCATGATGGCAACCGGCATCAATGCGCTTGCGCTTCAGGATGCTCTTGAGCAAAAAGGTGCGCAGGTTCGCGTTCAGTCCGCCATCGAGATGCGTCAAATCGCGGAACCATACATTCGCCGGCGTGCACTTCGTCATTTGGAAAAAGGCAGGATCGTTGTTTTTGCGTGCGGCACAGGCAATCCCTTCTTTTCCACCGATACGGCGGCTGCGCTTCGGGCTGCTGAAATGAACGCGGACGTCATCCTCCTGGCCAAAAATGTGGATGGCGTATACGACAGCGATCCCAAGAAGAATCCCGATGCAAAACGCTACAAAGATATTTGCTTTAAGCAGGTTCTGGCGGATAATCTGTTGGTGGTGGATTCGCCGGCTACCGCTCTTTGTATGGAAAACAACATTCCGTTGATAATATTTGCGCTCACGGAAGAGCAGGGCATCGTTCGCGCCGTACAGGGCGATATGCTCGGAACATACGTACACAACTGATAAGCTGTCAATTCTCTTGCGCCCCATGTGTTTTTTCTGTAAAATAAAACCAATCACAAGGAGGGATACATGATGACGACCGACTTGCAGGCAGACCCAATCGAACAGATGCAGGACAAGATGACAAAGACCATCACGGTGCTGAAAAAGGAATATGCTTCTTTGCGCGCCGGACGCGCGAACCCACAGGTTCTGGATCGCGTTATGGTCGATTATTACAATACGCCGACACCAATCGCACAGATGGCGAATATTTCTTCTCCCGAACCGCGATTGCTTGTGATATCCTTGTGGGATTCAAGCATGATCAAACAGGTCGAGAAGGCAATACAGCAAAGCAACATCGGGATCAATCCAAGCAACGACGGAAAAGTCATACGCCTTGTTTTTCCCGAATTGACAGAGGAGCGACGCAAGGAACTTGGCAAAGTCGCACACAAGACGGCGGAGGAGAGCAGAGTAGCCATCCGATCGATCCGCAGGGAAACCATTGAAGACCTGAACAAGCAGAAAAAGGCCAATCTGTTAACCGAAGACGATTTGAAACAGCAAGAAAAGGAAGTTCAAAAGATAACGGACGAGTTCATAAAGGAAATCGATCATATTCTGATTGATAAAGAAAAGGAGATCCTTTCTATTTGAATACTTCCGCATTGCTAGGCTGCCCCTGGCCGCTTGCAAAAAAAGAGCTGGATCAGAGCGGTGTACCGTACAAACTGTGCAATACCTGTGTGCCCGGGCGTGCGCCGTTTGGCAATGACGTTCGCGTTGTACAGATAAAGCCGTGGGAAAGCGGATACTGCATTACAGTATGTTCGTTTGTGACAAGTATAACAAAATAGCGTACGTTAGCGAATCAAACCGATCTGTTTCCCAAAGGTATCTTTGGGAAACTACTCATTGATAGGAGTTGCATCGAATGATCAAACCGCGTGGACCGGTTCCGCCGGAGTTCGCCGATTTGAATTATGCCAAGATGCCCAAGCATGTCGCAATCATCATGGACGGAAACGGACGATGGGCAAAGGAAAAAGGGAAGATGCGCGTCACCGGCCACAGAGCCGGGATGGAGCGCCTTGTTCAGATCGTGCGGACAAGTTCCGATATCGGGCTTAGGGCGCTGACTCTCTATGCGTTTTCAACCGAGAATTGGAAAAGACCCCGCCCTGAAGTGGATGCGCTTTTCGGACTGTTGGTGGAATACATACGCAGAGAAATCGACGATCTGCATCGGAACAACGTACAACTGCGTATACTTGGAGACTGGGCTTTGCTTCCCTCCCAAGCCGTGGCTGAAGTGAAGCGCGGGTGTGATATGACCAAAAACAATACCGGCATGACACTCTGTATCGCGCTGAACTACGGCGGACGGGCAGAAATTCTCCGCGCCGTTACATTGCTTGCACAGGAAGTTGCCGACGGGCACATACGCCCAGAGGACATCGACGCTACGATGTTTGCGAGCAAGTTATACACTCACGATTTGCCCGATCCGGATCTGTTGATCCGCACCAGCGGAGAACAGCGCATTTCCAATTTCCTGCTGTACCAGATCGCCTATGCAGAGTTCTGCACAACAAATGCCTTCTGGCCGGATTTTAACAACGAAGAGTATGCGAAGTGTATCCGCGATTACATTGCGCGGGAACGCCGCTTTGGCTCCGTAGGAGGTACATCCGCATGCTAGAGCGGATAACCAGTGCCATCGTTCTGGGGGGTATTGTGATCCTGTTGCTGTTTGTCGGCGGGGTCTTGCTAAAAGCAGCCATCTACCTGGTTATCGCGTTGTGTATGTTTGAGATGTATACCGCGTTGAAACACCAGGGCATCGCTATTTCACCCCATATATGCATATTTTTCGTCGTCTTGCTCCCGGTGGCGATACAGATCGCAGCGTTGAAAGGAATTCTGGCGCTGTTTATGATCACAGGGATGGTGACACTCGCTTTTCAGGTTTTCAGGGCGGATCTGACGATCGTGAACACCGCGTTCACGTTCTTCACGTTGTTCTACCCATGCATGATGCTTTCAATGATCCCGCTAATGCTGACATTTCCGGGCGGCGGGCGAATGGCCATTCTCTTTACGTTGATGGTGGCAAGCATGACCGATACGTCGGCGCTCTTTGCCGGCATGCTGTTCGGCAAACACAAGCTAAGCCCGACCATCAGCCCGAAGAAAACAATAGAGGGCGCCATCGGCGGCTTTGTTGGCGGCGGGATCGTGGGCTTGGCTATGGGACTTCTGATACATTCCCGCTATTACTTTCATGTTCCCGTTTGGCAGATGGTGTTGTTGGGACTCTTGGGCAGCGTAGCCGGGGAGATAGGCGATCTTGCCGCTTCCATCGTAAAGCGCAGTACGGGCATCAAGGACTTTGGCAAGCTCTTTCCCGGGCATGGCGGGATGATGGACAGAATGGACAGCATCCTGTTCGTAGCGCCAATCGTATACTGTTATTTCTCCATTGTCGTATTCGCATCCTAAACGTTGGGAGATGAACAAATGAGGCATATTGCCGTGATAGGATCAACGGGATCGGTCGGCAGACAAGCCTTGGACGTGATCGCTTCCCACCCGGACGAATTCTGTGTCACCGCTTTGACCGGTCATTCCAATGTCGGGCTTCTGGCACATCAAGCCAAACAATTTTCCCCCAAACTGGTGGGCATATCCGACGCATCCTGTTATCGTGCGCTGCGGGAACTATTGCCCGACGTGCCGATTGTCGCGGGAGACGAGGCGCATTCGGATGCTTTGGAAGCCGATTTGACGGATACGTCGTTGATTTCGGTAACGGGATTTGCCGGACTTTCTCCGCTCGTGAAGAGCATCGAAACGCAACTTCACACATGCGTTGCCAACAAGGAAAGCATCGTTTGCGGCGGCAAAGCCATAAACCGTCTTCTTGAATCCAAAGGGATGAAGATTTATCCTGTAGACAGCGAACACAGCGCCATCTTTCAGTGCCTCGACGGGCATATGACGGATGGTGTTCGGCGTATCCTTTTAACGTGTTCCGGCGGTGCGTTCAGGGATAAAACGAAAGAGCAGATAGCATCATCCCCGGCGCAGCAGGCGCTGTTGCATCCAAACTGGAACATGGGCACCAAAATTACCATCGACAGCGCAACGCTTGCAAACAAGGGGTTGGAAGTGCTGGAAGCCACATGGCTGTTCGACACACCTCTTTCTAAAATAGAGGTCGTCATTCATCCGCAAAGCATCATCCACAGCATGGTGGAATGGGAGGATGGTTCGGTTATGGCGCAAATGGGGGTTCCCGATATGCGCTTGCCCATCCAATATGCGATAGGCTATCCGAAACGGCTTCCAATGCGTATCGATCCGATCGATTTCTATTCGTTGGGGGCCTTGAGTTTTTCGCGTCCCGACATTGTGCGCTTCCCGTGTCTGGAACTTGCCTATGAAGCCGGAAGACGCGCGAAGAGTGCGCCGATCGCCTTCAACGCGGCCAACGAGCTCGCCGTTGAAGCATACTTACAGGGCAGGATAAGCTTTTATGATATCCCGCGTTGGATACAAAGAGCCATGGATGCCTTTGACGATGCGGAGCCTCCCTTATCCGAAATCCCGGCAATCGACAGAGCCGTGCGAGACTATATAAAAAGCACCATGTAAGAAAGGAAAATATTTTGTACATAGCTATAGCCATTGTTGTTTTGGGAATTTTGATCATGATCCATGAACTGGGCCATTTTCTTGTCGGACGCAAAATGGGCATCAAAGTTCTTTCGTTTTCGATCGGATTCGGGCCAAAGATCATATCCTGGAAGCGGGGTGAAACCGATTATGCCGTGCGCCTGATCCCGCTTGGCGGCTATTGCAAGTTCCTCGGAGAAGACGAGGACGAGCATCAAGAGGGAAGCATGCTGTCCGTGAAACCATGGAAGCGGTTTCTGACCATTGTGTCCGGGCCATTGGCCAACCTTATACTTGCTGTAATCTGTATGACCGCATTTTTGGCTATCAACGGCAATATGGTACCCATCGTCACGAAGATAGAGGCCTATTCTCTGGCGGACGAAAGCGGACTGCAGACAGGCGATATCATTGCGAAGATAAACGGCAGCGAAATCCTGGGGTTTTTTGAAGTGGGAAGCAAGCTTGCGGCAGGCGGGAATCCGACGCAGCTGACTGTTTTAAGAGACGGGAAGGCCATAACGTTAAGCGTACCCCGCATCGATGTGGAAGGAAAGTCGATGCTGGGCATCGGCTATACGCAGCAGCGCGAATCGATAACGCTAATCCGATCGGTGAATGTTGGCATGCGGTGGCTGGTCTTCATGACAAAATCAATGTACCAAATGCTGGGTGATTTGATTACGGGCAAAGCCGCGCAAGGGACGCTTGTCGGGCCTGTAGGCACAATCGGTTTCATTGCACAACAGGCACAGGGCGGTTGGCTCAACGTCGTCCTTCTGATGGCAGTATTAAGCCTGAATCTCTGTGTTTTCAACCTTCTTCCGCTGCCGGCTCTTGACGGCGGACGATTGATATTCCTTCTTTACGAGATGATACGAAAAAAACCGTTCCCTCCTGAAAAAGAGGGCTTGATCCATATGATCGGGATGGTACTGCTGATTGCGCTGATGGTTTTTTTGACCTTCAAGGATATAAGTAACCTATTCTAACGAGGGAGAAACGATGAGACGAAAAACCAGATCGATTAAGGTAGGGAATATAACCATCGGTGGAGACGCGCCCGTATCCGTGCAGAGCATGACGAATACGGACACGCGTGATGCTATTGCTACTGCGGCACAAATAAACGCTTTGGCATTGGCCGGTTGTCAAATCGTCCGTTTGAGCGTCTATGATACGCAATGCGCCGAAGCGTTATACGAGATCAAACGCAATGTTTCGGTGCCGCTTGTCGCGGATATTCATTTCGATTACCGTCTCGCGCTTAGTAGCATTGAGGCGGGGATAGACAAGCTGCGTATCAATCCGGGCAATATCGGCAGCGTTGTGCGCGCAAAAGAAGTGGCGCATGCCGCCAGAGATAAAGGCATCCCGATCCGTATCGGTGTCAATGGCGGTTCGCTGGAAAAGGACCTGCTCAACCAATATGGCGGATCAACACCGCAAGCGATGGTGGAGAGCGCCTTGCGGCATGTGGACATTTTGGAATCCTGCGGGTTTTTTGACATCGCCATCTCCGTCAAACACAGCTCGGTTGTAAAAACGGTTCAGGCTTATCAACTTCTTTCGCAAAAAGTCGATTATCCGCTGCATCTTGGCGTTACAGAAACGGGAACGGTTCGGCTCGGCGTCGTTAAGAGTGCGGTGGGAATCGGAGCCCTGTTGCTTGAGGGTATAGGCGATACGATTCGCGTATCGCTTTCAGGGGATCCTGTTCGTGAAGTTGTGGCCGGTTTTGATATTTTGCGCTCCTGCTCGTTGTATGACAGCGGCGTTGAGATAATCGCATGCCCGACCTGTGGCCGTTGCGGCACGGATGTCGAAGGCATTGCACTTATGCTGGAGACACGCGTGCAACACATTCGAACCCCTTTGAAGGTCGCGGTCATGGGCTGTGTGGTCAACGGTCCGGGAGAAGCGAAGGAAGCGGATGTCGGCATTGCCGGAACCGGCAAAGACGTCATTTTGTTTAAAAAAGGGGAAATGGTAGAACGGGTCCCGCAGGAACAAGCGCTCGATCGTCTCGTGTTGGAATTGGAAGAGCTCGATAAAAATCATCCATTGGGGGCTTAACGCTATTGGCAGAAACCTATTCCGGTCCCCCTGTTCAAGTTGACAGGGTGGTTTTGCATGCGCCAACGCAGACATTGCGGGTATATGCGCATAGTCATACATCACTAAAGTACACAGAGTATTGCGAAGCCGTGCAGTGGTTGAATGAACAAGCCGCTGCACTTGGTGATATTCCCAAGGAAATACTGTTGCTCAATATCGCCGAAACACAGGCCGATATCGGGCAATTCTATACGGAATTGTTACGGGAGAGACTGCCCGAACTGTTGGCGCATCTGTCAATAGAATGTTCCCAAATGTCTGCTGTGTGGGATGTTCTCGTAAAGAGCACAATCGAAATGACAGCCGATGACCGGATGGCACTTGAAGAATCGACAACGTTTCTCAAGGTATGCTACGAAGGTCTGTCGGTACGTGTTGAGCAACACCGACAAGATGAAACGGATAAACCGGAGAAGCAAAAAAATGCATCAAAGCCTGTGAAAGCAGATTCTCAAAAGGGATTCATGCCCGGAATAAGCCGAAAAGCTATTTTGGGGGATGCCTTTTCTGCAAGAAAGCTCGACCGTATCGCGGATATCACACTTCAAAGCGGACGCGTTGCGATCATGGGCAAATCGCTGGGCATCAAATCCCAAGCGACGCGGCAAAAGAATGCATACATCATGCAGTTGCCCGTGACCGATCAAAAGGAAACGATCCTGGTCAAATGGATGGCAACTCCTGCCGAAGAGAAGCGCGCGGCGAAATACCTTGAACGCGGCGCACATGTGGGCATCCGGGGCGAAGTGCGTTACGATGCGCGTTTCGCAAAGGAAAATATTCTATGGGCAGAGCAGGTGACTTGGTTCGATATACCCTCCCGCTTGGATGCGGCGAACGACAAACGGGTGGAATTGCATGCGCATACCAAGATGAGCCCCGACGGTTTGGCGGATGTGGGCGAACTTGTTAAAACCGCGGCGCGCTTTGGACATCCCGCCATTGCGATCACGGACCACGGTGTCGTCCAGGCATTTCCGGACGCGTATATGGCATCCTTGGAAGCCAAAAAAAAGGGGCATGATATCAAGCTCATCTATGGGGTAGAGGCATATCTTGCCAACGATTTCTGTTTCGAGGGCAACGATGCACCGCTGGATGAATTTATCGTCTTGGATATTGAAACCACCGGGCTTGACCCAAAGTGTGATGTTCTCATTGAAATAGGCGCGGTATTGGTGCGGCACGGCGAAGTCGCGGCAACATATCAAAGCTTTGTTGATCCGCAAAGACCCATCCCGTCAGAGATCGTGAAATTGACCGGCATTGACAACACGATGGTCAGGGATGCGCCAAATGCAGAACAAGCGTTGCGCAAACTCTTCGATTTCATCGGCGAGAGGCCTGTGTGCGCGCACAATGCCCGGTTTGACGTTTCTTTCTTACGAAACATAGGACAGGCTTACGGGATGGATTTTAAAAATGGCGTGTTGGACAGCCTGACGCTGTCCCGCATGCTTTTGCCGCAATTGCAGCGGCATACGCTGGCTTCTTTGGTCAAACACTTCAATGTGATCCTTCAAAGCCATCATCGGGCCAACGACGATGCCAGAGCGACTGCGTGTATTGTTCTGGCGTTGCTTCGCATGACGGATGCCTCCTCGTTTATGCAATTAAACGGGATCGGATCGACAAGAGCGTTGCCCAATTATCACGTTGTGCTGCTTGTGAAGAACAAACAAGGCCTTAAGGCGCTGTATAACCTAATCACCGCATCACACCTGAAACACTATTTCAGGCGCCCCGTGATGCCCAAGAGCCTTATTGATAAGAACCGCGACAACCTTGTCATCGGTTCGGGTTGTGAACAGGGAGAGGTGTTCCGCGCGCTTTTGGGCGGGGAGGATGATGCTCATATAAGGCATCTTGCCTCGTTCTATGATTATCTGGAAATACAACCCATCGCCAACAATGCCTTCCTGCTCTCCGATCAGAGGGAAGGCATGCGGATACGGAGCGAAGAGGATTTAAAGCAATTGAACGCACATGTTCTGTCGCTTGGAAAATCCATTGGCAAACCTGTCGTTGCAACGGGAGACGTTCATTTCCTGGATCCGGAAGACGAGTGTTTCCGCCGTATTCTTTTGTCCGGACAAGGATTTAACGGCGTTGACGCCCAACCGCCGCTCTATCTGCACACGACCGATGAGATGCTCAACGCCTTTTCGGATCTATCTGAAGAAGATGCAAAGGAAGTCGTCATCAAGGCACCGCAGCGCATCGCAATGCTGATCGAAAAAAATCTGGCGCCGTTCCCGGATGAAACGTATCTGCCGCACGAGGAAAACGGGGAACAGCATGTCAGAGAAATTGCTATAAGCGGCGCACAGGCACTGTATGGCAATCCGTTGCCGCCGATGATCGAAGCCAGGATCGAAAAGGAACTTCATAGCATCATCAAACATGGATTTGAGGTTTTATACTTATCCGCGCACCGGTTGGTAAAAAAGAGCATGGAAGACGGTTATACGGTGGGCTCGCGCGGCAGTGTGGGCAGTTCCTTCGCCGCGCTTGCGATGGGCATATCCGAGATCAATCCGCTGCCAGCGCACTACCGTTGCCTAAATTGTTTCTATCTTAATTTTGACATTGCTGACACCGGTGCAAAATGCGGCCCCGATTTGCCGGACAGGCTTTGTCCAGATTGCGGGAATATGCTCGTAAAGGACGGGTATGATATCCCGTTTGAGGTATTCCTTGGTTTTGACGGCGACAAAGTGCCTGATATTGATTTGAACTTTTCCGGTGAATACCAGGAACGTGCGTTTGAATATGTCGAAAAGATGTTCGGTTCGGAAAATGTTTTTCGTGCCGGAACCGTCGTAGGCATCAAGGATAAGAGCGCATACGGGTATGTGCTCAAATACATGGAAGAAACGAAGCAAACGATATCCAGAGCGCAAACCGACTATTTTGCGCAGGGAATAGCCGGTGTAAAACGCACGACAGGGCAGCATCCCGGCGGTTTGGTGGTTTTACCCATGGGCATGGACATCCATGATTTTACGCCGCTGCAACGCCCTGCCGATAAGGAAGAAAGCCAGACAATCACAACGCATTTTGATTTTAACTCCCTGCATGACCGCCTTGTCAAACTGGATATACTGGGGCATGACAATCCGACAATGCTGCGCAGACTCTATGAGTTCTCGGGAATCGATCCGATGACCGTTCCGCTGGACGATGCCAAACTGCTTTCGCTGTTCACCGGTACGGGAGCGTTGGGACTGGAGGAAAAGACGCTGGGCTATCCGACAGGAACGCTCGGTATTCCGGAATTCGGGACCGGTTTCGTCATAGAGATGCTCAAGGATACGAAGCCGACGACGGTTTCGGAGCTGCTGCAAATAAGCGGCCTTTCCCATGGTACGGACGTATGGATCGGCAATGCGCAGGAACTGATCAAGAGCGGTACTGCGACGCTCAACGAATGCATCTGTACACGTGACAACATCATGAACTATCTGCTGGAGATGGGCGTGGAGCCGCGCATCGCGTTCAATACGATGGAAAGTGTGCGAAAAGGCAGAGGGCTGACTGCCGAAATGGAACAGGCAATGCAACGGTGCAATGTTCCTGCATGGTTTGCGCAGAGCTGCAAAAAAATACAATACATGTTCCCCAAAGCCCATGCCGCGGCGTATGTTTTGTCGGCATTGCGGATCGGCTATTTCAAAGTGCATCATCCGCTGGTATATTATGCCGCCTATTTCTCCGTCAGAGCAGACGAAATAGATGCCTGCAAAGTATTGGGAGGCCTTTCGGCGCTTGAAAAACACATCGAGCAGCTGAATAAAAAAGCCGACGCATCCACGCGTGACGAGAAAGAACACAATCACCTGGATGTCGCGCGCGAGATGCTCTTGCGTGGCTATGCGTTTTTACCGCCCGATCTTATCAAATCACACGTTAAATTCTATCTGATCGAAGACGGAAAACTCAGAATGCCTTTGATGAGCGTGGCAGGGCTCGGCGAGAACGCCGCTATCAGCGTTGAACAAGCCAGAAAGCAAAAGGATTTCTTTTCCGTAGAGGATCTTCGGATGCGCACCAAGCTGAATGCTTCCATCATTGAAAAACTGCGGGAATTGGGCACGCTTGCGGAACTGCCGGACACCGCCCAGGTTTCATTCTTTCAGCTGATGGCGCAAACATAAAGAAACGCAAAATTGGTATGAAGACGGCATGTGAACGGATTTTTGCAGGTAATTTGAGATATTGATCGAATATTGTGTCGCGATGCCTTCCAAAACACCGGCGAGTCTCGTTATTCACGGTATTTTGCCTGCAAAACGAACATATTTTAAACCAAAGCACAAATCGCCTATTGAAATGTTTTCTCCATTGTGCTAACATAATGAGGCGACTAGGAAAGTAGATGAGAGAGTGGGATGTCCCCACTCTTTCTACATGTGAAGGGCGGAAATGCATTGTCCAAGACGACAGAGCTCATCGAAAATGCCATAGCGCCTACCGTACAATCCTTGGGATATCGGATCGTCGATGTTGAAATTGGCCGGGAAAATGGCAACAAGGTGCTTACGGTTGTCATTGCACATCCCAACGGTATAGGGTTGGATGACTGCGAAAAGGTGTCCAAGGCAATTGACCCCATTTTGGACGAATTGGACCCTATCGAGGACGCTTACTATCTGAGCGTATCATCTCCAGGTATAGACAGACCGCTCAAACGGCCTGAAGATATCAAGGATGCCATAGGCAAAGAGGTTGAGGTGCGCGTATACCAACCGATCAACGGGAAGAAGATCCATATCGGGGTTTTGACCGCGTTTGATGAAAGCACCGATACCATTACAATACAAACAAAGGATTATGGAGAGTTACAGTTTGCGCGCAAGGATTCGGCGCTGATTAAACCGGTAGTAGACCTTTGATGTAAGGAGGAACCAGATTGCAGAGCGAATTAAAGGAAGCTATCAGTGCCCTTGAGAAAGAGCGCGGCATTGATCAGAATATCCTGTATACGGCGATAGAGGAAGCGCTACAGAAGGCATATCGCAACCATTATGGCACAGAGGGACAGGTCCGTGCCGTGGTGGATCGTGAAAACGGCGAATTCAAGGTGTTTTCACAGAAGGTGGTCGTTTCGGATGATACGCCCATCAACGATGCCATGTCTTCCATATCGATGTCGGAAGCCAAAAAATACGGCAATTATGAACTGGGCGACGTTGTGGAATTGAATTCCACACCAAAGTCCTTTGGCCGCATAGCCGCACAGACGGCAAAACAGGTTTTGCTTCAGCGATTAAAGGAAGCGGAACGTGAACGTATGGTGAGCGATTTTAGCGGAAAACTGTATGAAATCATGACAGGCGTTGTTCAGCGCGTTGAAAACGGGAATGTCTATATCGAACTGGGGCGCAACGAGGGACTTTTGCCGCTGAGCGAACAGGTGGAAAGCGAGCGGTACCGTCAGGGCGATCGTATCAAAGTGTATGTATTGAAAGTCGATAAAGAAGCCCGCGGCAAAGAAACACCCATCATTGTATCGCGCAAGAATAAGGACATCATCAAGCGCTTGTTTGAGCTTGAAGTACCGGAAGTCATGGACGGCACTGTGCAAATCAAAGCGATTTCGCGTGAACCCGGCATCCGTTCCAAGGTTGCTGTTTATTCGAGCGATCCTCAGGTCGATCCCGTCGGTTCCTGCGTCGGTCCCAAGGGCAGCCGTGTGGAGCGAATCGTCGATGAGCTTCAGGGAGAGAAGATCGATATCATTCCATGGAGTGCCGATCCGATCGAATTTATCGCTAACAGCTTGAGCGCGGCCAAGGTTATCATGGTTCAAATCAACGAGGAAGAACGCGCCGCCAAAGTCGTCGTGCCGGATCATCAATTGAGTCTTGCGATCGGAATGCGCGGTATCAACGCGAAACTTGCAGCAAGGCTGACCGGCTGGAAGACGGATATCAAGAGCCAGTCGCAGGCGCAGGAGATGTATGAAGAGCTGCTCAATCAGTCGATGGAAGATGAGTACGACGATGAGGAGCTATTGGATGATTCCGATCTGTTGATAGACGATTTATCGGATAGTGAATAATATGAAGAGCCATAAAATACCGATGCGCATGTGCATCGGATGCAAACAGATGAGACCAAAGCGTGAACTGTTGCGTGTCGTCATCCCCAAGGAAGGGGATATGACGATGGATGCGTCCGGCAAAAAAAACGGGCGCGGCGCGTATGTGTGCCCGAATGAGCAATGCTTGCAGGCGGCACAACGCTCCAAAGCCGTACGCTTAAGCGTGCAGACGGTTGAGACCATCAAAGAGGAAATCGCAAAGAGAACGCATGGAGAAAGCTAAGAGTTTCATAGGGTTGGCTGCCAGAGCCGGACGCATTGTGGTTGGGGCACAGGCTGTTGAAACGGCCGTCCGCAACGGCAATGCACGTCTTGTAATCATAGACGGCGAAAGTTCAGCCAACAGCCAAAAAAAATATACAGATATGTGCCGGCATTATCAAGTATCTTGTTATTCGATGGAAGATCCATGTCAGGTAGCGGGAAAACCGGGTCGAATGTGCATTGCCGTATGTGACGCCGGATTGGCTGAACAAATAGAAAAGGAAATACTTCGGGAACAAAATTCAGGGGGTAGAGGATGACGCAAAACATCTCTAAAATGAAAATCAACGACTTCGCTAAAGCAATCCTGCAAAGCAGCAAGGGAAACCTTGAGGCTATTAAAAGTATGCAACATGATATAACGGCACAGATGGAATCTGTTCGCAAAATAGAAAGTGAGTTGGTTCGTCGTACCCGCGATGCTGATAAACCAAAGCCTGTCAAACAAGAATCGGATAACAATGCGGAAAACATCGCAATGTCACAGGCGGAGCAAACATCAGATGTCGTTGTGAGCCCCCAGGAAGCGGCAACGCAGGAGCATGCTACTGTAAGGTCACGTCAGGAGAAACCGAAAGACGGCGACTCCGCGTCGTCTGCGAGGCAAGAGCAAGCATCTATGCAGCCGCAGGCACAGGAACAGGCGCCGCCGAAGTTTGAGCGTCCTGCAGAGAGACTTGCTCGCATGCAGGGCAGAGTGATGCGTGATGATGCGGCACTGCGCAATGCATCAATGCCTCAGCCGGCAGCCCCGCCGCGTCCTGTACAAAGGCGTCCAAGCGACCGCCCGCCGGGCGCGCCGATGAGCCGCCCCGCAGGAGAATATACGCAGCGTCCCTTTACACCAAGGGACGGACAAGCGCGACCCACCGATCGGCCTCAACGTCCCGCCGGCACCGGATTTGGCGCGCCTCGGGATGGCGCACGTCCCGGAGCACCGGGTACCGGCCCTCGTCGTCCGGGTGCAGCACCTGCCGCACCGGCTGCAACGGAAGCGCCGCGCAAAGCGAAGGCGAGCAATTACGATCCGAACAAGGCAAACTATGTTCGCGTTTTTGATACGGAAAAGAAAACGAAAAGCCGCAAAGCTCTCGAGCGGGAACGCAGCGCTCTGCTGCTGGCACAGGATGAAGATGCTTCCGTAGCCCGTCGCAGAAAACGCAAGCTTACGATTCAACAAAAACCCGAACTTGTCCGCATCGAAAAGGCGGTCATTTCCGGGGAAAACGTTACGGTTAAAACGCTGGCGGACCGTATCGGAAAACCGGCCGGTGATATTATCAAAAAGCTAATGATGCTTGGCATTATCGTTACGATAAATCAAGAAATTGAATATGAAACAGCCGCCCTTGTTGCCAGCGATTACGGAATAACGCTGGAACAAAGGATCGAGCAAACCGCTGAACAGACGTTGGCAGCCGTGAACGCATCCGATGAGGAAGAGAACCTTATCAAACGTTCGCCGGTCATCACAATCATGGGACACGTCGACCACGGCAAAACGTCGTTGCTTGACAAGATCCGTTCCACGCGTGTGACGGAAGGCGAAGCGGGCGGCATCACGCAGCATATCGGCGCTTACCGCGTGTTTATCAACAACAACCAAAGCATAACATTTTTGGATACGCCCGGTCACGAGGCTTTTACAGCCATGCGTGCGCGCGGCGCACAGGTTACGGACGCCGTGGTGCTGGTGGTCGCCGCGGATGACGGCATTATGCCCCAGACCGTTGAAGCCATCAACCATGCCAAAGCGGCAGGCGTGCCCATCATTGTCGCAATCAACAAGATGGATCTTCCGGACGCCAATCCGGAACGCGTTATGCAGGAATTAACGGAGTACGGCCTCGTTTGGGAAGAATGGGGCGGTGATACCGTGATCATGAAGGTATCTGCAAAGACCGGACAAGGCATCAATGAACTGTTGGAAATGATCATACTCGTCTCCGATGTCCTCGAACTGCGGGCAAACCCGAACCGCCTTGCCAAAGGCGCCGTCGTGGAAGCGAAGCTCGACAAGGGCCGCGGACCGGTGGCGACCGTATTGGTACAAAACGGTACGCTGCGCGTCGGACAAATGGTGGTTGCGGGAACATCCAGCGGGCGTATCCGCGCGATGCTGGACGATACCGGCCGCAGGGTAGACGAAGCGGGACCGAGCGTGCCGGTTGAAGTGCTTGGATTCGACTTCGTGCCGTCAGCCGGCGATATTCTCTATGCGGTGGAAGATACCGGCATAACACGCCAGGTTGTCGAAGACCGCAAAAATCGCATCAAGAGCGAGCAGATGAAGATGACCAGCCGTGTCACCCTGGAAGATCTGTATGAGCAGATCAAAGAAGGGCAGATCAAGGATCTCAATATTATCATCAAAGCCGATGTGCAGGGTTCCGTGGAAGCGGTGCGTTCATCGCTGGAGAAGCTCTCCAACGAGCATGTGCGCGTCCATTGTATTCATGGCGGCGCAGGTGCGATCATCGTGACGGATGTCATGTTGGCAAGCGCCAGCAATGCGATCATCATCGGATTCAACGTGCGTCCCGACGGACCCGCCCGTATTGCGGCTGAAAAAGAAGGCGTTGACATTCGCCTGTACCGCATTATCTATAACGCGATTGAGGACATCGAAAAAGCGATGAAGGGCATGCTTGAACCGGTGTTTGAAGAGGTTATCGTAGGACGTGCAGAAGTTCGCGAGACGTTTAAGGTCTCCGCTATCGGCACCATCGCCGGATGTATGGTGCTGGACGGCAAATTGCAGCGCAATTCGGATGTGCGTCTGCTGCGTGACAATGTCGTCATCCATGAAGGGAAGCTCTCATCGCTTAAGCGGTTTAAGGATGATGCGCGCGAAGTTCTCAAAGGCTTCGAATGCGGCTTGACATTGCAGAATTACAACGATCTCAGACAGGGAGATATAATCGAAGCGTTTACGCAAAAAGAAGTGGAGCAATAATCCATGGCCACTATTCGCTCACAGCGCATCAATGAGGAATTCCGCCGTGAAATCGAGGATATTATCACTCGCAACATGAGAGATCCCGGGTTGGCTTCTTTGGCAAGCGTCGTTCGTGTGGAAACAACGCGGGATCTATCCAATGCAAAGGTGTACGTGAGTGTGTTGGGCTCTGAGGATGAGCGGACACTAAGCATGGAAGCACTTCACAGGGCCGGCGGGTTTATTCGCCGTGAACTGGCGGGTCGCACCAAGTTGAGGCGGGTACCCAATCTCGTATTTGTCTCGGACGACAGCATCGAATACGCTGTTGATATGGCGCAGAAAATTGCGCAGGTGATTAAAGAAGATGAATCCAAATGAACTGTCTGCTCTGGCCCGGTTTATCAAAGAGCATGACGATTACGTGATCGTATGTCATGAGAATCCCGACGGCGATTCGCTGGGATCTCTTTTTGCGTTAAAAATCGGTTTGAATGAACTGAACAAGAACGTCCAGACCGTCTGTGTCGACGCGGTCCCGATCAAGTACCGCAGTATAGCGGGAGCGGATACGCTCATTACGCCTGATCAAATGAAACCTTTTTCGCATCTGATCTGCGTAGACTGCGCTGATTTGGCGCGAACAGGATTTTCGGACGACGTGATTTCCCGTGCTAATTCCATCATCAACATCGATCATCATGTATCCAATCAGGGGTACGGACAATTCAATTTAATGTCGGGAGTTTCGGCAACGGGCATACTCATCTATCAACTGCTCGAAGCGCTAGGGGTAAGCATAAACGAATCGATTGCAAGCAACCTGTTTATAGCGCTTTCTGCTGATACAGGACATTTTACCCATTCCAACACCGATGCGCAAACACTGCGCATCGCGTCTGAACTGGTCTCATTCGGTGCGAAACCAAACATCATAGCACGTGACATTTTTCAGACGTCGTCGATCGGTTGGGTCAAACTGTTGGGATGTGCAATCCAATCGCTTGATATCCGTTGTAACGGACGGGTCGCAATGATGTGTCTGTCGTTGGAAGACTTCGAGTCAATGCATGCCGTGCAGGCGGATGTTGAAGGCATCATCGATTTTGCCCGCAACATCGAGTCGGTGGAAGTTGCATTGTTGCTGCGCGAAACAAACTGCGGGCTTATCAAAGTCAGCATGCGATCCAAAGACAGGGTGGATGTCGGTAAGATTGCCAGCGTGTTCATGGGTGGCGGACATATGCGTGCCGCGGGGTTTTCCATGGATTCAACGCTAGAGGAAGCAAAACAAACGCTTATGCATGTGCTTGAAGGGTTGCAATGCTAACAGATGGGATTTTAAACCTGCTCAAGCCAAGCGATATGTCCTCGCAACAGGCAGTGCAGGCAATCAAGCGGTTGGTTCCATGCAAAAAGGCCGGACACAGCGGTACGTTGGATCCGTCAGCGGCGGGCGTATTGCCCGTTTTTTTAGATTCTGCGACGCGCTTGACCGGCTATGCGATGGCAGGCGATAAGGAATACATCGCACAGCTTCAGTTCGGCATCGAGACCGATACGCAGGACGCGCAGGGTCAAGTTGTCAATGCAAGCGACAGGGTTGTCACACGCTTTGAAATGGAAGAACTCCTGCGCGCCATTCCTTATGAACATTGGCAAACACCGCCGGCTTATTCCGCCATCAAGATGGACGGGAAAAAGATGGTGGATCTTGCAAGAAAAGGGATCACCAAAGAGATTCCGCAGCGACAGGTTTATATATACGAAAAGGAACTGCTTCGTGAAGTAGCTCCAAATGCCTTTTTGATTCGCATCCGTTGTTCCAAGGGAACCTATATCCGTACGTTGTGCCATGACTTGGGAAGACAAGCGGGCGCATTCGCGCATTGCAGCTTTTTGCTTCGCACCAGAAGCGGACCGTTTACTCTGGAACAAGCTGTTACCTTTGAGCAAATCCAGCAAGCCATGCAAAACAATACACTTGGATCGCTGCTGATGCCGATAGGGATGGCTGTATCGCATCTTGAAAAAGTCGAACTCGATCCGGCAAACGCACAGAGAATCAGCAACGGACAGATGTTGTCGGATATAGATATCGATATGCACAAAGATGATCCTATATGTACATTGTGGTATCAAAACAAACTGGTCGGTATTGGCGAACGCAATTCGAACACCATTAAACCGGTCAAGGTATTCCATGGGAGTGAGTGATTTGCGCAGTTTTCAGAATGAGAGCGGACTTGACGGCCTTCGTGCGTGTGTGGCACTGGGGATGTTTGACGGTGTTCATAAGGGACACGAGGCGCTTTTAAGTACATGTGTTCGTAAAGCGAAAGAGGACAATGTTCCGTCCGTCGTATATACATACCATAATTCTCCGCATCCGCAAAAACAAGCCGAAGTACTCGGCTTTTTGACGCCGGAAGATGAAAAGCTCATGCTTTGCGAGCAGATAGGCATCGACTTGGCGATATCCCAGGAGTTTACGTACGAATACAGCCAAATGTCGCCCGAGATGTTCGCGCAGCTGCTGTTCCAAAAACAGCGGACAAGTACGCTGGTATGCGGACACGATTACCGTTTTGGCCATAAGGGCATGGGGGATGTCGCTCTTTTGCAAAAACTCGGGCAAGCGTCAGGCGTTGGAGTTATTTGCGTGGAAGATGTGCTTTACGAGGGACTGCCCATTTCCAGTTCACGCATACGAAAAACACTGCTTCAGGGAGATTGCGAGTTGGCAAGCATACTACTCGGCCGTCCATACAGCGTATCCGTCCGCTTTGCAAACGGCATCAGCCGCTGGCCCGACAACAAAGCGCGCATTGCCAATGGCAGATATATTTGCGGCTTTTTGGATGAACAGATCGAAGTGATCGTAAGTGATAAAGGCATTATACAGGTTAAAAAGACTCCGTATGAAACAAGGCTGGGCAGCATGCAATTTTTGCGTCGAAGCGGAAATGCTTAAATCGATACGAAGCTTTACAAAGAAGTTTGATAGTGTTAAAATAACTCACAACCATATGCTATGGCGTACGTTTCTCCAACGGCGATCTTGGGATATGGGGATATAAATATTAAGGAGAAATGAAAATGACACCGGAACGTAAAAAAGAGATTATTGAACAATTTGCGACCGTCGAAAAAGACACTGGCTCGCCCGAAGTACAAGTCGCACTGTTGACAGAGCGCATCAACCACCTCAATGACCACCTCCAGACAAACAAGAAAGATCACCACTCGCGCCGCGGGTTGCTGCAGATGGTCGGACGCCGCCGTGGATTGCTGAACTACCTAAGAGAAAAGGATATCGAACGGTATCGGTCCTTGATAGCCCGTTTGGGATTACGCCATTAAGCAAAGTAATAGAGCGGGGATTTTCTCGCTCTATCTTTTTTATATGCTGAAACGAAGAGAAGGAGAGACGAATGGAGAGAGAATTTACAACAGAATTTGCCGGAAAAACGTTGACCATACAAACCGGTAAATACGCACAGCAAGCAGGAGGTTCCTGCATCGTACGAATTGGTGATACAGCGGTATTGGTTTGCGCAACCGCGGCGGATAAACCCCGCGAAGGCGTCGATTTTTTTCCGCTTAGCTGCGAATATGAAGAGAGAATGTATTCGGTAGGCAAGATTCCCGGTGGATTTATCAAGCGCGAGGGCAGGTATTCGGAAAAGGCGACACTGACCTGCCGTTTGATGGATAGACCGTTAAGGCCTTTGTTCCCCAAAAATTATCACAACGATGTTCAGGTCGTAGCCACGGTGCTTTCTGTGGATCAGAACGTCCCGCCGGATATTCTTGCAATGGTTGGTTCTTCCGTAGCGCTGTCCATCAGCAATATTCCGTTTTCGGGCCCGATCGGCGCGGTAACCGTCGGATTGGTGGACGGGCAATTTATCCTTAACCCGGATTTGAAGCAGCGGGACGCCTCGCTGTTGCACCTTACGGTGGCCGGAACTGCGGAAGCGGTGCTTATGGTCGAAGCAGGCGCCAAAGAGGTCTCCGAGAAAGAGATGCTCGAAGCGATCCTGTTGGGACACGATGAGATCAAACGTCTGGTGAAGTTCATTTCCGGCATCGCGGAGGAAATCGGCGAACAGAAGAAAGTGCCTGCAGCGGAAGTGAAGGATGAGACCTTTGAAGAGACGGTAAAGACATTTGCCGCAGATAAGATCGCATGGGCGCTGGAAGTGTTTGACCGCGACGAATTGCGTGCACGCCAGGATACGGTCAAAAAAGAGGTCATCGAACATTTTGCCGCGGATTATCCCGATTCTGCAAAGCGCATCGACAGCATCCTCTACGATATGACCAAAGTGCAGGTACGCCGGAAGATCGTTATGGACGGCATACGTCCGGACGGGCGCAACCTGACACAGATCAGACCCATCTGGAGTGAAATCGGCTTGTTAAAACGCCCGCACGGCAGCGCCGTATTTACCCGCGGACAAACGCAGGTGATGTCCGTTCTGACGTTGGGTGCGATGAGCCAGGTACAGATACTCGACGGTCTTACCGAAGAGGAAAACAAACGCTATATGCATCAATACAATATGCCGCCGTATTCCGTGGGCGAAACGCGCCCGATGCGCGGACCTGGTCGGCGCGAAATAGGACATGGCGCTTTGGCTGAGCGCGCTTTGTTGCCGCTTCTGCCAAGCGAAGAAGAATTCCCCTATGCGATCCGCATCGTAAGCGAAGTGATAAGCAGCAACGGCAGCACTTCGATGGCAAGCGTATGCGCATCAACCATGGCGCTGATGGACGGCGGCGTACCGATCAAAGCGCCGGTTGCTGGCGTAGCGATGGGCCTTATCAAGGATGAGGCAAACGACAAGGTCGCCGTGTTGACGGACATCCAGGGCATGGAAGACTTCCTGGGAGATATGGACTTTAAAGTAGCCGGTACGAAGAAGGGCATAACAGCCATCCAGATGGACATGAAGATCAAGGGCATCGACCGCGAAGTTCTGGAACGCGCTCTTTCACAGGCACTGGACGGAAGGTTGTTCATCCTCGACAAGATGATGGAAACCATCTCCGCGCCGCGTGAATCGCTCAGCGAATATGCACCCAAGATCATTTGCTTTACCATCGCGCCCGAAAAGATCGGCGAAGTGGTGGGACCGCGCGGCAAGACCATCAACAAGATCATTGCGGAGACGGGTGTCACCATCGATATCGAAGACGACGGAAGGGTATACATCTGCACGCCGGATGCCGAAGCTGCCAACCGCGCAAGGAAATACATCGAAGGCATCGTGAAGGAAATTGTTGCAGGCGAAGTCTATCTGGGCAAAGTCGTACGCATCATTCCGATCGGCGCGTTCGTGGAATTGCTGCCGGGCAAGGAAGGCATGGTGCACATCACCAAGCTGGATCGCGGATTTGTTGAGAAGGTAGAAGATGTTGTGAATATCGGCGACGAGATCCTCGTGAAAGTCACGGAGATCGACGAAAAAGGCCGCATCAACCTGAATCGTCGGGATCTGCTGCCTCCCGATCCCGAAAAGGAAAAGGAAGCTGCCGAACGCAAGCAACAGCAGCGCACCGAGCGGGGAGATCGTCCGGATAACCGCGATCACAGACCGCCAAGAAGATACTAAAAGAAGTACAAAAGCGATGGCAGAATAAAATGTCATCGCTTTTTTATAACCCAATACACGATGTCATATAAAGCGTAAGCAGCCGGGCACCCCGGGTTGTTATGCCGGAGATGCAACGGTTTACAGTAAGCATCATAATGCAATAATACGTCGCAGATTATGCGCTGTTTGGGCAAGAATTATCAGCCGCGGAGAGAAAAAATGAGTTGACATTGATGCGGGTATCCTGTATATTAACTTGTGTCGCGTGCGAGCGGTAATAGCGGGGCGTGGCGCAGCTTGGTAGCGCGCATGCTTTGGGAGCATGAAGCCGGGGGTTCGAATCCCTTCGCCCCGACCAGCAAAACAATATGGCCCCTTGGTCAAGCGGTTAAGACATCGCCCTTTCACGGCGGTAACAGGAGTTCGAGTCTCCTAGGGGTCACCATTATGCACATGTCTGGGCCCTTAGCTCAGTTGGTCAGAGCGGTCGGCTCATAACCGATTGGTCCGGGGTTCGAATCCCTGAGGGCCCACCATACACGGCCCGGTAGTTCAGTTGGTTAGAATGCCAGCCTGTCACGCTGGAGGTCGAGGGTTCGAGCCCCTTCCGGGTCGCCAATACTTTCCTGCTGGTGTAGCTCAACGGCAGAGCAGCTGATTTGTAATCAGCAGGTTGCGAGTTCGAATCTCATCACCAGCTCCAACAATCAATTAAATTTGGATGGGTTCCCGAGCGGCCAAAGGGATCAGACTGTAAATCTGACGTCTCAGACTTCGATGGTTCGAATCCATCCCCATCCACCAAATGCGAGAATGGCGGAATTGGCAGACGCGCTAGATTCAGGTTCTAGTGATCGCAAGGTCATGCAGGTTCAAGTCCTGTTTCTCGCACCAGACCCCTCGGCTTATGCCGGGGGGTTTTTCCATATCCAAAACGGTTTATAGGTATATAGGCAAAGCAATCATACGCCGCTTTTGTGCACAAAGGAAGTATATCTGCTATAATGATTTATACCTATTTCGAAGGGTCGGGTCCTATGCCACAGCATAACAATACATATCATATTCATACATTCGGATGTCAAATGAATGTGCGTGAAAGCGAAGTCGCAGAAGGTGTTCTGCAACAAATGGGGTATCAAAAAGCGCAGTCCATCGATGAGGCGGATGTTGTCCTTTTCAACACCTGCTGTATACGCGATCTCGCGGAACGCAAGGCATGGGGAGCAATCGGTGCCACGAAAGCAAAAAAGCAAAATAACCCCAATCTCGTCGTCGGCGTATTCGGATGCCTGATCGCACAGCAAGGAATGGCAGAGGAGCTTAAGCGAAGGTTTCCGTTTGTGGATTTCTGCTTCGGCACCAACTCCATCCACCAGCTTGGGATGATGATACAGCTAGCACATCAGGGCGGCAGAAAATATCAGTCCAACATCGGCGACGCAGGGTTGGAGTTTGAAATTCCCACACACCATCAGTCGCCGCCTTTGGCGTATGTCAATATCATTCATGGCTGCAACAATTATTGCACCTACTGTATCGTACCGCATGTGCGGGGAAGAGAACGCTCAAGACCAGCGGACGATATCATACAAGAAGTGGATAACCTCTTAGCGCTTGGCTATAAAGAAGTGATGCTGCTGGGACAAAATGTGAACAGCTATGGTATAGACAACCAATCCACAGGTTTTCCACAATTGTTGCGGCGTCTGGATCAAACGGGCATTGCGCGCATCCGTTTTATGACATCGCATCCCAAGGATCTGTCGGATGATTTGATCCGAGCTATGGCCGATTGCAAGACGGTTTGCAACCAGATCCATCTGCCGGTACAGAGCGGAAGCGACGCAATCCTCACAAGAATGAATAGAAGATATTCTAATTCCCATTATCGTTCGCTGGTACAAAAGCTGCGGCAGACAATGCCTGACTGCGGAATCACAACGGATCTGATCGCCGGTTTCCCGGGCGAAACGCAAGAAGATCATAACCTCTCCCTTGATCTTATACGCGACATGCGATTTGATGCCGCGTTTGTGTTTGCGTTTTCTCCCAGGCGTGATACGCCCGCTGCGATGATGCCGGAACAAGTGGATTCGGAACTTAAAAAGAAGCGGTTGTCGGAATTGCTTGCTCTTCAGGCGCAAAGCACAACGATGCTCCACCTGTCGCTTGTGGGTACTCAACAGACCGTACTCGTGGAAGGGACAAGCAAGAAAAGCTCCTCGCATGTGAGCGGCAGAATGGAGCGGGGCAGAGTGGTGAACTTTCCCGGCGACAGTTCGCTTACGGGGGAATTGATACCGGTTCGAATAACAAAGGCGAAAGTGAATTCGCTGTTCGCCGAAAGGCTTTAGGGGGATTGTATGAGTTCCGTAACGCCGATGATCAAGCAGTATTTGTTGACCAAGGAGCAATATCCCGATTGCATCCTCTTATACCGGCTTGGAGATTTTTACGAAATGTTCTTTGAGGATGCCAAACTGGCTTCCCGTGAGCTTGACATCGTTTTGACAGGGCGCGACTGCGGCATGTCGGAACGGGCGCCGATGTGCGGCGTACCGTACCACAGCATAGACGGATATATCAAAAAGCTGATCGAAAAGGGATATAAGGTCGCGATCTGCGAACAGACATCCGACCCTGCGCTTAGCAAAGGGCTTGTGGATCGGGAAGTCATTCGTGTTGTGACACCGGGGACAGTCATCGAGGAAAACATCATCGACGCTGCGACCAACAGGTATATCCTGTGTGTTACGGCGGATGGCAATGCGGTTGCGTTGGCATGGTGCGATGTGTCAACGGGTGAGTTTTTTGTGGATTCCGTCACGGCAAAACAGATTGCACCGGACATACAAATCCAGATCAACCGCATCGCCCCGGCAGAGATCCTGACGGATGATCAGACACTTAATCTCTATGGCGAACAGTTAAGAAGCGGCAACGTGTTGATCAGCACGCTGGGAAACTGGGCATTCGGTCTCAATACCGCATCGGACGCGCTTAAAAGCCATTTTCACGTACAAACATTGGCCGGATTCGGGTTATCGGATAAAAGCCCGGAAATACGTGCAGCGGGAGCGTTGATACACTATCTGCACCAGACGCAGAAAAACGCGCTCAATCATATCAACAACATCCGCATCGCAAGCCGCAGTGAATCAATGGAACTGGACGCCGCAACAAAGCGCAATCTCGAATTGACGGCGCCGATTATGGGCGGAGGGCGTAAAAACACATTGCTGGGAGTTTTGGACCGTACCAGAACCGCACAGGGAAGCAGGCTTCTAAAACAATGGATCGAGCATCCGCTTCGGCAGAAACAGGCAATCGAATCAAGGCTCGATGCTGTTTTAGAACTGGTTGAAAATTTTGCACAGCGAAAGAATTTGACGGAATATTTAAACAACGTATACGATCTTGAACGCCTTTGCAGCAAAATTGCCTACGGGACGCTGCATGCACGGGACGCGCTTGCCATCGCAAAGACGCTGCGGCAGATCCCGCAAATCCGGGATGCACTGCATTCCTTTACATCCCCGATGTTGTGCGCATTAAGCCAGGCGCTGCCTCTTTTGGATTCCGTTGCGGAACAGATTGACGCCGCAATCATCGAGGACCCGCCGCTTTCGATCAAGGACGGAGGCATTATCAAGGTAGGCTACAGCGAGCGTGTTGACGAACTGCGGGAAGCTTCCACCAACGCAAGGCAATGGCTGATGAAGCTTGAAGAAAAGGAAAGGGAAGCTACCGGCATACGCAATTTGAAGGTCGGGTACAACCGCGTATTCGGGTTTTATATCGAGATTACGAAAAGCCAGCTAGGCCAGGTGCCTTACCGCTATGTGCGACGGCAGACGCTCGCCAATGCAGAGCGCTTTATCACAGAAGAGCTCAAGGAGCTGGAAGAGAACATATTGGGCGCAGACGAAAAGCGTATCCGCCTTGAGCAAGTGCTATTTATAGAGCTTCGGGATACCATCAACCTGCACATTGACGAATTGCAAAGTGCGTCAAGAGCCATGGCGCTGTTGGATGTCCTGTTGTCGCTGGCAAACGCCGCATTTGAGCATGGCTATGTGAAGCCTGCCATCAACGATGACGGCGAGATACGGATTAAGGACGGACGGCACCCCATCGTGGAGATGACAGTATCCGGATTCGTGCCAAACGATGTGTATTTGAACCAATCTGACAACCGTTTCCACCTGATAACGGGCCCCAATATGTCGGGCAAGTCGACTTTTATGCGGCAGGTCGCCATCATCGTATTGATGGCGCATATCGGGTCTTTCGTCCCCGCCAAAACCGCCGATATTTGCCTTTCGGACCGTATCTTCACCCGTGTCGGCGCTTCGGATGACCTGGCAAGCGGACGAAGCACGTTCATGGTGGAGATGGTGGAGCTTGCCAACATCCTTAACCATGCGACGGAGAAAAGCCTGATTATCCTTGATGAAATAGGTCGCGGAACGAGCACCTATGACGGGCTTTGTATCGCCTGGGCCGCTTCGGAATACATCTGTGAACAGGTGAAAGGTGCGAAAACGCTGTTTGCAACGCACTATCATGAACTTGTAGAACTGGAAACAAAAATAAAGGGTATACGAAACTTCTGCGTTCTGGCGCACGAAACGGAAAACGACATCATCTTTTTGCACCGCGTCATCAGCGGCGGCACAGATAAGAGCTTTGGCATTGCGGTAGCGCAGATGGCGGGGGTCCCCAAAGACGTCATCGAGCGAGCCAAAGCCCTGATGGTGCAGATCCAGCAGCAAAAGGAGGAGCATCCGTTTGTCAATTCAAACAACGGATACGCATCCTTGCCGTTGTTTCAGGATGCCGAAATATATCCGTTGCTGCAGGAACTTGCTTCTTTGGAAATCGGACAGATGACGCCGCTTGAAGCGCTGAACCATTTGAATCTGTATAAGAACAGGGCCGGAAAACTGCTATGAGAATACAAAAACTCGATGTTGAAACCAGCAATCGTATCGCAGCCGGCGAAGTGGTGGACAGACCTGCAAGTGTTGTTAAGGAGCTTTGCGAGAACGCGCTGGACGCGGGCTCGACGGCCATCACCGTTGAGATCGAAAACGGCGGCTTAAGCCTGGTGCGCGTTGCCGACAACGGAAGCGGCATCGAGGCGGAGGATGTTGCACTGGCATTTGAACGGTACGCGACGAGCAAGATAAAAAGCGGCGATTCGTTGATGGGCATCGAAACGCTTGGTTTTCGTGGGGAAGCGCTCAGCTCCATCGCCGCGGTGTCGCAGGTCGTTCTGGTGACCAGAACAAGATCGGCACAAACCGGAAGGCGCGTTGAGATAAGCGGCGGACAGGTCCTTTCCAACATGCCATACGGCTGCCCCGAAGGGACAAGCATTGCGGTTAGCAACTTGTTTTTCAATACGCCCGCACGTTTGAAATTTACCAAAAGCGCCGTTGCCGAAACCGCGCAAATAAGCGATATCATGCTTCGAATCATGCTGGCGAACCCCGAGGTTGCAATTCGTTTTATCAACCAGAAAAAAGTTGTCATGCAAACTCCGGGCACGGGATTGCGTGATGCGGTGCTTGCCTTGTATGGCACGCAGGTAACGGAACAATGCATTCCGGTTGATGCCGCACAAGACATCTGTTTGGTCGGATTTGTCGGAAAACCTGAAATAGCCAGGCAAACACGCGCTGCCCAGACGCTCGTGTTAAACGGGCGTTTTATTCGAAACATCGCATTGGCAGATGCTGTGGCACAGGGCTTCGGTGCAAGGCTGATGACGGGGAGATTCCCGTTTTTTGTGCTGCATCTTAAAATGCCGCACGCTGTCATCGATGTCAACGTTCATCCGCAGAAACTTCAGGTTCGATTCACCGATGAACAGGAAATTGCGAAGCTGGTAACAAAAGCGGTACAGGAAGCATGGAGTCGGTATCAACAGCCGTCTGAAATGCCGCAAAACCGCGTTGCCGATCAAGCTGAAAGCCAGACCATCCGGACGGAGCCTGTCACAGAGCCGCAAATGCTCCGAAATGAACCGGAACAAACAGACTACCTTTCCAATTCCCTTAAAGATCGGATGGCTCTGTTAAACGACGGTTTTCCGTTTTCTTCGGACACTTCCGTCTTAAAGGAACCCACCGGTATACAATTTCCATTATCTGTCAATGATAAGGCGGAAGAGCCGCGGGAGCAGCTCCGATGGGAAGCCGAATACAAAACGCTGGGGAAGGATTCCAAGCCCATCGGGCAACTGTTCGACACGTATCTATTGATCCAGAGCAATGACAGTCTGCTTATCATCGATCAACATGCTGCGCACGAGAGATTGCAGTATGATGCGCTGTGCGATGCGTTTGAGCGCGGTGAACTACTTTCCCAAACGCTGCTCGTGCCGACGTTCATCGACCTAACATATCGCGAGATCGCGGTGTTTGAACAGTTGAAGGATTCCTTCGCGGCGCTTGGCTTTGAGATTGACGATTTCGGTGAACGCGGTCTTGTCGTTCGGTCTTTGCCTGTACTGATGGAGGCGAAGTCCATACGCGCCATGTTCGTCGAAGCGCTTGATTTGGCTGAAACAGGAACCATTAAAAATGCACTTTCCCTGCAGCGCGAGCGCATCATTCGATTTGCGTGCAGGCACAGCATCAAAGCAGGCGACACGCTCACACAGGCGGAGATCGAAGCCATAACGCAGCGTCTTTTGGAAAACGAGAACCTAACCTGTCCTCACGGCCGGCCCATCGCCATACGCATACGGCAGAGAGATTTGGAGAAAGGGTTTAAGCGCATCGTATGAGTGAGAAGCCATACATCGTCGTCGTCGGTCCGACGGCATCGGGAAAATCCCAACTGGCTGTTGCGTTGGCGCACACCCTCTCGGGAGAAGTCATCAATGCGGACGCGATGCAAGTCTATAAGGAACTGCATATCGGCGCCGCAAAACTGACAAACGACGAGATGTGCGGGATACCCCACCATTTGATGGATGTTGTATCGGTAGGCGAAAGCTTTACGGTAGCCGATTACAAATCAATGGCCATCGACTGTATCGCGGATATACGCAGCCGGGGGCATGTACCCATCGTTTGCGGCGGAACAGGACTGTATATCAATGCGCTGACAGGGAAACTGGATTTTACGGCGGTGCAGGGCGATCCTGCGCTTCGTGCAGAACTGGCGCTCATTGCCGAATCCGAAAGCAAGCAGGCTTTGCTTGACAGACTCAAAGCCGTGGATCCCGTATCCGCGTCACGATTGCATCCCAATGATCAGAAGCGAGTGATACGGGCTTTGGAAGTGACGATGCTGACCGGGCGCCCTTACTCGGAACATGCGCAGTCCTTTGTACAAAATGCCTATGCCGAGCATCCGGCTTGCATGGTTGGACTTAAGTGGGAACGAAAGACGCTGGAGCAGCGAATCCGGCTACGTGTTGATAGCATGATAAGCCAGGGGCTTGTGGAAGAAGCGCGTGCACTGTATTCCAGGAAAATCCCGCTTGAACATCCTTCGATGATGGGATTGGGATACCGGCAGCTGTTTGCTTACTTCAACGGGGAAAGCACACTCGAAGATGCGGTCGAACTGATTAAAATCGAAACACGGCGCTTTGCGAAGCGTCAGATGACCTGGTTTTCACGCGATTTGCGTATCCATTGGTTTGACATGGAAACGCAGACCAACATGGAAACGATGATAAAAACGATATGTGATTTGTATGAAACAACCAAGGAGGATATCAAACGTGAGCAATAAGCCATTTGTTTTGCAGGATGTGTTTTTGAATTCGGCACGCCGCGAGCGCATTCCGGTATATGTACGCATGCTCGACGGGCTCCAGGTATCGGGCGTTGTCAGGGGATTTGACAACTTTACGCTTATCATCGACAGCAATGATGGCAAACAAAGCATGCTGTACAAGCATGCAATAGCAGCAGTTATGCCGCAAAGCGGACAGGCGTTGCGCCAACAGGCATAGAACATTTGACGTTTGGATTTGGTGATTGTTCATGAAGGGTTATGAGGCATTTTCATTCTCAAAGCGCGCAATGGAATGCGTCGAGAATGCGGAACAGGCTGTGCTGCCGGTATTTTCCGGCATCATGGAAACGGTATATCGCAATCAGGCAAAAGTTTTGCGCGCATTTGGGGTAAACGGTGTAACCGCGGGCCATATGCAACCGTCCAGCGGCTATGGCTACAACGATATCGCGCGCGATATGCTGGATCGTCTTTTCGCGTCCTCGCTCGATGCGCAGGACGCTTTGGTGCGCCCGCAGATCGTATCCGGCACACATGCGCTGAGCATAGGGCTGCAGGGGCTTCTTAAAAGCGGCCAGACGCTTTTAAGCGCAACAGGGAAGCCTTATGATACCCTGGAACGCGTGATCGGCATAGAGCCGAACAACGGCTCACTCATTGAGCGCGGCATACGGTTTAGCGCCATTGAACTAACACAGGACGGCATCGATCTTGAAGCTCTTGAAGAGCGGATGAACGCGGATCAGAGCATCGCCGTTGTCAGCATACAGCGATCCAGCGGTTATGCCTGGCGCAAATCTTTAAGCGTTGCCCAGATAGCGCAAGCGTGTGCGCTGGTGCATCGAATACGGCCTGGGTGCTTTGTGTATGTGGACAACTGTTACGGCGAATTTACAGGCGATGAAGAGCCTACGCTCGTTGGTGCAGACCTCATGGCAGGTTCGCTGATCAAAAACCCGGGAGGCGGTTTGGCACCTACGGGAGGGTACCTTTGCGGCACCAAAGAGGCCATCGCAAGGGTGGAGTCTGCGCTCACGGCACCGGGCATCGGACGCGCATGCGGTTCGTATGAGGCGAGCTACCGGCCCTTTTTTCAAGGGCTTTTCATGGCTCCGTCCGTTGTCGGCGAAGCGTTAAAGACGGCTGTGCTTTTTGCGCAGGCGTTTTCGTCCTTGGGCTATCGCGTATTGCCGTCGGCATTTGATTCGCGCTCCGATATCATCCAGGCGATCCGTTTTGGCAACAGGGAAGACCTGCTGGCATTTTGCCATGCCATCCAGCAGGCTTCCCCCATCGATTCCATGGCCAAGCCGGAGCCATGGGCTATGCCGGGCTATTCGCACGAGGTCGTCATGGCCGCAGGAGCGTTTGTACAGGGTTCTTCGATCGAACTCTCCGCAGATGCGCCGCTTTGCGAGCCTTATATCGGCTATTTGCAGGGCGGATTGACCTATGCGCACGGCAGAATCGCCTGCATTTTCGCGGTGGATGCCATGCTCAAACGAACGAAATGACAAAATGATACTTAAAGACGTAAAAAAGAAAAGGTATCGTATGAAGAAGATACCTTTTTGCTTACGCTATTGATTTAGAAAGATTGCATCAGTATTTGCGCAGAAGGCCAATAACTTTGCCAAGAATCGAGACGTCACGAACGATGATCGGGTCCATCGTATCATTCTCCGGTTGGAGTCTGACATGATCGTTTTCCCTGAAATAGCGTTTGCATGTGGCATCTTCACCCAAAAGCGCAACGACGATTTCGCCGTTGTTTGCGGTCTGGACACGTTCGACTACTATATGGTCGCCGTCGAGGATGCCGGCATTGATCATGCTTTGGCCGTGAATGCGCAACACGAACGTTTCGTCCTCGGTAAAGTGAAAAAAGTCTAAAGGAAGCCGCACATAATCTTCAATGTGTTCCTGTGCGAACAAAGGCGCGCCCGCTGCGACCTGACCGAGGATCGGAATGGAGATGGCATCCCGAAACGTGTCCCTGTCTTCTAAAAGCTCAATGGCACGGGGTCGGGACGGATCGCGGCGAATAAACCCTTTGCGTTCCAACCGCTCCAGATAACCATGCGCGGTGGAGGTGGACTTTAAGCTTAAGCCGATACAGATTTCTCTAACAGACGGAGGATACCCTTGTTCACGGTTGTAATGGCGGATGAAATCCAATACTTTTTGTTGCTTTGTGCTTAGATTCATGGTATGTCCTCCTTTTACGAACTTATTCTATCATACGAACAAGCGTTCTGCAATAAATATTCTGTTCATTTTACGTTGTCAGGTATATACTTTGCGCAGGAGGGAAGAGTTATGGCCGATTGTGTTTTATTTGAAAGGGAATGTACCGATTGCGGCGCATGTGAGCGCTGTCCAATCTACGATAGAATCTGCATCAATTGTTTTGAATGTTTGCAGGAAGACATCCATAAAGCGGATTACGCGGAAATTGAAATTACAAAAATAGTAATGTCGGAGCAAGATCAAAAGGACTGAAACATCCAATCATTCGTCCCGAAGTTTGATAACGCGCGCGGCCTCGCGGCGGCGCTGATCGTCAATTGCGGCATAATGCCGGCGCGTTGTGTTGACGTCCTTATTGCCCAAAACATCCGCAACAAGATAGATATCACCGGTTTGTGCGTTGAGCATCGTGCCAAACGTCGAACGGAATTTGTGCGGAGAGATATGCTTTAAGGGTGTAACGATCGACGTATATTTTTCAACAAGGTTCTGGATCGCGCGCTGCGTGAGTCGCCGTTTTTGCAATGAAAGGAACAGCGCCTGCTCATGCCCGGTCTGAACGGTGATCTGCCGCCGTTGTATCAGATAGTCCGACAGGGCTTTTTTGACTTCTTCGCCGAAATAGAGGACAACGCGTGCGCCGCCTTTGCGGGTCACCAAAAAACTGTTTGCCGAAAAGTCGATGTTTTGGATATCCAGTCCCACAAGCTCCGAGATACGGATGCCCGTTCCCAGCAGCAGCGTCAGAATTGCGATATCGCGCGTTTTGGTTTTGCTGTGAAAATTAATCTGTGATTTAGTTAGTTTATCGCCACTGGTCACGGAGTCCAAAAGGTTCGCGATTTCATCCGCTTCGAGGCGAATGATCTCTTTTTCACGAATTTTTGGCATCTCGATTTTATCAAGGATATTTTCCGATATACGGCTGGTGCGGTACAGGTATTTATAAAATGATTTCAGGGAAGACACTTTACGCGCTTTTCCGGCATTGCCGTTTTCATGCGTGCGGCCGCTCTCATCCTCGAAATAGTTAAGATACTCCAAATAGCGCTCAATATCAAGAACGGTCAAACGGGTTAAATCTGCATCTGTCCAATCCTTAATGGGCATGGAAAAGCGATCTTCGGCATTGGAATGCAGATAATTAAAAAACAGACGGAGATCGTGCGCGTAATTCAGTCTTGTCAGAACGCCGGTAGTGGGTTCCATTGCGCGAAAAAAATCCATACACGCAGCAGGAAGTTCCTGTGTGATCTGCCGAAGTTTTTGCATTCGGATGCGGTTCATCTGTGCATAATAGGACTTTTTATCGGCCATTTCGATGTTTTTCCCCACTAACTATTCGTAAAACATGTCTTTTACGAATAGTTGCTGATAATCCCCTGATGTTTGGATATGCCTACAGAACAAAGGTCAGGAACCTTAATTCTGTGCCATGGATTGTTTCATCATGAGTTTGATCTGCTCTGTTGCAAGCACATCGGCACGGTTGTTGTGCACGTCGTCGCTGTGGCCTTTTACTTTAAAAAAAGTAACATGATGCTTTGCGGTAAGTGCATCCAACGCCTGCCATAATTCTGCATTTTCAACGGGTTTCTTGTCGGCTTTGCGCCAGCCATGCTGTTTCCAGGATACCAGCCATTGCTTGATAAACGCGTTTGAAAGATAAGCACTGTCCGTATAAACGGAAACTTCACAAGGTTGTTTGAGCACCTTGAGAGCCTCAATACAAGCAATCAGCTCCATGCGGTTGTTCGTCGTGTTTTCGGCAAAACCGGCAATTTCCTTGATCGAATCCCGATACATCAGGATGGCTCCCCACCCTCCAGGGCCGGGATTGCCGCTGCATGCCCCATCGCAATAGATTGTAACTTGCTTATACTGCTGCATTGTAGAATAATACTCGATTCAAGTTAATATAAGATATTATAAATATAACAATCGAAACAGCTACGATAAACGATTGAATTTTTCGGTGCAGCGGTCGATCGCGTCGATGATCGTCGCCCGGAATCCGCCTTGTTCCAGGGCATATACGGCTTCAATCGTTGTTCCGCCCGGAGAACAAACAGCATCTTTAAGCTCACCTGGGTGTTTCCCTGTCTGCAGCACCATTTCTCCTGATCCGATACAGGTTTGGGCTGCCATTTCATAGGCTATATTTCTGGGCAAACCCAGTTTGCATGCGGCATCCGCCATCGCTTCAATGAATATATAGACGTATGCAGGACCGGATCCCGCGATGCTTGCAAACGCTGCGATGTCCTTTTCGTGCAATACCATCGCTCTGCCCATGCCGGAGAAAACCGACTGGATAAAATCGAATTCGTCTTTTGACAGATCGTTTTCGTGACACAGACAGCTCATGCCGCAGCCAACCAACAGAGGCGTGTTGGGCATAACGCGGAGCAACCGGCAATTCTGGCCAAGAACACTCTTGAGTTTTTCATTGCTCCAGCCGGCAACAATGGATACGAACACTTGTTCCTGCCGTATGGCGGATCGTATCTCGACTGCAACATCGGGTAAATATTGCGGTTTAACAGCCAAAAAGACGATATCGCTCTTGTTTACAACGTCGATATTCGATGCTGCGGCTTGACATCCGACGCTCTGAGCCGTTGCTTTAAGCTTGTTCTCGTCGATGTCGTACAATAGTATGTTTGAAGCTTCAGCAAGGTTGTTCGAGAGAATTCCTGTATAAATAGCGGTTGCCATATTGCCCGCGCCGATGAACCCAATGGTTTTCATAGTCATTCCTCCCAATAGAATCAAAACCATTATAAGCAAAATAGCGTCAATGAGCAAGGCAAACCAGGTTCAATTTCGGATTGACTTATCACGGCGATAATGGTAATATATCAAAGCGCACACAGGGGTATAGTGTAACGGTAGCACAAAGGTCTCCAAAACCTTCTGCGAGGGTTCAAATCCTTCTACCCCTGCCAAAGGAGAAGCTATATGCTTCTCCTTTTTTCATTTCCGCGGCAAAATACCGAATAAATATCGTTCCAGATTGCGGAATGCAATTTTCTCAATCTGTGCGCTGCTCATACCGGCCTGTTCAAAGGCCTGCAGGACGGCGGGAAAGCTCTGTGCGCCGTCTACGCCTTTTGGCGTTGTTGAGATGCCATCGAAATCGGAGCCGAGTCCCAGAGCATCTTCGCCGCCTAAATCAAGAATATGCATGGCATGGTGCACGATGTCGTCCGCTGTACAAACACAATGATACTGCTCTGTTAAAAACGGTGGATAGAAGTTAAGCCCAATGAACCCCTTGCTGCGTATAATCGCTTTGATCTGTTCGTCATCCAGATTGCGAGGATGCGGACAAAGGTTATCGGCATTGCTGTGAGATGCCATGACCGGCTGCGCGGATCGCTCCATGACATCCCAAAATCCGCCCTTGTTAAGATGCGATACATCGACAGACATACCTTTGTTGTTTATGAATGCGATGCATTCCCTGCCGAATGGCTTAAGTTTCTCGTGTGTTGCTGCGGTATCTACGGCGGGAAATCCGATCTCGTTTTCGCGATTCCAAAGCAGCGTAACAACGCGAACGTCCAGACGATGCAGGATATCCAAAACCAACAGACTTCCGCAGGCGGCTTCCCCGCCCTCAAGGGCTAATACAGAACGAATTGTGCCTTTTTGAACCGGCTGCCGCAAATCGCATTTTGTCCGAATGGGAACGATGCTTTGTTCCCAGGCTTTGAGCATATCGTAATACCACTGGATTTGTTCGATCGCCTGCAACAAGGGATGTCCGAGTTGCGGATTGCCCGCAAAGGCGGCAAAAATCTGAAGCCCTACATGGCCCTGTTTCAATGACGAAAGACTTATGTGCTGCTGTGTCTTTACATCGCCTTGCAGGCGGGATTTCCCCAGACGAAGATTCATCAAATAATCCGTATGCGCGTCGTATGTTTTAATATCCATAGAATCCCCCCGGCAAGGAAAAAGGACCCGTGTAACACGGGTCCTTCATTCTATGTTCTTAGAAGATTTACTATTACTTCGCGTATTCTGTTGCGCGGGTTTCGCGAATGACATTGACCTTGATCTGTCCGGGATAATCCAGTTCCTGTTCGATCTTGGCGACGATATCGCGGGCGATCAGCGTGATGCCGTCATCCGTAACATCTTCCGGTTTGACCATAATGCGGATCTCTCTTCCCGCCTGGATCGCGTAGCAGCGGTCCACACCTTCAAACGAATTGGCGATTTCTTCAAGCCGTTCGAGGCGTTTGATGTAGTTTTCAAGCGATTCACGCCTGGCACCCGGTCGTGCGGCACTGATGGCATCTGCAGCCTGTACCAGGACAGCTTCCATCGTTGTAGGTTCCACATCGTTGTGATGCGCTGCAATACAATGGATGACATCGTTGCTCTCACGATAGCGTTTGGCCAAATCCACACCTATTTGCACATGTGTACCGTCGAATTCCTGATCAACCGCTTTGCCAATATCATGAAGCAAGCCGCCGCGTTTGGCTAATACCACATCGCAGCCGAGTTCCGCAGCCATCAATCCGGCGATATGCGAAACTTCAATGCTGTGCTTGAGAACGTTTTGACCATAACTGGTGCGATATTTCAAACGGCCCAAAAGTTTTAAAGCTTCCGGATGTACCCCGTGGACGCCGGTTTCAAACAATGCCTGCTCTCCGGATTCACGGATTTGTTGGTCTACTTCCTTGCGGGCCTTTTCCACCATCTCTTCAATGCGAGCCGGATGGATGCGCCCGTCCTGAATCAATCGTTCCAGGGCGATGCGGGCTATTTCTCTTCTGACGGGATCAAATCCCGAGAGTATAACCGCTTCCGGTGTGTCATCGATAATCAGATCGATGCCGGTCGCCGTTTCCAATGCACGAATGTTGCGGCCTTCACGGCCGATGATGCGACCCTTCATATCATCGCTTGGCAGGTGGACAACGGAAACCGTCGTCTCTGCTACATGGTCGGCTGCGCAGCGCTGAATGGCCAACCCGATGATGTTGCGCGCTCGTTTTTCCGCTTCGTCTTTTGCTTCCTGTTCGATGTTGCGAATCAGCACCGCGGCATCGTGCCGCGCACTGCGTTGGATGGATTCGATCAGAATGTTCTTGGCATCTTCTTTCGACAGCCCGGAGATACGTTCTAGATCTTCAATTTGTTTGTTGCGCAACATATCCAGTTCGTCATGCTTATGCTGCAATTCACGTTGGCGGTTGTTGAGATTTTGATCTCTTTGTTCCGCCGTCTCAAGTTTTTTGTCCAGAGACTCTTCCTTTTGTATAAGTCGCCTTTCATTGCGTTGCAGTTCCGAACGCCTTTCACGCAGCTCCTTTTCAAGATCCAGCCTCATGTTGTATACTTCGTCTTTTGCTTCTAAAAGGGTTTCCTTTTTTAGCGCTTCTGCCCTACGTTGGGCCTCCTCGATCATCTTGCGGACGGCATCTTCTGTCTGTCCCAGTTTGGCCTCCGCTACGCTGTGCCGGTATTTATAACCGATTGCGAAGCTTATGGCCGATGCCACAATCACAAGAGGTATAATGATGTAAATAGGCAAGTAATGGCTGCACCTCCCATATATAGTAAACTCCATTCACTTCTGCCCAAAAAGCATTGATATCAGCGGCAAAAGCTAAGAGCTCAAATAACATTGTACGAATTCCTATCTTCTTTGTCAAGAAAAGGAATTCGTACAATAAGTCATTATAGTAAGTATAGTGTGTTTAACTTTGCTTGCTGACGAATGTTTCGCGAACACGCAGTTCTATTTCTGCGCAAAGCGCAGGATTGTCTTTGAGGAACGAGCGCACATTCTCTCTTCCCTGTCCGATGCGCGTATCGTTGTAGGAGAACCAAGACCCGCTTTTGTTGATTATATTGCGCTCTGCAGCCATATCCAAAACAGAACCTTCCCTTGAAATGCCATGCCCGTAGATGATATCGAACTCGGCAAGCTTAAACGGAGGAGCAATCTTGTTTTTTACTACCCTGACCTTTGTCCTGTTTCCGAGAACCTCCTGGCCACTCCCTTTTAACTGCTCGCCGCGGCGTATGTCCAGCCGAATGGTGGCGTAGAACTTAAGGGCTTTTCCACCGGTCGTCGTCTCCGGACTCCCGAACATGACGCCGACCTTTTCACGCAACTGGTTGATAAAGATAACGATGGTATTGGATTTGCTGATTACGCCGGCCAGTTTGCGCAGCGCCTGGCTCATCAAGCGCGCCTGAAGACCAACATGACTGTCTCCCATATCCCCTTCGATTTCTGCCTTTGGCACCAAAGCCGCAACGGAATCGATGACGATGATGTCGATGGCGCCGCTTCTGACCAGTGCCTCACAGATATCCAACGCCTGCTCGCCCGTATCGGGCTGGGATACATAGAGGTCGTCGATTTTAACGCCCAGTGCCGCTGCATATACGGGATCCAGCGCATGTTCCGCATCGATAAACGCGGCTGTCCCGCCGACCTTTTGCGCTTCCGCGATGCAATGCAGTGCGACGGTGGTTTTGCCCGAGGATTCCGGCCCATAGATCTCAACAACCCGGCCGCGCGGCAATCCGCCGATGCCGAGCGCAAGATCCAGTTCAAGGCAACCGGTGGAAATGGTTGCTATGCCCTGATTCATCGGCGACTCGCCCAATTTCATGACAGCGCCTTTACCAAACTGCTTTTCTATCTGGCTAAGCGCCATATCCAGTGCCTTCTGCTTTTCCATCAAATTGCCCCCTATTTTTATTTTAGATTTCACCCAATATCCGCAAACGCAGCATATTCAGTACATTGGTGATGGTACGGGCGCGAACGCGCGTACGGTCGGTGGTAAACGTTAAATGGCGGGCTATGACGCCATCTTTATCCGCAACGGCGACATACACGGTTCCTACCGGCTTTTCCGGCGTGCCGCCATCGGGACCGGCAATGCCCGTGGTAGAGATGCCGTAGTCGGTTCCTGCGAGCCTTCTGGCGTTGACAGCCATCTCTTTGGCTACTTCTTCGCTGACGGCGCCATACATCGCCAGCATCGGCTCCGGAACATGGAGCAGGCGTACCTTGGATTCGTTGCTGTATGCGACGATGCCTTCCTTTAAAAACGCAGAGGCTCCGGCTTTGTGGACCAGCATGGAAGTAAGCCATCCACCCGTGCAGCTTTCAGCTACTGCGAGGGTCTTTTTACGCTCGATGAGCATTTGCGAAACAACGTCCTGCAAATCGCTTTCACCAACGCTGTAAACTGCAGAACCAAGGCGCTTTAACACTTCCTTTTCCACAGGTTCTATGATCGCTTCCGGGTCCTCTCCTTTTTTGCACTTGGCGGTTATGCGGACCAGCACGTCGCTGTTGCTGATGTATGTCGCAAGCGTCGGATTGGTTTGTCCGTTAATAAGATCCTCCAGCATGGTCGCAACAAGGCTTTCGCCGAGGCCGATGATGTGCACGAAATGCGAAACCATCACATCGTCGGTTTTGGATTGCAAAAACGGCTTTGCATAATGCTCAAACATGTGCGTCATCTCAAAGGGCGGGCCGGGCATGACAATGGCTATCTTGCCGTCCTTCTCCATGATGCATCCCGGCGCTGTCCCAAGCGGATTGGGCATCACAAGTGCGCCTTGCGGGATCATCGCCTGCTTTTTATTGTTTTCGGTCATCGGAGCCGACCGGTTGTTCCGGCGCATCCGCTGCTCGATCACTTGCAGGCAATCATCGTTCATGATCAGCGGAAGCCCCATCGATTCTGCGACGATTTCTTTGGTAATATCATCCGGCGTCGGTCCCAATCCGCCGGTGGTGATCAGAACATCACAGCGGCACAATGCCTGCACAAAGGCTTCTCTCATGCGGGTGGGATTGTCGCCAACCGTGGATTTATAGAAAACATCGATGCCCATGTTGGACAACTGTTTGGATAAGTACGCCGAATTGGTGTCGACGGTTTGTCCCATCAACAATTCCGTTCCGACGGAAATCAGCTCTGCAATCATATAATAAATATTCCTCCTATTGAACGCGAGACGGTTTTTTATTCGACTGCAAAAAGACATCGAAAAGACTGAATACTATAGCGATGCAGCTTGCGATAAACAATAGTAGCCCCAGACCCGAGGAAAAGATGCTTCCGAACAGCAGTGCCAGCATAAAAGCGGTCGTAGACACAAAGCACAGCGTTTCACTCCAGCGAGTTTTGATGCTGTTTCCGCCGGCGGATGACATGGCCCGGATCCCACTGATGACATTGTCTTTTCCCATGATAAGCATCGCGATAAGCCCGGGCATTTTTCCCGAAAACACAAGGATAAACAACAGGCATGCCGTTGTCAGCTTGTCGACAAAGGAAAGCACGAACGGCTTGAGAAGCTTCCCTGTAATCACATGACGGTTGGCTCCCAAATAATCCACGAGGCTCCACATCGTGGTTAGTAACGCACCGGCCAAAAAGATATGACCGAGTATGTCCAGGCTGAAGAAGTATGCGCCGTAGGCAATCAGCTGCAAAAGAGTTTTGATCTTGCCGCTGTTGCGAGCCGCCACGACCAGGTTACGGTCGGCTGCAAGTATCCGCATCGCGCTTACCATAATATCCCTGCCAACCAACAGAATACCGATGATGGGCACCATTTTATGCCATGCGATCAATACGATCATGGCTGCGCTGGTGAGCAGCTTATCGGCGATCGGATCGATCAGCTTTCCGAAATCCGATATCTGATTGTACCGCCGCGCAATGTATCCGTCCACGGAATCCGTGACGGACGCTATGATGAACACGATGGCTGCATACACATTCCAGTTCTCAAATCCGAACGCTGCGATCACGACGATTAAAGGTGAAAAGAATATACGCAGCAGCGTGAATTTACTTGCAAGTGTCATAAATGAGTTCTCCTCTTAGGTCATAGGTGTCAGCGTGCAGAATGCGGCATTGCAGAATCTTTCCGATCTGGGAAGGCTTGCAACCGGCAATATGCACGACGCCATCCACATCCGGAGCCTGCCAGCTCGTTCTGCCCGTTCCCTGTCCGTTTTTATCCACAGCTTCAAGCATACAATCTGCGATTTGTCCAATGCGACACTGGTTCGCTTTTCGTAAAGCCGCTTGCTGGGCTGACATAATGGCACGCGCACGGCGTGCTTTGGTCTTTTCATCCAGCTGCCCGTCCATATCGGCAGCCGGCGTGCCTTCTTCCTGCGAATAGGCGAACACGCCGACATGTTCAAAATATCCCTGTGCGACAAACTGACGCAGTTCTTCATATTGTTCTTCGCTTTCGCCGGGAAAGCCGGTTATAAAGGTGGTGCGCAGTGTGAATCCTGTCTTTCTTTTGCGGATCCGTTTGAGCAGCTCTTCAATGGATTCGCGAGTCATAACGCGCCCCATCCGGCGAAGGATTTCGGTATTGACGTGTTGCAGCGGCATGTCCAGATATGGCAGCAAATTGGGATGGTTCTCCATGGTGTCCAGCAGTTTGTCGTCGATACGTTCCGGATACGTGTACATCAGACGGATCCAGGGAATGCCTGTTTTGCTTATTTCTTCCAACAATTCCGCAAGTCGGAATGAGCCGTACAAATCCCGGCCGTAATAGGAAGTATCCTGCGCGATCAGCACGATTTCCGATACACCCTGCTCGCAGAGCCACCGGCACTCGTGGAGGATGTCTTCCATTTTTCTACTTTGGTATTTGCCGCGTATTTTGGGGATCACACAATAGCTGCATCTGTGGTCACAACCCTCCGCAATGCGCACATAAGCGAAATGGGACGGGGTCGTCAACATGCGGGACAGCGAAGGGGCAGCCACAACGTCGAAGACTTCCTGACGGCCGCCTTCATAGACAGATTTGACTATCTGGGAGATCATGCCGTATTGATTGACGCCGATCCAACCGTCCACCTCGGGCATCTCCTGCGCCAGCGAATGGCGGTACCGTTCGGGCAGACAACCTGTGACAATGACCTTTAATTGCGGATTGTCTTTTTTAAGCTCCGTGAACTCCAAAATGGTGTCGATGGATTCTTCTTTTGCGGACTGTATAAACGCGCAGGTGTTGATGATGATGATCTGCGCTTTGTTCATATCCTGTGTGAAGTTATACCCTTCGTCGCGCAGACTGCCGAGCAACAACTCCGTATCCACGCGGTTCTTGCTGCAACCGAGCGATACAACGCCTATCGGGATATTATTCAAAATTGTCTTCCGTCCTTCCGAGGGACTGACGTTCAAATTCCGCCCTGGATATCAAGACCTTGCGCGGCCGCGGACCGTCCGGCGGACCGATGACGCCCATGCTCTCCATCTCATCCAAAAGCCGTGCGGCGCGTCCGTAACCGATACGAAGCCTGCGCTGCAACAGCGATGTTGACCCTTGTCCAGCGTCGATGAACACTTCCATGGCACGGTTCAACAGGTCTTCTTCCTCGTCGGATGCGGCATTCTTGCTTTCCTTTTCTTTTTCTGTGCTTTGATCGATCAGTTGCATGACCGCGTCGTCATATTGTCCCTGCGCATTCTGTGCCTTGAGGAAGTCTGTAACGGCCTCTACTTCGGGATCTGTGATAAGCGTACCCTGAATGCGGATCGGCTTTGGGGAAGAAGGCGATTGAAACAGCATATCGCCGTTGCCGGAGAGCCTCTCTGCGCCGGATTGGTTCAGGATGGTCCTTGAATCGGTTGCGCTGGATACGGTCAACGCGATCCTGGAGGGGAAATTTGCCTTGATAAGCCCCGTTATGACATCCACGCTGGGTCGCTGGGTTGCCACCACAAGATGGATGCCTGCCGCTCTGCCCATTTGGGCGATACGGCAGATCGCATCCTCCACTTCCCTGGGCGACGCCATCATCAAATCGGCCAATTCATCGATGAATATCACGACATACGGCAAGGGATGTTCCCCCATCATGGTCATGATATCGTTGTAACGCCGGATTTCCTTCGCGCCTTTTTCCGCAAAGGCGTTGTACCGGCGAAGCATTTCTTTGACGCCCCATTGCAATGCCCCGGCAGCCTTTTTAACATCGGTGACAACGGGCACCATCATATGCGGAATGCCGTTGTAAGCCGTGAACTCGACCACCTTCGGATCGATCATGATCATCTTGACTTCTTCGGGGGTCGCGCGGAACAGAAGGCTGGCGATCATGGAATTGACGCAAACGCTCTTGCCGCTTCCCGTCGTGCCCGCAACCAGAAGATGCGGCATACGCGAAAGATCGATGACAATATGGTTACCAGCAATGTCCTTGCCCAATACGACGGCAAGCTTGCTCTTGTTGTTTTTAAACGCTTCGCCTTCGAGAATTTCACGCAGCATTACCGTGATGCGCTCTTTGTTCGGTACTTCGATCCCTATCGCATTTTTGCCCGGAATAGGCGCTTCGATGCGGACGGCGGAAGCGGCCAGCGCAAGTGCGATATCGTCCTGCAAGTTCGAGATGCGGTTGACCCTGACGCCTGCGGCGGGCTGCACTTCATAGCGGGTGATGGAAGGGCCGACACTGACGTTGATGACGCGCGCAGAAATATCGAAATTCTCAAACGTCCGCTCCAAAAGCGCGATGCTCGCATTGGTTTCCGCCTGGGCGGTCCGTATCCCGCGGGAGCTTTGTACAGACGCAGCCGGCAGCATGGAAAGCGGCGGCACGCGATACGGTGCAATTTCTTTTTGTGCGGAAGTACGGATGGCTTTTTCCGTTTCAAGCACGGTCTGCTTCTTTTCATCCTCGCTCATGACAGGTTTAAAAGTACGCAGTACAGGCTGTGGCACGGATGGAACAGGTTCCTGTGTATCCTCCTCATCCGTTTCAAATACAAACGGCTTGGGCCCGGCATTTCGGTTAAGTCGAGCGGCGGGCACTTGGGAGGAGTTGTGGTCTTTAACGTTTGGCAAGCCGGGGATAAAAGTCAAATCCTTGTCTGTGCCCAATGCATGCCGTTCTCTTGCTGTTTTATTTTCATCGACCGTGAAGATATGCAAACCGCCTTTGGTTTGCCCTTCTCCCTGTTGATCAATATGCCGGTGGTTTTGAATTTCCATCTTTTTTTCGCGGCGTTCCATGGAATTGTCCCGGAGGTTTTGTATCTTCTCGCTCGTCTTGCCGTGCACGTTGCGGAAGGAGAAATTCGTCGCGAGCAACAGACATATCAATATGACGGCGACATAAACAATGTACGCGCCAACGATGCCAAACAGGGATTGAATGGGATAGGCAACGATAGCGCCGAGCGCCCCGCCGCCGATATGTTCGTTAACGCCAAGTTCAAACGAACTGTTCAGATAGGATATAAAGGTCACAGCATTGATGCGGTGTGTTATCGTCAAGTGCAGGATGCCGATAATCGCAACCGAGAGCAGCGCCCAGCATGCCGTTTTGCCGGCAGGTACTTTCCGGTCGGCATATATCAGCAAATAAACACCGAATACGAACAGAAGTCCCGGTAAAATATAGGCGGTAAGCCCCAATACACCAAGGCTGATGCGTCTGAGTGTGACGCCGAACATTCCGCTTCCTGCCGTATAAACCCCCATGGCAATTAAAATCGCCAGAGCGATTAAAACAACACCAGCGATTTCCTCAGACAGGATTCTCTTTTTTTTCTTTCGTACCGCCATGCCTGTCCCCTTTTTGATGATGGAATCAATCGTTATTACAACATATTATACACAATTTTATTGCTATGCACAAATAAATACGGGCATGTGTTCGTACTTTTCTCTGTTACGGACTTGTGACGCTGCTTTGGCATCGTGTCCTCAACGAAGGCATTCCCCTGCGCTAAGCAGCAGCGGTTGAAGTTGTTTTCCCATAAGTGCATGGCAAGCTGCTTGCGGAATCAGTGCAAAACGGGACTGCAAAGAGTTGGATTTTACCAAATGGTTATCCTGACCGAACGGTACAAAATAGATATTTTTTACGTTCAACAGGATACCGATATTTTTTGCATTGCCCGAAAGACCGTCGTTTGTAGCGATCGCAAGAAGCAAAGGACGTGCGTTGCGAAGCTGTGATTTGGCAGCCATCAAGGCAGGACTGTCGGTGATCGCAGTGGCAAGTTTGGCAAGTGTGTTGCCGGTACAAGGTGCAATGATAACAAGATCCAGCAGCATCTGCGGACCGATGGGCTCCACCTGCACAATTTCATACAGTGGTTCGGTCCCACACAATGCAGTCAACTTTGCATGAAGGTCCGCTGCCGATCCGAATCGGGTATCGGTTTGGTGGACCCGATGGGACACGATGGGTGTCACAATGGCTCCTGCGGTGATCAAAGCCTCGATATAATGAAAGATCTCCTCTATCGTGCAGTGGGAACCGGTTATGACAAAACCGATTCTCTTACCTTCTAATATTTCCATGGATAATCTTTCCAACTCCTTTCGATGGATTTAAGCATAACGAAGGCTGCGCTGTTTGGCGAAATTCGTCCCGGCAGGCCGGATTCCAGTTTATAGGTCATGTGTGCGGGCAGCTGTTCCCTTCTTATCCCATAGGGCGCCGAGGCGAGTTCCATGTATCCGCAGTCTACAGATGTGCCCATGAGCCAATCAGGCTGCATGCAGGGATACGGAACCGTGTTGAACACCCAATCGGCACCCTCAAGGGCAATCGGAGCTTGGGAAAGATCCAATGCATGCACGCCTTGCCAGCAAAGGTGCTCGATGACTGCTTGATTGCGCGCGCACATCGTAACAAACGGCGTAAAGACCCGAAGAAGCGGATACAATGCCTGCGCAATGCGTCCGGATCCTATGATGACACACTGGGATTGAAAAAGACTCTGTCCGCTGGATTCAATACAGCGCATAAGCGCACCTTCCGCGGTCAGTTGTGCGTTCACATGAACATACGCTTCGTCTTCCAAAAAGGAAAATGTCTGGATGTTTTTCGCAGCCGCCAACGCTTTGATCGATTCATCGGCACACCCGCAAAACAACATGCTGTTGGGGGACATATCTTCGATTACTTCGGTTGCGGCGATCTGATGATGCTTCCCCGCTATGATACCTCCCTGAAAATTTGCAGGCAGAATGACAAAGCGCGCTTTATGTACGGCATCCTTGCTGTAGTCAAATATATCCGTATACAGAAGATGGACGATATCAGCCCATCTGTCCTTTAGAAGTTCCTTTAAACAGGCGCTTCGCCGGTCGCCGCCAAGAATAACCCCATCCATCCGATCCACTCCCTTACGCAGTATCTTATGCCGTGGCGGGATGTTGCGTTCGTTGCGCGGCGCATGAAATCCGACGATACCAGTCCTTGCGTGCCCCAATAAAAAAAGAGCCTTTCGGCTCTTCGTTTGGTCTTAAAACGCTATCCTTCGTTATTGTCTGCAATGGCATAACCGTCTTTATCGGTTTTGCCGTGCTGGCGGTCAAAATTCTCTTTATTCTTTTCCAGATACCGCGCGTGCAATTCTTTCGCGTCCATGCCTGATTTGATGCACATGCTGACAAAAAAATGCAAAACGTCCACCAATTCTTCTTTTACCGCTTCCATATTGGTTTCTTTTTCGTTTTTCCACCATTTGAAATTGGTTTCCCGCAGCATTTCGCAAAGTTCCGATACGAGCGCAAGCGTTTCTTTCTGCATCCATTCGTCGAAACTTATATGCTCCAAATGCCGTTTTTCCAGCAGTTCGCGGTCAAATGCGCACTGCATGAAAAAAATCTCTTCCAGCCTGTCCATGCCCTAACCCCCAATAAGTTACTGTGCGGCGCTTTCAAATACCGCTTCGATCGCCTTCTGGTCGATCTTCCCGGCTGCGCTTACCGATACCTTCTCCCGGTTGAAGACAAAAGGCAGCACCGCCTGCACGTCGTCGATGCTTACACGCTCGATTTTTTCAATATTCTCTTCGGCGGTTGTTATGGTATTCAACAACGCCATCGATTTGCCGATCGCGTTCATGCGCGAAGAGGCAGACTCGAGCCCGAGAATGTAATTGCCCTTTAACTGCTCACGTGCACGGTCAAATTCTTCTTTCGTGACGCCGGCTTTGACAATTTTTCGCATCTCTTCAAAGATCAGTTCCAAAACCTCGGCGGCATATTGCGAATTGACGCCCGTATATACCGAAAAACCCCCGCAATTACGGTACGTCGCTGGGTGCGAGTATATATCGTATGCAAGGCCCCGCTGCTCGCGAATGAGCTGAAACAGTCTTGACGACATGCTTCCTCCGAATATATTGTTCAACACGGTGAGCGGAAAGATGCGTTCGTCGCCCATCGCATATCCCGGCATCGCAAGGCAAAGGTGCGCCTGTTCAACAGGTTTTTCGCGCATGATGAGCTTGCCCTTTGATGGCTCGAATACGGGATATAACTCAACTTCGTTTTGATCCGGAATGATCTGGCCGAGCGTTTTGTCAACAAGATCGCACAGCAGATCGAAATCCAGTCCGCCTGCTGCAGAAACCACCAGCGTGGAAGGATTATAACGGCGCCGCATATAATCGACGAGACCCTGACGCGTGAAACCCGACACACTCTCCTTGTTGCCCAGAATAGGCAAAGCGAGCGGATGCTCGTTGAAAAACGCGGTCGATAACAGATCGTGGACGAGATCCTCCGGCGTATCTTCGGACATATTGATCTCTTCGATGACAACACCCTTTTCCTTTTCCATCTCCCCGGTATCCAGGGACGCATTCATGACGATGTCGGAAAGGATGTCAAACGCTTCTGCAAGCTTGTCCTGCGCAACGCGTGCATGATAGCAGGTGCATTCCTTGGAAGTAAACGCATTGAGCATACCGCCCATGCTGTCAAATTCCTGTGCGATCTGCTCTGCAGTGCGGCTTTTTGTCCCTTTGAAAAGCATATGTTCAATAAAATGCGTAATGCCGCGCTCATTTTCATGGTTCTCGTTTGCAGAGCCGGTATGTGCCCAAATACCGACACTTACCGAACGGAAACCCTCAATGCCCTGCCCTACGATGCGAATGCCATTTTGTAAGGTTCTGTTGTAATACATAGAAATCCTCCCTGGTTATGCCATTGATTGTAGCAGTTCTCACATGGATAATCAATTGAAAAGAATCTCGCCGACGGTGTTCAGCGGAAGCTTCTTCTCCCTAAAATACTTCGCAATGGAGAAAAAATCCGTCGAACCATCCAACGCTATATAGAGTATGTCCCCTCCCTCAGCCTCCTGTGCCAAAACCTGTGCAAATGATTTCGCAGAATCGGCTGTATAAGTTCGCGAATCCTTGCAGTACAGCAGGTATTGCAAACCGTAACGCTCGCAAAACCGGGAGGTTTCTTTTGTATATTGCCCCAAATATGGCAAAAACAACACATCGGACGATCCGATAAGCGCTTTGAATTGTAAATAGGCATCGTGGTTGCGTTGCATCCACTGTTCAGCGCTTTGATTCGAATTCTTTTCGATGCCGTACAGCGCTATGCAATGCCCCATGGACACAAGATCGTCAGCGTCCTTCTTTGAGAGAAACAGCTCCGAACGGACCGCTATTGTCAAAGGCACGCCGGCGTCGGACGCTTTTTGTGCGATCTCTATTAAGCCGGACATTTTGCCTTCATAGACGCTAAGGAGACAGACTTCGTTGCTGTTTGTTCGATACGCAGGCATGAACGAAGAACGGGACAGTACGTCGTGAACTTGTGGACTGTTTGTCAGCAGATATGCAGCTGCTACCAGCAAGATGATGCAAAGCGTAATCAGACCATATGTTATCCTTGTAGAACGCATGATATCCCCTCCTTTGCAGAATATATGCGCACGGCGGCATGGACATGCCATAAACAAAAAAATGCCCCTGATGCTAACGATCAGGGGCAAATCAAAGGGGGTTATTGTGAGGTCACTCACAGTATAGCCCTTTTAGTCTTCTTTATACCCATCCGGGAAAAAATCTGCCAGCGAAACTTTGGCTTCTTCTACCGGCGGAATTTCGTATCTGCTGACGCTGCTATCCGAGTCATTGTCGTTATCGGCATAGTTGTGCTGCGGATGGTCCTGCTGCAACACGGCACGGCGGCTCAGACTGATGCGTTTGGCGGCAGGATCGACTTCCATCACCTTGACGGTGATGACATCGCCGACGCGCAATTCGTCTTCGACCTTTTCAATCCTTCTTGTGGCCACCTGTGAAATGTGCACAAGACCGAACAAGCCGGGTTCAAGTTCGACAAAGGCACCAAACGGCGCTATGCGGTCCACTGTTCCCTCAACAATATCACCAATGAGATAGCGTTCTGCCGCATTATCCCAAGGCTTAGGCTGCAGCTGCTTATATCCCAATGCGATGCGCTCGGATTCCGGGTTTACGGAAAGGACCTGTACTTCCACTTCGTCGCCAACCTTCACAACATCGGAAGGATGCTTGACGCGACCCCAGGAAAGATCGGTAACATGGATCAATCCATCCACACCGCCGATATCCGTAAATGCGCCGAAGTCCGTGATACGGCGAACGATGCCTTTAAGCGTTTGTCCAACTTCGAATTGGTTGTATTTTTCCTTGCGCGCCAGGACCGCCTGTTCTTTGACGACCTGACGATGGCTTGCTACAACGCGTCGACGGGATTTATCCACTTCGATTGCTTTGACCAATATCTTCTTGCCGATGAACTCATCCAGGTTTTCCACATACCGGTCTGCAAGCTGGGAAGCAGGGATAAAGACCCTCGCGCCGCGGAACTCGGTAAGCACGCCGCTCTTGACTGCCTGACGAATGGTAACTTCAAAGAAACGTCCGTCCGCCAAATCGGCAATTGCCTGTCGATCCGCATTGCGGCGATCAACGGCCTTTTTGGACAGCAATACGTTTCCTTCCCCGTCATTTACCTTTATAATCTCAACATTAACTTCATCGCCGACTTTGAGAATATCGGCCGCAGATGCTTTGGGATCGATGGATAGCTCGTTTTGGGGAATTACGCCATCTGCTTTATACCCGATGTTTACAAAAACATCATCGCCGACAATTTGCACAACCGTGCCCTTTTTCACTTGGCCCGGGCGTATGCGCACCAATGATTTCTCCAAATCGCGTTCAAAACTCTCTTCCGGCGTCAGTTCGCGTTTGGTTTCAGCCTGTTCCTCCAAAACCGCCTCTTCGGCGTTTTCTTCCGACACAGGTGTTTCTTCGGCAACGGCTGGCTCTTGCGCAGCTTCGATGGGCATTTCGGGCTCTTGCACGGCTTCGGGGGTCTTGGCGTCGAGCTCTTCTACGACGACGGTGTTGAGATCTTGTTCGTTCATTCTGGTAATTACCTCCCTGATTGACCATTGCGGCGTGGATGCACCTGCAACAATTCCTATTATACCATTTAACGGCAGGTTTTCAATCGAAACATCGGTTGCAGATTCAACAATTATTGAAAAATTGCAATATTTTTTACATATTTTCCATAATTCCCGCGTATTGCTGCTATCTTTTCCACCAACAACGATCATAGCGTCACATTTTTGGGAGAGTTGTTCCGCTTCCGTCTGGCGATTCATCGTCGACTGACAGATGGAATCCATTGCCGAAAACGCGCTGCTCTGCCTGTTTAAAGCATGTTTTATATCCTCATACGCCTGCGGAACAAACGTCGTTTGGGCTACCAAAAACAGCGGTGAACGAATGTGCATATCGGTTATTTGTTCCGCGTTTTCCACAATGACAGCTTGCCCGTCGCAAAAACCGTTGATCCCGATGATTTCGGGATGATCGGCTTTGCCGGCTATCATAATGTTCATGCCTTGTTTGAATGCCTCCTGCACCGCTTGCTGAATGCGGGCAACAAACGGGCAAGTGGCATCGATGACACTGCAGTTTCTCTTTTTCAACACATCCATTATCGACGGCGGTACGCCATGGCTTCGAATGATAACCGTTCCGCCTTGCGGTACCATCTCCGGCGAATCCACTCCAACGGCTCCAAGCTTTTGAAGCCGATCTACTTCGGCGGGGTTGTGGATGACCGGGCCCAACGTATAAACGGATGGAGATTGTTCAAGCGCCTGCTCCACAGAGCGGACAGCCGACGCCACGCCAAAACAAAATCCGTTGTGCTTTCCGGTTATGATTTTCATGATTCCTTCGCCATTTTCGCAAGTTCTGCAATGCGGTCATGCAGGATTTTGTTCACATGCTGGATATCGTCGCTGTTGATGCGTTTGCCACGGTATTCGGAAAGATCGATCTCCTGCCCGACAACAGCCCTCGTTTTTGCGAACAACCGATGCGTTGCATACAGCCCTACCGGGATCAGCTTTGCTTCCGAGCGCATAGCGAACAGCGCGGCACCCGGATGGAACTCGTGCACCGTACCGTCGTTATAGCGGTGCCCTTCGGGGAAAATGCCGATGATTTTTCCCGCTTTTAGCATCGTGAGCGTATACCGCATGGCTTTAACGTCGTTGCCGTCGCGATCCACCGGATATGAACCCATGCTGCGTATATACCAAGATACGATCCCCTTTTTTTCAAGCAGTTCTTTCTTGGTCAAATAATGAACCTGTCGCCAGGTTACCAGCGCTAAGGTTACGCAATCCAGCGCATGCATGTGATTGCTGCACAAAACCAGCGGTCCGTCCGGTATCGGAGCCAGCCGGATAATTTTAAAGCGCCAGAAAAGTTTATAGAATGGCCATGATACGATCTGCGTCAGGCGATATATCCAAGTCATTTCGTCTTGTCCTCAATGGTTTGCAGCATCAAGTCCAATACTTCTTGTGCATTCAAATGAGTGGAGTCAATGACGATGGCATCGTCCGCACATTTTAGCGGTGCTATCGCCCTGTTGGAATCCTGTTCGTCTCGCTTAAGTATGTCCTGCAACACCTCGTCATACGTTCCGACAACGTTTGACGCCTGCTGTTCTTTCAATCGTCTGTTTGCGCGTTCCTCGGGTGAGGCTGTCAAAAAGAACTTGACGGTTGCATCGGGCAGCATTGCCGTGCCTATATCGCGTCCATCCACAACAAGCGACGCGGTTTTTGCGATGCGCCTTACCTGCTCCGTGAGAACCTTCCGTACGAAGGCATTCACGCCAAGCGTCGAAGCGCCCTGGGATATGATGGGTGTGCGTATTTTATCGGATACGTCTTCCCCGTTGACAAGCGTCCGCTGCTGGTTGCCATTGATCTGGATATCCAGCTTAACATCGCGCAGGGTCGTATTCACCGCATCCGTATCCGACGGAGAAACGCCCATTTGCAACACGTACCACGCGTACGCGCGAAACAACGCGCCCGTATCGAGCATATGGATATTGAGTTTAGCAGCCAACTGTTTGCTTGCAGTGCTCTTGCCTGCGCCGGCCGGCCCGTCGATTGCGATTACCAAATGATCTTTCATTCTGCCTCCCATTATAAAACGCGGTGCGCCAGCCCAACTGTCACTTCGTTGAGGTGCAGCAGACCGACACCAAAGAATACGCATACCGTCAAATGTTCATCCTTGCGCGCGATGCCGATTTTGCCGCCGATGGACAATCCCATCGCCTGACGCGCTATCTGCTGCATCGCTTCATGGGCTGCGCCTGCGACACAGCCGACTTCGTTGTGCCTGTCGGCAATGATCCCTTCGCGCTTGGCTGCAACGACGGATCGCTCGACCACACGGCTGATGCTCGTATTGTAATCGCCGCCGAAATCCACAGCACAACCCTGTATACCCGCCTCCAGGTATTCGGTTTTCACTTTTCGCTCTTCGTCCCGGTTGATCGTCGAGGACAACCGCAACGCGGCACGCGCCACCTCGAAACTCTGCGGGCGTATTTCGGGATTTTCCAATGTGTTATACCTCCCGTATCGGCAGCCACGGCAACACTTTTTGGATCGCCTTATCCCAGTATATCCAATCGTGCACGCCGGGCTCTTCGTCGTATGTCATATCCACGCCAAGCTCCATGCACTTATCGCGGAACATCGTGTTGTGGTTGTAGAGGGAATCCTCCGTGCCGCAGGAAACAAACAGCTTTGGCAGGTCAACACCCGCTTGAACGCGCTTTTCCAACAGCTCGACGACATCGTTTTCCCGCCTGCGGGCTTCCTGCAGATCCTTGCCCATCGCATCCTGAAGGTGAGGACGAAACGCATTGCCTTCGTATGTCAGCTGTGCGATCATGCCCCCGGACATGGAAGCTGCCGCAGCGTAGAGATCAGGACGGCCCAATGCCGCGCGCATCGCGCCATACGCTCCCATGGAAAGCCCCGCAATAAACGTATCTTCCCTCTTTGTTGAGATGTTGAAAAAGTGCTTGACCTTCTGCGGCAATTCTTCGGTGATGAACGTATGGTAGTCGTATCCCGTGTCGGGGCTGTCGACATAGCGGCCGTGATTGCACCTGGGCATTACGACGGCAAGCGGATATTTGCCGACGAAGCGTTCGATGGCCGTATAGCGGAACCAGACCGATTCATCCCCGTTGTAGCCGTGAAGCAGGTACAATACCGGGAAATCCTTCTCGATCGGGTTGCTGTCCATGCTGGTACAGCTCCTGATATACTCCGGAAGCAGGACGTTAATTTCAGTTGCCTGCGCCAAAACATCGGAATAGAAATTGCATCGAATGAATGCCATGTTATACTCTCCTCAAAATCATCGGACACAGGCTATCATCTGTTTATGGGAAGCCATGCCAAAACATCCTGTATGGTGCGGTCCCAATAAACCCAATCGTGGATGCCATGCTGCTGATCGAATGTCAGCGGGACGTTTAGGCGCTCGCACGCCGCTTTGAAATTCAAATTCTGCTGATACAGGCTGTCTTCCGTTCCGCAGGTCAGATAAAGCTTGGGAAGCGGCGTCTTTTCGGCAACGCGCTTTTCCAGAAGCGGAATCAGATCGTTGTCGCGCTCTTGTGCCGTCGCGATGTTTGCGCCCAGGGAACGGTATGCATGCCCTCGCATCATTCCCGCCTGATAGGCTGTTGCAGGGTCGACAAACCCAGAAAGCGACGCCGCGGCTGCGTACAGGTCAGGCCGACCCAAGGCTGCTCGCAGCGTACCGTAGCCACCCATGGAGAGTCCTGCGATGAAAGTATCCTCACGGCGATGGGAGACGGGGAAAAAGTGCTGAACCTTTTTGGGCAATTCTTCTGTTATGAAAGTGAGATAGTCATAGCTTGTTTCCGGGCTGTCGGTGTAGAAACTGTGGTTCCCGCGCGGCATTACGATCGCCAGCGGGTATTTGCCGACATACCGCTCGATGGCGGAGTATCGAAACCAAACGGATTCATCCCCGTTATAGCCATGCAACAGATACAAGACCGGGAAGCCCGTTTCGATAAAGTTGCTGTCCATACTGGTGCAACTCTTAATTCCTTCGGGAAGCAGTACATTCATTTCCGTTGCCTGTGCCAGGACATCGGAGTAAAAATTGACGTGTAAAAAGGCCATAAAGCTACACCTCACTTGGTATTCGAATGTATTATCTCACAAAAATTTCCCGCTGAATAGCCTGTGGAAAAGGCTATCTGAAGATTGAATCCCCCCGTATAACCGTCGATGTCCAGAATTTCTCCCGCAAAATACAGGTTCCCAACAAGTTTGCTTTGCATGGTCTTTGGATTTACCTCGTCAAGTGAAATTCCGCCGCGTGTAACGACTGCCGCCTGGATGGGTCCGACTGATTTAACATCCAATGTCAGATGCTGCATCAATTGAAGCAAAGCCGTGCGCTGGGCTTTGGTGACCTGATTGCACGGTAATGCCGGATCTATTTCGAGCAGCGTCAGTATAACCGGGCAAAGCGATTGCGGAAATAAATGCGGCATGATGTTCTTGACAGCCTTATTGGAATTTTCCAACAATTCTCTTTGTAGCCTTTGATCCAATTCCTGTTCGTCTAAAGCAGGTTTTAAATTGATGATAAGTTGGCATAACTCGGGTTTTTGCATATGTGCTGTCGCCGACAGGACAAGAGGTCCCGATACGCCGTCATGCGTAAAGAGCATCTCCCCCTGTTTTTCGAATATTTTTATGCCGTTTTCGAAAACGCTTAAGGCAACATTGCGCAAGGAAAGCCCCTGCACCTGCGAGACCCATGTTTGTTTTGTTTGTATCGGAGCCAAAGAAGGCAACAGCGGTGAATAAGAGTGACCCAAAGTGGACGCCATTCTATAACCATCTCCGGTCGAACCGGTGACGGGATAGCTCAATCCTCCTGTGGCAATCACAAGCGCACCGCAAGGAATGGTCTGTCCGGACATCGTGATGATGCTTTTTATCGATCCCTGATCCGCGACGATTGATTTTACAGGCGTTCTAAGCTTAATCTCCACACCCAAGTCCAAAACGGCTTTGATCAGCGCGTCTGCGATGGTATGTGCGTTGTCATCGCTTGGAAAAACACGCTGCCCGCGTTCTGTTTTTAAAGAAACGCCCCAACTTTCAAACATCGCCATCAGTGCGTTGTTGTCAAACAAGGAAAAGGCGCTTCGAAAAAAACGGCTGCCGCGTGCAATATTTGCGAGGAATTCTTCTCTGTCGGAGTCGTTTGTTACATTGCACCTTCCCTTTCCGGAGATGCGCAGTTTATTCAAAAGCCTTGGCGTCGATTCCAGCAACAGCACTTTTTTGCCGCGTTCCGCCGCGCGAAATGCCGCCATCAATCCTGCAGGCCCGCCTCCGATGACGATGATCTGCTCGTTTTGTGCGCTTGTCGGGAGTTTGGACATAGAGATCCTTCCAGGTTAGAATTTTGTAGCGTCAAAGGAACCGTTTTGACGGCTGTCCATTTGTGCGTAAACTTGATAATGGTTCCATATCTTTTCGAGTTCCGCAAAATGTGCTTCAAGATCGGTCTTTTTGCGCTGTCCGCAAATGACGATGATCGCGTTGATGATGCTCATTGGCGCGACGACAGAATCCACAAAAGTAGCCATGCTGCTCTGTGCAAAAAGCTTATAGTCCGCTATCTTCGAAATCGGCGACTGTGCATTGTCGGTGATTGCGCAAACCGCGGCTCCTTTTTCTTTGGCGATTTGCGCGACCTCTGCCGTGCGCATGGAATACCGCGGAAAAGAGATGGCAATCAAGGTATCGGAAGCACCGATGCGCGTGAGTCTGTCGTAATAATCCTTTGCACCTGTCGTGATCAGATAAACGCGGGAAAAGACATAGCTTAGATAATATTCTAAAAACTGTGCCAGCATGGAGGAGCTTCGGTGACCGCAGATGTAAATGCCGTCACTCGCCACCAGGCGGTCGATGAGCGGCGTAATTTCGTTTGCTTCGACCATCAGCATGGTATTGCGCAGGTTGTTCACATCTTCCTTCAAAACGTTGAGGAAGGTTTGGTGCTCATCGGAGCCGACAATAAGTTGGATTCGCTGCTGGCTCGTAAGACTGTTGCGGACAAGCTCCTGCAACGCCGACTGCAATTTCGGAAAGCCGTCATAGCCCAATTCGGATGCGAAACGTACGACCGTGCTTTCGCTTACCTTGGTCGCATCACCCAAAGCAAGCGCTGTCATAAACGCCGCTTTATCGTAATGTTCTCTGATATAGGTCGCGATTCGCTTTTGACCCTTGCTAAGCGTATCGTAGTGCCTGGATATATTTGCGAGTACATCTGCCGTTTCCTGCATACAATTACCTCCCAGCAACAAACGCGCGCTGCGCCTGGTCATAATTGATGCGGAGAATCTCTCCGGGTTTTAATTCGCCCAACGTCAATTCCCCGATGCGCGTGCGTTTGAGTAATACGATCTCATAACCCAGAACTTCCAGCATGCGTCTGACTTCCCTGTTGCGGCCCTGGGAAAGCGTTATTTCCAGCACGCTTCGTCCATCCGTCCTGTTTTGAAAATTAACTTCCTTTGCGATAGCCGGCGTCTTCTCCCCGATATCAATGCCCGACATGATCATTTCGGCATGCGCTGTTAAGAAGGGCTTGTCCACCGTTACGCGATATTGCTTTTCCACACCGTACCTCGGGTGCATCACCCGATTGGCATATTCACCGTCATCGGTTACGATTAAAAGGCCTTCTGAATCCATGTCCAGCCGGCCAACAGGGTATAATCGCTTTTGATACTGCCTGAAAAAATCCGCAATGCACTTTCTTCCGTTTTCATCCGATAGCGTGCTGACTACCCCGCGCGGTTTGTAGAAAAGATAATAAGCGCATTTCGCCTCACTCTTTACAATATGGCCATCTACCGAAACGCGGTCCGTTGTCTGATCTACCTGCACGCCCATCTCTGTGACGGTAAGGCCGTTAACCTTGACTCTTCCGTCTTTAATCATCGTCTCGCTGGCACGCCGTGAAGCAACGCCGCTATCTGCGAGGTATTTTTGCAAACGCATGTTTATCCTCCAAAAAAAGCCGCAATTAGCGGTTTTTTTTATTATATCCAATCAAAGGGTTTCGGTCAAGGAAAGGTACCCACCCATAGCTTAACGAGCCGTTCAAGCTGATACATAAAAGTATTTTCCAAGACATCCCGGTCCGCTATGATTTCCGCTTTGCCGATGGATATGCCATCGAGTTCTGCCGAGATATATCCTATCACACAGCCCTTTTGAACAGGCGCCCGGATAAATTCCAACAGGTGTGTATTGAGGGTCAAGCGTGCTTGCTCCTGATCCGTAATATCTGCAATCAAATCGGTATTCAACACAGCTCCCACTTGCTTTTCAAGACCGTGGATGACGTTGACGGATCCGATAACGTCCTCTTTTAACTTCAGCTTAACATGCTTAAGGCTGTCAAGCGCGGTATTTAAGAGGGTGCAGGTATCTTCCCACATAACGGGATCGTTAAGTACGACAGATACGACCTGTTTGCCGTCCCGCATGGCTGCACCCACAAGGCAGCGCCCCGCTGCTTTTGTATAGCCTGTCTTAACGCCGCACGCACCGTCAAATTGCCATAGTAGCTTGTTATGGTTTTGCAGCGTGCGCTTTACACCTTGGGTTTGAGGATGGATGACGATGATCTTTGTGCTTACGATCTTCCTGAACACCGGAATTCGCAACGCTGTTGCCGCGATCAAAGCCAGATCATAAGCCGTCGTGTAATGTTCGGTGCTCGGCAAACCGTGGGGATTTACAAAATGCGTATTTCTGGCACCCAATTCTTTTGCACGTACATTCATTTTTTGTGCAAAATCATTGATGCTGCCCGAAACATCAAGCGCAAGCGCTGTCGCAACGTCATTTCCCGACTCGAGCATCAACGCGTAAAGCAGGCTTTTTCTTGAAAACTGTTCGCCTTTTTTCAGATAGATGCTGGAACCTTGAACGCCGACCGCCTGTTCCGGAATGGATACGATATTATCAAGATTGCCGTTTTCCAAAACCAACAGAGCGGTCATGATCTTTGTGGTGCTGGCCATAGGCAAACGTGCATCAGCGTTTTGCGCATAAAGGACACGACCTGTCAAAACTTCCATGACACATGCCGCTTTGGATGACAGTATAGGCATAGCGTACGACTTGGCGCAAAAGGAACAAATTAAAACGCTGCACAGCAACAGAAAAAGGATTCTCTTTTTCAAAGCAAAGCCTCCTTCCTATGTTGTGTATGAACGTGCCCGTGATAATATGCAAACCTTGGATTCGTGATATGTTATCCGTTGAACTCCCAATTTCATCTTGGTTTAAATGCTCTGTCTACGACAAAAAAAAGCGGTTACCCGCTCCTTTTGCACAGTGTTTGGAAGGGATTTCATTCTGTGTGATTGTTTGTCAAATGCCGTCGGTTTCCGAATGCATGGCTTGGGAAACATACGAATTGTGCTTTTTGATTTCATCCTGTTCATTGCTTCGCTGGTGCAAACAATCTTTGAGGAAATGGAAAAGCTGCGGCACCATATCCGCAATATACTCCGCAAAGCAAGTTGCCTGAACCGGCAACAGTCGAATGTTTTCACCGCTTACCACAACAAAGCCCACCGGTTGCAGGCTGATCCCGGCACCGCTTCCGCCTGCGAACGGATTTTCCGTGATATCTTTGTTTGTTTCCCGTATACTGCCGCCCTGTCCATACTCGCCGCCGCCGGAGACAAAACCGAACGATACTTTGGATACAGGAAGGATGACCGCACCATCCGGGGTATGCACGGCATCGCCTATGATGGTATTGACATCCACCATCTCGCGAATCTGCTCCATCGAACTCTTCATCATATTTTCAATCGGATGCATCATGCTCGTCTCTCCCACTCATTTGTTTTCGCCACGCAAGCGCAGCAAGGATAATTTGCACGATGCGAATGCGAAATATACCATGAATCTGCGCCTCCAGCGTTTTAACATCAAACGATGGCATGGTTTTAAGCATCCAACCGCGTCCTTTCTTGCCCTTGGGTAAAAGCGCGCAACCCAATGCGTTTATCGCAGCATCGACAAGACCACAACAAAGGGCGGTTGCTGCCGCATCCCCAACACCTAAGAGGGCGAAGGCATCCACCTGCCAAAAACTCATGCGCCGCAGGATTTGCTGCAACTGCATAATCGCCCGTTCACGTCCGCGCTTTTTCACTTCCTCTTCAAGCTTGTCATCGGGAAAATAATTGAATTCCTTATGGATGGCGTCTTTAAAGATGCCTATTTGCCATCGAAAGTATTTCTCCTTTGATCCATAGACAAAACGCAGGCGAATCGTAACTTGCACAAAGAGTACGACGATTATAAGCAACAACAAAAGGACTATCACAAGAAAAAAGGCAAGCATCTCATCGTCCTCCTCTGAGAAGTTTGCCCTTACAATCCAACGTTATCCAATTTTACGCTGATGCACGTTTGGTTAAACCGTTATTTCTTCATCCGCTACCTGTGGCAATTCCGGAAGTTCCGAAAGCGATGATATGCCAAAATAGCGCATGAAACTGTCGCTTGTGCCATACAGGGAGGGCCGCCCCACGGTATCTTTGCGGCCTACGACCGTTATCAATCCGCGCTCGGCAAGTATTTTGAGTGAATAGTCGGCAGAAACACCCTTGTATTGCTCAATTTCGGTACGCGTTATCGGTTGCTTGTACGCGATGATGGACAGTGTTTCCAGGATGGACTGCGAAAGCGTTTTTGTGCTCATCGGCGCAAGCGCTGCCTGTACCTGATCCGCATACACTTGATTGGTTCTCAATTGCACCTTGTCGCCGAAACGGAACAATTCAATCCCGCGCTGCATTCTTTTCATTTCAGATGTCATGCGCGCCAAGAGACTCTCCATCTCCAACATCGTCACAGACAAAGCGTTGGCTAAATCCTCCGTGGACACAGCTTCTCCCGCGACAAAAAGGATCGCTTCGATCGCCCCAAAAAACCCGTCTTCATGCTGTTGTGTCTGCAATCAAATCACCTCTTCGCTCCATAGCTGAAATTTCGATTTCCGCGAAGCGCTCTTGCTGCACAACAAGCGCGTGACCCGCCGAGATAATCTCCAGCAAGGCCAAAAACGTCGCGATGATCTCCTCCTTGGTGGAGTCCATTTGGAACAATTCGGAAAATTTAACCCTTCCGAATTGTGCGAGTCTGCTGCGGATCATGTTTATTCTGGTATGGACGGAAACAGGATCGCGCCTGACTATGTTTACTTTTTCCTCCTGCGGATTCAGTTCCTGCCTCTTATCCAAAAGTGCCTGCATCGCCAAAAAGAGGGTTTGCAGATCGATACCGTCCATGTCGATCGGATCCCGTTGGAACGCAAATTCCTCCTGCAGCTTGTAAAAATGTGTTTTGGCTTCCGCTTCCATGCCGAACAAAACGCCAGTGATGGCGCGTATACGCGCAAACTCCCTCAGCTGCAGCAACAGGTTTTCTTCCTCGTCGGTTTCGTCTTCATCCTTTTGGGAATTGGGCAACAAAGAGCGCGATTTAATGCGCAGCAACGTTGCGGCCATCGAAATAAACTCGCTGGCGACTTCCATATCCATCTGCTGCATCTGTTGTACATATTCGATAAACTGTTCGGTAATTTCGGAAACAAAAATATCCTCGATCGCGACCTTTGCGCGCGCGATCAGGTGCAGGAGCAGATCCAGCGGCCCTTCATAAGCATTGAGCTTGACCGCTACGCTCATCAGACCACCAGCCCTACAATGGCGAGTATTAAGGATATGATGGCGCCGCTTATCGCGCTGAGAATCGGCGTTAAGATGCCGGTTCCAAGAAGAATCAGCAGAATAATAAATCCGTATTGGTCGAGTTTCCAGAACAAGTTGATATTTTTGTGCAGGAAGAGGCTTCGAACCACCTTGTAACCGTCCAGCGGCGGAACGGGCAAAATATTAAAAACAATAAGGTTAATATTGATCAGTGCCGTTACCTGTACCAGATTCAGTACGATCATATTGGTCACGTTAAAGCTTATATACAAGATTTTAAAGAGAAGTATGCAGAAAAACGCAATGAAATAATTCATTCCGATACCGGCAAGAGAAACCAGTATCTCGTCGCGCTTCCGCTTTTTAAAATACACAGGATTGATCATGACCGGTTTTCCGTAACCAAAGCGGAACAATATGAGCATGATGAATCCCCAGGGGTCGATATGGGCGAAGGGTGATATGGTCACGCGTCCCTGGTTGCGAGGCGTCGGGTCCCCCAGTTTATCCGCCATCCATGCATGTGCAAATTCGTGAAACGAAAGCCCTATAACAATGCCCGGAAGAGCGTAGAGCATTGCCTGCAAATATCCTGAGAGATTCCCGAGATTGAATAACAAACGTTACACTCCTTTGTCCTATTTGTTCCAATAGGATGGATATTCTTCCCAGCCCGCCATGTCATCCACCGATTGCCTCCGTACCGCCAACCCTGATTTTCCGTCCCGAACGAGCACGACGGCGGGAATCGGCAACCGGTTGTAATTGGAAGCCATGGCATAATTATATGCGCCGGTTGAAAATACAGCAATGATTTCGCCTTTTTTGATTTTCGCAAGCGGCAAATCGTCAATTAAAACATCACCGGATTCACAGCATCGCCCGGCAAGACGTACAACTTCTTCCACCGCCGCAAACGGGCGGTTGGCGATCAATGCATCGTATTTTGCCTGGTACAGCATCGGGCGCGGATTGTCCGCCATGCCTCCGTCTACCGACACATAGGTGCGCACATTGGGGATATCCTTGCGCACATAGGCTGTGTAAAGCGTTATACCGGCATTTCCGACAATGAATCGGCCCGGCTCAATCTGAACGTTCGGCAATGGCTTGTTTGCTTTGCCGTAGACGGCGCTCATGCCCTTGTGCATCATTTCGATGTAGCTTTCAACGGGCAGCGTCGTATCGGAATCGGTATAATGGATGCCAAATCCTCCGCCCAGCGTCACGATGGGAACCGGGACACCGGTCTTCTCTTCGACTTGCAAGGCAAAGGCAGCCATATTGCGGCCTGTCAGTTCATACGGCTCGGCGTCGAGGATCTGGGAGCCGATATGGCAATGGATGCCCATGAATTCAAGGTTGCCGAAAGATAAAAGCGTTTCAATCGCGCGAAGAGCCTGTCCGTCTTCAATGCCAAGGGAAAACTTGCAATCCAGAATACCCGTTTGGATGTATTCGTGCGTATGCGCCTGAACACCGGGTGTTACGCGCACCATCACACGGACTGTTTTGTTCAGCTGTGCGGCCGTGCTTGCAATGTCTTCGATTTCGTCGATGCTGTCGATGATGATAAGGCAATCGTTGGCAATGGCTGTGGTCAGTTCATAGGGCGTCTTTACATTGCCGTGCAGAGCAATGCGTTCCCCCGGCATGCCGGCCTTGAGTGCAAGGTTGAGCTCCCCGCCCGAAACGACGTCCAGGCAGAGACCCTCTTGCTTTACCATCTTGACCAATGCGTCAAAAATGCAGGCTTTGCTGGCATAATATACGGAAAAGGACGGGAAATATTTCCGCATCGCATCCATACATGCACGCATGTTCGAACGAAGTATGTTCTCGTCCATCACATACAGAGGCGTACCATACTCTTTGGCCAATTCCACCGTATCGCATCCGCCAAAGAGCAGATGACCTTTTTCGTTGATCAATAAATTACGTTCATTCATCCGTATCACGCCCCGTAAAATTTGACCTATTTTAGCATGGTACAGTGTCAATGTCAATTGAAACCCTAGCCGTTGAGCCAGCAGCGAAGGATCAGCAGGATCAGTTCTTTGATGCTTAGCGCCTTGCTCTCCATACCTGCAACTGCCGGTACTTCCAAAACGAGCAGATCGCCCGTATAGACGCGCAAAATGCCTATCTGTTGCTGTAGACTAAGAGGCGCTTGGATGACTTCGGGCAGGATAAGTTCTTTCCTTATCTGTTTCTCTTCCCCCCGCAGCAACAGCAGCTTGATGTCCCGCGGACAGACGACATCGATCTGCGATGGCCTGCCGCCGCTTACTTCCAATCCCTTTTTCAGCACTTCCCCTTTTCGCACGACGGTCTTTGAAATATAGTTGGCAAAGCCGTAGTTCAAAAGCGTCTTGGCATCCTCAAAACGCGAATCCGCGTTCGGCGCCCCCAAGGTTACAGCGATCAAACGCATATCGCCGCGTTTGGCACAGAATACACCTGCATACATGGAGCTTCCCGATGATCCGGTCGACAGCCCGTCACAGTTTGCATAGAAGCGCACCAACCTGTTTGGATTGACAAGTTCCGTTTTGCGCCCCGACCGGTGTACAATCGTGTACATGTATAAGGATGTATAGGAAAACACCAGTGATTTGCCCGAAAGTGCCAGAGCTATCGTTGCAAGGTCTCGCGAAGTCGAAGTCGTCTTGCTTTCAAGGCCTGTTGCGGTATCAAAAACCGTGTTTTTGCAGCCGAGCTGTGCAGATCGTTCGTTCATCTTCGCTACAAACAGTTCTTCGGAGCCATAAATTTTTTCCGCCAGCGCTACGGTGGCATCGTTGGCGCTTGCCATGCACATGGCACGGACGAGTTCTTCCGCTTTGTATTCGTCACCGGCTTCGAGAAAAGCTTGTGTGCCGCCTTTATTGGCGGCATTCTGTGAAACGAACACCGCATCCGTTAAATTGATATGCCCCTGCTCCAACGCTTCAAATACCAACAGCATGGACATCACCTTGATGGCCCCGGCAGCGCTAAGCGGCGTGTCCGCATTCTTCTGTGTCAATACTTTGCCTGTGCCGGCATCGATCAAGATGACGGATTGCGACGTGATGGTAAAGGGCAAATCCTCCACCGGCGCAAATCCCGTTAGAAGAAGCAGGGATACCGCAACGAATAAACTCAATATACGCTTAAACATCAAAATCCCTCCAACAGAGCACATGTGCCTGTTGGAGGGGTATGCATCACCGAAGCTGTTTATGCAAGCTCTTTGGATAACAACTGTAAAAATTCGTCTATTAAGCGTGCAAATTTGTGTTTGACATTCTCGCCGGTTTCCATCACTTCAGCATGGCTCAGCGGCTGATTCAGCATGCCGGCTGCCATATTGGTAATGCAGCTTACCGCGCAGATGCGCATGCCGGCATGGCGGCCAACGATCACTTCCGGAACGGTAGACATTCCGACCGCATCCGCGCCGATCGTGCGTGCAAAGCGGATCTCGGCGGGCGTTTCAAACTGAGGACCGGAAAACATGACATATATGCCTTTTTTAAGATCGACATCAGCCAGACCGGATGCTTTTAACATCAGCCTTCTAAGGTCCGGATCGTAGGCCTGAGACATATCCGGAAACCGCGGGCCAAACAAATCGATATTCTCGCCGCGCAACGGCGACATTCCGGAGAAGTTGATATGATCTTCGATAAGCATCAGATCGCCCGGTTCAAAATCGAAATTGATGCCGCCGGCCGCGTTGGTCAAAACCAGGACTTCAGCGCCCAACAACCTAAGCGCACGTATCGGGATGGTGATCACATCCTGCGCGTATCCTTCGTAATAATGCAGCCTTCCCTGCATGATGGCGACAGGCATGGACCAGAGGTTGCCAAGAACAAGGTGCCCTGCATGTCCCGCAACGGTGGACGTCGGAAACCCCGGAATGTCTGCGTAGGAAATGCGTTGAGCATCTTTAAGCCTGTCTGCGTATCCGCCCAAGCCCGAACCCAACACCAACACCGTTTTGGGATGGATCTTCATTTTCTGCCGCAGATAATCGGCAGACCGTTCAATGCGTTGCAGCATCACAATGCCCCCTTTACCGTATTTTATCCAGGAAAGAGCGGCCGACCGGCCATTTGGAAAGGCTGAAATATGCAGCAATCGTAGCACCGATATCGGAAAAGCTTTCGCGCGTTCCGAGGTTGATGTTCTGCTTTGTGGACTTTCCATAGCAGAGCAACGGCGTGTATTCCCTGGAGTGATCCGTTGATATTGTGGTGGGATCGCAGCCGTGGTCTGCGGTTATGCACAGAATATCCTCATCTCCCAATAAATCAATGATGGATGGAAGCGCATCATCGAATGCCTTGAGCGAATCCGCGTATCCGCCAATGTTGTTGCGGTGCCCGAACAGTTGGTCGAAGTCTACCAGGTTGGTAAAGACCAAACCGTTCGGTTCACTTTGCATGCACTTGAGCGTCGCTTCAATGCATGTTTTGTTGTCGCTTTGATGATCCGAAAAGGTAATGCCTCTGTGCGCAAAGATATCCTCGATTTTTCCGATCGCACACACATCGAAACCGTTTGCCTTAAGCACATCCAAAACCGTATCGGACGGCGGTTCCACAGAGAAATCGCGGCGGTTGCCGGTTCGAATAAAGTTGCCCTGAGTGCCTATAAAAGGACGCGCGATCACACGGCCGACGCGCCATTCCCCCGTTAGAAGTTCCCGCGCTTTGTTGCATATTTCGTACAGTTCACCAAGCGGAATCACTTCTTCGTGGGCTGCTATCTGAAAGACGCTGTCCGCCGATGTGTATACGATCGGCTTTTTGGTACGGATATGTTCGGCACCCAGAACTTTTATGATCTCTGTGCCGGATGCGGCTACATTCCCCAACGTTCCTCGACCGATTGCCGTTTCAAATGCGTGGATAAGAGCTTTGGGAAAACCGTCCGGAAAGGTGGGAAAGGGTTTGTCCAAAATGATCCCGGCCATTTCCCAATGTCCGCCCGTCGTATCTTTGCCGGGGAATTTCTCCAGCGAACGCCCGTAACATCCTATGGGTTTGCCCTGATAGCGTGTCCAGGAAATCCCGTCGATGCTGGAAAGTCCAAGCGCATTCAGGTTGGGCAGCGAAAGCTGCGGCGCGTTTTGAAAAATATGTCCCAGCGTATCCGACCCTTCGTCGCCGAAGCGGTCCGCATCGGGCAACGCGCCTATGCCAACACTGTCCATAACGATCAAAACAAACTTTTTAGACATCCTGCTTCCCTTCTTCCGTTTCAGACATACATGGAACCCAAAACCCCGATGATCAAAGGAAGGATACTACATTCCATTATAACGGCAGCAACAAAAAAGATAAACGTGAAATGAAAACAATATCTTGCGGAGTTAATGCGGTGGTTCGTCTGGATTTGTATAAGCGCATAACATCCTGTTTGCGCAAAGCAGGGTATCAGAATAAAATTTTGAAACAACAGGATAAGCATCGCCGACAATAACCCGCCGATGCCGAAACTTACAAGGAACATCGCCGCTGTGGAACCGATCTCATACCCCCTTATGGCAGGTACGGCAAAAATAAATGTGCTGCCAAAGCGAAACAAGCCCGAGAGCATCAGCATGAGCATCCATCGACCATGCAGCAAGACCGACGAGAGGAGCAGCCCTAAAAAGTCCTTCTGATGGTACACATATCCGTCCAGCCAAGTTGTAATTGCGGATGTAAACGCAAAGCTGTCCGATTGAGCAAACAAGCGTATGGTGTGAAAACCGCAGGATATTCCTCCGATAAAAAGAAAAAACCAAACGGCATAGTAGACCGGGTGATTTTGCACGCTGCGAACGAATGGAACATACCAGCGATTGCGCACGATCCTCACACTCCCATGGGAGGATATGCGCAAAAAATACAATCATATGCGCAATGCCCGACAGATACGCAACCAGATATGCAGCCGGATTTGCGACAAAGCAAACTGGGATCTTTCTAGGATATCGATAAATGATCGCTCATCATCGCAATAAATTCACGGTTGCTTGGCTTGCCTTTGTTGCTGTTCACCGTAAAACCAAACAAATCCTGCAAGGTATCCAGACATCCGTACATGAACACAAACTCGATTGCGTAACGGATGGACCGTTCGACATTGGTGGCGGTCGATTCTTCTTCTTTGGCTATCTCCACATACAGTCCTGACGCCAGATCGTCCAGCATTTTGGAATCCAGCAGAACATGCACCAATGCCCTTCGCAAATAACGGTAACCGCGCAGCTTGTTTGGCATGCCGATGGTGTTGAGCAATTGTGTGACCTTGATTCTCAACTCCGCTGCGCACTCATTGTTTTGATACATCGCAGGTTTTGTTTCACCGTCGGGATGGCACAGCATCCGTATGCGCTTGGCCAAATGCATTGGTTCGGCGGGTTTTTGGATATAATAGTCGACACCGTAGCCTGCACAGCGTTTGAGTATAGAATCGTCAATCGAAGCGCTGTAAACGATAATAGCAGGCCGTGGATCAACGCGCTGCAGTCTGTCCAATACGGCAAAGCCATCCAGTTCCTTCAACACCAAATCCATGACGACGACATCGGGTTTGCTTTGCTCGATGTGTTTAATCAGCGAGGATCCTGTCGTTACAAGCCGATTGATGTCGAAATCCAATTCGTCGGACCAATGCTGCTGTAAATTTTCCATGTGCACATAATTGCTGTCTGCCAAAATGATCTTTATGCGGCTCATGCAAAAACCCCCTTAAGCGGTAACATTGTACCTCAACAGGCGCATTTGTCAAAATCACGGAATCGAATCCGATTGTTCAAGCATCCATTCGATAAAGATGCCGTATCCCTTATGCGGATCGTTCACAAGGACATGGGTAACGGCGCCGATGATCTTGCCGTTTTGGATGATGGGACTGCCTGACATGCCTTGGACAATACCGTTGGTTCGTTCCACCAGCCGGGGATCGGTGATCTCGACCACCATACCCTTTCCAGCCGCCTGCTTTTGACGCGTGATCTTGACGATCTGGCAATCGAATTGCTCAACCGTTTGCTCATCAACCGTGCACAGGATGGTAGCGTGGCCGAGCTTTACCTCGTTCTGCCATCCGATGGGCAATCCGTTGGGGTACAGAACCGATACCATAGGCTGGTAGAGTTTGCCGAAGAGTCCCTGTTCCGAATTGAGCTTAATCGTTCCCAACGCATTGGCGGTGGTTATAAACATGCCGCACAATTCTCCGGGAACGCCTTCTTCTCCCTTGATGACGTCAATGATTCTGGCCGGGACAATTTGCCCGTCTTTTAAGAGCAGGTTCTCGCTGGTATCCGCATCAGCGATTGCATGACCCAACCCTGCGAAAGCCTGATTCATGGGATCCGTATAGGTTAAAGTACCGATACCCGCCGTACTGTCCCTTACCCAAAGCCCTATCCTGTTTTTTCCGTCCACCACATCTTTGATCGGATGAACAGCCACCGATAGCTCCAGTTTGTCGCGTAGCAGCGTGAACTGCAGATCCTGCTTGCTGTCTGTGATGAGCTGGCCCAAATGATCGGCGTTTTGGATCTGTATGCCGTTTACGGCGATGATGACATCGCCTTCGCGTATCCCCGCCAACTTGCCGGGATTGGATTTTGTGCCGTCTTCCTGCAGGATATCGCCGGTGCTGACAACCAGCGCACCTCTGGTATACATCGCAACGCCGATGCATGCGCCTCCCGGAATGATGACGCGATCCTGGTCCACCATGAGTTTCATGTTGCGAATTGTCATTCCGGCAAGCTTAAACGAAATAAGAGCCTCACCCGACCCGCTGGCTGTAATGACGAGGGGTTTGCTCAAATCAACGCTTTTGCTTTTGCCATCGCTTGGCTGTCCATTGATGACGATCTTGCTGCCGGAAGAAACGACATGGATGTTGGCAGTGATGGGCAAGTCCGACTGCAATACGATCGGTTCGCCTGTTTTTAAGTACAATCTGTCAGGCAAGCCTTTGGGAATCGGAATCGGAATAAAATTCAGCGAAAACACAGCAAGTGCAAACAGTATTCCAATCGAACGAAACCATTTGGCCAAGATAGAATCCTCCCTTTTGGTACCCTTCTATCCTGTCCATTCCGGTTGGATTCAAAACAAAAGCGATATGATTTCATATCGCCTGTGATGGTTTGTTTATATGGAACGCTTGAAACTGTTTGCCTGGGAAATCATTTCCTTGGCATGCGCCAGCCCATGGCCACTTTCCCCTTGACCGCCCACGAGACGGGCGACTTCCAGCGCTCGGGACTGTTCATTCAGCTGCGTCACGGTTGTTTTCGTAACATCTTTGTCCGCATGTTTTTCGATCAGAAAATGTGTGTCCGCCATACTTGCCAGCTGCGCAAGGTGGGTTACGCACAATACCTGTCTTGTACGGGAAATGACCGCCATCTTTTGCGCCACAACGTGCGCCATATTACCGCTTAGACCCGTATCGATCTCATCGAAGATCAGACAATCGATGCCATCCAACTGGGCGGCAATATTCTTTAAAGCCAGCATGATCCGCGACGCTTCCCCCCCGGATGCGATACGCGACAGCGGACGCAAGGGCTGGCCGGGATTGGCGCTGAGCATGAATTCAACATGATCAAGTCCGTTTTGATGGTATTGCGCAACGTCTTCTACCGGTCTGTCAGGAATCGGTGCATAGGAAACGTCAAACCGTACCCGGCTCATGCCAAGGTCTTCCAGTTCCTTTGTGACGCAACCCCGGAAACGTTCTGCAGCCAGTATACGCACATCGTGCAGACGGGTACATTGGAGATACAAACGCTGCAAAATCCTGGATTTTTCCTCTTCAAGTGTCTGAATGCGCTCCGTTGCGTTGGCGAGCCTGAATATTTCGTCTTCCATCGTTTGCGCCGAAGCCAGAACCGCTTCGATGCTTCCGCCATACTTGCGCTTAAGCATTTGAATCTCATCAAGGCGCTTGGAAATCTCTTCTGCCTGATCCGCATCAAAATCCAAAAGCTGCTGCTTTTTCTGGAAAGAATCCGTGGCATTTTCCAGCGAATAGAATAATTCGTCAAATTCCGCCGCCAGCGTCTGGTAGGCATCATCGAAAGGCGCGATGGCGCGCAGTTCATGGCATATGGCACGAAGCATATCCTGGATACCGTTATGTTCGTTGTATAAACTCTGTTCCACCAGGATAAAGGCATCTGCGATTCGCTGTGAATTGTTCATGAGTATACGCTGCCGCTGCAACACGGTATCTTCGTCGATTTGAAGTTTTGCGTTTGAGATTTCATCATATTGGTAACGAAGGATATCCAGCCTGCGCTCCCGTTCGCCGTGCTCTGCACCGTATTGGCTTAATTCACGCATACACGCACGCAAGGAGGATAAATCCTGTTGCATGACCGATTTGGCTTCAGCGATATCCCTGCCGCCAAAGGCATCCAACAATTCGATGTGCAACTGGGCATTGAAGATGGATTGATGTTCATGTTGACCGTGGATATCGATAAGCCTGGCGCTTATTTGCTGCAATGCGGCATTGTTGACCAGCGTGCCGTTTATGCGGCATACATTTCGTCCGTTCACGAACAACTCACGCGAAAGTGTCAGTGTGATATCCTTGTCAATGCCAAGTTCTTCCAACAGAGCGTCGCACGCATGCACAGAATCCACAAATACCGCTTCGACAACGGCTTTGGGACAATCAGCCTGTATCAGTTCCCGGTCGGCACGTACACCGAGCACCAGATTCAACGCATCGATAAGGATGGATTTCCCCGCACCGGTTTCACCCGTGAGGACATTCAATCCCGGGGCAAACTCAACCATCGCCTCATCAATCAGCGCAATATGGTGTATTTCGATGCGTTGCAACATATTTTATTTTGACATCCTCTTCAGTTTTCGCACTATTTCTACTACATTGACGCCCTCGCGCAACGCAACAAAAATCGTATTGTCCCCGGCGATGGAACCGCAAACTTCCGGCCAGTGTAGCGAATCAAGGGCTTCGGCGGCAGCATTGGCGGTTCCGGCTAACGTACGGATCACAACGAGACTGCCCGTGGATTCGATGCCCGTTACGGTATCGGAGAAAATACGGATAAGTGCGCTCTGGTTGCGAAAATCTCCGTTTTCCGCAGGGATATATTTGTACACACCCTTGTCTGAGAGCGTTTTGATCAAACGCAAATCTTTGATATCCCTGGATATCGTTGCCTGGGTTACAGTCATTCCTCTGCTTTTAAGCAATGCCGCAAGCTCATCCTGTGTTTCCACATCAATGCTCTCGATGAGTTCCAAAATCAATTCTTGTCTTTTGTTCTTCATTCCCGGTGATCCTCCCATTGTGGGGTATTCCATTCGGCAAGCTTCTTTCGCAGCTGCTCAAAATAATTCCATTGATTCAATCGTATAAACTGTGCGTCATGAGATGCCCTACGCACCAACAGCTTTTCATTCTGTCGGACGTCGGAAGCATGCTTCTGGTCATCTGCCAAGACCTTGCAGCTGTCGCGGTTTCCGTACACCACAAGTTCAACCTTTGCATTTTCCGGCAGAACGATCGGTCGCGCATACAACGAATGCGCGCATACCGGAACCAACAATAGGCAGTGAACCGAAGGTTCGACAATCGGACCGCCTGCAGACAACGAGTAAGCCGTAGATCCGGTAGGTGTGCTCACCATCATTCCGTCGCAGGAATAGATGCCGACAAAGACCCCGTCACTGTAAACGGCGATGCGTACAACGCCCCCTTCAATATCACGAAACAAACCGATTTCGTTTAGGGCGAGGATTTCACCCGAAGAGACATTGTTTTTTTGCAGCGCACCATGAAGCATGATGCGGCGTTCGATGCGGTATTGCCCCAACAATATACGCTCCAGCGCCATCTCCATATCTTCGGGCAATATTTCCGACAGAAAGCCGAGCGTACCCAGATTAACGCCCAGAACAGGTATATTCAACCCACTGAAAAAGCGGGCTGCGTGCAAGAGCGTACCATCCCCGCCAAGCACCACAGCAAAATCGGCCTTATGAATATCCGGTGAAAACCCATCAAGCCCGAAAAGCGCGTCATCTTCCGGCATGCAGTACGGATGAATGTCTTTGTCTGCCAACAGGCCGATCATCCGCTTTATTTGCTTATCCACCGAATGGCCATGTTTGTTGGCCATGATACAAACGGAACGCACGCCACCGCCTCCTGTCAAATATTATACAAATATATTGTATAAAATACAATCATTTGTTTGTCGTTGCTTCAATGCATCAGGGACTGTTGTGTGAAGTAGAATATATATAATTAGTTCTATATAGCAATGATTCCTGTAAAACCGTTGGGTATCAATGCTCCAATACAATGGTTAAGTTCGGGTTGTCTTTTGAAATGAATGAATAAACAATTCAGGTTTAGGGGTGCAATCCTGAGCAAATGCACTTATGGCTACTCGTTAATTTCAAACAACGGGGTATGAAAGTTTTTTTGTCGACGTTCCGTTATGCTTGCGCGCCATCCACGGCTCTTTTGATCCAACTTTCCAGGGTTTCATCATCCTGTTTTTGGCCTTCCACGCCAAGCCAAAGCAGATATTCTTCGTTGCCTTTTGGGCCTTTGATCGGTGATGTCTGTAAACCCTTTACAATATAACCGCTGTTTTGAGCAAATTGCAAGATGTCATGACATACCTGCATCCGCACGGAGGGATCACGAATGACACCTCCTTTTTGGACTTTTTCCCGGCCTGCTTCAAATTGCGGTTTAATCAATACCACCGCTTCAGCGTTCGGCTCAAGGCAACGGCGTAGCGGCAAAAGGATAAGCTTCAACGAGATGAAAGATACGTCGGCACAAGCAAAAGATACCGGTTCAATATCATTGATATCCAAATTGCGGGCGTTGTACCGCTCCTTTGAAATGACGGCTTCGTTTTGACGAAGACTATAATCCAATTGACCGTGACCTACATCCAATGCGTAGACCCGTTTGGCTCCGTTTTGCAACAGGCAATCGGTAAAGCCTCCCGTAGACGCACCTATATCCAGGCATATTTTGTCCCTTACGTCCAGTGCAAAGACCTCAAACGCCTTTTCAAGCTTCAGCCCGCCGCGGCTGACGTATTTGAGCTTTTCACGAATGGCAACCGCATCGGTATCTTCCACCAACTGGGAGGTTTTCTGTGCGGTTTGCCCGTTTATCAACACATCCTGTGCCAGTATCAAAGCCTGCGCGCTTGTACGGCTTTGTGCCAGCCCAAGCTCTACCAGTTTCAAGTCCAGACGCTTTTTTTCAGGCATTGGACTTCTCCTTAAATTGAAGTACCAGATCCACCACGGATTGCCGCGTCAGTCCTATGCTTTCCATCAATTCAGTGTTTTCTCCGTGCTCGATAAACCGGTCGGGCAGTCCTAGCGTGTGTACGCGAAATGAAGGATTTCTTGCTGCCCATTGCGTCACCGAAGCGCCGAAGCCGCCGATGATGCACCCTTCTTCCAGCGTGATGACATGCTTGCTGTGCTTGGCAATGTCAAAAAGTGTCGGCTCATCAAGCGGTTTGATACGGCACGCTTCAACATAGCCTACAGAAATCCCCTGCTCGTTGAGCTGATCCAAAGCGCTTTTGGCAAGCGTGCTCAATCGTCCGGTGGCAAGAAGCGTAATATCCGTATACGGCGATACCGTCCGCCATTCGTCGCAGTTGAAACCGGGTTCAGCGGCCAGCGGCAGTGTGCCGCGCGGATATCGGATGGCACTTGGTCCGTCAAATTGCATGGCTTCGTGTAACGATAAGACGAGATCGCTTTGATTGCATGGCGAATAGAGGCGTATATTGGGCATGGGCATCATCATGGCCATGTCAAAAGCGCCGTGGTGCGTTTCACCATCCGCACCGACGAGCCCTGCCCTGTCGATGCAAAAGATCACCGGAAGATTCGCAAGGCAAACATCGTGAAGTATCTGGTCATAGGCTCGCTGCAGGAACGTTGAGTATATCGCGACGACCGGTCTCATACCGCCTCTTGCCATTCCGGCAGCCATGGTCACGGCATGCTGTTCCGCTATGGCAACATCGAAAAAGCGTTCGGGGTATTCCTTGGCAAACCAGGGCAAACCGGTTCCTGTGGTCATAGCGGCGGTGATCGCGACGATTCTCTGGTCATTTTTCGCCATATCGCACAGCGTTCTGCAAACCAAAGTGCCGTTGGAAGGCAGGGTAACCGGAGCTGAACCGTTGTTGTGCGCTCCAAGACCGTGGTATTGTTCAGGATCCTCTTCGGCCGGGCCGAAACCTCTGCCTTTTGTTGTCATCAAATGCAGGAATACGGGCTGCTCGAAGTTCTTGATATCCTCCAGCACCTCAATGAGCATCGGCAGATCGTGTCCGTCGATGGGTCCCAAATAAGTAAAGCCGATCTCCTCAAAAAAGACGCGGGGCAACATGAAAAACTTTACGCGGTCACGAACGCGTTCTGCAAATCGAAATAACCCTTTTCCGATGCCAGGGATGGAACTAAGCGTTTTTTTGATCCGGCGCTTAAAGTGAAGGTATCCAGGACTTGCCCGAAGTTTGCTCAAATAGGTCGTCATGCCGCCAACGCTCTTGGAAATGGCCATCGCGTTATCGTTGAGGATAACAAGGATATCCGTTTTGCTCTGACCCGCGTCGTTGAGAGCTTCGTAGCACATACCGCCGGTCAACGCACCGTCGCCTACGACTGCGATAATTTTATGCGGCTGATGCAAAAGATCCCTTGCGCGCGCCAATCCCAAAGCGGCGGAAATGGATGTGGAAGCATGCCCCGTGTCAAAAGCGTCATGGATGCTCTCGCGGTATTTCGGAAATCCCGACAATCCCTGATATTGCCGAATCGTCGCAAAGCTGTCTTTGCGGCCCGTGAGAATTTTATGGGCATAACATTGATGCCCGACATCCCAAACGATCCTGTCTTTGCTTGAATCAAAAACGCACTGAAGCGCTACCGTTAACTCTATTACGCCCAAATTGGACGCTAAATGACCGCCGTTTTCCGCGACGGTCTGGAATATGTATTCACGCAGGTCAGCACAAAGCGCAGCCTGCTGTACATGACTCATTCGCTTAACATCATCTGAGCATGTTATGCTGTCCAGTATTTTCAAACCAACTCTCCCTATCGTTCAAACAATGAAAAGAACTTCCCCAACAGATGCACCAATTGTCTGCTGTTGCTCATCGCAATGCCTTTGCCCAAGGATTTAAGCGATACTGTCAGCGCCGATATCAATGCCGCCGTGACAACAGCCCATAAAACGGCTGATAAAAACCCATATTGTATCGTCAGCAGCCCTGCTATCGCGGCGCCTGCTGTTCCGCTGACAATACCGGATATATCGCCAATCACATCATTGCAGATGTTGGAATACCTTTCCGCATTCTTAAGTATATTCAGGCTCTGTATCGCTCCACGCATGCGTTTGCTGGCCATTGCAACAAACGGTGCCTGGTCTGCGCTGGTTATGGCAACTCCCATCATATCGGACAGGACACCAAGCAATATCAAAAAAAACAATACCATAAGTGCCGTGAGCAACTGCGCATTTCGCAACAGCAAGCCCGAAGCAAACGAAATCGCCCCGGACAATAAAAGTGTCAATATAAAAACTTGCAGCGCCCATCTATAAGCGCCACCACGATTCTTACGTTTTGTTTTGGGCAGATCTATCTTCATCAACAATCCCTTAAATAATAATTCGGTGGTGACATGCCGGGTAAACCTTGCGCCATGTGGTCTGGTAGGATTTCCCCATTCCGTGCCCCTCGTCGCCGATCGGGCGGTTTCCCTTTGAACAGAATGACGTAGCGTTTCCGCTTACGCAACCAGATCGCCTTAAAGTGCACACTGTAATCCCCGGCACGCCTTTCCAACAGCCTAGGAGCTTTCCTCGACGGATAACGACGGCCTTATCCTCTTTTGCAGCACACGGTTTCATTCGGCAATCATCCATATGATCCGGCCAGACCATATCAATGTGTTCCGCAATCCACCGCCGCCACTCAAGGCAGGCTACTCTGTACACAGCGTTTAGCCGCATGACAGGTTCATACCCCGTGGAGTAGAAAATTCCCACCCCATCGGGCCTCCACGGAAACCGGGACTAAACTAGCATGCCATTGCAAACCGCCCGATTTCCTTAACCTCCAGCATCAGCCCCAATCTGGGCGAAAGAAGCCAACACAAGAGACTTCATCGATGTGCCATTGACGGATTTTTAGCCCCGCCTTCAGACGCGTCGCATTCCGACTAGGATACTGCACCACCGAGTGTTCATTATAGCATAAGTTCGATGAAACTCAAAATCTGCGGAATGCTGCGTTTGACATATGGTTGAGGCCATTGCCGACCCGCGTTCCGCAATGGTCATTGTATATCAATTGCTTCGTATTACGGCCATTATCGCCGTTTTTCGGAGAAAATCAGCTCTCTGATCAAACGGGGTCAGCGCTTCGACGGCAAGATTGGCACTTCGACGCGCCAAAAGCGTCGCTTGCTTTAGTCCGAACAGCGACGGATAGGTGGGTTTGTTCGCCTGTGCATCCTTACCGGGGGTTTTCCCGAGTGTTTTTTCGTCACCCGTAATATCGAGGATATCATCGGAGATTTGAAAGGCAAGTCCAAGATGAAGACCATAGCTTTCCATTGCCTTGCGCTGTTCTTCATCCGCTCCGCCAATCAAAGCCCCCGCGACGCAGGCTGCACTTATCATCGCGCTCGTCTTTTCGCTCTGCAGCCGCCTGAGGTCGTTGGAAGTGATTTGTTTGCCGACACTTTGCAAATCTCTGGCTTGTCCGCTGACCATGCCGCTGACGCCGCAACTGCGCGCGACGCACAGAATTGCCAGTGCGATCGATGGGGCATTCGGGAATTTGACTGCCTGTTCGCCCATCACTTCAAACGCAAGGCTTAACAGCCCGTCCCCTGCAAGGACCGCCATGCCTTCTCCATAGACCCTATGGTTGCTCGGCTTGCCTCTTCGCAAATCGTCGTCATCCATGCACGGAAGATCGTCATGAATAAGGCTATAGGTATGGATCATCTCGATGGCGGCAGCGAAAGGCACCGCTTTTCGGATATCTCCGCCAACCGCATCGCAACACGCAAGGGTGAGCACCGGTCGAAACCGTTTTCCGCCGTTGAGCAAACTATACGCCATCGCATCTTTCAAAGCCGGATAAATGCCAATTAACGCCTGCTCCAAAGCGGGGTCGATAAAGCCCAAATAACCGTTGTAGATAGCTTCATAGTTCAAAGCTCTTTTCCTCTCCGTTATGCAAAACTTGTATGCGAAGCTGATATCCGTCGAGCTTGCTTCTGCAATGCTGTGCCAACGCCATGCCTCGTTCATACAACTGCATGGTCTCTTCCATGCTCACGTTGCCCTGTTCCATTTTGCCCGCAATGGCTTCCAGTTCATCCATTGCCTGCTCCAAACTCAACAATTCGACATTATCTGTCATATTTCTTATCCTCCTGCCTAAAAACGTCCGTTATGCCGGCCTTCGCCTGTCCGTCTTTCCATAATAAGCGGATGCTCTGCCCGTCGACCAAACCTTCGGCGCTGCCTATGGCTTTGCCGGTTGATTCATCCAAAACAAGGGCATAACCGCGTTCCAACACCGCTTGTACGCTGTATGCCTGCAGTTTTGATTCGCACAGCAGAATCCGTTGCGTCCAATTTTGCAAAGCGTTGGTGTATGCATTGCCAATGCGCTGTACCGTTTGTGCCAGATGCCTTTCATGCAGCATGGCATATGCGTTCATCCGAGCCGGGCTAAGCGCTGACAAGAGCGCCTGCAAATGCCTGCTGCGCTGCGCCATCTGCTGTGTGAGCGCATTTTGCATCCTGTTCGCTGCAATGTCCACGAACTGTACCCACGCATCAAACAGCGGTACGGCCAGTTCGGCTGCCGCGCTTGGGGTGGGTGCGCGCAGATCCGCCACATAATCGCTGATGGTTGTATCCGTTTCATGGCCGACGGCGCTGATAATGGGAACGCGGCTTTGATGGATGGCATATGCTACGGCTTCTTCGTTGAAAGCCCACAGATCCTCCATGCTTCCGCCGCCGCGGCCGATGATGATCACATCGATATCGTCCCGTCGATTGAGCGTTTCGATCCCCTTGGCGATCTCCGTTGCAGCTGTCTTCCCCTGCACGCTGACGGGCACCAACAAGATATCCACGTTGGGATTGCGCCTTTTGGAAACTTCAATGATATCGCGAATAACGGCGCCTGCGGAGCTTGTCACAACGCCGATGCGCTTTGGAAATCGGGGTATGCGCTTCTTATGCGCGCTGTCAAACAATCCTTTTTCGGCAAGGCTGTTTTTTAATTTCTCAAACCGTTCATACAGGACCCCTGCCCCTTCGCTTTGCATCGTCTGGACGTAAAGCTGAAAGGAACCGTCCCGCAAATAGATGCTGGCATAACCGCCTACGGTAATGTGCATACCGTCCGTTACGTCAAACGGTATGCTTCTGTTGTTCTGTTTGAACATTACACATTTCACCGAGCTCTGTTCATCCTTGAGCGAAAAATACCAGTGACCGGACGGATATTTATGATAGTTGGAGACTTCGCCGCTGACAAGAACGCCCTGGAGAAGCTCGTCGCTCATCAAAAGTCGATTCGCATATTCGTTGAGCTGCGAGACGCTCAACGTGAAATTGTTTATAAGCTCATTGAGCATGCTTTTCTCTCCATTCAAGCGACAGCAGAGCAATGCCTGCTGCGTTGTCCCCGGCATATTCTCTTTTTGCAAAGCCAATGTGCATGTCTTTGCAGCGCTTTGCCATCCCTTCCGATACTGCTTGGCGAACGATGGTGTTGGCGGCCACGCCACCTGCGATCAGTGCATCGGTGAGCCCCGTCTTTTCATGTTCGTATTCGAGCGCTTTGCAGATGGCCCGGCTTATGCTCATAAACATTTCCAACGCGATATCGGCATGTTCTTCGCCTCGCAACAGCCGCCTTTTAACTTCCGCTTCAGCGCCGGAGAAACTGAGCATTCCGTCCTTTAACGGTATGCCTATGCTCTTTTGCGTCCTTTGACCTGAGCGTGCAAGCAAATCCATCGACGGCCCGGCGGGAAATCCATACCCCATCAATACGCCGATGCGGTCGATCCACTGCCCGGCGCTTATATCCTTTGTTGCGCAAAGCAAAGAAGTGGACCAGGTTTCACGCTCTACCTGCACAACTTCTGTTGTTCCGCCGGAAAGATGCATACCCAGATACCGTTGCGCAAACGGAGCACATCCGATTTCGGCGGCTCTTAGGTGTCCTTGTTGGTGTGAAAAAGTATGGACAGGAACGCTTAATGAAGCTGCAAGCATTTTGGCTGTTGACAAGCCGGCGATAAATACGGGCATATAGGAATCTTTGTCATCGCGAGGGGCATCGCTTGCGCCGATGCAGTTTAAGGTGTATCTGCCATCGTGCAGCGCCGTAAAAGCGTTTTCCACAAGCATCGGCAATTGGCGCATATGTAAAAAAAAGGCTTCGCTTTGTCTGAGCCCAAGCCCTCCTTGTTCCACCTGAAGCGGTAAGCGTCCGTCATAGAGCACTTCGCCCGCATCGCTCACAAGCGCCACAGAGGTGACATAGCAGCTTGTATCCAATCCCAATGCCGCATTCATTGCGGTTCATCCTGCGGCGCGCGAACGACGCCGCCGAGTACGCCGTTTACAAACGATCCCGATTTATCACCGCCGTATTTCTTGGCCAAGCGAACCGCTTCGTTGATAACGACGGATTGAGGCACCTTATCCCCGTACGATAATTCGTAAATTGCAAGCCGCAGAATGGCAAGGTCGACACGGGCAATACGCGAAACTTTCCAACCGTTGGCCATGTGTTCGATGCATTTGTCAATCTCCTGGCTTTTGGTAGCATATCCCGATACAATCGTTGCTATGTAGCTATGATCTTCGGCATCGATCACTCCCGGTTCAACTTCCAGATCCAACGCAAACTCCTCCAGGCCAATGGTACCGCCCATGTCCTGTGCATAGAGTATTCGCATCGCAACATCCCTTGCGTTTTTTCGAGACATATGTTTCCCTACTCCCTGTTATCCGGGAAGAGATTGGAAATAGTGCGCATGAAGCGTTCCCAATTTTCTCGTTTTGATCCAAAATAAACGCCGACAAGCACAAAAGCTGCAAGAAACAGCGTTTTAAAAAAACCCATTTCAAACAGCATGATAAACAGTCCAAGGCCTATCAAGCCGCCGATGATGGCACCCCGGTATTTTGTAAAAAAGTCACTGATTTTCTTTTCATCCATTGATCGGTCCCTCACTCGCTTTTACCGATTCCGATGCATCCTGACTTGGTTTGCCCAAGACATTCGGCTTCATCGATCCTGCTGCGCCGCCTGCGCCGCTTTGGGAAATATCCGCTTTTTCCACCAATATCTGCACCTTGGCGTTGGTGATACCGCAAGTATCCTTCAACATCTTAACGATGTTCTGCTGGATCGTTTCCACGATGCCCGGAATATACTGTTCGCCTTTGCTGTGGGCTTTGATTGCGACAGACAACCCCTGGTTCGTCGATTGTACGGTACAACTGGCAAGCTCTATACGAGAGTCTTTCTTTGCCACCTGTTCACACATCTGCCGGATGGCTTCAACAGAAATCCGTACATCGCCCGCCTGGTTGATGGCGATTCCCTCTTGCAATAAAACCTGTTTTGACCCGACCCGAACAAACATCAGCTTCGCAAATCCCAAAAATAGCAACAGAAGCAATGCCGAAACGCCGATGCGATAATACCATGCATCTGCGATATCGTAGAGCACCTGTACAAGACCCTGCAACGGAAGCAGGTTCCATATGATGGCAAACAGATACCCACACACCGCAATACATAAAAGCATTGCGACTATCAACAACACCCTATCACCTAAACGCATTCATAAGACCTCTTTCCTGCTTGTCCATACGCCGGTTGCAAAATACCCTCCCTGTGGGAGGGCATTTGTATGATTATCGAACTCTGGCTGGCGGTTGTTCTTCCGGTTTGTTTTCGATCTGAGGAAGCTGCGGTTGTACCTCGATTTCTTTTCTGTCTATCTCGACACCCTGTACATGCACATTTACTTCCACGACGCGAAGACCTGTCATCAGCTCAACAGAGTTCTTAACGCTTTGTTGAATGCTCTGGCATACTTCATGTATCTTGCTGCCATATTTTATAACCAAATTTAAATCTATGGCACATTCTTCCGATCCGACTTCAACCTTTACGCCTTTTGTGAGATTCCTTCTGCCCAACAGCTCCGCTACTCCGGCGGTAAATCCGCCGCTCATGCCTGCAACGCCCGGGATCTCAACTGTCGCCAAAGCAGCAATTGTTGCTATAACATCGTTGTTGAACGTTATTTTCCCCGCCTTTTCGGCTTTGACCTCAACTTCTTGAATTCTATCGTCAGCCATTCGCATAAACACCTCCACTGTAATGTAAACACATTATAGCAGATTCAAAATCGATGTACAACTTTCTTGAAATAGCCCTGCCTTTTGCCAACAAGCGCGCAAGATGCCTGCAGCCGTATTTCTGAACCACATTTAATGCATATGAATTGTGTTTTAAACGTTATCGTGTTGCCCATAAAGCTGCACGATCAATGTCGTCTTTTTACCCTCCATGCTTCCATCGGGGTTATGCTTGAGCAGGTTGTTAGTTTTTCGGCATTATCTTGATGTTATTGCTCGACTCTCCTGTTTCCTTGCGGACGATATCGAAAATCTTAGCAGCTTGAACGGAAGTGAGCGCTGCCGTGTTTTCAATGACGACATTGACGGAACCTTTTTTGATCGTTACGACGCAATCCGCAAATCCGAGAGATTTAATGAGTCCTTCCACGGTTGTTTCCTGCTCAATGGACGTTGCCAATGCAAGCTTTTGCTCCTGCGCCTTTTTCAATGTTGCCGCATCCGTTTTGGTATCCTTGATAACGGAATCGAGATACGCAATCTCCTGTTCGCGGGCTTGTTTGCGTTCCGCGCGGAATGTCGTATAGAAATTCAGGCTTGTCGACGTTGTTTGATCGCCCTGTACGACCGCGGTCTTTTGCCCGCCAATGCTCTCACTAAAGAGATAATTGACAACACCCGTTACACACAACAGCAGTACCAGTCCCGCAAATACCCATTGTTTCTTGCTCAGATGAATCTTTTTCATTGCTGCCACCTCTCTACGGTTTCATTTCGAATACTTCAACCTTGCCAGCCGCCACACCCAGCGAAGTCTGGATGGCTTGCGAAAGCATCAGCTTTACGCTCATATTGGATGCCCCTTCGGCTACGACTACAACGCCTAATATCTTTGGTCTTAATTGTGTCAATACGATGGTGCCATCGCTTCCGGTAGCCGGTTTTTGCGATTGTGTCTGGTTTTGAACACCATTTGAACTGGATACGGTCGTATCGCTGTCATATGCCGGTACCAATTCCGTCGTTGATTCATAGGTGATGAGGACTTTAACTTTCCCTGCACCTTTGATAGCGCCGAGAATGGTTTCCAGATCCTGTTGTTCCCGTGCGGCGTCAAAGTCTTTCGTGAGAGTCGGTGTTGCGGGGTTGTTATTCTTTGCAAATACCGGCCAGCCGATCAGCACGATCAGCGCGATAACGACGATGATGCCCAGCCACTCCAGCTTTTTTTTATCCGTAATTCCTTTGAATAACGAAATACCTTTGCCCGAATTGCCCATGGCTACCTCCTTTTTTCATTGTATGGGACGCATTGTGCGTCTATGCATATCCTTTAATCAACATCAGAATGGGTTTTAACAATGCCACAACCACACTAAGGGAAAGTGCGACGCGGCCAAAGCGTTTGATGTTGCCACTTGGCAGCAGCATTTCAAACAACGCGGACAATATGCTGATTGCGGCTACCTGCATCGCCCATTGGTATACGATCTGCATGCTATCACCTCAGCATCATGTTGATATTTCCGGCCCGAATGACCAATGTCAGCAAGATAAACATCATGGTACCGGCCGCCAATACCGCGATGCTCAACAACGTGAAGATCCGCGCCATTCCGTCAAGACAATCCGGCAGACGTTTTTCTCCGAACGGTTCTATGATCGCGGCTGCAACGCGAAAGGAGATCGCGATGGCGGCCATCTGGATGACGGGCTCCAGAATCGACGCAGCAAGCAGGATAAGGCCCATAATTCCGATTCCCTGTTTTACAAGCATCGAACAACCGACAAGCGTATCCACCGTATCCGATACCAATCCGCCTACGATGGGAACGAATTTATCGATGGCGTACTTGGCGGTACGGATGGATACTCCGTCAAACGTTGCGCCGGCAAGTCCCTGCATCGCTGTAACACCCAGAAAAACAACAAACACAACCGCCGTCATCCATTGTGCACATTTGATGACCAACGCAGTCGCATTTTTTATCTGAATGCGCGAACTGATGTGTTCTACGATCGTTAATACCCCGCCTACAAGGATAGCCGGCATGGAAATATTCTTGATCAGCGTTAAAATGCTGCCGGTCAGGATCGTCATGGCGGGTTGGAATACGCCGACGCTTGCCGTGCTGCCAAGAGCCGTCAACAGTGTCAGCAATACCGGAAAAACCGATTGCATCACCCCTGTCAGCTTTGAGATGGCGGCTATGCCGATGGCAAATACATTGGCCAAGGTCCGGCCTGCCAGCATTACCGCCAGCAGATACCCGATGAATTGGCAAAGTTCGGCGACTTCGCCGCTTAAAACCGTTGGACCTACAGCACCCAAGAGCGCCATGATGACGGCAATGGCGAGAAACTGCAGAACAAGCAGAAGATTTCCACGCATGGCATCCATAAACCTTGAAAAGAGCGCCTTGAGGATATCCCATGCATTGTATGTGCTGATGCCCCTGCTGATATTGGAAAGTATCGTTCCGATATCCTCATGCCCAAAAATGTCCTGCGCAAGTTCGCTATCCCCGAGTGAACTGCTCAGATGATCCAAGTCAAGTCCCTGCACGATCTTGTTCAATGTCGCATCGAACGGATCATCTTTGTTTTCCAATGATGCGGATGCAAAGGATGTGCCAAACGGTGTTGTCAGCAACACAATCGCCACTATGAAGATCAGGTATTTCTTCATTCGCATCTCCCTACGGCAGAACGGTGGTAAGCATTTGCAGAAGATCCATGACAACCGGTGCACATATTCCGAGAATAAGAATTTTTGCACCCATCTCTATCTTGGATGCGATTCCGCCTTCTCCGGCGTCCTTGCAGGTTTGAACCGCAAACTCGGCAATATACGCGATGCCCGTAACACGCAGCATCGTCGAGAACAGGGCGTTGTCCACCGCAAATTTGTTGCTGATCTGTTGGAGATAACCAACCGTACCCAACGCCACATCGATGACGGACAACAGGATGATGACGCCGGTTGCCATCGCGCAGATCAAAGCGATCTCCGGTCGATATGGTCTGAGCAGCATCGTCAGAATGCCGCCGATAATGCCGATCGCCACTATCTGTATCATGGCTAATACAGGTTGAATATTCGTTTGACATTGTCAAACAATCCGCTGATGACGTTGATAACCATGAACAACACAATGACAAGACCTGCTATGGTAACCATCGTTGCCATATCATCCCTGCCTGCCTTGGCCAGCAGCTGATTGAGTACCGCTACAATGATACCGATCGCTGCGATTCGAAACACCAAATCCACGCTCATGCCTTCCGACCCCTTTTACCAGAATAGTACGACCAACATCAATCCGAACAGCACACCCGAAGCACGATACAACCGTGCATGGGATTGGAACCGTTGCTGTGCTGCGGAAATCTCATCATTTAGGTAAGCATCCATAAAGGCAAATGCAGCTTTTTGCGTATTGCTGTCCGATCCGATGCGCTCGGCAAAGGACAGCAGAGCCTGCCTGTCTTTTTGCTGCAGGCATCCGAAGATAGGATCGAACTTTGTGATCTCGCGAAGTGATCTTTCCATGGCAACGGGCATGTCACAGCCTTTTTGAACGAGCTCGCCCAGTGCAACAAACAACGTCTTTGCGTGGGATGATACCAACGCCTGTGATTGTTGGAAGGCTGTTTGCAGCGGATCGGTGAAAAACGCTATGCGCGTTTGCAAGGTTTTCCAGGAAGATCTGAGTTCCTGCAACAGCTCGATGCGACGCCGCATTTCATTCGCGAACAAAAAACCGTAACCGGCACATCCCAACAAAAGGACAACGAGAAACAGCCATTTCATGATACTTTTCTCACCCAAATAAGATTTTGGCTGCCATCCATCACCGCAACTATCTGTCCGGGCTTTCCTCCGAGTATGACGATGCGTTCAAATGCCTGGTGATGCAAAAGCTGTGCCAAGCCCTCACGGCGGTACAGGTCGGCTTCATCGTTTCCATGAGCGGAAGCAATGACTTTGACACCTGCATAGCTCGCTTCCAGCACCGCCTGCGCATCCGCTGCGTCTCCCAGCTCGTCGGTCACAATCACATGGGGGGAAAGCGTTCGCAGCGCCATGGCCATACCTTTGGCCTTGGGACAACCATCCAGGATATCCGTACGAAGGCCTATGTCCAGCTGCGCCACACCGCAAACGCTTCCCCCCAATTCCGAACGTTCATCCACAATGCATACCTTTTGACCGCTCGTTCCAAAAACACCATCGGATATCTGTCGCGCTATATCCCGAAGCAATGTCGTCTTGCCCATCATCGGCGGAGAGATGATAAGCGTCGAATAGACGGTTTCTTTTTCCGTTATCCAGGGCATCAGCCAATCGGCGCAGCCTATCATCTGCCGCATCAGCCGGATGCATAGCCCCGAACAGTACGGAATGGAAACAATGTCGCCGTCCTTCGCATTTATTTGCCCGGATAGACCGATCCGATATCCGCCGCGCACCGTCAGATACCCCTGGCGCAGTTCCTGTTCGTAAGCATAGATCGAATGCTGACAGGCTCTTTGCAGCGTTGTTTGGATGTCCTGCTCCGAAAGTATCAAAGGCCAGCGCGGAGAGCGGCTCAATCTGCCTTCAGCGTCCAGATACCAATCTTCGCTGCCCGTTTGCACCATCAACGGTCTTCGTGCCCGCAGCCGCAGTTCATCCATACTTTCCAGAATCTTTTTGTCCATCAGCTGGAGCGAACGGCAAACCGGGTCCGTCAATATCTCTTTGAGGTCTTCGATCCATTGGCTCCCTTTCATATGTATCACCGCCTTTGTGATCAATATATGAAAGTGTGTTGTGTAATATCCCAATCTTGTCCCAACGAGTTCCATGAAAAAAGGACCGGCATACATCCGGTCCCTTCGAATCTTCCTATAGACGGTGCAACGATTTACGCACGCGACATGTATTCACCGATGCGCGTGTCGATGCGGATAACGTCACCCTCGTTGACAAACAGGGGTACGTTGACCACAGCGCCCGTCTCAAGCGTTGCGGGCTTTGTGGCACCTGTTGCCGTATCTCCCTTGACGCCGGGATCCGTCTGCGTAACTTTCAGCTCCACAAAGTTTGGCGGCTCAACGGAGAATGGCGCATCCTTAAAGAATTTGACTTCCACGTTGGAATTTTCCTTCATGTACGGTATGGCATCTTCAACAATCTCGAAGTTCATCGGAAGTTGTTCAAATGTCTCATTGTCCATAAAATAGTACAGCGTTCCGTCGTTGTACAGATATTCCATCGTTTTGGATTCCACATGTGCGCGCGGAAATCGCTCTGTCGGGTTGAAGGTACGCTCGAGCACGTTGCCCTGGATGACATTTTTGATCTTGGTACGTACAAAAGCAGCGCCCTTGCCGGGTTTTACATGTTGAAAATCCACAATGATCCATACTTGTCCGTCAATTTCAATGGTCTGCCCTTTTCGAAATTCTCCTGCTGAAAGCATGCTATTCCTCCATATTGGTTAAAGAATGATAAGTTCCTTTGGTGAATGTGTGAAGTTGAATGCTCCGTTTTCGGTGACATGAACGGTATCTTCGATCCGTACGCCGAACCTGCCGGGAAGATAAATCCCGGGTTCCACGCTGATGCAAATGCCCGGTTTGAGCACTTCTTCGCATGAAGGGGAGAAGCGCGGTTCTTCATGGATCAGCAATCCAAATCCATGTCCCAGCCCGTGTCCGAAGCAATCTGCGTAACCGTTGTCCGCAATAAAACCGCGTGCCACATTATCCACATCTTTGCATACCATGCCGGGAGCGACTTTGTCAAGTGCAAGCTGCTGTGCGCGAAGCACAATCTGATAGACTTTTATCATTTCGTCGCTCGGTTGTCCTATTGCCACAGTCCGCGTCATATCCGAACAATAGCCGTCGATTTTGCAGCCAAAATCCATCGTCAGAAAATCCCCGTTCTGTATTTTCCGGCTTGTCGGCTGCGCGTGCGGCATGGACGAATTGGGTCCGCCGGCGACGATGGTGTCAAACGAAGGAGATCCGCCGCGTTTCGCCATGAAATAGTTGAGTTCGCTCATGATGTCAATTTCGCTGACACCTGCACGAAGCTTCGAAAGAATATCCGAAAAGGCCGCGTCCGTTACATCCTGGGATTTTTGGATAAAGGCGATCTCTTCCTCATCCTTAACCCATCGAAGCCGATCGACCTCTTGCGGTATCGCGATAAATTCGGTGTTTGGCACGGCTGTGTTTATTTCTTCAAGCCAATCCACTGTCACTTTATCGGATTCGAACCCAACGCGCCTGATGCCATGTTTTTCGCACAGAACCTTTATCTGATCGTATTTTTTGACAAACTGGTTGCAGGTGACAACTTCAAAATCAGGAGCCTGGATCTGTGCCTGCTCCGTATATCTGAAATCGGTAAACAACACCTGCAATTCCTTTGAGATAAACAGCGTTGCCTCGCTGCCGGAAAACCCCGAAAGATAGCGGCGGTTTTCATAGCTTACGATCAGAACGGCATCAAGTCCATGCGCGCTAAACATTTCAAGCAACCGATTGCATCTGTTATTCATTGGCATGTTCCCTTTCAATACGTTGATAGATCTGTTTATAGGCAAGTGAATCCTCCGCCATTTTCGTCTTGGATTCACAGATGACCACGGGTGTATAGCGCCTCTGATAAAGCTCCTGCGCCAGCGGTTCAAAGTCGGGGCCGAAAGTGACATCTTCATAGTTCAAATGCCGTTTTTCTCCGCCCTGGCTGTACTCGATACGCGAAAAGTGGATGTGCATGCGGCTTGCACGATCGAATCCCAGGGCATTCTCCAGCTTGTCCAGCGCCACATGATAGTCTTCTTTGCTGCCGAACTTTCCAAGGTTTCTCGCATAGAGATGGCCGAAGTCACAACATGGGATAAGCCGTTCATCCAAGGTGCACAATGCGATGGTTTCATCCAAATCACCGATCTGGTTGATCTTTCCCATCGTTTCGGGACACAGCGTCAGACTGCCGAAGCCATGCTCGTCCAATGTTTGGATAGCAACGCGAAGTGCGGATGCAATGCGAAGATTGGCTTCCTTCCGATCGTCTTTCCCAACCGCGCCGGGATGGAACACAATGCGCGATCCGTTGAGCCAAACGCAAGCCTGTGCAGATTTGAGAAAATGCTCGACGGTGCTGTTGATATTCGTTATTTCGGTTGAGGCCAGATTGATATAGTACGGCGCGTGAACACTCAGCTCGATATCATACCGATGCATCTGTTCGCCTATAGCACGGGCCGTTTTTTCCGTTATTCTGACACCCCTGCCGAAGCTGTATTCAAACGCATCAAGACCAAGCGCATCAAGCCACGCAGGTTCTTCCTGTGTGGATGTATGTCCCTGGTCATAGAAGCTCTCAGAGTTGCCCGAAGGCCCGAAACGTATGCGCATGATACTTTTCTCCTTTTGACAGTGTAGTCTAATTCTTCCGATCTTTCAACCTATCGCTGATCTTCCAAAACAGAAGCGAGTTTTTCAAGTGCGCGCTTTTCTATACGGGATACATAGGAACGGGATATGCCCATGCGCTGTGCTATCTCCCGCTGTGTATAGCATTGTCGGCCAAAGAGGCCATACCGAAGCTCAATGACGATCCGCTCCCTGTTTGTCAACACGTGACCAATATGCTTATACAGCCGCTCTATCGCAATGCTCAGTTCAGCCTGGGTATCCACGGATTCGTCGCAGTTGCTCAAGATATCCGAGAGCACAATCCGGTTGCCGTCCTTGTCAAGGCCAATGATCTCTTCCAGCGCGATCGTTCCCCTGCTCTTTCGCTCCACGCGCAACGCCATCAATATCTCGTTTTCAATACAACGGGACGCATAGGAAGCCAACGGACGTTTTTTCTCCGGATCGAAGGATTGGATTGCTTTGATAAGGCCAATGGAACCGATGGAGATCAGATCTTCCATGTCCCTGCCGTTTACGGCGTATTTTTTGCAAATGTGTGCTACGAGCCGCAGGTTATGCTCAATGAGCAGATCCCTTGCCTGCAAATCTCCCTGAAGCATTCGTTCCAATGCTTCACTTTCCTGTTGGGGGCTCAGTTTTGGCGGGAACGACTGACCTCCCGAGATTCCCCCGATAAGAAAAATGATGCGCGCAAACAGTAAGAACAGTTCCATGCACTCTCCCCCTCGCATCAAGATACGCGAAAATTGGAGCATGCATGTGAGTTCTTTTACGGTCATAAAAATACCCCGTGAAGGAAAAAGTCACGGGGCATGGTTTTGGATCGTTCAGTGCGTCTTGTCGTATTCCACCCATAACGGGCGATATTTTGCGACATTTTTGTTGTGCTGCGTAAGTGTCTTGGCAAAAACCAAATCACCGGTTGCAGGGTCACCCAGGCAAAAATACAGCCAGCCCTCTTTTACATAGGTCTCATCCGGCCACAGCGCCGCCTCGATGGCTGCTTTGCCGGGATTGCAGATCGGTCCCGGAGGCAAACCGGTGCGCTTATAGGTATTGTAGGGAGAATCCACTGCGATATCCTGCGCCGACAGATTCAACTTTTTCGTATTAAGAATGTATTGCACCGTTACATCGCTTCCCAGCGGCATGCCTTTTTGGAGCCGGTTGTGAAACACCGCTGAGACTTTTTTAAAATCAGCTTCCTTGCCTTCCCGTTGGATGATGGAGGCAAGCGTTGTCACCTGATCGATGGACAAACCGAGGACTTCTGCACGCTGCATGTATGCTGTTGTAAAAATATTATTGAAACGCGTTAGGAACCGTTTAACGATATCCTGCTCGGTTGCGTTTTTAAATACCTGATAGGTATCCGGAAACAGATACCCTTCCATCGCAACGATCCTGCCGTTCTTCGTAGATATTGCATCCTCCAGGAACGAATATGCTTCATACGGAGAAGGATTCTTCATGTTCAGGATAAAAGCATTCTTGTCCTTGATAAGCCCCAGATTGTACAGGGAGTCCGCAAGATCGTTTATTGTTCCGCCCTCTGCGAGAAATACCTTGATGATGTTGTCCGATGTTTCCCCGATGCTTAACTTGTCCAATACATCCATAACAGACATGGCTTTGTTGAATTCATAGGAACCGGCTTTTAGTTTGCTTCCGCGGTCATAGATATCCACAAATATCTTGAATACTACGCCGCTTCGGATAATGCCGTTTTTTTCCAGTATGGTGGCGATGGAAGAAACACTGGAACCTCTGGGTATCTCCACAATGACCGGTGTGGTGTTGGATCTATTGACAGGGGCAAGGTACTTTTGGTTGATGTATGACCAGACGCCGATAAACAATATCAGCACGGTACAAACGCTGACCGCAAAAATGCGGGCGGAACGGGAGATGTTTTTGAAAACACCGTTCGCCCTCTCGATTCTTGTAGGAATATTCTTGCGCGGTTTAACCGTGATATTGTTGTCTTCAGGCATTTAGAAACCCCAAATCGAGATTCACAGCATCCGCAAGGATCTTGAAAATATCACTCATCATTTGGTTCATGCGGTGTTCGGCCATCATAAATGCGCCAAGATCCGCATTGAGCGCCAAGATGCCCATCAGTTGATTAAACCTGCTTTGGGCTTCTTCCGGAACGCTTTGGTTGGCAAATTGCGCCGCCTGAATCTCCCTGACGAGCTGAACGTATTGTTTGTACAGATCCCTGTTTAATTCCTTTTCGAAAGCCTTTTCCTTGGCTGCGCAGTAGCTTTTGTATATCTCGCTCTCCCGCATTTCCCTGGAGAGCTGATAGGCTGTATCATAGTTATTCATCATACATCTCCCTCTTTGAATCGATTTCCAATATGACGGGCAAGATCATCGGACTGCGTTTGGTTTGCTCGTACAGGAAGTTGCGCAACGAACTGCGCAAAGCGTTCTTAATAACGCCCCAATCGCCTTCCATGTACTTGTCCTGGCAACCCGTTATGGTTGATATGATAAGATCGCGTGCCCTATCGATGAGCTGTTCGTTCTCCCTGACATATACGAATCCGCGCGAGATGATTTCCGGACCGTTTACGATCGTACCGTCTTTCTTGTCAAGGGCAACCACTGCGATGAAAAGACCCTCTTCAGAGAGAATTCGCCTGTCGCGCAAAACGACGTTGCCAACATCGCCGATGCCGCTTCCATCCACAAACACCGAACCGGACTGGACGCTGCCGGCCATGCGGATGCTTTCGCCGGTCATTTCCACAATGTCGCCGATCATCGGCATCACAATATTTTCTTCCGCTATTCCAAGCTCCTTTGCCGTCGTCGCATGCCGGCGCAGATGTCTGAACTCCCCATGCAGCGGAATAAAGAACTTGGGCTTGGTCAGTGCGATCATCAGGCGCTGTTCTTCCTGGCATGCATGACCGGAGACGTGCACCTCACGGATTCCGTCATAGATGACCGTGCATCCCTTTTGAAAGAGCTTGTCGATGACGGACGTTATTGCCTTTTCATTGCCCGGAATCGGAGAACTTGAGAATATGATCATATCATCCGGCCGAATGGATATCATGCGGTGTTCGTCACTCGCCATACGCACCAGACCGCTCATGGGTTCTCCCTGGCTACCGGTTGTTATGATGACAACCTCGTTTGGTTCCACGAAATCCAACATTCGGTTATCCAGCAGCGTACCCTTTTTAATGGTGAGATAACCGATCTCAACGGCTATTTCACAGATGCGCTCCAGGCTTCTGCCCGCGAAATACACGCGTCTTCCGTGTCTTTCCGCTATGTTGATGATCAACTGAATACGGCTGATGTTGCTGGAGAATGTGGCGACCAGAATACGGGCCTTCGCATGCTCAAAACACTCATCCAAACCTCTTGCTACCGCTTGCTCGCTGATGGTATACCCCGGACGTTCCGAGTTGGTGCTGTCGCTCATCAGCAGCAAAACGCCTTCGCGGCCAAGCTGCGCAAATGCGCCCAGATCGATCGTCTGGCCATCCAGAGGGGTATGATCCACCTTGAAATCTCCGGTATGCACGATTGCTCCGATGGGCGTGTGAATGACAAGTGCATAGGAATCCGCAATGGAGTGGTTGACCTTCATAAACGCAACGGTAAAGCAGCCGATCTTAACAGACGACCCGTTGGTTACGTCTTCAAAATGGACCCCGCGAACTCCGTGCTCATCCAACTTGTGCGCGATCAGCGCATTGGTCAGCTTTCCGCCGTAGACGGGAACGTTTTTATAATCCGGCAGGATGAAAGGCGTTGCGCCGATATGGTCCTCATGCCCGTGTGTAAAAACAAAACCGCGGAGCTTATGCTTGTTTGCCAACATGTACTGCGTGTCGGGAATGACGTAATCAATGCCAAGCATATCCCCTTCCGGAAATATGACACCGCAATCCACGGCAATCATATCATCGCCGTATTCGAACAACGTCATGTTCTTGCCGATTTCACCAAGTCCGCCCAACGGAATGATGCGAAGTGTGCCCTTGCCTGCGTTTGGTTGTTTTGCGCCTTTATCTGGGCGCGCTCTTTTCCGTACTGACGAGCGATTGCCTTCTTGGCGCAACGCATTAATGCCGTTGGTTTCCTCTGACGAAACCAAAGGCGGTGTCGGCACGCTATCACGCGCCGGCTTCCTATTCTGTTTTTCCAAAACATCGACCTCTCTTGCATATATGATTTGCGTTCAAATGACCGTATTCCGGTTTTATTGACCGCTTTTATAAACCGCATATTTCGCTGCGGTTTTGTTTCGTGTTACCAGCCGGATACGCGTCGACGCATCCATCGTTTTTATCCGGCCATACCCAAAGTATGGAAATCCGTTTGAATTCCGATCCTGTGGAACCGTTCTTAGAGGATAAACTTCTTTAAAGTCTCCACATCGTACTGATGTTTCATGCGTTTGTTCACAAACTCGCTGTCGACGAGGATCTCCCCCTTGAGGGAATCGGCATTGAAAGAAACTTCTTCCAACAGCTCTTCCATGATGCCGTGCAAGCGCCTGGCACCAAGATTTTCACCGTTTTCATTGGCTTCAAAGGCAAAGTCGGCAATGGCTTTGATGCCGTCATCCGTGTATTTGAGAATGACGCCTTCCGTTGCCAATAAAGCAGCATATTGCTTGGTCTGTGCGTTTTCAGGTTCCGTGAGAATTCTTCTGAAATCCTCGGCTGAAAGGCTTGTAAGAACCACCCGGATCGGGAACCTGCCTTGCAGTTCAGGGATGAGGTCCTCCACTTTGGCGATATGGAATGCACCGGCTGCAATAAAGAGCATATGGTCGGTTTTGCACGGCCCATATTTGGTGTTTACCGTGCTGCCTTCCACGATCGGTAAAATATCGCGTTGGACGCCTTCACGCGAGACGTCTGGTCCGCTGCCGCCGCCGCTTTGGCGACCGGCAATCTTGTCGATTTCATCGACGAATACGATCCCGTCGCGTTCTGCACGTTTGAGCGCTTCCCCGTTGATGTCTTCTTTATCCAAAAGCTTGTTGGCTTCTTCCTGCTCGACGATGCGTCGTGCTTCGGAAATCTTGACACGGCGTATCTTCGTCTTTTTGGGAAGTATCCCTTCGAGCATATCGCCCATGTTCAGGTCGATGCCCATGGATGACATATCCATGCCGACGTTTTGTTTCTCTTCCACTTCGATTTCCACCAATTCGTTCTCCAACAAACCGTTTTCAAGCTGCATACGGATGGCGGTACGCGTGGATTCACGAAGCGATATCTCTTCCGGCGTTTCGGTAACAGCAGGGGTTGTATTTTGCTGGGGGGCAAACAACGCAAACGGAAATTGCTGCGCAGCCGGCTTTTGTTCTGATTTTTTCTGGTCCTTTGGCATCAGCAAATCAACCAACCGGTCCTCGGTTGCTTTTTTTGCTATATGCTCAATACCGTTAACCCGCTCTTCGCGCACCATATGGATTGCCGCTTCCACCAGATCACGAACGATGGAATCCACGTCGCGGCCAACATAGCCGACCTCTGTAAACTTCGTAGCTTCCACTTTGATAAACGGAGCGCGAACAAGTTTGGCAAGACGGCGGGCAATTTCGGTTTTGCCAACGCCGGTCGGTCCCATCATCAGAATGTTTTTGGGTATGACCTCTTCCGCCATTTCAGGCGCCAGTTGATTCCTGCGGTATCTGTTTCGAAGCGCAATCGCTACGGCGCGTTTGGCTTTGTCCTGTCCGATGATGTATTTATCCAATTCGGTTACTATTTGTTTGGGCGTCATTTCCATTGTTTTACGCCTCCTCTACGGTTATGAAATGATTGGTGAAAACGCAGATGTCAGCCGCTATCTCAATGGCTTTTTGGGCGATTTCACGCACGCTGAGATCGGTATTCTGCGCCAATGCACGGGCAGCTGCCAATGCGTAATTTCCGCCGCTGCCGATGGCTGTGATGCCGTCGTCCGGGTCGATGACCTCACCGTTGCCGGAAAGGACATACAGTTCATCCCCGTTTGATACGACAAGCATTGCTTCAAGGTTCTTTAACACTTTATCGCCACGCCAGTCCCGCGCCAGTTCCACCGCTGCGCGCAACAGACTGCCGCTGTACTGCTCCAGCTTTGCTTCAAAACGTTCCGTCAGTGTGAAAGCATCCGCTACGCTTCCGGCAAATCCCGTGATGATCTGGCCATGATAGATCCTGCGTACCTTGACGGCGCTTCCCTTCATAATGACCTGCTGGCCCATCGTAACCTGTCCGTCTCCGGCAATAGCACAGTGCCCGTTGCGTTTGACCGCGACAATGGTCGTCCCCTTCATTTCCATTCGTTTGTTTCCTCCATATCACATGCAGCCAATGCTGCTGTAAATTCTATTTCCGCCAGTTCAGACAATGCCTGATGGCGTCGCGCTTTATCGCGGACAGGCCGGTCAAGCTGTGCCATGATTGAGAAGTTAATATTCATCGGCTGAAAATCGCCGCCTTGATAATCGCTCACATAGTGCAACAAAGCTCCCATGGCTGTCCGCTGGCCAAAGGTCGGAGCGCTTTTGTGCATGATGGAACAACCACAATATAATCCTGCCAACATGCCGGTGGCAGCGGATTCCATATAACCTTCTACACCCGTGATCTGACCCGCAAACCGGATGCGCGGGTTTGTTTTCATGCTTAGCTTATCACCCAAAACGCCGCTTGGCAAATAGGTGTTTCGATGCATTACGCCATATCGCACGAATTCTGCATGTCGCAACGCCGGAATCATGCTAAAAACGCGCTTTTGCTCGCTGAATTTCAGGTTGGTTTGAAATCCGACCAAATTCCACAGCGTACCTTCGCTGTTCTCCCTGCGAAGTTGCAGCAATGCGTACGGCCATCGCCCGGTCTTGGGATCATCGATGCCTTTGGGGCTCATGGTGCCGTACAGCGGTGTTTGATATCCGCGTTTTGCCATGGATTCTATCGGCATGCATCCTTCAAAATGCCTGACATCGAAGTCGTGGGTAGGCGCACATTCGGCGTGGATCAAAGCATTGTAAAACGCATCGTATTGTTGGCGATCCATCGGGCAATTCAAATAATCGTCCGGCTGATCGTAGCGGCCCGCAAAAAACGCATGATCCATATCGATGCTTTGATGCGTCACGATCGGCGCAGCCGCATCATAGAATGCCAGTTGCCGCCCTGTCAAACGCTGGATGTCTTGCGCCAAAAGCCCGTCTGTCAATGGACCGGTGGCAATGATAACATCGCCTTGCGGAATATTCTGCAGTTCTTCTCGTACTATCCTTATGTTGGGTTGGGCACTTATCAGGCGCGTCATCTCGTTTGAAAACGCAATGCGGTCAACCGCCAGTGCGCCACCCGCTGGAACGCGTGTTTTATCGGCGCATTGCAGAACGGCTGAACCCAATCGACGCATCTCACGTTTTAATATTCCGGAAGCACTGTCTGTTTTTTCAGCTTTGAGTGAATTGCTGCAAACCAATTCGGCCAATGTGTCCATGTGATGGGCAGGGCTTTTTCGAATGGGTTTCATCTCGTACAACACAACATCCATTCCCATTTTTGCCATCATGAATGCCGCTTCGCAACCCGCCAAGCCGCCTCCTACCACAATGACCTCAGGCATCTTCGCGTTCCTGTTCCTGCTTTTGGGAAACGATATGGTTACATTGGTCGTTGACGCATTGCGTGTATTTGGATCGGTTTTTCCCGATTTTTAACACCATATGCGACCCGCAGACCGGGCATTTCTCCAAAACCGGCTCGTTCCACGATACATAATCGCATTGCGGATAACGCTCGCATCCAAAGAATACGCGTCCCTTTTTGGATTTTTTACGCAGAACTTTTGCACCGCATTTCGGGCAAGGTGCCGCTACATTTTCCACAAGTGATTTGGTGTTTTTACACTCCGGATATTTGGGACAAGCGAGAAATTTACCGAAGCGTCCGCTCTTGATCACCATCATGGCGCCACAGAGCTCACACGGTATTTCCGTTGGGATCTCCGGAACCTTCACGCGTTCGGACTTTTCCGCCTCCTCAAGCGTTCTGGAAAACGGCCCGTAGAAGTCCTTAAGCGTATCCTTCCAGTCGTTTCCTTCTTCCACCGTATCCAGTTTCGTTTCCATCTGTGCTGTGAATTCTTCATCCACCACATCCGGGAAATTGCGGATGAGCCAATCGGTTACCACAAAACCAAGTTCCGTCGCCCGAAGCTGCCGGTTTTCCCGTTCGACATACTCGCGGTCCGTGATGGTGGATATGATGGAGGCATAGGTGCTCGGACGTCCGATCCCATGCTCTTCAAGTGCTTTCACCAGCGTCGCTTCACTGTATCGCGGCGGCGGTTGGGTAAAATGCTGCTGCGGATCCAGGCCCAACAACGAACACTCTTTGCCTTCCGTTAGTTCAGGAAGCTGCTTTTGTTCCTCTTCGGCTTCAAAGTCGCGGCCTTCAACATAGACGGCACGATAGCCGTCAAAGCGTACGATAGAACCGGTCGTACGGAATACGAACGGCCCGCCTACGATATCGGCCGTCAGTGTATCGGAAACTTCGCCGGCCATCTGGCTGGCGACGAAGCGCTGATAGATCAACTCATACAGTTTGAACTGTTGCGCGCTAAGGCTGTGCTGAACGCTCTGCGGCGTACGCGAAAGCGACGTCGGACGGATCGCTTCGTGCGCGTCCTGGCTGCGCGAGCGGTTCAGATGTTTGTTCGGCGTTTTGGGCAAGTATTGAGTACCGAAGCGCTTTCCTATGTAATCGCGTACATCTGCGATCGCTTCATCGGAAATGCGTACGCTGTCCGTACGGATGTATGTCACCAATCCAACGGCGTCGTTCCCGTCAAGTTCAACGCCTTCATAGAGCTGCTGTGCCAGGCGCATCGTGTTGGCCGACGTAAAAGACAACTTGCGGGAGGCTTCCTGCTGCAACAAAGAGGTTGTAAACGGCGGCGGTGCATTGCGCGTCCGTTTGCCCTTTTTTACCTTGTCAACATGATAGCTCTCTAGCTGTATGCGTTCGCACAGTTCCTGTGCATTCGCTTCATTCTTTATTTCCGCCTTATGGCCCTCCACACGCTCCAGCGTTGAGTCAAACCCGCCACTATCACCGTTCTGTTTGAACTTCGCACCGATACTCCAGTATTCTTTGGCCACAAAAGCGGCAATTTCACGATCCCTGTCACACACCATGCGAACGGCTACGCTTTGTACCCTGCCCGCACTCAGTCCGGTCCTGATCTTCTTCCAGAGCAAGGGCCCGATCTTGTAGCCCACAAGCCGGTCCAGAACACGCCGTGCCTGCTGTGCGTTTACAAGATCCATATCGATAGGACGCGGTTGGCGAATGGATTTTTCTATGGCGCTCTGCGTTATTTCATTGAATTCGATGCGGCAGGGCAACGTGGTATCCATCTCCAGAACATTTGCGATATGCCAGCTGATGGCTTCCCCTTCGCGGTCAGGGTCTGTTGCCAGCAGTATTTGCCCGGCATCCTTCGCCAAGGCCTTGATGTCCTTGATCAGTGCCGCGCGTCCCGCTACATTGATGTATTTGGGCTCAAAATCGTTTTCCACGTCTACGCCCAGCTGTGTCTTTGGCAGATCGCGTACATGCCCCTGGCTCGCGATAACGCGATAAGTTTTCCCGAGTATTTTTTCGATGGTATGCGCCTTGCTGGGAGATTCCACGATCACAAGCGTACCAAAGGAAGACCGTTCCGCCTTCTTCACAGGCTTGGAACGGGCGGTTGCTTTTGTTGCTGTTTTTTTGGAAACCGTCTTCTTCTTCGGTTTTGCTTTGCTTACCGGTTTATTTTGCGACGTCGCAGATGCTTTGCGTGTCTTCGCTTTGGCATCGGCTGTTTCGCCAGTTTGGCTGGTTTGGGCCATCTTTTCCTCCTGCACGGATCTATCTTCGAATCAGGGCAAACAGTTGCCCCGGCAATTGCTTTATTATTCCCCGAATTTCCATCAATGTCAAGTGACTTAAAATCTCACTTGCGGGAAGCGAACATGCATTCGAAAGTTCTTCCAAATACAAATCGCCTTGTTTTAGCTTTTCACAGACGAGCATATCCATCGAAGAAAGCTCCACATCTGCGCTCTGCTGAGCATTCTGTGTAAAACTCGGCACCCATCCGAAGCGGTTTAAAATGTCCTGTACATTCAGAACAGGCGACGCGCCGCTTATCAGAAGCTCGTTGCTTCCTTGTGCATTGGGGGATGTTATGTTGCCGGGTACAACAAACAGATCCCTGCCCTGTTCGATGCAAAGTCTGGCGGTTATCATCGCACCGCTGTGTTCTGGACATTCCACCAACACTACCCCATGGCTCATGCCGCTGATGATGCGGTTTCTTGCCGGGAAATGATAGGCCAACGGAGCCGAACCGGGGAAATACTCCGACACAACTGCACCGTGACGCTGAATTTCGCCGAACAGCGCTTTGTTTGCCCGTGGATACACGATGTCTACGCCGCAGCCAAGTACTGCAAGCGTCTGTCCATCTCCTTCGATGGCGCCTCTGTGCGCATAGGCATCGATACCATCCGCCATTCCCGATACAATGCAGACCCCCGCTTGCGCCAATTCCTTTGCCAATTGCTGCGCAACTTCCGCACCATAGCGCGAATTTCTCCGGGTGCCGACGATTGCGATCGTCTTTTCATGATTCACAGCAGCGTTGCCGCGGCAATACAGAAGAAACGGCGCATCCATGCCAAGCTTTCGCAACAGCGGCGGATATTCGTCGTCCTCCTGCGCATATACCGTGCAACCGAGCCTGTCCATCAGGGTCAACATCTCATCGATGCAGTTATTTGTCCTTGCCTGTAGGACGGCTGCAGCCAAAGAGTCGATGTTCTTGTTGCTGCTTGCTAGCGCTTCGACCAAATCGCTGTGTTTGGCACGATAGAGCTCCCGGCAGGAGCCAAAATATGCGCACAGCATCCTTCGGTGCTTATCGTTGAGTTCGCGGATGCTTCCAAGCCACATGCGGCATGCCAGTTCACTTTGCATCACCGCCTCCAATAAGACCGGTCGAGGCTTCGGTATTGGAGCGCTTCGGCGATATGCTGCGGCATGATCGCATCGCTGCAATCCAGATCGGCAATGGTGCGGGCAACTTTGAGAATCCGATCATTGGCGCGCGCACTGAGTTTCAACTGTGAAAAAGCGCTTCTCATCAGCAATTTTCCCTTTTCGTCGAGCGCACAGTACTTGTTGCGCAATACGTCGGTCAGCTGCGCGTTGCAGTAAATGCTTTCATTCTTATAACGCGCCAGTTGCAACTGCCGGGCAACGTTCACGCGACGGCGTACGTCGGCAGAGCTTTCCTCCGTTTTTTGTTCCGTCAGCTTATCATAGGACACAGGACTCAGTTCAATATGCAAATCGATACGATCAAGCAAAGGCCCGCTGATACGGTTGAGATAGTTTTGAATCTGCGATTGGGAACACCGGCAGTCTGCCGTTCCGAAATGCCCGCACGGACACGGGTTCATCGAGGCTACCAGCATAAACCGCGAAGGGTACGTGTGTGTTGCATTGGCGCGGCTGATGGTGATAAGGTTGTCCTCCATCGGCTGGCGAAGCGCTTCGAGCGCTTCATGCTTGAATTCGGGCAGTTCATCCAAAAATAAAACGCCGTAGTGCGCGAGACTGACTTCTCCCGGGTTTGCACGCGGCCCGCCGCCGGTTAACGCTGCCATCGATGCGCTCTGATGGGGGGAACGAAACGGCCTTTCGGTCATCATGCCGATATCATGGCGTTTTGTACCGGCAATGGAATGGATCTTCGTGATATCCAGCGCTTCATCGAAAGTCAATTCGGGCAAAATTCCAACAAGAGCTCTTGCCAGCATTGTTTTGCCGGTTCCCGGAGGGCCGATGAGCAGAATGTTGTGCCCGCCGGCAGCCGCCACTTCGATCGCCCGCTTTGCCATGCTTTGGCCGCGGACAAGACTGAAATCCGTAGCGTTCTCTTGGCCTGTTGTTGTGTTTTCCCAGTTTTGCCGCGGCATTGGTTCGATCGCCTGCTGTCCTTGAAAAAACGCCACAGCCTGCTGTAAATTGTCGACGGGATAGATTTCGATACCATCAATGTATGCCGCCTCCCGGGCATTTTCTTTGCAGAGAAGTAATTTTGTATATCCCCGCTGAAGGGCGTCTATCGCCATCGGCAATACGCCGTTGACCGGCCGTATATCTCCGTTTAAGGACAATTCTCCCACGCTGACAAAGGATTGCAGCGCATTCGCGTCTATCTGCTCCGTCGCCGCCAATATGCCAAGGGCTATCGGAAGATCGTACAGTGTGCCTTCTTTTCGCACATCCGCCGGCGCAAGGTTCACGATCACCCGTCTGTGAGGAAAACTGAAGTTGCTGTTGTGAATGGCGCTGCGGACCCGCTCACGCGATTCTTTTACAGCGTTGTCGGGTAAGCCCACCAACTCAAACGTAGGCAACCCGTTGTTGATATCCACCTCAACGGAAACGACATACCCTTCCAGTCCCAGAAGGCCGTAGCTTGGTATACGTGAAAGCACCCCATCAACTCCTTAAAATATCTAGGAGAAAAACCACCAGGAAGGCATCCACCGCATGAACGTCAGCGCGAAGTTGCGTGAAATCGGCACGCCGCTCCAGACGGGATAGAACAATACAAACAGTACAAGCGATACACCCAGCAACACCCATGTCCAGATGGGGAGCCCGCGTTTGCGCGTGCGTATCACAAGCGATGATGTCAGCAATATAATGAACGGAACACTTGCAAAATAGTGATAGATGAAAGTCGCGCGCGTTATCAGTGTCCACGGCAAGAACGCCGCCCCAAGGCAAATAAACAAGAAAGCATAGGTGTTTCGTTCCTCATTGTTCACCTTTTTTGTACCGATAAGGACGATGGTGACAATGACGGCAATAAACCCTGCCCACCAGACCGCCGGATTTCCAAAAGCCGCAATGGCCTGCATCGTGCCTTCGGGAAGGTTTTCGCCGGCGAAATAATAGATGGGCTTGATATTAAGCGGCCATGTATACCACGGGCTCTGGAACGGATGCGTTGCCGTCAGGTTGCTGTGATAATCGAACATATAGGTTTGCACGCCCCAAACATCCTTGAGCGAATACGGCTTTTCGGCGCAGAGGATATACGGCAAATAGCTTAACAGATAAATTCCTACCGGTATCAGGATAAAAAAGACAATACAGAAAAGTCCTGTTTTAACGACGTTGGGCCAGAACGATCGTACAATTTGTTGACAGGCGTCCACATCTTCCCCGTCCGATGCCTGCGGGAGCAATTGCCGGGCACGTCTGTATTCGACGTAGCGCTTCCCCAAGGAGGCGAACAGTGCAACCGCCAGACCGAGCCCTTCGTAAAAACCGATCCATTTGCTGGCGCATCCAATGCCGAACATGATGCCACTAAGTCCAAGCGGAACAAATGTCTTCTTCAATCCGTCCACAAAGAAATTCATTTGCCAATAGCGGTACATGAAATAGCACATAGCAATGATAAAGAAGACACCGTAAACATCGATGGTTGCGATACGCGTCTGCGCAAAATGCATGCCGTCCGCCGCAAACAGAAAACATGCAACAGCAGCCGCCTTCGTGCTGCGGAACAGCCGCTTTGCAAAGACATACAACAGCGGCAGCATGAATATGCCAAACAAAGTACCTATGATTCGCCATCCGAACGGATTCATGCCAAACAGGTAAACCCCGAGCATGATGAATACTTTCCCAAGCGGCGGATGCGTGTTTTCATAGGGCGCGATGCCGTGCAAATGCTCAAACGCCGTTCGCGCATGGTATACTTCATCGAAATACATTTCCGTCCGAAAGTCAGGCTTAAGATCGACAAAACTTTGTTCGTCAAACAACTTTGCCGCGTCGGAAGTCGCATTGTCCGTTAATGACCGGACGGTTGATATCGCTATGACGCTGCCCTGTTCATCCAAAAACGACATCTCGTTGATAAGCACTTTTTCATCCAATGCCGTAATGCGCACATAGCGCGCTGTGATGACAAAGGGAGCCTTTTGCCAGGAATACATGTCGTAGCCGCCGATGGTCAACCGCGTCGCTTCGGTGAAGTTTTGACCGTCTTGTGACGGGGATATTTCCACGCGCCCCAATCCCACGCCCGGATAATAATTGCAATCTTGAATGCTTACCGGCTTGCCAAAGTCAACCAGCACGCTTTCCTCGCGCTGCATCGGGCGCCAATAGGATTGCGGCACCTTTGTGCTCCCGAGATTGATAAGCGCTATCGCAGCATAGATCACCGTGATGGTACCCATGATGATGTAATCCCATCGGACCATCTTTTCGCCTGTACGGTCGGCACTTTTGGGCAGCAGATCAGGCTTAATCCTGCCGCTTGTTTCATCCAAAATACCTTCTTCAGCGCCGATTTCTTTGGCTTCGTAGAGCACCGGGTTTTTGCGCCTGACAAACGCGTAGACGGCATAGGCAAACCCTGCTAAGTTCAATACGGATACAGCAATTACTTCAAGCGGAGATCCCAACAGCAATCCGGATTCGTTCAACAGCACCAGTGCGGAATTCAAAAAAGTCACCGCGGTTGCCAAGACGAAACAGAAAAGATAACGCCGGTCCTTCGTATCGGCATACGCCCAGAAGAACAGCAGTATGGACGGATACAAATACCGTTCGTGCATGTTCTGTGAAAACAGGAATATGCCCCACATCAGAATAGCGCAAAGCACGATGATCGAACGCTTGTCCTTGGCGCGAATATACAGCCACCCAACTGCGGCACAGACCGCCACGATGCATAACGTGCCAAATTTGGCGACCGACAATCCAAACAGGATGACGGTGCTGTCCTGCACCCAATTGAGTCCCAACAGCGCATAGAAGTTAAACGCATTGACCGAGGCGTACTTATAGAGATTGGCGGCGCTGCTGTAGATTTTCCACAACCAAAGCGGCTCTTGTTCGAAACTGAACGGCAAGGCAATGAGCAACAATGTGGCAACGCCCGCCAGTATGCTCAAGCCAAACGATTTGAGTCCCTGTTTGTAGTCCTTGAAGATATCCACGATGAAAGCTGTCAAAAAGAGCGGCCCGAATACGAGCATTTGCGGCTTGACCAGGACGCCTAGGATTAAAAGCGCAACACTCAAAGGCTTTTTGTTGTTGAGGTAACTAAGGATCGCACCCGCAAGGATCAGCGTCAGAACGCTGTCCATCTGCCCCCACAGCGAACTGTCTAACAGCGACATCGGATTCAATGCCATCAGCGCGCAGAGGAACAGCGAGATCCTTTCGCCAAAGTTCTTCCGTGCTATGCGATAGATCAGATAGGCACATCCCATATCGGCCAGGATGGCGGGAAGTTTTATGATAAACGCAAAAATCGGATTGCCCGCAGACAAGCCAAACAGTTTGCCGATTAAGCCGCAGACATACAGGACATACATATAACCCGGCGGATAATCCGCCCACATTCCGGAGGTATAGAATTTAGGGATGCCGACATTGGCAAGTTGCTGCGCCCAAGCTGAAAAATTGTTGATATCCGTCGGATGCCCGTGGACAGCAAAGGAAAGGACGACAGATATGGCAAAACAGACCCCAAGGACAAGATAAACGGTATGTTTTCCCGCCCCATCCTGCTTTCTGCCCATGCGGGAGACAAAAAAGACGACCAGGGCATAGAGCGCTGCGATAAAAAGCAGAACCGGAAATCCCTGAATGCTTTGCGCCTTCTCATCAGCGGCATTCTGTGCTTCCCACGCTGGCCTGTCATAGAACCAAACATAGGTCGCGCCGCTTGGGATCGTGTCGGTCTGTACAAATTCCATCTGGGCGATTTCCACAATACAATCCGTCGAACTGCTTTCAACGACAAAAGATACCGGAATACTCTGTGTATCCGGCTTCGTCTTGCCGTAAAGCTCCATGACCGTCCAGTCGGTGTTTGCGACAACGGTAGATTGGGCGGACGGATAATCGGCGATCCGTACTCTTATGCTACCGCTTCCCCGCACAAGCCTTGCGCGAAAACGGATGCCATAATTCGTATCACCAACAATGAAGACGTCCTGATCAAGCGACACCGTCGTTTGATTCTTGCATTCAATGCGAACGATTGTGCCGAACTCTGCGTCATCTTTCGTGGCGAGCGTAGCGCCTTCCGTCAGACTCCAGCTATCGACCGTTCCGTTGATGTCCTGTTCAAAGCCGAGATTGTAAAAGAGGTTATCGTCATCGACTGCCATACCAAGGAGCAGCGACAGTGACATCAACAAGACAAAGAGCAATGCCAATCGACGATAATGCAAACGGGCGACCACCATTCGTACCATATTTTGCCTCTATTATACCATAGGAAACATCAGTCAATACAGGGAAAAAAAGCGTCAGCAATGTGGCAAATGCGCTGCTCTTTCGCATACACTTCAATTACATCAAATCGTACGGGCTTTGCCATCCATTCATGCTGCAGCATATATTGCTCGGCGACCCTTGCGATGGTCTTTTGTTTTTTAGGCGTCACCGCTTCGCCCGGCGAACCGTATTTGGTGCTGTTGCGGGTTTTGACTTCGACAAACACCAAAAGATCATCCACGGTTGCTACGATATCGATTTCCCCACAAGTCGTGCGATACCGTTTGTCAAGGATCTCATAGCCGTTGGTAATAAGGTATTGCTCCGCTTCCTTTTCGCCTTTCTGTCCGACCGAAACATTATGCGTGCTCATCCAGTATGCCTTTCAAAAAGGAAAGACGGTGCAAAGGGCAAGGCCCAACCGTCCTGATCGCTTCGATGTGCGCCTTTGTGCCGTATCCCTTATGACTTTCAAAGCCGTACGCAGGATACTGTTTTGCCAATTCGCGCATATGAGCATCCCTGTGCGTCTTTGCCAGGATGGATGCGGCGGCGATCGCATAACTTTTGCAATCCCCTTTGATGATGCCAACGCCGCGTACGCCCAAAAATGCCGGATCGATCGCGTCGATCAACAATATGCCGTCGCAGATGGCCATCGCTTCGTATGCCCGTTTCATAGCAAGCTTCGTCGCATTGAGGATATTGCGCTCTTCGATTTCAGCAACATCCGCGACGCCGATACCAAACGCTATCGCCTGGCTACGTATCGATTGCGCGATCATTTCCCTGCGCTTTTGTGAGATCAGTTTTGAGTCGTTTATGCCCTCTATCAGCGTGGTGCTCTGTAGACACACGCAGGCTGCGACGACGGGGCCGACCAATGCACCGCGTCCCGCTTCGTCCATGCCAAACACAGCGCTTTGTCCGCAATGCAAAGCGTCAAAGGCCACCATGGCATTTAGGCGCTCAATTTCCTTCTGCTGCACCGGCAGTACCTTCCTTCGGCCATTCCAATGTTATGCGGCCTATCTTTCCCATTCTAAAATCATCCAAAATCAAGTTGGCAGCACGCTCCAGATCCAATTCCCCGCCCCGTATGATGCATCCGCGAGCTTTCGCTATCGCGTCGAGCAATTCCTTTGCGTCCGCTTGTTCGGTTGGAATTTTATAACGTGCGGATATTGCTCCCGCACTTTTCGTTTTCAGTTCTTCGAGAAGGCTTTGTGCCAACGGAACCGGCTCCAGCACTTCATCCCGTATCGCGTTGAAATAGGCAAGTCGTCGTGCAACGTCCTGGTCTTCAAATTTCGGCCACAGTACACCGGGAGTATCCAGAAGCTCCAGCGTATCCTTGATCCTCACCCATTGCTGCGCGCGCGTAACGCCCGGAGCGGCGCCGACTTTCGCGCGTTTCTCGCCGTAAAGCACATTGATGATGCTGCTCTTTCCCACGTTTGGAATGCCGACGATCATCGCCCGAACCGGCCGCACGGCTCCCTTTTCTGCCCAGCGGCGCACGACCTCGGCTGCGGCTTTTTCGACCGCGCTGATCAGCAAGGCATGTTTTACGCTTTTGACGGCGCAGAAAAGAACCGCTGATATGCCTTTTGAGCGATAATAAGCGATCCACTTCTGATTGGCTGCGGGATTTGCCAAATCCTCTTTGTTCAAAACGATAACGCGCGGTTTGTTTTTAAAAAGGTCTTCCAAATCCGGATTGCTCGTGGACAAAGGCGCACGCGCATCCAGTATCTCTATCACGACATCCGCCAAAGCCAACCGCTTTTGTATCTCGCGTTTGGCTTTGGTCATATGTCCCGGATACCATTGAATCAACAGGGTCTACCCCTTCCATAAAGAAAAAAGGCGCAAGCGCCTTTTATCTCTCTCTGAGTTTGCTCGCTTTGCCCACGCGATCGCGCAGGAAGTAGAGCTTGGCGCGACGAACACGGCCATGGCGCACCATCTCTATGTGGTCGACGCGGGGGCTGTGCAGCGGGAATGTACGTTCTACCCCGATCCCATAGCTCATGCGGCGGACGGTGATGGTCTCGCGCGTGCCGCCGTGTTTGCGGGCGATGATCGTTCCCTCAAAAGCCTGCAAGCGTTCGCGGTTACCTTCGACAACTTTGACGAATACGCGGACGGTATCGCCGATTTTAATCTCCGGCAAATCCGTGCGCATTTGCTGTTTTTCGATATTGCGGATGATTTCGTTCATCTAAACTGTTCCTCCTATGATACCACGTACGCTTTCATGCCAAATCCAAGGAATTATAGCATGCGAATGCGGTTATGGCAAGTTTTTGCTATGTATATTGCTTTCTTTCCTTTTCGGTGATTCCGGCATTTTCCAACAGATCGGGCCTCTGTTGCATGGTTGCGAGCAAAGCCTGTTCCCGCTTCCACTTTTCGATCTGTGCATGGTTTCCGGATAAGAGCACTTCGGGGACCTTGATCCCGCGAAAATCGCTCGGACGCGTATATTGCGGATATTCCAGCAATCCGTCCGTGAAGCTTTCCTCCTGTGCGCTCTCGTCGCTTCCCAAAACACCGGGCAGCAGCCGTACGATACAATCGATCAACGCCATGGCCGGAATCTCACCGCCTGTGAGCACATAATCCCCCATGGAAACCTCAAGGTCGATGCACTGGTCGATGATGCGCTGGTCGATACCCTCGTAATGACCGCACAACAGAATGAGTTCCTCATCCTTTGACAATTCGTGCGCCATGTCCATTGTCAGGCGTTTGCCTTTGGGCGACAAGTAGATTCGCTTTGCTTTGCCTGATCCGTCTTCCATCGCTTTTTGTATACAGTCGAATGCCGGCTGCGGCATCAAAAGCATCCCGGCACCGCCTCCGAAAGGATAATCGTCGACCTGGTGGTGCTTATTGTCTGCGAAATCACGGATGTTGTACAAATGGACATCCAAAGCCCCGCAATCGATGGCACGCTTTAGGATGCTTTGGTTCAGCACGCCTTCGAACATACCGGGAAACAATGTCAGAATGCTAATCCTCATCGACGCTGACCTCTAAGAGAGCGTCTTGATCAAGCTCCATCATTCCTTCGTCGAGGTTCACGTTGCGTATCACACGCTTTAATGCCGGAAACAAGAAGCTCTTGCCGTCATTGCGTTTAACACGATATACGTCTACGCCACCCGTTTGGATCACTTCGACGAGTGTTCCTTGCATTCCGCTTTGTGTTTTTACGCTGAGCCCTTCAAGATCGGCAATGAACCATGATCCCTCAGGAAGCTCGACCGCGTCTTTGCGTTCGACACACAGATAACAATCCTTTAGCAATTCCGCGGCTTCACGCGTATAGCAACCTTCAATATAGGCATATACGTTGCTTTCATCCATCCGGTTAACAGTGATTCTGCAATCCGTATAGCTGCCGTTCTGCTCCATGAAGACGTTTTTGAGGTTCTTGTAACGGCTTACGTCATCCGTCAGAGGCTGGATTTTCAATTCGCCTTTGATGCCTTGCGGGCGCATGATGAGCCCGATGCGCAGATAATCCCGTTTCATTCGACGATGTCCACGTTGTAGTGAATCTGCAGATTTTCTTTGGCGGCAGCGGCTTTGACAACGGTGCGTATTGACTTGGCAATTCGTCCCTGCTTGCCGATGACCTTGCCCATATCAGATTCGTTGACGCGAAGCTCTATGGTAACTTCCCCGTCCTTTTCCACGCGGTTGACACGAACATCCTCGGGATGATCCACCAATGCTTTGGCGACATACTCCACAAGTTGATCCATCGAATTCTCCTTTATGATTGCGCTCCGCTCTTTTTCAACAAGGCACGCACCGTATCAGAGGGCTGTGCGCCGTTGCTCAGCCAATACTGTGCACGGTCATTGTCCACTTTTACTTCTACCGGGTCTGTCAGGGGATTGTAATACCCAATCTCCTCGATGAAGCGTCCGTTGCGCGGCGTGCGGGAATCGGACACGACGATCCTGTAGAACGGCGTTTTTTTGGCGCCCATTCTCTTAAGCCTGATTTTTACTGCCATACTTTACTTTCCTCCTCAACCACTTTGGGTTCTATGTAAAAACGCGTGCCTAAAACGGCATTTTAAAACCACGTTTTCTCATCGTTCTGTTGCCGGTTACCTGCTTGAGCAGTTTTTTCATGGATGTAAACTCATTGATCAACCGGTTGATATCGCTCACTTGCGATCCGCTTCCCTTGGCAATGCGCTTTCTTCGGGATGCGTTGATGATTTCCGGACGTCTTCGCTCCGAAGGCGTCATGCTGTAGATGATGGCTTCCATGCGCTTGGTCTTCTGTTCGTCGAGTTCCGCGTTGCCAAGCTTGTTTTTCATCCCCGGGAGCATGGCGGCTACTTCCCCCATTCCACCCATCTGCTTGATTTGGTGGAGCTGATCGAGAAAATCCTCCAGTGTAAAATCCGCATGGCGCAGCTTCTGCTCCATTTTGGCCGCTTTATCGGCATCGAACGTTTCCTGCGCTTTTTCGATCAATGAAAGGATATCGCCCATTCCCAATATCCTTGACGCCATACGCTCCGGATGAAAAGCTTCGATCTGATCCAGCTTCTCTCCGACGCCCACAAACTTGATGGGCTTCCCGGTAACAGCCCGCATGGACAAAGCTGCCCCGCCGCGCGCGTCGCCATCCAACTTGGTCAGCACAATGCCCGTCAAGGCCAACGCCTCCGAAAAGGCCTGTGCGATGTTGACTGCATCCTGACCCGTCATCGCATCCGCGACGAGCAATATTTCCGTCGGCACAACCGCATGTGCGATGTCCTTGATCTGCTGCATCAGCGCTTCATCGATGTGCAGGCGACCTGCGGTATCCACGATCAGCGTGTCGCACATTTCATCCTGTGCGGCTTTTAAGGCAGCTGATGCTATCAAAACCGGATCGGTTCCGCCGCTGTATACCGGAACATCCACCTGCTTGCCGAGCACCTTTAACTGTTCCACCGCCGCCGGGCGCTGGATGTCACAGGCGGCCAGCATCGGATGTTTTCCGCCCTTTTTCAAATGCAGCGCGAGCTTGCCGGCAAAGGTCGTCTTGCCTGCGCCCTGCAACCCGCACAACAGAATGACCGTCGGCGGCTTGCTTGCAACCTGCAATTTCGCATTTTGTCCGCCCATTAAGGCGGTCAACTCCTCATTGACGATCTTGATGACCTGCTGGCCGGGTGTCAGGCTTTTCAACACATCGGAGCCAACGCACCGTTCGCTTATGCGGGCGACGAAATCACGCGCGACTTTGAAGTTAACATCGGCTTCCAACAAGGCCAACCGAACCTCACGCATCGCTTCCTTTACGTCGTTCTCCGAAAGAACGCCGCGGCCGGTCAGCTTTTTAAACGTGGTTTTTAGTTTTTCGCCCAGTGATTCAAAAGCCATTATGGACTCTCCCATTCCTTGCGCAAAGTACCGATCCGCGTCGCATATTCGTCCAAACCATGTTGGAGCAGATCATGTTCCAACTCCTGCAGACCTTGCTGCAGTCTGGTATAGCGCGAAGCAAGATGCAACTGCTCTTCCATTTCTAAAAGCTGCTTTTCCGCCCGTATCAGCGTATCGTGAACGCCCTGACGGCTGATGTCCTGCAGTTGGGCGATTTCCGAAAGCGAAAAATCTTCCTGACAATACAATTCCATCAGATTTCGCTGGTTCTGTGTCAGCATCTGTCCATAGAAATCCAGCAACAATCCCAACCAGACCTTTTTCTCCATGCACAGGCACCCCGCTTAGGTGTAAAGTGTTTTCCCTTTACACCTTGCTATTAGAACACAGCATGCCATGGATGTCAAGAAGAAAAATAAAACCGCTAACGCTTTTTTGGGCGCTTGCGGCTGAAACTCCGACAATGAAAAAACATACGACTATTCAGGGCAAAACGCCTATAGGAAGAGCGAAGCCGCAAAATCCTTTGCATCAAACGCTTCGAAGTCGTCCATGCCTTCGCCAGTTCCGCAGAACCACACAGGGATGCGGTATTGATGGGATATTGCCAATGCCACGCCGCCCTTGGCAGTTCCGTCCAGTTTGGTCAAAACCAGACCGTCCACTTTGGATACCTCTTCAAACACGCGGGCTTGTTCCATACCGTTTAAGCCCGTTGTTGCGTCCAGAACAAGCAGCGTACGGACACATCCCTGGAATTCCCGCTCGGTGACGCGCCGCATTTTTTTAAGTTCTTCCATCAGGTTCTTCCGGTTGTGCAAACGGCCGGCTGTATCACAGATAAGAACGTCGCATCCGCGCGCATTGCATGCGGTGATCGCGTCAAACAACACTGCCGCCGGATCTCCGCCCTGAGAACCCTGGACAAGCTGCGCTCCCGTTCGTTGCGCCCAGATTGCCAACTGGTCGGATGCCGCGGCACGAAACGTATCACCCGCAGCCAGGATAACCTTTTTGTTTTGCTTTTTAAAGGACGCCGAGAGTCTCGCGATGGTTGTCGTTTTTCCGGAACCGTTCACGCCGACGATGAGCAAAAGCAACGGATATGTAAAATCCGGCCCGTCGTTGTGCATCATCTGCTCCGCAATTCTGGCGATAAGCGCCTTTGCGTCCTCCGCCTTGCGGATCTTGTTGGCCTTTACCTCGGCGCGCAGTCTTGTGACCAATTCCATTGTCGTCTCGACGCCGACATCCGCCAGAATCAGCGTTTCCTCCAGCGCATCGTAAAACTCATCTTCCAGATCGCGCGAAAACAGCGCACCCATGCGCGCGAACAAGCCTTTTTTTGTTTTTTCCAATCCCAGCATATTTCTCTCCTGTTATGCGAACCGCACGCTTACGGTTTTGGAAACACCCGCTTCTTCCATCGCAATGCCGTACATATACGACGCAGCTTCCATCGTCGGTCTGCGATGTGTGATAACGACAAATTGCGTGCTCTTGGCATATGCCTTTAAAAATTCGGCAAACAAACGGAGGTTTTCTTCATCCAGAGCCGCCTCGATCTCGTCGAGAATACAAAACGGCGTTGCGCGTACTTCCAACAGGGCAAACAACAGCGCGATTGCCGTGAGTGCCCGTTCGCCGCCCGATAAAAGGGTGATAAGCTGCAAATTCTTTCCCGGCGGCTGCGCTATGATGTCGATGGTACATTCCATGGCCTGCCTCGGGTCGCTTAAGACCAATTCCGCCCTTCCTCCGCCGAACAGCGTTTTGAAAATACGGTTGAAGTGCCCGTTGATAAAGTCGAACTGTTCTAGGAACTGCTTCTGCATCTGCGCGGTAAGGTCTTTGATAAGGCTTTCCAGATCGCCCTGCGCACGCTGCAAGTCCTCTTTTTGGGTTCTAAGGTATACAAAGCGCGTCTCTACACGCTGGTATTCTTCGATGGCGCCGCGATAGACCTCACCCATTTCGCGAATTTGTTCCCGTATTTCCTCCGCTTCTTTGGCGGCATTTTGCAGGTTGATATCCTCCTTAAGCGCCTGTGCCTGGGCATAGGTCAGTTCGTAGGTATCCCAAAGCCGTTCCTGCATATGTTCAAAATCCGATTCCAATCGCTGTAGTTGTGTTTCAACCCTGAACTTCCGTTCCTGCTGTTCCATCATAGCCGTACGGTGGTTTTCTATGCTCTGGGTGAGCGCAGAACGCTGGTGCGTATATGCTTCGTGCTGCGCCTGCACAGCCAACAGCGCGCTTTCATTTTCCTCCTGCGCCTGCAATATGTCATCAACACTGCACTGTATTTGGATAAGTTCCTCGTTTGCTTCATCCTGTGCGGATGTATTGTCACTCTGTTGTGCCTGCGTCAACTCAATTCCCTGCTGCACCTTCTGGCTTTCTTTCCGTGCATCCATCAGAAGCATATCGTTGTTGCGTTTTTGCGTGCGGCTGACGGCCAACAATTCGCGCTGCTGCGCGAGGGTGTCGCCAATGCCATCCCTGTTTATGCGCAACTCGGACAACAATACCGTATCGGTATCGATGATACGGCGCAATTCCTGCTCATCCGAAGGCTGGGAATTTTCAATCTGTTCCATTTCACGCTGGACATCAGAACGCATGGTGCGAATTCGCTGCGCTTCCGTTTCAAGCTGCCCGCAAAGGGCAACCGCTTTTTGCATGGCATAGTTTGTCACATCGTGCTTTTCGAGCATCGAACGCACATCGGCCTGCTTCTCATAGAGCACTTCCCGTTGTTGTGCATAAGCGTTGATCGCAATTTCAACATCCTTCTGTGACTGCGCATACCGCTCTTGCGTTATGTTGTGCGCACTTTGAGCCGTCACGAGCGCTTCTTCAGCTTCTTTGACAAGCCTTTCGCGTGAGACGAGATTGAATTCCCGAACGCTGCCGCCGGTCATAGCGCCTCCCGATTGGAGAATATCCCCTTTGAGCGTCACACAGCGGAATGAAAAGGTACACCGATTGGTAAGCTCAATGCCAGCGTCGATGTCCTGTGCAATAACCGTTCTTCCCAGAAGGTACTGAATGCTCTTTTGCGCGTTTGTGTCAAACTGGACAAGCTCCGATGCAATACCCAGGATGCCCTGACCCGTAAGTTGTGATTTTTCCGAAGATGAAAACAGGTTCAGCCGCAGCGATTGCTGTGGAAGAAACGTCACACGGCCATATTGCCGGTTTCGAAGATAATCGATCAGCCGTTTTGCCGTTTGCTGCGTATCCACCACAAGGTTCTGAAGGGCGCCACCCAACACCTGTTCGATCGCCGTTTCAAGATCTTTGGGTACCTTGAGCAATCCTGCAACCGTGCCTACGACACCGGTTCCATCCAGTGATTTGCCTTGTATGTCGCGCATGAGATGCCGGATGCTGTTGTTGTATCCTTCAAAGTCGGCAAGAAGCTGTTTTTGCGTTCGCAGCGCATTTTCTCTCCGCTGGCATTCCCCCTGAGATGCCAAGAGGGTTTGTCTTGCCTGTTCCAAATCCTTCTGCGCATTGTCCTGTGTTTGCCCGTATAGCAACAACAGCTTCTGCGCTTCCGATTCAAGCGATTTATACAGGTTTACCTGTTCGCTTGTCTGCTCCATTTCCAGTTCAATCTGTTGAAGCTCCGTATTTGCCTGCATTAAACGCGATTCAATTTCGGCTTCCCGCTCACCTGCCTGTGATTTTAAGGCTTCCATACGCGCAATACGCGCTTTTCGCTGCGCATCGCCGTCAATCTGCTGCAACAGCTTTTGCTTATTCTCATCCAGATGCTCTTCCAATTGGTTTATTTCACCATTGGCAGATTCCAGCTTTGCGGATAGCTCGGCGACCGTTTGTTCCAATGCGGATAAATGGTCTTGCGAAATCGCATCCCCTTGTTCCATGCGCGTTTGCAGGGTTGTGTATTGAACCTGAAGCGATTCACATTGTTCCTGCAGACGAAGTTGCTCCTGCTTTAAAAAATCAAGCTTCTGCTGCGTCAAATCACTCTGCCCCTGCAATCGCTGCAATTGCGTGACAATCTCGGATTTTTTCTCCCTAGCACGCTCCAGAAGCTCTTCGATCAATGAAAACTTAACGTCTATACCCGAAAGATCCTGCTGGCTTGTGCTGATGCTCTTCTTATGCGCGTTCTCTTCCTGTTCGAACGATTGCATTTCGTTGGACAGCGACAAAAAACGCGACCGATTGCGGTCGTATTGATTGATAAACAGATTGATGTCGAGCGTTTTGAGCCTGTTTTCCAACGTCAGCGCAACAGCTGCTTTTTCCTTCTGTTCACGCAAAGGCTCAAGGGATTGTTCCAGTTCGGTTAGAATATCTTCTATTCGGACGATATCGGACGCTACGGATGCAAGCTTGCGCCTCGCGTCTTCGCGCCGTATCTTGTACTTCATAACGCCGGCAGCCTCTTCCAGCGCTTCCCTGCGTTCCTCTCCCTTTGCGGAGAGGATCTCCTCGATGCGGCCTTGTCCGATGATGCTATACCCTTCGCGACCGACGCCGGTATCGTAAAACAATGCCTGTATATCGCGCATGCGAACGATTTGGTTGTTGATCAGATACTCGCTTTCGCCGTTGCGGAACAGTTTTCGAGTTACAGCGATATCCGTTGTTTCAATCGGCAATGTTCCGTCCGAATTATCAAACAGCAGCGCTACTTCGCATAAGGAGATGGGCTTGCGGGTTGTCGTACCGTTGAAGATGACATCTTCCATCTTGGTACCGCGAAGAGCCCGTGCGCTTTGTTCTCCAAGAACCCAGCGTACGGCATCCGCCACATTGCTCTTTCCGCTGCCGTTCGGGCCTACGATTGCCGTTATCCCCTCAGAAAGCGAAAAGACCACTTTGTCTGCAAAGGATTTGAAGCCCATGATATCGATCTGTTTCAACCGCAAACAAAGCACCTCCTACCCGTATTATCATTGAAAAGCCCGCATGAAGCGGGCACAGAAACGTGCTATTCCACGCTGTTGTTGTTTTGCAAAGCCAGGATCGCTTTCCTTGCGGCTTGCTGCTCCGCTGCCTTTTTTGACTTTGCCGTTCCCTTTGCGATCAGGGGCCCTCCGATGGTTATGCCCACCGTGAACTGCGGCGCATGCGGCGGACCTTCCGTAAGGAGCGTTTCATAGATCGGCGCTGCCAACTGGAGTGTGGCGCACAGCTGCTGCAGCGTGGTTTTGTGATCCTGCTCCCCGCCGTCATTCAACGCGCCAAGAAACGTATCCCCCATGACGTGCAATGCGCATTGGCGAACGCTCTCTAAACCGCCATCCAGATAAACGGCACCTAAAACCGCTTCCAGAAGATCGGCGAGAATGGAAGGTTTCTGCCTTCCTCCCGTCGCCTCTTCCCCTTTGCCAAGCTGAATCAGCGATGACAGCTCCAGATTCAGTGCGGCTTGTGCAAGCGAAGACTCGCATACGACCTTTGCGCGCATTCGCGTCAAATGCCCTTCATCCGCATTCACCTCATGATAGAGCTGTTCACTTATCACAAATCCCAACACTGCATCGCCCAAGAATTCAAGTCTTTGGTTGTTTTGTCCCTTTGTTCCGCTATAACTGCAATGCGTCAACGCCAACTCAAGCAGACGCTTGTCCCTAAAGCGGTATCCAAGCTTTTCGCATAGAGCATCCATACGATCCGTCAACATGGAAGCTATGCCTTATGCGTCTGGACGTACTCGACTATATTCTGCACGGTCACCAGCTTAGGCAAATCATCATCCGGTATTTCAATGCTGAATTGTTGTTCCAATTCCATCACCAGTTCGACGATATTCAAAGAATCGGCATGCAAATCATCCACCAAGCGGCTCTCCAACTTAACTTCGGAAGGATCAATCTTCAACTCAGCCGCTATCATCTGTTGTGCTTGTTCAAAAATCATGGTCTAGTCTCCCATTCATTCCTGTGTATTTGGTTCCAATTGTGCTGCAATTTCTCGTTGTATAGTCGCCGGTACCGACCCTTGCACCATGTTATAGCATTGGTGGATGGCATGGTAAAAAGCGCGGCTGTTGCTGGAGCCGTGCGCTTTGATGATGGATTTTGCAACGCCAAGCAACGGGGCGCCGCCGTGCTCGGTATAATCCATCTTGGAGCGGAATTCCTTGAGCGCAGCCCGCAGAAGAAGTCCGCCTATCTTACTCCGCTTGTTCTGCATAACCGCTTGCTTAAGCAGCGTCGTCATCATTTTTGCGGTGCCTTCAATGGCCTTTAGCGCAACATTCCCCACAAAACCGTCACAGACGACGACATCGACGTCTCCGCTTAATATTTCCCTTGCTTCTATGCTTCCAACAAAATTGACAGGCATCTGTTCAACGCGTCCATAAGCTTCACGCACCAGCGTATCGCCTTTATGCGCCTCCGTGCCGTTGTTTAACAGCGCAACGCGCGGTGCTTTTACATTGAGCACATTCTTCATGTATACCGAACCCATCAGTGCGAACTGCGCCAACCACTCGGGTTTGCTGTCTACGTTTGCGCCGCAGTCGATCAACGCCACATGCGAACCGGTAACTGTCGGAAGTAAAGGCGCCAAAGCGGGCCGCTGAATGCCGGGGAGCCGCTTTACCAGGAGTGTGGACCCTGCTAGTATCGCCCCGGTGCTGCCAGCACCGACGAATCCTTCCGCTTCCCCATCCGACAAAGAAGTCAGAGCTCTTACGACGCTCGCGTCTTTTTTTCTTCGGATGGCCAAAACAGGCGCTTCATCGTTGTCAATTATTTCTGGTGCATGCACGATACGAACGCGGGATTTGTCGTATTCCAATGCGTTGAGCTTTGCGCAAATCGCTTTCTCGTCACCGAACAAGATCAATTCCAATAGCTTGTTCTGCGCGAGTGCATCAACGCATGCAGGCACAACAATATCTATGCCTCCATCTCCGCCCATGGCGTCTATGTTCAATTTTATCATTCCATCAATCCTTTACGCCTTACAAGAAATATGCCATACGGTTCGATTATACTCAATTTGTACTGCAGCGACAAGCATAACAAAAAGGGCACCCAAAGGCTGCCCTTTTTCAGAATTTATTTTGCGCTTGCTTGTTTTTCTTCTTCCCTCGTTGTCAGGACTTTGGATCCCTTGTAGTATCCGCAGCTCATGCATGCTCGATGGGGAACCACCGGCTTTTTGCACTGCGGGCACACGGATACGGTGACTGCCGGCGCATTGTCATGCGTCCTGCGTTTGTCACGCCGTGTTTTGGATATGCGTCTTTTTGGAACGGCCATTGTTACACCTCCTCGGGCAAATCAAGCTGTTTTAAAACCGAAAACGCGTTGTCTGACGCCGCTTGACATCCGCACTCGCTTTCGTTTTTGTCTGCCCCGCATTGAGGGCAAAGTCCTTGGCAATCCTCTTTGCACAGAACGCGCAATGGCAGCGCCATATTGGCTGCTTCGTTCAAAGCCGGATCCAGGGCAAATTCGTTGCCGGTATAGAGATAAATCTCATCATCTTCTGCGGCATATTCCCTGGCAAACCGCTCCTCAAACGGGATGGATAGACCGACGGATGTCGGTTTCAGGCATCTGGCGCATGGTGTGCTGCAAGAAATGTCCAATGTTCCGGATATATGGAACAGGCCATCTCCCAGGCACTGACACTCACCAGAAAATATTGCGGGCTTTAACAGCGCAAATTCCTCTGGCAAATCAAGCGCAACTTCACCGTTAAGCGGAACGGGTTTTTCCTGAATGCTTGCCTGGCGAACATGAACGATCATAAAAATCATCCTTTCGCATCATTGGATTATACTGGCCGATATGCGCTTTGTCAAGGAAGATTAGCAAAGCGTCTTGGTATCCTTGGCGATCATCATCTCTTCATCCGTCGGGATGACGAAAACCCTGACCTTGCTTTCCGATTTCGTAATTTCGCGATAGCCGCGCCCATTGTTCGCTTCTTCGTCGAAGTCGATACCCATAAACGCCAGGTCTTTGAGAATCCGGGCGCGCATGGAGATATCGTTTTCACCGATACCCGCCGTAAACACGACGCAATCCAATCCGCCCATCGCAGCCGCATAGGAACCGATGTATTTCTGGATCCTGTAGCCGAACACCTCAAGCGCCAGTTCCGCGCGCACATTGCCCTCATCGGCAGCAGCCGTCAGGTCGCGGAAATCGCTTGAAACACCGGAAATGCCAAGCACACCGCTCTTCTTGTTGAGATAATCGTCTATCTCGTCGATGGTCATACCGGTCTTTCCCATCAGGAATTTGATGATGGCAGGGTCCATGTCTCCACAGCGTGTCCCCATGACCAGTCCTTCAAGAGGCGTTAATCCCATGGACGTATCCACGCATTTTCCGTCTTTGATGGCGGCAATGCTGGATCCGTTGCCCAAATGGCAGGTGACTATCCTGGTTCCCTCTGCGCCGCCCAATATCTCCGCCGCTTTTTCGGAAACGTAGCGGTGGGAAGTTCCGTGGAATCCATATCGGCGCACCTTGTTGTTCTGATATGCTTCGTAGGGCAGACCATAAATGTATGCCTTTGACGGCATTGTCTGATGGAACGCGGTATCGAATACCGCCACCTGGGCAACACCGGGCATAGCCGCCATGCACGCCTTGATACCCATGATGTTGGCCGGGTTATGCAGCGGTGCAAGGTCGACGTAATCCTCAATGGCCTGAAGCACATCCTGTGTGATCAACTGCGATGCAGAGAAACTTTCACCGCCATGCACCACGCGGTGACCAACGGCGTTGATTTCCTTCAGGCTTTTCACAACGCCGTACCCGCTGTCCGTCAACGCTGCGATGACGAGCGCGATCGCTTCGTTGTGGTCACGGATGATGTCCTTCTCCATGGTTATTTCTTTGCTTCCGCGATGCTTGAGCACGCTGTTCGGGATGCCGATGCGTTCCACGAGACCTTTTGCCAGAACAGCTTCGGTATCCATATCAACCAATTGATACTTCAAACTCGAACTGCCGGCGTTGATAACAAGTATATTCAAAATATCCTCCTATTTTACGGCTTGCGCTTGCACTACCGTGATGGCAATAACCTTCATGACATCGTCTGCAACACAGCCGCGGGACAGATCGTTCACAGGCTTGGCAAGACCCTGTACGATTGGGCCCAATGCTTCCGCTTTGGCAAGGCGCTGAACGAGTTTATATCCGATATTGCCTGCGTCAAGATCCGGAAACACAAGGACGTTTGCCTTCCCCGCAACCGGGCTGCCGGGCGCTTTGCTGGCGCTGACCGAAGGAACAACCGCCGCATCCACCTGCAGTTCGCCGTCAAGTTTCAATTCCGGCGCAGCCAGCTTGGCGATCCTCGTCGCCTCGATCACCTTGTCGACATCCGGATGGGATGCGCTGCCCTTGGTTGAGAACGACAGCATGGCGATGACGGGATCCATCTCGCAGAGAAACTCTGCGGTTCCGGCGCTTGCCAGCGCAATCGCTGCCAACTCTTCGGCGGTTGGGTTCATCATCATGCCGCTGTCTGCAAATATAAAGGTACCGTTATGACCCATGGAGGCATCCGGTACCGTCATGACGAAAAATGCTGAAACAATGCTGATTCCCTGCCTGGCTTTGATAATCTGCAATGCGGGACGAAGCAGATCTCCCGTGGAATGTGCTGCGCCGCCGACCATGCCGTCGGCATAACCGAGTTTGAGCATCATCACGCCATAATACAGCTCATCCTTAACGGTCTCTTTCGCCTGTTCGGGAGTCATCCCCTTGCTCTTGCGCAATTCATAGAGCGCATCGGCAAATTCATCCAGTTTGTCGGATTTCTCAATGTCGACAAACGTTACTTTGGACAAATCAACGCCGTTTGCAATCTTCTTCGCGTCCTCTTCCTTAGCCAAGAGGATAACGTCGGCAACACCTGCGTTTGCAGCCATTCCCGCCGCCTGTACAATACGGGTATCAAAACCCTCGGGCAAAACGATGGTGCGCTTGTCCGCTTTTGCTCTTTCCATAATTCTCTCTGAGAATGTCAATTGAATCTGCTCCTTTCAAAATAACCCCAAGCCAATTTAATATTTTAAACCATCCATATGCTATATGCAAGGTTTTCCATCCGTTGTTGTTATAAACCGGCTACATTTGTTATAATCCACGCAGGAGGTGCGATATGCGAATCGCCGGCATCCTTTGCGAGTATAACCCGTTTCATCTCGGACACCTTGAACAGATCCAAACCGTGAAAAAGAATACGAATTATTTGGTATGCCTGATGTCCGGCTCCTTTGTTCAGCGCGGTGAACCTGCTATTTACGATAAGTTCACAAGGGCGATGTGGGCGTTAAGAGGGGGCGCAGACGCTGTAATCGAACTTCCCTGCCTGTATTCGCTTCGTTCCGCCGAAGGCTTTGCATCGGGCGGGATGCGCATGTTCGATGCAATGGGCATCGATACGCTCTATTTCGGAAGCGAATGTGACCTGAACTCCCTTCATGCCCTGGCGGATGTTTATGAGCAGCAACCGCCATCGTTTTTAGAATATTTTCGACTCTCGCTGCAACAGGGCTTGCCGTACGCGGCGGCAAAAGCAGCTGCGGCAAGGCATTGCCTGCCCGATTTGCCGGAAGAGGTTTTTATGCGCAATGCGGTGTTGGGCGTGGAATACCTGTTGGCATTGCGAAAGATTCGTTCATCCATCGTCCCCATAGCCCTTCCCAGGGTTGAAAACATTTCCGCTTCCAAAGCCCGGGAACTGATTACAGACCAAAAATCATTGTTGCCCGACGCCTTGTTGAAATTATTGCCGGACTTTGTGATAAGCAAACTTCCCGATCTTCGTCCCGTTACACCGTCAAAGGTTTCGGATGCGCTGTTATACAGGCTCCGAACGATGCAAAAAGATGCATTTGTCTCGCTGCCAGGACTTTCGGAAGGATTGGAAAACCGCATATACAACGCCGTTGGATCCGCGACGGATTATGCGGAACTTCTGGCATCGGTATCACACAAGCGGATGCCGCTCGCGAGGATCAAACGGGCTTTGATGTGCGCCCTGCTGGGCATCGAATCGCAACTGATCGACCAATACGACAACCAGAACCCCGGCTATATGCGGCTTTTAGGGCTGAGAAAGGATGCCGGAGGTCTTGTGCCAACCATCGAAGAACATTCCGGCGTTCCGGTTATCACGCAGCCCGCCCGTCATCCTTTGGATGCGATGCTGCAAAAGGAAATTCTGGCAACCGATGTGCACGCTTTGTTTGCCGGTCTTCCGGCGGGACAGGATTTTACCAGACGGTTTACAACGCTCTGAGAGTGCGATGTTTGTGTGGCCGGGATCAAACCCCGGTCACTTTTTTGATTTCATCCATTTTTTCCATCGCGGCTTCGTAGCCCAGCCGAATGGCCTTATCGGTATCCGCCGTACTGTACTGCGCAACCGATGCAACATCCGGGATGATAAGGATATCGCTTGGCGCGCTGTCATCCTTTGCAACGAGCGCACCCATCAAATCCATCGAACGAAGGAACACATCTATGATGGAATCTCCCACTTCCGAAGGCCTGATGTGGTGCAATCCGACATCCACCGCAATGACGATATCCGCCCCCATCGCCCGCGTATAGCTTACCGGTATCGGTGCCAATACGCCGCCGTCGATGTATCGTACGCCGTCAATTTCCTTTGGCTCAAAAACTCCCGGGATGCTCATGCTTGCGCGCACCGCAATAGCCACTTTTCCGCTATGAAACAGTTTGATGATTCCTTCATGAAGATCGGTTGCGACGCATGTAAACGGGATTTTCATTTGGTCAAAGGTGTAGTTCTTGGTCAGAAGCCGCAGCAACGCTTCAAATTTATCGCCCCGCACAAGCCCCTTTTTGGGTACGGTAAAATCCAGCAGTTCCCTGGCTTGCATCTGTGCGCAAAGCTTGGCAAATATCTGCAAATCCCCGCCGGAACAGTAGATAGAACCTACAATAGATCCCGCTGAGCAACCGCAGATGCAGTCGATGGGAACGTTGTTTTCCTCCAGTGCCGCGATGACGCCGATATGTGCGAATCCGCGTGCCGATCCGCTTCCCAGAGCCAAGCCTACGCGAGGTCTCCGGATGATTTCACTCATAACCAAACCCTCCTCTGAATAGGAACAAATAAAGGCAAAGGGGATGTTCCGATGAGATGGAAACAATATACATGGCAGATACTTGTGGCGCTGTTTCTGGTGTTGAACATACTCTATCCGTCCCGTGCGCTCATGGGCGCCAAAGCGGGGCTGCAGATATTTCTAGAGACCGTGTTGCCTGCCCTGCTGCCTTTCTTTGCCGCCACGACCATGTTCGTTCGCTCGGGACTTGCGCACAAGCTGGCGTATGCGTTATCCCCGTTGATGCGTCCTCTGTTCCGTCTGCCCGGCGCAAGTGCTTTGGCTTTTGTGCTCTGCCTGTTTGGGGGCAATCCGAACGGATCCCGTGTGACCTCCGAACTGTACGAACAAGGACTGTTGTCAAAGATGGAATCAGAACGCACCGTCGCCCTTGCTTCCACGGCCGGTCCGGCATTCATCTTCAGCGTCGTGATCGGTGAACTGCTCAAAGCGCCTCAGTATGGGGCATTGCTTTGGGTCTGCCATATACTTTCCGCTATCGCGACCTGCCAGTTATCCTCACTTTTTGTATCAAAGTCACAAATAAGCCGAGACAATAAAAAAACCGCCGTTCCCGATTCACGTCAAAGCCCGTCACAGATTTTTGTCGAAAGTGTCAGGGATTGCGCCATATCGCTTTGGGGGGTCGGTTCTTTCATCATCTTCTTTTCGACGTTGACGGGTTTATGCCAATCCATCGGGTTGTTTGAATTGCTGGCAAAACCTTTGGGATATGTCATCCGTCCGCTGGGGTTTTCGTCCCAGCTAGCGGAACCTCTAATCCGGGGCATCATGGAAATAACAGACGGATGCTATGCCGTAAGCGCTGTTTCTGTGCCGATCACAGAGAAATTGCCGTTTATCTGCGCCATCATTTCCTTCGGCGGATTCAGCGCGCTGGCACAAAACTATCTTTTTGCCAAAAAATGCGGCATGCGTATCTCGCGACTGACGCTGTATTATACTATTCAGGGCTTGCTTGGTCTGTTCTTCACCACCGTCGCCGTGCGGACGGTCCCCGTGGCACAGGCGGCCTTTGCGCCGGTATATTCAACATTTGACGGGAAGATTTTAAACAGCTCTGCGTTTTTCCTTTACGCCATAGCCGTATTGATCTGCCTGGGGATTGTGTTGGGCATTATTTCAAAAGTGGCCGGTATGATCAACAGCAAACAACGTCCAACGCGTATCGATTCCTAAGGACGATCTACCGGCCGCTTTTCATTCATCGTCGTTAAGTTTTTGCGCACGACCTGCAGGTATTCGTTGAGATATCCTTCTACATCGTGCATAACGTCCTCCGCATAGGCCTTGGCGCTGGCACGCATCTCTCTGGCTGCTTGCTGTGCGTTTGCCATTATCTCGTTGGCTTGCTCTTTAGCAGCCACGACGATTTGGTCCTGATCGCACAATTGCTCGGCACGAAGACGCGCGTGGGAGACCAAATGCTCCGCCTGCATCTGCGCATCATCCAGGATTCGCTGTTTGTCCAAAAGCAATTGCCTGGACTGTTGGATCTCCTGCGGAAGCTCCTGACGCATATCCTCGATGATCTCCAGAATACGGTCCGGATCCATTTTGTGCATGGAGGAAAAGAGGGCTTTTGAACTCTGATCCACTTCCTCTTCCAATTGTTCAATCAAATCAAGCAGCGACATGGGTGCCTCCTCATTTCATAAATTTTCCCGCAATACGTTCGGCAACGCACTTGGGTACCAACGATTCAATATTTGCTCCATATTGGGCGACTTCCTTGACCATACTGCTGGATAAATAGCTCCATTGGGTGCTGGTCATCAAAAATATGGTGTCGATTTCTTTGGCTAAATGCTTGTTCATGTTTGCCATGGCAAATTCAGCTTCAAAATCGGAAATAGCCCGCAAGCCGCGCACGATAAATTTGGCATCCTGCTGCCGGGCAAAATCCATCAGTAAACCGTCAAACGCCATGATCTCAATATTTGGTATTTCAATGCTGGCTCGCAGCATCTCCACCCGTTCTTCGATGGAAAACAAAGGTTTCTTTGCGTTGTTCTTCAACACGGCGATGATGAGTTTGTCCGATATTTGTGCCGCTCTTGTTATTATATCCAAATGTCCGTTGGTAACCGGATCAAAACTGCCCGGATATATCCCTATCAATGCTGTTCCTCCTTTGCAAAAATGGTGATGGATCGGATTCCGTAACGCTTTTGCCTGAGAATCTCCCCTCCGTCGAAGGCTTCCAAGGCCATGGTTGACGGATGTTCACAGACGATGCAGCCATCTTCGCACAATACTTTTTTGCTTTCATTGATAGCTGTTTGATAAAAGTCCGATGCATATGGTGGATCCAAGAAGATGATATCAAATTTTTTGTCGTTTCGCAGTAAAATTTGCAATGCGCGTAAAAAATCGTTTTGAAAGACCTCTATGTTTGCATAGCCGAGCGCATTGGCGTTTTGCCTGGCTGCTATAACCGCTTTGCTGTCCGAATCAATAAGCACCGCCGACGCCGCACCGCGGCTGATGGCTTCCAAAGCATAGGCGCCGCTGCCGCAAAACAGATCCAGCACGTTTGCGTTTGCCACCCGGGATTGGATCATTCCAAAAACCGCTTCCCGCACAAGCGCAGAAGTTGGCCGGGTTTTTTGCCCGGACGGAACGATCAGATTCCGTCCGCGCGCCTGTCCGCCCGATATTCTTATCATACCGGCTTGTTCACATGCAGCGGTGTTACGCGCTTGTTGCACAGGATAAGCCTGGTGTCGGTGCATACTGCGTCCATAGTTACATCGTGCGGCTCAAACGGTACAGCCTGCTCCATCTGCACCTCATAGCACAATCCGATTTTAATGCAGTTCAACGGCGCTAAAAAGCGGTCATAATGCCCCATCCCATGGCCCAGTCGGTGACCTTTTATATCGAATGCAACGCCCGGGACAAGCACGAGTTCGATGATGGAAGCATCCACCGCATATTGTGTGCTCGGTTCAAGCGCGCCATAGCTTGAACTGACAAGTATATCATCCCCACGGTATTCGCAAGGTACGATGACGCCGCCAGAGACAGCGGGCAAAACCACCGTCCTCCTGCGGGCCAGCAGCAGGTCGATAAGCGGCCAAATATCCGGTTCATCCGCCATCGGCGCAAACAGCATGACCGATTTAGCATTTTCCACTTCTTTGATTATCGCGGCGTTTTGTGTCGCCAGCATGGATTCCATCTCGCGTTCTTTCGGGGAGAGTGCCCGCAGTCTCGTCATTACCCTGTTTCTCATCGCTTGCTTTTCATTCATCTTGATACTCCCGTGGTACTCTGTGTGATATTTTGACCAGTACTTCATAATCGATGCTGTTCATTAAACCCGCCAATTCGCCGGCTAAGATGGTTTCATTGCCCTGGTTTCCCAGAAGCACCACTTCGTCGCGCAATTTCGGATCACTGAGTTCCGTGATATCCACCATCGTTTGATCCATGCATACGCGCCCGATCACAGGACAGCGCTTGCCATGTATCAAAACGGATGCGCGCCCGCCATAGATACGGGCATAGCCGTCCGCATATCCGACAGGAATCGTCGCGATGACACTGTTTCTTTGGGCTGTGAAGGTCCGACCGTATCCAACGGTCTCCCCGGGTTTCAAACGGTTGATCGCGCTTATTTCACTGACCCATCGCAGCGCCGGTTTGGGTGTAAACGCCAGCGGCATCTCCTCCGAGGGCAAACATCCGTACATCGCGATCCCCATGCGTACCATATCGCCGGCAAGCTTGCCGTGCCGCATGGTGGCTGCGCTGTTGGAAACGTGTACAAACGGGTTAAAGCCCCGGGAACGAACCTTGGCAAGTTCCGCTTCAAAGCGTGCCAGCTGTTGATGGACAAAAGAATCGTCGGACATATCGGCAGTCGCAAAGTGCGTAAAGATCCCCTGCATCAAAACACGGTCGTTTGCAGCAAAGGTATCGAGAATAGCGTCCAATGCCTGTCCGCAGACGCCGATACGGTGAAATCCCGAATCGATCTTCAGATGGGCAAAAGCCTTTTTTTGCGTTTTTAGCGCGGCTTGTTGCATCGCTTTGACCTGTTCGGGCAAAAAGACGCAGGCGGACATGTCGAAATCGACGCATTGAGCGCAATCCGATTCGCTCAATGCTCCCATCACCAGTATGGGTGCCTGAATGCCGGCATCGCGAAGCGATATGCCTTCTTCCATCGTCGCAACGCACAAGAAGCTGGCTCCGGCGGACAGTGCCGCCTTTGCAGTCTCCCCAGCGCCGTGACCATAGCCGTCGGCTTTGACTACCGCCATCAAACCGGCATCACCGGCAAGTTTTTTCAACTCGCGGACGTTATGCCGGATAGCCTCCAAAGAGACGATGGCTCTGGTATTCCTCAAAAATACCACTCCCTACTCGCCCATATGATAGATTTGTTCTCCCGTTAAGAAGACGATTCTGTTATCGCTCAGCGCCTGCATACACCGCACGTTGTCATCCACCCTAAAGAGGATCAGGGCGTACTCGTTTGGCGTGCGCACGAACGAATACAGGTATTCGACGTTGATGTTTTCGCGATTCAGAATTCCCAGAACCTGTGCCAGTCCGCCGGGAACATCCGGCACCTGCACCGCAAGCACTTCGGTGGTGCTTACGGCGAAACCGTTGGAACTCAACAGCTTCATCGCCTGCTCCGGTTTATCGACGATGCAGCGCATGATGCCGAAATCCGTGGTGTCGGCGATGGACAGTGCTATCAGATCGATATCGTTGTCTGCCAGGACCTTCGTCGCTTCCGCAAGGGTACCTTTTTTGTTTTCCAAAAAGACCGAGATCTGCTTGAGCATCATAGATCGTTCCTCCCGATTGTTAAGAATCCAGTTTTCTTCTGTCATCCACCCGCTTGGCTTTGCCCTCACTGCGTTCTATCTCCTTGGGCGCCATCAAACGGACTTCAACGGAAACGTTCAAGGCGCTGTTGAGTTCGCGCCTGAGCTGTTCACGAAGCTTTTCAATGCTGCTGATGGTGTCACCGATCGCATCCGGATGCAATTCCACCTGCACCTCTATGGTATCTAGGTTATGGATGCGTTCCACAACGATGCGGTAATTTGGCGTAATGCCGTCGAAGCCCGTCAGCACCGTTTCGACCTGGCTTGGAAATACGTTGACGCCGCGAATGATAAGCATATCATCCGTTCTGCCTTTGAGCCTGCCGATACGCCGGTGTGTGCGCCCGCAGATGCAGGGTTCTTCGATCAGATAGGTCAGATCATGCGTTTTGTACCGGATGGTCGGTATCCCCTCTTTGGTAATGGTGGTGATGACCAATTCTCCGATCTCACCGGGTTTAACAGGTTCTTCTGTATCCGGATTGAGGATCTCAACGAGGAATTGATCCTCCCAAACATGCAATCCGTGTTTGGCTTCCCTGCATTCCATCGCGACGCCCGGGCCCATTGTCTCGGAGAGGCCGTAAATATCCAATGCGTCGATATGCATCAATTCTTCGATTTGCCGCCGCATGCCCTCCGTCCACGGCTCGGCACCGAAAATGCCCGCGCGCAGCTTCAGCTTTGACAGATCGATGTTCATATCGCGGATGGTTTCCGCCAGCATAAGCGCATAGCTGGGGGTACAGCAAAGAACGTTTGTGCCGAAGTCCTGCATCAGCATGATCTGCCGCTGTGTGTTCCCGCTCGATGTCGGCACCGCGATGGCGCCAAGCCATTCCGCGCCGTAATGCAGCCCCAAACCGCCGGTGAACAGGCCGTATCCGTAGGAAATCTGCACGACATCGTGCCTTGTCGTTCCGGCACATGCCAGGCTTCTCGCGACGCATTCGCTCCAGTTGTCGATATCGTTTTTGGTATACCCTACCGTGGTCGGTTTGCCTGTCGTTCCGGAGGACGCGTGAATGCGGATGATCTCGTCCATCCCGGCAGCAAACATGCCAAAAGGATAATTATCCCGAAGATCGGTTTTGAGCGTGAACGGCAGACGCCGCAAGTCCTCAAGGGATTGAATGTCCTGGGGTTTTATGCCGGCTTCGTTAAATTTTCTGCGATAAAAAGGACTCTTGTTATAGCAACGTTCCACCGTCTGTTGCAGACGGTACAATTGTAAAGCTTCCAGCCGTTCTTTTGGCATGGCTTCTATCTGCATATTCCACATAGCGATTACTCCATTCTAATTTGTCGCCCTTGCCGCCTGAAGACCCAATGTAAAGGCCTTTTCGTTGACACAGACAAATTCGGGTTTTACACTCGATTCGATGGCTTTGCGCATTTTCTGTTCGCAAAGGCCCATCTGATGGGTTAAAACGCCCAGCAGCACAACGTTTGCCGCGCGCGCCGTACCTGCGATTTGGGCCAGTTTCCCGGCCCCGGTAAATCGGACGCATCCTGCGCGCTGAAGTGCCCGCTGTTGATAATCTTCGGGATACAAGGCATTCCCCATCGTCACCGAAAGCGGCTGCAGCATTTCAGAGGAAGAAACGAGCAATCCGTCCGGCTTGAGCATATGGATCCACCGAAGCGCTTCAACGGGTTCAAACGATAAAAGCGCGTCGGCTTTGGACGCTTCAATCAGCGGAGAATAGACCTTTTCCGCTATCTTGACATGCGTTACCACGCATCCGCCTCTTTGTGCCATTCCGTGTACTTCGCTCACCTTGGCATCAAGGTCGCTGAGTCTTGCGTATTCGCCCAGAATTTTGCCGGTGAGCAGCGTTCCCTGCCCGCCTACGCCTACGATCAATATTGCGGTTTGCATGCTCACACCTCCAAACAACCTTTCGGACAGATATTTAAGCATAAGCCGCACCCGTTGCAGCTTGAAGAATCGATGACAGCTTTTTTATTCACTAGGCGCAGCGACGGACATCCCGTACTGACGCAGATGCCGCAGCCTATACAGTCCTGATTTACCGTCAATGGTTTTCCCGGTTTTATTATCAGCACACAGGGGCGTCTTGCTACGATGACCTTGACGCCATCTGTCTGCCATGCTTTTCGCAGCGCGTTTTCCAGCGCTTTTTGATCCACCGGGTCAACAACCGAAACCATGGATGCTCCCAATGCCTCGCAGGTTTTCTCGATGGACAAGGCAAGTCCCTGTTGCCCCTGCAGCGTTATGCCCGTTCCCGGGTTATCCTGATGGCCTGTCATGCCCGTTATTGAATTGTCCAGGATCAGCACCGTTGTGTTTGCAAGGTTGTACGCCGCGCTTGCAAGCCCGCTTAACCCGCTGTGGAAAAAAGTGCTGTCGCCGATGACCGCTACACTGTTTCGTGCAAATTCACGTCCCATCGCCAATTCGGCTCCGTGTGCCGTTCCGATACTGGCTCCCATGCAGATGGTGGTATCCATCGAGTTCAAGGGTGCGACGGCGCCCAGCGTATAGCATCCGATATCCCCGAAAACCGTTGCCTTGAGTTTCTTCAACAGATAGAACACGGCTCTGTGAGGACATCCGGCACACAATACGGGCGGGCGGGGCGGCAAACCCAGCTCCAACTGTACCTCGACATTCTCCCCCAAAACAGCCTTGCGAATCTGAGAAACCGACAATTCGCCCAATTTACTGAACACTTCACTTCCGATGCATCCGATCCCCCAGCTCTTGATCTGCTGTTCCATATAGCTTTCCTGTTCTTCCACCACATAGAGTGTCTGAACAGTTTTCGCAAAGTCCGTGACGGCCTTTTTTGGCAGAGGATTGACAATGCCAATATGAAATATGTCCGCCCGCAGAAGCGCTTCTTTGACATATTCATAACAGATGCCCGAACAGATGACGCCGATGATACCGTCTCCCTTTTCAACGGTATTGGCCAAAGACGTTTCAGCAAACCCGCTCAATGCTTCCTGCCGCAACAGCAAGCTTTTCTTGCGCTCGATCGCGTTGGAAGGCATCATCACATATTTGCTTGCATTCTTCTGATAGGACTTCGGCGTCGCTTTGTCCGTTTCCCTTCGGACGACAAATCCCCTCGAATGTGCAATACGCGTGGTCAGCCGTACGATGACAGGAATGTCGAACGCCTCACTCAATTCGACAGCCTGCGCTACAAAGTCATACGCCTGCTGGCAATCGGAAGGTTCCAGAACCGGCACATGGGCAGCGGATGCTATCATCCGGGTGTCCTGTTCGTTTTGGCTGCTGTGCATGCCGGGATCGTCGGCAACGACAAATATCAGCGCGCCGTTCACGCCTGTATACGCTCCTGTGAACAGGACTTCCGATGCCACATTGAGCCCAACATGCTTCATGCAGCACATAGCGCGCGCGCCGGCTATGCTGGCTCCCATGGCGACTTCGGCAGCCACTTTTTCATTGACAGCCCACTGGGCGTTCATCTCTTTAAAATTCGATGCCGTCTGTGCTATCTCGGTGCTTGGCGTACCGGGATACGCTGACAACACAGTGATTCCGGCATCCAACGCGCCAAACGCTATGGCTTCGTTACCCAACATCAATTCTTTCACAAAATCATCCTTCATTGCCGCATATCCGTCACTCTCTGCGCTTTGCCTTCAAAGCGTTTCAGCGACATGGGATTGACAAGTGTCACCTTTACGTCGATGAGCAAATCGGTCTGCATTGCTTTTCGAATACGTCCTGAAAGCGCTTCGAGTTCCGAGTAACGCTCCAGCAATGAGGCATCCGTCACCTCAACCTTTACCTCAACGCGGTCAAGGAAATGCTCCCTTGTCACGACGATCTCATAGTTCGGGCCAACACCAGCCGTCTGTAAAAGCACTTGCTCTATTTGACTCGGGAAAACATTGACGCCGCGGATCACCAGCATATCGTCGCTTCTGCCCTTGATCTTGCTCAAGCGCATGCTTGTTCTTCCGCATGCGCAGGGCGCTGTTGTGATGCTTGCGATATCTCGTGTACGATACCGCAACAACGGCTGCGCCTTTTTTTGGATGGTTGTGATGACGACTTCGCCTTCTTCACCCTCCGGCAGCGGCTGTCCTGTTTTGGGATCGACGATCTCTATGATGAAATGATCTTCCGCGACATGCATCCCGTTTTGATGTATGCATTCCCCGGCGACACCGGGGCCCATCACTTCAGAAAGACCATAGTTTTCCGTCACCAGAATGCCCCAGCGTTTTTCCAGTTCCTGTCGCATTTGCTCCGTGTGGCCTTCGCCGCCAAACAAACCTAAGCGAACGGGAAGCTTCGTTAAGTCAACGCCCATTTCCTGTGCCGCTTCGCTAAGATAGAGGGCATAAGAAGGCGTGCTGATGATCAAAGTCGTTCCGAATTCCTGCAAAAGCTGGATCTGGCGCTTGGTATTGCCGCTTGAAATCGGAATGACCGCTGCGCCTATGTTTTCAAGTCCGTAGTGCAGTCCCAAAGCACCGGTGAACATGCCGTATCCGAAGGATATCTGCGCTATGTCATCGTCGGACGCACCTGCCATACAAACCAGTCGGGATACGCATTCCGCCCAATCATCGACGTCCTCCTTCGTGTAGGCAACGACCGTGGCGTTGCCGGTAGTCCCGGAAGACGCGTGTATCCGGATAACATCCTTCATGGGTACCGCCAACAGGCCATAGGGATAATGATCGCGCATATCCTGCTTCACGGTAAACGGAATTTTTATAAGATCCTCAAGAGATCCGACAGCATCCGCATTGATCCCTGTCTCATCCAGCCTGCTCTTGTAAAACGGCACGTTTTCGCATACATGCTTAACTGTTTCCTTGAGCTTTTGAAGCTGAATGGCCTGAATTTCCGTACGATCTGCCGTTTCCACCGCAGGGTTCCAAATCAACATTGTAACGCTCCCCCCGGGAACGGGGCCAACTACCGTTCTACCGTGCCACCGTATTCCCGTACATAATTTTACATATTATATAAAGCTTATTATAACGAATCCTGTATGAAAATCAAACCTGATTTCCGATCAGATCCGCTCAAGGCTAAGTATTGTTGATTCATACAACAGGAATTGCCTGAATATGAATTGCATAATTGCGGTTGGCAATGTAAAATATTGAGAACAACTTGAATTATTGGAAAGCTGGTGCTTCTTTGTTCAAAATCACAAAAAAACGTGTTTTAAACGAACTTACCACATGGATGGATATTTTTGCGCCGTCGGTAGCAAAACACGCCCAACCGGGTCAGTTTATCATTTTACGTGTTGATGCGGACGGAGAACGGATACCTTTGACCATCGGCGGATATGACCGCGAAAAAGGGACCATAACCATCATATTTCAGGCTTTGGGAGCCACCACCATGCAGCTTGCCGCGATGAACGAAGGAGACAGTCTACTGGATTTCGCCGGTCCCTTGGGCCACCCAAGCGAACTGGAAGGGCTTAAGCGTGTCGCAATCATCGGGGGCGGTCTTGGCGTTGCAATCGCATATCCGCAAGCTAAGGCGATGCATGACAAAGGCGTGCATGTGGATCTCATCGTCGGGTTCCGCAATGTGGATCTGATCATACTCGAAGAAGAAATGCGCAATGCGTGCACCGATTTGATCGTTTTAACAGACGACGGCAGCAACGGCGACAAGGGATTTGTCACAACCGGCCTTGAGCGCCAGATCCAAAAGGGCATCGAGTATGATGCCGTCATCGCCATCGGTCCTTTGATGATGATGCGCGCCGTATGCAATCTGACAAAACCGTATGGCATCAAAACCATCGTAAGCATGAATCCCGTTATGGTGGACGGAACCGGCATGTGCGGCAGCTGTCGGCTTACCGTAAACGGAGAAACGAAATTCGGCTGCGTGGATGGCCCGGACTTTGATGGGCATCAGGTGGATTTTGACGAGGCGATCCGACGCAGTCGTGTATACCGTGAACAAGAGCTTCAAAGTATCGAACGGCATCAGTGCCGACTGACCGGAGGTGAGCAACGTGGCTAACATGAATCCAAAGAAAACCGCTGCTCCTGAGCAGGATGCCAAACAACGTGCGGGGAATTTCTCCGAGGTTATGCAGGTTTATACCGAATCGATGGCGCAGGAGGAAGCCCTGCGTTGCCTGCAATGCAAGAATCAGCCCTGCGTTGCCGGTTGTCCTGTTCATGTTCGCATTCCGGAATTCATCGCAAAAATCGTATCCGGTGACTATGACGAAGCGTACGATATCATCAAAACAACCAATTCCCTGCCGGGTGTTTGCGGACGCGTTTGTCCGCAGGAATCACAATGTGAAGAACAATGTGTGCGCGGTATCCGCAACGAACCTGTCGGGATCGGCCGTCTGGAGCGTTTTGCTGCCGATATGTCGATGCAAAAAGGCCGCCATTTGATGGTGGAAAACCCTGCGCAAAACGGCATCAAGGTTGCCGTGATCGGATCCGGCCCCGCGGGGCTTACCTGCGCCGGCGATCTTGCGAAATTGGGATATGAAGTGACGGTTTTCGAAGCGTTGCACACGCCGGGAGGCGTTTTGGTATACGGCATTCCCGAATTCCGCTTGCCAAAAGCGCTGGTTCGTGAAGAGATAGCATCACTTGAAAAGCTGGGCGTAAAAATCCAAACCAACACCGTCATCGGCAGGACTTTCTATATTCAGGAATTGATGGAGGAAATGGGGTTCGAAGCGGTCTTCATCGGTTCGGGCGCAGGACTTCCCCAATTCATGCATATGCCGGGCGAGAACCTCAACGACGTTTATTCTGCCAATGAATTTTTGACGCGCATCAACCTCATGGGCGCTTACCGCTTCCCTGAAGCTGCCACACCGGTCAGAGTTAAAAAGAATGTCGCAGTTGTCGGCGGAGGCAACGTTGCGATGGATGCGGCGCGGTGCGCTCTGCGCATGGGCGCGGAGCATGTCAGCATCGTATACCGCAGAAGTCTTCAGGAGATGCCTGCCCGTATCGAGGAAGTTCACCATGCGCAAGAGGAAGGAATCGAATTCATGCTGCTGACCAATCCGACACGCATCACAGGAGACGAGAACGGCAACGTCACCGGCATGGAGGTTGTCCGCATGGAACTGGGCGAACCCGACGCATCCGGACGCCGCCGCCCGATCGTCGTCCCGGGCAGCGAAACGATGCTGGACGTGCAAACTGTCGTAATTGCCATCGGCACTTCCCCAAACCCGCTTATAAAGGCAACCACACCGAAGCTTGACACGCAGAAATGGGGCGGCATCATCATCGACGAATCGACAGGCGCTACCAATGTTGAAGGCGTTTACGCGGGCGGTGATGCTGTCACTGGTGCCGCTACCGTCATTTTGGCAATGGGCGCCGGCAAGACTGCCGCCGCTTCCATGGATGCCTATTTGAAAGAAAAGCACGGCGCATAGATTATCCACCTAATCGTCAAAAAAGCAGACCATGAAGGTCTGCTTTTTCATTGTAGCTTATAGCCTTTTTTCGGATTACTCCATAAAAAGTTTCACTTTGCCGCTTTTATTGCGGAACACCCATTTTTGCTGAACCTTGAAGCTGATCAGAAAGAGCACAAAATCCACCGGAAATTTCACAAATATTGCGTCCCAGCCCAAAAGCGGCGTGAGTCCGCGCACCAAAAACAAAGAGGTCAGCATCTGTATGGTGGCAAGCGTATAATAGCGGAGCATCGTTCCTTTTATGTGGATACCGCCAAATACAACCTTTTTGTTGAGCGTATAGTTAAACAGCGAAGAACAAATGCGCGCCACAACCGTTCCGACCGCAATGCTTTCCGTAAAAGTCACCGGTAAAAGTATTTTTGTGACAAGAGCAAACAACGAGATATCCAGCAAGGAAGATCCGATGGAGGAAAACGCGAATTTTCCAAGGAGCGAATAGATGCGGATCGCGTCCAGGACCGGATTGAAATGCGATGACGCGTTCGCATCGATATAGATGGTCTTGATAGGTACTTCCAGAATATCCATGTTATGACGCTTGCACTCGATGAGCATGTTCATTTCATATTCAAATCGTTCACCCTTCATCTGCATCATCCATGCCATCGATGAAGTCGGGATACCGCGCAAACCCGTTTGTGTATCCTTCAATTTCAATCCGGACAAATAGCCGAACAGGTTGCGGGTTATTTTGTTGCCTGCGCGTGATTTAAACGGTACATTTTCATTTTCAAAATCCCGGACGCCCAATACCAGTGCGTCGGGCATTTTTTCAAGTGCCTGGGCCATATGGCGTATATCGAAAATGGAGTGTTGCCCGTCGGCATCTGCGGTAATAACGCCGCATCTGTCGGGATACAACTTTAAAAAAGCGTTCATTCCCGTTTTAAGAGCCCTGCCCTTGCCAAGATTGACCGCATGCGTGTATACCTTGCATCCCTTTTCTTCCAACAATTCAAATATCGGCAGGCAAATCTCTTTGCTGCCGTCGTTGACAACGATGATATCCAAAAAATCGGATTGTATCAATTCATCCACCAAAGCCGTCAGACGGTTGTCGGGATTCAGAGATGGGATAAGAATGACAGGCTTCAACGCAGTTCCTCCTCATTCGGGGCGTGCTCAAGTTAGTATACAATTCAGAATTGCACTTTGCAAGTCATTCCGCCTGGCATTTGCTTTGCCTAAGATATGAATAAATGCATTCATCCACCATACTGTGGTAAAGGTACAAACTCTCTTTCAATACAGCTTCCAGCGTATATCCGGCCTTTTCGGCAGCGCGGCAAGACGCTTTGTTGATGACAGGGATGCTGCATTGGATACGTTGCAAATGCGGATGTTCTAAAAATGCCTGCGCGCTGAGCATCTTCATGGCAGCGGGCATGATGCCTCGTCCGAAGTATTCGCTGCCAAGCCAGTATTCCAGTTCGGCGGTACCCCAATGTGCCCCGAATCGCAAACGCAGACCAATATAACCGCAAAGGGTATTATCGGAATACAAAACCCGATGCATGGCAATTCCATCTTCGTTGTCTATCATTGCACCGTCACAAAAGCTCACCGCATGGGAAAGCTCATAGGGTATATCCACATCAAACCCCGAAAGATACTTCATCACAAGCGGATCGTAAACAAGCTTTTGCAGGGCTGGTGCGTGGCGTATTTGGATCGGTTGAAGCAGAAGACTCATCGAATTAACTCTCCGTAAAAACAAAGAAAGACCGGTTACCCGGCCTTCTCGCATTTTGTCAATTAAACGTTGGGATAGTATTTCGCTTTGATGTTCTTCCAGTTGCCGCGCGCTTCGTCCAAGGTGGACTGGAACGCAATTTCGACGCCCTTTTCATCAAGCTGTTTGAGCATTTTTGCATCATCTTCGCTCAGTGTGATCGGACCGTGAACATTGATACGTCCCGGTGCGCCACCGATACCGCCGACGAGAAGTTCTTTGAAATCAAAGCCCTTCATGAAAGCTTCGAACATCATGGGAACATTGCGCATCAGTACAAGTACCGGACCCACGTTGCCAAACTGATCTTTCTTCCACGAAGCCGCTGCCTGATCCGTGGTCATGTTTTCAAGCTTGGTTCCCGGGGGAGCCGCCATTGTAAAAATCTGAGCCATAAACGGATCTGTTGCGATTTGATTGTCAACGATGATGATTAGTTTTGCTGCAGTCCGCTTGATCCACTGCGTTACGACTTGGCCGTGAATGAGACGGGCATCAATGCGAACAAGTGCTAGTTGTGCCATAGGCAAACCCTCCATTTAGATTTTTTGGCGATAGGTATATCGTCAATGCTTTGACTTAATCATACTAAAACAAGCCTGACCCATTTCCCTTTGCGCCTACTTCTTATATTTATAACACTTCCTCTCAAACAAGTAAAGAAAATTGTTTTTAAACTTTAAATGGAAACCGTGAGAATATTGATCCCTTACACTTGTTATGTTACATGTAATAATACTCTTATATATTTTGTATTGATAAACTTTTTATTTCTGTAAGAAACGAATTTTGACGTTAAAACAGCTGATCGTCCAATTCGTTTCTGCTATACTATGCGATAGGTGATGAACATGCAGTCGCTTCAAAAGAATCAATTGATATCTCTGACCATCGACTCCTATAACGCAGAAGGCGCAGGAGTAGGCCGCATCAACGGCGTTGTTGTTTTTGTTCCGGATACCATTGTCCATGAACACGTTTCAGCGCAGATAATTAAAGTAACCAAACAATATGCCGTTGCCAAGCTTTTGGACGTCATCGATCCAAGCGAAATGCGCGTCGAGCCGCCCTGCCCCGTCTATTCTCAATGCGGCGGCTGCGCCCTCCAGCATTTGAACTATACGGAACAGCTTAAATTCAAATCACAGCGTATCAGCGAATGCTTCTCGCGCATCGGGCACAACCCATTGTCGCAAACGCCTGTTGTTCGCGGCATGGAAGTCCCCTATCGATATCGCAACAAAGCGTCGTTCCCCATAGCGGCAGATCAACAAACGCGCATCGGTCTTTACGCCAGGCGCAGCCATCGGGTTATCGATGTTGATGATTGTCTTTTGCAGGATGAATATCATGCGAAGATCATCCAGTCCATACGTGCATGGATATCCAAACACGCCATAGAGCCGTATGATGAATCGACGCGCCGCGGGCTTTTACGGCATATCGTAACGCGAAGATCAAAAACCGGGTATTTGGTCTGCCTTGTCAGCACCGGATCGTTGCCCAATACGGATGATTTGATTAAAAGTCTGTTAGCAGATTCACCCTGCATTGAAGGCATCGTTGTAAACATCAACAAGCGAACGGACAATGTGATTCTCTCCAACGATGAGCGCCTGATCTATGGAAAACAGCGCATTGACGAAACGATTTTGGGGTTGACATTCCGCGTTTCCACAATGTCCTTCATGCAAGTCAACCCGTTGCAAACGCAAGCGCTGTATTCTTTGGCTCTCGACTTTGCACAGCTTGTTGGAGATGAAATTGTGGTGGATGCCTACTGCGGCATCGGGACGATGTCGCTTCTGTTTGCAAAACATGCGCGCAGAGTATACGGCATTGAGTGCGTGCCTGCCGCGATCGAGGATGCGTTGTACAACGCAAACCTCAACGACATACAAAATGTTTCATTCGAATGCGCTTATGCGGAACAGGCGCTGCCTAAACTACTAAGAAGCGGTGTTAAACCGGACATTCTCCTGCTGGATCCGCCTCGCAAGGGCTGTGACGAAGCGGTGCTTCGATCCGCCATCGATGCGAATATTCCGAGGATTGTCTATGTTTCCTGCGATCCCGCTACCCTTGCCCGCGATGTGGCTATCCTGACAAAAGCGGGTTATGTATTGCAGCAAATAGAGGGCATCGATATGTTCTGTCAAACCAGCCACGTCGAGACGGTAGTTTTGATGTCAAGGGTCGAAGAGCGCGCGTAAAAAAGCCATTAAACAATGGTTTTCAGCGTTTTAGTAGTTGGAATTAGAAGATCCAAAATTGTGGTTTTGCACTCCGCAGAAACATATCCCAAAAGCCAGTTTTACTTGCGAGATAATGATTTAGATGTCAGTGCTTAACGAAATGGTCAGGATAAATGTTGGCGTTCGCGAGTGATCATTTAGACAGGTGCTATTATGAAGATTGAGACAAAACAAATTCGCAATTATCGGCTTTTTGCCCACCAATTGAACAGGCAACTCCCTATGCATGGGATGATTGATGCGGCAAGTGCATGTGGCTTGCAAAACTCGCCACCCGGTGCATGGGAAACAGCCTTATTCAACCGTCTGAGCAATTGCTCACGACAAGCACTAGACGATGCGTTGCATAATCAAAAAACGCTGTTGCAGGCATGGAGTTATCGGGGCGCTCCTGTTGTCTTTCCAACAGAACAAAGTGATGTTTTCCTTACTCCTCTGATTGCGCATGATGGTGAATTGCCTTGGATTTACACGAAGGGCATCACAGGGGCACTTGATTATCTGCAATTGTCCTTTGATGATGTGCTGGAGAGACTTAAAAAAGCGATAGCATATTTGGATGACCACACCATTAAGAGCAAAGAAATGCTTGATCAGACTCTTGCCGATATCATCTATGGTGATTTGCCGAAGGATAAGCAAACGCAGTGGTGTGCCCCTTCCATGTATGGAAATCCTAAAAAGCAAACAGTCGGTGGTGCTGCTGTTTCTTTTTTATTGCGGCCATGCTCTTTTTCCTCGCTTGTTGTATTTGCACAGAGGCAGGATATCAGTCCTACGTTTACTTCCTATAAAAATTGGACAGGTCACATGCCTGTCAAAGTACAAGATGCAGATAAAGAATTGGTGCGAAAATTCTTGCATTGTTATGGCCCTGCTACGGTGGATTGCTTCATGTATTGGCTGGGGTGTTCACCAAAACAAGCACATCGGTTATGGAACAGGGTTGCCAATGAAATAGTAGCTGTGGAAGTTGAGGGGAAAAGCTGCTACATGCTGGAAGAAGATATGGGGAGTTTAATATCTGCCAAGGGTGATGAAGGAAGGTTGCTGTTGCTCGGTCCACACGACCCATATCTCGGCCTTCATGACCGAACGACTATTTTAGAGAACAAGGATCTCCATAAAAAAGTATGGAAATCTGTCGCAAATCCAGGGGTTGTTTTAAAGGATGGACGAATCATTGGCATATGGAACAGTAAAACACAAAAAAACAATCTCGATATATCCGTTACAATGTGGGAATCGCTTGTATTTGCCGAACAAAAGGTATTGAAGCAGCTTGCTGTAAATTATACTGTATTCCGGTTGCTGAATTTAAGAAATATAGTAATTGAAAATATATTGTGAAGGATACGGTTCACGTTGCGCACAGCATCATTTTCCAGAGTATTTCAAATTTCTAAGGAGACTGTAATGAAGAAGGTTTTTTGTATTGTTAACAAAGTCTCAGACACAAGCGTGCGAAAACTTCAGTAAACATTCTCGAAAATTTGAAGTTATGACACACATCTAAAAAACGACTTGGGAGGAAGCGCTATGACCAAACATCGAATCTTTACCATGAGCTTTGCCCGTGTATATCCTCTATATATTTCCAAGGCGGAAAGAAAGGGGCGAGCCAAATCGGAAGTCGATGAAATCATCCGCTGGTTGACCGGATACGCCCAGGATGAGATAGAACAACAAATTGAAAAGCAAACAGATTTTGAGACATTCTTTAAAGAAGCTCCCCTTTTGAATCCATTAAGAACTCTTATTAAGGGAGCCATTTGCGGTGTAAGAGTAGAAGAGATACAAGACCCGACGATGCAGAATATCCGATATTTGGATAAGCTGATTGATGAATTGGCAAAGGGTAAATCAATGCAAAAAATACTTCGAGGATAACCAACCCTTCCGCTTTGCACCAGCATGAAATCCTTTGAACCAAAATAAGCTTTCGCGGCAAGCATCGCGATAATTGTTTTGGTTGTATACGCAGGAGTTGGAATTTGGGTATCATAACTATAGGGACAGGATTATTTGTCCCATAATTATATCGAATATTTCAGTAATTTAAATTGACTTTAGGGTATCGTATACCATAGAATTGTATTTGATTGAGATTGAAACAGGGTTGTGAACATGAATGAGCAATAATCAGATATTGGATGAATACGCCCGGTATAAATACGTTATGGAGAATATCAAAGATGTGATTTGGGAGGTCGATCCAACAGCGTCTTTTACTTTTATCAGCCCGTCCATCAAGTGGATGGTCGGATATGAAGCCGATCAAATGATCGGCCACTGCATATTGGAGTTTTTAACAGCGGATTCGCGGAAATACTTGAGTGAACAATTAAACAAGCCCCTGGATGAAACAGCAAAAAACAACATCAATCGCTCCTATTTATACGATGTGGAATTCATCTGTAAAGACGGCAGTACCATTTGGTGCGAAGTCAGCGTCAAACCTGTTTATAAGGATGAATCTCTGATTTGCTATATCGGGATATCCCGCGACTGTTCCGAGAAGAAAATGTATGAAAAAAAACTCCACGAGATGATTGAAGGACAAAAGCATATCAATGAAAAGCTTGAAGATATGGTGACCTTTGACATGCTTACCGGAGCCTATAACCGAAGAAAATTCGAACATTTTATCGGATTGGAAATCGAGAAAGCGGAGTATTACGGAAACCCGTTTTCAATCAATATCTTTGACATTGACAATTTTAAACAGATCAACGATATAAACGGACACAACAAGGGAGACCTTGTTCTGCAGGATATCACAGCCGTGATCAAGCGCACCATACGTGCAACCGACAAGCTGTTTCGCTGGGGCGGCGACGAATTTATCGTTCTTTTCCCCGACGTGAATCTTCAAAACGCGTTAAAAGTATCCAACAAGATCAGAGACGCCATTGGAGCATATGCGTTTGATATCGATGGCAAACGTGTATCGTTGAGCATGGGGATCGGAGAATATACGCCAAACGAAAACCCGGATCAATTCGTAAAACGGGTCGATGAAGCTCTGTTGAGAGCAAAAAGCAACGGAAAAAACACCATTGAGCAATGATAGCGGATATTCACTGTCAAACGTGATTCTATTTAATTGAATTCAGGATATTTCTTGAGAATACTTTACAATACATGATCGTTCATGCTACCCAAAGCGTTAAAATTATTTGCGGTTCTATGGAATAGTAAGGTTATTTAACCCAAATCTCATCGAGTACATCGGCAATATTCTGATTGATCACCAAATTTGCCCGTCTGTCGTATGGCGTTGGCATTTTATTGATCAGAACCAGTTTGGATCCCCGATAATCATTGATAAGTGCTGCTGCTGGATAAACACTTAGCGACGTGCCGCCTATGATAAGCACTTCGGCTTCGGATATATACTGTATTGCCGATTCCACAACGCTTCTTTGAAGCGGTTCTTCGTAAAGCACCACATCCGGCTTAATCAGCCCGCCGCAGTCGCATTGGGGCACTCCTTCGGATTGGAGTATATAGCGCGCATCATACTGCCTGGCACATTTCAGGCAATGGTTGCGGTGAACCGAACCGTGAAGTTCCAGCACGTTTTTGCTGCCAGCCAGCTGATGCAACCCGTCGACGTTCTGTGTTATGACCGCTTTGAGCTTATCAGCACTTTCAAGCTCGGCAAGCTTCACATGCGCCCTGTTGGGCTTGGCATCAAGATGCAGCATATTTTCCTTGTAAAATTTAAAGAATTCCGCCGTATGGCTATGAAAGAAACTGCGGCTTACAACCGTTTCCGGAGGATACTTGTACCGCAATTTATACAGGCCGTTCGCGCTTCTAAAGTCCGGGATGCCGCTTTGCGTCGAAACACCCGCACCTCCGAAAAATACGATGTTGTCGCTGTGGTCGATAAGCTGCTGCAATGCAATCATATCATAACATCTCTTTAAACTATTGGATTTGAGTGTATCATAACACATTTCAGTATAAGAATAAATGCAATGTCGGAAATCAATATCCGATCACACTGCGATGATAAAGGTTAAGGTTGACTCCTGTGTTTCATATCCGTATAGCACTGCCGGTACTTTTATATTGTTGTGAGCATTCCTTATTGTTTTGAACAAATAGGAGAAAATTCTCTCTGTTTTTTCATTGTTAACTATGATTATTTTCCTTGCTGTTTGAAGCGGAACCAACCGTTGTTTGCGTATCGATGGCTTTAATCCTGCCATAGAACAAACAGAAAATAGCGATCGCAATACCGATGGGAACCGTAAGCAATAAAAACATTGTCGCGTAACCGAAACGATCCGCGACTGCCCCCGCAAGTACGGGACCTACTAGACCACCCAGGTCCAAACCCACAAAATTTGTACTGCTGCCGACGCCGCGCCTCTGCGGCGTAACGCTCTTGATACACAGTGTTTGAACAGCAGGTTGGCAGGAACCAAACCCGATCGCAGCGATTGCCGCGGCTATGAGGAACATAGTCAACGAAGTTGAAAGACTGATGAGTACCATCGATACGGCAAAGCAAATCATCGCCGGCAACATAATCTTTCGTACGCCCAACCGATCCGATAAAACAGCCACAACAGGGCGCGTGACCAACATAACGACAGCATAAACACTAAAGAATAAGCCGATGTTGCCGACGTTCCTGCTTTCGGCAAACAGAACCAAGAATGCACTGATATTGTTGTAGCCTATCGTAAGAAACAAAATCAACAGCATCGGAATAGCAGCTTCTTTGGCGAAGATGGTGTTAAGAGAAATCTTGAACGGCACTTTCGCGGCTATGTCCGGCGCTTTTATGGTGAGCAACATGAAGGCTGCGAAAACGACCACGGATGCGCCAATAAAAAACGTCATGCTATAGCCTATTTTGGGTACCAGGGTCAGGCCGACGCTGGGTCCTACAGCTGTGGCGATTGCCTGTCCGAGCGAAAAGAATCCAATGCCGGCGCCGAGTTTGTCATGCGGAAGAGCATCGCTTGCCAATGCAAGTGCTGTTGATCCGGAGAAGCCCATTCCACAGCCGTGCAGCAACCGGGCGACCATAACCATGGGAATGGAAGCGGATAGGCCATATAAGCCAAATGCCGATGCAATTACCATCGACGCCGCCGCCAGTATTTTTTTCTTACTGAATGTCATCGTTGCAGGCCCGGCAAATATACGCATGCTCAGTGCCGTGATCGCAAACATGCTGGTTACGATTCCGACAACGCTAACGCTTGCACCCAGATGTTTTGCGTATTTGGGGATCAGTGTGTTCATCATAAACTGCCCCATTTGCATTGTCACATTCACAATGAAAATGCGGATAAAAATAGGATTCCAGACCTTTTGCGGTCCTTCGGAAGAATAAACTTGACCGTTTTGTGTTTGCAATATAACCACCCCTTAAATATTCAGCGCTGCACCGCAGCGCAATGCGACAATGTACTGTTCTTAGCGCTTGATTGTCATCCGTTAAAATTCGCAGAAATGAGCCACTCAAAAACAATAGAGGTAAACGTTGTGTCGTTCTCCGTGTGTCGAATGGTACGAAACAATTCCGGCTATTAATATTATTTATAATATATTAACACGTATTCCCTTCCATGACAACTTCGAAAGTTTCTTGCTGCACGCCGACCTTCAAGCCGCGTATATTGACTGGACACACAAACCATGCTAACATTATTGATTAGATTTACTAACTAATATCGGGAGAACTACAACATGAAAGAATTGAGAATTGGCGATCTGGTTGCGCGACTTCCAATAGTCCAGGGAGGCATGGGCGTTGGAATATCATTGTCAGGGCTCGCTTCCGCTGTTGCCAATCAGGGAGGCATCGGCGTTATTGCGACTGCCGGCATCGGCATGACAGAGCCTGATTTTTCCACAAATTTTATCGAAGCCAACAACAGAGCGCTGCGGGATCAAATCCGCCTCGCTCGGAAAAAGACAACTGGCATCTTGGGCGTTAATATTATGGTGGCTTTATCCAATTTTGCCGATCTGGCAAAAACGGCGATCGAAGAAGGGATTGACCTGATCTTCTCCGGTGCAGGACTCCCGTTGAACTTGCCCCAGTATGTTTCGGAGACAATTCATACGAAGCTGGTTCCGATCGTTTCTTCCGGAAAAGCGGTAAGAGTGTTGTGTCAGCGATGGCTTCAACAGTTCAACCGTCTTCCCGATGCCATCGTTGTAGAAGGCCCGAAAGCCGGCGGCCATCTGGGCTTTAAGCCCGAACAGATCAACGACCCAAAATATTCCCTCGAAAACATTACAAAGGAAGTATTGCAGGAAGTAAAGGTTTTCGAACAATCAAGCGGGCGAGATATCCCTGTCATTGCAGGGGGCGGCATCTATACAGGCGCGGATATCAAAAGGTTTTTGGATTTGGGAGCTGCCGGCGTGCAAATGGCGACCAGGTTTGTTCCAACCTATGAATGTGATGCATCCGATGCTTTTAAGCAGTCCTATGTCGACGCAAAGCAAGAGGATATCGGCATCATTCAAAGCCCCGTCGGAATGCCCGGACGTGCGATCATCAACGATTTCCTCCTTCAATCCAAAGCAGGTCAAAAGAAGCCCTTCGGATGCCCATATCATTGCATCATTACCTGCGATTACCAAAACAGCCCTTATTGCATTGCGATGGCATTGACCAACGCCAAAAAGGGCAACTGGCAGTACGGGTTTGCTTTTGCGGGAGAAAACGCCTATCGGTCAACCAAAATCACTTCCGTCGCAGAAGTTGTCAAGGACATCCTTGACGAATACGAACAGGCGGAAGCCGCCACCGATCCCAAAGAATAATTCCCTTTCATCGATTTAAAAAGCCCGATGGATTTCGTGTTACGCATGTGCCGGCGTCACGCAAATCCATCGGGCTTTTATCTTTCAAGCACAGAGAAGCTCGATTAAAATAGTGTCATACCAAAGTTTGTTTCTGATATACTGTCCCTGAAACACAAGAAAATTGTTCTTCATTTTATACGGGGGTGATATTGGTGCATAACGACAAAATTATTGCACAGTTTACGGCACAATCAAAGCATTTTCATTCGCCCGAGTATTCTCTTTCAAGCCAGGAATACATTCAATGGGCCATAGAACACATGCCGCTTTCCCGGGAATCCCATGTCATTGATGTTGCCGCAGGAACAGGGCTTCTGTCGCTTGCCGTAAGCCCGTTTGTTCAGAGCGTTTTGGCTGTGGATATCACGGAGGCTATGTTGGCCGAAGGCAGAAAGGCAGCGCTGAGTGCCGGAATCTCCAACGTGACATTCCGGTTAGGGGATGCGTATCACCTTGATGAGCCACAAATCTACGATATCGCGATGAGCCGTCTCGCGTTTCACCATTTGAGCGATCCCGTGGCTGTATTGGAACAGATGCACCGCGTCGTGAAAAAGGGCGGCTGTGTCATTGTTTGCGACTTGCTGTCACCGGATGAACCTTCCCTGGCGCTGCGCTATAACCAATTGGAGCGCATGCGTGACGATTCGCATACGACTTCCCTGACATCCGCTGAGCTTACAGCCATGTTTGAACGCATATCTCTGGAGCAAATAAGCGTATATTTCCGCTATGTCATCAACGATTTGGAAGCATGGATGACCATGACAGCAACGCCCGAAAACAACCGGGAAACAATACGGCGTGCAATTCAGGATGAGCTTCAAGGCGGCGAAAAGACCGGATTCTCTCCGTTTATGGATGCGTCGGGAAACGTTAAATTCGCACACCGATGGATGATGATAACGGGTATAAAAGGTTAGGTTTTATTTTCAAAGAAATAAGGAGAAATCTGTATGGAAAACACCATCAAGCGGCTGCTTTTATCGTTGGGGGCGGACGATTGCGGCATTGCCAATGTCGAGAGGTTCGAAGGCGCACCTTGCGGATTTCACCCCAGGGACATCTATTGTGACTGCAAATCGGTGATCGTGTTTCTAAAGCGCCTGCCGAAAGGTTTGATGGAAACGAATCCTCGAATCTGTTATACCCATGCAACGGATACGAGTGTTTTGGAGCTGGACCGCATCGCGCTTATAGCATCGCTGGGTCTGGAAGACTTGGGTGCATTGGCTGTACCTTTGCCTTGCGACTCTCCTTATGACAGCTGGGATGAACAAACCCTTACAGGAAAAGGATTGTTGTCCATGCGCCATGCTGCAAAACTTGCAGGTCTCGGAAGTCTCGGCAAAAATACCTTGCTCGTTCACCGCGAATACGGGAATATGGTGAATATCGGAGCTGTTCTGACAAATCTGGATCTGAAATCCGATCCGTTGTGTGAAGAATTTTGTCTGCCGGAGTGCCGGATTTGCATTGAAAGCTGCCCTGTGCACGCTCTGGACGGAACAACTGTCAACCAATCGCTTTGCAGGCCATACACCTGTGTTATCAACACGAGGGGATATGCGGTTTTTCAGTGCAATCAATGCCGGCTTGTCTGCCCGCGGCGATTTGGCGTGCACCTATAAAGTCTTCTGTTGGGCTGTCTCATCGCTTTTGGCGGTTCTTATAAAGCCAATTAAATAATTGGATAATTGTACCTGCGCTCACGCATACTACGCGTGAGGTGATTCTATGGAATCCATATGGAGCAAAACCGTTCGTATGCGGCAGTATCCTGCGCTGCCCGGTGATATGACAACACAGGTTGCCGTCATTGGCGGCGGGATGGCGGGCATAAACACCGCGTTTATGTTGCACCGACGCGGTTTCGATGTCATTGTTCTGGAAGCAAAAAGGATTGGCAGCGGGCAGACCTGCAATACGACTGCAAAAATTACATCGCAGCACGGATTGATGTATGCGCAGCTTATACGTGATTTTGGTTATGAACGGGCCATTCAATACGCCAAGGCCAATGAGTCCGCGATTTCCCTTTACAAATCCATCATAGAAGAAAGCAAGATCGATTGTGATTTTCAGATTTTACCGGCTCATCTGTATTCGCAAGTTGAATCCGATGTGATTCAAGACGAGGCGGAAGCTGCCAGGCGTGTGGGAATAGATGCATCCGTTTTAAAGAATGCCACTCTTCCCTTTCCGGTCAAGTCGGTTCTGCGCTTTGAAAACCAGGCGATGTTTCACCCTCTGAAGTATTTGAACAGCATTGCACAGGACCTGCAAATTTTTGAAAACACCGTTGTACAAACGGTTGAGGGACGGCTTATCAAAACAAATCACGGTGACGTTACGGCTGATTACGTCGTATTCGCTTCGCATTTTCCGTTTATCAATTTTCCTGGCTATTACTTCTTGCGCATGGTTCAGGACCGATCCTATGTCATCGCGCTGGAAAATGCCCCGATGTTGGATGGCATGTATCTCGGAATCGACGATCAAGGCTGGTCATTGCGCAACCATCAGGGCATGCTTCTCTTCGGAGGATTGGGTCACAAGTCGGGAAACAATACTTCCGGCGGCCAGTATGACAGACTTCAAAGCGCGGTCGCGCGGTTCTATCCGCAAAGCCGGGAAATCGCCCGTTGGTCGGCTCAGGATTGCATGACACTCGACAATGTCCCCTATATCGGCGCCTATTCCTCTTCATCATCAAACTGGTATGTTGCAACTGGTTTCCGCAAATGGGGCATGACCAGTTCGATGGTAAGCGCACTGATACTGTCCGATTTGATCGAGGGAAAACACAATCCATATGCAGAGACGTTCTCTCCGCAACGCTTTGAACCCAAAGCGTCCGCAAGCGAATTCATAAAGCTGGGTGCGACGGCCGCAAAGGGTTTGTTCAAAACATGGCTCGGGATTCCGCGCGCAACGCTTGAGGAACTGCCCTGCGGTCACGGCGGCATCGTCTCGTACGAAAGCGAAAAAGCCGGTGTTTATAAAGACGAGAACGGTCAATGCTATGCCGTTTCCATCCGTTGCCCGCATCTTGGATGTGAACTTTCATGGAACCCGGATGAGCTGAGTTGGGATTGCCCGTGTCACGGATCGCGCTTTGATATACGGGGACAATTGATCAACAACCCCGCACAGGAAGATCTGGAATCGTCGCTTATTGAACAGGAACATGGCTGACACTCCGCTGCGCCAATGAAAGGAGCCCAAATGCCGGAAAACCTCTTGATCCATGAAAAATCCCCCTATCTGCTTCAACATGCAAACAATCCCGTACATTGGCATCCCTGGGGCAAAGAAGCGTTTGATAAAGCAAAACATGAGGACAAACCCGTTTTTGTAAGCATCGGGTATTCCACATGTCATTGGTGTCATGTCATGGCGCATGAGTCGTTTGAAGACGAGGATGTTGCTGCTATCTTAAACCAGCACTTTGTTTCCGTTAAGGTGGATAAAGAAGAACGCCCGGATGTGGACTCGGTTTATATGACAGCTTGCCAGGCATTGACGGGCAGCGGCGGTTGGCCGTTGACCGTATTGATGGGTGCCGATCAAAAACCATTTTTCATCGGGACGTATCTGCCAAAGCATTCCCGCTTCGGACAAACCGGATTGGTCGATTTGCTCATCTCCGTGGCCCATCAGTGGCACAGCGACAAACAGCAGTTGCTAAAGACCGGTACCGAGTTCACCGATCTTCTCAACGCACCAAACGAGCCTGTAAATGCAACCGAACCGGTTAAGGATGTGTTAAAAAGCGCCGTTTCCCTGTTCACTCGCATGTACGATTCCAAAAACGGCGGTTTCGGCGCGGCACCAAAATTCCCCACGCCGCATAACCTGCTGTTTTTAATGCGCTATGCGCAATTGGAAAAAGACAGCCATGCGCTCTTGATGGCAACGCAAACCCTCACGCAGATGGCCCGCGGCGGCATATTCGACCATGTCGGAGGAGGTTTTTCCCGGTATTCTACAGACCAAAGATGGCTTGTTCCGCATTTTGAAAAAATGCTGTATGACAACGCGCTGCTGTGTCTGGCTTATTCGCAGGGGTATTCCATTGGCAACTCTCCTTTTTTCAAGCAGACCCTTGAACGGACGCTCGCTTACGCTTTGCGGGAACTGTTGACGGAGGAAGGCGGATTTTGCTGCGGTCAGGATGCCGACAGCGAGGGCGTGGAAGGCAAATACTATGTCTTTACCCCGGAGGAAACCATTTCCGTACTGGGAGATGCGGAGGGACCGTGGTTTAACCGGGTGTATGATGTTTCGGAGATCGGCAATTTTGAAAGTTCGAACATACCCAATCTGCTTAAATACCAATCCTACGAGGACGCGTACGCGGAATCCAAAGTACTTCTCAACAAGCTCCACCGATATCGCAAACAAAGGACGGCCCTGCACCGTGACGATAAGATACTGACATCGTGGAATGCCCTGATGATCGTAGCCCTGTGCGATGCCTCCGTCACGCTTAACGATGGCGTGTATCTTGATGCAGCCAAACTGACGGATGACTTTATCCGCCGACATCTTTTGCGTGACGACGGCAAATTGTATTTGCGATGGCGGGATGGCGAAGCTAAATTTGACGGGCATATCGACGATTATGCATTTTATGCCTGGGGTCTTTTGTCTCTTTATCAGGCGACACTGGATGTTGCCTATCTTTTGCAGGCTTCAAAAATAGCCGAAATGATGCTTGAACTGTTTTTTGATGCGGAAAACGGAGGTTTCTTTCTCTATGCAAAGGACAGTGAGCAGCTTATTTCCCGCCCCAAAGAAGTGTATGACGGTGCTATACCTTCCGGCAACTCGGTAGCGGCCCTCGTGCTGGGCAGACTATTCAAGCTCAGCGGGCAACAAGAGTGGCAGCAAGCGCATGCGTTACAACTTCGGTTTTTAGCGTCAAAGATGCAGCATTACCCAGTCGGACAAAGCTTTGCCCTGTTTGCGTTTACCGAAGCTTTGTATCCATCGCAGGAACTCGTCTGTGTCAGTTCGGGCAAGGGCGCGTTTTCATCCGCACAGCTCATACAGCTATACAAAAATCCAAATACTACCATCCTTGTTAAAACACAGCAAAACGCAAACATCCTCGGAAGATTTGCTCCTTGGACGTTCCATTATCCTATCCCTTTGGAAGGGGAGCAGTTTTACCTGTGCCAGAACGGAACTTGCAGTGCGCCTACCAACGATATAAAGGAAATCCTCAGGCAGCTTGCAGATTCCGGATTCAATCGTACACCCTCCCCTGCATAGACTCCATCTGCACACAAACACCTCCATTGCATATGCTAGAGCAGAACAAGGGCGTTCATCAAAGGCTCAATGCCTGAAGGACGCCCTTTGATTTGAGGTGATTGGTATGTGCGGAATTGCAGGTTTGATCGATTACAGCGGCAACAAACCGGATATCTCCCAAAGGCGGGAAATGATGGATACCCTTTTGCGCAGGGGACCCGACGCACAGGGAGAATACCTGTCGGATTATGTGACATTGCTGCATGCCCGGCTTGCGGTCGTGGATATCGAAAACGGCATGCAGCCGATGCGTTGTTTTTTCAACGGCGGTGAATTTACCATTGTTTACAACGGCGAATTGTACAACACCGATGAAATACGCCGTCAACTGTTGCGAGAGGGTGAATCGTTTCGCGGTCACAGCGATACGGAAGTGCTTGTGAAAGCCTACGCCCATTGGAAAGAGCGATGCCTTGAACGTCTTAATGGCATTTTTGCTTTCGCGATTTGGGAAACAAACACACAAGAGCTGTTTATCGCGCGGGATCGGATGGGCGTTAAGCCTTTCTTCTTTGCACGGCCCAAAGGTGCGTTCCTGTTTGCATCGGAGATCAAGACGATTTTGAAGCATCCCGATGTGGAGCCGATCATCCATAGCAACGGCATTTCCGAACTGCTGTTCATCGGTCCCGGCCGGACGCCCGGATGCGGCGTATTCCGCGATATTTTTGAACTTAGGCCGGGATACTGCGGAACGTTTTCTCCAAAAGGTATATGCATACATCCATACTTCAAGCTTTCCGATAAGCCCCACGCGGAAGATTTTGAAACGACCTCGTTGCATGTGCGAAAACTTGTCACCGACGCCATCGAGCGGCAGCTTGTAAGCGATGTCCCGATCGGCACTTTTTTATCGGGCGGATTGGATTCAAGCATCATTTCCGCGGTTTCGAACGAAGTACTCAAAATGCGCGGGCAACGATTGCAAACCTTTTCCGTGACCTATCTTGACAATGAAAAGCATTTCAGACCAAGCCATTTTCAACCGAACAGCGACGAAAGCTACATCCGCATCATGGTGGACTTTTTGGGATCGGACCATCATGATTTGGTTATACGGACACCCGATCTGGTTCAGGCTCTCTATCGCGCAGTCGACGCCCGCGATTTGCCCGGGATGGCGGATGTGGATTCTTCCCTGCTGTTGTTTTGTGAAGATGTCAAAAAATATGTTACGGTGGCTCTTTCAGGCGAATGCGCAGACGAGATATTCGGCGGCTATCCGTGGTTCAGAGATGACAATATCCGTTCTATTGACGGTTTTCCGTGGGCGCAATCCACCGGATACCGAAGCACGTTCCTCGTCCAGAATCTTCGGAACCGTTTGAACGGATTGGAGGAAGTAAACAGACGCTATCGTGAGACGCTTGGCGAAGTATCAAAAAAGCAGTGCTTAAGCCCGCTCGAATCGCGCATGCGGGAAATGGTGCACCTGAACATGTATTGGTTTATGCAGACGCTGCTGGACCGCAAAGACAGGATGAGCATGTACAGCGGTCTTGAGGTGCGCGTGCCGTTTTGTGATCACCGGATCGCACAATACCTTTACAGCGTGCCGTGGGAGATGAAGGAATATCAGGGCATGGAAAAAGGGTTGCTGCGCCATGCGATGGAAGGTTTGCTCCCGCCAAGCATCCTTTGGCGCAAGAAAAGCCCGTATCCCAAAACCCATGACCCAGGATATATGTCCGCTGTTTCGAGTGAGCTTACGCTACTGTTATGTGACAGCAACGCACCGCTATGGGAGTTGTTGGATAAAGAGGCAGTCCGGGGATTGCTGACAACAGACAGGCAGGAACCATGGTACGGCCAGTTGATGACGACACCGCAGACCATCGCATATTTTCTTCAAATGAATTACTGGATGCAGAAATACAATGTGAATATCAAAGTCTGAACCAACAAAAAACGCCGGCGTTGCTCAGCCGGCGTTTTTGGGATCATGTGAGTTTTAGAAGCATATCTGTTACGGGCTTTAGGTAATCGCCGTTGTACAGTTCGATATTCCCGTTATCGACAAGTTGGGCTATTTCAGGCTGAACCGGTATTTTAGCGATTGTGCCGATGTTATGATTTTTTGCAATTTCTTCCACATGGCTGTCCCCGAAAATACGGTGTTGGGTATGGCAATCGGGACATTCGAAATAGGACATGTTTTCCACCAGCGCCAGAACCGGTATCTCCATCATCTCCGCCATCCTGACCGCCTTTTGCACGATCATGGAAACGAGCTCCTGCGGGGATGTCACGATGATGATGCCATCCATCGGTATGGACTGGAATATCGTCAGCGGCACATCGCCGGTACCGGGCGGCATATCGATGAACATATAATCGATATTGCTCCAAACCACGTCGGAATAAAACTGCTTTACCGTACCCGCCAGAACCGGTCCGCGCCAAACGACCGGATCCGTATTGTTTTCTAGCAATACGTTCATGGAGATGATTTCGATCCCCGTTTTGCTCTTTACCGGGTAGATCGCGTTTTCGTCTCCGGTTGCCTTTTCGTTAAGTCCAAAAGCTTTCGGGATGGAAGGACCCGTTATGTCCGCATCCATGATGGCGGTGCGATAACCGAGCCTGTTCATGGCGACCGCCAACAGAGATGTTGTCAGTGATTTTCCAACACCTCCCTTGCCGCTTACAATACCGATGGTATGTTTGATGCTGCTGTATTCGTTTAGTTTGACAGAAAAGTCAGTTTCCTGTCTGTCGGCACACTCCGTGCCGCATGATTCACAGTTGCCACCGCATCCTTGATCCATTTTGTTTCTCCTCTCTCGTATTGAAAACAGTTTATGATCGATTCTAGTCTATCGTGTCCGGTATGTCCCGATTCTTCCTATCCTATTGGATTGTCTGTTTTCTGGCGATTCTATTTCTGTATGCCCGATAATAGCAGTCCACCGTATCCCAAATCATGACGACGAGTATGATCGCGCTCAAAATAAACGCTCCTTTTTCAAACACGTTCATCGCGACTGTTTTGGTGACGGAAAACAACCTTGCCATTTTAGCAATAAATGCCTCATTGAAAACGCCGGCATAGTTGAAAAAGTAGATGATATAGGCTGTGTTGCCAATGTTGTATATTGCGTTGAGACTCGCCAACGGAATATTCCAATAACCGTACACCAGTTTGCCAATGGAAACCATCCACGAACTGATCGCCAGTGAAATCACAAACGGAACCAGCGTGATCAGGATGTGGGATTGGAACAACGCGACGACCGGTTTCCCGTTGTCATACCACGCCAAATATTGCGGGAAGCGTATCATAACCGTTACCCAAATGATATTGAGAATGATGGAAAGCACCAAAGAGACAGCAACCGGCCTGCGCAATATTTTGCGCACCTGACGCGGCATTTCGGGAAGATTGGTCGCCGACCATGATGCCCTGCTTTTTCGTCTTCGGACATATTCATACACCGCAAACCCGATTGTGACGGTCGTAAAGGATATCAATGCGGCGATACAAATGCTCTTGAGGCAGGAAAGCGAAATAGCGATCAGCAATGCTGTTATGGAAGGCTTTTCGGTGATCGTAATGATATCCGCAATAAGGCTGGCAATCAAGACTGCGGTGAACAGAATAAAGCCGACAAGCTTCCATGCCCGCAGATAGTCATCGAATACTGCGGGTGAAATCAAATACCGTTTATTCGTACGGTATTGCTCTGCCATTTCCGAAGGGTCACCCAAAGAATGCAGTGTTTTTAAAACCTCGTCATCCGTCGGATTCTCCTTGAGCATGGAATCGATTCGGCTTATCAACGCGGTTTTGACCTTTTCACGGTCAGTTTCGGGCAATCTTTGAATCGTATCATATACATACCGTTCAATGAGCGGATTCATGCACTTTCCTTCCTTCGCGGGTCCCGTCGTTTGTTGAAACCATCTGCCCGCCCACCATCGTCGAACAGTTAATCGGATGGCATAGCCGGTTGACTTTCATGGGAGTCTGCATTTTGCTGTCATTTTTCCACAGCTTTCTTTGCCATTCTATTGTGTTTTATAGGACCTTGTCAATTGCCCTGTCCGATTGACAGCAGCGTTTAATGTATTCCTTGCAGATAAATCGCCCCGGATTCTTGACTATAAAGCCTTAAAACGCTATGCTCAATGGCAATGATGAATTGTAGGCATTTGTTGGCGGATAAGCGTTATGATTCTGTTCTTATGGATTTAGGTTGCGCGAATCGTCACCGAAATCATCATTCTGTTGAAGGTTGGTTCCCAACAGTTCTACGATACAATCGGAGGTTTCCTATGTCTGTTTTGGATGTGCGGCAATATTTAAAATCCTTCGCGTTGGATCAGAGGGTGCTTGAGTTTCCTGTTTCCAGCGCGACCGTGGAGCTTGCTGCCGAGGCTGTAGGCGTTGAACCCGCACGCATCGCCAAGACGCTTTCTTTCTTGCACAAGGACGGCGATCGATGCATATTGATCGTTGCAGCCGGTGACGCAAAGGTTGATAATGCAAAATTCAAGCAGCAGTTTGGCTTTAAGGCAAAGATGCTTGATGCAGAGCAGGTTGTGCATTTTACCGGCCACCAGATTGGCGGCGTTTGTCCGTTTGCCATTGCGAAACCCGAGAATGTCGACATATATACCGATGTGTCTTTAAAACGGTTTCTTACCGTATTTCCTGCTGCAGGCAGCGACAGCTCTGCTGTGGAGCTGACATGCGACGAATTGTATTCTGCCAGTTGTGTAAAATCCTGGGTGGATGTTTGCAAAGCCTGGCAGGAATAGAGGAGGGTTCAACTTGGATTTTACGTTGCGGCCTTTTTGCATTCATGACGCAGCAAGCATCCGGATGCATGCCGATAATCCTCACATTGCGCAATTCCTTCGCGATGGGTTTCCACACCCTTTCACGTTACAAAACGCTGCGGCTTTGATCAAAAGATTTATGGAATCGCCTGCCGACAAGGTGTTGGCACGCGCTGTCTGTGTTGATGATCAAGCCGTGGGATCCATCGGACTTTTTGTATTGGACGATGTCTATTGCAAAACGGCCGACTTGGCTTATTGGCTGGGAGAAACGTATTGGGGATACGGGATCATGCCCAGGGCTATCCGGAGTATTTGCATGGATGCCTTTTCTTGCTTCGATATCGTGCGGATTCAAGCGGAGCCATTCGCGAATAATACGGCTTCCCACAGTGCTTTGGAAAAGGCAGGCTTTGTTTGTGAGGGAACGCTGCGCTCCCGCGTCTGTAAGAATGGTCATGTTCAGGATGCTCGCATCTATGCGATGCTCAAGGAATAGCCCTTCCTTGCAGCGATCTTTGCATTTTAATGGCACAAACTAAAAATGCATCACCGTTGATGGAATCCAAGTCCGGCAGCCATTGGCATATCCGTTTTGATTGATATTTTTGTTGAATACGGCGATTTTTGTTGTATACTATCAGTAATTTAGTAAATCCCGCATCTGTGAAGGAGTATTCATGAAAGTTCCAACCTATCTGAAACATAAGCCGGTCATCGTATCCGAGGAATATGACCTGATCGATGGCCGTGAGAGCGCCTCGGATACCAAAGGGTTGTCTGTCGGGCTTGCGCAATGGAACGAAAGGGGAAAACTTGATATATCCGCGAAGGTCTGGCGGTATACAGGGCAAAAGTGGTCGAGGCAATCGGAGGAACTGCCCTTGCACCGGGTGATCGATTTGGCAATTCTGGTTTGCCGGACACAACTGCATTTTCGCGAGGCTTACAGGTATCCGAAGCTATACGATCCCGAGAATACGCATCTTGATCGCATCGCCTTGCAGGGCGGCGCCATGGATGTCTCCATCTGCACCGATAACCCGATGATCGATGAGGATATCAAACTGTTCGAGCAATCGCTTCGCAAAGACGAAGAGCTTCTGAGCGAACGGTTGATCCGCTTGAGCAGCGTCCTCAAAGAACTCGGATACTAGACGTTGTACAAATCCACAGCCAATACGGTCGCAGATTCGATTGCCAAAGGCGGGAATTCGTTGGAACACATCGTGCATCCGTTTGATCCTGTCTATGACAGCAACAGCAAGGTTCTTTTTCTCGGAACCATGGCGTCTCCTGCTTCAAGAGCAGCCGGCTTCTATTACGGTCATCCCCAAAACCGTTTCTGGCGCATCATGGGTGATCTGTTTATGCAAAGTACGCCGCTAAGCGTTGATCAGCGTATCGCCTTTTGCCTGTCCCATCACATTGCGCTGTGGGACGTACTGCAAAGCTGTGATATAAGGGGTGCGGATGACAACAGCATTCGACATGCCAAAGCGCAGCCGATAGCGGAACTGCTTCAAAGAGCGCCGATTAAAGGCATCTTTACAACCGGAAAGAAAGCGAATGATCTTTACCGCCGTCTGGTCTTTCCACAAACCGGCTTGGAAGCCTACGCACTTCCCTCCACCAGTCCGGCGAATTGCAGGTTCTACACCTATGAAGATTTGCTAAAAGCATACCGCGCAGTTTTGCCGTATTGCAATGATTGATATGACAGCAATCGCATTGAAAGTCAAGTTTTTCCGCTGCGTTAAAATTCATGGTTTTGACCGCGCTGCGAAAGTGGTATAATACGTCTGTTTTTGCTATAATGCAAATACTGTAAAAACTCGATACTACCAATGATCTTCCATGAAGGAGAATTTTATGATAAAAATGCTGTTCACTTCGGAATCCGTCACCGAGGGGCATCCCGATAAGATCTGCGACCAGATATCCGATGCGATTTTGGATCGAATCCTTGATAAGGACCCCTTTGCACGCGTTGCATGCGAAACATGCTGCACAACGGGCCTCGTGCTCATCATGGGCGAAATAACAACCGAATGTTATGTTGAGATCGCAAAGATAGCGCGCGAGGTCATCTGTGATATCGGATACAACAGGCCGGAACTCGGATTCAACGGCAATTCTTGCAGTGTGATCACGTGTCTGGACGAGCAGTCCCCCGATATCGCTTTGGGTGTGAACAACGCTTATGAAAACCGCGGCGGATCCGCAGATTTCGATGATACCATCGGCGCCGGCGATCAAGGGATGATGTTCGGATTTGCCTGTGACGAAACGCCGGAATACATGCCTCTGCCTATATCCCTGGCGCATGCCCTTGCCAAGAGGCTTGCGTATGTGCGTAAAAGCGGTATGCTTCCCTTTTTGTATCCGGACGGCAAAACCCAGGTCACGGTGGAATACCACGATAAAATACCGGTACGCATCGATACCGTTGTTCTTTCGTCCCAACATCATGAAGACATCGGCATGGACGAACTTCGAAGCGCTTTGGTTGAAAATGTCATCGTTCCGGTACTTTCTGACCGCGGCATGGACAGCAACACCAAAATCCATATCAATCCGACCGGCCGGTTTGTTGTCGGCGGCCCGCAGGGCGACAGCGGGTTAACGGGGCGCAAGATCATCGTGGACACCTACGGCGGATATTCAAGACACGGCGGCGGCGCTTTTTCGGGCAAAGACCCGACCAAAGTTGACCGCAGCGCTTCCTATGCTGCCAGGCATATCGCCAAGAACGTCGTGGCTGCAGGACTGGCCAAACGCTGCGAGATACAGATTTCCTATGCCATCGGCGTTGCCAAACCCATTTCCATTATGGTGGATACCTTCGGAACCGGAATTTTGCCCGATGACACCATATCAGGCATCGTAAGCCGGTTGTTTGATTTGCGGCCAAATGCCATCATTCGTGCTCTTGACTTGCGAAAGCCTATGTACCGCCGCGTCGCCGCCTATGGACATATGGGACGCGAGGATCTGGAAGTCAGTTGGGAAAAACTGGATCGGGTATCGGATATTCAAGAAGCGGCAAAACTGTTGAAGTAAATAAAAGAGCGGATGATGATCCGCTCTTTTTATATGTTTTTCCGTTGGCACAGAGAACGTCATGCGAACATCCGGTAATTTGGTGCTCATTCCCACATTTTGTATCTTCCCTGCAAAGATTAACAATATGTGTAGTGTATCGATTGTTTTTTTGTCAAATCTAAGCTATAATTTGGTATCATTTATGAATTGCATAGAAGCGGTGGGATGGTGCCATAGTGGAAGCGCTGAAGAATAGGATACTGACGCAAGGGCGGGTTCTCCCCGGACAGATTCTCAAAGTCGACGGCTTTTTGAATCATCAGGTGGACGTTTCTTTAATGGAAGCCCTCGGCCGTGAGTTTCATCGCTTGTTCTGCACAAAGCCCGTCACAAAAATTCTAACAATAGAAGCAAGTGGCATTCCACTTGCTTTTGCTACTGCAAAGGCTTTTCATGTACCGTTCGTCTTTGCCAAAAAGGCAAAATCAGACAACATAGATTCCTCCGTGTATACAAGCTTTGTACATTCCTATACCTATAATACCGGCTATACAATTTTGGTTTCCAAACAGTATTTGAACGAAAACGACAATGTGCTGATCATCGATGATTTTCTCGCAAACGGACAAGCTCTTATCGGGCTTATTGATATTGTTGCTCAATCTGGGGCAACTTTGGTCGGAGCAGGCGTCGCGATCGAAAAGGGATTTCAGCCCGGTGGCCGAAATCTGCGCGATAGCGGAATCGATGTCAGGGCTTTGGCCACCATCGAGGCATTTGACGGCGATAGCGTCGTCCTGAAATCGGAATAGATCCATCGAAGGATTTATTTAAAAAATCATTTTTGGAGGGCACACCAGAATGAAAAAACGTGTAATTGCCATTTTGATGGCACTGGCAATCGTATTTGCGTTTGCTGGATGCACCACGGCGACGCCGCAGGCATCGCCTACTGCATCACCGTCCGGCATGACGCTTGCCAAACTGAAGATCGGATTCATCTACATTGGATCGAAGACCGACGGCGGTTGGTCGCAGGCGCATGAAGACGGACGTCAGGCACTAATCGCAAAATATCCCGGGATTCAGACCTTGATCCAAGAAAATGTTCCTGAAACAGCAGAGTCCGAGCAGGCAATGCGCAGTCTTATAGACCAGGGCTGCAATGTCATTTTTGCCACCAGTTTCAATTATCAAGATTTTGTTGTTAAAATGGCGAAAGAATTCCCCAATGTTCAATTTTTCCATGCAACCGGATACATCACGTCGGCCAATATGAGCCAATACAACGGCCGTTTGTATCAGGCGAGGTTCCTGGCAGGCATCGCGGCCGGCAAGAAGACTGTGACCGGCAAGATCGGCTATGTCGGCGCCTTCCCGATCTTTGAAGTGATCCGCGGGATCAACGCTTACGCGCTCGGTGCAAAGCTAGCTAACCCGAAAGCAACTGTCGAAGTCAAATGGACTAACTCCTGGATAGATACTTCCCTTGAGAAAGCAGCCGCGATTAGTCTGTTGAACAGTGGCTGCGATGTGGTCGGGTACCAAATGGATTCGCCAACACCGATCGTGGCTGCGCAGGAAAAGAACAAATGGGCGACTGGTAACAACCTCTCCTCCGTCGGCGTGGCTGACAAAGCGTATTTGACAGCGCCTTTGATGCACTGGGGCACCTACTATATCGATGTCGTGGGCAGGATGCTCAACGGCACCTTCAAAGCTCCTGACAACTACTGGGGCTCCATGAAACTGGGCATGGTTTCGCTGGATAAACTGACTTCCGTCTGCGCTCCCGGCACGCAGGATCTGGTTGACCAGTACACCACCAAGCTTATGAGCGGCACGTGGGATGTCTTTACAGGTGAGATCAAAGACCAAAAAGGAACCGTCCGCAATAAGGCTGGCGAAACGTTGCCTGATTCCGCGCTTTTAAGCATGGATTGGTTTGTTGACAACGTCATCGGTTCTACAAAATAACGTTTGCATTGGAAGAGGACATGCATGGATCCGCACATTCAGCTTAAAAACATATCCAAGACCTTCGGCAGCGTCATAGCGAACGACAATGTCAATTTTGACGTCAGAAAAGGTGAGATCCATGCTTTGTTGGGAGAAAACGGCTCAGGCAAGAGCACGTTGGTGAACATGCTGTCCGGGATTTACCGCCCGGACAGCGGTTCCATCCTCATCGACGGCAAAGAGGTTCGCTTTCATTCCCCCAAGGATGCCATCGATGTCGGCATCGGAATGGTGCACCAGCATTTTAAACTCATTGAAGTACTCAAAGCCCGCGAGAACATAACGGCCGGGCAAAAGGGTTCTTTTTTTATCCATAAGCGAAAGCAAGCAGCGGCTATTGAGCAGATCAGCATGCGTTACGGTTTGCGGGTTGATTTGGAAAAGCCTGTCTATACCATGTCCGTCGGTGAAAAACAGACAGTCGAAATATTAAAGGTGTTATATCGCGGCAGCAACATCCTTATATTGGATGAACCGACTGCCGTTCTTACGCCGCAGGAGATCGAGAACCTGTTCCGCATCCTGCGCAATATGAAAAATGAAGGCTGTGCCATCGTCATTATTACGCATAAGCTCAATGAAGTACTGGAGATCAGCGACCGCGTAACGGTTCTGCGCAAGGGCAAGAGCATTGGCACCGTGCTGACTAAGGATACCAACGCGCAGGAATTGACCGAGATGATGGTGGGACGGCGTATCAATCTGGATATCAAGCGTGCTGCAATCGATGTTGGCAAGGTGCATCCGCTCATGGATGTGGATGACTTGTGCCTTGACGGTTCCAACGAAAACCGACCCCTGTCGCATTTGCGATTTACGCTCAACAGCGGGGAGATTTTAGGCATTGCAGGCATTGCTGGCAGCGGACAGAAAGAGCTGTGCGAGATCATTGCAGGATTGCAAAGGGCAAGCAGCGGCAGCATCCGCTTTAAGGGCGAAGATATACTGGGTAAATCCCCAAGACAGATTATCCGCCTTGGCATCAGCATGAGCTTCGTTCCGGAAGACAGGCTCGGTATGGGCCTTGTTGCCGGAATGGATCTGGTAAACAACGTGCTGCTTAAAAGCTATCAGAATAAACCGGGATTGTTGATTGACCGAGAGGAAGGCCGCGTTATCGCAGAACAAATCGTCGATGATTTTTCCGTGGATACACCCAGTGTTCAGCACACCGTAAGCAAGCTTTCCGGCGGCAATATCCAAAAAGTTTTACTTGGCCGCGAAATCGCATTGAATCCCGAAGTTTTGATCACGGCTTATCCTGTACGGGGGCTTGACATCGGCACATCCTATCACATTTACGATATCCTCAACAAAAAAAAGCAGGAAGGCGTCGGCATACTCTTTGTTGGCGAGGACTTGGATGTGTTGCTTGAATTGTCGGACAGGTTGTTGGTTCTGAGCAATGGAGCTATTATGGGAGTAGTGGATCCAAAGGAAGTTACCAAGGAGATTGTGGGATTGATGATGCTTGGACAAAGCCTTGATGAGATAGATTTATCGAACAAACAAGCGGAGGTGCAACATGTTTAAAATCGAAAAGCGCACTTCCCTATCCCCTTGGAAGAAGGCTTTGTATACGTTTCTTGCCATCACTTGCGCCATTCTTGCATCCGGCGTGATGGTTGCTATATTGGGACAAAACCCGTTGAATATGTTCGTCAAACTCATTGAAGGATCACTGGGCAGCCAATACCGCATCATACAAACTATCAACAAGACGATACCGCTTATAATCCTTTCTCTTGGCATCTCCGTCGCTTTCAAAATGAAGTTCTGGAATATTGGTGCCGAAGGACAACTCATTATGGGTGGTTTTGGAGCAGCGTTTGTCGCTTTCAAATTTCCGAATCTTCCCTTGCCTATGCTGTTGGTGTTGATGGCTTTGTGCGCTATATTGTTCGGAGCTGGTTGGGCGTTTATCCCTGCCCTTCTGAAAAGCCGTTTTGGAGCTAGTGAATCCCTCGTGACTCTGATGATGAACTACATCGCGATTGAATGGATCACCTATCTGCAAATGGGACCCTGGCGGGACCCCGCCGGAGGCGGTATGCCAAGGATCGCTCAGTTCCCGAACAATGCCGTTCTGCCGAAAGTATTTGGCGTACATATCGGATGGATCATTGCGCTTATTCTGGTCATCCTCCTATACATCCTAATGAACAGGAGCAAACTCGGCTATGAGATCGCCGTGCTTGGAGAGTCCGAAATGACCGCCCGCTATGCAGGGATGAACATCAAGCGGATCATGATCTACGCCGTGCTATTAAGCGGCGGGCTCTGTGGACTTACAGGCATGATTCAGGCTAGCGCCATCGAACATTCCATTTCCAATCAGTTTTCAGGCGGTCTCGGCTTTACAGCGATTATGACGGCCTGGCTTGCCAAGTTGAATCCAGCCGCAATCGTTTTCGTATCGTTCCTGTTTGCCATGCTTTTACAGGGCGGCAGTTATATTCAGGTAGCGCTTCAGGTGTCGTCCACAGTGGCTTCCATGATTCAGGGCGTCGTTCTGTTCTTCCTACTCGGGAGCGACTTTTTCATGCAATACAGTATCGTCTTTACAAAGAAAGTACGGGAGGTGGCCAATCCATGAACGACATGGCCCTTTTAAGCGCTTTTCTTCAAACCTCCGTGCAGATGGGAACACCTATCCTGTTGGCGACGCTTGGCGGAATTCTCTGTGAGAAGGTCGGTAACATGAACCTCGGTATCGAAGGATTGATGCTCATGGGTGCTGCAGCCGGTTTTGCGGGCGCCTATTATACCGGGAACATCTGGATTGCCTTGCTAGCAGCCGGGGTCGCGGGGATGGCGGGATGCCTCATCTATGCTTTTATCACCGTAACGCTGCGTAGCAACCAGGTCGTCACAGGACTTGCGCTGACCATTTTCGGGGCAGGATTATCCGGATATCTAGGAGTGCCTTTGGCGGGATTGAACCTGCCTGTGAGCATCTCGCAAGCCGTGTCCGCCATCAAGATACCACTTCTATCCGATATCCCGATCCTGGGGCCCGCTCTGTTTGATCAAAGCATGTTTATTTATCTCGGTCTTGGGTTCGCGATCCTTCTGTATATCTTCTATTACAAAACGCAGACGGGTCTTAATGTCCGAAGCGTAGGGGAAAACCCTGCCGCTGCGGATGCATCTGGCATCAACGTAAGCCGAGTCAAGTATATCAATGTACTTTGCGGTGGCTTTTTATGCGGGATTGGTGGCGCTTATCTTTCTCTGGTCTTTGTCCCACGCTGGCAGGAAAATATAACATCAGGCATCGGCTGGATCGCAGTGGCTTTAGTGATATTTTCAACCTGGCGTCCTGTACGTGCTATCTATGGGGCATACTTTTTCGGATTTCTACGCGCGCTGATCTTCCAGATACAAAACACGCCTATTGTCGTCTTTGGATTTCATTTTTCAATCTCCGCCCAGTTCTTAGGCATGCTGCCCTATGCCATGACCATTGTGGCATTGGTTATTATTTCCTTTCGAAAGCGTCCGGAAAACAGAGCGCCCAAAAGTTTGGGCTCCGCCTATTTCCGCGAAGACAGGTAACCTCTGCCGTGTTGCAATCACGTGGCTTCCTTCTCGTCGCCTATACTCTGATCAATGATGATCATTCATGATTCAACCGCAGCATCCAGTGACTGTTTAACAAACTGGGGCTGCTTTTCTTTTCACAGCCAAAAAATGATATTCGCAATACATACCGAGTACGCGCCATCGTTCCCGTTTTGCTTGCAATTTGTTACAAATATATGTATAATATGTAATAATTAAAGGGGTTGATACGTACGTGAATATCTTGCGAAAGCTATCAAAGGACATGCTGTCGCCGTTGCTGACGGCAATGTTGCTTTTCACTTCGCTATTTTTGCCCGATTACAGTGCACAGGCAACGCCGTTTAATAGCCTTACCAACATGATGCAGACGATGGTTATTCAAAGCGTTACAACAAGTATAAACAGCATTGCGTTCACGGATGAACAGGAAATCCAAACGGCCAATGACGGCACACAGGTCGATGATCAAACGGGTGATGATTCTCAGGTTGAGGATGATGAAAAACCGGAAACGCCCACACCCTCTCAAACACCTGCCGCTGCTTCGCTTCGTCCGGGCGCTTCCGGTGACGATGTTAAGCGGATGCAACTGCGCCTGACAGCGCTTGATTATTTTGATGACAGCGATGAAGCGGACGGCGTGTACGGATCGGATACTTCACAGGCGGTAAAACTGTTTCAGCGTACAAACGGTCTGAGCATCGACGGCATCGCCGGCGAAACCACGCTTTCGTTGATCTATTCAAGCAAAGCGCATAAATACACCATAAAACAAGGTGACAGCGGCTCGGATGTGGCATCCTTACAGCGCAGATTGAAGGATTTGAAATATTTTTCAGGGTCCACAACAGGATATTTCGGTTCTTCCACCACGACTGCCGTTAAGGCTTTTCAAAAGATGAACGGCTTGCAAGAAGACGGTAAAGCCGGAGCGCAAACGCGCGATCTGCTCTATTCGAGCAAAGCAAAAAAGGCAGTCACTTCGACGAGTACGACTTCACCGGCACCATCCACACCTACTACCGGAACAAAAAGCGCATCAAAGTTCTTGGATTTTGCCCAGGCACAGCTTGGAAAGCGCTATGTTTCGGGCAACGAAGGCCCAAGCTCCTTTGACTGTTCCGGTTTCGTCTATTACTGCTTAAAGAACAACGGCGTGAATGTCGGCAGGCTAAGCGCAAAAGGGTTCAGTCAGGTGGACGAATGGACCGGTGTAAGCAAATCCGATCTGCGTCTCGGCGATCTGCTGTTCTTCGGCTTGCGTGGAAGCGCGTCTGTTGGGCATACGGGCATCTATATCGGAAGCGGCAAAATGATCCACTGTTCCTCCAGCAAAGGCAAGGTGGTCATCACAAGCATCTCTACGACCTACTGGGTTCAAAACTATAAGTCTGCGAAGCGCGTATATTAACAACCGACAGAAAAAACCCTTCTTCACGAAGGGTTTTTCTGTTTTTTTAAAGAAGCACACAGATAACATTTGATCTGGAATTTCTTATGGATTTGCGGACATGTTCAGCGTTTTGAGAAGCTGTAAGAATATCCCCGTATTTTGATAAACACCACTGAACTGCTGCGCCCCCGCCCCTACGGCATAGACCGGCAACGAGACAGCCGTATGTCCGTAGGAACTGAATCCCACCCCGATATGATGGTTGAGGATCTTGTTGGCGGTGATCGTAAGCGGTTCATACGACCCGTAATTGGCAAGGCTGGACTTGTTTTTCAACGTCAGTTCATATGCGGCTTTTAGCTGTTGAACTTCCGAATCGGACATGACAAGGTTTGTGTCCGAAGTACCGGTCGCATTCAGTGGCGCGATGATGCCGAATACCTTTTCAATGTCTTTCAACACACTTTCAAAAAGCGGTTTGTTTTTTTTATAGGACACGATGTAAGTGTCGTTGAAACGTGTGAACGACATGGTTTGCGCTTGAAGATATTGCGGGCGGAAGGTATATTCCATTCCGGCGTAACCGAGGCTCATGCCCCCTGTTTCATGATCCGCTGTAACAAGGATCAGCGTTTCCGCAGGATGCTTTTGGTAAAAATCCAACGCGACCTTTACCGATTCATCCAAAGCCAGCACTTCCGATACCGCCGCGTTGGAATCGTTGGCATGGCAAGCCCAGTCGATCTTACCGCTTTCGACCATCATAAAAAAGCCGTTACCACCGTCAAGCATCTCGATGCCCTTTTGGACATAATCCGCAAGCGACCAGTCGCTGTCGGCAGCATCGATCCTATACGGCACAGTGACGGTTTCTTCGTCAAGTTCCGGTGGCACAACGATGGCCTTCCCGTCAGTTCGCTTTAGCGAATCGGGAGAGGCAACGGTATTGAGAACTTTATAGCCGGCTGCCTGTGCCAAGGTGTAGAGATTTTCCGATTTCCCGCCATTGTCCACGTTGTTCAGCCCGCCGCCGCCAAAAAAGTCAAATCCGCTTTGGATCATGTCCAACCCTATTTCGTAATACATGTTCCGCGACGTTTGATGGGCATAAAAGGCGGCCGGAGTAGCGTGGTTGAGATACACAGTTGAAACGATCCCTATCTTATACCCCTTCTCCTCTTTTAGCCGTTCGGCAATCGTCTTGTAGCGTATCTTCCCAGTCGTATCCATGCCGATCTTGCTTGACTCGGTGTTATGACCGGTAGCGATGGCTGTTCCGGCGGATGCCGAATCCGGAATATAGGAAAACGCATCGTGTGTTTCTATGACGCCTGTTGCAGGAAAATCCATGAAGCTAAGGTGCTTTGTCCCGATTCCGCCTTGCTTGGAACCCAGATAAAGCGCAGCCGCCTGCACTTGCGCGTAAGACATTCCGTCACCGATGAAAAGGAAAATATATTTGGGGGTTCCTGTTTGCTGACTTTGAGATGGCTGTGTCTGTTTTTGGTCAGCACCAGTTTGCTTACATCCGAATGTGACTGTTAATAAAAGGCATATAGATAAGCTTACTACAGACAAACGCTTAATGTTCTCTCGCTTCATTCCGCTTCCCCTTAACCCCTATAGCATCAATACGTTCAAATAGAAGTTTGTCTGTTAAGCGTATCGAATTAATAATAAAAAAACAAGTTGCTTTCAAAATTTGCTCGTACATATAAAAGAGCCCTTGTCGCATTATGCGTTGCAAAGGCTCTTTTACCGCTTTTCGGTATTATGGTCTATCTCACACTAATCAATCAAGTGTGGCATTCTTGAAAAGCACAACGCCCAGCGGTGTGTAAACGAAATTCTTGAGTTTCGTGCTCTTCATGTAAGGATTGGTGTAATAGTAAATTGGGAGAATGGTATACGTTTCCTTCATCATATCTTCCGCTTGATACATGAGCGCAGCACGTGCTGCCGGATCGGCTGTCGTTTTAATCTGTTTGACCAGATCCTCATAGACCGACCATTTCTTATCGTTGTTGGCACCGAAGTTCGCGCCGCTGCCGATTATGCCGCTCTTACCAAGGCCCGGATGGTTGTTTCCGGAATCGGAAACATAGATCTCAAGGAAGTTGATCGGATCGTTGTAGTCGGCGATCCAGCCCAAACGGGAAGCGGTGAACTTGCCGTTTGTAAGGTCGGTCTGTGCAACACTCCAGGTACGTTGGTCGATTGTAGCGGTGATGCCGTATTGTCCCCACATATCCTTGACCGAGGTCAAAATGGCAACGTTTCCGCTTGTCGGGTTCATCGTAACCATGAATGCCGGGAAGTTTGTAAATTTGCCTGTAGCCGTGTCGAAGGCATAGTATTTCTTTAAGAGTGTGAGAGCTTCCTGCGTGTTGGCAGCTTTGTCTTTCGCATCAACGCTCCACCATTTGGTCGCTTTGGCGCGGAACTCTGTGCCCGTACCGTCGTCGGCTTTGGCAGGAACAAGACCGTAAGCAGGCTTCTGTCCGCCTCTGGTCACTTGCTCGACAATGTGATTCCTGTCAATCAAAAGGCTCAACGCATGGCGCACATCTTCGTTCTGCGCTTCGGTCCAGTTTGACCAAGCTGTTTTGGAATCGCTCGGAGAAGTAAGACCCGGTTTGAAGGATTGATTCACGTTGAACTCGATCCAATAGGTGCCGATATAGTCGCCGATGAAGAAATCGACATTCATTCTCTTCGGGTCATTTTTGAGGATGGGGATCTGCGATTGCAGTATGCCAGTCATGTACTGGAATGTCCCGTTGGTGAAGTTCGCGAACTTGGCATCGTCGTCTTCGGAAAGGGCGCATGTGAGTGTATCAAGCTTGATATTACTCGCATCCCAGTAGTTGGGGTTCTTTTCGAATACGATCTTGTCGCCAACGGCCCAGGATTTCATCCTGAATGCACCGTTGGAGATGAAAGTTTCAGCTTTGGTTGCCCATGCTTCGCCGCTCTTATCAACGACATCCTTGCGGACCGGGAAGTATTCAGGGAAAGCCATCAACTGATTGAAATACGGTGTTTTGGTGTTGGTTACAACGGTAATTGTACGAGCTGCATCGTCCGCTTTGACATTGAGGTTGGGTTTTGCAGAATCATAACCGTCGATTACGTCCATGATGTACTGGTAGTCGGACTTCGTTGCAGGATCGGCGACCCGTTTCCATGCATATACGAAATCGGACGCTTTGAGTTCTTGTCCGTCTGACCACTTCAAGCCGGATTTAAGCGTGAAAACATACTGAAATTTGCCATCGGCAATTGCAGTCGGCTCCACGATTTTGTCCGCGCAGTCTGCGACGATAATGAGTTTCCCGTCCTTGTCGTTCGCATAGCCATACAGTCCCGAGAATGCATTACCTAAGTAAATGGACCCGTCAACCGAGGCATTCAGACCTGGGTCAATTGTCTTTGGATCAGGACCAACGCAGATGGTGAGGTTCTTTGTACTTGCGCTTGTCTGGGGATTTGCTGTTCCACAGCCCGCAAGTGCAGTTACAATGAACAGCACCGTCAGCAGAAGACAGAGTTTCTTTTTCATTATGTGCCCTCCTCTTTTTTACTTATATAAACAAACTCGGACATTGCCGAATTTATCTATACATCATTTGTTCCAACAAGCAGCATAATGCCCCTCTTTGCGTTCTGTCAATTGAGGGCATTCAAGAGCGCACTGCTCCGTTGCATAGGAACAACGTTGCCTAAATGTGCATCCGCTTGGCGCGTTGAGCGGGCTTGGTATGTCCCCACTCAGGACGATGCGCTTGCGGTTGCGTTCTTTTTCGGGATCTACAATCGGAACTGCGGACAACAATGATATTGTATATGGATGAATCGGATATTTGTTCAGTTCATTCGCTTCCGAAATTTCCACGATTTTGCCAAGATACATTACAGCAATGCGGTTCGAAATATGCTTTACTACTGACAAATCATGAGCTATAAACAAATACGTTAAGTTTCGATCCTTTTGCAGATCTTCAAACATATTGATGATCTGCGCTTGAATGGAAACATCCAGCGCAGATACGGGCTCATCACAAACAATGAATGCAGGATTGACTGCCAAGGCGCGTGCAATCCCAATACGTTGCCTCTGCCCACCTGAAAACTCATGTGCATAGCGTGTGGCATGTTCGGAAGAAAGCTCAACAGCCTTCATTAGTTCGGCAATGCGATCCGAACGCTCTGCTTTTGTCTTGTAAATCTTCTGAACGTCTAGGGGTTCTCCGATAATATCAGCTACCGTCATTCGGGGATTCAAAGAAGAATATGGATCTTGAAACACCAACGATACTTTTTTTCGCATCTCATTAACATGTACCTTAGAATCAATCTTCGTGCCGTCGAATATAATTTCACCTGAAGTCGGCTTATATAGATGCAGAATTGTCCTGCCGACAGTCGTCTTACCGCAGCCAGACTCACCAACCAATCCAAGGGTTTCTCCACGCTTGATCGTAAAACTTACGTCATCCACTGCCTTTAACGGCTTGCTTTTTAGAAAGCCTGTGGATATTTCAAAATATTCTTTTAAATTTCTGACTTCTAAAAGGTTATCAGCCTTCGGAGCGAAGGCTACCTTGCCATATGTTTCACTCATTGATATTCTCCTTTGGCGTCACTGCTGTCTCGGTAATCTCGATCGTTCCGTCTTCTATTCCTTCTTTCACATTGCGCCAGCAAGAAGAAAGGTGGTCTTCAGAGATTTTTATTTCCGGCGGATATTCTTTCAAGCATATTTTCATACAGCTTTCGCAGCGCGGAGCGAATGGACATCCATCAGGCATGTTTAGCATATCAACAGGAGAACCATATATCGGAATAAGCTTTTCCTTTTGATCATTTGAAATGCTCGGGATGGATCTCAACAGACCCTTCGTATATTCATGAGCAGGTTCATAAAAGATTTTATCGATGGTACCCCGCTCGACAACCTTACCGGCGTACATGACGATGACTTCATCGCACATACCGGCAATAACGCCCAAATCATGCGTGATCATAATGATTGCCATACCAAGCTTGTGTTGCAGATCCTGCATCAACTCAAGGATTTGCGCCTGTATCGTCACATCCAGTGCGGTCGTCGGTTCATCGGCTACTAGGATAGCCGGCTCACAGGCTAACGCTATCGCTATCATCACACGCTGACGCATACCGCCTGACAATTCAAACGGGTATTGATTGATTCGCTTGCTTGGTTCATTGATGCCAACGAGTTCAAGCATTTCAATAGCGCGCTTCTTCGCCTCGTTATTATTTCTTCCTGTATGCAGTATAATGGATTCCATCAATTGATTCCCAATGGTGTATACGGGATTCAAACTCGTCATTGAGTCCTGAAATACGATGCCGATACGACAACCACGGATGGAACGCATCGCCTTTTCACCGATGCCTACCAATTCCTGTCCGTCAAGCTTAATGCTGCCGGAAACTATCTTTCCGGGATGCGTTAAAATTTGCATGATGGAATAAGCTGTTACGCTTTTACCTGAACCCGACTCGCCTACGATTCCAAGAACTTTGCCGGTATCAAGATCGAAGGAGACATCGTTTACAGCCTTTACTTCCCCATCATCGGTAAAAAAGGATGTTTTTAAGTTTCTGACTTCCAACAGCGCCATTTAGTCCACCTTTTGCAGCTTCGGATCAAATGCATCTCTTAAGCCGTTTCCCAATAGATTGATTGATAGGATAATCAAGAAAATCGTAAGTGCCGGAATAAGCAACAGATACGGTCTGGTTGTCATCTCGCTTCGGGCAACAGCGGCAAGTGAACCCAAACTCGGCATGGGAATCGTAACGCCAAGGCCCAGAAAGCTTAAAAAACTCTCGGTAAAAATGGCAGCCGGTATCTGCAATGCCGCTGAAATAAAGATAACCGATATACTATTCGGAAGCATGTGCTTTCTGATGATATGACCGGCCTTGGCGCCCATTGACTTGGATGCCAGCACGAACTCCTGTTCCTTGATAGAGAGAACCTGCCCCCTGACCAAGCGCGCCATGCCCACCCAGTAGAGCAAGGCAAACACAAGGAAGATGCTTACCATGCCGGGACCGAGCCTGGCAACCGCTGTACCAGCCAATGCCCCGTTCATAAGAAGATCTTTAATGGATACCGAAAGCAGGATGATGATGAGCATATCGGGGAGCGCATATATGATATCCACAATCCTCATCATAACAAGATCCACTTTTCCGCCAAAGTATCCCGATACTGCGCCATAGACCATTCCGATAACAACCACAATGACTGCAGCAATGATTCCAACAACCAACGATATCCTTGTGCCGTAGATGACGCGCGCCGCATAATCCCGTCCCAAATCATCCGTACCCAGGATATGAGGAAACACCTTTTGCCCTGATTGAATGGCCGCCTGCTCCTTATCGCTGTATTCAAATGGCGTCAAATACGCTGTGCTGATACTGTCTTTATTGGCGCTCGTCGTAAAATAGTCATACGGATAGAACATCGGCACAATAAAGGCAATAAGCATGATAGCGACGATGACAAACAAACATAGCATCGCTATTTTATTTTTGCGTAGCTTTCTCATGCCATCCTTAAAAAAGGTGGTGCTTTCGCGCATTCTGTCCTGTTGTGCTTTTTCCTCATCGTTTGCCTTTTCGAATTTGCTCAGATCCAGCTGCATGCTGAGGATTTGCTTTTTTGGATACTCGTTGTTTGCCATATCATTACCCCACATCAAGAGAAATCAATTCTCTTATCGAGAACTTTGTACAGGATGTCACAAATCAGGTTCATTACGATCATTAGGATTGCTAGGAAAATAGTGGTCCCCATGATCAGTGGATAGTCATTATTCATAATACTGTTGACGAAGTGTTTTCCTAACCCTGCAACAGAGAAAATCCTTTCCACAACTACGCTGCCTGTTACGATATACGCAAGCATCGGCCCAATATACGTGACAACCGGCGTTATGGCATTTTTCATGGCATGTTTGAACAACACCTTCGTTTTTGACACGCCCTTTGCATTTGCTGTGCGGATATAATCCTGCCCTAGGACGTCAAGCATCGAAGAGCGCATCAGTCTGGTTATATAAGCGGCGGGATATAACATCAATGCAAATATCGGCATGACAAGACCGCCCGGCGCATCGCCAGTTGTCGGAAATATTGGTAACCAAACACCAAACGTCCATAAAAGCAAAACACCAATGACAAACGATGGCAGAGATACCGAAGCGGTTGTAAATACCAATATTACCTTATCCACAAATGAATTTCGTTTAATAGATGCAACCGCACCTAAAAATATACCTACAACAATTGCTATTCCGGCAGCCCAGAGGCCAAGCTCCATACTGGTTTTGAATCCATTCATGATCAGTGACATAACCGTTCTGCCACGGTAGTACATCGACTCACCAAAGTCAAGCGTTGCAGCGTTGCCCAAATATATCACATATTGCTGAATCAACGGTTTATCCAAGCCATATTTCGCATTGAGCTGTTGCATGACAGCCGGCGTGATGGCCTTTTCTGTAACAAAAGGACTGGACGGCACCGCGTGCATGATAAAAAAAGTGATCGTAATAATTAAAAATATAGCAAATACTGAGAGTAGTATTCTCTTTGATATATATCTAAACATCTTCAAGCCCATGATTTGCAGTATACCTCCATTATATTCCGCCTTATATCCAACAATTTCTCATTCATGACTGCCTTCAATCTTCCCCTTTACTACGATAAAGGACAAAAGATAAACTCTGACGACATGGTCAGAGTTTGTAGAGAGAATCCTTTTACCTATATTCAGTGATGTTATACCAATAATATCTAGAAGCACCATATTGAAACAGGTGAATGATTGCATGCTTATTCCCAAAATCATATTCTGCCAGGTTATGCATTATCATTGCTCCGCTTCTCTGCATCTAAATTATTATGATTTTATCAATTAATATAACCAATTGTCAAGGGTTCATTAGCATGCATAAATTCCCATTCGATTTATATTCGCAATTGTTATCTATCATTATATTATTTATATTTATATTTTGAATGTATATAAATCGCATACTCGATGGAATTCGACAAATGATAGAAGATGTAACACGCAGTTCCATACAGGAACGAGAAAATCCAGTACAAACAGGCTTCTGTGATGAAGACGAGGGGTTTAATATTCTTTCCTCCCCCTGATATCCGGCAATGAGCGTTGTTATCCAGAACCAAGAACCCGTAATATTAGGATTGCCATGGTTTCTCTCCTTTTATACGAACATGGCTTTGGTCTTTTGACTGTACAACTTTTAGAAGGCTCCCAAACTTGGTTTTCATACAAATCATAGATTAAGAGGCCTTGGATATATATCTAATCTTCTATACACATAATTTTGTGGTTTATTGAATGTAATTCTTAAATCCTGAACTGTATACTATTCTACCGTCAGTGAGTACCCATAACGCCTCTGTGTCGGGCAATTGCTCAATAAAAGCTTTTCCCTTCTCTAAAGGCATACAAAATATTGCTGTAGAGAGAGCATCCGCAAGTCCTGAATCCGGGCATACAATAGTGACTGCTGTAATATACTCCGGCGGGAAAAGCGTTGCCGGATCGATAATATGGCTGTATTGCTTTGCGTTTACAGTGTAGTACCGTTCGTAGCTACCGCTGGTGACAACCGAATTGTTGGCGATCTCCACGATTACAAGGCTTTCACCGTTATCGGAATTGGGATCCTGAATGCCTACGTTCCACTTGTCGGTTGTACCTGCCTCTTTATAACCAATGGCTCTTACGTTTCCACCGACGCTAACAAGCGCAGAACCATATCCTTTTTGTTCCGCATGACGGCAAATTTGTTCAACAGCGTATCCTTTCCCGATGGCTCCAACATCCAAGCTCATCTTCGAATCGGCTAAAAATACGGTGGAGTTTGCTGCGTCGATCACTACATCATTGATGTCTATATGCAATTCTGCTTCCTTAAGCATCTTGATCGGCGGCAATGTTGCATTATCCGGGTCTTCTCGTCCTTCTTCGCGATAAGCATGCCAAAGTTTCAATACCGCACCAAAAGCGACATTGAGCTTGCCCTCCGTGGATTTGTAGAGATCTTTGGCAAGCAATAACAAATCGATGATACGCTTATCCACCTTAACCGGCGCAATACCCGCATTGTCATTGATTGTCTTGATATTGTTGATTCCTTCATAATCATGATAAATATCATATAACTGGTGATATTCCTTCAAATCGTCGTAAATGGATTGCGAGAATTTGGTAAACTCTTGCTTATCAGGCATATAAGCCACGATCTTTGTAATTGTATCGAAGAGCACCAAAAACTCGGCCTCGAAGCGCGTTTTGGCTTTGTTGCAGGAGAGCATATTGAAAAGCAATAATAAAGTCAAAGCGATGACTGCGAGTCGTTTGCGCATGGTATCCCCTGTAAAAAGAGAGGCGGCGGAACCGCCTCTCTTCTATATGCCCTTCGGTCTATTTTATACTATTTAGCGTTTGCCTTACTCTTTTCGATGATTTTGATGAAATCGCTTACGTGGATTGTAACAGAACTGGTCAGTTCCGCAATGGTAGCTTTTCCATCGGCGGTCATCGCAATACCCTTGACCTGATCCACCGTCTTTCCCAATACATAAGCCGCGAACGAGGCAGCCTGCTCGTTCCATTCCTTTTTGATGGTAGAGACTTTACCCATGCCATAGGCCGTTCCCAATTCATTTTTCGTCTGGGGCGCGACTTTCAGGTCGGTTGTAATTTTGCCGGTTTTATCGAACTTGACATCTGTTACGGATGCGTCGATTATGCAGCTGGTAATTTTGCCGGTTGCGTCATAAGTCGTAGCGGTATAGTAGCTATATGCTTGTCCCACACCGTCTGCGTCGCCTGCATCTTTGGATTTATTAATCGTTGTCGAAATTCCAAGTCCCAGCGTATCTCCTGCTTTGGCGCCCGAATCCTTCGCAGATGCTGCGGCTTTCTCAATGCCCTTGATGAAATCAGTCACATGAATCGTGACGGAAGACTTCAGATCGGTGCCGGTCGGAACTCCTTCCGAACTGACAGCAATACCCTTAACCTCGCTTACCGTTTTGCCCACAACATAGGCGGCAAACGCGTTTGCTTGCTCATTCCATTCCTTCTTAATCGAAGAGGCCTTGCCCATCCCGTAGGCTGCTCCCAATTCCTGCTTCGTCTGAACTTTGGTATCCAACGCAGTGGTAAGCTTGCCCTCTTTGGAGAAATTGATCTTTGTTTGAACCATGTCAATGGTGCAACGTTCAATTTTGCCATTCGCAGCTACCGTAAGGCCGATCACTGTAGAATTGACCTGCACTTGCCCGTCCGCGTCCCCCGCATCCTTCGAGCTTGAAACGGAAATAATCACTGCTAGTCCCGTCTTGATGGCCGCTTTCGTAGTTCCGCATCCGACTGCCGTTGGAAGAATGATTGCCAACGCCACCAATAGTGCCAGTAACTTTTTCATTAAATTCCCTCTCTTCTGTCTTATTATGTTAATCCGATATTGTAATAATACCGGCATAACAGTCTGAAATAGCTTTGCCGTCGCATCCCTGTAAAATTTTTCTATGATGTGAAACCGGGATATCCATCCGCTGTTTCATACCGGAACAAAGGATGTTGATGGCTTTGAACGATCCGATATTATGAATCTTTGCTCCTGAAGTGCAAACAGAAGCAATGCTAGAAAGCAGACGGTGAGAGTCTTCGCAATGATCAGGATATCGCTTTATAAACATCATGCACTCCCTCCGGTAAACCCGCTTATGGATATAAGAACCGTCATAGCGCCGTTGATGATGATATAGTTCCGGATGGATACAATGAAGGTATGCTGTTTATCCTGCTTTTGAAGGAATACCTTGATGTTGTTTCGGACTGCTTTCCACGTCAGAAGAAAGACCAGGCATACCGGTGAGAGGATACGCAGCAGCACCATGAGGATGACATCGACATAGCACAGATAATACAATCCGGCAAACAGCTGCAGCGAGGAGGATCCCAAATAGTACGGCAGCGTGTAGCGCTTGACAAGAATATCCTGTTGTACATCGCAGATATTGTTTGCGAGCATGATGTTTGCCGTGGTAAATGCGGGAATCGCGCAGAATAGACCAAGATGGATCATTCCCCGGATATTGACGGAAAGGTCGATCGTGCCACTGCCCAAAGACAGCGAAAGATACGCACCTGTCGGGCTGTTGATGTACAGGAGTAAGAATGGAATCATGATACCGTAAAAGATCCCGGAGAGTATCTCGCCAAAAGGCGTTCTTGAGATCGGTACCGGTCCGTAGGTATAGAGAATTCCGCAACCAAAGCAGAACAAGCCGCCAATCAAAACAACGGCATCTGTCAGCACAACCAAATATATGCCGTTTAGCACGCTAAACGCGAGAAGCAAGAAGATAATTGCCTTTGCGGTACCGCGCTTGTATCGCAAGCCCTGAGCGTTGTGTCTGCTGTCGATATAGTTGTTGATGGCAGTCGTCGCAAGGTCGAATGAAATCATGGAGAAAAAAAAGACAGAAGTAGCGATCCAATGGATCGGCTGCCGTCGGACAAAAAGAAAAGCTGCCGTCATAAAAAACGGGAAAACGCTCGTTATTTTTGTTTTGAGCTCAACAAAGTCAAAGAATCGCTCCATTCTTTCCCCTTACAGCTGCATTGATTTATCGAGGATCCCAAGGATCCGTGTACGTTTGTCTTCCGCCATATCCAGCATTGATGCAATGCGAAGAGCCTTTTGATAAAATTTTTCCGCAACGGAATGCGCATAGGACAGTCCGTTCAAATCCCGCACCGATTTGTTGAGCTGCTGTCTGGTTACTCTTCCAGATTGCAATTTCATTTTGAAAAAGACGGAGCCTTGCAGCGCATGAATGAGCGGCAGTGTAATGACATTCTGTTCATAATCGGATCGCACGGTTTTCTTTGCCGCTTCCCGTGACGATTCGAAGTCGTTGCAATCGTCCTTTATTTGGAAGATCATGCCCGTATACCAGCCAAGCCGCTTATACTGTTTTGCTTCGGCAGCAGTGCAACCGCCCAAAAACGCGCCTAAATAAAACGAAAACTCAAACAGCGCGGCGGTTTTTCCCGAGATAATCTTCAGGTACTGTATTTCGGAAAGATCCAAATCACCGGAATGGATGTGCTGGCTCAATTCTCCGATGCATATCTGCGCCACATAATCCGGCATCTCCAAGTTTTCATAGTCCTTTTTGTCGGTGGCCGAAGCCGCCAGGGTAAGCGCAACGCTAAGCAAATAATCGCCACAGATAACGGCGGTCCTTTTGCCATACTTCTTTTGCAGCGTCGGGATGCCTCTGCGGATGTCCGCATTGTCGATAACGTCATCATGCACAAGCGTTGCTAAGTGCAATATCTCCGTAGCAGCGGCAAATTTTACTGCGTCTTGTTTGATTCGCTCCTGCTTATCCATTGAAGCGCAAAGCAAAGCGATGGCACGTATATGCTTGCCTTGCGCTCCGAGCAAATGCTGCGTATATTGCCGGACGATGACAGGCGCAGACGACAAAACACGTACGATCTCGTCTTTGGTTGATTCATACGCAGTTTCGAATCCCATAAGGCATTCTTTTTTTTCGATTGCTTCAATCATTGTAGAGATATGACTTTCTTGCGATTCTGCTCTTCTTCCATTTGCGGTGCAGATATGGCATTGCGTAATAATCCAAACCAAAGGATTTCCCTCCGCCGAACAGTACGGCGATCGCGGCAAAGATCATCCAGAATGTACCAAGATACAGCCCGGTGGTGCAGACAAACATCAACTGGAGCACCAAGGAGAACGCGGATGCGGGTGTTGTAAGCAATCCGCCTATCAATGCCAATCCGATGAGTATCTCCGCGACTACAATGAATATCTGCATGCCTACCTGAATCGAATTGTTGGGCAAAACGACGGAGTTGATGAACCGGTCCATCAGCGGTACCTGGAGTTTGAACGCATAATCGCTCAATGCGGAACCCGACAAATTCTTGCCGCTAACAAATATCGCCCGGAACAATCCCAAAAAATCGATGTTGAACAATGTAACGCCGACAGTTGTACCGGGTGTGCTTGGGACCACCTGTGTAGCCGAGGTCACCGTTTCGGATATACCAGTGGATGCAGCGTTGAGAATGGTATTGAACCATGAACTTGCCTGGCTGAAGAATACGGCCAGTTTCGGGGCCACAAGCCAACCCTCAACAATTTTCATAACGCCTTCAAACAACCAAACGGCACCCAGCCAAATGCGCAGAGCCACAAGCAGGAAACTGGGCGTTCGGTTGGAAAAGTGTCCGCCGACAAAGCTTCTCCTGTTTCGGATGGTGAATATTTCATGTTTTAGGTAGCCATATACTTTGTTCCAGCCAAGCACATGGGCAAAGTATAGGATATTGATAAAATGCTTGGAGAGCATCGCCAAGAAGGATGGCAAATTGAACATCCGGTTCGGAAATCCGACTCTCGCGACCGCATACCGGCCACCGACGCTTATCATGAATCCATGGAAAGACGGTTTATACGCTTCCATCTTTCCTTTGCCTGTTACCGTGCACAGGATATTGTGTGTGATCGTGTCCGAACAATGTTCGCAGTTTTCGACGACCTGTGGTACCGGCGATTTTTCCCCTTCGGGTATATAGAACATATTGTCGCCCGCGACAAACGTATTTTCATCCGTCAGTGCACGCAGATACGGATCCACTTTGATGCGGCCGCGGTTGATGCTCTCATAAACTTGTGCCATCTTTGCGGTGATCTCGGAACTTTCGATGCCCGCTGCCCATATGACGGTATCCGTCGATTGGACAAGCCTGACGCCATCCGACTCGGTTTCAATAAAATCAGGGCCGATTGCGATCACTTTGGTTTTGAGCATCACTTGGACGCCCATCTTTTTCATGCGCTTTTCGACCTTTTGGCTCAGTTTTTCCACAAGCATCGGACAGGCGCGGTCGAGAATATCGATATCGCGAATCGTGACCAAACTCCGGTCGATCTCAAATTTATCGCAAAGGATGGGTACATATTCTGCCAGCTCCCCTGCCATTTCCACGCCGGTAAAACCTGCTCCTACAACGTTGAAGTTTAAAAGCTGCTTTTTGCGTTCAATGTCGGTCTCCTTCACAGCCATGCGGAAAGCGTTTAGAATGTGATCTTTCAGTGTGATTGCGTCCTCATAGGACCAAAGCTTGAAAGCATATTCCGCTGCTCCAGGGGTTCCGAAATAAGTTGGTTTGGATCCCGCGGCCAATACAAGGATGTCATAGGGATATGTTTGCTTGTTTCCCTGCACGACTTTTTGTTCTGTGTCAACGGAAACAACCGTATCCAGCTTCACGTCAACATTCCGTCCGGCAAACACCTTTTGTAAGCTGATGCGAATGCTGTCTTCGTCAACCCGGCCTGCAGCAACCTCATGTAATTCGGTCAGCATGGTATGAAAAGGATTTTTATCAATCAGGGTTATGGATGCCTTAACATCCTGTTGCTTTTTAAAGCGCTTCGCAAGTTTTTTCGCAATCAAAATGCCGGAATAACCTGCGCCGATAATCACTATGTTTGTTTTCCTGTCCATCATTATCACCTTACCTCGGTTTTTCTTTGACCTGCCAATTCGATGTAGCCATCGAATGAATTCAATCGTACGCAATCAATTATCGTCAAAATGCATTTGCAGGCATTCGACATTATCTTTCATATTTTATGTATCATATGATACACTATGCGTTTAAATTTACCATATCCGCCTTGCTATGTCAATTGCCGGATGACTTCTATGATCGGATTAATCTCAGCATGCTAGCCTTATTCCAGCGACAACCTTTTATCGATATCATAGTCTGTCCAAAACATCAAAAAGACACCAACGTTTAAATATTTGTTTGGTATAATCAGTGTTTCCAATGGGGTGAATGCGTAGGCGGGAGACTTATAATAGTCGACCGTATGTTGACCCCGTATCTGAAACGGACGTTCGGCCAATGAGTTTGAAAAATTTGTAATTTATTTCTTAATCAATAAGAAATACTTTTGTAATTTATTGACATGTGCTATACTCTGCGTATGGTTCATTCACTGCCGGCTGATAATGCTGTTTGGTAAACGAGAATGAACACAGACAATCATTGGGGGTGACCACGACAGGATGGAGACCATAAAGACAAAAACCGCTGTAATGATATTTGTCGGATATATACTGATTGCGGTTGCAATCATCGGTTTTGCACTGAATATCAGGCATAGTATCTCTGCCGCACTTCCCTTGCCCAGCGGCAGTCCGACGCCCTCCAAAACGGACACTGCTTCCGGTGCGACAGTTGCCGCATCCACGGGAACCGGCGTTGACACCACGTCAAGCGCCACCGTTACGACGGGTGCAATCGCCCGTCCTGATGTTGTATCCAGTGCCACAGTCAAGGCGACCGCAAGTACGCAACCTGACGTAACGTCCAGCGCCACGGTCAAAGCAACCAAAAGCCCAAGTCCCAATACCACACCCGGCACTACCGTCAGACCTTCTCCCGGTCCGACTCCTGAAGAGGAAGAGGACGATGACTAGATTTTACACGGATAACCATTAAGCCAAGACTCCGAGACTGTGCGCGCAAGCAGGTTTCGGAGTCTTTATTCTATCTTGACCGTCGCTTTCATGTAGCTTGATTGAATATCAAGTCAGATAGGCGACAATCATTATAACCTGTGATTGGTTGAGCTTAACCTCATACTATTCATTATATTGATAATGTAGGATAAACATGTTAGGCTTTTTATATATGGAGAGCGTGAGACTATCTTTAATGAAAAGGGGTAAATGAAATGGCGAAATATATTGATGGATTTGTGCTTGTCGTGCCTAAAGGCAAGGAAGATGATTACAAGAAAATGGCGGAAGAGGGCCGGGATGCATGGATGAAGCATGGTGCGCTTGAGTACTTTGAATGTAAAGGTGACAATCTCAAACCGCAGGAAATGGGCGAGGAAAAATCACGAGCTTTTCCTGAAATGGCAGGGGCAAAAATTGATGAAAACGTATGGTTTTCTTTTATTGTTTTTAACTCAAAGCAACACCGCGATGAAGTGAATAAAAAAGTGATGGATGAAATGGATGAAAAGTATAAGGACCAAAGTGATTTTTCAGTGCCGTTTGATATGAAGAGAATGGCATACGGAGGATTTGAGGTAGCAGTTGAAGGTTGAAAGTTACACCCAACAAAAAAGGGACTCTTTTGAGCCCTTTTTTTGCTTGGTGGAGACGAGGAGGGTCGAACTCCTTACCTCTTGAATGCCATTCAAGCGCTCTACCAGTTGAGCTACGCCCCCAAAACGCTTTTATAGGATAGCATAGCACTTACTTTTTGTAAATAGGCGTATTGATTAAATCTAATGCAATTCATTGTAAAGCAGCATACATATCGTATCGTTTTTCCAATTCAAATGTTTGAAAGCCCTTTATGCCGTTTATTGAAGAAGCCACTTTTTTATGATACATTGAATTGGCTGAACTTTGCTACATACCCAAAAATATAGATGCTTGAACGGATGGATTGGAACGTATGAAACGTGTCGTGCTCGCATGTTTGATCATAGCGTTGATTGTCTCCGGTTTGACCGGTTGTTCGCAGAAACCAATAAACGGTGAAAACTTCGCTATGGATACCTATAACACGATTACCATTTACAACAAAGCCGATGAGGCCGCTATGCAGCGCAGTTTTGCTCTTTTGGACGATTACGATAAACTATGGTCTGCCCAGCGCAAAGACAGCCTTGTTTCGGTACTCAACAATACCGGATCGTCAACACTTTCCGGTGATTCTGCTGAATTGATGCAAACGGCAATAGCGTATGCAGCCCAAACGGACGGGGCATTTGATCCTTCTATTTATCCTGTCACTTCCCTTTGGCATATCACCACCCGGACAACTGCGGATCCCTTGCCTTCCGATAAAGCGTTAAAAGCTGCATGTACTCTTGTGAACTACAAGAACATCGGAATAACCACAGCCGAATCGGACATATCCGTCTCCTTAAAACCCGGAATGGGATTGGATTTTGGTGCTATTGCCAAGGGGTTTGCCGGTGACAAACTGAAAGCTTATCTATTGTCCAACGGCGTCAGGGACGCCATCATCAACCTGGGCGGCAACGTATGCTTGGTTGGCAGCAAAACCCGCTCTGTAGGCCTTCAGGACCCTCGTGCAGAGGGTATATTCGGCAAGCTCAGCGTCAGTGATGTTCATGTCATAACAAGCGGCGATTACCAGAGGTATATCATCGTTGACGGGAACCGGATCCATCATATCTTTGATCCAAAAACGGGATATAGTGTTCATAACGGTCTTTCGAGTGTGACCATCATCGGCAAAAGCGGAGCCCAATGCGACGCACTTTCCACCGCCGTATACGTGTTGGGTGTAGAGAAAGGCATGGCTTTGGCACAAACGCAGGGTGTGGATGCCGTGCTTGTCACCGAGGATGGCAAAATATATCTGACGGAGGGCGCAAAAAAGGTGTTTACGATTGTAAACACAGCGTATCGCATACAATGACGCACATTGATATCAAACGGCTGACTACACTCAGCATGCTCGTTGCGATGGCTTCGGCTGTGCATATGCTGGAATATTTCCTTATGCCGCTGCTCCCGGCTCTACCCGGCGCAAAGCTCGGCTTGGCGAACGCTTTTACGCTATATGCCCTGATGCACCTGAATGCAAAGGATGCTCTAACGATCGGCATACTTCGATGCCTGATCGGACTGCTTATCACAGGAGCTGTTACCGGCTTTTTGTATTCGATCGCAGGTGCGGTCATAAGCTTTCTGGGTATGGCTCTTTTTAAACGATTCCGCTTTTCCGAATATGCCATCAGCATCATGGGAGCCCTTTGCCATAACACCGCCCAACTGGGCGTCGGCATACTGTTGACCAAAACCGTAGCGTTGATCGTCTATTGGCCATGGCTCATCCTGTTTGCGCTCCCGACTGGCTTTTTTATCGCGTTGTTGGATCGTTTGTGTTATCGTGCGATCCAGAGGGGGATTCAGCATGAACGATGAATTCTTCATGTCCAAAGCCATTCTGCAGGCAAATTTGGCGGCTCGTAAGGGAGAAGTCCCCATAGGAGCCGTGATCGTCAAAGACGATACAATCATAGCAAGAGCACATAACCTGCGGGAAAGCCGAAACGATCCCACAGCTCACGCGGAAATACTGGCAATGCAAAAAGCCGCCAAGAAGCTTGGCGGTTGGCGGCTTAGCGGCTGTACGATGTATGTCACATTGGAGCCCTGCCCGATGTGTGCCGGTGCTCTGATCAATGCGCGCATGGATGAAGTCGTATACGGTGCCTCCGATCCGAAAGCCGGTTGCTGCGGTACACTTTACAATCTGCCGCAGGATATCCGCTTCAACCACCGGTTAAAAGTTACTGCGGGTGTTCTTGCGGATCAGTGCGCACAGCTGCTATCCGATTTCTTCAGACAGCGAAGGCAAAAACAGACAGAACTTTGATCTGTCTGACTGCCTCGCGTTGCGCAACCAGCCATCGTTTCATACAAATAAAAAAGGACGGTTTATCCGTCCTTTTATTGTGCTTGGAATTTACTCTTTCAACGCTGCTGCCTTGTTTTGCTCGGCGTAGTAGTTCATCAAACAGCCAGCGGCAATGATGCTTCTGTCAGCCTCCGTTAGGCCCGGAAGTTTGAGCGTCAGCGGAACAGTCTTATCCGACTGAACCAATGTAGCGGGTATCAACTCTTCCCCTCTGAGCAATGCGTCCCGGATACCGCGGATTTGTACCACATCTCCCGGTCTCATGTTGTAGGACGCAGCATTGTCAAGTTCAAACGGCAACATGCCCCAGTTGATGACATTCGCTCTATAGCGGCGCGTTGCGTATTCCGATGCGATGTTGGCAAGCCCACCCAGCACACGCTGGCAGGATGCCGCCTGTTCACGCGCCGAACCGTCCCCCGGCATAATGGCAAAGACGATGGTTCCCAAACCCGGTGCGTCGGGATCCTTTTTGCGACGTTCCATTTCCTTTGCAAACACCGCCTTGGCACGCCCGACGTAGCCGGGATCTTTGCGGGAAAGCGCAAACTCCGCCAAACGCTGCGGATTGCTGCGATAGCTGGAAGTTTCGCCGGACGGGATGAGTTCGTCGGTCGTGGTAACGGGGTCGTAGATGGCGCTTGCAACGGTAAGATCGAGGTTTTGCGTAAGCGGGATCATCTCCGGCCAATCGGTGATATTGGGACCCATGACAAGTGCATGCTCCGGTTTGGGCTTACCGATGCCTTGATACACGCGGCTCTGGTAGGGCAGCGCATTGAATGTATAGTCGTCATATTCCGGCTCAGCAGGAGGATTGTCGAGTTCCGTAGCGGCGGTGAGCCTGCCGCCGTTTTGTGCGGTTGCGGCGATGGAGCGTGCGTCCATCAACGCTACATAAGCGATCTGCCCGTCGCCGGGATTACTCCCTTCTCGGTTGGGGAAGTTGCGTGTGGTATGGCGGATCGAAAGCCCGCCGTTTTGCGGTACATCGCCGGCGCCGAAACATGGCCCGCAGAATGCCGTGCGCATGATGACGCCCTTTTCAAGCAGTTCATCGGTGATGCCTTTTTTAGAAAGCGCCATCGCCATCGGAATGCTTGCTGGGTATACGGACAACGAAAATCCGGTTGTTCCAAGAGCGTCCTTTGTCAGTATCTCGTTTACGCGCAAGACGTTTTGATACAATCCGCCGGAACATCCGGCCACGATTGCCTGATCGGTATAAAGCTCGCCGTTGCGGACTTTATCCATCAGCGTTACCTGCTGCTGTTTTTCCGTTTGCTTGGCAATATCCGCATCGCATTTTGCCAAAATATCCTGCAGGTTTTCCTTAAGCTCACGGATGGTAAATGCGTTGCTGGGATGGAACGGCAATGCGATCATCGGCTCCACTTTGTCAAGGTCAATATGCACCAGACTGTTGTAAACAGTGTCCTGTTTTGGCGACAAAGGCGCATATTCCGCTTGCCTGCCATGGTTGCTCAGATAGCGTTTTACGGTATCATCCGTTTCCCAGATACTGGATAAGCAGGCACTTTCCGTTGTCATAACGTCGATGCCAAGGCGGAAGTCCATCGACAGATTCTTAATGCCGGGTCCAAAGAATTCCAATACTTTATTCTTTACAAAGCCGATGTCGAATACCTTCTGTATCAGCGCGAGCGCGACATCCTGCGGACCGACGCCCGGTTTCGGCTTTCCGGTAAGGTAAACACCAACGATATCCGGATACGGAAGATCGTATGTACGCCCCAGCAGCTGGTTGGCAAGCTCCGGACCGCCTTCACCTATGCCCATTGTACCCAATGCGCCATAGCGGGTATGACTGTCCGAGGCAAGTATCATTTTTGAGCATCCGGCATGCATTTCACGTATGTATTGATGAATAACCGCCATATGGGCAGGCACAAATTCGCCGCCGTATTTGATGGCTGCCGACAACCCGAAACGATGGTCATCTTCGTTGATGGTGCCTCCGACAGCTTTGAGGCTGTTGTGGCAATTGGTCAGCACATAGGGCATACGGAACGTTTCCATGCCAGAAAACCGCGCGGTCTGGACGATGCCGACATAGGTGATGTCATGCGAAGCCAAGGCGTCGAATGTGAGATGCAGATTTTTATTGTCCGCACCTTTGTGATGCGCCATCAGGATGCTATGCGCCATCGTTCCTTCGGTGTGGGCGGCTTCGGCTTTGACGACTTCCCCGTTTCTGACACAGGACGGTCCCTTATACAAAGTTATCATCGTACTCACTCACCTCAATAGAATTTGAAAATGTGTTGTTTCAATTATACGCGAAACGCTTAAGCTTGCCTAGCGCTATATCCGCTGCTGCGCCATCAAAATGCCGCAGATGGTCTTGCCGTCCGATATGGTTCCCGAAACGACACAAGATACGGCCTGGGGAAACGGCATCCAAACCACATCCACGAATTCATCTTCGTCAAGGTGCTGTTGCCCCTGCTCCCGCGTGTACGCAAGGTAGAGATGGATTATTTCATCGCAGAATCCCGGACTGGATATGTATTCACCCAATTTGACCCAGTCGGTGGCCTGCATGCCGGCTTCTTCCAAAAGTTCGCGCTTGGCGCAGACAAACGGATCTTCCTGCTTATCAAGCTTCCCCGCCGGCAATTCGAGCATGAAGCGTCCCATAGCGATTCGATATTGTCTGACGAGCGCGATTTCGCCCTTTTCGTTAAGCGCAACCACCGCACTTCCGCCCGGATGTCGGATCACTTCCCGCTTGGATGTTTTTCCGTTTGATAATTCCACATCGATGCTGACCAGACGGACCAATTTCCCGTCATAGAGACACTGTTCCTGAATCGGTTTTTCCATCGGTTTTCCTCGTCCTTCCAATTTGATACCGAATGCTTTGTTTCTTATCATAGCGCTGTTCGTTTGCCGCCGCAAGCGCAAACGGTTTGATACAAAAAAACCGGCAAGAGTCGAAGTTGTTTCCGGCCTTGACGGTTGGGCTTAAGTATATTTCTTTTTCACTATCAGGTTTGGCAAAGAATAAACAAGTTTTCAAATTCAGCAGCGCAAACCGGTCTGCCCAGAAATGATCCCTGTGCCTGATGGCATTTTAATTTCTTCAACAAGCTAAGCTGTTCTTCGTTTTCGACTCCTTCTGCTATCGTGTTGATACCAATTGCATTCGCCATCGATACGACAGCTTTCACAAGTCTGATGCCGCTGTTGTTGCCGTTACAGAGTGGCTCAATAAGCGATTTGTCAATTTTTATCCGGTCAAAGGAAAATTTATTCAAATAGCCCAAGGAAGAAACTCCTGATCCAAATTCATCAACGGATACCGATACCCGCAGTTCCTTTAAGATATCAAGGATTTCGTTTGTTCTGTTGTCGCTTTCGTGGAAAATATTCTCTGTAATTTCCGCATCTATCCATGTTGTATTGAAATTTTCATGATTGATAAGGTTTTTCATCATGTTAACAAAATCATCTTCCTGAAGCTGTTTTGGAGAGATATTTATTCCCATTTTGAGATCGACGGAATGGGTGGTATTCCATTTGATGATCTGCCGAACGGCTTCATTCATGACCCACTTTCCGATCCTTATCATATAATCGATTTCTTCTGCAACGGGTATGAATTCTTTGGGTGGAATATAACCGTGTTCAGCGTTCTTCCACGAAAGCAAAGCCTCTGCGCCTATCAAACGGTTTGTTGCAAGATCAAATTGAGGTTGATAAAACAACTCAAAGTCTTTCTCGATGTTTGCCTTGCGCAACAACACTTCGATCTCACTCTTTTTCCCGATACTTTTTATGAAAAACGGGTCATAGAAGACAAAAGTATTATACCCCTGCGACTTTGCACGGTACATCGCAATATCGGCATTTCGCAAAAGAGCAACTTGGTTATCGGCATCCACAGGGCACATCGATATGCCGATGCTTAGCGTTATCTGAAGTTGATTATCCCCGATAAAAAGCGGAGCACTGCACGAGTGGATGATATCCTTCGCAATTCTTTCCAGATATTCATGCGAATTTTTCCCCCGGACAAACAGCGCAAATTCGTCGCCGCCCAATCTCGCCAGCACCGCCCCGTCGTTCATGCATTTGTGCATCCTCTCTGATACTTTGATCAGTACCTTATCTCCCACATCATGGCCAAGAGTATCGTTAATCGTTTTAAAGCGGTCGAGATCGATAAGATATACAGCCAGCAATTCGCCGTTTTTCATCTCATCGATCGCATTTTCCAAAGCCCTCAAAAAGTAGCGTCTGTTGAATAGATTCGTGACCGTATCGTTGTTTGCCAGGTAAACCAGTTCACCGTATTGCTCCTCAACGCGCTTTTCCAAAGAAATGTTGATCTCCACTTCTTTACGATACAGGATATCTTTTTCGACCGCTATCTGGATATATCCGCTTAAAACCTTATACATAACGATCGACACAAAGAAATGCAGGACATCGTTGAATACAAAACCCTCGCTGATAATGGCAGCCAACGGATACAGGAACAGAAGCAACCAATTCCTTCCTTTTGTCATTTGTTCATACGCATCATCTTCATCGGGCGTTATCAGCGTCCTCCATAGCGCTCCAATTGACAGAATCAGCAACGAGGCAACATACATGACGTCCAACAAAGAGTTGGGAATATATTGATTGTTGGCGTATATATAATAATAGTACAAATCCGTAAACGCATATATAAGAATTCCCGACATGCAAAGAATAATATAGACAGGAATTTTCTTTTTGCTGATCGAATAGACGGCTATAAATATTCCGATAATGGCAAGGAAATCAAGTGTGATGCTGGCTGCGGATGAAATCCCGTCCTGCAGAAATAGTTCCAGCCAGACATTGTCTTTATGAAAGAACGCTATCCAAACGAGCAGAATGCTGTTGACTGTTATGATCAAGGTATCAAGGATCAGCTGTACTGATATCCATTTCCTGAAATAATATAAGGAAAATATCAAAACACCAGCACCTAGAAACACATTTGTTAACGTATAAATATAGGTTATGACGATGCTCTGCGTTGGATCGCCACCAGCAGCATACGAAACTATCCATAGTATATCTGCTGCAAACCATGCAATACAAGCAATGGCATACAGCATTAATGCTATTCCTGACGTGCTTTTGTTTTTCGACAATACATAGGAGTACGACAATACCGTTGTAGCAATTGCAGCGTTTGTTGCTGACAATATACTGCATAATAATTCGTTTTTCATTAATGATGCAAACAAATACATGGCGATAAAAATAGCTTCTATAGCTGCAATTCTGTAAAACAACTTTTTTTGTTTGTCCATGATGTTCACACCGACCTTTATTTTTATGCACGTTACATATATCGGATTCATTGTTGGAACACATAAACTTTTTTACGATAAATTGTAAAAGAAAAGCCCGCAACCATGCAGGTTTATCGGCTTTTGCCGCTTCGCTTCACTTGCGTCAAACCGGGTTCGAATCCGCCTTTCTTTTCCGCCAATAAAATAGCCACCCGTAGGTGGCTATTTGTTGGCGGAGAGGGCGGGATACCGTCCGCTTTGCAGTTTTACACGGTTCACAATTTTGCAACCGTTTGCCAAGCTATATAGATAACTCTGAAAGTCATGGGCTTGTGCTTCACTGCCGTTCGCACGCACCTCATGCTTTCAGAACCTCCGATTCGCTTCATCCGACACTGTCGGCGCTCATCTCCGGTTCTAAAGACGTCCCCTTTGCCGCTTCGCTTCGCTTGCGTCAAACCGGGTTCGAATCCGCCTTTCTTTTCCGCCAATAAAATAGCCACCCGTAGGTGGCTATTGATTGGCACAGAGGGCGGGATACCGTCCGCTTTATTTGCGGACGGCTAAAGACGTCCCCTTTGCCGCTTCGCTTCGCTTGCGTCAAACCGGGTTCGAATCCGCCTTTCTTTTCCGCCAATAAAATAGCCACCCGTAGGTGGCTATTGATTGGCGGAGAGGGCGGGATTCGAACCCGCGTGAGGTTTCCCTCAAACTGATTTCGAGTCAGCCCCGTTATGACCACTTCGATACCTCTCCGCGTATCTCAGATGCTTTCAAATAGTAACAAAATTTCACTTGAAACGCAAGAGGTTTTTGTACAACCGAATACGGTGTTTAGCGATTGTTCAGCGCTATTTGCGGGATATTTTTGACAATAGTTCTATGTATATCCTATAATGTAATTTGATCGCATGGCGATATCGGTACAGGGCAAATAATGAAAGTATTGTTCCCTGCCAATCGCATGGGAACCATAACACCATTTCAAAACCGTCGCCAGTTATATGTCCAAACGCAAACTGTTTTATCATCCGCTCAAAGACAACGGAGGAGTTCAAGTGAAATTATCGAAGTATGGCTATATAAGAGTTGCCGCGGCTGTGCCGCTGGTCTCGGTCGGGGACCCGAATGCCAACGTTGATGAAATGATCCGTCTGATCCAAAAGGGTGATTCGGTAGATGGCATCAAAGTGATGGTGTTTCCCGAGTTGTCGATAACCGGGTATACCTGCGCGGATCTGTTCCATCAACGGAATTTGCTTTCGGAATCTCAAAATGCTTTGGCAAAACTTCTGGAACAAACCAGGGACATCGACATGCTTATCTCTGTCGGAATTCCGGCCGAGGCTGACAGCCAGCTTTTCAATTGCGCAGCTGTGCTGCATATGGGTCAGGTGTTGGGCGTAATCCCAAAGACTTTTTTGCCCAACTATAACGAATTCTATGAAAAGAGATGGTTTGCCGGATCTTCTTCGCGCATTGGCGATACCATTCGCATTTTGGGGAAGCAAGTTCCCTTTGGTGAGAATCTTCTGTTTTCAGACAGATTATCGCAGCTTTGCGTTGGCGTAGAAATCTGTGAGGATCTCTGGATGCCCATTCCGCCCAGCGCATATCATGCGCTGCATGGCGCAAATTTGCTGCTCAACCTATCGGCGAGCAACGAAACCGTGACAAAACTTGATTACAGGCGCGATCTGATCAAACAACAATCGGCGCGGTGCTTTGCGGGATATGTTTTCTGCTCCGCGGGACAGGGTGAATCCACCACCGATGTTGTCTTTGGCGGACACGCTGTTATTGCCGAAAACAATGCCATCGTACGAGAGATGAGTTTTCCCGAAGTTTCGACCTATATTTTTTCGGATATCGACATTGAAAAACTGATGAACGACCGTAGAAAATTCAACAGTTTTATGGACAAGGCGGATCCTTCCGTCTATCGCGTTATTGAATTCAATTTACACGATGACCGTGATATCAAAGAGTGCTTTTCTGTCAATGCACACCCGTTTATCCCGCGGGATCCAAATGCCAAGTACGGCAGATGCAAAGAAATATTCAAACTGCAATCCACCGGTCTGTCGGAGCGGATGCGTAAAACAGGCATCTGCAAGGCTGTCATCGGCCTCTCTGGAGGTTTGGACTCGACATTGGCGCTTTTGGTGACCGTCGAAGCCATGCAAGCGCTTAAATTGCCTGTTTCCAATATTATCGGGATTACCATGCCGGGGCTTGGGACCACCGACAGGACTTACCAGAACGCTCTGACATTGATGCGGGAACTGGATATCCAAGCGAAGGAGATATCCATCAAAGAGGCTTGCCTGCAGCATTTCAAAGACATCGGTCACGATATCAACAAGCATGATGTGACCTATGAAAACACGCAGGCACGGGAAAGAACGCAGATACTGATGGATATCGCCAACCAAGAGAATGGTCTTGTTGTCGGTACGGGAGACTTGTCGGAGCTCGCACTTGGCTGGTGCACCTATAGCGGAGATCATATCAGCCACTACGGCGTTAATTCCGGCGTACCAAAATCATTGGTCAAACATCTGGTGTCGTATTATGCGGAAACAACCGAGAACAAAAAAGTAGCCGCTGCGCTGATGGATGTATTGGACACGCCCATCAGCCCCGAACTGCTTCCCGCCGATTCGGATGGCAACATCGCCCAAAAGACCGAGGATGTGGTGGGACCGTACGAATTGCACGACTTCTTCCTCTACCATATGATTCGAAACGGATTTGCTCCCAAAAAGATATTAAAGCTAGCCACCATTGCATTTGACGGCTTCTATTCAAAAGATGAGATCTTCAAATGGCTGAGGACTTTCTACAGGAGATTCTTTACGCAGCAGTTCAAGCGTTCCTGCCTTCCCGACGGCGTAAAAGTTGGTTCCGTATGCTTGTCCCCGCGCGGCGATTGGCGAATGCCCAGCGATGCCTCCATGGCACTTTGGATCAGGGAACTGGACGGTGCGCTTTCGGAATTAACAGACGGCACACTGTAGTTCCAAGTCGGCAACCGTGTTTGTTGTTGCATTAAAAAACGCATGCATTCGCTTTTGGTTTGCATGCGTTTTATTTCTGCTGTTTTTTGATCCAAAGTTCATTGTATGATAAAAATAACTTAACGATACAGCTTTGTGCGCACGATCACTTGTCTTCCCGCTTTTTAGGAATCAACAGGACCGATGCAGCCGCCTGACGAGCGATGTTGTGGCTGACGCTTCCCAGGAATAATTCCTTGATAAAACCTCTGCCCTGGCTTCCCATCACGACCAGCTGCACGCCGTTGTCATCGATAAATTTTAGTATTTCGACAGAAGGGGATCCCGTTTTCAATACGATATCCACTTGCACTTTCCCGGCGTTTACAAGCTTCTGCTTGAGCAACTCAAGACGTTCCATATCCATCTTGTCAAAACCATTTATCTGCTCTTGTGTATACGATCCCAATTTGGATCTATCCTGAATATGTATCAGCGTTATTTTTTTTGCTCCGCTTGCGGATAGTTGTTCCAAATACGGAAATGCCTGATCGGCGTTTTCAGAGAAATCGGTTGCGTACAGAATATGGCTGCTTATTTCGACTGCTGCCTGAGGTGTGCTCTTTTGATTGTCCTCGTCTTGCGTTCTCAAAACCAATACGGGGATTTTGGTCTGATACATCATTTCCGATGATAGTCCGCCAAAAACCACAGATCCTGCCAAAGACTGCTTTTGCGCACCGACCACAATGACGGAGTAGTCTTCTTTGACCGCAAGGTCAGCTACTTCGTTGATGGTAACTCCCGGAAGCAGTCTTGACTCAACACGGAATCCGATTTTTTCCAATGCCGCCTTTTGAGCAGCAAGGTTCTGTTCCATCGCAGTTAACAAATACGATATATCCATTGAATTGGAGTCTACCATGATGAATGGCTGTATCAGAAGACATTCTTCAGCTCCCAAGACTTTTAGCTTTTGACAATCCTCGACCAGCGAATTAACGCTCCCGGAAAACTCAGCAATGACAATAAAACGTTTGAACATGTCTATTCCTCTTTCCTATGTATTTTAACATACTATTCGCAACGCAATGATTCGACGCACCTTTGCTTCTTTGCTTTATAGCCTGTTATGGAAGAAATGGTTTCGAATACTGTATCTAAATACTAGCAATCGGCGTATCATTTGTCAACGACGTTCCATTGATACGCATATTTCCCGTTTCTGATCAAGTCCAATCGTATCGATCGTGCTCAAAGGTGAAGCGTTGCTGCGGTTTATTTCGTATCAGGCGCACTTGCGAGTTGACAGCTCGCCCGATATTCAGAAAGCCCGCCTCACCCAAAAGCCAGGCTTAGCGGACCTTCGTATTAATTGTTTAGCTTGCAGTCTCGGATATCAACACTTATGTGCTGCTTCCGAAGCCGTACGAACACGCTGATGATCAATATCCGTCGGCAACGTGCAGTCTGCGCCCAGGATAAACCCTTTGCGGCCATAGTCTTTGACGATCCTTTTGACCTCTTCTTCCAACTGTTTCAGCGAGCCTTCCACAAGCACACCGGAACGGTTGGCCAATCCACCCCATACACATTTTCCGCCAAACAATTCCCGGCCCTTTTCCAGCGAAAAATCCGTTTCATAAACGCCCCAATTGAACGCATCGGCATACTCTGCATAACTGCGATACCGTTCCATGTTCAGGTTTTCTTTGCACATATGCAGAAAACTGATGCACTTCGGAGAACTCTTAAAAACGCTCATGATTTGCTTATCCAAAGGCTCCACGAGTTGAGCGTATTCTTCATCGGTGAAATACTGCTTTTCGGCTCCAAGGGAAGCGTACATCACGCTGTCCAAACCGCTGTCCACATACGCACGCGCCAACAGCGAAAGGCTGTCTGCCATACGCTTGAACGCATCGGTGATCGGCTGTTTGTTCTCGCGATAATGCGCGCACATGATTTCGCGCGTTTGTTCAAAGGTATAACCTTCGCTTGTGGCATGACGGCAACAGGCAACCACACCGTGAAGCGTTCCCATGGAAAAACGTGTTGGATCCATCTTGTCCAATATCCGCTTTTGCATATCTATCTGCCGGGCAAAGCAGGGATCGTTCAGGCTTAAAGCACGGACGTCTTTCCAGTCCGCAGCTGTTTTTACGTTGCTCATACTTGGAATACGACTGTCGTTCATGATTTTGCAGATATCCGTTCCCGCATTGGAAAAAAAGTCCATATGGATGTTTACGCCCGCATCCCCGTATTCGTTACCCTTTGGGAAGTGGTAGGAAAAGCCGCTTGGGATAGCGTCAACTTCCTGGAGTCTGACGGCAGCCGTTACGCGTTCTTTCGAATTCATGATGTTTCCCTCGCTTATCGCATAATGATTGTGGTTCGCTGAGTCATCCATATTATAGCATTTCAAAGTCGGTATGCAGGTGGTTTTTTTGAATTTCCTATTCGGTATCAGCTGCTGATGTCACAGGCATGAAAAACCGAGCCGGATCCGATCTTCCCATCAATTTACTTTAAAATCGCGTCACAACAGGGCAACCGCAGCTGCTTTTGCGGTCTTGTGTTTACTGAATGCGCCATAGATTCTGGTTGTCCCGACCACAACAAACGCGCGCACTCTGTATCGGTAGGCATATCCGGCTGTCAAAGCGCTGTCAGTAAAGATGTTGCCCGAAGCGTCCCCGATTGGTTCATATTGCCTTATGGCAGGATTGTAGCGTTGCACTTCGTAGCCGTCCACATTGCCGATACCGGTCCATGTCAGTTGCAAGCTGTTGCCAAGCGCGTTTACAAAAAGTGTGACAGGCGGCCATTTTGGCCGAACCGACCTGACATTGCTATAATTTCCGTAAATCTTGATACCGTCTACAACATCGTATGGGACTATCTTGTAGTAATACACAGACCCGGCGCTGAGTGAATGATCCGTATAGTTCGTTGCCGCGATATCGGTTGCGATCTGCACAAATCCTCGGTGGGACGAAGTGCTGCGAAATACCGCGTACCCGTCAGCAGACGGCACGGCATTCCAATTCAACGTTGCGCTGTGATAACCCTGCAGGATGGCGGAAGTCAGTTTGGCTGCTGCCCAATTCGGCTTAACAGATTTTATTCTGCTGTACGGCCCCGGTTGGTTGCCAGCGGCTTCATACCCGCGAATTCTATAGTAATAAGTTTGTCCCTGTGTCAGTTTGTCATCGACATAGCCCGGTTCCGTCAGCGCTTCGGCTCCGGGGACGACGGAAAACCCCGATCGGGACGAAGTACTGCGGCTGAGCTCATATCGGTCGGCAAACGGCAAATCATTCCATGTCAGTGCAACTGTATGATAGTTTGTGGCGGTTGCAGTCAGCGTGATGGTCGGCCACTTGGGCTTGACGCTTCTATTGTTCGAATACGCACTGTACGACGCGGATATCCCTTCCTGACGCCAGAGCGCTCTTATCTTATAATAATAGGTTACGCCCGATGTGGAAGTTGCATCATTGTATTCCAATCCGACAGTTGTTGCCAGCAACGCATAGCCTCTTGATCGGGATTTGGAGCGGTACACTTCATAACCGGTCGCGTTGGCAACGGCTGTCCAATTCAGACGGACACCGCTGTAGCCGACTGTCGTTGCCGACGATAATGCCGGTGTTCCGATCTTGATAAAGTTGGCCCGCAATGTCCTTACAGCTTCCGCTGTAAAAGTATAGACAGCGTTAACGGATACCAGCGTCGTTCCTTCCGTCCAACCGGTGAAACAATAACCGGCCTTGGGTTGTGCAACAACGGTTACTGCGTTGCCGGTTTGGAATATGCTGCTTGCAGACACCGTCCCGAATTTTGCATTCGCAGATTGTACGGTTATCATGAATCCCCATTTTGCATAGAGCGTTATGTCGGAGACCACGATATCCGAAGCGAAATTCCATGGTGTCACACATGCGGCGTCTTGATACCATCCGCTGAATGTGTACCCTGCCCTTGTCGGAACAGCAGGTGCTGCGATCTTGGTATTGTTGTTGGCAAGTATATGGCTTGCGCCGGTGCCATCCTGCGGATCAAAACGGACATAGCTCTTGCTCAGCGCGGCCTTGAGTGCGTTTGCCTTACCGTAACCGTAAATGGTGTCAAAGCCCGATGTCCCAAGATCGTCGGCATTGTTGAGTAGAATGGCACGGATTGAATCGGCAGACTCCGTGGGATACCGCTGCATTAAAAGCGCGGCTATTGCGGCTATATGCGGCGCAGCAGCGCTCGTGCCGTAGAACGGGTCGCTGAATCCGCCGACGCCGGTCACATCAACGCCGTCTGCACCGACGATGTCCGGTTTGTTTCTTGTCTCATTCAACAACGTTACCGGACCTCGCGAAGAAAACGGTTCTATTTGTAAAGGTGTATCTGCATTGACAGCGCCGCATGCGATGACATTTCGTACGGCGGGGTGTCCATAGATGGAGTCGGCATATGTAATGTTGTTGGAATATCGCGAAGCGCCGTTGAAACAATACACATATACTTCCAACTCCTTCGCGGTTGAAGCATATTGACCGTCAACCGCCAAAAGATAATCGCGATTGGATCCTGTGCCGTTTGTGAATTGAATTAACTCAAATGGATTAGAGCCGTTTCCCGGACTCTGCGTCCCGGTGCTTTCATCCACTTTTCCGTATGCATCGAACAGGTAAAGATCATAGTCGTTGCTTGCATTCAAGAACGGTTCCTTCCATTGCAAAACCGCTACGATCGTTGAGCCGGCAGGTATATTGAAATACAAATCGGTTGTAGACGTTTTTCCTCCGGAAAAATCATGCCAATCATCCGACATTCTGGAAAACATCCCCTGATAATGGGCATAGCTCGTGGTGGCACCCGAAGCGTTGCCGGCCGCAGACACATAGACGACGTTGTTGTTCTTCAAAACATCATCGACGTGTCTGGCGATGAGCCCGTCTTCAAAATAGGCTTCTTCAAACCAACTGATATCATCAACAATGATATTGCAGCCCGCAATGACAAGCGCTGTTATAGCCTGGTTAAAGTCTGTCATATAAGCGCCGCAGTCATGGAAATAAAGCGATGCGCCCGGCGCCAAATCATGGATGATTTCAAGCATGGCAGTACCTTCGTCGCCGCCCTGCGTATTGCTCAGAACATGCACAGTCGGCGGCAGATCGCCGCTTGTTATAGCGTTGGATATACTATCCACGCCATCGGAAATAACGCCGATTTTAACGCCGGTGCCATTTGCGCCGAATTGCGTTCGCATTGCGGCGGCTTTTAAAACGCTGTCGCCCTCGCTTAGCGCAAAACCTGTGGAATGGACAATGGGTTTGTAAACGGTGCTTATGCGGCGTACGGCATCCAAGGCCGCCAGTTCCTGCAATCTTTCCTGATTGACCGAAGCAACATAAAGTCCTGCTTTGCAATCTTCACTTTTTATTTCGTTTATGTACGGTTTGATCGAATCAGATGCGAATCCGTCCTTCAATTGAACATATACTGTTACGGAAAATACGGTTTTACCGCTTTTGGTTTTCGTTTCAATCTGATTCTGCTTTTTCATCTGTTCAATCAGTTGATTTTTCGTTGTCCCACTAAGCAGGTATGCATCGTTGGTCAGCTGCAATAATGTATTATCGAATTTTCGATCGATTTTATTCAATTGTCCTTTGTTCATAAAGGAGGATCTGTTTGCCTTTGCTTTGTTCAACAGATCTCTTTGTTTGCAGTCAATTGAACCGGGAATCAGTGTGGAATCATCCGGTGTTGCTGCAGGCTCCGCCTCCGTCGCCGCAGGCTCGATCGTTGGCGCCGGTTGTTCCGTTGGTGTTGGTATGACAATCGGCGTGGCTTCTTCAGTTGGGATCGGATCAGGGGTCAGCGTTTGCGCAGGCGACAGGATTGGCGCGTCGCTCTGCAGCGGTTCTGCAACCACCGTAACGGCGCAGCCGAGCATCAGAAGAAGAGACAGTATGAACGCCGTTGCTCTTTTAGCCATCAACCCTATTTCCCTTCAGGTAATCAACCTGCCAATTCATCGGCTCAAAGTGATATGTTTTGAATACTTATACTGTATCGGTAGTTCCCGATTTAAAATAACTGTGATAGATATACTCAAGTTTTGTATTCATTCCTGTTTATTTTAGCACAGCATCACCGTTTGTCAAAGAAAACGTCCGACTATCCACAATGCATTTATGCAAGCTCTAGAACTTGTGTCCATTCCATGTCCAGTTGTGACCAAGTTACGGAGTACCCCTATTAAAACTGGTATTTTATGATTAACAAATAAAAGGAGGTCTTGATCATGTCAGTATTGGCATTGACAAAAGATAATTTTCGCAAAGAAGCCATGGAAACAACGGATACCGTTTTGATCGATTTTTGGGCTACATGGTGCGGTCCGTGCCGTATGCTATCCCCCATTGTCGATGAGATCGCAAAGGATGCTCCTGCGGGAATAAAGGTATGCAAAATCAATGTGGATGAACAACAGGAGCTAGCCTCTGAATTCAACATAATGAGCATCCCGACCTTAGTCGTAATGAAGAATGGGAAGCCCATTGCAAGTTCAGTCGGTGTGAAGAGCAAAAGTGCAATCCTGTCCATGCTGGCGAGCGCATAGCGTATTGCTTTGAAGCAAGCCGCGTATGCATTGAATGTATTCAATGCATATGCGGCTTTTTTGATAGGATTGACAGCATACAGCGGAAAAGGTATGCTTTGGTTAATTGAATTTCCACCAATTTTCATCAAACGTTCTTCAAAAATATTCGCTTTGGATGGGATGTGCGGCAATGCTTGACGAACAGGACATTCGGATTTTAACCCAAACGCTTCCCTTTTGGCACGATCTTTCGCAAAGCGAACAGGGCCTGATTCTCAACAACACCCAGCAGCTGCATTACACGAGCGGCATGCTTATCCACAGCGGTGACGTTGATTGCATCGGTCTGGTGGTGATAAAATCCGGCACACTCAGGGTTTTCATTCTTTCTGAGGAAGGTCGTGACATTTCCCTGTTCCGCTTGTATCCCAAAGATATCTGCATTCTGTCGGCTTCCTGCATTATCAAACAAATCACGTTTGATGTGCATATCGAAGCTGAAACCGATTCAGAAGTTCTTCTTATCGGAGCAAACACCATCGCAGCGCTGGCCGCCAGCAATATCCATGTGGAGAATTTTTCCTATAAGCTGACCGCCGATCGTTTCTCCGAAGTGATGTGGGCAATGCAGCAGATACTGTTTATGGGATTTGACAAACGTTTAGCAGTGTTTCTAATCGATGAGGCATCCAAAACAGGCAGCAACACCTTAAAGATCACACACGAGCAAATAGCGAAGTACGTTGGCAGCGCACGTGAAGTTGTGACCCGGATGCTCAAACGATTTCACGAGGACGGTTTGGTAAGCCTGTCTCGCGGAGAGGTTGAGATACTAAACAAAGCAAAGCTGCGCGCATTGCTCTGATCTGCCCATTTTATAGTACGGTTGTACTGATGCTCTTCTGATATCCCGACAATAAAGCCCCATGCTTAAACGCATGGGGCTTTCCGGCTTTTTATTGAACCTTTATTGCTTTAATAGGCTTTGCGGATCTGCACTTTATCAACATCCTCGCTGTTCTTGCGGGCAAGGTACATTACAACCGCTTGCACTGCTGCTATGCCTATCATCAGCAGCGTCCACATGTCAACAAAGATCATCGGATTGCGCATGTTCTCCGTGAGGATGAATGCCACGATGGCTCCGATGCCCGGGACCAGGCTGAATATCCGCATGAATCCTTTACGCTTTTGATCCGATTCGCTGCCGTCTTCCTGCTGCTTCTTCCTGAAGTATCCGATCAGAAGTCCAATGGATGCCAGCGCTGTCGCGATCGTAAGCAGCAGATTCAGCAGTGCCCAGCTAGCTCCCACCGGACCGCCCGCAGGCACATCGGGATTCACGATGGTCGTGGTGGTCGGCGTCGGGTTGAGCGGCGTCGCCGTCGGATTCACCGGCGCGGCATTGATGGTTAGCACACCGTTGACGACCGTCACCGCATAGTTTGCATTCGGTGTGTATGATGCTGTAATGGTGTAGGTTCCCACGGCTCCGCCAGCCACACGACTGAGCGTATACGCAAGTGTATCGCCACCGACGAGTCCGGTTACACCAGCAGTCAACAAGGGATCATTATTGCCCTGGGTCTTGGTCTTGTTGGCTACCGTGATGGTAACAGCCTTCGGATTGACGGTCAGCTTACCGTCGGTATACGAGATCATATAATGATCGGTCACATCCGCCGCGCCGTCGAGTATCTGAACGGTCCCCGTCGTGAAGGTCACGTTGTAATTCCCGGCGTTCGTGCCCTTGCCGGATGCGCTGACTCCGTTGACGGTCAACCCCGCGGGCAGTCCGCTAAACCCTGTAACGCTGTGTTCCGTACCGTCATAGGTAACGGTTGCGCTGTTTGCTGTAAGCGTGATGGCTGTCTTTTGCGCAAACGTTGCGGTGAAAGTCAGGTTGTCCGTTACGTTGGTTGGGAACGAAGGTGTCCAGCCAACGAAGTATGCATCGCTGTTGGGAACCGGTGTCGGCACCCATGCGTTGTTCCATGCAGTTCCATGTTCAATATTGTTGAAGGTCGCCGTTCCATCCAGGTGTCCTGAACCGACCGAAACAAACGTCACCGCGAACGCGTTGGTCGTTTCCGTGAACTGCGCCGTGTAGGTGATGTCACCCGTCACCGGCGATACCGCAGGCGACCAGCCGTTAAACGTGTAGGTGTACTGCGCCGTTGCGGGCTTGAGCGGGGTTGTGCCGTTGAAGAGCGGCGTCGCGCCGTAGAGCACATCCAAATCCTTCTCCAGCTCCGAATTGTCGTAGTTGTTCCATGTCACGTCATAGGCGTTGGTCGTTTCCGTGAACTGCGCCGTGTAGGTGATGTCACCCGTCACCGGCGATACCGCAGGCGACCAGCCGTTAAACGTGTAGGTGTACTGCGCCGTTGCCGGTTTGAGCGGGGTTGTGCCGTTGAAGAGCGGCGTCGCGCCGTAGAGCACATCCAAATCCTTCTCCAGCTCCGAATTGTCGTAGTTGTTCCATGTCACGTCATAGGCGTTGGTCGTTTCTGTGAACTGCGCCGTGTAGGTGATGTCACCCGTCACCGGCGATACCGCAGGCGACCAGCCGTTAAACGTGTAGGTGTACTGCGCCGTTGCGGGCTTGAGCGGGGTTGTGCCGTTGAAGAGCGGCGTCGCGCCGTAGAGCACATCCAAATCCTTCTCCAGCTCCGAATTGTCGTAGTTGTTCCATGTCACGTCATAGGCGTTCGTCGTTTCCGTGAACTGCGCCGTGTAGGTGATGTCACCCGTCACCGGCGATACCGCAGGCGACCAGCCGTTAAACGTGTAGGTGTACTGCGCCGTTGCCGGTTTGAGCGGGGTTGTGCCGTTGAAGAGCGGCGTCGCGCCGTAGAGCACATCCAAATCCTTCTCCAGCTCCGAATTGTCGTAGTTGTTCCATGTCACGTCATAGGCGTTGGTCGTTTCCGTGAACTGCGCCGTGTAGGTGATGTCACCCGTCACCGGCGATACCGCAGGCGACCAGCCGTTAAACGTGTAGGTGTACTGCGCCGTTGCGGGCTTGAGCGGGGTTGTGCCGTTGAAGAGCGGCGTCGCGCCGTAGAGCACATCCAAATCCTTCTCCAGCTCCGAATTGTCGTAGTTGTTCCATGTCACGTCATAGGCGTTCGTCGTTTCCGTGAACTGCGCCGTGTAGGTGATGTCACCCGTCACCGGCGATACCGCAGGCGACCAGCCGTTAAACGTGTAGGTGTACTGCGCCGTTGCGGGCTTAAGCGGGGTTGTGCCGTTGAAGAGCGGCGTCGCGCCGTAGAGCACATCCAAATCCTTCTCCAGCTCCGAATTGTCGTAGTTGTTCCATGTCACGTCATAGGCGTTGGTCGTCCAGTCCGCATAGAGCGTCACATTCACTTCCGGCATTGTGAACGTAAATCCGGCGTTTTGTGTACCCGCAAACGCGCTCGATGTCCAGCCGTTGAATGTATGTCCGGCCCATGTGGGCGTCCCATTTAGGATCGTAACATCTTCGCCGCCGTTGTATGGGCTGGCAGGATCTGTCGGCGCTCCCGTTCCGCCGTTCGCGTCGTAGAGCAAAGTGTAAGCAACTGCTGTCACCCATTTGGGGTTGACATCAATCCGGTTGTTGGCGCCGGGTTGGCCCGCGTACGTATCCGGATCGATATAATCCGGGTCATCGCTGATGTGTGTCGCACCGTTGCCGATCACGTAGTACAAGAACGCATACCCGGCGTCCGGGACAAAATCGAGTGATACATCCCCCGCAGGTGCATAATATGCAAACGTTATCTCTTCGCCATAATCCAGGTTGTCCGAAATCCCGTTGTAGAGAACCTGGACGGATCCATGATCCCCGCCGGGGCCATTGTTGTTGCGCACGCGGAATTCCGCTCCAAACTGCGCGGTGAACGTCGTATCGGCGGTGATGGTCATCGCGTCAACTTGCGCTGCGGAATAAAGCGTTGTATCGCTGTTTTTCGTCCAGCCGAGGAACTGATATCCCGAGTTCGCCGCGGCAGCGGGCGGTGTCGGGCAGCTGCTTCCCTCAAGAATGCCCGTATGCTCGATATCCGAAGTCCCACCGCCGATCGTCCCGCCGGTTGTCGTTTCGAAGGTGACGGAATGTGTAATCTCGTTGGTCAGCTCACTGGCGTTGATCTCGATATCGAACCCTTTGGTGGAACCGACAGAACCCGGGCAGAGGTTGAAAGCGGCCAGAATAGCATTGCCTGTAATGGTATAGTTGTTGATGGGATAGCTATGGCCGCCGCCCGTCAGCGTTGCGTTGATTGTGATGGAACTGGGCCATGTCATTGTCAGATTATCTCGGTATTCTGTAGAGCTGATTATAGCGAAGTCATCTGCGATGTGTGTTCCGCTCAAATCTACATAGCTTCCGGACACGTTGGAAACCGTCACGCTCAGCGTCTGAGGATAACCGGGCTGACTTACGCCGTTGATTTTATGATCGATCGACAGCGTTCCCGCAACCTCAACATCGATATGGTTGAACGTCGTCGTGTTGGATATCCACTTGGCGTAAAGTGTCTTGTTGCCGCTGATTGTAAAAGTAGTACCCGGTCCGTATACATCGTCGGAGTTGTTGTTTGCATTGTTCGCCCAGCCAACGAATGTATAGTTCGTCCTCGTCAGTCCGCCGGTGTTTCCCAGCACGGTTACGCTTGCTCCGCTGGCATACGCAGCGCTGTCTGTCGGCACGGATCCGGTTCCGCCGTTGGCGTTATACGTTACCGTATAGGTGGGTGCTACCTTGAAATACGCGACAGCGGTAAAACGATAATTGTCCTTATCATCAAGTCCGCTATCTTTTTTACATCTAAAAGTCAGTGTCGCTGAATCGTCTTCCAGATTATCGACGCCTTGGTTCTGTGTTATATCCCAGTGATCAAATATGTACCCTGTGTTGGGTTGTGCCGTGAAGTTCCAAGTTTCGCGAGATGTTATATTCCCGTCTACGCTGCTGCCTGGAACGATAATGCCCTGGCTGACATCCGCAGATGAAATGGTAACCTGCAAGGTAGCTTCATTGCCGGCCGGATAGCTGTACGATTCACCCGTTACAACGAGCGCTCTTGGCACCATTGCCATAATCGGCGTCGGCGTTGCCGTCTGCTCCGGCGTCGGCGTTGCCGTCTGTTCCGGTGTCGGCGTTGCCGTCTGTTCCGGTGTCGGCGTTGCTGTCTGCTCCGGCGTCGGCGTCGCAGTTGATTCCGGTGTCGGTGTTGCCGTTGCCTCCGGTGTTTGCTTTGTGCTGTCCTGCAAAGTGATGGTCTGTACGCCATTAAGTGCCTGAGCCAAAACATTGGATGGCAAAATAGAATACAGCAGGCTGAACGCCAGCGCAACACTCAATAATTTATACGTAAACTTTCTTTTCATCTTTTCCTCCCCAATGCGTCATAAAAACGCATATATAAGCAAAATACACACCTATAGTACCAAGTAAAACAATTATATTTGTTATTGGTTACATATAAGTTACTTCTGTAACAATCTTCCTAATTATTTTGGGACTTTTCCATAATTTGCCTAATAGGAAGTATTTTAAACTTCTTAAACCCGAATTATCCTTGTTCCGCAGCTTTACTGGCATATATACAAATCGTAATATTGTAAGAAGACGTTATCGTCATTTTTTATGTGTAACAAATTTCGACATTTAATGTGCGTATTGGCTTATATATCTTATTCCGTAACCAATGAATGAAGCCCCATGCGTTAGCGCACAGGGCTCCGTTTGTCAATTTTTATTTGCTCATTCGTTTATGCGTTGCGCGTACGAACCCTGTCAACATCAGCGCTGTTCTTGTGTGCGAGGTACAGTACAACTCCCTGCACTGCCGCAATGCCTACCATCAGCAACGTCCACATATCTGCTATTACCATCGGATTGCGCATGTTCTCCGTGAGGAGGAACGTTACGATGGCTCCGATGCCCGGGACCAGACTGAAGATCCGCATGAACCCTTTACGCTTTTGATCCGATTCGGTTCCGTTCTGCTGCTGTTGTTTCTTCAAGTATCCGATCAGAAGGCCTATGGATGCAAGTGCCGTTCCGATCGCCAGCAGAAGATTAAGCAATGCCCAACTTGCGCCCGCAGGCGGCCCGCCAGCAGGTACTTCGGGATTGACGATGGTTGTGGTGGTCGGTGTCGGTGTCGCATTATCTGGTGTAGCCGTCGGATTCACAGGCGCGGCATTGATCGTGAGCACACCGTTGATGACCGTCACTGCGTAGTTTGCATTCGGTGTATAGGAAGCCGTGATGTCATATGTTCCCACAGCTGCGCCTGCTACGCGGCTGAGCGTGTATTGGATGGTGTCGCTCCCGACAAGGCCCGCAACCGTTGCGCTCAATGCGGGATCCGCGTTGCCCTGGGTCTTGGCCTTGTTGGCTACCGTGATGGTGACAGCTTTTGCCGTTATGTTTAGCGTGCCATTGAACACCGTTACGGCATAGTTCGGATTGGCGCCCATTGTTGCTTTTATAGCGTAGGACCCTGTATTCTCGCCAGCGTCACGGTTGAGTGTATAGTTAAGCGTGTCGCTGCCGACAAGGCCACTCACCGCAGCTGAGAAAGTTGGATCTGCACTGCCGTATACCTTGCTGCCGTCCGCAATGTTGACGGATGCGGCCTTGGGGGCAATGGTCAACGTTGCGTTTATGACCGTGATATCGTAGTTCTCATTGACGCTTAGCGTAATCGCTTTGTTGTTCACTCTTCCGCCCGAGCCAAGACTCGCTGTGATTGCATACGTTCCCGCATTCTCACCGGCCGTACGACTAAGGCTGTATTCAAGCGTTTCGGTGCCCACCGTGCCCGCAACAACCGCCGACAGAGCCGGGTCGCCCTCACCGTATATCTTGTTCTTATCTGCTATTGTGATGGTTGCGGGACGCTTGTTGATCGTAAACACGCCATCGATTACCGTGATGTCGTAATTTGTATTGGTATTGAGTTGCATCATCACATTGGGAATATTCGCTCCCTGACCGGGTGTTGCCGTGATGGCATAGGTGCCCACGTTCTCACCGGCAATACGACTGAGAGTGTAATCCAGCGTATCGGTTCCAACCGTCCCTGTAACAACTGCCGAGAGAGCCGGGTTGGATTCGCCATAGATTTTGTTTTTATTGTCCACCGTTATGGTTGCCGCTTTTTTGCCGATGGAGAATGTAGCGCCAACAACCGTGATGTCATAGTTATCATTCACGGAATTTGTGCCCAGCACAACGTTGATCGGATATCCGCCGACATTTTCACCAGCAGTACGTGTCACGGTGTAATCAAGCGTCTGCTCAAGCACCGCACCGGAAACCACTGCCGTCAGCACGGGATCGCTCTGCCCGTAGACCTTGCCCAAAGCATCTGCCGTTATGGTGACATCTGCTTTTTCAACTGTCAGCTTGCCGTCGGTATACGAGATCATATAGTGGTCGGTCACATCCGTTGCGCCGTCGAGTATCTGAACAGATCCCGTTGTGAAGGTCACGTCGTAAACTCCGGCGTTCGTGCCCTTGCCCGATGCAGTGACCCCATTGATTGTCAGTCCGGCAGGAAGTCCCGTAAATCCAGTAACGCTGTGTTCCGTGCCGTCATAGGTTACGTTTTCGCTGTTTGCGGTCAGCGTAATCGCTGTCTTCTGTATGTACTGCGCGACGTAGGTCGCGTTGCCCAGCACCGTTGTAGAAGGTTCGATATCCCAGCCGGTGAATGTCCAGCCCACGTTTGCCGTGACAACAGGTATCGCGATGGTATCGTTCAGATGTTTGCCTGCGAAGACCAGCGTATCAGACGATGTGCCTTTCTCATCCAGGTCAAACGTCACCGTGTATACGTTCTGCGTTGTCCACTGTGCATACAGGTTCTCATCCCGGTAGATGTTGAAGGTTCCTTCCGGATAGAAGTAGGAATCAAAAGCCGTCTTCCATCCCGCGAACGTGAATCCGTCCTTTGTAAGCGTTCCGGGGCCCATTACCGTGACCAATCCGGTATGCTCATAGCTGGTTGAATCCACAGGGGCGGTGCCGCCGGTGTTTCCGTTGCCGTGATACGTCACCGTATGGTTCGGTATCCATTGTGCAATGAGATTCTCATCCCGGTAGATGCCGAAGGTGTTTCCCGCTTCAAAATACGATTCGTATGCGGTTACCCATCCGCCGAATGTGAATCCGGCTTTGACAAGGCTCCCCGGGCCCATGACCGTGACCGTGCCTCCGGGAGCGTAATTGGTTGCATCTAAGGGAGCGGTGCCGCCGGTATTCCCGTTTCCATGGTATGTTACCGTGAAGGTGGTCACATTCTGCGTGTATTGCACAACATAGGTCGCGTTGCCCAGTACCGTCGCGGACGGTGTAATATTCCAGCCCGTGAATGTCCAGCCGGTGTTCGCCGTAACTTGAGGTATCACGATGGTGTCGCCATAATGTTTGCCCGCAAAGACCAGCGTATCATACGATGTGCCCTTGCCGTCAAGGTCGAAGTTTACCGTGTAGGTGTTCTGCGTGTATTGCGCAACGTAGGTCGCGTTTCCCGTAACCGTCGCGGACGGCGTGACATTCCAGCCGGTGAATGTCCAACCGGCGTTCGCCGTGACAGCGGGTATCGTGATGGTGTCATTAAGATGCTTATTTGCAAATACAAGCGCATCAGGCGATGTACCCTTGCCGTCAAGATCGAAGCTCACAGTATAATGAGCGTGCAGAGTATATGTTACTTTAATCTGAATATGATCAAGGCCTATCCAACCAAAGCCTGAAGAACATCCCACTCTTACTTCAAACGCTGTGTTTATCATTTCGGGTGTCCAGGCCACGCCCCAGGTGTCATCGCTTGCGCCAAAAGTATAAGTGTCATCAAATATGCTCAAGTCTGTGGAAGTTCTTATTCCGCTGCTGAGATTCCCGTTGCCTGATCTTAGGGAAAGTTTTAAAGTCTTTCCAAATCCATTTGCTTCAACTTTCACTTGCACGCCGGTAATGGTCGCGTCTTGCGGAATGCTGGTCGCAAACGTATAATCGACTTTATCGTTCGCACTATCGAAAACTGCATGAACATCGTTGGATGAATAAGCATGCTGAGGAACCAACACACCGTTTGAAGTATTATTGTTGTATCCGCTGGCGCTGATCCAACCGGAATCCTCTGCCAATGCAGTCGTCGGCACATTGAAAAACAACATGCTTGCAGCCAGCAGCAGACTCAACAGTTTGTATGATATCTTTCTTCTCATTGTGTCTTCCTCCTCTAGGTTTAAAAAAGTATTCTTATGAAGACAAACATACTGACAGTATTAATTAATCAAATTATATGATTCGAAGGTTACATATTCGTTACTTACTAAATATTTTATTCATGTGTTTGTGATATTCTATATATGCAGTATGGCGCGGCAAGAAACATTCGTTACTATTATATTGTTAATATTACTTAATAAATATATGTCTATATGCCATCTATCAGGCATCATTATAAGAGATATAGAATATTTTCTATATCTCTTATGTAACTTATTAAATCCTTTTGCTTTTTTTGTGAATAATATTTCATTTGCCAATCGTATTCACACATTGACTTCAATTTCGGTCATGCCTTTTTGCTTACGCAAAGCGTATTTTTCATACCTTCCAGGCGATAACCCTCACAGGCGCCCCGTCTGCGTTTTGATACAGCAACGCTAATGCGCAAACGGAAAAGCATCTTTCGTGCAGCTTCGATAATCCCTGAAGGTTTTCGATGATGAGTACATCGTTCTTTAGCAGCAACTTGTGCAATTCCAACTCCCTAGAATGCAGCGTGTCGATGCTCATTCTGTCGATTCCAACAACCTTTATACCATTCTGTATTGCAGCGCTCAGGATTTCAGCGGATGGAACGGCATACTTCCCCAAGGCATCCAAGTCATGATCAAAACCGGTATCGAATAAAATGAAGTCACAATACCGGATAGCATCTTTTTCAAAAGCCGTTAAAGCATCGAGGCAGACCTCTTCGTTCTTCGCAAACCCTGATAAATCGACGACGACACCCCTGCCGAAAAAGCGTTCCACCGGATAGCTATCCAGCGTTGCACCGTTGTTTATCAAATGAGCCGGTGCGTCGATATGCGTACCGACATGCGAATGAAAATGCAGCGACGTTTCGCAGTAACCGTCACTTTCGATTGAAAATGCTTGCTCAAATTTAGGCATCGGCGTTCCCGGATATACCTGAATGCCGCTAAAAAGCGTACGCGTCAGATCCAAATAGTCTGTCATTTGCTTTGCTCTTTGAGCAGATCCCGAATCTCTGCCAACAACTCTTCGCTCTTGGCAACAGAAACAGATTCAACCTGTATCTGCTTCTCTTCCCGTTTGCGGCGGATTTCCGATAATTTGTTAAACGTTCTTACCATGATGAAGATGGCAACGGCAATAATCAAAAAATCAACAATGTTTTGGATAAACTGCCCATACTTCAGCGCATTTTCAGCCTGTACAATGACATTGTCCTTGATAATGGCAGGGGAGAGTATCCACTTCAATGATGTAAAGTCAACACCGCCAAGAAGAACGCCTACCAACGGCATTACGATATCGTTGACCAACGAGCTCACGATTTTTCCAAACGCGCCGCCCATGATAACGCCAACGGCCATATCCAGGACATTTCCCTTCATGGCGAAGGCTTTAAACTCTTTCCACATGTGCTATCTCCTTTTCTTTTGACGCAACAGCCCGAGTACAATGATGGAAATTCCCAAAGCGCTTAATACAAACAGCAGAATCACCACAAACAATGCGTTGCTTCCCTGCGGGGAGCTTTGCGGTGTCTGACTTTGTGTTATCTGCGCTGATTTTACCGGTTGTTCTGCGCGTACCAACTGAATAGAGATTGTTGATATGCTTTTATCCTGCGCCGTAACGGTGATGGAAACTGTTTTTCTTTGCTCGGTGAATGAGACGGGACCTGCTCCACCGATGAGGCTGTTCTTGTTCTGCGGGGTTGCAAACAGGCTGATCTGCGACGTTTCGTACGGAACCGTCAACGTATAATTCATAACGGCAGATGAAAAGATCGGCGAAAGAATCCCTTTATCGGCGGTTAAAGAGGACAACAGTGTGCTGGTCGATTGCGAAACGGTTACCCTGTAGGTTGCCTGTGATGCATTGAATTCGCCGTCCGAATCCGTTCCGGACAGATTGGTAATATTGATGCGGGCTTCCCCGATATTTTTGGCAGTCAATGTCAAGACGATGATGTCCATCTGCGCATCGATGGATGATTTTCCGGTCGGATCGGACAGCGTAAAGAGTATTTGTTGACCCGTTATCTGTGTTTTGATTTGCCATGGAGAAGGCAGCTTTTGTTCGCTGCGAAGCAGCGAAAGGTTCTCATCGAGCGTTATCGTTCCGCTGAGCGTTCTGACATCCGTTCCATCCGCGGTCAATGTCACATTGAACTCATCGTGCGCCTGAACAGTCGAAGGGCCGTTCACATTGAGTGCAAGCCCTCCTGCCAGAGCGCAATAAAGCGGAAACGCCAGCAGCATTGACAGACATAGCATCGAAATCAATGCTCTTTTCAAAGCAGTCTCCCCTTTCACATAATGTCATGTATACTCTATCCATTCGATTATACCAAGTCAAGACTTCCTATGCTATAATGAAGATTAGTGAATAGATCGATTGGGTTTATTCAGCAGCATTTAAGCCGTTGGAGCAGTGTAAAATGCGCGAACGCCGCACCAGGGCGGCATTTTTCATTGCAAAGATCGGTTAATTTAAATTTTAGGTGATTTTATGCGTATCGTAGACACACACATCCATCTGCACAACCGGCCCGGGACGTCCGATCGCGCAAAGCGTATCGGACACGAAGCCACTTACGGTTACATGAAGCAGTTTTATTTGGAACAGGGGATCGAGCTTGCGGTAGCCATGGGTTCCGGTCCCGGTCCCGCAGATGGCTTATGCCATCCGCTCAGCGCCGGATTTACGGATGAATGTGAAGACCTTCCGCCGCATATCGGTTATTGCGTCGGGCTTCAAAGCCGTGATCTGACAGCCGGAAACGTCGGGCAAGCGTTGCTCGCTTTTGAAGCACATTTTAAAAACCCGAAATGCGTCGGTATCAAAATGTATCCGGGGTATAATTTTGTATACCCTTCCGATCCGCTCCACAACGGGTTTTATGAACTTGCGGCGCATTATGACGTGCCGGTGGTGTTTCATACGGGCGACACAGCCAACCCACGCGGACTTGTAAAGTATTCGCATCCGCTCAACATCGACGAAGTCGCCGTCGCTCATCCGGATACGAAGTTTGTCATGGCGCATTATGGCAATCCATGGATCGTCGATGCGACGGAGGTTGCCAAAAAAAATCCCAACGTCTACATCGATTTATCTGGGCTCGCGCAAGGAATGTTTGACGTCGAATGGTTTTATCAGACCTATCACGGGTATATCGAACACCTCAGAACCTGGATTGCCTATTTGTCGGATGATTCCAAGATGATGTTCGGATCGGATTTTCCGTTGACCAATATAGCCGCATACATCGAGATTATTGCCCGCCTCATACCCGAAAGAATGCACGACGCGGTCTTCTATACGAACGCCCTGAACGTATTTAAGCGGCTCAACAGCTTTTCTCCGTTAAAAGCATAGAACGTACGTGTCCATTCAATGCAAAAGCGCCAGGCATCTCTGCCCGGCGCATTTTTTTGTTCCACCATGCTGCTATATCTTCGACGGATGTTCTCCCTTATTGCGAATGTAAACATGCTTCACGTTTTCCACTTTCGTCTCTCGATGATCCATCTCAAAGGCGTTGAGCTTTCGAATCAAGGCCGTCAATTTGTTCTCTCCGTAATTGCGGACATCAAAATCGGGTTTGCGCTTGATAAGGATATTGCCGACCGTACTCAGCGGCGCCCAGCCATCGTCGTCGGATATCTCCCGAACGATGTTCATGATCTCCTTTTTGATGCTTTCAAAGGCGTCTTTCCCGTTGCCTTTCTCGTGGATGGCTTGCGTTCTCTCGATAGGTTGCTCACTCTGGCTTAAAACTTCCAGATAAATGAAACGATTGCACGCTGAAATAAACGCTTTGGGCGTCTTCGCCTCTCCCATGCCCACCACCGACATGCCGCTTTCCCGCAGCCTGGATGCCAGCCGCGTAAAATCGCTGTCGCTGGACACGATGCAAAATCCTTCCACGTTGTTGGCATAAAGGATATCCATCGCATCGATGATCATCGCCGAATCGGTTGCGTTCTTTCCGGTCGTATACCCGTATTGTTGGATGGGGGTGATGGAATGCTCCAGAAGCACTGTCTTCCAACTGTTGAGCGCGGGCTTCGTCCAATCCCCATAAATACGCTTATAGGTTATAATCCCTTCATTGGAAAGCTCGTCTAAAATCCCTTTTATATACTTATCCGAAACGTTGTCCGCATCGATGAGCACTGCAAATCGTCTGTCAGCTGTCATGTGAACCTCTCTAATATTAACTTTGTATTTTCATTATACCGTATTTCACAGCATTCCACACCTATTTCTTAAAACCGAACCGCTTGGAATAGACGCGGTAAAGGATATGCAGAGAATGCAGCCGAATATATTTGTATATTTAACTTAACAAATTGATGAAAAGGTTTACCATACTTTACGAACTTTTAACAATACCGGTATGCAGATGTAATGAAACAACGTTAACATGAAGACAATAAAGAATAGGAGGCACAAAATTGAAAAAATATTTTGCAATACTGTTGGTGGCGTTCATGGCTCTTGCCGCTTTTGCCGGTTGCAGCAGTTCTACACCGAGTGCTACCGCGACGGCGTCCGCTTGGGCCAAAAAAGAAATTGCCGTTGTATCCCGTGAAGAAGGCTCCGGCACACGCGGGGCATTCATCGAACTGTTCAAGGTTCAGCAAAAGGATGCCAACGGAAAGAATGTCGATATGACGACAGCCGAAGCGATCATCGGCAACGGTCAGTCCGCCGTTATGACAACGGTTGCGGGCAATCCCGATTCGATTGGCTACAGCTCGCTCGGGTCGCTCACCAGCACCGTTAAAGCCATTAAAATTGACGGCGTAGAACCTACTGTTGCGAACGTGAAAAACAAGACTTACAAGATCGCGCGTCCGTTCAACATTGCGACCAAAGGCGAATTGAAAAATGCTGTCGGAGTCGACTTCCTGGCGTTCATTCTAAGCGCCGACGGACAAAAGGTTGTTGCGGCCAACAAATACATCCCGCTTGACAACGCTGTGGCGTTCACAACGAAAAAGCCTGCCGGCAAGATTGTCGTAGGCGGGTCTTCCTCGGTAACACCGCTTATGGAAAAACTGAAAGAAGCATATTTGCTGCTCAATCCGAATGCCACCATCGAGGTGCAGTTGAGTGATTCGACCATCGGGATGACGTCCACGCTCAGCGGTGTATATGAAATCGGAATGTCCTCGCGTGAGCTGAAGGAAAGCGAAATTACGGCAGGTCTAAAGCCGGTCCTCATCTGCACCGACGGTCTCGCCGTGATTGTGAATAACGCAAACCCGTTGACAGGCTTGACCACGGAACAGGTAACGAGCATCTTCACCGGCAAAACCACACTCTGGGGCGATTTGATCAAGTAGCATCGCACTGTGCGGGTTTTAAAAAGTCAAATGAGAAAGAGCATGCTGATGCATCGATGAAAACCTCATCGCTGCATCGGCGCTTACGGTTGTATAAGGAGGAATACTGATGAGAAGATGGAAGGAAACTGCGTTTACCGGAATATGCCTTGCTGCGGCATGCGTATCCATACTCGCAGTGGCATTGATTTCCTTTTTCGTCTTTGCCAACGCTTTTCCCGCCATTGCTCAGATCGGTGTCGGCAATTTTATTTTCGGTCAGACATGGAAGCCACTTCAAGGCTTGTATGGCATTTTGCCGATGATCGTTGCCAGCATCTATGTAACAGCAGGCGCCATTCTCATCGGCGTTCCTATCGGTCTTTTCACTGCCGTGTATTTGGCCCGCTTTTGCAAAACGCGGCTATATCGGTTTCTGCGCCCGGCGGTGGAACTTTTGGCAGGCATCCCGTCCGTTGTGTACGGCTTTTTTGGCTTGGTCGTACTGGTTCCTATTGTACGCAATACGTTTGGAGGAACCGGAGCAAGCATGTTTACAGCCTGCATCCTTCTTGGCATCATGATTCTGCCTACCATTATCACCGTGAGTGAGGCGGCTATTCGCGCCGTACCGCAGCATTATTATGAGGGTGCTCTCGCCCTTGGTGCCACCCATGAGCGCGCCGTTTTTAGAATTCTGCTGCCTGCCGCGAAATCCGGTGTGTTTGCGGCGATCGTCCTTGGCATCGGACGGGCGATCGGCGAAACGATGGCCGTTATCATGGTCGCCGGTAATCAGGCGCGCATGCCGGTCGATCTGTTTAAAGGATTGCGCACGTTGACCGGAAACATCGTGATCGAAATGGGCTATGCCGCAGATTTACACCGCGGAGCGCTCATTGCAACAGCGGCGGTACTGTTTGTTTTCATACTCATCATCAACTTCTCCTTTTCGTTGCTAAAGAGGAGGGCCAAAGTGTGAACATGCCATCCGCCAATAAACGCAACAAAACAAACGCTATGTTGCTTCGCCTGTCCGTTCGTCTGGCAGCACTCTTTACAGCCTCTGTACTGTTGTTCCTTGTAGGGTATATACTGATAAGAGGCGTAACCCATATAACGCCCTCTTTGTTCGAGTTTACCTATAACAGTGAAAACGTATCCTTGTTCCCTGCACTGATCAACACCGTCTTGATGACGATGCTGTCACTTTTAATCGCGATTCCGCTTGGCGTTTTCGCAGCCGTCTTCCTTGTGGAATATGCCAGCCGCGGTAACAAGCTGGTGAGCATCGTCCGGCTCGCCGCCGAGACGCTCTCGGGCATTCCCTCCATCGTATATGGTTTGTTTGGCATGCTGTTCTTTGTCACCACGCTTGGCATCGGATTGTCACTCCTTGCCGGATCACTTACCATGTGCATCATGGTGCTGCCGCTTCTGATGCGAACGACAGAGGAAGCGCTTTTATCCGTGCCGGACTCGTACCGTGAGGGAAGTTTCGCCCTGGGCGCCGGACGGTTGCGGACTGTTTTTCGCATCGTGCTTCCCGCGGCGGTTCCCGGCATTTTGGCGGGTGTCATTCTTTCCATCGGCCGCATAGTCGGGGAAACCGCGGCTCTGTTGTACACCGCCGGTACGGTCGCCAAGTTGCCCAATAGCGTTCTTGATTCCACACGCACGCTTTCGATACACATGTATGCCCTCTCCAGCGAAGGATTGCATTTAGATCAGGCCTATGCCACCGCAGTGGTATTGCTGCTGCTGGTACTTATCATCAACACCATATCTGCCAACGCAGCGCGCCGAATCGCGAAAGGAAGAACCAATGCAGCCGAATAAATTTCAAATCGAAAACCTGAACTTGTTCTACGGAAGTTTTCAGGCGCTGAAAAACGTCAATATGCTCATTCGATCCAATGCCATCACCGCGTTTATCGGCCCTTCCGGATGCGGCAAATCAACGCTTATACGCACACTGAACCGGATGAATGACCTTATTGAAGGTTGTGTGATAAAGGGCAAGGTATTGCTTGATCAAGAGGATATCTATGGTAATATGGATATATCGCTGCTTCGAAAACGTGTCGGCATGGTATTTCAAAAGCCCAACCCGTTTCCGATGAGCGTCTATGACAACATTGCTTTCGGACCCCGTACACACGGTCGGCCGTCGCGCGTTAAACTGGATGAAATAGTGGAAAAAGCGCTCATTGACGCAGCTCTTTGGGACGAAGTTAAGGACCGGCTGAAAAAGAGTGCGCTTAGCCTTTCGGGCGGTCAGCAACAGAGATTGTGCATAGCGCGCGCATTGGCCGTGGAGCCTGACGTGCTGCTCATGGATGAGCCTACCTCCGCGCTTGATCCAATTTCCACTGCCAAGATCGAAGACCTTGTCGTTTCTTTGAAGGAGTTCTATACTGTTGTTATGGTAACGCACAACATGCAGCAGGCAGCGAGGATTTCGGATGAAACGTCCTTCTTCCTGTTGGGGGAAGTCATTGAAACAAGCGATACAAAGACGCTTTTCTCTGTACCAAAAGACAAGAGAACAGAAGACTATATCACCGGGAGGTTTGGATGATGCGGGTTGCTTTTGATCAACAGCTTCAGGTTTTGCACGATGCCATGCTTTGCATGGGCACGCTCGTGGAGCGTTCCATCCAAAGCGCAGTCAAGGGCCTGGTCGAACGGGATCTTCACGAAGCCCAGTCCGCCATCGACAATGACCCCACCATCGACCAAATGGAGCGCGAGATCCAAAGCCATTGCCTGATGCTTATACTGCGCCAGCAGCCGGTAGCGCGCGATTTGCGTATGATTTCCGCCGTTCTGAAGATGATTACCGACCTTGAGCGGATCGGGGATCAGGCTGCGGACATATCCGCCATCGTTTTGAAGATGGGAAATGAACCGTTTATGAAAAAGTTGGTTCACCTGCCTCAAATGGCCGAAGCCGCCATAGATATGCTGGGCATGAGCCTGGATTCGTTTGTTCGGGGTGATGTGGATTTGGCGCGAGCTACGATGCCCATGGATGAGCATATTGACGAACTGTTCGAGACGATCCGCAAAGAGCTCGTCACCATTCTGAATAAAAGCGGCAAGAACGCCGAACAGGCCATCTACCTTCTGATGATTGCCAAATATTTCGAACGAATCGGGGACCACGCACAGAACATTGCGGAATGGGCCGAGTTTGCCGTTACGGGTGTATATAAGGGGGAAAGCCTATGATTTACTATGTGGAGGATGATACCAACATTCGGGAACTGGTGGTTTATACCCTGCGTCAATCGGGTTTTAACGCCCGCGGATTTGCTGACGGACCTTCGTTCTTTGTTGCCTGCCAAACGAAATTACCGCAGCTTGTTTTGTTGGACATCATGCTTCCGGACGAAAACGGGCTGTCCATATTGCGAAACCTGCGAAGCAATTCTGCGACGTCCGCACTGCCGATTATGATCGTAACCGCACGCGGTTCGGAATATGACAAGGTCATTGGACTTGACAGCGGTGCGGATGATTACATCACAAAGCCTTTTGGCATGATGGAGCTGGTTTCGCGCATACGGGCTTTGCTGCGACGTTCCCAACCGACCCAGCAGACAGACGTTTTTACCGCAGGCGGTTTGACGCTCCATACGCAAAAGCATACCGTTACAATAAACGACACACCGATCCTGTTGACTTACAAAGAGTTTTCCCTGCTTCGCTTTCTGATGGAAAACCGCGGCATTGCGTTCCAGCGCGAACAATTGTTGGAAACGGTTTGGGGCTATGACTATGACGGCGGCTCGCGAACAGTGGATGTTCATATTCAGACCCTTCGTCAAAAACTGGGCGATTACGGGCTTCTGATCGAAACGGTTCGCGGTGTAGGATACCGTTTTGGAGAAGCATAATGGCAAAGAAGATTTTTCGCAACACCTTCCTTGTGACACTGATCGTCATACTCGTTGCGGCGATGCTTATCACGCTTGTGATGTACAGAGTGTTTGATGAGCGCATGCAGCGCGAGTTGGCGAACACGACGCAGATCATAACGCGCGCTTTTGATAAACAAGGCGACGAATTAGGATACCTGCAGGGCATGCAGTTGAAAGAAACCCGCATAACATGGATCTCGGCAGACGGAACGGTATTATTTGATAACGTAGCGGATATAACCTTGATGGAAAACCATGCACAGCGGCCGGAAATTTCCCAGGCGCTTCAGATAGGCGTTGGAAAGAGTTTTCGTTATTCGGACACCTTGGCCGAAAAGACATTTTATTATGCGATGCTTCAAAAAGACGGAACCGTGCTTCGTCTATCCTCCACCCAGCAAAGCATCATAGGCATAATATTGGGTTTGTTGCCTGCTATCGCCATCATTTCCGGCGTTGTGCTGATTCTTTCCGCTGTCCTGGCAAAGCGCCTTACCCGCCGTGTTCTCAAACCGATCAACGAACTGGATCTGGAACATCCTTCAGACAATGATTCATATGATGAACTTTCTCCAATCCTGCACAGGCTTCATCAACAAACGCTGCGCATCAACCAGCAAATGAGCGACCTTGCGAAGTCTCAAAAAGAATTGAGCGTCATTACGGATCACATGAGCGAGGGTCTTGTGATGCTCAGTTCCAAGCAGCATATTCTTTCGATCAATAAGCGGGCGCAGGAACTTTTTTCCGTGACCGAAGAGGCTTGTATCGGAAAATATGTGCTTATGCTTAGTCGGGACAAAGCGCTTGAAACGGTTGTACAGCGTGCTCAAACAGGTGACAACGCTGAAACGATGATCGAGCTAAACGGGCGTGTATACCAGCTTCTGGCAAGCCCGGTATATATCGAAAACACATTGGCCGGAACCGTACTGTTGATTTTGGATATTACGGAAAAATCGGATGCAGAACGCCTGCGCCGTGAATTCTCCGCCAATGTATCCCACGAATTGAAGACGCCCTTGACCTCCATTTCCGGGTATGCCGAAATAATGAAAAACGGCGTTGCCAAGCCGGAAGACATGGTGGGGTTTTCGAGTCGTATATACGATGAGTCCACGCGCCTTATTTCGTTGATTGAGGATATTATTAAACTATCCAAACTTGATGAGGGCAGCATCGAGATGGAAAGACAGGATGTCGACCTTTACGCTCTAAGTTTGGATGTCGCACACAGACTTGAACCGCTTGCGGAGCAATACGGCGTTACCATAAACGTTCGCGGTGAAGCGCAGCATATGTTTGGCGTCCGTTCCATCCTCGAAGAGATGATCCACAACCTGTGCGAAAACTCGGTTAAATACAACAAGCGTGGCGGCAAGGTCGATATACTGGTGGATCGGGAAGATGGAAATCCCCGCATTACCGTCAAGGATAACGGCATCGGGATCCCGCCCGCACTGCAGGAAAAAGTCTTCGAGCGTTTCTATCGCGTTGACAAAAGCCATTCCCGTGCATCGGGCGGTACCGGATTGGGGTTGTCCATCGTCAAACACGGTGCGCGGTATCACAATGCACGCATCCTGTTGACCAGCGCTGTAGGCAAAGGAACGGAAGTCAAGCTGGTCTTCCCTTCGAATTCGACTAGGTAACACTTCGAGCGTTTATACGTCAAAAGGCCCGCAAAGACAGCGGGGCTTGCTATATAAAAAAAGACCTTCAGGAGAAGGTCTTCGTTTTCTTAATATTTGCGTTTCTTCGCAGCCTCGGCTTTCTTCTTCCGCTTGACGCTGGGTTTTTCATAATGCTCGTGCCGACGGATATCCGCCATGACACCAGCCCTTGCACATTTTCTTTTGAAGCGTTTTAATGCGCTTTCGAGGGATTCGTCTTCCCCAACCCGAATTTCGGACATGTTAGTTTCCCTCCCTCCATAAACCGCTTGCATTAACGTCTCTCATTATATCGTGAAGCAGGTTTGCTGTCAACGTTTGCATTCTTCATCCCGGTGGCCAAGCAAGCGCTCTGCCGCCCAACAGGTGCATGTGCAGATGGGCAACCGTCTGCCCGCCGTTTTCTCCCGTATTGAGCACGACCCTAAACCCATCCTCCGCTATCTTCATCCTATGCGCAATTTCTGCTGCCGCGACAAACATTTTTGCGGCGACGCCATAGGCTTGCGGATCCAGCATATCCTTGCAGTGCACTTTCGGAACGATCAGTACGTGCACCGGTGCCTTGGGCGCGATGTCAAAAAACGCAATCACGGTTTCATCCTCGTAAACCTTGTTCGCCGGTATGCTTCCTTCGATGATTTTGCAGAACAAACAATCATCCATCGAAAATCCTCCTCATGGTCGTCTTGTTACAGCAACGCGACAGGCCCGTCTGTGTCGCGGATAACGGCGCTCTCCACATCCCCTATCCGTCTTGGGTGTTCGCAGCGCACACGAAGATAGCTTCGCGCATGTCCCTCCATGCCGCTGCCGAGTGTCTGTTCCCAAACGATCTGCGCGCTTTGCCCTATCTGGCTTTTGGCGTAGCCGCTCTCCAGTTCTTTGCCTATACGAATCAATTCCCTGGCGCGATGCTGCTTTACCAATTGCGGCACGTGCCCCGGCATGTTCGCCGCGGCGGTTCCAACCCGCTTGGAATAGGGGAACACATGCAACCGCATAAAGCCAATATCCTCAACAAAGCGGCAGGTCTGGCTGTGTTCCTCTTCCGTCTCGCCGACAAAGCCGCTCATGACATCGGTTGTAAACGACGCGTCGGGCATAGCGGCGCGGATTTTGCACACCGTGTCCGCGAATTCTTCGGTCGTATATCTGCGGCCCATCCGCCTTAAAACGGCATCGCTGCCGCTCTGTAAGGACAGGTGGAAATGATGGCAGAGCTTTTCACATTTGGCCGCGCGTTGTATGAAATCTTCCCGGATATCATCCGGATCGAGCGAACCCAGCCGTATGCGTCCAACGGAGGTTTGCGCTGCCGCATCCACGGCATCCATCAGTGTCAGTCCGCTCTCCTTGCCGAACGATGTGAGCCTGATGCCTGTCAGCACGACCTCAAAGTGGCCTGCAAGCGCTGCTTGTTCGCATTCATTCCGGATGTTTTCCAACGCACGAGAGCGGATCGGCCCACGCGCTTTGGGGATGATGCAATACGTACAAAACCGGTCGCAACCGTCCTGTATCTTTACATGCGCACGGGAGCGTTCAAACTGCGAGCCGCAGCCTTCTTCATACGCAAGTTTAAGAGCAAAGTCGGTAACGAAATTTTGCTTTTGTCCTTTTTTTAAACACATCAGGGCTTGTCCCACGTCATTTCGAGCCGTGGTGCCCATTACGGCGTCCACACCGTTAAGATCAAGCACATGCTGCGCGTCCCGCTGGACCCAACATCCGCAGACAAGAAGAAATGACTGTGGATGCTCCCTTTTTACTCTCGCAAGCAGCTGTCTGGCTTTACGCTCACTTTCCGCCGTCACGGTACAAGTGTTGAGAATATAAGTATCGGCGTCCTGCGAAAACGGCACGATCTGATGACCCGTCGCCGCAAGCGACTGCGCCATGGCCTGCGTATCGTATTGATTGACTTTGCAGCCCAGCGTATACAACGCCACTTTCAATCCGCATCACCGTCCCATTGCCCCGTCATCGCCATCAGAACCGAAACCACGGCGGGCGCCGCCGTCTCCGTACGCAGTATCCTCGGTCCCAGCGTGATTATCTGCGCCCCGTTATCGCTGCAATACACCGCTTCCGACGCTTCCAACCCGCCTTCGGGGCCTATGATAAGTGCGATCCGCTTTGGATCTGCGCATTTCCGAAGTGCCGCTATCAGTCCGTGTGACTTCGCTTCTTCATACGGGCAAAGAACCAGATCGAATTCGCCAAAGCGTATATCCGTGAGCAGAATCGTCGGATTGACTTGCGGTATGATACCCCGTCCGCTTTGCTTCGCGGCTTCCCGTGCAATTTTTTGCAGACGCGGCAGTTTCTTGTCCATGTCCGACGGTTTGATTTCACAACGGGAGAGAGACAACGGGGTGATATCCGATGCGCCCAGTTCGGTGCATTTCTGAACGACCGTCTCAAAGCGCTCGCCCCGGCATATTCCCTGGAAAATGCTCACATGAACGGACGCTTCGCCATGCGCTTGCTGCCAGCCTGACAGCTGCGCGCGCACGGCGTCCTTTTCAAGCGACAGAATCACCGCTTGCGCCTGCCGGCCTTGACCGTCCAGCGCCGTGATAAAATCGCCCGGTTTTAAGCGAAGGATGCGCGCCATATGCTGTGCATCCTCCCTAAAGAGTGCTATATCCCCTTGTATTTCATCGATTAAAAAACGCGCCATATCATTGCATGCGCATACACAGTGCTATCCACTCACCCTGCTGCATGCGTTCTTCCGTTATAAAATTGTGCCTTTTCGCGGCTTCCGCCACGTCCTGCTCGCGTTCTTTGATGATGCCGCTCGCAATGATCACGCCATCTTTTGACAGTACGCACGGAAGCTCGGGAAGCAGCGCTATGATCACATCCGCGACGATATTGGCAAAAACAACATCGTAGGTTCCCTGCACCTGATCCGCGAGATTGCCTTGACATATAACGGTCTTTTCTGTGCATCCGTTGAGCTGTGCGTTGTTCGTTGATGCTGATACCGCCACCGGATCCCTGTCGATCAATGTGGCGGTCTGCGCGCCCATACATACGGATGCAATGCCCAGAATACCGGTCCCGCAACCGATATCCAGAACTTTGAGTCCGGACAGATCTCGCTTTTCGGCCAAAGAGAGGCACATGAACGTCGTCTCATGCTGCCCGGTTCCAAAAGCAGCACCCGGTTCCAGTTTGACAACCGTCCGCCCGGGTTCTTCGAAAGTTTCCCAGCACGGCGTGACGGCAAGCGTATCACCGACGACAAACGGCTTATAATACTGTTTCCAGTTCTCCGACCAATCCTCGTCACGAACCAAACGCGTGGTTACTTCGCCGCTTCCGAAATCGATATTTCCGTCCGACAAACATGCGATTCGCTTTGCTTCCGCACGAATGGTGTCAAGCTTATCATCCTGCTGGGGCGGCAAATATCCTTTGACAAGAACCGTTGCTCCCTGGTTTGAAAAAATAGACTCGTCAATATAGTCCCACTCATCGCTTGGGCGCTGATACAATGATATATCTGCAGGATCTTCAATGGATACCCCTGAAATGCCCTGGGCAAACAGCACTTCCGCCATGGCATCCGAGCCTTCCGTCGTGGTCTGTATGGTGACTTCCGTCCACTGCATGATTTTTATCCTTTGTTCTTGTTGAATATTTTATCAAAAATGCCTTGCCCTTTGGCTTGTTGCTTGTCATCATCGATTGCATCCAGTTCGCGCAGCAGTTCTTTCTGCCGTTCGGTCAGCTTATCCGGCATCTCGATGCTGATATCCACATATTGATCCCCTCTTGCATTGCTGTGCAGCCGCGGCATTCCCTGGCCTTTGAGCCTGAACGTGGTGCCGGGTTCCGTCAATTCGGGAATATGGTATTTGACATTGCCGTCGATTGTCGGAACGACAACGTCGCCGCCGAGCGCCGCCCGCGCGAAAGTGACTTCCAGATTGATAAAAAGATCGGATCCGCGGCGTTCGAAGACGGCGTGCGGACGGATATTGATCAGCACCTGCAAATCGCCGCTGCGCCCGCCGCTGGTGCCCGCTTCCCCTTCGCCGGAAAGCGTTATGACCTGACCGGTGTCGATACCGGCAGGGATGTTGATCTTGATTTTTTTCTGTTTGTACTGAACAGCGTTTCCCTTGCAGACATCGCAAGGGTCTTTGATGACCCGGCCTGTTCCGTTGCACGTCGAACAGGGGCGCGAATTGACCATGGTTCCCAGCGGTGTTTGCCTTACCTCCTGAACCTGTCCTGTGCCTTTACAGGTTGTGCAGGTGGAAACGGTCGTTCCCTTTTTCGCCCCCGTACCGCCGCATTCCGAACATGCTTCGTTGCGGCTGAACGTGATCTCTTTTTTGACGCCCGTAAACGCTTCCTCAAGCGTAATGTTTAAAGGCTGGCGAATGGTGCGGCCAGGCTGAGGCCCTGTGCGTTGACGCGTTGAAAAGCCGCCGCCGAACATCTGCTCAAAAATATCGCCAAAGCCTCCAAAACCACCACCGCCGAATCCGCTAAACGGGTTGCCTTGCGGTCCGTTGGCGCCTCCGGTAGCCGATGCCTGGCTGTATGCTTCATGCCCCATTCGGTCATACACGGCGCGTTTGTCTGCATCCGAAAGCACGGTATACGCCTCGTTGACCTCTTTGAACTTTTCCTCGGCTTGTTTGGCGCCGTCTTTGTTCATATCGGGGTGATACTTTTTGGCCATCTGCCTATATGCTTTTTTAATGTCATCATCCGAAGCATTGCTCGAAATGCCAAGGATTTCATAATAATCGCGAGCCAATTTGTTCCTCCGCCTTTGCCATATTCCAAAACTATGTGCATGCATATCGATGAGTGCATCGATATGCTACTTTGAACAGGCAGACAGCCTTCAAGACAATTGCTTGCAGGCTGTCCATCCTATCCGCTTATCTGCGGCATGGATAGCCGCACTTTGTTTACTTCTTGTCGTCGTCCACTACTTCGTAGTCGGCATCCACAACGTTGTCGCCGCCCGAAGCATTCTGACTCTGGCTCTCCGTGCCGGTATATGCTTGGTCATCCGGTCTCTGGTAGCTGTCTTCCGCATGGGCGCCGCCTGCTTGTGCATTGGGATCCTGCTGGTAGATCCGTCCAAACACTTCAAAGGATTTGTCCCTAAGTGTCGTCGTCTCCGACTTGATGGCATCGATATCCGTTCCGGCCAGCTTGGCTCTGAGGCTGCTTACGCCGTCTGCCATCGCTTTTTTATCCTCTTCCGGGATCTTGTCGCCAAGATCCTTGACGGTCTTTTCAATCTGATAGCAGATGGAGTCCGCATCGTTGCGCGCATCCACCTCTTCGCGTCTTCTCTTGTCTTCATCCGCAAACAGCGCAGCTTCATCCACGGCCTTTTTGATTTCGTCGTTGCTCATTTTGGTGCTGGCCGTTATGGTGACTTTCTGCTGACGTCCGGTGCCAAGGTCCTTGGCCGATACGTTCACGATGCCGTTGGCATCGATATCAAACGTAACTTCGATCTGCGGGATGCCGCGGGGTGCGGGTGCAATGCCGGAGAGCTGGAAGCGTCCCAGCGTCTTGTTGTAAGCCGCCATTTCGCGCTCGCCCTGAAGCACATGCACATCCACTGCGGTCTGCCCGTCTGCCGCGGTTGAGAAAATCTGGCTCTTTTTCGTGGGGATGGTGGTGTTCCGTTCGATGAGCTTTGTGAACACGCCGCCGATGGTTTCAATGCCCAACGACAACGGGGTTACATCCAGCAACAGGATGCCCGTAACCGTGCCGCCCAAAACACCGCCCTGGATCGCAGCGCCGATGGCAACGCACTCATCGGGGTTGATTCCCTTGAAAGGCTCTTTGCCCGTGATGCGCCTGACAGCATCCTGCACGGCTGGCGTACGGGTGGAACCGCCGACCAGAATGACTTTTTGAATGTCTTCCGGCTTCATGTTGGCGTCTTTAAGCGCCTGCAGCGTGGGGCCGACGGTCTTCTCGACCAAATCCGCGGTCAGCTCGTTGAACTTCGCACGTGTCAGCTGCATATCCAAATGCTTCGGGCCTTCCGTGATGAAAGGCAGATTGATGCTGGTGGAGGCCGTGCTGGACAATTCGATCTTGGCCTTTTCAGCAGCTTCCTTCAGACGTTGCATCGCCATGCTGTCACGGGAAAGGTCAACGCCGTTGCTCTTTTTAAACTCGGAAACGATGTATTCCATGACGCGCTGATCGAAGTCGTCGCCGCCCAGACGGTTGTTGCCGTTGGTTGCCAGAACTTCAAACACGCCGTCACTTATTTCCAAAATCGATACGTCAAACGTGCCGCCGCCAAGGTCGTACACCAAAATGCGCCCGGTGCCTTCCTTGTCGAGTCCGTATGCCAACGCTGCCGCTGTCGGCTCGTTGATGATGCGAAGCACGTTTAATCCAGCAATGGTGCCGGCGTCTTTGGTCGCCTGGCGCTGTGCGTCCGAGAAATAAGCCGGGACGGTAATGACAGCGTCGGTGACCGGGCCGCCCAGATACGCTTCGGCATCCGCTTTAAGCTTTTGCAGTATCATCGCCGAAATTTCCTGCGGTGTGTATACTTTATCGTCAATGCGGATCTTACGATCATAGCCCATGTCTCTTTTTATGCTGGAGATGGTGCGCTCAGGGTTGGTAATGGCTTGCCTTTTGGCGATCTGTCCGACCAGACGCTCTCCGCTTCTGCTAAATCCGACAACAGACGGCGTTGTGCGGGATCCTTCGGAATTGGGGATTACAACAGGTTCCCCGCCCTCCATGACCGCTACGCAGCTGTTTGTAGTTCCTAAATCGATTCCGATGATATGTGACATTCTTGTGTCCTCCTAATCTATTTTTGAAGTAAATAACACTAATTTATACATACACCTTTACGGTGGCGTATCTTAAAACCTGGCCTTTGTAGAGGTATCCGTTCTGCAGCACCTGCGCCACGGTATCCTTTTGAGCTTCGTCTTGACAAGGCTCCTGGACGACCGCCGCATGCAGGTTGGGATCAAAGGGTTTGCCCAACACATCCATTACCTGCAACCCTTTCTTTTCAAAGGACGCCATCAGGGTCGTGAAAACCATTTCCAGTCCCTGTGCCACGGAATCCGAACCTTCTTCGCGCGCGATGCTCAGTGCGCGATCCAGGCTGTCCAACGTTGGCAACAGAAGGCGCAGCGTTTCCATAGTACCTTCATCACGGGCGGACGCCAATTCTGACGTTGACCGTTTACGGTAGTTGTCGAACTCGGATTTCAAATGGATTAATTGATTCTGGTGCTGCTCCGCTTTTTGATTGGCACCCTCAAGGGCACGCGAGAGCGTGTCGCACTGGCGAAGCGCTTCCATCATCTGTTGAGCCGCCAGTTGCGCACCTTGTTTGAGCGCTTCAACGTCGACCTGTTCTTTGGGTGTTTGTTCGTTCGGTTCCTGTACCATTTCCTCGTTCGTTAACTCCCTGTCTTCTTTTGCTTTTTTCACTTTGTTTCCTCCTCAGCCTGAGAGTATATCTTCCAGCGCCTTGCTGATGTGATGCATGATGGCAACAACACGCCCGTAATCCATTCGTGTGGGGCCGATAATGCCGAAGCTGCCGACGCTCTTGCCTCCTATGGTATAGGTTGCTGTTACGACGCTGGCATCCTTGAGTGATTCATCCTCGTTTTCCCGCCCGATGGAGATGGTCATCTCCATGTCTTTCGCTTTTGAAAGCATCCGGTAAAACATATCTCTGCTGTCCATCGCTTCCAGAAACGATTTTGCACGCTCTATGTTTGCGTATTCATGATGCTTGAACAGATTTTGCCGTCCGTCAAAGTATACGTCGCGAACAGGGTCGGATGATTTTATAACACCGAGGAGCGAATCAAATATCTGCTCCTGCACATCCAGCTCAATGCCGATCCTCTCGAGGATCGCCGGCATTTCATCCACTGTCCTGCCGCGCATGTGCTGCGTCAATGCGTTTGAGATTCTATCCAAGTGCCTCTCGTCCATTTGCATCGGCACGTTGATGATTGCGTCTTTGACGATTCCTTCGCTGGTTACCAATATCGCAATGGCACGCCCCGGATTGATCGGAATCAGGCGTATCTGTGAAAACGTAACGCTTTGCAGCTGGGGGGGCAGAATCATGGCCACATAATCCGTCATATCGCTTAAAAGACGCGCTGTTGTGGCAATTGCCTCGTGCATTTCGCGTTTGCGTACATTGTAGTAGCTTCGAATGGTTTCCGCTTCTTCCTGTGTGATGCGCTGCACCTTCAAAAAGCGATCCACATACAGGCGGTAAGCCAAATCCGAAGGGATCCGGCCAGCGCTGGTGTGCGGCTGCGTCAGAAAGCCCATCTCCTCCAAGTCGCTCATTTCATTGCGAATGGTAGCCGGGCTAAGCTCACCATCCCACATCCGCGAGATGGTTCTTGATCCTATAGGGATTCCGGAAGCGATATAATCGTCTACGATCGCCAACATAATCCGTAGTTTTCTTTCATTTAAGTTCATGGTAATCTGCAGACATGGATGAACGCTGTATCCTATAAAGCAACACGTTCTTCGCCTCCGCAACCTCCTTCCGATCAAATTCTGTTAGCACTCTCATGGTTTGAGTGCTAACATTGTGAGCATAGCACCACTTTCAGACATTGTCAATATTTTGCAGTGAAATATCATCATCCATACCGAAAAAAAACGGGACTTTCTTTTGCGCCGTTGCAACTGTTAACAGCAAACAAAAGATCAACCCGATTTTGGCGTAAACAGTACGATGGAAATATTTTACGGCAGCATAAACAACTGTAAAAGACTGTTTTGCAGAAGCAGTCCCCGGCTGTTAAAGAAGAAGCGTGAAGGAGTCAGCTCCGCCAATCCCAGCTGAAGCGCCTGCGTGATCGCCTCTTTATACACATCTTCAAACCTTATCCCAAAGCGGTTTTGGAAGTCGCTGAGCTGCAATCCGTCCGCGAGCCGCGTTGTGAGCATGATGTATTCGAACAAAGCCTCCTGCCCCGAAACCTCGTCCACCTGTTTGGTTGGACCGTTTTTTAGATAGGAATCCAGGTCTTCCCCGTTTCCGGTGCGAATAACAGATCCGTTCCGGCGCTTTGCGCTGTGCGCCGCAACGCCAAAACCAGCGTAGTTATCCTGCTGCCAATAATGCAGGTTGTGGCGCGATTCAAACCCCTCTTTGGCATAATTGCTTATCTCGTAACGCCGCAGGCCGTATTCTTTGACAAGGTCCTCCAGATTCATAAACATATCTGCCGCTTCATCCTCATCGGGCGTGGGCAGATGTCCGTTGCGGATATTTTCATACAGATGTGTTCCCTCTTCCAGGGTGAGCGCATAACAGGACAAATGCTCAATTCCCAAATCCAGCACGTGGCGGGCGTTGTGCAAAAAATCTTCGGTGCGTTGCCCCGGCAAGTTATAGATCAGGTCCACATTGATATTGCATATACCCGCCATGCGGGCATAGTCGATGGCGTTTTGGGCATCCGGCCAAGAATGCGCACGGCCCAACATGCGAAGTTCCTCTTCCCGAACGCTTTGCACGCCAAAAGACAGGCGGTTGACGCCCGCCATATGATAATCATACGCTTTTTGGGGCGTAAAAGATTCAGGATTGGCTTCAACCGTGACTTCACGATCGTTCTCAAACCGGTATAGTTCAAATGCCTTTTCGATCAATCGAGCAATATGCGGAAGAGGCAGAACAGAAGGGGTACCGCCGCCGATGAACAGCGAATCAAAGCGTTGATCGCTCCAGGCACTGTGCCCATCCTCCATCTCCCTGACAAGCATGGGAACATAGCTTTTGATGCGGGCATCCCTGGAACCTTTTACCGGTACCGAAACAAACGAACAGTATTTGCATTTTGAAATACAAAAGGGGATGTGGAGATACATCCCCGCCAAGGTTTCATTATCCATCAATCCATCTTCAGCACGGACAAAAACGCTTCGCTCGGCACTTCCACGCTGCCTATCTGCCGCATGCGCTTTTTCCCTTCTTTCTGCTTTTCCAAAAGTTTCTTCTTTCTGGTGATATCACCGCCATAGCATTTCGCCAGAACGTCTTTGCGCACTGCTTTTACCGTTTCCCGCGCTATGACCTTTCCGCCGATCGCCGCCTGGATCGGAATCTCAAACATCTGCCGCGGTATGGCTTCCCTAAGTTTTTCCGCAATGGACCGGCCGCGTGCATATGCCCTTTCCCTGTGAACGATGATGGACAGCGCGTCACAGATTTCGCCGTTAAGCAGTATGTCCAGTTTTGCCAAATCGCTTTGTTCATAGCCGGAAAGTTCATAGTCAAAGCTCGCATATCCGCGCGAACGCGACTTGAGCGCATCGAAAAAGTCGTAGATGATTTCGTTGAGCGGCAGATGATAATGCAACGTCATCCTTTTCGCGTCCAGGTATTTCATGTCTACGAACGTACCGCGTTTTTCCTGGCACAGCTCCATCACGGCGCCCGTATAGTCGTTTGGCACCATAATGGAAGCGTTTACCATCGGTTCTTCCATAAAATCGATCTCGGATATCTGCGGCAGATTGGTCGGATTGTCGATGACCTTCTCGCTCCCGTCGGTAAGATGGATGCGATAGGCAACAGAAGGCGCCGTCGTGATGATATCAAGATCGAACTCCCGTTCCAGGCGCTCCTGGATGATCTCCATGTGCAGCAGTCCCAAAAAGCCGCACCGATAGCCAAAACCAAGCGCAACGGACGATTCCGGTTCATAGAATACCGACGCGTCGTTGAGCTGCAGTTTTTCAAGCGCATCTTTCAGATCGTCGTAATTGGCGCGGTCCGCCGGATATATGCCGCAGAATACCATCGGATTGGCACGCTTGTATCCGGGCATGGGCTGTGCGGCAGGACGCCTCGCATCGGTGATGGTTTCCCCGACGCGCGTATCCGCAACGTTTTTGATAGAAGCCACGATATAGCCGACATCCCCCGCCATCAGTTCCTCGCATGGCTGCATCTGCGGCGTAAAATAGCCTACCTCCGTCACGTCGAATTCCTTGTTGTTGTTCATCATGCGGATGCGGGTACCGATCTTGCAACTGCCGTCGAAAACGCGCACGAAGGAGATTGCGCCCTTGTAATTGTCATAGAACGAATCAAAGATCAGCGCCTTGAGCGGTTCATCCAAATCGCCTTTCGGTGACGGGATCACGTCCTTGATGCGCTCAAGCACCTGTTCGACGTTTAGTCCGGTCTTGGCACTGATAAGCGGACAAGCTTCGCAATCCAACCCGATGACATCCTCTATTTCCGTTTTAACGGTATCGGGCATAGCGCTTGGCAAATCAATCTTGTTGATGACCGGCATCACTTCAAGGTCATGATCCAAGGCCATGTAGACGTTGGCCAGCGTCTGCGCTTCGATTCCCTGCGTGGCATCCACCACGAGGACCGCGCCTTCGCATGCCGCCAAAGACCGCGAGACTTCATAGGTGAAATCGACATGCCCCGGCGTGTCGATCAGATTGTAGACGTATGTATTCCCATCCTGCGCCGTATAGAGCATGCGCACGCTCTGGCTTTTGATGGTGATGCCGCGTTCCTTTTCGATATCCATGGTATCCAAAAGCTGTTCCTGCATATCGCGATGCTGAACGGTGCCCGTCAATTCGATAAGCCGGTCCGCCAGCGTGCTCTTGCCATGGTCTATATGGGCTATGATGCAAAAATTGCGTATGTTCTTCTGATGCTGCGTATTCATAGATCCTCCTGCTGTGTGCTTTTATCATAGAAGAACTTCCCGATAAAAGCAACCGATCCGTCTGTCAAAATACCGGTGATTGATCAAAAGGAAGACAATGGTCCAAACGCAGTCTTTTGTATTGCGGCGTTTTGGATTATAATGGGTGCAATCAAATAAATATACCGTCCGCGATACAGCGGAGCATACCGAAACGAGTCAAATTATCAGGGAGGTACTTTATGAAAGATCTTGACCAAATGGCGGAAAAACTGCAAAGGCACAATTTCGACGCACAGGTGGTAGACAATGCACAGGAAGCCATCAAAGCCGTTTTAAGCCTTATTCCCGACGACGCCTCGGTTGGCTTCGGCGGGTCCGCCACGGTGCGGGACCTTGGCTTATACGAAACACTTAAAGAAATGGGCCACGACGTTTTCTGGCACTGGATGGTAGAGTCAAAGGATATGGGCACCATGCGCAAAATGGCCGCTAGCGCAGATTATTATCTGCTTTCCGCCAACGCTTTGACGGAAGAAGGCGAGATCATCAATACAGACGGAGCGGGAAACCGCGTTGCCTCGATGTTCTACGGTCCAAAAAACGTCATCTTTGTCATCGGCAAAAACAAACTCGTCGCGGATTACGAAGCTGCCATCAACCGGATCCGCAACGTCGCCTCCCCGCTCAACGCAAAACGGCTAAACCTGTCCACGCCCTGCGCCATCCTCGGGTATTGCACCGATTGTTCGCATCCGCAGCGCATGTGCCACATAACCGGCGTCCTTCACCGTCCGACCAGCGGGGTTAAAATGCATGTCCTGTTGGTCAATGAGGATTTGGGATTTTAAACGTATCCTTCCCTTTTGACGCATCCGTCGATTTTGAACGGCAGATCGTTTCACAAGCCTATATTGCGTCAGAGCAGTATTTAATCCACAAAAAAACAAGCCTTAAGGCTTGTTTTTTGTTTTCACTTTGCCTGGTCAAGATGCAGCGCCGATGGCAGATACAAGGAACCTGCGATCACGACCAGTCCGTTTTCGCCCGCCAGCCGCTTTGCTTCCAAAAGTGCCGCCTCCGGCGGCGTTATCGCAGCCGCGTTGTGATACAACAGAGCCAGTTTGTCCGCCGGCATAGCCCTGTGGTAGTCGATCTGTGTCGCCACCACATCGTCAAACGCACCGTTTAGACATGCTGCGACGGCATGCGTGTCCTTGTCTGTCATCATGCCGATCAACAGGACGACACGCCTGTTTCCGCGCAGTTCCGCCAACGCTTCCTTGAGGGAGGCTGCTCCTTCCGGGTTGTGCGCGCCGTCGATTAAAAGCGAAGGATTCCCTTCCACCCATTGCAGCCGTCCGGCCCATGTCGTGTTCCAAAGCCCTTGTCGCACGGCAGATTCGTCGATTTTAAAACCCGCGCCGTTGAGCTTCTGTGCAGCGTATGCAGCCGTCCAGGCGTTTTGCACCTGATAGCCGCCCAGCATGCGGATGCGGACATCCGTCATGCTGCAATCGGATCTGTTTGCGTCGAAGCTCTGCATCCCTTCGCCTTTGTGCCTTATGACGGTACTGTCGGACAAATCGTACAACGGCGCTCGGGCATTGCGGCAAATTTCCGCAAAGGCTTTCCGGGCTTCGGGATCCACGCCGGGGGACAGCACAAAGGGCACGCCTTCTTTTGCGATGCCCGCTTTTTGCTGCGCGATTTTTTCAAGCGTGCTGCCAAGCATTTTGCAATGGTCAAAACCGATGGTTCCTGTGATGCAAAGAGACGGCCATAGGATATTGGTTGCATCCATCGTGCCGCCGATTCCCGTTTCCAATACCGCGATGTCAACGTTTTCCTGTTCGTAGTATCGAAGCGCGGCATACAGATAGGCTTCAAACAACTTGATCTTCGGATGCTTCTCGTAAGCTTCCTTTACAAGACGGTCCAAAAGTTCCTGCGGTATTTCCTCATCGCCGATACGGATCCGTTCGGTTTCACGGTACAGGTGCGGGGATGTGAACCACCCTGTCCGGTATCCCGAAGCCGTCAGGATCGATTGCATATACGCACAGAGCGAGCCCTTGCCGTTCGTTCCGGAAACATGCACGAACGGGTATGCGTCGTACAATCCGTCGATGCCCAATAGATTGGAAAGCGGCAGATACCGCTTCCTTTGTACTTCAGTCCAATGTTGTGGATATGCATGCATGGATTTACCCCAGTGCTTTTAAAAGCTCTTGTGTTCTGTAAAGAAGAGACCTGTACTCCTCCAGCGCCTTGCGTTCCTGATCCACAATGCTCTGCGGTGCCTTTTCCGTAAAGCCGGGATTGCCAAGTTTGCCTTCGGAGCGTTCAATTTCTTTTTGGAGCCGCTCTGTTTCCTTTTGCAGCCGCACGCGTTCCTTGCCGGAATCGATCAGAGCTCCCATCGAGATATACACCGTACCGAACGGACAGGCGACGCTTGCCGCGTCTTTGGGCGCTTGTTCTTCACTGCTTAGCAAGGTAACATCGCTCGCGTAGCTCAGGCGTGTAAACCAGCCGCCTGCATTTTGAATGACCGCTTCTTTGCCATTTGCAGGCAGGATACTCAGCGGCGCGCGTTTTCCCTGCGGGACATTGAGTTCGCGCCGCATGTTGCGCACGGCACGGATAAGCTCCATCAGCCCTTCTATCTCCTGTGCTTCCGAGTCGAAGCGAAGCGTCTCGTCCTTCAGCGGCCAGGCGCTCACCATGATATAGCCTTCGGTTCCGGGCAGGGACTGATAGATCTCCTCGGTGACAAACGGCATAAACGGATGCAGCAGTTTGAGCGTCTGCTCCAACACATGCAGCAAAACCGCCATCGCCGCGTCCTTGTCGGCACCCGACAGGCGCGTCTTTTGCATTTCGATATACCAGTCGCAATAATCCGACCACAGGAAATCGTACGCCTGCTGCGCGGCAAGGCCAAGATCCATCCTGTCGATGGAAGCGGTCGTGTTTTCAATCGTCTCGTTGAGTTTGTGGAGGATCCATTTATCCTCCGGTTTTAGACCGTCCCGATCGATCGGCTTGGGCTCATAGCCCTCCGTGTTCATCAGCACGAAGCGTGCCGCGTTCCAGATCTTGTTGGCAAAGTTTCTTGCCGCTTCCACCCGCTCCAAATAGAAACGGCTGTCGTTCTCAATGCTGTTGTTCTGGATCAGCGAGAAGCGAAGTGCATCCGTGCCGTAGTTTTCAATGATCTCCAACGGATCGATGCCGTTTCCAAGGGATTTTGACATTTTACGTCCCTGTGCGTCGCGCACGATGCCGTGGATCATCACGGTATCAAACGGAATGTCTCCCATGATGGACAATCCGAACACGATCATGCGGGCCACCCAGAAAAAGATGATCTCATAACCGGTGACAAGCGTGCTCGTCGGGTAATAATAAGACAGATCTTCCGTCTGATCCGGAAATCCCAGCGTCGAAAAAGGCCAGAGGCCGGAACTGAACCATGTATCCAGCACGTCCTCGTCCTGATGAAGCCGCGTGCTTGCGCATTTGCTGCACATCGTTGGCGCACTGCGCAGAACATGGACTTCCCCGCAGTCATCGCAGTACCACGCGGGTATCCGATGCCCCCACCACAGCTGCCGGGAGATGCACCAATCGCGGATATTTTCCATCCAGTTGAAATACGTTTTGGAGAAGCGATCCGGAACAAAGCGTATTGTTCCGTTGCGCACCACGTCCATCGCCGGTTCCGCCAGGGGTTTCATGCTGACGAACCATTGTTCGGAGATGATGGTTTCCACCGTAGTAGAGCATCGGTAACAGCCGCCGACATTGTGGTCGTGCGGTTCAATTTTTACGAGCACGCCTTCTTTTTCAAGATCTTCCACGATGCGTTTACGCGCATCATAACGATCCAATCCGCAATAGACTCCGCCGTTTTCATTGATAACGCCGCCGTCATCCATCACGCGGATGGGTTCGGCATTGTGCCGCAGCCCCACTTCAAAGTCGTTGGGGTCATGAGCCGGGGTAATTTTGACCGCACCTGTTCCGAATGCCTGATCCACATATTCGTCTGCCACGACGGGTATCTCGCGGTTTATCAGCGGCAAAATGACCGTCTTTCCGACCAGATGCTTATACCGCTGGTCGTCGGGATGCACCGCCACAGCCGTGTCGCCAAGCATGGTTTCAGGCCGCGTTGTCGCGACGATGATGCTGTCTTTCCCGTCCGGCGTAAAATACCGGATATGCCAGAGGAAGCTCTTCTGCTCTTCGTATTCCACTTCGGCATCGGACAGCGCGGTACGGCATTCGGGGCACCAGTTGATGATCCTGTTCCCTTTATAGATATATCCCTGCTCATGAAGGCGCACGAACACTTCCGTAACGGCACGGCTGCAGCCCTCGTCCATGGTAAAGCGCTCGCGGGACCAATCGCACGAACAACCCATTTTTTTGAGCTGTTCCACGATCCGACCGCCGTATTTTTCCTTCCATGCCCAGGCACGTTCTAAAAAGGCTTCGCGACCGATATCCGTTTTGGTCAGTCCTTCTTCCGCCATGCTTTCAACGATTTTCACTTCGGTGGCAATGGAAGCATGATCCGTACCGGGGATCCACAGGGTAGGAATCCCCTGCATGCGGCGGGTTCTGATCAGGATATCCTGCAGAACATTGTCCAGCGCATGCCCCATATGCAGCTGCCCCGTTATATTGGGCGGGGGAATCACGATGGTAAAAGGCTTTTTGCTGTGATCGACAACAGGCACAAAACAGCCTTGCTCCATCCATCCCTTATACAGCCTATCCTCCACGCTGCGGTATTCGTAGGTCTTTTCGGGTATTTGCTTCATGATATTGCCTCCAATAAAAATACCGGCAAAGTCCTTCAAAGGACGAAGCCGGCTTCGTGGTACCACCTTTGTTCGGGCAGAAATATTCTTCCGCCCCTCGTTATGCGGTTAACGCCCGCCTACGGCATTGTGCGCAAGCTCACGGACGACTTTCTGCACGCCATTGCCTGACAACCCTTTCAGCCGCGGGGCCGTCTCTCTTGTGGCCGGCTTTGCATACTCCTTCCGATCATCGCTCGGATCGATAGGAATATAGTATATGAAAACCTTTAAAAATGTCAATGATCGGCATACAGATCCCGCGGATTTTCCGGATTTTCCTTCATTTCCTTCAATTGCCGGACGGCCAGGATGCAATAGTGGACAAACGCATAAAACGTCAGCAACAGGCTGAAATACAAGAGATAAAGATTCCAGGGGAATGTTATCTGCCAGAACGTCAAAACGATGCCAAGCGCCAGAACGAACGCCGCTGCTTTGCCGTACCATTTGGAGTACACAACGACACGGGCTTTCAACATAAAATAGCTGCCGATTAGCATCAATCCCTCTTTGGTAAATACAAGGATGACAAACAGCAGCGGAAGGCGTCCGATACTATACAAACTGATCAAAGCGGAAATCGCCATTAGCTTATCCGCAGCCGGATCAGCCAAACGCCCGAAATTGGTAATGGCATTGTATTTTCGCGCGATATAGCCGTCCAATAAATCCGTAAAGGATGCCAGCACAAAAATTAAAAGTGCCAACAACCTGTCCGGCAGCACGAAATTGGGTTTATTGAACGCATAAAAAAAGAACGGGATCAATAAAAGGCGTACAAGAGTCAACGCATTGGGAACATATTTCATGAAACTGCTTTTGGTTTGCAACGCCCATCACCCCTTGGTTTCACATAGTTTTACAACTTGCGACAATAATTGTACAAATTTCTTTCACAATTTGCAAGCAATGATTGATATCGCTCGACCGGCGCTGTGAAAGAGCATTGCGGATAAACTCATTTGGGTCTGCCGAAATAATGATTGCCGATTCTGATAAAGCTTTTGGCATATCTGTGTGGCTTTCCGACCGAAAAGTAGAAGTAGTTATCCGGGATTGCTTTTTCTCCCATAAGTGCGCGCCTGGCTACTGTATAGAATCGTTTGGGTATGGCAACGGTGAAGTAATTCTTGCTTTTATATGGCGTAAACTGTGCTTTTTGGGATATGACGCTTTGGACCGTATCCGGCCACCGATTGTCCCGAACGCGATTGAGTATCACGTTGGCCACGGCAATCTGCCCTTTTACGCTCTCGCCTCTCGCCTCCCAATAGACGATGCGTGCCAGCGCCTCCACATCCTGCTCCGTGTAGACGGACTCCGCTTCATATGTCGATACATCCAACACCTGCGAACCGATGTCCGTTTGCTCAACGTACGGAGTCGGTTCGGGCACATGCGTCCGGGGTGTTGGATTGTTTCCAATGGTCATGGCGGCAACAAGTGCCATCAATAGAGGTTTGAAGTCCAAAGCATGCCTCCGAGCGGGAAGTTATTTCCCTTTCGGAGCCATTTTTACCAACAACTGGAACTTTAAACCTGCTCGACAACAGGTTCTTCGATGCGATCCCGCTTTTGATTGCCAGTGACACGCACTTCAGAGAGCACAATGGAAACCATGATGAGCGCGCAGCCAAAAAACATGCGCATTGTTATGGGTTCAAGCAGAAACAAACTGCCAAACAAAGCGCCGAACAACGATTCCGTGCCCATAATCAGCGACGCATGCGACGGATCGGCATAGCGGATTCCCACGTTTTGCATCGTTAACGCCAAAAGCGTACCAACGATGGCCAGGTACGCGAGGGAAGCTATTGCATTGCCCCCAAGCTGTGCCGGAGGTTTTTCGAGCAACAGGAAGCTCATGAGTCCCATGACGCCGCAGACGTTGAACTGCATGGCAGTCAGCACCAACGGATCGGTTTTTGTTGAAAAACGGTTGACCATTACGATATGAATCGCATACAGGATACCGCAAAGCAGCGACAATGCATTGCCGATGCCAATGCTCAAATCATTTTCAAGCGCTAAAAGGCCGATGCCGACAATGCAGAGTACGGCTGCCGATATCTGCAACGCCGACGCTTTTTTTCGCGTATACAAACATACGAACAGCGGAACCAGAATCACGTATACAGCCGTCAGAAACGCGTTCTGGCCTGCGGTCGTATGCTGCAGTCCATAGGTCTGAACGGCGTATGCCGCATACATGACAACACCCAGCGATGACCCGCGCAGGACATCCTCAAAACGCTGTTTTACAAGCTTTTTGTATAGAAATAAGGACATGATGACGGCGGCTATGATAAACCTTGTTCCCAGCAAAAAGTGAACAGGCATCCAATCCAACGCATTTTTCATCACCACGAATCCGCTTCCCCATATCATGGCGGTCAGCAAAAGCATCCCTTCTGCCAAACGCATCTTCCGCTGATTGCTCATCATGCCAGTCAACCCTTTGCTGTTTTATTCACATTTTGCTATTTTCCCACAAAGATCGCCTGTTGGCAAGATAAAAGCGCTCAACAGAAATTTCGACACTGATTTTCGACAAAAACAATGCAGCTGTATTATTTTTGTCGGTTTGCTGCATGCGATAAAATTTTTATTCAATTTTTTCTTAATTTGTTTTATTATATATGATGTTGATATTATCAATTGAATACCGGAAAGGCGTGGTTGCATGGGTCAACAATCGGCAAATTCCCTGTTGGTCTTTTTGGAGAATCGCCTTATCGATTACGGGCTTTCACCCAAATATGCCGGATTTCGTTATCTGACATATGCGATCCATTGGGCGATTCTGGACAAGCAGACCGTCATTCACCTGAGTACGAACCTCTATCCACGTATTGCCACTGCGTTTTGTGTAACACCTTCCGCTGTCGAACACGGAATCCGAAATCTTTTTAGCTCCACCCTAAAACGCCATCATTCTCCTGCCCTCTTATCGCTTATGAGCACCATTTCCGGGCCTGTCACCAATGCGCGTTGCATCGCACTGCTGTCACGGACCTTGCGGACGCAGTATTTTCTATCAAGGCAACAGGCACAACATCGCGTTCAACCGCCCACCGTTTCGTAGAATTCGTACAGTGGCACGTCGCAACCATGTTTTAAAATCGAAAGATCCCGCTTAAAAAAGCGGGATCTTTCAGCAAATCTATAAGAATCCGGCGTTGAGCCGAAAATTCTCTTAATACATGCCGCCCATATCAGGCGATTGTGCAGGTGATTCCTTAACCGGGATATCACACACAAGGCTTTCCGTTGTCAACAGGATGGCTGCCACCGAAGCGGCGTTCTGCAAAGCGCTGCGGGACACCTTGGTCGGATCGATGATGCCGCGTTCCACCATATTGCAATATTCGCCCTTGGCCGCGTCATACCCATAGTTCGGGGTGTTGTGGCGAATGACGTTCTCGACCACAACAGATCCTTCGACACCGGCGTTGGTGGATATCTGGCGGATCGGCTCTTCCAAGGCGCGTGCTACGATGAGCATTCCGGTGCGCTTGTCGCCTTCTTCTTTCGCTGCTGCTGCACGAACATTGGATATGATGGACATCAACGCAATACCACCGCCGGGCACGATGCCCTCTTCCACGGCTGCGCGCGTTGCCGCCAACGCATCTTCGATGCGCATTTTGACTTCCTTCATCTCGACTTCCGTGGCTGCTCCGACCTGAATGACCGCAACGCCGCCGGCAAGTTTCGCCAGACGCTCCTGCAGTTTTTCCTTGTCGTAGTCCGAAGTTGTCTCTTCGATCTGGCTGCGGATGGCGGAAATACGGGCTTGGATTTCTTCGGATGCGCCTGCGCCTTCCACGATGGTGGTGTTTTCCTTGTCTACGATTACCTGGCGTGCGGAACCCAGCATATCCATCGTCGTCTCTTTGATATCCATGCCAAGATCATCCGAGACCACCGTACCGCCCGTCAACACGGCGATGTCGCGCAGCATTTCCTTGCGGCGGTCGCCAAAACCGGGTGCTTTGACCGCGCAGCATTGCAACGTACCGCGCATACGGTTGACGATCAATGTCGCGAGTGCTTCGCCTTCGATATCTTCGGCGATGATCAGAAGCTTGCGGCCCTGCTGTACGATCTTTTCAAGTATGGGCAACAGATCCTGGATCATGGCGATCTTCTTGTCTGTGATCAGGATGAGCGGATTTTCCAACAACGCTTCCATTTTCTCTGTGTTGGTCACCATATAAGCCGAGGCATAACCGCGGTCAAACTGCATTCCCTCTACAACTTTCAGTTCTGTCTTCATGGTCTTGGACTCTTCGACGGTAATAACGCCGTCGTTTCCGACTTTTTCCATGGCATCGGAGATCAGATGTCCAATGTTCTCGTCGCCCGCGGAGATGGCCGCTACCTGGGCGATGCTCTGCTTGCCTTCGATCGGCTTGCTGAGCTCTTTAAGCGAATTGACGGCTTCGTCCACAGCAGCTTCGATGCCGCGGCGGATGACCATCGGGTTGGCACCGGCGGCTACATTCTTCAATCCTTCACGGATCATGGCCTGCGCCAGAATGATGGCTGTCGTCGTGCCGTCGCCTGCGATATCGTTGGTCTTGGTCGCCACTTCACGAACGAGCTGAGCGCCAAGGTTCTCAAAAGAATCCTCAACGTCAATTTCCTTCGCGATGGTGACGCCGTCGTTGGTGATCATCGGACCGCCGTATTTGCGCTCCAGCACGACGTTCCGGCCTTTGGGTCCAACGGTGATCTTTACGATATCGGCCAGGGTATTGACGCCGCGCTCCAGCGCCCTGCGAGCATCCTCACCGTATTTAAACTGTTTTGCCATTCTTTATTCCTCCTCAGTCTTCGACGACGCCGATTACTTCGCTTTGGCGTGTCATGACATAGTCCTTCCCGTCCAGTTTCAACTCCGTACCCGCATAACGGCGGTAGATAACCTTATCGCCTTCCTTGAGTGCCATGACGATCTCTTTGCCGTCCACCATGCCGCCGGGGCCCACCGCTACGACCATCGCCATCATCGGTTTTTCCTTTGCAGTATCCGGTATGATGATTCCGCCCGTGGAAACTTGTTCTTGCTCGACCGGTTTTAAAAGCACCATTTCGCCCAACGGTCTAACTTTCATGGATATCCCTCCTGTTATTCAATTGCTTCGAAAATTGTTAGCACTCATATTATCCGAGTGCTAATACATGTATAATATAGACAACGCTCCCATTTCTTGCAACTCGATTTTCTCCTAAATTTGACCATATATTCATGATATCTTATAATTTACAGCTTAATGCTTTTCTATTCTCCTAATATCAAGCATTTTCTCCGTTTTTAAAATTCTATTGCGCGTCTTGCCTGCGTTCCATATAATGAAACTCAAAAGGGGGACTTGCGGTATGGCATCTTTTGATAAATGGGATAAACGTTTTATGGAACTGGTTACGCTTATCGGCACATGGTCCAGTTGTTATCAGGAAAATCGCAAGATTGGCGCCGTTATCGTCAAGGATAAGCGCATATTGACAACCGGATACAACGGGGCTCCCGCAGGCTCTTTGAGCTGTGTTGAAAAGGGCGAATGCTTGCGGCGCACGCTCAACATCCCCTCCGGTACAAGGCAGGAACTTTGCTATGCCATTCACGCGGAACAGAACGCGATCATTCAGGCTGCCAAAATAGGCGTTTCGATTCAGGGGGCAACCTTGTATTGCACCAATCAACCCTGCTCTATCTGCGCGAAGATGATCGTCAATGCCGGCATTGAGCGCATCGTTTATGAACACAGTTATCCGGATGCCTTTGCAATGGAGATCCTGGCCACAGCCACAATTTCGGTGGAAAAATACAGTGCCGAGTGATTTGACAGAATCATCGCGAAGAAATATTGAAGGGAGGCGAAGTCGCCTCCCTTTTTTTATACGATGCGATAGGCGGTTGCCTGTTGTCTTGCCTTTTCCATCAGTTCTCTCTTTTGCTCAAAGCCTGTTTTGCCCAGCAGCGCATAGGTGCCGTTCTTGCCTTCTTCCACGCCGGGTTGATCAAACGCATTGATGTTGAGAAGCTCCCCGACATACGCAGTCTCCGTCTCCAGCATAAAGAGCAGCTGGCCGATGGTAAACGCGTTGATGCGCGGCAGGATAATGCTCTTGTGCAGGCGCTTCATCTGTGTGAGCGCATAGCTTGTGGCGTATTGTTCCGCTTGAATCAGTTCCTGAAGGCTGTGTCCTCCCAAAAAAGCCACGTCCGGAATATCCTCGTATCCGTGGGCAATCTGTCTGTCCTGACCATAATCCTCCAAGCACAGGAAGGTAATCACCTTGTCATACGGTCCTTCCATATAGAGCTGGTTTTGGGAATGCTGATCGGTCACACCCAGCGTTTTGACCGGCGTCTGACCGACATTCACGATATTCCCGTTTTGATCGTATTGCTTGCCCAGAGATTCGGCCCATAGCTGCGCATACCAGTCTGCCATCAGCTTTAAGGAATCGGAATATGGCATGAAGACGGAAACATTGATGCCCCGGCGCATACACAGATACTGCAATGCTCCGTCCAGATACGCGATGTTTTCCATCAGATTGTCGCTTTGCTGCCGCTGTTCCATAAACGCAGCACCTTTGAGCAGCTCCTTGATATCGATGCCGCACACCGCCGCTGCAAGCAAGCCAACGGGCGTCAGTTCTGTAAAGCGCCCGCCAACGCCGTCGGGTATGAAGAATGTCGGCAGGTCATACTGTTTGGCGATCTTGATTAACAGGCCGTCCGACTTGTCCGTTGTCGCGACGATATGCTCATGCAAAGGCAATCCGCGTTTGTTTAACAGGTCGGTCACGATCAGAAGCTGCGACATCGTTTCGCTGGTCTTGCCGCTTTTGCTGATGACGTTAAAGCAGGTGCGCTCGACATCGATGATATCCAGAAGCGAGTTCATACGAACGGGGTCGATGTTGTCCTCCACGTACAGCCGCGGGCCGCCGCGCTTCTCAAAAGGCAACTCGTTGTAGCGCAGATGATTCAGCGCCTGCTGCACCGCCATCGGTCCCAGTGCGCTTCCGCCGATGCCAAAGATGACGAAGGTATCGAAGTTCTCCCGAATGCGTTGTGCCTGAGCGAGCACCTGCAGAACGATATCGTCCTGCACAAAAGGCAAATCGCGAAACGCCATTTCACCGCGTTTTTCACGCATGCGTGCCGCAGCCGATTCAAAGCAAGGATCTTTGAGATCCTCCATGGAGAATCCGAAATCGCCCACGGCATTCTTCATCATTCCGCCGATATCCAATGATATCCGCATTGCTTCTTCCTTCATCTGTTAATCTCCTTATTATAGTTTGCAAAGACAGCACAGAGATACTGATAGGATTGTTTCAAGTCGCCCATGGAACGATAATCGCTCGCGTAGACTTCCAACGTGATGCTCGCCTGTGGATTTTGGCTTGCCAAAGCTTTTGCCAGGGCCGCAAAATCGACCTGCCCTTTGCCGGGCAAACACGTATACATTTCCCCTTCTTGGGTAATGACATCACAGAGGTGTACGTTGCACAGGCGCTTGCCCATATCATTTACATAATCTTCCATCAGATCGCCCGATTGAACAGCCTGCTTTATGTCAAGTGTGTATCCAAGTCCGCAATTCCCCAAATACGGTTCGAACAAGCCGGCTAAACCGCTTCTGGCGTACATACACCAATGCACGTTTTCCAATGTCAGCTTAACGCCAAAACTTGCTGCCATCTCGCACAATTGTGCCAGGCGCTCTCCCCAGCGCTCATAACTGGGCTGCCACACGTTCCTCTTTAAATGAAACACGCCGTGCATGACATACAGAGGCGCTTGAAGTTTCGCCGCACCCTCTAAAACTTTTTGATATACATATTCCGCCGCTTCGCGCTGACGATCCGCAATGGAGAACAATTGCGGCTCAAATTGGCTTCCAAGGGCATGTACGGCTGTGCAACGAAGTCCCAACGCTTTTTGCCTTCTATACATGTCGTTTATAAAAGCGGTTTCGTATTCGAACGGACCGCTTAGAAAAGCCTCGTAACGGTCAGCGCCAAGTTCGGCTATGGGCAAAAGCGTTTCTTCCGTTTGCAGTTGTGTAAAGAAACTTGCTGTGGAAATGCCTATCTGCATGCGGGCCCTTCCTTTTTGGCTGCCATTTCGCACATATATGCATAGACCGCACTGGACAAGCGGTTTAGCGCATGAACGATATCTTCCCTCTGCGCGTCGAACGCTGATACGGCAAGCCGTTCGCAATCGCGCACTTTTGTACGAAGCAGGTTCATTGCCGCTATTCCCTCGCCCATCCCGGCATGTATGTGCAAGTGGCCGATGCCAAAATACTGTTGGGGATGATGGGACGCATCATGCAATTCCTCCCAATTAAAATCATCAAACGACGTCAGGGAAAACACAAGACCGCTGTATTCCGCGGACAACAAAGCGCTGATAATCGGCAAAAAAGCATCCAGTAGACGCTCCGCCTGTGGTTCGTTTTCGCGTTTCAATACCAGTTGGGCACAAATCGTCTTGGCGTACAATTCATCCAGCGCACCGCGCAAAACAATGCGCGGATGGTCTTTGCGCACCCGCTCCGCCTGAAACAGGCATGTCAGCGTTTCGCTGCTGTCTTTCAAGATATGGCCCCCTCTTTGCTTCATTATACAGGATAGAGGAAAAGTGCGGCAATGAATTTCTTTTAACAGGCGCTCATAAAAACAAACCGCCTGCGTGCCGGCGGTCTGTTAAAGCCTTGACAAATACGCTTGGTTAAAGTTTTGCTTTAAGTTTCATCATTTTCTTGCGCAGGCGCAATGCAAACGAAAACAATGCGTTTTTACACATGCCGTTTTTATAGGTGAGCTCGCCGATAAACTCCGTCCTGATGCTGCCAAAACCCTTTTTGAACCGGTATAGACCGTGGATCGGGTTTTGGGGATCATCGTCTCCCGGTACGCCCCGAAAATCATACAGTCGGCAGTTCTGTTCCAAAGCCCACTGTATGATCTCCCATTGCACAGCGTAATTGGGCATGCAATTCCGATGCACGTTATCGGACGCGCCGTAGAGATACCACATTTTATCCCCGTACTGCAAGGCGATGGCACCGGCCACAGGCGTGTCCCCGACGTATGCCAGATAGAGGCGCGTATGGTCTTTCATGCAATCCATCAGGTGTACAAAGTATGCAAGCGGTCGTATCATAAAACCATCCCGTTTGCCTGTGGCTTGCATCAATCGGAAGAAAACCGGGAGCTCCGAAGCATCGGCATTGGTCACTCGGACGCCTTCTTTTGCAGATTTTTTCAGGTTGTAGCGCGTCTTGGATTCAAACCCCGACAGAACATCCTGCCCGTTCTTCTTAACAAGATCAAGTCGCATGACAAAGCGGGCCTGGATGGATTCGAAATTTGTCGTCTTTCTGGGCGCCTCATACCCTGCCCTTGCGGCGGCTTGAAGAAGCGCTATGCATTCTGATCCCACATCGGGATCGATGGTAAAGCAACAGCACCGCTTTTCGCGCACGAATGCCGCCGCTGCCGAGAGGAGTTCATAGAGCATAGCCTCATCGCCCATCTCGCAGACCGGGCCGCGCGGCGAGTAGGCGATTTTAAGCCCCAAAAAGCCAAGCGGCCTTATAAGGATTGCCAAAGTGCCGCGAATTTCCTGTGTTTCATCCCTTGCAATCAAGGCATGAAACTCCCATTGATCTTTGACATTTCCCCAATCGTACGATTGCATAAAGTGCCCTTTGGGGTGGTGTTGCAGGAACATTTCATATTCAGCGATGTCTATCGCTTCACTTCCCAATAACGATATCAAACAGCAACCTCGTAAAGAAGTCCCGATTTGTATTAACCGGGACGATTTCCCTTTTTGTTGATTCTAAGCGCGGTATGTTTTCGACTCGTTTTAGAGATGTTAAGAAATTGTTATCGTTCAATGCGTGAAAGGCTTTGCTTTTCTTGTAAAGATGCAAAAAGGGTGAAACCGGTTTTGCCGGTTCCACCCTTTTGGGGTAGGTTTCTTTTATTCTTTGACGGTTTGGAAAGTAAGCTTGTCTTGGTTGAAATCCACGAGCACTTTATCGCCGAAGGCAACGCGGCCCGCGAGGATTTCCTCGCTCAGATTGTCCTCGACCTGCTGCTGGATTGCCCTGCGCAGCGGCCTTGCACCATAGTTTGGATCAAACCCTATTTTGGCAAGATAAGCGCTGGCTGCCGGTGTAAAACTAAGGTCGATGTCGCGTTCGCGCAGCCGCTTGCTCACGCTTTGGAGCATCAGCGACGCAATGCGTTCGATATCCGCCTGTTCGAGTTGGTGAAATACCACCGTTTCATCCACGCGGTTTAGAAATTCCGGGCGGAAAGTGGTCTTTAACGACTCCAGCATGCGCTCCTTGAGAGCCTGATATTCCAGCGTGTTTGCCGCGTTGTTCTGCGCGCCAAACCCCATCGTCTTATGAACGATACCGCCGGTACCGATGTTGCTGGTCATGATGATCACCGTGTTTCTAAAATCCACCGTACGCCCTTTGCCGTCGGTCAGGCGTCCATCTTCCAGTATTTGCAGCAGGATGTTGAACACGTCCGGGTGCGCCTTTTCTATCTCGTCGAGCAGCACCACGCTGTAGGGGCGGCGGCGTACCTTTTCGGTCAGCTGCCCGCCTTCATCATAGCCGACGTAGCCCGGCGGCGAGCCGATCATGCGGGATACGGTATGCTTTTCCATATACTCGCTCATATCCAGCCGGATCATCGCGTTCTCATCGCCGAACATCGCCTGCGCCAGCGCGCGGCTTAACTCGGTTTTTCCGACTCCCGTCGGACCGAGGAACAGGAAGGAGCCGATGGGACGGTTGGGGTCTTTCAACCCGGCACGCGCGCGCCGTATAGCCCGCGCAACCGCGGATACCGCTTCCTCCTGGCCTATAACGCGCTCGTGCAGCACATCCTCTAGATGCAAAAGCCGCTCCGATTCATCTTCGGTCAATTTGTTTGCAGGGATGCCGATCCAGTTGGAAAGGATGCTCGCGATATCCTCTTCGGTCACGATCAATTCCTTTTCGGTCTTGCCCAGACTGTATTTCTGCCGGAGCTCCTCCATTTCCTGATTCAGCTTTTGTTCTTCATCGCGCATCGCAGCCGCCCGTTCGAAATTCTGGTTGGAAACCGCCTCTTCTTTCTCCTTTTGCACGGAGATTAGCTTCACTTCGAGTTCCTTCAAATCCGGCGGCGCAACGAATGCCTTGATGCGCACACGAGCAGCCGCTTCATCCATCAAATCAATGGCTTTGTCAGGCAGGAACCTGTCGGTGATGTATCTGTCAGACAGATACACGGCAGCCTTTAGCGCCTCGTCGCTGATTTTAACTTTATGGTGTGCTTCATACCTGTCCCGAAGACCGCGCAAAATAGCAACGGAATCCTCTGTCGTAGGCTCGCCGACCATGACCGGCTGGAATCTGCGCTCCAACGCCGCGTCTTTTTCGATATGCTTTCTGTATTCGTCTATCGTCGTCGCGCTGACGCATTGTATCTCCCCGCGCGCCAACGCCGGTTTTAAAATATTCGCCGCATCGATGGCACCTTCCGCAGCGCCTGCACCGATTAAGGTATGCACTTCATCGATGAACAGGATGATGTTTCCCGCTTCTTTGATCTCGCTGAGCACGCTTTTTAGGCGTTCTTCAAATTCACCGCGGTATTTGGTGCCTGCCACCATAGACGCCAAGTCCAACGATATAACACGTTTGCCCTTGAGAATCTCGGGGATATTACCTGCGGCGACGCGCGTTGCCAATTCTTCCGCGATCGCGCTCTTGCCCACACCCGGCTCTCCGACGAGCACAGGATTGTTCTTTGTGCGGCGGCACAACACCTGTATAACGCGCTCGATCTCCTTTTCCCTGCCTATAACCGGATCAAGCAGACCGTCTTTTGCCATTTGGGTGAGATCCCGGCCAAAGCTGTCCAGCGTTTTTGTTTCACCGGCAGGCTCCGTCTGTGCAGGGTTCCCGTTTTGCGCCTGGCCCTGCAGGGTTTGCACCAACCGGCTGGAATCAACCTGGCATTCCCTAAGAATTCGGCTGGCAACCGTATCTCCCTCGCCAATCAACGCCAACAGAAGGTGTTCTGTCCCGATATAGCTGTGGTTCATCTGCCGGGCTATTGCAGCGCTTATTTGCAAAATGCGCTTGGTGCGCGGTGAGTAGTCGAAGGAATCCGCTTGGATACCACCTCTTCCCACGATGTGCTCGATCATTTCGCCGACCTTTTGCGGCGTAACACCCTGGCTTTGCAATGCCTGTGCGGCTCTGCCTTCGGTTTGTACAAGGCCCAGCAACAGATGTTCGGTGCCGACGTAGTTATGTCCCATTCGCTGAGCACTTTCCTGCGCCAGTGTTAATACTTTTTGTGCTCCCTGTGTAAAACGTTGAGATTCCATATCATTCACCTCTATAGATTATTATATCATCACAGCCGGGCCTTTTGCATTGCCTCGGTACAGAGTACCGCCCGCTGTTGTTCCAGCGGCAGCGTGTTGGATTGATCATATTGCAGATGCCCCGGCTGAATCTGCCGCATCAGCTGCCGCAGATCGATGGAGCCGTCGGATATCAGATCCAAAGACATTCCCATCATCACATCGCTTAAGTAGATCATGGCTTCGTCCCGGGATAGTTTTTTCGCATAGCGCAGAATTCCGTATGCCCTGTTCACCCGGTCTTCTATTTCAAGACGATGCTCTTTCAACAGTGCTTCGCGCGCCTTCGACTCCGCCTGGCAGATTCGCAAAATGTGCTGGGTCATCATAGCGATGATCGCCTCTTCCTCCATGCCCAGCGAAATGCGGTTGGAAATCTGGAACAGATGCCCCGTCGCTTCGCTTCCTTCGCCGTACTGCCCGCGTATCTCCACACCCTTGCCCTTGAGCTCGTTGAAAGCCGATTTGGCATGGCCTGTCATCACGAGTGCCGGCAGGTGCATCAGTGCGCTTGCCCGAAGCCCGGTTCCGACGTTGCTGGGACAAGCTGTAATATACCCAAGCGAATCGGTGGTCGCGAACTGCAGTTCCTTCAAGAGTACCTGGTCAACCGCCAGGATGCGCCGATACGCTTCTAAAAGCGCCAACCCCTCCACCAGGCACTGCATGCGCAGATGATCTTCTTCCATCAGCATGACGGCAATATCCCTGTCATCCGAGAGAAGCACTGCGCCTCTTGAAGCCTCTGCCCAATCCCGGCTGACCAAGTGTTCCTCCACAAGCCATTGCTTGTATGTCGAGTGCATTTGACTTGCCTGCAGCGTTGTGAGGTGCAGGGGCTGCGCGGCGCGGATGATCTTATCCATGGCCTGTTGCATTAGCTTCGAATCCATCATGTGCGGGAATTTTGTATCCTTGAGATTGCGTGCAAGCCTCACACGGCTGGTTACCACAATGGCATTGGTCATATCTCGGCTCAACCCGACACCCCCTGTTCCATCATCCGCAGTTTATCCCGCAGTATGGCTGCCTGCTCGTACCGTTCTTCTTTGATGGCCAGTTTCAGCTCGTCGCGAAGCTGCAGTATTTCCGGAGACTCAACCTGTTCGTTTGCAGGCTCCGTGGCAGCGGATGCGTATTGTTTCGGATGTTTCGTGACCCCATGAACCGCCAGCAACATCGGCTCCATCTGTTGATGGAACACTTCATAACAATGCTGGCAGCCCACGTACCCTGTGCGCTGAAAATCCGATAGCGCCGTATTGCATTCGGGACAACGAATGTCCATTGTCCGTTGGTTTTGCATCAACTGTTCGACCAGCTGCTTTCCGGTAAGCATATCGGGCATGAATTGCCTGCCTGCGCATTCGCCGCAAAGATGCAGTTCGCGGAGCATGCCGTTTGCGATCTGCGTTATATGAATGCTCGCTTCCTTTTGGTTGCAACGTTGACAAAGCATTTGTTATCCCTCCTTAACGTATAAGCGTTAATAGCATTGTATGAAAAATACGCGCGCGTATCACATCGCGGGCTGTCGTATCGAGATCGGCAAGAGCGGTATCCGAAATTGCCGATTGCACCAGAATAGCCTGCTCGCGCGTAATCGACTGGCTCTGGACCATGCGCATCAGCCATTCGCTTCCCTGCTTAAAGGTCAAAGTCATGGGCGGATGAGTTGCCGCCTCGTACAACTGCTCTTTACCGTCGTTCATGCGCATGATGCGGATATATCCTCCGCCTCCGCGCCTGCTCTCCACGATATAGCCGCGCTGGCTGGTAAAGCGTGTACTCAATACGTAATTTATCTGAGAGGGAGCACATTGGAACTCTGCCGCCAGTTGGTTTCGCTTGAGTTCCGCGGTATCCTCCTCTTGGAGCATTGCTACGATAAACGCTTCGATCGTATCGCTCAAAGCCGACATTTTGCTCACCTTTAACTTTGCCTTTCTTTGACCTTTGATAATATTATACATCGTCTTTTTAAATTTTCAACAGCCAATGTGAGAAATTTTCAATGTTTTTACAAATATTGCCATGCAATGCAAAGCTGTCCTCTTTAGCATCTTCCGTTTGATAAACCCGCGTCCCTGGAACGAATGATGCGATCAGGTAGAGCAATTGTGCTTTGTATCGTTTGTTATCCTCTGTTTGGCAAAACATGTGCACAGCAGCGGAAGGATCCAATTGAACAAATCGCTTGCGAATCGTTCCACAAGCCCTATAATGGATATAGCGTATTGTTATGGGAGGAACTATCCATGCCAAGTCTCGATAAGCAAGCTTTTATTGAATTCATGATGCAATCGGATGTGCTCCGCTTTGGTGAGTTTAAAACCAAAAGCGGACGGCTTTCACCCTATTTCATCAACACCGGCAACTATAAAACAGGTGCTCAGATAGCAACGCTCGGCAAATTTTACGCCAGCTGCATCATCGATTCCATCGGAGACAAATTCGATGCCATGTTTGGACCGGCATACAAGGGTATTCCGCTGGTCACCGCCGCGGCAGCCAGCCTTGCCACATGGCACAACATGGATAAGCCATTTTTCTTTAACCGCAAAGAAGTCAAGGATCACGGCGAAGGCGGCAGCCTGGTCGGCTATATTCCGACGGACGGCGACAGAGTGATCATCATCGAAGATGTCATCACCGCAGGCACCGCTGTACGTGAAACGGTCCCGATTCTAAAAGCGCAGGGCGATGTTTCGGTGACGGACATGTTCATTTCGGTGAACCGCGCCGAAGTTGGCGCCGATGGCAAACATACCGCCGTTCAGGAAGTAAAGGAACAGTTTGGCATCACCGTACACGCCCTTGTGGACGTAACGGACATCTACGAATATCTGTGCCAGTTGTCGGAATATGCCCATGTACTGCCGCTTATGCGTCAATACATGAAGCAGTACTGCCTGTTGGATTAGAATCAAACCATACAAAAGGAGGGCATGTTATCAACATGGCCCTCCTTTTTTTTGCCGTACTGTGAGCCCATATCAGGCCGTTATTTTTGTTCCTGTTCCTGCGAGCGCAAACGAAACAGGCGCTGCATCACACCGCGCGCGTTGTCCGTGTCCTTATCTGCGGCATCGATCCCTTCGGGGAAAGCATATTCCGTTTGCTCATAGAGCGTCCCGTCGTCATGCTTGTCCGTTTCCACCCGGATGGCCTTCGCTGTTTCTTCAAGGGCTGTGATGCGCTCCTGCAAAGACTGTACGAGCGTCAAATCCGTTTCCGGCTTCGTCTGCTTCAGCTTGATCTGTTGCTGTTCCAGTTTTGTTACCCGCAGCCGTTCTGTCTCCAAATACCGTTCAAGATCGCGCACACGGGATTGTGCCGACATCATCAGTTCCGCAGAATCCTTATAACCGGAGCGGGCAACTTTCAGTTCCACCGACAGTTGCACGTTCTCTTCAACCACCTGCTTGATACGTTGCTCGAACTCTTCCTGCTGCTGCTTGATCTGCTTATCCAATGCGTCAATACATGCTTCCACCTGCTCGCGTTTATAGCCGAACAATGACCGTTTGAAAGTATAACGCATGGATAACCCTCCTTGAAAATAAAAAACCTGAACGGAAATTTGTGTTTCATACGCCTGTATCCGGATTGGCAATTCGGATGCGCGGTTGAGCGCTTATCATTTAGGAAGACGGCGCTTCCTTCGCCTGCTTGTCAAGACTATAAATCGGGGGAATCTCCTTATGGGCATAGCCGCCTTTTTTCCATACCCGGATGAACATGATGGCACCGACGACAGCCATCGCGATGCTGACAAGCTGCGACACCCGAAGCGAACTGCCCCAGAGCATGAGGCTGAAATCCGGCAGTCTCATTCCTTCCAAAACAGCCCTCGCAGCACCGTATAGCGTTAAATACGCCCAAAACGCTCCGCCGCGCAGCTGCGGCTTTTTCTTCCACAACAGCATAAGCAATGCGAATACCAGCAAGCTCCACATGCTTTCAATCAGAAACAAGCCAAGATGCCATTGTCCGTCAACCAAAACAGCAGGCGGAAGCAATGCAAGATCGGGCAAAACCTGTGCCTTAACGCCGGCCAACGCGGCGCCGTATAGCTCCTGATTGAAATAGTTGCCCCACCGGCCGATCGCCTGGGCCAAAACAAGGCCGGGCATAACGGGATCGACAATGTCCCAAAAGGAAACCTTGCGCCATTTGCACAGGATCAGCGCTGCGATTAGCCCGCCGATCACCGCCCCGTATATGGCAAGCCCGGACATGCGAAGTGTGAATATCTCGTCCAAATGATACTGAAAATAGCTCCATTCAAACGCCACATCGTATAAACGCGCGCCGATGACACCAAGCGGCAGTCCGATCAGAAGCAAGTCCATGACCATTTCGCTGGAATAACCTATTCTGCGCGATAATCTGGTAGCAACGAAAGTCGCCATCAGCACGCCAATCAGAATCATGACGCCATACCAATAGATGGGCATCCCAAATATGGTGAATGCAATATTTCTCATCCGTTTTTCCCCAGTCCGTAGTGTCTCTTTTCCAATTCCTTTGCGTTGAATCTTGTGCTTAGTATAGCACATGTCAAAGCCTTCGCAAAGAAGCCAATGCCTGCTGTGCTTTTTCAGGCCGGGTATCAAACGAAATACCGGCTCTCTGCCGGAAGCAGAATTGCCGGTATCTTCCGTCTATGCCGTCTCGATTTTGGCTTCCTTGTGCAGCCCCAATTCTTCGATGGCCATTTCCCGCATTTTAAACTTTTGAATTTTCCCGCTGCCCGTCATTGGAAAACTGTCGATATAGCGGATATATCGGGGGGATTTGAATCGCGACAGCCCTTCCCGGACAAACGCTATCATTTCATCTTCGGCCACGGGTTTCGCGCCGTCCTTCAGAATGATGTACGCTGCCACCTCTTCCCCATAACGCGCGTCCGGCACCCCGATCACCTGAACGTCCTGTACGCACGGGTGCGTATAGATGAACTCCTCTATCTCACGCGGATAAATATTCTCGCCGCCGCGGATGATCATATCCTTGATGCGCCCTGTGATCTTAAAATATCCGTTCTCGTCCATCGTACCGACATCACCGGTATGCAGCCAACCGTCCTTGTCGATGACTTTCGCGGTTTCTTCCGGCAGTTTATAGTATCCCTTCATGACCTGATATCCCCGCGTAACGATTTCTCCCGGTGTATTGCAGGGGGCATCCGCCCCGGTTTCCATATCAACGATCTTGACTTCCATATGCGGCTGGACCGTTCCGATGGTGGAAACGCGCAATTCTATGGAATCCCCCGGCTTCGTCATGGTAATGACCGGTGAGCTTTCCGTTTGTCCGAACGCTATGGTGATTTCCGGCATATGCATTTCGCGGACAACCCGGCGCATCACCTCAACAGGACAAGGAGAACCCGCCATGATGCCGGTTCGCAAAGAACTGAAGTCGAATTCACGAAAACGTTCATGCTCAAGAATCGCAATGAACATCGTCGGAACGCCGTGCACCGCCGTGCACTTTTCGATCTGTATGATCTCCATCGCGCGCACCGGATGGAAATACTCCTGAAATACCATCGTCGCGGCATAGTTCACCGCTGCCATCACACCCAATACGCATCCGAAGCAATGGAACAGCGGCACATGCAGCAACAGGCGGTCATTGTGAGAGAACTCCATGCATTCCGCGATTGCGCGCCCGTCGTTGACGATATTGTAATGCGTGAGCATGACGCCTTTTGGAAAACCGGTCGTGCCCGAGGTATATTGCATCATGCAAACATCGTCTTTATCGCAGGTGTCCTTGCGCTTTTTCAAATCGGCATCGGAGATGGATTCGCCCATTTTGACGATATCTTCCCATGTAAACATACCCTCATGCCGGTCGCCTTTATCATGCGGTATGCAAATCACGTTTTTAAGCATGGGCAACGTTTCGCTTTTCAGCTGCCCCGGTTCGCAATCGTACAGCTCCGGACACATCTCATAGATATGCCCAAGATAATCCGAATCACGGTAGCCCTCGATCATGATGAGCGTCATGGAATCGGATTGTTTGAGAAGATACTCCGCCTCAAACTTTTTATAATTGGTGTTGACGGTGACAAGCACGGCACCTATTTTCGCGCATGCGAACATCGCAACGATCCACTGGGGATAATTCGTCGCCCACATCGCCACATGATCGCCCTTATTTACGCCCAACGCCATCAGTCCTTTGCCGACATCATCGCATATCCGGTTGAACTCGCGATAACTCCAGCGTATATGATGAACGAGCGGATAGACCACCGCATCATTGTGCGGATATTCCCTTGCCTTTTCTTCCAGCAACCGTCCAAGCGTGTGATTGATCAATTCCGGCATTTTATATCCTCCTCCAACAAAAAACAAAAAACCCTTTCATCCATTAGAAGGACGAAAGAGTTCTCTTCCGCGGTACCACCTTTTTTGGGCTAAGCCCCACTTATCGGGCGCTGACACGCCCCATCTCTGTAACGGGAGAACCCGTTTTGCCCTACTCTGCGCAGTGCATTTCGGTTAAAAACGCTCCAAGGTGAGATTCCGGTTCCGTCGCGTCTGTCTCGCACCAACCGACAGCTCTCTTGCCGCACTGGCAAACCGTACTTTTCCTCTTCAAAGCTTTTTAATATATGGTTGGATTATATGCAACAGCCATATTTTTGTCAACAGCTTTTTCCAAAACTATTGTTTTATAAATACGCTATACCTTGCATCAACGACGTTCTATGACGCCGCACGCGATCTTCTCTCCCGAATTTCCTGAAGGTTGGGATGTGAAATCGTCCGGCCTCCTGTGTATGACCACTGTCCGTCCAACGATTTCTTCCAATGTCAGCCTGTCGGTCAATACGATGCTAAAGGCATAACCGCGGTTGCCGAATAAAGGCGGCAGGTCTCCGGCATGGTATGGATGCTCACAGTCGTTGGCATTGTAATGACCCTGCGCATCGGCAAACGGATCCTGCGTATTTCCTGTGCAACTTTTTCCTGCATGGATATGAAAACCGAAAACCTGGCCGTCGCATGGCTGCTGCGTCCACGGCAAACCATACAACTCGGTTGCCACGAGAATGCCTTCCGATGTCTGAAAAAAGCAGACTGTGCCGTTGATGGACGGTTTTGCAGGTGTGCCATACACCCTGGCCATCGCATGCGGCGGATATTCCAACATGCGGGCATATCGCCTGTGTTTGCTGTTGTTGAAATTCAAAGTGCTCTCTCCTTTTGGTGTATAGTATGTTGCCCGAAGCGGATTTGCCTGCAATCGGAGTGATTGATACTTCAAATTCCATTGATGCAGTAACACTTTTGTCGATTGTGACATAACATACCATGCATGCGGTTGCTAAATACCATGCATGCAATCGTCAGGAGGTAAATTGCATGTCCAGATGTTGTTGCAGGAAATGTTCGAGCTCAAGCTCCGGATCGGGGCAGAACGGCGGAGTATCCCCGCTTTTCGCTCAGGCTCAGGCGCAGGCGCAGAATCAGGACCAAGACCAGGAAGCAGATCAAAAATCCGTAATCCGCGACATCGGAAACGGGGATGTCAAAGTCGACATCGACATCGACAATGTGGCGGTTGCCGTTGCGGTGCTGCTTAGCCTTGGCTTGGCTACGGGTGCGGTCGGTGCCCCGGAGTTAAGGGGTTATATCGATCAGCTTATGGCAGCCAAGAAATAACCAAAGATGAAAAACAGGATACCCGGCAGTCGACCGGGTATCCCGAATTACATGGTTGCAAACGGTATCTTGGATCGTTCCAACGGCTCTTGCAGACATAAGGGGTTATTTAAAATACCAGTTGACATGGATGCATGCACATATTGGAACAACGGCATTGAATACGAGGGCATTTCAAATGTTAGCAAAGAGGAATCCATTGCGTTGAAATTTAAACCTCCCGATACGGTCTTATCCGAATCGGGAGGTTTTCATTTATATGCTTATACTGTCAGCGCTTCAATTAAGCGGAATATTCCGGCAGGAAGCGTTCTAAGCCAACAGATGTTTTACAAGGATCTGAATTCCGATACAAATCAATATCGCTCCGCCAGCCAATTCGGCGTATGTTTTGAGTTTTTCACCGAACAGATGCCCGATCTTGACGCCGATCATGGAGAGCGAAAACGTGATAATCCCGATGGTCAAGCAAGCCTGTACAATGTTGATGCCCAAAAGTGCAAATGTCAACCCAACCGCCAACGCATCGAGGCTTGTCGCAATGGAGAGCACCAGCATTTCTTTGTATTCCAGCGATTCGGTTTTACACTCGTTGCTTGCGCGGGACTCTTTGATCATCTTTGCGCCTATGAAAAGAAGCAGCGCAAATGCGATCCAGTGATCAAACGCCGAGATCTGCCGATAAAAGCTGATGCCGACCAAATAGCCCAAAAGCGGCATGCCCGCCTGAAAAATGCCGAAATACGCGCCGATAATGGCTGCTTTTTTGAGCGTTATCGTCTGCATGGACAAACCTTTGCAAACGGCAACCGCAAACGCATCCATCGACAAGCCCGCCGCTATGAGTAAAAGCTGTGCCAATCCCATCCCGTTTTTCCTTTCGCCTTAAAAAAAGAGACTTATCCGCAACATTCGTTACAGATAAGTCTCATCATTTCAGATAATGCCAGATAATCTCTTATCAGTATGTTGGCAATACCGCACGGATGTGCTGACTACTCCCCTATCGTTGAGTCATTATACACAATGAAGGGATGTTGGTCAAGGCACCCCATCTCAATACTCCCTTTACGGCTGGTGTCTACAGACCGCTGAACATGTCACCGGCTTTCCAACCCATTGTAAAGGTATAAGCGGATACTTCTTTGTTGTTGCAATAGATCCATCCCTGGTATCCGTCGGAAGTTTTTAACTTAAACCATCTCTTCCCGTATACACGCGTGATGGTGAGATATTCGTTTGTTTGCGCGATGATCGCAATCCCTTCGGAAACGTTGGGCACCCTCCCTGCCGTATAGGGCCAGAGGGTTGGTATCCAATAATAGTCGTAAGCGGAATTGTAATAATCGTCCGTTATATTCTTAAGCAACAGGCATGGCTTTTTGCATTTCAATTTTTTCGTCTCGCCTACTATGCCGGCGGTATACCTTGTTTCTTCCAATACCCGTTTGCTGCCGGCGGGGTTGTAATGGCCCATATACAAAAGGTATGTCAGTTCGTCCGTATCCGTCAGGCACATGACGAGTCCTTTTGCATCAAAATGATCGACGGATTTGAATGCGCTTCGCCAGCCTTGATCAAATTTGACGTCCATCAGGCCGCCCATAAAAAGCAAATCCGTGCCGTTCCACCAATAGAGGTAGGAAAAGGCATACTTCCCTTGCGGCAATGATGGGTTGTATTTATCGGTAAATACAAATTCGAGGATCTTATCGCCCTTTTTAACGTCGGTGATCGCAAACAGTTGCGCCAGCCCGGCTTTGGGGACATCGTACGGTTTCTCATTGATAAACAGCTTTGAATCCGTTTCCCCGGCAACGAACACTATGTTCTCCTCAACTGCGTCGGAATTGATATCCCGCACCGCTTTATTCCGGTAAATATCAAATATCACATCCCCGCTTCCTGCCGAATCCGGCGTTTCCGGTGTTGGCAACGGCGACGGTGTAGGCGTGGGAGCGGGTGTCGGCGGTGCAACGCTTTGCATTCCGGTAGCTTGTAAAGTATTTTGCGGCCCCGTCACAGGTTTGGAACAGGACATACCCGACAGCATAAGCATACAAATACACAGAACATACGTTATTTTGCGCATGATGGATCCCCGCTCTCTGATTCTTTTTTATTTTGCTTACCAAGCAACACGGAATGGAACAGTCCGCGTTTTGTCAACAGGATGCTTAATGATACGAACCCTTTGTTCGTTTCCCCTTAAAGTTTAACATGCATCGCCGGATAGCCAAGTATTGCGTCAGAAGCCTATCCGCTTGCTTTTGTTTTTGTCAATTTGTAGCGATCCCGGCAATCGGCCAGCATTTTGGCATAATCGGCTTTGGAAACACCTTCCAGATCGCCGTATTCGCATAGGATATAGTTCTGTTTTACTAATTCCAATGTCGTTACAGTCTCAGGTAAGTTACACAACTTCACACAGTCATCCCCTTTGAGGCAGGTTCCGCCTTCTTTGAGTTCGCAGCGCATACCAAGCAAGGAAAACGTATCGTCATCCCAATGCTGGTATTCAGCGACCGTTTTGAGCGTTTCGTTTTGCTCCATATGTTTTGGGCATTCCATGTCAAACGTTACCAGAATCAATGTAGTTTCTTCCATGGTTCTCCCTCCTTTTGCGTCGTCGACGCATGATGGCTAAAAACAATAAAAGCACCCCATCGGGTGCCCGCTCTCAAAGTCCATGCAAAACTGTCAATCCGCTTGTTTGGATAGTCTTCCAAACGATACTGCCGGATTGCGTTTGATCTGTTGCCATCCGATTCTTCGCGTTCATGCTGGTTTCTCCTTCACCGAATCGACATTAACCTTGCCGTGAAATGCGTATATATACGCAGGTTACCATCGATAGAGCAGGACAGGATGCCGCAGTCAATCATCAATCGCCTATTCATACTGTACATCAATCAGGCAATCCGGTCAAGTACAGGCAGCCAACAGCCATGATCTTTGCCATCGGACAGCCAAAACAGAATACAGAACTTAACGAACCATAAAAGAGAATTGCCGGCAGATGGTTGATCTGCCGGCAATAATATTGTTACTTATCGATTATGCTCACGCTGTTTCGTCCTGGCGCTTCTTTTTAAGCAGGAAGAACAGCAGCATCAGGGACAGCAATGCGCCTGCGGCTAACAACCAGGGTATCAGCGCCGAAGAGGACGCAGGCGGCCCGCCCGCAGGTACTTCGGGATTGACGATGGTTGTATTGGTCGGCGTCGGTGTCTGTGTCGGTTCCGCGGTGATGGTGGGAGCAGCAACAACCGGATCCGGAGTCGTACGGACGATGACTGTACGGATTACCTGAACTGCTGCGTTGCCCGAAGCATCGGTATAGGTGTATGCAACGCGATAAGTACCAGGTCTGGCGCTATTGACAACGTCGCCGCCTACGATTGCCGTGCCTGTTCCGTCCACAGCATCTGTAAAGGTTGCACCTTGTTCCGTGTAGGTTTGATCCTGATTGATATTAACCGTATTGGCTCCCGTTAACGTAAGCAATGGTGCTGTCGTATCCCGTACCGTTACGGTAAACGTGACAGGGATTGCCGTGTTTCCAGCTGCATCCGTTGCTGTGCAGGTCACCGTCGTCGTGCCGATGGAGAATGTTGAACCCGAGGATATCGAACAAAGAACCAAAACCGAAGCATCAACATTGTCCGAAGCCGTCGGTGCGAACGTTACGGCCGCACCCGTGGCGCCGGTTGCTTCCAAGATCAGATTGCTCTGTGCGGCAATGACAGGAGCTTTGGTATCCAGAACATTGACGGTTCGGGTCACTTCTGTGGCTTTATTGCCTGCTTTATCGGTGTAGTTGTAGGTGACGATATACTTGCCAGGTTTGGCGGTGTTGACGGCATCGCCGCCTATGATCACCGCGCCGGTTCCGTCCACAGCATCTGTAAAGGTTGCACCCTGTTCGGTGTATGTCAGATCCTGATTGATATTAAGCGGATCACTTCCCGTCAGCGTGATCAGAGGTGCTGTCGTATCCTGTACCGTCACGTCAAACGTGACCGGGATCGCTGCGTTGCCAGCCGTGTCCGTCGCCATGCATGTCACTGTGGTTGTGCCAATGGGGAATGTTGAGCCCGAGGGCGTGGAACAGATGACTGATATCGCAGCGTCAACGTTGTCCGTTGCTGACGGCGCGAACGTTACGACTGTGCCTGCGGCGCTTGCAGCCTCAACGGTGATGTTGCTCTGCGCTGCAATGACCGGTGCTTTGGTGTCCAGTACATTGACGGTACGGGTCACTTCTGTGGCTATATTGCCCGCTGTATCCGTGTAGTTGTAGGTCACGGTGTACGTTCCCGGTATCGCTGTGTTAACGGTGTCTCCGCCAATGATCGCAGCGCCGGTCCCATCCACGATGTCTGTCCATGTTGCACCCGGCTCGGTATAGGTGAGATCCTGGTTAATGTTCAACGGATCACTGCCGTTCAATGCAATTACGGGAACTGTCGTATCCTGTACCGTCACGTCAAACGTGACCGGGATCGCTGCGTTCCCCGCCGAATCCATCGCGGTGCAGGTAACCGTTGTTTTGCCTATGGCGAATGTTGAGCCTGACGGTGTTGAACAGATGACCGTAACCGCCGCGTCATGATTGTCCGTTGCTGACGGTGCGAACGTTACGACTGTGCCTGCGGCGCTTGTGGCTTCAACGGTGATGTTGCTTTGCGCTGCAATGACCGGTGCTTCCTTGTCCAATACGTTGACCGTACGCGTCGCTTCAACCGCCGCATTGCCCGCTGCATCCGTGTAGTTGTAGGTCACGGTGTACGTACCCGGTATCGCTGTGTTGATGGTGTCTCCGCCAACGATCGCAGCGCCGGTCCCATCCACGATGTCTGTCCATGTTGCGCCCGGCTCGGTATAAGCCGTGTTCTGATCGACATTTACCGGATCGCTGCCCGTCAGCGTGATCAACGGGGCTGTCGTATCCTCTACCGTCACGTCAAACGTGACTGAGATTGCTGCGTTACCGGCTGTATCCGTCGCGGTGCAGGTAACCGTTGTTTTGCCTGTGGCGAATGTTGAGCCTGACGGTGTTGAACAGATGACCGTAACTGCCGCGTCATAATTGTCCAATGCTGTCGGCGCGAATGTTACGACCGCACCCGCTGCACTTGTGGCTTCAACGGTGATGTTGCTTTGCGAAGCAATGACCGGTGCTTCCTTGTCCAAAACATTTACTGTACGGGTCACTTCAACTGCTGCGTTGCCCGCAGCATCCGTGTAATTGTAGGTCACGGTATATGTTCCCGCTATCGCTGTGTTGACGGTATCCCCGCCAACGATCGCAGCTCCAGATCCGTCAACAGCGTCTGCCCAGGTTGCGCCCTGTTCCGTGTAGGCCGTGTTCTGATCGACATTTACCGGATCGCTGCCCGTCAGCGTGATCAACGGGGCTGTCGTGTCCTCTACCGTCACGTCAAATGTGACCGGGATCGCTGCGTTGCCGGCTGTATCCGTCGCCGCGCAGGTCACCGTCGTTGTACCGATGGGGAATGTCGAACCCGAAGGTATCGAACAAAGAACCGTTACCGAAGCATCAAAATTGTCCGGTGCCGTGGGCGAGAATGTTACAACCGCGCCCGCTGCGCTTGTGGCTTCAACGGTGATGTTGCTCTGCGGATCAATGACCGGTGCTTCTTTGTCCAAAACATTTACAGTACGCGTCACTTCAACCGCCGCATTGCCCGCAGCATCCGTATAGTTGTAGGTCACGGCATATGTTCCCGCTATCGCCGTGTTGACGGTATCCCCGCCAACGGCAGCAGGGCCGGTCCCGTCTATGGCATCCGTCCAGACAGCACCCTGTTCTGTATATGGCTGATTCTGGTCGACGTTTACCGAATTGCTGCCCGTCAGCGTGATCAACGGGGCTATCGTGTCCTCTACCGTCACGTCAAATGTGACCGGGATCGCTGCGTTGCCGGCTGTATCCGTCGCCGCGCAGGTCACCGTCGTTGTACCGATGGGGAATGTCGAACCCGAGGGTATCGAACAAAGAACCGATAACGAACCATCAAAATTGTCTGATGCTGTGGGCGAGAATGTTACAACCGCGCCCGCTGCGCTTGTGGCTTCAACGGTGATGTTGCTCTGCGGATCAATGACCGGTGCTTCTTTGTCCAAAACATTTACAGTACGCGTCACTTCAACCGCCGCATTGCCCGCAGCATCCGTATAGTTGTAGGTCACGGCATATGTTCCCGCTATCGCCGTGTTGACGGTATCCCCGCCAACGGCAGCAGGGCCGGTCCCGTCTATGGCATCCGTCCAGACAGCACCCTGTTCTGTATATGGCTGATTCTGGTCGACGTTTACCGAATTGCTGCCCGTCAGCGTGATCACCGGGGCTATCGCATCCCGGACGATAACACGGCGGGTCGCTTCAGTGGCTTTATTGCCAGCTTTATCCGTGTAGTTGTAGGTCACGGTATACGTCCCGGGTACCGCCGTATTGACAGTATCCCCGCCAACAATCGCTGCTCCGGTTCCGTCGGCAGCATCCGTCCAGATTGCACCGGGTTCCGTATATGTCTGGTTCTGGTCAATGTTGAACGGATCGCTTCCCGTCAGTGCAATCACGGGCGCTACCGCATCCCGAACGTTAACGGTGCGGGTCACCGGAGTTGCTGCATTGTCCGCCGCATCAGTATAGTTGTAGGTCACATGATAGATGCCGGGCACGGCGGTATTGACAGCATCCCCACCGACGAGGGCAGCGCCGGATCCGTCTACGTTATCCGTCCAGGTCGCACCCTGTTCCGTATAGGTCTGATTCTGGTCGATGTTCACCGGGTTGCTGCCCGTCAATGTGATCACAGGTGCTATTCCATCCCGAACATTGACGGTGCGGGTGACCTGGTCTGCCGCATTGCCTGCGGCATCCGTATAGTTGTAAGTTACATAGTAGGTTCCGATTGCGGCTGTATTGACTACATCCCCGCCGACGATCGCAGCGCCGGTTCCGTCTATGTTGTCCGTCCAGACTGCACCCTGATCCGTATATGCTTGTCCCTGTTTGGTGTTCATCGGCGTGCTTCCGGTCAGTGTGATCACCGGCTTCTCCGTATCTGGAACGGTGTATGACACTTTCATCTGAATGTTTTTAAGATATGTCTTATCATTTGAGGATTTAACTTGGACTTCGAAGTTTGCTGAGTTTATTTTTGCAGCAGTCCAGGAACCGCCCCAAGTTCCGCCAAGCGTATAAGTTGACCAACCGCCTGTAATGGTTCCCCAAAAATTAGTGGTTAGCTCTGCTAAGTTTGCAGTGGTTTGTGCGACTACAGTCGCGCCTTCAGCGAGGCTTACACTAAACGTTCGATTGTTATTACCTGTTCTGCCTGCCAGAAGTTGCACTTCAATCCCCGTGATCGTTGCGCCGGCAGGAATACTAAAGTTGTTTGGAAATGCGTAGTGTGCTTCCGCTTTATGGTTACTGCTGTTGCCACCGAAAGTAGCAAAATCATTATCAGGTGAATCATAAGCTTTTTCAGCAGAGTATACAAAAATGGTAGAACTATTAACCCCATCCGCTCTTCTCCAGCCGGAATCTTCCGCAAACGCAATGGATGTCGGCAAGTGGAATAAGAGCATGCTTGCAGCCAACGCCAGGCTCAACAGTTTGTACGAAAACTTCTTTTTCATTTAACTTCCTCCTTGATGCGTATACCGAACGCTTCTATAAGCAAATAGACAAATAGACAGTACGAATTAAAGCAATTATATGGGATGTAAGTTACATAGTAGTTACTTATTGAATATTTTTGAAAATATTTTAATTATTTTATTGTTTGGTCGGTTTTTAATACAATTACCGCCTTTATCAACGTCTTTGCAACATTGATTTTGTTTTTTATTTTTGCATTATAAAAATCTCAAGCGATCGCAGATGCAATTTATTCAACAATGCGAAATTTGTCATGTAACCTATTTGTAAAAGGCAATCTGCCAATCGAAGTCCAACGCCGCTGGTTCATTTATGTATATCGCAATCAATACTTCGATCTTCCTATCCCGAAAAGGCAATAAAAAAAACCCTTTAAATTCCTTATCAAGGAATTCTTGGGGTCTCTTTCATGGAGGCGCCACCCAGATTTGAACTGGGGGTGGAGGTTTTGCAGACCTCTGCCTTACCGCTTGGCTATGGCGCCATGTGGAGCGGTAGACGAGATTCGAACTCGCGACATCCACCTTGGCAAGGTGGCACTCTACCACTGAGCTACTACCGCACATGGTGCCTTGGGGCGGAATCGAACCACCGACACGTAGATTTTCAGTCTACTGCTCTACCGACTGAGCTACCAAGGCATGGCGACCCGGAAGGGGCTCGAACCCTCGACCTCCAGCGTGACAGGCTGGCATTCTAACCAACTGAACTACCGGGCCATGGTGGGAACAACTGGGCTCGAACCAGTGACCCCTTGCTTGTAAGGCAAGTGCTCTCCCGACTGAGCTATGCTCCCTCTCAAACGAATGTGATTATAACGTACATTACATCAGGTTGTCAACAACGGGTATCAGCTTTTTTGCCGTTTGCGAAGTTCCGCAAAAACGCTTTGCATCGGCACTTCACGGTCCTCAAGCATCACCAGCAGGTGATAAATCAGGTCTGCCGTCTCATAAATAATTTCTTCCGGCACGTTGTTTTTTGCCGCGATGATGGTTTCGGCACATTCTTCCCCGACTTTTTTAAGGATCTTGTCGATTCCCTTGTCAAAAAGGTAGTTGGTATAGCTGCCCTCTTTCGGGCTGTTCTTGCGCCCCTTGATGACATTGGCTACATCGTAGAGCACTTGCATATCCTGCTCACCCTGCCATTCGTTTTCCACAATGGGCGTAAAAAAGCAGGAGTATTGCCCGGTATGGCAGGCGCCGCCGCCATTTTGTTCGACTTTGGCCAACAGGCAGTCCCCGTCGCAGTCCAAAGACAACGATACAACTTTCTGCGTCTGACCGCTCGTTTTCCCCTTTTCCCAAAGCTCCTGCCGGGAGCGGCTGTAATAGACCATATACCCGCTCTCAAGCGTCATACGAAGCGATTGTTCGTTCATATAAGCCTGCATCAGCACCGCGTTGGTTTGGACGTCCTGCGTGATCACAGGAATCAATCCTTGTTCGTTCCAGCGTATGTCAAACTTTTCCATGCTAAACCTCTGCTCTTTGATAAAGTAAAGCCTGCTTCAAATCCACGTTGCCTTCATACAGGGCCTTGCCGATGATAATGCCGTACATCTGCGCATCGGCTGCTGCCTTTATGTCATCGATGCTCCCGACGCCGCCGGAGACGATCACGCGCAATCCCGTATCGTTGGCCAATGCCACGCACGCGTCTGTATCGGGCCCCGTTTGCATTCCGTCCCGCTCGATCTGCGTATATACAACCGTGGTTATTCCCTTTTGTTTCATCCGCATCCCAAGCGCCGCAGGCGTTAATGTACTTTGCTGTTCCCAGCCGCGCACGGCTACCATGCCGCCCTTGGCGTCGATGCCGACGGCGACGGCATCTTTGTACCGCTGCACAGCCCAATCCACGAGTGACGGGTTCTCCACCGCTGCGGTACCGATGACGATGCGGAATACGCCGCAATCCATGCGGCTTTGCACGTCCTGTTGCGTACGGATACCGCCGCCGGTCTGGACCTTTATGCCGAGTTTGGCGATACTCTCCACCGCTTTTAAGTTTTCGCCGAATCCGGAACGCGCACCGTCGAGATCCACGACATGAAGGTGCGTGGCGCCCTGCTCCAAAAAGCGCTGCGCCATTTCAACGGGATCGTTCCCGTACACCGTTTCACGGTCGTAATCGCCGCGCAACAGCCGGACGCAGCGGCCGCCCCTGATATCGATCGCCGGAAACACCAACATCTACAGCATGCCTTTCGTGCTGGGCACGCCTTCAAAGCGTCCATCCATGGATGTCGCCGCATCCAAGGCGCGCGCAAATGCTTTGAAGAGCGCCTCTATCATATGGTGGTCGTTTTTTCCGTACAGCACTTTCATGTGCAGCGTCAAACCGCTTTCCATCGCCAAGCCGCGGAAAAACTCTTCGGTCAGCTGTGTGTCAAACGTGCCGCAACAGGGCGTAAAAAAAGCGGCATCGAACACCAAAAACGGCCGCCCGCTGACATCCAGCGAAACCTGAGCCAACGCTTCGTCCATCGGCACAAAAAACGTGCCGTAGCGTTTGATGCCCGCTTTGTTGCCCAGCGCCTGTTTAATGGCAGATCCCAGGCAAAGCCCGACATCTTCCACCGTATGGTGCGCGTCCACCTCAAGGTCTCCCTTGCAGTTTACCTTCAGGTCGAACAGCCCGTGCTTTGCCAACAGCGTCAGCATGTGATCGAAAAATCCAACGCCGGTATTCACATCGGCTTTGCCGCCGCCATCCAAAAGGATGGAAACTTCCACCTTGGTCTCTGTCGTTTCTCTGTTGCAACTTCCCTGTCTCATCAATCCCGCTCCTGTTCAAAACGTATTGCCGCTGATCTTCCGTGCGCTTGAAGCCCTTCCGCATCCGAAAAGACCTGGATGGCGTCGTTCAACTCCGCCAAAGCTTCTTTGTCAAACGACAGCACGCTCATTCGTTTGATAAAATCATACACACCCAAAGGTGAGCTGAACCTTGCCGTACCGTTGGTCGGAAGCACGTGGTTGCTGCCCGCCACATAATCGCCCAATGCCTCGGGCGTGTATTCGCCCAAAAAAACACCGCCGGCATTTCGTATTTCCGGCAAAATCGCTGCCGGGTCCTTTGTCAGACATTCAAGATGTTCGGGTGCTATATCGTTGACAAGGTCTATGCACGCAGCCATCGTATCCATCACCACAACGGCGCCGTATCTTTCAAGCGAAGCTGTAATGATGTCCGTCCGCCGGGCGGCAGCGCACTGTTTTGCAAGTTCCGTTTCCACCCTTTTTGCCAGAGGTTCCGACGTCGTAATGCAGACGGCAGCGGCGCTTTTATCATGCTCTGCCTGTGCAAGCATATCGGCGGCGATAAAGCGCGCGTTTGCCAGCTCATCCGCCAAAATGACAACTTCGCTGGGTCCCGCGATGGCGTCTATCCCGACAGTTCCAAATACCTCTTTTTTTGCCAGCGCCACGTAGCTGTTGCCGGGCCCCGTTATCTTATCCACTTTGGGAACCGTCGCGGTTCCGTACGCAAACGCAGCGACCGCTTGTGCACCGCCCATGCGGTATACAGCCGTCACACCGGCTTCCCTTGCCGCTATCAGAATGAGCGGCGATATGGTACCGCCTTTGGCGGGCGTGGCGAGCAGTATTTCAGGCACACCGGCCACCTTGGCAGGGACGGCGTTCATCAGGACGCTGGAGGGATAGCATGCCGTGCCTCCGGGCGCGTAAATCCCGACGCGATTCAACGGCCGCACGATCTGCGTCAACTGCGCTCCATGCTCTTTGATCGTATAGCCGGTCTCCATCTGCATCTTATGATACGCCTGCAAACGGGTGCACGCAAGCCGGATTGCCTCGATCTGCCTTGTGTCGCATGCGGCATAGGCATCGTCGATTTCCGTTTGGGTAACCAGCAGAGGCGTTTTGTCATAGTCCGTGCTTTCAAAGCGAAGCGCATAATCAAAAAGCGCCTGATCTCCCCTTGCTTTGACATCGGATAGGATCAAGCGTACCTGGACTGCAATTTCCTGCCGGTCTTCTTCGGTTCGCTTCGTTAGCCTTCGGAGCAATTCCTGTGCTCCGGCTTTTCCATAGAGGATCATCGAACACCCTCCAATGCCGTTTTAAGCCGTTCCATCAAGCCCCGTATACTCGCCGCCTTGGTTTTGAGGCTGACGCGGTTCACGCACAGTCTGGCGCTTATGGTGCAGATATCCTCCAGCACAACAAGCCCGTTTTCTTCCAGCGTCCGCCCGCTCTCCACGATATCCAGAATGATGTCGGAAAGCCCGGTGATGGGTCCGAGCTCCACCGAGCCGGACAACGGGATAATCTCCACCGACTCGCCCCGTTCGCGGTAGTATTTGCGCGCGAATTGAACGTATTTGGTCGCTACTTTCATGCCGTTCTGATGCGGTTTGGTTCCCGGTTTGCCGGCAAGGGACAGTTTGCAGGCACCAAAACCCAGATCCAACATTTCATACAAATCACAATTGCTCTCAAGCAGCGTATCCTTGCCGCAGACGCCGATGTCAGCCACCCCGTGCTCGACGTATACCGGAACATCAGCCGGTTTGACAAGCAGAATCCGCATTTCGTCGTTCTCGATCACGAGTTTGCGGCTTTCCTCGGAAAGCTCGCTTATATCAAAACTTGCGCGATCCAAAAGCGATATCGTCTGCTGCGCCAATCTGCCCTTTGCCATCGCCACGGTCAGTTTATTCCCATTCATCGGTTTTCCTCCAGGCATTGCATCGTCCCGTCCTTGTCTATCCACAGTGCAGCTTTTGCGCCGGATTCCTTTTGCTTATCTACAAACGCCTGCTTTGTCGCGCATTGGATCGTCAGGACGACTTCGCCCTGTTTGCGTCTCTGCGCGGCGATACACAGTGCCTTTCCCGCATCTTCCTGCGTTGAGCCGATGAACAGCGAAACCGGCGGTCGCCTTTCCCACGCCATGGCGTTTTCAAGCGCGGTCAGGACATGGCTGATGCTCAGTGCAAATCCGGTGGCCGGCATCGGTCTTGAAAACTGGGCCAATACGTTGTCGTATCTTCCTCCGGACAACAAAGGGCTTCCTACGCCATCCGCCATTGCTCGGAAAACGGTGCCGGTATAGTAATCCATATTGGTCAAATGCCCCAGATCGATGGAGATGCGTTCCGACAAGCCGCATTCCGCCAGCAGGTCGCAGATTTTTTTCAATTCCAACAGTATTTCGCTGCATCCTTTTGCCGTTAACATTTCCTGCGCCGATTGGAGCACTTCCATGCCGCCATACAGATCGATGAGCAGCAGGAACTGCTTTTGCAGCGGCTCGCTTATCCGTGACCGGTCCATCCAATCCTTGGCTTCCACCGTATTCTTCTGATCCAGAAGACTCCTTAGCGAGTCCGCTTGCAATCTTGTCAATCCCGCTTCTTTCCACAATGCCTCAAATACGCCCACATGCCCGATATCTAGAATAAAGGAACGCAACCCAGTGTTTTCAAGCACCTGAACGGCCGTCAGAATGATCTCCGCATCGGCTTGTGCACCCTGCAAACCCATCAATTCTGCGCCGGCCTGGGAAAACTCCCTGCGGGTTCTTCCCGTATTGTGTTCCAAGCCAAACGCGTTGCCAATGTAGAAAACGCGGACGGGTATCGGGAAACTGTCGCGCAAGGCGCTTACAAGGCGGGCACAAGGCAGCGTAAAATCGGGGCGCATGGTCAACATACGGCCATCCGCATCGAAAAAATGTACCATGTTTTCCATGCGCAAATCGCCCAGTTCACTGTCAAAAACCGAAGCGTATTCAAACGTCGGCGTTTCTATCTCCTGATATCCGCAACGCAAAAACATATCGCGTGCGCGTTGCTCCGTACATCGTTTTGCATACGCTTCCTCGGAAATAATATCCCGAACGCCTTCGGGCAATTGTACTTTGGACTTCGGCATGTTCCCCTCCGCTTTTATATGCTAACGCTTTATCTTGCTAATTTGTGATATTCTATTCGATTTCTGTTTGCTTGTCAACAATATCTTCCATAAAAAAGATTGCATTGGTTCGAGAACCAAACGCAACGATCAGGATAAGATGCATTCATATAGCCAATAGCAAAGAATATCGCAGGCAAACCGAAATTTGCCTGCGATATGGGATGGGCTTATGCCCGTCGCATATGGTTGGTTTGCTTGTTATTTGCCCGACATGGAGCTTTCCATTTGCTCAATAACGCGCTTGGTAATGCCGCCGCCAATACGGCCTGCCTCACGGGATGTGATATCTCCATTGTATCCCTGTTTCAGGTTGATGCCGGCTTCACTGGCAATTTCCTGTTTCAGGCTGTTGATGACCTGCTTGTTTTGCTTTGAGCTTGATGTACCGCTCGAGCTGCCGTTGAAGAAACCCTTCTGCATGATAACACTCCTTTCTCAAAAATGATCTTTATTGTTACTTGCTACTTGTCGTTCCGCCGTTCTTCTGGTAATACTGGTCAAACATCCGTTTTACCATGTAGCCGCCGACGGTGCCGTTGTCCTTGGATGTATTGTCGCCGTTATACCCCTGTTTGAGATTGACGCCGACCTCGCTTGCCACTTCGTACTTCATCTGATCCAGTGCGTTCTTTGCATTGCTCTTTGCTTGACTTGCCATTTAATTCACCTCCTCTATTCATTGTGGCACGTATAATTTGCCCCGCCTTAATTCGATTAATCATGTAACTTCTGGTAGCTTCGACATGTTTTTTCTATTTAATTGACATTTTTTTCTTGGCTTTTTATGGTTATTTGATTTGCCATTCTTACTCTTTCCAAAAGATTATCGAACATGAAAACAATCTATATATTAAATTTGAAGAAACAAAAAAAGGCGTCGTTATCGCCTTTTTCAAAGTAGTCAGTTCAGTGCAATATCCTCCAGCGTCTGTTCATACCGGTTTGCTGATTCCTGTATCATCTTTGGCACTGTGTCCGGTATGTGTTCGCACAACCAGTCATGCGCTTGCAGTACCTGCTCTAAAAGCCTGGAGTCCCGCAGCATGCCGCTGATGCGGACATCCGCCCGCCCATGCTGCTGCTCGCCAAAAAATTCGCCCGGTCCGCGCTGCTCCAGATCTTTCTGCGCGATGATAAACCCGTCCTGTGTGGAACAGAGCGCCTGCAACCGCGCGTTCTGCCCATCTTCGGTGCACAGGAAGCAATAGCTCTGCTCTTTGCCGCGTCCGACGCGACCCCGGAGCTGATGCAGTTGCGCAAGGCCAAACCGCTCGGCGTTCTGAACGATCATCACCGTGGCGTTTTGCACATCCACGCCGACTTCCACCACCGTCGTGCTGATCAACACGCCTATTTCCCCGTTTTGGAATTTTTCCATCACCGCATCGCGCTCGGCGGATTTCATCCTCCCATGCATCAAACCCGCTTTGAGGCGTTCATCTCCCCGCAGTGTTTCGTACAACTCCTCTGCCGAATGCAGCGTTCCAATTTCCTGCGGTTCGATTTGCGGGCAGACAATATAAGCCTGCTGCCCCATTTTAATACGTTGTGCCAAAAACTCCAGCATGTCGCTCTGCTTGTTTGGCAATACGATGTGTGTTTTGATCTGCATTCGATTCGGCGGCATCTGATCGATGACGGAAAGATCCAGATCCCCGTAAACGATCATTGCCAGCGTTCTTGGGATCGGCGTTGCGCTTAAAAACAAGGCATGGCACTCCGTTTTGCTCAACAGTTGCGCGCGCTGACGAACGCCGAAGCGGTGCTGTTCGTCGACCACGATAACGCCGGGCTTTTGAAAATCCACTCCCTGCGAGAGCAGCGCGTGTGTGCCAAACACGATGCGAATGCTATTATCCCCGATTCCCTTCAAAACTTCAGATCGCTCCGCCGCTTTCATTCCGGAACGAAGAAACGCTGTGCGCACCCCGAGTTTATCAAACAACTTTTGTCCCGCTTTGAAATGCTGAAGTGCCAAAAGCTCCGTCGGAGCCATCATAGCACCCTGCAAACCGTTTAAGACAGCTGCGAAAAGCGCAAAAAACGCTACGACTGTTTTGCCGCAACCTACATCTCCCTGCAGAAGCCGGCTCATAGGTTCAGGGCTTTGAATGTCCTGTATTATCTGCTCTATCACGCGTTGCTGAGCCTGGGTTAGGGAAAATCCAAGCAGTTTTAAAAATTCTTCCTTCTTATGCGCATCGACATGTATCGGCTGCGCATTGGTTCGCAACATCCGCTTGTTTTTCAAATAAAGCCGCAGTTGCAGCAATTCCGTAAACGCCAAAGCGTTGACGGCGCTTTGACAAACCGCTTCATTGGGCGGGAAATGTGCAAATTCATACGCATCCCGAAGGGTTAGCAGGCCGTAACGTTCCCGCAAGGCCCGCGGCAGCACATCCTCGATGGTATTCCCGTATTGCGTAAGGCACTGGCGAATGCTCTTTCGAATGGCGGATTGGGACAACCCGGCTGTCGTGCGGTAAACCGGAAGCATCCTAAGTCCTTCGCTGTTCTGTTCCGCTTCCATCATCGGATTGATGAGGCGTATCTCCCCGCCGCTGTACACCGGCGTGCCATATACATAATACCGTTTTCCCGAAAGCAAAGAATTTTTGTAAAACGGCTGGTTGTAGAATACCAAAACGATCGTTCCGCTTTCGTCCCCGGCACGCACGCGCACGATGTTCAATCCGCGCCGAATGTAGTTGAGTTTCGCATTTTCGGAAACTGTAAGAAGCCCGAACCAAGGCTGCCCCGTATGCATTTGATTGACAACGGAGCATTTAGTCAAGTCGCGATAATCACGCGGCAGATGGCTCAACAGATCCTCTGCCGTATAGATGCCCAACTTATTGAATTGCGCGGTGCGGGCGGCACCTATTCCCTTGATCGATTGGACCGACGCATGCTGCATTTTTTCACTTCCGCACAAAAAAAAGCGCCTTTCGGCGCTTTTTTGTTATTCGATGCCGAAGATGTAATAGTACAGAGGCTGACCTCCGTTATACACCTGTACTTCACAATCCGTAAATTCCTTTTCGATGCTTTGCGCCAATTCGGAAGCCTCTGCTTCCGTTACTTCCGCTCCATAATAAATGCTGATGGTTTCATGGTTCGCTTTAACGGCCTGGCGCAGCAAATTGAGCGAAACCTCTTCGCGGCTCTGCCCGGTGACGGTCAGGTCTCCGTCGTACAGGCCCAGAATATCGCCTTGCTTTATCTGATTGCCGTTTAGCGTTGTGTCGCGTACCGCGTATGTTACAAGACCGCTATGGACCGTATCAAGCGCAGCCTGCATCGATTCAAGGTTTTCATTGGCGCTCTCATCCGGGTTGAATGAGATGGCCGCCGCGATGCCCTGAGGAATGGATAAGCTGGGAATGACTTCAACCCGCTTTTCCTCATGCAGTTGTGCCGCCTGCTGTGCGGCTAAAATGATGTTCTTGTTGTTGGGGAGGATGATCACGCATTGAGCATTGACCGTTTCCACAGCCGCGGCGATATCCTCAATGGAAGGATTCATGCTTTGGCCGCCTTCCACCACAACATCGGCACCCAGTTCGCGGAATATCTCAGCCAAACCGTCTCCTGCCGCCACCGTCACGATGCCCAGATGCTTGGGCGGATTCTTTTTTACAGGAGGAAGCAAATCCGGTTCTATATCAAGGATAGAGCGATGCTGCTCTGTCATATTATCGATTTTAATATTGGAAAGCATTCCGAAGCGAAGCCCGTATTGAAGCGCTTTGCCCGGTGTATTGGTATGGATGTGCACCTTTAAAAGCTCCCCTTCGCCAACGACGAGCACACAGTCCCCAATTTTCTCGAACATACCGCGCAACCGCTCGGCATCGCTCTCTGTCAGATTGCCTTCTTTGTTCTTGATAAAGAATTCTGTGCAATAATGGAATTCCAAATCTGTTGTATCTTCTTCCATGGGTTTAACGAAACCTCCAAGGTTCGTGATTTCTTCCTCCGGTACCTCTTCCCCGTCAATGCACATCTTAAAACCACGGAAAATAACCAGAAGCCCGGTTCCGCCCGCATCAACAACGCCGGCTTCTTTGAGAACCGGCAGCATATCAGGTGTTTTTTGCAGGATTGCTTCTCCTTCGATCAACATGGTATCCAGCACCTGCAGCGCATCGCCGTTGTTATCGGCAGCACGTTTACCGGCTTCAGCCATCATGCGGGCTACCGTTAAGATGGTGCCTTCCTTGGGCCGCATCACGGCTTTATACGCGGCTTCAACGCCCATCTGCATGGCTGTGGCCAAGGCTGCCCCGTCCATTGCGATCTGGTTTGCAAGACCCTTGGCAAATCCCCGGAAAATCTGGGAAAGAATGACGCCGCTGTTGCCGCGCGCACCCTTTAACGAGCCAAGCGCCACGGCATCCGCCACCTGTTGAACAGTATCCGATTTGGCATCCCGCACTTCTTTTGCCGCCATCTGCATGGTCAAAGACATGTTGATGCCCGTATCGCCATCCGGTACAGGAAAAACATTGAGTGCATCGATCGCCTTTCTATTCTTTTCCAAAAAGGCGCTGGCAACGAAAACCATCTCGCGCAGCTCCGCTCCTGTGATTACCACTCTAGACACCTTTTACCCTCCAAATATCCGCTCAGACGCGTATTGAACGCACGCAAACATTGACGTTCTGTACCTGCATGCCCGTCATCGTCTCCACATTGTATTTCACGGAATCGATTACGTTTTCCGCAACGACAAGAATGGACACGCCGTATTTCACAATGATATTGACCTCTATTTGCAGAACGCCTTCGCTTACCTGATGCACGCGCACGCCTCTGTCTATGGACTCCTTTTTCAGGAGATCGGACCAACTGCTCTCCACGGAGGCAAGTCCCAAAATGCCCATGCAATCCGTGGCTGCCAGACCGGCGATCTTTGCCAAAACAGTGTCGCTGATTTCGATTGTACCGAGCAGGTTTTTAACCGCTATACTCATCCGGCCACCCTCCAATCTATTGTTTCCGAAACACATCTGTGGCAACATTGTACAGCAATGCTTTGAAATTGGCAATCTTCATTCTCCGTACCCATGCACCGATGCTCGAACACGTGTACCTATAAAGAATCCCAGCCACTGCACTGCACATTCTAAATTTTATTAAGCCACCCGCATTCCGTCGGTTAATATGCATTTGAGAGCCCTTGTCCAATATCCGATCATGCCTTTTTTAAGTTTTTCTTGCAATCCTCATTTTTGGATGGTATTATACTGCTGTTTGCAGGAAAGGGAGGTGTCATGCCATGTCCAAGGTATGTGCGATCTGCAATAAGGGCTCTCATGCAGGCAACAACGTCAGCCATTCCAATCGGAAAACCCGCCGTGTATGGGTTCCCAACCTTCAGCGCGCCCGCGTTTTGATCGATGGTTCACCGCGCACCATTCGCGTTTGTACGCGCTGTTTGCGTTCAGGCAAGGTTCAGCGGCTCGTGTAAAGGATAAAAGCGCACATGTTGCGCTTTTTTTATTGCTTCCAACTAGAAAGCTTCATCGGGTCGGTCCCGATGAAGCTTTTTTCAATGCTCTATGCGATTCGCATCACGATGCCGAATCCTTCAAAATTGACCCTGTTTCATGCTCAGCACGATCGAATCAGGCACATGATCCCAATACCGCCCAAAAGGCCAAGCGCTACCAGCCAGACGACAGCCGGGATCAAAAAAAGCAAGACGATACCGGCTAGCACCAGTGCGCCGATAACGGCCGCTTCCCATATGTTTTTGCCTCTGCGCCGACGCATCATGCCTATTCCCCCTCGGCACATAGTATGCACAGTCCTGCACCGGGGTGTCATGGGCGTAAGAACTCGGCTAAGCCTTTTCCCTCTTCGCACGAAGTTGCTGCGGGCATTGCGTTGCGTCATCATAATAGCGGCAAGGCTTGCAACGCAGGCAGGTGTATGCGCTTTGAGGCTGCCCCTGCTCCGCTTTAAAGACAATATCCTCATCTGCCAGCAATCCGCGGCCGATCGCAACAAGATCGGATATACCGGCAGCCAGGATCGCATCCGCCGTCGCAACATCCGGCACTTCCCCCACGCTGATGAGGGAAACCTTTGTATATTCACGAACCAGCTTTGCCCCATAAACACGCTTGCTAAACGGAAAATCCTGCGGCGTCGAAAACGCGGCATCGATGGATTGATACCCGGAGGATATGTGGCACAGGTCAAGTCCCGACTGTTCCAACAGACGGATGATTTGTCCGCTCGATTCCGCATCCGGTTCGTTGAACCCGATCCGTATGCCGATGATAAAATCTTCGCCGCATTCTTCACGGATTTTTTGAATAATTTCACAAACGATACGCGTGCGGTTTGCAAGGCTTCCCCCGTACGCATCCGTGCGCTTATTTACACTTTCGCTTAAAAACTGGGATAGCAGATAACCGTGTGCGCCATGCAATTCAACGCCGTCGTATCCCGCGTGATACGCTCTTCGCGCCGCATCCGCAAAATCCCCGATGCAAGTCTGCACCTGATCGGTCGTCATCGCGCGCGCATGAACGATTTTTCCTTTTTGCTCCGTTTCCACATCAGAAGAGGACAGCGGCTGCGGGACGATCGCCTTTAGTCCGGCGTGATGAAGCTGCACCAGGATCGGGCGATCATAGACATGTACCGCGTCCACAATACGCTGGTGCCCTTCTATTTGCGCATCCTCCCAAAGTCCCAGCTGACCCTTGTGCAACTTGCCGTCGCTGTTCACGCAGGTCGCTTCCACGATGATAAGCCCCACGCGTCCGCGCGCGCGTTTGGCGTAATGCATGGCATTCTCCTCGGTTGGATTTCCATCCTCCCTGCCAAAGGCGAACATTACCATCGGCGGCATCACGATACGGTTTGCAAGCGTGATGTGCCGGATCGTCATGGGTGAAAACACCTTGCTCATAAAATCTCCTCCTCGAGTATCCTGTTTTTGAAATATCCAGTTTGTAAATTCATTGTCTTTAATTGCTGACGGGTCTGTGCAATGCCGGCACCCAGATCGCGGACAAAATGAGCATCCGAACCGGTCATTACATGTGTGCCTCCCGCTTGCTTGTAGAGTGCAAGAAGCTCTTGCCCCGGCATGCCTTCGGATGCGCCGGTTCGCAGAGAAGAAGTATTCACTTCCAACACAAGTCCGTTGTTGACGGCAGTTTTTAGAATGCGCAGAATCCTCTCGGGATCGTAATGCAGCTTTTTCAAATACCGCTTGGGCAAATCGAAATGGGATATCGCGCTAAACCCGCCGAAGGCAACCATTTTCTCCATCTCTTCCCAGTAATAACCGTATGCCTGTTCAAGCGTCCAGCCGCAGGTCGCATAGGTACTGGGATAATGACCGTGGGTCCAGTGCATCGATCCGAGAATATAATCAAACGGGTATCGCTTGATGGAATCGAACAGATCACGGTAGATATGCGCTTCCGCAAATTCAAGACCGCTTAGAACGACAAGTTTATCGGCGAAGCGGTCGCGCACCCGGTAAAACTCCTCAAAATACGCGTCAAAATCATAGATGCCGCAACCCGAATCCAGCGGGTTCATATCGATGTGATCGGTAAAGCAAAGATGCGTCAGCCCCAGCGTTATGGCGCGTTCGCAAAAGGCAGCCATCTCTTCCCCGCCGTCGTAGGAATGCCTGGAATGCACATGAAGATCGCAGAACATCGTAATTCCCCCTGATATTTTGGGGATATTATACCATAGATTCCCTGTGTTTGCTTTTCGCCTCCAACCTTTGCTATACTGTTGATTTATAAGGAGGATCTATGGAAAACGTGTTGAATCTTTTCTATCAGTGGCTCAGCGGTTCTTTTCAAAAGGTTCTCGGGGCTGCCGTCATCGTGGTCCTTGGAATGATTCTGGCCAACTCCTTGGAAAAAATACTGCGCAAAAGCTTGTTGCGTTCCCGGCTTGACCCGACATTGCACGGATTCCTCTGTACGATCGTTAAGGTCATGATCCGCATCATCGTGCTTGTAACGGCAGCCGGCATGCTTGGGATACCGACCACAACGTTTATAACCGTCCTTGGCGGCGCCGCGATCGCGATCAGCCTTGCACTTCAGAATAACCTGTCCAATGTCGCGAGCGGCTTGCTGTTGCTGTTCAACCGGCCGTTCCGCTTGGGGGACTATGTGGAAGTCGGCGGCAACGGCGGCACGGTAGACACCATATCGTTGATGTCCACTTCCCTTCTGACACCGGACAACAAGCGCATTATCGTTCCGAATTCAACCTTGACAAGCCAAACGATTATCAACTATTCTACAGAAGCGTTCAGAAGGGTTGATTTTACATTCGGCGTCTCGATTCAAACCGATATCGCACTGGCGCAGCAAGTCCTGCTCCGTGTTGCCGATTCGCACCCCTTGTGTTTGAAGGAACCAGCACCACGCATTGCGGTTCGCTCGCTGGATGACACCGCTATACGACTCATTGCGCAGCTTTGGTGTGAACGCGAGGAGTACTGGAGCCTGTTGTACGATTTCAACGAACGCACAAAGCAGGCGTTTGGTGAAAACGGCATACAGCTTCCGTATCCGCAGGTCTTTGTACACACCTGCCGCGAATAGAAATGTTACGCCTTTGCAGTTTATGGTTGGTCATGGCTTTGGGGTGATGTTGCATTGGTAACATATTGGTGCCATATCATTCAAATAGAATAGTTCTTATTCACATGCGCGAAGGCGCAGAAAGGGCAAACAGTGCTTAGAAGAGTTTTGGCGATCTGCCTTAGTGTTTTGTTGGGATTGACAGTTTTCTCCGGTTGCTCAAAGGATCCGGTCGTTGCCAAAGTCGGCAACTCATCCATCCCGAATTCCCGATTTAAACAAATATTCGATTCCTACACATCCTATTTCGGCATAACCGACCCGACAGCCGCCGATCAGGCCGAAGCGGTAGCACAGCTGCGTGATCTGATCCTCGAAACGCTGGTCACCGAAGAGATCCAGCTTCAAAAAGCGAAATCCCTTGGTTTGGATCAGCTGACCGACGCGATGAAAGCCGAAGTGGATGCCGAGATACAAGGCCTTATGGAGGAGTTTCACAGCCGTTTTGAAACCGAGGCAAAAGCCGCGGATGCGACATTAACGGGCGATGCGCTGGAGAAGAAAGTCCAGACGATGATCGATGATTATCTGAAGGAATACGGTTACACCAGGGCGCTTATAAAGCAGGAATATACCGACACCTATATAAAGAACAGACTTTATGAACAATCCACCGCCAACGTCGTCATATCCGACGCGGAACTGTTGGAAACCTATCAGACGCGAATTGCGGAGGTCAAGGAGATCTATGCCGAGGACGCTTCGACCTTTGAATCGGATTTTATGGGAGACGTTACGCTTTATTACATCCCGGAAGGCTATCGCCAGGTAAAGCATATTCTGATCATGTTGCCCCAGGATACCATCGATCAGATCGCTTCTCTTCGGGAGGACGGATACGACAAAGAAGCGGACAGCATTCGCGCTACCGCATTGAAATCGATCAAAGACAAAGCGTCGGAGGTCTTGGCGAAACTCGCATCCGACGGGTCAAATTTTGACGAGCTTATGAAACAATATACCGGGGATACCGCCGCACTCGACATTCCAAACGGCTATGCTGTTTCCAAACAGGGGCAGTTTACCCAGGAATTCATCAAAGGCTGTTTCGCCATCAAGGATCCGATGACCATCTCTGGCCTGGTTGCGGGAGATTACGGCTATCATATCATTCTGTACATCGAAACGCTCCTGTCGGGCAACGTTGCGTTTGAAACGGTAAAAGCCGACATTGAAACGGAGCTTCTGTCCGTTGCGAAGGAAGATGCTTTCAACGCTTTGCTGGAGCAATGGCGCAGTGAAACGAAAGTAACGCTCTATCCCGAAAACTCTTCCTATTACAAAGCGCCGTCTGCGGCAACACCGACGGCTGCGGTCATTTCCACCCCGGCCGCATCTGTGCAGCCAACGCCGTAACGCGCTTTTATCGTCCCGATCATGCAAAGCAGATTGCATACAAAAAGCCGCCCCTGTTCACAGGGCGGCTTTTGACTTTTATGTGTTTTGATCAGGTCAAGGCACGGTTCGCTTCCTTGAGCTTTTCGATGATCGGGATGGATTGCGGGCATAACGGCTCGCAGGCACCGCACTCAACGCATTGGTCCGCCGCTTCCCTGTTGTTTATCATGTTCTTATAGATCCGCTTAGGCCTTTCCCACTCGCCCAGCATAGCGCCGCCGTTCCACCGAGAAAAAACGCCAGGGATGTTCACGCCCTGCGGACAAGGCATACAGTAGGCGCAGCCCGTACACGGGACGGCTGTCATCGAATCGTATACTTTCTTCACCGATTCCATCAGTTTAAGCTCCGATTCGTCCATGCAGTTTGGCTCTGCTTCATCGAAGATTCGAAGGTTATCCACAAGCTGGTCCATGGAATTGATGCCGCTTAATACCACCGATATGCCGGGCATGTTGTAGACGTCGCGGAAGCTCCACTCCACGCAACTTCGCTTTGTCGGGAACGAATCATATAGCTGTTGCACTTGCGCAGGCGCTGATGCCAATGCACCGCCGCGAAGCGGTTCCATGGCGCATACGGCAAGGCCCTTCTCATGTGCGTATTCCACGCCTTCCACCGTAGCTTGAAAATTGTGGTCCAGCAAGTTCATCTGTACATTGCACATGGCAAAGTCATGCCTGTCCACGATCTTTTTGAACAACGAAAGACTGTCATGGAACGAAAATCCCAGATACCGGATTTTCCCCATGGCCTTGGCTTTTTCCATCATATCGAACATGCCGATCCGAAGGGCATGCTCATAGGATTTCTCCCGCATGGAATGTGCCAGCAGAATATCCACATGATCGGTTTGCAGCTTTGCAAGCTGTGCGTCCAGAATTCTGAAAAAATCCTCTTCGCTGTTCACAATCGGCGGATGGATCTTGGTCGCGATGATCACACGTTCACGATAACCGCCCGAGAGTGCTTCTCCGAGCATGGAATCGCACTGACCATCCAAATAGGAGTTCGCAGAATCGAAATAATTTACCCCGTTTTCAATGGCATATCGGATCATCTTGTTCGCCAATTCCTGATCCGGCACCATGTTGCCTGCTTCGTTCTTCTTCTGCGGCATACGCATACAGCCGTAGCCAAACACGGATGCCATCAAATTTGTCTTCGTTCCATATGGCCTGTACTTCAAACTTTTTCCTCCAAATCGCTAAATTGATATATAAAAAGTCTTACTTTTGCGTACTGATAGCGGTTTGCTTTTGCAGCATCTGACGAAACGAGAGATAGAGCATTTCAAGGGCACATTGGAGCGCCAATATGCTGTTGGCATGTGCGTTGAATTGATCCGGCATATTTGGCAGCATGATGCATGCCGCGTCGGGTTGAAATATCTGCAACTCCGGCGTAACGGTGATAAAGAGTTTCCTGCATTTTGTTTTCAGCAACGCGCTGGTCTGCTTCACATAGTTCAGGTTGCTGCTCAAAAGTTGGCGAATCGGGAACAGGTATATGATCAAAGCCGTTTCCGGTATCGGATCCATCTCTCCGTTGGGCTGCTCTATTCCTTTTTGATACGCTACAGTATAGCCCGACAAGTACATTTTCATCTGAAAATCCAGCACCGCCGGTTGCACGGCATCCGGGCCCATGATGATGTGTTCGCTGGCGTTCAATAAATCGGCCGCGCCTTTTTTGATCTGTTCAATGTCCATCACCGAACGGAAAGCTCGCAGCGTGAGCACCGAACTGTCCAACACGCTGGGCGCCAAGACGGAAAGCGGATAATCCCAGATATCGCTCTGTCTCTGGTTGTTCGCTGCTATTTCTTCAATCTCAAGAAGCACTGCTTTTCGGAAGACCGTGTAATTGGAATACCCAAGCCTCGTGCAGAAGCGGCTCAACGTTGCCGGCGATGTCAGGCATCGCTTAGCAGCCGTCTCTATGCGCAGCTGCGGGATCTCCCGCAGGCATTTCAACAGGTTGTTCGCAATATGAAATTCCGGCGTATGCTTGTCCGTGCTGTTGATCAACATCAACAGCCGCGATACCAAGTCAAACAAATAGCTCACCCATTCCTTGCTTTTTGGCTATAATGAGTCGTTTCTTTATGATTTGATTGTATCGGCAAATCCATTTTTTGTCTACGCTTCAATCGAATACGGCACCATAGCAACATGTAAAATTATATACTTTTATGCACTGCAAGGCAACCGTACGAAAACTATTCTGTTAAATATACAATGGATTTGCTATGGATGAAACGAAAAAGGTGGTTTTCACCACCTATTAGGTCATCGACATAGTCGATGACTTCAAGGGGGAATCCAATTCCCCCTTGAGTAACCCCCAGGAACGCCGTTTTTTTGAGAAAAAGCGGCGGGAAAAGGTGTTTTCCGACGCGCATGTCGCCGGAAAACAGATTTCATCACTTCTATGCTAAAACAGAATGCAAATAAGATTGTTGCGGCCTTCGTTGATGATTCGCTGCAGTGTCATCTGCATCTTGTGCTGCGCTTCTTCGGGCATGCGCGTCAGTTTGTTGGAAAGCCCTTCCTTGACCAGTTCATGCAATGACTTGCCGAAGATATTCGTCTTCCAGATCATCTTCGGATCGTTTTCAAACTCCTTGAGCAGGTATTGCAGAAGCTCCTCGCTCTGTTTTTCGCTTCCCACAATCGGGGATACTTCCGTTTCGATATCCACCCTCATGATATGAAGGCTGGGAGCGCTTGCTCTTAGGCGTACCCCGTAGCGGTTTCCCTGCCGGACGATTTCCGGCTCCTCCAGATCGAGTTCCTCCAGAGATGGCTGGACCACGCCGTAGCCGGTACGCTGCACGTTCTGAAGCGCCACTGCGAGTTTATCATATTCACGCTTGGCAACGACAAGTTCCTTGATGATGGACACGAGGTGGTAGTCGCCTTGAATCGGGTATCCGCACTCGTCTCCAAGGATCCGGTAGAAGAGATCCTTGTGCATATCGGCCTGGATCTCGATGATACCCCGACCCAAGGCAATTTGCCCGAGTTTTGTCGAATCAAGGTACTCACTGCCCTGCATCGATTTTTCAAGCCCCGCATAGTCCTTAAGCTTGAACGCCGTCTTGGTGGCTTCCATCATGTGCAGGGTCAGATGCGACAGCAGCCAGTGCCCATCAGAAAGCGCCAGGACCCATTGAGGGATGGACAGCCTGACTTCCTTGATCGGGAACTCATAGAGCATCTCAGAGAGCATATGCTCCATATCCGAAAGCTCCATATGCAGCACATCCACCAGCAGAACCGGAACGCCGTATTTGCGCGCCATCGCATCCCGAAGCGCTTTGGCATCCTCCGATTCGGGGGTACGGCTGTTGAGCAGCACGACAAAGGGTTTCCCGAGCGATTGCAGTTCTTCGATCACCCGCTCTTCGCTCTTGACATAGGAGGATCGCGGTATCTCGGTTATGGATCCGTCCGTGGTCACCACAACGCCGATGGTGCTGTGCTCTTTGATCACCCGTTCTGTGCCGATCTCAGCCGCTTCCGCAAACGGAATATCATAATCAAACCATGGTGTGCGCACCATGCGGGGTCCGGTTCCATCCATTTGCCCCGTTGCACCGTCCACCAGATAGCCGACGCAATCGACAAGCCGGAGTTTAACGTTGCCTCCATCCGGCAGCTCCAGTTCGATCGCCTCGTTGGGTACAAAATTGGGCTGCGTCGTCATGATGGTTCGGCCTGCGCCGCTTTGGGGCATCTCATCGTTGATGCGTTCCCGCCTGAAGGAGTTCTCTACATTGGGCAATACCATCAGATCGATCAGACGCTTGATAAACGTGCTCTTTCCCGTCCGTACGGGACCGACAACGCCGATATAGATCTCGCCTCCCGTGCGCTCGGATATATCTTTATATACGTTAAAGTCAGACATGAAAACTCCTCCTTGTATGTGCTTATAAAATGTATGCACATACAAGACGCGATATGCGAAGAGCGGAACATGACAAAGCGTCCCAAAATCATAAGGACGCTTTTGTACCTTTCGTTATATCCCATATGAAGGGTTCCCGATGCTTAGAACTTGAACTTGCTCTCCGTTCCCTTTAAAAGACGGTCAATGTTGGCATGGTGCCTCGCGAACACCATCAGCGTTAAAAGCGTGATGGATAAGAACATGGTCGTGTTGGCGGTAAAGAAAATCAAAGCTACCAGCCACACGAACAGCGTTGCGCACAAGGAACCCAAAGAGGCATACTTGAAGAGCAGAACCATCAGAATATACACGATGATGGCTGCGATCGCCCAATACGGCATGATGACACAAATCATCCCGAAACTGGTAGCAACGCCTTTGCCTCCCTTAAACCGTAGGTAAACCGGCCAGTTGTGTCCAACCACAGCCATAAGCCCGCCGTAGTACATGCCGGCTTCACCAAGAAGCCAAAAACCGATCAGCGACGCAAAGACTCCCTTAAGGACGTCAAGAGCCATCACGATTACGCCGATCCCGATCCCGTATTTTCGCGCCATATTGGATGAACCCGGATTTCCGCTGCCGTAGTTGCGGATGTCTTCGTTCCTTATAAGCTTGGAAATAACAACGGCGAACGGGATCCCTCCCAATAAGTATCCGATTAAAAATACCCATACATAGTTCAAGTCGACCTACTCCTCTCTGCGGCGTGCAATCAGTCTGATAGGCGTACCTTCGAATCCGAACGTAGACCGGAGCTTGTTTTCCAAATAACGCAGGTAGGAAAAATGCATCAGTTCCGGTTCATTCACAAAGAAAACAAATGTCGGCGGCTGGATGTCCACTTGCGTCGTATAGAGAATCTTTAGCCGCCGCCCGTGGTCGGTTGGCGGATCTGTTGTCGCTATGGCATGATTGACAGCCTCGTTGAGCATGCCGGTCGGAATACGCAGGATGCTTTGTCCGTAAACCTGCAAAATCTGTTCAAAAATGCGCTCGACGCGCTGGCCTGTCAACGCCGACGTAAACAACAGCGGGACATAGCTCATAAAGGACAGGTCTTCAAGGATATCTTTTTTAAACTTGTCCATCGTATAAGAATCCTTCTCCACCAGATCCCATTTGTTGACTATGATAACGCTTGGTTTGCCTTCTTCATGGGCATACCCGGCTATTCTGACATCCTGTTCGGTCATGCCCATGGATGCGTCAACAACGATTAAGACCACGTCTGCTCTGCGCACCGCATCGAGCGCGCGTATGACGCCATAGCGCTCCACGGTATCCGCTTCGATGCTGCGCTTGCGCCTGAGCCCCGCAGTGTCGATGATGACGTATCTTTCCCCGTCTCTTTCAAATGGCGTATCGATGGCATCCCGTGTGGTGCCGGGCATGTTTTCCACAATGACGCGGTTTTCACCCAACATCCTGTTGACAAGCGAACTTTTCCCGACGTTCGGTCTTCCCACAACGGCTATTCTCAATCCCGGTTCTTCCTGAATCGTTTCATCGTCTTTTTGAAGATGCTCCGTTACAGCGTCCAATACTTCGCCGATCCCCAATCCGAGGGTTGCAGAAATAGGCATCGGATCGCCGATACCAAGATCGTAGAACAGGTATGCATCGTCGTGTTTATACGGGTTATCCATTTTGTTGACCACCAGTACAACGGGCTTTTTGGAACGGCGAAGCAGACTTGCCACATCGATGTCGTCCGGCGTCACGCCTGCTTTGCCATCCACGATAAACACGATTACCTGTGCCAGATCAATTGCGATTTGTGCCTGCTCGCGCATACGCACGAACATGGTATCTTCGCCGGATGGGTCGATTCCACCGGTATCCACCACCGTAAAGGCATAGCGGTCCCAGTTAACATCGTGGTATATCCGGTCGCGGGTCACACCCGGTTCGTCCTGAACAATCGCAATACGATGCCCTATGATGCGGTTAAAAAATGTCGATTTACCGACATTCGGTCGCCCTACAATGGCGACGAGCGGTTTTGGCATTCTATTCCCTTTCCGTCATGAATGCATCCAACAGCGATGCACCGTCATTATCCACCAATACAATATCGATGTCCAAGCTTTGCGAAAGCTCTTCTATCGTCATATCATCCAAAAAAACGTCGTCCGCATGCCTTGTCATACACGAGCAGAGCAGAAGCCGTTCACCCAGGGGCTTGCCCGCAAGACCTTCGCGCAAACATTTCCCTGTTAATAATCCTGTGACGCTGACGCCACCGCCGAAGAACCGGTTTGCGATGGGGTAAACATAAACCTTCACGCCCAGGACTTCTTCCGCCTTGTCACAAAGAGCACGGATAACAGGATACGATGCTTCTCCTGTCGCGACGCTCAACGTATGCTGCGATCCCCTTTTCGCATCCGCCAGCGCATCGTTGAACCCATCGATCAGGTGCCGCAGCAGCCCAACCCCGTCTTCCATCTGCGCAAAATCTCCATACGCATCGCGCGGAGGGATTGGTTCCTCCGCCAGCAAATAAAACTCGTCCGCCAGATGGACAAACCCTTCGCCGTGTTGCTTTTCAAATGCGCGGACCCTCGCAATTGCGTCCTGCGCATCCTCTTTCAAAACGGGCGACAACGGTTCCGTTCCATGCCTGTATGCCGTGAGACCCACGGGTACGATAGCCACACCTTTGGCATACGGGCGGTATGTCACCAGATCGTTTAATGACCTGGTCAACTGCTCCTTGTCATTCCACCCCGGGCAAACAACGATCTGGGCATAAAAAGCAATCTGCCCGTCATAAAGCGCTTTGAGCTGACGGTGTAAATTGCCTGCGCGATCGTTTTGCATCATACGGATGCGCAGCGCCTGATCGGTTGTCTGTACGCTTATGTTAAGCGGCGAAATACGCTGGTCGATGATACGGGAAAGTTCGGCATCGCCAACGTTGGTCAGCGTAACAAAATTACCCTGTAAAAAGGATAACCGCCAGTCATCATCCTTGAAGCGCAACGACTGCCTTGCTTGCTTTGGCAATTGATCCACAAAGCAAAAGATACAGCGGTTGGCGCAGCTTCGCTTTTGGGACAGCAGCGGCTCGTCAAATTCAATGCCGAGATCCTCGTGTGCATCCTTTTCAATGTCAGCCGTCAGCCGCTGTCCGTTTTTTGAAGCAAAGGTGATGCTCAAATGCGAACAGGCGGTTCGGAATCTATAATCCAGCACGTCCAATACAGGCTGACCGTCTATGTCGACAAGATAGTCTCCCGCTTCGACGCCCAGCTCCCTTGCAATGCTGTTGCATTCAACGGTGCCGATGCGATGCATTTGCACTGCTCCACCACACTTCCAACGAATGGCATCATTATATCATGCTTTGTGGCAACAAAAAAGCCTGTGATCAACAGGCGTATAACGTTTTTGCGCCGGCTTGAAAGAAGGCGTCCCGGAGGCTTCTTTATAGCGCTTCAGGCTGCACACTCTGTGCCGTTTTATGTTTGGTGTGTTTCGCCCACGTTGTCTTTGCCGCCCTGCGCAAACGGCAGATCAAAACGCTGCCGATCGCAATCATAATCACCATGACCGCCTTGATCCCGTCACCGAGTATCAGATACGCCGATTGACCGGAGGCAATCGCAACGATATAACCGATGATATCACTCAGCAAAAATCCGATGATGGACATCATTAATACGGGCTTTGTCTCATGATCCAGGATGTTGGCAAACAGCAGGCAGAACATCGCCCCAAAAAGGGCTGCGTTTTCCTGTAAAGACTCCAGTGCGCGAGATGTGATTTGGTTGAACATCCATGTACCGATGCCGATTAAGACACCCATGAGCAACAGGTAAATCCGCGATCCTTGCCGCGCGTTTGCACATAGCGCAATAGCTGCCATCAACGGGACAAAAAATCCGCCGAAGTTTGCATACAGGGCATCCGTGAGCGGGATATCCTCTAAAAGCAGAAGCCCCGCTGTGGCAAGGCAGACAAAGGAGCCTGCCGCGGGACGCATCGATAACTCTTTGAGCGGCTTGTCCAGCACGCCGAATATGCACAGAAAAAAAAGACATACCATCAAATTCACAGCGAGCAACATGGGCAACATCCTCCCTGTGGCAGTATGCCCAGATCGCTTGGTAATAATCGCGATCAAATGCCTATAGCGTGTTGATCTGCAAAAAGGACGCCATGGCACCGCAAGTCAATCCGTCTCTTCGATAGGAATGGAACAAGGCTTCGTTGCAGCAGGTACACAGGTGTGCAATATTCACATGATGCGCCGTAACGCCTGCACAAAAGAGTTGGAACGCCATCGCCAGCGTCAGATCCACGTTGTACTTTCCTGCATCCGCAGCCGGTTGTATGCCTCCAAAGCCCGGGAATGCATCACGGAACCGCTGTGCCACATCTTCGTGCACCTCAAAGCAGCAGGCGCCGATATGCGGTCCGATTACACACAAGAGATCTTCGGGTTCGCTGCCAAACGCTTGTCGCATTTTGGATACCATTTGAAGTCCCATGCCGTCCACCGTGCCGCGCCATCCCGCATGGCACAATCCGATGGCCGCCTTTTTCAAATCCAGCACGAACAGCGGCGTGCAGTCGGCATGGATGGTAACAAGGGCGATTCCGGGTATATCGGTTACCATGCCGTCGAAGTTTTCGCCGCCTTCTTCATACGGTTTTATAAGCCCGTCGCCCTTATGCTGCATGCCGACGCGTTTGATGTTAACGCCGTGAACGCCGTCTACAAGAACGGTATCGCTCTTTTGTATCCCAAGGCTGCCCAGCGCGATATCATAGTTTTGCTGCACTTCTTTTAGGTTCTCCATGCGCGTGACGGAAAGGTTCATGCTGGCATAGGGTCCGGTGCTTATGCCGCCAAACCTGGTTGAGAATCCGTGATTCACAAGACCTGCTTGTAAAAGCAGCGGCGATTGCCAGAAAGATACGCCTTCCTTTTGGCTAAAACAAAGCCCTGCAACGGTCTGCAGCATATAAGCTGCAAACCGATTGTCGGGCAGTTGCAAATCTATCATCGCTTTTCCCCACTATTTTAACAGTTTTTCGAGTTCGTTTTTAAAATTTTCTATATCCGTGAATTGGCGGTATACCGAGGCAAAACGCACATAAGCAACAGCATCGAGGTTCTTGAGCGCGTCCATCACCATCTCGCCTATGTATTCGCTTTTGACTTCCCGTTCCAACGAATTATAGACGGTGCGTTCGATTCCTTCGACGATCCGGTCCACCTGTTCGATGCTGACCGGTCGTTTTTCCGTCGCTTTGAGAATGCCGGTGCGGATCTTGTCCGGATCGAAACTTTCACGGCGTCCGTCTTTTTTAATGACAAGAACAGGCGTTTGTTCCACCTTTTCATAGGTCGTAAACCGTTTCCCGCAGCTAAGGCATTCCCGGCGTCTGCGTATGACATTGCCTTCATCCGTCGGTCTGGAATCGATGACTTTACTTTCCGTATGATCACAATAGATGCATTTCACGCAAATCCCCGCCCATATTCTTTTGGCTACAGTATAGCATACGCGATCTATTCTTGCATCCACCGTATCACTTGCGCGGCTTGCCGGATTGTCCGATGATGCCATCCCAATCCACAAGAATGACGTCGTCCCCGATCTTGACAATCTTGAACCACGGTATCACGAGATCCTCTCCACGCCGAAGCAAGGCTGCGATCCTCCCGCATTGCGGGATTATAATGGCAGTAATCTGCCCCGTGCACGTATCGATACAAAGATCGTCAATGCATCCAAGGCATCTGCCGTCAGAGATATTGACTACTTCTTTCATCCTCAATTCGCAAAAGCGTTCCATCGCTGCCCCTCCTTTGCTTATCATATGTCGAAGCGCAAAATTAATTGTTGCGAAAAGCAAAAAAGCGCTCCGCGCTTGAGCAAACGAATATGCACGATAGCAACGTCCCATCTTTTATGCCAACGAAATACTTTTTGATCTTAGCCGATTCAAGGTCGAATCCGCCGATATACGGCGGATTCGTTTGCTTCAAATATGGCAGTATTCCTCTGCTATTTTTGTATCGGCGGGTTTAAAAATGTTTCCGCATGTGCATCAGCGCCGCTTTTTCCAGCCGCGAGACCTGCGCCTGCGAAATGCCGATCTCGCTTGCGATTTCCATCTGGGTCCTCCCGAGGAAAAACCGCTTATACAAAATGTTCTGCTCCCTTTCGTTGAGGTGATCCAATGCCTGCTCCAACGCCAGGTTTTGCAGCCAGTTGTTCTGATCGACACGGGAATCCTTCACCTGATCCATCACATAGATGGCATCGCCGCCGTCGTTGTAAACCGGTTCGAACAAAGAGACTGGATCCTGTATCGCGTCCAGCGCAAAGACCAATTCCTCCACGGGTTTGTCCATAATTTTCGCAATCTGTTCTATGGTGGGCTCCCGACCGTTTTCGGATGCAAGCTGATTGCGGGTTTGAAGCACTTTATACGCCGTATCCCGCAAAGACCGTGAAACGCGCACGGCATTGTTGTCGCGCAGATACCGCCTGATCTCTCCGGCGATCATCGGCACGGCGTAGGTCGAGAACCTGACGCCGTGGGAAAGATCGAAGTTGTCGATGGCCTTGATCAACCCGATGCAGCCAATCTGAAAAAGGTCGTCTACAGGCTCGCCGCGGTTGTTAAAGCGCCCGATCACGCTTAAAACAAGCCGAAGGTTTGCTTTGACAAAGCGCTCTCTCGCGATTACATCACCCTGCTTGATTCGCGATAAAAGCGCCTGCATGGTCTTTTCATCCAGCATTTCCAGCGACGATGTCTGCATACCGCAGATCTCAACTTTGGTGATGGCCATGATATCCTCCCGACAAGAGACGTCGATGGTATCCTTGCCTGTCGCCGGGATTTCTATACCCTTATCATGCGTTGCTTTATCACTTGCGCAATGCGGCTATTTGCTGTTTTCACCCAAACAATGTTTTTAAATTTTTTGATTTTTTTGCCAGACGTTCATGCAAATGCCGGGGTTCCGAAAGGACGCGGCTTATCGAGTTTAAGCAGAATTTGCACTTATAGTCTATTCAATTGGGGGCATACACTTTTTAAATGTCCAAGGTTATATGATATGCGCTATATCCTTGCGCAGGCGTTTGATGATCCGCTTTTCCAATCGTGAGATATAGGATTGGGATATGCCCATCAGATCGGCTACCTGCTTTTGTGTCTTTTCCTCGCCTCCGAATAAACCGAATCTTAACTGGACGATTCGTTGCTCCCGTTCCGAAAGATGGAGAACCGCCTCGTAAAGGCTGTGTTTGTCCGCCTGTTCTTCATACGGCCGCATCACCAAATCGTGGTCCGTCCCCAGAATATCGGATAACAGCAGTTCGTTGCCATCCCAATCCACGTTGAGCGGTTCATCGAAACTCACTTCATAGCGAATGCGGGAGGTTTTCCGCAAAAACATCAGAATCTCATTTTCGATGCAGCGCGATGCGTATGTCGCCAGTTTGATCTTCTTAGCGCCGTCAAACGTATTAACTGCTTTGATAAGGCCTATGGTTCCTGTGGAAATCAAATCCTCAATGCCTATCCCCGTGTTTTCAAACTTTCGGGCGATGTAGACGACAAGCCTCAGATTATGCTCAATAAGCATTCCCTTCGCTTGCTGGTCGCCACAGGACATCTTTTCCACAAGCTCGATTTCTTTTTCCATCGGAAGCGGCGGCGGGAGGGGTTCGCTGCCGCCGATATAATATACCCCCAAGGGGCGCAGAAACCGGTAGAGCAGTACGCACAACCTGCTTATCCATCGATATACGCCGTTATCCTTGATCCTCATGTTCCTACCTCCCTAAAAAGAAATCGTCGTATCCGCAGGTACGATGGCGACAGGCCGTGCCAAATCTATCGCGGTTGCCACCAGCGCTTCCAAGCGCTTTGCTTTTGCACCCTGAAACAACCATATTTCATCGGATCTCATTGCTCTGACAATACCGGACCCTGCAACCGTATGAAAGTGGATATCGCCCGTCTGAACGGCACAGCTACCTTCGGGATACAGCCTATTCATTTGTTCGCTTGGCAACAAAACGATTGGAAGGCCGGTTATGGGATCGTGAAGGGTGCTGCCTGTATCGATCAGTGCTTTGACAATGACGGTACACTTGCCCACCCTCACGCTGATACGCGCCTCGCTCGCCTGTGCGCTGACACTGCGCTTGAGCGCATGGTAGGCACGCTGTGCCGCTTTTACAAACAGGGCGCCGCAGAGCAACATCAGCCATAGCGGAGGCCCGGACAGGAACAAAAGCCCTCCGCTTGCCCTGACGGGGAAGAACATGCCCCCGATGGAATACAGCGCGCCTGCCATCAATGCCGCGGCTGCATAGAACGAAGCGATGCGCTTGAGCAAATCGCCCGGAGGTTGTCTTGTGTACACCGATGCGATCATTGCAAAACTGATAGTGATTTTAAAAACGATATGTTGTAAAAAGCGCAGCGCACGGAGCGGTGCAAAGACGGCATAAACCGTTCCTATCGCAGCGCCGAGCAGCAAACGAGCGCGCGTCGGGCGGGGCAGCCAAAGCATTGCAACAATGCTGAGAAGGCAGAAATTGAAGAATAAGTTATCCAGAATCACGACTTCAATAAAGACCTCCACAACCATCCCCTCCATGCTGTTATTATACGGATACGCATATGGTGGAAATTGTAGAACGAAACAATGAATTTGAAATGAGGCAAATAAATAAAACGTTGCGGTATGTTTTGTACTGTCTTCCGCCTGTACCCGGCAAGCATTTTTGCCGCTTATCCTGACCGGACGGGCATTTCACGCGGATGCGAATTCATTCTTTGGCAATAAAAAATCCGGTGTTTGCACCGGATTTTTGTTTCTTCTTTTTAACGGTTTCTGCGCAACCAGGTCGGGATCTCCAAATCGTCGTCATCCGAATCAAAGAACGACGGACGAGGGCGTGTGCCGGGCCTCGGACGCTGCGGTTCTGTCCAGCCGGCGCCTTCTTCTTCAGGCGATTCCTGCTGCTCTTGTTCGATCGGAGCACGGGTCTGCGCCGATGGCACATGCGCTGTGGGGCGTTGCGCGGGCCGTATCGGCTTCTTATCCTTGCCTTTAAAGCCGGTCGCGATGACAGTCATTCGAATGGAATCGCCCAGCGCTTCGTCTATGCCGGCGCCAAATATCAGGTTTGCTTCGGGGTCCGCCGACTGTTGGACCAATTCCGCGGCTTCCGTCACTTCCAACAAGCTCATGTTCGCTCCGCCGGTTATGTTGAACAATACAGCTTGCGCGCCGTCGATGGACGTTTCCAGCATCGGGCTCTGCACCGCCTGCTTGGCTGCATCCAGCGCACGGTTTTCCCCGGTTCCCAAGCCGATGCCCATATGCGCCACGCCGCTGTTCTGCATAACGGTCTTCACGTCCGCAAAATCGAGGTTGATGAGGCTGGGTACCGCGATCAAGTCACTGATGCCCTGAATACCCTGGCGAAGAACGTCATCGGACATGCGGAACGCATCCAGTATGCTTGTACCCTTTCCGACTACCAACAAAAGTCTGTCGTTGGGGATGATGACAAGCGTATCAACGTTGCCCTGCAGCTCCGCGATGCCATGCTCGGCATTGATGGTGCGCTGTCTTCCCTCAAACGAGAACGGCTTCGTAACGACGCCTACCGTTAGAATTCCCAATTCGCGGGAAATGCTGGCTATAACGGGAGCAGCTCCGGTTCCGGTTCCGCCTCCCATTCCCGCTGTTACAAAGACCATATCCGAGCCTTTGATGGCAGCGGCGATGTCATCCCGACTCTCTTCGGCAGCACGCTGTCCGATTTCCGGATTCGCGCCGGCACCCAAGCCGCGCGTCAGCTTCTCTCCAATTTGAATGCGTTGGGTCGCCTGTGAAAGATACAGTGCCTGCTTATCGGTATTGACGGCAATGAATTCCACACCGCGCAAACCATATTGCACCATGCGGTTGACGGCGTTGTTGCCTGCCCCGCCAACCCCAATCACTTTTATAGACGCCAACGTCGGATCAACATCAAACTCCAGCATGTTTATGCCTCCTTATTCTTTGCAAAGCGGACAAATGGCCGCAGACGGTTTTGTTTGGATTTGCCCGCAGGCTTCTGCATCAGATATTCCATCATCGAGACTGCAACCGGTTCCATGCGGGTAATGCCATCCGTTATTTCGATTGGCAGCCCCTCGATGCTCAGTCCCAGTCTTGAGCGCATATATTCCCTGATGCCCTGTATACCGCGAATGCCCTCTCCCAAGAGATACACGCGCGACTTATCTGTAAACGAAATGCCGCTGTCTTGCAACGTCTGTCCAATCAAATCGCATATTTCTTCCATGCGCACCGTAATGATGGACTCAACCAGCGCATGCGAAAAAGGCTGCAACCTTCCGTCCGGCATCCGGACATAGTCCATGGTGCCTTCCTCCATGTGGATGCCAAACGCATACTGCCTTTTTAGCTGTTCAGCCAATGGCTGTTCCAATTCCAATATCTGCGCCAGATCCGATGCGACATGTCCTCCGCCCAAAAACATTCCCGCGGAAAATATCTGTCCATCCCCTGTAAAAACACTGATATCGGAATGATAATATCCTATATCCAACAAGATGGCAACATTTTCTCGCACACCCCTGGGAATTAAGTACGAACCGAGCGCTTGTGTCTGGGAATACAAAGCAAACGGCTTTAAATGCAATGCGCCAAGCCCGATTGTGATTTCAGCCGAATATTCCCGACGGCCCAAGATCATCACGGTATTTTTGTTCCGCAAGGTGTATTTTTCTATAAGTTCATAATTCTGATCGCCGTATAGACCGCCATTCTCCGGCTCTCCCTGACTTTGGTCAAACTCAACGGTTTCACAAAATGCTCCGGGTACACCGACATGGATTTCCGAAACGCGTTTGCCGACATCTTTGAGTGTTTTGCCCATGACACGCTCTACAGCGTTGCGTATCCCGTAACTGGCTACCGGACGGTTTTTTCGGATCGGGATAAAGTACTCTTCCGCATAACCCTCAACGGCATAATGCCCATCCTTCTGAACGGATGCTAACAGGCATATCGCTTTTGTGTCTGTTACGGCAAGGAACGCCTGCATATCCTTCCCCCCCAAATGTAAACCCATATCTATTCCAGTGTAACAAGTTTTTCGCAAAACGGAAAGAATTTTCCGATTTAACCTGACAAACGAAGCAAAATCGGCCTTTTCGGCTCACTTTTTCTCAGGGGATAAAGCTGGCACCGTGGGAACCCGTCACATCCAGCGTGCCATAGGTTGTGCCTTCTTCAATCTTCCGGGGCAAAAGATTCTCAATCCACGTGAACTTCATATCCAGGTTCTCTTCTGACCCGATGCGGATCGTGATGCCGCAGACGGTTTGGAGCGTAACAGCCGCCGGGTCGCGCAGATTCATCCCGACGATGGAGGCCTTGCAGGCGCTTGTTGCGACCTTCGCACAGATTAAATTCAACACATAGAGTTGATACTCCGTCGCGCCCTGTATTTTTGCGCCTACGACTGCCGCCGTAACGCCCATACCATCCACGACCAAATAATCCTTCGAATCGGTTTGAATTTTAAGCGCCATACCGTCTTGTGCGATCAGGATATATTTACGGTCGAACGAAATTGCGGCAACCGCTTTTTTTTCGCTGATGTTCAAAACGATGGTGCTTGGCCACTTCCTGTCCAACCTGGTCAGCGTTAAAAAAGGCTGTGCCGCCAATCCGTTTTTTACCTGATCTTCGCTTACCGCAAACAGATTGTCCCCTTTTTGGATTCCGCTTAAGGTTATGATCTCTTCGGCGGAGAAGAGGCGGTTGCCCAGCACCTCTATCGATTCAACCTGGAACACATAATACCCCAAAAATCCGGCGCTCGTCAAACATGCAAGTATTAAAAGTGCTATTACGGCACCCAATCTTCCTTTTCGCGCCGACATTTTCTGCTGTGCTCCCTGTTTCAAAATGCTATTCTCCCCTTGTGATATCCGCTCCAATTATGTTCAACTCGTAAGCCAAATCCTCATAGCCGCGGTCGATATATTGTTCCCCTTTGACATAGGTAGCGCCTTTGGCAGCCAATCCCGCAATGACAAGCGCCGCGCCTCCGCGCAGATCCTGTGCGCTTACCCGTATGCCTTCGAGTTGTTCAACGCCGCGCACGATGGCGATCCGGTCTTTCACCGCTATATTCGCCCCCATGCGAACGAGTTCGGTCACATGCTTGAACCTGCTTTCAAATACGTTTTCTGCCACGACGCTGGTCCCGTCCGCGACACAGGCAAGCGCCATCCATTGTGCCTGCAAATCGGTCGGGAATCCCGGATACGGCAGCGTTTCGATCTTTTTCATTTCCAAAAGGCGTCTGGGGGCGCGGACATGCACGCTGTTTTCCAAAAATTCCAGTTCGCATCCCGCTTCATACAGCTTTGCAGCTGCCGCACGCAGGTGTGCGGGAACGATATTCTCGATCAGGACGTCTCCCGCTGTTATGGCGACAGCCGCCATATAGGTGCCTGCAACGATGCGATCCGGCATGATGTCATAGGTTGTGCCATGCAGCTGTTCAACGCCATAGACAGTCACGCAATCCGTTCCTGCCCCGTGGATTCTGCCTCCCATTGCATTGATAAAGCGCGCCAGATCCGCCACTTCCGGCTCACGCGCGGCATTGTGAATGACGGTTTTTCCCTCGGCTGTGACCGCCGCCATCATGATGTTCTCCGTGGCGCCGACGCTCGGATAATCCAGGTTGATCTGCGCACCCTGCGTGTGCAAACCGGTACATTGAATGGCTCCGTGCGCTTCAACAATTTCTACATTCAGCTGCCGGAGGCCCTTGAGATGCAAGTCGATGGGCCTTAGTCCGATATCACATCCGCCGGGCTGTGTGACCCAGGCGCGTTTGAACCGGGAGATAAGAGCGCCCAGCAAAAAAATGCTGGAGCGCATTTGCTTGAACAGTTCTTCCGGCATTTCATGGGAGTCGGCATGCTGTGCATCGATGATGATTTGATTTCCATCCATCTCCACGACTGTTCCGAGGCTTTTTAGGATTTCTATCATATGATGCACATCCGACAATCTCGGACATCCCCGCAGAACAACGCGTTCCTTTGTCATAATACTGGCTGCCATAATGGGCAGGACAGCATTCTTTGCGCCGTATACCGATATTTTGCCTTGTAGTCGATTGCCACCGTGAACACAAAGTGTGGACATGCGCAACACCTCCGTCAATCTTGCATGATACTAACATCGTATGCAGCATCAGGCAAAGCGTGAGAACAGGGTAAAGGCGCGCTATGTTTTGACGGTATTACGGGAAATATTCAGCAAAACGCCCATAGCGGAGAGGAAAATCATCAATGAACTCGTTCCATAGCTGATAAACGGAAGCGTTTGTCCCGTGGGCGGCATGCTGCCTGTCACCACAGCCAAATTGATGATGACCTGTACGGCGATCATCGCCGTTATGCCTGTAGCCAGCAGGCTTCCAAAGCGGTTGGGACAAGCAAGTGCAACGCGTATGCCGCGCCAAATCAGCAGGATATACAGCGACATCAACAGAACAATGCCGATGAAGCCGAGCTCTTCGGCGATGATGGACGCGATAAAATCGCTTTCGCCGTAGGGCAGGTACAGGAGTTTTTGCTGGCTTCTTCCCAAACCCTTCCCGAAAAGCCCGCCCGAGCCGAACGCATAGAAGGACTGTACCAGCTGATACGCCGAATCGCCGGAATCCTGCCATGGATTCAAAAAAGCGAAGACCCTTTTCAAGCGGTACGGTTCCGTGACGATAGCCGCCACAACACCCACAAGTCCCAGCGCGCCTATGTTAAGCAGGTGCCTTATGCGCACACCGCTTGTCAGCATCATGATGGCGGTCAGAACTGCGATACACATGATCATCGAGAAATTTGGCTGAAGGAATATCAGCACGACAATGGCCCCTACCACCAAAAGCGACGGCATGACGCCGCGAAAGAAGTTTTGCAGCTTGTTCCGGTTCTGCGCGAAATAGGAAGCGAGATAGATCACAAGCCCGAACTTGGCAAACTCAGCGGGTTGCAGGGTAGTAACACCTATGTTGACCCATCGTTTGCTGCCATTGATGCTGATGCCAATAGGAGATGGCAAAAATACCATAAACAGCAGTAGGACCGATGCGCCGAGGATGATCCACTTCATCGACTCCAGGCGCTTATAATCAAATCGCATGAAAAAGAACAGACATACGATGCCCAGCGCCGCTCCCAGCAGCTGTTTTTTGAAAAAATAGGCACCGTCACCGTCGTATTTGATGGATGCCCCGTAATAACTGGCGCTGTAAACCATCACGCAACCAAACAGCGTGAGAATGACAACCACGATCAATATGATAAAATCGATATTCCCCCGCTGGTCCTTCTCCATCACTCTTTCAACTCCCAAACAATACGCTTGAATTCACGGCCGCGGTGTTCAAAATTATCAAACATGTCATAGCTGGCGCAGGCGGGGGATAACAGGACGTTCATGCCCGGCAGCGCAAAAGAACGGGCGATCCTTATCGCATCCTCAAATCCATCTGCGTGCGACACTTCGTTGAAGCCTGCTTCCTGCGCCGCTTTTGCTATCGCGTCCGCCGTAAAGCCCAATACAACGATACGCTTGATAAACGGGGTAAATGCTTTAAACATCGGCAAGTAATCGCTATTCTTCTCCGAGCCGCCCAAGAGCAGTATGGTCGGCCTATCCATCGCTTCAATGGCTTTGATGGTGGAATCGGGATTGGTGGCTTTGCTGTCGTTGATCCATGTGACGCCGCTTAGTGTGCGGACGGTCTCGATGCGATGTTCCACGCCCGGGAATTCCTTCAAAACTTTCGCGATAACATCCACGCTCACGCCCATGCAGTAAGTTGCAAGCGCGGCGGCCATGGCGTTTTCCAGATTGTGCAGTCCCGGGATGCGGATATCCTTGGTATCGGTAACAGCAATCTGTTTCCCGTTTAGGTTTATGATTACCTTTTCGTCTTTTGCAAAGGCTCCCTCAACTTCTTTTTGGTGTGAAAACCACAGGACCTTGCATGCGGGTCTGTCTGCGAGCGTTGATGCGATCGGATCGTCGGCATTTAAAATACAGACGTCATCACCGCGCTGCAAAGCGAAAATCAAACATTTTTTATCAATGTAGTTTTCCATCGTATGGAACCAGTTGAGGTGATCCTCGGTAATATTGAGTATCATGCTCACGCGAGGATGGAAATCCGGAGCGCTTATCATTTGAAACGGCGCGGCTTCGACCACCATCACGCCGTCCTCCGTTGTTTCGAGCACATGGTTGAGCAGCGGGTCGCCGATATTGCCCACAGCATAACTCTGCTTGCCGGCAGCGAGGAATATTTCATGGATCAATGTTGTCGTGGTGGTTTTCCCATTGGTACCGGTTATGCCTACCATCGGCGATTTGGACAGCAGGGCGCCGATTTCCATCTCGTTGAAACACGGTATGTTCATCGCCTTTGCCTGAATGATCCAATCGCTCCAAAACGGAACGCCGCTGGAAAATAAAATCAGATCCTTGCCCGCAACAAGATTGTCGGGTGATTCACCCAGCCGCCACTCTATATCCAGCCCGCCAAGGCTATCCAAAGCAGAACCCAGCGCATCTTTGGTCTTTTGATCGTTGATGGTGACATGCGCTCCCAAGCGGGCCATGCACTGTGCCGCGGCAATGCCGCTTCGCGCCATACCCACGATCAGCACTTTTTTCCCTTTGTAATCTTCAGGCTGTTTCATCGCCGCACTTCCCTTCTATAAGACCATCAATGTGATCAGGCCCAGTATCGAAAGCCCCAATGTTATCGCATAATAAATGGAAACCACCTTGGTTTCGTGCATTCCGGATAATTCAAAATGATGATGCAGCGGCGCCATGCGGAACACGCGCCTGTGCCTTGTTTTATAACTGACGGTTTGAATGATCGATGTAACGGTACTCGCAATAAACATGCCACCCATGACGGGCAACAGATACTGCATTCGCGTTACAACCGCCAACACGCTGATTGCGGCGCCCAGCCCCAAAGAACCCGTATCCCCCATGAACACATGAGCGGGATGCGCATTGAAGCGCAAGAAGCCCAGACAGCCGCCCGCTGTTGCCGTTGCGAAAACAGCCATATTGTTTAAGGACACAGAGCGCAACAGATCGCCCGTCTCCTTGGCTTGCAAAGCCAGATAAAACGCTACGATGGCAAAGCTTGCGCATACGATTACCGACATCCCGCCGGCAAGCCCGTCCAGCCCATCCGTCAGATTTACGCTGTTAACCATCCCGACTACGACAAAAACCGTAAACGGCACATAGAACCAGCCGAATTCGACGTACCCCATAAAGGGAATGTAAAGCTGCGTACCGATATCCGCATTTTGCGCCGCGAACAGCGCCACGACGATGCCAAAACCTATCTGTCCTATCATCTTTTGATACGGTTTAAGTCCCATTGAACGGTGCAGAAATACTTTGATGGTATCGTCCATAAACCCGATAAGGGCAAATCCGAGCGTTATGACGATGGCAAACAACACCCATTGTATATTGCTCTGAAACAGCATCAACGTTACAGCGATGGCCGGTAGCAAAAATATGATGCCACCCATGGTTGGCGTCCCCACTTTGCTCAGGTGTGCCTGCGGACCATCGTCCCGGACGTTTTGACCCAGCTTCAATCTTCTGAGCACAGGCAGCATGGCCGGACCGCAGGCAAGCGCGAATACGAATGCCAGCACCAGCGGCCATATGAGTTGTTCCATGCAATATCCTCCCTATGGCTTTTGCGCAATCTCCAAAAGCGCATTTGCCACGATTTCCTTTTCATCAAACGGATACCGGATGCCATTGATCTCCTGATAGGGTTCATGGCCTTTCCCGGCCAACACGATCACATCATCCGGCTGGGCGCACTCAAGCGCCCTCTTGATGGCTTCAATCCGGTTGACGACCACCTCATACGGGCATCCCGTTTCCACAACGCCCGGAATGATGGCATCGATGATCTTTTGAGGATCTTCCGTTCTTGGGTTATCGCTTGTCACGATGCAATAGTTGGCGCCTTTGCCCGCAGCGTATCCCATCTTCGGACGTTTGGACGGATCGCGGTCACCGCCGCAGCCAAACACTGCTATGATGCGCCTCTTGGCAAATCCCCTGACGGCGGAAAGGATGTTATCCAAACCGTCCGGCGTATGCGCATAGTCCAGCACTACCGTAAAAGGGGTATCTCCGGTCGGTACGACCTCAATACGGCCGGGGACGGTCTTGACAGCATGCAACCCGGCTGCTACATCCTTCAAGGATAAGCCGTACGCCAGGCAGGCAGCAGCGCATCCCAACGAATTATACACCGTAAAGCGTCCGGGAATACCCAGCTCAATGCGAGTCGATTGACCTTGTGCATGCAACGTATAGCTGATGCCACGGGAGGAATACTCGATATCCGTTGCCCGATAATCCGCTTCATGATCCAGCCCGAAGGTCACGCATTTGCATGGAACGCCTTGCATCATCATGGGTGCATGGGCGTCATCGATGTTGAAAACACCGATTTTGCAGTGGGAAAACAGCTTCTTCTTCTCCGCAGCATACTGTTCCAGCGTGCCGTGGTAGTCAAGATGATCCTGTGTTAGGTTCGTGAAGATGGCTGTTTCAAAGCACAGCCCTTCCACGCGCGCCTGCGAGAGCGCATGGGAGGATACCTCCATCACGACGTTCTGGCACCCGTCGTCCGCCATCGTCCGGAACAATCCCTGAAGCTCCATCGGTTCGGGTGTGGTCATCGACTCCCCGATGATCTCTTCGCCGCTTTTAATGCACACCGTGCCTATGAGTCCGGTCTTTTGCTTAAGATGCATCAAGATGGTATGCATCATAAAGGCGGTGGTCGTCTTTCCGTTGGTTCCGGTTATACCGAACAGGTGCAGCCTGTCCGCAGGACGGCCGAACCAGTTGGCGCATGCCAAGGCAAAAGCTTTGCGGGTATCAGGCACCACGATCTGCGGAATCGACAAAGGCAGTTTCCTTTGAACCAAAAGTGCCGCAGCGCCTTTTTCCACCGCACTTGACGCGTAATCATGCCCATCCATACGGGTACCGACAAGGCAACAGAACAGGTGGCCCGGTTCCACCTTTCGCGAATCAAAACTCAATCCGGAAATTTCCGCATCCACTTGCGGCATGTACATAGAATCGATTCCACTCAACAGCACAGACAGTTTCATAAAATAACCTCGCTATTCTGAAAACTCGACGCGAATCTCCGTGTGTTTTTGTACCATATTGCCCTTTTTGACATTCTGCCAGATTGCTTTGCCCTTGCCGTGCGCAAAAAGGTTCAACCCCAAACCGTCCAGTATATCCTCGCACTGTGCAACCGTTTTGCCGGAAAGATCCGGCACCTCCACCATTTCCGGCGGGCCGGTCTCCTCTATTGTCTTGATGGTGATGGCGACGGTTTCCCCGTTTTTAACAATTTCGTTTGCCGCGGGCATTTGTTCCACGACTTTGCCGCCCGTGCCGCTGCAGTATGTTTTGAGACCTTTTGCCGCCAGCGCACTTTCCGCTTCGGCTTTTGTCATCCCGATCAGATTTGGCACCTGAACGCTTCCCTGTTGCAAAAGCTCCTCGCTCGTATACTTCGGTTCCACACTCATATACTGAAGCGACTGGCTCAATATATCCCCGACATAGGGCGCGGCGGTTGTTGAGCCGTAATCGTTGATCATTTGAGCTTCGTCGACCAAGAACAGAACGGCAATCTGCGGATCCTCAACCGGAGCAAAACCGATAAACGACGAGAGATGCGTTGTTTTTACCTTGCCGTTCTCGTCGTATTTCTGCGCCGTACCCGTTTTGCCGCCGACACTGTATCCCACAAGGGCGCTTTTTGAACCGCTGCCGTTGGTCACCACATACTTCAGAAGAGCTTTCATCCGATCGCTGGTCTGCTTGCTTATCACCTGACGCACCGTGCTCGTGTCACCGGTTTTGATGGTTTCGCCGTCGGAATTTACGATCTTGTCGAGCAGATGGGGCTTGAGGAGATTCCCACCGTTTATGATAGCACAAAACGCAGTCAGCGTCTGCAATGGCGTTACCGTGATGGATTGGCCAAAACCAATGCGGGCCAGGTCGCCCTCTTTGACATTGGCTTCGGGAATCAGGATTCCGGACGCTTCGCTTTGGAAGTCGAGTCCCGTCTTGTTGCCAAACCCGAATTTCTCTATATAGTTGTACAGCTTCTCCGTTCCCAGCCTGACCGCAAGATCCATAAACACCGAGTTGCAGGATTTTGCCAAGCCAGTCGCCAACGAGATGTTCTCGCCATGATTGCTGGCGCAGCGTATAAACGTGCTGCCGTATTTTCTGCCCCCGCCGCATGTAAACGCATTGCTTTCGCTTGCGACGCCCAGATCCAGTGCGGCTGCCAATGTAAAAACCTTGAATACGGAACCCGGATCATTGGAGTTTGCAACCAAAAGGTTTCTGCTCAATGCCGTGAGTGTCGCTGCGTCGTCGCGCGGAGGATCGTTTAGGTCGTATCCCGGTTTGTTGGTCATGGCAAGGATCGCGCCGGTTTTGGGATCCATGACGATGCACATGACGGCTTTGGGATTATACCGGTCATACGCGTCCTGCGCCGCTTTCTCCACATACGATTGAATGACATAGTCAATCGTCAGATACACATCATACCCATTTGTTGCCGGCACATAAAACTCATCGGCGAACGGGATTTCGTTTCCCCGCTCGTCCGTTTGCGCCGTTATGCTTCCGGATGTTCCCGAAAGATATTTATCATAATACGCTTCAAGGCCTTCAATGCCCTTGCCATCGACGGAGGTAAACCCAAGGACCTGTGTGAGGAAATTCCCTTTGGGATAAAACCGCTTGGTATCGATGGCCAGACTGACACCTTTCAACGCAAGCGCCTTGATTTGGTTGGATTGCTCCTGCGTTATCTGGCGTTTGATCCACACTTCGTATTTTGTGGTATCTTTCGCCTTTTGAAGGATCGCAGCCTCGTCCAATCCCAAAATCTGAGCAAGCTTGGAAGCAACGTTTTGACAGGCCGCCTCATTATCTGCGGCGACCTTACTTGCATTGATTGATTTCGGATGGATTATAACGGAATCTGCCGATCCGCTTTGCGCTAAAACCTCACCGGTATGGTCATAGACAGTACCGCGCGAAGCGCTGACAGCGGTTTCGCGTGTCCATTGGCTCATAGCCTTTTCAACAAGCCAGGAGCCTTGGACGATCTGCAAATAAAATGTGCGTACCATGAGTGCGGCAAACAGAAAACAGGTGAATATGAAGACGCCCAGAACGCGTTTTTTGCGATTTTTCTCGGACAGTTGCAAAGAACCGCTCCCCTTTCTTATCAATCCTCCCTGATCAGATTCCGCCGGATTGATTTGATACGTCCCCACCTGCCGCTACTGCCGTCGTGTCAGATAGTTCAACTTCCAATATTTGATATGGTTTCGGGTAATTCATGTTCAGGCGATTCTGCGCTTGTTCGCGGATGCTCTGCAAATCGGTCTTTTGCGAAAGTTGCAGCTGCAGGTCCGCTATCTGCGTATTGTAAACATTCATCTGCTTGGAAAGGGCATTGTTCTGCATCTGGATATCAGCAACACGGGCATAGCCGATCACAACGACGCTCAGCACCGCAAACAGCGTACATACATAAGCCAGAATACCCATCTTCTTGAGTACTTCACGGCGGGCCAACGCTCTGCGTTTTGCCTCTTTACGCTGTGCTTCCAACAGGCGGCGCTGCTGCTCCTGCCGCTGCTGCTGTAAAAGACGGCGACGTTGTTGCGGCGACGGAGCCTCAACGCGCTGCCGCTCCCTTTGCGGGGCAGTTTGCATTTTCAATGCAGAGCTTCCTTGTGTGCGAACTGATGCCATTGTATTCTCCCTCTTTCCTTTTTAGAAGGGCAAACGCCTTATCGCGCGCAGTTTTGCGCTGTGTGCGCGCGGATTTTGTTCTTCCTCTTCTGGTGTTGGTATGATCGGTTTTCTTGTCAAAACGGTCGCGGTCGGCTGTTTGCCGCATATGCATACCGGGCTTTTCGGCGGGCAGGTACAGGGATTTTGCAGTCTCGCAAAACATTGCTTTGCGATTCTGTCCTCAAGTGAATGAAATGTGATGACGCATAGTATGCCGCCGGGCTTCAGGCAATTTGCCGCTTGCTCCAACGCTTCACCCAAGCCATCCAGTTCGCTGTTGACATGGATCCTAAGCGCTTGGAATGTCCGTTTGGCAGGATGCGGTCCGTCACGTCTGGCTGCTTTGGGTACCGCAGCCTTGATGATTTCCACGAGTTCCCCCGTCGTTTCAATGGGTTTCTGTTCCCGCGCTTTTACAATGAAAGATGCGATACGGGCCGCCCAGCGTTCCTCCCCGTATTCGTGGAGGATGCGGGAGAGTTCCCTTTCAGAAAGCTTGTTCAGCGCCTCCCTGGCGGAGTATTCCTGTCCCATATCCATGCGCATGTCCAGCGGCGCATCGGCGCGATAGGAAAAGCCGCGCTGCGGCTCATCCAACTGGTAGGAGGAAACGCCAAGATCCAGCAAAATGCCATCCACAGCTTTAATGCCGTTGGCCAACAGGATCGATTTGATGTCAAAGAAGTTGCCGTGCACCGGCAGGAATCCGTCCTGCAAACGGCGCTTGGCCATTGCCAAAGCGTTTTTATCGCGGTCGATGCCGATCAAAAGACCATTGGGTCGAATATGCTGCAAAATTTGTTCGCTGTGACCGCCAAGGCCAACCGTGCCGTCAACGATGATTTGACCCGGTGCCGGCGCCAACAGGGCGATTGTCTGCTCCAGCAAAACCGGAATATGCGTGTAGCTGTTCATAGCGAGTACTGCTTTGATACGGTATCCATCAGCGACATGAAGTCTTCGCTAGCGCCGTCCGCATATTGTTGGTCGTAGTCATCCCAAGCCTGCGCATTCCAGATTTCGCCCCAGGTAAATGCGCCTGCAATGATCACGTCTTTTTCGAGATTCGCATATTCGCGAAGCCGTTGCGGGATAAGAAAACGTCCCTGGTTGTCCAACTCGCATTCTCGTGCGCCTGCACCGAAGATACGGCGAAGCGCTTGTGCATTTTTATCCATCAACGGCAGTTCCATCAATTTGTTTGTGAAGAGGTCCCACTGTTTCATGGAGAAGATGAACAGCATACGGCCTGTCCCGCGCGTAACCATAAACTTTTCAGCAAGTTCGTGTTCCCATGCCGCGGGCAGCTTGACCCTTCCCTTGGCATCCATGCTGTGGGCAAATTCGCCGGTCAACAATCCGTTAGCCATCCATCTCACCTCCTCTTGTTGGTCTCATTATAGAACACATCAGATCCACTTTCAACCACTTTGTACCACTTTATGTATATTTTTTATGCTTTTTTGGGATTTCAACACGCAATACGAACATATTTTCGTACTTTTTTAGGGAATAGGGGAATACTTGTTCGTGTATTTTTTTCATATGAAAGAAAGAAATTCGCACTTGGTCTTTCTTTCTTAAAAAAACAATGCTGCGCCAATGTTTTTCTCAGCGCAGCACCGTTTGAAACTGTCATTTTTTGTCAAAACAATGTCGGATAAATTGGATAAATGACACAAATTGTCATGGCATGCCGAATGAATCCTTTTGATGAAACAAGAGAATATCCAAAACGCATTTTTTGTATTTTTATGCAGTTGAATGGAAAGGTTTCACCTCGGCTTGCCAAGGCAACGCTTTTTTCATAAAAAAAGCAGCCTATTCAGGCTGCTTGTCCAAATCTTCGTCTGTCAGAATGCATTTTGGTTTAAAATCCAGGTTGTCGCAGGATACCACTTCATACTGAACCCCGCTTCGTTCGCCTTCAAACGCGTATTGCAGCGCTTTTCCGTGAAGGTGTCCATAGACGACCCTTTTGACACCATATTGCGAAAACAAGTCCGTAAAACCGTTTGCTTCTCGCTTTTCGTTCATCGGCGGAAAATGCATCATGACGAGCGCTATCGGTACCGCTTTTCTTTTGGCATCCTCCAGAGACAGCTTAAGCCTTCCCAATTCCCGATGATATAGTTTCAAATCGTCGCTTTCAAACAGGTTTATACCGGGTACCACCCAGCCGCGGGAACCGCATACGGCGTGTCCGCGGTATACAAAACAGTCGTTTTGCAGGGCAAACATATTCTTTGGCAAAATGCTGCGTACTTTGTGGAGAGAACTCCACCAATAATCATGGTTGCCGCGCATGATGAGTTTTAATCCCGGCAATTTCCCGATAATATCCAAATCGATGCCCGCAGCCGCCGTATGCATTGCCCAACTGATATCGCCGGGAATCAATACCAGATCATCATCGGCAACGCTCTGGCTCCATGCCTGCGATATGCGCTCCCAGTGGTTTTCCCAGTGTGCTCCGAAAATTTCCATACCCTTCGGTTCCGCATGGGAAAGATGCAGATCCGCAATTGCGTATATAGCCATATGCTCCCCTAAAAGAACAAGGGTCAGCGCCGGTTATAAAAACAGCGGCCCTTCGTCTAAATCCTCATCTTCGTCATCCTCTAGTTCGTCCGCTTCCTCTTCTTCCTCATCCTCTTCGTCCAGATCGAATTCGGAATCGATTTCACTGAGATCCCCTTCAGGGATTTCTTCATCCAGAGGTTCAAGCTCGATATCGGCAAGCTCTTCGGAGTCGATGACTTCTTCTTCGTCCAGCTCGACATCGATATCCTTTTCTTCTTCATCGATATCGACAAGAAGTTCGGCATTCTCCAGGCGGATCTTTTCACGCAAGCACATCTTGCATAGCTCTTCCCCCAGGACCACGGGATGTTCATTGCAGGAAGGACAAATTTCAAATGTTTCGTCCTTGCCGTGTTTCTTCCCCATTTCCCGTTTACATACGTCGCAGAGGGTCTCTGCGGGCCGCATATAATTCAACTCACACCGAGGACATTTCGCCAATTTCATCGTAGTCATCATCCTACCTGAACGCAATATTTAACACTTACTACTCATACTGTTTTTTTAAGCTGTTGTCAATCTTTTTCTGGTTACTTCGCCAATATTTCTCCAAGATGCACAAGCAGCGCTTCTTTATAGCTTGCTTCTGTTGTCGAAAAACACAAGGAAGGAGAATACCCAAGTTGATCCAATATCGATTTTAAATGATTGTATCGCTTGCTTTTTGCAATCTTATCCGCTTTGGTAGCCACAAGCGTATAGGGTATATTGTAATGCCGAAGCCATTGAACCATCTGTTTATCTCCAGTGCTCGGATCATGACGAATGTCGCATAAAAGCAAAAGATGCTCCAACATCTTTGTGCGGTTGAAATAACCCTCTACCAGTTCCCGCCATTGTTCCTGCTCTTTGGCACTTCGCTTTGCATAGCCGTATCCGGGCAGATCCATCAGCAAAAACGCATCGTTCATGCAATACGCATTGATGCTGCGGGTCTTGCCCGGCTGTTGCGATACCCTGGCAATCTTTTGGTTACACAGCGTATTGACAAGACTGCTCTTGCCTGCGTTGCTGCGCCCCACGACGGCAATTTCAGGCAGTTCGCTGTGGACATATTGCTGCGGCAGAAAGATGGATTGCTTAAACTCCGCTTTCTTTATTTGCATTGATTACCCCATCCACTAAAGTACATAGCATTACTTCGTCCATGGTTTGAACGAAAACGGCGTTGAGCTTATCCCGCAATACCGCATCGATCTCCTGGAGATCCCGCTTGTTTTCAAGCGGTAAAACCACGGTGTAGATGCCGTCACGCATCGCGGCCAACATCTTCTCCCGAATGCCGCCCACAGGCAGCACCCGCCCTGTAAGGGTTATTTCCCCGGTCATGGCGACATCCCCGCGCACAGGTCGGTTTGTCAGCGCGGACAGGACCGCAGTCGCAAGGGTGATCCCTGCGCTCGGACCATCCTTGGGCGTAGCGCCTTCGGGTATATGAATATGCAAATCGTTTTTCTGATGGAACTGTTCATCGATGCCAAGGCTCTTGGCGTGTGCGCGAAGATAGCTCACCGCGGTCAGCGCGGATTCCTTCATCACATCGCCCAATTGTCCGGTCAGCTCGATCTTTCCCGTACCCGGCATCGTTCCGACTTCGATCTGAAGTGTCGTACCACCCACCGCTGTCCAGGCAAGGCCTGTCGCCACGCCGATTTTTGCCGTAAGGCTCGCTGCGTCATGGTGTACGCGCGGCAACCCCAGATACTCTTCAAGCTGTTGCGCAATGATGGTGATCGGTTTGTCGGTTCCCGACGCGATTCGCCGCGCGGCCTTGCGGCAGACGGTCGCGATCTGACGTTCCAGGGAGCGAACGCCGCTCTCTGCGGTATATTGCTGAATGATACCCATCAGCGTTTCATCCGGGAAAATAATATCCGTTTCGATGGACAGTCCATGGAGCTCCGCCTGCTTTTTAAGCAGGTATCCTTTTGCGATGCCCAGCTTTTCCTGCGGCGTGTAGGAAGGCACCTCAATGATCTCCATGCGGTCCAGAAGCGGTCGGGCTATGGTATCCGTAGCGTTGGCGGTTGTGATGAACAAAACCTGAGACAGGTCAAAATCCAGATCAAGGTAATGGTCACGGAACGTCTTGTTCTGTTCCGGATCCAGAACCTCCAAAACGGCACTTGCGGGATCGCCGCGGAAATCGTGGGAGAGCTTGTCGATCTCATCCATCAGGAACACCGGATTCATGGTACCCGCGTTTCGTATTCCTTCCATGATTCCGCCCGGAATAGCGCCTATGTAGGTGCGGCGATGGCCCCGTATCTCGGCTTCGTCGTGTACGCCGCCCAAGGACATGCGGTGGAACGTGCGCCCCAGAGCTCTGGCTACCGACTTTGCGATGCTCGTTTTCCCTGTTCCCGGCGGGCCGACAAGGCAGAGGATGGGTCCTTTGTTATCATGGCGCAGCTGAGCGACCGCAAGGTATTCCAAGATGCGGTCCTTCACTTTTCTCATGCCATAGTGGTCTTCGTCCAGGATGCGCTCTGCATTGTCCAGCGAGAGCGTATCCGTGCTGGCGTGACCCCACGGGAGATCCAAAATGGCATCGATATACGTGCGTGACACAACCGCTTCAGGCGATGACGCCTGCATGCGGCTTAGCCTGTCTATTTCCTTTGACACCCTGTCCTTTGCCTGATCGCTCAGCGGAAGTTCTTCAGCCTTCTGACGCAGCTCGTCCATTTCCATCGCAACGTCTTTTTCGCCAAGCTCTTTCTGGATGGCCTTCATCTGCTCACGCAGATAGTACTCGCGCTGGCTCTTGTCGATGGAACGGCGCACGCGCGAATTGATGCGCTTCTCTATGCGCATGACTTCCGTCTCGCGCCTAAGGATGGTCATCAGCGCTTCCATACGGACGATCGGATTTTCTATTTCCAGTATCTGCTGCTTGTCCTCCAACTTACGCAACACATCGGATGCGATCGCATCCGCGTATTGTCCGGGATCGTCGATAGCGCCGATGGACAAGAGCGTATCCTTGTTGATTTTCCCGGATATGCCCACCTGCTCTTCGACCATCTCGCTTAAAACATGCATCATCGCTTCCAACTCGATGGATGATTCGCGTTCCCATTCGGATTCGTCAAGCGTTTCAACCTGTCCGATGGTGTAAGGCTCATCCTGCAAAAACCCTATGATCTTGGCGCGTTTTTCTCCTTCTACCAATACGCGGATATGGTCGCCCGGCAACGCCAGCACCTGTTTGATACGGCAAAGGGTTCCGACCGGGAACAATTCCTCCATCGTCGGATCCTGTATGTTCGTATCCCGTTGGGTCACCAGTACTATTTCCTGTTCGCCCGCCATGGCGGCCGTCAACGCCTTTATGGACTTTTCCCTGCCCACATCGAAATGCAACGACATATATGGAAATACGGTTAAGCCGCGCAGCGGCAGCAATGGATAACTCTCCATAGGTTCCTCCTCGAATTGCGTATCTTGCAAAAAAGCCTCCGTGGGAAATGACCCCGCGGAGGCTTTCGCACTTTAGGCATCTTCGCCGACAGCCAGCCGCTTCGGCTCGACCGCTTTTTTCAACAATCCCGGCGCCGAGTGGTTTAGGACGGACTCCTTTGTGATGACACACCCCGCGATATCATTTCTCGAGGGTATCTCAAACATCACGTCTTTCATCAGCGTCTCCAGGATCGCCCTGAGGCCACGCGCACCCGTTTTACGGTCGATGGCCTGATGCGCGATTTCACGAAGCGCCGCAGGTTCAAACGAGAGCTGTACCCCATCCATCTCAAAGAGCTTCTGATACTGGCGTACCAACGCATTGCGAGGCTTGGTCAGGATGTTGACCAGCGCGCTCTCGTCCAGCGAATGAAGCGTTACGATAACCGGCAGCCTGCCGACAAATTCAGGGATCAATCCAAACTTCAGAAGGTCCTCCGGCATGATCTTTTTGAGCGTCTCGCCGATTTCCTTTTCCGCTTTGGATTTTATTTCCGCACCGAATCCCATGGTCTTTGTGCCGGTACGGTTTTCAATGATCTTCTCTATACCGTCAAACGCTCCGCCCACGATGAACAGGACGTTTGTGGTGTCGATCTGTATAAACTCCTGATGCGGGTGCTTGCGCCCGCCCTGGGGCGGAACGGATGCCACCGTACCTTCGAGTATCTTCAGCAGCGCCTGCTGTACACCTTCTCCGGACACATCGCGGGTGATGGACGGATTCTCGGACTTTCTGGCTATCTTATCCACTTCATCGATATAGATGATGCCCTTTTCCGCCTTTTCAATGTCATAATCCGCAGCCTGGATAAGTTTTAAGAGAATATTTTCGACATCCTCTCCGACATAACCGGCTTCCGTTAAGGATGTGGCATCGGCAATGGCGAAAGGCACGTTGAGTATCTTCGCAAGCGTTTGCGCCAGCAATGTTTTGCCGCAGCCTGTCGGGCCAAGCATGACCATGTTGCTCTTTTGGAGCTCAACTTCGTCTTCTTTTCCTTTATTCTTGAACAGCACGCGCTTGTAGTGGTTGTAAACCGCTACCGCCATGCTCTTTTTGGCATCTTCCTGTCCGATGACGTATTCGTCCAGGATCTTCATGATCTGCTTTGGTTTGGGCAGATCGTCCAGATCCATCGGCGTTGTGTCTGCGAAATCCTCTTCAATGATTTCCTTGCAGAGGTCAATGCATTCATCGCAGATATAAACCCCGGGGCCGGCGACCAAACGCCTGACCTGATCCTGGGTTTTACCGCAGAACGTGCATTTCAGTTTATTCCTGTCCTCAGTTTTGGACAAACCCTTTTCCTCCTGCCTTAACGGCGCGGCTGGATGATCTCATCCACAAGCCCGTACTCTACAGCTTCCTCAGCTTCCAAATAGAAATCGCGTTCTACATCCGCCTTTATCTTATCAAGCGGCTGACCGGTTCGCTGTGACAGAATCACGTTCAGCTTATTCTTGAGTTTGATGATCCGATCCGCAATGATTGCGATGTCAGTCGCAGGTCCCTGCGCACCGCCGGACGGCTGATGGATCATTATTTCGGCGTTGGGCAACGCCTTGCGCTTGCCCTTTGCGCCCGCAGCCAGCAGAAACGCTCCCATGGAAGCCGCCATCCCGATGCAGATGGTGGATACGTCACAGCGGATATGCTGCATGGTATCATAGATGGCCATGCCGGCAGTTACGGACCCGCCGGGGCTGTTGATATAGAACATCACATCCTTGTCAGGATCCTCCGCTTCCAAAAACAACAGCTGGGCGATGATGACGCTGGCGCTGTGGTCGTTTACTTCTCCGTCCAAAAATACGATGCGGTCGCGCAACAGCCTGGAATATATGTCATAGCTGCGCTCCCCTCGATTTGTTTGCTCTATCACAATAGGCACAAAAGTACTCATGCCAAACCCTCCAATATCATAATGTATGTCTTTAGTTTATTCGTATTTCCTGATCTATTCCTCTACGTCTTTCTTTTCTTCGGTCTTCTTCTTTCTCGCTCTGGGCTTCTTTTCCGTCTCGGTCGGCTTTTCTTCCGCCTTTTCAACTGCCGGTTCCGTCATTTGTGTTATAACCGCGTTATCGAAAAGAAACTGCAGTGTCTTTTGAATGGCTACATCCTCCTGGATGTATTCCCTGTCCTGATCGGAAAGATCCTTGACGAACTCCTCTGTCGTCTTTTGATAACGCTGTGCAAATTCAGCGATGCGGGCATCGATCTCATCGGCTTGTGCCTTGATATCTTCCGCTTTGGTGATTTCATCCAGTACCAACTGGTTTCTTACCCGGCGCAGAGCCTCGGGACGAACGTCGTCACGCATCTGTTCTATCGTGACATTTGCATATTGCATATAGTCTTCCAGCCGAATGCCCTGATAGGACAGGCGCGTCGCGTAGTCGCGAATGATGCTTTCAACCTGCGCATCCACCATTTCATCCGGCACTTCAAATTCCGCGTTGGCGGCTGCCTTTTCCAACAGCTCGTTCTGCATCATATTCTGTGCCTGATGTTCGGCTTCGTGTTGCAGATTGTGCGCGATATCCGCCTTCCATTCTTCAAGCGTATCAAATTCGCTGGCATCCATTGCCAACTCGTTGTCTATTTCGGGAAGTTCCTTTTTGCGGATCTCATGGACAAACACTTCAAAGACAGCCTGCTGACCTTTGAGATTCTCGGCTTGGTAATCGTCCGGGAATTTCACACTGATCTCGCGGTGTTCATTGGCACAAAGGCCAACCATGGAATCCTCGAAACCGGGAATGAACTGACCCGCTCCGATATCAAGCTGCGCTTTTTCTGCCGAACCGCCATCAAAGTATTCGTCGCCAATCTTACCCTTGTAGTCGAAAACAATACGGTCTCCCTGTTCGATCGGACGATCCACTTCCACATAACGGACACGTGCATCCCGCGCCGCTTCAATCTCGGCCTGCACTTTTTCTGCGGGCACGTCAGCCGAAACGCGTTCGACCGAAAGCCCCTTGTATTCTCCCAGCTTTACCTGTGGATATACGGCGAAGAGGAAGGACAGCTTAAGATCCTCCCCTTCTTTTGCCTGTTCTACAGACAAAGTGGGCCTTCCGACCATTTCAAGCTTATATTCTTTACGAGCTTCTTCCATGACAGAAGGGGCAAGGTCGTCGATAGCGCCGTCATAGAACGTTTCCGCTCCGTAGATTCTTTCAACCATTTTACGCGGAGCATGTCCTTTGCGGAATCCCTGCACCGTATAGCGACCGCGTTCACGCACGTAAGCGCGCTCGATGGCTTGGCAGAAATCCTGTGCCGGGATGATCGCATCGATCTGTACAGTGCTCTTCTCGCGTTTTTGCATTGTGGTTTGCATACGTTCAAAATCCTCCAAGGTATATATCCAAATTCTTTGTTAGCTCAGTCAGAATAGTATTATAGTATAGGCATCCGCTTTTTTCAACATGTTCTCATTTCAGCGCGAACATTCATAAAAAGGAAGCGTTGCCGCCAGAGGGATGGACTTCGCAGCCCATTTTGCAAGCTTATCATCCAAAAGCAGATTCGTCAATGCACACAGGATCATTCCCTGATGCAATGTCACCATTGTATGAAGCGAAGTGCTCAACCCGTCTTTTGATAAGAGTTGCGTGTCATAGAACCCCAGCGTGCTTCGCATGCCTTCGCGTTCCAAAATCCTCAGAATATCATATGCCGAAATCTCATCCAGCGGTGCAAGCAGCGCCGTTGCAAAAGGAGCGATGCCCGCGCTTTCTTGAGCCGAATCGTTGTGAAACAATTCCTCCACTTCAGTGGATGCGCAAGCCGCCTCGCTGCGTTGTTTTAACACGATGGTTTGGGTGCTTTCGGGCAGCCGCCTTCTTTTTCTTCGTCTCGACGCTCTTTTTTGAGCGGCGGCGGCACTGCGCATCAGCGCACCCTCCCAGGTAAAGGGCAGAAGCGGAAAGAAGAGTGTCGGCCAAAGATACTCCCGCATCGATGCGTTTGGGCTCGAATCCTGCCGAAAAAGTACTTTTTTTGGAGAGGCAATCCGAAACCCGTTTAGATGAACCGTGCTTGCCTGATTAAGTCCGACGGCAAGATAAGATACGACCCGCTCTTGCGAAGCATACACGTTTTGGCACTCTTTTGTCAATTTTTCTGTCGCTATATCCAACCCGTTTGCAAACAACTTTGCTCTGTCACAGAAGAGCGGCTTGAAGTCCATGGCCTGCCAGAGCCTTTCGGCTTTTGTTGCCGTCTCGAATTGGTCAAAAGATTCAAGCGCCTGCTGCGTGATCATCAATGCGAGGCAGAGATTGGCGCTTTCCACGCAGGAGATGAAGCCCGGCGGAACTTCTGGGTTTTGCAGGCAGATCGTACTTCCTGTATGCCCGTTGCGTTTGGGCAGGGCTTCCATGGCACAAAGCAACCCGGCGATTCGCGCTTGTGCTTCGTCCTTTCCTATAAAACGCAGCACGCACGCGCATACGTGCGCCAGAAGAGCCGCCGCTATATCCGACGGCGTCGTCGTTTGGTCTGAATTGCACCGGCGATCGATTCGCACAGTGCGGGGCGGCAACGGATTGTTTTGTGTAATTGCAACGAAATAGTCGTAAGTTTGCTTGCATGTTTTTTTCCAATACGCGGGGAACAAAGGGCTTTGTTGGTTTTTTCTGTGATCCAACCGCTGTGCCGCTAACGGCGATAAAAACCAGAGAAACGCGATCAGCACGATGCCGAACGCATGCTGTGGCTTGTTAATATAGATAAAGAGCACCATCAAAAGATTAAACAGCAGAGCCGGTACCATGTGAAGGTGGTATCCCAAAAGCGAACGCGCATCCCCGCGCTCCGTCTGTTCCTTCGTAATCCACTCCAGCAGCTTTCGCCGGCTTATAAACATTCGGTACAGGGCGCGCACCAGCGCATCCAGCGAAACGCTTGCGTCAAAAGGGCAGAGGATGAAGTCGGTAACGACTTTGCGCAGCAAACCTCGGATCGAAAAAGAACAGGCCGGTTGCTGCGTGCGTTTCCATAGGAATGCGTACACCGCCGTCAGAAAAGACAGCAGCGGATTTAGGTACGGTATCAGCGCAAGGGCGACATAGAAACCAAACGGAAGAACGGAAAAAGTCGCGATGGCCAAAAGCTGTGTCGTACAAAGGGTTACAAGTGTCCGCATCAACTGTTCCAAAAGCCAAAGCCGATGGTGCGCGGATAGTTTGATTCTCTCGCGTTGCCTGCCTCGCATGCCAAACAATAGCGGAAGCTGTTGCCACAACCCCCGTATACGCCTGTGCTCCCACTTGATGTAGGAGGAATGACGCGTGGGAAAGCCATGCAATGCCTGCGCATCGGAACAAAGAGCGCAAAGCGCAAGCGCGCCTTCTACAAAGTGGTGCGTGAGAAATTTTTCGTACGGGAGAATGTTTGCCGCTTGATAAAAACGCCTGACATCATACACGCCCTGCCCCAGAAAGATGCCAAAACCGTATACATCCATCTCATGATCGCTTATGGGTTGATGTCCAAGCCGCATGCCAGGATCGGCATAAAGCCTTGCAAGCGCAGAATTGGCGAGCATGGATGCGTGCGTCGCCATGGTTGGCTGCATAACCGCATATTTCGCGTTATACGGATGTGCCAGCGTACAAACAATGCGCTGTGCCTCCCCCGGCGGAAAGAACGTATCTTCGTTGAGCGTGAGCACATACCGGTAATCCTGCAATAAATAGCCCCCATATACCGCAACATCATCCCTTTTTCCCAAAAGCGCGGCGTTAAAGGCCATCAGCGCCCCGCGTTTGCGGTCCTGCCCCATCCACTTGCCTTCCTTTTGTATATACGTCCGCGGACGTGTCACTAATAAAAACCGGTTGCTTTGGACATGGTTCAGCCTTGCTGCCAACGCTTCCCCGTATTGCGTGAGTGTTGAGGAAAGCTCGTCGACTTTTTGCCCGCTCTGTGGGAAGTCGCACAACAGCGCAAATTGTTTGGCTTCCCGGAATGCCTGCGCTTGTATCTGCAACTGTCTGAAGTGGTCATCGATCTGTTCTTTGGTTTCCGCAATCACCGCCATTACGACAACGCATTTGGCATCGCCCGGCATCTTGCTCAGGCGCGGAAGCGTCCTTTTTGGTACAAGCCACGCACTCAGGCGCATCAGCAGATCTTTGATGCAGGAATAGATTACGATGAACCCAAACAGCGCGCCGCCGATAATTTCAAGCATCGCGGCACGGCTTGTTATGGCAACAAACAGGTATAGAAATGTCAACAGTGGCACTGCAATCCACAAAAGGGCGAAGCACAGCCGCCGCATCAGTTTTCGCCTGTCAAAAAAGCGGGAGCCCAATGCTTTGTACAGTTGAGGATTGTCTTCCCAGAGATAGCGCAACAGACAGGTTTCATCCTGTTGCTCTTCGCATAAGCGAATGGCGTTTTGGACTACCTTATCCTCTGTCGATTTCGTCCTGTGCGCGATGTGCTTTACGGCATGGATCAGGTGTTCTTTGCCTTGATCATCCAGTTTTGTATAGGCAATCTGCCTTGAAAGCCGCGCCATAGCCGGGTGCGTCTGCAAACATCGGGATTCGTCCGCTTCGTCCCGGAGCGTTTGCAAGGATTTTAGAATGTTCTTGATTTCCCTTTGCCGCGTCAGCACTTCCAGCCTATCCGCCCGATTGATCCGTTGGGCATCCAAATGCAACGCTCCCGCACTGTCAACACAATATTGCATGAACCGTTCGGGCGCGGTTCGCATAAGGCTTCGCTGAAGCTGTGCCGCATATACGATGCCACCCGCTATGACTGCAAAGCGGATATCCTGTCCGCCTTGCTTTTTGAGTTTTTTGGCATTGCGCTGCGCGTTCTCGCATGCCTGCATCCGCTCTGTCTGAGCGAGCGCATGCATGCCAACGAGATCCAGAAGCACCCATTGCATGCAAACCAGCGCTTGTTCCGTTTCGCAAAGCGTGAGTTCCGCATACGCTTGAAAGTCGTTGAGCGTTCGTTCTATGCCTTGCTGGGTCACCTTGCCGTCCTTCTCCGCTGCGCACGACGCCATCAACGCATAGATGCGCGGTTGTCCGGCAAAGGCTCCGCCGCAAAGGATCGGCAGGCGCTGCTTGCATGGTTTCATCGCCGCTATGAGATCCAGATTTGCTTCCATGTCCTGCAGAAGCCATCTTGTCCCCGGATTGCACCGGAACAGATTGTGGTTCTGCCCTTTTAGCGTTTTAAGCGCGTAGGCGGTCAACGGCGGATACATCGATACCGTTGCCCAGGTTGTTCGCTGCTGTGCGATTGCTTTTAAAGAGGACCGAACATCCGGCATTTCACAGGAAATATCAGCGTCGCGCTCAGACATACAAGGCTCCTTTTACAGCTTTGCACATAGTATATCCCCGCCTTTTGGCGCGATACGACGGGCAGCCCTGGACTCGGCGAACCGCCGAAACCCGACTAAAGTACGTTTTGACCGGATAAAACAAAGAGGCCCCTTTCGGAGCCTCTCTTTGTGAGCAAGTCTATAAGCCGAGTTCTGTCTTGAATGGCCATCTGTCTAGGCGTACGGTTGCCAGTACGCTCAAGCGGTTACCCGGGGACGTGACGGGCAGCCACATATGTCCCTCTATCAACCTTGCACCAAGTGGGGTTTACATAACGGACAAGTCGCCAAGCCGCTGGTGGGCTCTTACCCCACCTTTCCACCCTTACGTCCTCCTTTTGGGAGGTTCGCGGTATCTCTCTGTTGCACTTTCCTTAAAGTCGCCTCCACCGGGAGTTACCCGGCACTCTGCCCTACGGTGCTCGGACTTTCCTCGGGCCGAAGCCCGCGGCCATCCGGCTTACTCACATTCCCTCTTCTAGTCTTCCTGTTCGGCATAGTGAAGAATTCTTCCGCAATTGTCACATTGCATCAACCCTTCGCCGGAGCGAAGCTTGCTGAGCATCAGGCTCGGAATGGACATGTTGCATCCGCCACACTGATTGTCCTTCACCTTTGCTACCGGATTAATGCTGGTGCGCTTCACCTTTTTATACTGCTCCAGAAGTTCTTTGGGTATGCCCGGTTCCTTCTGTTTTACAACGGAACGCAAGCGTTCGAGCTCTCCCGCAGCATCCGCCAATTCCTTGTCGTGCTTTTCCTTGAGCTCGTCAAATTCCTTCTTGCCCACCACCAGTTTGTTGCGAACATCGCGGACTGTCGCTTCCGTTCCTTCTGCCATGGTATAGATCTGTTCAACTTGCTTATACATGGCATTAAGGGTTTTGTTGCATTCGTCCATTGCCCGCAAGACCAGTCGCACCTGGCGAAGGTCCTGATCCTGGCAGTTTTCAGCTTCCTTCTTCAGTGACACCATCTGACTGCGAATTTTCTCGATTTCGCCGCCGATGCGTTCGCAATCAGCATAAGCGTCACGAAGTTCATTGTCCAATTTCTTTGCCCGGTTTTGTTGTTCAACCATGGCATCACGCACGCTTAACAGTTGATTGCGTGTTTTGGATTTCTTCAACGTAGCCTCAAAGCGACTTAACGCAAGGTCGGCCGTTTGATAATCCCAAAGCAACTGCATGTTCATCCACATCACCTCTTCGTAAAAAAGCAAGAGCCGTAAGCCCTTGCCGTTACACCTGTGAAAAGATGTCCGCCCCAACGGACGAGACAATCAAGTCCACTTGATATTGTAATGTATCCAGCCTGCTTTGTAAATGGTTTTGCCAAGGGAGCAGGATTACTTTTTCTGTATCGTAATGTCCGGCATCGATTATGCTTAAGTCAACGCGCTGATAAACAAGTCCCTGACTGTACTTCACATCTCCCGTGACAACGCACTGCGCGCCCTTTTGAAGACAGGCGTCCAGCGCCGATGTGCCGCTGCCGCTTAAGACGGCAAGCTTTGTGATGGTTTTGCACCCGTCTCCGGTAAAGCGTACGGACGTTGCGGAAAGCTTTTCTTTCGCATCTTTTGCGAGCCGCTCCAGCGTCACAGGCTTGATGTCTCCAATGCGGCCGTACCCGTCTCCATCGGTCCCTATGGGTTCCACGACCTGTGTGTTTTTTAAGTCGAACAGTTTTGCCAGCACATCGCACAACCCGTTTTTTGCAACATCCGTATTGGTATGGGATGCGACAAGCGCGATATCGTTGCGGATAAGCTTGCGCAGTATCCTTTGCACAGCGTCCTGTTCGCACAGCCCGCTTATGCTGGGTAGTATAAGCGGATGATGGGAAAGGATGAGGTCGCATTTGTTTTTTATTGCCTCATCCGCTATTTGTTCGGTGCAGTCTACGCAAAGAAGGATGCGGGAAATACGTTGTGTCCAGTCCCCGCACTGCAGCCCGCTGTTATCAAAATCCGCGGCCAGCGCAAGCGGTGCCGTTTCCTCCAAAAGCTCGTTTATCTCTTTAAGCGTCGGCTGCATGCAAATTCTCCTCACGCCACTTTTTCAGTTCCTCTATCAGGTGTTGAGCCGTCTGCTGGTTTGCCTGTCCGCGCTCGCTTGCCGCGGGTCGACTTACCGCCTTTTCCCAGATCCGTATGCGCCAATCAACATAGTTCAAAACCGTTCTGTCCGGGTATTTCATATTATATGGTCCGATTTCATAAAAAACATTGTTCATCTGCGGTTTTAAGATTCCATCGTATCGGACCTCCATGACCGGGAAGTACCTGCCTTCATATACGATTTTCTCCCGCAGTATGCGAAAGCCCATGGACAACAGGCCGCGCCGGAGCTGTGCTGCGTCATCCGCAGGCTGCAGAACGAGGATCTTTAAGCGCATTGCCGTATCCAGTCCGTTTTCGACGATTCGCAACGAAATGCTCCCGCCGATTCCGGCAATGACGGCAGCCTGTGCCGGTCCCTGAGGAAGTCCGTCCAGCTGCTCTAGCAAAACCCGGTCGGAAACGCCATGTTCCCGATACAGCGTTTTCGCTTTTTGCAGCGATTTCCCGCTTATATCCACAGCGTTGAGCGTTCGGCATTTGTCCGTTTGCAACAGATACAATCCCAACAACCCATGATCGCAGCCCACATCGGCAATGCAATCGCATTGCGGCAACAGGGATGCGATTGCCATAAGCCGTTCAGACAGTTTCTTTTCCTGCATTTTATTCGAGAAAATCCCGCAGTTTCTTGCTGCGTGACGGATGCCGCAGCTTGCGCAGCGCTTTTGCTTCAATCTGCCGGATGCGCTCGCGCGTGACGTTGAATTCCTTGCCGACTTCTTCAAGCGTCCGGGCTCTGCCGTCGTCGAGCCCGAAGCGAAGCCGAAGCACTTTCTCCTCGCGCGGGGTCAAAGTATCGAGCACTTCCATCAGCTGTTCTTTCAAAAGCGTGAAGGCTGCGGATTTTTCCGGTGCCGGCGCTTCGTCATCGGGGATGAAATCCCCCAAATGGCTGTCCTCTTCCTCGCCGATGGGCGTCTCCAGAGACACAGGTTCCTGCGCGATCTTCATGATCTCACGCACTTTTTCTTCGGTAACGCCCATCTCCGCCGCTATCTCTTCGGGCTGCGGATCGCGTCCGAATTCCTGCAGCAGCTGCCGTGTTACACGGATGAGTTTGTTGATGGTCTCCACCATATGTACGGGGATACGTATTGTTCGTGCCTGGTCGGCAATAGCGCGCGTTATGGCCTGGCGAATCCACCAGGTCGCATAGGTCGAGAACTTGTATCCCTTGGTATAGTCAAACTTCTCCACCGCTTTGATAAGTCCCAGGTTGCCTTCCTGAATCAGGTCTAAAAAGAGCATGCCGCGGCCCACATAGCGTTTGGCAATGCTGACCACAAGGCGCAGGTTCGCTTCGGTCAACTCGCGTTTGGCCTCCACATCGCCCTCGCCCATGCGTTTGGCAATGCCCACTTCCTGATCCGCTGTCAAAAGCGGCACACGCCCAATTTCCTTAAGGTACATTTTAACGGGATCGTCGATGTTTATGCCCTCGGGCATAAAGTCCCGAAGCTCATCCCGGGAGATTTCTTCTTCTTCCGCGAGTTCCGCGATGTCCGGTTCTTCCTCTTCATCCAGGCTTTGAACGACCTGAATGTTTTTCTTCTTAAGCTCTTCGAGGATGTTCTCCAGCTTTTGGACCGTCACTTCCGTATCGCCGAAGGAAGATAAAATCTCCTCATGCGTCACGACGCTCTTGTTCAAACCGCGTTCCTGCAACGTATCATCCATCTGATCTGTCATGTCTTCACTCATTTCGGTTCCCCCTTCGCCAACGGCGCAATCGATGCGCCGTGGGCCCTCTTATTACGCAAAAATTCCATTTCCATCGTTCGTTTCTGTATCTGTGCGGCAATAGTGGCGATGTCCGCACCCGGCTCCCTGCTCCTGTGTCCGAGATCATCCACTTCCCGTTCATACCGTTTTAACCGCAAGCGGTCCATGTAATCGGCAATCATCTGATCGGTTGCGTTTTCCTGCCTGCTGAGCACCTGTGCTGCGGCAGCAGCTTGGGCAACATCGTTGTAATAGCTCAAAAGCGCCGCCGTACAGTCCACCTGATGCATGTTCTCCATGGCCGAAAACATGCTTTGGTGCAACGGACTTATGAAGTCATCCGCAGTGATGAACAGATAGGCTTGTGCGCGAACGCGCGGGTCCGTTGCCATCAAACAAAGTATTCGCTGTTCAAGCTCATCGTCCCCCGCGGCAGCCGTTATTTTCAGCTCCGGTCCAATTCTTCCCTTCGGGACGATTGCCTTACCCGATTCCTGCACCAACGCTTCAATGGAAAAGCCCGACAGCTTTGCGATAAACCGTATATACCGCTCCCGCTCCACAGGTCCGACGTCCTTTAGAAGCGCCACCGCCTGCTGTGCAAAGCTCATGCGCCCTTCTTCGGAAGTCATGTCGCATTGATCGCGGAGCAGCTGCAGCTTAAACTCCGTAAGTGACAGCGCGTTGCTTTTCAATGCCAGAAAAGCGTCTTTGCCCTGCTTTCGCACAAAATCATCCGGGTCCATCGTATCCGGAAGCAGCAACACACGCACACCCAAGCCTTCGTTTTCCAAAAGATCCAAGCCCCGAAGTGTCGCATTGCGCCCTGCGGTGTCGCCGTCATAGGCAATGTATACCGTATCGGCAAACCGCCGCATCAGCCGGACCTGTCCCGTTGTCAGTGCCGTTCCAAGGCTCGCGACCACGTTTGGAATGCCCGCGGTGGATACCGCTATCAGATCCATGTATCCTTCCACGACGATGAGTTCCCGCGCTGCGCCAAACGAACGGTAAAAGTTCAGGCCGTAGAGCATCTCGCGTTTGTTGTATACCTGTGTATCGGCCGAGTTGATGTATTTGGGACCGTCGCCGCTTAGAATACGACCCCCGAAGCCAAGCACCCGGGAACGCTGATCGATGATGGGGAACATCACCTTGTCGCGAAAGAAATCGTATCGCTTTTCATTTTTTACCGTTGTAAGCCCGCACGCAACGAGTTCCTTCTCGGTAAACCCCTTTTGCATCAGATAATCGGTCGTCTGCTGCCATTGTGACGGCGCGTAACCCAAGCCGAAGCGCCGTATATTTTCCGTTGTCAATCCGCGTTTCTTCAGATAGTTAAAGGCAGGTTTTCCATCAGCGGACTGCAACATCTCATGATAATGCATCGCGGCTTCGCGCAATGCCGCATACAGCCTTTCCCGCTGCGCTTTTCGTCTTGCAAAATCCTCATCGTCGGCATTCTGCGGCAACGCTATCCCCGCCCGCTCCGCCAATTGCGCCACCGCTTCCGTGAAGCCCAGCTTCTCGATGTTCATCAGGAAATGAATGACGTTGCCCCCCGCATGGCAGCCGAAACAATAATAAAACTGCTTGTCCGGATCCACGGAAAACGAAGGCGTTTTCTCGCTGTGAAACGGACAGCATCCCCAATACCGCCTGTTCTTTTGTGTCAGCGGCACATATTGGGACACTACCTGCACAAGGTCGTTGCGCGCGCGCAGGGATTCCAACCAATCATCTGCATACAATCCTGCCATTACGCGCCCCTTTCTATGTACATATTTCTATATTCGGATACGAAGCCGACAAATCTCGCTTTTTTTCTACACATATTGCTCGTATTGTTGGGGAAGAAACAGCTCTTTAAACTTCTGGATGGCAAAATGGTCGCTCATTCCCGCAATATAGTCGCAAACGGTTCTTTCCCTGCCCTCTTGGGACGAACGGAGCTCATAACGCTCCGGCATTGATTTTTCGTTATTCCTATAGTGGGCATATAGCACGCGCAGCATCGCTTCGGCTTTATCGGCCTGATCCTTGATGCGTTCGTTGAAATACAGATTTTCAAAAAGAAAATCCCGCAGTTTGCTCATGGCACGGTATACCGGATCGCTCATGTTGATATTTCCGCCCGCGCTGTTTTGGATGGTATCCAGCACCAGCGCATGGATGCGCTGTGAGCTGGTATGCCCCAGAAGGTTTGTGCAATCCTGCGGCAGTTCCTTTAGTTGCCCGCAGCGCTGCGCATCCTGGATGTCATGGTTGATGTAGGCAATCTTATCCGAAATACGCACGACCCGGCCTTCCGCCGTATGCGGTGTCGAGCTCATCCGGTGGTTTACAATACCGTCTTTGACTTCATGCGTTAAATTCAGTCCCCTGCCGTCATTTTCCAGAACTTCCACCACACGAAGGCTTTGCTTGTTGTGCTCAAAACCCAGCGGACACAGGTCGTTTAAAACCCGCTCTCCCGTGTGCCCGAACGGCGTATGCCCCAAATCGTGTCCCAAAGCGATCGCTTCGGTCAGATCTTCGTTCAGGCTCAGCGCTCTTGCGATGGTTCTGGCGATTTGCGTCACTTCCAGGGTGTGTGTCATCCGCTCACGGAAGTGGTCCCCCTCCGGCGCTATGAATACCTGCGTCTTGTGTTTGAGCCTGCGAAAAGCGTTGCTGTGCAATATACGATCGCGGTCCCTCGCAAAGCAGGTACGTATGGGGCAAGGCGCTTCAGGAGTGCTTCTTCCCAGACTGTTCATGGAAAGCGTTGCATGCTCCGACAACGTTTGCAGCTCACGCTGTATGGCCAGTTCCCGTATCTCCATACCCTATACCCCTTTCATCGGTGTGTTATACAATTTCAACGCATTTTACAAAAATCCTCTTTTATAGCCCATGTTTTTTAGGCGGTTCCATCGCAAAAAACGAGCAATCGACTTGAATATCCGGACAAATGTGAACGCATGAATGTGCACAACAAATACCATTCTTAAGCTATGAGGAGCACTAAAACGGGCGCGACACTGACGGTCGCGCCCAATTGGTTTATTCTGTGCCCTTCGGCTCTATGGGGTTTGAAACGGCTACTTATTCATCTTTTCCCGGATTGCGACCTGGGCTGCTGCCAGTCTGGCAATCGGCACGCGAAACGGCGAGCAGGATACATAGCTCAGCCCGATCTTATGACAGAACTCGATGCTCTTGGGATCTCCGCCGTGTTCGCCGCAAATACCAAGTTTGATATCCGGTCTGGTCTTTTTCCCCAGCGTCACCGCAATTTCCATCAGTTTCCCGACGCCCTTAATATCGACGCTTGCAAACGGATCGCTTTCAAATATCTTGAATTGGTAGTAATCCGGCAGAAACTTGCCCGCATCGTCTCGGGAGAATCCGAAGGTCATCTGCGTGAGATCATTGGTTCCAAACGAGAAGAATTCAGCTTCTTCCGCTATCTCGTCGGCAATCAGCGCGGCTCTTGGCACCTCGATCATCGTGCCCACCAGATACGGGATACGAAGACCTTTCTGCTGCATGATGGTCTCCGCCGTCGAGACGATGATGTTCTTTAAAAAGGAAAGCTCTTTTGTTTCCGCCACCAGCGGCACCATGATTTCAGGCGTGATCGCGATGCCTTCCTCCTGCGTTACCTCAATGGCTGCTTCCATGATGGCTGTCACCTGCATGCGGGCAATTTCAGGCCACGTGATGGCAAGGCGGCAACCTCTGTGCCCCAACATCGGGTTGGTTTCTTTAAGGCTTATCACTTTGTCGTTGAGCTGATCAAAGCTGACACCCATCGTTTTGGCAAGTGCGGCTATTTCCGCTTCTTCATGGGGCAAAAATTCATGAAGCGGCGGATCGAGCAGGCGAATGGTGACGGGTCTGCTGCCCATAGCCCGGTACAACCCCTTGAAATCCGCTTTTTGCATTGGCAACAACTCTTCCAGCGCCGCTTTGCGCTGGCGTTCGTTGTCTGAGACGATCATGCGGCGCACGGATGCAATGCGTTCGGCATCGAAGAACATATGCTCCGTACGGCAGAGCCCGATACCCTCGGCACCAAATTCCCTTGCGGTTACGGCATCTTTGGGTGAATCGGCGTTTGTCCGGACTCCGAGCCTTTTAAACTCATCCGACCATTTCATGATGGTATCAAAATTTCCTGTAATGGAAGCCGGAACTGTCGGTATTTTCTGTCCGTATACAAAACCGGTACTGCCGTCCAGCGATATGTACTCGCCTTCCCGAACGATGCGGTTTTCCTGCGTTTTGAAATATTTTTGATCTTCGTCGATGAATATCTCGTTGCAGCCTGCGATGCAGCATCGCCCCATGCCGCGTGCTACGACAGCGGCGTGGCTTGTCATGCCCCCGCGAGCCGTCAATATGCCGCGGGCGCTGTACATTCCCTGAATGTCCTCGGGTGATGTCTCCGTCCGGACCAGAATGACGTCTTTGCCTTGTGCAGCTGCCGCTTCCACATCTTCCGCGTTGAAATAAACTTGTCCGCAGGCTGCGCCGGGAGAAGCCGGAAGGCCGACGGCAATGTGGTTGGCTTTGCTCAGCGCGATCTTATCAAACGTCGGATGCAAAACTGCATTGAGCTGTTTTGCGTCGATCAGCAGCAACGCTTCTTCGCGCGAAACGATTCCTTCCTCCACCATGTCCACCGCTATTTTCATGGCGGCTTCCGCGGTACGCTTTCCGTTTCTGGTTTGCAGCATATACAGTTTCCCGCGCTCGATGGTGAACTCGATATCCTGCACGTCGTGGTAATGCCTTTCGAGTTTATCGGCGATATCGCAAAGCGTATCGTATGCCTCAGGCATATCCCGTTTCAGTTCGGAGATATGTTTGGGCGTGCGGATGCCTGCAACCACATCCTCCCCCTGGGCATTCATCAAAAACTCGCCGAAAAGCTTGTTTTCACCGGTGGAAGGGCTTCTGGTGAATGCGACGCCGGTGCCGCAATCGTCTCCCATATTGCCGAATACCATAGACTGAACCGTCACCGCCGTTCCCAATGAAGAGGGGATATCATTGAGCTTGCGGTATATATTCGCTCTCGGATTGTTCCAGCTGCGGAATACCGCTTCGATGGCTGCCGTCAACTGAGCGAGCGGGTCCTGCGGGAACGGTTTGCCGCTTTGCTGGGAATACAAATCCTTGTATTCTTCGATCAGTTCGCTAAGCTGTGCCGCGTCCAGGTCGCTGTCGACTTTTACGTCGGCCTTTTGCTTTTTGTTTTCAAGACACGCTTCAAACTTTGACATATCCAGTTCCATTACAACGTTGGAAAACATCTGAATGAACCGGCGGTAGCTGTCGTTGGCAAATCGCGCGTTGTTGGTCGCCTCGCCAAGGCTTTTGCAGGTTTCATCGTTAAGCCCAAGATTCAAGATGGTATCCATCATGCCAGGCATGGACACCGCAGCTCCGCTTCGCACTGAAACCAATAGCGGATTTTTAGCATCGCCAAAGGTCTTGCCGATCTGGGCTTCCAACTTGTGAAGCGCTTCCATCGTTTGTTCTATGACCGCATCCTCTATAATACAATCGTTTGCATAGTAGCGGTTGCATGCCTGCGTCGTAATGGTGAAGCCCGGCGGCACAGGCAGCCCAAGCTCCGTCATCTCTGCAAGACCTGCGCCCTTGCCTCCTAAAAGCGAACGCATCGACGCGTTGCCTTCAGCAAACAAGTATACAAACTTATCCATCCTAGTTCCCCCTAACAGATATATAGTCTAAAGCATTTTATTTTACTGGCTCGGCCAGCGAATAAACGTACGTGTCGGCAATTCCTGCCCGGTAAAGTGACTAAACGACGCCTCCAACAGCGAATACAATCGTGCCGCAAGCGGCTTTATGCTCTGATGGATTGAATCATATGCCGCAGACGGCACATTGGGCAGTTCCTTGATCGTTTGGAGCATCACCGCGCTTATCGGTATGCTCCCTTGTGTTTCAGCCTGACACTGTGCGCATACAGCCCCGCCATATTCGGCGCTGAACGCCCGCAGGTTGTCCGTGGATGCGCAGCATACGCAAGCATCCGCCTGCGGGCACAATCCCGCGAAGCTCATCTGCTTTATAAGGAAGAAAGCCAATATCGCATCGATGTCGCAGTCTGCCTCGCACAGGGCTTTGAGCGTATGGAGCAACATGGAGAATCCTTTGGCAAAGGACTCTGCGGGCACCGCAAGCATTTCGCAAACCTGGCATGCATATGTTGCTGCCGCCAAAGCGTCCGGAGCCATCCTCAGATCATAGAATATCTCGCGCACATCGCATTGCCGGACATAAAGATGACCGTCGCGATCGTAGAGTTCGTATTCACCGTAGCAGAATTGCTGGGAACAGGTAAGAAACTTACTCTGTGCCTTGCGGCAACCGCGGGCGGTAATCGTCATACGACCGCCGTCTCTCGTTATCAGGGTAAGAATTCTGTCGTGATCGCGATAATTAACAGCCCGCGTTACAATGGCCAGGACATTTTGCTGCAATCACCCAACGCTCCCGTTTTGTTCTGCCGCCTATTGCATTTATATCGCATATAGACTGCGGGATTCCCGCTCTGCACAAACTCGCTCCAAATGGTATCTGCCATCGTATCCTTGTTCATGATTGCGTTTTCCCTTCTCTGTTATAAGAGAATTGTATCGCAACGGAATGAAACATTCGATAGGTAACTGCTGGCAGGATATCACGCTATTTCACTCATATCCAAGATCTTTCAACGCTTGCGGACTGTTTCGCCATTCCTGCCGCGCTTTGACAAACAGAGAAAGGAATATTTTGGTACCAAAAAATTCTTCCAGGTCTTTGCGCGCCAGTGTTCCGATCCGTTTGAGCATTTGCCCGTTCTTTCCGATGACGATCCCTTTGTGCCCTGTCCTTTCACAGATGATGACGGCATGTATTTCAACGATTCCGTCGTCGCGCTCCATAAACTTCTCAAGCTCGACGCCGATGCCGTGGGGCACTTCTTCCTGCAAAAGCTGCAACGCTTTTTCGCGAATGATCTCCGCACACAAAAAAGATTCCGGTTTATCCGTTATCTCATCTTTTGGAAAATAGGCGGGACCGACAGGCAGCAGCGCCAAAATTGCGGTGAGCAGCTCATAAAGCCCTTCTCCGGTTTTCGCGGACAATAAAAATACCGCCTGCGACTGCACTTTTGTTGCCATCGTTTCCCGCAGGCTTTGCTTCTTTTGTTCATTGATCAGATCAGCTTTATTGACAGCGTATAACACAGGAACACCGCATGCCATTGCTCGCCGCATGGCTGATTCGTCCTGTTCACCCAAACCGCTGGCACCGTCGACAACAACCAAAACCGCGTCCACATCCACGAGCGAACCCGAAACAGCGCTCTCCATATAGGATCCCAGCCGGTTTCGCGGATTCTGAATTCCGGGCGTATCGACGAGTACGAATTGATAGTTTTCGCCATTGACCACACCCATGATTCTGTTTCTTGTCGTCTGAGGCTTGTCGGAGACGATCGTCACCTTTTCGCCGACCAGTGCGTTGACAAGCGAACTCTTGCCGACATTGGGTCTTCCGATAACCGCAATAAAGCCGGAATGAAAGTCTGCCACGCTATCCTCCAGCCAAGGAAATTTTTTCTTATCGATAGTTTACCACCTTTATTCGCTTTGAACAACCAAATTTGTGCGATACAATCCTAATTCCTCCAAAATGCTTTCCGATATTTGCAGCATTCGATGTTCTTCGACATCACTTGTATGGTCAAATCCAAGCAAATGCAGGATGCCATGAACGGTTAAAAAACATACTTCCCGCTCCAGCGAATGGCCGTAATCGAATGCCTGTTCCTTCGCGCGCGCCATGCAGATTATAATATCTCCAAGCATCACGCGTCCGGTTTGGGGGTTGATATCCGCAGCGTGCGATGAAGAAATCTTCCTCGGTTCGCAACCCGTCCAATCCATCAACGGAAAGGATAGCACATCCGTTACAGAATCAATATCCCGGTAGTCCTTGTTCAGTCTTTGGATGGTTCGCGCCGATACGATGCTGATGTCCAACTCGCAGCTTTCCAAAAGGTTGTAGTTCGATAGTGTTTTTTCCGCACAGCGGCGCACAATAGCGCCAATGGGTCTGGGAAAGGGCAACTCCCTTTGCCTGTTATTGATTTGTACTGCCTTTTTCATTCGTCTTAACCTCACGTTGTGCAGATTCTTGCTGTTGAGCATCATCCGAGTATTGTATCCGTCCGTGATAAGCGCCGCGAAAAACCTGTGCGAATGCTTCCCGTATGGTATCCAGCTGTGCAAAGGTCAGCGGTGCCTTTTCCAGTTGACCTTCCTCCAGCCTCTTTGAAAAAAACTTTCGTATTGCGTGCTCATACTCGCCGCCGTTGGCTCGCGTTACGGCTTCGCAGCAATCTGCCAGCATGACAATGGCAGCTTCCGCCGTATGCGGCTTTCCTCCGCTATAGGAGAAATCGCCGATGTCGGCGTCGGGATCCTGCTCTTTGGCCTTGCCGAAAAAGTGACCGGCTGTTGTGCTTCCGTGATGCTGCAGCGCGATATCAATGATTGGCTGCGCTATGCCCTGTTTGTGCAACAGGATTGCCCCGTCGTGCGGATGACGAACGATGATCTTGGCGCTCTCTTTGGGCAACAGCGTGTCGTGCGGGTTTTTCATCCCCGGCGGCTGATTTTCTATGAAGAACATCGGCGCGTCGAGTTTTCCAACGTCGTGGTAGTATGCTCCGACGCGCGCCAGCAATCCGTTCGCGCCTATCGCTTCCGCCGCCGCTTCCGCAAGATTGCCCACCATCACGCTGTGATGGTACGTGCCGGGCGCTTCGAACATCAGACGTTTCAAAAGCGGGTTGGTGGGGTTGCAAAGCTCCATCAGTTTCATCGGCGTCAGCGCATTGAAAACGTTCTCCCAAAGCGGCGTTGTGCCCAAAGACACGATACCGCTTAAGATGCCGCCTGCCAATTGCATACCGATGGTATTGGCGATCTGCCGGATGCCGGTATGCATCAACATCCCCAGTACCATCTGGATGACCGCTCCCGCGGCGCCTGCTATGATGCCGACGCCCACAATGTTTCCGCTCGTCGGATGCAGGTTTATCAATACGGCCGCCAGGTAACAGCATATCCAACCGCTTGCCAAAAATGCCAGTACGGTTGTTCCTTCGATTCCGGCTGCGATCGCGGTTATGGCGCACAGAAACGTCGTGATCATGCCAACGACGGTACCGCCGGCAACATTTATTGTCAGGCTCAGTACAATGGCAACAAAGGTTATCGGGACAAGCTGCAGATTGATGCGCTGTAAAAATGCGCCAAGCAGCACGACGATATACAGGACGATGCAAATCATCAGCGTCTTTTTAAAATCCTGCGCAAGACCCGCGCTCAACAGGTAAAGTTGGAGTGCTCCCACTGCTAAAAGTGCACTGAGCAGCACACCGGCATAGGCAGTCCATACGACACCCCCGACAATCATACCCATGCTGTTAAGCATTTCGATTTGCCGTTGGGTAACAACTTCGCCTATCCGTACAACGATCTGGCCTTTTTTCAACGTCACATCGACAACGTCATCCGCCGCTTTCTGCCTTGCCTGCTCCGTGGCAGCGCTGTCATAGAACGCATTGGCCTTGAGGCAATTTTCTGCCAAAAGCTTAAACAACGGCTTGTTCTGCTGCGCGATGTCCGAGGTGTCCAACGCATCCTTTATAAACTGCAAATCCGCGCCGACCCTGGCTTCGGTGATCCCTTGGGAAAGCTTTTCATTGACGAGGTTTTTGGTTTTTAACAGGGCAGCCTGAAAAGCGTTTTCATCCATCGAAAGCCAGACGTTTAGCGTTGCCTTGTCCGTCTTGACAGGACAAAGCGTCAACAGTGTCTGCCATTGGTCGCTCTTAAGGGCGGAATCGTAGGTGGGCGCTTTGCCGTTGCTGCCCTGTGCGACATAGGCATCCCAGTAGGGCTGAAACATCTTTAGGGCTTCACTGCGCACACGCTGCAACGATGCTGCAAGTTCCGAAAAACGCTGCGTGATTTCGGCGCTCACCGCATTGTCTATGGAATAGACCTGTGCCACCGCGTCACGCGCTTGTTGTTTTTGGAGGTTTGTAGTTTGTTCATCCACCACTTCGCGGGCTGCGAGGATGTTTTCGCTTGCTACATCGCCCGCCTTCAGACTGTAGTTTTCGGGTGTTACGGTGATGCCGATGGTGACGCACAGGGCCAAAACCAACGCCAAAAAGAGCAGCCACGACCGAAGCGGAAAACCCCCGCTCCACTTCATTCCGCTCATTGGCTTTCCTCTTTGCGGCGAGTCGTTATCCTGCGCTTTGGCTGGTTGCCTTCGAGCTTCTCATGCGCTTCGTACGCCTTGACGATATTGCGAACGATTTCATGCCGGACCACATCGCGCTGATCGAGGTAGCAGAAAGTTATGCCTTCCACATTGTGCAGCACGTGACTCGCATGGATCAATCCGCTCGTTTTATCCGTAGGAAGGTCGATTTGTGTGATGTCTCCCGTCACAACGATGCGGCTTCCCTCTCCGAAACGCGTCAGGAACATTTTCATTTGCTCGCGCGTGCAGTTTTGTGCTTCGTCCAATATGATATAGGATTCCGTGAGCGTTCTTCCGCGCATATAGGCCAGCGGCGCCACTTCGATGATCCCTTTCTCCTGAAGCTTTAAAAAGCTTTCATATCCTAAAAAGTCCTGCAGCGCATCATACAGCGGGCGCAGATACGGATCGACCTTCTGCTGAAGATCACCGGGCAGAAAACCGAGCCGCTCCCCCGCCTCAACGGCAGGGCGCGTCAATATGATCCGCTGAACCTCTTTATTCTTTAAAGCCACGACAGCTTTCGCGATGGCCAAATACGTCTTGCCTGTCCCAGCAGGGCCTATGCAAAACGTAACGATGCTTTTGTTCAGTGCCGCCACATATTGTTTTTGACCCCATGTTTTGGGCTTGACCTGGCGCCCGCGAAACGTCAATGCGACGACGTCGCGCATCAAAGCCGCGATCTGTTCGCCGTTGCCTTCGGAGACAATCTCCATGGCGTATTTGATGGCTGTGCGATCGACGATGTCGCCGGCATCGATGAGCTCAAGCAGGTGATTTACCGTTTCTTTTGCCATCTGTATCTGTAACGGCGCACCAAGAATGACCATTTCATTGTCGTCCAGATGTATCCGCACCCCAAGCTGTGTTTCTATGACGTTGAGGTTCTCATCAAAATTACCAAATAACGTGCGCACGGATTCCATGCTCTTGGGAACAATGCGTTCCTGCACAGTCCCGTTACCGGTGCTTTCATATGCGGCCAATCGCCATCCTCCTTCTGTCGCTACCAATATTTGGGAATATACAGCAGCGGGTCTTGCATCATTTGTCTGTTCTCTATCCCTATCGGGAGAAGCGTGGTCAGGTATACGTACACATCGACATTGCCATCCTCTGTAAGCTCACTGTATACCGTTTGGCGGATCGCACTACAATTCAGCGGCATCTTTTTCTGTGCCTGCGCTTTCGCATAGGCTATGGCCAAGGCCTCCGCCTGCGAATAACTCTGTATGGCTGACACCGGCTTTATCTCGGCATACGTTTTGGTGGTAATGGACGCGGGAAGCACATTGCCTACTATAGCCTCCTCGGTCTGTTTGACAAGAATGCTTTGCGCAAATGACGTTGAATCCGACAACGGAATCTTCCACAGCGCGATGCTAATCGTGCGAACCTGTTGCTCCCGCCCTGTCAATTGGTAACTCTGGGCTGTCAGGCTAACGCTGGCAAAGCCTTTGTAGCTAACGCGGCCTATAACGACACCGCGGGCCTGAACGAAGCGTTGCTTCCCCTCATCGACATTGCGCATGAATGTTCCTCTGATCAATACGTCCCCTTGCCGCACGACGTCGCCACGGCTTACAACCGGCGTCCCGTCAAGCGCAATAACGCTTTCCACCACGGCATTGTCAAAGGCTATGATATCGCACACATCCGCGTTTTTAAACAGAGGCGGACCTTCGACGTAGGGTATAACCTCGATGTCCATCATGACGCCGCGCTTATGCACCAGCACCTTTTGTGCAAATGGGATGCTCTTCTCCAGCTCCCGCTGCAAAACGCCCTGCTCCAAGGCGCTCCACAGAGCCCATCTGCGAACCCCGCATTGATCTGCCGCCTGAAGCACGCGCGCCGCTCTTTCGCCCTTTACACCGCTTACGCGAATATCCAGCACGAACCGGCTGCTCAGCATCCCGGCAATAAGAGCCAGTACAAGGCATACAAGGATGACCGGCCGCTTGAAAAGCCGAAGCAACATCGCATACAACCCATGAGCGGACAATACGGTTATTTCACAGCGCGTTTGCTCCGCGATGCGAAACAGCCTTCTGTTGTGGTGCACGCAGACATGCGCCGTCAAGCGCAGCCGAGCTACCCTTTTAAGTGCCGTCAACGGTATTTTTGCGCTTTCACAAGCGTTTAGAAACCGTTCCAGCATCAGGCCATCCGCTTGTATAGTAACATAACCAAAGAGCAATTTCCACAGCCTGTCAATCATCCTCGGTCCTCCCGGAAACGGCCAGCGCGGCAATTTGTCCGTTGATGCAGATCATCCCTGCACCGTCCGTATCCATGACAAGATGCATGCCTGTGATGAGAAGCTCACCATAACGCGTTCTGATGCGTATCCGGCTTTCATTGACTTCCAATAACCCGTCATGGTTCTCCACATACATCCTGCCATTGCCCACCAGCGTTGCGCGGACAGTGCCGGGTGAAAGCGTCAATTCTTTAAACTCACGCTTCTGCCGTTGTTTTTTCACCCCTCATACCCCCTTATGGTAGGGTATGAATGGCAATACATCCTTAGACGGGCGCAAAAGGAAAAGAGCGCAGATGCCATTACGAAGATCGATGGTATAAAAAAGAAAGGGGCGCTTGCGCACCCCATCGATGATATTGTGTTTGCGGGCTATCTCGTAACGGTTGTCCGGGCATCATCCGGTATCACGATTGGCGTGGCGCTGTTGAACTTGTCAAAGGTTAACAGTATGTACATTTCCGATACCGCTGCGTCCGTAGACGAGGGTATTTGATTTCCATCCGTCCCGCCAATGCCCTTGAGTATATCGCCCATGTCGGCTTTGGCCATCGTGAGGATCGCCTGGACGAATTTGGTCATGTCCACTTTGATCTGTACGATCCGGTCTTCATTTTTAGCAACCCAATACTGCAATGTCAATCCCTTCATTGCATTCTTTACAGCTTGCAGCTGCGCCTGCAATTGCGCATCCTGCCCAAGCAATAAACCTGCTCCGGAAGCCTGCATGATGGTGGAGTAGAGTTTTTCCTCGTCGATGACGCAGTCAATCTTGTCCGCCAGCACCCCGTTGATCGTATCGGAGCCGACAATATTGATGGCTTTAAACAGGCTCATACCGTCGATCTTTTTGGTTTGCGCCCCGGTCAATGTTCCCAAAGGAAGGACCTGGGTCGTCCATTTGCCGGATTCTTTCAGATACAACTTCATCATATTGTCCGCTGTCGTTTCGGAATACAGTTCCAACGACATCTGATCCTGATCGGGCACGATGGCGGTTATGATCGCTTTGATCGCCATTGGCTGTTTAAAATAGGAAAGGTCGGCATTGATGCTGACCGAAAGCGGCAACGTCTTGTTGCTTTCGGTGACGTTCATGGACATCACAAGCGTTGCTTTGGCTTCCCAACTTGTCGCTTTGTCCATGTTTTCGGCAGCGCTCTTGACCCTCTGTGCCGCGCTTTTGCTGCACCCCAAAGAGGCAAACAGCAACAAGGCGACCAAAGCTATCGCAGTTTTTTTCAACAGACGCATTGTAATTCCCCCACCTTTTGTTTGCTATACCAGTTTTCTTTAATGATTATAGCATTGCCGTCCTTTTCCCTCAACAACATTATTATTGTTAAATAAAGGATGGGCCGATATTGCATACGCCGGAACCGAACATGTTGAAACATGCACAACGGCTTTTAATCAGAAGCGTGTTTAGAAGCAGCGGCAACATGCCGCCGATGCTTTAGATTTCACAGCAAGCTCTTCGGAGCAACGGAGATCTTCAGCAAATTGCTTTACCATGCTAATTAAATAGCTTTCTAATTTAGCACAGTTATGATATAAATAGTACATAAAGACAACAGGTCTTCGGATTTAAACCCAAGTAAAGCAAGGATATGCAAAGTATTGCCGGATGGGGCCGTTTGTTTTTAACATTTATTTGAAGGGGTTACCAACATGAAAAAGACAAAGAAACGAACAGCAATCATACTGTCGCTTGTCATGCTAGCGGCAGCGCTCAGCGGATGCGCCCAGACGACCACAACCACACCGAAGAACCGCCTTGAAGCGATACTCCAGCGCGGTTATATCGAAGTGGCGACCGAGCCGGCTTTTGCACCGTTTGAGTTCATTGATCCTGCCAAAACGGGCGATGACAAGTATGTCGGCAGCGATATGGAGCTTGCCAAATACATTGCGAGCAAACTGGGCGTTAAGCTGAAGGTCGTTCCGTTGGAGTTTATGGCAGTCCTCTCCAGCATCACCGAAAAGAAATATGACTTGGCCATTTCCGCTTTGGCTTATACGCCAGCCCGCGTCGAATCGATGAACATGAGCAAAGGCTACTATTTCTCCAAAACAACGGCTGGCCACGGCATTTTGATTCGCAAAGCGGACGCCAGCAAAATCAAAAACGCAACCGATCTGGCAACCTACACCGTCGTAGCGCAGAGCGGCTCCTTACAGGAATTGTTTGTCAACCAACAAGTTCCAAAGTATAAGGAGTTCAAGCGCGTTTCCGCCACAAACGATGGCTTTTTGATGGTGCAGGAAGGCAAAGCGGACGCCAGCATAACTTCCATTCCGACAGCCCAGCTCTTCATCGATGCAAATCCGAGCTGTGGTTTGATGATTGTCCCGAATTTCCAGTTTACCCAAGACGAAACAACGTTGGGCACCAGGATCGGCATTCCCAAGGGTGAGACGGAGCTTACAGCCAAGATCAACAGCATCATAGACGAAGTGATCGCTTCCGGGCAGTTTGAAAAGTGGCATCAGCAGTATACTGATTATGCAAAGCAGCTGGGCATTAAGTAAACGGAGAACCTTTACGACTGACCTGATATGAAGCGGGCCGCAAAAAACGGAATTTCGTAGTAGCTGCCCGCTTCCTCATGCTTTATAAGACATCCCAACGTGGAATGAAAGGAGGATGAAGCGTGTTACAATCGATCGTCAAAATTTGGGCAAAATATGGCTTTGTGTTCGTCAACGGACTATTTGGAACCCTTTGGTATGCCGCGATAACCGTGTTGATCGCAACCGTGGTCGGCACGATCATCGCCATTATGAAATTATCCAAAATCAAGGTGTTCAATTGGATCACCACCATTTATATCGGCATTATACGCGGAACGCCAATTTTGCTTCAATTGTACTTTTTCTATTTCATGCTGCCCAAGGCTTTGCCGTTCTTGCAGCTTTCCGATATCGCAAGCATCCTTTTCGCACTGGTTATCAACGCAAGCGCCTATGTTGCCGAGGTGATCCGTGCCGGCATCCAGGCGGTGGACAAGGGTCAAACGGAAGCTGCCAAAAGTCTGGGATTAACCAACGCGCATATGATGAGCAAAATCATACTGCCGCAGGCGGTGAAGAATATCCTCCCTGCTTTGGGAAACGAATACATCTCCATGGTGAAGCAAACGTCCCTCGCTTCCGTCTTCTTCCTGTCGGAATTGATGACTTCGGTCAAAACGGTGCAATCCGCTACCTACAATCCAATTCCGCCGCTTCTGATCGGGGGCTTTATCTACCTTGTCGTCACCACCGTATTGACCAAAGCGATGAGTATATTTGAAAAGAGGCTGCATCGAAATGAGTGACCGGGAACTGATCCGCGTTGAAAACCTGTGCAAGTCCTTTGGCAAGCTTCAAGTGCTGAAGAATATATCCGAAGTCATCCATGAGGGCGAAGTCGTTTCCATCATCGGGCCGTCGGGAAGCGGGAAAAGCACGTTTTTGCGCTGCCTGAACCTTTTGGAGCGTCCAAGCGGCGGCAAAGTGTTTTTTGAAGGCGTTGATCTCGCGGACAAAAATGTGAATGTAGACAGACATCGGCAGAAAATCGGGATGGTCTTTCAGCTCTTCAACGTATTTCCGCATCTGACGGTTATGAACAACATAACGCTTGCGCCGATGCTGGAGAAGAAAATCCCCAAGGCCGAGGCCGAAAAACAGGCTTGCGAGCTTTTAGCGCGCGTCGGACTGCTTGATAAGAAGGATGAATATCCCACCAAACTTTCCGGCGGGCAAAAGCAACGGCTGGCAATCGTCCGGGCACTGGCGATGGAGCCGGATGTGGTGCTCTTTGACGAACCGACAAGCGCACTCGATCCCGAAATGGTCAAGGAAGTGCTGGACGTTATCAAGTCTCTGGTCGTATCCGGCATGACCATCGTGATCGTAACGCATGAGATGGGCTTTGCCAAGGAGGTCAGCGACCGCGTCCTGTTCATGGACGACGGCATCATTGCGGAACAGGGCACGCCGGACGAGATATTCAACCATGCAAAAAACCCGCGTACCATAGAGTTCTTGAGCAAAGTGCTATGAGCATGTTCCCTTCACCGTTTTGGCTGAAGGCAGCATAAATAGGAATTATCGGAGGTATTGTGATGACCGATCTTGAATTTGTAAACCATGCGATTGATGCAAAAAAAGAACTGATCCTGGATATCAGTGATCGGATATGGGAGTTTGCAGAATTGCCCTATGCGGAACACAAATCCGCCGCATTGCTCTGTGAGGCCCTTCGGAATGAGGGTTTTGCAGTAACGGAAGGCGTGGCGGAAATACCCACGTCGTTTGTGGCAAATTTCGGCTCCGGGAAACCCGTCATGGGCTTTCTGGGCGAATACGATGCGTTGGATATCTTAAGCCAGCAATCCGGCAATCCTGCTAAAAGCCCGGTCAAAGAGGGCGCTCCCGGTCACGGCTGCGGGCATAATGCGTTGGGAGCAGGTTCACTTGGGGCCGCAATCGCATTGAAGGACTATCTCGTGCAAAACAACAAGCCGGGCACCGTCGTCTATTACGGGTGTGCTGCCGAAGAAGGCGCGGGCGCCAAACAGTTCATGGCGCGCGCAGGATTGTTTGACGGTGTGGATTTTGTCTATACATGGCATCCTTCCAGTAGAACAGAGGTACAATCGCACCGCAGCGTCGCCATCATGGGCGCCAATTTCGAATTCAAAGGGTTGACGGCGCATGCGGGAGGTACGCCGCATTTGGGAAGAAGCGCACTGGATGCGGCGGAACTGATGAACATTGGCGTCAACTATCTGCGGGAGCACATGATCGATCAGGCGCGTATCCACTATGCTTATGTGGATGCCGGCGGCGTTGCTCCCAACGTTGTACAGGATCATACCCTGATCAAGTATGAAGTACGCTCCCCCAAAGTCAAACAGGTGAAAGAACTGTTTGAACGTGTCGTCGATGTGGCACGCGGAGCGGCTCTTATGACAAGCACCACCATGAATTATGAGATTACGATGGCGTTTTCCGATTACATTCCAAACAATGCTTTGGCGCATATAGCTGACGAGTGTTTGCGGGAAGTAGGCGCCCCGCAATGGGATGCCGAGGATTATGCGCTTGCAAAATCTTATCTGTCTTCCTACAGCAATGTTGCGATGGAATCCATCAAAGAAGCGATAGTCGGTATTTTTGGAGAAGACCAGCTGGACGAAAGGCTTGAAAAGCCGCTCGATCCCTTTGTGCACCCGTTTGACGAAAAAAACACCGCATATCAATCCGGTTCCACCGATGTCGGAGACGTCGGGTATGCCGTCCCCACGCTTAACCTGAACGTGGCGACGGCCTGCCTTGGGAACGTAGGCCATACATGGCAAATGACGGGACAGTCGGGCAGCCGCCTTGCCCACAAGGGGCTGATCGTTGCGGCCAAGGCGATGGCGCTATCCGCCATCCGTACGATGGATCGCACCGAAGCGGTTGAAAAAGCGAAACAGCTGGTTTTAAGGCAAAACGGCGGCAAATACGAATGCCCGCTGCCCGATTCCGTAAAGCCGCCCGTAGGAAAATATTGATACAGTTTCAAAAGGTCCAAATGCCATTTGGCATTCGGGCCTTTTTTTGTTGCATCAGATATTGTTAGAAACATTTCTGCATGATACCATGGATAAAGAAAAGCTTGGGAGGGATACGGATGCCGGACGCATATGATTTCAAGAAGCAGTTCAAAGACTTCTATACGCCTCCACAAGCGCCGATGCTGATCGACGTCCCTGCCATGCGTTTTTTGACGATTGAGGGCAGCGGCGACCCCAACGAGCAAGGCGGCGCATACCAGACTGCCGTGGAAGTCTTGTACGGCTTATGCTACACCGTTAAAATGAGCAAGATGGGACAAAGTACCCCGAAGGGGTATTTCGATTACATCGTACCTCCGCTGGAAGGACTTTGGTGGCTAAACGGCGATGTGTTTGATTTGATTCGGCTTAGGGATAAGAGCCAATACCAATGGGTATCCATGATCCGCCAGCCTGATTTCGTTGACGATGCCGTGCTTCTTTGGGCCAAGGGAGAGCTTCTTAAAAAGAAACCTCTTTTGGACACGGGCAGTGTCAGACTTCTATCCTGGACGAAAGGGCTTTGCGTACAGTGCATGCACATCGGTCCCTTTGACGACGAACCCGAAACACTTGCGAAAATAGAGGCATTTACAATAGAAAGCGGGTATGAGAACGCTATCGGCGACGATTTGGCGGATGGAACGATACGCCGCCATCATGAAATCTATCTGGGCGATCCACGAAAAACAGCGTCTGAAAAACTGAAGACGGTTTTGCGGCATCCGGTGAAGAAGCGCAGAGCCTGATCGAAAAAACCAAAAAAGGCCCGAACCATTAGGTTCGGGCTTTTGTTAACCGGTGCATTATTCCAGATTCAACGTCAAATCGACGGACAAACCGGCTTCGTCTGCGATGCGTATGGTTTCTTCCGTTACGACCGCGCCTTTTTCAACGACCACTTTGCCCGATTCATCCACCAGATCCGCTGCCAGCGTACGGCCGATCATGTATTCCTTCTGCTCTTTCTCAAAAGCCGATTCCGTGCTTTGCTTGATGTTGTTATCAAAATCGACGAACATCAGCGCGTTGGACAAGGAGACGATGCTGTTGCCCTCAATCTCTTTGCCGTTCTCCAGCTTGAGCGCTTTGATGACTCCGGTCTTCTCCTCATAAACGATATTCGCTATACCGCCGAGCATATCCCCTGCGGAGGAAATGCACTTCATCCCCAAAAGCGTCATTTGTACGCCCATCAGGTCGATTTGCTTTGCTTTGTCAAGGCTCTGTGCAATGATATAATCCTTGCCTATTCCGATAACATCGCTGGTATACAATTCGCGATAGTCATAATTCCTGTCGAGCTTGAGAAGAATGGACTTTACGCATTTCGTTTTAGGATCGATAACAAAATCCTTGGCAACGCCCTGTGTTGTACCCTCTTTGATGCCCATAAGCGGTAAACCGATTACCTGTGAAGCTTCCTTCATTGTTCTTTCCTCCTTAGTCTTTATCAACATTGCTTCCAACCAATATGATCTTGTTGATGGGTGGATACCTATCCTGTGAGATTACTTGCTTTTGTACTATTATACCATCTTGAATATAAACGCGGTAGACATTTACTTTGTAACCTTCACGCGGACTGCTCAGCAGCTTTTTGGCGCCCGGAGTCAGCTCTTTGGTGTATTGTATTTCCGTATTATAGGGAATAACTTCCGTCACTTCGGTTTGGATCTCTACCGTCGTCGCCTGGGGCAGCGGCTTTCCAAAGAGCTGCACTTTTACTTTCTGTTTATCGAAACGCGCGAGAATATAAACCGGCATATCCGTTGTATTTTTGATTTTCAAATCCTTATTGTCCCAATTCAACGTGGCATCCAGACCGACAGGCAGATAGGACGAAGGCCACGAATGTCTGACTCTCTCCACAATTTCCATATTGGCTGCCAACGCGGCATTGTACAACGTACCGGAAAGCTGGCAAATACCACCTCCGATTTGGTCCTTCAAACTGGTGCCGTCCACGATCGCAGGCGCCGGTTTAAATCCTTTCGCCTCTGTTCGTTCCCCGGTCAGTTGATTGAGGGAGATCGTCTCACCGGCATTAACACAAATCCCGTTGACCGCTTCGCACATCAATCGGATATTTGTGTTTCTGTTTACATTGTTAACCGCTTTCGTTTCGTATTCGGCGATCAATGCGGTATTGCTCTTGAGGAACGCTTCCGTCGTTTTGGGATATACCACATTGTTTGAAACGATAAGATCGGAAAAATCACCGTTGTTGATTTTTTGCAGAATGACACTCGTAAGCTCTTGAGCATCGATTTCTTTGCCGACCACTTCCTTGGTATAAACCAAGGTTTGTGTTTGCTTGTCAAGCGTTACTGTTGCATCGACGGCAAGAATGCTGTTGGCTTGCACATATGCATTGATGGTTTCAAACAGCTTCTCCCTGTCAACAAAGCCCCCGCCAAAATTGACACCTTTGGACAACGCCCGTTTTTTATTGTATTGTTCAATGGCTGTATCGGTCACGTTTTTGTCATAGTTGAAAGCTTGCGCCAGCGCATCCTGAAAATTGAGCCTTATACCGAGATTCTCTGCAGAAAACGCCGTTCGGTTTCCTTCATAAATAAGGTTCAGCCTTGCTTTTGCATAGAGCTGCTGAGCACGATCGCTTAACAGCTCTTCCGCTTCTTTGTATGTCAACTTGGAAACATTGATGTTGTTGATAAAAACACCGGGCGCGAATACCGAATCCGAAATGGCAAGCGTAAAGTTAGCGACCCCTCCAACAAAAAGTATGCTCACAATCATAATGAAAGAGAGCACAGTATTTAGCATCAGCAACCTTTTAGGATTCCGCTTATCCTTGCTTTCGGCTTTATGTTCCTTCATCAGGCACCTTGCCCGCCGCTTTGAGATTTAAGCAACAGCATGATCTGTTTGATCCGTGCTCTTTCGTCCGTATCAAAGCTATACTTTGCGTTGAGAACATCGAATACCTTCTTCTGCGCTCTTGCATAGTCGTTTATCTGAAGCATGCATTCGAGGGTAAGCATATCCGATTGCTTTTTGGTATCCTGTCCTTCCGCTTCAAAGGAAACAGAGCAAAGCAATTGTAACGCAATAAGGTATCTGGTTTCCTTCATAAGCGAAACTGCTTTTGCGAGTACCGCTTGCTGTTTGCTCAAAACAGGCGCAGGTGCGGATGTGGGTTCAACCGGTTCTTCCTGCACATTGGTTTGGATCGGCTCATCTGCGGATGTCTGGTCTTCCGCATGATGTTGAGACGTCGGCTGTTCCTCAAGCGCAGCGGGCTGCTGCAAAACAGCCTCCCCGGGTACCGTTTCTTGTGGCTGCGGGTCGCTTTGCACAGACGGAAGCGCCATATTTGAACCATCGGTCTGCTGCGTAAGAGATTCTTCCGTATCCCGTTCAACCAGCGGCGGCGATTCGATTTTATGTGCTGTTAATTCTGCTGCTTGCTCAGTTTGAATATGTTGTGCCGGCAACGCTTCCTCTGCAACGCTTTGTTCAGAGACCAACAGTTTGCTTAACGGAGCAACAGATACAGGCGTTTCCCTCTTAGCGATCCGTTGATCGTCGGAAACTTCGCCTTGTGACTCTGTGAACGCCCCCATGGCAAGAATTTTTTCCGGTTCCGCTTCCAACCTTTTCTTTTCGTTTTCAAGAAGCGCAGAAAAACTCCGTCTTTGCAGGGTTTGCTGTGCGTTTCTCTGCTCCGATTCGGCTGCAACGTTGTCTGCGTTTTCTTTTTTGTGATCTGTCGCCATGACTTCAACACTGCCCGGCTTTACGCCTGGTCTCTGCAGACGATTTTGATCTTGCTGGGTTTTTTTCGCAAGCGCCGCATCATCGTTTGCATTTCGCTCCGATGCAAGCGGAGGCTTTACAAGGATTTCGCCAAGCGCTTCGGGGGATTGTATTGCCGATACCATCTCTTGATTCGATTCATATGCCAAGCGTTGTTGATGCAAATCGTTGTCTGTGGATATCGCTGCTACCCGCTGTGCCCGTCCTTCTATAATATCCTTATTGTCTTTAGCAATCGGAACATCCTTGCTTTGTCGCCCATCGGCTCTTTTCGATGGAGCAGCATTGGACAGGTTGGCTTTTCTATTCTCCGTCTGTTGTAAACGCACAGGCGATGCGGCGCCGTTGTCCGTTTGGTAGTTCCGCGCTTTTTGCAGATGTCTCGATGTAAAATAATAGGCGCAAACAGAAATGGCTGTAAGGCACGCGATCATCAGAATGAGTGCATAAAGCAATTCTTTAAAGCTGTTGAAATGCCCGGACTCCAGAACAAATGCACAAGAAACGGCTCCGGCCAACAGGACAATGCCTATCCCCATATTCCGATAGATAGGATATCCCGAGTTTATAATCGCATAAAGAAATACGCCGATAAAAGTAAGAATCGTGATAAGCAGTATATACAATCCCATCTTTATCACATCCCCCCAAATCTGCGTATAATGGTTATATCGGTCTTTGTGACGTTCATGTTAACATGGCCATTTTCATTTGATGATTGTACACAAATGGCGTCTCCGTTAAGGCAACCGCGTCTGTGTTCGATACGCAACGATAAACGCCAATGCTATTATTTATTGACATTATTTATCATACATTATTATTTATAGAATCTTTAATATTCTAAAAGAACGGTAAACAAATGTCAATATTGAATAGGATTTATATTCATTTTGTCGAATTTTAGAATCAGGTAGTTATTGCTTTTGCTTGGTGATTTCTTCATTCGTTTACTGATGCCGTATAAACTCTTCCAGATTAGAAAGCTGTTATCTTTCATATATAGAAAGCAAGAAACTTTTCTTTAACATCACTTCATGTTAATAGGTTTAATTTTCAGACGCCTGCCGGTCCGCTTTGCGTCCGGGCGCGATCTTATGGAGAATGTCCGCCTTCAGAGAGAACGGGATTCCAGAGGTATCCAGTTGCTCTTCTATTTCTTTATAATATCCAAAAATTTTTGTACTGCGGCTTTGCTTTCCACAGCATTCTGTTCAAACAGTTCCACTCTGAAATGTTTTACTCCAAGCGTCAAAAGTTTTTGAACATCCATTTGGGCAAACTTGCTGTTCAATATGTAATTATTGCATGTATCGTCCGTTACAATAGGGAATCTGCAACCTGCCAGGTCCTCGAGATAATAGTTCCCCGTTTTGCATAAACCGCAGTCCTTCTTGCCCGATATGACGCAATGCTGCATAGCCATCAATTCATGTCTCGCGTAAACAATCGCCTCCAGCGCAGGCGTTTGGCCGTTCGCCTTCTCGTATCCTTTTATCAGCGCTGCTATTTGGGCGGTATTCAGTTCGGGCGACAACGCAATTCGCCGCGCGCCAAGCCTTGTAAAATATGCAGCCGTATAGGAGTTGAGGACATTAAGCGTATAGTCTGCCACTATATTGTTGTTGCCGCGGTATGAAATCATGCCCCCGTTTTCTGTAACAAGCAGCCTATCTTTCGAAAACATTTCATTTGTTTTGGCGAGCCGGTTCGTCTTCAGCCTCAGGTTATGGTATTTATTCTTATTATCAAAGTACAGTTGTTTGTCGCTTGTATAAATGTCGCCGATCGGCATTCCCTTTATCGACTCAAACTGTTCCGAAGTTCGTACCAAAACATGCAGCTTCGGTTCTTCCATGTCCCCGTAATGTATCGCAGGAGTATGCTTATATTCGATTATGTGGCGCTTTTTGATACTGATGCGCGTGTTTGAAAGTTTCTGTACGGCTTCACGCCTCAATGCATTCATGCTGCTTTTAGCGATAAAAATATCGCCGTTGCAATCGATACAAAGGCTGTTCCATACAAAGGGTGTATCGCCGAGTTTATCCATGCTTTCTCGGATCTCCGCTTCGGATACAGGGCTTGTCCTGCTTTGCTGCACCACGTCCCCTTCTGCCGCTGCGCTATTCCCTTCCGTGTCCGTGATCTCAAGGCGCAACGTTTCCCCGACTCTTGCGGTAATACATCCTTTGAGTTCGACCTTCCTTTGGTTCTGTACGTTGTGCAATTCCGCCAACAGCTTACTGTCACTCGTCTTTACAACCGCTTCCCCGATTATGGTCTCCACTTTCCTGTCAAGCTCGACAATGTCGCCGCTATCCGCCCCGGCAACAAGCCTGCTGTTTCTGTATATCCTGTTGCAAATAAAACCCGTATCACTCGTCTCGAATTTTATGCCGTCACCCTGATTAAGCTGCCCCAGCAAGCGTATTTTGATCCTGTCTCCACTTACCGATAATACACACCCCAGCGGCGTTCCTTTATGATTCGGGCGAAGCGTTCCCATCAGCTCTTCCCCGCTCTTGCCAAAAAGATGCCCTTTTGAAAATCCGCGGTTGAAAAGCTTTGTCAATCGTTCTTGATCGTCACCGCTCACCGACAACGGTTCACTTTTGCTGAAGCTTTCAAACAGCTTTCTGTATATCTTTGTAACTTGCCCCACATATTCGGGCGGTTTCATCCTACCTTCTATTTTAAAGCATCGCACATTCGCTTCGAGCAGTTTCTGAACATCCTCAAAAGTCGCTAAATCTTTTGTGCTAAGCAGATAATCTCCGCTCTGTTGCCTATACTCATCCCCGCAGACAAGGTGATAGCTCATGCGGCAGCTTTGTGCGCATTCTCCTCTGTTGCCGCTTCTCCCTTTTGTCATCGCGCTCATCAGGCATTGCCCTGAATAGCAGATGCAGAGCGCTCCATGAATAAAAACTTCCTTTTTGATGCCACACGTAAGCCTTTTGATCTGTTCTATGCTCATCTCCCGTGCAAGCACCGCACGTACGGCCCCAAGTTCCGAAACAAAATATAAGCTTTCGTCGTTATGATTGTGCATCTGTGTGCTCGCGTGCACTTCGATATCCGGAAAACAACTGCGGGTCAGCGATATCATACCGATATCTTGCATGATAAGCGCATCCGCACCCAAACCGTAGAGCGTTTCTATATGTTTGAGTACGTCCTCAATTTCGTTTTCATAGATAAGCGTGTTGACAGTTACATAGACTTTACTGCCATATAAATGGGCATAGTCTATCGCTTGTTTCATTTCGTCAACTGTGAAGTTAGCGGCAAATGCACGCGCTCCAAAACTTTTGCCGCCCAGATAAACTGCGTCGGCGCCGTTTTGGACTGCCTGGTATACCGATTGTAAACTCCCGGCGGGAGAAAGAAGCTCTATTGTTTTCATGCGTTCATAGTATCCTCTGATTGTCTTTCAGGCAAGTATCAACTGCACAGCAAGCGTCGCTCTGATCGGCGTCGAAGGCTTTGCAGTTTTTTTTAGCTTATTTCTCGTTCAACAGGTGCAATTTAAAGACAATGAATCACGCTCGTTTGCCAAGTCCCCCTGCCAGACGGCCGCTGGACCAAGCCCACTGCAGATTGAAGCCGCCGCAGTCTCCATCAATATCCAGCACCTCACCGCAAGCAAACAATCCGGGAACCTGTCTGCTTTCCAAGGTTTGTGCATTGAATTCTTCGGTTTTCATGCCGCCGGCAGTTACCTGGGCAGCGTCAAATCCGGCCACACCCTCCACAGGGAGCATAAAGCACTTGACAGCGTTTGCTACCGCTTTGAGTTCGTTTGCGCCCATCTGTTCCAATATCCCGCCACCTGACACGCCTGCATATTTGCAGACCATTTGCCCCAATCGATTGTGGAGTGCGCCGGTTAGAATTTGATTTGCCGGCAGCGTAGGCGCGGCTTTACAGCGGCGGACCAGCAGCGCTTTTACCTCATCCTCAGTAAAATCCGGCAAAAGATCCAGACGAATGACAAGGCCGTTGCCGCCGGTGCTAACGTTTCGGGAAATATCAAATACTGCGGGACCGGAGATACCGTACTCCGTAAAAAGCACTTCACCACGGTTGACGGCAAGAATACGTTTCCCGTCAAGTACGCTTATCGCAGCATCCGTCTTGATACCCTTGAGCGCTCTGGGATAGGCGGGATCGGTCCTTACCTGCACCAGTGATGGGTATAGACTTGTTCTGTGGTGCCCCATCATCTCCAGCAGCCGATAACCGTCCATAACGCCCCCCAGATTGGATCCGGCAGCGCCGCCGCAGGCCACAATGACATAGTCAGCAGAAAGCTCTCCGCCGTCTGTACCGACAAGGAATCCGTCGCCGCGCTTTTCCAAAGACAGAACGCTTTGACCGGTGCGAAGCTCGATATTGTCCCGTTCCAACGCAAAGCGAAGCACATCCACAACGCTTGCCGCATGGTTGCTTAGCGGATACACTCTTCCATCCGGCTCGGACATTGTGATCAGGCCAAGATCATGGAAAAAATCCAATGTCTGAGCGACACCGAACTTTTCCAAAACCGGAAGCACAAAGTCGGCATTCTCGCCGTGATAGCGGTTATGCCCATCATTGCTATTGGTCAGATTGCAGCGGCCATTTCCGGTGCTTAGCAGCTTTCGGCCAACGCGGGCTTGCCGTTCTATCAGAATGATTTGGTTGTCTTTTTCCTGTGCGGCGGTGATTGCGGCCATCATGCCAGACGCACCGCCACCAACAATCGTGATTGTTTTCATAGCACCCTACAAGCGTTTTTTATTCTATTAAATCACAAGTGTGCCGTTACTCAAAGCGAAACTTATGTTGTAAATCGGTGATAAGCATGGCTATTGATTTCCTTTCATAATTTCGTCAATGATTGATTTTGCATAATCAATTGGATTCTTTGATAGCAACAAATCACGACCGACAACAAGCAAATCCGATCCCGCTTTTATTGCTTCACTAAAAGAAGCTACTCTTTTATGATCATTTATACTTGATTGAGCAGCCCTTACCCCTGGGGTAATACAAAAGCAATCGGTGGGAATTTCGCCCTTGATTTCCATCAGTTCTGCTGGAGAGCAAACGATCCCATCTAATCCCGAATCCATAGCCATATGCACCCTGCGAATGACTTCATCGCTAATTTCGCCAGATATTTTCATTTCATTATTAAGAATTTGCTTGTCGATATTGGTTAACAATGTAACACCAATAAATTTAGGCGGTATATTGTTTGTATTGGAAGATATACTCTTTGCTGTTTCAGATATTGCTTTCATCATGTCCATACCTCCGGAAGTGTGAACAGTTACAATATGGACGCCTAGATTTGTGACAGATTCGACGTATCCGGAGACTGTGTTGGGAATATCATGCATCTTCAAATCCAAAAATATTTTTACATTATATTTTAATATTTTTTCGATTAAACTGGGGCCGTAACGTGTAAATGCAAAGTTCAATTTAAAATACCCAATGAATTCGTGCATTTGATCGACAGTTTGTAAAATTTCTTCCTCGTTTTGCATATCGAGCGCTAGACAAATACGATCCTTAGCGGCTGATAGGTTCTGCTTTTGAATGTTAGTGTTCATTGTTAATCCTCCCAGCATTAAAATTCTATATGTTGCACAATGCTATTTGTAACTTGATCTATTTTTAGGTTGCCATCAATATTTATCAATTGAGGCCCCATTTGTTCATAAGTGCGAGTGATGGAAATAGTCCATTCAATTTCTCGTTCCTCATATTTTTAAGTACCCTTGTCTCTATGATTTACTTCGAACTTTTCAAAAAATGAATCATTTACTATCACTTCGAACACCATCCCTGCAAGCACAGATTTAATCGATGTATAGTCTCTTTCGACATCTTCTTTTACAGGTGCTGCTTCATTCTCCAATAGTCCAATATGCTTATCGGCAAACCTGTCATTTTGGCTGGCAGCTTATAGATGTCACTTTTAGAGGCATCGTGAGACTTGTAATGGAAGTTACTAAATATAAGTATATCATAGATAATCTTAAGTTTTCATTCCAATTCTTCAAATAGACTAACAAGCTTTTCATAATCTCGTGCGTTAAAATGCTGCGTAATGGGAAATTTGTAAGAGAACTGACAGATTTGGCAAGCATGACTTTGTATTCCGATCTATTGTCAAAAAGATTATCTGAACCTAATTCCTGATTTTCATATGCTTTTATCTACAATAGCAACTTTACTCTTTACTGGGGTGCAAAGGGTGTACAGGAGTGTGCATCTTAAAGATGAGAGAGCGCTTTTTGCCCATTTGGAAATTACAAAGCAACCCCCTAAAACAATGAAAAGCCCTATGCAGGGCTCTTCATTGTACTAGACATTGAGTATACATTTGGTGGATCTTCAGGGGCTCGAACCCTGGACACCCTGATTAAGAGTCAGGTGCTCTACCAACTGAGCTAAAGATCCATGGTGGAGCGGGTGATGGGAATCGAACCCACGTGGCCAGCTTGGAAGGCTGGAACTCTGCCATTGAGCTACACCCGCAAAGATTTCAGTGGAGCGGTAGACGAGATTCGAACTCGCGACATCCACCTTGGCAAGGTGGCACTCTACCACTGAGCTACTACCGCATTTTCTTTGGTGCGGGCGGAGAGACTCGAACTCACACACCTTTTGGGCATTGGAACCTAAATCCAACGCGTCTGCCAATTCCGCCACGCCCGCACAAACTTCAATGGTGATCCATCGCGGACTTGAACCGCGGACACCCTGATTAAAAGTCAGGTGCTCTACCGACTGAGCTAATGGATCATGGTGGCTGGGGTGGGAGGATTTGAACCTACGAATGCGGGAGTCAAAGTCCCGTGCCTTACCGCTTGGCTACACCCCAACGCGACACGCGATGCAAGGGGGATTCTACCATTTCCTGTACACCCTGTCAATCGAACATTGCGTCCGGGCGTCCGGATTTTGGGTCTTTCCCGGAAAAAATGGGGTGAATAGTGGGAGTTGAACCCACGACCTCCAGGGCCACAACCTGGCGCTCTAACCAACTGAGCTATATCCACCACGGCATCTGGTGCGCCTGCAGAGATTCGAACTCTGGGCCTACGGCTTAGAAGGCCGTTGCTCTATCCTGCTGAGCTACAGGCGCTTGTCAGGCGAACGCATTTCATTATAGTGCCTGAGGTATGGGCTGTCAATGGTTTAAAATTGTCTTGCGAACGAATTCATACACAGCCGGATTCCAGCGCGCAAGAGCCCTCCTTTTGCGGATCCGGCAACAAAACACCGTTTTTTGGCTGTTCATATGTGTACTTTTCGCCGTTCATATTCTTCAACATCTGTTCTATAGCAGTCTGCCAAGTGCAAGTATTTCGGCAACGGGAAGACTCCCTCTTTTAAGCTGAAGCACCGCGCAGCTTGGACCTCCCATACGCGGGCTGTGCGGGCTGCCCGGATTGATATACAGGCATTTCCCTGCCCTTGTGATTGATGCCGTATGTGAATGCCCGAAGATGCAGATATCCGCGTCCCGTTTTTGCGCTTCCTCTTCGAGCCTATCCAGCGAGCGTTTGACACCATGGTGGTGCCCGTGCACGATCAGCACTTTAAAGCCGCACAGCATCAGTTCCAGCTCTTCTTCGTCTTCCTTATTATAATCGCAATTTCCAGCTACATATTGCGTTGGTATGCCGGTACGCTTTGCCATGATCCTGGCGTCGGAGGAACAATCCCCTGCATGCAGAATAAGATCGACATTTCCCAACGCATCCAGTGCCGCCGCATAAGCCGCAGAGGAGCCGTGGGTATCGGAGAGCACGCCTATGCGCATTTCATCGGCCATAGCGTTCCTCCAACTGCTTGCGCAACAACGCCAACGCTTTGCCCCGGTGGCTGATGGCATTCTTCTGTTGCGCATCCAGCTGTGCATAGCTTTTACCGTATATGTCCGTGTAGAATAGCGGATCATATCCAAACCCGTTGTCGCCAACGGGAGAAAACAGGATCCTTCCTGCACTGCTTGCCTCGCTGGTTAAAACCGTGCCGTCCCTATCTACAAACGCGATGCTTGAAACGAACTGCGCCGTGCGCAAGGACTCCGGCACGTCTTTTAGATTTTCGATCAGCAGTTGATTGTTCGCGGCATCGTCACCGTGCCCACCCGCATACCGTGCTGAAAACACACCGGGAGCCCCATCCAACGCATCCACGCACAATCCCGAGTCGTCAGCGATGGCCGATAAACCGGAAGCTTTAGCGAATGCCGTTGCTTTGAGCAATGCGTTCTCGCAAAAGGTCTTGCCGTTTTCTTCCACTTCAAGGGTAAGGCCTATCATCGAAGGCGTTACGATCTCCATAAAAAGATCGCCCAATATCTCTGAAAACTCCCTGAGTTTTCCCATGTTGTTGCTGGCAATCAGCAGCTTCATCTGTTACGCTCCTTGTTCAAACCCCGAATACCTAGTATTATATCGTGAGAAGTCGCATAAAAAAAGGCTTGCTTTGGAAATGGAGCATTAAAAATGCAAATGGACGGAGCCGCGCTTTATGCCGCGGCAAAAGAAGCAAACACACTTCTGTCAGGCGGACGGATTGAACGCATCGCACAGCCGAACCGTGCCGATGTCGTCTTTACCATACGGGCAAACGGCACGAACCACAGGCTTCTGTTTTCCGCTGACCCCGAATGTGCACGCATACAGCTCGGAGGGTCCTCCGACAAGGGTCCCGATAAACCGTATACTTTTTTAATGATGCTCCGCAAGCATCTTCTGCATGGCCGAATCCTCCAAATAACGGCGCCGCAAATGGACCGGGCCGTCCGCATGACCGTACAGGTGACGGACGATCTTGGGGACAGGGTTGAATTGTGCTTTATTGCGGAGTGCATGGGCAAACACAGCAACCTTATTTTGGTCGATCCGAACGGTGCCATTCTCGACAGCGCCAAACGTGTACCGCCCGCCGTCTCATCGCTTCGTACCGTGTTGCCCGGCGAACGCTACCACAATCCGCCGGCACAGCAAAAATACGACATGCTGGCGCTTTCAAGAGCACAGATCACCGAACTGTTGGAGGCAATCCCGGGCGGACCCATCGACAAGGCCTTGGTCGCGCTGTTCTACGGAATCTCCCCGTTTACCGCGCAGCAGCTCTGCCAAAGGGTTTTGGGGGATATCGCGCAGGCTCCGCTTGACCATGCACAATCGGACGCATTATCGTCAATCGTTTATGATTTGGCTCAATCGCTTTTAAGCGGTACCTTTGAGGCCAGCCTGCAGAAGGACGATAACGGCGCTCCCATTGCGTTTGCACCGTTTGTCCTATTGGGAAGAAACGTTGTAAAAACAAATTCCTTATGCGAAGCCGCACTGCAGTATACCGAATACCGCCTTTCAAAAAGCCGCATTCTTCGGGAAAAGCAGGCATTGCAGGCGGCGGTAAACGCGCGGATGGAAAAGCTGTTTAAGAGGCTGCAGTTTCAGGACGACGTTCTTGCACAGAGTGAATCGTATGAAAGCATCCGCGAACAGGGAGAATTCATGCTGGCCTATGCCCATGAAATCAAGCGCGGTATGGCGTGCGTGCAGGTGCATGATTATATTCATGATGCTCCGGTTGTCCTTGCGCTGGATCCCACGCTCAGCGCCGCGGAAAATGCAAACAAGCTGTTTAAACGCTACCAGAAGCTAAAGTCTTCCGCCATTGCCGCGCAGCAGCAAAAAGATCAGATACTTCCTGAAATCGCGTATTGGGAGAGTATCCTGCTTTCTATCGAACTGAGCGAAGCCATGGAGGATCTGCAGGATATCCGAATGGAATTGCAGGACCAGCAGCTTATTCGGACCGTACGTTCCCAGGGCAAAAGTACACCGCCGCAGTCCAAACCGCTGCGGTTTGTATCCTCCGACGGCGTTGAAATCCTCTGCGGGCGCAACAATGTTCAGAACGACCTTGTCACTTGCAGGTTAAGTCGATCGACCGACACCTGGCTGCATGCCCAGGGCATGCCGGGAAGCCACGTTGTGATCAAGGCGCATCCCGTCCTGCCCGATACGCTGCGACAGGCGGCACAGATCGCAGCCTTCTTCAGCCGCGGCAGGCATTCGGGCAATGTGCCGGTGGATTACACCCTTATCAAAAACGTACACAAGCCCTCCGGCTCCAAACCGGGTTTCGTTACCTATACCAACCAGAAAACGCTGTTTATCACACCGGATGGCGATCTCGTCAAATCCCTGATACGCGAAGGCACCTAGAATTGCAACAAAAAAGCCGGGTAACCGGCTTTTTTTATTGAGTTCATTGCCCGATATAGACCACATGCGCTTCTATCAGCGGTTCGAGGTATTTCTTGCCGTCGTTGCCGGTGTAGCTGACCACGTCCACGATGACGCCAAAAACCCTGATGCCGTCCTTCATCTTCATTCTTTGCTCACCGACTGCATAGCGGTAGTAAACATCCGCATAATAGCCGGATGCTCCGTCTACAAGCAGTTCGATCTCCGTATAGGCGCTGCTGACGTCCTCGTCATAGAAATAGTCGACGCGTCCCGCCACTTCCACCCATTTGCCGATGTAGTTGTTCTTGTTGTTGATAACGCTATTGTAATTATTCTTGGTCAATACGAACGCTTCGGGCGCTATCATATCCGCGCGTGTGATGCGGTGTTCGTCGTCCTCCTTGAGATACCCGTTGTCGAAAGTGCCTTCAAAGATAACATGCCCGAAGAAATCAAAGGTTTTGCCTTGCCCATGGTATCTATTTTTGCTCATCGCACCCCGATAGGCTATTTTTCCCTTCCAGTACGTTTCGCCCGATACCAGGGCATCATTCGCATATGTCCCTGTTTCTACCCAGCTGTCGGCAGGCCATGTCGTTGTCCCCGTTCCCTGAAAGTGCCCGCTTTTCCAATCTCCGACGTACGTCCATTGATTGCCTTCATTGTCGGCGGCTGTAAAGCTGCCCTTCCCGTCCGGAAGACCGTTTGCCAATTGTCCGGTATATGTTCCGGATTTTTGGCCGAAGGCAAAGTTCAGCGTCATCGCTGCATTGGTCACCGTTTGCACACTTGAAGGAGTTGGCGTAGGCAACGGGGTTTGTACCGTTGTTTGCGCTGGTGGCAAAAAGGGCAATTGTGTTTTTGCAGGCGTTTGCGAATTCGCCGCTGACTGCAAAAAACCAAACGGAGAATTCCCCGTCTTAGGCGCGCAACCGACAAAAGCGATCATGAGCAATGAAAAGAGCATGAGTGCGATTTTTTTCATATCGCCGCTTCCCCCATCCAATCAATTTGTCTTTATTGTATCATTGCACACGCTTCAAATATAGCCGAATAATCCCAATATTCCCCTTGAATCGGCACTTTTTTACCCTTTTCGTTTCCTTGCGACACGCCAAAGCGTCAGTGCATAGAAAATCGCCGCGGACGCAAGCAAAATGCCGATGCTCAAAAGCGGTGTCACCGTTTGTCCGCCCAATTCGAAGGTTACGCCCATCGTACTTTTAAATTGTGCCGCAGCCTGCGCTGGCGCACCCAGAAAGGCGTCCGCGAGCGGCGCCGCCATGATGGTCTGCCGGAACAACACCGCAGCATGGGATGGCGGGAACAGCTTGACGATCATCTGAACGGCAGAAGGCAAACTGCCAATCGGCAGATAGATACCCGTCAAAAAGCCGATCAATGTGCCAATGATGGTGCTCGCCGTAGCGAAAGCGTTTTGGCTTTTAAAAAAGGAAGTGATGAAGAACATCATCGCCGTGTTGGAAAATGCCGACAATATAATCAGCAACAGTACAATGGCGAATCCCGCAACCGAAAGCAGACTGCCGCCGCTTAAAACGATATAGATTTCTATCAAAATGAGCGCGACTACGCTCATGATAACCGCGATGACAAATGCGCTCAACAGATATCCTAATGTAATGCTGCTGCGCTTGAGCGGCGATGAGAAGAAATCCTTGTTGTATTTCTTCGTTTCATCCTCCACCATGATGCCAAAAGCGCCCATGGTGGCCGTCACCGTCGTTACCGCCAGCAATCCGGCCATCATCCAGCTGTCCATCAGAAACCGTATGTTCTTTATCTGTTCGAAGTTGGATGACCACACATCTCCCAAAAACAAAGCATACATGCCAATGATGATAAAGACCGATAGCAACGAGAAGAACACCGAGCTCTTATCTCTGAAAAAAACCTTCAAGTTTCGAATGGTAAAGCTTATCATGCCCGTATCTCCTTCCCGGTAATTGCGATGAACGCGTCGTCCATCGTTCCGCTTGTCACTTCGAATCCTGCAAGATAGGGCTTGCATTGCTCAAGGATCGGCAGTGCATCCAGCGTTTTATCCAGATTCAGAACAATGCAATCTGCCGTCACCGTGTATGGGATGGATCGATCGCGCAAAATCGCTTCGACTTTTTCCATATCGGCGCACACAAGTCTGAGTTTGTCTCTGGCGTACCGTTCCTTAAGCTGCATCGGCGTACCCTTTGCCGTTATAACACCGTTGTCGATTACAATGACAAAATCAGCTTCTGCAGCCTCTTCCATGTAGTGCGTCGTCATGAAGACCGTCATGCCGGAATCGCGCTGCAATTTTAAAATGGTTTGCCAAATATTCTGCCTGGTTTGCGGATCAAGCCCCGTTGTCGGCTCGTCCAGAAACAGTATTTTGGGGGTGTGGATCAGCGCACGCGCAATGTCGCACCGCCTTCGCTGCCCGCCGGAGAGTTTCCCGTAAGGACGCGAAAGGAGATCCTGAATCCCTGTCAGCTCCGTCGTCGACTTCAGCGCATCGTCGAGCTGTTTGCCCTTAAGATTATAGAATCCGCCGCGCAGCTTGATATTCTCCGCAACTGTCAAAAGCGGATCCAGCAGGCCGTCCTGAAAAACCACGCCGATTTGGGAACGGATCGCGTCGTCATCCATACCCAATTTGTAGCCGTCCACCAGCACTTCGCCGGCATCCGCTTTCAAAAAGGTACAGATGATGTCGATGGTCGTGGATTTCCCTGCGCCGTTTGGTCCCAGAAATGCGAACAGCTTCCCTTGCTCCGCGTAGAAGCTGATATCCTGCACGGCTTTGATGGAACCATACGATTTGCGAAGGCCGGTAACCTCAATGATATGCTCCATGCAAACCTCCAAAAGAATTGTATTGATACCGTATTATTGTACAATGTTTCCTTACCTTGTAAAAGCAATATTTTCACATTCTGTCCGTTCTATTGGTCTTGCAGGCTTTCTATCCCTTAAAGAGCGCCGAGGCGATCGCTTTTTTGGATTTCTCATCCAGAAGTCCTCCTGAAAGAGACCTTGCGATGTATTGCTCCACACGATCACTTATGAGTTCGCTTTCGATTTTCAATACATCTTCCGCTTTCATCCGTCTCATCCTTTACGCACGTTTTTATAAGCGTTTATCCTGTTTGTATTGTAAACCTTATCAGACGCACATTGTATCGCTTTTTGCGTACCTTTACATTGCGAAATTTTAATTCAATTTCCTTTCTGTTAATCTATGGTTAATAATTTTTACCATTATTAACCACGCTTCTCTTGATAACCCAGAGTCCGCGCCCTACAATGGTCTTGAGGTGATCGGGATGAAAAGCATTCATATTGGCTCCGTCATAGCAAAAAACCGCAAGCAAAAAGGCATCACGCAGGAAGATCTGGCTTGTTACCTCGGCGTTTCAAAGCCGGCCGTCTCCAAGTGGGAATCGGGGCAAAGCTATCCGGATATTACCCTGCTTCCCGTCATAGCCGCCTACTTCAGCTTGAGTGTCGACGATCTGTTGGGTTATACACCGCAGATGGAAAACGATGATATCCAAAAGCTCTACGCAAGCCTGTCGGATGCATTCAGCCGGGAACCGTTTGATGCGGTACTTGCGCGATGCCGAGAGATAATTCGAAAGTATTACTCCTGCTGGAAGTTCCTGTTTTCGATGGGAACGCTTTTGATCAACCACGCAGCAATGGCATCCACAGCACCGGTTGCACAGTCCGTATACGAAGAGGCACTGTCGCTGTTCTGCCGTGTGGAGCAAGAGAGCGATGATACCATTTTGAAGCGTCAAGCCTTGCAGATGCAGGGTGTCTGTTACTTATTTATGGGGAATCCGGCAGCGGTGATCGATCTTCTGGACGGTACGCTGGAACCTCCAATGGCAACAGAGGTACTGCTCGCAAAAGCATATTGCCAAAAGGGCGAACCAAAAAAAGCCATCGGGTTGCTGCAAACGTATATGTACCAAAGTGTGGTCGGCATCTTCGGCGCAATTCCGGATCTGATGTCGCTTTACGCACAGGATTCCGCAAAGTTCGAGGCATGCGTTCAATTCGCCGAATCGCTGCGGCAATCCGTCGACATGGATACGCTGCATCCTGGCGTATATTTTTCGGTCATACTCACACAAGCCATCCTTTATGCTTCGCAGCAGAAAAACGACTCAGCTTTGTCCAGTCTGGAATCGTTCGCAAAGTTGGTATCCAAGCCGGGCCTGTTTCCTTTGACGCTTCACGGAACCGAGTTTTTCGACTGTTTGGATTCCCTGTTCGATCGAATTGAGCTTGGCGTACAGGCGCCGCGAAGCAGTGATTTGATCAAACGGGATTTAAAAAAAGCCGTGCTTGAAAACCCGGTCTTTTTACCGCTGCACATGGATGAACGTTTCTCTCAACTCAAAAATACACTTGAAAGCATATAGGAGGTTGTTCCATGAAAACACTTATGCCTTACCTTCCGCTGCTGATCCCCATTGTCATCATCGAACTGACATTGATGATTCTGGCGCTGCGCCATGTGTTGAAGCACCGGACATACCGCTTTGGCAACCGCGCATTTTGGATCGTTGTCGTGATGATTTTTCAGATCATCGGCCCTGTTTTGTATTTCACCGTGGGCCGGGGCGATAACTGATGGAAATTTTGCATTTGGAGCATATCAGCAAACGCTTTGGCAGCGTGAACGCGATAAACGATCTCACGCTGTCCGTTACGGAGCACAGTGTGCTCGGTTTTATCGGCAAAAACGGCGCCGGTAAAACCACGACCATGAAGATGATTCTGGGGTTTTTAAAGCCGGATTCCGGCAGCATCCATGTTTGCGGTGAAAGAGTGCTGTTCGGGAACACGAAAACAAACCGGCATATCGGCTATCTTCCCGATGTTCCAAGCTTTTATGGTTATATGACGCCTGTGGAATATCTTGCAATGTGCGGGAATATCGCAGGGATGGATACGAAGCGCGTCAAAGCACGCACGGAAGAACTTTTGGAATTAACAGGGCTTCACGGCGACGAGCGAAGAATCAAAGGCTTTTCCCGCGGCATGCAACAAAGGCTCGGTATTGCCCAGGCAATGCTGCATGAACCAAAACTTCTGATATGTGACGAGCCGACATCCGCGCTTGATCCTGTCGGCAGAAAAGAGATCCTTGATATCCTGCTCTTGGCCCGCAGTCATACCACCATCGTCTTCTCTACCCACATCCTCTCCGACGTGGAACGCATCTGCGATCATATAGGCGTGATCGACCACGGACGCCTCGTACTGCATGGCACGCTTGCGGCGTTGAAAAAAACATATAGGCAGGATACGCTGTTGCTGGAGTTCAAAGCCGGAACCATGCTTGAACCCGTTGCCGGAGCAATCCTGAGTCTTGAAAGCGTATACGATGTGTCGGTATCGGACAATTCCATAACTGTCGCGCTCAACGATGCTGAACTGACAGGCTCGAAGATTCTGGAGATGATCGTTTCGCAGCAACTGCCGCTGTTGCGCTACGAAATTGGCGAACCTACGCTTGAACGCGTTTTTTTGGAGGCTGTGCGATGAATGGATTCAAAACGTTCTTTATAAAGGAAATCACGGAACTGCTGCGAAGCTATAAAGCGCTGATCCTGGTGCTGGTTTTCGTTCTGTTCGGGTTTATGAGCCCCGGCTTGGCGAAAGTGATGCCTCAGATTATGTCCCAAATACCCATGGGCAATATTTCCATTACGTTGCCGCCATCCAGCTATTTGGATGCCTATGCCCAGTTTTTTAAAAACATAACGCAGATGGGTTTGATCGTGCTTTTGTTGTTGTTTGCGACGAATTTATCATCGGAAATTGCAAAGGGTACGCTTATCATGCCGCTTTCGAAGGGCTTATCAAGGGATGCCGTCATCCTTAGCAAGTATACGGCTTCGCTGATTGCCTTTTCCGTGTGCTATTGGTTGGCGGTTGCCATCGATCTGGCCTATACCTATTTTCTGTTTGGGACGGTTTTGGCGCCCAGCCTCTTTCTTTCGCTGTTCTCACTCTGGCTGTTCGGAGCATTTCTGCAATCTTTGCTGCTTTTTTCAAGCTGTCTGATCAGCGGGAGTTATGGCGGTTTGTTGACAACTGTGGGTGTTTTGTTCCTGCTGTTTGCGCTGGATATTTTCCCTATGATCAGGCAATTCAGCCCAAACTATTTAACATCGCAAAACAGCGCCTTGCTTACAAATACCATTGCTTCATCGGCGATGACACTCCCGATCTGCATCACGGTCTTTTTGACCATGGCATTATTGTTGGGCGGGATGCTTCGCTTTAGAAAGGCGATACTGTAACACATAATCAATTCTTTTTTAAACAGCGGCGCGTATCCCGATATAATGCCGCAACAAACCAAGGTAGTTATTATATTATAATATAACTAGCTTAGTATCTTATCCATATATCATTATATCATTAATTGTTATAATATAATCGGACCCTATATTTTCTATCATCACAGATTGAGAAGAGATATTGTTGGCACATCAGCCTTCTACGACTGCCAAATCAATCCGAATATGAAATGGCATGTGATATTCATGCTAGCCCTTCGGGCACCGGCGCGTTGACTTGTGTTGGCGGACAGAATCAGCTCTCATTCATTGGACCACAAAATAATGCATAAATATACATTGTATATTTATGCATTATGGTTTTTTGCGTATCCGCATCTATCTGGCCTCTTCGGGAAGCCTGTGAGGGCGTTTATAAATCGGTTAATGTCTTGTTGTGTTCATCGACCAAGCGCATATCGTTCGATGGCCTTTGCCAGACCGTCATTGGCGCTGGTATCCGTTACAACATCCGCTACCTTTTTTAAACTTTCCACTGCGTTCCCCATCGCGACGCCCAAACCGGCCCATTGAATCATGCTGTCATCATTGATACCGTCTCCGACTGCCATGACGCATTCGCGTTTAATGCCGTAATGCGCAGCCAGACGTGATAATCCGTCGCCTTTGTTGATGCCCTTGGGCACCAATTCAAGCCGTCGAGGGTCTCCTGTGGTACTATCAAGCGCGACGATGGGAGAAAGCATCTTAAGTACTCGTTCCCCGTCCGTGAAAGGAACAGAATAGTCAATTCGCTGAATATCCGGCTTGCTGGCGCGGATAAATTCATCCAGCGTTTCGTACAGCTGAATATAGGAATGCATCTTGCCGTTCAATCTGTCCAGCATCGCCTGGCTGGCGCAGGATCTATACACATGCGTCGTGTACATGCCGGTGGCGCTCAAATGGCGTCCCGGTACCGAAAGACAATCCTCAACCAAGGCGCGCAGCAGCGGATCCACCGCATCCGGATCGATCCGCCGCTCCAAAACATAGGCATTCGTCTTCCAATTCACGATGGATGCGCCGTTGGTCAGAACACACAGTTCATCCAATTCGTCCCCATGCGCCAGAGCGCCTGAAATCTGCACAAGGCTTCTGCCGGTACAAATGCAAACATGAATGCCCGACCTCGCACAATCCCGCAGTACACGAACACTTTCATCCGAGGGTGTTTCCCCCTGATGATACAGCGTCCCGTCAAGATCTATTCCAATTAATTCAATTGCCATTGATTTCCCCTTATCATGGTTGTGACTTGTTTTGCCAAAAAAGAATGCGTTCATGCAAAGAGCAAACGGATACCGACTCGATGCCGGGGGTTTGAGAATCGCGCACAGCGCTATTGTAGTACGCTTTGCAGCACCCTGTCAAAGAAAGATCGTAATGAAACAACGGCCCAATACGCTTCTGCGGAGCCTTCTTGATCGATCATGCGCTATGAAAACTTTTGTGTTCATGCTACTATGAATGAATAATACTACAGGTGTTAACCCATTCCATCCATGACCGACAGATCAATGGACCCGAATCGTTGTTGTTTTGAAGCGATGGATGACCATGCTCAACTTTTTTTAGGAGAAGATGATGGAAAATCAAACCGACATATCACAGGTGCGCAGAAACCTCTCCCGTATCGGATGGAGCATGTGTCTGATGCTCGTTGTAACAGCGGTTATCCAGATTGCCGTCGTGCAATTTGCAAGCTATCCCGTTCTGTTCGCTATTCAAACCAACTCGTGGATACGGTATGCGCTGCTTATCGTTCCCCAATACCTTGTCGCGATGCCTTTAGCGGCATATCTTTTAAGAGGACAACGACCTGAGATACCGGCCAAAACCCTTGATGCCAGACAATTCCGCATCATTATATGCATTGTGTATTTCCTCATCTACGCGGGAAACATCATAGGGCGAATCGTTACAACGATCATCAGCGCGATCGCCGGCAGCAACATGTCAAATGCCGTGAGCACGCTTGTCACAGGATCGGATCTGTTGCCAAGATTTGTCGTCCTTGTCCTTATAGCACCCGTCGCCGAAGAGATCTTTTTTCGCAAACTGCTTATTGAAAAACTTCTTCCCTACGGAGAACGCGTTGCGGTAATCACGTCCGGATTGATTTTTGGCCTGGTGCACGGCAATTTCTCGCAGTTTTTCTATGCTTTTGCCTTAGGCCTTGCGCTGGGTTATATCTATATTAAAACCGGTAATCTCACGTATACCATTTTACTGCATATGGCCGTTAATCTGATGGGCAGCATCGTCGGACCGGCTGTTATAAACGCAGGCACTTTGCTAATGTCGGCCTTTGGATTGTTTATGTTAACCGTCGCAATCGCGGGCCTTACGCTTATGATCAAGTATCATAAACAGATTCGTTTCAAGAGCGGACAGATTGCGTTGCCAAACTGGAGAGTTGTTTTCTTAAATGCGGGTATGATCCTCTTCTTTGCGGTATGCGCCGCAGTTTTTGCAATCAGTACCTATTCTTCGCTTACCTGAAACTTGTTTGATAATCACGACTGGTCCTTTTTTTGTATGCTTTTTATATAAAATAACGGCGGGAAAATATTTCCCGCCGTTTTAGTCAGACAGAGTATCGGGTGTTTGTGCCAGTGTTACATTTTTTGCCCGCAGCTGCCGCAGAACGCGCTGGACGCGGGTACTGCCGTGCCGCAAGAAGTACAGAACTTTGGCTTCTCTTCGCTTTGCGGTGCTTGTGTGCTTGCGACAGGCGGCCATGTGCCCTGTACCGGCGGGATGTCCGCTTCGGCGGAGACGTCTTGGGCAGGCGTGCTCTGGTATTCATATGCCACTTGCTCCTGCACGGGCGGCGCCGGCCTTTCTTCAAATCTATGCCCGCATGTGCCGCAGAACTGCTTTTCCTCTTCGATAACGGCACCGCACCCGGGGCATACTTTATTGCCCTGCAGTTCGACTATCTTGAGCTTAAGCTCCTCGATTTCCTTCGTATTGGCAAGTATTTCGTCCAACATCTGCCGGAAATCTCCCGGTATGTTTACGTCATCCCGGAATGTTTCAAAATAGCTTTTACCGATTCTTGAGTATGTCGCTTCTATTTCCGCTTCCGCTTTGTGGATGGCAGAGTTCAATTTGTTCGTTTCCACCAAATCCTGCGCGCCTTTTTTTGTATTGCTGACAAACTTCGAAAACTTCTCCCCGAATCCAGGCAATTTAAGCACCTCCCACATTATTTTGCGTCTGTACAAACAGCTCAACATCAAAAACAGTATGCTGTTACTTATTAAGATATTCCGGCTGGATAATGGTGTCAAGTATTAATTGGCGCTTTTTAAGCCTGCGGTTTATCATTTGATCTGCGCGCTTTGTATTCGCAGCGGAGATGTTCCAAAAGCCATTCGAATTCTTATCGCTATACAATGAATAATTATTACGAATTCCTGTTGTCATAGAGCGCAAGCCGGGTATATGCATTTGATGCGGTCTATAATTATTCAATCTCTGCTTTGAGGCGGAATTATAACCTTGGTCATTGGTATGAATGCGTCATAGCGCAGCAAACAAACAACGCGCTCCTATAACAAAGAAGCGCGTCGAATTTCAGATCTGTACATTTGGTATTGTTTATGGCGTCGGTGTCGGCGTGGTTACGGGTGTCGATGTGGGTGTCGACGTGGGTGAGGGCGTCACCGTCGGTTCGGGTGTTGGCGCCAACGTGGGGGTCGGAGCCGGCGCGAGACCCGCTTGGTAAGCTTCTTCGATGCAAGCCTGATGATCCGGATCAATTTTGTTTGTACCGTGTGTTTTGGAGCCAACAAAATGGATACAGAACTGCCCCTTAAAATCATTGGAAGCCAAGGTATCATACCCGTGCGGCATACAGTTCATCGAAGCTGCCAATCTGTGCCCATTCACAATGACCCAGATCGGTCTTCTGCTCCACGAGAAATTGCCCGAGGCTTTGTAAAAAGTGGCTGTATCCGCAGGCGTGATCGTCTCGACGTCGGCATGTTTGCTGCCTCCGGTGCGTCGCACGTTGAAGACGTAGCCGGAACGGACGTCAACGATCACAGCATCCAAGCCCTTTTTAAATACATTGCAGGATACGTCACTCCAAAGCAGCTTTTCTGTCGGGATGCCCGCATAGGCTTCCTGTCCCGCAGGCCAAGGCGCAATCGTGCTGAGCTCAGGCGGGTTTAGCATCGTATACAGCGCTGAAAGCGTATAATTGCCGGCAATTCCGTCCGATTTAAGGCAGACGGAGCGTTGAAAACGCATCACGGCATCTTTTGTTTCGCTCTGGAAACTTCCGGTTATTTTCCCGGAATAGAAGCCTTTTATCTTCAATACCGTCTGCAAATCCTTGACGTCGGCGCCTTTTTTTCCCTTTTTCAATGTGACTTGATTGTTTAGCCTGCCAAGTTTGTAGGTGGAAGTGGGAGTCGACGTGGATGTCGGCGCCGTGGATGCTACACCGTAGACAGCGGCAAAAGTAGCAGATCCGACAATACCATCTGCTTTGAGCGCATTGGCCTTTTGAAACGCTTTAACGGCGCTCTGTGTTTTGATCCCGAATATGCCGTCACAGGTACCGCTGAAAAAGCCCTGCTCCGTTAATCTTTGTTGAAGCGCCGACACATCGAGCCCGCGGCAACCTGTTTTAAGAACGCGCGTGTAGGTTGGTATTGCTCTTTGTGAGACGATCGCCGCATTCTGGAAGAGTGCTCTGTGGGCAAAGGCGGTGCCCTGTACCGGAAAAAATAAAGCCAATGCAAGCGCACACGAAATCAGACCGGATCTTTTTTTGAGCATGATTCAAACCCCTTTTTACAGAGTGCCATTGTTACAAATATCTTACAACTCAAAGCGAATGTTGTCAAAACAATATATGAAAAGTTGCAGAATTTTGAGGGAAAAGGAGCGCTCACGCAATGAAAGCCACCACCGCTTAAGAGGGTTGTGGCTTTTCATGTAGAGAAACGGCTTCGACATGTTGACTTTTTCAGCACATGCAACAGGTTTGGTGTTTACTGCTCCGCCGCAGACAATAGAAACGATCGGACTTTAAAGTTTGCCTACCTCAAACAACGCCTTTTTGATACCGGTTTAGCGATTATTTCGGCAAGAATAATCCCCTGAAGCAATGTATTGCGGGTGAATTCGATGTTCAATGGATTTTTATTTTTTGTTATATGTATCGCTTCGCTTACTGAACGTGAATCTTCCTTTTCCGCGCTCTTGCGTTGCACGACGGGTTCAACCGTCGTTTTTATCTCTGCGGGCTGCTCAGCCACATCGATCGCATCTTCGTCTACATCCGATGACGTTTGCAAAGAAGCATCAAAGAAGCCTCCAGATCTCTGGTCGCTGAGCAATTCACGGAAAATATCCCTCATGTTAGCCATTGATTTTTGTCACCCTCTTTGCCCCGATTACTCCGATTCAGAAGTTGTTCCTTCCGGTTTGCCGGCAGATGCAATCGAACTCCTCATCTGGGTATCGGAAATGACATTCTGCATATTGTAGTAGTCCATCACGCCGAGCTTCCCTGCACGCAGGGCTTCCGACATTGCTTTTGGCACTTCGGATTCCGCTTCGACCACCTTAGCGCGCATCTCCACGACGGCCGCTTTCATTTCCTGTTCACGGGCAACGGCCATTGCCCGGCGCTCCTCTGCTTTGGCCTGGGCGATTCGTTTATCCGCTTCGGCTTGATCCGTCTGCAGTTGAGCTCCGATATTCCGGCCGACATCAACATCGGCAATATCGATGGATAGTATCTCAAAAGCTGTTCCACTATCAAGTCCTTTGCTTAAGACCGTCTTGGAGATACGGTCCGGGTTTTCCAATACTTCTTTGTGCGAATTAGCCGATCCAATGGTTGTGACAATGCCTTCGCCTACGCGCGCAATGATCGTTTGCTCGCCCGCGCCGCCAACCAGCCTGTCAATGTTGGCACGAACCGTAACCCTTGCTTTGGCTTTAAGTTCAATGCCATCCTTGGCTATGGCTGCAACCAAAGGCGTTTCGATCACCTTTGGATTCACGCTCATCTGAACGGCTTCAAGAACGTCGCGGCCCGCAAGGTCGATAGCCGCCGCCCTCTCGAAATGCAACGGGATTTCAGCACGCTGCGCTGCAATCAACGCATTGACAACCCTGTCCACATTGCCTCCGGCCAAATAGTGAGCTTCCAATTGGTTGATATTCAGGTCAAGGCCTGCTTTTACCGCTTTGATCAGAGGATTCACGACCCTGATTGGCGCAACTCTGCGCAAACGCATGCCGATCAGATTAAAAATGCCGACCTTTACACCGGCAGCCGCCGCGGATATCCATAGCCGTACTGGGACGAAACTGAAAAACAGAGACAATACAACGACAACAGCCGCTATGATCAAGACTAACCCAAAATCAATTCCCAGCAAATCCATTCTACTCATTCCTTTCATCCTTGCCTGTGGATCGATTGCCTATTCCACGGCTTTAACGACGATTCGTCTTCCTTCCGCCTGCACAATTCTTATTTTTTCCCCACATTCCATGTATAAGCCCTCGGAAACCACGTCCAAACGTTTACCGTCAAATTCGCCTATCCCGGATGGGCGAAGTGGCGAAACCGCGATGCCTTCTTTCCCGATTAATGATGTGGAATTCTCTGTTGCCGTGAATCCGGCTTCTCGCTTTGAAGCGGATCTAAGAATAAGCTTTTTTGAAAGCTTCCCCTTCTTTGCCGAGCGCAGAATGACAAGCAGCAACAACGCTATCAGCAGAATCAAGACGAGAATCATAACCAGTGCTTCAAGCACGGTTCGAGCCGTCATCACGATGCCAATGATAAGAAGCACGATTCCAACGCCGCCTGCAATGCCGAACCCGGGCATAAACATTTCTATCATCAACAATACTAAGCCTGCAATGAACAGGATCACCTGTATCGTTCCCATGTTCGTGATAAAACTCATGATGTTAATGCTTTGCCCCCTTTCTGTTGGCACAAATTTTGTGCATGTTCATTATACCATATTCACAGTTTTCCACATAGTGTAGCGGTTCGCTTGCAACACAAACGGGATGCGTTTTATCGGTTTCAATAAAGAACTCATACTTTTTTTGAGATTTTTTCTTGTGTGTTACATTATATTTTGTCGCGTATATAGTGTCATGTTTTTTATCATCGTGGAGCGGAAACGAAAAACCCCCAACCGCAAAGCGATTGGGGATCGTAAGTGGAGCAAATCATGCTCCAATGTGGTCGAGGTGACTGGATTCGAACCAGCGGCCTTTTGGTCCCGAACCAAACGCGCTACCAAACTGCGCTACACCTCGATGGAGCCAACATAGAGATTCGAACTCTAGACCTGCGCATTACGAATGCGCTGCTCTACCAACTGAGCTATGTTGGCTCAACAGATATGGATTATAGCAGAAATCGCTTTGTATGTCACTATCTTTTTTGTTGTCGGCCAACCGCTTCGGCGTTGCTTATACAGTCTTTTTCAGCGATTTCGTTGCCGCATATACATAAACAGCTGGCATTGGATGTTGCCGTTGTAGAGTTTGCGGCGCCTGTCCGCCTTCTGTCCGAAATTCTTTTCAAATTCGGGATCGCTGGATATAACAAACATACCGACCCGGGGATTCGCCCTTTTGACTTCCCCGAGAGCCGTTTCCACGCTTCTCGCTTCCCCGGTGGGCAACCGTTCGCCATAGGGCGGATTGGTTACGATGACACAGCTTTCAGCGGGAAGGATGAGTTTTTTTACATCCATGGCTTCGAAGTTGATAAACCCGTGAACGCCCGCGCGCCTGGCGTGCCTTCGTGCCATGGATACGCTATCGGGATCAATATCGTATGCGCTCAGATGTGCAAAACCGGAAAGCCTCTTTTGCTGTTCCGCTTTGTCTCTAAGCCGCATCGCATCTTCTTCCCACAACTTCCATTCATCGAACGCGAACCGCCTTAGAAGCCCCGGAGCGAAGCGTGCGGCCATCATGGCGGCTTCGATCACGATCGTGCCCGACCCGCAGCAGGGGTCCAGCAAAATTTCGCTTCCGTTGTAATAGGACAACATCACCATCGCAGCCGCCAGCGTTTCACGAAGCGGTGCGGCGGCGGATAAATCGCGGTATCCCCGCCGGTTCAATCCTGCCCCGCTGGTATTGAGGCCTACAACCACGCGATCGCGCAGCAGCCCAATTTCGATTTGGTATTGCTGTCCGCTTTCCGGGCATTGCGAATAGCCGTGTACCGCGCACATTGCGTCGCAAATGGCTTTCTTTGTGATCTTCTGGACATCCCGTATGGAGACCAGCTTGGACAACGCGGTCTTTCCGGTCACGATAATGCTGGCATCTTTGGGCAAATACTTTTGCCAGGGCATATCCCTTATGCCATCAAATAGCGCCGTAAAATTGTCCGCAACAAAGCTATGAAGCTCGACGAATACGCGATCGGCGCATCGCAGCCACAGATTGGCTTCGATGATGCCTTCCCGTTGTGCTTCAAACACGACCCTCGCGTCTTCCACGACGATGATCGGAAGGCCAAGCGCGGATAGCTCGTCCCTCACCAGCGATTCGATGCCAAAAGCGCAGGTAGCAAAACAACGCATCAGAATCCCCCCGATTCAGGGACCGGTACCGTGCTGCCATCCGTCTCCGGATGGATAGGCGCATTGTTGATCAGCATATCGTTGATGACAAGTTCAAATCTGCACCCGAGGAACTTAGCAGATAGCTCCGCAAGGGTCATACGGGATAGGTAGATCGTTAAAAACTCCTTGACGGAGCTTGAATGATCCATATAGCAATAGAAGCGAATAATGCGCTCATCAGGATCCGCCGTGACCCTCGTTTTTTTGATCGAATAGTTCACGCGGTCGTGAATATCGTTGAAATCATACCGCCCGCGACGAACGCGCGCACGGTGTGCATCCACTTTATCGGCGATAATCAGGGCTGCCGACAGGTCGCTGACCGGTGCGCCATTGCTCTCGTCATGGTTTCCGATGGCGCTGCATATCTCTATGACCTCTTCAAGCGGCATTCCCATTTCGCGCAATACGGGCATCATGATGGCCGCACCAACCTCTGCGTGGCTATGGCGGTTGATCATGTTGCCGACATCGTGGATCCAGCCAACGATGCGCCCCATCTCGACCATCCGCTCGTCGTAGCCAAGGCTTTGCAGAATTTCCCCCGTAATGCGCGCCACATAGCCGACATGACGCGGTCCGTGGTCGGTGTATCCAAGACGTTCCAGACATAAATTGGCTTTTTCCACCATGGCGGAAACAACCGGACTGGCTTGTATGTCCGCAAGCGTAATAGTCTGCATCGTGTTTTCCCCCTCACTCGTCATTCGTGATCTGCTCTAACGCCATATAGTCCTTATCCCCGGAATACTCCCGTTCGTTATCCAACTGTCCGCCCAACTCTTCAATGGCATCCCGGACGGCTAAGTAATCGAAATAGGTCAAATTCGGCAACGCTGACGCCTGCACAAGGAGCGGCAATGCCCTTTCATCGCCTATCTTGGCAAGGCACTGCGCATAGAACGCGACGGCATCTTCCCTTTTTGTGAACAATTCGCACAGGTATTCCAAAGCACCCTCGCAGGGACCGCAGCATGATACGATATCGGCAAGCCTGTCCGTCACCTTGTCGGAATACGTGTCCTGCTGCAATGCTTCCAAAGCGAGCTTCGCCGCCGGCTGTCCGAAGAGCAATATTGCCTGCACGGACTGGTTTGCTTTCGCGTCTTCCTCCAGAATGATCTGCCGCATACAGGGTTCCATCATCTCTTCCGGTTGCAGTTCGCTCAGACGCTCCAATACAGCCTGGTTTTGGGCATCGGTCAAATCCCTGTCGAGATGCTCCAACAATATCGGTACGCTGTCATCGCAGCTGTTGATCGCATCGCACAACGGATCGGGTACCGGAACGTGGCTGTCTGCATATTCCATCAAAGTATCGATAAGTTCCTGCGGGGCATACTCATCGAAATAACGGCTGGGCGCCGATCCTGCGAATTGCTCCTGCGGCGTATCGAGCCATGTCTCGTACATCCGGGACGCCAACTCGTCCATATCCTCCTGCATCGTTTCGAGATTCTCCGTACATTGCGTACGAAGCCAGATCGCAAACGCAGCCTGAAAATCAATCATTTTGCTCCCCCTTTTGGGTCAATGCGCGGGACAACCGCGTCACACGGGACTCAACAAGGCTTTGCTTTGTGCCGTATGCGATCGCAATGTCCGCCAGATCGGGTTCTTCGCCCTTTTGTGTTAATGCGACAGCTTCAAGCGCTGCAGACCATGCGGGCTTTTGCTGCAAATTCGGATACGGGACGGTCAATCCCTTCATGTACGCTTCCCAGACGCGAACGGCCTTTTCCACCAGGTCTTCAAGCTTTCGGTGCCGCATCAGACGAACACATATTTCCAAAACCGTTGTATAGCCCGTCGGGACATCGTCCCCGAGCGCCGCCACCAGCGTTACCCGCGCCTCGACGACCCCGTGCCCCGTCCAAGCGACGTATGGCTCTCGCGCGCCCATACTCTTTAGCGCGGACATCGTACGGTTTTTCTGATCGCGCATCACATCCGCTGCCATCAGATACATCCGAAGCGTCTCCTCCGCCTGCGCGTCGCCGATGATCCCCAACAGGTCCACCATGGCATTTTGCACATTGCAGTCCGTCAGATTCAATGCCCATTTCACATAGTTTCTGAATTGAAGATCATCCCTCCACATACGCTCGATGGTATGAAGATCCTTTTTTGTGGTCTCGTTGAGATATTTTACCCGCCGAACCGCCTCGTACAGCGGTACCTGCATCAAAAGCCCCATCTTCGGCTCGGCGTCTCCATCCAGTGCCCGTTTTGCCAGTTGGCGGTAGAATCCTCCGACGCCGCCTTCTTCCTCCACCTGCGCCATCTCGTTGAAATACCGCTGCGCTTTGGCATATTCCTTCTCGTTGTAGGCGCATACGCCGGCGCAGTACAGCGTGCGCACATCATAGGGTTCGAACGTCAGCGCCTGTTCAAAGAAACCCAGCGCCTGCTTTGTCCATTCGGCTTCAAACATCGTCAGCGCAGCTTTGTATGCCTCATCGGGCGCCATCGCCTGCAGCTTTGCAACCTTTTCCAGACATTGTGTCACCTGTTCGTTGTTCTTCGTCAGCCCCTCAAAGATGGCGAGATTGCACAGGGCATGGATGTTGTCCTTTTCGCTGCTTAAAACCATCAGCGTGTGTTCTTTTGCCAGATCCGTCTTGCCCTGCAAATAGTAGGCGAGCGCCAGATTGTTCCTGGCATAGAAAAGCTGCGGCGCCTGCTGCACCACCGGCTCGAGCAAGTCAATCGCGGCTTGCACCTCGCCGCGGTCGAGCGCGACCTTGCCGGCATCCGCCTGCTCCTGTATCTCCTGCGCTATGTTATCATTGTCTTCCCTTGCGTCAATCTCTTCTTCGATATACATCAGCATGTCTTCGGCATCGAGCGAATAGCGCCCCTCGGGCTCTTTTTGCAGGTACATTAAAAAGCTGTCCCTTGCCTGCACCAAGTCCTGAAGACCGATGAAGTTGCATCCCATGCCATAATAGCATTCCGTCATCTCGGAATCGCTCTCGCGCACGATGCGGAACAACAGCTGGTTGCTCTTTTCATAACAATACATGTCTGAATACAGCGCCGCCAGATTCAGCTTATGATCCATATTTTTCGGCTCGTCCCAAACGGCACGCCGATAGAATGACAAAGCCTGTAAAAAGTCGCCCTTTTCCGCATAGCGGGTGGCGATGCGGGCATGGAATTCTCCCTGCCGTTTGAAGGCAAGGACCTTGCTTTCCGCGTTTTGTTTAGATTTTGCGTCCATGTTCTCCTTTATCTTCCGGCGCTTTCCCAAAGCACCTGCAATTCGTTTTTATTGAAACAATAGCGCTTGTTGCAGAAGTGGCAAACAAGCTCCGCTTGTTCATCTTTATCCATAATGTCCTGAAGTTCGCTCCTGCCAAGACTGATAAGCGCTCTTTCCATCCGATCCTTTGAACAGGGGCAATGATAGGACAGCGGGATTTCTTGCGTTATCTTCATATCCATCCCTTGAAAGATAACGTGGAGGCACTGCATCAGATCCTGGCCCTTTGCCAGCATGGAGGAAAGCTGTCCCAAAAGCCCGGCACTTTCTTCCAATGTATCAATCACCCGGCTGTCGCAGTCCGGAAACGGGAAGACCGCGAGTCCGCCCGCACTCAGGACGCTTTGATCCACATCGATCGTCACGCCCAAAAAGATGAGACACGGGCGCTGTTCGCTCAATGCGTAGTAGTAGGCGAAATCCTCCGCCACTTCACCGCTTGTTATCTGCACTTGCCCGATGTAAGGCTCCGCACCGTTGTCTTTGATGATCGTTATGCGTCCTGAATTGCCCAAAACCCCAGCAACATCCAGCTTTCCATCCAAACGTACGGGCAGGTCGGCTTGCGGATTGATGGCCGTTACGCGCACCTTTCCATCCGCAGATGCTACCGCGACTGCCCTGCCTGCCGGACCGCCGCCGTCAAAGGTGACCGTGACGTCGCCGGTTTTTGACTTTATATCGGATGCCAGAATCAATGCGCCCATCATCAGTCTGCCGAAGGCTGCCGTCGTCGTTTTGGACAATCCGTGGATATCTTGAGCCGCCTGTACCGTTTCTCTTGCGGACAATGCTACGGCATAGGCCTCTGATCCAAAGAGCAGAGCGTGCACCAACGTATCGTTCTGCTTTTGTATTTCCAAATGGACTCCTCCCATACTATGCACGAACTGCCACAAACTGCCACCGCTCATCGTCGTCCTGCGCCGACTCTGTTGTGCCGAAGGTATACGCGTGACAATCCGAAAATCCGGTGTTTTGGAGCAGTGTCAAAAGCACTTGTTTTGAAAAAGCTGTGAGGATATGTTCCTCTTCGCTTCGGATGTACATGCCGTTTCGCTGCTGCACAAACAGTGTCAGAAGCATGCGGCACCTGTTTTCGTCGTTTTGCGTTTGCAGGATATATGCCGCGTTGTCCTCGATGGACGCAAAATTGCCGTCCGAGAGGATTGCTTGATAGTAGTAGGGTGTACACACGTCAAACATCAATGCACCGTTGGGGTACAGCTTGTTGTATGCGCTTAGAAAAAACCGCTCGACTTCCGCCTCGTCGTTGAGATAATTGACGGGGTCACAGGCACATGTAATTGCCTGCACATGTCCTCCCTGCGGCAGTTCGCGCATATCCGCCTCCAAAAGCGGCAGAAACACCCCGCGTTCGTTTGCGTTGCGGGCAGCCTGTTCCAGCATGGCAGGACTGTTGTCCACGCCGGTCACCCGATAACCCTTTTCAATCAACGGGATGCTCAGATGGCCTGTCCCGCAGCCGACATCCAGGATCTTCTGCGGTGGCAATATATCATGTGACTTGAGCAATAAAAGGATATACGTAGGCCAGTTGATCGCGGTTCTCGAACCCATCAACTGATCATAAACCTTTGCAAAGCCACTGTATGCAGCCATAGTTTCCCTTTCCTGTGTTTGACATGCAAATTGAGTGAAAAATATTATACCATAAAACATTGTTTGTTTATATATTTGGTGCGGTTTGAATAGACTTATATCGGATCGTTCGGAAAAGTCCAAGCATAAGCATCGGGTGAAGGGGCCGAATCAAGTCACAACTGCGCTTTTTACGCATATGTTGGATTTGGAAAAGGTAACATTGACAACGCTTGGCGTGGGTGGTAGACTTTTTCTGAAATTGAAACATCAACAGGCAGAATAGAGGCGCGCAGTAACATAAGTATCGGGATGAGGGGGCGAAACCCCGATGATTCTCCGTGAAAGGGTTATGCGCCGAAGGATGGCGGCGTTTCGCAGACGTTATCCTGGATGGATATGCAAAGAGCAATTCATCTGTCACGAAAGTGGAGCGCTTTCTGTCCAAATTGCAGGGTTTCCTTGCGTTTGGGCGGTGCATATCCAAATGTGCCGTTTTTTTATACTCAAAATTCCGGGAGGTAAGGCGTATGAAGAAGCTTCGCGTCGGTATCGTTGGTGCAACAGGCATGGTAGGCCAACGTTTTGTGTCATTGTTGTCGGATCATCCTTGGTTTGAGGTCACGACACTGGCTGCAAGCGCGCGTTCAAAAGGCAAACGCTATGAGGAGGCGGTAGCCGACCGCTGGGCCTTTTCGTGGCCGATTCCCGGGAATATTAAGGAGTTGGCCGTTCTGGACGCTTCGGATATTCAAGCCGTCACCGAAAACGCAGACTTTGTGTTCTGCGCGGTGGATATGGGAAAAGCGGAGACCCAGGCGCTGGAAGAAGCGTATGCCAAAGCAGAAACGCCGGTTGTGTCCAACAACAGCGCACACCGGTGGACACCGGATGTTCCGATGCTGATTCCCGAAATCAATCATATGCACACAGCCGTCATTGAGGCGCAACGCAGGCGTTTGGGCACAACGCGCGGCTTTATCACGGTCAAGCCCAATTGCTCCATACAGAGCTATGTTCCGGCACTGGACCCGCTGATGGAATTCGGTGTGGAACAGGTAAATGTCTGCACCTATCAGGCCATTTCGGGTGCCGGCAAGACGTTCGATTCATGGCCGGAGATGGTGGACAATGTCATTCCCTACATCGGCGGCGAAGAGGAAAAGAGCGAACAGGAACCGCTGAAAATTTGGGGCAGCGTGCAGGACGGTGCTATCGTTCGCGCTCAAAAGCCCGTTATCAGCGCACAATGCATCCGCGTTCCCGCAAGCGACGGCCATCTGGCCGCGGTTTCGGTGCGTTTTGCCAACAAACCCACCAGGGAAATGATTCTTTCCCGATGGGATTCCTACGTAGGCGAAGCACAAAGGTTGCAATTGCCAAGCGCACCCGCAAGGTTTTTAACATATTTTGAACAGAACGACCGTCCGCAAACCCGCCTTGACCGCGACCTGTACAACGGCATGGGCGTTACCATCGGGCGGCTTCGCGAAGATAACCTGTACGATTATAAGTTTGTTTGTCTCTCGCACAACACGCTTCGCGGAGCAGCAGGCGGCGGCGTGCTTTCGGCCGAGCTTCTCACGGCTCAGGGGTATATTGTTGCTAAGCAGTAAAGGAGGTCCCAATGCGACTTTTTTCCGGTTCCGGCGTAGCGCTTGTCACGCCATTCACTAGCTCAGGGGTTGATTTTGATGCATACGAGAGGCTTATCGAATTCCAGATCGAAAATGGGACCGATGCGCTGATCGCTTGCGGCACTACCGGAGAGCCGTCTACCATGAGCGCGGATGAGCGGCATTCCGTCATTGAATTTGCAATAAAAACCGTTGCGGGCCGCGTGCCCGTGATCGCATCCACCGGCGGGAACAACACCGCGGAGGTCATCGAAGCCTCCAAAGCGGCGCAAGCTGCGGGTGCAAACGGCCTTCTGATCGTAACGCCCTATTACAACAAATGCACCCAAAACGGCATGATCGCGCATTACAGCGCAATCGCGGATGCGGTTTCAATCCCCATCATCGTATACAACGTGCCCAGCCGTACAGGATTTAACGTTCTCCCGGCGACGCTGAACAAGCTTTCCTACCATCCCAACATCGTCGGCATGAAGGAAGCGAGCGGCAATATTGCCCAAGTCGGCGAAATGATCCGCCAGTGCGAGGATAGACTTTCGGTCTATTCCGGCGAAGACGGCATCGTTCTGCCGCTGATGGCGCTGGGCGGCGCGGGCGTCATATCGGTTGTGGCGAACATGCTGCCAAAGCCGATGCACGATCTTGCGCACGCTATGCTCAGAGGCGATCTTGAAACCGCGCGAGCACTGCAATATGGCATGAACCCGATCATCGATCTGCTGTTCTGCGAAGTCAACCCGATACCCATCAAAGCGGCGCTATCCTTGATGGGCCTGTGCGAAGAGCGGCTGCGGATGCCGCTGACACCGATGGAAGACGCCCACAAGCAGGCATTGAAACAGGCCATGATCGCGTACGGGATGAGCTTATAATTTTTTTAGTCTAAAAGCCCTTGATGAAATCAAGGGCTTTTTTATGCTGCTCTGCTCTTTTTCTATATCCCGTTGCTATTCAAATTGCAGCAGTGTTTGAAGCGTCTGCGCCTGTTGCGCTGTGAGGTATACGTAATAGGCGTCCTGACCGATCACGTTTCTTTGTCCGGATTCTTCCGATGTGACCATAGCCTGTATTTCTGCAAGGTAATCGCTTTGCGCTTGCGCTTCGGATTGACGGATCAGTGTAAAAGCGGCGAGCTGTTTGTCGTTGAGCGTTGGTGGCTTCCCGTCTAGGGCTTGAATGTTTTCCGTTGCTTGCGAAAAGCTTCCCGTTTTTAAATCGACCAGCATCAAGGTAAATTGCGTATTATGATCGAGTTGAGATTTTGCGGGAATGCCCTTTGCAAAAGCTTCGGTTTCTTGCTCCTTCACAATACCGATATAATAAGCCAGCGCATTAGGCGTTTTTGGAGTCAGATCGATATAGCATCTAAATTCATTGTATTGACTGTGACCAAACATTTTAATTATGCCGACAGACCAGTTTTCTTTCATTGTCATACCTGGATATCCACTCTGAAAATCCACCATCAGCGATGCGAAGTCCTCGTCGGAGAGCCATTGCATGTCAGAGGCCAGCAATCTGTAGAGGGTTTGCAGCTGCTCCTGGGTGATCGATACCAACGCGTCCAGTTTATAGGATTCGATCTCGCTTGCATTCGGAAGGCGGCGGAGTTGCCGCATATAATCCTTGTTATCGGTTAAAAGCCTTTTTAACGACTGCACCTGCAAACTTGTCAGCTTGAGCTCCCGGACGATACTGCCTCCCTGTTTCAAATGGAAGCGTACCGTTACGGACTGCATCGATGCCAGATGGTAGTCACGGCTGTCGTAGCCCTGCACGTTATTCTTAAGTGCGTCGACCAAAAGAGTATTTATCTGTGGATCGATTATTAACAGGTCGTCGATCAAGATGTCTGCGTAGCTGTTTTCGTAATTCTTGCTGATCATTGACAGTTCACTGACATTTTCAGGTTCCAGGGCAATGTGCATTTGAGCGTTAGCAACGGATTTTGCAGCAAACACGAACAGCACACAGAACACCATCAGCGCCACATAATGTGGAAGCGTTTTCCATAAACCTTTTATCTTTTTTTGCGTGATGATCTCAAAAATCAAGTATACGATCAGCGAAGATACCAACGCAGTGATGATAAGTCCCGGTATATTCGCTTCGGGATTTGCATATTTGACCAAATAGTATTCCAAAACAAAGGTCAGGATAAATGGCAGCGTGATGCCGCAACGATAAACCGTCTGCAGGAGCGGATTGGGAGCGCCCTTCTCCGCCGTCTCGCTTTTGCGGATATGATAGAGCCACAGACCTGCCGCCACGTATACCAACCCTACCGCAAAGGTATAGATCATCGAACCTGCCGTTGTCATCAAACGGACCAGATCATACGGGTTTGCCATTTCGCTGACCCCCATGACGGTTGCAGTCGCGATGTTGCTGTAGGGGTTGAGCAAAAGCCCAAAGCCGTGATAGCTAACCACCGGAGCAAAGTATGTGATGGCAGATGCAAACTGCAGCAGCAAAAACCGTATGGTGAACGCAACGAGTCCGCTGACGATAAAAGCGCTAAAACGAGTCCCGGTCAAGCTTACACCGCACAGGGTGGCGGCAGCGAAAAACAGCGATACCGTGCCATAATATCCACAGATCCAGGCCACGTAATCCCAGTGCCACTGGCCGCACATCAGTCCGTAAGAAAGCGTGGTGCTCACAGCTGTCACGAGTACGATGCCCCACAGCCATGCCATCACTGCCGAAAACCTTGACGCTGCAATCGCCACACGCTTGGTCGGAAGCGCGTCGAAATAGTCGCTGGCACGCCGCGAGAACAGGTGGGAAAAGGCGCTGAACACCATCGTGACCGCGCCGCCCGTCATTAAAAAAACGAGGACGGGCGTAAACATCTGGATGGGAACGAACGCAGTTGATCCACCGATGGACATGACAACGGGTCCCATGAAAGAAACAACGAGACATATGACAAAATACGTTATGCCCATCGTGCGCAGCTGAAGCATCGTATCCCAAAACAATTTTCGATTAAACCAAACTCTGTCTTTCATTTTCTGCACCTCCTACACGTTTTCCGTTTCAAAGGAGTATCCGAGCGCCTGCATTTCATAGATGAACACTTCCTCCAATGTCAACGGCACAATTTCAAAAAGCACCGGTTTCATTTCGCGGATGCGCTCTGCATTTTGGTCGCGATCGCCCTTGAGAATAAGCGATGCCACGCATCCAGTCTGGTGATAAGTTACCATAGGCAACGAATCGAATCGATGCCTGTCAAACGGCTCATCGAATGCAACCTGCACCTTATGCAAGGATGTTTTAAGCGTCTGGACTTCGCTTTCAAACAGTATCCCGCCCTGATGCAGTAGCGCCAGCTGATCGCATGTGTCCTCCAACTCCCGAAGAGAATGGCTTGTGATAACCGCCGTCGCATTGCGCTCCTCGATATCGGAATACAAGACCTTTTTTACGAGAGTACGCATCACGGGATCCAAACCATCGAACGTCTCATCCATGAACAGGTAATCCGCCCGCGTCGAAAGTGCCAATATCAGAGCCGCCTGTCTTCGCATGCCCTTGGAAAAGGTATTGAGGTTCGCGTTTTTGTTTAACTTGAAAAGACCGCACAACACTTCAAAACGCGCCCAATCAAATCTTCTATAGTTTGCGGCATAGAACTTTGCCATCCTTGCCATGCCGGACTGCGGCAGAAAATATAGTTCATCCGGCACAAACACAAACCGTTCCTTTACGACCGGATTGTCATACACTTCCTGTCCATCCAGGCATATGCTCCCTTCATCCTGCTTATATACGCCGTTGATCAGTCGCAACAGCGTGGATTTTCCCGCTCCGTTGCTGCCGACAAGGCCGTATATACACCCGCTTGGAATGTTGCAGCTCAACGCACTGAGCGCAACTGTATTGCCAAACCTTTTTGTGACTTGGTTTACGGCAATCATTTTTCTTCACTCCCATCCGAAAAGCATTTTGTTGGTGCGGATATCGTTTGAGTGTTAGCACCCGTCAGTTCCGCTTGAATGGATTGAATGCATCCCGCCATCTCTTCGAGCGTCACGCCGGTTTTCATAAGTTCTCCGACGAGCTTTCGCAAGTCTTCCAACCGTTCCGTCTTTCTGGCCGACAGGCGTTTTTTTGCTTCGGCGCATACATACCGTCCGCTGCCCGGAACCGAATAGCAAATGCCCCGCCGTTCCAATTCGGCATACGCTTTTTGAAGCGTATTGGGATTGATGCCCATCGATTGTGAAAGGGTGCGTACCGAGGGCATCTGCTCGTCTTCGTGCAGAATTCCCTGTAATACAAACCTCTCAACCAGATCAACCACCTGTTCGTAGATCGGGATGCGTGAGAATTTATCTATTTGCCACAATGCAATTCCCTCCTCGCCGATGTGCATTGTTCGAACAATCGTTCTATGTGTACTATATGATATAGTACAGTTTGAGTATACGGATGCTTGCTTTCCTTGTCAATAGTTTTGCTAAACTTTTTTAAAAACAGTGAAGCCCCGCATTTCTACGGGGCTTTGTCCGGACTTTTACATTTTCATCCTATCTGCTTGGCGGTGAATTGCTCCACCTTTACTGCAAAAACCGCCGTACGGGATAGTATCTGTTGGTCATACGGCAAATCAACGTCACTGACTTTTGCCATAATGGCTTTAAGCCCCTGTTGCCTGACTTGCTCCGATTGTACAATGCAAGCGTGCCCGAATGCCATGACGCTTTCAAAGGTAATGCCGAATCCGCAAGCCGTGTCCGAAGCAACAATGCCGAAGTTGCGGTAAATGCAGACCGAAACCCGCGGATTTGTTCTTAGGAGGTCAGCTTTTTTTCCTTGCAGCGCGCCGTGGAAATACAGGGTGAGTTCTGTATTCTCCATGGTATAGCCGAAATTGACCGGTACGCAATAAGGCCAGCCCTGTTCGTCCATCATCGCTATATGGGCGATGTCGCACTGGCGCAATATTGCTTCGATATGCTCTATGTCGTTCAATTCCCTGTCCTTTCTTCTCATGGTTCCTCCTCAATGTGTCATTCTTGTCCAAAGCTGCGTTTGCGGATTGAACCAAAGGATCGTCAACCCCTTGGCAACCGCATATTGCAATGTGCGTTTTGTGCCGCCGCTTTCGCCGCTGTAAATGGCGACAAGCAAGTTCGACCGGTCCACCATATACCGGTTTCGCTGCATCATGCATCCCCGGTGATACCGTTGATTGAGCACCAGAGCTTCGTCAGCCTGCTCTAAGATGCTTTGATACCGGTGTTGATATTCTGTGCTCCACCGCTTTTCCTGCCCCAGGTAGGGCGCTACAGCCACAAAGCGGATACCAGGATGATTCTTTCTGTGAACCAAAACGGCTTCGGCGCAATAGATGTCGCTTCCTTGGGCCATGCCGCCATAGAAAGTGGAAAAACCTTGGCTTATGAGCGATCCTATGCAATCAAACAAGCCCTGTTTCATGGCGATGCAATCGGGATGGCTTTCATCGTAACCGAACGCAAGCTTGTCCGGCCGATGTCCGGAAAAACAACAGGAAACTTCGCGCATCGCGCCCTCCGATTTCGTTGTATTTAAACTTACTGTATCACAGAAGAACACCTTGTTCCAACTCGTGTTTTCAGGCATTTGTTCCCGTTTTCACGCGCGATTTACGAACTTCTGTTCCCCTCTGCTTCGTTTGCGTAAATCCTCGAAATACGGTAGAATAAAACTGATTTAGGCACGAAAGAGGTTTTTTTTATGATAGATGTTTGTATCGTCGGCGCCATGGGACAAATGGGTCAAATCATCGCCCGCTGCATCGAGAAGGACAATGAATTGCGCGTTGTGGCAGGGATCGATGTTCATACAACAGGAGCGTTCTCTTATCCTATATATACATCGCTTGCTGCGATGAAAGAATCTCCCGATATCGTGGTGGACTTTACACGAGCGGATAATCTTCCAAACGTTCTGAATTATTGCCTTTCCAACCAAAAACCTGTTCTCATCTGTTCCACCGCGCATACGGCGGAACAAAAAGCGACCGTCATCGAAGCATCCAAGAGCATTCCGCTGTTTTTTTCCTACAACAATTCGTTGGGCGTAGCGCTGATGAAATCGCTGATTCAAATGTGCGCTCGCGTATTGGGCGAAGGCTATGATATCGAGATCATCGAAAAGCACCATAACAGGAAGATAGACGCACCGAGCGGAACGGCTGAAATGCTGTTCCACGCGCTCAACGAGGTGCGGGACGGTTCCCTTGTGCCCGTCTATGACAGGCAACAGGCACTGCACAAACGCGAATCCAACGAGGTCGGGATGTTGAGCTTTCGCGGAGGCACCTATGCCGGAGAGCATTCCGTCTATTTTGCCGGACAGGACGAAGCCATTGAAATCCACCACAGCGTGACCTCGCGCGAAGTGTTTGCGACCGGTACATTGCGTGCCATCCATTATATGACAACCCAACAACCCGGATTGTATAACATGGACGACGTATTGGGATTCTCTGAGAAGAAATAGCCTTTTGATACAAAAAGGACACCTTGGAGAAGGTGTCCTTTTTTTGTTGCACGTTGATCAGGACTTTTGTGCGCCAACCGTCGGTGTTTGTTTTTGTGCGAACAGAATTGAGCCCACCAGTTTGTACAGCACAAGCGTCACCGCTCCGTTTAGCCCCGCCTTGATCAGGTTGAACGGCGCGATAATGGGCAGGATCATGGGCATCACGACGCTTCGCGGCACGCCCAGAAAGATCGGCGTAAGGAGGATGTTCCAAAGCATCATGGTTGCCGTCATCGTAAGGGCTCCGGCGACAATCGCTGCGATGGCTGTTTTGTAGTTCTTTTTGCGATTGAAGATGCTGCCTGCGACCAACACATAGGCTCCCGTTGCAAAGAAATGCATCAGGATCCCGATGATCCCGCTCTGTGCGCTGACGGTCACGCCCTGAACGACGCTCACGACCAAGGTGAGCATCAAACCGTTCCAAGGTCCGAACAGAAAGGTGCTGATCAGGATCGGTATATCCGCGGGGTCATACTCCAAAAACGGCGCCGCAGGAAACAGCGGAAGCCGGATAAAGTAGACGAGTACGATGGATAGCGCCGCCATCACGCCGAGGATGGCAATTTTTCTTGTGGACTGGCTTGTGTTCATTCTTCCATAACCTCCTTAAAAATAAGGCATGTTAGGACAAAAAAGCACCCTTACATGTTAAGGGTGCCCGGTTATTGATGCAGATCCAAACCCACATAAATAATCGTGTTTCTTCATCCGGACTATACCGTCGGTTCAGGAATCGCACCTGATCAGCCTTTAGGCTCTCGGACTTGTAGCTTTCGCTCATTACCGCCGGTGAGGATTCGCGCCTCGCCCTAACACAATACCATGCATAGTATAGAGGATTGCCGAGAGAATTTCAACCCCTGCAATAAGCTTTGATGCATTGCTATGCCAACCTCGTTAAAATAAACGATATTACTTTCGGATGACGGGTCTTGGTCCGCTGTTGCTCAGATTGCGTACCATTTCAAACGCACCCGTAGAAGCCAGACCGCTGGCAAGCCCTCCCAAAAGAACCTGCGGCGTGAACGCCCAGCCGTTGAGCCATGTATTGAGAAGAATTCCGAGTATGCCCATCAGAAGCGGAATAAACTTATTGGGAATAAAATCAAGGCTGTGTTTGATGATATAGCCAACAGAAAAACAGATCGCCATCACGACGATGACAAGATAATCATTCAATACTTCCATCATAACCCCTCTTTCCGTTTGTCGGTTTTTTTGTCTGCCACAGTGGATTGTGAAAGACATTACCGCGTTTTACGTTATGCGCTACGCAATATCCTGATGTCAGAATTTGATAAAAAATGAAAAGGACCGCTTTGGAAGATTTCGACTTCCCGAAGCAATCCTAGTTTTATCCTGTGCTATTTCCCAAACAAGCATATGCTTTATGCTTGCTATTTCATATTATGCTTGACCTTGTGGAGCAAGAGCGACAGGGTTTCCATTTCCTCCTGTGTCAATCCCGCCGCAAGCTTTGTTTCCATTGCGTTTATATCGTGGCGAATATCGGGAACCATCTCACATGCCTTTTCGGTCAGAACAATCCTTTTCAGCCGCGCATCCATCGGAACCTGTTCGCGGACGATCAATTCATTCTTCTCCATCAGCTGTAAAAGACTTGTGACAGAAGGGCTCCTCAACAGCAAGTACGATTCGATTTCTTTCTGAAATACTTCCCTGTTTCTGTTTTTGTACAGATACAGGATCACCCAGCAATGCATCCCTGTTATATTTTTCATGGACTTAACCTTAATATTGTTGCAAAACTCGCGATTGATCAGATTTGCTACACCTTTAATCTGCGAAACGATACTGCACTTTTCCTGCAAAACATATCCCACCCTATTTTGATATTTGCTTTCATTGCACTTTGAGCAGCCGGTACATGAAAACATTCGGACAATATTGATTGCATGGCAATCCCTGTGCAACAGCACAAAATTTACTATTATTTTGTCGGATTGTTTGAAAAATATGTTTGAAAACTTGATGATTTATCATACTATCAAACGCCGTCGGTGTCAAGAAAACGGCTTTACATCGTGGTTTTTCCAAGACATGATCCATATGTGATCCGAAAGGTGGAAGAATCCATACCATAGGAAGGATTTATGATGCCATAATAGATGCCGGCAGAGGCCTCCGGCTCCTTGACAAAAAGCATCGGGCTGTTATAATAGACTTTGCGTTCAATCTCTGGGTGTAGCGCAGTTTGGTAGCGTGCTTGAATGGGGTTCAAGAGGCCGGAAGTTCAAATCTTCTCACCCAGACCATAAAACTCTCTGGACAAATCCAGGGAGTTTTTTATTTTTGGGTATCGACGAATATAAAAGCAGGTCCATGTATTGTCAGAGACATCGTCCGTTCCCTTCTCTTTGACAACTTGCCAGTCGCACCTTGCCAATATGCACCCGTGCTGAAGGAATCCTGCAACCGCGGGTGACGTTGATCCGAACATTGAAGCGAGATATAGTACAATTCAAGAGCACACGAGCATGCTAAGTTGCTATCGTATTACAGTTTTAAAGTTGCGTTTTAGTGTTGGCTAGTTACCTGCATTTACCTTTTTTCATTTGCATCTGCATTGTTCCAATGTCGTGTAATTTATACAATCATACGTCAATAACCACCGAGATTTCGCCAAACTCGCTCCACAATTTTTCAATCCGGTATCCGCCACAGTTCAGATGTGATTTTTTAAAGGATGTCTGGACAATTGCAGGTTGCCAATAATGAACCCCGGGTACAGAATTCTTGCATAATTACGCATTTACAACTGTACGAAAAACATTGTCTATGGTATAATAGCAAAAATAAAAAAAGCACCTTCGGCGGATTTGATCGATCAAATCCAAGACAGTATGTTTTGGGGTGGAGGGCTTAACGCTTTCGCTTTTTTTATTATCGGTACATGAATGCAAAACTTAGCAGGGGGCCTATATGAAGATCAATTTCACAGAAACAGTTCTCAGGGATGCAAACCAGTCCCTTATCGCGACACGAATGCCTTTTTCTGATTTTGAGGGGATTCTTGAGGTTATGGACAAGGCGGGTTATTATTCTTTGGAATGCTGGGGCGGCGCGACTTTCGATTCCTGTCTTCGTTATTTGAGTGAAGACCCTTGGAAGAGGCTTTACAAGATTAAATCAAAGGTCAAGAACACCAAACTTCAGATGCTTTTACGAGGGCAAAACATCCTTGGCTATAAGCATTATCCCGATGATGTTGTGCGGAAATTCGTCGCGCACGCAGCGGATAACGGAATGGATATTTTTAGAATCTTTGATGCACTGAATGATTTTAGAAATATCGAAGTGGCGATTGATGAGACCAAAAAACGCAACGCGCATGCACAAGGCGCTATCTGTTATACGACGAGCCCGATTCACAGCCTGGAAAAGTATGCGGTGATGGGTGCTCAGTTGCAGGACATGGGCGTTGATTCGATATGCATCAAGGATATGGCAGGCATCATGGGGCCGCAGGAAGCTTACTCCCTTGTCAAAGCTTTGACAGAAAGCGTTCGTATTCCGGTCGTATTGCACACGCATTCTACGACGGGTCTTGGACCGATGACGTATTTAAAAGCCATTGAAGCAGGATGCAGCGGAATAGACTGCGCAATATCCTCTTTCTCCGGCGGGACCTCTCAGCCTTCTACGGAGACGATGGATTATGCTTTGAAACAGATGGGTTACGAAACGGGCCTGGATGAAAAGATCTTGAAAGAGATCAACGATTTCTTCAAACCCATCAAAGCGAAATACGTTGCCAGCGGACTCATGGATTCGTTTGTGATGGGAACGGAAACAGACGCCTTGGTATATCAGGTGCCGGGCGGTATGCTTTCCAATTTGCTTTCACAGCTTAAAGCGACAAACTCGCTCGACCGGTTTGATGAGGTTTTGGCTGAAATACCGAGTGTCCGCAAAGATATGGGTTATCCGCCTCTGGTTACACCCATGAGCCAAATGGTCGGCGTTCAGGCCGCAACGAATGTGCTCCAGGGCGAACGGTACAAGTCTGTTTCCAATGAAGTGAAGTCTTATTTAAGAGGAGAATATGGCAAAGCTCCGGGAGAAATCGACGGATCTTTGACCAAAAAAGTTTTGGGAGACGAAAAGCCATTTGAAGGCCGTTATGCGGATACTTTAAGTCCGCTGTTTGAACAAACGAAAACGCAGTTGGGTAAAACAGCCCGGAATGACGAAGATATTCTTTCCTATATCGCGTTTCCTCAAATTGCGGAAAAGTTTTTCAAGGAACGGGAAGATGCGACGGCTGTTAAGGTTTCATATTCTATTGTAAGAAAGTAAAGGGAGATTCTTATGACTTTATTGGAAAGCATCGGCGTGGACGCCTTTGGATTTACCATCGTTTTTGCCGTACTGATAGCACTGAGCCTTATCATAAAATTGATTTCGGCAGTGATCGGCAAACTTGAGAAAAAAGCGAGTGCGACGGAGCAAAGCAAGGTTGCTTCCACAGATGTGCCGTTGTACGGACGAACTGCACTGAGCGCGGACGAGGGGCTCACATTGTTCGATGTTGATGAAAAGACAGCCGCACTCATCATGGCGATTGTAAGCGATGAATCAAAAATCCCGCTGCAACAGTTACAGTTTAAATCGATCAGGCTTATAAATCAGGAGGTTTTTTAATATGAAGTACATCGTCACCATCAACAACAACAACTATGAAGTGGAAGTGGAACAGGGAGAAGCCTGGGTCGCAAAGACATACGAAAAACCGGCGGCGCCTATGGTTGAACAGGTTGTGGCCAACGCGGCAAGCGCTGCGAAAACGCAGGTTGATGAGGCTGCGATCCACGCGACAGCAGGAGAAATCATCGCATCGCCAATGCCGGGAATCGTTCTTGATATTATAAAATCTGCCGGAGACAGGGTAAAAAAAGGCGATACCCTCTTGATCCTGGAAGCAATGAAAATGGAGAACGAGGTAATGGCGCCAAAAGACGGCATCATTGCACGAATAGCTGCCTTGAAGGGCGCGGCGGTAAACACCGGCGATGTCCTTGTGGTTCTACAATAACGGAGGGTAATATGGCATCTTATGGTGAAACCCTGCAGAAGATCTGGGCAGAATCCGGATTCACTGCACTGACCTGGCAGCATTGTGTAATGTTGTTTATCGCATGTGTTTTGATTTATCTTGCAGTCGTTAAAAAATACGAACCGCTGCTGCTGCTTCCCATTGCATTCGGCGTACTTCTTGCCAATCTTCCGCTCGCAGGACTCATGAACGCACCGGTGGACGGATCGTCTGAACCGGGCGGATTGTTGTATTACCTGTATCTTGGCGTTAAAAAAGGCATATACCCGTCGCTTATCTTCATGGGTATCGGCGCAATGACTGATTTTGGTCCGTTGATCGCCCGTCCTTCCAGCCTGATTATGGGTGCCGCTGCGCAGCTTGGCATCTATATTGCGTTTTCATTCGCGATCGTTCTGGGCTTCACTCCCAGCGAAGCTTCTTCCATCGGCATCATCGGCGGTGCGGACGGGCCGACTGCCATCTATCTGACCACGAGGTTGGCACCGCACCTTCTGCCCGCCATCGCAATAGCCGCTTATTCGTATATGGCACTCATACCGATCATACAACCTCCCATAATGCGCTTGCTGACAACAAAACGCGAGCGGGAAGTCAAAATGGAACAGCTGCGGGATGTCGGAAAAGCGGAAAAGGTCATCTTTCCGATTGTCGTATCCATTCTGTGCATATTGCTGCTGCCGTCGGTGGCACCTTTGATCGGCATGTTTATGCTGGGCAACCTGTTTAGGGAATCCGGTGTCGTGGAAAGGCTCTCCGGAACGGCACAGAACGCATTGATCAACATTGTAACGATATTCCTGGGCGTAACGGTGGGGGCAACCGCTGCTGCGGAAACATTTTTAAGACCGCAGACGCTGATGATAATCGGACTTGGATTGATGGCTTTTATGTTCAGTACCGTTGGCGGTGTACTGATCGGAAAGCTGATGTATTTAGTATCAGGCGGCAAGATCAACCCGCTTATCGGTTCTGCCGGGGTTTCCGCGGTGCCGATGGCCGCGCGCGTGTCACAGGTTGAAGGACAAAAGGCCAAGCCCGGCAATTACCTTTTGATGCATGCCATGGGGCCGAATGTCGCAGGTGTCATCGGATCGGCGGTTGCCGCCGGTGTATTGTTGGCACTGTTTGGCTGATTCCGCTGCTTTGTGACTCCTTCGTCTCATACTGAAAAGATATACCTTGCTATTTGTGCAATGCAAAAGTCCTCGGGGATCCCCGAGGACTTTTGCGTACGGCAAAGGGTTTATGCCTGTTTATTCAAACATCCGTTACCGATTCCTTTGTAAGGGGTTTTTCACCGGTCATACCATTGTTTTTCAACCTGTCATGCTCCCATGTGCCGAAATCCTTCGGTGGGACGACCTGTTCATCCAGCGGGCGCGGCAAAAGTTTAATAGCTTTTGTTGTGCATGTCGAGACGCACAATCCGCAGCCGAGGCATTTGTCGCGGTCAATGACCGCTTTCCCGTCGACGATGGCAATGGCTGCAACCTGGCAGCGTTTGAGGCATATTTTGCAGCCGATGCAGGAAGGCGCATCGACAACAGCTTCGTAATTCGCGCGCGCCATGGAGTTTTCGATGCCGAATTTGGTGATTCCGCGCAAAATGCCGCAACAGCATCCGCAGCAGTTGCAGATATAGCTAAGGCCGTCGATGACATTGCTGACCGAATGGACAAGCCCCGCCTTCTCCGCTTCATCGATGATTTTTATCGCTTCCTGCTTGGTGATATCCCCCGGCTTCGGGCTGCGCGCTATGGTCGAAAATGTCAGGCAATTGTGCAAGGGCGCATCACAACCGCTGTTCAGCGATTTTTGCTGTTTGCGGCAAATGCAGTCCTGCAAACGAAAGACTTCGGCGGTTTCCAGAATTTTAAGAACATTGTCGTACGGGAGAATCCATTCCAAATCCGTCGAATCGACAGCCGGGATCACCCGGTGCAGCGCAGGCTGAGGCTGCATGATGCCGTATACGCCGCCGTCATTGAAATAATCCTCCACAAGGGATGCCAGCTGCGGGTCCATTCTGTCCCCCGAAGCCTCATAGCTGCCCACAATAAAAGGTGCAAGGCGGAATTTGTATTTGCCATCCTGCCTGTCGATCAACACTTTTACCTGTCGCGCCATGGCAAACAAACCGGCAAGAGCTTCCTTGGGCAGCATGTTCAGTCTTTGGGCGATCTCTTCCGAAGTCTCCCATTGTATGCCGAGTTCGCATGCAAGGTTGGCTTCATCCGGCGTGTACAAGAATTCCAGCAGTTTGATATCCGAACCGGTTTCGGTTCGGGGAAATCCGTTGGGCAGCGCATTTAAGGCGTCGGCCAGTCTCTGGTAAATTTGCTCCATCATGATCCCTTCGTTTCTATATTCAGTGATCACAACCATTCTATTGGATACGAACGTTGATTGCAACGGCAGAAAACTACATGGCAAATACCGATGATAATGGAAAAACAAAAGAACCACAATCCCGATATTCCCGAGAGTGTGGTTCTTGAGAGTTTACGTCATGCAACGTATAAAACGCCGTAAAGCGATCTTGCTGGCCTTACCTTCCTTTGCGGTTGGAGTAATTCGGCCTTCCCGATTTATTTCTGTTGTCCTGCTGCCACGACGATTCTTTTCTTTCAACAGGTCTGCGTATTTCCTGCTTCGGGATCTGCATCGAAGAGGGCTGCACGACCCGTCTTGGCGCTTGTCCCGCAAGCATTTTCAGCACGGCGGCAGCGAAATCCATGGTTGTCAAATTGGTTTCCCTGTTGTTGGCGTCGTTGAATTGCTCCACACTCTGTTCGATATAGGGTATGTACGACTCATAATCGCCCTTGTTGAGCGTTTCGGTCACCTTTTTGAGCAGAACACCGATCTTGCTTTCCTCCACATCCAAAATGGTGGGAGGTTCTGTCAGTTTGATGTTGGTCTTTGTAAAGCGCTGAATGTCCTTTAATTTGTAGAACTCCCTGCCGCTGATAAAGGTAAAGGCTTTGCCCGACTTGCCTGCTCTGCCCGTCCTTCCAATGCGGTGCACATAGTATTCCACGTCATCCGGAACATCGTAATTGACGACCGCTTCGATGTTCTCCACATCGATGCCCCTTGCCGCCACATCGGTCGCCACAAGGATGCCGATGTCGCCGTTCCTGAATTTGTGCATCACATTATCGCGCTCGTTCTGCCGCATATCTCCGTGGAGCGCATCCGCGGAGTATCCCCTTGCCTGCAATCCGAACACAAGCTCATCGACGCGTTTTTTTGTGTTGCAAAACACAAGCGAAAGCTGAAAATTGTTGCCGTCGATGAGCCGGGAAAGCACGTCCAACTTGGAAGGTTCTCGAACCTCGATATAGTATTGTTCCACCGTCGGCACTGTCATTTCTTTGTGCGTTAGGATGATATGTTCCGGATTCTTCTGGTATTGCTTCGTGATCTCCAAAATACTCTTGGACATCGTTGCGGAAAAAAGCACCGTCTGTTTTTCGTTGGGCGTTTTTTGCAGGATGATATCCAGGTCTTCCTGAAAGCCCATGCTGAGCATTTCATCCGCTTCGTCGAGGACCAAAAGCCGTATGTTCTCAAACTTGAGGGTAGCGCGCCGCATGTGATCCATGATGCGTCCGGGCGTCCCGATGATGATCTGGGGCCGTCTTTTCAACGCGATGATCTGCCGCTCGATGGGTTGTCCGCCATAGATGGGCAGAATTCGGATACCCTCCTGGTACTTCGCAACGGATTTGAATTCCTCCGCCGATTGTATGACCAATTCGCGTGTCGGGCACAAAACGAGCACCTGCACGCTGTTCTCTTCCTTGTGCAGCATTTCTATGGCGGGAATGGCAAAGGCACAGGTTTTACCGGAACCCGTCTGCGCCTGACCGATGATGTCCTTTCCCCGCAGGATAGCCGGGATGGCCTTGGATTGGATCGGCGTCGCTTCTTCAAAGCCCATCTCCTGAATTGCTTTCAATGTTTCAACGGATAGGTTAAATTCCGAAAACTGCATTAATACCACCCTCTGTCTTTCTTTTTTCTTGTGTGTTTCTTATCATAGTATACCCCTTATTCGATTCAATTCGGTAAATATTTGCGTTTGGACATCCACGGGTTTTCCGGCTGTTCCAAACAAAAAGAGGGGCGCATATTCGCCCCTCCTGACAAATACTTCATCTGTTCTATTGTGCGTCCGCGTCCGTCCTTGCGCATTCAAACGCCTCGCCGCGAAGCGTTTCCACCGCGTGCGGCAGTGCGGACTTTATGATATCCACGCATTCGCGTACGGCTTGCGGGCTGCCGGGCATGTTGATGATCAGCGTCTTCTTGCGAATCCCGGCTGTGGCTCTTGAGAGCATCGCCTTTTTCGTGATCTTCATGCTTTCGCTGCGGATCGCCTCGGGAATCCCGGGAACCTGGCGGTCTATCACATCCTGCGTGGCTTCCGGCGTCACGTCCCTGGGTGCGAATCCGGTTCCGCCGCTGGTAAAGATGATGTCCAATTCCCCGCTGTCTGCCATGGATCTTAGTTCATTTGCGATCTGATCCCGCTCGTCCGGAATGACGATGGTTTTGACCACATGCGCAATATCCTTGATCGCATCCTCCAGCGCGGGGCCGCTCGCATCCTCCCGGATGCCTGCGGAACCCTTGTCACTTGCGATGACGATGGCGGCACGGATATCCGGCAATACGGTGATCTCGTCCCCCGGCTGGATCTGCGCTTCGCGGATGACTTTAACGAAGATCCCTTCCGTGGGCATGATGCACATGCCTACCTGATGGTAGATCTGGCAGTGCTGGTGGCATTCCTTGCCTATCTGTGTCACCTCAACGATCGCACTGCCTATTTTAAGGCGTTTGCCTATCGGCAACGTATAGAGTTCGATGCCTTCTGTGGTGATGTTCTCGGCAAACTTGCCGGGTGTAAGATCCTCCACGCCCAGCGCAATCATTTTATCCACGCTCTCCTGCGCCAGCAGGCTTATTTGCCGGTGCCAGTTACCCGCATGCGCGTCGCCCATGATGCCCGCTTCCCGCTTGAGCTGCCCTTTATCGATGGGAAGCTTGAATGTACCCTTATGCTCGCTGATGTTGATGGACAATACTTTGGCCATTTGTTTATCCTCCGATCTTGCTCATATCCCGTTTGGGCTCGAATCCGTTTTCAAAGGCGTGCCCGACCGGTTTGTTGTAAATTGCATCTTTGATCATCTGAAGAAGAATCTGATCGTCTTTGCTCTGCAACGCCTTCTCCAGCGATACTTCGCCATTTCTGCCCAAACAGGGCCGAATGGTGCCGTCGGAGAGGACGCGGATGCGATTGCAGTCGTTGCAGAATTGATGCGATATCGGACTGATGAAACCGATTCTTCCGATATACCCTTCAATGCGGTAATCCGTTGACGGCTGACCCTTGTATCTCGGCTCAACCGGAATCAGATACGGCCTTGCGGCGATCAGTTCATCGGAAGGAACGCGCAGGTTTTCGTCCTGCCCCAGCCGCCCCATCGGCATCAGCTCGATAAAACGCACATCGATCGGTCTGTCTTTGGCAAAACGGATGAAGTTGTCGATTTCATCGTCGTTTCTGCCGCGGATTACGACGGCGTTGACCTTAATGGGCAGCAAACCCGCCTCGATCGCCTCATCGATGCCCTGCAATACGGGTGCCAATTCCCCGCCCGTCATTTTTCGGAATTTTTCCGGATCCAGCGAATCCATGCTGATATTCAGCCGGTTGAGGCCTGCCGCTTTGAGTTCTTTGGATTTCCCCGGCAAATGCTGCGCGTTGGTGGTCATTGCGATTTCCCGGATTCCGTCCAGAGATGCAATGCGGGAAACGATTTCAACGATATCCCGTCTTAACATCGGCTCGCCGCCGGTCAGGCGTATCTTGTTGACGCCCAGGCTGACCATAGCACGAACGATGCGCACGACATCGTCGGCGGGAAGTTCCGCCATCTTCGGGCAAAGGCCTTCGCTTGCCCTGCAATACTCGCATTGAAGCGTGCATCGCTCCGTGAGCGAAAACCGCAGATATTCGATGCTTCTTCCGTGTCTGTCAATCATAAAGACGCCTCACCCATTCCGCTTGTTGACGATGGCAAAAATGCTGCCATGCCTAAGCGGGCAGACTTCCCCGCTTTTGTAAAGTGCACAGTCGTCATAGCATTCTTTTTTGCGTGTGACGGTAAAATCCCATCCGTCTATCGAAAACGTTTCTCCTACGGACAACGCGTCAAAATCGACGTTGAGCGTGATCAAATCCGCCCTGAACTTCTTCATGCACAGGCCCGCGGATTGCATTTCCCACATTTTTCCCTGAGCCGCTTTATCCAGCAGCGAAACTTCCGTCCCCGACTTGAGATCGTACGCTTCGATGACAGGCGTATCGCTTCTGCGGTACACGCCGGAACGCCCGCCCGACTTTTCCAGCAGCATGATGCTTTGGATCTCCATGCCGCGGTCCACAGCCTTGCACATATCATACAGGGTAAGCGCAGCGGCACTGGCTGCGTGCAGCGCTTCCATCTCCACACCCGTTTCGAATTTGCAGCCTACCGTAGCCTGGATGATGACCGTATCCGGCTGTTGGGGCGTAATGTCAACCTTGACCGATGTGATGGGTATCGGGTGGCAAAGCGGGATGATCTCGGATGTCTTTTTTGCGGCCATGATGCCCGCAATGCGTGCGGTCGCAAACACATCCCCTTTTTTGATGCCGTCGGAAAGAATCAGCGATAACGTCTGCGGCTGCATGCGCACGACAGCCTGTGCTGTCGCTTCCCGTTTGGTCGGCGGTTTCTCGCTGACATCCACCATGCGGGCGGCGCCCTTTTCGTCAATATGGGTCAGATCCATTTGCGCTCCTCTCCCGGATGCAGGACGGTATACCCTCCCATTGCATTCAGCCTTGCTTTGAATTCATCGCTTTTCAACGCCTCGATGAATCGTTGCACCGACGGAAGATCCAGTGCCTTCCTCAGAAAGAGCAGGTCGTACTGCTCATCACAGATCGGAATGAAGTCCAGATCGTAGATTTTTGCCGCGGAATAGATGCCGAGTCCGGCATCCGCGCTGTTGGCTGAAATCAATGCTGCCACGCCGGTATGGGTGAATTCCTCCCTATTGTACCCGTAGATGCGGTTTGTGTCGATACCTGCCGATTTCGCGAGGTAATCGCAGAGTATACGCGTTCCGCTCCCGCGCTGGCGGTTGACATAGGAAATGCCTTCGCGCGCGATGTCGTAAAACTCTTTCAAGCCTTTCGGGTTCCCCTTTTGAACCATCAATCCCTGCACGCGCTGCACGCATTCGATCAATGCTATCTCGTCTTTGTTCAGGTATTTTTCGATGTAGGGAATGTTGTAGGTGCCCGTCGCTTCATCCAGCATATGGACACCGCCCAGATGCGCTTCGCCGCGCTTGATGGCCATAATGCCGCCCATGCTGCCCACATGGGAGGAGGCCACGGAACTGCCCCTGTGCTTTTTGGCAATGATATCGGATATTTCGTCGATCAGCGGGTCGTGGGAGCCCGTCGCCACGATCATGTTCCTGATCTCTTCCTCGCTCTTTAATAGCCTGATCTTAACGATTTCGCCGGCCTCGTACCCTTCTGCGTTCTGCGGCACATCGATGATGCCATCCGCCTTTACGAAGGAGGAAACAACGCCCGCACCGCGGTTTAGCGGAACGGCGATCATTTTATCGTTGACATAACCGATGCGTGTGCGGACAAATTCACGGTATTTTAACGAACTCGTAAACGCCTTGGCGCAAGCAGCCAATACCTGCGGGTCTTCTTTCGGGCTTTTCCCCGTCAAAAGATCGGCTATCGGCTTAAAAATCTGCTCCATAACGATGATGCCGGATACCGGATACCCCGGGATGCCCAAAATCGGCTTATCGTTGCTGTATCCCAATATCGCCGGTTTGCCGGGTTTGATGGCGATGCCGTGGATCAAAACCTCGCCCACTTCCCGGATGGCAAGCGTGGAATAGTCCTCCCGACCGGCGGAACTTCCGGCGTTGAGCAGCACCGCGTCGCACTCTAAAAGCGCGGTCTGCAAAGCCTCTTTGATCAGCGCCAGCTTGTCCTTGGCGATCGGATATGTTTTAGGCTCCGCTCCCCACAAACGCAGCATTGCCGAAAAGATGGTGGAATTGAATTCGATGATTTCCCCGTCTTTCGGATTCTCCGTCGGCTGGACAATCTCATCGCCCGTCGGGACAATGCCGACAACGGGCTTTTTTACCACCTTGACGTTCAAAACGCCGGATGCCAGCATGGCGCCCATCGCAGCAGGTGATATCTCGGCAAAAGAAGGCAGAATCATATCCCCCGCGGCGATGTCCTCGCCGATCTGGCGGATGTTCTGCCACGGCACGGCGGCGGCAGACAGCTCTACGCCGCCTTTGATCTCGATCACATCTTCGATCATGATCACGGCGTCGCAGCCCGCAGGGAGCGAATCACCCGTATCCACGCGGACGATCTGCTCTTCCTTCAAAACGACGGGCGTCGTCTCCGTTGCGCCAAAGGTGAGCTTCGCATCCAGTGCGATGCCGTCCATCGCGCACGCGTTGTAGTGCGGCGCGCAATTTTGGGCGTATACCGCATCGAACGTGGTACGCGACAGCGCATCCGTAACACGAACGGTTTCGCATTTTGGCGCAAGCCCGTTTTTCACCAGCGCTTCCATATAACTTTTCACCGCTTTATCCAGCGGTTCATTCGTGAGGTATTCAAATGCCATCGTTATCAGCTCCTAAATAGAATTACCTGAACCAGGCTGCCTTTTGCCAAGCCTTCGCAATCCCTGTCAATGCGAATGTATCCGTCCGTATTCAACAGTGTCGTGATAAGGCCGGACTTTCCCAATACCGGCGTGGCCAGACTGTTTTTGCTATCCAATTGTATGGGCACGCATTCCTCCCTGCCTTCGTTGGAAGGGATGGCCCTGGTCAGTGCGGCAGTTACCGCTTTTATTTCCGGACTTTTGCCGCCGAAGGTTTGTATCCACTCGCGCGCAAAGACCATGTACATAAAATACGCTGCGAGCGGATGCCCCGGCAGGCCGAAGACCGGCTTGCCGTCTATTTTCCCTATGATCGTCGGCTTTCCCGGTTTTATAGCGATGCCGTGCACCAGCACTTCTCCTTGCGCTTCTATGACAAGGCTGGTTGCATCTTTGCTGCCAACCGATGTACCGCCCGAGAGAATCAGCATATCGCATTCGCCTATCGCCTTTTTTACGGTTTGATACAACAGGTTGTATTCGTCCGAGACAATGCCGTAGAACACCGGTTCGCCGCCGGCTTCCCGGATTGCGGACTGAAGCATGGGGCCGTTGACGTCGCGTATCTGGCCGTTTTGCGGCGATTGGTCCGGATATACGAGTTCATCCCCTGTGGACAAAATGCCGACTTTCGCTCTTTGATAAACCGGGACCCACATGATGCCCAACGCCGCCAATGCCCCGATTTCCTTCGTCGTGATCGTCGTACCCTTGGATGCCACCAAATCGCCCGCCTTGATATCGTCCCCGCGGAAGATAATGTGCTGTCCGGGAGCGGATGGCTTATAGACAGCTACCGTTCCGTCGGAGAACCGCTCTGCGTATTCGATCATCACCATCGCGTCCGTGCCCTTGGGCAGAGCCCCACCGGTTGGCACATAGAAACAGTCCCCGGGGGTCCAGACCTGTTTGGGGTCCTCGCCCGCCGCTATTTCGCCGCGCAACGTCAAAAGGGCCGGAATGGCGTCCGAGCACCCGAACACTTCCCGGGAAGAGACAGCATAACCGTCCACGGTCGAACGGTCGAAATCGGGAACAAATTCACACGACACGATATCGTCCGCCAGCACCATGCCGTCCGCATTGCTAAGCGGAACATTCGCGATTTTAGGCGCAACACAAAAGCTCTTCCCGATCAGATCCAATACATCCTGTGATTCCATAACTTCCAACACGGTTTATATCCTCCAATGCTTTAAAAAAGCGTTGACTTCAGGCGTCTGCGGGGAATACATGATCTTTTGCGGTTCCCCCTGCTCGACAATCCTGCCCTCGTCCATAAACACCACGATATCCGCCATCCGCAGCGCCTGTGCAGGAAAATGCGTTGAGAGGATCAGCGTACAAGCGGTTCGTGTATGATAGTCTGCGACTGCTTTTTCTATCATATCCGTTCCGTTCACGTCCGCCGCTGCGGTGGGCTCGTCCAGCAAAAGGGCTTCCCTATTCACCGCCAAAACACGCGCGATGGCAAGCCGCTGTGCTTCGCCGCCGGACAATTTGCTGCCGCTTTGCTCGGCTCGCGCTTGTATGCCGACGGATCTTAACGCCTGCAACGCTATGTCTTCGGAGCCCGCTTTATCCGGCAAGGCTATCTGCACATTCTTTTTTACCGTGAAGCCAAAGGCGTATGGATGCTGCGGCAAGTACCCTATATCGGATACATCCGAATGAACCGTTCCCGCATCGGGTTTGACGATTCCCGCTATGATGCGCAACAGTGTGCTCTTCCCCGATCCGTTTGCTCCCATGATCGCATAGCGCAGGCCGGGAGCAAATTCGGCTGTGGGTATATCAAGAACACATCTGTTTGCATATTCTTTTTCGCAGGGATTGGATCCGGATCAACTGTATCCTCCTAAGTGCGAGTGTAAGCCGTTATATTTTGTCGATGGTACCGTCCAACCGCTGTGCAACGGTATTGACGATAAAGGCGATTAAAAGAAGCACGGCACCCAGCGCCACAGCAAATTGGAATTGTCCCATGTTCGTGACCATCATAATCGCTGTTGTCATCACACGCGTTTTGAATTGTATGTTGCCGCCGACGATCTGCACAGCGCCGACCTCCGAAACAGCGCGTCCAAACCCGGTCAGCACGACGGAAATCAACTGACCGCGAACCTCATACATCGTATAGAGCAGTTGTTTTTTGCGCGACAGCCCCATGCCTTTGGCCGTCTCATATATCTGCGGCCATCGCGCCGCGATGATGGTGTAGCTCAAGCTCGTCACGATGGGCGTTATCAGTACCACCTGGGCTGTGACCATTGCGGGCACACTGTAGAGCAACTGTAAGGAACCCAAAGGGCCGCTTCGGCTCAACAGCAGAAATACGACCAGACCCGCTACGACCGGCGGCAAACCCATCAATGTATTGGATATGCGCAGCAGCATGCGCTTTGCGCGGAACTCCCGTGTAGCGATAAGCACGCCGAACGTCATCCCCAAAAGGGATGCTATCAGCGTGCTCGCCAATGACATCTCAAGTGTTACCCCTATGATCTGCCGAAGCTCGTTGTCCTTGCCGAACAACAGCTTCAATACCTCTGTAAAATTATCCATCATCCATCCTATTTGTAATGCAAGAAATGAAATCGTCCCAATGCAAGCCGCGTTATTTTGCCAGGTAGAAAAGCTGCTCGCCGTATTTATCCACGCCAAACTTGGCGATGAGATCTTTGGCCTTGTCCGATGTCATCCAGTTGATGAACGCATTGGCTCCGTCTTTGTTGGCATTCACCCATTTGTCGGCGCTGACGGCAATCATCGAATAACTGTTCTTGAGTTGGTCCGATTCGGATACAAGAACGCTCAGCTGACCCTTCATCGCATGGGACAAATAGGTTGCTTTGTCCGTCAGAATATATGCCTGCTGTTCTGCCGCTACCGTGAGGGATGCGCCCATTCCCTGTCCGGTGCTCACATAATAGGCTTTGCCGGTGGGATCGATGGCGGCTGTGGTCCAGATTTTCTTCTCCGCCGAGTGGGTGCCGGAATTATCCCCACGGGATACAAATTTTGCGCCGGTCGTATTGGCAATTTTCGTGAACGCCTCGGAAGCGCTCTTGAGTCCCTTGATACCAGCCGGATCGCCCGCCGGTCCGACGATAATGAAATAATTATACATAAACGTCACGCGCTTTACGCCGAATCCATCGGCGACGAGCTTGTCCTCGTCCGCCGGTGAGTGGACCAGCAGCACATCGGCGTCTCCGGTTCTGGCTTTTTGGATCGCAGCGCCGCTTCCGGCGGAGGTAATCTCAAGCTTATAGCCGGTATCCGCCTCAAATGCGGACTGTAAATACGGCAGCAAACCGGAATCGTTGACAGAAGTCGTCGTCGACAACTTAATCGTGGGATTCTTTTTTGCGCACGCGGAAAAGGTTGGAATCATCAAAAAGGCCAGCAGCAGAACAAAAACTTTTTTCATTAAATTTGGTTCTCCTTTCCAAATTCGGGAGGCGTACAGGTTTCCCCGTACACCCATTGTGCAATCGCCATAAACGTTCGTTTTTAGGCTGATGCATCGGAGCAATTTCATTTCTAGTGAATCATTATATCGTAACCGCTCGAAGGAAGCAATGCATTCCGGCCGATGTTTCAAAACTGATACAAATGAAAAACCCGGATGATGAAACCCGGGTTTTTGATCTTTTAGAGATACGCAATGAGATCCGCCAGTTTTGGCATTACGATGTCAGGCGGGCACTCTGCCGATGCAATATCCTCTTGTTTCGCTTCACCGGAGAGCACAAGAATGCTCAGCAGACCGTTTCGCTTTCCAAACGGTATATCGGTATAGAGCCTGTCCCCGCACATTGCAAACTGCGAAGGCTGCAATCCAAGCCGGTGCTGCGCCGCCAACACCATATCCATCTCGGGTTTGCCGATGATCCTGTCCGCTTTGCGGCCTGTGGACGCTTCAATCAGCGCCATAAACGACCCGAGATCCGGTTCAAATCCGCCTTCTATCGGGCAGTTAAAGTCGGGATGGGTTGCATAATAGGGCAATCCTTTTCGCACATAATCGCAAAATATACAGAGCTTCTTATACGTCAGCGTGGTATCATACCCGGCGAGCAGGATATCCGGATTGCTTTCCACCACGTTGATGCCCTGGCTGTTCAGCTCTTCTATGAGAAACTCGTTTCCCAACACCCAAACACGCTTGTTTGGATGGGTGCGGCATATAAGATCCGCCGCAGCCTGACCCGAAGTCAAAATCTGTTCTTTTTCGGCACGGATACCGAGGCGGCCAAGCTTTTGTTGGTAATAAGCGGCGTTGTGCGATGAGTTGTTGGTAACAAACAGAAACTTGCGCCCCGTCTGCTGCAGCTTTTCCAAGAATTCAACCGTTCCTTCGATCAGCCGCTCTCCCAAATAGACTGTGCCGTCCATATCCAACAAAAACGCACGGATCGGCCGTAAGGTTTCGCGCAGTCCCTGGTGCATCAAACCATCCTCTCCAACGCTTATAGCTGCTTTTGCATTACCACACAACTTAATGTTTTTCCGAATTTTTCGCCGACATCTTTCAAAACGCCGACCGTGTCAAAGCCGAGTTTCGTGTGAAATCGTATGCTCGATGTGTTTAAGCTGTCGATCATGGATACGACTTGCAGCAAACCTCCTGCTTTACCCCTTTTTAGCAGCGCATTCATCAGTTGCATACCCATGCCGCGCCCGAGGGCATCGGATACGAGATAGATTGTATCCTCCGCCGTACGTTTATATCCCGGCGATGCGCGAAAGGTAGACAATGCCCCAAACCCCAGAATTCGTCCCTGCTCTTCCACCACCAGCACAGGCCGATCGGGCGCTCCGTGCTGGCTGAACCACTGCTGCATTTCCTGCTCGGTGTATCCGTCGTATCGCCAGTTGGCAGTCGTGTTTTGGATGTAGTAGTCCCAAATTCCCTTTATTGCGGCAAGATCCTTCATGCTCGCATCGCGGATGATCATTTGCTTTCGCCCACCTTAACGCTGCACATTTGCTCCAGCGCCAGAACAAGTGCCTGGCTTCCCATCTGATGGCTGTTCTCCATGCCCTGTACCGCATTGTAAAGACAGGCCACGAGTGTGGAACCGGGCAGAGACAAATGATCTGCCTGCGCGGTCTGCGCACAAAGCCGCAAGTCCTTTTGGAAAAGGTCCACCAAAAATCCGGGGCTGAAATCGCGCGCCACCATTTTGGGGCCCTGAACGGAAAGCTGATAGGAACTCGCCGCGCCGCCGCTTAAAACCTCGATGACTTTGTTGCAGTCGAGACCTTCTTTGGTTGCCATCAGCAAGCTTTCGCACACGCCCAACAGAGCGCTGCTCAGACAGATCTGGTTGCAAAGCTTGGTGGCTTGCCCTGCGCCGTTGCTTCCCATGAGCGTCACTTTCTTGCCCATGGCGTTTAAAACCGGCAGCGCTTTTTCAAACGCCTCTTCTTCGCCGCCGCACATGATAGAAAGCGTTCCGGCGATAGCGCCCGTATCTCCGCCGCTAACCGGGCAATCCAGCATGAAGATATCGTCTTCCTTGAGCTTTTTGGCAAAGATTCGCGTCTGTTGGGGGGATATCGTGCTCATATCGATGACGATAAGCCCTTTTTTTGCACCGTGGACAACGCCGCTTTCGCCGAACAGCACTGCCGCAACATCCGGTGTATCGCTGACGATGGTAATGACGATATCGCTGTTTTCTGCTACCTCTTTGGGGGTTGAACAGAGTATCGCACCCGCATCGACAAGCTCCTGTGCCTTGCTTGCCGTCCTGTTATACACATACAGCGGGAATCCACCTTTTTGAATGTTCTTTGCCATGGGTTTTCCCATGATACCGAGTCCGATAAAACCTACGCGCATCTTTTGCATCGCCTTCACTCCTTCATGCATTTTGTACAATGGTATTATACCCTCTTCGGAGGCGTAAAGGAAAGAGAATGCGATAAAAAAAGAAAGCCTTTCGGCTCTCTTGTTTATTGGATGCGTACTTTAAAGAACGCGTTTGAGGAATTCCCGCGTTCGCGGATTCTGCGGATTCACCAGAATCTGTTCCGGCGTGCCCTCTTCTGCGATCACGCCTGCGTCCATAAAGACAACGTGCCCCGCCACTTCACGGGCAAACGTCATTTCATGGGTAACCACCAGCATGGTCAAACCCTCCTGTGCCAAATCGCGCATGACGGCAAGCACCTCGCCTACCGTTTCCGGATCGAGTGCGGAGGTGGGTTCATCAAAGAGCAATACTTCCGGATCCATCGCAAGCGCGCGTGCTATCGCAGCGCGCTGCTTTTGCCCGCCCGAGATCTGGTGCGGCTTGGCGTTGATATACTGCAAAAGACCCACCTTTTCCAAGAACTGTTTGGCGCTTTCTTCTGCCTCTTTACGGTTTTTGTTCAGCACTTTGATCTGACCGATCATGCAGTTTTGAAGCACCGTCATGTTGTTGAAAAGGTTGAACTGCTGGAATACCATGCCGACCTTGGCGCGATACTTGGCAAGAGAGATATTCTTGGTTAGAATGCTTTCCCCATGAAAGCGGATATCTCCGTCCGTAGGCGTTTCCAACAGGTTGATACAGCGCAACAGCGTCGATTTGCCCGATCCGCTTGCGCCGATTATGCAAACGACCTGCCCCGCGTTGGCATGAAAATTGATGTCTTTGAGCACCTCGTGCGTTCCGAAGCTCTTTTTCAGATGCAGCACGTCAATGATCGAATTTTCCTGCATGGTACTGCCTCCTACTTCTTTTCGATCTTCATACTTGATTGCGGTGTGGTCTGCGACCCGTGGATGACAAAGGTGTTGGGACCGTCCATCTTTCGCTCCACAAGGAGCATGATGCGCGTTACGGTAAAGGTCATAAACAGATAGATCGCGCACGCGATGAACGCCGATTCAAAGTACCGAAGATAGGTGCCTGCCGCGCTGTTGGTCGCATAGATCAATTCGGCGACGCTGATGACGCTTAGCACCGAGCTGTCCTTGATGTTGACCACCAGCTCATTGCCGATCGACGGCATGATGTTGCGGATTGCCTGGGGCAAAACCACATTGATCATCGTCTGCCAATGCGTCATGCCGATTGATTGCGCGCCTTCCTTCTGACCGCGGTCGACCGAGATGATTCCGCCGCGCACGATTTCCGCCATATATGCGCCCGTATTGATGGAAACAATGAAAATCGCCGCAAAAAGCCAAGGCATATCGATGCCAAGGTATTGCAGCGATCCATAGTAGATCAACATAGCCTGCACCATCATCGGCGTACCGCGGAACACCTCGATATAGACGATCATGATGCCGCGCAAAATGCGCAGCACCAGTTTTTTGAGCAGATTATCCTTGGGCTCAATCGGAATGGTCCGCATGATACCAACCAACAGACCGATCAGGAAGCCAATCAAGGTACCGGTAAGCGCTATGATCACCGTATGCAAAGCGCCGCTGATGAACAGGCTCCCATATTTATCAAACAGAAATGCGACCCACCCGAAAAACGATTGCGGCAAGTGAATTGCCTCCTTATGTGTTCTAAAACGAATGACGGCCGAATGCGCTTTTCGTTTTTATAAAAAGCGCATTCGGACAAAGGAATACCATGTGATTGTTATTGAGTGACCGGCTGATTCTTGATAGCATCGTCCATCATCTGCTGACGCTGTTCCTTGGTAAGTTTGGCTAAAATGGCATTGATCAGCGCTATGTCCGAACTGCCCTTTTTCATTGCCACGGAGACTGCAATATCCTCGGGAGACGCAACGAATCCCTTGCCGGCCTCAAAGGTGATATACGTCAGTTCCGGGTTGGACGCCACGGCGGATATTGCGCCCGGTCTTTCGGATACATAGCCGTCAATCCTTCCGGCATTCAATGACACGATCATGGCCGGGAATGTCTTCTGTGCGGTCTGTTTTTTTACGCCCGGAATCTGGTCAATGACCGAATAATGGAACGTGCTGATCTGCCCGGTAATCTTAGCGTCTTTGAAATCGGAAAGCTGCTTGGCAGAAGCATATTTGCCGTTCTTGCGTACAACGATGACGAGATCGGATTCATAGTAAGGAACTGTGAAATCCACAGTCAGTTTTCTTTCCGCAGTCGGCGACATGCCGGCTATGATCGCATGGATCTTGCCGGATTGCAGTGCAGGGATCAAACCTTCCCATTCGATTTTCTCTATCACAAGTTCACGGCCCAATTCGCTGGCAACTTTTTTTGCAATCTCGACATCGTATCCGGCAGCAAAACCGCCCGATGAGATCGGAACAGCGCCCTTGCTGTTGTCCGTCTGCGTCCAGTTGAACGGCGCATAATTGCATTCCATACCCACAATGAATTTCTGTTTTGGCGTCGGTTGTGCCGTTTGCTGCGGCGTGGCTGTGCCGCAGGACGCAAGTGTCACAACGCAAAGCAGCAACGCCAGTAAAACCGTAAGTCGCGCGCCCTTTTTCATCATAAATTCCTCCTATATACGCATTTTGGATCCATTATAATCACTCAATATTTTTGCATTTGCCGTATACAAATGCAAGAAATATTTTCACAATTCCGTCATAATGTCATCTGTTTGTATGATCCTATGCTTACGTCGAATCGGACATCCTTTGCATCAGATCAAATATCCTTTTTGCTGTGCTTCCAGCAGCATTGCCTCGATTTCTTTCCATATCTGCGGCATCGCCTGTTTGGTAATCTCGTTACGCTTTAAAACCTTATCCATCGTGATGTTGTTTTCCTCCCATACCTTTCCGCCTATCCAGAAGTTACCCCAAAGCGGCTGAAGCCGGTCGATGGCGTTGGCATATTGCGACGTCGGCGTCTGACAATCCTCGAACTCCTCCCATAGCGCACGGAAAGCCACTTGCTGCACTTTGGGAAGAAGCCCGAAAATGCGATCGGCTGCCTTTTGTTCCCGCATGGATTTATCCGTCTGCGCTGATTCGTCGTAGGCATATGTATCGCCCGCATCGATTTCCACCATGTCGTGTATGAGCAGCATGCGAAGCGCATGGTCGATATTAACGGCGGGATCGGCATATTCCGCCATGACAAGCGCCATAAGCGCGATATGCCAGCTGTGCTGTGCGTCATCCTCCCGGCGTGATAAATCCAGCATCATGTTGGCGCGAAGGATGCCTTTCATTTTATCCGCTTCCTGTACAAACGCCATTTGTTTTAAAAGATTCTCCAGCATGCCGAACCTCCTTTGTTTCGCCTTATCTTATCACTGGTATTGCCCAGGGTGCAACTTCTGTTGAAGCATTGTGACTTTACATGGTAGAATGAGACGAAGTTTTCGAATTTAGGAGAGATATCATGCTCAGTATTCCCGATGTCGGGCTTGAAACGCCGGCGCTTCTGATTGATCTTGACGCTATCGAACGCAACATTCAAACGATGCAAGCGTTTCTAGCGGGCAAAAGGGCGCGGCTTCGACCCCATTTTAAGACTGTCAAGATTTCTTCGCTTACCAAAATGCAGTTGGCAGCCGGCGCCAAAGGTGCCACCTGCGCCAAACTGGGCGAAGCGGAAGCGCTCGTAGATGCCGGGATCAGCGATGTGCTGATCGCAAACCAGATCATCTGGCCAAGCAAAATGCAGCGTCTGGCGGAGCTTTGCGCCCGAGCGCGCATGTGCGTTGCGGTGGACTCGCTGCAAAACGCGAGGGATTTATCCCACGCCTGCAAGCAGGCGGGCACAACACTGTATTGCCTGGTGGAGATCGACAGCGGTGCCCACCGTTGCGGCGTGCGCAGCATCGCGGACGGAATCGCGCTGGCACAAGAGATACATGCGCTTGACAACCTTGTTTTTGAAGGCATTCAGGCATATGAGGCGCACATCATGCTCAAAGAGGAGGAGCAGGTTCGAAAGGACGGCTTTACCGAATCGCTGGATATCGTCCGCGCGTTTCGGGATGCGCTACTTCAGGCTGGACTTCCGGTGAACGAAATCTCCGGAGGGGGTACCGGCACCTATGCTTATACGGGCAATAACGACGTGTTCACCGAATTGCAAGCGGGCTCTTATCTCTATATGGATGCGCGCTACGGCAAATTGGGGCTGCCGTTTGAAAACGCCCAATATGTGCTGGCGACGGTCATCAGCAAGCATCCGGGCGTCGCATTTACCGATGCGGGGCTCAAAGTATTCGGGATGGACAACGGAAATCCCGTGCCGGTAGGTTATGAAGCCTATACCATCAAGCTCAACGAGGAACATTGCCGCATCGACGATCCCAAGGATGAATTTAAAGTCGGGCAGCAAATCGCGTTTATTCCGGGGCACTGCTGCACCACGGTGAATCTTTATGACAGGGCATACGGCATTCGAAACGGCATGGTGGAGCGGATCTTTACCGTGGACGGCAGGGGGAAAAGCGTATAGTAGGTTAGGTTGGAGCATATTCTGCTCGCATAAAATCCCTGAATACAGTTTTTTGAACAGAAAATGCCCGGTATACCGGGCATTTTTTATGGTTTACGATTTGATCAGGACACGGATTATCGCCTAAACCCCGGCGCATATTTGGCAGCCAGCAGAATGGCTTCGATCATGCTAATAGCGGATGCCTTGCCCTGGCCTGCAATGTCCAGCGCCGTACCGTGGTCCACGCTGGTGCGTAAAAACGGCAATGAGTTGGTGATGGCGATGGTCCGGTCAAAATCCAACGTTTTGGTCGCGATGTGCCCCTGATCATGATAGAGCGACAGCACCGAATTATACCTTCCGTGCAGCGCGAGATGGAATACGGAATCCGCGCCGATCGGACCTTCAACGTCATACCCTTTGGCTTTCGCTTCTAAAACCGCCGGCTCAACCGCTGTCATTTCCTCATCGCCAAACAGGCCGTGTTCACCGCTGTGCGGGTTCAACCCGGCGACCGCCATCGTTCCACCTTCAACGCCCAACCTTTTGAGCGCTTCGGTGCAACGCGCAATATAATCGACTATCCTGTCCTTCGTTACCATATCGCAGGCTTTGCGCAGAGATACATGCCGAGATAAAAAGAACACGCGCATTCCATGCACTTCAAACATCGTCAACGGATCACGGGTATTGGTCATTCCCTCGAGCACTTCGGTATGTCCGATGTATGGCACGCCTGCTTCCTGAAATGATTCCTTGTTTATCGGGGGTGTGGCCATGGCATCTATTTCCCCATCCATCGCCATCTTGACGGTCTTTTCAATGTATGCAAAGGCTGCTGCACCCGCTTCACGGGATATCTGTCCAAGTTTGAACGAATCCAGATCGATGTTTTTCAGGTCGATAACATCGATTGTGCCCTTTTGGTAGAGCCCTTGTGAAGCATGTTCAACGGCATTTATCTTAAGGGTCAGATCACAAAACTCGCACGCTTTTTTCAACATGCCCGCATCGCCGACGATCAAGGGTCTGGCCTTTTCGTACACCTGCGCTTCGTTGAGCGATTTGACTACGATCTCAGGCCCGATTCCGGCGGGATCGCCCATGGGGACACCGATAATTGGTCTTTGCATTGATTGTTCTCCTTGTTGAATGAATTGATGGATGTCATGGAAAAGGTTTGTCCGCGCCGTTTATGGACGGATGGAGGCAAATACCTGTTTTGCGTAGTTTACACCATTGAGCACGCTGCGGCTGGAGACAGTCGCCCCTGATATCGCTGTGATGTCTGTGCCAAGCGTTAACGGGGCCTGTTTACCGCTGTATTGCATATAATAATTCGGTTCGGAAACCTTGCTCCCTAAGCCGACCGTTTCGGAATTGGTTCCGATGCGCACGCCGCTGATCGTTCCGTCCGGCAAAAACCCGACGTTTAGCCCGATATTGCCCTTATAGCCTTTTGCGTTGAGAAGGATACAGAATCCGATCGTTTCGTTGCTCTTGTTTTTTATCTTTACTGCTTTCGTCACCGTCGGATAACGGGAGGCTTCAAATGCAATCTCTTCGTAGTTGCCTATCTCCGGAAAAAGGGATACAAACCCTGCCTTTTCGGTCTCTGCCTGTTGCTGGAGTATTTTTGGATTGGTAAATCCAAAAGTTGCAGCGAGACACAGTCCGGCTACGGCGCAAATAACAAGAAGTTTCCATGCTATTTTAACGATTTCCCTCATTCTTTTTGCTCCTTTGATATAATCGTGTTTTCATTATACGATATCGCGCTTATGATTTAAAGACATATCCGCTTCCTGCTGTTTGTCCTGCTATCGATGACATGGTATAATTCGTATACCTGAAGGGCGGTTGGAAAATGCAGCGCAAAACCTTACTGTTTATCGCTATCGTTCTATTACTCGCAATCGCAGGATTCTTTGGATTCCGGCTTTTGCTGCCAAAGGGTTCTGCCGATCGCATCATCATTCGTCAGGACGGCAATGTCGCCTTTGATGTTCCCCTGAATAAAAATACCGAGATACCCGTTCACAGTCAATGGGGCTATAACCTTATTGTCATTCAGGACGGCGCCGTTTGGGTGAAGGAAGCGGATTGCCCCGACAAGCTTTGCATCAGCCAGGGGCATATGGACGCTTTGAACATCAAAACGCGTGCGATGGGAAGCACCATCGTGTGCTTGCCGCACCGGTTGAGCATAACGCTTTCCAACCCATGAGCTTTGTACTAAATCGTCTCACGGTCGATGGTTTTTTTCAAAAAGGCACTTTAAAGCCGAGGTGCCTTTTCCTTTATGCAGTCATGAGATTTCTTCTCTCTTTATCTGTGGTTCAACAGATCCCTGTGCAGCAAACGGCCCACGATGTTGCGCAATTCTCGCACCCCAAACAACAAACCCATCGGTATATAGACGGTAAAGAACGCCAATGACAGCGTTGCCAACTTCAAAAGCCTCGGCCAGGTTCCGCGAACGCCCGGGAACAACGTTGCAAGAACCATTGTAACCGCAAGCGCTATGGCTATGGCAAGCACAATGCGCAGCCCTTGCATCATGGTGCTCTTTAATCCAATGTTTCCGATTTTCCGGTGAAGCATCCATAATTGCACGACGCACGCATAGATACCCGCAACCGTCGTTGCCACAACAATGCCTACGGCACCAAAATAGGGCGCCAAAACAAAGTCCAAGCCCACATTGATCGAAACGCTGGTGATGCTGATGACCATCGGCGTTTTCGTATCCTGTCGCGCATAGAAAACCCTGTTTAATAGGTTGCTCACGCCAAACGGCATAACACCCGCTATGTAATAGGCAAATACCGGCGCCGTAAACGCAGTGTCGGCGGCAGAAAACGCGCCGCGCTGATACGCGACGGCAATGATATCGCTGCTTAATAAGACGGCGATGACTGTCACCGGCAGCGTGACCATAATGATGGTTTCCAGCGAAGAGCGCATGGAATCGACAAACAGCTTCCTGTTGCGGTCTACCGCGATTTTGGAGAGGCGGGAAAAGGTAATCGTGCTGATGGGTACGACCAAAATGCCCAGCACCGTAGCCACAAGCGAATAGGACTTGTTAAGCGTCGTGATGACGCCGTTGCCCAACGCAGACCCGACGGCACAGTCTACCTGATGGTTGATGGTGCCAAGCGACAAGCTGATGATCGCGGGGATTGCCAACAGAAACGTTCGCTTTAGCCGAGGATCTGAAAGTTTAAGGCTGGGATAATAACGGAACTGACCCTTTAAAAACGGCAACGCCAGCACAAATTGCGCTACGCCCACCACCGCTACCGCAATTGCCACGATACGGATGTCGCGAAACAAAAGGCAGGCGGAAATTAAAAACCCGCTTAATACAAAACCCGCAAGCTGCTCGGGGATAAACCGCTCGCGCGCGTTGAGCACATTGAACAGCACGCCGGTCATCGCATAGAACGCGAGTGTCGGATACATCAATCTCGTCAGTTCGATGGTGAGATCCAATCCCTGCGGTGCTCGAAAGACGAGTCTGCAAATGGCGGGTGCAAAAATATATGCCAACACGCTGCCGATAAGTCCGGCGACCATGTAAAGCGTAAGCATATTGGATGCATACCCGTCGGCTTGCCGTTCCCCGTCGCGAAGCCGGGCACGAACATACATCGGAATGAAAGTGGAAGAGAGCCCTGCTGAAAACAACAATGTCAGAAGGCTCAAAATGCTGTATGCAGAGACATATGCGTCACTTTCCACGCCCCGCCCGAACACCGCTGCCATGATCATCTCCCGGATAAACCCGGTCAATTTGCTCAACGCGATGATGATGGATACCACCAGGGCGGACTTCATTGCGTGGCCCTCTTTGGCGATTCGTCCTTGCATCTATCTTCCTCTCACAACGCTACGGGCATTGGATGAATCCCTGCGACCACATGCAGGCTCCGCAGGTGGGATGCTCGTTGCCGTAACAATCGCCCTCATTGCTTTCGATGCGGTAGCAACCGCCGCACCACATGCAGGGAGAAAAATCGAACCGCCTTACTCTATCCCGAAACGAGGCGTATTCCTCGGATTCCCAAACCTCCTGCAGGGTATTGAATGCGATATTCCCGAAGCTCTTGGGATTTATCTTGCGATGTTTGTTGTGCAAAAACGTCTCGCTCGGGTGGAGCAATCCCATGCAGGGAGAGACATCTCCGTTCCATTTCACAAAAACGTTGTTTTCCTGCACAAACTTGCAATGCCCTTCACGGCGCATCAACGGCATTCCCATGATGGAAAAGTCATAGCCCGTGTTAAGCATGCGAACAAGCGGGTTTACCGTGTCCTCCGTCAGATCCATGAGCGGAAAATCCACGCGCGTGGTCAGGACGGTTCCGTTTTTACGCCTGTTCGGATCTTCCTGCGGATTGTAATGCGTATACATATTGCTTTTCAGTGTCCGCCAATACAGCGCCTGTTCCATGTTCTGTTCATTGTATGGCAAAACATGGGATATCTTCACATCGCTTGCCCCGACCTGATTGGCAAACGTCATCAGGTCCATGAGCTGATGAATGTTGTCTTTCATCGCGACAAACGTAAGCCCGATGCGGAAATGCGCGAATTCCGGCAGCGCGCGAAGCCGGGTAATATTCAGGATATTGCGCTTGATCAACGCAAAATCGCCTTGTTCGCGAATGCCTTCGTAGGTCTTGTCGTCAAATCCGTCAACGCTGAACCAGGCCATATCCAACCCGGCTTTGATGATGCTCTGGGCAACATCCGGCGTCATCAGCGTGCCGTTGGTGACACATTCCACGCGCTTTCCGGTCGACTTTGCCATCTTTACCATCTCGATAAAGTCCGGGTGGAACATCGGTTCGCCGATCCCTCCGAAAAAGATCGTATGGATGTTTTCCAGCTCTTTGACCTCTTCGATGAGCTTTGTGTATAGATCCATGTCCATATGCCCCATCGGCTCATCGATCCAACCGCGGCGCATGCACATGGTGCAGCTTAAATTGCAAAGCGTGCTCGCTTCAACGTATAACTTTTGAATTGATTCCATAAACCCTCTTCATTTCTAAATAATCTTAGCCAATTATACGTGGTTTGCCTCTAAAAGTAAACCGCGCGGATACCGTGCTCAAGACCAATCGCTTCGTTGGGATTTGTGCGTATAACACGCAGAAGAAACCGTATTTCCTGTCCGCTGCGGGACAGAAAATGCGGTTTCTTCATGGTGACTATAACCTGTTTTTATGATGTTAATGCTGTTTTTTGCCGGCGAGATAATACATCTGATCCCTTCTCGGATCGATCTCAACGGACTTGACCTTCGCGTCCCATTCCTCCCGGGGTGTTTCCTGGATATCAATGGTCAGCGCTGTCGGCGGTACGCCCAGCACATCCTGCATTGTTTGGAACAGATCGTCCGCCAACTTGGACTTGGCTTTTTCGTCGCGTCCTGCATGCATTTTTACAATAACGGTCGGCATAGTAAAATCCTCCTCTAAAAGCGCATTGCGCCGATATTTTTCTTAATGCTGTTTCTTGCCGCGGATGTAATAAAACTCATCCGCTCTCGGATCAACGGTGCTGGGTGTTCCCTCCGGCGGCCTTTTGGTTTCCTGGATATCGATGGTCAGCGATTGCGGGGGCACGCCAAGCGAGTCCTGCATGGTTTGGAACAAAGCATCGGTGAGCTTGGATTTTAATTGCTCGTCCCGTCCCTCGAACATTTTTACAATTACATACGGCATAAAACTTCCTCCTTATTCAGGCGCTGACGCGCCTGTAATACTTTTTCATTTTAAACGACGATTTGGCTCTAGTGCTGCTTTTTGCCATACAGGTAGTAAAGGTCATCCTGATAGGGCGTGATATCCGCCGCTTTTACCGTCTCATCCCACTCTTCTTTGGGGATGTCATGGATGGCAATGGTCAGGCCCTCGGGCCTCACGCCCATTGAATCCTGCATGGTTTGGAACAGATCATCCGCCAGCTTGGACTTTACTTTTTCATCGCGGCCGGCCCACATTTTTACGATCACCAACGGCATAGAGAACCCTCCTATTCTTTATCCCACTGACAAACGATCGGTTTGTCAATGAAGTCTTGTACACCCTGCGTTCCGATTCAACCAACTGCCTGTCGTTTCGACCCTTAATAGGAACGTGCCCAATAGATCATATGCTTGGCTTGTTTGCCGCAAAGGGCACACGTTTGACCCTGCACCTCGTGCTGCGCATCAAAGGGTATGCAGCGGGAGGATATGCCATGCTGTGCTTTGAGTTCTTCTTCGCAAGCCCTTTCGCCGCACCAGGGGGAGTAGGCGAAGCCTTTGTTCGCGTCAACCGCTTGGAGGATACCGGCTTTGTCCGACGCCGGGAAAATATGCGCGTCGCGGTGCTGCGTTGCCATTTCAAGCATGTTGGTATGGATATCCGCAAGCAGTTCCTGGATGCGAATCCCAAGTCCTTCCATCGATGTGGGCAGTTTTTCATGCGTATCGCGCCGCACCAACACGACCTGCTTGTTTTCAATGTCCTTCGGGCCGATCTCAAGCCGAAGAGGTACGCCGCGCATCTCCCACTCGTTGAACTTCCAGCCCGGACTTTGTTCTCTGGTATCCATTTTAACACGAATACCCAATTGTTTCAAAGTCTTCATAATATTGTCCGCGGCATCGAGCACACCTTCTTTGTGCATCGCTACCGGTACGATGATAACCTGGATCGGGGCCAGCTTTGGCGGCAGTTTTAAGCCACGGTTGTCGCCGTGTACCATGATCAATCCGCCCATCAGGCGCGTTGAGGTTCCCCAACTGGTTTGCCATGCATATTTGCGCTGCCCGTCCTTATCCAAAAACATGATGTCGAAGACCTTCGCGAAGTTCTGCCCGAGGTTATGACTGGTGCCCATCTGCAGCGCCTGCCCGTCATGCATCACCGCTTCCATCGAATAGGTGTCGTCGGCACCGGCAAACTTTTCCTTTTCCGTCTTTTGCCCGGTCAATACCGGAATCGCCATTACGTTGTAGGCGAAATCACGGTAAACGTCGAGCATCTGCATGGTTTCCGCCTGGGCTTCGTCATACGTGGCATGCGCGGTATGCCCCTCCTGCCAGAGGAACTCGCTTGTGCGCAAAAACGGGCGCGTGCTCTTTTCCCAACGCACCACATTGCACCATTGGTTTAAAAGCATCGGCAGATCGCGGTAACTCTGTATCCATCTGGAGTACATCGCGCATACGATGGTTTCACTTGTGGGGCGAACCACCAGCGGTTCCGCCAGTATTTCGTTACCGCCCTTGGTCACCCAAGCTACTTCCGGCGCGAACCCTTCGACATGCTGTGCTTCCTTCTTGAGCAAACTTTCGGGAATGAACAGCGGGAAATAGGCATTCTCATGCCCGGTATCCCGAAAACGCCCGTCCATTTCCTTTTGGATCAGCTCCCAGATCGCGTATCCGTACGGACGGATGACCATGCATCCGCGAACATCGGAATAATCCATCAGTTCGGCCCGCAGTACGATGTCGGTATACCATCGCGAGAAATCCTCCTCCATCGATGTTATGTCCTGCACAAACGACTTCTCATCCTTCTTTGCCATCTTGATCCCTCTTTTCTTAAAAAATGAAAGGCTCCCGCCCGATAAAGGGCGGAAGCTCCGCGGTACCACCTTATTTGGCTGCGATTTGCAGCCCACTCGAACGCCATTAACGCTTGCCTGCGGCGGGCTTTCCCCGCATGCTCCCGGTTGGGTACGCCGTTGTTTGTGCCGCTTTCAGCCCGGGCGACACTCTCTTATTTATATTCGGCGATGGACCGTTCATAGCGTCTTTAGTATACCGCGCACAAAGCCGGTTGGCAAGACCTCATGATCGGTTGATCCAGTTGCGTTGCTGCATCATCAATGCCAGCATCCGCTCGCCCAACAGCAGCATCAAAAAGTAGTTTCCGATCATGTGCAGAGCGTCAAACGGGAATCCCGCGACCCAATATCCAAGCGCGCCGTACAGGCCCAAAAACGGGATTTGTCCGACGGTATACAGCAATCCGAAACAAAGGCCGAACGCACCCGAAAAGAGGGCTCTGTTCAGGTTTTTGGACAGCGATTTGCGAAAGAGCATCGTGCACGCGCAAAGGCCCGGCCAAATCAGAAGATAGCCAACCCACCAGGACGGCAAAAAGCCGTAGAGCAAACCCTGTGCGAACACAAACACGATGACCGCCCACATCGTTTGCCATCCGAACGCAAGCGATGAAAGGATGATTAGAAAGCTCACCAGTTCGATGTTGGGCAAAAACCGAAGCGCCACCTGGCAGACCACCATCAGCGTCCCCATCAGTGCCATCGCGCTAAGCGTCCGCACACGCATATCAGTATCCCGTTTTCAGCGTAAGCACGATCTTATCGCCGGAATGGAGCATCAGTTCATCCGCGCCCTTGGTTGCATCCGCCCCGTTATAGCCGATATGCCACCACTGCTGGCGGCTTTCATCCGCATTCGTGCTGTAAACGGAAATGATATAACGTCCGAAACTGCTCTGTTTGAATACGGCAAGCTTGTTTTCTTCCAGTAGCGCCGCCAAACTTGCGGCATCCGTATGATACGTCTTGGTGAGAAGCACACTGCCATCCGCGCCTTTTACCTGAAGCGAAATTTCCTTTGCTCCGTTTTGTCCCCCTCGCAGCATGTAATACGCGCCGAACAGCATGCAAGCTATGAGTACGACGCACAGCGAGATCCAAACCACTTTTTTCTTGCTTTCCATGTCCTGGCCTCTTTCTTGCCATAGACATTCCGGACGCCGACGCGGTACAAAAAAACCGCGTTCGGATAAAACGCGGCAACAAGTGCGTGCGCTTCTTCCCTCCGAAGAACGTCACTTAGCTGTATGGCAGGTTTACCGGCTTGGTTTCATCGCCCGGCCGCCTTCCCGCATCATGCGGTGGCTGTTGGCCGGGTCTCAATCCCTACGGTAGCGGGGGCTGCGGCGGCATTGGACCGCCTTCCCTATTATCCCAATAAGGCACCCTACAGCTTGGCTTATTATTTTTCTTCATCATAACAAAAATGGATGTCCCGCGCAATGCATTTGAAAATTGACATTGCGTTGTGCAGTGGATATACTGTATGTAAATAAATATCACCGCTAGGGGAGCTTATGCTGAGAGGGCGCGTGCCCGACCCTTAGAACCTGTTTGGGTAATACCAGCGGAGGGAAGCGGATACATTCACAAAATGGATGTATGACCCCTCCCGCAGCATTGCGGGTTTTTTATTTGCGGTGGAAGGAGGCTTTATATGAACAAAGGGTTTGCGGTACTCATTGAAAAACTGACCGCCGTTACCGCCTCAAGCTGGCTTCTTGTCGGACTGTTGCTCCTGTTGGCCATCGGCTTGACGGTCATGCTGAAAAAGCGAAGCAGCCTGAAAATGATCCTTGCGTTATGGGTCGTCGCAGTGGGGGCGATCATCGCCGTTTTGTTGTTCTCTTCCCCTCAGATCGATATCGAAGAGGGCGCAAGCACAGCCGCTACGTTCCTGTACAATCCAGTTTTTTGGGCGGTAATCATTGGTATGGGCGGGCTTTTGGTCCTGTTCCTTTTGATGCGCAAGCAGGTATTCACTGTTCGCATGCTCTCATCCGGCGCGCTATGTGTCGCACTCGCGTTTGTCCTTTCCTGCATCACGCTTTGGCGGCTTCCGCAAGGCGGAAGCATCACGCCGGCTTCCATGCTTCCGATCTTTGTATTCGCCTATCTTTACGGGCCTGTTCCCGGCATTGCAGCGGGCGCAGTAAACGGTCTGTTGCAGCTTTTGCAGGGTGCGTATGTCATCCATCCGGTGCAGTTTTTGCTGGATTATATCCTGCCGTTTGCTATTTTGGGCTGCGCCGGGTTGTTCCGCAAGGATAAACAATTGCCGTTGGGCATCGCCGTGGGATCCTTTTTGCGCTTTTCCCTCCATGTTCTCTCCGGCGTCGTGTTTTTCTATATGTATGCACCCGCCGGTCAAAACGTATGGCTGTATTCCGTCCTCTACAACGGCTCCTATATGCTTCCCGAGACGGTCATCTGCCTTGCCATCTCCCTTCTCCCGGGCGTGAACCGCTCGCTTTTAAGGCTGAAAACGCAGATGAGCGCCTGAGCGCCAAAGCAAATCCTGCAAGGCTTTGCAGCTGTCTTGCCGAACAACATCGTGCATTGAAAAAGCAGCATGTCTTTGGACATGCTGCTTTTATGATAAATATGCTTTGTTTATTTGGTCGTCTGCGGCTTTTGCAACGGTTCTCCCAACTCGCACATCGGGCATTCGTCCGATGCAAAGGATGCGATATCCAGTTCTGCCAAACTCTCCAGCCGAATGCCGAAATCGATATTTCCGAGAGCTCTGTCCACGACCACGCCGATGCCTATGATCTTGCCACCTGCTTTTTTGACAAGCTCGATGACTTCGTTCAAGCTGGCGCCGGTGGTTACGACATCTTCGACGATGAGGATCCTCTGCCCTTTTTTGATCGTAAAGCCGCGCTTTAGTTTCATGCGCCCGTCTTCACGCTCACAATACATGTTTACGGCGTTGAGCTTTCTTGCCACCTCATAGGCAAGGATCACCCCGCCAAGAGCAGGCCCGATCACGATATCCACTTTCTCATCGCAAAAGCGCGAAGCCAATTCGCTGGAAATTATCTCGCAGCATTCCGTATGCGAAAAGACCTGTGCTATTTGCAGGTACATATCACTATGCCGCCCGCTGGTCAGAAGAAAGTGGCCTTTGACAAGCGCGCCGCTTTTGAAGAACAACTCCAATATTTCCTGGCTATTCATGATAACCTCCCCGTCAGCGTATGGTCTTGGTAGATTTATTCGTTGCCAACCTTTGACTTTGCATAACATAACATTTTCTAAATACACTTTATAGCATCGTTTATTGCTATCGAGCAAGACCTATTATACTATACTTGAAGCGAGCCTACCAGTTCGTTTATATCTTCGATGCCCTGCGCTTGCATAAACGCGCGCAACTGCGCAAGGATCTCCCTCATGGCAACGGGGGTTGAAAGGTTTGCGGTCCCTACCATGACTGCGCTGGCGCCGCAGAGCAGAAACTCCGCCACATCTTCCCCGCTTGTGATGCCGCCAAGCCCTACCACCGGTATTTTGACCGCTTTTGCCACCTGATACACCATCCGAAGCGCAATCGGTTTGATGGCGGGACCCGAAAGTCCGCCCGTGATATTCGCCAGTATCGGCCGCCGTGTCTTGGCGTTGACAGCCATGCCGGTCAGCGTATTGATGAGCGACACTGCGTCCGCTCCCGCATCCTGTACAGCCAATGCTATGGCTGCGATATCGGTCACATTCGGGGTTAATTTTACCATCAGCGGGACGTCGCATACCTGCTTGCATTTCTTTGTTATGTCGTGCGCCATCTGCACGGATGTCCCAAAGGACATTGCGCCCTGTTTTACGTTGGGACAGGAGATGTTAAGCTCCACCATATCGATGCCCTGCCCGCGAAGCTTCGTGATGACTTCGAGATATTCCTCCTCGGAGCTTCCGGAAACATTGGCGATAATCCTCGTGCCGAGCGTCTTCATAAAAGGCAGTTCCGTTTGGATGAACGCATCCACACCCGGATTCTGAAGGCCGACGGCGTTGAGACATCCGGACGCGGTCTGTGCAATGCGCGGCGTCGGATTGCCAAGCCGCATGGTCCCCGTAACGGCTTTGCTGGATATCCCGCCCAGCTCGCTTAAATCCATATAGTCCCGCATCTCGCGCCCGTATCCGAAGGTGCCCGATGCCGCTATCAGCGGTGTTTTGAACTCTATGCCGCAAAGTGAAATACCTAAGTTCAAAATACCACCTCCGAAAGGTCAAACACAGGCCCGTCCTTGCAAACGCGCTGGTTCTTCACAACGCCGCTGCTGTTTATGGCGCAAGTGCAGGTCATGCACGCACCCATGCCGCAACCCATGCGTTCCTCCAGCGATGCAAAACACGGTATGTCGTAATTTTTCATTGTTTGCTGCAAACCCTTGAGCATAGGCTTGGGCCCGCAGGCGAAAACCGCGTCGCAGGGTTGTTCCAAAAGCGTCTTGAGCGCATCCGATGCAAAGCCTTTTCGTCCGTAAGAACCGTCGTCCGTGGTATACATCACGTGGCGGCAGGCATCTTCAAACGGGATCCGCGCATAGATATGCGCCATGCTGCGAAATCCGAGCGCGGCGTCAAAGGTTATTCCCGGCCAATGCAACGGCAAGCTCAGAAGCGGTGCGCAGCCGATGCCGCCGCCGACCAATACGCATCGTTTCGCATTGTCCGGCATGCCAAAACCGTTGCCTAGAGGTCCCAACACGGATAGTGTATCGCCAAACTGCACGCGTGCAAACGCGCGCGTTCCCTCGCCCACCAGTTGATAGATGATGGACAGTTCGCCCTTTTGCGCATCATACAAATGGATGCTGATGGGTCTGCGAAGCACAAGATCAGGCCTGTCGGGCACTTGAAGGTGGATGAACTTCCCCGGTACGAAATCGGCGGGACACTCGCCCTGCAAGCGCATCAGATACGTATCAAGCGCTACCGTGCGGTTCTCGATTACCCTGCAATCATATGGTTGATTCATGATCCCTCCTAGTACGACAGCCGGCCTGCGGCTTTGAGCGATTGAAGCAAATCCGCCTGCATATCGATGGCAGCCGCCCTTGTGGCATCGGCATAGGGTAAATCGCTCTTCTGATGCGCGCACAGCAGGCTGCGCGAGGCGTTCACCACCGCTCCGAATCCGTTGTCGTCAAAGCAAAGGACCAGATCTTCCCCTTTTGCGCCCTGTGCGCCATAGCCGGGAAGCAGAAACGGGATATGCGGGAAAGCGCTGCGCAGTTGCGCGCCTTGCCGCGGATAGGTGGCGCCGACCACCGCGCCGATGTTTTTATAGCCGAAGGAACCCGTCTCCATGCCCGAAAATCCGTCTGCCAGATCCATCACATGCCAATAGATGGGTTTATCGCCCACCAAAAGATCCTGCAGTTGGCCGGAGGACGGGTTGCTTGTCTTGGCGAGTACAAAAATGCCTTTGTCAAACGCTTTGCAGTCTTCCAGAAACGGCAGTATGCCGTCTTCTCCCAGATAAGGTGTGACGGTAAGATAATCCGAATCAAACGCGCGGGCACTGATACCCTCACCCAAGGGTGTGCTTCCAAGATACGCCGTGCTGTATGCCTGCGCCGTCGCACCGATGTCGTTTCGCTTGGCGTCCACAATGGTGATAAAACCGCGTTCTTTGGCATACCGAACAAGCTCCCAGAGGAGTTTTACGCCGTCCGGGCCGTACATTTCATAATAGGCCGATTGCAGCTTCACACAGGGGATGAGTTCCGCCACGGCATCCATCAGAGCCTTGTTGAAGGTGCCGAGAAGATGCGCTGCGCTTTGAAGCGGCGCTTGTGTGTCGAGCTGTTTCTTCATCGCTTCCGGAAGATATTCGAAGCGGGTATCCAACCCCAGCACGGTGGGATTGCGAAATTCCTTTACTCTTTCAAACAGTCTGTCCGTCAGCATGAAACGTCCTCCAATATCTGTCCGTTTTTCAACACCTGACGCCCGTCGATGAACATATCGGTGACTTTTCCCGTCATCCGCTGTCCCAGCCAGGCGCTGTTTTTGCCTTTGGTATAAAGCTTTTCGGCATCCACCGTCCAAAGCATTTCCGGATCGAAGATCGCGATATCCGCCGCTGCGCCCGCTTTGATAACCCCCGCATCGATCTTGAGGATTTGCGCAGGGTTGACGCTCATAAGCCGGATAAGCTCTTGCATGCCAATAAGGCCGGTCTGCACGAGGTGCATATATCCCAGACTCAGCGAGGTCTCAAGGCCGGAAATCCCGTTGGCCGCCTGGTCGAACTCTACGTCCTTGTCGTCGATATGGTGCGGCGCATGATCGGTCACGATCGCATCCACCGTTTTATCCGCGATTGCCCGCAGGGCGGCTTGTCTGTCCGCTTCCGTGCGCAGCGGCGGATTCACGCGCGTATTGGTATCGAAGCCGATGCAGGCGTCGTCGGTAAGCGCGAAATAGTGCGGGCACGTTTCACAGGTGACCTTCACGCCGTTCTGTTTTCCGGATCGTACTAATTCAAAGCCGTAAGCGGTGCTGACATGGCAGATATGAACCTTTGCATCATAGGTTTTTGCGAGGATTATTTCCCTTGCGATCATCACTTCTTCAGCCGCACGCGTGTTCCCGCGAAGCCCCGCCAATGTGGAGGCAAAGCCTTCGTTCATCACGCCGCCATCCACCAATTCCAATTGTTCGCAGTGGGAGAGCAACAGCACGTCAAAGTTTTTAGCGTAGACGAGCGCGTTTCGCATGATATGATCGTTTTGAACCGGGCCGCCGTCATCGGAAAACCCAACGGCGCCTGCCTGGGCAAGCATGCCGAATTCACTCAACTCTTTGCCCTTTTGTCCTTTGGTGATGGTGGCATACGGGTATACCTTGGCATACCCCGCAATTTTCGCCTGGGATTTGATATACTGCACCACAGATTCGCTGTCCACGGGAGGATTGGTGTTGGGCATACACGCCACGTGCGCAAACCCTCCGGCTGCCGCAGCCTGTGTACCGCTCAAAATCGTTTCCTTGTATTCATATCCCGGTTCGCGCAAATGTACATGCATGTCCACAAGTCCGGGCAGAACATACTTTCCGGAAGCGTCGATGCATTGCGCTCCGTCGCGCGGCAGGTCCTTTTGGATCGCCGCCACTTTTCCGTCTTCCATCAAAACATCCAAATATCCTGATACCCCGCCGGGGTTTATGACGTTTCCGCCAAAGATCAACTGCTTCATCTTGCTTCCCCCATTCTGGTATACATATCCAGCAGCGCCATTCTTACAGCCACACCGTTTTGCACCTGCTCCTCTATGACGCTGTTCGATCCGTCGATGACGTAGCTTGACATTTCAACGCCACGGTTTACCGGGCCGGGATGCATGACCAACGCTTCCGGTTTTGCAAGCTTAAGTTCATTGACGGAGATGCCGAAAAATTTGTTGTATTCGCGGATCGACGGGAAAAGCCCCGACTGCTGCCGTTCTTTCTGGATCCGAAGGCCCATTACCACATCGGCATTCTTAAGCGCTTCCCTGATATCGGTCGAAACCTGTACGCCTATCTGTGCAAATCCGTCGGGGAGCAGCGTTGAAGGTCCCGCAAAGTGCACTTGCGCTCCCATCGCCAGCATGCCGTAGGCATCGCTGCGCGCCACCCGAGAGTGCAGCACGTCGCCGATGATGGCTATTTTAAGGCCTTCGACCCGTCCGAAATGCTCGCGTATGGTAAACAGATCCAGCAATGCCTGCGTGGGGTGTTCGTTCATACCGTCGCCGGCGTTGATGACGCTTGCTTTGACATGTTTTGCCAAAAGATGCGGCGCGCCTGACATCCCGTGCCGCATGACGATGACATCCACACCCATCTGATCGAGCGTCACGCCCGTATCGATAAGCGTTTCGCCCTTCTCCACACTGCTGCCGGATGCCGACATATTGGCGACTGTTCCGCCCATATACTTGGCTGCAAGCTCAAAGCTCATCCTGGTTCGCGTACTGTTTTCATAAAACAGCGTTACGATGCTCTTACCCTGCAAATGCGGCGTCTTTTTGCTGTTGCTGCGGACAATCGTCTTCATGAACACCGCTTCGTCCAGTATCTCGGTGATCTCTTCGCGTCCGACCCCGTATAGCCCTAACAAATCCTTCTTTGGCATGCGCGTTCCCCCTGTTAATCTTTGGGTTTGAATAATAGCACGTCGTCTTCCCCGTCTATTTCCTTGACATGGACTTCTATGATCTCACGGCTTTCGGTTGGCACATTTTTTCCGACATAGTCCGCGCGAATCGGGAGTTCATGGTGGCCCCTGTCGATCAGCACAGCCAACTGTATGGATTTTGGCCGCCCTATATCCATGATGGCATCCATCGCAGCCCTGACCGTTCGTCCCGTATACAGCACATCGTCCACCAAAATCACCTTGCGCCCGCGCAGCGGAAACAGCACATTCGTTTCATGGACTATAGGCAATTCGGCCAGCATGGACAGATCATCCCGGTAAAAGGAAATATCAACGCTTCCCCAGTTCGGCCAAATGCCTGCGATCTGTGCTATTCGCTCTACCAGCCGTTTGGACAGCGGAACACCCCTTCGATGGATGCCGATGATCGCCACATCCGACACTTCGGGATTGTTTTCTATCATCTGGTTTGCCATGCGGGAAAGCGCACGGTTCATATCGCTTTCTTCCATTATTACCTTTACATAATCCATGGCTATCTCCCTTTCACAAAAATGGTCTTGCCTTTGGGCAAGACCATTGCGCTGACGCCTTGCCTGCATGGTGCGGAAAAGGCCTTGCGAGTAGTACCAGTATAGCAGGGGAGCAATCTGTTGTATAGTTAGAAAAGCTCCGGGACCTCCCCTTTTTGGCGCAGCACCGATTGAAAATCTTCGGGCAATGGCACGCTAAACGTCATGCGCTGCCCGGTCTTCGGGTGATCAAACGAGATACGAAATGCGTGCAGAAGCTGCCCGCGATTGCCTTCACGATCCTTTTTGATGCCGTACACCGGATCAAAAACCACGGGATGCTGCAGATGCGCCAAGTGTACGCGGATCTGGTGTGTCCGGCCGGTATCAAGCGAAAGCCGCAGCAGCGTCATGTCGCCGTAGCGTTTGATGACCTCGAAATGCGTTTTGGCGTTTCTTCCGGCATGAACTACCGCCATGCGCTTGCGCTCTTTGGGATGACGCCCGATCGGTGCATCGACCGTTCCACTCTGATCGGCTACGTTGCCGTAGACCAGCGCTATGTATTCCCGCTTCACGTCGCGGGATTGTATTTGGGATGATAAGCTTTGGTGTGCGATATCGTTCTTTGCGATGAGCAGCAGCCCTGTTGTATCCTTGTCCAGCCTGTGCACAATGCCGGGGCGAAGTTCGCCGTTGATGCCGGAGAGGTTGTCCAGATGGTACAGCAGCGCGTTGACCAAAGTGTTGTCGGCAACACCTGCTCCGGGATGCACCACAAGTCCGCGTGGTTTGTTGATAACAGCGAGCATATCGTCCTGATAAACGATGTCAAGCGGAATCGGCTGCGCCGCGATGGATGTTTGCTGCACTTCGGGGATCTCGACTTCAATGGTTTGTCCAAGTTGCACTTTGTCCTTTGGCAAAAGCGCTTTGCCATCGGTTCTCACATGTCCCTGTTGCATCAAAACACCTATGTGCGAGCGCGTATACGGGGAGACGGCCGCGAGGTAGACATCCGCCCGTTTCCCCGCGTATTCCTGCTGTACGTTATACTGTTGCGTCATTTGGCTTTTTCCTTTTCAAAAGCGGAACAAACACAAGGGCAAACACCAAAAGAATGGCTCCGCAGGTAACGAAGATGTCCGCAACGTTGAACACGGCAAATTTGACAAACAACGGATTGATCATATCCACCACATACCCGCGGAAGATACGATCGATCAGGTTTCCCAAAGCGCCGCCGAGTATCGACGCTATGGCGATGCGCGACCACAGGCCTTCGGTTGCCCGATACCGGATAAGATAGAACACGAGCAGCAGGACGATGACGGCTGACACGGCAATGAGGAAACCATTTTTCCCCCAAAAAAGCGAGAATGCCGCCCCGCGGTTTTCCACATACCGCAATTCCAGTATTCCCGGTAAAAGGACGACGTTGCCTTGCGGGACAAGCGCCAGAGACGCGCGCGCCCACCATTTGGTCAACTGGTCCAATGCTACGGCAAACACAACGATGACGAGTTCGAGCATATCCTTCCCCCAATTGCAAAACTAAACCAAACACATTCCTTCCTAAGAAGGAAACAACACTTCGTTTGTATAACAGTATACCATATTGCATTTGCTAACGCATATACCCTTGTACCCTGCGCACGACGTCTGCGATGAAGGCGCCGATATACGGAAGGTTTTTGCTTGCCAACAGCGTTAAAATGCTGATGATGAACGCGCTTAGCAGCGAGAATCCTATCGCCATACCGATCCCTCTGGAAAACCCCGATAAAAAGCTTCGAAAGAGCATTTTCCGCCTGGAATAATACTGCGGGAGACCCTGCGCGATGGCGATTCGCTCCAGCGTATCGTTTAATGTTAAAAGCGTGTCGTTGATCTTCTCCTCGTTGCTCTTTTCCCGTTCCACTTTGTCATCTCCCGTTGCATGGCAGGATCCGCGATTTGCGCGTCAGGCATTTGTTTAAAAGGGTGCGCAAAATTTTCCACTTTATACAAAAAGAGGCACACGGCAATGTGCGCCTCTTTGTTCAACGAATGTAAGTTTATCGTGTTTTATTCAACGTCCATTTCATCTTCGTCCGCTTCGACAGGACCGTAATTCGCCTCATCGTCATCCGGTTTGCCGCCAACTCCGTTCATGCCCGCAACATATTGTCCGACATAATCCACGCGCGGTTCAGCCAGCTCTTCTTCTTCCTCTTCGGCTTGCGCGATATAAGCCTGCACTTCTTCGGGCGCATTCATGCGGTCGACTAGAGACAGAAGCTCATCCGAATAATGATGGATGCCCGCTTTGAACTCATCCAACAGGTTATTCAAAGCCAACAAATCCTGCTCCGCTTGCTGGATGTCCTGCTTGTAGCTATCCAGAATGCTCTGGGAATCCTCGTGCGCCTTTTTGAGCATCTGTTCGCTTTCCTGTGCGGCGCGATCGACCATATCATCAGCTTGCAGGCGCGCTTTGTTGTAAACATCGTCCGCTTCCCGTTTGGCGCTTTCCGTGATCTCTTCCGCAGCTTTATGCACGGTCACCATCGTATGCATCATGGTGTTCTCCATGCCCCGGTAAGACTCAATTTGTGTATTGAGCGATTCAACACGCGCAGCCATTTCCTTGTTTTCGCGGGTCAGTTTGTCAAAGCTCTCGATCACTTCATCCAGAAAAGCGTCGACACTATCCATGTCATAGCCTTTAAAGCCTTTTGAAAAGTTCTTTTCATGGATTTGTTGTGCTGTCAACATCGGCATATCTCTCCCTAATCAATGTCTTTTAGTATTCGCGCCTCGGTTTGTTGCCCAGAGTATAGAAGCTCTTGCCCTGAAGCTCCTCCGGTATGTTGCCGCTGATATCCACGTTGGCAGGCGCCAGAATGAAAATTCCTTTGGAAATCTTGTGGATATTGCCGTCGAGCGAATACACCGCCCCGGACATAAAATCCAGTATCCTCTGTGCGATATCCGTCTCAAGGCTCTCCAAGTTCACGATGATCGGTTTTTTGTTCTTCAGGTTGTCAATGATGTTTTGTGTGTCGTCATAGGTCATTGGCTGGTAGACGATCATCTTCATCTTGCTGCCGCTGTTGCTACTGCCCGATGAAAACCCGACGACGTTGCCACGATTGTCAGATGGCACTTCCGGCACCGCCTCTCTCGTGCGTTTAAAGTCGCGATTGGGTTTTTGAGGTTCACGTCCCGAGGGCTTTTGTACTTCGCGGCTGCGCTTGCTTTTTCCGCCGCGCAGGAAGGATCCCGAGTCCGCATCATCTTCCTGGTCATCCCGGGCATAATACGGATCGTCCTCTTCGTCATAATCACCGCTGTCTTCATCGCGGTAATCCAGTTCCTCTTCGGTACTTTCTTCAAGGCCGATGAAGTTCAACATCTTCCCAAAGAATTTCTTGTCCTTGTTGTTCGCCAAGGCGAAACCTCCTCACATACCCGTCTATACACCGGATCCAAACAATGCAGACCCTACGCGCACCATCGTGGAGCCGTGTTCAACGGCCAACCTATAGTCCCGGCTCATCCCCATGGAGAGCGTGTCCATGACAACATTCGGCCAGCTTTCTTTTGATAAAGATTCAAACATCGTCCGCATGGATGAAAAACATGCTCCTGCTGCCGGTTCGTCCGCGTTAAGAGGTGCCATGCACATCAATCCTCTGATCCTTACATGCGCGAATCCCGCACAGTTGTCAAGCATCTTCCGAATTTGAGATGGTTGGATGCCGCCTCTGTTTTCATCCTGATCAAAACGCACCTGAATCAATGCATTTGCGATGATATCTAGTTTTTGTGCCTGACGTTCCATTTCCCCGGCAAGCGAAAGCCTGTCCAACGAATGGATGATCTGCACACGATTTATTATATACTTTACTTTATTGCTTTGCAATTGTCCAATGCAATGCCAACGTATCTTATCATCGCAAAGCTCCATACGCTTGAGAAGATCCTGCACGCGGTTCTCCCCGAAATCCTTCTGTCCCAGCGCCGCTAAATTGCTGATTTGTTCAACGGTGCCGCCCTTGCTCACAGCGACAAGCGTAACATCCGCCGCGCTTCTATTGGATTTTTGCGCCGCCTTTTCGATGGTTTTAAGAACATCGGCGTAAGCCTGCTTCATACGTTCCATAGGTTACCTCAACAGAATGACGGTCTTCTCATCCAGTTTCGTATCCTGGCTGAGGTTTTTTACAATGCAGCTCTTACCGTCATCGATGAGCACTTCCACCGGTACGAGCACGATGGTGTCGTTCTGCTCCACCTTGAGCATGGTCTGTTTGTTCTGTGTGAAAATGGCGTCGCTGGGAACCTTGTAACCCTCAAAGTTCAACAGAAGTCTGGCGTTGGCTGTTCTTACGCTCAGAAGCGGAGATACGTCCTCGCTCATCTCCAAAACGTACATCTTGCCGCCGCCTTCCGGAATGCGCACACTTAAAACCTTGGCAGAATACGGGCGGTCATAGTACCCTTCAAAGGTCAACTGGGCGTTCGCGCCTTCTTTCATCTCGTCGATGGTATGGTTCGCATCCACGTAGATAACACAGTACCATTTGTAGTTGTTGACCAGCCGGTAAAGCGGTTTTGTCGAGGTCGTGTCTTTCCCCGTTCCCGACACAACGCCTTTTCGTGCATTTTCGATATCGGTTTTGGTGATGGTGTCGAGGTTATAGGGCGTCAATTGCGTTTCAAATCCGTCCAGATAAAAACTGACGACGCCTCCGGAATCGGCTGTAATATTCTCGCGCCAGTTGTTGAGCACAGCATCCGCTTGCACCTGCTGTTCATACAACGCGTCGAGTTTTGCGTTTGATTGAACTTTTTGCTTTAAGTAACCCTGCTTTTGCGTAAACAGTTCTTTGAGTTTGCGCTCGAGCAATACGATATCCGACGTTGAATCGCCTTGAACCACCGCGGCGATTTCCTGAATTTTATTGCTGATTTTCGAGTTGTACTCATTGAGGTCCTGATCGACCTTGTCGGCCCAAATCTCGTCCTCCTGCACCGTGCGGATCTGTTCTTCAACAGAGATCAAATCGGTTAACAGTTTGCTGCTAAACCCCCACTTGTATACCTGTGCAACCGTTGTGCCCTGTGTGATATTTTCGCCTTCTGTTGCAAAGAATGTCGCAGCGGCATAGTTTATGACGGAAAATACCTTTTCATTGCGGATGATCACCACGTTGACATCGCGTTCAAGCGCCATGCCTTTGCCCACTTCAACCTTGCTTTCACGCTGGTTAACAAACAGCAGAAAAAATGCAATGGCAAATATAGCGAAACAGCCGGCCATAAGGACATAAAACCTTTTTGTGACCTTCCGCTTGCGTTTGCGTACAGCCATTCTCCCACTCCTTCATCCATGTTACATGAGGCTTATGCTATAGTATAACATACGCGCCGTTTAAAAAAAACGGCGCGCGCGTATTTTGTCATAAAATTGTAACTTATGATTTGCAGTTCGACCCAGTATCTTATGCTCCGGCGGCGTACGCTATTCGGTCCACTTCGTGTGAAAAATGCCTTCCCTGTCAATTCGCTTGTACGTATGCGCACCAAAGTAATCCCGCTGCGCCTGCAACAGATTGGCGGGAAGAACCTCGCTGCGGAACGCATCAAAATATGCCAGTGCCGAGGACAGGCATTGTACGCTTATGCCATTTTCGGTTGCCATGCTTATAATCCGCCGCCAGCTTTGCTGGGAAAGCTGCATCTGCTCTATGAAGTACGGATCCAGCATCAGGTTTTGCAATTCGGGGTTCTTCTCGTATGCCGAATTGATCTTATCCAAAAAACGGGCGCGGATGATGCAACCGCCTCGCCATAACAGCGAGATGCGGCCGAGCTTCAAATCCCACTGATACGCTTCCGACGCGGTCTTCAACAGATCGAATCCCTGCGCATACGCGCAGATCTTGGAGGCGTAAAGGGCTTTTTCAAGGTCACTGACCAATTGTTTGGCATCCTGAACCTTCTGTGCCGCAGGGCCTTGCAATAGTTTGGATGCCGTCAACCTGTTTTCTTTCTGTGCGGAAATGGCGCGGGCGAAGACCGCTTCGGCAATGGTGGGCGCAGGCACGCCGAGTTCCAACGCCGCCCGCGATGTCCAAATCCCGGTGCCCTTTTGCCCCGCGCTGTCGAGGATGATATCCACCATAGGTTTGCCCGTCAGATCGTCTGTCTTGCCCAGAATATCCGCCGTTATTTCGATCAGATAGCTCTCCAGCGCGCCGGTGTTCCAGCTCTGGAAAATTTCCTTCATTTCCTGAACCGAAAAACCGCCAAGTTTTTGAAGAAGCGCATATGTTTCGGCAATGAGCTGCATGTCCGCATATTCGATGCCGTTATGAACCATCTTCACAAAATGTCCGGCTCCGTCTGAACCGATGTAATCGCAGCATGGTACATCTCCGGAGACTTTGGCGGAGATGGCCGTCAGAATCGGCGCCACAAGGTCGTAGGATGACCTGTCGCCCCCCGGCATGATGGACGGGCCGAGCCTTGCGCCCTCTTCACCACCGGAGATACCAACACCCATATAGCGGATCTTGTGCACTTCCAGCATCTTGTTGCGCGCGATGGTATCCGGATAATGTGAATTGCCGCCGTCGATGAGGATGTCGCCTTCTTCAAGATAGGGCAGCAGCGTGTCTATCGTCGCATCCACCGCCGAACCTGCCTGAACCATCAGGATAATGCGGCGTGGCACTGCGAGCATCTCTACAAATTCCTGGGGCGTTTTGGCAGCCGTTATCCTTTTGCCCTCGCAGCTTTGTTTCATAAACTCTTCTGTCCGCGCATAGGTGCGGTTGTAAACCGCGACCGAATACCCGTGATCCTCTATGTTCAGCACAAGATTCTGTCCCATGACAGCCAGACCCACCAACCCGATATCCGCCTTTTCCATTGTCATCCTCTTCTTCCTGTATATTCCGCACGTTGCGGTTGGTTTCATGCCGATGCGTATAACAATGCGATTTATCCTGCAACATGTTGAATTGATCCTATTGTCCCAAAGCCTTTGCAATATCCGGGGTGTTGGTGATAATGCCATCGACACCCTGTTCAAAACAGAATCGCATCACCTTCGGATCGTCAATTGTCCAAACGTTGATGATAACGCCGCTGTCGTGGCAATCCCTTGTGAGATTCCCGATTGAAAGGGAATTTTGTGACGGATGGATGGCGAATGCGCCGATATGCTTCGCATATATCCACGGATCCGCCAGAATGCCGCTGTAGAGCAACCCGGTGCGTGCGCTTGCGTCCAATGCCTTGATTCTCACCATGCTTGCGTGGTTGAAGGATGAATAGAGCACCTTGTCCACCATGTTGGTCGCCTTGACCAGTTCCAGCACTTTCTCTTCCATCCCGGCGTATTGCTCCACGCTGTTTTTAAGCTCGATATTTACCTCTATCGGCACTGAAGCGCAGAATGTCAGCACTTCCAAAAGCGTTGGAATATAAACACGCTGATTCAGCCGGTCGGTTTTAGCATCGAGGGCTTTTAACTGTTCATAGGTATGGTGTTTGATTGCGCCTGCACCAATCCATATCCGATCAACCGTTTCATCATGATGCACGACAACGACACCGTCTTTTGTCATCTGCACGTCCAGCTCAATGCCGTCCGCTTTTTGCGCTACCGCAAGCTCGAATGCCGACATGGTGTTTTCTGTTGCGTACGCGCTTGCGCCGCGGTGTGCCCAGATCTTAGTCATTCCTATGAATGCTCCTCGGTAAGATTGACCAAAAGCAGTGCCGTTCCGGATTGCATGGAAAGCAGCGCGTCCTGCTGCACAACGATGTTGCTGATGCCAAGCGTGCTTCCAAGCATCAGCGGCGTATGCACAAGCGGATATTTCACCCCTGTCATTCGAAACACTTCCGTTTGCTGTATCAGCGGAATCAGTGAGAATGTATATCCTTTGTATCTGCCCAGTGAGATTTTCTCGGTGACGATATGAGCCACCTCCCTGCCGGATTCCATTCGCGCTTCAATGCCTTCCAGATGCAGCATCCATAGGCAATGGATGTTACCCAGCGTGTGGTCCAGCCGGCCGCCCAATCCCCCGACGATCACCACTTTTTGCGCTCCCAATGCTATGGCTACGTTGCAGGCGGACTGTGTATCGGTTTCGTCCTTCTCCATGGGCAACGCTGTTTCCTTTGTGCCCTGTGAGAGAAGATCATGACGGTCCTGCACGCTTATCGAATCCATATCGCCGATGAGCATGTGGGGAACCATGCCAAGTCGGACGGCGTTGTGTGCCGCCCCGTCGCAGCAGATTACATAGTCGGCAGCATGGTACAACGACATTGCCCGTTCGTCGTCGGGCCACGTACCTCCGGTCAACAGAAGCGTTTTCATCCGCGTCTTAATGCGGATATGGCCGATGCCTTGTTCTTTGCGCCAAATATCGCGCTCCCGGCAACCAGCGTATCCGCCCCCCTGTCGATCACCTGACGGACCGTGTCGAGGTTGATCCCTCCGTCCACCTGTATCCTCAATTCTTTTCTTGCGGTCATCTGCCTTAGCTGGGTTATTTTTTCAAGGCATTCCGGCATGAATTTCTGCCCGCCATATCCCGGGTTAACCGTCATGACAAGCACCATATCCAGCATTTCAAGCACATTGGCAAGCGCCGATGCCGGCGTTTGCGGGGAAAGAGCTACGCCTGCGCGTACATTGAAACTATGGATAAGTTCGACCGTTTTTAAAAGATTGGTTTCCGATTCCGCATGTACCGTGATGATATCCGCGCCTGCCTTTGCAAAGGCTTCCACATGGCGGCTCGCTTCGTTGACCATCAGGTGGACATCCAGCGGTTTTTCCGTATACGGGCGGATTGCCGCAACGGTCCCATGCCCAAAGGTAATGACCGGTACGAAGTTGCCGTCCATCACATCAACGTGGATCCAATCGGCACCGGCTATTTCGAGGTCTGCCACTTCACGTCCAAGCAGCGCAAAATCTGCGGACAAAATAGACGGGCATACGATGATATCATTCATAACGGTTCCTCCATCTTAATTGAACATCTTCTAAAATTTCCACATAGCGCGCATAGCGTGCCTGTGACAGCAATCCCTGTTGTGCTGCCGCCTTCACGGCACAATCCGGTTCCGATTGATGCAGGCATCCGATGAACCTGCATTTTCCTTCAAAGGGCTGAAGCTCGGGATACAGGGACTTTAGCTCGCAGGGATCCATCAAAGGCAATTCCAAAAGCGAAAATCCCGGCGTATCAACCAATATTCCTCCATCGGTGGGGACAAGTTCCGCTTGCCTGGTCGTATGCTTTCCGCGATGGCTCTTGAGGCTCAATGCTGCGGTTTCCACAATCCTTTGCGGCAGCAGACACTTAAAAAGGCTGCTCTTGCCTACGCCCGATTGCCCTGCCAGGCAAACCGTTCTTCCTTTGAACAGCGCCTTTACCTCCGCCAGCCCATCGCCCGTTGCAACGCTGATGCATTTCGGTGTAAAAGCAGCATAATCCCTAAGAAAGCCCGATGTCAATTCGGCGGATGCCCGTTCGGACTTATTCATAACACAAACGACGTCAATGCCGTTGCTGATCGCGTTGGCGCAGAGTTTATCCAACAGGTGATAGTCAGGCGATGGCAGCGAGGCGCTGACGATCGCGCAGAGCAAATCGACGTTGGCAACGCGCGGCCTTAAAAGCAGGTTCTTGCGCGGCAGCAATTCTTCCATCGCGCCTTCTGTTCCCTCGTCAGGTTCAGCAAACAACACGCGGTCGCCGGGCAGAGGGGTCTGGTCGACATGACGGAATTTTCCCCGGGCTTTGAGCACACAGGTTTTATCGTCGTCATACAGCGTCGTATAATAGCCGCCGACGCCTTTTAGGATGATTCCCTGCTTCATGGTTTCGATTCCGGGTTTGGCGTGGCCCCGGCTTTTTGATTGGCGACAACCAGATCGATTTCGTCACCGGCGATCGCACCGCTTACAGCCTTCGGCTGCTGCGAGACGACGGTTCCGTCAACCATTCCCGGCATATACACCTCGCTGATCGTCCCCACCTTGAGTCCGGCTTCTTCAATTGCCTTTTTCGCCTCATTCGAGCTTAGCCCGACAACATCGGGCACCAGTATCTGCTGAGGACCGGCGCTGATCACGAGGCGAACGTTCGTCTTCGCCTTGACCAGACTCGAGGGGGCCGGATCTTGAGAAACGACATGATCCTCCGGCACCGTGTCGCTGGGTGCCTGGACAAATGTGACCACCAGATCCTCGTTTTTAAGCTTTTGCTGTGCCTGGGCGGAATTCAATCCCCTGACGTCCGGAACCGCTTTGAGTGTCCCGCCGGCGTTTTGCACCAATGCCTGGCCTATCCAAAACAGGATGAGAAGAATGCAAAGCGCGCCGCTGACAAGGGCTACAATGCGCCCGATCGCATGTTTCGGGTTCCGTACGGGTTCTATGGCAGGCGTTGAGACCGGTGCTATGGAGCGCTTCGGCAGATCCGCAAAATGTCCTTCCGGCAACATGAGGCTGCGCTGAAGATCCTCGGCGAATGCACGCGGACTTTGGTAGCGAAGCGCGGGATCCTTGGCGCACGCCTTCAATGTGCAGGCGCTCAGGCTATAGGAAATTGCAGGGTTTATCTCCTTGGGTGGAATCATTTCTTCCTGAATATGCTTGAGCGCCACCGATACAGTCGTATCCGCGTCAAACGGGACCGATCCGGTGAGCATCTCATAAAGCGTGACACCCAGCGAATAGATATCGGTGCGTTCGTCGATCTCCTCGCCCTGCGCCTGCTCCGGCGCTATATAATGCACCGACCCCAGCACATTTTCGCCGGAAAGCGTGATGGTGGCGCTTCCCATAACTTTTGCGATGCCAAAATCGGTCATTTTGACATCTCCTTCACGGGAGATCAGTACATTTTGCGGTTTGACGTCCCTATGAATGATGCCGTGCTCATGTGCCGTCTGCAACGCCGCACACAAAGACATGGCGATGCGGACGGATTCCTGCACGCTTAAACCGCCTGTGCGCTGGATTTGTTGTTTGAGCGTTTCGCCTTGCACGAGCTCCATCACGATATAATGGATTTCGTCGGCAAACCCGACATCGTAGACCTGCACGATATTCGGATGCTGGATATGCATCATGGCATAGCCTTCACGACGGAATCGCTGCAGGAACTCATCGTTCTGTGCAAATCCTTCGCGCAGCACCTTGACAGCTACAATGCGATTGAGTTTGAGGTCCTTCGCGCTGTAGATGATGGCCATTCCGCCAAACCCTATCTCTTGCTGAAGTTCATAGCGATCGGAGAGTATACGCCCTGTCATAGCGTTTGCCCTCCTTTATGAAACGCCAGGCACACGCTGATGTTGTCAATGCCGCCGCGTTTTCTTGACAACTCACCCAGCTGGTTGGCGCAATCTGCGATCTCATTGCCGGCACATACAAACGAGCAAAGCTCTTCGTCGTCGAAATAAGCGGTGACGCCATCCGAGCACAGGATGAATTTGTCGCCTGCTTGCCAGGGCACTTCAAACAGATCCGGCGGTTGGCCTATTTCCGTTCCCAGCGCTTTTACCAGAATGTTTCGGCGCGGGTCGAGGGCAGCCTGAAGCGGTGTCAGGATCTTGTGGTCGATGTATTCCTGTATGAGCGTATGATCGTGGGTGATGCGCATGTAGGTCCCGTCCGGATGGACGATATAGGCACGGCTGTCCCCCAGATGTGCAACGATCAACTGTGCTTCAAAACAAAGCGCAGCTGTCAAGGTTGTTCCCATGCCGCGGAATTTGATGGATTGTTTCCCCAAAAGATAAACCTTGTCGTTGGTTTCGATCATCGCCTTGCGCAATATCTGAACCGGATTCTGTACCAGCGATCCTTTGATGCTTTCTTCCTTAATCAAATTGACCATGGATCGAACTGCCATTGCGCTTGCCACTTCCCCGGCGTTATGGCCTCCCATACCGTCCGCAACCGCCAAAAAATAAGGGGGTTCTGTTTTCTGCCCCTGTGGTATATAAATATTGTCCTCGTTTATTTCGCGGACGTTGCCCTTATGCGTATAACAGGCAAATTGCATACTCCGTCCTCCTCAAGCTCTGTATAGCCGCAATTGACCGCAGGCACCTGCCACGTCCGAACCGAGTCTTCGCCGGATGGTGGCGGAAACACCGTTGTCCGCCAATACCTGAGAGAATCGCCGGATGGCGGCTTCGTTGGGCGGCATCAGACCGCTCATGCTTCCGTTGAGCGGAATAAGGTTAATATGCCGGCGCATGCCGCGGGTCAACGCACACAACCGCTTTGCTGCAGCTTCTGAATCGTTGACGTCCTTGATCAATATATATTCAAACACCACCCGCCGTCCAGTCTGATTTTCGTACCGGCGTGCTGCGTCTATGACTTGTGAAATCGAATACCGGTTGGCGATCGGCATCAATTGCTTTCGCGTTTCGTCGTCGCTCGCGTGCAGTGAGATGCACAGGGTCAACCCAAGATCGTGTTTCGCCAGTTCATCCATTTCGGGGACTAGGCCGCAGGTGGACAGCGAAATATGGCGCATGGACAGGTTCATGCCTTTTTCGTGCGTTACGATGTTTAAAAACCGGAGCACCTCGATAAGATTATCCAGCGGTTCTCCGCATCCCATCAGCACGACATGGTTGAACGAACGCCCCGCGGCTCGAACGGCGTAAAGCTGCCCTGCCATCTCTCCCGCCGTCAGGTTCCGTTCGAGACCGGCCTGCGTGCTGGCGCAAAACCGGCATCCCATACGGCAACCCGCCTGTGTTGAAATGCACAGCGATCCGCCGTAGCTGTATTGCATCAATATGCCTTCCACGGCATTGCCGTCTTCGGCAAGGAACAGGTATTTTTCGCTCCCGTCGCTGCTTTGATAGCTCTGTTTTATTTCAACGCCGCCCGTACCCAAGGCCTCCAACGCCTCCCGCATACTCTTGGGGAGATTGTTCATATCGGCTGGCTTTACACCCCGCGCGCACCATGCAAAGATCTGTTCCGCGCGAAACGAAGGCCAGTTTTTGCCGGAAACGAAAGCCTGCAGTTCCTCATAGGTCATGTCGTACAGTTTAGCCATGCCGTTGCATCCTCGCCATAAAGAATCCGTCCGTTGCGTGGATATGCGGCCACAGTTGCAGTATGCCGCTTTGCCCCTGATCCATAAACGAATCGGGCAATACAAGCGGGATCGGTGCAAAATCCGGATGGTTATTGATAAAATGTTCCGTCACGTCACGGTTCTCCTGCCTGATAAACGTACAGGTACCATAGATGAGCACGCCGCCCGGCTTTACGTATGTCAACGCCGCTTCGAGGATGCCTTTTTGCAGATTGCTCAATGAAAGGACATCTTCAAAGTCCCGGTTCAGCTTGACATCGGGCCGCTTGCGCGCAGTCCCCAACCCGCTGCACGGGGCGTCGATCAATACGGCATCCGCACTGTTTCTATGCTCCGGCAAAGGAACAGTCGCATCGTGTACGGCAACGGTCACATTTTTGATATCAAGCCTGTGCAATTGTTTGCGTATCAATTCAACCCGGTGTGGGTGGATATCAAAGGACAGGATTTGTGCGTCTGCAAGCCGTTCCGCCAACGCGCACGTTTTGCCGCCCGGCGCGGCGCAAAGGTCCATGACCTTTCTGCCGGTTTCGGGAACCTGTTCGCACAGCAGAAGGCTGGCTTCTCCCTGCAGGCTGAACAACCCCTGCGTATAGGCCAAAAGCCCTGTTATGTCCGGTATGCCCCAAACGCGCAGCGCCCATGGGTGCAAATTCGATCGTTCCACCCTGCCGCCGGTAGCTTCCAGGATGGAAACTACATTGTCAACGTCTGATTTTTTCCGGTTTACGCGGATTGTCACATAGTTTTGATCGCTCTGCCGGAGCATTTCCTCCGCTTTGTCAAACCCGAGCTGCTTTTCCGCCTGCTTGACTGCCCACAGAGGCCAGCTGTACCGAACGGAGAGATACTGATGCGGATCGCTTTCCCGCTTAGGCCAGCGTATATCCTGTTTCGTTGCGGCCAGACTTCGCAGAACGCCGTTGACATAGCTGCTCTGCGCCTGTTTCCCGGCCTTTTTGCAAAGTTCCACCGCGGCATTGACGACAGAAGCATCCTCGGTGTGCATATACAGCAGCCTTGCAGCGCTGAGCGCTAAAATATTCCGGATTGCGCGTCCGCAGCGGTGCGTATCCGTCACGGTCTTTAAGGCAAAATCAAGCGCGATATTGTTTTCAACGGTCGTTCGCACCAGTGCTGTGGCCATGGCGCGCGAAGCGTCGTCCGGTTTTAACTCTAAGAACACTTCGGCCATCGCAAGGTTCAGATACGCCCCCTGCGCCGTGATGCGCTCGAGGATCAAAAAAGCAGCCCACTCGCCGTCACGAACGCTCATATCGAAAACCTCAAACCGCAAAGGTTTGTCCTTCCGTGCAGGAATTCCGCAGCATCCATCATGCGTTTGCCCGGTGCCTGCACCCTCTGGATGCTCACAGCGGCCGTCCCGCAGGCGACGATAAGCCCGTTTTTTGTATCGGCGGCCAATATTTCCCCCGGTTCTCCGCACCCCTGTGCCGGGCGAAGCCCTTCGAATTTGAATATTTCCGTTCCGATCATAGCCTGCGCTCCCGGCCATGGCGTTACGCCTCGAGCGTGATCGCATACGTGCACGGCATCCAGCCCAAACGGTAAAAACCCATCCTCTTTTTGGAGCATGGGGTGGTAGCTTGCTTTGTTCGGGTCCTGCGGTATGCGGGGCGCTTTGCCCGCCTCCATCAGCGTCAGCGCTTCGAGCATTGCATCCGCCGCCAGCGGCGCCAAACGGTCCAGCAGTTCACCCGCCGTCTCAAACGGTTTTATATCCAGGCTCTTCTGTAGAATGATATCGCCGTCGTCAATGCCGATGTCTGTGTGCATAATGGTAATCCCTGTTTTGGTCTCGCCCGCCATAAGACAGCGGTTGACCGGCGCCGGGCCCCTGTATTGGGGCAACAGCGATGCATGGGCGTTGATAACGCCGAATCGCGCGGCGTTCAAATGTTTTTGATTGAGGATTTGTCCGTATGCCGCCGTTACGATAACATCGGCATGAAATTCTTGAAGGATGCGGGTCGGCTCTTGTCTGCGGATTCGTTCGAACTGGTAAACGGGTACCCCCAAAAGAACCGCCTCCGATTTGACAGGCGGAGGCAGCGGAACCTTTTTGCGTCCCTTCGGCCTGTCCGGCTGCGTTACAACTCCCAACAGCGTATGATGCGCGTGGAGTGTCCGGAGCATCGGTATGGCAAACTCAGGTGTCCCCATCAACACGATGTTCAAGCGTTATCCTCCGCATTTTCTTCCTCTTCGGGCTCGTCCTTTGCGTTCAGATCAACCTCTTCGGTCATGATATCGATGTATAATTTGCCGTCCAGATGGTCTGTTTCATGACAAAACGCACGTGCGAGAAGGTCTTCGCCCTCGTATTCGTGCATTTCCCCGTCGCGGCCCAGCGCCCGGATCTTTACCTTTTTCGGGCGTTCCACCATGCCAGCTTTACCAGGCAGGGAAAGGCAGCCTTCCACGTCCGAAACGGCACCTTCCGTGTTGATGATCTGCGGATTTATCAGCTCATAGAGAGTGCCTTCAACCTCAACGATCGCAACACGCCGCAGCACGCCAATCTGCGGTGCGGCAAGACCGACGCCTTCTTCTTTGTGCAATGTTTCGAGCATATCGTCCAACAGCTTACAGATATGATCGTTTATCTTCGGTACGGGTTTGGAAATCTTGCGCAAAACGGGATTTCCCTCGCGTAAAATGTCTCTGATAGCCACTTTCTTCATCCTTTCGGGATCATTATACCATATTAAATCCGCATTATTATAGCATGCTCTGCGGGTTGATCGTTAAGGAAAACGAGCACCCTTCCCAACTTGCTCCGGCAAACGCGCTAAACAACACTTCTTTGATCGCTTGATTCTCCGGCACGGTTGGGAGCTTAAGCAAGATGCGCATGCGCGTCTGCCCTTTGATCTTGCCTACCGGCGCGGCGCCGCTTTCCAACAGAAGCGGGGTCACGCCATGCTGGTTCAACAGTTCTCTTATCGTAACTTCGCTCTGCACAAGTGCCGCAGCACATATCTGCTCGTCATCCGAAACGAACAGCCATTGAAAAAACACCGAAAAGGGTGGATATTCCGCAATGCGCCTGTATTGGATCTCCTGCCGGTAAAACGCGAGATAGTCCTGCTGCACCGCCGCTTCGATGGCAAAATGCGCCGGATTGTAGCTTTGCACAACCACATGCCCGGGTAATTTATCGCGCCCCGCGCGCCCCGCCACCTGCATGATCAGGGAAAAAGTGCGTTCGGCGCTGCGGAAATCGGGCAAATACAGGGAGGCATCCGCCGCCATCACGCCGACCAGCGTAACGTTTTCAAAATCCAGCCCCTTTGCAATCATCTGCGTACCAATTAGGATATCCGCCTCCCGCGCACCGAAGGATTGCAATATCTTCAGGTGGGCGTCTTTTCCCTGGGTGGTATCGTGATCCATCCTCAAGACCCTGGCTTGGGGGAAATGGATTTTGACCTGTTCTTCCACCTGTTGTGTGCCGGTACCGAAGAATTTCAGATACGGCTTGCCGCAGTCGGGACAAACGCCCGGTACCTGCTCTGTATGGCCGCAGTAATGGCATTGCAGCCACTCACGCGTTCTGGCTTTATGGTATGTCTGGGATATATCGCAGTTCGGACATTGAAACACGTACCCGCATCCCCGGCACATCAAGAAAGTCGAATACCCTCGCCGGTTGATGAAAAGCATGATCTGTTCTTTTCGATCCAATGCCTCGGCTATGGCAAGGTGGAGCGTGGAACTGAAAACGGACCGGTTGCCTTTTAGGAGTTCGTCGCGCATATCGATGAGCACCACTTTGGGCAATCCGTGCGCGCCAAATCTTTCCGAAATGGTGAAAAGGCCTATTTCACCCCTGGTGCACCGGTAGTATGTCTGTACAAGCGGGGTCGCACTTCCCAATACCACCACGGCGCCGTTGTTTTTTGCCCGGAACTCCGCTATGTCGTGGGCATGGTATTGCGGACGCTGTTCGCTGTGGTACGACGGTTCATGTTCCTCATCGATGACGATAAGCCCGATGTTTGAAACCGGCGCGAACAAAGCGGATCTGGGGCCGATGACCACCGTCGCTTCGCCGTTTCTAATCCTGCGCCATTCATCGTAGCGTTCACCGGCGGACAAGCGCGAATGAAGCACCGCCACAAGATCGCCAAGCCGGCTGCGGAATCGGGCGACGGTTTGCGGCGTCAACGCGATTTCCGGCACCAACACGATGGCGCTCTTGCCTTCATCCAGCGTTTTTTCGATCGCGTTCATATAGATTTCCGTTTTGCCGCTGCCCGTCGCACCGTGCATCAGGATCATGCCGCCAGGTGCCGTGTGCTCAATGGCACATAGCGCTTCTTCCTGCTTTTGCGACAGGCGGGGTCTTGCTTTGTCATCGTTGGCAAGCGACAGGTAGGGCACGCGGCGGACCGGTGTATCCGTGACGGTGACAATGCCCTTTTTTCGCAAAGCAGGCACCGCGCTTCGTGCGGAAGGCAAAAAGGCGTACAGATCGCTCACCGCCATCGAGCCTACCTGATGAAGCATTTGCACCACCTGTTCCTGCGCCGGCGCTTTGCGTTTACCGTTGCCAAAAAACCGCGCAATCGCATCTTCGAGTTCTTCGCCCTCAAACGCAAGCTTCGCCACGCCCAATGTCTTTTGCCCGACGCGCTGATGGCGCATCTGGGAAGGGATCATCAAACGAAGCGCATCCACCAGCAGGCAACGGTAGGATTTTGCCATCCATGCCGCCAATTCTATCTGATCGGGAAGCAATGCCGCAAAACCCTCCGCCTTTTGGGCGATGGATTTCAGGCGGGACGGTTCCACATCCACGCTCTGCGATACAGATACGACATACCCCTCCTGCAGTGTGTTGCCGCGGCCAAACGGCACCATCACACGCTGTCCGATACCGATTTCCATTTCTTTCGGAACGGCATAGGAAAACACACGGTCCACTTCCGTATGGGCTATATCGATGATGACCTGCGCGAAGTTCGGCATTTCCCAATACCCTCTCATAAAAAAGAGCACCGGCCGGTGCCCTTTTAACGTTTCTAGAACAGCGTTTTGGCTTCATCCAGCACGAAAGAGGCAATCTCCGCTTTACTGGCCATGGGATGGAACTTGCTCGTGCCATCCTTTTTGTATATCGTGACGATGTTGGTATCCACGCTGAAACCCGCACCCTGCTGCTTCACGTCGTTTGCAACGATCATATCGAGGTTTTTACGGTGGAGCTTGTCCAGCGCATATTCGGCGATATCCTGCGTCTCCGCCGCGAATCCGACTACAACCTGATGCGTCTTTTTCTTTCCGACTTCACTGAGGATATCCACCGTCGGAACCATTTCAAGCGATAATTCTTTGTTGTCCGTCTTTTTGATCTTCTGCTGCTGCACCATCTCCACGCGGTAATCCGCGGGAGCCGCGCACTTGAAGAGCAGATCGCAGTTGTCAAACTCCGCCATCAGGGCATCATGCATTTGTTGCGTCGTTTCCACCTCAATGCATTTTACAAACCTAGGCTTGGGAACGCTGACAGGGCCGTGCACCACCGTCACATCGGCACCGCGCCGCCTTGCCTGTTCTGCGATTGCAAAACCCATCTTGCCGCTTGACCGGTTGCTGATATACCGGATCGGATCGATGGATTCCTGCGTCGGCCCTGCTGTAACCAGAACGCGTTTTCCCAACAGATCCTTGGGCTGATGAAGCAAGTCCATCGCCTTATCCACGATGACTTCCGGTTCTTCCATTCTGCCCCAGCCTTCGATTCCTTCGGCGAGCCACCCTTTCGCAGGGCCGATGATTTGCACGCCAAGATCGCACAATGTTTGGACATTGCGCTGGGTGATCGGGTTTTCCCACATGTTCTCGTTCATCGCGGGCGCAATCAGAACGGGTGCTTTCGTCGCCAAAATCGTGGTCGAGAGCATGTCGTCCGCAAGTCCGTTCGCATATTTCGCAAGGAAGTTGGCGCTCGCAGGCGCCACGAGGAACAGATCCGCCCGCTTGGCCAACGATATGTGCTCCACTTCCCACGGGGTATCGCGATCGAACATATCCACTGCGACCGGATGATTGCTCAGCGTTTCAAAGCTGAGCGGAGCGACAAACTCGGTCGCATTTTTGGTCATGATGACATAGACTTCAACGCCTTGCTTGCGAAGCCTCGAAACGATGTCTACGCCTTTATACGCCGCTATGCCGCCGGTAATTCCCAGCACGACCGTCGGTTTCAATGTCAAACCCTCCCGTTGCGCTCAAAACTCACTTTATGCTGATATATTTCCTCTGTAGCGATGGAGACCGGTTTCTGATCAGGTGTCGTATCGATCAGCGGAGCATCGCCCGCGACCAACTGACGTGCGCGTTTGGACACCATCACCACCAGCGAATAACGGCAGTCCACTTGCTCTAAAAGTTCATTGATCGGCGGGTATATGATCATAATTGTTCCTCCCAATATTTGGTAATCGTATCCATACTGCGTGCTATGCGGCACCTTTGTGCCATCTGCACAGAGCGAAGCTGTGCGATGGCGGTGGTCAAATCATCGTTGACGATCAGATAATCGTATTTATCGACAAGCCTTATTTCCTGCTTCGCCGTTTGCAGCCTGCGCTGCAGCGTCGTTTCGTCCTCGGTGCCCCTTTTGCGAAGCCTGTTTTCAAGCTCTTTAAGCGAGGGCGGCAGCACAAAGACCATCACTGCCTCCGGCATCGCTTTTTTTACATTCATCGCGCCCTGAACATCGATGTCCAGAAGCACATCCGTGCCTTCGGATAACAATGCCTCCACACGTTTTTTGGGCGTCCCGTAACGGTTCATGCCAAAGATGCATGCGTACTCCAGAAACTCTCCGTTGTTTATCATTTCATCAAAGCGTTGATTGCTGACAAAATCGTAATGAACGCCGTTTATTTCACCAGGTCTGGGATCGCGCGTTGTTGCGGAAACAGAAAACTGTATGTCTTTGCAGCCTTCCAACAAAGCGGAACAAAGCGTCCCCTTACCGGCACCGGATGGCCCTGAGACCACCAATAACGTCCCTCTTGCCATCAATCAATCATCCCCTCGTCGCGATCGGTCATCCTGTTGGCTACCGTTTCGGGCTGGACGGCGGATAGGATAACATGTTCGCTGTCCGTGATCACAACCGCGCGCGTACGCCGCCCGTATGTCGCATCGATAAGCATGCCGCGGTCGCGGGCTTCCTGAATAATGCGCTTAATGGGCGCGGATTCAGGGCTGACGATCGCGATGATACGGTTGGCGGAAACGATATTCCCAAAACCGATGTTTATCAAACGTATGCTCATAGTAAACCTCCACGCTATTCGATGTTTTGAATCTGTTCGCGGATCTTCTCCATTTCGCTTTTAACGGTGATGACAGCGGCGTTGACTTCCTGTTCGTTTGCTTTGGAGCCTATGGTGTTTATTTCCCTGTTCATCTCCTGTACGATGAAATCCAACTTTCTGCCGACAGGTTCCGGCAGCGTCAGATTATGGGTAAATTCGTGCAGATGGCTATAGAGCCGCACGATCTCCTCGTCGATGGCTTTCCTGTCCGCCAGCAACGCGGCTTCAGCCAGTACACGCTGACGGATCTGCTCATCCGCTTCGATGTATTCCTGCATTTTCTGCACCAACCGGTCCTTAGCCGCCTGTTCCAAAGTCGGTGCGTTCTCTTTGATGATGGCTATATGGGATCGGATTGCCTGCGCCTTTTGCAACAGATCGTCCTGCAACCGCTTTCCTTCCCGCAACCGCATATCCAGCAACATGGCAAGCGCATTGGCGAGTGCTGTCTCTACGACACCCCAGACAGCGTCTTCGTCCTCCTCCGCTTCCTGCGTTGAAAGGACAAGCGGATAAGAGGCAAGCGTTGAAAGGGTCACATCGTTGGTAAGGCCCGTTTGTTCCCGCAGTTCCTGCAGGGCGTTCTGGTACGACTTGGCAAGCGCCGTATCCACAAGCACAACGGCGTGATCCTCACGCCGGTTGCGATACGAGATCAGTACATCTATTTTGCCACGGTTGACAACAGCAAAAATGGATTTGCGGATCTTGTCTTCCATCAGGTTCAAAACGCGTGGCATGCGAAAGGCTATATCCAGATAGCGGCTGTTGACCGTCTTGATTTCCACCGTTGCTTCCCGGCCGTCAAGTTCCGCCATACCGCGCCCGAATCCTGTCATGCTGTTCAATGGTGTTCCTCCCAAGGTTTTTCCAGTATACCACAGGCGATATACCAATTTTTGACTATACAACCATATCGCTAATCCATTGATTATAGCACAATGATGAGGGAACCTTCAATGCAGTCCTATGAGTCTCTGTGCGTAAGCTTGTAAATCTCGTCTGCGCGGGGTTCTCCCATCGGCCGGATCTGCCCGTCGTGGCACATGATGCGAAGGCCTTCGGAGCGGTGTGTCAGCAAACCGATGATAGACGACTCAATACCATGCCGTGATAAAACCTGCTGCATGCCTTTGCCGTCCGGGCAGGCGATGAGCATGCATCCCGAGGAGATCAAGCGAAGCGGATCAAGCCGCAGCGCGGCGCAGAGCTTCTTTGTCTGCGGCAACACTTTGATATCGTTTTCCTCCAGAAGCAGACCGCAACCGCTGGCTTCGCACAGCTCGTACGCTGCGCCCAATACGCCGCCTTCGGTCACATCATGCATCGCGTGCGCGCCGTTGCGTGCGGCAAGCAACCCTTCGGGCACCACCGATATCTGTTTATTCAATTCAAGGCAAATCGCATGATCCCTGCCGCCGAGGATTTCCATCGACCTTGTCGGAAAATCGCTGGCGATGATGAAAGTCCCTTCTATCCCGGCGGTCTTTGTCAGGATCAATTCATCGCCGATTTTGCCGCCGGCGGTTCTTATCAGTTCGTTGCTTGGGCATTTTGCCAAAACCGTGCCGCATAAAATCGGTCTCGTGACGGCATCGGTGATCTCTGTGTGCCCGCCGATGATCTCTACGTTGAGTTCATGGGCTGTTTCAAAAGCCGCCCGCATGATGCTTTCGATGTCGGAGAGGAGGCATTTGGGCGGCGCCATCAACACCAGCAGCATCGCTATCGGTTCCGCCCCGCTGGACGCGGCGTCGTTGCAGCTGATATGCACGGCCAACCTTCCCAAATCCTTCTGCGCGGCGGTTACGGGATCGGTGGACACCACACAAAGGTTATCGCCAAACGAAAGCGCCGCACAATCCTCCCCGATCCCTGCACGCAGAAATACCTCGCTGCGCATCGGCTTAAGGATGGATAAAACGCTTTGTTGCAACTGTTCATTGGTCAGCTTGCCGATATTCATAATAACCCCTCACTTCCCAGCCATGCAAAGAACTCGTCTTCACTCAATATCCTGATGCCGAGCTTTCGCGCCTTTTCAAGTTTGCTCCCGGCTTTTTCACCCGCGATCAGCAGCGTGGTTTCCTTTGTCACGTTGTCCATGGATTCGGCACCCAGGCCTTGTACCAGCTCCTGTGCCTCTTTTCGTCCCATGTGCACAAGCGTTCCGGTGAACACGATTTTTTCCGCCGCAAGTTTGCCCACAGCTTCCGATGTCTTTACGGACGCCCTAGGATCGATGCCGTGATCCGTAAACCGCTGAAGGATATTCTTTTGTTCGTCATCCCCAAAGAACGCAACGATGCTCATAGCTACGATGGGGCCAACGTCCTTCATGTTCATCAGATCTTCTTCCGATGCCTGTTCCAGGGCTCCTATGGATCCGTAGGTTTCGCTTAAGGTCTGCGCCGTCTTTTTGCCGACGTTGGGTATGCCAAGCGCGTACAGAAAATTGGCCAACGGCCTGCTTTTGCTTTGCTGCACCGCGTCGTATAGTTTTTCCGCCCGTCTTTGCGCAAAGCCTTCCAGTGAAAGCCACTGATCTTTGGTGATGTCGTAGAGCTGATCCGCCGTTATTATGTGGAGGCTGTCCATCGCCTGAGCAAGCGTCTTTTCGCTCAGTCCCTCGATATCCATCGCTTCGCGGGACACAAAATGCGAAAGCGCGTACAACCGCTGCGGTTTGCACGTCTTTTGGTTGGGACAAAACAGGTTTGCGCCGCGTGTTAAAAGCGTACTTGCGCAAAACGGACATACCGACGGTACGGGGATGTCGGTTCCGGCATCGTCGGCGCTTCCCAGAATCTCGGGGATCACATCGTTGCTTCGTCTTATCCACACCGATCCGCCGAGCTTCACTTTTTTCCGGGCGATATCGCCGGTGTTGTTCAGCGTTGCCCGGGAAACAGTGGCGCCGGCAAGCTCGACGGGCTCCAATATGGCGGTAGGCGTCAGTTTGCCCGTCCGTCCGACGTCCCAGAGCACGTCCAGCAATGTTGTGACGGCTTCTTCCGCTTCGAACTTGATCGCGATGGCCCAGCGCGGGAACCGGTCCGTAAAACCTGCCAACAGACGCAGCGGCATTTCATCGATCTTGAGCACCATGCCGTCCGTCATGAAATCTTCGCCCTTGCGCTTCTGGTCAAGCGACATGGCTTTGGAAAACGCTTCGGATGCATCCGTAAATGTACCCAACAGCCGTGCTACGCGGAAGCCGTTTTCATGTAAAAATGCGCGCATCTGCTGCGCAGTATCAAACGTCAAACCTTCGATATACCCTATCTGATAGAAGAACGCGTCCAGTTTGCGTTTCTCCGTCTGGCGCGGGTCGAGGTTGCGCAGTGCGCCCGCGGCAGCGTTGCGCGCATTCTTAAGCGGTTCTTCGGTTTGTGCGTTGTAAGATTCAAAAGAACTTATCGGCATATACGCTTCTCCCTGCACCTCAAAGCGTCCCATAAACGGGATGTTAAGCGGTATGGAGCGGATGGTTCTGACCTGGGGCAAAATGCTTTCGCCGACGATGCCGTTGCCACGCGTCGCCGCCTGAACCAGCTTCCCGTTGTCATAGGTCAAATTGACGGTGAGACCGTCGATCTTGTATTCCAAAAGATAGGTTGGCATCTGCGCGTCCTGCTGCGCCAACAGTTTTTTTGTACGCGCTTCCCATGCGAGCAGTTCGTCGAGTGTTTTGCATTTATCCAAACTCCACAGCCGGGAAAGATGGGTATGCGGCACAAATGCGGAAAGCGGCTCCCCGCCGACCCTGTTGGTCGGCGAGTCCGGAAGGACGATGCCCGTTGTTTTTTCAAGGGTCAGAAGCTCATCGTAGTGCACATCGTATTGTCCGTCGCTTATTTGCGGATCGTCCAACACGTAGTACGCGTGCGCGTATTTGTTGAGCATATCCACCAGCTGACGCATCCGTTGTTCCATTTCACATCTTCTCCATCGCGGCATACTTAAGCATAATGCGTTTGATGCCTTTGGTTCCAAAGTCTATTTCAGCCATGGCGTTGTCGCCGGACCCTGTCATGCTCAGCACTTCCCCGCCTCCAAATGCCGGATGGCGCACCTTGTCTCCCGCTGCAAGCGACAGCGCTTTGGGCGCTTGAAATACCGGGGTTTGCGGTTTGGGGGATACGATGGGGCGATCGATGCTGTAGGATTTGGAATAGACGTAATCGTCGTTGCTCCTGCTGCGGCTCAGATCGTCCCGAAGAACGTTTTCTTCGGGCAGTTCCGCCAAAAAGCGCGACGGCGGATTGTAGCTTGTGCTGCCGTATACACCGCGGGAGAGCGCGTAGCTCAGATACAAACGTTCCATCGCCCTTGTAAATCCAACATAGCACAATCGGCGTTCTTCCTCAATCCCCGCCTGATCCCCGACGCTGCGGGAATGGGGGCACAAACCTTCTTCGAGACCGACGAAAAACACGACGGGGAACTCCAAACCCTTCGCGCTGTGCAGCGTCATCATGGTGACGGCATTGGTCTGCTCATCGTAGCTGTCCACATCGGACACGAGGGTAAGACCGTTGATATAATCCTCCAGTGTTTCTTCCGGGTGCTGTTCGAAATAATCCCGGACTGCATTGACAAACTCCATGACGTTTTCAAGACGCCCCTGCGCCTCGATCGATCCGTCCTGCTGGTATTGCGCCAGCAATCCGGAAGTCTCGATGACGGTACGCACGTAGTTCTCCGGCATCAGCAACTGTGACTGTGCCATCAGGCGTATCATATCATTTGCAAATTCCAGAAGTTTGTCCGCGGTTCGTTTGGACAAGCCGGCGTTCTGGGCGTCACAGAGGCTGTCCCACAACGATTGCCCTTTTTGGGTTGCCAAAGCCTGCAGTTTTTCCACCGTCGTATCACCGATCCCGCGCTTTGGCACGTTGATGATTCGCATAAGCGATATGCTATCAAACGGATTGATCAGAAAGCGCAAATACGCGATCAGATCGCGGATCTCCTTGCGCTCATAGAACTTTTGGCCACCGACCATGCGGTACGGAATCCCTTGCTGCCGCAGCGTTTCTTCCAGGATGCGGCTCTGGGCGTTGGTCCGGTACAGGATGGCCATATTCTTGAGCGCATAGTTGCGCAACAGCGTATCGATGGCCGAGGTCACATACATCGCCTCGTCGCGCTCGCTTGCGGATTTATGCACACTGACGGGTTCGCCGCCGTCTTTGCTCGTCCATAAATTTTTGCCTTTGCGCGCGCGGTTATGCGATATGACGGCGTTTGCCACCTGAAGGATCGGCTTTGTGGAACGGTAGTTCTGCTCCAGGCGGATGACGGTGCAATTCGGAAAATCCTTTTCAAAATCCAGAATATTGCGTATGTCCGCGCCGCGCCACCCGTAGATGCTCTGGTCGTCGTCGCCTACGACACAGAGGTTATGATGCGCGGCAAGCATTTTCACGATAAGATACTGCGCACGGTTGGTATCCTGGTATTCGTCGACATGGATGTAGCGGAAACGCTCCGAATACCGCGCCAATACATCGGGATGCTCTTCAAACAAACGGACGGTATAGGTTAACAGATCGTCGAAATCCATCGCGTTGTTTTTCTGCAGTGCTCTTTCATACAAAGCATATATTTTGGCGCAGGTTCCGTAAAAGTAGTCGCTGCCCGATTCGCTTTGCATCTGCTGCGCGGACTGCATACGGTTTTTGGCATCGGAAATCGCACCCAATACGGCTCTGGGCGCAAACTTTTTCTCGTCTATCCCTTGGGCGCGCATGATCTGTTTGAGCAAGCGTCCCTGATCATCGGTATCATAGACGGTAAACGCATGCGTAAAGCCGATATGCTCCGCTTCCCGGCGCAGGATACGCATGCACATGCTGTGGAACGTGCAGATCCACATCTGATCCGCGTCATCCCCCAACAGTTTATGGATGCGTTCTTTCATTTCCTGTGCCGCTTTGTTGGTAAATGTAATGCACAATACCCGATAAGCCGGGACGCCGGACAAAACGATATGCGCGGCACGATGGGTCAGCGTTCGCGTTTTCCCGCTGCCCGCACCCGCCAATATCAACAACGGCCCTTCCGTATGCAGCACCGCTTCGCGCTGCATAGGGTTAAGCGACTGTAACTCCATAGTTCCTCCTCCGGATTTCACAAAAAAAACACGCAAAAGCCGACGCCTTTGCGCGCCTGCGCATCGCGCAGTCAGCGAATTTTATTTCAAGCGCTCCAGTATCATATCATAGCCGCCTGTACCGTATACGACGCAGCGGTTCACACGGCTGATGGTCGCGGTGGAAGCTCCCGTTATTTTGCTGATGTCCTGATACGTGATCTTGTCGCGCAACAGCTTGGCGACCTGTAACCTTTGGCTTAGCGCCTGCAGTTCCGCAATGGTGCAAATGTCATCAAAAAACGCATAACATTCGTCCCTGTCGCGGAGTTTCAGGATTGCATCGTATAAAAAGTCGAGGTCTTTGCCATATTTTTGCGGGCGGTCCGCCATGCCTGTCCCTCCTTTGTTTAACCAAAAACTACAGATACAGTATACCATAGCGCATTCCTTTGTTAAAGTGCTAAATTGAGACAACGCGTCTACGGACACACAAACCCTGTAAGATTTCCGCGCATTATACACTTTGGACACGCTCAAGGCTGGATACGGAAACCTCGTATGCGACCTTTTCCAGCACACTGCCGTCCGGCTGCCGCTTCTGGTATTCCCGGGATTGAAAACGGCCTATGATGCGCAAACAATCACCCACTTTGAGCATGTGGGCAAATCGCGCCGTTCTCCCCCAAACGATGGCGGGGATGTAATCGCTCTTTCCATACGCGCGGTTTACGGCCACCAAAAGGTCGGTGATCTCCCGCATGAACGGTGTCGTCCTGTAAATCGGTTCTTTGCAGACATGCCCCAACAACTGCACGCGGTTCGTTACGGGCATGGGGGATTCCTCTTTGAGTATCTGTCTTGCGAACACGGTCAGGATCAAACGGTTGATTCCATCGATATTCTTGTTGTAACTTCGCAATTGCCCGATGACGATTACCTGAGCTCCCTTTGTGATGGAACGGCTTAACAGCCGCTCGCTCGCGGTGATCGGCAGCGCATCCGAATAATCGGACAGCCGTTGTACCCGAAGCAAAAATGTATAAAAGTTTTCCCCATACAATCGATGGGAAAACGTTGGTACGCCTGTGATCACACCGTATAGCGAAACGGTGTTGTCCTGGCTCTGTTCCACGAATAATCCCCCTTTGACAATAAAGGAGGACGCAACGGCGTCGCCCCCAAGCCCTTGTTTGAATGTATGCATCACAGGGGGTATTCATGCGTATTAACGCGTTTGTATTATCCCAAACACACCAAAAAAGACAAAAAGAGGATGCAGCTGTGCATCCTCTTTTTGCAGGAATAGGTGGGTTTCCTTTAAAGACTTGTGCGAGCGGGCATCGCTTTGACCACTCAGTTGACGACAAACGACGGAACAACGGATGTTACAACGTCGTCGAACAACGCCATCACAGAAGGCGCGCCCTTGCCGCGCAGCGTTTCAAGCGGGATGTCCAGCACCGGCAACGGCGTCGTTTGTCCGTGCGCTTGCGTTATGCTTAATATATCCTGCCGTGACGCTACAAGCGCTGCCGCAAGAATCTCCCCGCACTGGCTGTTTTTGCCCAGTGCAAAGAGTTTCACCCCCTTGCCCCCACGGTTTTGCGATGCCACTTCGTTGCTCGGCATCCGCTTGGCATAGCCGCGTTCGGTTACAAGCACAAGTTCTCCGCTGTCAAAATCCTGCGACGCCAAAAGTATCGCATCGCCTTTGTCCAGCGCCATTGCCTTTACGCCCGAAGCGGTACGGCCTTGTGCTGGTACCGCTGCCACATCAAAGCGGATGCCGAAGCCGCCGCGGTTGACGAGCAAAATATCCCTTTTTGTATCGAGCGCCAACACAAATGCCACTTTATCCTTGCCCTTGAGCCCGCAAGCGGCAAGCTTTCCGCGCCTGTCGGAATACTCCGCAATCGCCGTCCGCTTTACCATGCCCTGCTCTGTTATAAACAACAGGTCCTGATCGCTCGTCTGAGCCAAAAGCCCCACGATGTTTTCTTTTTTCTCAAGACCCGAGAGAATGCCGTAGACGCTGGCGCCGCGGTCCTTGAGCTTACATTCCGCCACCTCTTCGGCACCGATGGTAAACACGTTGCCCAAATCGGTGAAGAAGCGCAGCTTGTCCTGCGTTGTGCACCGCAGACTAACACGGACGTTTTCGCCGCCTTCCCCGGTTCCCTTGGCGTTGTTGCGGGCTGCGATGCGTTTGACATACCCGCTCTGTGTGAACAGGATATCGCACGGTTCGCTCAGTTTTTCGTTCACAACCTCCACCGCCTGTGGCTGGTCGAGCTCGGTGAGCACACAGCGGCGCGCTACGGCATGTTTTCTTGCGATCTCCTTGAGTTCATTGACGATAACGGACACAAGTTTCTTCTCGCTGTCGATGATACTGCGCAATTCCAACAGCAAAGCCGATACTTCCTTGTATTCCTTCTCGAGTTCCAATCGTTCCAGCTGCGTCAAGCGTCTAAGCCGCAAATCCAAAATGGCCTGCGCTTGTTCGCTTGTGAGATCGAAGCGCTTCATCAACCGCTCCCGCGCCATTTTGACGTTTTCGCTGCTTCGGATGATGGCGATCACTTCATCGAGGTTGTCAACCGCGATCATAAGCCCTTGGAGGATATGCTCGCGCTTTTCCGCGTCTTCGAGTTCATATTGCGTTCGGGCGAAAACGACGCTCTTTTGATAATTTGCATAGATGCGTATGATTTCCAAAAGTCCCAGCTGCTGCGGCCGGCCTTCCGCGATGGCCATCATGTTGACGCCGAACGTTACTTCAAGATCCGTATAGCGCAACAGCGTCTGCAATATCGCCTGTGCATCGACACCTTTTTTCACTTCGATGACAGCCCGCATGCCGTTGCGGTCGGATTCGTCGCGTATATCCGCAACGGACAACAGAACGCCCTTTTTCTCCTCGCAGACCTTCAGGATCTTTTCAAGCAGGTTGGCTTTGTTAACCTGATAAGGCAACTCATGGATTACGATGAGACTTTTGCCGCTCTTTTCCTTTTCGATGGACGTTTTCGCGCGGATGCGCAGTCTGCCCCGCCCTGTTTCATACGCTTTTTGCAGTTCTTCCCCGGTGGTGCAAAAGCCGCCCGTCGGGAAATCGGGTCCCGGGATATGCTGCATCATTTCAAAAAGCGAGATGCCGGGCTTTTGATAGTAGGCGATGACGCCTTTGATCACTTCGCCCAGATTATGCGGCGGAATGTTGGTGGCAAGGCCGACGGCAATGCCCGATGCGCCGTTTACCAGAACATTGGGAAACCGGCTGGGCAATATTTTGGGTTCTTTGAGCGTATCGTCAAAATTCAGTGTGAATGGAACGGTATCCTTCTCGATATCGCGGAGCATCTCCAGCGCCAACGGCGTCAAACGGGCTTCGGTGTAGCGCATCGCAGCGGCACTGTCGCCATCCACGCTGCCAAAGTTTCCGTGACCGTCCACCAGAACAGCCGACATATTGAAAGGCTGCGCCATCCGTACCATCGCTTCATACACTGCCGAATCGCCGTGCGGATGGTATTTGCCCATCGTATCACCAACGATGCGGGCGGATTTTCGGTGCGGGTGGTCCGGCCACAGGGACAGTTCCATCATGGTATAGAGAATGCGGCGCTGTACCGGTTTGAGTCCATCTTCGACTCTGGGAAGGGCCCTTTCCATGATGACATGCTCGGCGTAAGGCAGCATGGAGGAATGGATCACCTGTTCAAGCGGTTGTATCAGCAGATGCCCGACGCTTGTGGGCTTTGCGGTTTTAGTCGCCAAACTTTTCTCCTCCAAACTGCTCGAACTTGTCTTCCTTGTCGAAGTTGGTATGTTGGAAGATGTATTCCTTGCGCGGTTCGGGCTTGTCCCCCATCATCACGGTGATAAGACGCTCCGCTTCCATCGCATCTTCGATGGAAATCTGCACCAATGTGCGCTTTGCGGGGTCCATGGTGGTCTCCCAAAGCTGTTCGGGGTTCATCTCCCCCAAGCCCTTGTAGCGCTGTATGGTATAGTTGCTGCCGTATTGCTTGGTAAGTTTCATCAGCGCTGCGTCATCGTAGACATATTCGCTGGTTTTGCCTTTTTGGATGCGGTACAGCGGCGGCATCCCGATGTATATATGCCCGTTGATCATCAATTCCTTCATGTAGCGGTAGAAGAATGTTGCAAGGATCGCACGGATATGCGCGCCATCCTGATCGGCGTCGGAAAGGATGATGATGCGGTGATATTTGAGGTTTTTAATGTTGAAATCCTCGTCGATACCGGTTCCCAGGGCTGCGATGATGGTTCGGAATTCCTCGTTGGCCAGCACCTGTTCCAGCCGCTTCTTTTCGCTGTTGAGCGGCTTGCCGCGAAGCGGAAGAATGGCCTGAAAGCTCCTGTCCCGTCCTTGCTTGGCGCTCCCGCCCGCGCTGTCGCCTTCGACGATGAAAAGTTCATTTTGTTCGTAATTGCGCCCTGTACAGCTGGAGAGCTTGCCCACAAGCGGAGCCGAGTCAAGTTTGCTGCGTTCTCGCGCCATGCTCTTGGCCTTGCGCGCGGCTTCCCTTGCTTTTTGCGCCTGCACGGCTTTATCCAGCATGATGCCGATGATCTTCTGATTGCGAAGATCCTCCAGATAGAGCGAGAGCGTATCATTCACCACCGTCTCGACGGCAGTGCGGGCTTCCGCATTTCCCAGTCGGGTTTTGGTTTGTCCTTCAAACAACGGATTCGGCAGCTTGAGCGAGATGATCGCCGTCATCCCTTCGCGGAAGTCTTCACCGGACATCGCCGATTGCTTGTCCCCCAACCCCGACTTTTTGGTGTAATCGTTCATGCATTTGGTAAATGCCGTTTTAAAGCCCGTTTCGTGCATGCCGCCGTCGATGGTGGGGATGTTGTTGACAAAGGAGAGGATGGATTCGTTGTATCCGTCGTTGTATTGGATCGCGATGGATACCAATATTCGATCCACCCTGCCTTCAAGCAGAATAGGCGTATCGAAAAGCGCGTCCCTGTCGCTGTTGAGTTGCCGGACAAAATCGATAAGGCCGCCCGTAGAACAAAACGAAACGGATGCAAACGTTCCATCCGCTTGTTTTTTTCGTTGATCCGATAGGGTGAGCGTTACGTTGGAGTTGAGGTACGAAAGCTCCCGAATCCTTCTTGCGATGAGGTCGTATTGGAATTCCAGGGTTTCAAAAACACGGTCGTCCGGCCAGAAAGTCACCGTCGTGCCCCTCTTGCGTGTCCTGCCAAGGTTTTCAAGCTCTGTCACAGGTTTGCCCGCAATGATCTTGCCGGTGTTCTCATCAAAGACGCTCTGGTATTCCTGGCGGTAGAGTATGCCGTTTAGACCAACTTCCACCAAAAGACGGCGGCTCAATGCGTTCACGACCGAAGCGCCCACACCGTGCAGACCGCCCGCGTACTGGTATTGTTTGCTGGAAAACTTTCCGCCGGCATGAAGCTGTGTGAACACGACTTCGACGCCGCTTATGTGCAACTCGGGGTGCATATCCACCGGGATGCCGCGTCCGTTGTCCGTTACGGACACACTGCCGTCCGGAAAAAGATTGATGCCGATCGTATCGGCAAAGCCGTTGGCTGCCTCGTCGATGGCGTTGTCTACGATCTCCCACAACAAGTGGTGTAATCCGCGCGACTCCGTGGTGCCGATATACATGCCCGGACGCATTCTGACAGCTTCCAGGCCTTTGAGAACCTTAATGTCGCTTGCGTTATAGCCCTGATCCAATGTTTATCCTCCCAGTCAATGCCCTTAATAGATGATCCGAACCGACGATATGCCGCTGTTGACGGTCAATTCCACGATGGTGCTTCCCGTACCGAGCACGACTTCTTTTTCGCCAAAAGCCACAAATTCGTTGCTGCTTCCGATCAGAAGCTGTGTCAGCAGCCCCTTTCCGTTTAGCTTTACGATGCAGTTTTTTGGCACGTGGATGTCCACCTTGGAGAAGGCACAGTTGATTTCGACCTGTATCAGGTTTTTATTGGACGTGTAGTTGCCGACATTCATTTCCCCTGTGGAAAACGCGCCGGTATAATGTACCACGCCCTTCTCATCCTGCGAAACGTACGGTTTTCCCAAATGGTTCAGCGTCTGCTGTATCCCGCCGGTCGCAAAGCCAATGACAAGCCAGACAACAAACACCACAAGCAGTACTTTGCCGACGGAAAATGATAGCTTTAGCACAATTTTTGCAACGAAAAGCACAAGGCTTAAAAGCGGCAGAGCGCACAGCGCCAACAAAACAAGAACCATGTTGCCCTCCTGTTGTATGTTGTTATTTCCATTCTATTGTAACAAGTACACAGGAATTCGCAAGGTCTTCTTGCACGCAAACACAGCAATTCCGTAAAAAACATACTATATAAAGCATTTAATTGAAGTTCGATGGGCATATATTGTATCTGCAGGTTGTAAGCCTGTGTCTTTGGATCACACGGAAGCAAAAAGCGGCCGCCCTGCGGGCAGCCGCTTTTGGATAAGAACGTTTTCGAAACGGATTTACTTCTTGCTGATCGCGCCAAAGCGGCAGGTGTCCATACAGGCACCGCACTTGATGCACTTGGACTGATCGATCAGATGAGGCTTGCGTACTTCGCCGCTGATGCAGTTGACCGGGCATTTGCGTGCGCACAGCGTGCAGCCGGTGCACTTCTCGGGGTCGATCACATAGTTCAGCAGAGCTTTGCATACGCCGGCCGGGCACTTCTTGTCACGGATGTGGGCTTCATACTCATCGCGGAAATAACGGATGGTGGACAGCACCGGGTTGGGTGCCGTTTGACCAAGACCGCAGAAGGACGATTCCTTGATGTTCATCGCAAGCTCTTCAAGCTTGGCAATGTCGCTCTCTTCGCCTTTGCCTTCGGTGATGCGGTCGAGGATCTCCAACATTCTGCGGGTGCCGATACGGCAGGGCGGGCATTTGCCGCAGGATTCATCCACGATAAAGTCAAGGAAGAATCGTGCGATGTCCACCATGCAGTTGTCCTCATCCATAACGATAAGGCCGCCGGAACCCATCATGGAGCCGATGGCAACGAGGTTGTCGTAGTCGATCGGGATATCCAGATGTTGTGCCGGGATGCATCCGCCGCTGGGGCCGCCGGTCTGAGCAGCTTTGAACTTCTTGCCGTTGGGAATGCCGCCGCCGATTTCAAAGAGCACCTCGCGAAGCGTCGTGCCCATCGGGATCTCTACAAGGCCGGTATTTACGATCTTGCCGCCCAGAGCAAACACCTTCGTGCCTTTGCTCTTTTCGGTTCCCATGGAGGCGAACCACTCGGCACCGTTGTTGATGATCTGCGCGATGTTTGCGAAGGTTTCAACGTTGTTCAAGATCGTGGGACGGGCAAACAGGCCGGACACCGCCGGGAACGGCGGGCGCGGACGCGGTTCACCGCGTTTGCCCTCTATGGAGGTCATCAAAGCCGTTTCTTCGCCGCACACAAATGCGCCGGCGCCCAGGCGGACTTCGAGGTCAAAGTTGAAGCCGGTTTCGAAGATATTCTTGCCCAGAAGGCCATATTCGCGGGCTTGCTTGATGGCGATCTCCAGCCGCTGCACTGCGATCGGATACTCAGCGCGGACGTAGATGTATCCCTGCGTGGCGCCGATGGCGAACGCTGCGATGGCCATCGCTTCAAGGACGGCATGCGGGTCGCCTTCGAGAATGGAGCGATCCATAAACGCACCCGGATCGCCTTCATCGGCGTTGCAGAGCACGAATTTTTCATCGTTCTTGCTGGCCGCGGCAAACTGCCATTTCAATCCTGTCGGAAAACCTGCGCCGCCGCGACCACGAAGCCCGCTGGCCTTGATGATTTCAATGACCTCTTGCGGCGTCTTGCTGGTCAACACGGTACCGAGCGCCTTGTAGCCGTCAACGGCAATGTATTCCTCGATATTCTCGGGATCGATCACGCCGCAGTTGCGCAGCGCGATACGCCGTTGTTTGGCATAAAACTTCGTATTCTCCAGAGAACGGATGGTTCCTTCTTCCGTAATGCTGTCCGAATAGAGAAGACGGCTGACGATGCGTCCCTTTAGCAGGTGCTCGCTCGCTATCTCGGCGACGTCACTTGCCTTAACGCGGCTGTAGAACGTTCCCTCCGGGTATACGATGACGACAGGTCCCAATTCGCAAAGGCCGAAACAGCCCGTGCGGATAACCTGCACTTCATCCTGCAAGCCAAGATCCTTGACTTGCTTCTCAAATTCTTCAATTACCTGCGTCGATCCTGACGAAGTACAGCCAGTGCCGCCGCAGCAAAGGACATGTGAACGATAAAACTTTGGCATTTTGTGCAAACCTCCTGCTTTGTCTTTGGCGTTATTTGGCCGATTCTTCAAAGGCACCGATGCTCTGACTGTCCAGCACACGTCCATTGACGATGTGCTCGGAGACGATCTCACGGGCCAATTCCGGCGTCAGATTGACATAGGTAACCTTCTCTTGTCCGGGAATAAACACTTCGGCCAACGGCTCCAACCTGCAAACACCGATGCATCCGGTCTGGGATACGGTGATATTGGAGAGGTTGCGCTTTTGTATTTCATCCATAAACGCGGCGAGAACAGGGCGCGCGCCTGCAGCAATGCCGCAGGTAGCCATGCCCACCACAATGCGCATCATGCCTTCGTTATCTTTGCGAGATTCGATGTTTCCACGGGCACGGTTGCGGATTTCTTCCAGCTCCTTGAGCGATTTCATTTATATGACACCTCCAAATGTATCTTGAATTCCTTCAATAAGATCGTTTTGCAGCCACTGCTGAACATCCAAGTCGGTAATCGGTACATCTTCCAAGGTTTCTTTTACCTCTTTGGTATCCATCTGATAGATGGCACCGCCATATTCGGCACGAAAGATAAAATCGATATCCGGATTGCCTATTATGATTACTTGCAGGGTTCCCGCTACATCCCCCAGCGGCGGTCTATCGATGTGGCTGAATCCATAGACTGCCTGGACTGTTGTTCCGATTCCCAAAGTGCTCTCAATGCGGAATGTACCGCCGCTTGACAATGCACCTTCTTTAAAAAGCGGAATCCCCAGACCGACTTTTCGGGTTGTGCGCGTTGTTGTAAAGGGGCTTTCAACCCGCTTTAGCAGTTCCTCGCTCATGCCTTTGCCATTGTCGGCAATCGTAACGCAGAGCGTATCCTTTTCGCTGTCAATCACCATGGATATCTCAATTGCCGTAGCGTTCGCCGAAATGCTATTCTGAATAATATCCAGAAGGTGCAGCGAGATATCGCGCATGTTATTTGCGGTATTTCGCTACGATGCCTGCAATATCGGCGGGGACCAGTCGGCCATAGACTTCGTCGCCGATCATCATAACAGGCGCCAATCCGCAGCATCCGAGGCAACGCGTTGCTTCCAAAGTAAACACACCGTCCGGTGTTGTCTTTCCGACCGCTACGCTGAGTTCTTTGCTCAGTTCGTCGAGTACGGCTTGTGAACCGCGGACATAGCACGCTGTGCCCAGGCAGACGCTGATGACGTGCTGTCCTTTGGGTTCCAGTGCAAACTGGGAATAGAACGTGGCCACTCCAAAGATTTCAGTCATGGGCACGTCCAGGTTTTCAGAGATGCACGTCTGGATTTCTTCTCCAAGATAGCCAAAGATCTCCTGCGCTTTTTGCATGACGGGCATCAATGCACCAGGCTGGTTTTTATGCTCCTGGATGAAACTTTTCAGCTCGTTAAATTTCTCCGGGGCAAGTGCATTCGAAGACATTATGACATTCCTCCCTATCCTAAAAGCAGATGCTTTTTGTACATAGCGGCAGCGCAATCAGTAACTTTATGATGCTGCACATGCCAGCGTTCATTCTATCACAAGCGATATTATTTTGCACCCCTTATTTTGTTTTTTCTTTCACACTTTGCGGATTTTTTATAATCCGCATATCTGAATTCCGCAAGAATGGGGGCACAAGTTAAAAAGCCGCTTGCGATTGATGGCTTCGGGTTAATTTATCCCCTTAATTGACAAGGTTTCCGATCGTTTGTCCTTTGAACCGGATCGATTCATGAGCCCTGATACATAGAGTTTTTCTGCGAATGATCGAATAAATCAACATTCTTTTTTACTTGCTCAGGTGCGTGTATTTATCGATAAATGCCTGTGTTGTCCCAATGGCCAGACCGATATGGTTATCCGCTTCCAAAATATCGTCGAGGTAATGAGCATCGGACGAGAAAAGAATATGACGCCGTCCCAAATCCATTTTTGGTGAGGGCGCCTTCGTGCTCAGTTCGACCGTCGTAAAATCCGGTTCGGGCGGAAAAAAACCCAAAATATAGAGCAATGAGTTGGCCTGGCGGTTGATGTGTGCCGGTACGCACAATCCGCCCATCGATTGCACGTACTCAAATACTTCCAGGATATTGTACCGAACGCTTTGCATCAGCAGAACATCGCACTGCTGCATTATTTCGTCCTCGCTGTCGCAAACGGACTGTGCGCCAAAGATTTCCATATTGTTACGGATAGGCTCCAGCGCATCTTCCATCAGAGCGCCAAAGCGCATTGCTCGCTCCAAATCGGCAAAATAACACAAGAGATGAACTTCTTCAACCGTCTGCACCTCAATTCCCGGCACGAACAGCATGCCTATCCGTTTGCATACGGCGTCCATAGCCGGCAAATTCCGCGTGCTGTTGTGATCGGTCAGCGATATCATCTCAAGGCCTTTGAGTGCCGCCATATTCGCTATGTTGTTAGGGGTCATATCCGCGTCCCCGCAAGGGGAAAGACACGAGTGGATATGAAGATCTGTGGCAAGGTGTATCATCGTATACCAAATCCGTAGAGTTGCCCCGCGGTCGCGAATGCTGATTCCTTGGATTGAAGCACCGATATGCCCTCCTCCTTGGCTTTCTCCAGCGTCAGCGCTTCCACTGCTATATCATGCGGGATGATAATGCAGCAAAGTTCGAGCAGCGTTGCCACCGCTATGGTGTTCAGATGGGTCTGAACGGTTATCCATGCGCCGCCCCTTACGCCGTTTGCCATAACCAGGCTTAAAAGATCGCATACGGTACAGCCTTTTACCTCTGTATCGGGATTCCCTTGCACCAGCTCCTTGAGATGGAGTTGCTGCGCCATTTCTTTCACCGTCATTGCTTTATTCCTCTATTCCCTTCTCCGCTGTTTCCCCGGAGGCTATTTGTACAAGTTCCTTTGCCATAAGCTTGAGTTTGTCCCGCAGTTTAAAGATGCAATCCAGTTCCGTCTTGTGGCCGCGTACAATGTCTTCGGCCAACGCACGGCATGTCGGAGATCCACAGGAGCCGCAGTCAAGTCCCGGCAAACCCTGGGTTATCTGTTCCATATGTTCCATTTTCTGCATGGCAACGGCAATATCATCGTCCAGCTTTATAGCATCGATTGGCTCAACGGGTCTTGTATACAACAACAGATCGTCCCGCTTTGCGTATTTGTCCGCTTCCTGCATGGATACCCTGTTCTTTCTATTCTTTTCCGCGAGCTTTCGGATGCGGTCTTTTGCGACATATTTATTTTCAAATACCAGCGGGCCGCCAACGCAGCCTCCGGTACAGGCCAAACCTTCGAAGAACATAAGGTCGGAAAACTTCTCGTTCTCGATCTCTTCGAGCACCTGAATCACGTTTTGTATGCCGTCCACAGCCAGATAATTGTCCGTTCCCAGAGCGTTTGCCTCTCCGCCGGCGACCGCCCAGCCAATGCCAAAATCGGAAGCGGGCAGGTCCTCCTGGTCGATCCTGTGCTGGTTTTTAATATGCGGAACCAGAAGTCCGTAGATCTCCATCATGGAAATACAACCGTCAACTTCGCTCGCCTCGATGCCCATCGGATTGTGGATGGCGGTCATTTTAGCGGGACAAGGCGTTATGAAAAACACCCCTACTTCCTCCGGCTTTACACCGTGCAGAAGGCAGTATTCTTCCCTGGCCACATGGGCTGCCACTTCTATGGGTGCATTGAGCGGCAGGACATTCTGCAGCAGATTGGGAAAGCGCACCCGAAGCAGCCGCAGCACGGCAGGACATGCCGAGGAGATGATCGGTTTTGGCAGGTCGTTTTGTTTGATATACTCCTTGGTGGCTGCCGAGACGATCTCCGCTGCGCGCGCGACATCAAACACGCTGTCAAAGCCTATGGATCGCATGGCTGTAAGAATGCTTTGGGCAGACTGGGCTTCTTTGAACTGCCCGTATAGGGAGGGTGCCGGAAGCGCGATGCGGTAGCGGAATTTTTTAAGTGCTTCGATGGAGTCTGTTACGGCATACTTTGCAAAATGCGGGCAGAAACGGATGCACTCACCGCAGTCAATACATCGCTCGTCAATGATGTTCGCTTTTCCATCGCGAACGCGAATTGCCTCCGTCGGGCACCGTTTGATGCAATTGGTGCATCCCATGCATTTTTCTTTGTCCAGCCGAACAGAATGGTGCAGTATTTCCATCTTTTACCTCTTTATTCGTTATCCTTAACATCAAATAAATCAAAATCCATAACGATACGGGTCCCTTGCCCGAGTTTGCTTTCGATTTCAAGGCGGTTGCTGTTGCGCTTCATGTTTGGCAATCCCATGCCGGCGCCAAATCCAAGCATCCGAATATCTTCGCTCGCTGTGGAAAATCCTTCTTTCATGGCCAACGCAACGTTCTCGATGCCGGGCCCTGTATCCTGCGAAACCAATCGCAGTCTGACAGGATCGATGATCATTTCGATTGCTCCGCCATCCGTGTGTATTACAAGGTTCATTTCCGCTTCATAGGCGGCAATGGATGCCCGACGCACGATGACAGGATCCACGCCGAGCTGCCGCAAGGTGCGTTTGATGCGGCTGGATGCCTCTCCTGCCCGAACAAAATCGCCTTTTTGTACCGGAAACACCTCATGGATGCGAACCGTATCATCGGCCACTGGCTGTTCCCTCCGCATCGGGGCGCAAACCGTTGGTGTAGAGTACCCCACAGGCGTGATACAGCGTTAACGGTGTGGTCATGATAACCATATTCAAATCCCCGGCCATCTTCATAACATCGTCAGCAGGATGTTTGCCGCGCACGAATACGATGGCATTGGTCTCGATCATCTCTGCCGTGCGAATCACTTGCGTTGTGCATAACCCTGTCAACAACAGGGAGTTCCGGTTCACGCTCGCCAGCACATCGCTCATCAAATCGGCGCCACAAGCACCTTCCACCTGCATGTCCAACATGTTTTCGCCACAAAGTATCTCGGCACCGAGTATTTCGCAAATGCTGCCAATCCGCATGGTGTAACCACCCCTTTTTTCAGTGCATAATTTAGGTATTGTTATTATTATAACATACTCGCCCGGCACTTCAAAGGGTCATTGCGCAATGGCGTCCATGTATCCGAACAGAAAAGCGAAACATGCCGCATGCGCACAATGGGAACGTGTTTTGGCGTTACCGGATTTGGCTTCATCCAACAGTGTCAGCGCCTTCTGACAGGCTGCGTCCAGCGTGTCAACAAAGGTGCTCTGACCTGCGGGGACGCTCTTTGCCAATTCCTCATCAAAACTTTGCAATACCGTTTTGGCATTTGCGATCTTGGTTGGCCCGTTTTCTTCCGAGGCATAGAGCGCCGACTCCAGAAGTGCGGTGCGTACAGCGGAGGCTTTGGCCATCACCGTTTTGAGGTTTTTTACCTGATCATCGGTTTTAACATAAATTGCTCCTGCCGAAGAGATGATCGGATATAAGCGCGTTTCCATGGTGGATTTGAGTTGATCCCGTACAGTCGTTGCATCCTTCTCGGTTGCATAAACGCTCAAAAACACGCGTGTATTGCTGCCGTCGGCGCGCTGATAACCGGCGCCTCCCTGAGCGGCCAGCGCGTCGGATGCGCTTTTGGCGTTTTCCTTGTCGGCATAAATTCCGGTTTGCAATCCATAGACGGTAAACCCCGATAGATTTACCGCGAGACCGGGTTTACTGCTTGCCGACGGTGTTGTCGTACCTGTCGGATCGTAAATGCCCAGCGTCACAAATACAGGCTGAATGATATGCTCGGCCAGCCATGTGCCCAACTTTCCCGCAGCCCCAATATAGGCCGCTCCCGTGAGCAGGACTGCCACCAGGACCCAAGCCAATGGGTTTGTCTTTCTTTTTCGCGCATACAAACTTTTTCGCCTCGCCATATGATCACATCCCATGCTTTTGTTACACGGTATGCATGGAAGGCAGCTCTTTATGCATGGCAAAACAGGCAGGTTATGCCTTGGGTTTATGGATTATGGGTGGTTGTTCCCATGGATTTTCGAATCGACAAACGGGGTCGATCCGTTCTGTTTATCTCCCTATGAACATCTGCGTCCAGTAATGTCCGTCCGCCACATAGCCGACACCGATTTCGCTAAAGGAGGCATTGAGTATATTTGCCTTGTGCCCGGGCGAATTCCACCAGGCCTGGACCACAGCTTCGGGTGTAGCCTGCCCATACGCGATGTTCTCCCCGGCCGATCGGAAGGATATCCCGAAGTTCCTGATCATGGCAAACGGATCCCCGTAGGTGGGGCTCGTATGAGAGAAATAATGCTTATCGTGCATATCCTGGGATTTATAGCGCGCCACACGCGAAAGCTCCCAGTTGGCTTTCAGAGCCGGCAGACCGTTTGCGGTACGTTTCTGGTTCGTCAGGTCGATGACCCGCTGTTCATAGGATGTAATGCCTGTATCTGTGGTCGGAATGGTCAAAACCTGACCCGGATAGATAAGTGCAGGGTTCTTTATCTGCGGATTGGCGGCGATTATTTCAGATAGGCCAACCTTATACTTGACGGCAATTTTCCACATTGAATCGCCCCTGATAACCGTGTATTTAACGGCAGCAAGAGCGGTTTGAACCCCAATGAGCAAAACCAGCGCCGCGATGATCATTGCCAAGACTTTTCTCATGGTTACCCTCCCATCATTCTTTGCCCGATTCGAAAGAAAGCCGTCCTTTGCGTCAATAAAAAAAGCGAAGCTTCATCATCCTTCGCAACGCACGTTCCACAATTCGTCCACTAGATGCACGTTCGGTTTTCTGCCTTAACGAAGCGTTTGCTTCCTCCTTTCCCGTTAAAAGCGGTATCGGCTTCGTTGTAATCTACTTTTCTTTTTGGCGAATAATGCCGCATTGGAAAGTTTTTTTAGGCTATTCGAACGATCCGATTTTCTTGCGAATCTAAATCCATCCTATGCGGGAAAGATGCTTCATCATGCAAAGAAAAAGAGCCGATTGAAAAATCTGCCCTTTGTGCAAACCATATTTTGTCAGCCGGCACTTATTGTTCAGACTCCTGAACCATGGTGATGTTGGCGCAGGAATGATAACGGGAATGTATCCTCGGCGTCGTGATGATCTGCACCGATTCGAAATCGGCAAAAGTAACGGCGCATACGATTCCGAACTTACTGGAATCTGCAAGGATATACGCTTCCCGGCAGCGGCTTATCGCCTGTTGCTTAATGATGGCTTCCCCATTTTGTACGGATGTGCATCCGGCACGACGGGTTATTCCTGTCGCTCCGAAGAATCCCTTTGTGAAGTTGAATTTGAGCAGTGCATGCTGCGTTTCCGCACCGAAGAATGTTTCGGAAATTTCGCTGTATTGCCCCCCGATCAAAAGGACGTCTTTGCCCATATGCGCCAAGCGTTGGACAACACCGATTGAACAGGTGACAAAACGGGCATTCGTATCGGCGAGATAGTCGGTTATCAATTCGACCGTGCTTCCCCCATCGATAAACACAAAGTCGTTGGGAGCGATTAGTGACGCGGCGTATTTGCACATTCGTGCTTTTTCCTCTTCATTGATCGTCTGTCTTGTGGCGTGGAGCAACCCTGCGTTCATATAGGTATGTTGGTTCGTTGCAGCGCCCCCGTGAACCTTCGTCAGACTACCCTGCCGCGCAAGAGTTGCCAAATCACGCCTTATTGTCGATTCTGATGTACCAAGCAATGTGCACAGTTCTGAAACCATGACTGTTTTTTGCGCGTTGAGCAGCCCTAGAATTCGGCGATATCGTTCCTCCGCCAGCATGCACATCAGCTCCTCATTGATAACGTATTCGTTTCAAACTATTTGATACTATTGTAACGAAGATGGTTTTTAATTGCAAGTGTATCCGCCATGCCGTACTTTGGTCAGACAGGATGCAGCGCGGTCCCTGGACTTCGATTGTGTCAGCGTGTCAAAGATTGTTTTGCCTTGAGGATGCGATAGACGCTCTGTTCACAGCGTTCCCTGCTCAACCGGCCTGACTGCAACGCATTGAAAAGCGCATTGAGCACCGATTCCTGCTTGCTTTGATAGCGCCCTATGAGCACAAGGTCACCGCCGGCTTCAATAAAACGCACGGCAGCTTCACCGACGCTGTACTGGGATGTCACGGCTTGCATGCGCAGATCATCGGACATGATAATGCCGCCAAAGCCCATATCTTTGCGAAGCAACTCACTGACGAACACTTTGGAGAGGGAGGATATGCTCTTGTCAATGTTCGGATAGGACATATGGCCTACGAGGATCCCGTCCAGTCCTTGTTTGATGGAAGCTTCAAAAGGTTTGCGTTCGAAACGGTTCCAGTCAATAAGCGTCGTGGGAATGATGGGGAGCTCCGCGTGTGAATCGATGGCTGTATTGCCGTGACCCGGAAAGTGTTTCCCGAAGGACAGGACACCGCCATCATGAAGACCCCTCACAGCTGCGGCACAGAGCAAGCCCACCTTTTGTGCATCGGTGCCAAACATCCGTCGATCCCGGCCCAGAAACGTTCCTTCCAATGTCGCTGCAATATCCATCACAGGTGCAAGATCAACCGTGATGCCACATCCGCGCAATCCTTCACCGATGCGTTTATACTGCGCATACACGGCATTCGCATCACCGGCTTTTCCCAAAACATAGGCTGAATTTGTCAGCGGACGCCAATGAAACCGGGTTACCAGCCCCCCCTCCACATCCGTTGCGATCAACAGCGGAAATTTCGGCAGCGGGTTATGGGCGGTCAACAAATCCACCAAAGCCTTTGCTTGTTCAAATGTCTCTATGTTCCATCCAAATAGGATGATATTGCCGACGCCATAGTCCTTCATCAGTTGAATGACGGCTGCCGAAGGTTCCGTTGTGCCGTCAAATCCTATCATCGCCATTTGTCCAATAAGCGCACGGTTGCTGAGGCCGTCGACGATTTGCTGCAGAGAATCAGCGGGGGGCGTTTGCACCGTCAAAGTTGGCAGCGGTGTTGGTGTTACCATAGGAGCGGATGTGACTGTGTGCACAGGCATCAAAGGCGCTGATTTGCAGGATATCAGCAACATAACCGACAGAATAACGCAAAACGTTCGAACTTTTCGCATGGATAACCCCTAACAGACCAGATAATAATGAAGCAATGCAGTATAGCATAGATTTAATCCGGATGCCAAACCATAGCGATGGCCAGCAAGCCATGGCTATACCGCTTTGATTTTTATGGAATGGTCAATCTGTGTAAAATTTAATAACGAAAAAATTGTAAACAAAATGCCTTCGTTTGCACCTGGTGACTTTTTTAAAAACGGCCGCCTCTATTAATAGACATTGAATTGGTTTTTGTATTTTACATCCCATTTGCTATTTGATTTTAAAGGATGATTGACATAGGACGCAAGTTCCAGGCATGCACTCTTCAGGCTTTCCAGCGCATCCAACAATGCTTTCCCGCGTCCCTTCAAGCTTTTCGCTTTCGCATAGAGAGATTTTACTTCCAGAAACTTCTCATTGACCGCACCAGACGCAAATGCCGATACGAACCGGCCTGTTGATGAAGCGCCTGCTGGAGGTGTACTTGTTGGAGATGCTGTCGGGCTGGCAGATGTCATGGGCGGCGTTGCCGTGGGGGTTACTGCTGGAGTTCCTGTCGGAGTTACTGTCGGCAAGGTCCCGTGATCGATCAATCCCTGAACATAATTGATCAGCGTCGAGGCATTGGGTTGGTATACGTCATACGTCATTCCAGCCCACTTTTTCATGGCGCCATCGTAGCTGTAATCGTCATACGCCGGAACCGTAACCCCATACACCTGCTCAATGAGTGCCACACGCGCCTTTTGGTCGGTGAGGCAAAAGCTATAATTGAAAATGTCTTCCATGGTCCCGCCCATGGAATGCATCCGGATGCTCCCTTCGTTTAGGGAATACGCAAGCGATGCCAAAGCAGCTGTTTGTCCGACGGTCGTATTCGTGACCACTTTATTCTTCATGGTATCCAGAATCGCAGGCACCTTTGACCATAGATTTTCCTGTTTCATTTTTTTAAAGATGGTTAAAAGCATCTCTTTTTGACGATCGATCCTGTTTAGATCACCGGAATCCTCGATATTTTTGCGAACCCGCATATAATCCAGCGCGGCCTGCCCATTCATGTGCTGCAAGCCCTTGTGATATGCGTGGTTGTCGACAGCAAAGTCGAAACCTACCTCAAAATCCACGCCGCCGATAGCGTCGACAAGATCTTGGATAGCAGGCATCGTTACGCCGTAATAATAGTCTATAGGAATACCGCCAAGCATCCATTCTGCAGCCAACAATACCTCTTCAAATCCCTGCGGATAACCGCCGCCGCATTTCATGGCTGCGTTTAATTTGTAAATTCCGGAAGCGTTGGGCATCTGAACATAGCTGTCCCGCGGCAACGAGATCATATCGACCGTCTTTTTGTTGAAATCGACGGCAAGAACCATCATCACATCCGTATTGTACGTATCGTTTACAGCCCAGTCACTGCGCGTTTCCGAATAATCAAGGCCGACTAGCAGAATATTCACGACATCCTTCATGTTTGCCTGATTCGGGTCAACCGTTGTTGCAGGCCCGGAATTAAACTGTGATCCGGGATCATTCATGATCCTTTTAATATAGATGAGCGCCCCTGCTCCGAAGACAAATACGATAAATATGAAGACAAGCAGACCTATTGCCGCTACCCTTTTCCAGCTTTTCCCCTTTTCCAATATGCCTTCAGCTTGGTTGCCTTTTTTGCCGGATCGCATTTGTATGTATTCTTCCCCTTTTTCGTATTTAAACAAATTTCAACACCGATATTTTCAAGTGGTTATCAATAAACAGATTCTAGCGTATATATTCGGCTACTACAAGTTGTTTTTTATTGTATGAACAAATAGCATGCATGAAACAATTATAGCTGAGGTTTTAAATGGAGACAGCAATTTAAACTGATACCAAACTGGCATTACCTGTCCCTCTGTTCAACAGGTAACCGAAAGGGTATTAAATTTGGCCAAGCCCCTTGACAGCCTGTGTTTTCGGGTTATGATGCAGTATAGCATGGCGAAAGCAAGATGACCCGCTTAAAAGGCTGGCATCCGACGGATAGCCGTGATAGAATGTACTTTGGAGGTATGGTATGTTTGGATACGTCTGCCCCGTTAGCGATATGCTTGACGAGGCGGCCCAAACCGCGTTTCACGCATCTTATTGCGGCGTTTGCCATAACATGAGCATTGTATCGCGTTTTGCGATTTCTTACGAATGCGCATTTTTGGCACTTTTGTACGATGGATTGTCGACAATGCCGCCAACATGCCGACGTGCGTGCCATGCCGTACCATTCAGACGCAAGACGATGGCTTTGGGCGACAGCCAGCGCTATGCTGCGGATATCAACACGCTTTTGGCCTATTATAAGCTGCGCGACGATGTGCGCGATCACGGCAGCTTCAAAGCACGGCTGTTTTGCTCTTTGCTATACCCGTCTAAAAGGGCTGTGGCAAAGCGCCAAAAAAAGGCAGCGGCATGGATAGAGCAAAAACTCAGCCAGCTCAATGAACTTGAGCAACAAAAATGCCACGATGTCGAAGCGCTCAGCGTCGTGTTTGCCGAATTGCTCCAGGGCATCGGGGCACCGGGGTATGACAGCGAAGGCGCGCTTGGCCGCTTTTTCTACGATCTGGGGCGTTGGATCTATATCGTAGATGCGCTGACCGATTATAAGGACGATCAAAGAGCCGGACGATTCAACGCATTGTCCGGGTATCCGACGATAGTTAAAGCACGGGAAGCCATGGAGTTTTCCCTTTGGCATGGCTTAAGTCAGATGGAGAAGCAGCTTGAGTTGCTCAACCCGACTGAACCGGCGCTTCGTGTTTGCAAGCATATCCTCTATGACGTTTTACCCGCGCATACAGTTCGTGCGTTGGGACAAGAAGGAGGTCGGGAAACTGAATCCCTATCAGATACTGGGCGTTAAGCCCGGGGCAAGCGAGGAAGAGATCAAACAGGCGTATAGAACGCTTGCTAAAAAGTGGCATCCCGATCAGTTTGCCAACACGCCGCAATATGATGTGGCAATGGAAAAGATGAAGGATATAAATACCGCCTATGATGCGCTGACGGGCAAGAATACTGCCTCCAACGGAACGGGCGGTTATTACGGCAGCTATGGCGATGCTTATGCGAACACGTACAACAACGCCTATGAAGAAGGCTCGCAAGGCGGCGAGGAAGGCGAATCGCGTGCGCGCGTGCGCATGATGATACAGATGGGAGATATGCGTTCCGCCGAACAACTGTTGCTGCAGCTCCAGGTTCACAACGCAGAGTGGTATTATCTTATGGGTATTGTGTTGGCCAACACGGGGCGCTATGATTCCGCACGCATTCATTTTAACCAGGCGGTTGAGATGGATCCGACAAGCGCGGAATACCGCAGCACCCGGGACCAGTTTGAAGCGCAGCATACGGGTTTCCGCGGACGCACCTTTGGCGGTGGGCAGAGCGATGCGTTCTGTCGTGTGATGCAATGCATTGTGCTTTCCAGTTGTTGCCCCGTCAGAATAATCCCGTGCATCGGTTGTTAGGCAAACATGAAACGCACATATCACAGACGATTGATTTTGATAGGCTGGCTCTTCTTTGCAGTAACGGTCCTGTACATTGCGCTTTGCATGCTGTTGCCCAATGCTTTGCAGCTTCCGCTTATCATGCTCAGCAGCATTTTTACTGTACCGCTTACCATGGAATTCAACATCAAGGGAATGATAGCGCAGATTGTGGGTGTTGCCCTGGTTTGTGCATTTCGTTTCGGCGTTGGCGTAGCAGCGCCCTATCTTCTTTTTTTGGGTTATTATCCACCGGTTAAATTTCTTTGTGAGCAGTGTGGCGGCCCGACTGGTTTGCTGAGCAAATTGATGGTCTTTTGTTTTTCTTTTGGATTGACCATTCGAATGTTCCCTGCACCGCTTTTTACAGCCTATGCTTCACTTCCATGGTTTCTGTTCGTACCTTTGCTGATAGCCTTGTTCTTTGTGACGGATTTCGTGGTTTCCATGTTCGCCGCAACGTACAACAGCGTCCTGCGCAGAAAGCTTCTGTGATCTAAAAAAGGCAATGCGATAAACCCGCACTGCATGGAGCCCGTTGCGGTAATGATTTTAAAGATATAGACGAAATCCGCTTTGTATGGAGATTGTCACAAGTAAACGCATACGCATGCATTAGACAGACAGAAGCCCGGAATTGTTTCCGGGCTTCTGTTACGCGCTTTTTAACTTTGATCGAACCTCATCCGCAGAATAAGTGCCGCATTCAGCACGCATAACAACGCTACGCCGACATCCGCGAACACAGCCAAATAAATGGGGATAGTCCAGACGGTTGCCAGCAGGAGCACTCCTGTTTTAAACGCAAGCGCAAAAGCAATGTTCTGCCATACCGTGCGCTGTGTCCGCCTTGCGATAAGGATTCCGTCGCACAGGCTCATCAACCTGTCTGTCATCAGAACCATATCGGCTGATTCGATCGCAGCATCCTGTCCGATGCCCCCCATGGCAACGCCCGCATCCGCAGCAGCCAAAACCGGGGCATCGTTTATGCCATCCCCTACGAATAAGACCGGTTTGTTCCTATAGGTTTTCAGCGTTTCCCATTTATCTTGCGGCAGCAGCGAGTGACGCACATCGTCAATCCCTATTGCTTTTGCGATGCTTTGTGCCACCTTTTCACGATCGCCTGTGAGCATACCTATGGTTTGTACGCCAAGCTTTTTCAGCACATCGATCGTTCGCGCCGCATCGCTTCGCAAGGTATCAGACACAACGACATAGCCAAGGAAGTCGCTTCCCCGTGAAACATAAATGACTGTATCTTCATTTTCAACCACGGGAATCGCAGCGCCCGCTCTTGCCATCAGTCTTCTGTTGCCACAGAAATACAACTTGCCTTCGTGCTCTCCGGTAATTCCTTCGCCCGCAATTTCGTGCACGTTTTTAAAATCCAGGCAGCCTTCATGCTCCGCAATGCACTTTGCGATGGGATGGTTGCTGTGTGCTTCAAGGGATGATGTGATTTGCAGCAGCAACTGTTCGTCGATTTGAACAGGATGCACTTGCGAAATGGAGAACTCGCCTTTTGTCAGTGTGCCCGTCTTGTCAAAAACCATCGTCTTTGCCCGTTGCAAAACGCTGAAATACTCTGCGCCTTTAACCAGCAAGCCACGGCGGCTTGCCATGCCGATGCCGCCGAAATAGGCCATCGGCACGCTGATAACCAATGCGCATGGACAGGATACCACCAAAAAGGACAAGGCCTTGTGGGCATAGAAAGCGAAATTACCGAATAAGATCGTCGGTATAATGCATAGAAGCGCTGCCATGACCAGCACACAAGGCGTGTACACGCGGGCAAACTTAGTGATAAAAGCTTCTGTTGGAGCGCGATGTTGCTGCGCCTGACTTGTCAAAGTCAGAATTTTTTGCATCTCGCTGTCCATGAAGGCACGCAAAACTTCCGCCTCGATAACGCCGCCAAGATTAATGCCTCCTGCAAGCAGCATTTCACCTCGCCGTTTATTCTGCGGGAGTGATTCACCGGTCAATGCCGATAGGTTGACCTCGGCTTGCTCCGAAAGCAGCAGACAATCCAGCGGTATGCGTTCCCCATTTCGGACAATGATCTTCATGCCCACAAAGACGTCCGAAGGATCCATGTCCCGCTCTTGTTGGTCGATTATCACGTGCGCTGTGTCGGCGCGCAGTTTGAGCAATTCCTCAATGGATCGGCGCGCACCGTTGACGGCCCTCTGCTGAAGAGCCTCGCCAACACGAAAGAACAGCATGACGGCCACCGCTTCGTTCGAGTCGCCGATCGCCCAAGCACCCAGCGACGCTACTGCCATCAGGAAGTTTTCGTCCATCAGTGTTTTCCAATTTACGTGCGAAAATATGGCTTTGAAAACCGGCCATGCAAGCACCGCATAAGCCAAAATGTTCAGCGTTATCATAACATTTTGCATGAGCGGCAGAAAAACTGCCGCAACAAAAAGTATGGATCCTGCCGCGATTTGCAGCGCTTTGAGTCTTGCATGTCCTTTATCGTCTACCGTGTCCTGTTGGCAACCGCAAGACGCGCATTCTGTTGTTTCGTTTCCCTGCGCGGAAAGTTCGCAATCATTGCCGCGGGAAATAGTATTGGCTTTATTCGCCGGCATTTCTACCATAGAAATCGCTCCTTGAAGCTTTGATTCTAACCATGCAAACGTACGTTTTGGATCATTCGCCGCGCATCAAGGCTATCGTTCTTCACTCGGGGCAAGAAAAGGAAAGATGCTCCATTGCCATACCTATGATCGCGTTGATATGCCAATCATCCAGCGAGTAGAAGATGTTTTTGCCGCTGCGCCGCATTTTTACAATTCGCTGATGGTTCAAAACGCGCAAATGGTTGCTTATCGCCGGTTGGCTTAACTCAAGCAGTGTGCACAGGTCCGAAACGCACATTTCCCGAATGCTTAAGGCCTGAAGCAGCCTCAATCGTGTACCGTCCGACAATGCTTTGAAAAAATTGGACGCTATCAGAGAGGATGGATAATCCATGATAAGCGAGCGTATTTGTCCGATGGTGCGCACCATGGTTCCCTGTTGAATCTCTTGAGTTTGTTCTGCAACAGGATGATCATGCAAAACGGTCTGGGCTCCATCGTCTTTGTTTTCAGCAGCCTGCTCTATACGATATACAGACGAATCGATATCCTGTTGTGTTTGCATGGATCCCAACGCCAATTCCGGCGTTGCATCGTCACGATCGAGTTCTGATGCACGTTCCGACATATTCGCGACCTCCTCCAACATAATATCATTATATTATTATATATCTTTATATTATGCAACGTCTTTTGGTGAATCCGCCAAACCCAAATATCAAGATGCCTGAACAGATCGTTGACAAGCCTTTTGTGTTTCTCGGAAAACGAAAACCACCGCCGGAGTTTTCCGGCGGTGATTGAAAGTTTGATATGCAGTGAAAAACAGTGAAGCTACAATAGCTTGTCTGTTTGAATATGCGCTATCGTCAAACATCTCTCTTCCACGTCTTTTAAGAACTGTGGAGGCTTATTGCTTTGGTATACCACCAAAGCATGGGAGCAATGCGCCAGAAGAGCTTGATTGAGAATATGCCGGGCACGACGTCCACCTCTTGTGGAGTCTGCATATACGATGTCATCGGCTTGTTTGCACAATGATACAAAATTCTCCATAAACAGCGCGCCAATTTCTCGTTTCATGTCCGGATGCGTCAAGCACGCGATAAGCCTTATCGGCTTGTCCGAAATGCTGCGTCGCGCGATGACGCGCTCGGCGACCATCAGATCGGCGCCCTGCTCCATCGGACATAGGAAATTCTCCATTCCCTGCTCGATCATATTGTCCACCCACAGATGGATCAGTCTGCGCAATTGGGGCGTGTGTTTGCCGTTTGGCAGCATGCCGTATGGAACCATCTCCTGCGTGTATCCATAACTGCAACACGATGTTTCACGTCTCAAGCCCAACGCTGCCAATTGGTCCTCCAACAGTGCAAGCGACTCTTCTTCGCTTACACCAGCATCGAAATGGTAAATTTCTTCGACAGATAAAACCATGTCAATCATCTTCTTTCTTGCAGTTTAATCACGATTGTAGCATATATTCTAAAATAGTCCAGTTTTTTTGTCTGTTTTGTCAAAACTAGTGCTATTTCCTGTAATTTCTACAAATTTCGACAGCATAGAATAAGAATTGTTGGGAAAAATGAATGATTTTGAAGAAGTTCCTTGCGTGGAAAACGCATGTTATCGCCGGGAATATACATCCCGTCGCGGATATAGGGACACAAACGAGCGGGCGCACATCGTTGCATGCACGTCCGCTCGTTTGTACATATCTGTGCATCGCCGGCAAAGGCACAATTTTGCCGGCGGGCACGCCGTTTTGCCTTATTTGAAACTGGGCAGATCCGAAACGCCGCGCGCAAGATCTTCATCGGTCGGGATATAGTCTGTCATGGTTCCGTTCTGATAGGCCATGTAAGCGGACAGATCGAAATAACCTGTTCCGGATAAGCCAAAGATGATGGTTTTCTTCTCTCCGGTTTCTTTGCATTTTAACGCCTCATCCATGGCGGTGCAAATGGCATGCGCGCTTTCCGGCGCCGGGAGGATCCCTTCGCACTTTGCAAACTCCGTAGCCGCTTTGAATACGCGCGTCTGCTCCAGCGCAACCGCTTTGATATACCCGTCGTGGTACAGTTTGGATATGATGGGGGACATGCCATGATAACGCAGTCCGCCCGCATGGTTGGCGGATGGGATGAACCCGCTTCCCAGCGTATACATCTTCATCAGCGGCGTCGTCTTTCCCGTATCGCCGAAGTCCAGAGCATAGACGCCGCGGGTCAGTGTCGGGCAGGATGCGGGTTCGACCGCGATGATCTCGATATCGTTTTTGCCGTCGATTTTATCCGCCAAAAACGGAGAGATCAATCCGCCGAAGTTCGAACCTCCGCCGACGCAGCCGATCAAAACATCGGGCTTGATGCCATATAGATCGCACGCTATCTTGACTTCCTGACCGATGATGGTTTGGTGCAGCAGCACATGATTCAAAACGCTGCCCAGAACATAGCGGCAATTGTCCGTCTGCATTGCCACTTCCATCGCTTCGGAGATAGCGCAGCCAAGAGACCCCGTATTGTTGGGATCCTTTTCTAAGATGGAACGCCCCGCTGCCGTAGTATTGGAGGGCGACGGGATGACCTTGGCGCCGTAGGTTTCGATGACCGCTTTGCGATAGGGTTTCTGTTCGGAAGAGACTTTCACCATATAGACGGTAAGGTCGATGTCGTAAAAGGCACATGCCATCGCCAGAGCCGTTCCCCACTGCCCTGCGCCGGTCTCGGTCGTGACGCTTGTCAGGCCCTGTTTTTTGGCGTAATACACCTGTGCCGCAGCGGAATTGAGCTTGTGTGATCCGGATGTGTTCGTTCCCTCGAATTTGTAATAGATTTCAGCGGGTGTCTGCAGAAGCGCTTCGAGGCAATAAGCGCGAACCAGCGGCGAAGGCCGGTACATCTTGTAGAAATCCTGGATGCCCTGGGGGATTTCGATGTATTCGTCGGTTTCGTTGAGCTCCTGTTCAACCAAGTCCTTGCAAAACACTGCTTCGAGCATATCCGCCGTACACGGTTCACCCGTACCCGGATGAATGAATGGTTCGGGCTGCTCTTTCATGCGCGCTCTGATGTTGTGCCAGCTTGTCGGCATTTGATCTTCGGTTAGGTAGATCTTGTAAGGTATTTTTGCCATGATGTTCATCCTCTCTGATTTTGATAATAAAAAAAGCCTTCATCCTCAAGGGACAAAGACTTAGCTCTGCGGTACCACCCAAATTGCGCTTTCGCGCCACTTTGCCTGCACGTTCATGCAGTCACCCCATTAACGGCGGGAGTCCCGTCAGTCATTACTCACGCAAGCGCTTTCCTACTGCCCTCATAAGTCCATTCACCGCAGGTACCGCATCGACGATTCCACCATCCGCCGCTCTCTATACGCGTTTGCCCCCGGCTACTCTTCTTATTCGAAGGTTTTTCTATTGATTTGTATAAACGATACAGCATCACAGCTTGGTTGTCAATACGGATTTTTCAATCGATGCCGTATACCATAGTATGAAAGGACTTATAAATTGGATACAACTGTTGCTTTTAAGATTGGTGCATCAGCGGATTGCTGCTGTCCGATTGGAGAATGACCCGCGCCATCATCACGCCCATTGTGGATGACATCATCAGTCCGCGCGTCCATCCGCTTGCATCGCCAAGGCAAAACAGATTTTTAACGTTGGTTGAAAAATCGCTGTTCATCATCACGCGGTTTGAGTAGAACTTGATTTCAGGTGCATACAGAAGCGTCTCCGGACTGGCAAAGCCCGGCACGACCTTATCCATCGCCTGGATGAAATGGAGGATGTTTGTCAGGGTCCTGTACGGTAGCGCAGCCGAGATATCTCCTGCTACGGCATCCGGAAGCGTCGGCACGATATTGGAACGGCTTAATTCTTCCGTCCACGTCCGTTTGCCTTCCAATATATCGCCGTAGCGCTGAACGAGGATGGAACCGTTTGCGAGCATATTCACCATCTTGCCAACCATTTGCGCATAGGCAATCGGCTGATCAAACGGAACGGTAAAATGATGGGTACACAGGATGGCAAGGTTGGTATTGTCAGATTTTTGGTCTTTGAAGGAATGTCCGTTCACCAATGCCAATCCTTCGTCATAGTTTTCCTGCACAACATAGCCGCCCGGATTTTGACAGAAGGTTCGCACTTTGTTTTTAAACGGCAGCGGATACCCGATAAGTTTGGATTCGTACAACAATTCGTTGACCTCATCCATGATCTCGTTGCGCACTTCCACGCGCACACCGATATCCACATTGCCGGCTTCGTGTTTGATTCCATGCTTGCGGCACTGATCATCCAACCATTGTGCTCCAAGTCTTCCGACAGACACAATGGTGCGATCGGCGCTGATTGTTATTTCCCCTTGTCTTGTTTGGATAACCGCTCCGGAACACTCCCCATTTTCCACGATCAGGTCCTTGGCGCTTACATGGAATAGGATTTCAACGCCATGCTCCAGCAGGTACTGCTGCAGCTTGAAATAGATTTCTCTTGCCTTTTCCGTGCCCAGGTGGCGGATGGGACAATCCACCAGCTTCAACCCGCTGGCGATGGCACGCCGCCTTATATCCTTGATACGGTCGCGTTGATCCAAACCCTCCACATGTTCCTCTGCGCCGAAGCTCAAATAGATGCTGTCGGTATAGGGGATCATCTTTTCGACCACATCCTGCCCCACCAGCTGCGGCAGATCACCGCCGACTTCATAGGAAAGTGACAGCTTTCCGTCGGAAAAAGCACCGGCGCCCGAGAATCCCGCCATGATATGGCAAGGCTCACAATGCGCACAAATTCCGGTATCCGTTTTAGGGCAATGACGTTTTTCCACGGGAAACCCTTGCTCCGCGATGAGAATACTTCGCTTTTCGCCCTTTTGCAGCAACTCATACGCCGTGAAGATGCCGGAGGGTCCGGCTCCGATGATCAAGATATCGTATTGCATGTTGGCCTCGCTTCTTATGGTCCTTCGGATGATATTGTCTTTTATTCAAACCCAATCGGTTGGTCGTCATTCGCTTTTTTGGGGATCAGCATCAAGTAATCGCCCACCCTATGAAAACCGATGCGTTCATAGATGCGGCCGGCCTGCGGATTGTCGTAGAAAAGGCACAGAAACTTGAGTCCGCTTTCAAACACGTTTTGACAAAGCGCCATGAGGACATGTGTTGCCAATCCCTGCTTTTCAAATGCCGGCAGCGTACAAACACCGGTGATCATGGCACTGCGGCTGTTTTGTGCCGTTGTTTGCGCATAGCTTACCGGTCTAGCATCCACGAATGCTCCGATGCCGATGCCGCCGCATGTGAGATTCTGTTCCAAAAGAGCCGTCTGTTCCGCTTCCTGCCCGATGTATTGATCCCGGAACTGCTTAATTTGGCAATACAGCGAAACGATATCCCGGGCATTGCTGGGATCAACACGGCGAATAACAGCCTTTGGATTCCGATCATCCTTTGGCTTTTGGATGGCATCGCACCGTGCAAGGATCGTCATCCGGGGGGTCATGTCTTGAAAATAGGGGATCAGTTTTTCTATAACGCTGCCCTTGCCGTTGATGCCTTTATAGGCATGCTTTTTAATGTAGGATGCCACAGAAGCCGCATCGTACGCCAGCTGCTGTGCATAAACCACAAAATACTTCCCAAAACGAAGCGTCACGCTGTCCCAACGGTTGTCGATTTCGTGTACCGCAACGCTTGCAAGTTCCCCTTGCAGGCCAAAGTTTTCCACATCGCCGATGATGAACAGGTTATACGCTTCGTCTGTTTGAAGATAGCGCATAAGCGTTTCCCTATCGGCATCCGTCAACAAGCGCAAGTCAAACACCTCGAAATTCTTTCATTTATGGCAGGGTATCGAATCTTTTGCCCGTTATCTTTGGAGCGATTGCTTTGCCGCAAGATAATGGTCGCGGCACATTTCCAACAGTGTATGCCGCGCTAAAAAGCCCAATTCCGTTGCCGCTTTTTGCACATCCGCGTAGCATACGGCGATGTCCCCTTCCCGGCGGCCTGTCATCTCGTATGGGACAGATACCCCGGTAGCCGTCCTGAATGCGTCGAGGACCTCTAAAACCGTGTTTCCGCGGCCTGTTCCGAGGTTGTAGATCTCAACGCCCGTCTTGAGCTTCTCCAACGCCAACACATGGCCGTCGGCCACGTCACAGACATGGATGTAGTCGCGCTCACAGGTGCCGTCCCGCGTCGGATAGTCGCTTCCAAACACATACAGCTTCTCGCGTTGGCCCAAAGCCGCCTGAACGACCAATGGCAACAGGTTGTTGGGAATACCCTTGGGGTTTTCTCCCAAAAGATAGCTTTGATGCGCTCCGAGCGGATTGAAATAGCGCAGTATCCCAATGCTCAACGCCTTCGCATCGCTTTGATCGGCGATGCCTTCATGCCAATGTGACGCTGCCGCCGCTGCATCCAAAAGAAAGCGTTCACATATCGCCTTGCTCCAGCCGTAGGGATTGCAGCCCGAAGTTGCCATCCCTTCGACAAAGGGCGGTATACCGTCCCCATACACCGTGGCGGATGAGCTGAAAATGATGCGCGACACCCCGCTTTGCGCCATTGCCTTTAAAACGGACAGCAAGCCCCCAACGTTGACATCATAGTACCAAACCGGTTTATGAACGCTTTCGCCGACCGCTTTCTTCGCAGCGAAGTGCATGACTGTATCGATGGCATTTGTCCGCATTGTTTCGATCAATTTAGCGGTATCCCGGACATCGCCCAAAACAAACGAAAACCTGGCCTCCCGCTGTGATCGAAGTCCTGCCGCTTCGCATATCCTATCCGCTACGGATGGATCCGCATTGGAGGCATCATCGTAAACAACCACGTTTTGCCCCGCATCCAGCAAAGCCACGCAAGCATGGCTTCCAATGTATCCCAATCCGCCTGTCACAAGAATGCTCATGTTTCTGCTCCTTATCATAATTGCTCAAAAAGACATGCGCCATAATTTCCCGGGCGCACAGAAGGCCGTATCGGGATGATCCCACGGCCTTGAAGTGTAGCTTGTATTGTGATTCTGACGAATCACTCGGCTGCTTTTTTTGCATTTGTATTCCGGTATGTTTTGTTCAATCCATCCAAAAACGTCTTCTGGCGCCTGCGAACCGTGGAAGTGCGTCTGCCAACGATGGTATAAGCCGCAGGTCCGTTGGGAGCGTTTGCATTTGCGGCTGATCTGATGCGCGGGTTCATGCACCGGCGCTGTTGTTGCTCCTGCTTGATGGCAGGCGTATCATCCTCTTCAAAACCCTGCGTGCTGTCCTTCATGAACAGGATGCGAATGGTGGAGAGAATGAGCTGCATATCCAGCAGCAACGAATAGCGGGCGATATAATACACATCCATCTTGACCTTTTCTTCAAACGGCGTATTATAGCGTCCAAACACCTGCGCATACCCTGTGAGTCCGGCCTTTACTTTAAGCCGGTAACGGAAAGCGGGCATGCTGTCGATGTATCGCTCCATGATTTCGGGGCGTTCCGGCCGCGGGCCGACAACGCTCATATCCCCTTTGAGGATATTCCAAAGCTGTGGCAGTTCATCAATGCGAAGCCTTCGAATGATCTTCCCGATCGATGTGATCCGCGCATCGTTCTGGATGGCCAAAATGGCTTTTCCATCCTTTTCCGCATCCCTGACCATCGAGCGGAATTTGAACAGTGTGAATTCCCTGCCATCCTTTGTGATGCGTTTCTGGCGGTAAAGAACAGGCCCTTCACTGGTGAGTTTGATCAACAAAGCCGTAATCAGCAAAAACGGTGACAGTATCAGCAATCCAAATGTGGATAAAAGAATATCCGAGACTCGCTTGATCACCGTCTGTTCATAGGTCATGCCCCTATTCTTGCACATAAAAACCATACTGTCGCTGATTTGTGTCAAATGTGCCTCGTGCATCATAACGTCCTGCAGATCGGGTATGACCAACAAACGCTTATTGTTTTCAAAGCAATAGTCGGTGAGTCTGTCCCGAAGCTGTTTGTCTATATCCCCCAACAAGACGGCGGGTACAGTGTCGATAGCCGCTTTGATCGCGTCTTCTCCCATGGATACGGAAATGATCTCACTTAAAACAAAGCGTTGACGGTCTTGTGCAAACCGTTGAATCATTTTTATCTCCGATTGTGTGCCGCAGCAGATGGCCAGCAGACGTCGGGGCGGGGAGATAGAAAAATACACGGCGTTTGCAAACACATACACAACCGACGACGCTAAGCATTGTATCGTCCAAAGAAGTATGAAACGCCAAATCAACAATATGTCGTAGATGAGCCATATCTGCAACGCAGCCACGAGGTTTGCAAAAAACATCGCTGCACAGAACGACCACAATAGCGTACGCAACCGGTAGACCCCGATCTGATAGCAACCGAACGATACGCTAAGCAAGCCGAGAACCAGCGCGTAGATTGCACACCACACAGCTTGGCTGCCACCGTCAGGCATTAAAAAGGTGATGAAGAACCAAATTGGCGTACTGAATATCGCCAACTTTATAAAGAACATTATAGTTTTGTTAAATGGCGTTTTTCGCCTGTTCTCATCCATGATCCTATTGTACCGCATCTAACATAGATTTTCAAATCCGGGTCCAAAAACGCCCTGTGGCATCAGACAGGGCCAATGCTTTGCTTTTTCTTCCTTCTGGTATAGGAATCCATCTTTTTGATGTATGTTTTCTCCCGGAACAGATTCTTCCCAAGGGCATCATGGAATAGATCCTGGTTGATGTTGTACAATTCTTTCATGAAATCATAGAATTCCTCTTGATTGTTTTGTGCCAACACCCGCATGGCGCGGTCATATGCAACGTGTCCGAAATGCTCTTCTGTTAAAAGATAAATCAATGCACGCTTTAAATAGGGGGCATTTTTTGCCAGCATATCTACCAACTCAAACCAAATATGCTTTGGCCGTGTCTGCTCTATCGTCTTTTTGAAAACCTTTAAAATCGTGTCCGGTTTCTCGTTTGAAACTGCGTCCATCAAGGCTTCATCGTTCATGCGGGATATTTTCCCGGATTTCGTCTCATCCAATTTGACCGGATCGTCCAGCGTGAAATTCACTCTCAGATAAGCCGAACGACCTTCGATGACCGGTTTGAGTCCTGCTTTTCGTAAAGCATCGATCAGATGCATTTTCTTTTCGGATGTATTGTCCAGTCGCACCGTATGCCTGCCATAAATATCGCTGAAAGGGCGAAGCTTTCCGATCTCAACCAGAATTGTCTTTTGAGGGTTAAAGCCAAAAGCCATCCCCGCTTCGAACAGAACATTCGGCCTGGCCTGAGGGGTCAAATGCTTTTCATAGTCTTCGTCGCTGTCAGAGATCAGGCCGTCGCGCAGTTTGGCTTCATCGTCCGGTGAAAACAGAACCAGTATTGCGGATACTTTTGCGAACGCTTGTTCAAGTATGGTGCCGATGTACGGATTTGGTTCTTCGACCAGGCTTTTCGCCTCTTCCCATTCAAGCGGCTTTAAATCGACGGCTCGCAAAAATGAAAACATCGCGTCGCGCAACGGAGCATTTCTTCCGTGAACAACAAATATGGATCTATGATCAGGCATTGTGTTTTGACTCAATCCAATCCCCTCCATATCATGCAGACAGAACATCATGTTTGATTATAAATCATTTGTTTGATGTGCACAATGATTGCCAACAGCCGTTGAAATGCTGCTGTTATAGCATTTGTATCCGCAGATTGGCACTGCCCGATGAATAGGGGTTCCGTAACGAATTCGTACGGTCTGCTAAATATCAATGTGGATACAGGGTTGGGTTTTGCATTTTCCGGTATCTGATTTTTGAGCTTTCGGACAGGCAAACAAAAAACCGCCGCAGCGGTTTTTTTGTTTGCCTGTCAGTCTCCCCGCAGGAGATTCTCTCCGTAATCGCGCAAACTTTCAAATGAATTGATATTGTGTGCGCGGTCCTGCATCATTTCTTTTATATAACCGGGCATTGAATCAAAATACTGCTGTGCCTGCGGTTCGGATGACAACAGCGAACCAAGACCTCCATAGGTCTGTCCCATTCTTACCACCTCGTTTCGGATGTAGGCTATGCAACAAGATGCGTAGCATACTTGGAAATACATGCCTTATCCACGGCTTAAAAGCGGGTACGAAATCAATGCTGGCACTATATTCCATGCATCTTTATGGTGATGACGCACAAAATGTTCCTGTCGCAACCGCGGCAAGGAGGGACAATAATGCAAAAACAAAAATGCAACCAGTCCATCGGATGCACCGTTGATTCATGTCGTCATCACAGCGGGCAGGAAAACTATTGTTCTTTGGATAGCATCCAGGTAGGAACGCATGAAGCGAATCCCAAGACGGTTGAATGTGTGGATTGCCAGTCCTTTAGAACGAAAGGTTAAAAAGCTGACGGATTGCACGCCAAAGAACCCCGCAGAGGGGTTCTTTGGTTAGTCAGACAATGGACTTGATCGTATGTCGTTCGCGATTGCCTGTTTCTCTCCGGCTACCGCCCAAAGGTACAGCGATGCTGCCGTTCCGAAAGGCGAGACTGTCTTTTTTAAGTCGGATACGAACGCAGGTGTCACTTCTTGCAAATCGTATACGCGCTTGATACCGCGAACAATGCCAAGATCGCGTTCGCTCAACACATCCGGCCTTCCCAAAGAAAAGATCATAAGCATTTCCGCCGTCCATTCGCCGACACCGTACAGAGCACAGAGGCGTTGCTTAACTTTGCTGTCGCTCATAGGCTCAAGCGCATGAAGATCCAATGTACCGTCAACGACTGCCTTTGCCGCGCCTTTGACGTACTGTGCCTTTCGTCCGCTAAGCCCCAGTGTACGCAGTTCCTCTTCTTCCATGGTTGCCAGCCGATGCGGATCAATTCCCGAGGCCGCTTCCAGGCGCTTCCAAATGGCATCTGCTGCTTTGATGGATATCTGTTGGGAGACAAACGAACCGACAAGGGCTTCAAACAAGCTTTCCGTGCGCGGGCGTTGAATGCGGCCCATACGCTCGATCACCGCTTTTAATTTTTCATCGCAGCTGCACAGATAAGCCATCGCCGATTCCGAACATTCAACGTATTGCATTGTTTCGCTCCAATGCCAACAGTCTTTCTTTATAGATGAGCCCGGGAGCGAATCCCCCCAATCCGCCGTCCTTTCGCACCACACGATGGCAGGGGACAACGATGGGCAGCGGATTGCGGTGGTTTGCGGACCCGACGGCACGGGATGCGCGCGGACGTCCTGCACGAATCGCAATGTTTTCATAGCTTTCCGTTCTGCCGTAGGGGATTTCCATAAGCGCCCCGTAGACCTTTTGCATAAACGGCGTCCCGCTTAAAAGGAGCGGGAGCGAAAACTCGCGGCGCTGCCCCGAGAGATATTCATTAAGCTGGGTAAAGGCGACTTCCGACACCGGCGTTTGGATCCTCTGCCCAAGACCGGGGAAACCCCATTGGATGGCGCTTATGAGCTCATCGTTGCATTGAATGGTGATATCTCCCAATAAATCCGTATGCTCTGTCCAATACGTCAGCATTTTTCCCTCCGGATATGATCCGCAACCGCTAAAAGCAGTTCGATCCTTGATTTTCTGTCATGATGCGAATGATTTCCCTGTCCGTTTCCCGCATGCCCTCACGGCTCAGCCGCCCGATGTTTGCAATAGTGTTTTCAACGCCTCGGGAGACCAACCCGTCGCCGCCGTAAAACTGCTGGCCTTTTGTATACATCTGATAGCCAAAAATACCGGCATCCACTGAAGCGGCGATCTTTGCGGCGCAGGAAGGCTTGGCTCCGTCGCAGACGATGCCGGAAGCGATGGCGATCGCGTTGACCACGGTATGGATGATCACATCCAAATCACCGCCCAACAGATAGGCAATGCCCGCTCCCGCTCCGCATCCTGCGCTGACGGCACCGCAATAGGCGGAAAGGCGCCCAATGCCCGTTTTTAAGTGGATGGTCACAAGGTTTGAAATCACAAGCGCACGGTAAAGCATCTCGTCGCTCAAATGCAACTCGCGGGCATAGGCTATAACGGGAAGCGAAGCTGTCAATCCCTGATTGCCGCTGCCGGAATTGATGATCACCGGCATCTCACAGCCGCTCATCCTGGCGTCTGAACCCGCCGCGGCAAGCGCTTTGGCTTTTGTTTTGATGCCATTCCCCTCTGTACTGAGCAGCACTTTCCCGATGTTTGCACCGTAATCATTCCGAAGGCCTTCTTCGGCTATGGCCGTATTGCAGCGGATTTGGGAATCCAAAAGTTCCTTAACGTCGTCTATGCAAACTCTATTGGCATATGCGGTGATGTCTTCCACGTTGAGCAAGCTGCGGTCGGTTATTTTTAAACCCTTTGCTGTTTCGGCTCCCGATTCAAAGAGCATTTCGCCGTCCATCTCTACGGCAACGATATTGGTATGCGACCCAGCAATTCGCACCTTGACATAGTGGCAGTCCGTGCGCAGCACGATGCCTATATCCAGCAACTCATCGCCGTGTAGGGGGATCACACTGAATTTTGCGGATTTTAAAAACGCCCTGATTTCCTGTTTCTTTTCCTCGCCGACCGCTGCTATCACCTCAAGAACCCGCGAATCATCCCCCGCTACGATGCCCGCTGCCGCCGCGGCTTCCAGTCCTTCCAATCCGCCGGTATTGGGGACTACGACGCTTTTTACATTCTTAATGACGTTGCCGCTTACATGGATTTCCACCGCATCGGGCAAATCTCCCAAAACGGAACGCGCCTTTGCCGAGGCATAAGCAATGGCAATGGGCTCGGTACAGCCCATCGCGGGAACCAGTTCCTCGTGAAGTATCCGAAGATACAAATCATCCATAGCCTGCATCGTCATCCTGATGCCTTCCTTTGGATATTTTTGTTGTCAGTATTGTATAACAACTATACCATGCAGCCATGTTTGCGCACAAGATTATCACCATGTACGCGGATAAAAGCCTGCTTGCGTTTGACAACCATGCACAAGGCCTGTCGTTCATCCGATTCCCGAGGGAAATAAAAAAAGCCGACTGTATGGTCAGCCGGCGTGTATTATTTATCTGCTATTCCATCATTTCAATGGGACCAAGCCTGTAATTGAGAAGGAACTGCGCGTTGCTCCCCTCTCGGTAGAACGATTTTTTTACGCGTTCCATGGCGATACGCCCGTTGTCATAGTTCTGTGTGGGCAACAAAACAGCGTACTGCGAAGGGCTGTAACGGGAAATGGTGTCGCCTTTTCGCAGCGATTTTTTCAGCGTCTCCAGCAACTGCTTCATCACCTTGTCCAGTACCAGCGGCTCAACCGATTGTTTGTCGAGGCTGGTAACGGTTACAAGCGACAGGAACATCGGCGTACCAAGCCGTTTGAGATTGCGCATGTGCAATTGGTAGATATCCCTGAAAATCGCATATTCACAAATGAACGCACCTGCCATGTCGTTGCTCTCGCGCAGGTCATTGCGAATATCGGAAATGTCGGCGCTTGACGTACGTTCAATCTTGATTAGCTGTTTGTAAAACGCGAGTATTTCTTCTGAAGGGTTGATGCCCAGATGGTTGTAGTGCAAATCGGTCGTGCGGTTGTACTGCGCCAAGGCTTCCTTGCTTCGTCCCGACTTGAGCAATGCCGACATGAGCTCAAGGTTTAAACGCGAGTCGAGCGCATCCACTTCAAGTCCCATGCGCGAGACGCGGATCATGTCTTCGTACAAGCCCTTGTTTTCCAGCAGCGATATATAGTGATATACCAGATTCAAATAACGGTCATGGTAGTAGGCGCTCTTGGATTGGACCCAGTTCTCTACAACGGAATTGGGCAGCAAATCGCCCTGATAAAGCGAAAGCGCTTTTTCGAAATCCTGATGGTTGCCTGAGGTAAGCTCCTTTGCGCGGTCCATCGTGGTGCAAAGCTTGTCGAATGTAAACACATCCACGATCGTTTCAAAGGTGTCGTTCCAACGATAGGTGCCGCTTTTGGTGGCGATGGCCTTATCCAGTCCATACTCCGCGAGATTGGAGCGAAGACGGCTGACGAGCGTTTTTAATGAGCTCTCCGGGTTTGTGATATCCTCCTCCGGCCAGAGCGTTTCAAACAGTTCGAAGTTGGAAATCTGTCGATCTTTGTTTATAAGCAGATATGCAAGCAAGGAGATTTTTTTGCGTGAATTCCCAAGATCTGAAACGATATCCCGGCCGTCCACTTTGATTGAAAAACCACCTAACATCATGACTTCTATGGTTTGCATTCAATCTTTCTCCTTTCCGCAATCTCTTTACCAATTGGTTACAGCGTAACCGTCATTACGGTTGTTTTAAATTATTATTGATCAGTATAGGTTGTAATCGCAATCGAGATGTGGTTACATTGTAACTTTTTTAATAATGCCATCGCACAAACCGATCCGCACGATGGTGACCAAAAACAGAATATAACTTTTCTCATTATAGCATATTATAAAATTTCCACAAGCGTCTTCTACGTTGCTGTAATAAAATAATTACTGTAAGGAAGGGATTATGCGGTTGACTTGCAAGCATAAAACCCGATGTGTTACTATCATATACAGGAATAAAATAAAAAAATAATTACAGCCTAATGGGAGACACCTAAATATGTCTAGCTCACCGCTGTTTACGGGCGCATCGTTGTTGCGCGGTCCTTTGGGCATGCTGCTCGCATTTGTCCTGTTTGCGTCTTCCCTCGTGCGGAGCAACGCATCGATTGTTCTGGTTCCGGAAGCTTCAGCAACGCGCGTGGAAAAGAACGAGTGGGCAACGGTGGATCTTTCGCATGTCGATCTTGGTTATGCCATGGTCCGGTATACCGGAAAACCGCAAAAGATCCGTATGCAGATAACCCACGAGCACGACGATCCATACACCTATGATCTTGCCACGGACGGAAAGTATGAAACTTTCCCGCTCACCGGCGGCGACGGAAAATATACGCTCAATGTATTTCGCAATATCAAAAATGACGAATATCTGTATATATTCGGAACGTCATTCACGGTGTCGATTCCCGATGCCCAATCACCTTACATGTATCCCAACCAATACGTCGATTTTACCCCCGACAGCGAAGCTGTGGCACTGGCCAGGACGCTCGGCTTTGGGGCCAGGGACGATTTGGAGGTTGTGTCGCGCATTTACGAATACGTCATCGGAAACGTCACCTACGATTACGACAAGCTCAAAACAGTTACCAGCGGCTATTTGCCCGACAACGATCAGACGCTTCGCGCCAAAAAGGGCATCTGTTTCGACTATGCCTCCTTGATGACCGCCATGCTGCGATCCCAGCGTATCCCGACAAAACTTGTCATCGGTTATGTCGGGGAGGTATACCATGCGTGGATCAGCGTCTATACCAAGGAGACAGGCTGGATCGAAGGCGTTATTCGTTTTGACGGCACTAATTGGGTGCGCATGGATCCGACCTATGCCGCAGGCGACAAGAGCAAGCAGATGACAGAATACATAGGCAATGGCAAAAATTACAACGAATTGTTTTTCTATTGAAAGTGCAATCGCCTAAAACCATCAGGAGAACCACATGAGCAAATCCAATCTCCCGAAAAAAAAGCTTACCCCTATTGCCACCGCCGCCTTTTGTTCGCAGTTGGCCATGTTGCTTCGCGGCGGCGTTAGCGTGCATGAGTCTTTGCTGCTGCTCAACGAGGGTTCAAAGGGTACCGATGAATCCAAACTGCTGGAACTTCTGGCATCGGAAGCCGGGCACGGCGTACCTTTGTACAAAGCGATGGAACAAAGCGGATGCTTTTTGCGCTATGCTGTTGACATGGTTCGCATCGGCGAAACCGCGGGACGTTTGGAGGAAGTGCTGGACGCTTTGAGCCGCTATTATATGCGAAACGAGCGTTTGCGGCAGACGGCAAGAAGCGCGATCCTGCACCCGTTTGTCATGCTGTGTCTGTTGGTAGCGTTGGTTACCGTGTTGCTGATACGCGTTTTGCCCGTTTTTTCGCAAGTTTATGCGCAGCTTGGAACCGAAATGTCGCCGTTTGCGACCAGGTTGATGCTGTTTGGGCAATGGATGGGGCGAAGCGCTCTTGCTATCGGGATCGGACTGGTCGTTGTGTCTGTTTCCCTGGTTGTTCTATGGAAGAGTGCGGGAGGAAAGAACGCTGTTCTGCGGTTTTTAACATGGCTTCCGATCACGCGATCTTTGATCCGCCAACAGAACAGCAGCCGTTTTTGTTTTGTCATGGCATTGATGTTAAAAAGCGGCATGTCTTTTGAACAATCCGCCGGCATGGCGCAACAATTGTTCCAAGGCGATGCGGCAGCGCGCATCCAAACGCTTCTGTCATCGCTTCAGAACGAACCTTTTGCGGCAGCGCTAACCAGGAGCGGATTGTTTGACACCGTAGACGCAAGGCTGCTGCAGGTCGGTGCGCGCGTCGGCGAAATGGATAATGCGATGGAAGATCTTGCGCAGCGCAGTGAAGATAAAAGCGATGCGATGTTTTCCAGGATTGTCGGCATCATTGAACCTGCGATGGTAGCCCTGATGGGCTTGGTAGCCGGTATGGTGCTCCTGTCGGTTATGCTGCCGCTCTTGGGCATCATGGCTGCGATTTAGGAGGTCGGCATGGAACGTATTCTGATGCGCAGCAGAAGTCGATCGGGCTATGTGCTTTCATTGTTGATAACAGGCTTAATGATCTGCTTTTTGGTCATGGGCTCCTTGAACATACAGCGTTCCGTAAATGACAAACAGATGGCGCAGCTGATACGTACAGTCCGCCGGTATACCGTACAATGCTATGCCTTGGAGGGACGTTATCCGGATAGTCTTGAATACCTTGAAAGCAATTATGGCTTGACATTGGATCGAAAGCTTTACGTGTATCACTACCGTTTTCTTGGTGCCAATATATTGCCGCAGATTGCCGTCTTTGCGTTGGACGCCAAGGAATGAGGAGAGGGACATGACCAAAAGGCATACCTTTGTAAGCGTATGGCTGTCGTTGGCGCTGGGCTTGGTATTTGCCCTTTGTGCTCTGTTCGTCGTTCTTTTTGGCGCGGATGTCTACACCTCGGTTCTTAGCGATTCTTCCGCCAACGATCTGAACCGCACGGCTACGCTCTATATCGCAAACAAGGTGCGGCAAAGTGATGTTAAAAGCGGTGTTGCCGTCGGTGAAGTCGAGGGGGATACGGCTCTTGTTTTGCGGGAGATGGTAGACGGCGAACCCGTTCTGACCTATCTGTACCTGTATGACGGCAATCTGTGCGAGGTCAGTGCCGTTGAGGGCACGTCCATAACGAAGGGTTCAGGACAGCCGGTGATGCCGCTTAATACTTTTGCCTTACTCATGGATAAAACGGGCTTGATTCGCGTTTCCCTTTCCGACCGTTCGGGACACAGCGCAGAGTTGGTGCTGGCTTTGCGCACAGCAGAGGGCAAGCCATGAACGAGCGTTCTGCCAAGCTGTTTTTTTTGGAATTGATACTCATGCTCTTGAGCTTCGCGCTCTGCGCGGTCGTATGCATACGGATCTTCGCCAATGCCCACCGGATAAGCGCACAAAGCCGGCAAACCTCCGCCGCCATCGTCAAAGCGCAGACGGCTGCAGAAACCTTTAAGGCATCCGCTTGGACGGACGCGGGAGCGCTGCTGGGAGCCGATACGCAGGGCAATCGGATCATCGTATACTATGATCCGTCCTGGCAGACGGTAAAGGGAACGAGCGAGCGCATGCTTACAATGTTGGTTGACTCTGACGGTATGCTGCAAACCGCGCTTATCACGGTATCACTGGATGGAAATATCCTTTTTGCGCTGACCGCTTGCCGACCCGCTTTGGGAGGGACAGCGCCATGAGAAATCGGTCTTCCCTGCGCCCGCCGCTGGGTGTCGGCATTTTGACGGTGTTGACAGTGCTTGTCGTTTTGCTGCTGTGTTCTTTTTCGGTCATGTCACTGTTGTCGGCGAATGCCGATGCAAACCTTACCGGAAAAGCCAAAGCCTCTGTCACGGCCTACTATGAGGCGGATTCTCAAGCGGAACGGAAAGTTGCCGATATAGCCATTGCATTGCAAAACACAAGCGCATGGCAGCAGGCGCTCGCTTCGCTGAATGTCGACGTTGCGATAATGAACGATCATGCGCTGCTCAGCTTTAGGATCAAGCTTGATAAACAAGCTTTATGGGTCGGTCTTGATCAGCGTTTGGAAAACGGCAAACCCGTCGGAGCCTTTACGCGAACCCGTTGGCAGATTTCATCCGATATTTCGCAGTAACAAGGGATCCGATTTTGACGGCAGAATACGGGAAAAGAGGGACAAAATGGAACTATTATCATTGTTGCAGGAAGTTGTTGAGTTGGGCGTATCCGACGTTTTCATCATCGCAGGACGTCCTTTGTGTTATAAACGCAATGAGAAAATTCAAAACTGCAGCGAAGAAAAGCTGACACCCGAAGCGACTGAAAAGATGCTCCAAAGCATCTACCGGATCGCCAATGGGCGCGCCATGGAACGGCTGTTGCTTAACGGGGACGACGACTTTTCCTTCTCGCTTGCGGGGATCGCCCGTTTTCGCATCAGCGCATACCGCCAGCGCGGCTCGCTCGCAGCGGTGATTCGGGTGGTTCCGTTTTCCCTGCCCGATCCGGCTGCACTTTCCATTCCCGAGGATGTGCTTCGCTTTGCCGATTTGCCTCATGGGCTTGTTCTTGTAACGGGGCCGTCCGGCAGCGGGAAATCAACCACGCTTGCCTGCATCATCGACCGCATCAACCAGTCGCGCAATGCGCATATCATAACCCTTGAGGATCCCATTGAATTCCTTCATCCGCATAAAAACAGCATCGTCAGCCAGCGTGAAATTGAGCTCGATACCGAAAGCTATGTCGTAGCGCTGCGTGCCGCACTGCGGCAGAGCCCTGACGTTATCCTCATCGGAGAACTGCGCGATATGGATACCATCAGCATCGCCATGACGGCAGCGGAAACCGGGCACCTTGTCATATCCACGCTGCATACCTTGGGCGCAGCCAATACGGTGGACCGTATCGTGGATGTCTTTCCTGCACAGCGGCAGACGCAGATCCGTCTCCAACTCTCCATGGTGCTCCAGGGTGTTGTATCCCAGCAGCTATTGCCTGCACGCGATGACAAACTTCTGCCTGTCTTTGAAATCATGCGCAGCAACAACGCTGTGAGAAATATGATCCGCGAAGCAAAAACGCATCAGCTTCATACGGTGATTGCCGCGGGCATGGATCAGGGAATGTGCAGCATGGATTCCGGACTTTATACCATGGTTCAAAACGGCGAAATCGACGCACAAACAGCCATCGTGCGAAGTCTTGCACCGGAATTGCTTCAGAAGCGCCTGCGCTTGTAGTCTTGTTTATTCTTCAGGCAAATACAGGTATTGCGGGCCTATTTTTATACAATGCTTGGTTTAACCATGTATGCGTTTACAAAATAAAATTATTTCATTTTTTTACTTCCCGGCCGCAGAGCTATTGTTGCGATAGCTGCGGCCTTTTTTGATTGAAATCGATTGCGACGGGTGATTTTGGGGTCGTATTTCTGCGCACGGGAGCTTGAAAGCTGGATTTGAAAGGTCTATAATCTCTCGTTGTACCCTGTTTCCCGTTTCGTGCCGGGATGCTCTTTCTCCGGCGCATTAAGGAAATCGGAACCACGCCCGGCTTGTTGCGGTACAACAATTGATTCTTATAATTTATTTGTTAAATGTTGCTCATGCGCCTATAATGGGGTAAGGCTTTCCCGCAAATGGGCATTTCCGCCGATTGTTGCTTCCTGGATTGCACCCGAATCCGGTATTCGGGGATGCACAGGAGGTTATATAAAATATGCAGCCGTACCAACCACACGGTAGATGGATGTGAATGATGGAAACGGAACCAACCAAATTAAAAGAACGAGATCGCACCAAACTCTGGACTTTCCCCTTTCTGAAAATCATGGGCATCAATTCCTTTGTCACGCTGAGCAACAGCATGGTGATGCAGGCGTTGCCGCTCTATGTCATGGACCTCGGGGCCAGCAAATCCGTTGCCGGTCTGCTTACAGCGTTTTTTACCGTAGCGGCGCTTGCCTGCAGGCCATTCTTTGGCAATATGGTCGATACAAAAGGGCGCAGGATTACGCTTCTGATCGGATGCGGAATCTTTGTGGTCACCAGCCTTTCCTATTCGATCGCTCCGGTTATCGTGCTGATCATGATCATCCGTTCACTGCAGGGATTCGGCAACAGTGCCTATTCCACCGCTGCGGGCACGATCGTTGCCGATATACTTCCGCCCAGCCGGATCGCGGAAGGCATCGGTTATTACGGTATTTCCTTCAACGTTGCCACCGCCTTCGGACCTGCGCTGATGCTTTTTCTAAGCGGACATTTCGGATACTCGTCCGTCTTTATAACAACTTCTGCCATCAGTCTTTTTGCACTGCTGTTTGCCATGACGATCAACTATGAGAAAAAGAAAATTTCGCCCGAACAAAACAGCAAGGCTTCCGCTGCGGATGCCAACGGATTAAACGAAGCGGTCACAGGCAAGAAGAAGGAGAAGTTCAGCCTTGACAAAGTCATCGAGAAAACCGCCATACCGGGCGCTTTGGTTATGATTTTAACCGGATGCCCGATGGGACTTACCGGGACATTCCTTGTCAAATTCGGCCAGACCCTTAACATCTCCGGCATTGGCTTGTACTTTACCTTCAACGCGATCGCCATGATCGCCAGCCGTATGTTCGTCGGACGGCTTTGCGACCGGATCGGCGCACATCGGGCTCTACCGCCGGGGCTTTTCCTGATCCTTTGCGGTGTGTTGACGATCGCCACTTCCCATTCGCTTGTCCAGTTTTGTATTGCAGCGCTGTTCATGGGCTTCGGATACGGCATTTTGAATCCGACGATACAAGCGTTTACCATTCGTTCCGCACCTTCGAACCGAAGGGGTGCGGCAAGCGCAACTTACTATTCCGCCATTGACATAGGCAGCGGCGTTGGATCCATGATGGGCGGCATATTGGCGCAGACCATCGGCTTTGCGCTGACATTCGGCCTGTATTCCTTCTTTATTGTCGGCGCCAGCATCATGTTCGTCTTCGTACTGCGCAAAAAGATACTGCAATCGACAAATTCATAAAAATACAAGCACATGGTAAAACAAGCGCCGCCTTTTAGGCGGCGCTTGTTTGTATTGAATCCGATTCTTTAATTAAGCTTCCTCTTCGGTCTAACGCGCAACGAAATCAGTTTGACGGCGTCATCAAGAACGTTTTCATCCAGAATATCCATCATCAGCCAACGCCCGCCTGCCGAAAAACGTGTTCTCTGGTAGAGTTCCCGTGTGTAGGCACTCAAACCGGGCAGCAGCAACTCCGTCTCCTGCTGCTCCTTATTGCCGATCACGATGAGGGCTGTGCAGCAGCCTTCCCTTGGATACAGCGTGCACAACGCTTTGCCGGAGCATCTGTATTTGACCGTCCAGCCGGGCACATCGAATCCGTTGTAGGAAAATTGGGGTTCAACGCCATATAAATCTGCAATCGTTGAACATAGCGCATTAAAATTGGGGTTTTTGATATAGTCCGCAACTTGCTCAAGCGTCGGTTGCAACGCTGAGCCGTAGGCGTCACTCCAAAGCATGCCTGTATCCCCTTTGCGTTTTATTCCTTTATTCTATTTATTATTGTTTTATATGTCAACGTTAACATTTTATGATGCTTCTTCTTCATGCACGCGATGGCGGTGTCTGAACCGTATGATTCCTTTGTGCGTTCCCAGCACCAGAAGATAAACCACCGTACCAAAAACCGCAATGCACGCTCCGGACGGGACACCGGCGTAATAGGATATCAGCAACCCGAACAGGCAGAACGCAAAACTCAGTACCATAGATGCGGCAATGACCTTGCCAATGGATCGAAAAAAGATTTTCGCCAAAGAAACCGGTATGGTCATCAACGCTATGGTCAACACGATGCCGACGATCTTTAAAAGTACGATGATGCCGACCGGAATCATGATATAAACAACCCATGACAACAACCGGGTTTGGATGCCGCGGGCTGCGGCGTAGCTCTCGTCGAACAGGAAAAGCATCAGATGGTTGTACAGCATGAAGAAAAGCACAAGGATGATCGCCGTAAACGCTGCAATATACCAAAGGTAAGCGGTTGAAACAGAGAGAATGTCGCCAAACAGATAGCTTGTCATATCCGGCATGTAACCCGGCGCTATCGCGATGAACAGAATGCCCAGTGCCATGCCGAAGGACCATAGAATACCCATCATCGTATCCGCATTCAACTTGTTCTGCGGCGTTTTGCGCATCAGCGCGGATGCCAATACGGCAAATGCGACGCCGCCGATGATGGGCTCGAACCCCAGAAGATATCCCAGGCCGATGCCGCCAAAAGATGCATGGGCAATGCCTCCGGACATGCTGATAAGCTTCCTCTCGATGGCGATGGTCCCTATGATGCCGATAACGATACTGGCCAGCAGTGCCGCTATAAGCGCGTTGCGCATAAACGCATAATGGAAAATCGCTTCTATCATATCGCAAGCCCGCCTTTAAGCTTTTCCTTCAGAACAGCCGGATCGTCGTATTGTTCAACCGTGCCATGCACAAACAACGCCTTGTCCGCAATGTCCAGGGCGGTGTTTACGTGATGGCTTGCCATGATGATGGTCTTATCCGACTTGAGTGTGCCAAGCAGCATATACAAATCCCTTACGGCGTCAATATCAAGGTTTGCATCCGGCTCATCCAGCGCGATGATCGCCGCTTCCGATGCCAATACCCGGGCGATAACGGCTCGTCTTAATTGCCCGCCCGAAAGTTGTCCGATTCCCCGCCCTTCAAACCCGCGAAGTCCGACCCGTTCGATCGCCTGCATCGCAGTCTTTTTTTCAGCGTCGCTATACCGAAAGAAAGGCCGGATCCTTCCAGGCAGCGTTCCCATCAGCACCAGTTCACGCACTGTCAGCGGAAAGGAGAGATCGAATTCCGTTCCCTGCGGCACATACCCAACAGCGCCTTCCGTGCGCGCAATCGTGCCCTCGTCCGGCTTTAAAAGCCCCGCGATCAATTTGATCAGCGTGCTCTTACCGCCTCCGTTCGGACCTATAAGCACTGTAAGCGAATGCTGCGGCAGCGAAAAAGAAACGCTGTGCAGCGCGCACACCTCGCCGTAGCAGAATCTCGCATTGTCAGATCTGATGCTGTTGTTATTTTGCATGCGTCAATACGTTTACGATATCCCGTAACGCTCCAATATAATCTTTGGCCAACGGCGCCACAGCGAGTGCTGTGCCCCCGATTTCTTTGGCAAGCGTCACCGCTTGATTATCGTCATACTCCTGCTGGTACAATACGGTGGTGATGCCGTTGGATCTGGCAAAATCGATGACCTGCTGCATGTCCTTTGCGCTGGCTTGCTTGCCTTCCATTTCAATGGAAACCATCTTTAAGCCGTAGTCATCCGCAAAATAGGAATAGGCGGGATGATAGACGATAAACGAGCGGTTCTTCAGGGTTTTAAAGGAGGTTGTTATCTCTTCGTCTAGCGATTGAAGCTGCGCAATATAGTTCGACGCGTTGGCTGCATAAGTTGCCTTGTTGGCCGGATCATAAGCTGAAAGCTCGTCCGCAATCTTCTGCACCATGACGATGGCGCGCTTTGGCGAAAGCCATATGTGGTGATCGATCCCTCCCTCGCCCTCGTGCGTCTCGCTGGATGGAAGGAGCTTGTATCTCGCCGCTACGGTTGCCTGCAAATCGACGACGCGAATGTTCGGGTTGAAATCATGCAGCTTGGGAAGGATGGAGACATTTTCAGACGGCAAGCGCAGCGTGAAATACAAAGCCGCATCGGAAAGCTGTCTCATCACTGTCGCCGTGGGCTGATAGTTTTCTGGGTTGTTGCCCGGTGGCACCATCGTTACGACCTGCACCAGATTGCCGGCTACTTTTTCCACAAATTCGGCTTCCGGCACAATGCCGACCGCTACGACTGTCTTTTTGCTGCCATTGCTGTTTTGGGTCGGTCTTCCACTGCACGACAGACAGGCCAGCAGCAGAAAAGCCAAAATACCAACCATAATCCGCTTCATTTGTCATCACCTTATTGCAATAATATTGCAATAAAAAAATAGCATGTATGGAGACGTTTGTCAATCTGCATCCCTCGGGACCAGAGTCGACATTGCTTCGTATGTATATCTTTTACTTTATTATTACCTTTTTAAGAAAACAGGTTGGCGGCGTTTGTTTGAAGGTCAGGCTTTCACACGGCAACCGGCACATAGCCCGTACACTTCCAGCCGGTGGTGCGTTTCCTCAAAATCGTTTTGCTGCGCCATCGAACACCAGAACGAGCTTTCGCAGGGAAAACAGATGATGCGCCCGCATCTGACACAGACCAAATGGTGGTGGTGCTCGCTGTCACAGATCATATAGCGGGCCAATCCCAGCATATCCACCATCGATTCCAATATCCCCAACGATCCAAAGTTCTGCACGTTGCGGTAGATGGTCGCGTTGTCCATCTCAACGCCGCCGGGCAAGAGACTTTTAAGATCCGCCACGGACAGCATCCGGTTTGGATGCTGCAAAAAAATGCTTAACAGTTCCTTTTTTTGAACTGTCATACGCTGACCGCGACTATGCAGAAGATCTTCAATTTTTGTGATAGTATCCAAGTCAAACCTCTGTCGCATTGATTCTTTGATTATATCGCGTCTTCTTCGCAGCTGCAAATGAGAAAAGGGCGGCTTGATCGCCGCCCCACGTTGATGGTGTTGCTGTTTACTCGTACCGCAGCGCTTCGATAGGCTGAAGCTTTGAAGCCTTGTTTGCCGGGTATACACCGAATCCGACGCCTACCGCTATGGAGAAGAATATGGCAATCAACGCCACGCCCACCGAAAGTGTGAGCGTCATCGAGGCGATCTTCGCTATGAGGGCCAGGCCGATGATTCCAAATATTATGCCCACAAGTCCGCCGAACAGGGACAGCACTACCGCTTCAATTAGAAACTGAAGCAATATATCGCTGCGCTGCGCGCCGATGGCTTTGCGTATGCCGATCTCGCGCGTCCGTTCCGTTACCGATACCAGCATGATGTTCATGATGCCGATGCCGCCGACGATCAGCGAGATTCCGGCAATGCCGCCAAGCACCATGGTAAGCGTCGATGTAATGCTGCTGAAAGTATCCAGAAGCTGTGTCTGGTTGGTGATGCGATAGGCAGTCGTCGCACCGGTCACATCCAACAGATACGCTTCAAGCGTGGCTTGTGCCTGCGTTACCGTATCTTCGCTTTGCGCCGATACGAAGAAGGTTCGGATAATCGTACTCTGGAACTGCCGCTGCGCGGTTGTGAACGGTATGATCGCCTGGTTGTCGCTGGAGCCCGTCGCAGTGGTGCCCGACGCTTCCAGAATGCCTACGATGGTGAAGTAATGCCCGTTGATGTTGATTTGCTCGCCGATGACGTCGCGAGTGCCGAACAGTTCGTCGCAGACTTCCACACCGACGACGCAGACCGATGTTCTGCTGGTGATATCCGATTGTACAATAAACCTGCCGCTGGCTACCGTGATTTTTCGGATCGTCTGGTAGCTTGGCAAAACACCCTGAATGGACGTGCCGGAAAGCGACTTTGATCCGTTCTGAACACTCTGGCTGCTGGTAACGATCGGCGATACACTTCCGATGCCGCCCGTGCCCTCAAGTTTTAGCAGATCATCCACCGTTAAATGCAGATTCTTTTGCGTTCTGATGGTTGCCGTCAACAGATTTGTGCCCATCGAGGAAATACGGTTCGTCACGGAACTCGTCGTTCCCTGGACGATGGAAACCAGCATCGTAACCGCCACGACACCGATGATGATGCCCAGCGAGGTAAGGAACGACCGCATTTTGCTTGAAAATATCGAAGCTAAGGCCATCTTGACGGATTCTGTGAATTTCATGTGATCCCCTCCTTGCCATCCGATACGATTTGACCGTCCGAGATTTTAATGCTGCGCTGTGCTTCCTGTGCGATGCTGCTGTCGTGCGTTATTAAGACGATGCATTTCCCGTCCTTGTGAAGCGAGTGGAGGATTTGAATGATCTCCCTGCCGGAGTGCGAGTCCAGGTTGCCTGTCGGTTCGTCGGCCAGAATCAGCGCAGGTTTTGTTACCAGCGCCCTTGCGATGGCAACGCGCTGTTGCTGTCCGCCTGAGAGCTCGTTGGGGCGGTGGTGGGTCCTGTCCGCCAGGCCTACCAGCGTCAGGGCTTCCATCGCCCTTTCCCTGCGCTCGGTTGCGGAAACCCGCTGATAGATCAGAGGCAATGCGACGTTGTCCAAGGCTGTCAGTTTCTGCAGCAAGTTGAATTGTTGAAATACAAACCCGATTTTTTGGTTTCGAATGATGCTCAGTTCCTTTTCGCTGCAACTGGAGACATCCACCCCGTCCAGCGAGTAATAGCCTTCGTCCGGAATATCAAGACACCCAATGATGTTCATCAGCGTGGATTTTCCGCTGCCCGAGGGGCCGACGATCGCAATGAACTCATGGTCTTCGACACTGATGTTGATATCGACCAGGGCATGAACGGCGTTTTCCCCCATCAAATAGGTTTTGCTGACACCGCGCATATCAATCATGCTCAGTTTCCTCCCGGTCTTGTTCCACCGATGTTGGCCGGCGGATTGCCTGCGGGATTTACACCGCCACCCATATCGATGATCCCGCTTCTGGTCGTGGTCGTACCGCTTGTGCTGCTAGAGCTCGACTTATAGGAGATCTGCGTTCCCGCGGTAAGGCCGGAGGTTATCTCAATATAGGATCCGTCGGATAGTCCTGTTTGAACTTCAATGTAATTATCGGCATTGAAAGTCTTGCTTATGGCAGTAGCAGCTGCGTCCGCCGCGCTTGCTTTCATCACATAGCTCTTTCCGCCGCGCGAAACGATAGCCGCTTGCGGAACGACGACCACGTTCTGCACAAACGCCGTCTGGATGGTTGCGGTCGCACTCATTCCGGGACGAATGCCGTCGTAATTGTTCAGGGAAATGATGACCGTATACGAAGTAACGCCGCTTGCTGTCGTACCGACGGAGGACGCCCTTAGCACGGTGCCTTTAAATTTTTTATCCGACAGGGCATCCACAGCGACGGTCGCGCTCAGATCGGCCTTCACATTGACGATATCCAATTCATCCACGGTGACCGAAAGGGTGAACTTGTCATTGCTTAAAAGGTTGAACAAGGTCGTTCCGGATTGGACGGTTGCGCCCTGCGTAACGGTGAGACCGGAGATATAGCCGTTCTGTGGAGCCACGACCGCCAGCGCGCCGGTGTATCCGGTATCAAGACCGGTCTGTACAAGCTTCATCAGCGTGGATCCTGCCGAAACAGTGCTGTTCTCTTTGACGGAGACGGAACTCACGTAGCCGCCCGTTGCCACGACCGGCACCGGGTCGTTGATCATCAGCTTGCCTTCGCCCAACTGCTTGTCGGCACTGTCATAGATCTTGACATCGGTGCCCTGATCATAGATGTCCGTTGAGATCAACACTTTGGCTTTTCCCTGTGAAGCCGTGCGAACGACTTTGCCGGTGATCGTTTTGCCGCTCACTTGCACTTTCACCGTTTGACCGATGGTCAGTGTGGCATTCTCTAAAGGCGTGAATTCCGCATACATGTCGCCATCCGATGAGATCACACAAAGCGCGCCGCTGTTCTGATTGATGGCAACGTCATCGCCCACTTTAGCATTCAGAAGTTTGACACGTCCGGAGACCGGTGACTTGACATCCGTCGTACCGGACGAATTGGTGTACATTTTCGTCAGGGACATGTGGTTTTGCGTCATCGCATTCGCAACTTGACCGAGCATGCGGGAATTCGCTGCTGTGGAGGTCAGCACCGCAATCAAATCGCCGCGGTCGAGTGAATCGCCGCTGGCAGCGGTAATTTGCGTGCCGATGCCTGCCGCCAACGCATTGTACGGAATCGTCTGCGTAGAAGCAATCGACCCCGATCCTTCGACCGTGGTTTCGATATTTCCTGTTTTGACCGTATAGTTCACATAGGTTACGCTCGAAGCGGCTTTTGTGGGCGCGAACAAATAGAGCGCGCCGCCGCCGACAACCGCAACGCTCAGGACAATTGCGATGATGATTTTCGCCTTTTTGTCCAGCTTCTTGATTTTCTTCTTGATTTCCATCGTCATCCTCCTAAAATGTTCTTCCTTCATGACAAACCCGGCAATGGTTCGTATCCGCAAAGCCTGGAGTATGGGCATTTGTTGCGCTTCACAGGATGGGCAGAGATATGAGTGCGCAGTTGCATTATAAGAGCCGTTCCCTATTGTCCGCTGTTTACCGACTTCTGTGCGTCCGCACGCTGCTTGTCGGTTGCTTTTATAAAAATGCAAATCCTGCCGGGACTTCTAACGAATATGATAATCGAACATTACGATGTAATTATGGCGTCATTGAAAATATTTACTGCAAAACATTGGAAATGGGATGAAATGCCGTCATAAAAAGCATTTCAGAGCATCCGGCCATTTCTTCCGCATGCCGGACAGCGTCGGACGACAAGACGCGTCTTTGCATCCCGGCTATACAGCAACCATTATAGCATAGAGGCCGCGAATTGACAGGAGTATGCTGTGCTTTTTGCCATTTGCACTCAAAAAAAGAAGGGCGCATCCGCGCCCTTCTTTAGGCATTTCTTATGAAATGAACAGGTTGACATCCGATTCTTCCGCATCGCCGAGATAAGTGGCAACGCCGCTCAATTCCACCCCGTCGATGAGCTCTTCCGCCCTGATTCCCATGATATCCATCGACATGGTGCATGCAATGAGTTTGACCCCGTTTTTCATTGCCTGATCCATCAGCGTTTCCAGTGCGTCCACGCGTTTATCGCGCATGACCTTTTTCATCATTGACGTGCCCATGCCTGCCATGTTCATTTTGGACAGCTTGAGTTTTGTTGTTCCGCGCGGCATCATCATGCCAAACATCGATTCGATGAAGGATTTCTTCACATGCTGTTTTTGCGTCTTGCGCAGAACATTCAGCCCCCAGAATGTGAAGAACATGGTGACCGGACGCCCCATTGCGGCGGCGCCGTTTGCGATGATAAACGATGCCAAAACCTTATCCAGTTCACCGCTGAACACGATGATCGTTTTGCCGTCCGGCCGCTTTCCGGTAGCGGCGGGTGCGGATACGGCATTGCCGGTTCCCTTTTGGATGTATACGACAAACGCGTTGCCGCGCTTTTCGGATTTTACAAGCGTATTGCCGGTACGTCTGCACCATGTGTCGACATCGCGGACAAAGCCGGGATCGGTCGCGATGACCTCCATGATCTGCCCGTCTTCCATGTTGTTCATGTTTTGGAAAACCTTCATGATGGGGCCCGGGCATTGCAGTCCGCTGCAGTTAATGCAGACGGAAGCGGTCACTTCGCCAATATCGCTTTGGGTTTTCTTTTGCTCCGGTTCCCTTAACACATCCGTACCCTCCTGCTTTTTTGATTGATCATCCCCGTAGAGCATGCGGTAGAACGATGCTCCGCCCGGATAGACGCTTACATTTTTAAAACCATTTTGCATCAGTATCCGCGCGCCGTTGTACGCGCGCACCGCTATTTCACAAAACACGATGATCTCTTTGTTTTTATCCAACAAACCCATCATCTCGCGAAGCTTGCCCAACGGGATGCCGACGGCATCGGGAACGGAGAACACAACGCGTTCCGCGTCTTCCCTGACATCGAGGATCTGCCTGTTGTCATCCGCGTTTTCCAGCGCATTCCAGTTTGCAAAGGCAACCTTGCCTGTCAGAATATTATCGGCTACAAATCCGGCCATATTGACCGGATCCTTCGCGGAGGAATAGGGCGGCGCATACGCCAGTTCCAGCGATTTGAGCGCTTCAATGCCGCCTCCCAGCCTAATGACGGTCGCAAGAACATCAATGCGCTTGTCCACGCCCTCTTTGCCCACGATTTGAGCGCCGTAGATCTTTTGCCCGTCCATCGAAAATACAAGCTTGATGGTCAAAAGCGTGCTGCCCGGGTAATAGCTGGCGTGGGAACGCTGATGGATCAGCGCCGTCTGGTAATCCTTGCCACGAACGAGGCCTCGTTTGATCAGCGCCTTTTCGCTCGTGCCCGTCGACGCCGCCGTCATTTCGAATACTTTCGCGACGGAGGAGCCTTGCGTGCCGTCGTATGTTTCGGATGCGCCCATGATATTGTCCGCGCAGATGCGCCCTTGCTTGTTAGCCGGGCCTGCCAGCGGGATCATGGTGCGGTCATGGTTTATGAAATCCTCGACTTCGATCACATCGCCCACTGCATAGATGAAAGGATCGGATGTTTTTAAGTGTGCATCGGTGATAATACCGCCTCTGGCGTTCAATGCCAATCCTGCGTTTTTTGCGATTTCGCTGTTGGGGCGAACGCCGATGGACAGCAGCACAAGATCCGTAGTGATGCGCCTGCCGTCAGAAAGTACAACATCCAGCGCTTGTCCGTTTTGCTCAAATGCGCTTACGCCGCTTTTGAGGTTCACCACAACGCCCTGATCCGTAAGGTGGCGCTCCAAAATCTTCGCCATCTCAAAATCAACCGGCGGCATGACCTGGTCGAGCATTTCCACCATCGTCACGGCGATCCCTTTTGCCTTAAGATTCTCCGCCATCTCGAGGCCTATGAAACCGCAGCCGACCACAACCGCTTTTTTGGGATTATAGGTTTCGATGAACGCTTTGATGGCGTCGGTGTCCGGTACCGTCCAAAGCGAGAAAATGCGGTTAAGGTCGATGCCGGGAATGGGAGGCCGAAGCGGAGAGGAACCGGTCGCGATTACAAGCGTATCGTAGCTCTCCTCATACGTTTCTCCCGTCTCGTGTTTTAGGACGGTGACCTTTTTGTTTTCCCTGTCGATGGATACGACTTCCTGCCTGACCCGCACGTCGATGTTGTATTTTTCCTTCATCGCTTCCGGTGTTTGAAGCAAAAGAGAGGAACGCTCCGGTATTATATCGCCGACATGGTATGGCAAGCCGCAATTGGCAAACGAAATGTACAGCCCGCGCTCAAACATGATGATCTGTGTGTTTTCATCAAGCCGCCTGAGTCTGGCTGCCGCGCTGGCGCCACCTGCAACGCCGCCGATTATCAAAACTTTTTGCATTATTATCTCCTTCTCGCTGTCTATGACAGCGCCTGTATGACTTTGTGGATCGACTCGTTGCTGATCTGATATTCCACTTCTTTGCCGTGCCGCCGCGCCGCTACAATGCCTGCTGCTTTTAGTTTCCCAAGATGCTGAGATATTGTTGGCTGCGCAACATCCATGCATCCCTGCAGCGCACTGACGTTACGCGGACCTTCCCGGATGAGTTTTATCAGTATGCAAAGCCTTACGGGGTGAGCCATGTGCTTGAGAATTTCCGCTTTGCTGTACAGTTCCTGCCTGTACATCTGCTTTTCTTCCGCGCTGTTGTATTCCATGCGCTCCTCCTGGTCGTTTTGATCATATTCTAATATCTGTATATATCCGTGTTTGTGACAAAGTCACGAAATAGGTCTAGCGTTAATGAAAGCTTGACATCTCTTCGTTCAGCCGCTACGTTATCAATGGTTGTATACATCAGAATGATGCTGTCGAACGATGCGTTTATCGAAGGGGGATGCGTATGAAGAAAAGAACCGTATTTGTGATCATTTTGACCTTGCTCGTTGCAGCGGGCGTCGGAGCGTACCTGTTTATCAATTCAAAGTTGCAAACTTTGAAAGCTATTCCCATACCCGATGTCAATCTCAACACCAAGGCGGACGGGGTCTATGCCGGAAGTTACAGCTGTATTCCGGTCAGTGCCAAAGTGAAAGTCACCGTCGCCGGTCACAGGATTACAAAAATTGAGATCATCGAGCACAACAACGGCCAGGGCAAAGCGGCGGAAGCCATTCCGGCACATGTCATAGCGGCACAGCGCCTGAATGTGGACATAATATCCGGCGCAACGTACAGCAGCAAAGTGATACTTCTGGCGATAGAAGACGCATTAACGCATCCGGCCAACTGAAGGCAGAAAGGAAACCTCGATGAACATCGGCATTTTGGTCCATTCTTTAACGGGAAACAACTTGTCGGTAGCGCAGAAGCTATGCGACAGATTGCGTTTGCAGGGGCATCAGCCAACCCTTATCAAGCTTTCCCCCATCGGCGGTGAAGATACAAAGGTTGCCGAGCTATCAAAGATCAGGCTTGAACCGCTTCCGGCGCTTGAGCCATTTGATTTTCTTGTCTTTGCCGGTCCGGTGCGCGGCTTCTCGATGTCGCTCATCGTCGCTAAGTGCTTGTCGATGATTCCCTCCCTTAAAGGGAAACGGGTTGCATGCTTTGTAACGCAAGCTTTTTCAAAGCCTTTCCTGGGCGGGAACCGTACGATATCGCAGATGAAAAAACAATGTGAGGCCTTGGGCGGCAATGTCTGTGTGACCGGTATCGTCAACTGGAACAACAAAAAGCGGGAGCAAATGATCGACGACGTTATTGAAACCGTTTGTACGGCAGTATAGCTCAAACAAGAAGGAGAACCCGACGCTCGGGTTCTTTTTTTATACAATCGCTTTGTTTTCGAGACATCCGACAATTCTGTTGTCAGAAGCGGATGATTTTACAGCTTTCTGGCATGCGAAAGCGGTGACCATAATATGCTTGATAGTACAAAACTTCATTTTCGGAAATGAGGTGGTTTTTCTGTGGATACGCGGGAATTGTTTGCGAGAATGATCAAATGCGAAGCAGGCGGAGAAGGCGAAAACGGTATGAAAGCTGTCGCTTCCGTCATCATGAACAGGGTCAATGTAGCCTACGGCGAGTATCTCAGAACCGGTCAGGGCAGTTTGCGGATGGTATTGGAACAACCGTATCAGTTCACCTGCTTCTTGCCTACCATAAGCGGTCAACCCAATCCGCAGACCGTATGGTCAAGTCCGCCGGATCAGATACACTACGATATTGCCGACTGGGCTTTGTCAGGCAATATCCTTCAAGGAGTGGATCAAAGCCTTTGGTACATGAACCCCTTCGTGATACAGTGCCCCGACTATTTTCCGTATAACAGATCCGGCGTCATACACAACCGGATCAGGGACCATTGTTTTTTTGTCCCGACAGCCTACTACGCGCAGACATAATTGAAGGAGGATCCAACCCATGCCCGATCAAACCGACCATTTTGCACAGTCTCCCTTCCCGCCGCACAACGCTTCGCAGCCTTCTTCCGGCATGCGTCAAACGGGACCGATCAACCAAACGCAACGGCCGATGCCACCTTCGTCCCAACCGTTTTCCCCGATACCGCCTGCAGGGTCTCCCGTTCCTCCGCCCAGCGCGGAAGCACCGCCGACTGTCACCAGTCCGTATTATATGGCGGGGTATCTTCGTGGATTCATCGGCAGATTTGTGCGGGTGGAGTTTTCGCTTGGCACATCCGGCGCACTCAACGACCGTATCGGCATATTGCGGGATGTTGGAGCGAGCTTCATCGTTTTGGAACAGTTTCCGTCCAGGGACATAACCATCGCGGACTTGTATTCGATCAAATTCGTCACCGTGTATGAAGAGCGCGCCATGCCCGCCGTATAAGTACCATCACAAAGGCGGCGCCGGTTGATCAAAAAGAAGTGGTCCAGCAATTCTGGCCACTTTTTTTCGTATGCCCGTCATGAATTTGAAAACCACGGGCAACATGATAGCGGAGGTGAACGCGACATGGCAAAAGCAGGAATGCGGCGTCCGGACCCAGCCGATCCCAAAAACCACGGGACGGAAAACGACAAAAAACCGGTCAGGATTCCCAACAATATAACGGAGCCCGTGCCGGAGATCCAGGGAAAAGCCAAATATGCGCACAAAAAAGACGTATCGATATAAGGAGGTTTGACATTGCCCAAGGACAGCCAGATTGATTCAAAGGAAAAACGGAAGGAAAAAAGCAAAGGACAGACGCCAATATCGGCAGAGGCGCAGAACCACAGCAAGAATAGTAAGAAACAATCGGCTAAGCACAACGATGTATAGCGTTTACTTCAGCCGCGATTATGCATCACGCCAGCGGCAAACAAAAAAAGCGGAAGGACAAACCGCTTTTTTGCTTATTCCGTCGGGAAGTCTACCGTTGTCATGCTGACGCCCTGCATCATGGTATATTTCATCATACAAGAAACACTGCCTATGATCTTCCCTTTGTATTTTTGTTTGATGGGCGTAAACGCCTCCTCAAGAGCACAGCCCAAGGCGACTTCCGCACCCGTAAAATCGATGGTCACCCATTGTTGTTCTTTGATCACTTTGGGGGGCTTGCCGTTGCTCTTGGAAGCCAGCACGAAGGAACGCAAAATGCTGTCCTTTTTGAGCAATTCCCGGGCGAGCACCTGCGCATCGACGCGGAGGATGCCGCCAACGATGATGAATTCAACGTCGTAATTCATTTTTTCTCTCCAATATCGCAAACAACACTATCCCCGAAAGCACAAGGCTTTTTCCCGCCCGGGGTGAGTACCCAGAGCGTCTTTTGGTTGATAGATTCCGGTGCCGGCCCGTCACCGTCGGTGAAAAGAATCAGAAGCGGGATGCGCATCGAATCCGCCAGTGCAAAAACCGGCCGAAAATCGGTACCTCCGCTTTTCTTTCGCACGGCATCCGACTTGAACTGCCTTGCGGGTACAGGGGGTGAACAGGTTGTGTCGAATGTCGTCACCATCATGGATATACCTGTAATCTGTTCAATGCTCAGCACTTCTGCATAGAACGTCCGAAGCGTTTCCTTCGAAATCGAACCGCTTTCGTCGACGGCAACCAAAACATCAATGCCTGTGGCATGTTTGTTGCCCGGGAAGTCATCAAAGCGTTTGGATACGCGCTTGTAGGATTTGCGGCTTAAAATTCTGCCGCGGCCTGTCAAAAAGCGTTTCAATATGCTGCGCCAATTCAAAAGGTCGGACCGGTATACCTCCCCTATCTGGGTTGACAGCGACGCAGGCAGTTCCGCCTCGTCGGAAGACTGACGCAAGCACTCCAAAAGCAATCCTTTCACCACGGCCTGTTCCGATTCGTCCGCATCATCCATCCGGTCGCTTTGGATATGGGCACCGTTTCGCAGCACCGCTTTTATATTGAGATCGACCTGTAAAATGTTCATACAGCCGGGATCGTGCTTGAGGACTTCATAGTATTGCTCCGCGCTTAGAAAATCCGATAATCCTGCTATTTCTCCCCTCATTGCCTTGACCGTGACCGCGTCGTCGGGAAGCAGCTGCGGCGGGATATGTTCGTTGACCGCCATGTCACAGGCGATGGCCCACAGCGTACTGTCTCTTCCCAAACGCCGAAAAGAGTGCAACAGCATCGCATGCAGCAGCTGATGCATCAAGACGCCGATGGCGATATCTTTCTTTTGCGCCTCAAGCCACGGACGGTTGTATACGATGCAAAGGCCTTGCTCATACCGAAAAGCCATGGAAGGAACATCCCCCTCCATCGTTGGAACAGAGGCGGCAACATGCCCATAGAACGGCTGTTCGAGCAACAGGGCTATCATCGTTTCCTGCATCGTCATGTGCATCACCTAAACGGAACTCAGGATGGCCTTTTGAACGCGCATAAAACTATTGAGCTGCTCTGAAAGCAAATCCGCCATTTCGGGGCGCTTATCGGAAACAATCCGGAAAAACACCACGCACAATTCTTCGGGCAAAGCGCTTAAAAACAAATCCAGATTTTGCAGTTGATCCAGCCTGTTTTCAAAGCCCGCGGCACATTTGCGCACCAGCAGCATCAGAATATCCATCCGTTTGAGGCGGATGAGGTTTTCCACCCAGACGCCTATCTTTGCATAGTCCGTCAAAATTTCGGTGACGGAAGGGACCGAGAAATTTGGGTCGTCGATATAGCTGAAGAATTCTATTGCAACTTCAGGACCTACGATGCCCGAAACGAGTTCCTTCATGATGCGCCTGCTCAAGCTGCAGCGGTTCATCAGTTCCTGCACGCGTGTCCACCCGCGCGGGGTCGGGGCCTTTTGCAGAACCGTCGAGCTTGCGGCGCTCTTGGTGATCAGAAGGCTTTCGGGATTCGCTTGCAGATAAGCCAATACGCTGTCGTTCGGTTCGTGCTCAAGCGAATAGGCGATATAGTCGTCTAAATTGGTCTGCACTTCGATGGAGATGAACCTGTCGATCATCGCATCGTCCAGAGCGCCGACGGAATAGTTCATCGTGTCGGGATTCATGGTAACGCCTATTTTCCACCCCTGTGCCAGCGCATGGTTGTTGATTTTGCGTTCCAACAACAGCGGATAGAGCACCGAAACCGTATCGCTCGGTACCCGGTTGATCTCTTCGAGTATCAGCAGCCCTTCACTTTTGAAAAAGCCTTCGTCTATTGCTTTTTGGGTTGGTAGAAATTGAGGAGCCAGATACCGAGTCAGACCCTTTTCCCTGTCACGGTCGGGCAGTCCCATAAAGTCGGGTCCTTCCAGTGCTGCGGCATACAGCGCCATGTAATCGATGCCCATCTCCTCGGTGCATTGCCGGAAAATAGACGTCTTACCAACACCCCGTTCGCTGACCAACGCCACCACACTGTTGGTCATTGTGAATATCTCTTTGATGCATTCCTTGGCAAGGCTGATCTTCATGACAATCACTCCTATACCCAAATTCTCTCTGCCTACATTGTATCATAATTTCACAATGTTGCAATACCCCTATGCCTCTGCGGCTTTCCCTAAACCCGGTTCCTTCAAGCTTTGGCCATCCGATGCTAAGCATATTCACTCTTGCGGCATGCAGTACATCGCAAAAAGGCTATCTTACTCTTACATTTGTCATTATTTGTAGATATTTGTTGAAAAATGGAAATATATGGTAATACTTTTCTCGCTTTGTACGATAAGAATATGGGATACATCGCCAACCAAAACAAGTTCTTGTTGAAAACGGGTGCAAATCCATGCAATCAACGGACATTCATCAGGACAGTATGTAGATATTAGTAGAAATTTATCGATATTTGTAGAAATTTGTAGATAGCCGTTAAGGCTGCACATTTTCTTACGATATTAGAAAATATACGAATGGTCGTTAATTTTTCAAACGACTATTTTATGTGGAACGGAGGGCGAAGGTTACGGAACAATTAAAGGACCAACAGGAGTTTGAAGACACACTCCGCGGCAAATATCTGATGTTTGCATTGGGCAGTGAGGACTATGGCATCGAGATCCAATACGTAACGGAAATCATTGGGGTGCAACCCATAATCGTGTTGCCGGAGATGCCTGACTACAGCAAGGGGATCATCAATCTGCGCGGGAAAATCATCCCCGTTATTGACATCAGGCTGAAATTCAAAAAAGAGCCGGTGCCGTACACAGACCGGACGTGCATTGTGGTAATCGATACCGAGGATATTGTCGCGGGGCTTATCGTTGACACCGTAGCGGAAGTGTTGAGCATCGAGGATGAAAACATCCTGCCGCCGCCCAATATCGGCACAAACCTCAGCAACAAGTATATGAGCGCAATTGGCAAAACGGAAGACAAAATCATTTTGCTGCTGGACTGCAAGAAGCTGTTACTCGACGACATCGAAATGTTGTCAGACATAAAATAAAGGTGGGGGAAAAATGAAACTTATTAAGAACATGAAAATCGGAACAAGGCTCATAACCGCATTTTTGATCGTCGCAATGATTGCAGCCAGTCTTGGAATCTATGGCGTTCTGACAATGCAGAAAATCGACAACGATAGCCAGGAACTCTTTACCAACGAGGGCATGGCACAGGGGTATATCGGTATATCTACGAGGAAATGCAGTTCATCCGTGCGATGGCGCGGGACAGCCTTCTGCAGGCAGATGCAACCGGCGTTCAAAAAGTTGCAGACAACTCTAAGGCATCGCAGGTAAAAATACAGAAAAACCTGGATCTGCTGAAACAAACGATGCGAAGTGCAGAAGAAAAAGCAATCTTTGATGATTTCGCCCAAAAGGTTGGTGTTCTGGCAACCACGATCGATCAGATCATCTCCCTTGCCGCAACGGACAAGGATGCATCCATGGTGCTTCTTCGAGCCGCGTCAAGCGCCGTCATAGTGACGGAAGCCTTTACGGCAGCGGAAAAGCTTATGTCATCAAACATAAGCGACGGACAAGCGTTGTTGGCTGAGCAGGGCAAATCTTCCGATTTCTCCATCATGTTGATGCTCGCTCTTGCCGTGGTTGCCGTTCTGCTTGCGGTTGTGTTGGGACTTCTTGTATCACGCTCCATCAGCAAACCGGTCACGGAACTTATGCAGATCTCCAACAAGGTCGCGCAAGGCGATATCAACTTCGACGAGAAACAAAAAGCGCTGCTGCAGAAAGAACCGACCAAAAACGAGGTGGACAGGCTTGCTGCATCCATCAAGGATGTCGTCACCACCGTGGGGAGCATGTCGGTGGAAGTTGATACACTTATCAAAGCTGCGGTGGATGGACAGCTTTCGACCAGGGCAGACGCATCCAAATACAAAGGCAATTACTATTCCATCGTGCAGGGCATCAACGATACGTTGGACGCAGTTGCCAAACCGGTACAGGCCGCCATCGTTGTGATGAACGAAATGGCAAAGGGAAACATGCAAGTCAGCGTAACCGGCGATTACCGCGGTGACTTTGCCAGCATCAAGAACGCGCTGAACATGATGGGCTCAACGTTGAACAGCTATATTATGGAAATCTCCGAGACGTTGGGTGAAATGGCAAGCGGCAACCTGAATGTTGAGATCACATCCGAATACCTTGGCGATTTTTCCGAGCTTAAGCGCTCCATCAACAGCATCATCGAGGCTTTGAATTCGACGATGACGGAAATCGGCAATGCGGCGGTCCAGGTCTCCGCCGGAACGAGGCAAGTATCCGAAGGAAGCCAGACCATCTCGCAGGGCGCTACCGAGCAGGCCAGTTCCATCGAGGAACTCTCCTCCACAGTTCAGCAAATCGCATCTCAGACAAAGCAGAACGCGAACAACGCAAACAATGCCAGTTCCCTTGCCAACACCGCCAAGGACAACGCGGTACACGGCAACGCTCAGATGAGCCAGCTGCTCTCGGCGATGGTGGACATCAACGAATCGTCCGAAAACATTTCCAAGATCATCAAGGTCATCGACGACATAGCGTTCCAAACGAACATCCTCGCCCTAAACGCCGCTGTGGAAGCTGCCCGAGCTGGCATCCACGGTAAAGGCTTCGCGGTGGTCGCGGAAGAAGTCCGCAACCTTGCTGCCAAGAGCGCCAATGCGGCGAAGGAGACGACGGCTCTTATCGAAGGGTCCATCAAGAAAGTGGAAACCGGCTCCAAAATCGCGGATCAGACCGCACTGCAGCTTTCCAACATCGTCAACGGCGTGGAACAGGCAGCATCGCTTGTCAGTGAGATCGCTGTGGCTTCCAACGAGCAGGCGACGGGCATCGCACAGGTCAACAGCGGCATAGACCAACTCTCCCAGGTCGTACAGACCAACTCTGCAACGGCGGAAGAAGCAGCTGCTGCAAGCGAAGAATTAAGCAGCCAGGCCGAACTGCTCACCAGCATGGTATCGCAGTTCAAGCTGAAATCTTCGGACAGATCGATGCGGTTGGTGGGCAAAGCAGACGCAAAACCCGCCGCCAAGAGCGGCCAAAAACGTACAGACAGCCCGCGAATCTCGTTAAACGACATGGAGTTCGGAAAATACTAGGAACTGCACAGAATGAACCGCCGGCATTGCCGGCGGTTATGTTCTTGTGACCAGCTGCGGCTGAATTTTAAGTCCGCGAAAACATTACACAGTTATCTGTGTGATTGCCGTAATACTTCCGGATAAATGTTCGATTCTATAATGGAAGTGCAATTTATTCCAAGAGTGAGGTTACCGAAATATCGTGAAGAAAAGCAAAAGCAATAAAGCAACGAAACCAAAAAGTTTAAATGTCGGCACAAAGCTGATTTTAAGGACGGTTCCCGCCCTGATCGTCATACTGATTGCCGCATTCGCCTATGTTATCGTCAGCACGTCGGGCACAAACGAAAACCTTTCCAACAACAATCTTCAATCCCTGGTCGAAAAGGACGCGGCCATTGTAAAAGCGCACCTGGAAGAGCCGCTCAATATTGCAAAAACCATTGCAAAGAGCATGCAGGGGTTTGAAAACATCAGCGCCCAAAACAGACGCAGTGTATACAACGGTATTTTGAAGAGTGTTTTGGCGGACAATCCAAAAATCCTGGGCGTATGGTGTATCTGGGAGCCGAATGCGCTGGACGGGTTGGATGCGAAGTACACGGACAAGGATGGCGCAGATACCAGCGGCCGATTTGTACCCTATTGGCAGCGCGCAGACGGAACCATCGTTCTGACGCCTTGTGTGGACTATGAGAAACCGGGCTTGGGAGACTATTATCTCAAGGCGAAAAACTCCGGTGCGGAAAGTATTCTCGATCCGTATCAATACCAAATTGACGGCAAAAACATCCTCCTGACAACCGTCTCCGTACCGATCAAAGACGGAACAGGCAAAGTGGTCGGCGTTGCCGGAGTCGATTTGTCACTCGACAGTCTTCAGGGCATAGCGTTTGACAAAGGCGGGTTTGCCAGTGCCTATTCCTATTTAATCTCCAACTCCGGCATCTATGTGATCCACAACGATGCTGCCGCTATCGGGCAGAACATCCAGGATCAGGAAACGACAAACACCGTGGAATTGGCAGCTGCCGTTTCACAAGGAAAAGCATATACCTACAACAGCATGTCGGCAACAACAAAGTCAGAAGTGAAGCGTGTGCTGGTTCCGGTCACAATCGGCAACACAGCGACACCTTGGTCCTTCGCTGTTGCCGTAGACTATAACGAAATCAGAGCAACGACAATGCGCATGGTCTTTGTGTTGAATGGCATTTTAGTAGCCGTGATTGTAGCTTGTTCCGCCATTTTGCTTGTGGTTGTGCGCGGGACGGTCACGAGACCGCTGCTTTGTGTTGCCAGTTTAGCCAAATCATTGGCCTCGGGAGACTTAGGGGCAAGCGTTCGCATAGAGTCTCAGGATGAAATAGGCCAACTGGCCGGTACGCTGGACAATGAAGTACGGCATGCCTTTTTGGATGTCGAGAAGGCGCGCCTCATTTCGGAAAAGCAGGAGAAATATCAGACCGCTGAAGTGAACAAGTTGCTGATCAACCTGCAGCGATTGTCAAAGGGTGACTTGAACTGTGACATCAAGGTGGATGACGCCGATTCCGACACCCAGGCACTCCATGCCCTGTTCCGCGACATTGCGCAAAATTTGCAGGAAAGCGTCAGTTCCATACGCCGCTATATTGCTGAAATTTCGCAAGTGCTCGGTGGGATAGCAGACAACAACCTAAACGTTGAAATCACTTCCGATTTCTTGGGTGAGTTTAGCGAGCTGAAGCGTTCCATCAACACCATCATCGAAGCGTTCAACAAGACGATATCCGGAATCGGCGACACCGCGGTGCAGGTTGCCGCCGGAACACGCCAGGTATCCGAAGGCAGCCAAACGATCTCTCAGGGTGCAACTGAGCAGGCGAGCGCCATCGAGCAGCTTTCCGCTACGATAACCGAAATAGCGGGACAAACAAAGAAGAACGCGTTGAATGCAGGCACTGCCAACGAGCTCTCCAACAGCGCCAAGCGTGACGCACAGGAAGGCAACGATCAAATGATGCAGCTGCTTCGGGCAATGGTAGACATCAACGATTCCTCCGAAAGCATCTCCAAGATCATCAAGGTCATCGACGACATTGCATTCCAGACGAATATCCTTGCCTTAAACGCCGCCGTCGAAGCCGCGCACGCGGGCGCCCACGGCAAAGGCTTTGCGGTCGTTGCGGAAGAAGTCAGGAATCTGGCGCAAAAAAGCGCGAACGCCGCCAAAGATACGACGGCGATGATTGAGAGTTCCATGAAAAAGGTCGAGGTCGGAGCCATGATTGCAGACCAGACCGCTTTGGCTCTGGGCAACATCGTCTCCGGTGTGGAACAGGTAACGAATCTGGTTGGGGATATCGCCGTGTCCTCCAGAAACCAGGCGCTGGGCATTTCCCAGGTCAACAACGGCATCGATCAGCTTTCACAGGTCGTGCAGACAAATTCCGCAACCGCACAGCAAGCAGCGGCGGCGAGCGAGGAATTGTCCAGCCAGGCCGACCTGCTCTCCGATTTGGTGTCGCAATTTGAGCTTAGATCCTAGGAAAGAACGGCAAGCTCTATGGCTGCAATCCAAAGCGAACGGGATCCCTGCGGATCCCCGACAAACGAATCCTTAGCTCAAAACAGATAAACATACAGGTCCGATCTGCCGCACACCGGCTGGTCGGGCCTGTTTTGCTTTTATATTCTGGTCGACCACGCACTGCGACTAAATCCATGTGACGGATACAGTACTCGTATTCGTTCCGAGATGATAAGACCGGATTGGGATAGGAAGCGGTATCAGACGACAAATTTATAGCCGAATCCCCACACCGTCACAATGTAGGTGTCATACGGTCTTATGCTCTCCCGCAGTGTTTTAATATGGGTATCAACCGTTCTGTCCGACCCTTGAAACTCAAATCCCCATACCTTATTGAGCAGCATTTCACGGGAAAATGCCTGGTTGGGATTCTGTGACAAATAATACAACAGCTCGTATTCCTTCGGTGTCAGCGGAACGATACTGCTGTCTATGTATACGGAGCGCGAGATCGTATCGATTAAAAGGCCTTCGAAGTTGATTTTAGCGGGTGCGCGGCTCAAGCAGTCGGATCGATACAAAAACACCTTGATGCGCGCAAGCAATTCCTGCATCGAAAAGGGTTTGCACAGGTAGTCATCCGCGCCCAGATCGAACATCGCGAGTTTGTCAGATTCGGCGAGTCTGAAGCTTACGACAATAACGGGTATATCGGAAACCTTGCGTATTTGCCTGCATACGTTCCCTCCGTCGAGCATCGGCAACTCAATGTCCAATATTACCAGATTGTAATCGTTCCGCTTAAACAGCTTTAGCGCCGTGATACCGTCGGCAGCCTCGTCAAATGCGAAGCCGGCAGAGGATGCTACTGTTTTGATGGCATTTCTGACGTTTGCGTCCTTGTCAACGATGAGCAGGCGAATATCGGTCATCGGATCACCTCCATCACGGCGCCTGAACAGGAAATTGCATTACATAGGACTATTATACTAGTATTGTTTTTGTATTTATACAATGCATTTTACTAAAAAGATGGGGCCATATAAATATGGCCCCTTTAGATCATCGACAGAGTCGATGATCTTCAAGGGAATCCAATTCCCCCTTGAGCAACCCCCAGGAACGCCGTTTTTTGAGAAAAACAGCGGGAAGAGGTGTTTTCCGACGCACATGTCGCCGGAAAACAGAATGTATCGTTATGATAGTGGTTTGTCGAGATCCTATCTGCCGTGCTGTGTATAATCCGTAATCACGTTTTTAAGAATATCGACGGTTTCCGCCATGTCGGCCAATTCTCCTTTGAGCCTCTTGTTGTCGGCTTCAAGCGAAAGGACCTTCACCGATTCCAATTCTTCATGGGTACGCTTGATTTCCGATTGACCCGTAAAGGCGGCTTTTCCGCTTTCTGCCGCTGCGGTTGCACGGCGCAAAACGGGCTGTTGGTCGCTCCTGTCAAACCGTTCTGCAGTCAGTTCGTTGAACAGTCCCCGTTTGACATAGTGTGTATGGAGAAGATCGTGCGCTATATGGCTGTTCGGATATTCAAGGTATTCCTTGTAGAGCGCTGTGATATAGGGATTCTCATGCGACTTTCTAAGCACCTTGCTCTCGTCTTCGTCGAATATTCCGGTTATGCGCTTGATGCGCACATCCGGATCGGCGGATCTGGGCTGGCCGCCGCCCATGATGCAACCTCCGGGACAACCCATCACCTCGATGAAATGATATGGTGACTTTCCCTGTGCTATTTGCCGCATCAGTTCGTTTGCACCCATAAGGCCGCTTGTGACGGCAATGCGCACCGTGACCCCGTCGAGATATGCATATTCATCCAGCGGTTTTTCTATGGTAAGCGCTGCTTCTTTGACCCGTTCAAGCCCTGTGATCGGCGTAATATGCAGCCCGTCAAACGGCAGCTCACGCCCCGTTACAAGTTCGTACACCGTTCGAAGCGCCGCCTCCATCACACCGCCCGTCAACCCGAAGATGTCCGCCGCGCCGGTTGAAAGGCCGAGCGGATTGTCGAACGCAGAATCTTCCAGGTTGACAAAATCTATTCCCATCTCCTTGATCATCGCCGCCAACTCCCTCGTTGTCAGCACAGCGTCGACATTGGGATGACCGTTGTTTTTCATTTCCGCCCGTTCGATTTCAAACTTTTTGGCGGTACACGGCATGACGGAGACGACGTAGATGTTTTTGGGATCGACTTTGATCTTGCCGGCATAAAAGGATTTGACAAGCGCTCCCAACATCGTATGCGGGGATTTGCAGGTGGAAAGGTGGTCGAGTTCTTCCGGATAGGTATGCTCGATGTACTTGATCCACCCCGGACTGCAGCTTGTTACCATCGGCAGCACGGCGGCTTTTCCCGAAAGCGCGTTGCTCACGCGGGTCAAGAACTCGGTTCCCTCTTCCAGGATGGTAAGGTCGGCGGTGAAGTTCGTGTCAAACACGTCGTCAAAGCCAAGCGCGCGAAGCGCGGATGCCATCTTCCCTGTCACGCGCGAACCCGGCGCAAAGCCAAACTCCTCGCCGATGGCGACGCGAACAGCGGGCGCCGTCTGTACGACAACGCGCTTTGCCGGATCGTTGAGCGCATCCCAGACCTTCTGGATAGAGTCAGTTTCCTTAAGCGCCCCTACCGGGCATACGACAGTACACTGTCCGCAAAAGGCACAGTTCACGTCGCCGATCGGAAGTCCCATGGCAGGGCTTATAACGGTATCAAACCCCCTGTGCTGGGCGTTGATGATACCGACTCCCTGAATTTCGTTGCAGACAGTCACACACCTTCGGCAAAGGATGCACTTGGAAATATCGCGGGTGATGGATACCGACGCGTCGATGTGCATTTCCGATCGTTTGCCCTCAAAGCGTGTCGCCTCCACGCCAAGCTTTTTACCCAGTTGCTGCAATTCGCAGCTTTGATTGCGCTTGCAGCTCAGGCAATCCTTGGAATGGTCGGACAGAAGCAGCTCGTAGAGCACCTTGCGTGCCCGGCGCACCCTTGCGGAGTTCGTACGGATAACCATGCCATCCGTAACCTGCGTCATGCAGGAGGGCAGCAGGGTTTTGGCGCCGTCCACTTCCACCACGCAGATGCGGCAAGAGCCGAATTTATGAACGCCTTCGAGGTAGCACAGGTTCGGGATATCGATGCCGTTCTGTTTTGCCGCTTCGATGATGGTGCTGTCATCCGCAACGGACATTTGCTTTCCATTGATAGTTATATTCTTCATCGCACTCACCTACCTCCTGTCGCATTGCAGACAGCGCATGGCCTCGGCCATCGCATTGAGCTTGTGGTACCCCAGCACAACTTCATCAAAGGAGTTTCTGCGGTCCTGCGCGTCCAATTCCTCTGACCTGAACCGCAGGTGCTCAACAACTTCGTCGTTGTCAAAGTTGTTCGGGATTTCAATGGGCTCCCCCTTATTCAGCTTGCCGTTTCCGCCCAAATACTTATCGATGGAGATGGCGGCATGTTTGCCGTCCGCAATCGCCTGAATGACGGTATTCGGCCCGCGTACGACATCGCCTCCGGCAAAGACACCTGCCATGGTCGTCATCATGGTGTCGTCATCGATGATAAACGTACCCCAAGGTGTGATGCCGATTTCGCTCTTGCGAATGAACGGCAAATCGGAATGCTGGCTTACAGCGGGGATCACCGTGTCCACTTCAAAGAAGAAGTTGGAGCCTTCCACAGGAACTGCCCTTCTCCTGCCTTGATTGTCGAAATTGCTCAATTCCATCCGAACGCATTCGATCCGTGTCAATTTGCCGCCTTTGCCACCGACGAACCGAACGGGGTTGACCAGCTCATGCAATTCGATGCCTTCCGCGATCGCATCGCGAATTTCCTGTCGGCTTGCCGGCATGGCTTCCCGGTTGCGCCGGTAGAGGATCATAACCTTCTGCGCACCAAGGCGAAGCGCCGTCCTGGCAGAGTCGATAGCGGTGTTTCCGCCGCCGATGATGGCCACTGTTTTGCCGAGCTTCAGTTCTTTGTGCAAATTGATGTTTTTCAGAAAATCGATGCCATGGATGACACCGGGAAGGTTTTCGCCGGGAATGTTCACCAGTTCCGGGAACAGCGTGCCGGTTGCCACATAAACTGCGTTGTATTGGGCCTGCAGCAGCTTAAAGGGCATATCGCGGCCAATTTCGGTATTCAGATGGATGTTGACGCCCGCCTGTGCGATCAGGTCGATCTCATGCTGGAGTACTTTTTTGGGTAGCCGGTATTCCGGGATGCCGAATGCCAACACACCGCCAGCCACGGGTGCGGAGTCGAACACATCGACATCGTAGCCGATCTTGACAAGGTAATATGCACAGGTCAATCCCGATGTCCCCGCGCCGATGACCGCGACGCGTTTGCCGTTCTTGGGAAAGACGATTTCGCTGGTAAACGGCTTCTCGTTTTTATACGCATAATCGGCGGCAAATCTCTTGAGCTCGCAAATGGAGACCGCCTCATCCAACGTTCCGCGTCGGCATTTGCTCTCGCAGGGGTGGGTGCAGATGCGCCCGCATACGGCCGGGAACGGGTTTTCCTGCCGGATCAGGTTGTAGGCGTCGATAAACCTACCGGCAGCTATCAGCCTGAGATACCCCGGCACGTTGATGTTTGCCGGACAGGTGTTTTCGCACGGGGAGATGAACAGGTCCGCGCAAACGCCTGCGCGGCAGTATTTGTTTTTGATGTGTTCTTCGTACTCGTCCCGGAAGTATTTGATGGTGGAAAGCACCGGGTTGGGAGCGGTCTGGCCTAGGCCGCACATCGCCGTGTCCTTGATGGTTTCGCCGAGCTCGATCAATAGATCGATGTCTCCCTCTTCGCCTTCCCCTGTTGTGATGCGTTCGAGTATCTCTAGCATACGGGATGTTCCGGTGCGGCAGGCGTTGCATTTGCCGCATGATTCATCCTTGATAAAATCCATGAAGAACCTGGCTGTGTCCACCATGCATGTGTCTTCGTCCATGATGATCAGACCGCCGGAGCCCATGATGGAACCGACTTCCGCCAGATGTTCATAATCCATCGGTATGTTCAGGTTTTCCGTCGTGATACACCCGCCCGACGGTCCGCCTGTCTGCGCAGATTTGTATCGTTTGTCGTTGGCGATGCCGCCACCGATGGAGAAGACGATTTCCCCAAGCGGAATCCCCATAGGCACTTCCACGAGTCCGCTGTTCTGTATATGCCCGGTTAAGGCAAATACTTTCGTGCCGGGGCTCCTTTCCGTCCCGAACTGGCGGTACCACTGTGCGCCGTTGAGCAGTATCGCGGGTACATTGGCAAGCGTCTCCACATTGTTGATGATGGTCGGGTGGGAGAACAAGCCGCTTTGAAACGGGAACGGCGGCCGTTGCCTGGGCTCGCCTCTTTTTCCCTGTACGGATTCCATCAACGCCGTCTCTTCGCCGCAAACGAACGCTCCGGCGCCGATGCGCATCTCGATATCGAATTCAAAACCGGTGCCGAATATGTTTTTGCCTAAAACGCCGACTTCTTTGGCCTGTTTGATCGCATCCGCCAAACGCATCAGCGCGATAGGGTATTCCGCGCGGATGTAGACAAACCCTTTGTTGGCTCCGATTGCATAGCCGCCAAGCATCATGCCTTCCAAAACGCTGTGCGGGTCGCCTTCGAATACGCTTCTGTCCATAAACGCACCCGGGTCGCCCTCGTCGGCGTTGCAGATGATGTATTTCTGCCCTTCGGGTGCATCATGCCCGGCCTGCCATTTGATCCCCGTGGGAAATCCTGCTCCGCCGCGGCCCCGAAGACCGGAAGCCTTGATAATGTCGATGATTCCCTGCCGGGTTTTGTTCGTCAGCGCGTCGTAGAGGGCATAATATCCGTCCTTGGCTATGTAGGATTCGATGGTTTCAACGTCGATGTAACCGCAATTCCGAAGCGCGATGCGGATCTGCTTTTTAAAGAAGGAGATATCGTCAAACAGCGGTACATGCTTTTGCTGTATGCTGTCGAAGAAGGTGAATTCTTCAACCACCTTCCCTTTGACGAAATGGCTTTCCACGACTTTTTCTATTTTATCCGGCGTCATTTCCGTGTAATACGCCCGATCCGGATACACATACACGACTGGTCCAACGGCACAGGTACCCATGCAGCCTCTTTTGATGACAGCAACGGTTTTTGTCAAACCGCGCTTTTCAAGTGCTTCTTTCAGCGCTGTCTCGACTGCTTCGCTGTTTGCCGATACGCAGCCGGTTCCGCCGCATATGTATGCATGATACTTGAACTTGGCGAGTTTTTCGTTGTACTCGCGTTTGATCCTATTGAGATCCTCCATGCTTTGTATCAATTTGCAACCCTCCTCTCAGTCCTTGTATTTGGCCAAAATCGTGTTGAGCTTTTGAGGGGTGACCTGTTTGAATACGACGCCGTCTATCATCATTGCGGGTGAAAGCCCACAGGCGCCGATGCAACGCGCCACCTCAAAAGTAAATTTCCCGTCCTCTGTCGTTTCGCCGATATCCACATTCAGCGTTTTTTGCAGTGCTTCAACGATTTTTTTACCGCCCCGGACATAGCAGGCGGTACCAAGGCATACACGAATCGTATGCTCTCCACGCGGCTTGGTTGAAAAGAAAGAATAGAAAGTGATCACGCCGGAAATCTCGGACAATGGCTTGTTGAGCTTACGCGCGATGAATTCCTGAAGCTCCATTGGAAGGTAACCGTAGATTTCCTGGGCGGTGTGAAGGATTTGGATAAGATTCCCTTCCTTATCCCTGTAAAGATCGATGACGTTTGCAATCTCTGCAAATTTCTGCTTGTCGTCTTCTGCGCAATTGCACGCGCCGACAATGCCGCTCATTACAAGACCCCCTTTCAAATCCGGGCGGAACCAACGCAGATTTCGATGGTTCGACTTGTATTGAGCGTACCAAATAAATGTGTTGTTTTTATTAAAAGTAAGGACGATTTCAAGTGGCAATATCGAGGATTATGAACGGATGGTCGGGCTAGGATGCCAGTGCAACATATTTTCAACACAAATCAGCGGGCATGATGGACACGTATGGTTTTTCGTTGGTTGTTTCCCAAGAGTATCAGGATTGGTTCATTGCCGCTTTCGTCCAACGACTTTCCCTAAACGATCTTCCAACTCCCCGATAAAAAAGAAGAACTACCAGAATGCGGCAGTTCTTCTCTGTTTCAAATACTATATACTGTTTTCCTTTGTGTTCAATCCGGCACGATCCTGGCTTTATCATACATTGCATCCGATCCGCTTTGAAACAGATCCAATACCTTTTCCAGATCTTCCATGCTTTTCCTCGCATGTTTTATGTTAGCCTCAAAGTTTATTTTAAAATTATAGAGCTTCATATTGGTTTCCATCGTCAAAGTGCGCTTTGCAATAATCAGCTCTTTAATGGCATCATCCTTCATGGATATATCACGCTTCAACTCCGTTAACTCGACGTTCAGGCCTTCAATGGTATGCCCAAGGGTAGTGTTCTCCTCCTCTTGTCCGCGGTTTGCGATTTTGAGTTCATTGATAGCATCTTCTTTTTTTGATCTGTCCGTTTTTACCTCAAGCATTTCAGCGTTTAATGTCTTGATGGTATTTAAATGGGTATTGCAATCGATGATGAGCTGCGTGTTTGCTTCCTTGAGCTCCGCATTTTGTATTACCAGGCGGCTGACTTCCTGCTTGGTGACGCTGTTGTTGAGTATTTCCAATTCATTGTTGGCTGTTTGCAGCAGCTCATGCAGATCGTTGTTTTCCTTCGCAAACTGTTCCAGTCTTTGCGCCTTCTCTTGATTTTGCGCGTTTAGTAAATCGAGATTGATTTCAAGCTCCTCTTGCTTTTGCTTTATCAGATACAGATTGCTGTTTTCTTCCTGGAGCCTCGCTATTTCTTGTGCCGCCTCCTGCTCTTGCCCGCGCAAGCGAAGAAGGCTGTTTTCAATCTCCGTTTGATTCTTTTTCAGCTCTTCCCGCTCACGAGAAACCATGCTGACTTCGGCAGCATATTCTTCCAGTTTCTCAATAAGAGCCTTTTGAATCTGTTCCATATCCTTCTTAAGGTTTTGGACATAATCCTCAACCTCTTTTCTATTGTAACCTCCGCCAAAAGACTTGGTGAGATTCAGTTCTCTTGTATTTATCTCTCTGATTGACTTTATTTTTTCATTGGTTGAAGCGGGATCCATCTCGTTTCTCCGTTTCTATAAATTATTTTCATCGACGACAACAAGCACACTCATTTTTTCAATTCCGTGTCTGTGAATGCTTCCACCTTTGAGTTCCAGCACATCCGTGCATCGTTTTATTTTCGGACTTACTTTGTTGGGTTTAAAATATTCTATAGTATGAAGCACTGTTCCGTCAATTGAGAGAAACAAAACGTCTATGTCAAATTTCATGTTGAAGGAATGGATTTGATTGCACGGTGAAATTAACAGTCCCTCACCGTCTTCCATCGTCCTTTTCCCCTGCAAGCCGATCAGCCTCGAAAAAAACGTGTCCGCGCGGCCGACCTTTTCCGCAATCAACACTGATCCACTGCGTATGCTGCAAGTTCTTGCCAAAAGAAGTCCTCCTATGTAAAAACCTTGGATATATTCATGGCGGCGGGACCAAGAAGAATGATGAAGGTTACCGGAAGAATAAAAAGCACAAGCGGCAACATCATCTTTACAGGTGTTTTAAGTGCCTTTTCTTCTGCAATCTGTTTCCTTGAGAGGCGCAAAGAGGACGCCTGTGTTCGAAGTACGTTGCGAATGGGGATACCGATTTGGTCGGTTTGAATAAGCGCCCCGATAAACGTTTTCAATTCGTCGACACTGTTGCGTTCGGTAAGCTTCCTCATCGCTTCGCGTCTGGATAAGCCCATTTGTATTTCCCTTTTAACAACGGAAAGTTCCTGCACAAGCGGGCCGTCCGAAAATTCTTCGATGTAAACCAGGGCGCCGTCAAAGCTTAGCCCCGCTTCCACACTCACGGTCAGCAAATCCAAAATATCCGGCATGTCTTTGCGAATTGCCTCCTGCCGGATTTTAATTTTTGAATTGAGATATACATAGGGAACGCCAAACGCCATTATTATCCCCACAATATAAATTATGATCCCAATGATAGGCGCATTGCTTATAAAGATAGCCAAAAAGAGCGTAAGCCCAATTATACAAAACATATAGACAAACCGGATGGCCGTATATTCGCTCGGGGTCATCCGTATGCCGGCAAGTATCAGGTCTTTTTCCAGTTTTGATGGTTGCTTTTTGCCTCCGCGGGGCAGCAACCGCGAAAAGGTTTTAACGATGCCATTGAAGGCCGGCAGGATAAAGCGCTTAACGAAAGGATCGCTCAATTCCTCATCATAAACCCTGTTGGCAGCATTGCCGATACTTGAAAGCCGCCTTTTTTTTCGGTCGATGTTTTGCCCCAATCTATAAAAAACCGCTGCGAAGAGCGAAAACGCAAAGCAGGCAGACATGATCACCACAAATTGCATTGCAATCCCCCCTTTAGAATTTTACGCTCATGATCTTTCTGATCGTTAAAAACCCGACGACTTCCAGTGATATTGCGACGATAAGCAAAATCGTTCCGGTACCCGGAACAAAAAAGATTCTGACATACGAAGGATTTAAAACCATCAACGCCAACATTAAAAACACGGGTATCAAACCAACGACCAAGCCAGAAATTCGTCCGCTGGATGTCAGCACTTTCAGGTTTGACTTAATCTTGATCCGCTCCCGGATGGTTTCCGAAATGTTTGTGAGGATTTCAGACAGGTTGCCTCCAACCTGCCGCTGAATTTGCACCGCCGTTACAAGCAGGGTGAAATCCTTGCTATTGAGCCGGTTCGCCATGTTTTGCAGAGCCTGTTCCATCGAGCGTCCCAATTGCACTTCCTTCACCACTCTGCCGAATTCTCTTGAGATCGGATCGGGCATCTCACGAACGATGCTCTCCAAGGCCTGTTGGAAGGATAACCCTGTCTTCAGACAGTTGCCCACAATGATCAAAGCATTGCTCAACTGGTCCTCCAGCATAGAAATCCGCTTGCCCTTGCGGCGTGTTATCAAAACAACGGGCAGGACCGCGCCTACCAGGAACAGCGCCAACGGAGCCAACCAGTCGACTCCCATGACCAATAGGATACCGGCAGGACCAAATGCCACGATTGACCAAAGAATAATGAATTCATCTACCCGCAGTTTTATATCGGCAAGGGACAGTTGTGTGGACAAGTTGAGCAAGAGCCCTCTGTCAACAGACGACTTGCTGTTTAATTCTTTTTTCCTCTTGGCGATCTTCTTGTTATCTGTTGTTTCCTCGGTTGCAAACAATTTTTTAATACGCTGCTGCGCCACAATCTTTTTCCCGAATATCAGCTGATTGAGGGAAACAAAAGCCATAAAAGAAAATATGGACGCCAAAACCGCTATCAGATACAACTGCATCAGTCCATGCCCCCTCTTTATTCCTTAAACCATTCATCCGAGACAAATATGCCGTTGTTGCGCAACTTCTCGATGCAATGCGGGACGATTCCGGTTGCGCGGAAACGTGTTTTCAGTTTATCGGTGCCGTCGACGAAACCTGCTCTGTCGCACAAATAAATATCCTGAAGCGTGATAACATCGCCCTCCATGTTCAATACTTCCGTTATGTTGATAATTTTGCGGCTTCCGTCCCTCATTCTGGCTTGTTGCACGATGATGTCGATTGCGGAAGACATCTGCTCCCGAATTGCTTTTACGGGCAAATCCATGCCGGCCATCAGCGTCATCGTTTCAAGGCGGGACAGCGTATCACGCGGGGAATTCGCGTGGGCTGTGGTAATCGACCCGTCATGCCCTGTATTCATGGCTTGAAGCATGTCCAACGCCTCACCGCCGCGCACCTCGCCGACAATGATGCGGTCCGGGCGCATGCGAAGGGCATTGCGCACGAGATCGCGAATGGTTATTTGTCCTTTGTCTTCAATGTTCGGCGGTCGGCTTTCAAGCGTAATAACGTGCCTTTGTTTAAGCTGAAGCTCCGCGGCGTCTTCAATGGTAACAATTCGATCCTCTGCCGGAATATAGCCGGAAAGGACGTTTAAAAGCGTCGTTTTACCGCTGCCTGTGCCGCCCGAAACAATGATGTTCAGGCGTCCTTTAACGCATGCTTCCAAAAAATGCAGCATTTTAAGGGAACAGGAGCCAAATTCCAGCAGATCCTGCGACGTGAGCGGCACTTTGGAGAACTTCCGGATGGTGATAACGGGTCCGATAAGCGAGAGCGGCGGTATAATAACATTAACACGGGAGCCGTCCGTAAGGCGTGCGTCAACCATAGGCGTCGCCTCGTCGATATGACGTCCGACCGAGGACACGATACGATCGATTATATTGAGCAAGTGATCCGTATCGCGAAACGTTACTTTGGTTTGCTCGATTTTGCCATATCTCTCAATATAGATATCATCCGGACCATTTACCATGATCTCCGTTACTTCGGCATCGCTCAAAAAGCTCTCCAGCGGCCCGTACCCCATAACGTCATTGTACAAATCGATTCCAATTTTGGCACGTTCGGGCCGATTAACATCTTCGGCAATAACCTCCAACACCTCATCGATGACCCCTCTCACGACCGACTCGGTGTTTTGTTCCACGTTGCGCTTATCAAGAATCCGGATAACCTCGTGATGCGCCCGTTCCTTGATGCCGCGATACATATCCGTTTGCTTTGGCTTATCGTTTTTTTCTATCTCAACCTGCGTATTTTGTTTGAGTTGTTCGAGCCTGTCGAATAACGCCATGGTTTATTTCCCCGCTTTTCCTTTTTTTTGGTTTGTTTCTCCCGTTCCGGCAATCATGTCCGCAATCGCAAGGAATTCTTTGGCAATGGCGCTCTTGGGTGCATCCGATACGATTGGTATACCCCGGTTAAGACATGCAATGGCGGTTTTCCAATCGGAGGGTATTTTATACTTCAGCGGAAATCCCAAAATGCTCTGCGCATCCTTATGGGATATAAGCCCGGGCGCGTCGCGGTTTACGACGATGCTTATTTTATCCGTCAATTGCAGAGATTCCATAATATTCAGGCTTATCTTGGTGTTTCGCAGTGTCGAGATGTCCAGCGTAACGATCTGCATGATCTCATCGGAATTTTCCATGGCGGCGATGGATATGTCGTTGAAATACGGGGGTGAATCTATGACGATATAATCAAAATAGGACCGGAGCGTATTGATGATCTTCTCTACGCTTTCGGCCTTGATAGAATCGGCCATTTCCGGGCTTTTGGGAGCACAGAGCAGGCTCACCGTCGAAGAATGGAACTGCATATAGCTCTTAATGGATTCATAGTTGATGGATTGCGTTTCCTGCACCAATTCGGCAATGGTTTCCTTCGGGTCAACATCAAAGAAAAGGTTGATGTCGCCAAATTGAAGATCCAGATCCAGCACCGCTACCCTTTTTCCCCTGCGTGCCAGAGCGATGGACAGGTTGGAAACGATGGTGGATTTTCCTATGCCGCCTTTGGAACCAAACACGGTAATGATCCTTGCCGAGCCCCCCAAAACCTGCGTATCGCTTCGTCCGTTGCGTGATCTTTCCATCATGCAGGCAAGATTAATGCTGTCAATCAGCGCGGATTGTTTACAGTTGACCGGCAGAACCTTGCGAACACCCGAAAGCATCGCCATCTCAACAAATGCAAGATCGATTTCTCTTTCCATCAGCAAGATCGCGCATCCCGGCAGCGCGATATATATATCTTTTGCCAGCTGCAATGCGTCGCAATCTGCATCGGATACCAGGACTACGGCATCCGGCAAGAAAGTCAGCACTTTTTCCATAGCGATTTCGCCGAATTTTACAAAGCCAAGAAACGCAACATCTTCATGCGTCAGCTTGGCTTTAAGTTCATATTTTAATTCCTCCTGATTGAGGATCGCAAGCACTTTTTTCTTTTCCATTTAATATTCCTTTTTGCTTCTGTTTATTGTGGTGTATACGGTGTTACGTTTCCAAGGTTCCCATCAAGACCGGGGCGCAGAACAACCGTTAATTTGCCGTTCGTTTGCGCATAGAACAGCTTCAGCGCCTCTTCCTGTGTTACCGCCAGCGTGATAACGGTATAGTTTTTCGCGTTCTCCGCACTCTCTTCACCGGTGACAGTCGCTTTGCCGAGCACCAGCACTTCTATGTTTTGCAGCAGGATCACCGATTTTGGGACTTTGGTAACCAGCCCGTTGGTTGTCTGATCAAACAGCAGCACCGCCACAATGTCTACATGATCGCCTGCCTTTATATAACCCGCAACGCCTGACGTATCGCTTACTTCAACGGTATGTGCCCGTTTACCTGCCGGCACATTATAGGAAAGCCCGCTGCTCTTGATATCCCGTTCGGTCAGTTTTGATTGAAGCACCTGTTCTTTGGCTTCAATGGTCATCGCAGCTACCTTCCCCGATACGCCGGCAATGGTCTTTATCGCCAACGGATGAACAGCGCTGGACGGCATTTGGACGACTTCCAGCAGCTCCGATGTGATGAGCGTCCTTTCGGGTATCCGTTGTTTTGCCACAACCACGCTGACCATGTTGGCTTGCGGCGCTTTCGCCAATTGGTTTGTATAAGCATAGATCGCAACTCCGGTAAGAATTGCGAAAATTAACGCTGCCAAATATATCTTCTTCAATGTGTTGCCCCCGATACGTTATTCCGTCAAGCTTATATTGTAAACGCCGTAGTCAGGCGCGTTTGTATAATCAACGCTGCCGCTGACCACAATCGGCACATAGGAACCCAATACTTCGTCCTCATAGTATCCTTCAATGACAAACGCGGCAAACCCCACTACCCGGATATAGCTCTTATTGACTTTTTCAATGACCAGCACCCGTAGCACCCTGGGACAATTATCATCGTAATGTTCGGCTGTACATCCGCCGTCATTCTGAAAATGGGTGCACGCGTTGTATTTTTGTGCGATCGCGTCTTTGGTCGGGCCTGCCATATTGCCCTTTTCCACCGGGAGCAGGCCATCGTTGACTTTGATAATACCGTTGTACCCAAAGAACAGCCATGAATCAAAGTCGTTGGCTCCCCCGCCCATAACCCCGTCGAGGTCGATCGCCCCATAGGATCCTGTCGTTCCGTCACCGCCGCCATATTTCAGATAGATATGATTTGTGTTGCCGGATGCTATGGCATTCTCCAACTGCGTCTTTTCAACGCCAAGCGGGTTCAGATTGCCTGCCTGGCTGGCAGGCGCTATTTGAACTGTTGCGCTTCTGGTGAATTGAAACGCCGCTGCCCCGATGATTTTGCCAAAATACACTTCGGATTGCGAGGGGATTATCACGCGAACACTGGTAAACCGGCCATTGATAATATTGCCCAGCTCTACATTCTCCGCTGTTATGGTGAACCCGCCATTTTTATTGGCATAGGAAATAGCAACCGCCTTGACTTGTGAGACAGCGGCGCTGTCTCCTGCCTGAACCGGCAATTCTTTACCCGAAGCCAGAGCCGCCGCATCTGCGGCATTTTGTGTCTTCGCTGTATTGGCATACGCCACGCCATAATCAACGGCAAACGCGCAGAACACCAAGAGGAAAGACAGGGCAATGGCAACGAAGATCGTTGCTGCCCCGCGTTCGTCCGATAACCGTTTTTTAATCCTATCCATGGTTATTCCACCTTCATTACGCAAGTAGAAGACAAAGCTATCCCGCCCCCACCGGAAAAGATGGTGCCGGTCAACGGCGTGATGCCGGAAATTGTGACGTCCACTTTAACCGAAATATCGCCCAAACGGCGTGATGTCGGATTGGAGAAGGTAATCGTTACAACCATATCGTCCTTAATATAATCCGGTGCGGCGTCACGGACGCGTTGGGCAATAAGTGCTTCCGCATATGCGTCGTCTGCATGAACGATGCCGTATCTGGCGCCTTCGCGGCTGCAGTAGGAGACACTTAACTTACAATAGTTTACCCAGCCAAAATCGATGATGCCGCAAAGAAGCAACAATAAAACAGGCAGGATCATGGCGAATTCGACCAATGCCTGACCTTTTTCATTGCGCAATGCACTGAGTTGCTTCCTCATACGCTTACCTCCAGCGTGTTCCAAAACACAAGAGAGAATTGCATCCATTGGCTTATTAACATACTTTTCGGAATAGATACAGTATATCAAACTTCATTATTTAAAAACAGACCCTGCAAAGGCCTTTTCCGTCGATGTCCCGGCTTGAACAATCGTTAGGGATGCAGCCCTGCAATCATCGTCCCCGCATCCTCAAACATGTATGCGATTCCCCCGCGAAACAAGATAAGTCCGCCGACTAAAAGCACCGCGACAAATGCGATAATGAGCCCATATTCGATCAGACCCTGGCCTTCTTCATCATAGTTGGCATGGATGCGGTTTTTCATCGATACCCTTCCTTATAGAAGAGACCGATGCCGCCAAAGTTCTTCTTCAGCGGCATCTCTTCTGAACATCGTATTACGGAGCTGTAAGCGCACCGTTAGCATTAGTGAATACAGTGCCGATTCCGCCACGGAGTAATTGCAGACCTCCGATTAAGAGGACAGCGACGAGGGCGATGATAAGACCGTATTCCACCAGCCCTTGGCCTTTTTCGGCTTTCAGCCTCATAAATAGGTTTTTCGCAATAAAGAACATTTTCGTTTCTCCTTTCATTTTTGGGAATTAGTTCATCTTTGTTACTACTATAGACATTTTCATGCTTTACAAAATCTGTTCCGTACTGTCCCGCATACCTCCCTTATCGCTTGATAGCAAGAGTGTCATGTTAAGTCAGTCTATCCTTATAACGATATACACTTCGTGTGTATTCCCGTTTTATCTGGGCAATATCAACGCAATGACGAACCCGGCGGATATGTATGGTCCGAACGCGACAGCCGACTTCAGGGTTCCCCTTCGCGTTGCGATGAGAAAGCCGGCAACGATCAAAAACAAAACGGACATTATAACCAGCGCAACCATGGTGTATCGTACGCCCAGGTAAAAACCCGTTACCCCCGCCAGTTTTATGTCCCCCATTCCTGCCTGCTTTACCAGCAGACTGGGAGCCAGAAAAACGGTTACTCCCAACACCGCACCCAACAGGTGAGACGATACGCTCGTCCAATCGCCTTTGACAATCAGCAACCCGATCGCTCCGGCAATCAGCAAGAGAAGGACCTGATTGGGGATCTTTCTTGTGCAGATATCGACCACGGAAAGCACGATGCAAGCGGATAGAGCATAAATGATTTCAAACATGCGAAAGCTTATCCCATAGCAGAGGTAAAGTGTCAGCCACGCGAAACCACATGCAAATGACCATATATATATCGCGTTGCTGCCATATACAAGAACCAATGAAGGAAGCGCTTCTATCCGCCTTGCTATAGCATGCTTCGTTGCCGTGAGCAACAAGATTCCCGCAATCATGCCTGCGATTGTAACCACTATATACAGAGCCATCATTCCTACTCTTCTCCGGATGATAAAAAACAGTTGGTAATTTACCAGCTGTTGAAGAGGTCACTGATTCGAAACTCTTCAAATGTTCCTCTCGCAACCGGCGGTTACAAGCAAAGCCTTTCACCGTTTCGTGCGCGTCTTCGTCCTTCGAAAAGTCCATCATAAGGCTATTTGTGGTTACACCGCCATTGCTCGCCCGGTTATTGGTATGTCGTATTTTGTAACTACGATATTATGCTATCACTTACAGATTTGTTTGTAAATTGTATTTCGTTAATTTACAAAACGTTTACATTTTAGTTTAGATTCACGCATATCTTGTTCTTCCCAGCTATTTATGAATTTGTTTTAAATACGATATAAGACGTTGAAATATGGTTACATCCCTGTGTTAATAGACTTCGGTCAATGTAAACGTGATCGCATATCCAGATTTGTTTATACTCAATTCTATCGCTTTAATGCTAACCATAAACGTTTAAGCAGTTACGCCTTGGTTTTTTCGCCAAATATCGCCCGTATTTCTTCCGTCAGCCTTATCTTCTCTTGTTTTCCGGTTCGCGCTTGCTTTTATAAGCCTTTTACGGCTGCAATAAAAAAACGCCTGCATTTTTACAAATGACAGGCGCATATCCATTGACATCCTTAAGATTTTGCGCCGAACCGCTTGGTTATAACGGATATGAATTCGCCGTTGGACGGCTTGTATTGATGGGAAAATACATCGGCTTTAAAAAATTGATTGGCGTTGAATATTTTCTTGCTGTTCCATGCAACTTCGATGGAGTGGCGGATCGAGTGTTCAACGTTTGCGGCGGTGGTTTGGCAAAGCGCTCCGATGGAAGGATACAATTCCTTGGTCAGATTGAAGATAAGATTCGGGTTCTGCAAGGTAAGCTCGATCGCTTTGCAAAGGAACAAGAAACCTTTCGTATGCGGCGAAATGCCGATATCCATAAAAAAGGATTCCATTTCCTGATTTTCCATTTGCTGCGGCACAGTTTGCCGGGTCGGCTCCTGTTGGTTTGCCGATATCATCCGCCTGTTCAGAATGTTCAGAATGCGGTCATGCAGGTCTTCCATGCTGAAGGGTTTAGCCATATAGTAGATGGCCCCGTAATCGCATGCTCGCTTAATGATGGCTTCATGGTTGAGGGAGGACAAAACGATGACTTCCGGGGTTTTGGCATATGCGTTTTCTTTCAAATGCTCCAGCAGGACAAATCCATCCGCGTACGGCATCACAAGATCCAAAACGATCAGATCAGGCATGTCGGATCTCAATAATTCTATTGCTTCGAGCGCGTTATGCGCAATCGCGTTGATCTCGATGTCTTTTTTTATGTCAAAATAGCTTTTAATGGCTTTGGAAAGTTCAATATTGTCTTCTGCCAGCATAACTTGAAAGCATTTTCCCATCGCATCTACCCGCTTTTTACATTTTGGTTACATACAGTATACCATATACGTATAATGCAACGCGATAGCGGGAAAATGCCAATTTGATTTGAATTCGATATCTTATAAACAAAAAAAGCACCCCCGGGCTTTTGCCCGGGGGGTTTGTGCTTGGTGGTCTGTACTGGACTCGAACCAGTGACCCCATCGATGTGAACGATGTGCTCTACCAACTGAGCCAACAGACCGTTCTTTGCAGCGTAAATTATGATACCACGCGCTTTTGCGTTTGTCCACCTTCTGCGATGATTTTTTTGTTTTTAACGTCCCGCCTATCGCGCGGCACGAATCTTCCGGTCAACTTCCGCGTTTGCGTGAGAGCACCGGTTTTAAGTACTGCCCTGTATAGCTTTTTTCGTTTTGCGCAACCTGTTCCGGTGTGCCTGTCGCAACGATGGTCCCGCCAAGTTCCCCGCCTTCGGGGCCGAGGTCGATGATATAGTCCGCCGTCTTGATCACGTCGAGATTGTGCTCGATGACAACGACTGTGTTGCCTGCTTCCACAAGTTTTTGCAAAATCACGATCAATCGATCCACGTCCGCCATGTGAAGGCCGGTCGTCGGCTCATCCAAAATATAGAGCGTACGTCCGGTACTGCGCTTGCTCAGCTCGGTTGCCAGCTTCACGCGCTGCGCTTCGCCGCCCGAGAGCGTTGTGCTGGGCTGCCCGACTTTGATGTATCCCAATCCGACGTCCATCAGCGTTTGCAGTTTCACCGCGATGCGCGGTATCGGTGCAAAGAAAGCAAGCGCTTCTTCCACCGTCATATCCAGCACATCCGCAATGCTCTTGCCCTTATAATGCACTTCGAGCGTTTCACGGTTGTACCGTTTGCCTTTGCACACATCGCAGGGGACAAACACGTCGGGCAGGAAATGCATTTCGATGCGCACGATGCCGTCTCCTTTGCAGGACTCGCAGCGCCCGCCCTTGACGTTGAAGCTGAAGCGACCTCCCTTGTAGCCGCGCATGCGCGCTTGCGCCGTCTGGGCGAACACGTCACGGATCATGTCGAACATGCCGGTATACGTCGCGGGGTTGCTGCGCGGCGTGCGTCCGATGGGGGACTGGTCGATGTCGATCACCTTGTCCAGATGCCCCATGCCTTCGATGCGGTCGTACTGTCCGGGGCGCTGTTTCGCCCTGTTGAGATCCCTTGCCAGGGCTTTGTAAAGTATCTCATTGACAAAGCTGCTCTTGCCGCTGCCAGACACGCCCGTCACGCAGGTTAAAACCCCCAGCGGGACACCGACGTCGATGTGCTTGAGGTTGTTTTCATTGGCACCCCGGACCGTTAAAAAGCCCTTCGGTTCATGTCTTTCAGTCGGGATCGCGATGGATCTTGCCCCGCTTAAATACTGCCCCGTAACGGATTCCGGGACCTGCTCGATCTGCTGCGCCGTTCCCTGGGCAATGATCCTTCCGCCGTGCTCGCCCGCGCCGGGGCCTATGTCCACGACCAGATCGGCCGCACGCATCGTCTCTTCGTCGTGTTCCACAACGATAAGCGTGTTTCCAAGATCCCGCAGGTTTTTGAGGGTTTTGAGCAGTTTTGCATTGTCGCGCTGATGCAAACCGATGCTCGGCTCGTCCAAAATGTACAGAACGCCGGTTAAGTGCGAACCTATTTGCGTCGCAAGCCGTATGCGCTGCGCCTCGCCGCCCGAAAGTGTAAACGCGGTGCGGGACAATGTCATATAATCCAACCCGACGTCCACCAAAAATCCAAGACGCTCCTGAATCTCCTTGAGGATACGGTCTGCAATCAGGTGCTGGCGCTGTGTCAATTGGATGTCATGCAGGAAGTTGCGCGAGTCCCGCACACTCATCTCGCTGATCTGGGCGATGGAAAGCCCTGCTACCGTAACGGCGAGCACTTCCGGGCGCAGACGGTTGCCATGGCACGCAGGGCAAGGCGTCATGGCCATATAGCCTTCGAGTTCTTCCTTTACCCAGTCGCTGGCAGTTTCCTTATAGCGCCGCTCAATGTTGGGAATGATGCCTTCAAACTCACTGTAGAACGTTCCGGAGCCGAATTCACGTGTGTAGTCCACGCGCACCTTTTCCTTGCCTGTACCGTATAAGAAAAGGTTGACAACCTTTTGCTCCAACTGATCGACCGGCATATCCAGCGAAAAGCCGTAATGCTTGCTCATCGCCGAAAAATACATATCCGCCATGCTGCCGCCCGACGCGCTGTCCCAGCCCGAAACGCGAATGGCGCCTTGCCGCAGCGATAGCGACCGGTCGGGAATCACCAGATCAGGGTCGGTCTTCATCAGCGTACCGAGGCCGGAGCATTCCGGGCAGGCACCGAACGGGTTGTTGAAGGAGAACATGCGCGGGGTCAATTCCTCCATGCTGATGCCGCAATCGGGGCAGGCATAATTGCCGCTTAACATCATCTCTTCCGCCGTATCCGCGTTTTTGATCACGACGAGACCGGAAGACAGATCCAGCGATGTCTCGATGCTCTCTCCGATGCGCCCCCGGGCGTCCCTGTTCACAACGATCCGGTCCACAACCGCCGAGATGCTATGCTTGTTGTTCTTCGGAAGTTTGAACTCATCCGTCAGGTCATGCAGTTCGCCGTCCACCATGACGCGCGCATAGCCGCCTTTGCGAAGATCCTCAAACAGCTTGGCGTGTTCCCCCTTGCGTTCGCGCACGATCGGCGCCAACACCAGCACACGCGTACCTTCGCCAAGTCCAAGCACCGCTTCGACCATCTGATCGACGCTTTGCTGGGCAATCGGCCGTCCGCACTGCGGGCAATGGGGTTGTCCGACACGGGCATACAAAAGCCGCAGATAATCGTGCACCTCCGTTACGGTGCCGACGGTAGAACGCGGATTGCGCGACGTGGTCTTCTGGTCGATGGATATTGCGGGGGAAAGTCCTTCGATGGAATCCACGTCCGGCTTCTCCATCTGCCCCAAAAACATGCGCGCATAGGAAGAAAGCGATTCCACATAGCGGCGCTGGCCTTCGGCATAGATGGTATCAAACGCCAGACTGCTCTTGCCGCTGCCGGAAATGCCGGTAAACACGACAAGCTTGTCCCTTGGAATCGTTAAATCTATATTCTTTAAATTGTGCTGTCTCGCACCCTTGATGATGATTTGGTCGTTCATTTCCTCGTTTTCCGTCCTCTCGCAAAGCGCTTGGCTGCTGTGGTTAAAACCGGCCTTCCGTCGCGCAATGCTATAATACCATCCCGAAGCTTGGCAGCGCGCTCAAAGTCAAGCTCTGCCGCCGCCTGCTGCATCTCCTGCTCCATCAGATAGATGCGTGCCGCAACCTGCTCCGGCGTCATGCGGTCCAATAAATCGCGGTGCGAACGTTCATCCGCAGCGCGGGAGATTTCCAGAATATCGCGCACGCCTTTGATGATGCTCTGCGGCGTGACGCCGTTGACACGGTTGTATTCCAACTGGATCGTACGCCGACGCTCCGTTTCGTCAAGCGCGCGCTTCATGCTGTCGGTCACTCGATCGGCGTACATGACCACGCGGCCGTCCACGTTGCGCGCCGCACGTCCGATCGTCTGGATAAGCGATGTATCGCTGCGCAAGAATCCTTCCTTATCGGCATCGAGGATCGCGACCAACCCGACCTCGGGCAAATCCAGCCCTTCGCGCAACAGGTTGATGCCCACCAGCACATCGAATTCACCCAGACGAAGATCGCGTATGATCTCCATGCGCTCGATGGTCTCGATGTCGGAATGCATGTATTGCACCTTAAGATCGAGATCTTCGAGATACTCCGTCAGCCGCTCCGCCATCTTCTTGGTCAGTGTCGTGACCAGGACACGGTATCCTTTGTCGACCGTCGTGCGGATCTGTCCGATCAGGTCATCCACCTGCCCCTGTGCGGGAAGCACCTCGACCGGCGGGTCCACAAGGCCTGTAGGCCGAATAATCTGTTCGACCACCTGCATCGCGCGGGTCATCTCGTAATCCGCGGGGGTAGCGCTGACGTACACCGCCTGGTTGATGCGCTTTTGAAATTCTTCAAATTTAAGCGGGCGGTTGTCGTATGCGGCGGGCAGCCGAAAACCGTATTTAATCAGGCTGTCTTTTCGCGCATAGTCGCCCTTGTACATGCCGCGTATCTGCGGAATGGAGACGTGACTTTCGTCGATGAACAGCAGGAAGTCTTTCGGAAAATAATCCAGCAGCGTATAGGGCGGCTCGCCGGGCTTGCGCCCGTCAAAATAACGCGAATAATTCTCGATGCCACTGCAGAATCCGATCTCCCGCATCATCTCCAGATCGAACATCGTGCGCTGCTCGATGCGCTGCGCTTCGATCAGCTGATCGTTCGCGCGGAACTCCCTGACGCATTCGTGCATGTCGTCTTCGATGGTTTGCATGGCCTGCTGCATGCGTTCGGGGCTTGTGGCATAGTGCGTCGCGGGAAAAATCGGTATATGGTCCAACAGGCGTATCGGCATTCCGGTCAACGGATCGACTTCGCTGATGCGCTCGATTTCATCCCCGAAGAATTCCACGCGGATGGCCCGGTCTCCCTTGCTCGCCGGAAAAACCTCCAGCACGTCGCCCTTTGCGCGGAACGTTCCGCGGACAAAGTTTATGTCGTTGCGCTCGTATTGTATGTCCACCAGCCTTCGCATGACCGATTCGCGGCTGATATGCATGCCCGGGCGCATCGAGATGGACATTTTCAAATATTCTTCCGGATCGCCCAGCGCATAGATGCAGGAGACGCTGGCCACCACGATGACGTCGCGCCGTTCGTTTAAAGCGCTCGTTGCGCTGTGCCGCATTTTATCGATCTCGTCGTTGACCGTAGCCGTCTTTTCGATGTATACGTCGCTCGACGCGATGTAGGCTTCCGGCTGATAGTAATCGTAATAGGAGACGAAGTATTCCACGGCGGAATCCGGAAAGAACTCTCGGAACTCGCTGCACAACTGTGCCGCGAGCGTCTTGTTGTGCGCCAGCACAAGCGTGGGTTTTTGCACACGCTCGATCACCTTTGCCATGGTAAAGGTTTTGCCGCTGCCCGTAACGCCCATAAGCACCTGGTCTTTTGCCCCGTGCTCGATGGCCGTCGCCAATTTATCGATGGCTTCCGGCTGATCGCCCTGCGGCTCAAATGTGCTTTTTACGCAGAACTGTCCCATTCGCTCTCCTTAATCTGCTTGTTTTAAATGCATTCAGCAAACTTTATTCTATCAGAGTTTTGATTATTTTCAACACATATGCGAAACTTTGTTCCCCATTTTAAACAATGTCCAATACTTCCCATAAAATTTCCCGTAGCGCTTGCATTATGCAACAAATCCCCTGTATAATTTTTCACATATATTTAAAGAGGTGAAAACATCGTCATGACGGATACCATCAGACAGATTGCGGCACGGCTTTTGGACACCCGCGAGGCATTGGGAAAGACGCCCGAAGAGGTAGCCAAGGCGGTAGGAGTCTCCCGAGAAGCATATCTTCGTTACGAGAGCGGTGAGCAGGACATCCCCATCGGCTTTTTAACCTCGTTTGGCGAAACCTACGACATTCCGCTGGCATCGCTGATCACGGGGGAGCAGCCGAAATTAACAGCGTACACCTTTACGCCCAACGGCAAAGGACTACATGTACAGCGCTATCCGGGCTATGAATACCGGGCACTCGCACACAAGTTCATCGATAAAAAATGCGAGCCGTTCTTGGTTACGCTTCAGCCGGAGGTTGGCGAAGTGAAGCAGAATTCGCACAGCGGCCATGAATTCGACTATGTTCTGGAAGGGAAACTGCGAGTTACCATCGGCGCTAAGTCCCTTGACTTGGTAGCCGGTGACAGCATCTATTTTGATTCTGCCAGCATGCACGGTATGCAAGCTATGGACGACGCGCCCGCAAAATTTTTAGCAATCGTCATGAAATAAAAATTTTGGAGTGTGTGTTATGTTGGAACGTTTTTCATCCTCGAAGTTTGATTCCTATGAGGATTTTTACGATCATTTTGAAGTGAACGTGCCGGAGGATTTCAACTTCGGTTTTGATGTGATAGACGGCTGGGCCAAGGACCAGCCCGATAAGATGGCGCTTGTCTGGTGCGATGACCACGGCGGCGAGAAAAAACTGACCTTTTCCGATCTGAGCCATCTTTCCAACCGGGCGGCGCATTACTTTGCCTCTTTGGGTCTTACAAGCGGCGACACCGTCATGCTGCTGTTGCGCCGCCGATGGGAATACTGGTTCATCATGCCTGCGCTGCACAAACTTGGCGTCATCGCCATCCCCGCAACGCATATCCTCAGCGTCAAGGATATCGTGTACCGCGTTGAGGCGGCGTCCGTGCGCGCCATCGTTTCGCTGGACGACGACGAAGTCATGGCAAACGTCGAACAAGCCGCGCAGCATATATCCGAACCGATGCGGTTGATAAGCCTCAACGGATCGCGTCCGGGTTGGGACAGCCTACACGCTAAGATCACATCCTTCGCGCAAAGCTTTGAACGCCCGACCGGCGAAGCCGGCACGACCGCGCGCGATCCGATGCTGATCTATTTCACCTCCGGCACCACCGGAATGCCCAAGATGGTGCTGCACAATTTCACTTATCCGCTGGGACATATCGTGACGGCTAAATTCTGGCAGAACCTTCACGAGAATTCGCTGCATCTGACCGTCGCCGATACAGGCTGGGCCAAATGTTCCTGGGGTAAAATGTACGGGCAATGGATAGCGGGCGCCGCATTGTTCGTCTATGATATGGACAAGTTCGACCCGATCAAACTTTTGGAAAAAGTCTCTTTGTACCGCGTCACCAGCTTTTGCGCTCCGCCGACTATCTACCGTTTTTTGATCCGGGAAAAAATGGAAAACTTTGATCTTTCCGCGCTGGAGCATCTCACAACCGCGGGTGAACCGCTCAACCCCGAGGTATTCAACCGCGTCTATCAGGTGCTGGGGCTTAAGATCGCCGAAGGATACGGGCAGACGGAGACCACCCCGATCATGGCCGCGTTTTCCTGGCTCGAGATCCATCCCGGCTCCATGGGCAAGCCTTCCCCGGGATACGATGTGGAACTGGTCAACGAGGACGGCGAAATTTGCGACACGGGCGAAGAGGGCGAAATCATCGTCTTTACGCGCAAACAGCGCCCGATCGGCCTGTTCGCTGGCTATTACAACGACGAGCACAAGACCAAGGCGGCCTGGCATTACGGCGCATACCATACGGGCGACGTTGCCTGGAAGGATGAAGAGGGCTACTACTGGTTTGTGGGCAGGGCAGACGACGTTATCAAATCCTCCGGTTACCGGATCGGGCCGTTTGAGGTGGAAAGCGCGTTGATGGAACATGACGCCGTGGTGGAATGCGCCATATCGGCGATGCCCGACGCGACGCGCGGGCAGATCGTCAAAGCCACCATCGTTTTGGCCAAGGGGTATGTGCCCGGTGAAGAACTCATCCACGAGCTTCAGGATCATGTGAAAAGCGTGACCGCTCCGTATAAATATCCCCGCCGCATCGAGTTCGTGGAGGAATTGCCAAAGACCATCTCCGGCAAAATACGGCGCGCGCAGATACGGGAGCAGGACAATCAATAATAAAGACATTCCACAATCAAAAGGAGCGCCCAAAAATAACGGCTGCTCCTTTTTTGTTGAAATACAAATTTTTCGTGCGGCTTGGCAGATTTGTTTTTACTGCCAGTCTTCCGCGCTTGTCCCTTCCGGGATCACGATCTCGGAAGCCTTCTGAATCAGTTCCCCGTTTCGGATTTTGCCGTCCCATTCCTCGGGCTGCACTTCCTCGATGGATACGCTGATGTGGGACAGTTCGATGCCGGTCGCTTCATGCAGCGCAACGCCTATGGGGATGCAAACAGCCCGCTTCTGCTCCATCGTACGCCCCGGCCAAAGTTTGATGACGATATGCGGCATGCCGTTTTCCTCTAGTCCAATACGACGCAGGCCAGGACCACAAGTGTTTCCTGCCCTTTGTTCGTAAGGCTGTGCGACGCGCCCTTGCCTGTGACAAGACAATCGCCTTTTTGCATTTCGACTTCTTTGCCGTCGTCTATAGCCGTGCCCGTGCCGCTGACGATATAATAAAATTCCGTTTCACCGGCGTGCGGATGCGTTCCGATGCCGCTGCCCGGCTCTATTGTCATCTCTGCAAAAACACGGCATTTTGCGGGGCGCTCTTCCGCCGAGCTCAAATCGCGCATCTTGACTTCGCCCGGGCCTCCGCGCATTTCCTTGCGGATCTCCTCGTGTGTCGTACCCACTTTAAAAAGCATGGATGTTCCTCCTCAATGTTCTACCCGGATGATGTTGACGACCTTGATGATTTTAAGTTTTTTGATTTCATCCACGGCCTTGCGGCAAGCCTTTTCGCTGGTCGTATGCGTGATGAACACGACCGGGACGCTTCCGTCCGGTCCCGCGTCGCCCTTTTGCATGACGGCTTCGATGGACACGCCGTAATCGCCCAATATGCCGGCAACACGGCCCAGAACGCGCGGTTCGTCCGCCGCTCTTGTATGAATGAAAAATGCGCTTTGCCAGTCATCCGCGATTTCCGCTTTGGGCGCGCCTTCCCAAGCCCAGTTGTAGCGACGCCGCGTCGACTGCATCAATGCATGCAGGATGTCGCCCACCATCGCGCTTGCCGTTGGCATATCGCCCGCACCGCGCCCATAGAACATCAGCTCTCCGGCGGCACTCGCGTTGATATACACCGCGTTGAACGGGCCGTTGACGGAGCAGAGCGGATGAGCAAGCGGCAGCATGGTCGGATGTACCCTTGCCTGCAACAGGCCGTCTTCCATTTTGCCGATGGCCAACAGCTTGATGCCGAACCCGAGCTCTTTGGCGATGCGCACATCGTCGGCGGTGATGGATGTAATCCCTTCGCAGAGCACATCCTCCACGAACACGCGCTTTTTAAAAGCGAGCGACGCCAGGATTGCCAGCTTGAAGCGCGCGTCATAGCCCTCGACGTCGTTGGTCGGGTCCGGCTCGGCATAACCCAGTTCCTGCGCCTGCCTCAGAGCGGTATCGTAATCCAGTCCTTCCTGGCTCATTTTGCTCATGATGTAGTTGGTCGTGCCGTTGATGATGCCCATCATGCTTTCGATGCGGTTGGCCGCCAGCGAATCCGTCAGCGCCTTGATAACCGGGATCGCTCCCGCCACGCTGGGCTCAAAGTATAAGCCTACGCCGTTGTCCCTCGCCGTTTGTTCCAACTGTTCAAAATGTTTGCTGATGAGTTCCTTGTTGGCCGTCACGTAGCACTTTTTCGCCCGGAGCGCTCGCAGCGCATAGTCCAGCGCCGGATCGGTTCCGCCCATCGCTTCGGCGATAAGGACGATGGAATCATCCGCAAGGATGGCATCATAGTCATCCGTCAGCAGTTCTTTGGGCACGCCCCTGTTGTTTTTCCCCAAATCACGCACCAGGATTTTTGCAACTTCGATCTCAACGCCGTGGTTCTGCGCCATCAGGGAGCCGTTCTCTTCAATGAGCCTGTACGCCCCCGCTCCCACCGTTCCCGCACCCAAAAGCGCTATGCGCTGTTTCATATCCAAACCTCCGTCATGCATTTCTTTCGTAAAGTATCTGCAGCCCCTTTAAGGTCAAGAGCTTGTCCACGATTTCTATGGTCTGGCTGTCCCCCGCTATCACATCCGACATGCCGCCGGTTGCGATGACGCGTGCCGGGCCTATCTCCTGTTTGATCTTGTGGATGATGTTGTCCGCCAATCCGCAAAACCCGTACATGATGCCCGCCTGTAAGGCATTGAGCGTGTTGTCCGCGATCGCTTTTTCCGGTTTGACAAAATCGAACCGGTGCAGCTGCGCCGCGCGCGCGACCAGCGCATCGCTGGAGCTGCGGATACCGGGAGCGATGGCACCGCCCAAAAACGTTCCTTCCGCCGATACCACGCCAAAGGTGGTTGCCGTACCGAAGTCCACAGTGATGCACGGCCCGCCGTAGAGTGTGTACGCCGCCACGGCGTTTGCGATCCGGTCCGCGCCGAGGCTTTGCGGCGGTTCGTATGCGATGTTCAGTCCGGTATCGAGCTTGTGGCTCACAAACATCGGCACTTTCCAAAAGTACGTCCGGATCATGCGGTCCAGCGTATAATTCAACCCCGGCGAGACGGAGCTTAGGATAACGCCGCGGATGTCCGACGATGTGAAGTGCAGGTGATCGAGGAACTGCAAAAGCGTGATCCCGTATTCGTCACTGCTCTTGTCAAAGCTCGTTGCAAGGCGCCAGGAGGCGATGATCTCCTTGCCGTTGAACAAGCCGCATTTGATATTGGAATTGCCTATATCCAGTGCAAGCAGCATGTGGGTCAATCCTTTCTGAGCTTGGACAGCGCCGCCATGATCGGGCCGGACAAGATGCCGCTCGCGGCGGCTTCCGGAAATCCGGAGGAAACGACAATCCCCAAAAGCACGCCCAGCAGAAGTTCCGGACTGATGCCGATCATTGCAGCCGCACTTGCGCCGTAAATGAAATAGATCGCGCCCAAAACGAGAACGGTATTCGTCAGCGACGCAAAAATGCCGCCCAGCACGCCGCTGATGATGCGCTTTTTGCCCTTTAGCATCCGGTCAACCAGTTTGAAAACAAGGTATGCGATGATGGGCACACACAGCCTGGGAAGCACCGCAACCAGCGGGTTTAAAAACATCGGCGCGGTAGGCAATCCGCCGATTGCCGCCTGATATATGGAAGTCATGCCAAACAACAGACCGAAAAACAATCCGTACCACGGCCCAAGGACCATGGCGCCGATTGCAACCGGTACCTGAACAATGGTCAGTCTGAACGGCGGGATATAAGGATAGCCTAGTCCTGTCAAACCCAACAGAAGAATGATCGCGCTGATCATCCCGGCAGTGACAAGGTTTCTGGTTTTTTTGTTCATGGCAACCAATCTCCACTTAATTTCATGATAGTACTGTTATCTTCCTCTGCATAGAACGAGAATTCGCTTTGTATCTGCGGCAGCGTTGCATGCACATCAGGATTCGAGCGAAAAAGCAAGGCTTTTTATGCAGACATTGCGGCAACGCTTAATAAACGGCAAGCCATTTATTTGGCATGCCTTATTATAGCAGGTGCCTTTTTATAAAACAACACAAAGGGACCTCTGTGTTGCCTTGGCTGGGCAAAAAAACTATGGTAAAATATTTTAACACAGAAATAACTATCCTTCGGAGGAAAACCAATGGTTGTATTGGATCATATCGGCCTGCTGACGCCGGATTGTGAGCAGTCAGTCGCGTTTTACCGGGATTATTTTGGCTTTGCAGAGGGCGAACGCGCTGTCATCCCGCGCGACGGCGGATTCGCAACGCTTCAATTTGTCCACTTGGGCGATCTGACGCTGGAGTTTGTCCAACCCCATGCCGGATGCACGCCGATGGTACAGCCCCCCATACACTTTTCCTTGCGCGTTGAGGACATCCGCAAAGAAATCGCAAGGCTCAAAGCGGCAGGCGTCAAGTTCGACCGAGAAAACGAGATCCCGCTTCAAGGTCGGTCCCCCAAACACCACAACGCATTTTTCTACGGACCGGGCGGGGAGCGCGTCGAACTGATCCAGGTGGACGAATGATCCATGCGCGCTTGTCACGCAGATCGTTTGCATTTTGCGGCAAAGCTCAATTCATCATGTAGATATAGAATTGAAACACACAGACAAATGTGATCCAACCCGCAATGAAAAAAAGCAAAATGGTGGTCAGCACGTCCTTTTGCCAGGTTTGGCGGATCGTATAGCCTGCGGTGAGGACGCAGAACACCAACAGAATCAAGGCTGCAAGGTTGTTTTGCAGCATGAAGAAAGCGTAATTCCACAATGCGACAAGCGTGAGGATCGCAACAAAACCATATACGGCACCTTTGTTGATGCGATGGATCTGCCGCTGCAGCGCCACCGTCAGCAGCAGATAAACGGCGATCCAGGCACAGGAAAACACCAGCGGGGGCGGCATGTAGACCGGTTTTTTAAGCGCGGTATACCACTGGGATTGCGTATCGGAAAACAGCGCATTGAACAGCGCACAAAAGCCTACACCCAAAACCGCGATGACGGCTGCCTTACCCTGTTTTTTGGTTTCTGCTTTCATGTGGCACCTCGCTTTGACCAGACTTCTCCAATACATTCTATGCACATGACAAAGAGGTAATCCTATGCGCGTATTAGTATGCCCGGATAAATACAAGAGTTCCCTTTCCGCGACCCTGGTGGCGGAAGCGATGGAAAAAGGGCTTTTGGCTGCCAACGCAACGCTTGTGATCGATAAAGCACCGATGGCCGACGGAGGCGACGGTACTGTGGACGCCTTTTTATCCGCAGTAGGCGGTCAAAAAGTTTATGCCCGCGTCATGGGACCTCATGGTGAACCTGTCGATTCTTTCTTCGGGCTCATCGATGACGGGAAAACCGCCGTCATCGAGATGGCTGCGGCAAGCGGTCTTGCGATGATACCGTACGGCAAGCGCAACCCGCTGCATACCACTTCCTATGGTACCGGAGAATTGATCCGCAAAGCCCTCGATTGCGGCGTTGACAAACTGGTCGTCGGGATCGGCGGATCGGCCACCAACGAGGGCGGAATGGGCATGATGGCAGCATTGGGCGTCCGGTTTTTCGATCGTTCCGGTACCATGCTTTTCCATACCGCATCCGACATGCTGCGTGTAGCGGCAATCGACGCAAGAGGGCTCGATGCAAGGCTGAAGGACGTGGATATTCTGGTGGCATGTGACGTCAACAATCCGCTTTGCGGACCCGACGGCGCATCGGCGGTCTTTGGGCCGCAAAAGGGCGCCACACCCGAGATGATAGCATTGTTGGACAAGGGCCTGGAACAGTTTGCACAGCTTGTATACCATTCGCTCCACGTGGATATCCTGACCTTGCCCGGATCGGGTGCTGCAGGCGGTATGGGCGGAGCGTTGACGGCTTTGGGCGGACGGCTGATGATGGGCACCGAACTGGTCATCGACGTCGCGCTTCTTCGGGAACGCGCACAGCTTGCGGATCTTATCATCACGGGCGAAGGCGCTACGGACAAATCCACGCCGTTTGGAAAGGTGCCCGTGGCGATGGGAAAATTGGCGCAGGATGCGAACATCAAATGCATCTGCATCGCAGGCTCCGTTTTGGGCGGATACAGAAAAGTCTTTGACATGGGCGTCACGGCGGTATTTTCCATCATGAACCGGCCAATGTCCATGGACTCCGCGATAAAGCACTGTTATTCGCTCGTCAAGGAGTGCACGGAAAACATTGCGCGGGCGATGGATTTATAAAACCGGACAGAAAACAGAATGGTTGCGATATCGGCGGAATTCTGCTTTGTATTAAACATAGGGCATAAGCCCTCGATTCGGTGTATTAAACAAAAGGGGCGGCTGGGTTTCCAGTCGCCCTTTCGGTTGTTAGTAACGACGATCGCTGGTGCCGTTGTTTCCGCACATGCAGAGGATGCAAAGCAGCCAGAGCAATTGATCGAGCCCGTTGCCGGAGCTGGAGCCACACCCAAAGAGACCGCCGATCCCATCATCCTTGCCGCAACAGGAGAACAGGATGATCAGTGGCAGAATCGGGTTGTCGCACAAGCAGTTCATGAAAAAACCCCCTTATGGATTGGTACTTGTGACTGAAAAGTCAGCCTCTTTTTACCCTAACGCCTGCAGTCGCTGCTGGACCCGTTGTTGCCGCACAGGCAAAGAATGCAGAGCAACCAGAGCAGGTCATCAAGGCCGTTTCCGGATTTGCCACCGAAACCAAGTATCCCGCCGCCGCTGGAGCCGTTTTCGCCGCAGCAAGACATCAAAATGATCAGCGGAAGGATCGAGTTGTTGCATAGACAGTTCATGGAAATCCTCCTTATGGAATTGTTATTGAGCATGCATTGCTCGCTTTATACTACGCAAACCGATCCAAAGGGTTACAGGCAACACTGAGCGAATATTTTGAAATTACGGCATAGTCTTGCTGTTGCATACAATCTGCTGCCCGTTACCGGTATACATAAGTTCCTGTTTTAAGAATAAAAAGCGGTGGCGCTGAAAACGCTTTTCATCTTTTCCTTTCAGACCGTTTCTGCTATGATGAGTTGAAATGTCTTTGAAAACGGAGGAAATGTTTTATGTCCAGTCTCACAATGGATAAACTGGTTGCGCTGTGCAAAAACCGCGGCATCGTCTATCCAGGTTCAGAAATTTACGGCGGATTGGCCAACGCCTGGGATTATGGCCCGCTTGGCACAGAAATAAAGAACAATGTCAAACAAGCATGGTGGAAGAAATTCGTCCGCCAATCTCCTTACAACGTGGGGCTCGATTCGGCTATTCTGATGAATCCGCAGGTTTGGGTGGCGTCCGGCCACGTCGGCGGGTTTTCCGATCCGCTGATGGATTGCCGCGCCTGCAAAACGCGCTACCGCGCCGACCAGCTGGCGGAAGACTATGCCCGTGAAAACGGGATTGCGCTTAAAGTGGACGGCATGGACGCGGCGGCTTTGGAGGCATTCGTCGAAGAACATTGCATCCCCTGCCCGGCGTGCGGCAAACATTCGTTTACCGGCATTCGGAAATTCAACCTGATGTTTAAAACCTTCATGGGCGTTACGGAGGACAGCGCATCGGAAATCTATCTGCGCCCCGAGACCGCGCAGGGCATCTTTGTCAACTTCAAAAACGTATTGCGCACATCACGCAAAAAACTGCCTTTTGGCATCGCACAGATAGGCAAATCGTTCCGCAACGAAATTACACCCGGTAACTTCATATTCCGCATCCGCGAATTTGAACAGATGGAGCTAGAATTCTTCTGTGCACCGGGGGAAGACCTGGCGTGGTTTTCCTATTGGAAGGATTATTGTGTAAAGTTTTTGGAGAGCATCGGCATCAAGCGGGACAGCATCGTGCTTCGCGATCATGACAAAGAGGAGCTTTCCCACTATTCCAACGCGACAACCGACATTGAATTCCGCTATCCGTTTGGCGTCAAAGAGCTTTGGGGCATCGCCGACCGCACGGACTTCGATCTTAAAGCGCATGCCGGTGTTTCGGGGCAGACGCTCGAATACATGGATCCCACAACGGGCGAACGCGTCGTGCCGTATTGCATCGAGCCTTCCGTCGGCGTGGACAGGCTGACATTGGCGCTTCTGTGCGACGCATACGAAGAGCAGGAACTGGAAAACGACACGCGCGTGGTGCTGCACCTGCACCCGGTCATAGCGCCCTATAAGGCGGCTGTATTGCCGCTGCAAAAGAAATTTGCGGATGTGGCGAAAGAGATATTCGATTGCCTGTCCATGGATTTCATGATCGATTATGACGATTCGGGTTCCATCGGCAGGAGATACCGCCGTCAGGATGAGATCGGGACGCCGTTTTGCATCACCATCGACGCACAGACCTATGAAGACGGCACGGTTACCATCCGATTCCGCGACAGCATGGAGCAGATACGAATGGGCAAGGACGAACTGCGCAGCTGGCTCTTCAAAGAATTGGAATTCTAAACAATGGAAAACGGCCTTTGCGTGTTGCGCAAAGGCCGTTTTTGTTTTATGAACAAACCATATTAAAACAGCTAGATGCCTGCTCCCGGATACGCCTGGGTGTTGGTCCCGTTGTTCCAAAGCCTTTCAAGGTTGTAAAACGCGCGCTCTTCCTGATGGAAAATATGCACGATAACGTCCGATACATCCAACACGATCCAACGTCCGGCAGCATAGCCGTCCATGCGCGTTACTTTAACTTGTCTTTTATCCAGCGCCTCTTTGACATCGTCACACAGTGCCCGAACCTGAATGGGATTTGTTCCGCTGGCTACGACAAAGCAATCCGCCAGAATGGAAATGTTCGATATGTCGATGATCTGGATGTCCTTTGCCTTTTTATCATCCAGCGTCTTGGCAATGTATAAGGCGAGGTCTTTAGCGTTTTGTGTCAATCTTATTTTCCTCCTCAATTTTCTTGTAAAGCGCTGCTCTGGCGCATTCGGATATCGGGTGCACAATGCTGCCCTTGGAAACGACATGCGCTTTGCTCTGCTCGAGGGCCAAAAGCGTTGCCTGATACAGGTCTTTTTCACAGAGTTGCCGAAGTTCCGCAACGCCTTGATAGTCCCTTCCCGGCTCCATGGCATCGGAAAGATACAGGATGCACGTCAGTTTTTCCATCTCGGCGTCCCCCAAGGTGTGTGCGCGTATCGCCTGAAGAACGGCTTCGTCCTCCATGCCCAATTCCCGCTGCGCCCACGCCGCGGCAACCGGCCCGTGCAGCAGACTCGGATTGCGTTTGATATAGTCGTCGACGACGACGCCGTACTGCTCGGCCAACCGCAAGAGCTGCGCGTCGCTTTTGGAGCGCATCGCGTCATGCAAAATACCCGCCAGCTCCGCTTTTTCCGGATCTTCAGAAAACCTGTTCGCCAATACGACGGCGGTATCCGCAACGCCTTTGATGTGCGCCAACCGTTTGGGTGAAACCATGTCGGGCAGCTTTTTTTGGAGTTTGTCCCGCTCAGTTTTGTCCACGATACACCCCATGTTCCCAAATATAAGCCTCGACAGCCTTGGGCACCAACCCGTCAAGCGGCATGCCGTTTTGAATGAATTCCCGTATTTGCGTTGACGAAACCTCTATGCAACGGTGTTTCCCGTGGGTTATTCGGGCACCGTAGCGTTCTTTCAATTGAACTGTCTTATCCGCTACCTGCTTCGCGTCGACCCCTTCGCGCATAAATACCACAAAATCGCACAAATCGAATACCGCTTGAGGGCTTTTCCACGTTTCAAGCTGCAACAGCGTATCCGATCCGATGATAAACGAGAATGACTTGTCCCTGGACAGGCTTAATTCCCGCAGCGTGTCCACGGTATAGGTAGCGCCGCTTCGCCTCATCTCGATATCGCACGGAACCAGCTGTTCTTCCCCGGCGCAGGCGATCTCAACCATTCGCCACCTGTCATGCTCCGAGGCTATAAAAGGGTCAAGCTTATGAGGCGGGATGCGGGAGGGTATAACCCATACCTGGTCCAGTGCAAATTCCTGCAAAGCGGCTTTTGCCATTTCCAGATGGCCGCAATGGATGGGATTGAACGTCCCGCCCAACAGACCGATCCGCCGGGTATTCCATGCCATCTGCGGCACAGTATCTCCGGACACATACGTACTTTCGATGGTCACTTCCCCCTTTGCGCATTATGATAGGGTTTTTTGAACAAACAGCGGGCAACCTATTGCTGACGGGCAACGGCCCGCATTGCACTGCACGCATTTTGCGAGAGCATCTGATCCGTGCCTTCTTGCCGTTTGGCGGCAACTTTTGGCTGTTCAACAAAGGATATTATAAACCAATTTCAGACAAATATATAGACATGATCGCTGCTGTGTGTTGCTTTTCCAATCGTTGGGAATACTTCGCATAGGAGGGATGAACATGCTGGATAAAAAAATGCGGCGCTATTACCGGCAAATCATGTTCGGAAACCGGAATGCGCTTGCGCGGACGCTCGATTTTCTGGCGCTGCGCGCCATCCTGTACATTGCGTTTCTGCTGTGGTTTTCCCTGCAGACAAGCAATCTCACGCTGTCCTTCGTGCTCTCGGCTGTTGCCACCGGCATGGTCTCGGTGGCACTTGAACTGTATAAGAACATCCGGCTGGACCGGTTCGTCGAATCCAAGAGGACGGAACTGTCCCGCCATTACATGCTCGAGCAGATGGTCTTGATGCCGCGCCGCAAGTTTGTTCACCTGATGGCGGAACTGGCCAGACAGGCAGGCTTACAGGTCGATCAGATGCAGCCGCGCGGCATCCTTTGCCGCGACGAGTCCGATCAATCCTGCATGATGTTTGCGTTGCAGAATCATCCGAGCGACACCGTCAATTCGCAGCAGGTGCTGGAATGCTACCGGTTTCTGCGGCAGAACAATATTGAAAAGGGCATCCTGTTTTGCACCGCTTCGCTGTCGGAGAACGCCGGTTTGCTTCTAAACAAGCTTGCCGATCAACCCTTTACCGTTTGGGATCAGGACAGGGTACTTGCCCTGGCGGAGGCGCTCGACCTTCTTCCCGACACCCAGGAAGTGGAAGAAGGCATTTTGGTCGAATTGGAGCAGAAGCGGCTTCACTTGAAGCAATTGAAAAAACAGGCCATCGGCGTAACAAGGGTGCGCTCCTATGTCATCTGCGGCCTGGTGTTGTTTTTCGCAGCCATACTGACCGGGCAGCATCTGTATTACCCGATCATGGGCGCCGTATGCTTTTTCATGGCATTTCTGTCTTATTTCACGGAGCACAGCCGCCGCGTACCGCAATAGCATTTGTGCGAAGAAGGGCACGCGCATTAAAAAAGGCAAGAGCCTGCACTCTTGCCTTTTTTGCTTTATACACAGATCCGCCTACTGCGGAAAGATGATGCGGGGCTGGTCGTGGTTTTTACGGTACAACACAAACCGCCGTCCGATGGCTTGCACCGGTTCGGCGCGAAGAAGCATGCACAATTCTTGAAGGACCTGTTTGGCATCCGTCGGGCTGTTTTCCAACACCGTGCCTTTGATAAGCTCCCGCGCGGCGAGCGCCTCATCCCCCTGCTTGAGAAGGTTGTCGTTGATGCCGCCCTTCCCGACGTGTAAAATGGGTTCCATCGTGTTTGCCAGGCTGCGAAGGAATGCCCTTTGTTTTGCGTTGATCATCGATCTCGCTCCTCATTCTATAAAATCAAATTCTATGCCGCCCAGCAATACGGTATCGCCATCCTTGGCGCCCTTTTTGCGCAATTCGTCGATGATCCCGTTGCGTTTGAGCTGTTCCGAAAAGTACTGCATCGAATCCCTGTCCTGTGGATACGCATGCCGTATGATGCTCTCCACAAGCGACCCCTCCACTTCGAACAGATTCTCGGCGATACGCTCCACACTGAATGTCTTCTGCTCCAACACCTGATCCTCATCAAACGTTTCCGGTTCAAGCACGACGGGCGGAAGTGCGTCGATGAGTTGTGCGGCATACCGCAGCATATCCGTAAGCCCCTGATGCGTAGCAGCGCTTATGGGGAAAACGCGCATGCCGGTTTGTTTGATGGCCTCTTCGAAGCGGTGCAGCTGTTCCATGTTAACGTCCAGGTCGATCTTGTTTGCGGCAATGATCATCGGGATTTGCGCCAATGCCGGGCTGTAGTTTTGAATTTCCTGCATGATGGTGTGATAATCCGAAACGGGATCGCGCCCCTCAAGACCCGATATATCCACGACATGGATGAGCATGCGCGTACGCTCCACGTGCCGCAAGAATTCGTGCCCCAGTCCCTGCCCTTCGCTCGCACCCTCGATAAGTCCGGGTATGTCCGCAACGGTATAGTTCTTATCGTTGACGGCAACAACGCCCAGGTTTGGGAAAAGGGTGGTAAACGGATAGTTCGCAATCTTGGGCGTGGCGCGGGAAATGGCAGCCAACAAAGTTGATTTTCCGACATTGGGGTATCCCACCAGCCCAATATCCGCCACGGATTTGAGTTCCAGCCTGACCCAACGATCCTCTTTCTGCTGTCCGGGCTGCGCAAACCGCGGTGTCCGGCGCGTTGCCGTTGCAAAGCGCGCGTTGCCTCTTCCGCCTCGTCCGCCGTGCAGGATGGCCTTTTTCTCCCCGTCGCTCGACAGGTTTGCCATGACCGCTCCGGTCTGCTCGTCGTATACGACCGTTCCTACGGGAACGCGAATGACAAGCGGTTCGGCATTCTTTCCGCTGCAGTTTCCGGCACGCCCGGGCGCGCCGTCCTGTGCGCGGAAATGGGCGCGGTAGGAAAAATCGATCAGTGTGCGGATGCCTGAATCGGCAACAAATATGATATCGCCTCCGCGGCCTCCGTCGCCGCCGTCAGGGCCTCCGTCCGGCACGTATTTTTCGCGATGGAATGAAACGCTTCCGTCGCCGCCGTCACCTGCTTTGATGAGAATTCTGGCTGTATCAACGAACACGTGTTGTTCCTCTTTTCTCCCATTCGGTTTATTCGGCAGCTTGCGTGAACCGCGTGATGCGCTGCCGATTTAAGTTCCCGTGCTCCACGGGAACGGAGATCCTATATAGTATCCCGCCATAGGAACTTTAGCATATCATCCAAAGCCAAAATACACAACGTCGTTTTGCCCATTCGGGCTCCAAACGCCATAAATGCGGTGTCGCAGCGGGTTTCTGCGCCGCCGGGATCGTTTTTCGTCCGTCACAGCGCGGACTGTCTTTGCTTCCTGTTTGCCTGCGCGAGCCCTTGCGCATAGTGTTTGCAGTACGCGCTCAGCGTGCAGGAGCCGCATCTGGGCGAACGGGCGATACAGACTTTTCGACCGTGATTGATGATCCAGTGGTGCGCGATGCTCCACTTTCCCTTGGGAATAGCCTGCATCAGCTGTTCTTCCGTCTTTTTGACATCTTTGGCATTTGCCAACCCAAGTCTGTTGGAAACGCGGAACACGTGTGTGTCCACAGCGATTGCGTCTTCGCCAAAGGCGTTGGAGACAACGACGTTTGCGGTCTTTCGACCGACACCCGGCAACGTTTGAAGAAGGTCTATGCTGCCCGGAACCGCCCCGTTGAATTCATCCCGCAGCTTTATGCAAGTCGCGATGATGTTTTTGGACTTTGTAACATAAAACCCGCAGCTTCTGATATAGGGAGCAAGCTGTTCGGGCGAAAGCCCGGCCATCGATGCCGCGTCGGGATATGCCGCAAACAGAATCGGCGTGACCTTGTTTACCTGCTTGTCCGTACACTGTGCGGAAAGGATGGTGGCAATCAACAATTCAAATGCATTGGTAAAATCGAGTCCCGGCTTAACATCGGGATATGCGGTGCACAGTGCCTCCAATATGGCTTGTACCCAGGCATTTTGCGCAGCCTTGCCTCTTTTTGGCATGTCCATCCTCCCTACCTGTATGCATAGATTATACAACGCATCTGCGCCGCTTTCAATTGCCGCGCACCGAACGAAGCAGTTCCAGCATGTGTTCCTTCTGCTGCTGCGTTATCATAGGACCCAACTGATCGATCATGCGCATGATCGCATTTTCGTCATAGGTTCCCTGCATGATATGATTTCTAGCCGTCTGATAAAAGGTCTGCTGCAATTCCTGCTGGCTTTTTCCCTGCATCGACTGCCAGAAATCTGCCGGATCGGAGTTTGGCACTTCGGTTGAGCCGGCTTCGGACGGCCGGACCGGATTGCTCTTTTGTTCGCTTCGCTTGCTGCTCTTTAAGTCCTTCTTCATGTTGATCCTCCAACATCGGATGATCTATCCTATGCTGCGAACACATCTTGCGTGTTTTCGAATATGTTAATCAGGAGGTGTTACCATGCGACCATACCGATACCGTGCATTGCCGAAAGAGCGAAAGCCTGTGCCCGTAGACACAGAATTCGTTGAAGTGCCTAAGCCCGAGGTTGTACATCATGAGGACGTACCGCCGGCAAACCAGAATATCCTGTCCCTGTTGGCTACTCTTTTGCAGCCGTCCATGCAACCGGACATGCAAAAACTTTTGTCATTCCTCCCGCCGCAGTTTCAGGCCATCGCCAACACGGCTGCCTCCCCTGAAAACAGCGGCGCACAGATGCCGGGCAGTGCCCGCGTCATGGCCGCCCTGTCCGGGCATCAAAGCAGCGCCTACACACCGCCAAAACATATCGTGGAGGCGTTGAAAAACAGCGGAGCAGCCAAGCATCCTGCCGATCAGCCGGGCAAGGCTTCCGATGCTGTCGAGAGTCTTGACAAAATGCGTCAGACCATGGAACAGATTGGCAATCAAAGCCCATCCACGTTTCTCTCCAAGCAACTCGAAGCCCGGCTGAAAGAACAGGCGCAGGGCAAAGGGCCGTTGGTGGAAATGCTTATCAACAAGCAGCCGCCATCGCCCGCATCATTGATGCCCTCGCTGATGAAAAACAACGCCAATCCACTCATGTCCATGCTGATGCAAGGCGGCCAGAATCCACTCGCATCCATGTTGATAGGAAGCGGTCAGAATCCCCAGACTGCAATGCCTACGGGAAGCGGCCAGAACCCTCTTTTATCGATGCTGATGGGAAACGGCCAGAATCCCCTCGCTTCGATGATGACGGGAGGCGGCCAAAACCCCCTCGCTTCGATGATGACGGGAGGCGGCCAAAACCCCCTTGCTTCGATGATGACGGGAAGCGGACAGAACCCCCTCGCTTCGATGATGACGGGAAGCGGACAGAACCCTCTTCTATCGATGATGATGGGCGGCGGACAGAACCCTCTTTTATCGATGATGATGGGCGGCGGCCAAAATCCCCTTGCTATGATGCTGATGGGAGGCGGGCAGAACAACCTTTTACAAGGCCTGTTTCAAGCGCGCAAGCCCAACAACTGAACAGATCCCGCGATGCAGTCATCGTATTTGTGCATGACCAAGGACCATAAAAAACTCCGCCTGCCATTTGGACTGAGGCGGAGAATTGCGGTTCGATCGGAATGTTTTTACGGGCGGATCACATCTCTTTCAACAGGTCGATCGCCTTTTTCAGCTGCGAATCGTTTTTGTCCGTTAAGGTGGAGGATCCGTCTAGAACCTCGGCAGGCAACTCGACGATATGATCGGGCGTAATGCCTATCTTGTGAATGCTGATACCGTTCGGGGTAAAGTACTTTGCGATGGTCACATTCAACTGTCCGCCTGTGGAGAGCGGATAGGGCATTTGGATGATGCCCTTGCCGTACGTTTTGGTTCCCACCGTCGTGGCAGCATTTCTGTCATGCAGTGCACCCACGACAATTTCGGAAGCGGATGCCGAATAGGAGTTTACCAGCACGACCAGCGGTATGCTCAGTTTCGCGCTGTCCGACGTGTAGTCGTGCCGGGTTCCCTTCGCATCCACGGTATAGGTTACGATCCCTTTATCAAGGAACAGATCCGCGATCTTCACGGCGGAGTCCACATACCCGCCCGGATTGCTTCTAAGATCGATGACGAGCTTTTTCATGCCCTGCGCTTGCAGCGCTTCGATGCCGGATTTGACTTCCGAATAACTGTGCAAGGAAAATTCCGACAGCGACAAATACCCGACAGAGCCCGAGAGCATGCGCGTTTGGACGTATTCGATATCCACGGTCGCGCGTATGATCTTCATCGTCAGCGACTTGCCTCTGCGCGCGACGCTGACTTCCACCTCTGTACCGGCTTCGCCGCGAAGTTTTCCGGATACCGCACTCAATTCGGTGTTCGGTTGTATCGTCTCGCCGTTGACGGCAACAAACACATCGTTTTCCAGCAATCCGGCTTTTTGTGCGGGGCTGTTTTTGTACACCCGCGCGACCTTTGGCATCTTGCTGTCGTCCAGGGAAATAACCACACCGATGCCTGCATAGGTTTCCGCCTGCTGCGCATTGAATTCGGCCAATTCCTCTTCGTTCATATACCGGGTGTAGGGATCTCCAAGACTGCTCGCAAGGCCATGGATCATCCCGTCTTCGAACAGTTGGCTTTTTGTTCCCTCGTAATAATCTTCTTTGAGAATCTTCGATATCTCTTCGTATTTGTTCAAAAACTCATCCGAAAACCCGTAGCTTATATCTTTTTTGAAGGAACCAAGGATATATCCCCCGGCAAATACCAATGCCAGCGCAAGCACCAGTGCTACGGTCTTTAACGTATTCTTCAAGTTCCGTCCTCTTTTCCGGCCACAGACCGACATGTTTCTTCTATTGTATTCCACTTCGCATTGTGCTACAAGTGTACAATGCTGCAAAATTGTGGCTGAATCGGCATAATAATGCATACCTTTTTCAGGCAGATCACCCGGCGGCAAACGCGGCTGCATACAAAGAGGCGGTCATGACCATTCATGACCGCCTCTTAAAATAAATATCGCTTTACTCTCACTCCCAGCTTTATTTGCCGGCTCTGTATGATTCGAGGACACAAGCCTGATGACGCGGATCCATTGTTTTGTTGCAGTGGGTCTTGCTCTTGTAGAAGTGATAGCAATGGTGCCCATTGAAGTTGTTGCTGCTCCCGATGGACTCGCCGCCATGCGGCATTCCGTTCATGCTTGCCGCATACACGTTGTTGCCGTAAATGACCCACACGGAGCGGCGGTTCCACGTCCAGCTTCCGCCGTAAACCCTTTTGAGCTTCACCGTATCACTGGCGGTGAGCGGTTCCGCGTCTATGTGCAGATAGCCGCCGTGCCGTATCTCCGTCCAGGAAATGCCGCTGCGGATATCGATGACCTTGAATGTTTTTCCGCGCGGGACAATGGAGTTGATCTTGCTCCATTCCGTCATCAAAACTCGGCCCTTAACCTGGCTGGCTGTCGCAATGGACACCTTGATGGCATTGCTTCCATACAGCAGCGCAATCGTCTGCTCTCCCAGAACGCCGTCTGCGGTCAATTTTGCGGCGGTTTGAAAAGACTTGACCGCCTGCGTGGTTTTTGCTCCGAAGTCACCGGTGGCTTCACCTAAAAAGAAGCCGCGCCGCTTAAGCTCCGTCTGTGCCTTTTTGACCGCTTCACCGCTCATGCCGCTCTTTAGAAGGCGCGTGGAGGACTCCCCGGTAAAGGAACCGGATACGGAAATACAGTCGTTGCGCACATAACCGGTCTTATCTTCATAGTTTATCTGATACCAGCCGTTGATATAGTCCGTTACCTGCACGCCGGTGCCTGCCGTCAATTGCTTTAAAACCGCGCTGTCCAGATTCCCGCTTTCGCGCATGTTTACGCCGTCTCGAAGAATGGTGCCGTTGAGGCCTTCACCCGTCACTTCAAACACATAGCTGCCGTGTACATAGCCGTTTAGGATGCCGAATGTTACCTGCAGCCAGCTGCCGTCACGTCCGGTGATCGCGAGCGTTGCCCCTTCGTTAAGTTCCGCCACTATTTCCGAATCGGTGCTTGGATGGGCGCGCAGTTTTATGTTGGAACCCATCACGCGGGCGACCCCTGTTGTTGGTTCCGGTGTCTGTGTACCGCCGTCCCCGGGATCTTCGCCGCCGCTGTCGTCGTCATCTGTGACTACACTGTCGTCGATGACGCCGTCATCCTGGCTTTCCTCGCCGCTGCTGTTGAAAAGCAACAGGTTTCCCATATCAAACTCATCCTTGAGCTGCTGCCCGTCTGCAAACGGGAACATAAACAGGTTGTCATCCGCCCCGGCTGCCATTGCTGCCGCTCCCGACAATGCCATTTGCCCCACAAAAAGGATGCACAATGCAAAACAACGAATTGTTCCCTTTTTTGTCAATTCCTTATGCGCTCCTCTCCATCTGCAAAAGTCTTCCCCGTGCAATGTGTTTATCCGACAATTAAAGAAATGCCGAAAAGCGAAACAACATTCCGCAAACATCACATGCAGCAAATATTATCCTAAAATCGCAATTTTGTAAAATGCAGATTTTAAAGATAACGGGAGTAACAATGCGAATGGAAGCGTCTATGCTTTATTTTCGATATATTTCTGAATTCTTACAAATTTGTAACAAATAGCTTCTCTGCGGCATTTTTGAAACACTCGGCAAAGCGCTGTGCTAGTCAAGGCCTTTGAGTCGCCTGTCAATCGCCAGCATATCGCGAAACGAGTCAACCTTCCGATTTGGATCACGCAGCAGCGCCGCGGGGTGAAACGTGGCGATGACCGGCCTCCCGTTGAGCTCAAACCATTTCCCGCGCGATTGTGTTATGCGCAGTTTCGGATCCAGCACGAAGTTCAGTGCCGTAGCTCCCAGAAGCAGAATAAGTTCGGGGTTTATAAGCTCGATTTGTGCAAAAAGATACGGAAGACAGGCTTGCGCTTCTTCTTCCTTCGGCGCCCGGTTTTGCGGCGGGCGGCACTTGACGACGTTTGCAATATAAACAGCGTCCCTTTTGAGCTGTATGCTGTCGAGCATCTGTTCGAGCAATGTGCCTGCCCGTCCGACAAACGGACGGCCTTGCTCGTCCTCCTGTGCACCCGGCCCTTCGCCGATGACCATCAACCGGGCGTTCAGGCTGCCTTCACCGGGGACGGCGTTGGTTCGCCCTTCCCTTAACGCGCATTTGGTGCACGCGGCTATATCCGCAACGAGTTGATCATGCTGCTGCTGTTTTGTCATTCCAATCCCCCTGCTCTGTTCGCCGCCTTTGTCACATGCTCCATCATCAGCCATCCTGTCACGCTCCCTACGCCGCCCGGTACAGGCGTATAGGCCTGCGCGTCGCGCGTTGCATCCAAAGAGATGTCGCCGCAAAGGTTGCCTTTTTCATCCATGTGAATGCCGACGTCAACCAGGATGGCGCCGGGTTTGACAAACGTTGCGTCTACCATGCCGCGCTGGCCTGCGGCGGCTATGAGGATATCGGCACGTCTGCATATGTCGGAGAGCGATTTTGTCCGCGTATGGCAAACGGTCACCGTTGCGTTTTCTTTCAACAGGAGCATGGACAGCGGCTTGCCCACCACCAGGCTTCGTCCGATGATCACCACTTCCCGTCCGCTTAGTTCCACGCCTTCAAAGAGCAGAAGCCTCACGACGGCTTCCGCGGTACAAGGAGCAAAGCCGTCCCCCTGTCCCATAAAAACGGATGCTAAGGAAAGCGGCGTCATCCCGTCCACATCCTTGCGAACATCGAGCATTCGAATGATTTGTGCTTCATCCAGATGTTTGGGCAACGGCCGCATCATCAGCACGCCATGGATCCGTTCATTCTCATTCAACGCCGCGATGGCTTCTTTGCATGTGTTTGTGTCGCAATCGTCCTTGAGAATAAGACTTTGAGCCCCGATGCCCGCCTGAGCGCACCGGCGCAGGAGGCTTTGCTCGTATGCCTTGTCATCGTCTCTTTCTCCGATGCGAAGGATAGCGAACATGGGCTCGATCGCATGATTTTTAAGCGTTGCGACTTCGTTTAGCACACGGCATTTGATTGCTTCAGCTGCTGCCGCACCGGTCAGTTTTCGCTGCATAGGGAGAGTTTCACCGCCTCGTAGAGATTTTCACAGTCCTGCACGCCTTTTTTGCATATGCTCCGTGCGCTGTCCAAAAGCGCTGCGGCTTTTTGTTTGTCTTCCATGGACCCGGTATTGATCATGACGTTTAGCAGCGCTGCTTCCATGCAAGCCCTGCAAAGCGATGCCGCGCATCCGATATCGCTCAGTACAAGCTGACTTGTCACAGGCTGCAGCAACCGGAGGGACTCAATGACCCCAGCGCAGCGCTCGATCACATGCATCGGCGGCTGTACCGCTTTATCAAGAGCCGCTTGTATGGCAAATTGTTTTTCCTTCTTATCATGATCGTTGGCTGCGGGCAACGCGTATGCAACGCTTAGCGGCCGGAATGCGTCGGCATCCTGCTGTATCCCCGCCAGAAGCTCCAAGCGCAGCGTCTCCAGCGTTTGCATTTCCCGGCCAATGACCTGTCCGTACTGTTCATACCGTTTTTTGCCGAGCGTGAACGCCCCCGCCATATGCCCCAATGCCGCACCCAGCGCACCCGCGAGCGCGCTTACGCCGCCGCCGCCCGGTACCGGGACCTTATCCGAGAGTTTTGCTGAAAACTCTTCGATTGTCCATCGTTCCATGTTTTCCACCTCACTTTTTCAGTGTACCGTCAATTCAAATGCCGCGCAATACCAAAAACGACAACGCGAGCCGTTGCCCCGACCCATGCGGCATCGCCCAAAACGCCCGGTCCAAACGAGCAAACGCCTGCGGACTATAAACAAAAACGCCTGTCGACAGGCGTTTTTGCAAATATTCTTTTGTTTTTTTTGAACGTCGGATCGGGTGATCGTTACGCGTAGATGTCAGCCAAAAGCTTGTCGATGCGCGCTTCCACTTCGTCGGTGGTATACATTTCGAGGCACTCATCAATTGCTTGCTTGACCATTTTCATATCCGCACGACGGATCAGATTCTTGATGGTCGGAATGGAACCTGCGCTCATGCTGAACTCGTCGAGGCCGAGGCCCAGAAGCAGGATCGCGCCGCGCTCGTCGCCCGCCAATTCACCGCAGACGCCCGTCCACTTGCCAACCTTGTGCGACGCTTCGATGACGAGCTTCATCGCACGGATGACGGCGGGATGCAGCGACCTGTACAGGTTCGAGATCATCTCGTTGCCGCGGTCAACAGCCAGTACGTACTGCGTCAAATCGTTGGTACCAATGGAGAAAAAGTCCACGATGTTGGCCAGTTTGTCGGCGATGATACACGCAGCCGGTGTTTCCACCATGGTGCCCAGAGGCATCTTATCGTTAAACGCAATGCCTTCTGCACGAAGCTCGGCTTTGCACTCAGCGACGATGTCATCCATCTTGTAGATCTCCTCGGCAGAGATGATCATCGGATACATGACAAGGATGTTGCCAAAAGCGCTGGCGCGCAACAGTGCGCGCATTTGCGGCTTGATGATGTCGGGACGGTCAAAGTACATACGTACGGCACGCCAGCCCAAGAACGGATTCATCTCCGACGGGAACGATATGCATTCCGCCGCTTTGTCTCCGCCGACATCCAGTGTGCGGATGACAATGGGATGCCCGTGAAGAGCCTCCGCCGCTTCTTTGTATACCAGGAACTGCGCTTCTTCGGTCGGCAGCTCCGGGCTGTTCATATAGAGGAATTCTGTACGGAACAAACCGACGCCCTCGCCGCCGTTTTCCAAAACGCCTTTGACGTCCCCGGGGGCTGCGATATTTCCGACGATTTCCACTTTATGTCCGTCCTTGGTTTCCGCAGGCAGCATCTTGACCTGGTCAAGGATGCGCTTGTGCTCCATGAACGTTTCGTGTTTGGCTTTCAACTGCGCCATTTCCGCATCGGTGGGATTAATAACCACGTTGCAATCGATACCGTCGAGTACGATCAGATCACCATGTTTGACCCTGGAGAGAATATCGCCGGTTCCGACGATAGCGGGCAGTCCCATGATGCGCGCGATGATGGACGTATGCGATGTCCGGCCGCCCACTTCGGTCACAAAGCCTTTGATGTACTTCATATCCATCGTTGCCGTATCCGAAGGCGTCAGATCATTGGCAAATACAACCACTTCATCCCGAAGGTCGTTGAGGGATACGCGCACGTTGCCGGTGACATTGTCCAAAACGCGTCCGCCGACGTCTTTGACGTCCGCCGCGCGTTCGCGCATGTATTCGTCGTCCAGAGAGGCTAAAATATTGGCAATTTCCGCGGTCGCTTCTTTGACTGCCTTGGCGGCATTCATTTTGCTGTTGTTGATCTTGTCCAGTACCGATTCTTCAAGCATCGGATCGGAAAGCATCATCAAATGCGCCCTGAACACGTCGGCTTCCTTGGCGCTCAGACGAGTTTCGGTGATTTCGACGATCTCGTTGAGCTGCAGTTCGGTATCCGCAAGCGCTTTGCGGAACTTCTCCTCTTCGGCTGCGCACTGCTCTTGTGTTTTCAACAACGTATCGTCGATGATAACCTCGGTACGCTTCAACACAAACGCTGATCCTATGGCAATACCCGGGGATGCGATAATTCCTTTCATTGTAAACACCTCTTTGTTAAGCGGCTTGGCCGCACATTTTCCAAACAAAAGGCGGGGCCGTTGCCCCGCCCCAATTACCACGGTACTGGCATCCTTACCGTTAGGTTCAGGGTGCGGTTCCATGCGCTTGTTATGCTATTCTTCCAGGTTGTCCAGCAGTTCGACCAAGGCTTCGAGCGCTTCCTTCTCATCCGCTCCGGTACAGCTGATGGTGATCTGGCTGCCCTTGCTGGCCCCAAGGCTCAACACGGAAATAATGGATTTTGCGTTTGCTTCCTTGCCCTCTTTTTGCAGTTTAATCACGCTTTTGAATTTCGCCGCTTTCTGCACGAACATCGAAGCGGGACGTGCGTGAAGGCCTGTCTCATTCTTCACGACAAACAGTTTCTCAACCATAACATACTCCTCCTAACCTGTCATCGGATTTAACCAAGCAGATTGAATTCTTTCTTTATGTCTTTTATTCCATCGGGAGCAACAGACATGCAATGCTCCTTCAACTCGTTGAGTGTCATGCCTTCGCGCATGGAAATTGCTTCGATGAGCATCGGGAGATTGACGCCGCTCACGCACTCGCAATTCGGGGTTTTGCCGTTGACCGGGCGATTGATGTTGGCTGCCGTAACGTTGCAGGGTGTTCCGCCGTACAAATCAACAAACACCAGCACACCGTCGTCATTTAAAAGCTCCGCCAATTTTCCGCGTACCTTTTCGTTAAAGGACTCAAAGCTGTCCTCGCCACACAAACCGATGGTGTTGATATTCTTTTGCGGCCCCATGATCAGCTCCGCGCTGGAAAGAATACCCTTCGCCATATCTGCATGGGTGACGATGAGAATTTGAATCATGCAATTCACGCTCCTATTGAATCATATTTTATAGCTTCCGCAGCTCAGTAAGCTTCTTGCCAATTGACCACGGCCATATCATTAAAATTATATGTTGTTGTGATTTCCCTGTCAATGCCAAAAAACAGCAAATCCGTGCCTACTTAAGGCTTCGAAACGCTGTGTTCCTCAACGCACACCGATACTTTACTATACAAAAGATGACTTATGGGGACATTCTGGCTACAAATGTCACCTTGAGTCATCAACGATCTGTTTTACGAATGCTGTAATTGGCGCATGGCATGTCCGCGCAAAACATGCTGTCACGGCGCTTCACTCTTTGATATCTCTTGGAGCGCGCTTTGAAGCACTTCATCGCGGCTGTGTGCATACGCCCAACCGGGGACCTCTTCGTCGGCCGTCGCAATATCCGGCGTCAGTCCTTTGCCGTTTATTTTTGATCCGGAAGGAAGCACATATTCCGCCACCGTAAAGCGTATGCCACCCCCGTTTTTTAGCTGTGCAACGCGCTGCACAGTGCCTTTTCCGAAGGTCTTTATGCCGATGATGACAGCACAGCCGTAGTCCTGGAGGATACCGGCCAGAACCTCGGACGCCGATGCACTCTGTTCGTCGACCAGAATATACAGCTTTTTACCGGACAACGATCCGCCGCGGCTCCGATAGGTTTCCGTTTTGTTGCCCGATTCATTGAGCGTCAGCAGCAGTTTGCCCTTTGGGACGAAGGCTTCCGCAATCGCTATCGCGGCATCCAGCCTTCCGCCCGGGTTATGCCGCAAATCCAGCACGGCGGTTCCCTTTTGGAAGCACTTCTCCAAGGCGCTTATAACCTGGGTTTCCATACCGTTCTGCGTGAACGAACGGATGCGCACATAGCCCGTGGTATCATCGAGCCAGCTATGCTCCACATCGGGGAACGAATTAATCGGTACGGGGAATACATTTTGCGCCCGCTCGGTCCCGTTGCGGCTGATGACAAGCTCTATCTTTTCATCCTGTACGCAGACAGGCCACACTGCCCCCTTGTCTACGCGCACACCGTTGATGGCAACGACGATATCGCCTTTGGCGATGCCGCCGATCTGCGCAGGAGAGTTTTCAATCACCGATGCTATAAAATATCCTTGCGCCACGCGCACCGATTCCAGACCCAGTCCGATCGCTTTTTGCCCTTGCAAATGCTGCGCGAACGAATCCATGCTCTGCGGTGTCAAGTAGCCCGCCATCGGGTCGGGCAGCGCGTCCAGCATTCCCTTTACCGCAGCCTGATCCAGTTCATCCGCCGATACGCCGTAATAGGCTTCCGACTGCAACGCTTCCATAGCCTGCCGGGCTAAGATTAAACTGCCGCGACCCCAGAGAAACCCCAGCATGCCGCAGAGGATCAATCCCAATGCCATACAGGCGTACGCCTGAAAAGGTCTTCGTTTCACATGTGTTTCCCCCTTGTTTACCCGTTATCTAAACACATGCGAAACATCGGCAGAGTATGCAACAAACCCGCGCTATCCTTGAGAATAGCAGTCTTTTTCTTGGCTTGTAAATCCATATACCGCGTTTCTCGTCAGGAAATGCAGATCTAAATAATTCATATTCATATAGACAGGTTTGTCCACTCCCACTTATATGCATCCAATCCATAGATAGTCAAATTCGGCGACATCTGCGGCGAATTTGCACAAAAGGATTGCAAAGCAACCCCTCGTCAAAAACGAATTTTTTTAACGAAAAAAAGAGGCGCATCGCGCCTCTTTTGGTTTGAATCGACTAAACTTCCTGCAGATTGAGGGTGACGCGGTATGCGCCGGGTGTCGCAGCTGCTTCGTACCCTTTTTGGATGTCGCGCAGCGGGATGTATTTGCCTTCAAGCGACCATCCGCAGTTGATCAGCTTCTTGGACAGAAGCGTTGCGGAATCCATCCAGTCGGCCAGGTTCGCGCCGAACGTTCCGATGATCTCGATCTTGCGATAGTGGATCTCGTTGGGGTCGATCGCGAGTTCCGGCTTCGGATAGCCGGCCGGGAAAATGACCAAACGGCCGCGAAGCGGTTTGAGCATCTGATAGCCCTGCTTGTATGCGATGCTCAGGCCAACGGCGGCGATGACAACATCGGCGCCCTTGCCACCGGTCAATTTCTTGACTTCTTCGACTGCATCGGTGTTCTTGGCATCCACGACGTCGGCGATGCCCATCTTCTTGGCGCGCTCGACTTTGGCGGGATCGACTTCGGTGATGATAACGCGGGCGCCCCATGCTTTGGCGACCTGTGCATTGACAAGGCCCATGGTGCCTGCGCCGATGACAACGACGTCTTCCATCGGTTTGATGCCGGCTTTTTTGATGCATTGCACGGCTGTGGCAACCGGCTCAAGGAAGCCTGCTTCTGCCGGAGGAACGGAGTTGTCGATCGGAATAACGAACTTCTGATCCGCAACGATGTAATCCGCAAAGCGTTTCTGTCCGTAGTAACCGTCCGGACCGGGGCCTCTGCCGCCGGATCTGCCTGTGCAGTCGCCGGTGTTGCCAACACGGCAGTTGTAGCACTTGCCGCAGTAGCCGTGCATTGCGCCGACTTGCATGCCGATCTTGTAATCGTCAATGACGTTCTCGCCCTTGTAGAAGATGGTTCCGGCGAACTCATGTCCGGCTGCCTGCGGGAAACCCTGATGATCGCGCAGACCCAGCCATTGCTGATAGTCTGTGGTGCAGATGTTGCAGGTGTCCATCTTGATGACGATATCTTCCGGTCCAACCTTCGGGAACGGTGCCTCGTGCATCTCGGCCTTATGGCCTTCTACGATGACGCCAAAATGAATTTTCTCTGGAAGCATGTTTTTCTCCTTTAAGAATTTAGTTTTTTCGTTCAAGATGCAGCCGGAAAAACTTCCGGCTGCATCTTAATCGTTTTGAGATTTATAAGTTTAGTACCTGTCGCACTGTCCGAACAGCTTCATGTAGTGGACGAGCATGTCCTTCCAGCCCTGTTTGACGGCTTTGTAGCCGGGGCCTGCCGCGGTGATTCCCGCATCGTTCCATGCTTTTGCGCCAGCCATGGCAAGGTCGGTTGCGAGGTTGATCTTGCTGATGCCCGAATGAGCGGCTTTCGCAAGGTTTTCGTCGCCGGTGCCGCTTCCGCCGTGCAATACGAGCGGGATCTTCACCAGGTTGAACAGCTTCTCAAGCAGCGGGAAATCGAGGTACGGGGTTCCCTTATACACGCCGTGTGCGGTGCCGATGGCCACTGCCAAAGCATCGCAATCGGTCTTTGTAACAAACTCAACTGCTTCGTCCGGATTCGTCATGCCTGCATCACGATCCACAGCGTACTGCATGCCAACGCCGACGTGTCCTAATTCGGCTTCGACGGATACGTCAACCGCATGGGCGATCTTGCAAAGCTCGGCGACCTGTGCGATGTTATCAGCCAGCGGCAGGGTGGAGCGGTCTGCCATGATGGATGTGTAGCCTGCGCGGATAGCCCAGATTGCATGTTCGAACTTGGCGCCATGATCCTGTTGGATGGAGATGGGCATTTTGGATTCTTTGGCAAGTTCTTCGCACATACGTCCGAAAAATACGACCTTGCTGTTGGCTCCAAAGCCGATGTCCAAAATCATTGCGGACTTGTTCTCTTCCGCGGCTTCGATGGCTGCGCGCAACGTGTCTTCGTTGCTGATGTTCGGCGCGGTGACGCCGTAACCGGCTTCGCGAGCAGCTACTTCAATCCACTTACTTGTTACTAGCATAGCTTTTTCCTCCTAAATGTGTTAAATTAAGACAATTTGTAATTGTCACAATTCCCTCATAGGAATTACCTCAAATGCGTCCGTGATTATTTTATATCTATTTACCCAAACAAGCAAGCCCTTTATCTATGAAACGTTTAATTATGCTCAGAGTTTCGCATAAATATTTTCGCCGCTGCCGATATTATTTTGTTATAAATTATCAGGTGAACCTTATTCGGATACGATCAATTTTTAATGCTGATTGGGTTTTCTGCGTTTCTTGTTTTGTTTCCTATACTGTTTATATGGTTTGTATATATAGGATAGAACCGCATAACGCGTCACGCCAATATGCCTGTGTAGCGCCGCAGCACAGGCATCGCATGCCAGTACCAATGCCGCTTTGCAAATGCGTACGTCGTCAAAGTATCATTTTTTACACGCGCAATGCTGTAGCATGAAAAAATGCAGCCGGCGATTTGCCGGCTGCATCAATGCATATCGGGGTGTGGTTTAGTACCTGTTGCACTGACCGAACAGTTTCATGTAGTGGATGAGCATATCCTTGAAGCCCTGTTTGATGGCTTTGTAGCCGGGACCTGCGGATACGATTCCCGCATCGTTCCAGGCTTTTGCGCCCGCCATCATGAGGTCGGTCGCAAGGTTGACCTTGCTGATGCCTTCACGGGCGGCTTTGGCAAGGTTTTCGTCGCCGGTACCGCTTCCGCCGTGGAGAACCAGCGGTATCTTCACGATATCAAAGCACTTGTGCAGCAGCGGGAAATCGAGATACGGCGTTCCCTTGTATACGCCGTGCGCGGTGCCGATGGCGATTGCCAGCGCATCTATGTCGGTGCGTGCAACATACTCGGCTGCCTGATTCGGATCGGTCAATCCGGCGTTGCGGTCCGCATCGTACTGCAAGCCAACGCCGACGTGCCCCAATTCAGCTTCGACGGAAACGCCGACGGCATGGGCAATTTTTGTGATTTCGGCAACCTGTGCGACATTTTCTTCAAAGGGCAATGTTGAACGGTCCGCCATGACGGCGGTATAGCCTGCACGGATAGCCCAGATTGCATGTTCGAATTTGGCGCCATGATCCTGTTGGATGGCAATCGGCACAGGAGCGCTTTTTGCAAGAATCTCGACCGCACGTCCGAAGTAGACGATATCGGGATGGGCGCCAAAGTTGAGATCCAAGATCATGGCAGACTTGTTCTCGACCGCCGCTTCGATGGCTGCGCGGACACAATCCTCGTTGTTTGTGTTGGGTGCTGTTACCGCGTACCCTTCGGCACGGGCGACATCAAGGATCTGCTTTGCTGTTACTAACATTGGGTTTCCTCCTAAATGTTTTTAAATTAAAACAATGGTTGATTGTTCAATTTTCTAAAGAGGCGTCTTCGTTCATAACTGTAACAATTCTATATCGAACCACTCAAATTAGCAAGTTGTTTATTGTCAATCATATATAATATATTCACATTAAACGGTTGTTCAAGACTGCATTGCAGCGCATTGCATCAGCCGGAAGATCGGAATGAAAAAGACCTCCCACAGTCATCATTGTGACTATGGGAGGTCTATCATGTTTTCCTATGGATCGGTTCAGCAGCGTTTCGTCGCTACAAAACAGATCAAACTCCCTGCAGGTCCACGGTGACGCGGTATGCGCCGGGTGTCGCGGCTGCTTCGTACGCTTTTTGGATGTCGCGCAGCGGGAACACTTTGCCTTCAAGCGACCATCCGCAGTTGATGAGCTTCTTGGACAGAAGCGTTGCGGAATCCATCCAGTCGGCCAGGTTGCCGCCGAACGTTCCGATGATCTCGATCTTGCGATAGTGGATCTCGTTGGGGTCGATCGCGAGCTCCGGCTTCGGATAGCCTGCCGGGAAGATGACCAAACGGCCGCGAAGCGGTTTGAGCATCTGATAGCCCTGTTTGTATGCGATGCTCAGGCCAACGGCGGCGATGACAACATCGGCGCCCTTGCCACCGGTCAATTTCTTGACTTCTTCGACTGCATCGGTGTTCTTGGCATCCACAACGTCGGCGATGCCCATTTTCTTGGCGCGCTCGACTTTGGCGGGATCGACTTCGGTGATGATCACGCGGGCGCCCCATGCTTTGGCGACCTGTGCATTGACAAGGCCCATGGTGCCTGCGCCGATGACTACGACATCTTCCATCGGTTTGATGCCGGCTTTTTTGATGCATTGCACGGCTGTGGATACCGGCTCAAGGAAGCCCGCTTCCGCTGAGGGAACGGAGTTGTCGATCGGGAATACACCCCTTTGATCTACAACGATGTAATCCGCAAAACGCTTTCCACCGTAGTAACCGTCCGGGCCGGGGCCTCTGTGTCCGGTTCTGCCTGTGCAGTCGCCGGTGTTGCCAACGCGGCAGTTAAAGCACTTCATGCAGGAGGGGTTGGATGCGCCGACTTGCATGCCGATTTTGTAATCATCAATGACGTTCTCGCCCTTGTAGAAGATGGTTCCGGCGAACTCGTGACCGGACGCATTCGGGAATCCCTGATGATCGCGAAGGCCTTGCCACTGCTGATAGTCGGTGGTGCAGATGTTGCAGGTCGCCATCTTGATGACGATGTCTTCCGGGCCGACTTTCGGGAACGGCGCTTCGTGCATCTCGGCCTTATGGCCTTCTACGATGACACCAAAATGAATTTTCTCTGGAAGCATGTTTGCTTTCTCCTCTGTTAATTTTTATCGCCAGGACCAAACCGGCGTACCCGGCCGTATCCAAAACGTATAAGATGGTTCGTTCGACGGGCTGTAAATGGGACGGTCATGATGTGACATTCCCGATAATTCTCCGATTTTCACAATACTGATGACAATTCTATATCCAAAAGCGGAAACAATCAAGCATTTTATTTTTTGTTGATATTTAGAATTTATAATTATTTATGGCTATATTAAGATTTGTTTTAATTGCATTTTTCAGTCCATAAGATTTAATCCAATCGCTTGTAAAAAACCCGTAAACCATAAGCTACGCTTCATCCTTGCTGGTGCCTGAAACTTTGACTATGCTATAATGATCGTGACTTTGGAGGGATCGGCATGCAAAAAGAGGCAGTCTACGCAATTTACGGAAATGACGCCCGGGCTATGGCATACGAAGCCATGCGCTGCGTCGATGCAAAGTCCCTTATCCCGTCTTTGACCTGCGCGATCGTGATCAAGCCGAATCTTGTCGTAGCGAAGCCGGCAGAAGACGGCGCAACCACACATCCTGGCGTTGTGGAGGGCATTATCGAGTACCTGAAGGAAAACGGGTACCGCAATGTTTCCATCATCGAATCGTCGTGGGTGGGCGATTCCACCCTTCGCGCATATGATCGCTGCGGGTATAATGCGCTTAGCCGAAAGACAGGCGTGCCGCTGTACGATTTGAAATCCGATGATACCGTATCCGTAGGTTCCAAAGAACTGAACCTTCGGATCTGCAAAAAAGCTGCGGAGGCGGACTTTTTCATCAACGTTCCCGTATTGAAAGCGCATTGCCAAACGCTTTTGACCTGTGCGCTTAAGAACCTCAAGGGTATCATCCCGGACAGCGAGAAGCGCCGCTACCATACGCTGGGAATTCACCGCCCCGTTGCCCTTTTAAACGCCGTGATCCGTCCGAACCTGCATGTTGTCGATGCGCTGTGCGGCGATTTGACCTTTGAAGAAGGCGGCAACCCCGTGCCGATGCACCGTCTTCTTATAGGGCGGGATCCCGTTTTGATCGACAGCTACGGCGCAGCGCTGATCGGCCTTTCCCCGGACGAAGTGCCGTATATTTCTATGGCAAAAGAACTGGGCATAGGATCGCTTTTTACGGGCAAAGAACTCGTGGATCTCAACCGGCCCGAGCAGGACGCAACCTCGTTTGCTTTGAGCCGAAGGTCTTCGGCGCTGTTAAAGCCGGTCAAACAGGATCAGGCATGTTCCGCCTGCCTTGGTGCGCTGGTGCATGCGCTCAACCGGCAGGAAGAATCGGGAAGGCGAAACCGCACCGGCATATGTATCGGACAGGGCTTCAAGCAAAAACCGGGCGACGGGATAGGCATCGGGTTCTGCTGTGCGCAATTTAAGGATCATGTCCCGGGATGTCCGCCAAGCGCGAAAGACATCCTTGACTTTCTCGAATCGCATGGGATTTGATCAACCGTCTACGAAAAGGGATTCTTCTCTGTTCGACAGCGGATTATCCGCAGCATCCTGCACCCATACGGGGACTGGATTTGCGCGCATCCATTGATTATACTGTTTGATAAGAATCAAGATTGAGCGTTCCGATATTGGCGTCAGGAGGGCATCATGAAAGTATTTGCTTCCCCCGGGAAAGAGAACACCGACGCTTGCATTGCGATCGCAGTGGAAAAAGCTGCTGCGTTGAATGTTCCGATCGTCATTGCATCCTCAACTGGTGCTGCGGCGCTGGTGTTAGCCGGTGCTGTCCGTAAAAAAGACCTGTGTATTCCGATCATCGCTGTTCGCGGCGTCTTTAGCTTTCACGAACAAAATACGTTCCGCATGCGTGAAAAGACGGAGCGGGAGCTTTTGGATGCAGGCGTTAAAATCGTATCCGCTGCCCATGCGCTAAGCGGCGCGGAACGGGGATTGAGCAATAAGTTCAAAGGCGTCTACCCCGCGGAAATCATTGCGCATACGCTGCGCTTTTTCGGCCACGGAACCAAGGTATGCATCGAATGCGCCACGATGGCCCTCAATGCGGGCGAGGTGGAATTCGGCAAGCCCGTCGTGGCAGTGGCCGGAACCGGCGGAGGCTCCGATACCTGCATGCTGCTTACACCCGCCACATCCCAGGATATCCTGCAAACGAAGATTCATGAGATCTATTGCAAGCCCCATCTGTAGAGGATATGCGAATCCGACTTCCCGTTGATTGACAAAGTTTTGACCAAATAAAAGCCCGTTTGGGCTACAGGAGGCTAGTATGAAAATTTTTGAAAAGACAGGCAAAGAGAACACCGAGTCCTGCGTTGCGATCGCCATTGAAAAAGCGGCGGAACTGAATCTGCCCATCGTGATCGCGTCCTACACGGGATACGCCGCGCTTGCCCTTTTAAACGCGATTAAGGAAAAGGGAATTTCCATTCCGGTTATCGTCGTACGCGGTGTTTTGGGCCATCACGAGGCCGGTAAGTTCCGCATGACGGAAGAGATCAAACAGCAGATCCTGGACATGGGCGCGAAGATCGTGACCGCGGCGCATGCGCTTTCCGGCGCGGAGCGCGGCCTTTCCCGCAAGTTCCAGGGCGTTTATCCCGTGGAGATCATGGCGTATACGCTGCGCATGTTCGGGCAGGGCACCAAAGTATGCGTGGAATGCGCAACGATGGCGCTCAACGCCGGGCTATTGGAATACGGCCAACCCACGATAGCCATGGCTGGATCGGGCGGAGGCTCCGACACCTGCATGCTGCTGACCCCCGCCACATCCCAGGAAATTCTGCAGACGAAGATCCATGAGGTCTACTGCAAACCCCACCTGTAAGGAGTGTATGATGACCAACGAAGAAAAAGCGGTTGAACTGCATAAGGGCGGTTTCAGCTGCGCACAAGCGGTATATCTTGCCTGCCGCGACGAAGATTTAATGTCGGAAGAAGCCGCCATTCTGGCTTCCGGCGCGTTCGGCGGCGGCGTGGGCGGTTTGGAACAAAGCTGCGGAGCGCTGTGCGGTGCCATGATGGTGCTCTCGGAGCGTTTTATGCCGTTGGATCCTGCCGATGCGGCGCAAAAGCAGAAGGCGCGAAGCGCCATGCAAGCTTTCGGGCAATGGTTTGAACAAACGTTTGGCACGTGCATGTGCGACGAACTGAAGCTTTTGTCCAAGGCGCGCGGCGGCTTGAAAACCTGTTCGGAATACGTTGCCGCCTGCGCCAGGAAGCTGGGTGAATCCAAGGCGCCCTTTCGCGTTTGCGCCATCGCGCATTTGTCCGTTGAATACGAAAAGGAACTTGCCATACGTCAGGCGGAACTTCGCGAGCCGCTGGGATTGAACCTGTACACGGAGGATCTTACCCACGAAGCGTTCTGCTATCATATCGGTGTTTTCCTCAAGGACGAACTTGTGGGTACGCTGTATCTGCAGCCCATATCGGAGGATTGCAGACAAATACGCCAGGTCGCCGTCAAAAAAGCGTTTCAGGGCATGGGTGCGGGAGCGCAGATGATGCACTTTGCGGAACGCATCGCGCATGAACACGGAACAAAAAAGATCATCATCCATTCCCGAAAGACGGTCGAAGGCTTTTATGCATCGCTCGGCTACCAGACTCTCGGCGATGAACTCATAGAAGTCGGCATCCCGCATGTTCATATGGAAAAGGAACTGTAAATCGCCCTTTCCAACGCCGTTAAAAAAAGAGACGGGAGTGGCTGCAGTCATTGCCGTCTTTTATCGTTTTATGGTAAACTTGGACAAACGTTCTTTGGAGGCAAAAAAATGGAATTAAAGGAAATCGAATCGTTAGCGGCATTGGCGCGCCTTCATTTTGAACCCGATGAATTGACTGCTTTTGCGCAGGAGTTTCAAAAGACGCTTGCGTTTGTCAACCAGCTTTCCAGCCTGGACACAAACGACATCCCCACACAGGAGGGCGGCGTGGCCTTGGCATACCAGAGAACGGACAGCGCGGGTGAGTCGCTGCCGCAGGAGAAAGTGCTGCAAAACGCGCCGCAAAGCGACGGCCTTGGCTTTTTGATACCGAAAGTGCTCTAAGGAGGGCAACAGAATGCAATTATGGGAACTCTCGCTCAGCGAATTGAGAAGCGGTCTTAAAACGGGTGCGTTCACATCAAGTGAGATCGTCGCGTCGCTGTATAAACGCATCGCTGATGCGGACCCAAAGATAAATGGTTTCCTTCGACTCACGCAAGAGTCCGCGTTCATCGCGGCACAAACCGCGGATGAGAAGCGGAATGCGGATTGTCCGGAGCTATATGGCATCCCTTATGCGTTAAAGGACAACATGTGCACCGACGGTGTTTTGACAACCTGCGCTTCGCGCATACTGTCCAATTTTGTGCCGCCCTACGACGCGCACGTCGTTGAAAAACTAAACGCGCAACAGGCGATCCTTATTGGCAAAACGAACATGGATGAGTTCGCCATGGGCTCTTCGACGGAGAATTCCGCCTTTTTCCCGACGCGCAACCCGCACGATACGGCATATGTACCCGGCGGCAGCAGCGGCGGCAGCGCGGCGGCAGTGGCTTCGGGCATGGTGCCGTTTGCGCTTGGCAGCGATACGGGCGGAAGCGTTCGGCAACCTGCGTCGCTGTGCGGCGTCATCGGGTTCAAACCGACCTACGGTATGGTTTCGCGCTATGGGCTTATCGCGTTCGGGTCTTCGCTGGATCAGATCGGTGTTTTCTCCCGCACGGTACAAGATTGCGCGATGGTGATGGATGCCATTGCAGGCCACGACCGACGGGATTCGACCAGCACCGACGCGGACAAACCCTCATTTGAATCAGCGCTGCAGGAAGATATCAAAGGGCTTCGCATTGGCCTGCCAAAGGAATATTTTGTCGAGGGGATCCACCCTTCTGTCAGAGCGTCGGTGGAACGGGCAGCCCGGCAGCTTGAAAGCTGCGGCGCCATCGTCGAGCCGTGTTCGCTGCCGCGCGCGCCGTTTGCACTGCCCACCTATTATCTGCTTGCCTGCGCGGAAGCGAGCAGCAACCTTGCGCGATACGACGGTGTCCGCTACGGGTACCGGGCACAAGGAGCGCAGGACTGGGAAGACATGATGGAAAAGACACGCACCGCCGGATTCGGCGATGAGGTGAAACGCCGCATCATGCTCGGAACGTTCGTGCTCAGCGCGGGCTATTACGACGCCTACTATAAAAAGGCGCAGCAGGCAAGAACCCTGATCCGCCGCGATTACGACAACGCCTTTACCAGATACGATCTGCTTTTAACGCCCACTTCTCCGACTACAGCCTGGAAAATAGGAGAAAACGCCGATCCGCTGTCGCTTTATGCCGCGGATATGTGCACGGTATCGCTCAACATCGCGGGACTTCCCGGGATCTCCGTTCCGTGCGGCATGGATGAAAACAACTTGCCCATCGGCATGCAGTTGATCGGCCGCCGGGGAGACGACGCGAAGGTCTTGCAAGCCGCCTACGCATATGAAAAAGCAAGCGGTTGTTCCATCAAACCGGTTTTGGGAGGTGCGCTATGAGCTTTGAAACCGTGATCGGCCTTGAAGTACACGTGGAGCTCTCCACCAAAACAAAGATATTCTGTTCCTGTCCCAACACATTCGGCGGGGACGAGAACACCCATTGCTGCCCTGTCTGCTTGGGATTGCCGGGCTCTCTTCCCGTGATGAACCGCAGCGTTGTAGAGTATGCCGTCAAAGCGGGATTGGCGCTCAACTGCCAAATCAACCCGACAAGCCAGATGGACCGCAAGAACTACCACTATCCCGATATGACCAAGGGATATCAGATCTCTCAGCGAAACATGCCGATATGCCAGAAGGGCACGGTGACTTTGCTCGATGAAGACAATACCCCTTTTACCGTTGGCATCACAGAAATACACATGGAAGAGGACGCGGGCAAGCTCGTACATTTGGGCAACAAGCCGTATTCCCGCGCCGATTACAACCGGGCGTCCGTGCCGCTGATCGAGATCGTGACCGAACCGGATATGGCAAGCGCCTCACAGGCGCGCATTTTCCTTCAAACGCTGCGCGAAACGCTGCTTTGTCTTGGCATTTCCGATTGCCGCATGGAAGAAGGTTCGATGCGCTGTGACGTTAACGTGTCCGTGCGCGAAGCGGGCGGAAAGCTTGGCACGCGCACCGAAGTCAAAAACGTCAACTCGTTCCGCAGCGTCGTCCGTGCGATCGAATACGAAAGTGCGCGTCAGAGGCAGCGAATTGAACAGGGCGAAACCATCACACAGCAAACGATGCGCTTTGATGACGCCACAGGCAAAACAACGCCGATGCGTGAAAAGGAAAACAGCCACGACTACCGCTATTTCCCCGAACCGGACCTGCCGCCCATTGTGGTGGACGATGATCGCATGTTGTTGCTGCGCAATTCGATGCCGGAGCTGCCTCTGGAAAGGCAGAACCGCTTCACGATGCTGGGCATTCCCAAGGGTGACGCGTGGCTGATCGCGACGACACCCTTTATGGCCAGTTTGATGGATGCCGTGATAGATAAGGATATTGACGTAAGGATCGCCGCGAACCAGCTGATCGGCCCGCTGGCTGCGCTTTGGAACGAACCCGCCGCAAACGGCGAAGCGCTGCGGTTCGACGGCGCGTCGTTCGAGCAGTTCGTCAAGCTCGTGTGCACCAATCAGGTCAATTCCAGCGGATCGAAGACGCTGCTGGAGGAGATGGTCTTCTCCGGCCGGGATGTCGACGATATCGTCCGCGAGAAAAACCTGTTGCAGATGGAGGACGAAGGCGCGCTGCTGCAGGTTGCGCGCGAGGTCATTGATGAAAACCAATCTGCTGTAATGGATTACCTTAGCGGCAAGGAAAAAGCGCTGACAAGTCTGCAGGGTGCAGCCATGAAAAAGACAAAGGGCAAGGCCAATCCCGTTCTGATGAAAGAACTGCTGCTCAAGTTGCTTGCGGAACGAACCCAATAAAACAGATCAGGGAAGCGAAAACGCTTCCCTGTTGCTTTGTATATGACAATATGCTTATTCTTTGGCTTGCGCTGCAATATCGTCCAGCCCGGCTTGATAATAATCGAGTTGTGTGCGGATGGCGAATCCGCTGGATGTGTACAACGTAAATGCGCTTTTGTTGCTGCTGTCCACTTCCAAAAGGATTTCCTTTTGCTGGTCTTTGAGTCTGTCGATGATATCGTACAGAAACGCTCTGCCATATCCGTTGCCCCGGTGCTTGAGCGCGACGCCGAACCCGTAAAGGAAGTATTCCTTCTCCGTCTGGCGCACGCTGCAAACGCCAATGGTCTTCCCCGATAAAACTGCGCAATAATAGCGGACATTGGGATCGTGAAAGGATTTATACGTCAGCGAATCCGAAATGGCAGAATCCTCAAAAATGTTGCCGGAAAGGGCCGCTATTTCCTTCAAATCGCACTGTTCCATCTGCCGGACTGCGATTCCATCATGCGGTGACTGCTGCTTTACATTGTTGCCGCTATAGACCAAAAGGTATTCCGTATGTTCCAGCGCGACAGGCCACCGTTCTATCATGGCTTTGGCGTCTGCACTCCTGTATTCATGAACCAGGATCACCGTTTCATAGCCGTAGGAACGCAAAGTATCGACCGCATCCATTAGCATCCGTTTGAAATGTCCCTGCCTTCGGAATTGCGGCAATACATACGCCGAAATTTCCGCCGTGAGCTTCATCGGCGCAAAGACAGTTAGGACGCCCAACAGGATGGCGTCTTCGTACAGCAGGTAAAAACAGGGCATATCGTCGTAAAAATTCAATGTGTTTTCCAAAAACAACGAAGCTTTGATGCCGTCATGCTTCTGGCATAACTGCTGCAGACTTTGGACATCCTTCGTCTGCTGGTCGGTCAATCGATTCGCGGCAAGCAATGTTGATGGCATATTGTCACCGGCTTTGCATTTATATGTGTCTTGTCATCTTTATTCTATCAAGACGGCAATCGGATGTCGAGTATTTTCGACACAATTCGCACAACGTCGATTCTTCGGTTGCATCCCATAGATGCGCAGCAGTTTATTGTACTAAAAGACACGCTTTGCGGATCTGTAGTTTTTGACCCAATAGCCGGACGATATGTCGGCAACGACCACTTTGCCCTTTCCGGATGAACAATGAATCATCTTTCCACTGCCCAGATAGATGCCCGTATGTCCCACTTTTTTGCTGCCGGACACACCAAAAAACAGGATGTCCCCCGCTTTGAGATTGGATTTCGATATCGTTTTCCACCGATCAACACCGCTGAACCCGGCGGCGCTCAGCCTGCCGATGTTCACGCCGCACTGTTTGAGACAATAGTAGACAAAGCCGGAACAATCAAACGAGTCGGGGCCTTCGTTGCCTGAAACGTATTTTCTGCCAAGCTGAGACTGCGCCGTTGCCAGGAACGCCGACACGCTTTTGGAAACGGAAGCAGACGTGCCAACGGCGAGCGTCGCGGACTTTGCTTTGCCGGAATAGAGCAATCCCAAGGTGCGTTCTCCCGCTATGCCGTCCGTATGAAGGCCGTTTCTCTTTTGAAAAGATTTGATCGCGTCAACAGTTGCAGAGCCATAATACCCAGTAGCGGATGCCGAAAAATAGTGCAGCGCTTTGAGGCGTCGCTGCAGTGCGGCAACGACTGTACCGCTGTTTCCCTGTTCTATGATGTATTTTTTGGCGCTGCCGGAATACAGAAGTTCCAGCGTTTGCGCGGAGGCTATCCCGTCGATGACGAGGTTGTTCGTCCGCTGAAACAGCTTGACGGATTCCGTGGTAACCGACCCGTAATAACCCGTTGCTTCATCGTTTTCAAAGTATTGAAGCTGCATCAAGCGCAGCTGGAGATTCTTCACATTCTCGTCCGAATCGCCCGGGTTCAACGCAACAACGCCGGTTTGCGCCTGATCATTCGCCGATAGCGCTGCTGGATCAGGGCTTGCCGTATTCAAAGGTGTACGGCGCGAAATCGGCTTGCATCCGGAAACAAAAGCGATGCAGACGATGGCTGCCAATACAATCGATATTGTCCTTTTGTATAGCATCCGACGCCATCCTCTCTGCAATGCGCTGAAAATGCCAATCAAGCATGGAACTCCCCGAGTTTGGTACTTGGAATTATTTCCATCGGATCCGCTTTCATACGCAGACTTGTTTTGCCGGCTTGGCGAAAGCCATTTTGCACGGTTGCGGCTTTCGCCCAAAGGAGGATGATTCAGCGCGCTAAAGATGCTATACTATGCACTGTACTTTTCTGATTCGGTTCGGAGGGATTTTATGGATCTGATAAGGCCGTTGACCAATGACTATACCTCCTACCTGCGCGACGAATCGCGCAGGGTAGGCACAGCACAGAGTATATCTTTTCCGCATTCCGAGACGGAAATATGCCGGATTCTCGACTTCTGCTTTCAAAAGGATATCCCCGTCACCGTGCAGGGTGCGCGGACCGGTCTTGCGGGCGCCGCATCCCCCAACGGCGGGCATATCCTGAATCTTTCGCGCATGAACCGCGTGCTCGGATGCCGCTTTGACGGACAAAGATTCTATCTTTCGGTGGAGCCGGGCTTGCCCTTGTCGGAACTGCGCAAAATGGTAGCGCGCCGCCGCTTTGACACCACAGGATGGACGCAAGAATCCGTCGATGCGCTTGGTCTGTTATGCCACGCGCCGGAGCAGTTCTTTCCGCCCGATCCTACCGAAACCACGGCTTTGCTCGGCGGAATGGCGGCTTGCAACGCATCAGGCGCGCGCAGCTATCTGTATGGCGCAACGCGCGGCTATATCCACCAATTGACCGTTCTGTTGATGGACGGACGGAAGATAACGCTTACGCGCGGATTGGAGAAAGCCGTCGGGCGCAAGCTGACGATCAAGCCCGAACAGGGCGAGGCGATCACGGTCGATCTTCCAACGTACCGAATGCCACAGACGAAAAATACTTCCGGCTATTACGCCGAAGATGATATGGACGCGATCGATCTGTTCATCGGCTCCGACGGCACGCTGGGCACAATCAGCGAGATCGAGCTGATGCTCTGCCCTCTCCCGCCTTGTATTTGGGGCGTGATGTGCCTGTTTGAAACGCAGGATCAATCCGTCGCCTTTGTGGAAAAGCTGCGCAGCTGCGACGACGATGTGGCATCGCTGGAGTTTTTCGACAGCTATGCTTTGGATGTGCTGCGCGACCAGCGAAAATCACACGCCGCATTTTCAAGCCTGCCAGATCTTGCACCCTGGATCGAAGCCGCCATCTATGTGGAGATACATTGTATCAGCGAGGAAGTTGCGATCACGCGGCTGAAGACCATCGGCGATGTGCTTGGTTGCGCCGGATGCGGCAGCGAAAACACCTGGGTCGCGCGCAACGCCTCCGACCTCGACAAGCTGATGTTCTTTCGCCACGCGGTGCCCGAGAGCGTAAACCTCCTGATTGACAAGCGCAAACAGAAGGACCCCGACATCACCAAGCTTGGCTCGGACATGGCGGTTCCGGATGAATATTTGAGCATTATCATGGATTACTATACGAAAAGTGTTCAGGAATATGGGTTGCAGTCAGCGACATGGGGGCATATCGGCGACAACCACCTGCACGTCAACATACTGCCCAATAGCATGGATGAATACCGTCAGGGCAAAGCGTTGTTTTTGGACTTTGCCAAAAAGGTCACGGCGCTTGGCGGCTCGGTTTCTTCCGAACACGGCGTGGGCAAGCTCAAGGCGGACTTTCTGCCCATCATGTATACCGATGAACAGCTGGAGCAGATGCGAAATCTCAAATGGCAGTTCGACCGCAAAGGCCTGTTGGGCGCCGGCAATATGTTTGAGCCGAAGAAGGGGGAAACGCTATGAACATCATCGTTTGTGTCAAACAGGTTCCCTCCACCACCGAAGTTCGCATGGACCCCGTTACCCACACCATCCTTCGCGACGGACGGCAGTCGGTGATAAACCCGTTCGACAGCACAGCGGTCGAATTGGCGGTGCAGCTTAAAGAGGAGCACGGCGGCACCGTTACGGCTTTGAGCATGGGCATCCCCGCCACGGAAGCGCTGCTTCGCGATGCCATCGCCCGCGGCGCGGACAAAGCCGTGCTTTTGACGGACAGGCGGTTTGCGGGTGCTGATACGCTGGCGACCTCATATACCCTATCCTTGGGTGTTGCCGCGATAGGCAACTACGATTGTATCCTGTGCGGCAAGATGGCGGTGGACGGCGATACCGCGCAAATCGGCCCGGAACTTGCCGAACAGCTTGGTCTGCCGCATGTGACGGATGTCTGCGCCATCTATGAAGTCAAAGACGATCATCTCGTCGTGCTTCAGAAGACGGACGAAGGGCTTCGCATCATTCGCATCGCGCTGCCCTGCGTGCTGACGGTGGTGCGCGATATCGCAGTCGTCCGGTATCCTTCGATCAAAGGCATACTACACAGCCAGTCTGCCGATGTGCGGATTTTGAATGCGGATGCGTTGTGTGCGGATGCGAATAGAACCGGGCTTGCGGGCTCGCCAACGCAGGTGGTGTCCACCTATGTTCCGGAAAATATAAAAAGAACCGAGTTCCTCAACGGTACCGCGGAGCAGCTTGCCGGGTCGCTATTAAAACTCATTGAGTCACTGGGAGGACAAGCGCATGATTCGCATTGACGCTTCAACCTGTATCGGCTGCGCACAGTGCGTCAGTTCCTGTTCTGTCGAAGCGCTTGCCATGGAAAACGGCATCGCGGTATTGATGGATGGCTGCACGAACTGCGGCATGTGCATTTCAAGCTGCCCCGCAGGTGCGATCTCGGTTGACACGCAGAGCACTTCCGATACACGGCACAAGGGTATCCTTGTGGTTGTACAGACACAGCAAAACACCGCTGTGGATATTTCCCTTGCGCTCTGCCAAAAGGCGCAGGAACTCAGCCGCGGCGAAACGCCGGTATACGCCGCCCTGTTCGACCCGAACGCGGACGCATTCTCCCAGAAATTGATCGACAGCGGCGCGGACATCGTGCTTGCGTGCACCGACGCGCGCATCGCTGAGCCGGACGACGGGCTGTATGCGGATACGCTGACTGCCATCATTCAAACCTATAAGCCCGCCATCGTTCTGTTCGGCGCGACGTCGTTTGGCAGATCGTTGGCGCCGCGGCTGGCCGCCCGCCTTCAGACGGGTCTTACAGCGGATTGCACCGAATTGTCCATCGACGAAAACGGTCTGCTTTGCCAGACGCGACCGGCGTTCGGCGGCAACCTGATGGCTACCATCGTCACGCCCAATGCCCGCCCGCAGATGGCGACAGTCCGACCCGGCATTTTTCCGGCAACGCCGCCGCAAAAAACGCGGACAGGCCAGGTTATAACCATCGATATCCCATCCGACGCAAAACCGTTGTATCGCGTTTTGAGCAATGATAAGAGGCCGCCCGCCAGAGGATTGCGCGATGCGGACATCATCGTGACAGCCGGGCGCGGCATCGGCGGCATTAAAAACATGCAGCTGGTATATGCGTTTGCAAATCGCATCGGCGCGATGGTCGCGGTCACCCGTCCGCTGGTAGACGCGGGCTTCGGCGAAGCGCATCAGCAGATCGGCCAGACAGGCACTTCCGTTTCGCCCCGGATTCTGATCACGTTGGGCGTTTCCGGCGCGATTCAGCACCTCGCCGGCATCGGGGGCGCAAAGACAATCATTGCGATCAACAGCGACCCCGAAGCGCCGGTCTTTTGTGTTGCCGATTACGCGATCGTCGGCGATTGCGTGGAAATACTCAAAAATATTCTGGGATAAATGCGAAGATAAACGAATCTTGTTTTGAAGGAAGCAAAGCTGCCAAACGTAAAAAAGCCTTTTTCAAAGGCTTTTTTTGTATTATCATATACATTAGCAAGTTTATGTATAGGAGGAATGGTTTTGGATATCCACAACTGGAACCGCCTGTCCCAAGATTGTGTCGAAATGTATGCGAAGGGCGTTACCACGGCATTTTTAGGCCGCGCCGCGAAAAGCCAGAAATTCTATGTGAATATCGATACGCTGCCACCTGGCACGTTCAGCGCCAAGTACCACGCGCACTCCAAGCAGGAGGAATTCTTTATCGTTTTGAGCGGCAGCGGTATCCTGCGCATGAACGGGGAGGATATCCTTGTAAAGGTCGGGGATTTTATCTTCAAAAAGTGCGGCGATATCCATCAGTTTTTCAATTCCGGCACGGCGCCGCTTCAAATCCTCGACATCGGAACGAACGAATCGGGAGACGTCTGCACCTATCCCGATGAAGACGTCGTATTGCTTCGGGACGAAAGATGCGCGTTTTCCAAACAAGACATGCTGCAGAATTGGTCGTCCGACCCGAACGAGGTTTAAGGCGCATCCCCTGGTTTGTTAACGCACTGCCTTTTTTACGTTTCACGAAAGCTGGCAATCAGTTCTTTTAGGTCGCTCTGATAATAGTCGAATTGCGTTTGGATCGAAAAGCCGCTGGTTTTATACAGATGGAACGCCCGCTGGTTGTTGCTATCCACTTCCAGATGAATGTCCCTGTCAAAGCTGCGGACGGATTCGATGACATAGTATAGAAAAGCGCGACCCAGCCCCTTGTTCTGACGCTTTGGCGAAATGCCGAAACCGAAAATGTACAGGTCGCTCTGTTGAAGCCGCACGCTGCAAACGCCGATGATTTCCCCATCAGAGGATGCGCAGAAGCTGAGCACATTGGGATCCGAAAAGGATTTTTGAATCTTGGATTCCATATCGGCGGGTGGATCGCCGAATGTTTCAACGGACAGAACCGCGATGCCAGAAAGGTCGCTCTTTTCCACCTTTCGCATGCAAACAGACTTGCTTTGTTGCAACGCAGGCTTTGCGTTTTCACCGTGATACGCCATAAAATATTCCGCATGCTCCCACTGTACAGGCCAGCGCTCGATCATGGTTTTTGCGTCTGTGCTTTTGCTTTCGTGGACAAAGAGCACGGTTTTGATCCCATAACGTTGCATGGTACCTGCGGCTTCGCAAAGCAGTTTCTTAAAAAGGCCTTGCAGTCGGACTTCCGGCTTTACGCAGGCTGAAATTTCAGCCAGTGTCTGCATCGGGGCGAACATGCACAAAAATCCCTGCAGCATATCCTTTTGATACAGCAGAAAGAAGCAGGGCATTTCAGGTTGGAAGTTGACGCTGTTTTCCAAGAAAAATGTTCCGCTCGTGCCGTCATGGGCGTTGCATTGTACTTGTAGCTCCCGCACGGCCTGAATCTGATTTTCGGACAACCGGTTCGTTGCGATGATGGTTGGCATCCGCCGCTCCGTTTCTATTATTGTTGGTTTTTGTTTTATTGTAATGTTTGGCAAACGAATTGTCGAGCATGGATGTCTCTTGTGTTTGTTCCAGCAACGCCACATATTCGCGACAGGCACAATCCGGCAGCAAGACAAAGCCGCGAAAACCTTTTTGGTATCGCGGCTTTTATTGTTTATTGATTCTTACATTAAAAGCGTTATGCCAAATCCCCCAGCCCGTCCAGGCGTACCGGGATGCCCTTTTGTGCCAGATAGCGTTTCAGATCGATGATCTTCATCAGGTTGAAATGGAACAGCGACGCTGCCAAAAGAGCGTCCGCCCCCGCCTGTGCCGCCTCAACGAAATGTTCCATCGTACCGCCGCCGCCCGAGGCGATCAACGGCACGCGCGCCGTGCGGCTGACTTCCTTTAAGATTTTCGTGTCGAAGCCCTGCATGGAGCCGTCGGCGTCCATGGATGTCAACAGTATCTCCCCGGCGCCCCGGTTCTGCATCTCTTCCACCCATGCAAGCGCGTCAAGCCCGGTGTTCTCGCGCCCGCCGTAGATGTAGACGTCCCACCCGTCACGTTCTTTACTTTTCTTAACGTCCACCGATACGACGATGCACTGGCTGCCGAAACGGTCCGCCGCCCTGTTTACGAAGTCCGGCTGTTTGACTGCGGCGGTGTTGATGGTCACCTTGTCGGCACCCCGGCGCAAAACGTTTTTGATGATTTCCAGATCCGATATGCCGCCGCCCACGGTAAAGGGTATAAAAACCTGCTCCGCCGTCTTTTCCACAACGTCGTACATCGTGTCGCGCCGTTCATGGGATGCGTTGATATCCAGCAGCATCAGTTCATCCGCGCCCATCGATCCGTAGCGCTTGGCGGCCTCGACAGGGTCGCCCGCGTCGCGGATATTTTCAAACTGGACGCCCTTGACCACGCGCCCGTCGCGCATATCCATGCATGGGATGATGCGCTTTGTCAGCATGACGCCACCCCCTTATAATCCAAGAAATTGCGAAGCATCTTCAATCCGTTGTCCCCGCTCTTCTCGGGATGGAACTGTGTTGCGAATACGTTGTTTTGCTGTACGGCACAGGTAAACGCTTTGCCGTATTCGGTAACGCCCGCGGTAAACGCTTCCTCCGTGGGCAGATAACAATAACTGTGCACGAAATAGACCGAAAATTCATTCGGCAAACCGGCAAAGAAAACGCTGTTGCGGTTTTGTACCGTGTTCCAGCCCATGTGCGGTATCTTTTGTCCCGGCGCTTCCATCAGCGTGATGCCGCCCGGGAACAGGCCGATCCCTTCAGACCTTCCGCCCTCTTCGCTGTATTCGAACAATAGCTGCATGCCAAGGCAGATGCCCAAAAGCGGCTTGCCAGCTTTTGCTGCATTTTGAATGGGCTCTACAAGGCGCAACCGTTTCAATTCCGCCATTGCGTCCATGAACGCACCCACGCCGGGCAATAGGATGCGGTCGGCGCTTTTGATCTCGTCGCCGTCCCCGCTCAATACGCTCTGTTCCCCAAGATATAACAGGGCTTTCTGCACGCTGTGCAGGTTGCCCATGCCGTAATCCACAATTACCGTTTTCATAGTTATCCCTCCCGGCTATTTCGCATTTTAGCATACTACTATGATAAAGTAAATCATCCGGCTTGTTTTCTTTCCGAAATCCGCCATATTATGAAATTTGGCATGGAAAATTGACCGCGCATGGACTATAATATTTTTATTGAAATATTGACGTGACATCCATGCCTTTTGCTTTAAATTCTTCACGCATCGTAAAAGCTAAAGGCACCTTTCGTTTTTTAATTGAAGGGATGCCACCGAAACAAAGCTTACAACACGAATGAGGAGGCTTACATATGGCAATCAGCGCAATCGTTGGAATCAACTGGGGAGATGAAGGCAAGGGCCGCATGGTAGACTACTTCGCCGAGAAATACGACGTCGTAAGCCGTTATCAGGGAGGCGACAACGCGGGTCATACCGTGGTCAACCAATTCGGTAAATTTGCGCTCAATCTTGTCCCTTCCGGCATTTTTACGCCCGGTACCATCAGCCTTTTGGGCGCGGGAACAGTCATCGATCTGGAACACCTGTGCGGTGAGCTGGATAACCTGCGCAAAGCCGGCATCAAAATAACACCCGAGAACTTTAAGATCAGCAACCGCGCAATGATCTGCATGCCGTTCAATGTCTGGCAAGACCGCTGGGAAGAAGCCCGTCTGGGCGCCGCCAAATTCGGTTCCACGCAGCGCGGCATCGGCCCCATTTACGGGGACAAGGCGATGAAAAAATCGCTGCAGATCGGCTTCCTCCAATACCCCGATACGCTCAACACTTATCTTGAGCGGCTTGTGGATTGGAAAAACGCGCTGATCCGTTCCGCGTATGACTGCGAACCCATCGATATCGAGCAGATGCGCCAGTGGCTCAAGACCTATGGCGATCCGCTCATCCCGCACATCTGTGACGCCCATGTGCTGCTGCGCGACATTCAGGCGCAAGGCAAGTCCATCATGTTTGAGGCACAGCTGGGCGCGCTGCGCGATCTGGATTATGGCATCTACCCGTATACGTCCTCCTCCACGCCTCTGGCCTCCTATGCGCCGGTTGGCTCCGGATGCCCCGAGCTCAAGGTCGAAAACGTCATCGGCGTCGTTAAAGCGTATTCCAGCTGCGTTGGAGAAGGCCCGTTTATCGGAGAGCTCTTCGACAAAGACGGCGAAACCATTCGCGAAGTCGGCGGCGAATACGGCACGGCGACAGGCCGCCCACGCCGCGTGGCATGGCTTGACACGGTCGCCACCAAATACGGTGTCGAGATTCAGGGCGCCACGGAAATTGCGCTGACAAAGCTTGACATCCTCTCCGTCTTCAAGGAAATCCCGGTATGCCGCGCATATCGCATCAACGGCGTGGAGACAACAGAGTTCCCCTATACCCCGTTGCTGGATCATGCCGAAGCGGTGTTTGATGTCCTTCCCGGTTGGGAATGCGATATATCCCACATCCGCAAGTTCGAAGATTTGCCCAAAGCGGCGCAGGACTATGTTTTGTACACCGAAAAAGCCATAGGCTGCAAAATCACCTATGTTTCGGTCGGTCCGGCACGCGAAGAGCTCATCATCCGTTAGTTTTCACTTAAGTTTAATATAAGGAGTATGCAAGATGGCAAAGTTGTTGTATGAAGGCAAGGCAAAACAGGTATTTGCAACCGAAGATCCGGCCGTCGTGCTGGTGCATTACAAGGACGACGCCACCGCGTTGAATGGACAAAAACGTGGCACCATCGTCGGCAAAGGCGCCGTGAACAACCAAATGAGCAATTATCTGTTCGCAGAGTTGGAGAAAAACGGCGTACCGACCCATCTGATCCGTGAGGTGAACGAACGCGATACGCTTGTAAAACTGGTCAAGATCGTGCCGCTTGAGGTCATCGTGCGCAACATCGCGGCGGGATCGCTGGCGCAGCGCCTGGGCGTTCCCGAAGGCACCGAATTGAAGTGCACCGTTTTGGAATTCTGCTATAAGAGCGACGAGTTGGGCGATCCGATGCTCAACGATTACCACATTCGTGCGATTGCGTTGGCTACCGACGAGGAAGTAAAGACCATTTCCGAGATGGCTTTGCGAATAAACGGGCTTTTGCAGAAGCGTTTGTTGGAAGCGGGCCTGATACTCGTTGATTTCAAGCTGGAGTTCGGGAAGCTTCCCGACGGTTCCATCATATTGGCAGACGAGATTTCCCCCGATACCTGCAGGCTTTGGGATGTAGAAACCAGAGCCAAGCTGGACAAAGACCGTTTCCGCAGGGATATGGGCGGCGCTGAGGAGGCCTACCAGGAAGTGTACCGAAGACTTGGATTGGAGGAACAGCATGACTGAAGCGCTTCACGAGGAATGCGGCGTATTTGCCGTATACAACCGCGGCGAACTCGATAGCGCAAACATGGGATACCTCGCTCTGCAGGCGCTGCAGCACCGCGGCCAGGACGGCGCAGGAATGGTGGCTTCAAACGGCGGCCCCACGGCCAACATTGTAAAGAATCTCGGATTGGTGGCCGACATATTCAATCCGGAGTCGCTCAAAGCGCTGTCCGGCAAAAAGCTTCTGTTGGGACATGTACGATACGCAACAAGCGGCAGCGTGAATGTCCTGAATACGCAACCCCTGTTAACACGATATGAAGACGGATTCTTAGCGCTGGCGCACAATGGCCATTTGGTCAACGGCTCCGCCCTCTCCCGGTCCTTGCGGGATGCAGGCGTCCTGTTACAGACCGATATGGACACGGAGGTGCTGGCGCATTTGATTGCACGGAACCCGAACAAATGCATGGAAGACAAATTGGGCTCCCTGATGTCGCTGGTGTACGGGTCGTACGCGCTGGGCATCATGACGCGGCATGCCCTCTACGGCATGCGCGATCCGTGGGGCATCCGCCCGCTTTGCATTGGCCTTCTTGGCGATTCCTATATGCTTTCTTCCGAGTCATGCGTGTTTGATTTGCTTGGCGCCACCTTTGTGCGGGATGTGCGGCCGGGCGAGATCGTCACTTTTGACGAGCAAGGCATGCATTCCCGGCAATATGCAGACGCGCGTCCGAACAGCGGCACGTGCCTGTTCGAATATGTCTATTTCGCAAGGCCCGATTCCACCATCGACGGCGTCTCGGTCTATGACGCACGCTTCAACGCCGGCCGCATGCTCGCGCATGTGGCGCCTGTGGAAGCAGACATCGTTTCGGGCGTGCCGGATTCCGCCATTGCAGCCGCGCAGGGCTATGCCCTTGAAAGCGGTATCCCCTATGGCGATGTGCTGGTGAAAAACCGCTATATCGGCCGCACCTTCATCCAGCCGGGACAGCAAAGCCGCGAATATGCGGTTAAGCTCAAGCTCAGCGTTCTCAAGCAGCGGGTGAAGGACAAACGCATTCTTCTGATCGACGATTCCATCGTGCGCGGAACCACCAGCATTATTTTGATGAGGATGCTGCGCGATGCGGGCGCAAAGGAAATCCACATGCGCATCTCTTCCCCGCCGGTCAAGTATCCCTGCCACTTTGGCATCAATACCCCGACGCAGCGCCTGTTGATCAATGCGAGCAAAAGCGTGGATGAAGTGCGCCAGCGTCTTGGCCTTGATACTTTGGCGTATCTTTCGCTGGATATGCTCGAACAGGTCGTAAGCGGCACGGACAAGGGCTATTGCTCCGCTTGTTTCAGCGGCGAATACCCGATGCCGCTTAAGAAATGCAGGCGCATCTCGCGCATCGACACCCTGATAAAGGAGTAAACATGGATACGACAGTATATGACAGCCCGCTGAATACGCGTTATGCCTCAAAGGAAATGAGCTATCTGTTCTCGATGGATATGCGCATCAAAACCTGGCGCGAATTGTGGGTTGCGCTCGCCGAGGCGGAGATGGAACTTGGCCTTCCGGTGACACAGCTACAGGTGGATGAACTTCGGGCCAATATACTGCCCATCAATTACGACGTCGCCAACAAGAAGGAACTGGAGATCCGTCACGACGTTATGGCGCACATCTACGCATACGGCGTGCAGGCGCCGACTGCCAAAGGCATCATCCATCTGGGCGCAACGAGCTGTTATGTGACGGACAACGCCGACATCATCCTCTACGCCAAAGCGCTGGATCTCGTCAAATGCAAGTTGCAGGCCGTATTGAAGCGGCTGGCCGATTTCGCGCTGGCCTATAAGGACATTCCGCAGCTGGGCTATACGCATTTGCAGCCGGCACAGCTTGTCACGGTCGGCAAACGCGCGTGCCTGTGGATACAGGACTTGCTGATGGATCTGGAAGATCTGAACTATGTGCGTGACAACATGAAGCTTTTGGGCAACAAGGGCACGACGGGCACGCAGGCGTCGTTTATGGAGCTCTTTGACAACGACGAAGAAAAGGTCGAGGAACTTGAGCGGCGCATCGTCACAAAAATGGGGTTTGAACGGGAATATGCGGTGGCGGGACAAACGTATCCGAGGAAACTGGATTCCCGCATCGTAAACATTTTATCCGGTATCGCGCAGAGCGCGCACAAGTTTGCCACCGATTTGAGGCTGCTGCAGAACTTCCGCGAAGTGGAAGAGCCGTTTGAAAAAGGCCAGGTCGGTTCCTCCGCGATGGCATACAAGCGCAACCCGATGCGCGCCGAACGCATCTGTTCGCTGTCCCGCCATGTGATCGCCCTAGCGCAGGACCCTGCAATGACAGCCATCACCCAATGGATGGAGCGCACGCTGGACGATTCGGCTAACCGGCGCATCAGCATCCCCGAAGCGTTTTTGTGCATCGATGCCATTTTGGAAATATACGCGAATGTTTCGGACGGGCTTGTCGTGTATCCCAAAATGATCGAGCGCAACATCCAGATCAATCTGCCTTTTATGGCGACCGAGAACATTTTGATGGAAGCGGTCAAGCGCGGAGGAGACAGGCAGGCTTTGCATGAGCGCATCCGCGTTCATTCGCAAGCGGCTTCCGTGCGCATGAAAGCGGACGGGCTTGACAATGATCTGCTAAAGCGCATCGCCGCTGATCCCGCGTTTGGTCTCAGCGATAGCGATTTGGCAGAGGTTCTCGACGCCAGGCTATACATCGGGCGCTGCCCGCAACAAGTGGAAAGCTTTATCGCCAATGACGTATTGCCGGCCATCGCCGGCAACGTGATGCAAAACATCGGCGAATTGCACGTATAAATGGCCTTGCTGAATTCGAATTTATTCTTTTTTATACTCGATTCAGACGGTAAGCCCTATTATAGGAGGATTGTATGAAAGTCGTATTTATCACAGGCGGAGTTATGTCAGGACTGGGAAAGGGTGTAACGGCGGCGTCTCTTGGAATGCTGTTGAAGTCCCGTGGCTACAAGGTCTCCATGATGAAGTTCGATCCCTATTTGAACGTGGATCCGGGCACCATGAATCCTTATCAGCACGGCGAAGTGTTTGTCACCTACAACGGCGGCGAAACGGACTTGGATTTGGGGCATTATGAGCGCTTTATCGACCAGAATTTGTCCAGTTGCAATTCCGTCAGTGCGGGCCGCGTTTATTCGGACCTGATAGACCGGGAACGCCGCGGCGATTTCAACGGCGGCACGGTGCAGGTTGTACCGCATGTGACAGGAGCCATCAAGGAGTATATCCGCAAGGTCGGCCAAAATGACGGCGCGGATATCATGCTTGTCGAGGTTGGCGGTACCGTGGGCGATATCGAAGGGCTTCCGTTTATCGAAGCCATCAGCCAGTTCCGCATGGAAGCTGGGCATCACAATACCGTTGCCATCCACCTGACGTATATCCCCTATATCTCAACGGTGGGTGAATTGAAGACAAAGCCGACACAGCACAGCGTGCGTGAGTTGAGTTCGATGGGCATCGTGCCGGATATCCTCGTTTGCCGCAGCCAGTATCCGATCAACAACGAGATTCGCAACAAAATCTCTTACCTTTGCAACATCGCCCAGGATGGCGTCATTGAAAACTGCGATGTCGAGACCATTTATCAGGTTCCGCTGATGCTGGAAAACGAAGGGCTTTGCGCGAAGGTGCTGCGCATACTGGAGCTTCCCGACCGTCCGCACGATCTTTCCGATTGGCGCGACATGGTGCAGCGCATCATTTCTCCCAAGCGCCAGATCACCGTCGCACTTGTGGGAAAATATGTCAAGCTGCACGACGCGTATTTATCCGTAAGCGAAGCCCTTTGCCATGCGGGCGCGTATCATGACACACGCGTGACCATCCAGTGGATCGAAGCGGATGAGCTGACGCGCAACAACGTGGACGAAGCGCTTAAGGATTGCGACGCGATATTGGTCCCGGGCGGATTCGGCCCGCGCGGCACAGAGGGCATGATCCTCGGCATTGAGCACGCCCGCACGCATAAAAAGCCGTTCTTCGGGCTATGCCTTGGGCTGCAGATGGCTGTCATCGAATATGCCCGCGACGTGGAAGGGCTCAAGGACGCCAATTCCACCGAAATGAATCCCAATACGGCCTACCCCGTCATCGATCTGATGGAAACGCAGATCGGCGTCACCATGCTTGGCGGCACACAGCGCCTTGGCATCTACGATTGCATACTCGAACCGGATACCTTTGCACGCAAAGCGTACGGTCAGGATATGATACAGGAACGCCACCGTCATCGCTGGGAATTCAATTCCGCCTACGCGGACAAGTTCTTTTCCGGGCAGATGCGCAAAGCCGGCACCAACCCCGAAACCAATCTCGTTGAGATCATTGAGCTTAGGGATCATCCGTGGTTCGTCGGCGTACAGTTTCACCCCGAGTTCCTCTCCCGTCCGATGCGGCCTCATCCGCTGTTCCGTGATTTCATAGGCGCTGCGTTATCCCAAAAGGAGGAATAGGCATGCAGAAAGTAATCGTGCTGGATTTCGGCGGTCAATACAACCAGCTGATCGTACGCCGCGTGCGCGAGGCGGGCGTTTATTGCGAGATTTATCCCTGCGATACGCCCATCGAAACATTCGCGGACGGTTCGCTGCGCGGGCTTATCTTAACCGGCGGCCCGCAGAGCGTGTATGACCCCGCATCCCGCGAGAGCGATCCGCGTATTTTCTCTTTGGGCGTGCCGATTTTGGGCATTTGTTACGGCCAGCAATATCTGGTGCATAAAATGGGCGGCAAGGTCGGCCCGATGAGAGCGCGCGAGTATGGCGCCACCGATGCCATTCTTGACTGCGAGCATCCGCTTTTTGCCGGGCTTGACCCCCAAACGCTGGTGTGGATGAACCACAACGACGGCGTCGTCGAGCTGCCCGAGGGATATGCCTGCATCGGTTCCACGGAAAACTGCCCCTGCGCGGCCGTCGCGTGTGATGCGCTTCGCTATTACGGCGTGCAGTTCCACCCCGAAGTGGCACATACGAAAAACGGCGATATCATCCTTGGAAATTTCGTCAGGCGCATTTGCGGCTGCACAGGCAACTGGAAAGCGGAAAACATCATCGATACGATGATCGCGACCATCCGTGAACAGGTGGGATCGGGCCGCGTGCTGTGCGCGCTATCCGGCGGTGTGGACAGCTCCGTCGCGGCGACGCTCGTGCACAGGGCAATAGGCGATCAGCTCACATGCGTGTTTGTGGATCATGGCCTGCTGCGCAAGAACGAAGGCGACGAGGTGATGGAAACCTATGCCAAACATCTTGGTCTGCGCGTCATCCGCGTGAACGCCGCGCATCGGTTTTTGAAAAAGCTGCTGGGGATCGTCGATCCCGAACAGAAGCGGAAGATCATAGGCAACGAGTTTATCACCGTCTTTCAGGAAGAGGCGAAGAAGATAGGCGCCTGCGATTACCTCGTGCAGGGCACCATTTACCCCGACGTCATCGAGAGCGGCATGGGCAACGCTGCTGTCATCAAGAGCCATCACAACGTCGGCGGGCTGCCCAAGGACATCGGGTTTAAAGGGCTTGTGGAACCGCTCCGGCTTCTGTTTAAAGACGAGGTGCGCGAGCTTGGCATGGCGCTTGGCATCCCCTATGATATGGTTTGGCGGCAACCCTTCCCCGGCCCCGGTTTGGCCATCCGCATATTGGGCGATGTGACGGACGAAAAGCTATCCATCGTGCGCGAAAGCGATGCCATCCTGCGCGAAGAGGTCAAAAAAGCCGGCCTGGAAAAGGATATCTGGCAGTATTTTACGGTGTTCACACCGCTTAAAACCGTCGGCGTCATGGGCGACCAACGAACCTATGACCATGTGCTGGCCATCCGCGCAATCACCTCCACCGACGCGATGACCGTGGAAGCCGCCGAGTTGCCCTATTCGCTTTTAAAGCGCATTATGAACCGCATCATCGGCGAAGTCCCGGGTGTGAACCGCGTGGTGTATGACATCACGAGTAAGCCGCCCGGAACCGTGGAGTGGGAATAGAGATACATTTGGGGCGCGCCCTCGTTCTTTTGTTCTCTTCTCAAATATAAGACAAGCTTAAGGCGCCATTTTTTATGGCGTCTTTTTGAAACAGTCATTCATGTTCTTTTGCTAAGGAACCAGGGGGGCTTCCGATTTCCCCCCTTAGGTCCCTTAGCGATCCCATTACCCCCCTAAAACGGCCACTGCGTGGAGCGGAAGTTAGCAGGAACGGTCGTGTTCGTTCCTGCCTGTCGTTCAATTACAATATCCTTTTGGGCGGCGGGTTTAGACAAGTCCCAACCTTAGCGATGTGTACAATCAGCGAAGCATCTCTGAGAGCATTCAATCGCCAGCGTCCGTCTTTTCATTTGGCAGAATAATGAGAGTACTCTCCTTATCTTCGATGTAGCTGTTTTCTCCAGATCGTTGGGCAATCTGAAGCTGTTCGATCGCAATTGTAACCGCATCAAAGAGTGTAAAATACATTTCCTTATAATCCGGCATTGTATGCACCACCAATTCAATATTAGGACTATAAGTCCTATTGTCAATAGTACATATCGTCCTAAACTACAATGGAACCGGCGGTGATATACTTGAAACTAAAAATACGGGACATGCGCGAAGATCGCGATCTATCCCAAGCGCAAATCGCTGAATATCTGCAATGTGACCAGTCGCTGTATTCAAAGTATGAGCGGGGAGAGCGGGATGTTCCGCTTCTGATCATGGTAAAACTCGCGGTTTTCTATAAGACCAGCGTGGATTATCTTGTCGGCCTCACGAACGACAAGACCCCTTACCCAAGAATCCGATAGTGGAATATAGAGAAAAATGCCACACAAATGGCATTCTTTAATTATGCAAATGGTTATCCTAAGCCCCGTATGCTTGGGTGGACCCTATGCGTATTTGTTCAAATCCGGCGACATGCGCGGCGGATTTGCCATCAATGCTTGTCATGCCATCTCTCCCTCGACAAAAAACAATGTTTTTTGTCGATCAAACAACGCTCTTTTGCAGCCACTTGTCCCCGCGTGCGCGCAGAACGAAAAGCACGGAGCGCAACAGCCAATCGAAGTACATGCCGATCCATATGCCGATGACGCCGAACTTGAGCACGACCGCGAAAACATAGCCGATGGCGATGCGCATCAGGATCATAGACAGCACGGCGATGAAAGTGGTATATTTCACATCCCCCGAGCCGCGCAGCCCCGACGGGACGATAAACGACGCAGGCCATAAAAACGCGTTGACCACGCAGACGGACAGCGTGACGGTGAATATCTCTTTCTGCACCGCAGCGACGGAAGAATAGTACCGCGCCATCGGCCCCGTCACTGCCAATATGATGCAGGACGAGATCGCGGATACGACAATCCCGATAAAGAGGAACTGCCAAAGTTTCTGCTTTGCTTTGGGATAGTCGCGCATGCCGATATATCTTCCCACGATCGGCGTGGCGGAATTGGAACACGTGACGCCCGGGACCATCAGCAGGGAGAACAGTGTGTTCGCAATGCCGTTGACCGCGATCGCATTGGTGCCAAACGGTACCGCGAAGGTCTGCGTTATCAGCTTGCCGCCCTGAAACAGGATGTTCTCCAGGCATATCGGGATGCTTACCGCAATGACCGGCTTGATGATCCGCTTTTCAAACCTGCGGGCGAAGAGTTTTGTCACCTTCAGGTTCGCATTGCCCTGCTTGAGCATGATCAATCCGACAACAGCAGCCAGCATCCGGGCTAAAAGCATCGCGACGCATACCCCTTTGAGGCCCCCGTGGAACACCACGACGGACAAGACCGAAAAGGTCGCGTAGGCGCCGTTGTTGATAAGCGTTGCGACAAGCGATTTGCTCGCAAACCCGCTTCCGCGCAGCGCGGCCGTGGAAATATAATAGACGGACATAAACGGCAGCGACAGGATATTGTAAAACAGATAGATCCTGCTGTAGGTATAAACCAGCGTTTCCGAGTTTGCCAGGATCAGGCGCAAAATCGGGTTCATAAACACCATGCACAAAACCGCTACGACGCTTGAGAGCAAAAGAGAAAGTGTGTTGGATTGGGACGCCGTCTCACCGGTTGAGATCAGATCGCCCCGCCCGCGGAATTGTGCCACCGTTACGGTGACCGCGACGCCGATGGCCATGTAGCTTTGCTGAAACAGCATGTTCAGGGTGCTTAAAAGATTCACGGAGGCTACGGCAGCGATCCCCGAGCCTTTGACCAGCATCGACACCAGCATCACGATCAGCGCCATCGACAGCTGTTCAATAAAAATAGGACCCGACATGGAGAATATCTCCCGCCAGTCCTCCCTGCCCATCTTTAAAATCCGCATTTTTTTATCTCCCCAATCCCAGCACAACGCCCGGCATCATGCACAGGTATCAGTATACTACAAAACCCGGCATCCTGCGCTGCGGATGATCGGATTTGTCGCTGTTTTTAGACAATTTGCCTGAACGGACTTGCTGGCTTCCCTCTTTGTATACAGGATCACCGACAGCGAAAATACGACTTCTGTTTGATAATTTGCAATGTTATGGTAAAATTTAAGAGTAGACACTTTTGCCATTCAAGGAGGAACTATGATTCCGTTTAAAACGATAGAGCTTGCGGACCGAAGCTGGATCGATCCGTTGCTTTCCTATGAACAGATACCCTGCGAAGAATACAGTTTTACATTCAGTTATATCTGGCGCATCCCGTTCCATCTCAAAGTTGCCAGAATGGACGATTATTTTTTGCTACTCGCAGACCGTCTTGACAACCAAAGCTACCTGTTTCCGACAGGGCAAGGGGATTTGACGCCCGTTATTGCGGCGCTTCGCGAAGACGCAGCGCTTCACGGCGTGAAACTGCGCTTCCATGCGCTGTTGGGTTCGCAGAAGGACAAGCTGGAGTCGCTGTTTCCCGGCGAATTTGAGTTTGTGGAACTGCGCGATTACGCGGATTACATCTATGATACCCAAAGCTTGGCAACGCTTTCCGGCAAGAAACTTCATGGCAAGCGCAATCACATCAACCGGTTTGTGGACAACAACCCCGATTGGTTGTACGAGCCCATCACCGCCGAAAACATCGAAGAGTGCAGAGACATGACCAACACCTGGTGTTTGCAGGTGGATTGCGAGGGCGACGACGACTTGAAAAAAGAAGCCTGCGCGATCAAGCAGGCGTTTGAAAACTATGAAGAGCTTCGCTTTCGCGGCGGGATCCTTCGGGTCGGCGGCGAGATCGTTGCCTATTCGATCGGCGACAGGCTGACGGATGACATCTTCATGGTGCATATCGAGAAAGCGTTCGCCGATATCCAGGGCGCATATCCGATGATCAACCAGCAGTTCGTGCTGGCCAATTGCATGGATTACCCGTTTGTCGACAGGCAGGACGATATGGGCGCTCCCGGGCTCAGGCAAGCCAAGCTGACCTATCAGCCCGTGCGCATTGTGGACAAATATTCGGCGGTGGATCTTAAATGATAACGCATCCGATCCCCGCGATGCATGCGGATATCAAGGCGCTGTGGAAGCAAACGTTTGGGGATTCCGACGCATTTTTGAACCACTATTTTCAAAATCTGTACAGCGACGATACGATGCTCGTTTGTGTCGAGGATGACGAAGAGGTCGTCGCGATGATGACCATGCTTCCGATCACACTGCAGTCGGGCAGTTTGACGTTCCCTGCCCGCTATATCTATGCCGTGGCGACGGCCTCGGAATGGCGCGGACTTGGCATCAGCACATCCCTGATGGAGCAGGCGGTTGATGAGATGAAAGACGACGGGGTTGCCGCGGCGATGCTCGTTCCCGCGCACTTTTCACTGTTTGAGTTCTACGAGCGGCAGGGGTTTGAAACGGCGTTCTACGTATCCGAAACGACAGTGAAAGCGGATGTTCTGCCCGAGGCGGAAGGGGAAATCCTGCCGCTGACAGCGTCGGAACTGTATGACTTTCGGAACCGGCTGTTTTCAAATAGCCGCCTGTTCGCACGGTGGGATGAAAAAGCGCTTTCGTATATCATCGAGAGTACGAATCTGTTCGGCGGCTTCGCGCTGAAGTTTAAAAGCGCCGAGGCCGAAGGGTATGCGTTCGCCTCTTTGGACGACAACGTGTGCTATGTAAAGGAATTGGGTTTGTTCGGCATGGATAAGAATACGGCGCTGGCGCTGTTGCACACGAAGGTTGGCGCAAACCTGTATATCACGCTTGATAAAGCCGATAACGATTCCGACCCGATGCCGTTCGGCATGATTCGCTGGCTGGATGAAGAAGCGAAAAAGAAGGTTAACAAGGACGGGCAGGAGCCGTATTTCGAGCTGGTAATGGATTGACGGAATATAAAAAACGGGCTGACGATAGCCCGTTTTTTTGCTTTGTGAAGAATTCCGTCACAAGACAATTTACGATAAAGGACGTTGGATGATCAGTGTATCCCCAAATACCTTCCCGTTACCGAATCCGGGTTGGATGCGATCTGCTGCGGCGTGCCGGTTGCCACAACGTTGCCGCCCTTGATGCCGCCTTCCGGGCCGAGGTCGATGATCCAGTCGGAAGATCGTATCACCTGCTGGTTGTGTTCCACGACGATGACGGTATTGCCCGCATCCACCATTGTATTTAGCAGTACAAGAAAGTTCTCCACATCGATGGGATGCAATCCGGTCGTCGGCTCATCGATCAGGTACAGCGTTTTTTTGCCTTCGTTTCCTGTCAGTTCCGATGCTAACTTCAGCCGCTGCGCCTCGCCGCCGGAGAGCGTGGTCAGCGTCTGCCCCAATTCCAAATACCCCAAGCCGACATCCATAAGCAATTTCAATATCCTACTTATTTTCCGGTTGTCCGAAAAGATTCCAAGCGCTTCCTCTACGGACAACTTCAATACATCGTTGATGGAATGCCCCTTGTACTGTACGGATAAAACCTCGTCGCTGAACCGGTTGCCGTAGCATACGGGGCATGTGACCTCAATATCCAGAAAGAACAGCATGTTGCTGACAACGACGCCCATCCCTTCGCAGCTCTCACACCGCCCGCCCTTTGTGTTGAAGGAGAAATGTGCGGGCATCAGCCCTTTTTCTTTGGCATCCTGCGTGTTCGCAAACAGCTTGCGGATTTCGGAATACACATCAGAATAGGTGGCGACATTGGAGCGCTTCATGCGCACAACCTGCGATTGTTCGATCGTCACGACGCGGTCGAAAGCTTCCGTTCCCAAAACGGCATTTTGCTCGGAGCCGCCTCTATTTGCTTTCGCAAGCACTTCGAACACCAGCGTCGACTTCCCCGACCCCGAAACGCCCGTGACGCTCGTCAAACACCCTATGGGGAATTTAACATCGACGTTTTTCAGGTTAAACTTGTCGGCATTTTTCACCTGAATATACGTGCCCGTTCCCTTGCGCAATTCCGTCTTTATCTGCTGCTGTTTTTTCAGGTAGCTGCCCGTGACGGAAGTGTCCTGCTCCATCAGTTCACATAGCGTGCCGGTCGCGATGACCTCTCCGCCGTACCTGCCCGATCCCGGGCCGATGTCCACGATATAATCCGCTTCGCGCATCACATCGGTATCGTGTTCGATCACGATCACCGAGTTTTCACGATCCCTCAATTCCCGAAGTACGCGCACCATGCCCTCGGTATCCTTCGGGTGCAGCCCGATTGTTGGCTCGTCCAGAATATAGAGGATGCCACTGAGTGTCGAGTCGAGTGCCGCCGACAGGCGTATTCGCTGCGCCTCGCCGCCGGAAAGCGTCATGGTCTGCCGATCAAGAGACAGATAGCCTAAACCGACGTTCACGATGCGCCGTATCTTCGTTTTAAGGTCCAACAAATATGCTTCGACAAGGCTTCTCTGCCGTTCATCGAGCCCGCTTTTTAGTTTCAGGATCCATTGCAGAAGCTCGTCCAAAGAAATGTCCACCACTTCCGGCAATCTTGTATCCAAAACCGTGACGCTCCGGCTCAAAGCATTGAGGCGCTCCCCGTGGCACTCGGGACAATGGATTGAATCGAAATATGCTTCGAACTTAGATGTGTCGCCTTCCTTTTCCGAAAGCTTTCTCCAAAGGATCGTAAAAGCGCCCTCAAATTTCCCGTCCGCGACCGTTTGCGGGGCCGGGATGGACGGGAACAGCGCCTTGAGCGCATCTCTTTGTGTTCCGAATTTTAATATGGTTTTTTGCGCTTCGCTGAATTCCGAAACGGGCGTACCCGGCTTGACGGGCACATGGTAGTGCTCCAATGCTTTGTAAAACGACTCGATCTGGTATTCGCCGTATCTTTGCTCCCAATAATCTACGGCTCCGTCTTCCAGGGATTTAGCATCATGAATCACATTGGCTTCGTTGATGCGCATGACATTGCCAAGTCCCTGGCAAGTCTCACACGCGCCTTCCCGGGTGTTGAAGGAGAAGTCCGTTCTGGTCAGTTTTTTCATTTTGTATCCGCAACGGCTGCAATACATGTATACGAAAAAGTCGCTGACAATCTTCTGCGTTTCCTCCTTGCAGTCGGAAGCAAGAATTTCCTCATGGCAGTTGGGGCAGGTCCTCCTGTGCAGCTTTTCAAAGACCATCCGCAGATCGGTATAGATGTTCGTCACCGTTCCGACGGAGGATCGCGGGCTTTTGCCATAGGAATTCTGTGCGATTAAAATGGCGGGCGACGCGTTTTGAATCGAATCCACCTTCGGCTTTTGGATGCCCTGCAACCCTATCGCCTCGAGATATTGCCGCTGGCACTCATTGAAGAGGGTGTCGACCGCGAGCGTGGATTTGCCCGAGCCGGACACGCCCGTCAATACCACAAGCTTATTCTTTGGAATTTCAAGCGACATGTTTTTCAGATTGGCTTCCCTTGCGCCCCGGATTATAATATTCATGGCTTGTCCTCGCTTTGTATTGGGTTTATGGTCAACAAAAAGTATGCTCAAAATGCAATATGAAAAGCAGCCGGGCTCCCATAGTATGACAATCCCGCACTGTTGTCAAGCATGCTTTTCGTTGATAAACGCTTACCCAAGTCGCTTAAAGGGTGGAATGGCAAACAAAAAAGCTGCCTTTCGGCAGCTTTTTGATTTATCGCATGAACTTCTCGTATCCTTCGCCGTATTCGGCCAGCAGCCGCTTGTGCAGCTCCTCCTTGGCTTCTTTTACCAGTTCGGGATGCATCAGCAGATCCAGCACGGTGTCCGCCATCGTCTTCGCGTTGAGCATGAAGAAATCGACGCCGCTCTGCGTCCCCGATATCTCGCGGAAAAGATCGGTATGACCCGAAATCTTCTCCTTGCGGTAGATGGTCATGTGCGGGTTGATGGCGGGCATCAGATGGCTGACGTTGCCCATGTCCTCGCCGCCGTTGTCGGCGGGCATGCCTTCCATCATCTCTTCGCCCAAGGCTTCGCAGTTCGTGCGGAACAATTCGCCCAGCGTCCCATTGGGAATGCGGTTTTTATAACCCATTTTCTTATCGAGCTTATAGGTGCACCCTGTGCCTACGGCACCGGCTTCAAAGCAGCGTTCGATCTTAGCGCACGCATCCATGAGCATCTTATAGCTTGGCGCGCTGATGTTGCAGATGACCTTGGTATAGTCGATGATGGAACCCACCGGTTTGTTGGCTCCTTCTGCGATGTTTGCCCGTATCCTGACACCGTCCTGCGTCATCTGGCGCGCATAGCTTTCGGCGTTGAAGAACAACAGCGCCGCATCCAGCGCGTTGACGCCGTCCCACGGGCGGTTGCCGCTGTGCGCGGATTTGCCGAAATATTCGCAATAATACAAGCAGGCTGTGTTGCACCCGCCCGCTACGCGGCTGACAGCGGATGTCGGATGCACCGCCATCGCGGCGTCCAGATCATCGAGACAGCCAGCGTCCAGCAGTTTGATCTTGCCGCCGCCGCCCTCTTCCGCGGGACCGCCGACCACCGTTATGGTGCCACAGACGCCATATTTTTCCATAGCCGCCTTGATCGCAACACCCGCGCCCATCGATGCCGCGGTGATAAGGTTATGTCCGCAGGCGTGTCCCAAGCCGGGCAGCGCGTCGTATTCGGAGAAGACCGCGATGTGCGGCCCCTCGCCGTTTTTAAACGTCGCCAAAAACGCCGTATCCATACCCGCCGCTTTTTCCGTGACGTCAAAACCGTACTTGCGCAGGTATTCGACCTGTATCGCAGCGCTCTGTACTTCTTCATACCCGATCTCGGGATGGGTATAGATGAATTCGCTGATGGCTTTAAGCTCTTCTCTCTTTTGCTCCACCGTATCGTGGATAAAGCCCTTCATCTCTTGCATATCCATTGGAAGCCTCCTTGTGCAGACGGTTCTGCCGCTATTTCAGGTGTTGAAAAATCCGAGCCACATCATCAAAAACAATTGTACCACAAGCGCTAGCGGAACACCGATGAAAAAGGCCGGCTTCTGCGTTTTATGGTGAAAAAGCCGCATCCCGATGTACATGCCCATCGCGCCAAAACAAACGGTAAGAAGCCACAGCACGCGTTCGGGGACGCGCCTTGCGCCGCGCTTCGCCTTCTGCTTGTCGGCCACGCATACAAGAAATGCCACAAGATTCATCGCAATAAAGCCGATCGCCAGATAACTGTTCATTCGTCCTTTTTCCCCGTTCCCGTCTTTTGGATGTGTTGCACGAACGCGCGAAACGCAGAAGGTATCGCAAATTCGTCCAGATTATCAATGTTTGCCCATACCACGCCGTCGATGTCGGGCGTATTTGAAGCAACGCATTCAATCCCCTGCATTTGCCAAATCAGATGCGTAAACACATGCTTTGTTTTGACAACCTGTTCCGGCGCTTTGACAAGCCCGACGTCCCAACGTTCAAGCTGCGAATGCAGTTGCCCGTCATCGGAAAACCCGGGAAATTCCCAAAGGTTGTGCAGCAATCTCTGGTCTCTTCGCTGCAGCAGTACGCGCCCGTCCGAAGAGCGCAGCATCAGTATCAGACGGTGTTCCGTCTTCTTCTGCGGGGGAGCGGATCGAAACGGATATTCTTCCACTTTTCCTTGACTTTTGGTTTCGCAGAACATCGAAACGGGGCAAACGCCGCATTGCGGCGAAGACGGCAGGCATATAAGGGCGCCCAGTTCCATCACTGCCTGGGAGATGACGGAAGGCTTTCCGCCTTGCATCAGTTCCCGGATCAGCATTGATACGGTATTTCGCGTTTTGGGCAGCAGTACATCTTCCCGTATCAAGAAGAGCCGCGCAAAAACACGCATCGCGTTGCCGTCAACGGCGGGTTCCGTTTGATCATAAGCGATGGACGCGATAGCACCCGCGGTATATTCCCCGATGCCAGGCAGCTGCTTTAAAAGCTCAGCATCATGCGGCAATTGTCCGCCATACCTTTCGCAGACAATCCGGGCGGCTTTTTTCAGGTTGCGGGCACGCGAATAGTATCCCAAGCCCTGCCAAACGCGAAGCACCTCATCCTCCTGCGCGTTTGCCAGATCCCATACACTCGGAAACCGCTCTATAAAACGCTCATAATAGGGAAGAAGCGCCGCAATTTTCGTTTGCTGCGCCATGATTTCGCTGATCCAAATGGAATATGCGTCGCCTGTCTGACGAAACGGCAACGGGCGGCTGTTGGCCGCGTACCACGCACACAGCGCGGTTTGAAGCTCCGGGAGTTTATTGATCAACGCGCTCGACCACGGCACCTTCATTGTCCACACGAAGCGGCATGATTTGCCAATTGCCGAACTGCGCAAGAACCGGGCGGATTTGTTCCGTAAACCTTCCAACATCTTTCTTGCGGCAAAACGCCATCAATGTCGGCCCCGCGCCCGAAAGGTACGCCGGGCAGGAAAGCTCCTGACACGCAGCGAGTATTTCATCAAACCCTTTGATAAGCTTTGCCCGGTACGGCTGGTGCAGCCTGTCTGTAAGAACGGAAAACAGGCTGTCGATGTCCCCTTTTGCCATCGCCCCGACCAGAAAGCTCGCGCGCGACACGTTGAACACCGCATCCGCTAACGAGACGCTGTGCGGCAGCACATCGCGCGCCTTTTGGGTGGACAGCTCATAATCGGGGATCAACGCTACGGGCACTAGCTCATCCGGAACAGGAAATGACAGGCAGCGCACATCGTGCGTTCCGCCCACCGCCGTAACAAAGCCGCCGTAGAGCGCGGGCGCTACGTTGTCCGGATGGCCTTCGATCTGTGTTGCGATCAACAGACTTTCTTCCTTGGGCAAGGTCATGCCCGAAATCGCCTGCGCCGCGAGGATCCCGGCGACCACCGCCGTGGAGGACGATCCAAGCCCGCGGGTAGACGGAATATCGTTGTATTGCCTGATGAACAGATTGTCCGCGTTGAGCCCCAGCCTGCCCATGGTACGACGGTACGCTTTGAAGACAAGGTTGGTTCCGTTGCGGGGAATGCCCAGGGCCCCTTCCCCTTCGATTTCAATGCGCAGGCTTTCATGTTTTTCCACTTCCACCACGTTATACAGGCACAGTGCCAGACCCAGACTGTCGAATCCGGGTCCTATATTGGCGGAAGTGGCGGGAACCTTGATACGAAACATGCTGAATCTCCTCTTTTTCGATCAACTTCGGCTTTGCAAAAGTTTTATCCGTACTTACAAGCGAACACGGGCTATGAGCCCGTGTTGGTTTTGTTAATCCTCTTCTTCCTCTTCGTGCTTGTAGGCTTCGATGACCTTCTGCGCGATGTTGGCCGGGACGTCTTCGTAGCGAAGAAATTCCATCTCGAATTCGCCTCTCGCCTGTGTGAGGGAGCGAAGGTCCGTCGCGTATTTGAACACTTCCGCCAGCGGCACTTCGGCAACCACCTGCTGTTTGCCGCCTTCGACGGGGTTCATACCTAGAATCCGCCCGCGGCGCTTATTCAGATCGCCGATGATATCGCCCATGTAACTGTCGGGGACAGTCACCGAGATCTTGTAGATGGGTTCGAGCAAAACCGGGCTTGCCGCAAGGCATCCCTTGCGAAGCGACAGGCGCGCTGCGGTTTTAAACGCCATTTCGGAAGAGTCGACTGCGTGGTAGCTTCCGTCGTACAATGTGGCTTTGAGTCCTACGATCGGGAAGCCTGCCAATACACCGCGGGATAGATTCTCGCGCAATCCCTTTTCCACCGCGGGAATGAAGTTGCGCGGTACGACGCCGCCTACGATCTTATCGACGAACTCAAATCCTCCGCCATCGGTGAGCGGTTCGTATTCGATCCAAACATGGCCGAACTGTCCATGTCCTCCGGATTGCTTTTTATGCCGTCCTTCGGCTTTTACGGATTTACGGATGGTCTCGCGATATGGAACGCGCGGATCGGATAGCACGGCGTCCACGCCGAATTTATTTTTGAGCTTTTTGACGACGACTTCAAGGTGCAGTTCGCCCATGCCGGAAATGAGGGTATCCAGCGTCTCGGTATCCTTGGAAACCTTGAAGGTGGAGTCCTCTTCCTCAAGCCTCGCCAAACCGCCAAAGACCTTGTCTTCCTCGCCCTTTTTCGCGGCGGACACCGCCATCGAAATGCTGGGCTTGGGGAATACGATCGGCGGCATCAAAACCTGCATGCCCGCGTCGCACAAGGTGTCTCCGGTGTTTGTAGACTGCAATTTGGCCACGGCGCCGATATCCCCCGCGCACAGCTTTTCCAAATCGACCTGTTTTTTGCCGCGCATGGTGTATACGGAGCTGATCTTTTCAGGCTTGCCTGAAACGGTATTCTGAACGGTGACACCGCCCTTTAGCACGCCGGCGTAAACGCGCAGGATGGAGAGCCTGCCCACAAACGGGTCGGCTACGGTCTTGATGACCTGGGCGACCAACGGCTTATTCTCATCGCAGACAACTTCGCGCTTCTCGCCGGATTTAACGTCCGTTGCGATGGCGGCAGGCTTGTCCTTGGGCGACGGCATCAGTGCGATAATCTGATTCAACAGCACGTCAACCAGCGAACATCCCAACGCGGATCCCGCGGACAACGGGATGATGCGCCCCGCGGCAATGCCCGTGCGCAAACTGGCGACGATCTCTTCTTTTTTCAGCTCTTCGCCGCCAAAATATTTTTCCAAAAGCACGTCGTCGCTCTCCGCCGCGGCTTCGACCAGCGTGTTGTAGCATTCATCGAGCAGATCCGAAAGATCATCGGGAACATCGGTTTCCTTATAATTTTTACCGTCAGCCAGCATTGCTTTCTTTTCGAGCACATCGACATAGCCCTTGACCTTCATGCCGCTCACGATCGGTATTACCACAGGGACAATGTTCGTTCCAAAACGATTTTGCAGTTCATGCAGCTGTTTTACGAAATCGGCGTTCTCGCGATCCATCTGATTGATGAAGATCATGGAAGGCAGCCCCATCGCTTTGCAGTGTGCAAGCGCTTTCTCGGTGCCTACCGCAATACCGGACATCGCGCCCACCACCACAAGACCCGCATCCGCCAGTCGCAGTGCCTGAAGCTGTTCTCCTTCAAAATCAAAATATCCGGGAGCATCGATAACGTTGATCTTGCAGCCGCCCCATTCGACAGGCGCCAATGCCGAGGAGATGGAAATGGTGCGTTTAATTTCTTCTGCATCAAAGTCCGTGACGGTGTTTCCGTCTTCGACACGGCCCATGCGATCAATAGCACCCGTGTAAAACAACATGGCTTCGGTCAGCGTGGTCTTTCCTTCGCTGCCATGCCCTACCAAAGCGATGTTCCTGAGTTGTTCTGCGGAATACGGTTTCATCAAAGTCCTCCTTGCATGGATATAACAGGGTTGCTTTGCCTAACGACCGCCCATTCGGATAAAGGCGGCATCGGCTGCCCTCCCTTTTAGCCGCGAATGAATATAGTATACCATATATGAACAGAACGGAAAATCAAAAAGTATTCGTTTTGCAAAAAACAAGCTGTGCCGCAAAGCAAATAAAACCGCTGCGCAGCGGGTCACAATCGTCGTACATTCCAATGCGGGGACCCTGCATCTTGATACAGAATCCCCGCACAGTTTAAGCATATTTTGACTTTGCAATGTTACGATCGGCTGGTTAACCGCATTTGCTGTATCCGCATCCGCGGCAAATGACGCATCCGCCTTCGTGTTCCATGTCATCGCCGCATTCCGGGCATGCGACCCCACCTTTGGCATCCTGCCGCCTCGGGCTGCTGCAAATATCCCGCTGGCTGCACAGCGAACAATTTTCAAGACAAGCATGCCGTTGAATGGACAGTTCCTCCATTGCCTGCAAGCCGTGGGGCTGCTGGTTCGACTTCTGCAGCGCATATACCTTTTCAATGACCCGCCCTATCGCATCCGGGCAGGACAATACCTTCAAGTCTTTCTGACGAAGCGTCGAATGACAGCGGATGCCGCGCAATTGCTCCACCAGTGTTGCCACATCCATGCCGCTGCGCAATGCCATCGACACAACCCTGCTGGTGGCCTCACTCTGCGACGGGCAGCCGCCCGCCCGGCCCAGGTTTGCGAATACTTCACAGATGCCCTGGTCGTCATAGTTCACCGTGATATACAGGTTGCCGCAGCCGATCTTGACTTTTTCCGTATAGCCGCTGGTCACATCCGGTCTGGGACGAGGCCGGATCGGGCGCATTTCGGGCTGTACCGCAACGGCTTCCTGTTTGGACGTTCCGCTGCCGACGCTGAGCACCTGCGAATCCCTCGATCCGTCGCGGTAGATGGTGACGCCCTTGCATCCGAGCGTATAGGCGAGCATGTAGACCTGCCGCACATCTTCCATGGTCGCGGAATTGGGGAAATTGACGGTCTTGGATACGGCATTGTCCACGTATTTTTGGAATGCGGCTTGCATGCGGATGTGGTATTCCGGCTCGATATCGTGTGCGGTGACAAACACGCGCTGAATCTCTTCGGGAACGCCGGACAAGCCGTGCACCGTGCCGTGCTTTGCAACCTCGCGTATCAGCGCCTCCGTATGGAAACCCTTCTCCTTCGCCGTCTGTTCGAAAAACGGATTGACTTCCGGCAACGAATCGTTGTCCATAACATTGCGCACGAATGCCAGCGCAAACAGCGGTTCAATGCCGCTTGATGCGCCGCAGAAGATGCTGATGGTACCGGTCGGCGCGATGGTGGTCGTAGTGGCGTTGCGAAGCGGCACGCCCTTGTTCAGGATGCTCTTTTCAAACGCGGGGAACGCGCCGCGCGTTTTGGCCAGTTTGGCGGAAGCTTCCTTGCTGCAGTCGTCGATGAACTTCATCACGATTTCCGCCGTCTCGATGGCCTTGTCGGAATTGTACGGGATCTTGAGTTTGAAGAGCATATCCGCAAAGCCCATCACGCCAAGCCCGATCTTACGCGTCTGTTTGGTCATCTCTGCAATTTTTGCAAGCGGATACTCGTTGACGTCGATGACGTTGTCAAGAAAATGCACGGCCAGTTCCACAACGCTTTGCAGCTTATCAAAGTCCAGCACATAGCGGCCGTCCTTTTCCGCCAGCACGGCGTTGAGGTTGATGGACCCAAGATTGCAGCTTTCGTAAGCCAAAAGCGGCTGTTCGCCGCACGGGTTGGTGCTCTCCACCTCGCCAAGCTGCGGTACGGGATTCTCAGCGTTGATCCTGTCCAAAAACACGATGCCGGGCTCCCCGGTCTTCCATGCCATTTCCACGATCAAGTCGAATACGTCCTGCGCGTTTTGCATGCGCACGACTTGGCCGTTGGACGGATTGATCAACGGATAACTTTCACCGCGCTCCACAGCACGCATAAACGATTCGGTGATGCCCACGGAGATGTTGAAGTTCGTGATCTCCTTTGTATCCTGCTTGCATTGAATAAAATCCAGAATATCGGGGTGATCGACGCGCAGGATGCCCATGTTGGCACCGCGACGCGTGCCGCCTTGTTTGACGGCTTCGGTTGCCGCATTGAACACCTTCATAAAGCTGATGGGCCCGCTTGCGACACCGCCCGTGGATTTGACGGCAGCGCCCGCAGGACGCAGACGCGAAAACGAAAATCCTGTCCCGCCGCCGCTTTTGTGGATCAGCGCCGCGTTTTTCACCGCATCGAATATATCCTCCATTGAGTCTTTGATCGGAAGCACAAAACAGGCGGAAAGTTGTCCCAACGGACGGCCGGCGTTCATCAGCGTCGGAGAGTTCGGCATAAAAGACATGCTCATCATGCACCGATAAAACGCATCGGCCAGCGCGTCCACGTCCGCATGCGGATCATAGAGAAGATCGGCGCGTGCGACATGCTTTGCCACCCGCGTGAACATGCCGGGGATATCCTCCAGCAGATTCCCCTTTTCGTCTTTGGCCAGATAGCGACGCTCCAGTACGATCTTTGCATTTTCCGTAAACTCCATGGTTTTGCCTCCCGTAACCATATACCCATATGGTGTGTCGAAAATTAATTGCTACGCTAGATATTGTAGCATTTCGCCATATTTCTGTAAATATGGCTGTTGACAGACGGCATCAAGCATAAAGGCATCAAAAAGGCTGTGCAGCTTGTTTTCTACGGTTTTTGTGAAATTAATATTTATTTATACGGAACATTTTTATCAAGAGATGCAAAACTTCGAAAAATGTAATGGATTTAGACATCGCTGCGGCGGGATTTATCAAAACCCACCCACCACCCAAATTTGACTACTCTGAAAGACATGGGCTCAGACCAAGTATGGAGGTTCGATAGCACCAATAAAAAAGCCGTCAAAAGACGGCTGTCGGCAGTTCTCTTATAAGCGCAGCAGACGTTCGTACAACGGGAGGTATACGTTCGGATCCCCGGAGGTGAAGCATCGCACCGTTCCGCCGTTTGTTGCCGGATTTTTCAGGTCATGCTTTTCCAAAACGCGCATCAGTTGGTGCGTAGTTCCATCGTTGCCGTCGATGATCTGCACACCGGGCCAGATAACGCTTGCGATCAAAGCGATGCTGTCCCTGATGTGGATATAATGCGTACAGCCCAACACCACCGCGTCGATACGTTCCAAGCGGTACGGTGCAAAATACGCGCTGACGGCTTCCTCAATCTGCGGGCCGTCCAATACGCCTGCTTCCACAAGCTCCACAAGCCTCGGGCATGGCAACGGGATCATACGGTGCGAAACGTTGTACTCCTCCACACGCTTTAAGTACAGCGATTGTTTCAGGGTCGCGGGGGTCGCCATCACCAGAGCCTTTCCGTTTTTAAGCGCGGCTGCCGCCGGGCGTATTGCGGGCTCCATCGCGACGACGGGCAAGCGATAGTTTTCGCGCACTGCCTGTACCGCAGCCGAAGACGCCGTGTTGCACGCGATGACGACGCATTTGACGTCCAAGCCTATCAGCTTGTCCACGCAGTCAAAGGTAAGTTGCTGTATCCGTTGCTGCTGCAGCTCGCCGTATGGCGCGTTAGCATTGTCCCCGTAATAGATGAAATCCTCACCCGGCAGCGCCTTGATCAGGTCTTTGAGCACCGCTATCCCGCCAACGCCGGAGTCGAATATACCCACAGGTGAATTTCGCATATCCCTACGCCGTCCTCGTTAAATGTTTAGGTTTGATTAATCATGGCACGGGGACGGTCTTGATGTCAAGCTTTTGGGTCAGTACGTTTGCCAGTGCCTTGGCCAGATAACCGGCGGCGTTGAGCGCCTCTTCCAATGTATTCTTGTTATGGCCGATTTCGATGGCGAGCGCGGCATCGGATACATGCTGGTTATACCGTCCGCTTTTAACGCGTACGGGACGGCAAAGCCCCGGGGCGATTTTGTTGATTTCGGCTGTCAAAAGATCCGCCAACGCCTTGTTCTGTTTCCAGTTTGGTTTAACGGCGAAGCCTGTGCCTGTTTTCCCCTCCCCGGTACCCACCACAAACATGATTTTGGCGCATTTCTTTCCGTTTATGGTTATAGCGTCATCCGTACCGCTGCTGCCTGCGGAATCGCGGTGGATATCAAAGAATACCTCAAGGGTCTTGTAGGTCTTTTTCGCCTGCAACACCGTTTGAAGCGACCTTTCGTAACTCGTTGTATAGTATTTGCCCTGCTCATGGTCGGTGCTGTTAAAATAGACGGGCAAGCGATAAGTGTCCTTCAGCAACGAGGATAAGGTCGCATTGACTTTGAGGATATTGAAATTCTTGTTCAGCGTTCTTGCGTTGGCCAGTTCGGCATACACCTGCTGATCCACCTTGCGGTAGCTTTCGTTGGAATGGGTGGAATACAGCATGATGACGGGCCCGGTGCCGGTCGTTATGATGGGCTTCACATCCGAGCCGCCCGATGCCGGAGAAGCGGGTGTCGGCACCGGCCAGTCGGGATCGGACATCTGTGCCGCAAGTTTGCCTTCGCGCGTGGATATGCCGGGCAGTTCCAAATTCAGCAGATTGACAGCCCAATCCCCAGGTGCTGCAGCCTGCACATCGGTTGGGTTGATACCGGACGTGCCGGATTGCGGATTGTCGTACTTGAGTATGGTGAAGCCGAACAGGCTCACCGAAAACAGTGCGGCAGCCAGAATGACCGCAGCCCCTTTGCCGGTGAAAGCCCCGGGCGACCGGTTGCTTCGCATGAACATCCCTCCCCAACAGCGTATGCGGCAGGAAGGAAATTCTATGCTGCAATGATTGAATCGAATGCGCTTTTGTGCGATGCCGGATGCAAGCGCCGGCGACGCAAGACTTGGTTATAGACAACGGTTGTCAGCAAGCAAACTTGGATCAGGTTATCAGATCAACCGCTTCGCTGTATGCCAAATCCCCATGCAGCGCCATATTCAAGCCTGTCGAGAGCACTTTGGCACAGCTGGTTGCCAACGTATCGATATCCTTGGGCGTCACGAACAGGTCTTCGCAGACATCCAGCATTTTTTGTATGTTGCCCATGCCGCTTTGCTGCGCCAGGTCTTCGACGATGGTGCGCGCATGCACCACCATCGGCACACCCACGGCGTAAACAGGCACGCCCAGCAGCGCTTCATCCAACCGCGGGCGGTTGTTCCCGACCCCCGCGCCCGGGGCGATGCCCGAATCCGAGATCTGTACCGTGGTCGTCAGCCGCTGGGGCGACATGGCCGCCAGCGAATCGATGGCGATCACACAGCAGGGTTTGATCTGTTTGACCAGCGCGTCTATCACCTCGCCGGATTCAAGACCCGTATCCCCCAAAACACCGGGTGCGATGGCAGCCACACTGCCTGCCCGCTTGTCGATTTTCTCCGGCAGCAGGGAGAAAAGATGTCTTGTCACCAGAATGTCTTCGACAGTCCGGGGTCCGATGCTGTCCGGCGTGATGGCTCTGTTTCCGAGTCCTACGATCAACGCCGGTGCCTGCGGCGTGACTTTTACCTTTTCCATGATGATATGCATCATCTCGCCAAGCGCTTTGGCGCAATCCTCGATGGTCTCCGGGTCACCGTCTCGAAGTTCGGGCGCATGCAGCGTTATATACATGCCGCGGGGTTTTCCGATCGCTTTCTCCCCTTCTTCGTTTTGCACGATGACGCGCTCCACATGCACACGGCTTGAAAAATCCTTTTCCTCAAACAAGACACCGTTTGGCACGGTGGGCGTTTGCTTGACCAGCTCCACAGCAAGGTCTGTCCGGGCGTTGTTCAAAAGAACTCCTCCTTTTTTGGATATGTTGCCCGAAATCGCTGTTTCGCATGAGAGAAAAAGCCCGGTTTTTCTCGTGCCTCACCCAGAAGACGTTTTTGACGGACTGTTTTATTGGATATTTTCCTTGCAATAAAGCATCCTTCATGGTAGAATGACGTTTGTCAAATGAGCCTCGGGAGGTGAAATACATTGCCCAATATCAAATCGGCTATCAAACGCGTGAAGATTGAAGAGAAACGCAACCTTCGCAACCGTATCGTCAAGAGCCGCATGAAGACCAGCATCAAATCATTCGATGCAGCAGCTGCGGGAGATAACAATCTCGATGAGCTTTATCGCGCAGCGGTCAGCATGGTGGATAAGGCGGCCTCCAAGGGCGTTGTCCATAAAAATATGTCCGATCGCAAAAAAGCGCAGTTGGCACTGGCCTACAACGCTAAAAAAGCATAATTCAACCGTTAAACAGTTTTTAACGAATTATGATCATTGCATAAAAACTTTGCAAATCCGCCGCATTTGTCGCCGGATTTGTTTTTTTGTCCGTATCCGTTTACAACCCCAATCGTGCTCAACATAGCGACCGCATGCATAAACTTTTTTGTATAAAACAACGTCGACCCCGGGAATAAAAAACGCCGGATGACATTCGTCATAAGGCGTTGTATGGAAATTTCCTATGCCAAAGATTTCGCCGTGTTCTTCGGCGAATTTTCGTCGTCTTTCCCGTTTTGGATAAAGGCGCGTATCAGCGAAAGCTCCAATGCCTGCCGCTCATCGTTTATCTGTCCGGATTTGTTCAATTCGTCCCCTTCCGCAAGCGTGCAAAGGGCGCGTTCGATCCAGCGGAAGGATACGCGTTTGGCTGCCTGCACCGTCTTTTCCCGGGCGATTCGCGGCCCTTTAAGGCTTTGCATCACGGCGGACGGGAGCTTTTTTTGGTCGAGCAGCCTCCTTGCCGTCATCAGTTCGCGAAGTCTGTATGCAATAGCGCCGCGAAGCATCAGGATAATGCCGCCCTGCTGTATGTAAAGCGACAACCGGTCGAACGCATTTTTCCAGTTGCCTTCTATCAGATCGTCGGTGATTTCAAACGCGTTTGTCGTTTCATTCAAAATGGAAACGCTTTTGACGTCCTCGATGGTGATTTCCGTACGGGGATGGATATAGCTTTCCAGTTTCTTCGTCTCCTGCATCAGCGTCGCCGCGTCGCTGCCCGCCTGATAGATCAGCCGGTGTAACGCGTCTTTGCGATAAAAAAGACCGCGCGCGCTTGTTGAGGCGGCAATGATCTGGCACAGATCCTCTTCGTTGAGCGTGTCAAAGAACACCTGTCTGTCCGCGCCGACCGCTTTGGTCAGCGCAAGCCTGCCGTCAATCTTTTCCCCCTGTATGAACAGCAGGATGCAGGTGTCCGGGACCGATTCGATGACGTTCGTCCATGCCGAGTCCGGTTCCGCCTTTTCAAAAGCCGGGCAGTTTTCCACGCGTACAATGCGGTACAGGCTTCCCATCGGCAGCTGCTGGCACGCGTCATACACTGCGCCGGGGTTGGCATTGGAGCCGAAGCGGCTGAAATTCCAAAGCGATTCCGATCCTTTGAGCGCGTTGCGGACAAGCCGGTTTTCATAGATTTGAAGCATATACCGTTCGGGGCCGTAGAACAGGTATACCCGTTTGAATTCTTCTTTTTTTATCTGGTCGCTCAGCGTTTTGTAATCCATCTGGTCCCTTCCCGGTCTATTCCAAAATAAGTTCGCCGAAATGGAAGCGGTCGTGGAATTCCGGCGTCGGGTTCCACGTCCCGGCGTGTTTATAATCGCCTTTGGAACATATCGTATAAAAATTACCGCGTATTTTGCTGCCGGAACCGAGCCCCGTAGCGCCATATGTCCGGTTTATCATTTCAAACGGAATGGTATAACCAATCTCCCAAAACTTTCCGTCATATTGCGCCGGATCTTTCACCGTCGTTTCGATTTGAAACGTTTCAGGCGGGATGTCCCACAATCTGCCGCGGCCTGGGCGGATATACCCGAAACCCAAAAGCAGGGTTCCCAGCGCGTTGGTTTCGAAATTCATATAGTCTTCGCGCAATTCCGGATAGGCGTTGAAGAAGAATTCGACACAGCTGTTTTCCGACACCGGATCGTTGTAGTTATAAAGGTTGGCCAGAATGACAGGTTCCTGCGCGTGAAACCGGACGTAGAACGCATCGCCGTCGTGGCATACCTTTGCATACGCTTTGGGATAGTAGCCGTTTTCCTCGGGGACGTAATGGGTAATATCCGCCTGCGCAATTCCATCCCACGCAATGTTGTTCCCGTCCTCTATTTTTTGGACGACATAGGTATTCACAGCGCACACTCCTTCGTAGTCTCAAGTCGTATTTATTATACCATAGGCAAACGGTCAAATCTGCTCAAATCCCAGCGGTTCATACCGGCAACACGATCGCGATCAGCGCGCAGATACCGCTTGCGATCCATTTTGTTTTTGGTTTGAGCAGACAATACCGCGAGAGGATGAGCGCTATCAGACACCATGCGGCAAGAAACACAAAGCGCGCGGACGGCAGCGTTATCTGCGCACCCGGCAAGGCAGCACAAAGCTTTGCTATGGTTTCGATCGCAATGCAGACCCATCTTACGCCCCAGGCGATCACGGAGCCTAACGGAAACAGGACCAAACCCAAAAGCGCGCTTAAAAGTCCGCCTACCGTAACGATGCTGGATAGCGGCACAGCCAGAAGGTTGCCAAGGGCGCCGTAGAGCTGAACCTGACGGAAGAAATAAATCATAAACGGCATGATGCCGATCTGCGCCGCCGCCCACACGCTGAGCGCCTGGTTGATGCGCTTTGGCAGGAATTTCAGTCGGTTCAGGTTTTTGGTAAAGGTCGGGTAGAACAGCGCGATGCCGGCTGTAGCGGAAAAGGACAGGCAGAATCCGGCTGCAAAGAGCTGTGCGGGCTGTATGGCTGCAAGGATGGCCGCGGCAAGGCAGATCGATGTCAGAAGGTCGTATTGCCATCCCGCCCAAGACGCGAACAGGTATAACGAGAGCATAAGGCATGCCCTAAGAGCGGATGCCACAAAGCCCACCACGGCGCAATAGATCCATAGCAGCAGCAACGTGATGACAAGGCGGAACGTAGATGCATAGGTGCGTTTGCCCAAAAGCCATTGCAGCGCAACCATAAAAAACGCGAAATTCAACCCCGATACGGAGAGCACATGCGCGATGCCGGCTGCGCGGAAAACCGAAAGCTCGTCGTCGGTCATTCGTTGTGTGTCGCCCAGCGTCATGCCGATGGCCATGCCCGCTTTATCGCCGTACAGCGCCGTCATGACGCCGGTAAGCTTATAGGAGAAGCGTTCGGGCCAGAAACGGATGCTTTGGTTTTGGCCCTCCATTACGGCATTGGACCCTGTCGCCTGGTAGGCGATGTTCTGCGACAAGCGCCAAGTCTTATAGTCAAAGGTTGCGTCCGGATAGTTCTCAATCGGGCGCAGTTTCACCGTGCAGCGGATGTTGTCCGCAGGTTTCGCGTCAAAGGAGCCGTATACGGTGATGACTGCATCGGTTTCAAGCAGCCTGCCTTCAAAGCGCACATCGGACAGGATCAGCTGGCTTTTGCTGTACTCGTGATATCCAACTTCTTTTACGGTGCCGGTCATAACGCCCTTGTCCGCGGGTGTAAAGCGCACCGCGTGAAAATCCTGTGCTCCGCGCAGCAAGCCCAACAGGCAGCAAAGGATACAAAGAGAGGCCGATGCGGCGCGCGGCGCTTTACCCCCGAAAAGCGATATGACCGCTAACGGCAGTGCGAACAACCAAAAGAAGGCCGGCGGATTGACATAAAACGAAAACAAAACGCCCAGCAGGAAGCATGCGCACATGCCTGCAAGGCGCCTTCTGTTGCAGAATTTGGGTTTGTCAGAACTCGACGGTCTCATGCTCTTGGGCCGTCCATGTGTTTTCAAACACGGTTCTTGCCTGTGTCAACAGCGATTGTTCCGGGGTTTGCGGATTCAGATGCGTGAGCAGAAGCTTTTTGACTTCCGCCAGTTTTGCCAACTGTCCCGCCTCGCTGCCCGTCATGTGCGGAGCGTTTTGCGGTACGTTTTCCTGTGCAAATGCCGCGTCGCATAGGAACAGGTCCGCATTTTTAACAAATGGGATAAGATTCTCGTCAAATACGCTGTCTGCCGAGTATGCGAGCATCGATCCGCTGTGACTAAAGCGCATCGCGTAGCACAGCACGGGGTGAACGGTCCTGTGAAACGAAACCGTCGCACCGCCTACTGAAACCGGTTTGTCCGGTTCGATCACAACGACTTCAAACGCTGCCTGTCCCACTATTTCCTCGTATTCCCGCTGCGGAGCAGACGGCAGATATACCTTGAGTTTTTCCCGCTTTCCGCTTGCTACAAGCGGGTTGAGCATATAGGCCAATACCCGCATATCGGAAATATGGTCGGCATGCAAATGGCTTAACAGGATGGCTTCAACCCGGTCTATGGAAACATATTCCAGAAGGTGGGAAAGCGCGCCCGAACCGAAATCCACGACCATCGTTGCGTCATCCGTTTGCAGCAGATAGCTTGTGGTGCGTCCCTGCGGCGCAGGATAGGGACCGTAGCGTCCCAGGCAGGTCAGCTTCATCGCAATTCCTCCTTTGTACCGGTTTTAAACAAGGTGCGGCTTAACAGGCGCATCAAAAGGACGGACAGGCTCCCTGAAACAACCCACTCCACGATCGCGACAAGCAGGCCGGAGAGAAACTTGACCAATCCGAATACCATCGCGTCATATAGCCCCACGCCGATAAGAAACCAGAATCCGTGTACCAACAGCGGCAGAACGGAGCTGTCCCGATCCTGTTCGGGAAGGCCATGGTATATCTTTGAAACCATCAGAACGCATACGAGCCGTACGACAATGATGCACGGCCGGATCAGAACGTTGCCCCACAGAAGCTGCGATACGGCGACGGGAAGCGCAAAGCAAACAATTTGCCAGGGGAACTTGAAAAAGCGGGCACACGGATGAAGCGTTATGTCCATCAGACCTACGCCTATTCCGACGCCCATGCCCACATCGAACGATACGCGGCTGAGTGCAAAAGTTAACAGGCACAGCGCTGCGCCTGTTAACGCAAGTTTCTGCCTGTCGGCGATTTTATTTTGCTCTGCCATCCGTATCCCCCTTCCACAACGCGATTGCGGGAATATGCTGCTTGAGTGCACTGTGGATGATGCTGCTTCTAGACGGGCTGCGACAAGTTCCCCACAAGGTCCAGCACATTCGCGGCTTCGCGCATTCCTTCGATAACAAGAGCGCAAAGCTGCGACCAATCCATGTTCAGCATTTCGGCACCCTGTTGGATGACCTCCCTGTTGCAGCCCGCAGCGAACGCTTTGTCCTTCCATTTCTTCCGCACGGAGGATACTTCAAGATCGAGGATGGATTTGCTCGGGCGTACATAGACACATGCGGTGACAAGCCCCGTCAGTTCGTCCACGGCAAAGAGCGATTTCTCAAGGTTGGTCGCGGGGACCGCATCGGTGCACAGACCGTATCCGTGGCTCTGTACGGCATGGATGAAATCCTCATCATATCCGTTGCTTGCCAATATCTGCGGCGTATGCTTGCAATGCTCCTGCGGGAACTGTTCATAGTCGATATCGTGAAGCAGTCCCGCGATGCCGTAGGCCTGCTCGTCCTCATGGAAATGCCTTGCCATCGCGCGCATTGCGGCTTCTACGCTCAACGCATGCCGGATCAATCCGTCCGTCTTCGTGTATTCGCACAAAAGCGCATAGGCTTTTGTGCGGTCATGCCAAATATCCATGCTTTTCCTCCCGTCATCTATACGCTTATTATAACACGCTTATGTTGCTCAAAAAAGTGTCCAATTCTAGCTCTTTTCATTTCCCAAAATACCGCAGTATCCCGTCTGCGATGCCCTGCGCCATCTTTTGCTGGTATTGTTCACGGATGAGGTTCTGTTCTTCCTTTGCGTTGCTCAAATGGCCCATTTCGATGTTCACAATCATGCGATTGCAAAAGTTGAAGCCGGTTTGATCGCTGCGCGGCGTTATGCCAAGGGATTTTGCGCCTGTTTTCTCGCAGTAGGCTTCCAAAAGAAGCTGCGCCGCTATTTTGCACGCATCAAGATAGGGGTTTGCCGCGGGAATCAGCACAAACGCGCCGTTTACCCTTGTATCGTCTTTCCCGTTGCAATGCAGGCGTATGGCGTAATCGGTGTTGCTGTCATTGAAAAGTTCAGCCCTGTGCATATTGGAGATGTTTACATCGTTGGTTTCCCGCGTCATCACAACCGTTGCGCCGTATGCTTTAAGGATCTCCTTGAGCTTCAGTCCGACGGACAGGTTGATCTGGTATTCGTAGACGTTGGAGAAGTTTCCCCTGGTGCCTGCGGATACTTTGGCTTTGGATGTTTTGGATCCCGGATAGATCGGTTCCTTATTGTAATCGGGTTTTGCCTGATGCCCCGGATCGATGCCGATGACGAGTCCCGTGAGCGGCAGCGGCGTTTGTTGGGGCGTTGGTGCCACCGTTTGCACAGGCGAAGCGGAAGTCTGTTCGCTGCCATTGTGCGCGGCCTTTTGCGTGCAGCCGACGGACATCAGCACAATTGCGCAAAGCAAACCGCTTGCTGCCTTCAAAATGTGTTTATGAACAATTGCCTTCAACAAACGGTCCCTCCTTCCCTTTGCACTCCCGTATATGTGCATCTATTTATAGAGGCATTGTAACACAATGCACACCGAGGTTGCCAACGGATTGACGATCGGGTGTTCTAAACCAAGGTTGCACCCGGCGCATGGATTGACCAAAGCGCCGGCATGCGATAGGATAGAAAAAACCGGAAATTGCAATTGGAGGAATAACCATGGATAACTTTGAGAATGTTACGGTGGTCAAAAAGGCCAATCTCTATTTTGATGGGAAGGTCGCAAGCCATACCGTCCTGTTCGCGGATGGGACCAAAAAAACATTGGGTATCGTGCAGCCCGGTCAATATGAGTTTGAAACGGCGGACAAGGAGCGGATGGAAATACTCTGCGGCTGTATGAAGGTGATGCTCCCCGGCTATGAGGATTGGGATACTTATTTGGCCGGATACGACTTTGAAGTCCCTGCCAATACGAAATTCATCATTTACGCAGCGGAAGTGACGGAATACTGCTGCTCGTACATCAAGGAATAACGTCAGATTCGAATACCGGTTTCCAAGCCAAGAAAAAAAACCCGCTAAAACGGGCTTTTTTTCTTGGCTAAACTTTTATTTAACGATGCGCGTGGTACCCTCTTTGCGCGCCGGAGGCCCGGGTATCCGTGCGGCATATCCGATCGCAGCCGAATTGCAGATGGTATGCTCGCGGGGTATCCCGAGTTCCAGAAGAAACTCCCGTATCTTCTCTTCGTACCTGAGCCAATGCAGATAATTGATATAGCAGCTGCCCAGACCAATCGATTGTGCCGTTAAAAATACATTTTCCAATCCAAGCGAGCAGTCCGCCATCGCGTTCTCATAATTCGGTTTGTTGGAGGCGATAATCAGCGTCGGCGCGTGGTGGAAGAAGCTGAATCCCTCTTTTTCCGAGGTCGCTTTGGCGTTGTGTTTGCCGGGATAGTCGTCGTCCGGGATCCAATGCTGGAGAGCCTCACAAACCAGAACGTTGAGTTTATCAAGGATCTGTTTGTTCATAACCGCCGTAAACAGCCAGCTTTGGTTGTTGCCGCCGGAGGGCGCCCAGATGGCGGCGTCCAGCAAGGTTTGCAGCTGTTCGTCGGCAATTTGCTTATCCTCAAACAAGCGCGTACTTCTGCGTGCGTGTATGCAATCGATCACTTCATTTTGAAGCATTGTCATCGCTCCTCCAAAGTTATTGGGGATGGTTTGTTTTTTCCTATTATACCATGCCTGCCGGCATACAAAAAGATTGTTGCATAAGCTCCGAAAAACGCAAAAGTCCGGATGATCGGTTTTACTACGCGCCGTAGAGAAGCGCACCTTTTACATAGGCGGCTTTCACGTTGATATTTTCGTCGATGACGATGATGTCCGCATCCTTTGCCGTTTCAAGGCTTCCTTTGAATTTTTCGAAGCCTGTGATGCGCGCAGGTGTCAGCGATGCCATACGGAACGCTTCGGGCAACGAGTATCCCAGTTTGAGCACGTTACGCACGCCGACGTTTTGCAGCATCGTGCTGCCCGCCATCGTGTTGTCCTGGAGTTCGTCGGAGCCTTTGATGCGCGCGATGCCGTCCTTGACGACCACGGGAATATCGCCGAAAACGCCGCTTTGATATTCCCCGTCCTCGCAGCCCCCCATGGTGAGGTCGGTGATCAGCGCGATGCGGTCCACGCCCTTGCAGCGTATCGCAATATCCATCGCCCAGGGATGCACATGCTGCGCGTCGCAGATCAACTCGCAGGTGATCCCGTCGTGTACAAGGGTACCGCCTACGACGCCCGGACGGCGGTGATGCAGGCCCGTCATAACATTGAAAAGATGCGTCGTGTGCCGGTAGCCCGTTTCAAGCGCATGTGCAAACTGCACCGCGTTTGCTTTGGTGTGGGCGATGGCAACGACGATGCCCGCCTCGCGCAACCGCTTCACCAGCGCTTCGACGCCGGGCAGCAAAATGCCCAGCCCCATGATGCGTATGCCGCCTTCTCCCGCTTTTAGCAGCTTCTCCAAAAGATCCATGTCCGGCAGCGGACAGTCCGCGTCGCCGGTGTCTATGCCTTGCACATTTTTGGATTCTAGGAACGGGCCTTCAGCGTGGATTCCAACCATTTGTGCGCCACAAAGCCCCTGTTGCTTCTGGATGCGCATTGCTTTGGCGATATTGCCGATCCCGCTTTTTGAGCCTACAGTGGGCAGAAAGGACGTCGTGCCTCCGCGCAGCAGAAATTCCGCCATTGCAAGCGCTGTTTCGGCGCTGTCGCCTGCCTGCCCGTTGACGAATCCGTGGCAATGGATGTCCATCATCCCCGGCGCTAAAATCGCGTCGCCGTAGTCGACAACCCGCATGTCCTCCGGCAGCACAGTCTCCTGCGAACCTGCGCTGCGGATGCGGCCATCCTCAACGACGATGACGCCGTCGGTGATTATAATAGTCGGCGTGACCAGCCGCTTGGCCTTGAGCGCAAATGCTTTTGCCATATTGTTTCTCCTCATGCCGCCATTCGGGGACCGCTTTTTTACAACATGTGTATACCCTGCTTTGCCGCTATTGGGTGCCGATTCTTTGTGCGATATCATTCAAATAGAGCCATCTTTCCATTTTTTCGTTCAGGACTGTTTCAAGCTCGGATTCCTTATCCGTCAGCGCTTGCAGCCGGATGTAGTTGCTCTGCTCCGTTTGAATATCCGTTTTGACAAGGTCGATCTGTTGTTCCAAATCGGCGATGACACTTTCTATGGTGCTGAATTCCTGCTGCTCCTTAAAAGTAAATTTCACCTTCTTTTGCAACTTTTCATCAAGCCGGGCGTCCATGACCGGCTGGCGTTTGGGGAGGGGTTTGGAGGGTTGTATCGGGTTTTCTTCAAGCTGTTGTATATAGTCCGAATACCCCCCGATGTATTGCTTTAATGTTCCATCCTGCTGGAATACAAAGACTTTATCAACAACCTTATCCAAAAAATACCGGTCGTGGGACACCACGATGACCGCTCCCTGAAAGCTTTCGAGATACGCCTCCAGTATCATCAGTGTCATGATGTCAAGATCGTTGGAGGGTTCATCCAACAAAAGAATATTGGGAGCATCCATAAGCGTTTTTAAAAGCGACAGCCGCCTTTTTTCACCGCCTGATAATCGGCCGATGTTCGTCCACTGTTCATCCGCGGTGAAAAGAAACTTTTCCAGCATCTGTGAAGCGGAAAGGACGCCATCGTTGGTGACAATATTTTCAGAAGTTTCCCTGATATAATCAATAACGCGCATGGAGGGATCCATCTCTTCGCATTCTTGCGAAAAATACCCGATTTTAACGGTATCCCCTATTTCGATCGTACCGCTTTGCGGCAGCAAATCTCCTTTAATTATCTCCAGCAGGGTTGTTTTGCCGCATCCGTTAGAACCAATGATCCCCACTCTGTCATCGCGCAGAATATTGTATTTGAAGTCCCTGATCATCAATCGGTCGCCAAAACCAAAAGATATGCCATTGATATTTACGATCTTCTTGCCAAGCCTTGTTGCTACGGAATCCAAATCAAGCCGTTTTGGCGCAGCAGGCCCGACCCTGTCCCGCAACTGTTCAAACCGCTCGATCCTTGATTTGCTTTTTGTGCCTCGCGCCCGAGGCCCTTGCTGTATCCATTCAAGTTCCCGATTCAATATGCTTTTGCGTTTTCGTTCGGAACCTGTTGCCATCTCCTCGCGCTGCGCCTTCGTTTCAAGAAATTTTGAATAATTGGCATCATAGCAAAAGATCGCGCCTTGATCTATTTCGACGATTTTTGTAACAACTCTGTCGAGGAAATAACGGTCATGTGTGACCATCAAAATCGCACCGTTGTATTTGAGAAGATACTTTTCCAACCATGATACCATTTCGCTGTCCAGATGATTGGTCGGTTCATCCAGAATCAACAGATTGCTCTGTTGGATCAACGCACTGGCAATGGAAACGCGTTTTTTCTCTCCGCCGGATAACAGGCTTACGTCCTTATCAAAATCCGTAATGCCGAGCTTCGTCAATATCGTTTTCGCCTCATAGACTTTTGCTTCCTTAAATGCCTCGGAGGCGCCTTTGAACACCTGTTCCAATGTTGTACAGTTTTCCTCATAGACAGGGTTTTGGGGCAGATATCCGATTCTCAAAATACCTGCCTTTGTGACCGATCCCGCATCCGGTGTCTCCGCTTCTGCTATGATCTTAAGAAGCGTTGATTTCCCTGTTCCATTGATCCCGACGATGCCGATCCTGTCCCCTTCCTTGATGAACAAAGATATATCGTTGAGCAATTTTCTTTCGCCATAGCTTTTTGTTATATTAACTGCCGAACACAAAACCAAATCTGTAACCTCTTCATTTTATTATTTAAACCCAGTTTATCATATCACCCGGCTAAGCTGTTATCGATTTTGCGTTCGCGTCACAACGCCGGCGATTGGCGCAGAAATTTTGTTCTCTGTACGTGTTTGCTATTATACATTGCATTTGATATCCTAGCACTGGCAACCATAGTCAGAAAGATATTTAAAGGGGGGAAAAGAATGCGCATAACATTATTTGGTGCATTATTTTCTGATCTCGGGTATTGCGAAGCCCTTAAAAAGTCTGGTTTCGAATCCCAAAGCAACAACCTATCAAAACAAAATGGATAATCAAAAACGACCGCGGCGTGTCCGGTACAAAGGCACGCACCCAAGATCTTTCAACGAAAAATACAAGGAACTGCAACCGGACAAATATACGGATGATGTGGCAAAGGTTATCGGGCGGGGCAGTACGCCCGCCGGTATGCACCGTCCAATTTGCGTAGCGGAAATAATGGATTTCCTTCAAATTGCACCCGGACAAACCGGATTGGATGCAACGCTCGGGTATGGTGGCCATGCCGTTGAGATGCTTACTCGCTTGCATGCAGAAGGTCACTTGTACGCCGTTGATGTGGATTCTTTGGAGCTGCCGCGCACCCAACAGCGTTTGGAGCGTTTGGGATACGGCCCTGAAATTCTCACGATCAAACAGATGAACTTTTCTGAGATTGATCAAATTGCGCTGATATCGGGGCCCTTGGATTTTATTTTGGCAGATCTGGGCGTCTCTTCCATGCAAATAGACAATCCCGAAAGAGGTTTTTCCTTCAAGCATGAAGCGCCGTTGGACTTGCGGCTAAATCCCAAAGCAGGAAACTCTGCGACAGACCGTTTAAAAACCGTTTCACAGGATGAGTTGCAGGGCATGTTGCGTGAGAACGCGGACGAACCCCATGCCGAGGAGATCGCCCGTGCCGTTATTCGTGAAATTAAAAAAGGAACGGATATAGCGACAACGACGCAGCTAAAACAAATTATCCAAGAAGCTTTAACGTTCCTTCCGCAAAACAAGCGGAATGATGAGGTACTGCTATCCTGCCAACGATGCTTTCAAGCGTTGCGAATCGATGTCAACGATGAATTTGAAGCGCTGGATGCGTTTTTACAAAAGCTCCCCGCTGCCTTGGCGCCGGGCGGGCGCGTCGCCATACTTTCCTTTCATTCGGGCGAAGACCGGCGTGTCAAAAAGTCTTTTCAGTATTTTTTCCGCGAAGGCGTCTATCGTGCAATAGCGCCCGATCCTGTTCGGCCGACATATGAAGAATGCAATACCAACAGCCGTGCGCGTTCTGCCAAATTGCGTTGGGCCATAAAAGCGTGATTTGAACTTTTCCGCACTTCGTTTACCTCAATTCTTGGTTTGAGACACCAAATTTTGCGTCTACCCCCATCAAACACTGCAGGTGCCGGTGCGGCATACTTATGATATTCCATATAACCGTGCTTTCAGCCCATGTTACAACACAAAATAAAAAAGCCCATAACAATGGGCTTTTTTTGGTGCGAGAGACGGGACTTGAACCCGTACGTCGGTTGACACACGCCCCTCAAACGTGCCTGTCTGCCAGTTCCAGCACTCTCGCATGCCTATGTATTATACGGGGATTTTTCTTAAAAAGTCAATACCTATTTATACGCAGCGGGGACTTGCTCGAATGTTGCTGTTCTTGACAGATGCAACCAAGTGTCCTATCGAAAAATGCAGGGGACGAATCCCCTGCATTCGCTTAGCCGTTGGTTATTGCGGGGCTTTTGTTGTCAGTTTGTCTTCATCGCCCTCTTTGAACATATACCACTGCTCCACCGTTTTGTAAACATTCATGTCGCGTCCGCCGGTAATCCCCAGCACCGCCGCGGAGGAAACAAGCGCATTGGTGCGGAAATACAGGCTGATGACAGGCAGTTTCTCGGTAATGTATTTTTGCACCGCCGCGCTGGCGTTTTTCTGCCCGCTTTCATCAAGCGCACCGGCATAGGTTGCCAAAAGGCTGTCCAAGTCGCTGTCCTGATACTTGCCGTAGTTTTTGCTGCTGTCGGATTTGAGCAGGAAGCGCAGATCCCCGTCCGCGGGAATCGAAAACGCAGCGAACGCAAGATCGAAAGCACCCGAGGCAAGCTTGCTCCTAAAATCCGAGAAGCTGTACCGCTTCAGGGTGCTGTCGATGCCGATTAGCTTCAACTGATCCTGCGCCATTTTAGCCGCATCCACGCGCGCGCTGTTGAGCGTGTTCTCATTCACGATGATGTCCAAATGCAGCGGTACTCCGTCTTTTTCCAGAATTCCGTCCTTGTTGGAATCCGAATATCCCATTGCAAAAAGCAATTCCTTTGCTGCGCTCGGGTTGTAGGTGTGCTGCGCATGGGTGGTCTCATACAAGTATGAATCCGGCGTGATGGGCACATCGATGGATACCGCATGATTCAGGTATTTCTCGGTGATGATGGTCTTGCGATCCAGCGCGGCGATGATGGCTTTGCGCATCCGGATATCCTGCAACGAACTTTTTGTCATATTCGGGATGATACATTCGTATTCCTGTGTCATCAATTCATAAACATTGGTAACGGACTGCCTTTTATAGCTGTGCGCGGTCAGCGATACAGAATGGACGACATCCACCAGCTTGACATCCATGCTGGTAAGCGCCGTATCGGGGTCGGGCATCGCTTTGGCCACGATCGTTGTGATATACGGCGCACGGCGCCACCAATTCGCATTGGCTTTTAAAACAAGCTGCTTTCCCGCCTCGTAGCTCTCCACCTTGTAGGCACCCGTACCGGGCGCTATGCTTCCGCTTTGCAAAGAATCTTTCTTCAGGACCGGAAAGTTCAGCCAGGCCAGTATACAGGCGGAGGACTCCTTTGTGGTGATGACCACCGTATTCGCATCCGGGGCGCTGAAGTTGGCGATGAGCGAAAATACGCCGCTGTAAAGCGATGTCTTGCTTGAATCGGAATAGATAGATTTCAGCAGATTCAGCGAATAGAGCACGTCGGACGATTCCAGCAGTTTCCCGTCATGGAACGCGGCGTTTTTTTGCAGATGAAACGTCCATGTTTTTCCGTCGGTGCTTGCTTCCCATCGCTCGGCAAGACCGGGGATCGGGCGCATCTGCTCGTCGAAGCGGACGAGCGAATCATAGATGAGCCCATAGAGATCCACCATTTCCCTGGAGTTGACCTCCATCGGATTGAGCGTGCTTGGGTTGGCCGGCATCACGATATTGATGCTGCCGCCGCTGATGGGCGCGTCCGTGCCGCCCACCTTTCCGCCGGTCGGCTGGGGCAGCGTTGCCGTCTTGCCGCAGGCGCTGAGCAACAGCGTTAAGACGAGCGCTATGCTAGTGAATCGTATAGAGTTGCTGATAAACTTTCTGTGCATTGAGCACCTTTTCCACATAATCTTTAGCCTCTTGAATCGGTATTTCGACGAGCTTTCCCTGGCTGTCAACGTATGCCGGATTGTTAAGCCATGTGCGTACACGGTTCTGTCCCGCATTATACCCTGCCAGCACCGCTTTCATATCTCCGTTGAAACTGTCCATCAAATAATGCAGATACCAGCAGCCCAGTTCGATGTTAACAATCGGATCGGTGAGTTTTGAAACGTCAAAGGGATCCATGTCTATTTTGGGGGCGATCCATAGAGCGGTATCCGGCATAAGCTGCATGAGCCCGACCGCGCCGTCAGGGGAAACCGCCGCCGGCTTAAAGTTGCTCTCGGTCCGAATGACGCCCATTACAAGGGATATGGGCAATTCATATTTTTGGGCTTTGGCTGTGACCTCGTCCTGGTATTTCAGCGGGTAAGCGGCCATTTTGGCAGCGCGTATCGCATACAGCGACGCCGTCACCGCCAAAACAACAACAAGCACGGCAAGTATGGCAGTGACGGCGGTCTTTCGCCTGGTCCATTTTTTCTTTCTCTTCACTTATTTACCACCATCGCCGTTTTCTTGCGGTATAAGTCAATGGCCTGCTGTTCCAGTTCCTGCGGCGTGCTCCCACCGTCGAGGATATGGTTGGCCAAACTCCGTTTGTAATCCTGCGGCATCTGGCTTTTGATGCGCGCCTGCGCCATATCAAGGCTGATGCCGTCCCGTCTCATGATGCGCTGACAGCGCAGATTGTCGGGCGCTACGATGAGCCATGTTTCGTCGCAGATTACCTGCATACCGGTTTCATACAACAGCGCCGCGTCGATGACGATATCCTCATCGCTTTGCACGATCTGTTCCTGAATTTCCTTTAAAATTTTCGGCCACATGATATTGTCCAGTTTTTTCAACGACTCCGCATCGTTGAACACCAGCGCGCCGAGCTTTTTGCGGTTGAGTGTTCCGTCCGTGTTCAGCATATCTTTGCCAAAGGTCTTGGCAATCTCCTTGAGGGCCGGTTGCCCCGGACGCTGCAAGTCCCTCGCGATAAGATCCGCGTCCAGAACCCTGACGCCCTCGGAACGCAAGGCGTTGGCTGCGGTACTCTTGCCTGCGCCGGTGTTTCCTGTGACGCCTATAACATATGCCTTTTTTTGCATTTACTTTGCCTCCAACCAATTGTCCCCAACGCCGATTTCCACACTTAGCGGCACCTGCAAAGCGATGACATTCTCCATGCAGTCCCGCACAATTTCGGATACCCCGTCCACATCTTTTTGTCTGCAGTCCACGATCAATTCGTCGTGCACCTGAAGGATGAGTTTGGCATCCGGTATTCTTTCATTCAGCTGCTGTTCAACGCGTATCATTGCCGCTTTGATGATGTCCGCGGCGGTGCCCTGCAGCGGCGCGTTCATTGCCGCGCGCTCCCCAAAAGCACGCACGCTGTAGATTTTGCTATTGAGCTCCGGTATGTAACGCCGCCGCTTGAACAGCGTTTGAACATAGCCGTGTTCTTTGGCAAAATCTACGCACGACTTCATGTATGCCTCTATATGCGGATAGGTCTCCATGTAATCCGAAATGATCTTATTGGCCTGCGCCCTTGTAATGCCAAGGTTGCGTGCGAGGCCGAAATCGCTGATACCGTAGATGATGCCGAAATTCACCGCTTTGGATGCGTTGCGCTGCTGTTTGTCCACTTCTTCATACGCGAGCCCGAACACCTTCGCCGCCGTCGCCGTATGGATGTCGCCGCCCTGCAAAAAGACCTCGATCATATGCGCTTCGTTGGCCAGATCCGCCAGAAGCCTAAGCTCGATCTGCGAATAGTCCGCAGCCACAAGAACCCGCTCCGGTGCGCTGGGCACAAACGCGCGGCGAATCTCGCGGCCCACATCGGTTCGAACCGGAATGTTCTGCAAATTGGGCTCAATAGAGGATATGCGCCCGGTCGCGGTGACGTTCTGCATAAAGCGCGTGTACACTTTGCCCGTCTTTCTGTTCGCGATATTGGCCAGCCCGTCCAGATACGTCGATTTCAGCTTGGAGAGCTTGCGGTATTCCAGCAGTTTGTTGACAATGGGATGCTCGTCCGCCAACGCTTCGAGCGTTGCGGCGTCGGTGGAATAACCGCTCTTTGTCTTTCGCATGGCGGGCAGATGCAGTTCCTCGAACAGAAGCGTGCCCACCTGCTTGGGGGAATTGAGGTTAAACGAATACCCCGCCAGCCGTTCGGCTTCTTTTTGCAACTCGTCGATCTGCTTCCCGTACGCATCGTTTAAGGTTTCCAGAACGGACAGGTCTATGGAAAAGCCGCGCTGCTCCATGTTGAACAGCACGCTGCACAGCGGCAGTTCAATGTCCGTGTAGACACAAAGCGTATCCTCTTTTGCCAGTCGGTTGAAAATCGTTTCACAGAGCTGCCAAAGCATCGTTGCATCGGCTTTTTCCCCCGTGATCTGATGATCCTGACACTGTTTTATAAGACCGTCCTGCCCGCGGTTGGTATCTTCCACATAGGCCATGAGCATGACGTCCTGTATCGGGTCGCAAAGGCTGAGGCCGTAATTGGAAAGCCTGTGCCGAAGCGTTTTGCTGTCGTAGAGGATCTTTTCGCATGCCGGATTCGTGAAAATCTGCGAAAGCCCGGGCAACACTTCGCTTTCATCCAATCCCTTATCTAAAAGTGTTTTGGCGAAGGACAGCGCATAGCTTTGCGACGCATTCTTGCAGATGCTGATGCCGTCTTCGTCCATATAGATGGCCAGCTTTTGGGCATCTTGTATTTCATGGATTAGCGACGCGATATCGTCAAGTTTCCGCACAACGGTTTGGGATTGTTCAGGCTGCTTCGGCACGGCAGATCCGGTTGCTTCCGGCCCTTTGAGCGCACGAAGACGCCCCAGCAGCGACGTCATGTTGAGTTCCCGCAGCATGTTTTCCGCTTTATCCACGTTTAAGGAAAGCTTTAGATCGTCAAGCGACGGCAGGCACTGCATATCGGTTGTGATGGCGCCCAACGCACGGCTCATGCGCGCCTGGTCTGCATAGATCGTCAGCGACTCGCACAGTTTGGCCCCGCCTGCTTCACTTGCATGTGCAAGAACGTTGTCCAAGTTGCCGAATTCATTCAACAGCCTGACCGCCGTTTTGGGGCCGACACCGGGGATGCCCGGAATATTGTCGGAATTGTCGCCCATCAGACCTTTAAGATCCGCAACGCGTTCGGGCACAACGCCCAGCTTATCCAGAACGCCCTGCGCGTCCAGCCGTTCCGTGTCGGATATGCCCCGTTTGGTGTATATGACAATGGTATGGTCGTTGACCAGCTGCAAAGCGTCCCGGTCGCCCGTTACGAGGATCGCCTGCATTCCCGCATCACTCGCACATTGGGAAAGCGTACCCAGAATATCGTCCGCTTCAAAGCCTTCCACTTCAAGGACGCTGACGTTCATCGCATCGAGGACGTGCTTTAAAATGTCAAACTGTCCTACCAGTTCCTCGGGTGTTTTCAGGCGCCCCGCTTTATAATCCGCGTACGTATCATGCCGGAATGTCGGTCCGTGCATGTCAAAAGCCACCGCCACATGGCTGGGGTTTTCCTCTTTCAACAACCGGACCAGCATATTCATAAAGCCGTAAACGGCATTGGTATAACGGCCGTCTGCAGCGGTCAGCAACGGTATGGCATGGAATGCTCGGTGCATCAGACTGTTTCCGTCTATTGCCAATAGGGACGGCATAGGCCACCTGCTCTCCCGGATATTCATTGTAGGGTGTTTGGTTTCTATGGAAAGAGTATCATACCGGTATGGAAAAATCAAATGGGGCCGTTCTGCCTTTCTTTTGGCGGGCACGGAATAGCCGATAGATTCGGGCGGCATGCGGACGGAGATTTCCTTTGCTTTGTCGTTGACGGAGCATCAAAACTTTGCTATACTCTTTTTTGCATACGTGCCGGAGTGGTGGAATGGCAGACGCGTTGGACTCAAAATCCAATATAGGCAACTATGTGTGGGTTCAAGTCCCACCTCCGGCACCAAAAAAGGTCTCACATATTGTGAGACCTTTTTTTCTTAGGCCGGGCACGATTGATATGCATCATCCAATTGGACATCATTTGCTTTAATATCCGGTGCCCGCGTCTATGATGCTTCCGTCTGTCGCATTGATTGTCATATAATCAATCAAGCCCCCTTCTGCAGTATCGGTATTGTGGTCTTTGTATTGAACTTTTTCCGTCCCACAAAACTTCCAAGCAGGAACCATACGGTATACGCCGGGCTGATCTTTGATTGACAGCCGAACCATGCCAAGTTCAATTTTGGTGATGGTTATCGTTCCGGTCAGCATATTCATAATGTATTTTTGATAATCCGAATTCTCAGGGGCCTGGCGAGAGAGCTTCTCCAGCTTGTATTCCGCAGACATCTGCTTTGTAAAAGCATCCAGAATACTATCAAAAGGCATAAGCTTGCCGCTGTCCACTCTTTGAACCTGTTTGGGCGGACTCTCCCAGCTGAAAGAATCAATCTGATCGTTGCGTATTATAATTCCGATGCTTTCCTCAACGTATACAGGCTCGTACCGATTGCCTGAAACTGGAACTGGAGCACTTATTGTAGGCACGCCGCTATATGTGCGCTGGAAACGAATGCTGTATCCCAACACCACGGAATCATTTGTGTTCTGCGCTTTGACGGGCATGACTGAGGCAATCGCCATATTCTGAATTCCCAACCGATCCACCAAATCCTTCGCCATTTTTTCAGCATCCTGCTGCGAGACAGCGGCGGGATTATACTTTGTATCTTTATCTGTATATGGCCCGAAGTAAGCAGGGTCGTATGGGTGAAGCACCTTGCTCTTTACGAAGGCAAATGCATTTCGTATAAAACTTTGTCCCTGGTAACTCCAAACATCGATCCTGCCGTAATAGCCGTTGCTTAATGTGGCGTCCAGGATTAGTCTTAGCCCGTTTTCATGTTCATCCAACAGTTGTTTTCCCTGCTCGTCGTTATCCTGCTTCCAACCATCGCTTTCCTGTTTATAGAAAGCCGGGTCTTCGTATGTCTTGATTGGAACAAACCGGAAATCCGATTGCATTGTCGTATAATGGTCGGGAGCGGTCTTAAGAAGCTGTTGATACGTCTTTATCCGGTTTGTAAACATTTCGGTTACTGCCGCGACCGTTTCCGGAATGCCAGAACGAAGTCCGTCTGACCGACTGTTCTCGGGGTCGGCAATCGCTTGCTGCAGTTCCAAAATCTTCGCCTGTATTTGGGATTTTGTCAGCGTGGTGCGCGGAGCATACGCGGTTTTGCCTTCAAAGAATACCTGAGCAGCTTTTTTTATGAAATCGGTCGTAATCTGGTCAGGCTCAATATCCACAACGGAATACTCTGTCTGGGGTGCCGTTACCGGTGCGTCTATATTTACCTTTACCCGGCTATCATTGGCTATGAAGGATGTTCTGACCGTTTGTGGCGCGTTGGTGGTTGTCAAAATGGTATTGGTGAACGTTGGATGACAGGCTGTCGTAAAACAAGCAATCAGCATGATAGCCAAAAGCAGAGCACATATTGTGACAGCTATTTTGGATTTCTTGCGCGGACGAAGCAACCGGGAAATCCGTTGCTTGAGTTTGCTATTATTTTCAAACAATGATGTGGTCAACGATGGGACAGAAGACGTTCTTATCTTGGAGAATCGCGCAGCTTCCAGAAGCGATTGGCTGTATTGCAAAGCCCCGTCTGCACTGCTCCAGCCTACAACTTCTTGATCGCGACATACTTCAACATCGTCTTCGTAGCGCTTGTAGGCGATCCAAACCAACGGATTAAACCAGTGCAGTGCTCTGGCTGCAAGCCAAATATAATGAAGCAGAATGTCATGGCGGCGGATATGAACCATTTCATGCAACATAATAGCGCCCAAGCTGTTTCTGTTCATATGCTTAATGAATTGTGAAGGGATTAGAATACGTGGTTTAAAATATCCGAAGATCGCCGAAGCATGGACAAAATCACATATGAGCACCATAATCTTCTTTTTAACGCCTAGCTCCTGGCTATAACGCCGTATGATATCCAAGATTCCGATGTCTGTTACCGATTGACAGATGTTGAGTTTCTTACTAAAACGGTTCGCTTTCCGTATGAACAAGTTAAGCGTTGTGATCCCGCCTGCGATCCAGATTGCCACAAGTACGCTCCAAAGCGAAATGGTTTTAATGAAACCACCCGGTGTTTGCGTATCCGCTTTGTCGTTATCCGTTACTGTTGTTTGGGATGTCGTGTGATTCTCGCTTTGAGTATTTGTCTGTGGTATCTCAGGGTTGTTTGTCGCGGGGATTCCAGCGGCTGGCGGCTGGCTGATTGCCGCAGGCTCACGATAACCATTGTATGCTCGGATCGGGAAATTTACCAGTTGAACCGGACTGTCAAACGTCAGGGGGACACACAGGCGCATGAGCACCATTGCCCATAGCAGAAGCATCATAGATGGATTCAATCTTTTCGATAAACCGCGTCGTACAAGCAGCACTATCCCGATCATCACCGAGGCCACAAAACTCATCTCAAAAAGCAGTTTCAATATATCCGTCATTTACTCCACCTCTTTGTTTCGCACACGCCGAATCAGTTGCTCCAGTTCGTTCAGATCAGCATCCGAAATCTCCTCTTTCTGTATGATCCCGGCGACCATATGCGACAATGATCCATAGTACCGGTTTAATATACTTCCGGTCTTATCGGCTGCATACTCTTCCCTTGAGATGACGGGATAATAAAGATATGTCCGCTTATTGACTTCCTTTGTACCGACAAGCCCCTTTTCCACAAGACGAATCAAATAGGTACGCACGGTCTGCCGCGACCAATTAAGCTTATCCTCGATTTCTTTGAGTATTGCCGCACTGCTGCGTTCGCCTTCCCGCCAGAGTATCTCCATGATAATGCTGTCTGCTTCTGACAGATTTGAGTATTTGCTCATGCTAGCACCTCAGTCCCTTTATTCGACGTAACATTTACGTCTTTAATTAGACTACATCTATACGTCTATTCTGTCAAGTGATTTTTTATATTTAATACTTGTTTTTATACCGGTGTGATTGATTGCATATTCATTGGTTCTGCCGCCCCTGTATGGATGTTCGTTGCAGGCACATCCAACGCCTTGAAACTGGCATATTTTGATGGCTGTTCTAAGATTGAAACTATTGTATGATTGTACACGGGATGGGAGTGAGGGCTATGCAAATTGATCAAATGGAGAAAAGGCCAGGGTATCTTGCCTGTTTTATCCGGTACGGGTTTTTTGTTTTGTTTGCGGTCATTCTGTATGCTCTGAAAATGGCGGGCGCGTCACGAAATGTCATCATAGGCGTTTTTGGGAGCATGCTGCTGGTGTACGGAGTGTATTTCATGTTGGGATTGCAGTTTAAATTCAAGCACTTGTACAAGGCAGTGCACAATGTGTACTACCATACATCGCAATATGATGCCAAGCGTTTGGATAAGGATATAAAAATCAACGGCGTTTTTTATGCGGCCATCGGCATCGTCGGCGCCATCGCGCTGTATTTCAGGCTCTAGCCGCATGATTGATTTGCACCCGCAAGGGTGCATTTTTTTATTGTTTTTGTTTGTCAAGCCGGATATAGGTCGTTTTTCATTTCATCGGAGATCTGATTTCACCTCTTTTGCGATGCATCAAATCGATGCGCATTGTGACGCGCATACATAATCCTATTGTAAAAAAATGTCCGGCAATGTAGGATTCAATCAAAGGGTTCGGATCCGGCGGGATCAGTGTGCAATGGATGTTCACAATTCTGTTTTAAGGAGACTTCCGATGAACTATGTAAAGGCAGCCAAAACGGACGAGTTGCTCGCTACCGGCAAGAAGAAAGTAACCTTGGGCGACAAGGTTATACTTCTGGCAAAAGTCGGCTTTGACTATTATGCCGTTGACAATACCTGCACGCATATGGGCGGATCGCTCTACGACGGTGTGCTTGACGGCAACCAGATAAAATGCCCCAGGCACGGTTCGATCTACGATGTGACCAACGGCAAAGTGGCGCAGCGGGGCACGCTGCTGTTTATCAAGGTCAAGGTTTCCGATTTGACAAGCTATCCCGTGAAAGTGGAAGGAAACGATATCCTCATCGGCATCGAATGAACCGCTGAAATCTTCAAAAAAACGAATATGACCGCAGGTATGATGTTCCATCATTGCCAACGGCCATATCGCTCTGTCAACTCTTATATTGTTTGATCGTCAGCTTACCATTTGCCCCTTGCCACATGGCCGGCAATTTCGGCTTTGCTTCGTTGCTTGAGGACCCAAGCCTCCGCATGCGCCTGCTTGAACAACGCGACACAAGGCGGGTCGAGATTGATGTCTATACCCTCTTTTGCAAGATCCTTGATCTTCATCGCGAGTTGGATGATCTCCGCGTGGATATCATTGGTGCGGTCCGAATCGAACACTTTTTTCGCATCCGCTTCGGCTAAAACCGCATATTTTTCTTTCGGCGACCCGCATTTCGGGCAGACTTCGGGTGCCTCGTCCCCCTGGTGCATAAAACCGCAAACAGAACATTTCCACAGCATGGCTATTTCCCCTTTCAAAATTTGTATCATTGTTATTTCAGCATTGTGATGCCAAAAATCAGTACTCGCCCCTGCGCCCGAATTCGGCGGATTCGACCCATTGCTCTGCATTTTTGAGCAGGAAGACCAGCTTCTCGATAAACTCGTAATGAAGCTTTTCCTGTCCGATCAGGTACTCAAACAGTTTCTTCTCGCCATCCTCCGTTGCGTCGGATAAAAAGCCCGTATAGAGGTTGATGCTTTGCTCTTCCATATCCAGCGCTACGGTATAAAAATCGCGCTGGCTGAGAACCGCTTTGTCCTCGCGCTTGATATCGCCGATGTCCGCAAATATATTCCTGGCGCTTTCAAGCAGGTGCGAATCCTTCAATTCATACGCCAACCCCTTGAGTTTATGGCTTAAAACCAGCGCATGGTTTTTTTCGTCTTCCGCGAGCATATAACATACCGTATACAAGCTGTTGTTTTCATTGAGCATAGCCTGCTCGCGGTAGTATTTTTCCCCGTCTGTTTCCTGTTTGATCGCAAATTCCAACGTATTCATATGTTTTCCCCTTTCCGTGTGGTCCTCCTTATTGGGCAAACTCGACGTTCACCGACTTGACATCCCATAGGGTCTCCACCTTTTCTTTGACTTCTTCTTTGATCGTTGCGGCAAACTGGTGATCCTCGTTCAGATCGACCGTGATTTTAACATTGCCGTCTTTGACTTCGATGTCCTTGACCATATCGGTGGCAACCATATCCAGCCCCTTCATCGGATTCATCACGCGCGTGAGCCTCCGTCGAACAACTTCGGGCGTCGTCACTTCGCGCTCACTCGTCAGACCGTGTTTCTCTTCGTAGTTTTGGATGGCGCCGCGCAGCCCTTCGACCGCCAGAACCGAACAATGCGCTTTGATTGCCGGCAATCCGCCCAGCGCGCCGGATGCTTCCTGCCAGGTAATTTTCTTGGCTTCGGCAATGGTTTTTCCCTTTGCCAGATCGGTGATGATGGAAGCCGTAGCGATGTTGGACGCGCAGCCGTAGGATTCGAATTTGATGTCTGTGATCACAGTTGTCTTTTCATCGACCGTGATGTATACGGATACCATATCGCCGCATGCCGGGCTGCCCTCGGTCGCCTTGCCGTCGGGATTTTCGATGTTGCCGACGTTGTGCGGATTCCTGAAATGTTCCAGAACCGTTGCGTTGTACGGAAAAGCCATGTTACCTACCTCCTTGTTTTCCTAACGGGCTGATGGCTCGCAGATCCTTGACGATTTTCTCGAGCTTTTCAACGACAAAATCCACTTCTTCCGCTGTGTTGTAACGTCCGAACGTAAAGCGGATGGAACCGTGCGCCCGTTCGTGGTCGCCCCCGATTCCCATGATCACGTGACTTCCCTCCAGAGACCGGGAAAAGCATGCCGAACCCGTACTGACCGCAATCCCGTAGAAATCCAAATGAAGCGTGATGGATTCGCCTTCGACATAGTGGAAGGTTATATTCGCGTTTTGCGGCAGTCTTTTGGTCGGATGGCCGTTTAGTACCACGTCGGGTATCCTGTCAAAAACCCGTTCGATCAACCTGTCCCGAAGCCCCTGCAAACGCATATTCTCCGATGGAGACATCAGTTCCGCCGCTTTGGCAAAGCCGACGGCTCCGGGTATGTTCTCTGTACCCGCCCGTTTGTCGAACTCCTGAAATCCGCCGTCCATGATTTTGGAAAGTGCGGTGCCTTTGCGGACAAAAAGAGCGCCGATCCCCTTGGGGCCGTGGATGGTGTGCGCGGACAGCGTGATAAGATCCACCTTTATCTTGTTGACGTCCAGCGGGATTCTGGTGAAGGTATGCGTCGCGTCCGTATGGAACAATACACCTTTGTCACGGCAGATATTTCCGATCCGTTCGATATCCTGAACGGTGCCGATTTCCTGATTGGCATGCTGAACGGACACAAGGATCGTCTGGTCGGTTATCCGCTTTGCAAGTTCCTCCGGATCGATTTGCCCGAATTCATCCACGGGCAGCGTATCCACTTTGAAGCCCTGCTTTTCAAGCGCTCTCGCGCTGAAAAGAACCGGAAAATCCTCAATGGCGGAGACGATGACGTGTTTGCCTTTTTTATTGCCAAGCGCAAGCGCTGCGCCTTTGATGGCCAAATTGCTCGACTCGGTATCCCCGGAAGTAAAGAGCAGCTCCTCGGGTTGGGCGCCGAGCATACCGGCAAGCCGCTCCCGCGCGGATCCGAGGATCTCCCGGACCTCCAACCCCTGAGAATAACCGAATTCCGAAGTGGCCACCGCATAGTTTTCAAAAAAGCAGGGGGTCATCTCGTCCAGAACCTGTTCATCCAGCCTGGTAGCCGCTGCGTTGTCCAAGTAAATCGCTTTGTTGGCCATGCCTGTTCACCTCTATATGAATAATGTGATCGACGATTCCCTGGCTTCCTGGATATAGGTACCCACCGCGCCGTAGTCCGTGATCAGGTTTTCTTTGAGCTCCGATGCCTTAACGCCCATGATCTCCATCGTCATTTCACAGGCGATGATCTTTCCGCCCAGCTCTTTGAAATCGCTCAAAAGACGGTCCAGCCCGGCGACGTTCGCTTTTTTCATGCGGCTTTTGATCATAGCCTTGCCGAGTCCGAGCATGTTCATCTTGGAAAGCGGCCCTTTGTTCAGGCCGTCTTTTTTCAGCCGCAGCAGTCCCCAGAACGTAAAGTACAAGGAGGCTTCCATGCCCATTGCCAATGCGCCGTTGGCTACGATTAAGGCGCTGTATATCTTATCCATGTCCCCGCTGTGAACAATGATTGTCGCTTTGTCGCTCATTATATATACCTTCTTTCCTGCGATGGGATGACGGGATGCTCATTTTTGCAGCACGATTTTCCAATCGTTGCCCGAAATTTCATCGCTGATTATCCTGACGGACAAGGCTTCCGCCGCCATCGGTATTTCTTTGCGGGACGCCGGATTGTCGCCGACAATTTCGACAAAATCTCCTTGCGCCGCCCTTTTAAGCGCTTTTCTTGTCTCCACCAGCGGCACCGGACAAGTTTGTCCCCGTACGTCCACCTTAATTTCTGCCATAATCTTTTCCTCCTTCACTCCTGCGCAAACAGAAACGCAGTTCCTGGTACTAGACCTCTTTGAAAGGTTCTTCGGATGCGTTTAATCCCGCGATGTAACCGAAGGTCAATGCCGGACCAAGCGTGCTTCCAGCTCCCCAATATGCGTTTGCCGTCGCGGAAGCGATGCAGTTGCCCGCACCGTATAGCCCGGGGATCGGCTTTCCATATACATCCAACACCTGGGAACGGTGGTTGATGATCGGCCCTCCGTTGGTATCCAGTGTTCCCGCGCCGAGAATGACCGCATAGTACGGGCCTTCGGACGACAACGGGTACATTGTATAGTTTTTAGACTCTTTAGGCGGCCACTCGACGCCCGGAACCGTCGGCGGGAACGTCGTCCATTCCCTGTCGTAGCCGAACTCGCCGCGGTTAAAGTCCGCATCTTTTCCCGATTCCGCGTATTTGTTAAACTGGTCTACCGTCTGTTTCAGATTGTGTGCAAAACCATCATCCAACGCGAATCCGCCTGTATGCGTCTTCAATTCGGCCAGTCTGTCCGCAATTTTTGCGGACAGTTGTTCCAGCGTGTCGGCCGCAAGCAGGTAAGATGCCGGCGTTCCCTGCACCGGATAGGGCGGAAAGCCCTGCCACAGCGTGGCGGTCCTGTTGTCGAATATCATGAAAACCAGCATGTTCGTCCATTCGGCGCGCTGAGGATCCCAGACAAAATGCAGCATTGTGCGATCCGTGTAGTTCCGCTTCTCATCCATGATGCGTTTGCCGTAACGGTTGACTTCCAGTATGCTGTCGCCGGGGATATAGAAGACATTGTGCACGCCGGTCGGGTCTGCAATCGCTTGTTCCAGCACGATTTCGGCCCGGAATGCTCCCGCCATGTTGCCCAGCTGCGCACCGATGGCTCCGGCCATTTTAATAAAATCGCCGGTATTTGTCGGCGCCGCGCATCCGCCAAAGTGCGGGCCGCGCTGGAAATGCAGCATATAGTCCTTGTTGTGCGTATACCCGCCGCTTCCAAAGATCACCGCTTTTCGTGCGCGGATGCGTTTTGTCACATCACCTGATAAAACCTCAAGGCCTGTGACTTCGCCTGCGTCGTTGCGCAATATCCTCGTTGCTTCATGTTTCGTATGTATTTCAATGCCGTTGGCGGCAGCCCAGGCTTTCAATTGCCGTACAAGCTCACCGCCGTAGCTCATTTTACCTTCCGGGTTCTGCGAATACAGAACGCGCCCGCGTATCCCTTTGTTTTCGGGCAAATGGTCCATATAGTCGACTTGCGGCTGGCCTGTCCAGTTGATTTCCTGAATGCTCCGTACAGCTCCGTTGTCCCATAAAAAATCCACCACACTGCTTGCGGTGTCGCAATAGGTGTCCATCAGATTGAATTCGTTGTCCGGAAGTCCCAGTTTGGCGTCATCCGGATTGTATAGATGCGGAAAAGAATACCGCGCCATGTAGCGCAGCGCATCCTGCTTCTCATCCTTGATGCCCATCGCCTTTTGAAACCGGTTGTTCGGGATCCAAAACCCTCCGCCCGAACGCAGCGTCGTCCCGCCGACTAAGGCGCTTTTCTCGATCATCATCACTTGCTGTTTTTGTGTACGTGCTTTGATCGCCGCAGAAAACGCGGCGGCACCGCTTCCGACCACAAGAATATCCGTTTCCTGATCGAATTTCATGCCTTCTTCTCCTTTGGCTGCATGGTTACTTGCCGTTCGCCGGAATGCAATAATAATCCCCCGTGTACCCTTTTAACTCCTGCACCGGGCAACCCGGACAAACGCAGCCCGACTGGGTCGTTATGCATTTGCTGCTTTTGATTCCGGGAAGGCAGAACGCGACGGGCTCGCCGCAATTCCGGTATGTGGGGCACATGGGACAAATGCATTGCTTTTGTAGATCTTCCATTTTGCAGCTCCTCGCTTGGATTTTCCGATGCAGTTATCGTCTATTTGACGATAACTTTTCCGGTCATATACGGATGCGGAATGCAATAGTAATCAAACATCCCCGCTTCGTTGAACGTATGCTTATACGATTTGCCATAGCTCAAGTTGCCGCTATCAAAACCTGATCCCGTGGCGGTATGAACGATCGAATCCATGTTGATCCAGGTCACCGTTTCGCCTTTTTGGATGGTTATCTCACTCGGCGTGTATCGATAGTTTTGGATCACCACGGTGTTCTTGTCCGTCGCCTGCGCGGACGGGGTCGCACCGCCCCCGGCAGTGCAGCCGGTGCCGAAGACAAGCAGCATTGCCGCCATGAGCAGGATGGGTATCGCTTTGTATTTTTTCACGTCTTCATTCCTCGTTGTTTGATTGCGCCAAAGGCGGGAACGGCGGACAGGCCTATAGCGTTAACAGACCGAAATTCAGGCCCAATGCGATGAAACCATGCATCAATGCCAGAAGCAGTATCGCGTATCCCATGCCTCGATGCCATTTGAAAGGGACGGGCAAGAGCTTTTTCGCCACTGCGATTTGAAACACGATCGCCGCGAGCAGTATCAAGCCCAACCACAAATGCAATGGCTGCCCCAGCACTATCGGAATACGCATCCTGTACAACTCCACTTCTGCCGTTTATTTCTTCCGGAGAGTCCGCATACCGGTCCGATCAATAGGAGTATCCGCCGCCCTGTGTTTGAACGGGTATGCCGGTGGTCACCTGCGCGGGAAAACTGGTATTGGGTGAATCCGACTTTATCGGTCCACACGCTGATAGCAGACCGACCGACAGAAGCATCAAAAAAACCGCAATTTTTCTTTTCATTTCGTACAAACCCCATTTCCTTTGCAATACCCGAAGAAGGTCACATGGCAAATACCAACACATTCGCCTGTCTTGCCATTCGCTATTCCACCGAGATGGCTGCAACAGGGCAACCCTCCATTGCTTCTTTGGTGCATGCTTCCGAGGCAGCCGGTATCACTTCAAAAGCGACCGTGGCGATGTTTTGGGTGTCCATGTTAAACACGTCGGGGCAAAGCGATTCGCACAGGCCGCATCCGATACAGGTATCTCTGTTAACAACAGCTTTCATTTCAGTACTTCCTTTCATCAGGGGGATGTTGATTGGGACGAACGAATCCGTTTGTTTGAAAAACAGGATAATTCCCGGATCCAACCATACACAGCGGTTGATTTGCCGGAACGATATGCCGGGAATTGTCCTCATCAAGACAAAAAGCTGCATATTCAAAGAGTATGCAGCCTTTGTCTTCACAATTTTTACAGTGCGTCGCCGCATATCGGGCAGAACTTCATCGCATAGGGGTATTTTGCTTTGAGCGCTTCGACCGCTTCAATGACTTCCTTCGTTTCTTCCGCGACTACAGCAAGATTATCCGCTTCCTCATGTTCTTTCGGATAGTCTTTTGCTCCGCAATACGGGCACACAGCCATTTCCTTCGGGAACTCCATTGTCAGATCGGCAATTTCTTCCAGGGCTTCCTTTTCGCCCTTTTCCACTTCTTGTTCGGCGATGCTTTCTTTCATGGCTCGGATCTCCTTTGTTTATTTGGTATCTAGATACTACAATATAAATACATATTTTGCAATATATTATTTTCATTATTTTACGTATTATATTAATTATGTTTTCACTACTTATTGATGTTCTCCATCTTATGTCCCTTTGTGCCGGTCTTGTGTGATCCAAAAAACGGCAGCAAAAAAGGAGCACATGCAAATCCCTCACATGCTCCCAATCGGTTACCGTACTAGTTTTGTTGGATCGCTGTCGCCGGAGCTTGGCTTACACCTCGTCAAACGATGCAATCAGCGCCGTAGCTTCTTCATCCGGAAGCTCGTCGAGGTGCTCAAGCATCGGCGCGATCCTCTCGTATTCCGCAATCGAAAACAAAACCGCATCCGGTTTATTGTTTTTCAATATAACGATCTTTCCCAACGCATCTGCTTTTTCTCTGCACTCTTTATAATTCTTGATCATTTCAGAGTTTGAAACAAGCGTTCTTGTTTGAATTCTCATTGGCCTTGGCCTCCCAATATGATTTGACAATGGCTTTTGTATAATCCGGCTTAACAATCCTGTTTTCTTTTTATGGTCTCGCTTGCATCGGCGCATTTCAAGATTATCGTATTATACATATCCAATTTTGTCAATTAATATATTTGAATATTAGTGCTATTATTTTATATATTTGTATTGGCACTATTCTTCGCTTCGCAGCTGCTTCCCTTACACCTAGGACTCCGATCGGGCACTGCATGAGACATGGGCTGCCGTTTGTTTGGCTTTTTACAGCATTCCCGGCGTTTCGCACGCTTTTGCAGTGTTGCCGGAAACCTTTTATTGTATACCCAATATGGCAGTCCGTAAAAGCACAGGCGTATCTGTTCGTTGCACCATAGAGAGACGCCTGCCAATAAAGTATAATATACCACATTCAGCTGCCTTTTCTCAATGTTTACGTTTTTATCCAACAAACCGGACGCTTCTGTTGTTTTTTTATCAAATCAACCTTCTCCTAGCGTTGCTGAATATGAATTAAGCAAACCTGCGGATGTACAAACGCATTGCATCATACAGTGCTTCCCGGCCAATCCACCACTTCCATTCCCGCGCGTTCGCTGCTTCCTAAAAACAGAAGTTCTCCGCGGCGTCCCCGCAGCTCTACGGTTACTTCCGCCGTGATGGATTCGGTGATATCGCGGTGCATCAAGCCGTTCTTGGGTGCCTTGAGGGTGCCGCCGACGGCATTGACAGCTTTTAGGTTCAAAACATATCCCGGTTTTGTAAGCGAGGCTTGAAGCTTGTTCCCACAAAGCGAGACGGACGCTTTGCCCCCGTTGTATGTGGCAAATTTGTAGAACTTATCCCCCGTGTGAACAAACGCGATGAGCCCCGTGAAACTTCTGCCAAGCCACGGGATGCGCGCGATGGAGAACATGAACGAATCCCCCGGATTGCTGAAATGGTTTGCCTGGATCCATATCCACCTTTCGGGGAAGGATTTGCCCCAGTCCTTTTCCAGATAGCCTTCGCCGCCCGTAAAATCGCTGTGCGTCCCGTCGATGTCCAATGCGCCCCGGATCGTATGGCTTATATGCACGATGCCGTGATAACATTCCATGCCCGGAATGAACGAAAACGGCCCCATGATCCCCGGACTTAAGACCGTCTTGGGGTATCGGACGATATCGGCAAAGCGCAGCTCACCCGATATAGAGGAACCCTCCTTCCATAGATCGAGTTTTATGCCGGTTTCGGTGAATTCATTTTTTCCGATTTGGATGGACAGCTTTTTCCGATCCGCACAGAACGACTCCAGCGGAAACCTGTGATACTGTGTTTTGTGATGAACCGCGTCGATCACCTGGATAAACGCATGGGCATCTTCCCTGCTTTTCCCGATGGTGATCCCCGGTATGACTGCCATCACGGTATCCCGTTGCCTGTTGATGAGTTTGTAGTACCAGCCTTCAAAATAGTTCTTCTTCTTGTTTGCCCCTAAAAACGCTTCCTGTGAATAGATACTGCAAATGCTCAAAAAGTGATCATCCTCTTTTGGTTTATTTGCGGTCCTTGTATCCGATATCAACATGTGTCGCATCGCAAAACGGTTTGTTTTTGGATTTGCCGCATCGGCAGAGCGTAACGCGATTCCTTCTCTCATAGACAAATCCGTCCGAAGATTCGATTGCTATATATCCTTTTACAAAAATGGGCGCGCTCACACCATACGCGATATCCTGAAGGATCTCGATGGAGGGCTTAAAGTCAGGCTCGATCGCATTGCCCAGCTCGTCGATCGCCACAAGCCTGCCGGACGGGCAATCGCACGCGGCTTTGATGGCCTCTTCCCGAAGACGCGTATTGTCGGATTTTTCCGTCAGTTCCCACGCATCGCCATGCTCTTTATGGCAAAACCTTGCGAGTGCGCACCGGTTGTCGTCCATCAATATCAGCGCCGGACCTTTCTGCTGCCTTGCGCGCTGCATATAGGGTCTTCGCTGCGCTGTCTCCGTCCCGTTGAACGATGTGGTTATATGGGACCCGTCACAAAAAGGCGGGGTGCTGGTATGTCCGCAGCGGCATAGCCGGTATTGCTCCACAAGCGGATATTCCTTGGCTTTGTGGTACTCGCACAGCCCGTGTCTGGATTCGATGTGTGTTTCCGACAACGGCACAAAGCCGGTTACCAGATAGGGGCCGTCCTTTTGGATCGTGATTTTTTGCGTTGCGTCCGGTTTTGTATCTTCCGGCATATCATCCGCACCCTTTCACCAATATGGCTTTAGTATGATCATCCGCAAGCGGTTCCCGTCTTACTGTGCATGCGGTTTGTCGTCTGTCCCTTCGTCAAGAATAACCACAAAGTGGCATTATTTCAATAGATTTCAAACTGTTTCTTTTCGCTTTGCCTCTTGTTCGATGTGAAAAACCAAATTGGCTATTGTCGTAAAATATGGTACGATGGCGACATCGACAGAGCCGCATACAAGAATTATACAAAAGAGGTCCATTCATGATTGCGTTGATAACGGGAGCAAGCTCCGGCATCGGAGCAGATATGGCACAGGTATTGTCGCAAATGGGATATGATTTGATCCTGGTTGCAAGGCGCCGTGATTTGCTGGAGCAGCTCAAGCAACAGCTGCCCACAAACGTTACGGTAATAGCAACGGATCTCAGCGTTGAAGAATCCTGCATTGCGCTGTTTGAGCAGGTGAAAAACGAGCCTGTTGACATCGTCATCAACAACGCCGGATTCGGTTTGATGGGGGCCTTTGACAAGACCGATCTTATGACCGAGCTTGAGATGATCAACGTCAACGTAAAGGCCGTTCACATCCTGACAAAACTGTTTTTGGTAGAATTCAAAAAGAGAAACCACGGTTTTATCCTAAACGTGTCTTCGGCGGCAGGGTTTTTACCCGGGCCGCTGATGTCCACCTATTATGCTTCCAAGGCATATGTTCTCAACATCAGCCAGGCAATCTGGGAAGAATTGCGCCAACAGAAAAGCGATGTGCACATCAGCGTACTGTGCCCCGGCCCCGTTCCGACCGATTTCAACAAAAAGGCAAAGGCGAAGCACATCAGCGGAAAAGGATTGCCGAGCAGCGTTGTCGCCGCCTATGCGATCCGCCAGATGTTCCGCAAAAAGAGGGTCATCATACCGGGCTTGGGAGTCAAGCTGATGTGCAACATACAGCGCTTTATTCCGATGCGGCCGCTGTTGGTATTCTGCTATAAACGGCTTGTGCACAAAGGCGCGCTGGAGTAATCCGTAATCATATTGACCGATAGCCGATTGAAGATGGCCTGTGAACACCGTACGCAATGTACAGTGCGCACAGGCCTTTGTTTGCTTTCTGCAATCACTTTTTAAAAATCCAAGTGTTTATCTTCATCAAATCTTCAAAACCTTTTTTTATGATGACATTGTCTATAAGAGGAGGGCTTGCACGTGTCAAACGCAACAAAACGGATACTGCGCATTGACGGCATGACTTGCGTCAGCTGTGAAAACAGAATTGCGAAAAAGTTAAACGCCACCAGCGGCATCCAAAGCTGCAAGGTGAGCTATGCCAACGGGAAGGCTGAAGTTGTTTTCAATCAGAGCGTTATCACGCAAAAGGGGATTGAACGCATCATCGAAGGCATGGACTACCGGGTTGTGCACGCGAGCGGGGATGCGGATAAGAAAGTGGATTTCGTCCGGCTGGCAGGCATTGCGGTGATCATTTTTGCACTGTATACGCTGCTAAGCCGTTTTGGCGTCTTCAACATATTCAATGCCTTTCCCGAAGCCAAGCAAGGGATGGATTACGGCATGCTTTTCGTCATCGGTTTGTTGACTTCCGTCCATTGCGTGGCGATGTGCGGGGGCATCAATCTTTCCCAATGCGTACCCCAAACAAAGAATACGGCGGATGGGGGCAAGCTCTCCACGCTGCGGCCAAGTTTTCTGTATAACCTGGGCAGGGTGATCTCGTATACGGTGGTAGGCGGCATCGTCGGCGCTATCGGCTCGGTCGTAAGCTTTAGCGGCGCCATGCGCGGATTTGTACAGCTTCTCGCAGGGATATTCATGGTGATCATGGGATTGAATATGCTCAACGTATTGCCGTTTTTAAAGAAACTGACGCCCCGGATGCCCAAGTTCCTTGCAAAAAAGGCGGATGAAAACGCCAAAGGCAAAGGCCCGCTGTATGTCGGTTTGCTCAACGGCCTGATGCCTTGCGGTCCGCTGCAAGCCATGCAATTGTATGCGCTCTCCACCGGAAGCGTATTTGCCGGAGCGCTCTCCATGCTGCTGTTCAGCCTTGGCACGGTGCCGCTGATGTTTGGGCTCGGCGCGTTGAGCTCTCTGTTAAGCCGCAAGTTCACCCACAGGATGATGACCGTAAGTGCCGTATTGGTGGTCGTATTGGGTATTTTCATGTTCAACAGCGGTATGGGCTTATCCGGGCTTAGCCTGGACGCCGCCGCGTCGCCCAGTGCCACATCCGCGAGCGTCACCGCCCCGAAGGTGGAGAACGGCGTTCAGATCATTACATCCAAGGTAACGGCCTCAGGGTATGAACCGATCACCGTGCAAAAAGGGATTCCTGTCAAATGGATACTTCAAGCCGGGAGCGGGAGCCTCAACGGCTGCAACAATGCTATCGTCATTCCGAAATTCAACATACAGAAGAAACTGCAGACAGGCGACAACATCATCGAGTTCACGCCCACTCAGACAGGCACGATTCCGTTTAGCTGCTGGATGGGGATGATACGGAGCAAGATCACCGTCGTTGAAGGCACAGGGAGCACGAGCGGTACCGGTACAACGAATGCTGCCGTCACAACGGGCCAAAACACAACGCCGGGCGTAAACCTTCCGACGGACAACATATTTGTTGCCACTATTCAAAACGGCGTACAGAAGGTGACGCTGACATTGGATGAAAAGCGTTTCACGCCGGCTGTTGTCGTCGTTCAAAAAGGGATTAAGGCCGACATCCTTGTCAATGTGACAAATCTGACAGCCAACAACGCCACCGTTTTGATCCCACTGTATGGCGAGCAGAAGAAGCTGGGCTTTGGGATTAACCTTTTGACGAGTTTTAAACCGGTGGGCGATGTCGATTTTTACACACAGGACAACAGCATATACGGCTACATCAAAGTGGTGGACGATTTGAAGAAGGTCGATCTGAACGCCATACGGCAGGAGCTGAAGCAGTATATTCCAACCCCATCGGAGGAAGATTCAAACGCGCTTCCCAACTGCTGCTCAAGCGCGGGTGTAAGTCTATAACCTCTCTTCATCCGAAAGCAACCAACATCATGTGAATTAAAAATAACCGGGCAGCCCATAGAAGCCAATGACCCCCATCGGACTTCTGTACCGGCTGCCCTATAAAAGAAACTTATACTACCCCACCGGGGTATCGTGTTCAAACAGAAGACCAGGAGGATTCAAATGGATATGAAACATACAAAGCAGATACAAAGCGACGCAACGAAAGACCTTGCTGTCGGTTGCTGCAACACAAGGACAACAGTTCGGGATGAGAGACTGCGTTCCGACCTGACAAAAAGGCTGAATTGCATCGAAGGTCAGGTTCGGGGCATCAAGGGCATGGTTGAAAAAGACATATATTGCGATGACATACTAACCCAGATTGCTGCCGTTCGTTCTGCGCTAAGCTCCATCAGCAAGCTGGTGCTGGAAAACCACATCCACGGCTGTCTGGTGCAGAAAATCCGAAGCGGCGATGACGAAGTCGTGGATGAATTGCTCAAAACCATCGGACGGCTACTCTGACACAGCGCGGACGTTCCATGCACCATCCAATCATTATAGAAAGTGAAGGTGAAAACCTTGGTTCAGAAAGAAACACTGCAAATAAGCGGCATGACCTGCGCAGCATGCGCGAACCGCGTTCAAAAAGCCGTCGGCAAGTTGGACGGCGTCAGCGAAGCGGCGGTCAATTTCGCGACTGAAAAGCTGTCGCTGCTGTATAACGACCAGTCAATATCATTGCCTAAGGTCAAAGAAACCGTTGAAAAGGCAGGATACGGCGTGGTAGAGGAAGTCAAAGCGAGCAAAGTTACCATCCCTATCGGCGGCATGACCTGTGCCGCATGCGCGCAGCGGATCGAAAAAGCGCTTGGCAAGCTCGAGGGTGTAGCCCATGTATCGGTCAACCTTGCAAGCGAGAAAGCAACCGTACTGTACAACGCACAAGCCGTCAAGCTTTCCGCGATCAAAGATGCCATCGAGAAAGCCGGATACCAGACGCTTGCGATCGAGCGGGCCAACGCGGTAGACGAAGACAAGCTGCGCAAGGAAAAGGAAATCCGCATCCTGAAGCGAAAGTTCCTCATCGCGTCGCTGTTTGCGGTTCCGCTTTTATACATAGCGATGGTCCCGATGATCTCGTGGCTGCGGCTGCCGTATCCCGGTTTCCTTAGCCCCATGGATTATCCGTTTACCTATGCGCTGGTTGAAATTGCGCTGATCATTCCGGTGGTGATCGCGGGATACAAATTCTATACGGTGGGTTTTAAAGCACTGTGGCAGCGAAGCCCCAACATGGATTCGCTGATCGCTATCGGCACCTCTGCCGCGATCCTCTACAGTCTTTACACCACCATACGCATTGTAGGCGGAGATTTCGGTGCGGTGAATGGTCTGTACTTTGAAACGGCAGGCGTTATCATCGCCCTGATCCTGATGGGCAAGATGCTCGAGGCCATCAGCAAGGGCAAGACCTCCGAAGCGATTAAAAAGTTGATGGGGCTGGCGCCCAAAACAGCCATTGTGCTGCGGGACGGCAAAGAAGTGGAGACCCCGATCGACGAAGTCGAAATCGAGGACATCATCCTTGTGAAACCCGGCGAAAAGATCCCTGTGGATGGCATCGTTTTGGAAGGTCACACGGCCATCGACGAGTCCATGCTGACAGGAGAGAGCATGCCGATCGACAAGAAAGCGGGGGACAAGGTTTACGCCGCGACGATCAACAGCAACGGTTCGATTCAGTTTCAGGCCACAAAAGTGGGCGCAGACACCGCGCTGGCGCAGATCATCAAACTGGTGGAGGATGCACAGGGATCAAAGGCACCCATCGCACAGATGGCAGACATCGTATCGGGCTATTTCGTTCCCACCGTCGTCGCAATCGCCGTGCTGGCGTTTGCAGGATGGATGATTGCCGGGCACACGTTGGTGTTCTCGCTGACAATCTTCATATCGATACTGGTCATTGCCTGCCCCTGCGCCCTAGGGCTTGCCACCCCCACCGCCATCATGGTGGGCACGGGCAAGGGCGCGCAATACGGCATTTTGATCAAAGGCGGCGAAGCGCTGGAGACAACCCATAAGATCAACACCATCGTCTTTGACAAAACAGGCACTTTAACCGAGGGTAAGCCCGAGGTAACGGATGTCATAACGGCTTCGGATGTTTCCAGAGAACGGTTGCTTCAGATTGCAGCCTCCGCCGAAAAGGGCTCGGAGCACCCGTTGGGCCAGGCCATTGTCAGGGGAGCGGAAAAAGAGCGAATCCTATTGCTCAAACCGAATGGATTTGAAGCCATTCCCGGTCACGGCATTGAAGTGACCATCGATGGCATACATGCCCTTATCGGCAACAAAAAGCTGATGGACGAAAGAAGCATCTCCCTTGATGAGATCCTCGAACAGTCCAATTCGCTTGCAAGCGAAGGAAAGACGCCTATGTACGTCGCGTTTGACAACCAGTTGGTAGGGTTGATCGCGGTGGCAGATATCGTCAAGCCAAGCAGCGCCAAAGCGATCAAACAGCTCCAGGAAATGGGCATCGAGGTTGCCATGATCACCGGCGACAACCGCAGGACTGCCGAAGCGATAGCCCGTAAAGTTGGCATCGTCAGAGTTCTGGCCGAAGTGCTGCCGCAGGACAAATCCAACGAAGTCAAAAAACTGCAAGCCGAAGGCAAAAAAGTATCGATGGTGGGAGATGGCATCAACGATGCACCCGCGCTGGTACAGGCCGACATCGGTATCGCGATCGGATCGGGCACCGACGTTGCGATGGAATCCGCGGATATCGTTTTGATGCGCAGCGATTTGATGGATGTGGCGACCGCCATCCAATTGAGCCGCAGCACCATCCGGAATATCAAACAAAATCTGTTTTGGGCATTTGCCTACAACGTAGCCGGCATACCGATCGCCGCAGGGCTTTTGTATCTGTTTGGCGGGCCACTGCTTAACCCGATATTCGCAGCGGCGGCGATGTCCTTGAGCTCCGTATCTGTGCTGACCAATGCGTTGCGGCTGAAACGGTTTAGACCCTATACAGAGGGATAAATAGAAAGGAACGATAAAACATGAAAAAGAAAAACATTGTACTTTTGGCAGCCTTGCTTGCGATGATGTTGCTGCTCACCGCCTGCTCCGGTCTGGATGTGGTGGGCAAAGAATCAATCACGTCCTTTAACAAAATGCTGACGGCTGCCGGCAATAAGGTTGTGGTGGACACCCAATACAACGGCTGGTCCGTCAATGCGCCGGACGAAACCACAAAGTTCATCATAAGCGGAGACTTTACGAAAAGCCCGATGCATGACGTGATGATCGAGACCGACCTTGCGCCCTTCCTCAAAGCAGGGCTGGATATAACAAAACTTCCCGAGGACATGATCGTTGACGGTAAACTTCACGTCGGAACAAAGATAACGGCAAGCACCGCTGCCAAAGTTACGGCAAGCATATCCGGAGCATTTGAGCAGGTGGTAAAACTAAGCCGCGCCAGCATCAAATACCATGCCGACCTCGACCTTTACGGCGTAAGTGCCGGCAACGGCAACATGTTTGACTGGGCGAAAGATATGACCACAAACAAGCTGGATATCGTGTTTGCGCTGAACCCTCAACCGTTGATCGACGCGGGCGTTGACCCCGCTAAAGTGCAGGGCTGGATCCTCGGACAGGTAACAACGCAGGACGCGAACGGCAAGGATATTAAGGTAGATAAATTCCTCAAACCGTTCAATCTTCAGTAACAGGAGGCAATCGGGATGGAGACAATCGTTTTAAACGTTACAGGCATGTCGTGTGAGCATTGTGTCAGAGCCGTCACCAATGCCGTGGGCGAACTTCAAGGTGTGTCCGGTGTTGCGGTAAGTTTAGAGAACAACACCGCTACAGTCACCCATGATGCGGGCAAGGTTTCCCCGGATGATATCAAAGCCGCCATCGAGTTTGAAGGATACGAAGTCGTATGATGGGCGCGAAGCCATAAAAAGAAGGCACCTGCTATCTTGCAGGTGCCTTTTGTTTAGAACCGCCTGGTGAAATCAACGGACTAAACGGCAGGTCTTTTCGGCAGCTTTACGGTGAACGTCGTTCCCTTGCCCACGGCGCTTTGTACCGCTATGTGCCCGCCATGCATTTGGACGATCGTTTTGACGATCGCAAGTCCGATGCCCGCCCCGCCGGATTTGCTGCTGCGCGACGGATCCACCCTGTAAAACCGCTCAAAGAGGTATGGATGATGCTCGGACGCAATGCCGATGCCGTTATCCTTCACCTGGATTTGAACGGCTTGATCCCTGTCTGTGACGATGATCTCGATCGTGCCGCCAATAGGCGTATACTTCAGAGCGTTGGAAATCAGGTTGTTGAAAACCTGCCGTATTTTATCCCTGTCGGCCACAATGATCTCTGTGGAGCCTGTGACGGACAGCGCAATGTGTTTTGCCATAAATTCGGGCTCGAAGCTCATCGCAGCCCTTTGGGCCAACTCTTTCACATCAAATTCCGTCAAATCCAACGGCGCGCCTTCGTTTTCAAGCTGCGAGAGCTTTTCAAGGTCATTGACCAGGCGCGTCAGGCGCATGATCTCCTCGTGGCAGCTTTGCAAATGCTCCTCATCCGCCGGCAGAACGCCATCGATGAACGCCTCCATATTGCCCTGCAGCGCTGTCAGCGGCGTGCGCAGTTCGTGTGCGATGTCCGCAGTCAAATGCTTGCGAAGCGTATCCTGCTGCTGGAGTTTCAAAGACAGGCTGTTGACGGAAGCGATCAGCCTGTCCAGTTCCCGGGTATTGGATCCCTGCTCTATCCTTTGTTGGTATTCGCCCCTGGCGATGCGCTCCGTAGCCTCTATCGTTTGTGAGATCGGCTTGCTGATGCGGCTTGCCATATACAACCCCAGCGACAGCGCCGCTGCCAGCGCCAGAATGCCGACGCTCAGCAGGATGCGGTTGAGCATGTCCAGAAACGCCGTATCGCTCTGATTGAAATAGAAAGGCCCGTAATAACCGATGGTGACACTGCCGACACGGACGGCTGCTGCGGTTATAGGGTATTCTTTTTCCTCGTAAGCGCCTTGAAAGCTGGCGTAATGGCTCTGCATGTTGTTGGCCATATCAACGAGCATTTGGTTGCACAACCCGTCGTTGTGAACGCGGGCATCCCAAAGCACCTGACCCTGCGCGTCGCTTACTTTGAGTATCAGGCCGTGCTCCAACGCATTGATGCCGACTGCCTCAAGGCCATTGATGCTAAAACGCTGTGTGTCCGCGTCATATTCAAGCGCGGTTTGCGCGATGGTTTCTTCTATCCTGCCGGTGAGCTGTTGAATCACATACGATTCAAATTGCTTCTTTAAAAAGAAATTGGAAAACAGGCTGATGATCGCAACGATCAACAGCGCCAAAACCGCATAGGATAAGGAGAGTCTTGCTTTTAAAGAATGCTTCATTTATACACCGCCAAACCGATAGCCCACGCCATGCACCGTTTTGATGTATGCAGGTTCCTTGGGGTTGTTCTCCATTTTTTGCCGGATGTTCTTGATATGCGTATCGATCGTCCGGTCGAATCCCTCATAGCCATCGCTTATCGCAGACGTTATAAGTTCTTCCCTTGTAAAGATCTTTTGCGGATACTTTGCCATCGTGTAGAGCAGGTTGAATTCCGTTGCGGTAAGACCAATGCGCTCACCACGTTTTAGAACCTCCCGCCGCGTGCCGTCGATGGAAAGATCGCCGTCGTTGAAGACCAATTGGCTGGTCAGCGGCGCTTCAATGTTGGCCCTACGCAGCACGGCTTCAACACGCGCCATCAGTTGACGCGGGCTGAAAGGCTTGATGACATAGTCGTCCGCACCGATGCCGAACCCGTCTACGACACTTTCCTCCGCGCTTTTTGCGCTCAGCATGATGACAGGAGTCCGGGAGCGCAGCCGGATGGCCCTGCAAACTTCCTCTCCCGACATGCCGGGCAGCATGAGGTCGAGTATGACAAGCGCAGGGTGATACTGCTCGAACAGAAGCATGGCGCTTTGCCCGTCATACGCGCAAACCACATCATATCCGTTTTTGATCAGATACGTTTTGATGATTTCCATAATTTTAACTTCATCATCCACGACGAGGATGGTCTTTTTTTGCACCATTGCGGCACTCCTTCAAACAACGGCAGCTTCTATACTCATTATATGGTGCCTTGCGATAGGTATCAATTTCCAGATTGATGGTATCAGCTCAATGTGAAGAAATCATGAAGGGATCGCTTTTTCTTTATAACCCCGCGGCAACTATATCATAACACGCTCAACAGGGGATTGCAGCATCGCAAACAAGGGGCATCCGCGGGCGTTGTCCGAAAGCATAATGATCGGGTTTGGCGGTCAAAACAATGTATGGTATGATGAGGTCGACCTATCATTTCGCATTAAGTTTAAGGAATGAACGCAAAATGCTGAACGACTTTTCAAGAACGCAGCTGTTGTTGGGAAACGACGCGATGGACACGCTTTCCCGGTCGTGTGTCGCTGTTTTCGGCATCGGCGGCGTGGGCTCCTTTGCAGCGGAAGCGCTGGCAAGATGCGGCATCGGAAAGCTGATGCTCTTTGACGACGACAGCGTCTGCCTGACCAACATCAACCGGCAGCTTATTGCCCTGCACAGCACCATAGGCCAAAAAAAAGTGGACGTGATGAAAAGCCGCATCCTGGATATCAATCCGCGGTGCGAAGTCACAGTTTATGAATGCTTCTACGCCGAATCCAACGCGGATCAGTTCGACCTGTCGACATGCGATTATATCGTAGACGCGATCGATACCGTTTCCTCCAAACTGACGCTGATAGAGCGGGCAAAAAAAGCAATTGTGCCGATCATAAGCGCGATGGGTGCGGGCAACAAGCTTGACCCCACCCGGTTTGAAATCGCCGATATCTATAAGACCTCCGTTTGCCCGCTGGCCAAGGTGATGCGGCACGAACTCCGCGCGCGCGGGATCGAATCGCTCAAGGTCGTGTATTCCAAAGAAGAAGTCATCACACCGCAGGAGTCGGAAGAACTAAGCTGCAAGAACAACTGCGTCTGTCCGCCGGACGCAAAGCGAAACTGCGCTGTTCGACGGCAAGTGCCGGGCAGTGTTTCGTTCGTTCCTTCGGTCGCCGGGTTGATTCTGGCGTCCGAAGTTGTCCGTGATCTTGTAAAGCGCCATCGGGATCGTACGAAGCCTTAACCGTATAAGCGAAGAAACCATCGTTGAGATGGTTTCTTTTTTGTTGTTGTTTGGGTTGATTTCCGGTTTACTCAAAAATCCGTATAAACATGTTGTCCTGCTTTAAAAGGTCGTCGACGGTGTCATATCCGAGCCTTCGCAGCAGCGCAAACGTATAGGGGTTGTCCATGGGGGTTAAATAACTCGCCTGTTCGCCGTATTCGTTCACATTGTCCCGCCCCTGCTCCGCTTTTATCATCACACGGGGGCCGCCGACACAGCCGCCCTTGCAGCCCATGCCTTCGAGAAAGTTGCCCGTAATGTTCCCGTGCGCAAACGCTTCAAGCAAACTTCTGCACTCCGTCATTCCGTCGGCTTGCAAAGCTATCAGCGGAATATGGGTCGTTTTAAGCTTGTCCAGCGTCTGTTCCACCGCTTCGCTCACGCCGCCGGTGCGCGCATAGATCCTGCCGGCTCTTGAGGAATGATCCCTTACATCGTCCTCAAGGGTCAGCGGATCGAGGTTTGCAACGTTGAAAGCATCCTGTATTTCGGAAAACGTCAGCACATAATCCACGGCGTCCGCGATATCCTTCTCCTTGGCCTCCGCTTTTTTGGCAATGCAGGGTCCGATAAACACCGTTATGGCATCGGGTTGGATGCGTTTGATGGACCGTCCGCAGGCGACCATCGGGGATACCGACGGCGGGACGTGGGATAAAAGCGGCGCGTACATCTTGCGGATCATCGCCACCCACAACGGGCAGCAGCAGCTGGCCAACAAAAAATCTTCCTTGGTTTTGACATGCGCGTCGAATTCCAGCGCTTCCTTGAGCGTTAAAAGATCGGCGAACAATGCGACCTCGATCATGCCGAAAAAGCCGAGCTTTTTAAAGGCGGAGCGCAGCTTTCCGGAAGTAATCCCTTCTCCGAACTGGCCCAAAAACGCGGGGGCTATCATCGCATACACCGGAACATCCCGCTGGTGCAGCGCTTCAAAGAGCGGCACGATGTCCTTGCGTTCACGGAAAATCCCGTTTGTACAGTTTCGGATGCATTCCGCGCAGCCGGTACAATCCGCCGTAACCTGGAGTTTCCCGGACTCATCGCGCCTGACGGCGGAAAACAGGCAGTCCAGATGGCAATTCTTCTGTTCTTCGGCCGAACAGGTGCATTCGTCCCCAAAACCGATTACAACAGGATATTGCTGCGGATGCAGCAGCGAGTCGAGTTGCTTTGCATTGTAGTCGCCCGTCTGTTTGATCTTTTGCACTTCCTCGTCCATGGTGCCTTCAAACGAGGCTTTAAGCACCTTTTGATACAACTCATCGTACCCTGTCATTGGCATTGTCCCCCCGGATTGTTTTCGTATCCTTATGATGCTTCGATCCCCAGCGGATCGCAGCATCCGCAAGACCGCCGTCTTCCGATCATACCATAAACCGTATACCGTTCCGATTTCGTTTGCCTGTTTGACGCTCAAAGAGCGGGAGTACCTTCGGATATCCTTTGCAATAAGCGCCAAACGATGCCTTTGAGTGCATACGCATGAAACGGCAATTTAACGTTATCAATCGTACGGAAAACACTCCGCCGGGCGTTGAAGCACGGACGGAGTGCATTGTTTTGACAAGGTATACCTGCTTAAAGTGTCGCTGGATTGGGTTCGAGATCGGAAATCTCCCTGTAGTTCGCAAGGATCAGCTGCGCCAAAAAGCTCTCCTTTTCGACCTGTTTGTTCAACCCGCACAGCGTGTAGATGGCTTCTTCAACGCCCTGTTGTGCGATGATCTGATGCATTTTGACATTGCTTTCATCCTTGGGGCTCTGGAACATCATCAGATACGCAGCACCGCGCGCGAGGAAGTACGGCACCCTGCCGTATTGCAGGCATAAGAGAGCCGGTCCGATGTACCTGTCGTTGCGTGCCAGTTTGCGAAGCGGGTCCGCCGCTACGCGGTCAAGTTTGTCGGGTATCTTGTTTCTGCGCTGCGTGCTCCAGTCGCGGCCCAAAACGCCGGCTTCCCGCATCTCTTCATTGGTGAACCCAAAGCGCGTGCCGACGCCGAAGCACGCTTCGGATGCCGCATAATCCACGCATTTGCGAAGGTACGGGTGGTCGCCGCATTCATAGATATAGGTGCATCCCAGCCGCTGTCCCAATGTCGCCATAAAGCAATGTCCCATGTTGCCGCACCATACTTTGCGCACCAGACGCCCCTGCATGCGGTCCAGAAACTCCATGGTGGGGATATCCGTCGGCAGCGGACCGACGAAATTATCGCCCACCGGCAACGAGGTCGCAGGTCCTGTGGACACGCACAGCGGATCCTGTTCCAGCATTTCACGTGAAGGCTCCGATCCGTTCCCCTTTGTCAGGGCTTCAACCAGCCCGACATGCTTTTCAAAATAGTCGCGGTCGGCCGCGTCCGTAAGGCGGGCTATAATTTTCTCCCGCAGGATATCGGACACGAACACGAGGTTCACGAAGAACAATACGTTCATCGGCTCCGTCACGCCGTTCGCCTTGCGAAGTTTGATGGCTGCCACCAACTGGTCCGCCACCGAATCGTAGGCTTCGGGATACAATGCGACACAGATGAGGTCGATCTCGCTGAGCCTTTTTACGACATCATCAAAATCCCGCTGGCTTGAATATGCCTCAAACCCCGTGACGACGCGGCTGTGCACCTGCGAATCGATGGTCGAAAAAATCGTGTAGCGTCCGGCGGCGCGCAGTTTGTCGATCGTGTTTGTAGAGCCGTTGATATACACCAAATGATATCCGGCATCCGAGAACATTTTTGTCAGATACCCCCGCCCGATTTTTCCTGCTCCGATGATGGCAACTTCTTTGCTTCTCATTTCGTTCCCCTCCGATACTGTATTTAAAAATTGGCTCCCAGCCATAAGATCTGCATGTTGTGATCTTTTACGGGCCGACCGTCAGCGTCCTGTTGTCGTTGACAACGGTGACTGTGTTGTTGGACAAAGTCCCGCGCGTGATATACCCCGCTTGAAAGAAATCCTTTGCAGGCAATGTGGCAAGTATGGGCATGGTTTTCACTTGCTCATAAACGGCAAATGTCAGAGTGCCGCTTGAGAGTTCAAGCCGCAGAATATCGTAGGTATCGCCGTCGTCCAGCGTATAGTAATACTGCATGCGGGTCGCGGTCCCCTCGATGATCCATTGCAGGTTAATGGTGGTGATCTCACCCCTGTTTTGGGCTTTATCGAATACCTGCAGCGTCATGCGGCTGCCATCAGGCAGATACAGCGCGCTTTGCCGGGTATATATATTCGGATTGGAACTATCCGTAACTTTGGCGGCATAGGACATCTGCTCTCCGGCGAGCTTCAAAGAAACCTGTTTAGTACCCGCGTTTTGCGCATAGCTGCCGTCGGGTTGCTTTTGCATGGTCATGGATACCTGCAACACATCCGCCAGCAAGGTATCCGCCTGTGTAAAGGGCACAAGCGCCGTTTTTGCCAGGCCCGTATAGTCGGTTTCTCCCGATTTGGGTTTGTATGTATCAAGCCGCTCGGCCATCTGGCCAAGCAGCATATCTTTCGCATCCATTTGCTTTACCAAAAGCACGGTAAAGGGATTGTTTTCCAGTTTTACCTGACCGGTCGGTGTCGGCGTGGGATCCGCCGTGCTGGGTTGGGGAACTGTTTTACAGCCGGAAAATCCGATTGCCAAAAAAAACAGGGCAAACGCCATGATCCCTTTTTGCCGAAGACCCATTTGCCGTTTCCTCCAAATGATGCGCTATTATACGATGTCCGGACGGTACTTTAAAAAACTGAAACATAGTCGGGGCGGCCATCCCAAACGAACGACAGCCGCCCCACCTTGTTTAACGGAAAAACAGACGTGCTACTTCGTAGAGTTCTTCATCCACTTCTTTGCGTTCTGTCAACGCATCTTCAATCGGCAGCGGAATGACGCGGTTGCCCTGCAGGCTTGCCATAACGCCATAATTTTTCTTCACGGCCTGCTGCGCCGCGCAGAAGCCCATGCGAACTGCAAGCACCCGGTCAAAGCAGCTCGGGTTTCCGCCGCGCTGAAGGTGACCCAGCACCACGCTTCGGGTTTCGATGCCGGTTTTGTTGTTGATGGCTTTGGCAAGCCGTTCAGCCATGCCGCGGTCCTGCATCGCGATGTTGCCGAAAGCGTCCTTCTTAAGATTCGATTCATCTTCTTCAAGGCCAATGATGTTGGCAGCCTCGGCAACAGCCACAAGGCTGTAAAACTTTCCACGGGCGTTGCGGTCTTCGATGATTTTGCAGATCTCTTCAAATGTGATCGGGAATTCGGGGATGATAACCACATCCGCATTTCCTGCGATGCCGGCTTGAACGGTGATCCACCCGGTGTATCTGCCCATCATTTCCACAACGAGAACGCGCCGGTGGCTGTACGCCGTGTGTTTGAGGTCGTCCAGCGCACGCATTGCGATGTTGGCGGCACTGTCAAATCCAAACGTATAATCCGTGTTGTTCAAGTCGTTGTCGACGGTTTTGGGAACGCCGATCATGTTGAGGCCGTGCTTTTGCAGCTCGTTGGCGACGCCGAGCGTATCGTCTCCGCCGATGGCGACGATGCACTCAAGATCGAGTTCCGACATCGTGTTTCTTACCTTTTGGATACCGTTTTCCATCTTGAGCACGTTGGTCCGGCTTGTTCCGAGGATCGTGCCGCCCAGGGTCTGGATCGTGTCTACATCATCGCGTGTCAACCATTTGCCTTCATTGTTGACAACGCCGCGCCAACCGTCATAGAATCCGAAAACCTCTATTTCTTCCTGCGCACATTTTTCGACTACGGTCCGGATGACTGCGTTTAGCCCGGGGCAGTCTCCTCCGCCTGTCAACATTCCGATCTTTCTCATGTTTACACATCGCCTCCGTCAAAATTGTTCTATTTTATCCCTCGTGACTTCGGATTTACAAGATTATTATACGGTTTACCGATGTTTTTTGCAACTCAAAGAGCACTGTTATACTATATGCTTTACTGGTGTTATATATTTTTAATTTAATTGTTAATTGTTTATCATACTAGCGGACAGACGCCGCATGAAGCACTTGCCATTTGCCCAAGGCCGTGCGAAGATAGAAGGAGAATACGCGTTGGAGGTATCCTGTCATGATGAATCTCGCACACCGCGGCGCCAGCTCCTATGCGCCGGAAAACACGATGTCTTCGTTCTATTTGGGCCTTCGGATGGGCGCGACGGGCCTTGAAACAGACGTAAAGCGAACGCGCGACGGCAAACTGGTACTGTTTCATGACGATACGACAAAGCGCATCAGCAGCGTGGATGTCAACATCAACCAAACCGATTATGCGGATCTTTTTAGCATCGATCTCGGATCGTTCAAAGGGGCATCGTACAAGGGAGAGCGCATCGTGCTTGCGGAAGATTTTTTGCGCGCGTTCGGTTCGCGTGATATCGATCTTGCCATCGAATTGAAGGATACCGGCGTAGAAGCGGATACGCTGAAGCTTTTGCGGCAATACGTCACGGACGATGCAAGGCTGTGCGTCACCAGTTTTCATTACGAAAGCCTGAAGCTCTGCAGGGAGCTGGATGCCCGCATTGCCCTTGGTTTTTTAACGGACGATTGTCTGGACGACACGCTTAACAAAGCCGCAGCCATCGGATGCGTTCAGATCTGTCCGCATGTCAACACGCTGACGAAAGAAAACGTAGCGCATGCCAAGTCGCGCGGGTTTGTGGTGCGAAGCTGGGGCAACGATTTGCCGTATAAAATGATGCGCTCGCTCGAATGCGGCGTCGACGGCATGACAGTCAATTTTCCGGATCTTTTGTGCAAGGTGCTTTCGCTCGGATGAAACCCCCGAAATGCGATATGCGAGAAAGAGCGATGGGATTCCCCATCGCTCTTTCATGACACTATTTCTTATACTATCTCCCATATGCCTCGTGGACTAATTTCAACAGATTTCATTCGTTTAGTCTTTCTTAATTCTGTCGCTGCCCATCTTATATCATACTGCCAAGTATAGAATAAATCTCCTGAATTCTTTAGTTCGATTTGGCAATTCTGCCAGACATATTTACATGAATCAATTATATTTGCTTTTCCACCCATGGCTTTGATCGCACTAAACAGCAAATCAGGTAAATCATTTCTAGTCATTTATTCCACCTCCTAATCTTTATTAAGCATATAGAGTATATCACATATAATGATTATTAAGTTAGTTGTATTTCATTAAATAAAGCGCCCAACGTATTAATGGGCGCTTCACCTGATCTCGCAAATTGCAGCACACGACAATGTAAGTGCTTAAAGGATTGTTTCTTTTCTTTTGCCAAGGGGCCGGGGCGACTTCCGATTTTCTCCCCTGGCCCCTTGGCGATCCCCTACCCCTCTTGAAACGGCCACTGCGTGGGGCTTCTCAGCATAAGCCTGCTTTTACTTGTAGATTGGCGGAGGCTTTAAACAATTCTACTCCTCAACCTGATTCTCGTCCACGCTCGTCTCGCTGTCCTTTTCCCTGATTTCCACCCGCCGTATCTTGCCGGAGATGGTCTTGGGCAGCGTCGTTACAAACTCGATCACGCGCGGGTATTTATACGGCGCCGTCACGTGTTTCACATGCTCCTGCAGCTCAATCTTGAGTTCCTCGCTCGGTTCGTACCCCTTTGCAAGCACGATGGTGGCTTTGACCAGTTGCCCGCGTACGGAATCCGGCACGGCGGTGATGGCCGTTTCCAGCACAGCCGGATGCTCCAAAAGCGCACTTTCCACTTCAAACGGTCCGATGCGGTAGCCGGAGGACTTGATCACGTCGTCCGTGCGTCCCACGAACCAGAAATAGCCGGATTCGTCTTCCCATGCCTGGTCTCCGGTACGGTACAAACCGTCCGCGCAGGATGCTTCATCGCGCTCGGGATCGTTGTAGTATCCGATGAACATGCCAAGCGGCCGACCGCTTTCGGGCATGCGGATCGCGATCTCACCGATCTGCCCGCGGTGGACATCATTGCCTTCGTCGTCCACGATGCAGATGTTGTACAGCGGCGACGGTCTGCCCATGGAGCCCGGCACAGGCTCCATCATGGAAAACGTACCCACCAGCACCACCATTTCCGTCTGCCCGTACGCTTCGGTCAGCTTGACGCCCGTGGCCTTCAAAAACCGGTTGTAAATCTCTGGATTCAACGCCTCTCCGGCGATGCTGCCGCGTTGCAGGGAGGACAGATCAAATTTTCCCATATCTTCCTTGATGAAATACCGGTAGATCGTCGGCGGCGCGCAAAATGACGTGACCTTATAGTCCGCAATTTTCTGCAGCAGGTCGTTCGGGTCGAATTTTTCATAATCATAGACGAACACGGCGCAGCCGCACATCCACTGCCCGTACAGCTTGCCCCAGAGCGATTTGGCCCAGCCCGTTTCCGACACCGTCAGGTGCAGACCGTTTTCGACAACCTGCTGCCAGTACTTCGCGGTGATGGAATGACCCAGCGGATAGGTGCAGTTGTGCAGCACCATCTTTGGCATGCCGGTTGTGCCGGAGGTGAAGAACAACAGAAGCGGGTCTGCGTTGTTCGTCTTTTGATCACCGGTCGGCCGTTCGAACGAGTCTGAAAACGCTGCTGTTTCATCCAGCGAACGCCATCCTTCGCGCGTTCCGCGAGAGATCACCAAGGTCTCAAGGGTCTGCGAATTGGCATGCGCCGCTTCCACCTCGTCGGCGATTTCGCCGTCGGCGGTACAGACGACAAGTTTGATGCCGCCCATGTTGTTGCGGTATTCGATGTCTTTCTTCTTGAGCAGGTTCGTTGCGGGAACGGTGACTGCGCCTAACTTGTGCAGCGCCATGATGCAGAACCAGAACGTATAATGCCGCTTTAGAATCAGCATGACCTTGTCACCTTTTTGGATGCCAAGGCTTTGAAAGAAGCTCGCATAGCGGTTGCTTTGCCGGCTCATGTCCGAAAAGGAAAACACATGCTCTTCCCCGTCGGGATTGCACCACACCATCGCGCGTTTGTCGGGCTCCTGTGCTGCTATTTCATCCAATACATCAAACGCGAAGTTGAAATCCTCCGGCACTTCGATGTGGAAATCCCTGCAAAACGATTCGTATGTCGGGTACTCCCCTTTGATCAAACGATCCAGATAAGCCATCTCTTTGTCCCCCTCTACTTGACGATGATCGCCAGGAATTCGCAGGGTTTATCCCCGCAAGCCATCATGCCGTGCGGCTTTTGAGCGTCGTAATAGATGGAATCCCCTTCGTTGGCAATAAAGCTCACGCCATCTATCATCATTTGCATCGAACCCGAAAGGACATAGTTGAACTCCTGCCCGTCATGGGAATTCAGATGCACCTGCGCGTTGTCTTCGGGCGTCACGCGTACCAAAAACGGCTCCGCTTTCTTGTCGCGGAAGAAGTAGGCAAGGTGCTGGTATTTGTATTCCTTGCGCCGCTCGATGTCCAGCCCTTCTCCCTTTTTAACGTGGGAGAACGACCGTAGCCGCGGCGAATCCCCCGTCAGAAGCTCTATAATGTCCACGCCGAGGCGGTTTGCACATCCGTACAGGAATGAAAAGGCAAAGTCTTTCCCCCCGTTTTCATAGGTGCGGTATTCATCCAGATCAACCCCAAGGGCTTTTGCCATGTCCTGCTCGCTGACATTCACTATTTCGCGCAGCGCTTTCAATCTGGCTGCAATAGCGCGAATCTGTTCACTCATGCTAAGTCCCTCCTGAAAAATCATATGGATGCTGCACGTCTGGTTTGGAAAAAAATATCCCCGTCCCATTTGGGACGGGGAATTGCTTCTCCGCTATACCACCCATTGGTGCAAGGCTCCATCAAGCCCCGAACGGGTAACGGTGTTCAGCCGGGCTCTCTTACTCTGGTTCAGAGGCCTGCTTAGGAGTGATCGCCGTTTCGTTGCGCTGCCGGTTCGCACCCTTTCCGGCTCTCTTTGCCCGCATCTCCGAACGCGTTGTCTCCCTCTTCGCTCTCCCGTCGCAATGCGGGATTACTCGTATCCTAACGTGGAACAGGGGATTTGTCAAGGCTGATTTCCTTCGGTCATTAACTGTTTGCACCGTTAAGATGAAGCGCTTTGACCAGTTCGACTACCAAAAGCGGCGTGAACGACAGCGCCGCCACGATGCCCCACTGGCGCAGCGTCATGTCCACGGTTTCAAACACCGTTTCAAGCGGCGGCACAAGAAGTACCAGCATCATGCTCAGCGCGGAAAGCGCGATTGCCCCCAAAAGATATTTGTTCTGTCCGACCGCTCGGGAGAATGCGCTGTATCGCGCCGAGCGGACAGAGTAGGCATGTACCAGCTGCGAAAACGCCAGAACACAGAATGCCATGGTGCGTGCAACTTCAATCGAATAGTTTGCCCTGCCTATCATAAACGCGGTGAGCGTCAAAGCGCCCACCATGACGCCCTGATAGGACATACGCCAAATCATGCCCCCCGTAAAGAGGGATTTGGATCTGTTTACTTTTCGTTCCATGATGCCGCGTTCGGCAGGATCCACACCCATCCCAAGCGCGGGAAGGCTGTCGGTGAGCAGGTTGACCCACAGGATGTGCACCGGTAAAAGAGGCGTCCCCCAGTTGAGCATGGTAGCCACAAACAGCGTGATGATTTCACCGATGTTGGTGCTAAGGAGAAACTGAATGGCTTTGAGTATATTGTCGTAGATGCGGCGACCCTCTTCGACGGCTGTTACCAGCGTGGCGAAATTATCGTCCGTCAATATGATATCCGCCGCTTCCTTGGCCACTTCGGTGCCCACGATGCCCATGGCGCAGCCGATGTCGGCATTTTTAAGCGCGGGCGCGTCGTTGACGCCGTCTCCCGTCATCGCAACCACATGCCCGCGGTCACGCCAGGCATTCACGATGCGCACTTTATGCTCGGGAGAAATACGCGCAAAGACGGATATCTGCTCTACCTTTTGGCTTAATTCCTCGTCGCTCATCTTTTCGAGCTCCGCGCCGGTTATCGCCATATCCCCGTCCCGCAGGATATCCAGCGACTTTGCGATCGCCTGTGCCGTAGTCAGATGGTCGCCCGTTATCATCACGACACGGATGCCTGCCGTGCGGCATTTGGCAACAGCGCCTTTCGCTTCTTCGCGCGGCGGATCCATCATGCCCGCCATGCCGACGAATACCAAATCCTGCTCCAGCGTCTGCATCTCCCGGGGTTCCGGTATCTCGATTATTTCTTTGACCGCCATCCCGAGCACGCGCAGCGCCTCTTTTGCCATATTGTCGTTCGCGCGGCGAATCTGTTCTTTATCATCATCGGTTATCGTTCGGAGTTCCCCGCGATCCAAAATCCGGTTGCAGCGCGCAAGCAGGATATCCACAGCGCCCTTTACATAGGCGCGCATCGTTTCGCCGTCCTGATGGACAGTCGTCATCAGCTTGCGGTCGGAATCGAACGGGATCTCCGCAATACGCGGCATGGTTTTGTCCGCCTGTGTTTTTTCCAATCCCAGCAACTGCGCGGCATCGATCAACGCAATCTCGGTCGGGTCGCCGATGGCGGTGCTGCCGCCGCCCGATTCGTGATATCGCGCATCGTTGCACAGCGCGCTTGCCTCAACAAGCCTTAACAACGCGATGCTGTTTAGCTCTTTAGCCGCATCGACGGGCATCTCCGATCCGTCGTAATAAACCCTTTCCACAACCATCCGGTTTTGCGTCAGCGTACCGGTCTTGTCCGAACAGATGACCGACGCGCTGCCCAGCGTTTCCACCGACGGCAGGTTGCGCACGATCGCATTGCGCTTGACCATGCGCTGTACGCTCAGCGCCAGCACAATGGTCGCGATTGCCGGAAGGCCTTCGGGGATGGCGGCGACCGCAAGGGATACCGCTGTCAGAAACATCTCCAGAGCCGGTCTGCCGTAGAGCAGGCCGACAACAAATATCAGCACGCAGATGAAAAGCGCGGCGAATGCAAGAATCTTACCGAGCGCTTCCAGCTTTTTCTGCAGCGGAGTCAGGCGTTCATCCTCCTGCATGAGCATGTCGGCGATGAGCCCGACCTGCGTCTGCATACCGGTTGCCGTAACGATGCCGCGGCCTCGGCCATAGGTGACAACAGAGCCCGAAAAGGCCATGTTGATGCGGTCTCCCAGGGAAGCGTCCCCCGGTAAGAGGACGGAAGCATCTTTTTCAACGGGCAGCGATTCGCCCGTTAAGGCGGATTCCTGGATCTTCAGATTGATGGACTGGATCAGCCGCATATCCGCCGCGACGCGATCGCCCGCTTCCAGCAAGACCACATCGCCCACGACCAATTCACGGGCGGGGATGCTTGATTCCCTTCCGCCGCGCAGAACTTTAGCGATGGGGGCGCTCATCTGTTTTAAGGCGTTGAGCGAACTTTCAGCCTTCTTTTGCTGTACAACACCGATGACCGCGTTGATGATGATGATGGTCATGATGACCAGCGCGTCGACCAATTCCCCCATCACGCCGGAAATGGCGGCGGCGGCAAGCAACACGATGATCATAAAATCCTTGAGCTGATCCAAGAACAGCTGCAACGTGGTCTTGCCTTTTTTCTGCACCAGTTCATTGGCGCCCTGTGCCAGCCGCTGCTGCGCCAGATCCGCAGCCAGCCCCGCTTCCTCAGAGTCCATGCCTTTGATCGCATCATCGGCGGATACGGTATGCCAAAGTCGGGATTGCATATGCTTTCCTCCTCCTGTGTGTCGGAACAAATAAAAAAACCTTCGCTCCGCACGGAACAAAGGTCTTACTCTCAATCGCTTGATTGCCGCCCGGGCGGTAGCCGGGTTGACGAACGGCAAAACCTGTCGGTGAGTTACTCCCCTTTACTCACGACAGTATACCATAGTCCGATCATGCCGTGCAAGATTAGCTTAACAGTATCGGCAGGAAGATCAAAAGCACGATGCCCGGCAATCCGAGCACCCCCGCCACCAGCGCATTGAGCGGGTTGATCGCGATGCGTAGCCCGATAAACGAACCGAGCAGATTGAGCAATACGAGCACGATACCGCCAAGTAGGCTGTTGAATATAAGGCGGGATATCCGTTGCGCCGGCCACGCCAACAGCTTTCCCAACATTGCCAGGATCACGATCGCCACAACGTATGTGATGACAGACAAAAGGCTGATATCCACGGTTCACCCCTCCAAAAGAGGGTATGCGACAACGCGGCGATGCATGCCGCATTGTTACGGTTCATCCATAGCGGCAGTGTTGTCATCGGATCGTTTTTTCATGCGGGAAAGGCTGCGCCGATTAAACAAAGGGCTGCGCATGCGGAACAATGCAAACAAAGGATCCCTCAGAGTTGCGCTTCCTCTATGTCTTCGGGTTCTTCCGGCTCATAGCCCAGCGATGTGTGCCGAATCATTCTTCCTTGCTTCACGCATTTGAGCAAATACATATACCGCCTGCGCGCCGCTTCAATATCGTAGATGGCGACGTCCACCAGGTCGGGGTCGCTGACCGAATCAAAATACTTCTGTGCATCCTGCCAGCTGCGAAGCGCCTCTTTGATGCTGACGGATATCGTGTCCTCGCGTTTGTTTCCAAAGAGCATGGTCAAACCTCCCGGCAATGCTTTTGGAAAGTATAGCCAAAAGTGGTGGCGATATACGCCGGAATAGTTTTATACGCTATAGGAAAATTGGATTATCCATACCTGAATACTAAATGAAGCAATATTTAAAAGTGGTTTATACAAAAGATATCAATAGAACAGCTTTACAGAAATGATATAAGGTAAGATAAACAACTTGGCATATTCTTTTGCCAAGGGGCCGGGGCGACTTCCGATTTTCTCCCCAGGCCCCTTGGCGATCCCCTACCCCTCTTGAAACAGCCACTGCGTGGGGCATGTGCGTTGCCTACTTCAGATGAAAATAGGAGGGTATTCCCTTTGCAAGCTTCCGTTTTATGAGGGACCAAAATCTATCCTTATTTATCTCCCTGTATAGCCTATTTTACCAAAGGTGATTGATCTTCCCGCTCTTTTATCGGAGCGTTGGCTTCGGGTCACCCCATTTCACGTCGACCTTCCATCGCCTTTTGCAGCGTCACCTCGTCGGTGTATTCCAGATCGCTCCCTACGGGCACACCGTGCGCGATGCGCGTTATTTTGACACCCAGCGGTGACATCAGCCGCCAGAGATACATCGCCGTAGCCTCCCCCTCCACATCGGGGTTGGTGGCCAGCACCACTTCTCCCACACCGCCCAGGCGCGCCAACAGCGGCTTGATGCGCAGCTGATCCGGCCCGATCCCCTCCATCGGGGAGATCGTCCCGCCCAGAACATGATAGAGCCCATGAAAAACGCGCCCGCGCTCCATGGCAATAACATCGCGCGCATCGCGCACAACGCAGATCTTGCTTCTGTCGCGTGACACATCGGTACAGATGGCGCACTCGTCCTGATCGGTCATATTGCCGCAGATGTTGCAGATGCGCACCGAACCCGTCGCATCCAGAATGGTTTTTGCCATCTGTTCGGACAGGTCCTTCGGCATTGTCAGTATATGATAGGCAAGGCGCTGGGCGGTTTTGCCGCCAATGCCGGGCAGACCGGACAGCACCTGCACAAGGTCGCTCAACGGGCGGATGCTATAGCTCATTACCGCATCCCGGGGATCATACCGCCGGTTACCCCTTCCATTTCCTTTGCCGCAAATTCGTCGATCGCGCTCATCGCTTCGTTGACGGCAGCCAATACCAGATCCTCCAGCATCTCCACGTCGTCCGGGTCAACAGCTTCGGGTTTAATATGGATGGCCGTCAGTTTGTGCGCCCCGTTGACCGTAGCGCTCACCATGCCTCCGCCGCTTTGCGCCGTGCGCTCGGTGCTCGCGATCATCTCCTGTTTCTTCGCCATTTCTGCCTGCATCCGCTGCGCCTGCGCCATCAGCTGCTGCATGTTTCCAAATCCGCCTCTGTTCATGCTCTTCCTCCTGGTATGTCCTATGAATTCTCTATTTCGACCGGAACGCCAAAAATTGCCTGCGCCTTTTGCGCGACCTTTTGTTCATCCAGCGGCATCGGGGGCACCTTATCCTCCGTCACCGCCTTGGCTGTCACGCCTTCGCCAAACAACTTCTCGGCGATCCGGTTCAGATCCTGCTGATGCTGGCGCAGGGCATCTACAAACACGCCGTCCCTGGCGCCAAATACAATATATGCCGTTTCGCGTATGCGCACCACCCGCTGGCAAAGGCGGATGGATTGGCTGACGCCGGCACTCACCTTGCCCATTTCAGCCAAAAATACGGCTTTGGCGTCCTCCGCCGGAGCGGATACGGCTTTCGCCTGCTGCATCGGCTCGCTTGTTTGCCCGCTCCTGTCGCTTTGTTTCGGTTCCCGCGCTTGCGCCGGCGCCTGTGCTTCCATATCCCACGGTGGCGGGGCATCCTCTTCTTCCCAAGAAGGGGGAGAAGCCGCGGACGGTCTTTGTTCGTTTCGTTTCGGCATTCCGCTCTGCGGCTTTGGCAGATGCTCCGCTGCGGGTGCGCCCTGCGAAGGCACTGCCTGTTGAGCCAGTTTGGCTTCGAGCGCTTCCACGCGGGCCATCAGCGCCAAATGCGAATCCTCGCCCTGGGGCATGCAAAGGCGAACCGCTGCGGCATCCAGCAGCACGCGCGGCCTTGGTGAATAGCGCATCTGCGTCTGCGTTTGTGCCAGAACCTCGATGGCAAAGGCGTACCTCGCCTGATGACCGCGATGTTCGGATATCAGCCTGTCACGCAGCTGCTGCATGCATTCGCGGGTAAACACTTCAAGGTTCGCGCCGCTTTTTGCCGTTTCGTCTATGTTCTTGAGCATCTCTGCGATGTCCTGTGCGTCAAATGCCAAAAGCATCCGATCCACACTTTGGCCGCCGATAAGCCCGGTAACGCGGTATACGTCCTCGAGCGTCAGGTGTTCCGATACCATCAGGCACTGATCCAACAGGGACAGCGCGTCGCGCATGCCGCCTTCCGCAGCGCGGGCTATCTGCATCAATGCGTCCTGCTCCGCCGTCTTTTCCAGTTCCGCAAGCACGGTCTTAAGATGATCCACGATGGTGTCGTCGCTGAGCTGCAGAAAATCAAACCGCTGGCATCTGGACACGATGGTGGCAGGCAAACGGTAGAACTCGGTCGTCGCCAAAATGAACACGGCGTGCGCGGGCGGTTCTTCCAGCGTTTTTAGCAGCGCGTTGAACGCGCCTGTGCTGAGCATGTGCACTTCATCGATGATGTACACCTTGTATTTTGTCAACGCCGGACCGTAACGGATCTTATCCCGAAGATCGCGGATCTCATCCACGCCGTTGTTACTGGCGGCATCGATTTCTATGATATCCGACGAAAGCGCCGCATCGCTCATTTTGCAGATTTCGCACTGTCCGCACGGGTCGCCGTCGACGGGCGACAGGCAATTAAGCGCGCGCGCAAGTATCTTCGCGGTGCTCGTCTTTCCGGTGCCGCGGCTTCCGCAAAACAGATAAGCGTGGGTGAATTTGCCGCTCTTTATCTGATTGCGCAGCGTCTGCGTGATGATGGGCTGTCCTAAAACCCGCGAAAACGTTTGCGGGCGGTAGCGCCGGTAGAGTGCCAGATACGACATTCGTTTTCCTCTCTTGTATATATACGGTAGCAGCAACGCTCGCAACTCCGACAAAGCCATCGAGTGGGGTCATCAAGGGGAGATGCTCTCCCCTTGAACAAATCGTTTTTCCGTCAGGCATACTCCAGCCTGACAGAAAAACTCCTCTACCCGTCGCTTTTTCGCAAAAAAGCGATGATTCCGGGGGATGCTCAAGGGGGACTGGGTCCCCCTTGATAGCGCTAGCGCTTCGTTCCCATGAACGCGATGCCCATCACGTCGGGGCCGACATGCCCCCCGATAACGGGCCCGACCGGCCAAAAGATTATATTCTTGGCGTTGCAGGTCTCTTCGAGCACCTTTTTAAACTGTTGCGCGTTTTCCATGGTGGAATATTGCATCAGTATCTCGCCGTTCTCGGCGTCATAGGCCCTTTCACGGACGAGTTCCGCCATGCGGCGCCAGACTTTTCTTCTGCCCTTGACCTTTTCGATTGGTTCCAGTTTGCCTTCATCGGAGGTATGCAGGATGGGTTTGAGATCCAGCACCGTTCCAAAAAAGGCCGCGCTGCCGGACAAACGCCCGCCGCGCTTCAAATAGTTCAGATCGTCCACGCTGAAGAAAACAACGCTGTTGAGCCGGTTGTCCTCCACCCACTTCGCCGTTTCTTCGATGGATTTCCCCTCTTCGCGCATCTGTACGGCACGGCGGATCAGGATGGATTGCCCCGCCGAAATCGAGAGCGCATTGACCAGCAGGATATTCGCCTGCGGGTTTTCCTCCTTGATCTCGTTGACCGCCATTTCACAGTTGCTGTAGTGTTGGCTCAGGTTGGGTGACAACCCTATATACAGGATATTGTTGTTCTTCAAAAGCAGGCTTTCAAACCACTTTTTGATCTCATAGGGAGATTTGCAGGAGGTCGTTACCTGGGCGCCGCCGGCCAACCGCTCGAAGAAATCCGGGAAACTTACCGTTTTTCCGAGGTCATAGTCATAATCGATTCCGTCGATCGTGACAGGCATTGCAAATACGGGAATGTCCTTCTCCAACGCGTAGTCCAGCAACAGTTCGGAATCAGCGTCTGTTGCGATAATAAAATCCCCCATAAAAGTCCCTCCTCACGGGCTTTGCGCTTTTAGCACAATTTATTGTACCGTATTGTTGGCGGTTTTAGCAACTGCCGCGTTGCGCGCTGCTCAGCTCATATTACCCGCACAGGCTACGTCTTTATACCGATTCCCTGCCCGATTGCGTGCAGAAACGCCACAAAAGGCGCATATAGAACCGCACGCCCTCGTGCAGCTGATCCACAGGTGTCCGCTCGTCGGCGGCGTGCACCAGCGGGCGCAGATCCATATGCCCGATGAACGGGCTGAATCGATAGATGTTCTCACAGACGGTGTCGTACAGGCGCGCGTCGGTCCGCGCCGCCACGGGGACGGGGACGATGACGGCGTCGCCCTGCGAATCATGAATGGTTTTTTCAAGCAGCTTAAACGCTTCGCATTCAGTATCGCTGACGCGGCTTGGCTCAAACCCCCGATGGGCGATCATCTGTACCCGCTCGTCGGATATGGCTTCTTTGAAATGCGCAAGGGCTTTTTCGATGCTGTCCTGTTCCGCGAGACGGAGGTTGAAAACGGCCTCCGCTTTTTGCGGCAGCACATTGGGCGCAGGCGAAGCCCATGCCATGGTCGCCGCGGCCGTGGTGCGCACCAATGCGTTTGTCTGCGGTGTTTTGGATAGAAAATCGATCAGATCCTGCGGCCTTGCGTCCATTTGTTCAACGCATGACCGGAGCCTTCCTTGTGGCAAATGCGGCAGCAGCGCCCGATACATCTTAAAAAGAGCCTCGCTGCCGCAGGGCAAGAACGGATGCTGCTCCACCGCGTCGATCGCGCTGCACAGGACGCCCAGCGCCGTACGGTCCTTAGGCCTTGAGGCATGCCCGCCCTCGTCGTATACCGTCAGTTGAATGTCGACGTAGCCCTTTTCAAAAATGCCGACCTGCGCCAGCAGCGTTGCGGGCGCGCCGTAGTCTTCGCCCCGCGCGTACATGCCGCCTTCGTCCAATACCAAATCAAAATGCAACCGCTCTTCCTTCAAGTGTTGCGCGATCTTCTGCGCGCCTTTGCATCCCAATACCTCTTCGTTAAACCCGTAAGCAACATATACGTCGCGATCCGGCACAAATCCCTGCGCCAAAAGCGCTTCGATGGCTTCCATGTGCCCGAGGATCAGACACTTGCAGTCCATGGTTCCCCGGCCCCATACAAACCCGTCCTTTATCTCACCGCCAAACGGCGGATGCCGCCAGAGCGCTTCGTCCGCCGGAACGACATCCTGATGCGCGGCCAATAAAATCGGGTCAAGGCCGCTTTGTCCGTTTCCTTTGAAGCGGTAGAGCAATCCGTATCCGTTGACGAGCGTCTTTTCTAAGGTGCCGTGCACCAGCGGGTACAGATTTTCGAGCTCCGCATGCAGCTTTTCAAACGCCGCAAAATCCATCCTGGTTTCATCGGCAAAGCTTACGGTTTTGCATTGCACGAGCCTGCCAAGATGCTTAGCCAACAATTCATTGTCCAATGGTACGCTAAACGCCTGCATTGTCAGCTCTCCTTCCCACACGTGGTGCGCAGTAAGCGGATGTAGAACCGGATACCGTTGAGATAGTCCTCCACTTCGATGCGTTCATTCGTTCCGTGCATGCCGAAGGCGTATTTCATGTGGGATCTGGCGGGCATGAATTTATACACATCGTCCGATACGCTATCGAACATGCGGCTGTCCGTACCAGCGAAGAAGACCATCGGCGCTACCACGATTTCTTCCCCGAAGGTCTGCCGCACCGTTTGGGATATGGCTCTAAATGCCCTCGTATCCGTCCTCGCCGGGCGGGACGGGTTGGATTTGACGGGCAGCTCCACGGTGAACTCCGGCCCTACAAGCTCCTGCACAAAATATTGCAGCGCCTGGTAGTTGAAACCGTAGTTGATGCGAAAATTCACGTTTGCGACAACTTTCTGCGGCAGAACATTGGGGGCGTCCGATCCTTTGATCTGCGTCAGCGCCGTGGTCGTGCGCACCAGCGCGTTTCCGTACGGGCCGCTTCGGGCAAGTTTTTGCGCCAATTTGCGCGCATATAGCCTTGGGTGCGCTGCCATCCAGCGCGTCTTGAAATCGCAATAGGGCGCGATGGTCTTATACAGGTTCACAAACGTATCGTTGATATCCACGGGGAATTTATTCTGTTCGATCTTGACAAGCGCCCTTGCCATCCTGGATAGGGCGGTCTCTTCACCGGGGGTGGCGCTGTGGCCGCCGCTGTCGGTGGTCGTAAGCCTTACGTCGCAATAGCCTTTTTCATAGGTGCACACGCAAGCCAGCAGCCTGTCTTTGGCGCCCAAGACATCGCCTTGCAAAAAACTGCCGCCTTCGTCCAAAACGTATTCAAAATGCAGCCCCAAATCGCGGCACAACTGCGCCACATCGCCGGTGCCCGAACCCATAATTTCCTCATCACAGGTGGTGCACAGATACACATCCCTGTTCGGGACGAAGCCGGATGCAATCAGATGCTCCATCGCTTCGAAAATACCGCACAGTGCGTTCTTCATGTCGATCGCGCCGCGGCCCCAGACGCAACCGTCCGCAATAGTTCCGGCAAACGGCGGGTAAGCCCAATCCTGTTGGGTTCCCGGGGTCACGGGCACAACGTCCTGATGGGCCATCAGCAGCACCGGTTTTTGGCCGCTATCCGTCCCTTTCCAGCAGTACAGCCGCGAAAACGGCTTGACCTCACGGACGGTAACGGTTGCGAATACCTTCGGATAATCCGCCTGAATCTGTGCCTGCAACCGGATGAATTCATCCGCGTTGTCTGACTTGCCCTCGACAAAGCTCACCGTTTCACACGAGATGGCGCGGCAGAGGTGCCCGGCCGCCGCGTCCGCGTCAAGATCGATTTTCGCCGCCTTCGCAACTGCCTTTTGCTTTTTAAGCATCAAGACCGGCCACACGCTGTACAGCCCGAAAATACCCAATACGATTATCCAATACATCCAGTTCTGCATCTGCTGCCCTCCCAATAAGAGCGTATAATTGTGACAACTTCTGTACGGGTATAAAAAAAGGCCCAAAAAGAGCCTTTAATAGAGCACTTTGCTTAAAAATTCCTTGGTGCGCGGATTTTGGGGATCGGAGAATATTTGCTGCGGCGTTCCGCTCTCCGCTATCAAACCGTTGTCCATAAACAATACGCGGTTGCTGATTTCTCTTGCAAAGCCCATCTCGTGCGTTACGATGACGGTGGTCATCCCTTCTCGCACCAGCGTTTTGATGACGTCCAGCACTTCGCCGACCATTTCGGGGTCGAGCGCACTTGTGGGTTCATCAAAGAGCATCACATCCGGCTCCATTGCCAGAGCGCGCACGATGGCGAGCCGCTGCTTTTGACCCCCGGAAAGCCTGCGCGGGTATTCCTGCGCCTTTTCCGCCAAACCGATGCGGGAAAGTAGCTTCATCGCCTGTTCCTGCGCCTGTTCCTTCGTAATTTTTTTAACGAGCATCGGCGCGAGCGTGATATTGTCCAGCACCGTCAGATGGGGAAATACGTTGAAAAGCTGGAATACCATGCCCATCTTCTGGCGATGCAGATCCGCATTCACGCCCTTGGCGTTGATCTGTACCCCTTCGAACTCGATCGTGCCTTCTTCAGGCGTTTCCAAAAGGTTCAGACACCGCAAAAACGTGCTTTTACCGCTGCCGCTGGGCCCGATGACGGACACAACTTCACCCTTTTGTATCTGTTCGCTGATGCCCTTCAACACGTGCAGGGTTCCGAAGTATTTATGCAGATTCTCAACTTTGATCAATGTTTCCGCCACTTGTTTCCTCTTCCTATACCAGTAAGCTTCGATATGCGCAATGCTTCAGTACCGCTATATTAACTCTATCATATCGGAATGCGGGATCTTGTTCAATCGATAATTTGGACACGGGAACAATCCGACGATGACTTTTTACGACAACCCGTGCCCGTTTTGCGCCCCGTAAAAATATTTTTCTTTTCAATGTAAAATATACTTGACATCTTGAATAGTATGTTGTACTCTGTGTTTGGTTGAGATTACATACAGAAGGAGTGTGCCAACTATGTCCTATCATGAAAAGAGAACAATTGTCAGCCTGATCACGGGTGCGGCGATTTTGACAGCCTATTGCCTCAACGCATTCGGCAAGGTCAAAGCGGGCCTGGTCATGCCCGGCGATCTGAAATTCTGGGCGGGCACGATGCTGCTGTTCATCGGCATCGGTGTCGTAGCGATGATCGTCATTCAAATCGTTTTTCACATCCTTCTTTCCATCGGGATTGCCGTGAAGGAACAAGTGCGCAACGGCAAATGCGATGATAAGGAAATAGAAAAAACGATTGAACTGGAAATGGTCGAAGACGAAATGGTCAAGCTGATCGAGCTCAAATCCCTTAGAATCGGATATGCGCTGATCGGGTTCGGGTTCCTTGCAGGTCTCGTTTCGCTGGTGTTGAATTATCCGCCGGCGGTAATGCTCAACATCCTGTTCCTGTCGTGCAGCATCGGAGCCATGTGCGAAGGGTTTACGACTTTGTACTATTACAGGAAAGGCATCCAAAATGGCTAAGAAGTTCATCATCACCAACAACATCCGCAAACTGCGCTTTTTTGCCAACGAGATGACGCAGCAGGCTCTGGCCGAAAAAGCGGGGGCTTCCAGGCAAACCATCATCGCCATTGAAGCCGGTAAGTATACGCCCTCACTCGAACTGGCGTTTCGCATTGCCGACGCGTTCGGCGTGGCGATAGGCGAAGTGTTCGACTGCACAGTCGAAGGAGACGAAAAATGAAAGCCGTATTCTATGAAAAAAACGGTTCCCCGAATTTGATGCTCCGCGAGACGGATAAGCCGGTGCCAAAGGACGATGATCTTCTGGTCAAAATCCATGCGGTATCAATCAACGCGGCGGATTACCGTTCCATGCGGATGGGCGCTATACCGAAAAGCGGGATTTTCGGTGCCGACATCGCTGGGCGCGTGGAAGCCACAGGCCGCAACGTAACGCAGTTTAAACCGGGTGATGAAGTGGTTGCAGACATCAGCGGCCACGGATTCGGCGGCTTTGCGGAATATGTTGCAGTTTGCGAAACGGCATTCGCGTTGAAACCCGCCTCTGTATCCTTCGAAGATGCAGCGGCTACACCGGGTGCCGCTCTTGCGGCGCTGCAGGCTTTGCGGGACAAGGGAAACATCCAAACGGGGCAAAAAGTGCTGATCTGCGGCGCAGGCGGCGGGGTGGGCACCTTTACGGTTCAGCTTGCCAAGCATTACGGCGCGGACGTGACCGCCGTATGCGGCCCAAAAAATGCGGCTCTTGTCAAATCCCTTGGCGCGGATCGCGTGATCGATTATACAACGGAAGATTTTACCCAAAGCGCGAGCCGTTACGACCTCATAGTGGCCATCAACGGCATCCAAAAGCTTCGAACATACCGGCGCATGCTAAACGCAACGGGTATCTTGGTTGTGGTCGGGGGCGGCCTGTCGCAGATATTCAAATCTGTCTTCTTCGGGCCGGTGCTGTCCCTGGGCGGCAAAAAGACGCGCGTCCTCGCCGCGAAGCCGAACCGCAAGGATCTGGAATACTTGATCAGCCTCGTCGAATCAGGCAGCATCAAACCCGTCATCGACCGGCGCTGTTCGCTGGATCAAACCGCCGAAGCCGTTGCGTATTTAGAAAAGGGCCACGCCGCCGGCAAGGTTGTCATCCGTGTTGCGGATGATCAATCAGCGTAAAACAGTTATCCTATGCAATCAGAATGAAAAGGAGAAAACAATGAAAGCAATCGAATGCACGAAATACGGGCCGCCGGAAGTTCTGCAAATTAAGCAGATCAAAAAGCCGGCCCCGTTGGACAACGAAGTATTGGTCAGGATCGCCGCGGCTACGGTAACGCCGTCGGACTGTGTGGCAAGAGAAGGCACGCCGCTTTTCGCGAGGCTCTTCAGCGGCCTGACAAAGCCCAAATTTGCGGTTCCGGGCGTCGAGTTTGCGGGAGAGGTAGAATCGGTCGGCAAAAACGTAAAGCGCTTTAAAGCCGGGGATCGAATCATCGGCATCGCGGGGCTGGAATACGGCGCCTATGCCGAGTATAAATGTCTGCCTGAAGACGGGGTCATGATCGCGAAGCCGTCCCGGCTGGATTTTTTCGAAGGCGCGCTTCTCTGCGACGGGGGATTAACAGCGCTGAGCTTTCTCAAAGATGCGGCCAACATCCAAAAAGGGCAGAAAGTGCTGATTAACGGCGCTTCCGGCGCGGTGGGCACCTGTGCCGTACAACTCGCCAAACACTTTGGCGCGTATGTCACGGCGGTATGCAGCAGCGCGAATGTGGCGTTGGTTCGATCCCTCGGCGCGGATGAAGTCATCGATTATACCAAAGAGGATTTCACCAAGTCCGGGCACACCTACGATGTCATCTTTGACGCCGTCGGCAAGAGCTCCTTTTCGCGGTGCAAAGCAGCGCTGGGAAAAACAGGGATGTATCTTACCACCATCCCGACGCCGGCGATCCTTATGCAAATGCTATGGACGAAAAAGAGCCACGGCAAACGGGCTGTCTTTGCGGCAACGGGACTAAACAAGGCCGACAGGAAAATCAGCGACCTGCAGTACCTCGCCGGCCTCGCCGAATCGGGCAGTTTAAAACCGGTCGTTGACCGCGTCTATCCGTTTGAACAGGTGGCACAGGCACACGAATATGTGGGCAAAGGGCATAAAAAGGGCGGCGTTGCCCTCACGGTAGCGCTTGGCGATTAGGATAGAAAGACCCTTTTGAAGAAACCTTAAATTTTTTTGCCCAAAGTCAAACTAAACATAATAAAAACAAATATATTATGTCCGAAACTGAAAGGAGAAACCATGAAACCAAGAACTGACATCAAAACCCGCGCCCAGGCGGCCATCCGGGAAAAGGGCAAAACCGCAACTTTTGCAGGCCTCGTCTTTGTACTCTTCGACATTGTCGAAACCTATTTGCCCTGCCTGATCGGCTTTGTCATACCCGGCATCTGCTATGCCCTGCTTGACGGCAGCCGCATCGTCCATCCCGGCATCACTTTTGTGCTGACGCTTCTCTCACTTTTTGTGATGTTGCCGCTTCAGGTCGGATACGCCGCCTTTTGCCTGCGCACCTATCGCGGTGAACCATGCAACGTACGCGACATGTACCGCGACGGTCTCGGCCCCTATGGCCGCAACTTGGGCGGCATGCTAAGGATGTGCCTGTTTGTCATGCTCTGGTCGCTGCTTTTAATCGTCCCCGGCATCGTCAAAGCCATCTCCTATTCGATGACACAATACATCATGGCGGAAAACGGGCATATCGGCGGCAAAAAGGCGATGACGCTTTCGATGCGCATCACAGACGGCAGGAAGACGGACATCTTCGTCTTTTGCCTGAGCTTCCTAGGCTGGGCGTTGTTGATCGGCATCACGATGGGATTGCTGGGCATATACACGGTTCCCTATAGGAACACGAGCTTTGCCGGGCTCTATCATGAGATGAAACTCGAAGCCCTGCATCGCGGCACCGTATCCGAAGCGGATTTTAACTGAGCGCCGACACTTACCGCGGCGATCGAAAGAGGGCAACGATGTTAATAGCTTGCAACCTAACGCTCTATATGCCAAACGCAACGGCCAACGCCGCGTATTGGATCGGCGTCATCGCCGCCATCACAGCCGGCATCGCGTTTAACCTCGGCATGGTCATCCAGAAATTGGCGGTTATGAAAACCTCCCGAGACACCGGACTGATGCACCGCCTGATCAAAAGTCCGCTTTGGTTGAGCGGGTTTGCCCTGCAATTCATCGTCGGCACGCCGCTGAACATGCTGGCGCAGTCCAAAATCGGCCCGGCACTTATTCCCGGGCTGATGGCTGTCGGGTTGATCGTGCTGACCATCGGCGCCGTCCGCTTCGCCGGCGAGTCGTTGGACTTGGTTGACATCACCGGGATTCTGCTCGTCATCGCCGCCGTGACCGTCTTCGGACTGAGCCGGTTGTCCGTGGATATGCAGTTAATCGATCTTTGGGCGCCCGCTTTCCTTTTGCGCCTTGGTCTTTTCACGGCGTTCGTTGCTGCTTTAAGCCTTGTTTGTCAACTGTTGCAAAGGAAAAATGATCGCCTGCGCGGGATCCTGCGAACGCTCAATGCCGGGCTTCTGCTGTCGCAGTCCAATCTATGGCTGGGAATATTGATGGCTTTTCTGATAAAGTGGGGGAATGGGACACTTACCTTCCCGGATCTTGTTTTCATCGTGATCGCATCGGGCATCGTTTTTTTGGGCAGTATGCTCGGCATCGCACAGACACAGCGCGCGTTCCAAGTTGGCGAGGCGTCAAAGCTGGTTCCGATGCAAACCGTTCCGGTTCAGATTCTGCCGATCGCCGCGTATTTTCTCGTTTTTCGCCTGTCCCCCTCGACCCCGCTTGCAGTACCGCTGGCTTTGGGCGGGACAGTACTCGTCCTCTTAGGCGCCGCGCTGCTTGCCAGACGGCAGATAGGGTAACGGAGGTATTTCGCATGCATGAAAACACTGTGGTTATCGTCGGCGCAGGCATGGCGGGGTTGACAACCGCCGCCTACCTCGCCCTTGCCGGTTTCCCGGTCAAGGTATACGAACAGCACACGCAATGCGGAGGGTATGTCTCGTCCTTCGTGCGTCAGGGGTATCGATTTCCTGCGGGGCCTACCGGCTTCGGTTCCAACGGCATCGTATTCCCGATACTGCGGGAGCTTGGCTTACAGAACGATCTGCGCTTTGTCCGCGCACGGCATCAGATAAGCTATCAGGGACACGATATCCCGTTGCGGGACCCCGCCCAGACAGCCCGTGCATTGCAACGGTGCTTCCCTCATGAAAAAGACGCGTTGAATCGATACTTCCGCTGGGTCAACATCGGCGGGAACGCCTTCTTTGATTCTCTTAAAAACGGAATGATGTTTGGCCGCAATATCCTAAAAACCATCCTGCGGCTCGGATTTGTTCATCCGCTGTTTCCCTGGGCATCGCGAAAAGCAAAGAAGCATACCAACCAAAGCTTGCATGCGCACTATTTCAAAGACGTCCCTTTGCGGCAGCTGTTGGATGGACTCGGATATCCTGTGATGTCGGGCGAGAACACGCTTGGCATGTGGGCGTCCTACTATTACGACACATGGGTGCCTGTTGGCGGCATGCAAGTCTTTTCCGACTTGTTTGTCCGGTTCGTCCAGAAAAGCGGCGGCGAAGTTCATCTGAATGCGGGCGTCCGCCGTATCAGGGTGGAGAACGGGCAAGCCTCGGGCGTGGAGCTGCAAAACGGTGAATCTGTTCCCGCTGGTTGGGTCGTATCCGCTGCGGATTTGAATCACACCTGTTTTTCGTTGATCGGGCCGGAAAACCTGCCTTTGTCGATGACCGAGAAACTAGGCTATGCCCGACCCAGCGAATCGCTGTTTGCCGTTTTTTTGGGTTTGCATGACAGCCCGGAAGTTCGTGCCGCCTTGAAGCGCTTTGAAGAAAGCCATGTCACCTTCACCTGCGCCGACGGCAAAACCATACAGCTCGTTTTGTTGAGCATGGACGATGCATCTGCCGCGCCTATGGGGAAACACTCTTTGTTCGTCGGTTCCCTCAGCCCCTTTGAGGATTGGGAACCGTTTCAAGATGACCGGCAGGCTTATGAAATGAAAAAAGCCGCTTTCGCAGCCCAATTGATCACGCGCGCCGAAGAATTCCTGCCCGGTTTACGCTCGCACATCGAAGTTACAGAAGCCGCGTCGCCGCTTACCTATGCGCGCTATACCTCCAACTGGCGCGGCGGTACGTCGGGATGGAACTGGGACCCGGCGTATACGCCGCATTTTGATTTTGCTAAAGACATGCCGATCGGGCATTTTTATCCCGTCGGCCATTACGTGCACAACCCGGGCGGCGTCCCGACAGCCATGATCACCGCCTGGTACATAGCCAGGGATATCATCCGACAGGCCGGTAAGTGAACCGGCGGTATCTTATCAATCCCGTTTATGCTTATCCGCCAACACGAGCGCCGTTCGGGCGCACTGCACGGCATCCGCGGCATAGTGCGCGCCGATTTGTTTTGCATATGCTTCCGTCACAACGGCACCGCCTACCATCAGCGGGATGGGTCTGCCGGTAGCCCGGTTTAGGTTTGAAAAAGCCCGCATCTGTTCCATCGTCGTGGTCAATAGCGCAGAAAGGCAGACGATGTCCGCGTTTTCCCGCATTGCAGTATCCAATATTTTCTCGTTCTCGATGTCCTTGCCCAGATCGATCACACGGAATCCGTGGTTTTGCAGCATCAGTGCTACGATGTTTTTGCCGATGTCGTGCATGTCGCCCTTGACCGTAGCGATCACAGCCGTCCCCGCGGACGGCCTTTCGTCCGCCTTGAGCGCCAGCTGTATGGGCACAAACGCAGCCTTTGCCGCTTCGGCGCCCGCCATCAGCTGGGGCAGAAACGTCTTCTTTGCAGCAAACAGATCGCCCAGTGTCACAAGTCCTTCCATCACGGCGTCGATCAACGCAAGCGGCAATACCCCGGCTTTGAGTTCGTTGATCGCCAATGCATGCGCCTGTGTGCGTTCCCCGTCCAGCACCGCGCCCGCAAGGCCTGTGCTTTTGGGACGTTCGGAAAAGGACTGCGCATAGGCACCGACCTCTTCACCGCCTATGATCAGTGCGTTTGCCGCCAAAAGCGCCTGTTTCATCTCGATCTGGCAGACGTTGACAATCGCGCTTGTCAGCCCGCGCGCCTGCGCGGCGCATAAGAACGCGGCGTTGAGCGCCGGACGCTGCGGCAGGCCGAAGGATATATTGCTGACCCCCATCACACTGAGAATATCGTTCTTTTTGCACCAGTCCAGAACGGCGAGCGCTTCTTTTCCGCCGTCGGTCTGGCTGGCTATGGTCATCGCCAGCGCATCCACCACAAAACTATCCTTATCAAGACCGTATTGCTTCGCGATTATTAGCAGGGATTCGATCAGCGAGATGCGCTCCGATGCCGTTTTGGGCACGCCCGAATCGTCCACCGGCAACAGAATCGCCATGGCGCCGTATTTTTTGCACAGCGGCATAATCTGATCAGCCCGTCCGCTCTCTGCGGATATCGAGTTGATCAGCGCCCGCCCGCAATATACCTCAAGCGCCGCTTCAAGCGCGTTTATGTCCACCGTGTCGATGCAAAGCGGCGCGCTTCCCCTCGCCGCAAGTATTTCGACGAAACGCGGCAGCACCTTGCTTTGGACAACGCCGGGCACGCCGACGTTGACGTCCAAAAGCTGCGCACCCTGTTTGATCTGATCGTTTGCAATCTCCCAGACCGTTTCAAGGTCGAGATCGCGGATGGCCTGCTGCAGTTTGGGTTTGCCCGTTGGATTCAGTCTTTCGCCGATCGCGCAAAGCTTTCGGTTATGCCCCATTTCAACGCTTGATTCCCGGCTTGTCAGCACGCGCGGAAGCGTTGCGGGAAACGACGTATTGACCTGCATATTGCTGATCTTCTTACAGAGCGCTGCGATATGCTGAGGCGTCGTGCCGCAGCAGCCGCCGAGTGCCACGGCCCCGCAATCAAGCAATGCCGCCGTCCTATCCGCAAACTCCTCCGGACCCAACACGATGCCTCCGGGCAATCCGGCGTTGGGTTTTGCCAGAATCGGCACGGTTGATACCGCGCGCAGCTGTGCAACGATGGAGCGCATATCGTCGGGGCCGGTGCTGCAATTGACGCCGACGGCATCCACCCCGAGCGAACACAGGGTAATAGCAACGGTTTTGGCATCCGTCCCCGTCAGTGTCCGCCCGCCCTGCTCAAAGGTCATGGAAACCGCGATGGGCAGGTTGCAGACTTCGCGGCAGCCCAAAATTGCGGCGCGCGTCTGGCCGATGTCCAGCATCGTTTCGATGATAATAAAATCCGCTCCGGCCTCCGCCAGCGCTTTTGCCTGCCTGGCGTAGGCTTGTTTTGTCTCTATAAACGTCATGGTCCCGATCGGATAAAGAAGCTGTCCGGTAGGCGATATGTCCCCGCCGACAAGGATGTTTTTGCCCACCGCTTTCTTTGCGATAGTGACCAGCTTTTGATTGATGGCTTCGGTCTGATGCTCCAAACCGTATTCAGCGAGTTTGACCGGGTTCGCGCCGAACGTAAAAGCATAGACGGCTTTGGCGCCCGCGCGGACATAATCTTTGTGCATCTGCGTTATAAGCTCTGGATGTTCGCATGCCCACGCCTCGGGGCATACGCCCATCGTCAGCCCGCGTTCGATCAGATAAGTTCCGGCGGCACCGTCAAGCAAAAACGGTTTGTTGCCACCGAACAGGTTTTTAAGCATTTTTGACTCCTCCAATCGCCAGAACGGACTTTTCGGGCTGCAGCATGAAGCTGTCCGTCAGCGTGACGCCAAGCGGCTGGTCACACAGAAAGTCCATTAACGTTTTCTGGTACTCTATCGAACAATCCCCATATCCGGGCGAAAAGCGTCTTGACAGAACGGTTTTCCCAAACGGGCGGAGCATGCGTGAGGCATCCTGCATCAGAAAATCCAGCCCTGCGTCCGCCGCGACCGACGCCGCGGCATCGAGCATCACGGCCTCGTCGGCCCTGTGATTTGCAAACGCGAGCTGTATTGCGTCGCTTGCGTTTTGATACAGCGTGCTGAGCATGACAAGCGCCATGTCGCATCCTTTTAAATGCGCGGCAAGCGCGGCGCTCTGTATCGGCTGATCTTCGATAACAACCACGTCCTTTTGTATTTGAAGCGGAACAAGGCGCATGCAGCCGCCAGGCATCAAAGCCTGCAGCGCGTGCCGGGCCCTTTGCAAGGAGAGCTCATCGAAATCGCGGTACATGCCAAGGCGGACCAACACTTCTTTGGCCTGTGCCGTCACCGGCATATGCAAGTAGGTGTACATTTTTTTCGGTTGCAGTCGTATCATCCCCTGTCGGCGGGAATTTTGCATGGTAGGCCTTATTTTATCTGCCTTTTTCTGCATTTGCAAGCGTGTGCGAACTGTGGTTTAATAATAACATTAATTGAGCCCTGCGGAACGTAAAAGTAAGCATCATCCGCGCCTGAAAAGCAGACCCATAGCGCCGAATGCGTTTTTAGGCCGATTCGCGACCCGGCAAAAGCCACAGATGGAGGGGATTGGAATGCCTTTTTCCGATTTATTCAACAATAAGCCCGTCGTTTCGCTCGAAGTGTTTCCGCCAAAGCCGGACATGCCGTTCGACGTTATCGATGATACCCTCAAGAAGCTTCGCGGCCTTTCCCCCACCTACGTTTCGGTCACTTATGGCGCAGGCGGGTCGCGCGCGGCGCATACCGTCGACGTGGCGGGGCGCATCCCGCAGCTTTGCGGCTGCCCGTCACTGGGGCATATCACCTGCGTAGGCGCAGACCGGCAAGGCGTGCTTGACACGCTTTGCGCGTATGCACAAAAGGGTGTCGAGGCTGTATTGGCGCTGCGCGGCGACATGCCGCAGGGGATGGATTCGGAAAATGCGTTTACCACTTTTGCGTATGCCAGCGAACTCGTATCGCTGATACGGGAAAACACCACCATGAGCATCGGCGCCGCCTGCTATCCCGAAGGGCATTACCAGTCGCCGTCGCTTGCGGCGGACATGGAAAACCTTAAGCACAAGGTGGACTGCGGCGTGGATTTTCTGGTCACACAACTGTTCTTTGACAACGACGCCTTCTATTCGTTTTTGGACAAAGCAAGGCGCATCGGCATCCATGTTCCGATTTCAGCGGGATTGATGCCTGTTTTGAACGCGCAGCAGATCATTCGCATGACAACGCTGTGCGGGTCGTCGATTCCCTCGTCGTTGTCCCGACTGTTTGCCAGATATGGCAACGACCCGGAGAGCTTCACCAAAGCGGGCATGGATTTCTGCTGTGAACAGATCATCGATCTGAAGAAAAACGGCATCGACGGGTTTCATATCTACACCATGAACCGGCCAAAGAGCACCGCAGAGATTTTGTATAGGACAGGGCTTCGGGAAAGGCTGCTATAGATTGAGAATGCACAAAATACTTCAACAAAACAGAATCCCGGTTTTAGCCGGGATTTTCTTTTGGTATCCTGCTTAAGCGCTCAAGCAAACGTCTGCTAGCATATGCGATTTGATCAATCGATTCCTCCAACAAAGCAAAAAGGGTTCGCATATAGCCGATGTTTTGCCCATTACCGATACGGCTAAATGCCGCGCGTTATGTCTATTTCATATTTTTTGGTTGATTTTCCGTCCTGCGCGGTCACGGTTATATAGAGCGTTGTGCTTCCCCCCGGCGAGAGCGTCACCTTCATAGAACTCTTCTTTGTCGATATGCCGACAGCACTGTTGTTGATAACAGCCGTTGCTTTATACCCGAAAGTTCGGATGGACAGCGTCACCGATGCCTTTGACGAAGGAAGTGTAACAGCGTACTTCAATGTATCTTTATTGAAGGGCGCATTCATACATGACTTGGGAAGGTTGATCTTCAAACTTTTTAGATCCGCGTTCGAGCAGGCAGACCTTATGATATGTACGGTATACGTCTTCGTATGGCCCGACTGGGATTTTACCTTGACGGTCACCGGCTTATCCTGCCCGTATTGTAGCGAATATGTCCTGGACTTCGGCGTTATGGTTTCAGGTTTTGATGGGTTCCCCGACGCCGCTATCGTGACCTTGCCCGCACTCTCGCCAACGCGGGCATAATAGGTGGTGACATTCGGGTCAAACGAAACGGTTGTGTTGGCATCGTCCTTGTTCGTAAATGGTACAACCGTCCCTCCAACGCTCGCACTCAGGGAAGACAGCAGGTTATAGGTGGATTTGGCCCTCGTCACCATGAATTTATAAGTGTGATTTGATTTGCCATTTGTCACTTTCACCTTGACTGTGGTGCTCTTTCCGTTGGCAAGGCTAACCGTATAGTTCGAAACAACCTTTCCGTTCATGGTCATCACAGACCCATCGAATTCCTTTTGGGGCGTTATGGTCACGCTGTTCACATCTTCGGGAAGCGTTATCTTGTAGCTGTAATATGTCTTTGTAAACATACGTGACAGCGAACCCGCGGAGATTCCAACATTCTCAAGAAATGCTGAATTGGACGATGAAGCAGTGTTGATACTGAGCGTTGTAACGCTCTCGTTACCCAGCCCGTCGCACGCGTATAGTGTGTATTTTCCATAGCCTGCAACGGTAAACGAACCTGTAAAGCTTGTTCCACCGCTCCTGCATTGTTCTATGGTGCAGGTTCCGTCTATGTATTTCGTCTGCGCGACTCCCGACATATCTTTCGTTCTGACGGATACGACAATCGCCTTAGAAGGATTCGTTGCCCAAGCAGCTTGAACAACAGGCCCGGAACGGTCGATGACAGCCGTTACTGTGGTTTTTGAAGGTTCACCGTTCCCAGATAGTGTGCGAACATTAACACCGTTTACAATCATCGAATTCGTTTGGGCAGATGATCCTCCGGTGCTCAACATGTATTCTCCGGGCTCCGTCGCTTCGCTGGTAAACGGAACCGCAACGCCGTTTTTCTTGATCGATGCGTCGGAAGCGGACGTACCTATCGCCAAATTGCCATCCGTTACAGCCAGCGGCATTTCGCCTTCATCCGTAGGTTCGGACGGCTCAATTTCCGATATCCCTAGCCAGCGGTAGTCCGTATAACTTACGGGAGTGTCTGCACCCTCTACTTTAATCGTGTCGCTAATGACGTATTTAATGAGGTATATTCCGGACTCGCTCGTATCGATATTGCAGCTCTGCATCTTCATCTTGTTGGTGATGTCGCCTGAATAGGCACTGGTCACGGTTACGCCCTGCAAAACGTCAAACGGCTGGCCGACAAGGATTGTTTCATTGTCCGTTCCGGAAACGGTAAAGAGCGGTGCTACGGAGAAAATGCCGTCCGAAAGATAGGGCAGCCCCTGACTGTTCTTTGATGTAACGGATGGAGCGCTATCAACGCCCCCCATCAGGTCTCCTAAAGAGGCATATCCGGCATTAAGGCAATACTCACCGGGCTGGAAATTCACAGGCATTGTCACCGTGCCCGAATAGATTCCGTTTCCTTGAGGATAAAGGCGGAACGGGTTGCTGAAGAAATACTGACTTACGGTATCCTTCCTGAATATACTCAACATAATATTGTCAAATTGGGGATACTCGTTGCCGATGGTGGCAGTGACCTTTACCGTCTGGCCCGGTATCAGATTGTGCGAAGACATGGAAAAAGACGTAATGACAGGGTAGCTAGAGCCGTTATTCGACGGGTTGTTTATCCTCAGCGGCATACACCCATTGGGTAGGCTAAAGTGCCATGCGCTTACCCCGGAGTTGGAGACCAAGGTAAAATCACGCGGCAAATACCAACCCTCGTGCATGTCGGACGTGATCTTGAACTGGCCGGAAAACACGCCAGCCTGGCCTGGGACCGGCGAAAGCGGAATGTTATAACTACCCATGTACCAGGGTCTATTCGGACTGTCCAAATACATGGTCGCCGAAGCCACTCCCGAAGGAGCCTGCGCCGTAACGGTGAACGTCACAGTATCCCCTACGACAGCAGTATTCTGGTTTTGCTTAAAGTCGGTGATCACAGGTGCAGTATTCGGCGGCGGAACATTGTCCACCTTAATCGAAATATCCGGAAAGTCTTGAATATGATAATACATACGCCCGTTCGGTGGATTCGGGTTTTTATCGCGCATATAGATACTGTTTAAAACGTAAGTATCCCCTAAGAAATTGCCGTCAAACGTATACATTCCCCGATAGTAGTTGGTTCCATCCACAGGGCTAAAGCCTTTGATGTATATCCCGTGGCCGACATTTATGGTTGAAGAAAAATTGGCTTCAAAAGTAGACGGGTCAACACCGCTCTCCAAATCGATGGCTTCGACGATTACCGTGAGGGTATCGCCCGCTTTAAAGCTAACCCCGTCCAGAGGAGAGTTAACGCCTATGCCAATCAACACAGGCGGTGTCGTATCCGCCGCAGCAAACGCTGTCGGAGCGAGTGTCAGTATCATCAAAAATGCAACTATGACTGCTAACAGCTTTTTCATCATGTCTCCTATTTGGCAAGGCAGGTGCAATAAACTATCTATACATTGTTTTTGACAATCATATATTATTTTTGATAGTATTTCAAGGCATTATCAGGACATCACGTTGTTGAATATTCCAGCGACAAAGAACCTGCGCTATGTCTAAATAGCAGGACACGGTGTAATAACCTTCAGATTAACAGAAACGGTATCTCTCGCATAGGCGCTCCCTACGGGGCACAAAACGCAAAACGGCCTAACAGCCCGCTTTTTTCTATTCCATCCTTTGCATCCTTTTTAAATCTTCGAGGGTCAGTTTATTCGCATACGACGTTCCGGTTATGCCATTTTCGTCTACGCGGTACAGCGCATACGGACCGGCGATAAGACTTACCGCATTGTCGATCTGTCTGCTCTTGCTTAAAAACATGACATATTCCGTATCCATGGATAGTTTGATTTCCGGTTCATATCGAAAGACAGCCGTTGCGGTTTCGCCGCCCATGGTTAACAATTCCATTGTCTTATCCGCTGTGAACCCTTTGTAAGAGCCGAGGATTTCCACCGTGTATATGGTTGCGAGTTCCTGTTTCACCCATGAAAGCCACTGTACCCTGGACTTTATAACCTTTCCCTTTATCACGAAATCAGCTTTTTGATACATCTCTTCAACACTGGCAAAATGTGCATATTCGACCAACACGATGTTTTCCGACTTTTTCGCATTGGCGCAAGCGCTTAAAAGTACGGACATGCTCAGCAACAAAAGCCATAGCCGCCTGTTTCTAAGCTTCATTTTCATTGCCTCCTTTGCATTGTGTAGCTGTATTGGCGGGAGGATGATGGAGGTTTTTATACTCAATTGTAATTATAGTTCATAATACTAATACAAACAATAATGATGTTTCATTTCATTTGATGAAAAAGCAAAAGGGCGCTTTCGCGCCCTTTTCCACTTTTGGAATTATTCGGATGTCAGTTCGGAAATGTCGATGGGTTTGCCGACAAGCCGCGGAAGTTTGAACCAGGCTTTGCCCGAGCAGCCAAACACCTCGAACAGGTGCTTGACATGATCTTTCACGCCCTGATATGCCGTCGGGAAGAAACCGTAAGCGCCGTTGCCCGTCATATCCTTGGCGTTGACGGCACGGATAGCCGCCTGGCTGATGTCGTTGGCGATGTTGACCTTGGCCACACCCATCGTGCATGCTTTTCTAAGGTTGTCGTCTCCGCTGCCGCTGCCGCCGTGTATTACCAAAGGTTTTTGGCATGCCTTGTCGATCTGCTCCAACAAGTCAAAATGCAGCTTGGGAACGCCCGTATACGCGCCGTGCGCCGTACCGATCGCGACCGCCAGGCAATCGATGCCGGTCTCTTCGATGTATTGCTTGGCCTGCTGCGGGTCGGTAAATGCCGTATTGCCGTCCACGGCGTAGTTGTTGCCCTGCCCGACATGTCCCAATTCCGCCTCGACCGTCACGCCGATGGAATGGGCAATGCGGACCAGTTCCTTGACCTGCCTGACGTTTTCCTCGTACGGCAGCATCGAACGGTCCACCATGATGGAGGTAAAGCCTACATGCATGGCCAGCATCGAATCCTCAAAGCTCGGGCTGTGATCCAGCACCATTGCCACCGGCACCGCCGCCTGATTCGCAATGTGCCGCACCATGTTTGCCAAAAAGATCGGGTCTGCCGCTCTGCGGACACCGCCTAAGATGATCAGCGGCGAATTCGTCTCCTCCGCCGCTTCGATGGCTGCGCGCACCAAAAACTCGTTGCCGCCTGACACCGCGGGAACACCGAATCTGCCGGCATAGGCCTTGTCAACGATCTCTTTCATGGGTACATACATGCTGTCTCCTCCTTTTGTTTGGTAAATTTATCTATGTATACGATACCAAATTTTATTTGTTCCTACAATCGAAAAATAGCGTTTTTCAGCCCGATTCAAAAGGTTTTTTGCATGCGAAAAACGGGCACATGAATGCCCGTCTGTTTGTATCTATAAATAAAGCGCATGCATCATTTCTGTTCGTTCGGGGATGCCTCATCGCCGGTATGAAAAAAATTATAAACGCTTTGCGCAGCCGATTGGTTCATGCCCTCTATCGCGCGCAGTTCCTCGACGGTCGCCTGTTTGATCTGATCCATCGTTTTGTATTGCATCACAATGGCCTTCTTGCGCGTCTTGCCGATACCATCGATCGCGTCAAGCGCGCTTTGCACCTCACGCGACGCGCGAAGCGAACGGTGATAGGTCACAGCAAAACGGTGCGCCTCGTCGCGGATGCGCATCAGCGCGTGCAGCGCGGCCGATCTTTCGGCCAACCGGATCGTATTTTCAACGCCCGGCACATAGATCTCTTCCAGCTTTTTGGCAAGTCCGATCATGGGTATCTCAAAACCCAGCGCATGCATCGCGTCCTGTGCCGCGTTGAGCTGGCCCCTGCCGCCGTCGATCACGATCAAATCGGGAAGCTCGCCAAAGCGGGCTTGGGATTCCTCGTCGGGGTCCATCGCGCGCATCAGCCTTCGGGTGATGACTTCGCTCATGCTCTTGAAGTCATCCGCTCCCTCCACGGTTCTGATGCGAAAACGCCGGTATTCTTTCCGTGCGGCGGTACCGTCACGAAACACCACCATGCTCGCGACGTTGTCCACGCCCTGCGTATGGGAAATATCGTAACACTCCATCCGTGACGGCACATCGGGCAGACCGATGGCCCCTGCCAGTTCCTCCATTGCCCCGATGCCGCGCGCATACGCATGTTCGGTGCGTTCCTTGCGCTTTTGCAAAAACTCCGCCGCATTCTTTTGTGCCAACTCCACCAACTGCTTCTTTTCGCCCCGCTGCGGCATATGCATATTCACCTTTTTGCCCCGAAGCTCGCTTAAAAACCCTGTCAGAAGCGCCTGTTCCGAAAGTTCGACCGGTATCAGAACCTCTTCTGGAATGCGGGTAGAATTGGCATAATGCTGTTCGACAAACGCAGAGACGACCGCGTCGTCGCTCTCCTGGTCTATGTCTTCGAGGATGAACGTCTGGCTCTGCACCAGCTTGCCGTCGTTGATGCCGAACAGGTGGATCGCGCCGTTGCCGTCAAGCCTTGAAAGTGCTATCGCATCGCGCTCGGCGAAATTGGCCATCATCGCTTTTTGCTTGACCGATATGCGCTCTACCGCCCGTAAGCGGTCCCGCCAAAGCGCTGCCTGCTCGTATTTCTGGCTTTGCGCCGCCTGCTGCATCCTAGTGGTCAATTCACTGAGCAATTCGTCGTACTTGCCCTGCAAAAACGACGCGACCTGCATGCAGACCTGACGGTATTCTTCCTGGGATATATGGTTGGCGCAGGGTGCGGCACACCGCCCGATCTGGTAATTCAGACAGGGCCGCTCGTGCAGCCGCTGCGCACGATCGATGTCCTTTTTGCAGCTTCGAAGCGGAAAGTTCTGCGCGACGGCGGATAGCGCGTCGGGCAGCGAGCCCGCGTCCAGATAAGGACCGAAATATTTGGCACCGTCCTGACGGACGCGCCGGACGACCTCGATGCGCGGGTATGGCTGCCGCAAGTCCATGCGAAGATACGGGTAATGTTTATCGTCCTTCAACAAAATGTTGTAATGCGGCCGCAGTTCCTTGATCAGGTTGCTCTCCAAAAAGAGCGCTTCCATCTCGGTCTCCACAACGATGTAGCGGATATCGCGGATCTTCTGCACCAACGCGATGACTTTGGATCCGTGGTTTTTATGCGAGCGGAAGTAGCTCCGCACGCGGCTTTTTAACGATACCGCCTTGCCGACATAGATGACTTCGCCCGCTTCGTCTATCATCTGATACACGCCGGGCTTGTCGGGAAGCGTTTGCAATATCCCTTCGATGCGTTCGCCGATTTGCGTATGCTCCATTACAACCCCAGATCCAGTGCTTTTTTCAGCACTTTTTGCGCGATGGGCGCGGATATGCTCCCGCCGGAGCCGCCGTGCTCCACCATCACGACAATGCACAGCGGATGATCGTCGCTCTGTACAAATCCCGTATACCAGGCATGCGTCTTCGTGTTTTTGCTGTCCGACGTTTGCGCCGACCCCGTTTTGCCGCCAACCGTATACCCCTTGATCGCAGCGTTCGTGCCCGTGCCGCTTTTGACGGTGAGCACCATCATCTCGCGGAGCTTTGCCGCCGATGGGGCGCCCAAAACGCGTCCTATTTGCGACGGGGTGAAGTTCATGTATGCATAATTGCGCGAATTCATGATGCTCTTCATGATCTTGGGCTCCATCATAATACCATCGTTGGCGATGGAGGCCGTTATCATAAGGATATGCATCGGCGAAACCGTCGTCAGATACTGCCCCACGGATGCCCATGCCGCGTCGAGCGTTCCGTCCGCAGCGCTTTTGAACTGGCTGTTGTAAAGGGTCATATCGCTTAAAACGAAATCCTCGTTGTAATGCATCCGCTGCGCCATCTGCAAAATAGCGTCCTGCCCCAGATCCTGCTGGATCTGGGCAAACACGCAGTTGCAGCTTTTGGCCAGCGCCTGTTCCACCGTAAGGACCCCGTGCACCGCATGCCCCGCGTCCACGACGGTTCCGGTAGGGTATGTCACCTCGCCGGTACAGGTGTATTTCTTGTTCATCAGCTCCGGTTTGTATTCCAGCACCGCCGCCGCGGTCACCAGCTTGAACACCGAACCCGGCGTATACCGCCCCATCGTGGCGCGGTTGACCAAAAAGCTTTCGGTGCTTGATGCTGCGGCGCTCTTGTCGAAGGTTGACAGATCAAAGCCGGGCATGGAGACCGAAGAGAGCACTTCGCCCGTCTTATAGTTCATCACGACCACCGAGCCGGCTTTGCCGTTTAACTGGTCGTACGCGAAAGCGGACAGTTCAGCGGACAGGGTCGTTACAACGCTGTCGCCCTTTCGCTTGCCGTTTGCAAGCGTATCGTAAACGCGTTCAAACGGATTGCCGTTGAAGCCCAGCAAATACTGGGAATAAAAGCTTTCGATGCCGCTCGCCGATACGCCGAACGGGTCGCCGATCACATGGCACAGCGCACGCCTTACCCGTTCATCGGGGTGGTAGAGTCGCTGTCCGCTCGTCTCGTCGCTGAATGCCAACACGACGTTGTTGCGGTCCAGTATGGATCCTTCGACAACATCCTGCTTCTGCTTGTTGAGCATCGGGTTATACGGCGAAGCGAACCATTTGTCGCCGTTGACGAACACCGTGTAGGACAAAAAGACGCCCAGCACAAGGAACATCGCGACAAACGCCAGCAGCAATGCGCGGATATTGCCCCTTAATCCTTTCATTCGTCCCACTCCTGTTCGTCATAATCGTCATACTCGTCATATTCTTCGTCCCGCAGCGCGTTCTGCCTTTTTCCCCTGTCATATTCGCTCAGATCCGCCTCATGGTTCTTGATGGAGATGCCCTCCAGGATGCCCAGCAGTATAAAACAGGATAGCATGCTGCTTCCGCCATAGGAGACAAACGGCATGGTAATGCCGGTTAACGGGATCAGATTGCAGACGCCGGCGATGATGATGAAGCTTTGCAGGCTTATCATGGTCACGCAGCCGATGGCGACGATCGAATCGAAGCTGTTGCGCGCATCCATTGCGACCAGCGCGCCGCGCACGATGAAAACCAGATAGAACGCCAGCAGAATAAGCCCGAACAGGATACCGAATTCTTCGCAGATGACCGCAAAGATATAGTCCGAATGGGCGACCGGGATGACCTTGGGCATTCCCTTTGTAAGGCCCAGCCCGAACAAGCCGCCCGCGGCAATCGCGATGAGTCCCTGCACCACCTGATAACCCTGCCCGGAATACATCGCCCACGGGTTTTTCCACAGCGCGACACGCGTTCGCACATGCGCAAACAGATGGTATGCACCCACCGCGCCTACGGATACCGTGCCAAGCGATGTGCCCAACAACAGCTTGCTGCCTGTTGCGACATACAGAAGCGCGATTGCGGTGCCCGCGTACAACAGAACGGCGCCAAGATCCTTTTGGATCAGCAGCATGATGATACAGATTCCTACGTATCCCAGCCCCGTCAGCAGTTTAAAGACGGTGCGGTCATGATCCAAAAGGGATGCCAACACAAAGATCAACAGTATTTTGACAAATTCGGAAGGCTGAACGGATATGCCGAACACCGAGAACCAGTTCGTCGCGCCGAATGTCGAACGTCCCAGCACCAGTGCCGCCGCCAAAAGCGCGAAGGATGCGAGGATAAACGGAACGCGCATGCGCTTGAAAAAGGAAGAACGGCGCATGAACAAAATGACCAGCGTCATGGCCAGCACGCTGATGCCCATCACCAGCAACTGGCGCAGGCCATAAGTCGGGTTGAGCCGCGTTTGCACAATAAGCCCGATGCCCGCCAGAAAGTTGGCGATGATTAGCGCCACACGGTCGCCGCCCGCAAAAAACAATGTCAGAATGCCGTATTGGAACAGGAACAAACCCATCGTCCCTACACCGATCGCAAGGATGCGGATGTCCAGCGGCGAAGAAGCAAAAAACACCAACAGGAAAGCTACCGATTCAAACATCATGATCGCCGAGACGATGCCGGCGGAACGCACGCTTCGAAAGTTCATTCTTCCTCCTGTGTGTCGAACAGGCGCAGGATCATCAGCGTTTCCCCGAGCTGGATGCCGTCGCCGTCGCTGACTTCGGTTTTGGCGCGGATACGCTGCCCTTCCACCCAAACACCCGATTTCGTCGTCGGGCGCAAATAGGCGCAGTCGCGGCCCAGAGACAATATGGCATGCTGGTTTTGCAGTCCGCCGCCCTGAATGCAAACGTCGCAGCGGTGCGCGCTGCCAAGACTGTTTTCCCATTTTAACCCGTAGCATTTTCCGACAAGCGAACCGTTGCGCGCCTCCACAACCGTGAGGTCTCCAAAAAACCGCTGCATGGTCTTTTTCATGCGACGGCGCACGTTGAGTTCCGCCAGGGAATTGTCCACAACGCGCAGCAGGACGTATAAAGCGATCAGCACAAAGCCGAACCGGGATATTTCTATCGCGAGGTTTAAAATCGTACTGCCCAAACTTCCACCTACCTTTGCATAGGGACATTATAATGCAAAGGGTAAGCGCAGCGCAAATGACATACAAACGGGATGGCTTTGGCAAACAGATTCAAGAGCAAACAAATGTTTAAGCCGATTGTTTCGTTTGGATGGGCAATACGGTGCGCACCGACCAAAAGCGATCAACAGCGATGCGGTATGCGCTTTATGAAGGCATTAAAAATCCCCACCGCAATGATGGGGATTCCGTTGAAACCTATTTATTTCAGCCCTGCAAAACCGACTTTTTTATATACCTTGGCAAGCGTACGCTGTGCGATAGCTTCGGCTTTCTGTGCCCCCTGCGCCATCATGCGCTGCAATTCCGCCTTATCATGCAGCAATTCGTGATAGCGTTTCTGGATGGGCTCCAGCGCGTCGATGACGCATTGTGCAACCGCCGGTTTGAACGCACCGTATCCCTTTCCTTCGAATTGCTGTTCCACAGCCTGCGTAGTGATGCCGGACAATGCCGCGTAAATGCCGATCAGGTTGCTGACCCCGGGCTTGTCGGGGGAAACGCGCACGGGATTGAGCGTGTCGCTGTCGGTGACGGCGCGCTTAAATTTGCGCAGGATAACCTCCGGCGTGTCGAGAAGCGAAACATAAGCGTTCTCATTCTCGTCGCTCTTGCTCATCTTGTTGTCGGGTTCCTGCAGGCTCATCACCCTGGCGCCCACTTCGGGTATGTACGGATCGGGCACGACAAACGTATCGCCATATGCGTTGTTGAAGCGCTGCGCGATATCGCGCGTGATCTCCAAATGCTGCTTCTGATCCGCACCCACCGGGACAAGATCGGTCTGATACAACAATATATCCGCTGCCATCAGCACGGGATAATCGAATAATCCGGCGTTGACATTGTCGGTGTACTTTTCGCTCTTCTCCTTGAACTGCGTCATGCGGGAAAGCTCGCCGACATAGGCAAAGCAGTTCAAAACCCAGCAAAGCTGCGCGTGCGCGGGCACATGGCTTTGAACGTAGAGGACGCTTCGATCGGGGTCTATGCCGCAGGCCAACAGCAGCGCGTAGCTTTCGATGGTGCGAAGGCGAAGCTCCGCCGGTTGCTGCCGTACGGTGATGGCGTGCATGTCCACCACGCAGTAGATGCAATGGTAATCATCCTGCATTTTGTCCCAGTTCCGGATGGCGCCGATGTAATTGCCCAATGTCAGCATTCCGGAAGGCTGAATGCCGGAATATACCCTCTTCTTTTCCATCAACAAACGAACTCCTTAAAACGTATCGAGTTTTTCCAAAACGGCGGCTTTCATCTGCTCTGTCGAAAGCGTCGCGTCGTGCAGCACCTTCGCGTCAAACAGCCCGGTGATGGCACTTGGCGGCTCTATTCCCATGCTGTTTGCCAGCGCGTATACATCGCTCTTCGCGTCGTATTTTTCGCCCGTGAGCGCAAAACGCACGTCGGACGCGAACTTAAACGGGCTTGCCGTACACAGCAAAACGGTCTTGCCTTGGAGCTTCCCGTCCCGCTGCAGTTTTCTTGTAACGTTCATGCCCACGGCGGAATGCGGGTCCAGAAGCATACGGTGCGATAAAAACGTCTGCTTGATGGTCCCGTTGCCCTCTTCGTCGTCGGCCCAGCCCCAGAGGAAATCCTCGTGCAGTTTGCGTTTGACGTCTTCGCCCACTTCGAAATTTTTCCCTTCATGCTGGAGCTCCATCCACTGCGCGATGCTGTCGCCGTTGTTGCCGGAAATAGCGAACAGCAAACGTTCAAGGTTGCTTGAGATCAGGATATCCATGCTGGGCGACGTGGTCTGGTGCAAGGATAAATCGGCGCGGTATACACCCGTTCGGTAGAAGATATCCAGCACGTTGTTCTTATTGGACGCGCCGATGAGTTTCTCGATTGGCAGGCCCATCTGCTTTGCCATATAGCCCGCCAGAATGTTTCCGAAATTCCCCGTCGGCACCGTGAAATTGATTTTTTCGCCAAACGCGATGCTGCCGTTTTTGCAAAGCGCCGCGTACGCCGCGAAATAATAGACGATCTGCGGGACAAGCCGCCCAAAGTTGATGCTGTTGGCGCTGGAAAGCGTAAATCCTTTTTGGTGCAGGGATTTTAGAAAATCATCGTCGCCCATCAGGTTTTTCACGCCGCGCTGGCAATCGTCAAAATTCCCCTGCACGGCAAAGACGCCGACGTTTTGCCCCTGTTGCGTCTGCATCTGCAGCTTCTGTGCGTCGGACACGCCCGATTCCGGGTAGAACACACAGATGGCGGTGTCCTTTTTATCCGCGAATCCGCAAAGCGCCGCCTTGCCGGTATCGCCGGAGGTCGCCACCAGAATGAGCACCTTTTGCGCCGTCTTGGTCACCTGCGCGCTGTATGCCAAAAGCAGCGGCAACAGCTGCAGTGCTATGTCCTTAAAGGCTAGCGTCGGGCCGTGGAACAGCTCAAGCGCGAACGTGTCATAATCTATTGCTTTGAGCGGGACGACATCCGCAGCCGAAAAAGACGCGTAAGCCGTTTCGCACATGCGCTGCATATCGAACGCGGGTATATCATCGAAATACACACCCAACACGCGCGCCGCAAGCGCGGCATACGGCAGCTGCATCAGCTGCTTTAATTCGTCAGAGCCAAACTTCGGAATGTGCGCGGGAAAAAATAGGCCGCCGTCCGGCGCCAGGCCGCGCAGCACCGCCTCAAAAGGCGTTGCGCTAACACCCCGTCTTGTTGAAACTAGCATTGACATCCGCCGCGAGCCTTTCCCTGTAATAGGCGGGCAAATCCTCCGTTTTGGCCGAGATGGAGAGGATGAGCCGCACGTTTTGTCTTTCAAGCACTTTGCCCAGTTCTTCCAGCATCGGAATGACCTGGGTCGGCGAATCCTTCACGATGCGAAGGAAATGGTCGACGAATATCGTATGGATATCAAAATCGCCTGAAATGATGCCACCAACAAATCCCAAAAACCGTTCTTGATTGGAGATGTTGTAATCCTTGGCGTCAATCAGGCGAATGCTGTGTTTCAAATCGAACATGAGTTCACTGGTATCATCCACAAACACTACTTTTCCCAGCGCGTCCTGCACGATGGCGTTTGACATATCCACCATCCGCTTTGTCTTGCCCGTGCCGTGGATGCCGCAAACAATTCTGATCATGTCGAGCACCTCCCAAATATTTTCTTTCGGGTCTTTTGGATATTATATCGCATCTGCCGGGATTGTTCCACACTTAAAAAAGTCACCGGCGTGACTTTTGTGTGACGTTGGGTTATTTGATGATGCGTTTTGTGATCGGGGGTTCGATTTTGAATGATGGGCTATATCGGATTGGGTGGGAGGGGTGAAACCGTTCTTGTGTACCTACGCCTGTCTCTGTGAAATGTTATTAGTTTCCTTTGATTCTTGGAATCAGTACGTAACGATTTCCATACAATCCTTGGTTTCGATTATCGGCTTATTCCAGAATTGCATTATCACTTCCACTATTTCATCAGAATATGGAACTACCATCATATGTTTCTTTCCGTTGAAAATGCCATACGCCATATCCTTATTGATTTTCATTCGTTCAATATCATTCAACTCACGCTGTGAAATATACAAATACTTTGCAATACTAGTTTCTCCAAAACTCCCTTTGACTTTTTCTTTTTTTACTCTTATACCAATTTCGATTATTTCATTCCATCGCCACTTTTTTATTACATACGCAAATCCGGAATATGTTGTAATGCCATAATCATCGAATCTTATTTTCATCAATATAATATTTCCAACTAAGTATATGGTATATATTGTAGTTATTAATCCTAATACAAACTCATACCAACTATGTATCATTAACATCCATATACAAAGAAGAGCAAACAGAATAAGCATTGTCCATCCAAGACTTCTCTCCTTTTTTGTACGAACATTTAGAATACTATTAATTTGATTATTCTCCTTCTGAGACTTCCCTATGCGTCTGATATGTCTATGCGGTACACGGAGATGTGTACCACAAGCGGGACAAGCGAAAAGGTCCCCTGTCTCATTTTTTCATTACTCGTAGTTCTTTACGGTCTTCTCACTCACTTATCAGTCATTATACATCACATTGTCATACTTTACCATTGTTATTGACAGATGACGGGTCCATAGCCATAAAAAAGGGAGCGCTGTGCGCTCCCTTGGTTTTTGTTCGTATCGTTGTTTACAGGTTCGTGCGCAATTCTTCCAACCGTGCATATGCCGCACAGTCGACCTTCTTTAAAAGATCGCACAGTTCCCCGTCGCTCATCACCGTCTGGCGGCCCAGGGCATAGAGCGCATCCACTTCGTTCTTCATCGCAAGCACGAACGGCTCGCGCTTGTCTACGGCCAGATCGTCGAACAGCTTGAAATACCCGTTGACCCAATACGCGATGCCCGCGGTGCCGCTGGTCGAATCCACCGCAACGAGCGCGGGGCGGTTGAGGATCTTTGCGGTATCGAAGATGTTGTAGATCTCCTCGTCCTTCAACAGGCCGTCCGCGTGGATGCCGGCGCGGGTGGTGTTGAACCACTTGCCGACAAACGGCGTACGCGGCGGGATATCGATGCTCATTTGCCGCTCGAAATATTCGGCCAGCTCGGTGATGGCGGTAAGATCCATGCCGTCTTCGGTGCCCATCAGCGAAGCGTATTCGATGACCATCGCCTCAAGCGGGCAGTTGCCGGTGCGCTCGCCGATGCCCAGCATGGAGCAGTTGACGGCGCTGCAGCCGTACAGCCAGGCCGTGGCGGCGTTTGTCACCACCTTGTAGAAATCGTTGTGGCCGTGCCATTCCAGCTGTTCGGATGGGACATTGGCGTAATGCCGCAGGCCATAGATGATGCCCGGCACGCTTCGCGGCAGCGACGCGCCCGGATAGCTGACGCCGTAGCCCATGGTGTCGCAGACGCGGATCTTGATGGGTATACCGCTCTCCTGCGAGAGGCGCATCAGTTCGGTGGCAAACGGCACGACGAAGCCGTAAAAATCGGCTCTTGTCGTATCCTCAAAATGGCAGCGCGGGATGATGCCGCGCGAAAGCGCGGATTTTATGACGCCTAGATACATATCCATCGCCTCGGCGCGCGTCTTGTTCATCTTCTTAAAAATGTGGTAATCCGAACAGGACACGAGGATGCCCGTTTCCTTCGCGCCGACCTGCTTGACGAGCTCGAAATCCTTTTCGTTGGCACGTATCCACGTTGTTATTTCGGGAAAGCGCAAACCCAGATTCCGGCATTCTTCAAGCGCCTTGCGGTCCCTCTCGGTATAAAGGAAGAATTCGCTCTGCTTGACGATGCCGTTTGGGCCGGAAAGCTTGCTCATCAGTTTGAACACGTCCACGATCTGCTTTACCGTAAACGGCGAACAGGACTGCTGTCCGTCGCGGAACGTGGTGTCGGTGATCCAAATTTTTTCGGGCATGTGCTGCGGGACCAGGCGGGCGTTGAAAGAAACACGCGGCACATGGTCATAGTCAAACAGTTCCCGGTAAAGCTTCGGCTCCTTGACGTCCTGCAGCTTGTATTGATATTCGTTCTCTTCGAGCAAATGAGAACGGGAATCCTTTTCCAGCATGTGTTTCATCCTCTCCGCCTTAGGGCTCTTATACCTTATGTATAAAAATTAGTTTTATTGATGCATATTCTGCATGAATATTAGCATTTTGTCAAGCCCCTTTTGCAGGTCCTGCATGGAGAGCGCATAGGAAAGCCGGATCATGTTCGGCGCAAAGAATGCGCCGCCCGGGACCACCGCTACCTCGGCCTGCTCCAGAAGAAGCTTCGTAAAACTCCAGTCGTCGGTGATAACCTCGCCGCCGGCCTTTTTGCCGATGGTTTGAGAAATATCCGCAATGACATAAAAGGCGCCGTCAGGTACGCCGCAGCTAAGAAGTGGCATTTGATTGATGCGCTTTACCATTTCGTCGCGGCGTTTTTTGAATTCGGCCACCATCGTGGCAACGCAGGTCTGGTCGCCGATGAGCGCTTCGGCTGCCGCCGCTTGCGCCATCGCGTTCACGTTGCCCGTCGCGTGGCTCTGCCAGTCGCCCATCTTGGCCGCGATGTCTGCACTGCACGCGCTGTAGCCCAGACGCCAGCCCGTCATGGCAAAAGTCTTGCTCACGCCGTTGATCAGGATGGTGCGATTGTAGGAATCCGAATCAAACGATGCGATGGATTTTGGCAATACGCCATTGTAGATAAACTCTTCGTATATCTCATCCGAAACGATGTACAGGTCATATTTTTTGGCGAGATCCGCGATTTGCCTGAGTTCCTGCTCCGTCATCACGTTGCCGCACGGGTTGTCGGGAGAATTGATGAGTATGAACTTCGTCTTGTCGGTGATGGCACTTTCCAGCGCGTTGATATCCAGCGCAAACCCGTTTTGCTTGTCGCGCTGCACCAGAACGGGCGTTCCGCCTGCCATTTGGATGAGTTCCGCATAGCTGACCCAGCACGGCGTCAATAAGACCGCTTCATCGCCGGGGTTGAGCAAAGCGAAGAACGCGTTGCACAACGCCTGCTTCGCGCCGTTTGTTACCACGATCTGGTTGGGGGTATAGACAAGCCCGTTGCGGTTCTTCAATTTGTCACAAACCGCCTGCCGTACGGCCGGGGTGCCGGATGCCGGCGTATAGCGCGTCTGTCCGCCGCGCATGGCTTTAACGCCCGCTTCAACGATGTGCGCCGGGGTATCAAAATCCGGTTCTCCCGCTCCAAAACTGATGATATCGCGTCCGGCGCTTTTCATCGCCTTCGCTTTTGCGTCAATTTCCAGCGTAACCGAACCGGTAACCTTCTGTGCGCGCGCCGACAATTCTTTCATGTTAAGCCTCCATACCGATTAATGCGACTGAGCATTATTTACACATAAATGTATGCTTTACGGTTGGACGTTGTCAAGAGAAAATATGTCCTAAGCCGTATTAACATGCGTTTGGCATTGAACCTTACGAATGCGCATATTGTACCGGCTTGCTGTTCACGTACCTCCCGATCCATGGTATAGTGGAATTCTGTTGAAAACGACACGAAGCAGCATCGGAGGGTATCATGCCGGATTATTGCATCATCACAGGCTCGACGGCGGATTTGCCAAGCAAGGTTTACAAGGAAAACGATATACGGGTGTTGTGTTATTCCTTTGTTTTGCAGGACAAGGAAACCTATCATGATCCGCTTGTGCCGATTGATTACCACGCATTCTATGATTCCATGCGAAATGGCGCCCTTCCGACCACCAGCAATTTGAACCAGATGACCATTGGCACCGCCGTAAAGCAGTGTTTTGAACAAGGGAGGGACGTGCTGTACATCGTGTTCAGCAGCGGGTTGAGCAGCACGTACCAGGTGGCTCAATCAACGCAGCAGACGCTTATGGAGCAATATCCGCATCGCAAGCTGATCCTCATCGATTCTCTGGGCGCTTCATTTGGGCAGGGCATGCTAACACTTTTGGCGGCGCGCTGCCGCAAAGAGGACCTGACCATTGAAGATGCGGCGCAAAAGCTTATGGACATGCGGTTGCGCGTCGCATATTTTATCACGGTATCCGATCTGGACCATCTGTTTCGCGGCGGACGCATTTCCCGTGCCGCGGCAGCGGTAGGCCGACTGGCTTCGATCAAGCCGATTTTGACCATCGATCAAAAAGGGCACCTGGTTCAGATTGAAAAAGTGAACGGCAGGCGCAAATCCATCCGTAAGCTGGTCGATCTTACCAAAGCGGCTTTGCCCGATTATGAGACTTTCGACACCGCTTACATCCTTCACGGAGACAGCATGGAGGACGCGGAAAAGCTTCGGGAAAAGCTGATGGAGGAAACATCTTTCAAGCATGTGGAAATCCATCCTCTGGGGCCTATCATCGGCGCGCATACCGGCCCCGACATGCTTGCGGTCGTGTTTTTGTCCAAGCGCGATCGGACAACCTGAGAATCCTTATGCCTTTGCGCACAAAGACAGATTGAACTTATAAAAACAGCCGATTTAGCCATAATTTTCACGTTCGCAACATGCAAAGCATTCTGTTGAAACCACGGGCATTCTATGTTTTAATGAAATTGCAGCGAAGGCTATCAAGGCTTTCCTGCGAATAGAATAGATGTAGTTTTCAAGCGGCCTTTTTGAGCCGGTTTGTAAACGCAATCATTGCTACAAAGGGAGAGAAGTATGAGCGAGTATATTGTATCCTGCTGTTCCACAGCCGATCTGCCCTATGACTATATGCAGAGGCGCAATGTTCCCTATGTCATCTATACGTTCACCATGGACGACAAGGAATACCCGGATGATCTTGGAAAGACGATGCCGTTTGACGAATTCTACCAGAGGATAAAAGACGGCGCCATGCCCACCACATCGCAGGTGAACGTCGGTGACTTTCTCGATTTCTTTGAACCCTTTTTGCAACAGGGTAAGGATATTTTGCACATCTCCCTCTCCTCCGCTTTGTCCGGCACCTATAATTCGGCCTGTATGGCAAAAAATGAGCTGTTGGCCAAGTATCCGGATCGCAAAGTGTATATCGTGGATTCGCTGGGCGCGTCCTCGGGCTACGGGCTTTTGGTCGATGCCGTTTTGGATCGCAGGGACAACGGCGTAGAGTTTGAGGCGCTGCACGATTGGGCGGAAGAACACAAGCTGAATGTTCAGCACTGGTTTTTCACTTCCGATCTCACGCATTTAAAGCGCGGCGGGCGCATCTCATCCTCCTCCGCGTTTGTTGGGACGCTTTTGAACATTTGCCCGCTGATGAACGTCAGCTTTGAAGGAAAACTCATTCCGCGCAAAAAGGTCCGCGGCAAGAAGAACGCCATCGAGGAGATGGTAAACATGATGAAAAAGCACGCGTCGGGCGGTATTTCGTATTCCGGCAAATGCTTCATGAGCCAGTCGGCCTGCATGGAAGATGCGCGCCGCGTGGCGGATTTTGTTGAACAGGACTTCGCCCATCTTGACGGCAAGGTCATGATCAACAGCATCGGCACCGTTATCGGTGCGCATACCGGTCCGGGCACCGTCGCACTGTTCTTCTTCGGTGACAAGCGAACAGACTAACTTCAAAGGGGATTGCATCCCCAAAAGAGGCATATAGTTGCAACAAAAAAAGAGGGCTTCAGCCCTCTTTTGATTTGCGTGGGATTTTAACCCTATTGATTAATGATGGAAAAGCCGGACACCGTCAAACGCCATCACGATGCCGTAGCGGTCACAGACTTCAATCACGTTGTCGTCTCTGATGGAACCGCCCGGTTGCGCGATGGCGGTAACGCCGCTCTTGTGCGCCCGTTCGATGTTGTCCCCAAACGGAAAGAACGCGTCCGAACCCAGCGACACGCCTGTTTGCAGCTTCAGAAAGGCTTTTTTCTCTTCCAGCGTCAGTGGTTCGGGCTGAAGCGCGAAAACCTTCTGCCAATCGCCGTCGCGCAGGACATCGTCGTGTTCGTCGCTGATATAGACGTCGATTGCGTTGTCCCGGTCTGCCCGGTGGATGCCTTTGACAAACGGCAGATTCAGCACTTTTTCATGCTGGCGCAGATGCCACACATCCGCTTTGTTGCCCGCAAGTCTCGTGCAATGGATGCGCGACTGCTGCCCGGCGCCGATGCCGATGGCCTGTCCGTTTTTGGTGTAACAAACCGAATTGGACTGCGTGAATTTCAAGGTGATCAGCGCTATGATCAGATCGCGCAGCTGAACTTCGCTCAACGTCTTGATCTTCGTCGGGAATTCCAAGAACAGCGATTTGTCGATAACGATGTCGTTGCGCGACTGCTCGAAGCGGACGCCGTAAACGTCTTTCTGCTCGATCGCCTTTGGCTCATACGCTGCGTCTATCTCCACAACGCAATAGCTTCCGCCGCGCTTTTTCGTAAGGATCGCAAGCGCTTCTTTGGTATAGCCCGGCGCTATCACGCCGTCGGATACTTCCCGGTTGATGAGTTTGGCCGTCGCCTCGTCGCATACGTCGGACAGAGCCACAAAATCGCCGTAAGAGGACATCCTGTCCGCCCCGCGCGCGCGGGCATACGCCGTTGCAAGCGGTGTCAACTCTTCCTTGCCCACAAAATAAATCTCACGCTCCACAGCGGACAGCTCCAGTCCCACGGCTGCTCCCGCGGGGCTGACGTGCTTAAAGGACGTTGCCGCGGGAATCCCCGTAGCCCGTTTCAATTCGCGCACCAGCTGGTATCCGTTGAGCGCGTCCAGCAGGTTGATGTACCCCGGCCGTCCGCTGTGCACCGAAATCGGCAGTTCGCCTTCTTCCATAAAAACGCGGGCCGGTTTTTGGTTCGGGTTGCATCCGTATTTGAGCATCAATTCTTTCATGGCTTTTCGCTTCCTTCTATAAGTGCATTTGTGCTTTTAATTCATTCAACCGTTGTGTGACCTGTAGCCTGCTTTGAACGCCTGTGGACGCGCCGACCGACTGCACGCAGATGGACGCTGTCGCCGTAGCGAACGCACAACAGCCGCGGGCATCCAACCCCTGGAGCAACCCCGAAATGAAACCTGCGGCAAAGTTGTCGCCGCAACCGGTCGAATCCACGGCTTGAACAACAAAGGCGGGCAAGTGGAACTGTTCCTGTTCGCCGAAGAACAAAACGCCCTTTTCCCCGATCTTGATGATGACGTTTTTGACTCCGAAGGACTGAAAATAGGCGGCCATCTCCGCTTTGTCGACCCGATCGGGCGCGAACAGCGCGGCTTCCGTTTCGTTGGGAAAGATATAATCGATATAAGGCAGGGCTTCGCGGTAATCCGAAAGCGTCAATCCCTGCCGGATGGGTTTGGTATCGGCGCAGACGATGGCGCCCTCCGCCTTCGCTTTTTGTGCAATCCGCGCGACCAGCGCGAAATCGTCCAGCGGGGCTGTGAACAAACTTGCAAGCGAAACGACTTTGACATCCTTTATCCGTGCCGCATCGGGTAAAAAACGCACTTTGGTTTGAAACGAACCGGGCGCGTTCGCAGGCGGCCGCAAAAACACCCGCTCGGCGTTTTCGGCAATGAGCATGGTGCTGATCGGTGTTGTATAATCGGGAACAAAGCCGCAGAGCGATAAATCCACGTTTGCTTTTTGCGCGAGCATCGCGATGATAGCACCGGCGCCATCGTCCCCGCGCCCTGCCATCAGCCTGACATCGTGTCCCAAATAGCCCAACACCAGCGCCTCGTTGAGAGCGTCGCCGCCTCCCGCCATCGATACGCCGGCAACCGGAATATGCCCGCCGCCGTAATCGGCAGCGGATTTGTTTAGATCCGCGCCCCGGATCACAACATCAACACACGCCATACCGACGCAGATCACATCCGCCATACCAGCCTCCGTATTGATAAAACTCTATGCATATAGTAGACATTTCCATTTTGGATGTCAATTGAGAAAAGAGCGGCCATTGTATCACGCTGTCTCTTTATGGGATGTGCCGCGTTACGATAAAATCAAAAGAGGAACGGTCAAACCGTTCCTCTTTTTTTATTGCTATGCCCTAGGACGCATGGTCGGGAACAGGATGACGTCCCGGATGGATGTCTGCCCGGAAAACAGCATGCACAGCCGGTCGACGCCGATGCCGATGCCCCCTGTGGGCGGCATGCCATATTCCAGCGCCATGACAAAATCCTCGTCCATCATCTGCGCTTCGTCGTCCCCCGCAGCCCGCGCTTTGGCTTGCTGCACAAAGCGATTGTACTGGTCGATCGGATCGTTGAGCTCGGAAAAAGCGTTTGCCATCTCGTTGCCGGAAATGAAGAACTCAAACCGCTCCGTCAGGCGCAGGTCGTCCTTTTTGCGTTTGGCAAGCGGCGATACTTCCACGGGATACTCCAGCACGAAGGTCGGCTGGATCAGCGTGTTCTCGACCGTCTGCTCAAAGGCTGCATACAGGCATTGGCCAGAAGTGAAATCCGGCTTGATATCCTCCAGATGGATCGCCTTCGCGGCTTCGCGGGCTTGCTGTGCATCCAGGCTCATAAAGTCGATGCCGGTTTGTTCCCGGACAAGATTTGCCATCGTTTCCTTGCGGTATGGCGTGCGGATATCGATCTGGTTGCTGCCGTAAGCGATACACGTTTGTCCGTTAAGCACGGACTGCGCGATATGGGCAAACAACTCTTCGGTAAGTTTCATCATGCCGTTTACATCGGTATAAGCCTGATACAGCTCCACGGTGGTGAATTCCGGGTTGTGCCTGGTATCCATGCCCTCGTTGCGGAAAATGCGCCCGATCTCATAAACCTTTTCAAACCCGCCGACGATGAGCCGTTTTAAGTGCATCTCTGTCGCGATGCGAAGATACATGTCCATGTCCAGCGTATTGTGGTGGGTGATGAAGGGCCGCGCCGTCGCGCCGCCCGCCTCGGTCTGCAAAATGGGCGTTTCCACTTCCATGAAGCCCTGGCCGTCGAGATAGGCGCGAATGGAAGAGATGATGCGCGAACGCATGATAAACGCGTTTTTCACTTCCGGGTTTACGATAAGGTCGACATAGCGCATACGGTAGCGCATGTCGGTATCCTTGAGGCCGTGGAATTTTTCGGGCAGCGGGATCAGCGATTTTGACAGCAGCACAAAGTTCTGCGCGTGCACGGATACCTCGCCGGTTCGCGTTTTAAACACAAACCCTGTAACGCCGATGATATCGCCGATATCGAGGTCGCGGAACAGCTCATAGGCTTCCTCCCCTACGTCGTCGCGCTTGAAATACACCTGTATCTCACCGCTTTCGTCGAGGATATGCGCAAAGGACGCCTTGCCCATGATGCGGCGGGAGAGTATGCGCCCCGCAATTCTTATGGTCGCACCTTCGAGCGCATCAAAACATGCGATGACATCTTTCGCCATCGCATCCTTGTCAAAGCGCGTTTGAAAAAAAGGATCCTGCCCGTTTTCACACAGCTTGGCCAGCTTTTCCCGGCGGATGACGCGCTGTTCGCTGATCTGCTGCTCGTCCTGCGCGTTTGAAACTGTGCCCGCTCCCTGATCGTTGTCCATTGTTAGCCTCTCTGAATATCCACGATAATATATTGTATGGGGCCGGCAGGCGTATGCACGTCAAGGCGGTCACCTTTGCCGTGTCCCAACAATGCCGCGCCGACGGGTGATTCGTTGCTGATGCGGCCTTCAAGCGGGTTGGCCTCGGTCGATCCTACCATCGTATAGGTAACAGGGCCGCCATTGCCGACTTCCTCTACTGTGACGAGCGAACCAAGCCCCACGATATTGGTGGAAATGGTGTCCTCATCGATGACGATCGCGTTGCGCAGACGCTGCTCGATGCGCATAATTTCGCCTTCAATGCGGCTTTGCTCGTTCTTCGCCTCGTCATATTCGGCATTCTCGGAAAGGTCTCCAAACTCACGGGCAGTCTTAATCTGCTCCGCTACAGCTTTACGTGCAACGGTCTTTAGGAATTCAAGCTGTTTTTCGAGTTCCAGGATACCGGCGGCTGTTAAAATGGTTGTTTCCACGCAAAACGCTCCTTCGGGATTAAAATAGAATGGAAGATATTATATCTCCCATAATCCGAAATTCTTCCGGTCATTATAAGTGTTTTCTTTTCCTTTGTCAATTTCTACAAGCCACAAGGCGTACCGGCTTCGCAAGGCATGCCCGCTTGGCACTTACCGCATCCGTAGCGCGGCCGTTCCTTATCGCGCACGACATCCAAAAATGCCGAACACTTCGGATGGTCTTTGCCGTTTTCAAAGGATATCGCGCCCACAGGACACGCAGCGATGCAGGCGCCGCAATGGGCGCACGCCGCTTCGCGTTCGCGTGTTTGCCTTGAATCCAACGGCAGCGGCGCGTTGGTCACGATACTGAAGAACCGGCCGGTTACACCTTTTTGCGTTATCAACCCGCGGGAGAGCGAGAAGGTGCCCAAATTGCAGGCATAGGCAACATGCCGTTCCGACCAGTTGCTTGTAAAGGCATTGCCATCATGCCCCGTTTTGTATCCTTTATCCAGCATCGGCGCTACCGCATCATAGCCCAATCCTTGAAGATAGGTGCACACGTACGCCGCCATTTTTCCTATGGCCTGCTGTCCTTCGTATCGCGCGTGCAGCCAGGGCAAACTCGGCCAATCACCGCCCCGGTTGGATACGCGCACCGTTTCGGATTTTGGCATAAACACACTGACAACGCGCGTCGCGTCCGAAAGCCAATCTTTTGGTTTCCGGTGGTGCGCTCCGACAACGCCTTCCTGTTGGAATACGCGGAACCAGTCGTCGTTTGCATCGCAAATCCCGATCAGCGGCGCATCAAACGGAACCAGCCCTGCCATGTCCGGTGTGATGGCGGCTTGTTCCCCGATACGGAATTCGTCGTTCTGTTTGATAAACCCGCCCAGCGCTTCGTACAGCTCTTGTTTCATGCTATTTTCCAGCCCCCTCATTGATGCTATGAAATAGTTCTATAAGCTCCGCTTTTACCTTTGACAGCTCCGTCGTCCTAAAGATGGCCGCCCGCGCTTTGGCGGCGCCTGGCATGCCGTGGATGTACGCCGCGAGCAGCTTGCGCAAAAAAGCAATGGCGTGTTCGTCGCCGTATTTTTCCGCTTCCAGCGCCAAATGCTCAAAGATGACCTGCAAGCGCTCCGATGCGCCAGGTTTTCTCGCGGAAAAGACCCATGGGGCACCTATGGCAGCTCTGCCGATCATGACGGCGTCGCAGAGCGTCTGCTCCATCCGCATTGCTGCCTGTTTGAGATTCTTTACGTCGCCGTTGCCGATGACCGCCATCGCATCGCCGACGGTTTGCTTGACCTTTTGTACGGACTCCCAATCGGCGGCTCCCGAATAGCCCATGTCTGCGGTGCGCCCGTGCACCGTGATCGCACGGATGCCGCTGTTTTGGGCTATACTCGCAAACTCGTAGCTGATATCGGTATCGGCAACGTATCCAAGGCGGATCTTGACGCTCACAGGCAACGAGACGGATCGTACGACCCGTTCCATGATGCGGCCCGCCAGTTTGGGATCAAGCATTAGCGCCGCTCCCTCGCCGGAGCGGACGATCTTGTGCGCCGGGCAGCCCATGTTGATATCGATCATCGAGATATGCGGATAGTGCTTTTGGATATACGACGCGGCTTGCGCCATCACATCGGGTTCGTGTCCGAACAGCTGCGCCGCCACCGGCCCTCCATTTGGGTGTGAACACAGCAGCTCCCTGCTCTTTTCGCTCATCAAAAGGCCTTTTGCGCTGATCATCTCGGTATAGGTCAGCGCAGCGCCAAACCTGTGGCACAACATGCGCATCACGTCGTCGGTGATCCCCGCCATCGGCGCGAGCACGACTCTCCCGTTTATAAGCAAACCGCCCAAACAAAGCGGGCGGCGCAGCAACGCGTTTTCCATAGGATCCTCTATTTCGTTGTCTTTGGTGTGGTCACGGACGTCGGCAGGAGCGTCGGCGTCGGCTGCGGCGTGGGTGTCGGCGGATCAAGCGAGAGCAATTGCATGCTAGTTACGATCCATGCGCCTTTGTGTTTTTCCAGCGTCAGTGCGTACAAGCCGCTTGGCCAGGACGGTATCCCGCCGTTTTTCTCCTCGTCCAACACGTCGCCTGTGATGCCGTTTACCTTTTCATGAACCTTGACATACGCCGATCCGCCCCAAGGCCAGGTCCAAACCCATTGCGTGGAAGCCAGCTGCACATACCCGGTCACGTTGATGTTTTCGTATGCTGTGCGCAGCTTTTGCAATTCGCCCGATTCCAGGTATTTTTGTGAAAAAAAACGGGACATGTAAGAATCCCATTGCTCAAGCGCGTCTGTGTCGATGGCATATTGTACGCGGGCGCGCATCGCTTCATCCGTGCTTACCAATACGGATGTGATCTGCATCGCATAGACGAACACGAGCGCGCAGAGAAAGACTACGGCCAGCGCAATCGCAATGCGGCGTTTGAAATAGCTCCTAAGCGTCAACGGCTGCATTTCACGTACTTCCTTCACCATTTAGGACATTGTAGCATGACATGCGTTGGTTGTAAAACACGCCGTTTACAAGTGCATCCTTGCTGTTGGACGCCTGACTTGCCATTGTTAATGACCGGCTTTAGAAGTTGACATGCAGCAGATAAAACCGTATGCCGCTGTCGTTCCAGCCGATGTCCCAGGGCGCGCGGTAACGGTCGGTGGTGTGCGAATCCACCAGCGGGTAGCCCTTGGAATCAAACCCGACGACGATGACATTGTGGACGACTTTTCCGTTCTTCTCGTAAGCTATGACATCCCCCGGCAACAGCTTATACGCGGCCTTGTACACATCCTTGTATTTCCCTTTGGCGATCAGCGACGCCCTGCCGCTGTTGAGCATATAGTCCTTGAATCCCTGCGCGTTGCACCAGGACCTCGTCGCTTCGAATTTGGAAAAATTCCATGTCGTGTTTCGCTTAAACCCGCTCTCATGCAGTGCCTGGGACACATAGTTGGTGCAATCGCCGCCGGTAAAAATAAAATTCGGGTATTTCGCGTTGCAGGACAGGCCGCTTTGATCCTCCGTCGCGGCGCCGCAATAGGCATCGGCATACGCCGACGCGGTTTTTCTGCGCTCTAAAAGCGATATGAGATCCTTTTGCTTTTGAGCGTTGATGAAACTATTAATCTGCGCTGTTTTCAGCGCTTCCAGATGCAGCGAATCGTAGAACGGATCGCGGTACCATTCGCGGCTGATTACATAACCGCCGCTTTGGGGGATCAGATCGACGGTATGGTAAGTGCCTATCCGAAACGAATTCACCGTTTCCGGCGCATCCAGATAGGCGTATTGGTATTCGGTGGATACCAACAGAAAAAACGCATATCCGCGGCCCACCCTCTTTACCGTTTTGACCGTAACGCGGCTGACGATGCTGTTGAATTGCACCCCCTGCTTATCCGCCCAATTCCGAAGGTACGTTGCGCGCCTTTTTTCCGCTTCCATCGCAAGGGTGCTGTTTCGTTCCCCGGAAGCATAGACCGTTTTCAATTCGTCGCACGGTCCATGGAGCAGGCACCGGTTTTTTTGTGAGAACAGCGATGAAAAGACCTGTCCCCATGCTTCGTCCGAGACGGTCTGCGTGTTTTCCCTCAAAGCAAACAGAAGGATGCCACCCAGGAGCAGTAAGGCTATGATCACGGAAAATACGGCCCATGTGGACTTTCGGATCGAAACGATCAAATGCATGAAAGAACCTCGTCAAACTTCAGCGCCGTTTAAAAAATAGATATGTTGCCAAATCAAGTGTAGAACAGCAGATCTCCGTCTTTTTGGGATTTTTGATCCGCCAATAGGCAAAAGCCCGCAAAGTGCGGGCTTGGGTCGTGGGACATCCTGTAATTTAGCGTCTCCTGCGACGGCGACGGCGGCTGAAAAACAGAAACGGGAGAAGGAATCTCCTGCGGCGGCGGTGATGATGGTGGCGATCGCCCGTATCCCGGTCATCGTTGCGATAACGGTCCATGAAAGCACCCTCCTTCGGTTGTGATAAACCGCTATACCATATGCCTGTCACACGCGCTTTGTGTATTGTCTGTCATCACGCAGGCAAGAACCCTAAATGTGGCAAAAAGAAAAGAAGCCGATAGGCTTCTTTGGTCATCGACAAAGCCGATGACCTTCAAGGGGAAATCCTATTCCCCCTTGAGCAACCTCCAGGACCGCCGTTTTTTTGAGAAAAACGGCGGGAAACGGTGTTTTCCGACGCACCTGTCGCCGGAAAACAGAATTTTTCGTTTCGATAGTGGTTTATCGATACTCCGCAGACGCTCTTGCGCTTCATTGTATAATTTGTAAACGGTCTTATCGTATGGGTTTGAGCCAATGATACAGGTCTGTCAGCGTCCCGTGATCGTAGCGGCTGATGTCTTCGCCGGACTTATTGATCATGCACGTCGTCACAAGATACGTTGCCATCCCAAGTTCTTTGGCAACCATATCCTCCGACACGTCGTTGCCGACCATCAGGCATTGCTCCGGTTTCTTGTTGAGCTTTTGCAACACTTCTTTGAAATAATTCAGGTTGGGCTTGCAGTAACCTGCGTTTTCCATCGTGGTTATCAGCGCAAAATCGTCGATGTCAAGCCCCGCGGCGCGCATGCGCGCATGTGTGCCTTCCTTTGGCGAGTAGGGGTTGGATGCGAGCGCTACGGTATATCCCATCGCTTTGGCTTTTTTGATGATTTTATCCGCGATGGGATCGGGCTGGACGTCCTCTTTGGCAACATAGTAGCCGGTGTGAAAGAACGCCTTGATGAATTCGTCCATCGCCTCATCATAGGGCATGTAGAGCTGCGAAAACTCCATCTGGAAGCACTGCGCGTTGGTCATGCTGCCGTCGTTGACTTTCATCTTTTCGGTGGAGGCGTATAAAGCCTTCATAAAAGCGCGGGCGTCATGGCCATGCGCCTGCACATAGGCGGCGACCGCCTTACCATAAGATGTTTCAAACGCCTGCATGTCCATCGGCAACAGCGTCCCGTCCAGGTCGAATAGAATCGTATCGATGTCGGATCACCCGTTTCTGCGCGCTTGCGCGTCGTTTTTCTGCTTATCGCTATACATAAGCCGGTCGATGTGTTTAACGAACTCCTCCATATCACGGTGCAAAGCACCGTCAAAGCAGTCATAGCCGAGGCTGAGTTTAAGCTCATAGGGCACAATATTCTTCTGGTTGAACCTGACAAGATTGCTCCGAAGCCGCTGGATGACGTGTTCCAAATCGGGTTTATCTTTCACTTCCATGATGACAACGAATTCGTCCCCGCCCATTCTCGCAATAAAATCCTTGTTGCGGAACGTTGCGCGCAGCAATTGCGAAACATGCTGCAGCGCCTTGTCTCCTTCGTCGTGCCCATAGACATCGTTGACCATTTTAAACTGTGCGATATCGATCAGCAACCCGCCAAGGCCCGCTTCATGCTGGCTTTCGTGAATCCGGTGAAGATAACTGTCCAGTTGTCTTCGGTTGTATAGGCCTGTTAAAAAATCGGTGTAAAGCTGATCTGTCTGGATGTTGATGAATATGATCAGCACCGAGACAGTCATGCAAACCCATATAAGGGAAACCCCATAGTAAAACGTCTGGATGATGCCGCCGACAAACGGCGGAACTGCGAACAACAGGATCGGAAAGTAATATTGTTTTTGTATCCTGTCTTGTTTAAGCAATATTTCGACAAAGGTATAGACCAGATAGAAAAACGAGAAAACTGCCATCAGCGGGAACAGTGCCCCACGGTGGTATACGTTGTTGGCATCGACGCTGAACATCCATCCGGTAAATATGCTGCAAATCGACAGCACAACGTTGAGTGCCGCCGGTATGGCAAGCGGATAGATAACTTTCTTGAGGCGGTCGGTGTTGCGGTAGATCAGATAATCGGCATAGCAAGACCATGCAAGGCAAGCGACAGGATTGAGCGCATAGTAAATCCCCGATACGACGCGGTTGATCCCGATCAGGTACAATCCTGTCATGCCGTCCACAAACCACATGGCTGTATCGAGCACCAGAATCAGCGCATTGAGGTATACCATGGTTAAAAACAGTTTGTCTTCGAGTAAATATCGCTGCGTATGGCGGCGCATGTAAACATAAATGATGCCCAGCACCACCAGTGCGAATGTATTCATCTGGACATAGAGAATTTTGTTTATCCGGGTCACCTCCCAAAAATGGCAGGAACAATCTGAAAAATTATATCACTGTTTTCCCATATTTAAATACAAACTTTTCCGTTAAACAATCCCTTTATCCGGTATTCGTCAAATTTTGCAGAGCGCGCTTTACGCTCGTCCACCGAAATGATTGGCACCAAATCTTAAAACAAAACAGACATAACTCTTCTCTTCGATGCGATAATCCACTATACTGTAATTGGCTGATACAACGATCGAATGATGTGGTTGCATTGTATCACCGGAATTGAACAAAACGTATCCGACCCTTTTTCAAAAGGAGGCAAACGCATGGCAGAGCTTTCGCTGGTCCGCATCGACACGCACCTGATCCATTCGCAAATCCGTCTGGTGTATCTGAAGGTCTACCCCTCCAAAGTCATCCTCATCATCGATGATGAGATAGCCTGTGATCCGCTGGTCTCGCAAATCTATATCATGGGCGCACCTGTGGGTCATAAGGTTATGGTCATGACCGCCGATCAGGCGGCCGAGGCCTGGAAAAAGGACCGTCTGGGACCGACAGGTCCGATATTCGTGCTGATGCGCGACATTGAAACAGCACTTTCGGTATACCAAAAGGGCTTTGATTTTGAAGAAATGATGGTCGGATGGCTCGGCGGAACAGCGGGGGGCGGTTTGTATGGAGAAATCAAGCTGACCGACAACGACCGCGCTTTGTTGAAACAGATGGAGAGCCTAGGCTGCCGTATTTCCTTCCCCACCATTGATCCGGAGTATTCGTTATAACATCCATTTGAACGATCCAGATATGTTAAAAAGAGAAAAAGAAGCCGATATTCGGCTTCTTTTTCGTATGAATACTATGGATCGAAGAACGATCCTTCCTGTTTGCATGTGCATATCGCCGGATTGTGTTGGCTGTTTGACAGCGCAATTATTTGATCTCCTGCTCCAATTCTTCAAACAGCGGCGATTCAAAAAAGTTCCGCACGCTGATGCCAATCCCGTCGCAGATCCGTTGAATGGAGATAATGCCGGGATTATTGCTCTTTGCGTTTAATATACTGTAGAGAGTGGAAGGCGAAATGCCGCTTAAATTGGCGAGGCCGTTAACGGAGAGATTGCGTTGTTCACACAGCTCTACGATCCGTTGTGCTACTGCATTCTTTGCGTTCATTTTCATCTCCATGCCAAAAGACTTGAATTGGGATAATTGTAAACAAAAAGTAAACGTTTTGAGTGGGATATATCCCACATAAACAAATATATGCTATACTATGTATGCTAAATCATAGTGAAGTGAGGGCGAATGAAATGAAGAAGACGTGCTGCTTCACAGGTGACAGGCCGGAAAAGCTTTCCTTAAAGCTTTTCGAAGGAAACCCGGATTGCAGTACCTTAAAGGAACTGCTCTACCAGCAAGCGGAGAATTTGATCGTATCGCACGGCGTTACGCGCTTCATCACCGGCATGGGACGCGGTGTGGACACCTATGCGGCAGAAATCGTTCTCCTGTTAAGGCAGTTGTACCCCATCACGCTGGAATGCGCGATCCCCTATGAGATGCAAGCGGCCGGTTGGACGGAAAAAGAACGCGATCGGTATTTTTCCATTGCCGCGTGTGCAGATTGCGAAACCATGTTGCAGCGGCATTATTCGGCGGATTGCATGAACAAGCGAAACCGCTACATGGTGGACCAAAGCGGCTATGTCATTGCCGTTTGGAACGGAGATCGCAGCAACACCGCAAGCACCGTGCATTATGCACGGCAAAAGTGCCGGAATGTAATCGTGATCGACCCGGTAAAACTTTCCGTCACATCCATCGCAAACAATGTCGACAATGTCTACCAGATCTATCACACAGGAAGGTAAACAGGTACATCTCCGAAACGAAGCCGCAGGCAACCCTGCGGCGTTTTTTATTGGCATCAAGCGGCGCAATGCTTCCGCATCGTCTTTTATCCTTGGGCGGTCGGGCACGCGTTTGCGGATGCCTTTTCGATTTTGGCGATCATATGTCTGCCCAGCTGTGCCAGAAATCGGGCAGCAGTCGGCAAAAATTCCACATCGTATGGCAGCAGCGCATGATCCGCTTCGAAGGTGAAATCTCCCTGATAGTTGATTTCACCCAATGCTGCCGTGACGGAATCCCAATTTATTTTTCCGGTGTAGGGGATTTTGTGTTGGTCGGCAAGAAAGTCATTGTCCTGTATATGCAGCGCCTGCAGGCGTTTGCTGCCCAACGCACGGATCATTTGCGCCGTGTCCTCGCCGGTGAGCGCACAGTGGCCGACGTCAAGGCACGCCACAAAATGTTCGTCATGGAGGGTATCGAGGTAATCGATGAAATCCTCGGCACGGGAGCATGTATCCTGCACGATGCAGTTTCGGACATTGTCTTTTTGCCACATGTTTTCCAGTGCAACCCTGATGTTGTATTTTTCGCAAGCCGGCAGCAGCGCGCGATAATACGCCATATTGGCCTCTTTGATTTGCTTTTCGTTTCCCTTGTATACAAA